>NZ_CDRNXF010000004.1:607500-3504731 GCF_977018685.1 Velazquezella soli
ACCAGACCAGTTTGCCGGTCGTGGGATGGGGCTTCTTGACGAAGAAATCCTGACCGTGATGCTCTTCCGTGACGTTAAACCTGCGCCGCATGAAGCCGACAATGGGATTGTTGCCGATCTCGGGTTCCTTGTCGCCGATCAACAGCATCTTGATGCCGGTGATGACGAGGAAGGCGGCAAAGAGATAGAGGACCCATGAAAAGTTCGAAACCAGCGTCGCGCCAAGTCCGATCATGATGGCGCGCAGAACGATCACACCCAGCACGCCCCAAAAGAGGACGCGGTGCTGGTATTTGCGCGGCACTGCGAAGAAAGAGAAGATGAGCGCGATCACGAAGACGTTGTCCAGCGCCAGCGTTTTCTCGACTACGAAGCCCGTTAGGTAGTTCATCCCCTGCTCACCGCCGAGCTGCCACCAGATCCAGCCGCCGAACGCAAGACCGAGCGCGATATACATCGAAGACAGGATCAGGCTCTCGCGGACACCAATCTCGCGGTTGTCGCGGTGAAGAACGCCGAGGTCCAGGGCAAGCAGGGTCGTCACGATCGAAAGGAAACCGAGCCACATCCAGACGGGCTTGCCGAGCCAGTCTGCAAAGAAGAATGCAAAGTCCATGTGAACACTCCAGCCGGTCGTTCACGGTGGATGCGGCGTCCGACATCGCGAGAGGACCGGCAGCTCTCGCCAGAGGGGCCCGGACAGGGGCACAAGGAGTAAACCGCGGGCGCAGGACCCGCGGTAGCAGATGGAACTGGATCGTGATCAAGAGGGCTTGCGCGTTTCAGTCGGAGCGCCGCGATGGCCTTTCGAGGTCGAAGCCAGTTCCATCTTCGACCTCCTCTTTGATCAAAGACTGATCTGGCGATCCCATCGTCATTGCGCCAATTGATTGTTGAAATCGTCTCGATAGTGATCGACTATTGAGCATGCCGTTTCGCCCCAGTCTTCGCCAACTCGAATACGTCGTCGCGCTTGCTGAATGCGGTCATTTCGGAAAGGCCGCGAAGCAATGCCATGTCTCGCAACCAACACTCTCCGTCCAAGTGGGGATCGTGGAAGAAAATCTGGGCGTCCAGCTGTTCGAGCGGACGTCGACGACGGTTCTCCTCACGCCGGTCGGGGAACGTTTTGTGCATGGTGCCCGCGTGGCGCTTGCCGCAGTGGGCGATCTGCTCGAGACCGTCGCAAAGCACAGCGCAGCGCTTGGCGGCGTCATCAGGCTGGGCACGCCGCCGACTTTCGGGCCGTATTTCCTGCCCAGGTTCCTACCGTCCCTGCATAAACAATACCCCGATCTGAAGATCTACATCGTCGAAGATCGTCCTGCGGCGATCGAAACCGCTGTTGCGGAAGGAACGCTCGACTGTGGCCTCGGCCCCTTGTTCGGCGAGCGGTCTCTGATGTTCGTGCCGATCGGCAGGGAGCGGCTGCTGCTGGGCGTTCCCGCTGATCATCGGCTTGCAAAACGTCGGGCTGTCTCCGTTCAAGAGCTGAAAGGCGAGCGTCTGCTGGCGCTTGGAAGCGGACACCAGTTGCTCGAGAGCGTTCAGCGACTGGCGAAGGCGTCCGGCGCGACTGTCATTGACGACTATGCCGGTACCAGCCTGGACGCGATCCGACAAATGGTGTCGATCGGCATGGGCTGCTCGCTGTTTCCCGAACTCTACGCACAGGCGGAGTTCCGCAACGCAGAGGACGTTCATCTCCTGGAAATCGAGGGCTGGAGTGAGACCCGTCAGGTCGGCATCTGTTTCAGGTCAACCAGCGGCCGGGTGGCGCATTTTCAGGAACTTGCCAGAAGGGCGACAGACGCCGCATTGGAGCTCGGGATCGGCTGACGTGCCGGCGGTCCTTTCTGCTCAGCAAGTCATTCCATTGGCCGCGAACCTTGCCGCAGGCCAGTCTGAGCTCAGGCGGAACTGCGGGCGACCAGTCGGCACTCCACCTTCAACTGGTCGTGATTGCTGGTCAGCCCGCCAGCCATATCGGAAAGCAGCTCGACGGCCATCACGCCCATCTCGAACATCGGAAGATGGAAGGTTGTCAGCGGCGGCATCGTGAACTGGGCAATGTCTCTGTTGTCGAAGCCGACGACGGAGACATCCTCCGGGACAGACTTGCCGAGTTCGTTCAGCGCTTCGATACAGCCAAGCGCCATGAGGTCGTTCGCGCAGAATATCCCGTCCGGGGGATCCTTCAGCTTCATCAGCGCATGCGTCTTTTCGTATCCGGACGGCGGTTCCCAGTTGCCATAGTGCACGAGGTCGGGGTCGTAGGAGAGATCGTTGCTGGCAAGAGCCTGCTTGTATCCGCGCAAGCGGTCGCGCGGATTGTCGAGACCTTCCTGGCCGTTGATCAGGGCTATCCGCTTGCGCCCGGCGCTGATCAGCCGTTCCGTCGCCGCCCGGCCGCCGGCGACGTCTCCCGGCAGGATGGACGGAAGCCGACGCTCTTGATCGTAGCAGTTGACCAGCACAGAGGGGACCTTCAGAAGCGGTTCCGGCGGATCGATCTTGCGGGTCAAAATAGTGCCGAAAATGTAGCCGATAAGTGCCTGTCCGTCACAGATCGAAAAGATGCCGCCATCCGGGTCCTCGCCTTTGCGGAAGACGCCAAGTGTGACGATAATCCCGAGTTCGAGTGCCTTTTCGCGGGCACCTTCGTAGGCAAGGGCCATCCATGGATCGGTGGTCAGTTCGTCGACGGCAAAAACGATTACCTTGTTGGCGGGCGCACTGCCGGGTCCGGAACTGGCTGATGACTTGTTCGCGAGACGATAGCCCAACTGATCCGCCGCGTCGAAGACCCGCTTGCGGGTGGCTTCGGTGAACCGGGCGCCGGAACTGCCATTGAGAATGAGGGAAACGGTCGCCTGAGATACGCCTGCCAGCGCGGCCACGTCCATCATCGTCGGTTTCAAGGCATTCTCCATGTCGGACACCGTGGTTTCCGGGGTATGGTGCCGTGTCAGGATCGAAAGTGCCGGACACGGTCGAAGGCTACGGCAACCACAATGAAGGTACCTATGAACATTCCTTGCCAGAATGTCGAGATGCCGAGCAGGATCAGAGAGTTGCGAATAACTTCTATCAACAGTGCTCCAACGACGGCACCGAGCGCATTGCCTTCGCCACCGGCCAGATTGGCACCACCGATGACGGCCGCGGCAATCACCGTCAGCTCCATGCCTTGGCCGAGATTGGTGGTCACGCTGCCGAGCCATCCAGCCATCAGAACGCCGGCGAGCCCGGCGGTGAGAGCCGACACGCCATAGATACTCACCTTCATGCGCCGCACGGGGATGCCTGTCAGGATGGCGGCGTTCTCATTGCTGCCGATCGCAAGCAGATGCTGCCCCCATCGGGTCCACCTGAAGACCAGCGACATTACAAGGGCTAGCGCAGCGAGGACGTACAGGGGGTGGGGTATGCCCAGCGTCGAGCCGCCGCCGACCCAGATCAGCAGGTCGTGGTCGGGGCCGAAATTCCAGATCATCTTGTTGTCCGACAGGACCATGGCCAGGGACCGAGCGGCCGAAAGAGTGCCCAAGGTGACGACGAAGGGTGGCATTCCGGCATAGGCGACAAGCACGCCGTTCAGTACGCCCACAAGGAGGGCTGCAAGCAGCGCAAGAGGAAATGCGAGGAGGAAGGGCATGCCACCCTCCATGGTGACGCTGATCACCATGGCACTCAACACTACGGTTGAGCCGACCGACAGATCGATGCCGCCCGAGGCGATTACGGTCGTCATTCCGATCGCGATGATGCCGACGAAGGCGAAGTTGCGCGCAACATTGAAGAGATTGCGCTCTGTTGCAAAGCTGTCCGTTAGAATGCTGAGCGCGAGGCAGGCAAGGACCGCAGCGATAAAGACCCAGAACAGCTGCCGGCTCGATACGCGTGAGATCCAGCTTCGATGCTCGCTGCGGGCAATCACGTCATCCAATGTGGTCATGGCGATCTCCTTTCAAGCGGCTTCGATGGCGCCGGTGATCAATCCTGTCACTTCTTCGGGCGACGACTGATCGGCGCGTTTGCTGGCGACGAGTTCGCCGCGCCGCAGCACCGCAATCTTGTCCGAAACACCGAAGACGTCGGGCATGCGGTGGCTGATGAGAATGACGCTGATGCCGTGATCACGCAGCCTGCGAATGACATCGAGAACCTCGGCCACCTGGCGGACGGAGATTGCGGCGGTCGGCTCGTCCATGATGACGATCTTGGGTTCGGACAGCAGCGTGCGGGCGATCGCAACCGCCTGGCGCTGGCCACCGGACATGCGGCGCACCAAATCGCGTGGTCTCGTTTCCGATTTCAGTTGCCGGAACAGCTCCGCTGCGACGCGGTTCATCTTGGCATAGTCGATGTAGCGCAGCGGCCCGAGGCTGCGCATGGTCTCTCGCCCTAGAAAGACATTGGAGGCAGCGGAGAGATTGTCGCACAGCGCAAGGTCCTGATAGACGACCTCGATGCCGTGCCGCTGTGCGTCGCGTGGGTTGTGAAAGGTCACCGGTTGGTCATCGACGCGGATCTCTCCTGTCGATGGTGGGAAGTTGCCGGCGATGATTTTGACAAGCGTCGTCTTGCCGGCGCCGTTGTCCCCCATCAGTCCCAGAACCTCCCCTGGTTCGACGGTGACACTGACACGCGACAGCGCGTGTATTGCGCCGTAACTCTTTGAAATTGAATGCAATGAAAGCCGTGACACGCTCCGCCCTCCCTCGGCTGATCCCACGATGGCATTCTGTCGGCACCATAGCCTGCACGTTGCCCGCCCGTAAACAGGTATCAATAATGCTTGACTTAATATTATAACCAAATATTAATTATTCAACCTGAAAGCGAAAAGGGGGCGGTGATGCGGTTGCTCGTGACGGGCGCCACCGGAAAGGTGGGCCAAGCCTTCCTTCCCGCCTTTCTTTCCAATCCGCGCTTTGCGGAATGGAACGTCGTCGCGCTCTGCAACAACCGCTCCCTGGAACCGGGTCCCCGTATCTCCGTGGTGAAGGGGTCCGTGGCAGATCCGCAGATTGTCGGGAAGGCGCTCGAGGGTGTGACGCATGTGCTGCACCTGGCGGCCGTCAAAGAGACGCCAGATCAGGCCATCGATGTTGCTCTCAAGGGGCTTTACCTCCTGCTGGAGGGTTTCAGCCGTTCAGCTGCGAAACAGCAGTTCATGCTGCTGAGCGGTGATTGTGTGGTGGGGCACATTTTTCATGGTTACAGTGCACCGATCACGGAGCAGTCGCCGAGGCGAGCCTATCGCGGCGTCTATGCCCTGACCAAGGTGCTGGAAGAGACCATGGTGGAACAGTTCGGGATCCAGGAGGGTCTCAACTGGACCACGCTTCGCGCTCCGTGGATCATGGAAAAGGACGACTTCCGCTACGCAATGGAGGTCGGTCCTGATCAGTTCGGCGGGCCGCCGTGGTCGGCGATGATGGGAGCGGATGATCTCGACGCGCTTCGGAAGAACCGGGCCATACCTGCCATGCGGGATGGTCGCGGCGCCTATCTCAAGCGCAGCTTTCTTCATGTCGATGATCTCGTCAACGCGATGATCGCCGCGCTGGACAATCCGGCTGCGTATGGAGAACTGTTCAACGTCGCCATGGACCAGCCGGTCGACTACGGCGCGCTGGCCGATATCCTGGAGGCTTCCGGCGATCGGAAGCGCCGCGATATCCCGACACCGTTTCACAGCAACTGGCTCGACAATTCAAAGGCCCGGATGGTTCTCGGCTGGCAACCGGAAATCGATGTCGAAGGACTTGTCGAGCGTGCCTGGAGCTACAGGCGTGCAGGAAATAATCCGCGCATCATTTGGTATCCCGGCTGAGCAGGAGGGTTTTGCCGGCGATTTGGAGGAGGAGAAAGGCAATGAAAACAAGATATTTGGCATTCACTGCAATACCTATTCTCATGTTGCTGGCCGGCGAGAGCGCTGCGGAGAGCAAAAAGACACTCGCCATCGTCGTCAAAGGGCTCGACAATCCGTTCTTCGAACAGATCAATCTGGGCTGCAAGAAGTGGCTCTCGGAAAATCCGAAGAGCGAATACGAGTGCCTCTATACGGGACCGGCCTCTTCGGCCGACGAAGCGGGTGAGGTCCAAATTGTCGACGATCTGCTGACGCGCGGTGTTGCAGCGATTGCAATCTCGCCGTCGAACGCGCCGGCCATGGCGAACCGCGTGCGCCAGATCGCGCCGCAAATTCCCGTCATGACCGTCGATGCGGACTTCCTCGAGAAAGACCATGATCTGCGCAAGACCTATCTCGGCACCGACAATTATCTGATGGGTGTGAAGATGGCTGAGCAGACGAAGAAGCTGAAGGCGAAGGGTGGCACGGTGTGTCTGCAACTCGGCAATGTTGGTGCCGCCAACATCAATGCGCGTGCCCAGGGTTTCCGTGACACGATTGCGGGAGCCAAGGACGTGAAGCGGCTGAGCGGACAGAACGGCTGGACTGAAATCGAGGGATGCCCCGTCTATACCAACGACCAGGCGGACCTCGCCAATCAGCAGATGTCGGATGTCTTTACAGCCCATCCCAAGCTCGATGCCTTCATCCTGATCGGCGGGTGGGCACAGTTCGCGCCACAGGCCTATACCCAGGTCACCGACCAGGTCATGAGCAAGCTGAAGTCGAAGGAACTGGTGATCGTGGCGGGGGATACGCTGCCACCGCAGACCCAAGCCTTTCGTGAGGGCCGCAGCCATGCGCAGGTCGGTCAGCGGCCCTTCGAGATGGGCTACAAGGCACCCGACGTGATGATCAAGCTGATCAAAGGCGAGAAGGTGGATGATCCGCTGTTTACCGGCCTCGACATCTGCAACGCCGAAGATCCCGGTTTCTGCAAGACCAACTGACGGCGCCGTGGCGCCCATGGCGCAGACGCTGAAACGGACCCGATAACCGGGCTAAGGCTTTGCATTGCTCGGTTGTCGCCCTTCAACCTGGAGCAGCCCTGGAGGAGTGGGTTGCGGGAGGACAAGATGAAAAGGTTTACGATCACGGCCCTCGTGGCCATGGCGACCATGGTGGCTATGCCAGCGGTCGCCGCAGAGAAAAAGGCACTCGCCTTCGTCGTCAATGCCGCTTCCGATTTCTGGAAGCTGGCCGAGGCAGGGGTCAAGGCGGCGCAGACGGAGCTTCCGGATTTCGAGTTGCAGTTCCGTTATCCCACGCAGGGCACGGCTGCACTGCAGAACGCCCTGATGGATGACCTCGTGGCTGCGGGGACCGACGCAATCATGATCTCGTCGGCTGACCCGAAGAATTCCGTCGATGCCTTCAACCGCATCGCAGCGCAGGTTCCGCTCTTCACGACGGACAGCGATGCGCCGCAGTCGAAGCGCATCGCCTATCTGGGTTCGTCCAATACCCAAGCCGGCATCCAGGCGGGGGAAATCGCGGTCAAGGCGTTGCCCAAGGGTGGTAAATGTATGGGTTTTGTCGGCTTCCTTGGCGCTGATAACGCCAGGGAGCGGATCGACGGTTTTCGCCAGGCCGTGAAGGGCAAGTCGATCGAACTCGTCGATGTGCGGGGCGATGACGTCGATTTTGCCCGCGCGCGGTCCAATGTCGATGATGTCCTCGCGGCAAATCCGGACATCACCTGCATGGTGGGCTTTTATTCCTACAATCCACCGAAGATCTATGAAGCGTTGAAAGCGGCCGGAAAGCTCGGGAACATCACGGTCATCGCTTTCGATGAAGATCCGATCACGCTCGGAGCCGTGCGGCAAGGCCAGTTTGCAGGCACGGTCGTTCAGGACCCCTATCAATGGGGCTACCAGGGGATGAAGCTGATGGCGGCGTACCTGAAGGGCGACAAGTCGAAAGTGCCGGCAGATGGATTGATCATCGTGCCGACCAAAGTCATCGACAAGGCGAATGTCGATGCGTTCGAGAAGCAACTCAAGGCGCGGATGGGCGGGTGATACGCACCTTGACGCGGCCAGCGCGGATCTTTCGGGCTCCGTGCTGGCCCTCAACGCATTCGAGGTTCACGCCAGATGACAGCTGCCGCCCGCATATCTCTTGATCTCATCGGCATCACCAAGGTCTATCCAAGCGCTGTGGCGCTCAATCAGGTGTCGCTCGGCATCCGGGGAGGCGAAGTCGTCGGGTTGATCGGCGAAAACGGTGCCGGAAAATCCACGCTTATGAAGGTGCTTGGGGGCACGATCGTACCCGATGAAGGTGAGATCGTCATCGATGGGAAAACGACGCCCCATCTGAAACCCGCCGAGGCCTTGGCCCGTGGCATCGCGTTCGTGCACCAGGAGCTGAACCCATTTTTCAATCTCGATGTCGCTGGCAACGTTCTCCTGGGCCGTGAGCCGCGCAGCCGCCGCTTCGGTTTTATCGACCATGCGGCCATGGCCGAGCGGGTGAAACCACTGCTCGACATGCTGGGCGCCCGCTTTCAGCCATCCACCCAGGCTTCGGAACTTTCGCTGGCGGACCAGCAACTGATGGAAATCGCCAAGGCGCTCTCGACCAATGTCCGCCTTCTGATCCTCGACGAACCGACATCGAGCCTCACTCTTGCGGAAACCCAACGGTTGCTCGACGTCGTGCGCCGGTTGCGGGCAGATGGAGTGGCCATCCTGTTTATTACCCATCGCCTTGCCGAAGTCGAAGCCGTCGCAGACCGGGTGGTTGGGCTCAGGGACGGTCGAAATGCCGGGGAGCTCCGAAGCGGCAGCATCAATCGAGATGCCATGGTGCGATTGATGATCGGCCGCGATGTGACGCAATTCTACACGCCCCCGCATGTAAGGCAGGGGCCGGTGGTGCTTCGGACACGAAATCTCAGAACCGAAGCCTATCCGCAGGCCCCGGTCGATCTCGAGGTTCGAGGCGGGGAAATTCTCGGCCTTGCCGGTCTGGTCGGCGCAGGTCGGACGGAACTTGCGCGCGCGATCTTTGGCATCGATCCCGTCCAGGGCGGCCGTGTCGAGATGAACGACAAGCCGGTCGCATCCGGATCGGTGCCTGCAGCAATCGCCGCCGGCATCTGTTTGGTGCCGGAAGACCGCAAGGGTGAGGGACTGTTCCTCGACTTCTCTCTTTCTGAAAACGTGGTGATGCCGAACCTTTCGGAGATCGCGACCGCTGGCTTCGTCGATCGCGGGGCCGAAATGGAGATCGCTGATCGGTCCCGCAGCCGGCTATCGATCCGTGCGCCGCGGCTCGACCGTGCGGTCAGCGAATTGTCGGGCGGCAACCAGCAGAAGGTCGTTCTGGCAAAGTGGCTCGGGCTCGATCCCAGGCTCATCATTCTCGACGAGCCGACGAGAGGCATCGATGTCGGAGCAAAGGCTGAGGTTTACCGCCTCATGCGCGATCTCGCGGAAGGCGGAGCCGCGGTGCTGATGATCTCGTCCGATATGGAAGAAGTCATCGGCGTCTCGACGCGCGTGGCGGTGATGCGGCGCGGGGCCATTGCCGGCATCCTGTCGCGGGCGGATCTGTCCGAAGAATCGATCCTCAGTCTGGCGGTCGGATAGGAGATTGGCATGCACAAGAAAGACATCGGCCTTGCCGTCCTCGTTCTGACCGTGGGCGCCATCGTGACACTGGTCAATCCGCGTTTCATTTCTCCGGTCAATCTTGCCAACACAGCCAATCTGATTGGACTGTTCGGGCTGTTTTCGATTGCCGAGGCCTTCGTCATCGTCACTGCAGGGATCGAGCTTTCGATCGGTTCCGTCATCGCCCTTCTCGGCGTCATCTTCATCGACCTGATCGCCTCGCATGGCGTTCCCTGGCCTGTCGCCTTTGCGATCGTGCTTGTCCTGTCGGTTGTGATCGGATTGCTGCATGGCTGGCTCATTACACGGCTCAAGCTACAGCCCTTCGTCGTCACACTGTGTGGTCTGCTGATCTACCGAGGCATAGCGCGCTTCTACACCCGGGACGGGACGGCCGGCTTTACCTTCGGGACGGATCTTCCCATGCTCGAATATCTGTTCGTCGGACGAACAGCGGGCGTTCCCCATTCCGTCATGGCTTTTGGCGTGTTTGCGGTGCTTGCATGGTTTCTCCTGCATCGAACCGTTTTCGGACGTCATCTTCTGGCCGTCGGAAAGAACGAGGAGGCGGCTCGTTATTGCGGGATCAATACAAAGCGCGTGATCGTCACGGCTTATGTTCTCTGTTCCTTTCTGACGGGCGTCTCGGCCATTTTCTTCGCCATGTACACCAAGTCCGTCCAGCCCTCGTCGCATGGGAATTTCTACGAGCTCTATGCCATCGCGGCTGCGGTCCTCGGCGGATTTTCCCTGCGGGGTGGGGAAGGCTCGATCGTCGGGGTAGTGCTCGGGGTCGTGTTGCTTCAGGTCCTCCAGAACCTCGTCAACCTGCTCGGCATTCCCTCTTCGCTCAATTTCGCGGTCATGGGTGCGGTCATTCTGGTGGGTGTTATTGCCGATACGCAGTTCCATGCCTATCGGCAAAGGCGACATCATCAGGCGACCCGCTCTGCCTTGGCCGAGGTTTCCCGCATCCCGTCGGCAAACGGATGACAGTTAGGTCGTCGACGATCGACACAGAGCTGGTCCCGGATGCTGGAAATGATCAGGATGGCAGGAGCCTGAAGTCCGCGCCTTCCGGCAGGAGCTGCCCGCCATCGACGACGATGGTGGTGCCGGTCACATAGCTCGCATCGTCGGAGGCGAGAAACAGGAAGGCATTGGCAACGTCGCGCGGCGAGCCGAGGCGGGCGAGCGGAATTGCGTCCTCCATGTTCTTGATGAAGGCGGCGCTACGGTGCAGCTGGATCGCTTCCGTCAATATGTTGCCGGGCTCGACGCCATTGACATTGATGCCATAGGACGAGAACTCCAGCGCCGCTGAGCGAATGAAGCCGTTGATGCCAGCCTTGCTCGCCGCGTAGTGGCCGTGGCCCGGGCTTGTAACATGCGGGCCGGTGATGGATGACGTAAACAGGATACGCCCCGAGCCCTGCTTTTTCATCGGCGTCAGCGCGGCGCGTGCGGCGTTGAAGCATCCACGCAGATTGACCCCCATCACGCTGTCCCAGTCTTCCGGAGACGTATTCTCGATGAGCTGCCACGGATAGATGCCGGCGTTCTGGACGATGATGTCGAGCCGCCCTTGACGTTCGAGTGTGAATTCGACCGCGGCAACGGCGTCTTCCATCTTCGAGATGTCGGTGTGGACGAAGTCGATGTCGAGATCATCGGCTGCCGCCTTGCCGTCGTCGGCCTCGGAATCAGCCAGCACCAGCTTTGCGCCTTCCTCCTGGAAGCGGACGGCGATTGCCTTGCCGATGCCGCGCGATGCGCCGATGACCAGCGCCACCTTGTTTTTCAATCTGTCTGTCATGCGAGCCTTTGGCGGAGCCTTTGTTTGAACGTATCGAGTAGAACCGCTGCAAGCACCAGGAAGCCGTGGATGACCTGGGTATAGTTTGCCGGCAGGCCCATCAGGTTGATGGCGGTGTTGATGGACGAGAGGAGCAGCACTCCGGCGTAGACGCCGGGCAGCGCACCGACACCACCCTTGAGGCTGACACCACCGATGACGACTGCCGCAAAGGCGTTGAACAGCAGCCCAACGCCGAGGTTTGCCGTGGCGCCTGATGTGCGTATGGCAAGCAGCCATCCAGCCAGGCCGGCGATGGCGCCTGCCAGTACAAAGGCGATGATCAGGTTGCGGGTGACGCGAATGCCGGCGCGGTAAGCGGCGGTCTCGTTCCCGCCGATCATTACCAGGTGCCGGCCGAATGGCGTCCTGGCCATCAGCACCGAAAAGACCACGAAACAGGCAATCGCAATCCAGGCTGACAGCGGAATGCCAGCCACACGCTCAATAGCGAACCAGCGGATGGCCGGATCCAGATCCTGGGCGGAGCGTCCGCCGGAAACCGCCAGCACGATGCCGCGCACCCAAATGAAGGAGGCAAGCGTGATGATGAAGGCGCTCATCTTCAGTTTCACGACAAGGAAGCCGTTGAAGAGACCGATCAATGCGCCGATCCCGCAGGCAACGAGCAGTGACGCTGGGATCATCAGCCATTGCGGTGAGAGCTTCATCCCCATGCCGATCCCTGCCGAGCAGAAAAGGATGCCGACCGCCATGGCGGCCAAAGCGGCAACGGATTCTACCGAAAGGTCCATATGGCCGGCGATGATCACCAAAGCCAGGCCGATCGACATCACGCCCAGCACGCTCGACGCTTCGATGATGTTTGTGAAAATGCCGATCTGGAAATAGTTCGGGATCAGGGCCGAAAACAGGACAAGCACAACGATGAGCATGAACCAGACGAGGTTATCGAGTACAGATTCTAGACTTTTGCGCGTACGGGGCGTCATGCGGCAAATCCGGACTTGAGGGAAGGAGTCCGGGGTCTTTCAACCCCGGATGAAGGGTTGTTATTCGACGGA
The DNA here is from genome assembly GCF_977018685.1 of Velazquezella soli. Lineage (NCBI taxonomy): Bacteria > Pseudomonadati > Pseudomonadota > Alphaproteobacteria > Hyphomicrobiales > Rhizobiaceae > Velazquezella > Velazquezella soli. The sequence goes on from NZ_CDRNXF010000004.1 coordinate 619,930, forward strand.
TTTGATCGAGGCTGTCGGCGCTTTCATGTTGCCCCAGAAGGCCGGGTTGTCGACATTCTCCTTGGTGATCGCGGCACCCGGGATCTTGATGTTCGGCCCCCAGGCTTCCTTCGTCACGACCCCTTTCAGGCCAAGCACATCATAGTCGCCGGCCTTGATTTCCTGCTTGCCGACGATCTTGTCCATGAACATGGCAATGGCTGCCGCCTGGGCATAAAGCGGTTGCTCGACTTCGGTATTGAGCCAGCCCTTGCGGATCAGATCGAGGCCGACGGGAGCGCCGTTCGAGCTCATCATCATGACGTCGCCTGGTTTCTTGCCAGCGGACTCAAGCGAGGCGACGGCTGCAACCGAAAGATGGGCTGCATGCAGGAAGATCAGGTTGATATCGGGATTGGCCAGCATCTGATCGGAGACGATCGTCCCTGCATTGCTGGCTTCCCACTGCATGGCGGGCACAGAGATGATGGTCACCTTCGGGAAGGCCTTCATCTTCTCTTCGAAGCCCTTCTGGATATCGAGCGTGTAGGGATCGCCAGGGTCGCCCAGAACCTGCAGGATCTTGCCCTTCACGTCGCCATTCTTGGCCTTGAGCATCGCTTCAGCCTGTTGCGCGGCAACATGGCCGATCTCGATCGTCCCGGCGACCGAGGTGAAGTCTGACACGGTCGAGGTGACCTGACGGTCGAACTCGACGACCGGAATACCGGCCGCACGGGCTGCCTCGATGGATGGTTTCAATGCGTTGAAGTCGACAGCGGCGAGGATGATCGCCGCCGGCTTCAAGGCGATGACGTCGTTCATCTGCGACTGCTGTGCGTCTGTCTTGTTGTCGGCGTTAAGGGTTTTCATCTCGTAGCCGGTCTGCTTCAGAAACATTTCCAAGGCGCTGACCGAGCCTGTCTGGAATTCGTCGAGCAGTGTCGGCACAAGATAATAGACCGTACCCTTGGACTGTGCGGCCGCCGTTGTGAGCATTGAAAGGCCGAGCACCAAAACGCTCAGCAAGCTTAGCATTATTCGTCTCATGATCGTTCTCTCCAGTTTTACGCCGGACCCCTTGTCATTGTTTGCCCACCGGTCCGGCGCCGGTGAGGGTTTGCCCTGTGATCATTTCGATCACTGCATCCGGGCTTGTCTTGGTTCTGTCGACATCGCCGGCGACGACGCCGTGGCGGATGACGACGATGCGGTCTGCGACCTGAAAGGCCTGCTGCATGATGTGGGTGATGATGACGACACCGATGCCCTGGCTGGCGACATGGCGGATCATGTCCAATCCCCGCCGCGTCTGTTCGACCCCAAGTGCGGCAAACGGCTCGTCCAGCAAGAGGAGCTTGCCACCCCAATGGGCAAAACGATTGAGCTCGATCGCCTGCCGCTGGCCGCCGGACAGATGCTCGACCTTGGTGCGCATGGAGGGAATGCGGGTGCCGGCACTGGTCAGTGCCTTGGTCGTGATTTCCTCCATCGCACGCTCATCGAGGAAGGGGATGCCCGCGATCTTGCGGGTGATCTCGCGGCCCATGAAGAAATTGGCGACGACGTCCACATTGGTGCAGAGAGACAGGTCCTGGTAGACCGTCTCGATGCCGGCTGCCTTGGCCTCGGCAGGCGTCTTTGCCTCGAACTCTTCGCCTTCGAAGAGCATCTGACCTGACGTCGGTTGCAGACCACCCGAGATGATCTTCACAAGCGTGGACTTGCCTGCGCCGTTGTCGCCGAGAAGAGCGACCACTTCGCCCTTTCCGATCGAGAAACTGATGCCCTTCAGCGCTTCGATCGCGCCGAAATTCTTGCGGATATCATTCAGGACAAGCAGTTTTTCGGTCATTCGACAGTCCCCTTCTCTGAAGTCTCGAACATCTGGCCGAAGCGCGGCGACAGGACGCCGAAAACGGCTAGCGCGGCTGCGCCTCGGAGTGCCGAATGCTGGCAGTCACTGGCGACGACGACACGTGGATGCGGGCGGCTGGTGCGGGCGGAAACCGAATTGCTCAGGCTGTCGGCAAGTGCGGCAAGCCGCTCGATCAAAGACTGCGGCGCCAGGCCACCGAGCACGACAGTCTCTGGATCGAAAAGGTTTTCGATCGTGCGGATGGCATTGCGAAAGATCGGCGCGATCTCACGGACCCATTCGGCCTCGGGCAGGCCGCGCCGAGTGAAGGCCTCGAGCGAAAGATAGCGCTCAAGGCAGCCATTGTTGCCGCAGGGGCAGGGCTCGCCATCCGGAACGGCGGGGATATGGCCGATTTCGCCGGCATTGCCCCAGGCGCCGCGCATCACTGTCCCGTCATGCATCATCGCGCCGCCAAGGCCGACGCCGAAGAACAGGTAATAGTAATCCGAAATCTGTTGGCCGCGACCGTAGAGCTGCTCGCCGAGCGCCGCTGCCGCCATGTCGTTTTCCATAAAGGCCGGCAGACCTGTCGCCTCTGTGAGGCGGGCATTGATGTCGACGTCTTTCCAGCCGGTCATCGTTGTCGGGCCAACGAAGCTGATGGATTCCACGTCGAATGGCCCGGGCAAAGCCAGTCCGACGCCCAGCAGGCGGCCGCGGCTTGGGCTTGCCTTGAGTTCGTCCACCATCTCGCCAATCAGAGCGAAGGCTTCGTCCGGTTTCGGGTTGGACGCGCTGCGGTGGCGGCTCTCGACGACATCACCGCGCAGATTGACCAAGGCAACGTCGATGCCAAGCGGCGTCAGGTGAATGCCGACCGCATGCCCACCCTCCGGATTGACGGTCAGCTTCGAGGGCGGAATACCGCGGCCCCGAGGCTTTTCGCGCACCGAGACGATGAGCTCTTGTTCTTCGAGTTCCCGCACGATGGTAGAGACAGTCTGTACGGTGAGGTGAACCCGTTCGGCAATTTCGCCACGCGTCGTCGGACCAGTCAGGCGGATCGCTTCCAAGACGATCCGTCTGTTGTAGGGCCTTCCGGATTCCTGGTTGGTACCGCGCAGCGCCATTTCGAATGTCTCCGAATGACGAAAGTGTGTCAGCGGTCACGTATTTAGTCAAATGGTTTTCAAAAAAGAAAAATGCGCGCGCGAAGGGCCCGATCGCGCTGACGTTGCAAAGGCTGATCTGACGGTACGCGCGCTTTCCGCGAAACTCTTAATGAGTTCGCCTCACCCTGGGAGCCAGGAATCATGACCAGCGCCTGATCAACTTGAGCACGAAAGCGTCATCCTCCGCTGGTAGGTTGCGCTATGTCACGGGGGTCATACCCGCAAGGCGGCCGGGTGGGCACGCCAAATGGGAGGCGTTTGGCAAAAGCCTATGCCGTCGCCTCCAACGGTTGAGCGAGGGGCGAGAATATCGCCCGGCTGCGATCGACCATGTATGACGCTGTATGGGAAGGGGCATCCCGGGCGAGTTGGATCACCGCTTCAAGGATGAACCTGACTTTTTCCTCGGAATGGAGAACGCTCAGATTGAGCCGGGTGAAACCCGGTTTCTCGATTTCGTTGCCGTTCCGGATCGATTGCCTGATCCGCTCCGAATGCTCGTCATCGATCGACAGGAGGCGGTGGACATAGGGCCCGGCGCAGGCGCAGCCGCCGCGTGCCTGTATGCCGAAGCGATCGGAAAGCATGCGGGTGATCAGCTGCTGATGCACATAGCCACCCTTTCCATCCCTGATGCGAAACGAAAAGATCGGCAGTCTCGACATGCTCATCGAGCCCAACAGCTCGATCTGGGGAATGCCCTGCCAAGCCTCGAATGCGCGCGCGGTGAAATTCTCGTTCAGGCTCGCAATTCTCTCGAGGCCGATTGCGTGCTTGACCAAGAAGGCGAGTGCAGCGCGGATATCGCCGATGACGTTGGGGGTTCCGGCTTCTTCGCGCGCTTCGATATTGTCGCTGTAATCGTGGCCCGTCGGGGAGACGAATTTGACGGTGCCGCCGCCTGGCCAAGAGGGTTTTGTAGTGACGACTGCATCGCGTCTGACCACGAGGATACCGGAGGCACCGGGGCCACCGAGGAATTTATGGGGCGATACGACGATGGCGTCGATCTCGGCGCCTTCAGCCGGTGTCATCGTGATTGGGATATAGGGACCTGCGCCGGCGAAATCCCAGAGGATCTTTGCGCCTGCCGATTTTGCGAGCCGGGTGACCGCTTCGATATCCGTCAGGATACCGGTGATGTTCGATGCGGCCGAAAACGAGCAGATCGTCAGAACGTCCCTGCTGTCCTCAAGAGCCTTTTCCAGGAGGATGAGGTCAGGGCCACCACCGCAACCTTCCTGAATTTCGATGATCTCAGCGCCGCTTTCCCGCCAGGGGAGGATGTTCGAATGATGCTCGTAGGGGCCGATGATGACCCGGGCGGGTTTGCCGGTAGTGACTGCATCCTCGACGCCGAGCAACTTGACCAGGCGGTTGATGCCGGCCGTTGCGCCGGATCCGGCAAAGATCACCGCATGGCGGCTGTCGGCGCCACAGCATTCGGCGATAGTGGCACGCGCTTCACGGCGCATGCGGGTCATCATCGCTCCGCAAAAGGACGCTTCCGTATGGCTGTTGGCATAATAAGGCAGGACCTCTTCAAGAACGAAGGTTTCCACCTGCCGGAGCGCCCGTCCTGACGCCACATAATCGGCATAGACGAGATCCTTCAGGCCGTATGGCCCGTCCACCTTGGCGGACGCGCCAATCATTCCCGAGGTCAGTGCTGCAATCGGATCGGCGCCAGCCAGACTGCGACGAAATCCCTGAAGAGCAGTTTCGGGTTCGGTTCGTGGCATGCAGTCAGCCAGCTGGCGCATTGTCGATCTCCTTGACGAGTTGACTGCGATTATAAACTAAAGCAGGGTCTGAATTCTTCACCGTATTTGCGCTGATTTTGCCAGGAACTGTGTCACATGATCGATAAAGACCTGAATTTCGATGAAATCGATCTACGGATCCTCACAAGCCTGCAACGCAACTCGGCCTTGTCGCAGCGTGATTTGGCAGAGCATGTCGGACTTTCGCAAAATGCATGCTGGCGCAGGCTGCAGCGTCTGCAGGCAAGCGGGATCATCGGCAATGCCCGATCCGAGATCGATCTCGACCTCCTGGGCTTCGATCTGACGGTCATTGTGATGATTCGCACACGCCACCATTCCAAGGAGTGGGCTGACGATTTTCGCCGTCATGTGGATCGCCTGCCGGAGGTGATCGACTTTTACAGGATCGGGGGAGATTGGGATTATCTGATCAAGGTCGTGACCCGCGGAATATCCGGGTATGACGCATTTTATCAGAAGCTCATCACGAAATTCGATCTCGCGACGGTGACGGGCTTTTTCGCGATGGAGGCGATCATTCGCAACCGTGCACTGGATCTCAGCCGAATGAACCGGTGAGACCTGGTTTGGTTTCCAGCCATATTTGGCGGCACAACCGATGGATTAACCCGCAGAATGTGCCTAGCCCACCCTAAAGCAGGCTAGGCGCTTTTTATCGTCGCTTAGAGAACCGAGACGTTTTCAGCCTTCGATTTACCGGTCTTGCGATCCTGTCCGACTTCGAAGCTGACCTTGTCACCTTCGCGAAGCGAGCCGCCGCGCTGCAGAGCAGAAACGTGAACGAACACGTCCTGGCCGCCATTCTCAGGCGTGATGAAGCCGAAGCCCTTGTCGTCGTTGAAGAATTTAACCGTACCTGTCGCCATGAGAAACCTGTTTCCTATGTAATCCGCGAAATTGCGATGGGCAAACTATAGCGCCACCGCTTCACTATCAACCCCAGCACCATGAACACCGTGATGCCCGGCCCGTATCAACGCCAAATTTTCTTGCCACCGACTACGCAAAGTATCTTAAGCATTGATATCTCTGGCGAGCAAGCCTGCCGCGACACCTAACTCCGTTATCTTGATCGGATATTGGTCGCATAGCGGGCAATAAGCCGTATAAACCAGGGGGTTGCCGCCGACCTGACGCTGTAAACGATGCTAGAATTTGAGGAAGCCCATGACCAAAAGCACGACGGTTTTCACCAATGCCAGGCTGGCGGAGGGCGTTCTGCGCGATATTCACGTCGAGTCGGGGCGGATATCTGCGATTGAAGCAGCAGGCTCGGTTACTCCTTCTGCCGAGGTCATCGACATCGGCGGCGAGTTGCTGGTTCCGGGTTTTGTCGAAGGGCACATCCATTTGGATACGAGCTTCTACGGCGATAAATGGATGCCGCATCGGCCCTGCACCAACGGTTTCGACGTGCAGGAGCGGGTCACCTTCCAGGCGGAGAACATGGCCGCCGCGGCGCCGATGGACAAGCGGGCCCGCGATCAGCTCGATCTCTGCATCGCCAATGGCACGCTTTCCATGCGCAGCCACGTGATGGTCGATGGTTCGGTCGGGCTGAAATCGCTGGAGACGGTCCTGGCGGTTCGCGAGGACTATAGGGATCTCATCGATCTCCAGCTGGTGGCTTTTCCGCAGAGCGGCATCCTCAGGAGCCCCGGCACACCGGCGCTGCTGGACGAGGCCATCGGGCTTGGTGCCGATCTGGTCGGCGGTCTCGATCCGGCCAGTTTCGACCGTGACGTCACCGGCCATCTCGATGTGGTCTTCGGCGTTGCCGAAAAGCACGGCGTCGATATCGACATTCACCTCCACGATGCCGGCAGCATGGGCGCGTTTACCATCGAGGAAATCTGCGCCCGCACGGTGGCGCTCGGCATGCAGGGCCATGTCGCGATCAGCCATGCCTATGGGCTTGGGGATCTCGGCGCTGATGCGGCGCGCAAAATTGCCGCAACGATTGCGAAAAGCGGCGTTTCGATCATGACCAATGCGCCGGGCAACCACAATTTCCCGCCGGTCGCTCTGTTGCGGCGAGAAGGCGTCACCGTGTTCAGCGGCAGCGACAATATTCGCGACAGCTGGTGGCCCTATGGCGATGGCGACATGCTGCACCGGGCGGAAATCATCGGCTATCGCTCGGGCTTCTATACCGACGAGGACCTGAAGGCAGTGTTCGATATCGTCACGTCTGAAAGCGCCAAGGCGCTGCGGATCGAGTCCTATGGTATCGAGATTGGCGCGAAAGCCGATTTCGTGACGCTTTCGGCTGCCAATATTCCGGAAGCGGTCGTTGCTTTCCCCGGCAACAGGCGTGTGTTCAAGGGTGGACGTCTCGTTGCCCAGGGTGGCAAACGGGTCTGATTCGCTTTGAGATCGGTGACGGAGGACGGCTTGAAACCGTAACTCCGCCGATCGGGATGGCGGGCATGGTGTTCTTCGTCCACATCATGATACCGGTCGAACAGCCGGAGTCGGACAGGCCTTTGCTCTTACCTGACGTCCTGACGCGAATTACCCTGCAGCTCGTTCGATACTGAGAGGAGATTTCATGACATTCAATGCCGAAACCAAGGGCGTTTACGCCATTGCCGCGACACCGTTTCATGAGGATGGTTCGATCGATTTCGATTCCGTCGATCGGCTGACCGATTTCTATGAGGAGAGCGGCTGCACCGGCATTACCATTCTCGGCATCATGGGAGAGGCGCCGAAGCTGGAGGCGGATGAAAGCCGCGCGATCATCAAGCGCGTGGTTTCCCGTGCCAAGGTGCCGATCATCGTCGGCGTGTCGGCGCCGGGTTTCGCAGCCATGCGGTCGCTCGCTCGCTCCTCCATGGACATGGGTGCTGCAGGCGTGATGATCGCGCCGGGGCAGGGTGCCAAGACCGACGACCAGACCATCAATTATTTTGCAGGTGCCGTGGAAGCGGTCGGCGAAGATGTGCCGTGGGTGCTGCAGGACTATCCGCTGACGCTCAACACGGTGATCGCGACCAGTGTGGTCGCCAAGATCATCACCAACCACCCCTCCTGCCTGATGCTGAAGCATGAGGACTGGCCGGGTCTTGAAAAGATTTCGAAGCTGCGCGCCATGCAGAAGGCCGGCGAATTGCGGCCGTTCTCGATTCTCTGCGGCAATGGCGGCATGTTCCTCGATTTCGAGCCGGAGCGTGGTGCTGACGGCGCAATGACGGGTTATGGCTTCCCGGATATGCTGACCGAGCTGGTCGAGCTGTTTGCTGCCGGCAAGCGCGACGAGGCGCATGATCTGTTCGACGCGCATCTGCCGCTGATCCGCTATGAGCAGCAGCTTGGCATCGGTCTTGCCGTGCGAAAGCACGTGCTCAAGCGCCGCGGCGTGATTGCCTCCGATGCGCAGCGCAAGCCGGCCCAGATGTTGACATCGGCCGCCAAGGCAGAAGTCGATTATCTGCTCGCACGCCTCGCCAAACACGACAAGCGCGCAGCACTCTGACATCGGACGGAGCGGGATATCATGTACCCGCTCCTTCCTCCGCCCGATTTTCTTAAGGGTGAGGCTGGCTGCTGCCTATCGGCCGCGTTCCGTGATAGGTCTTGAGCCCCAAGATTCGGTCAGCGACGGAAAAACAGCATGCATTGCAAACTCATCGGCGTTCCCCTTCAGGATGGAGCATCCCAGCTCGGTTGCGAGATGGGGCCGAGTGCGTTGCGCACGGCAGGCCTTGCAGGCGCGCTCGCCGATCTCGGCCATCAGGTCAGCGATCTCGGCAATCTGGCGCTGCCGGCGGTATCGGAGATTACGCATCCCAACACGGCGGTTCGCCGCCTGCCTCAGATCGTCGCCTGGGTCGAACTGCTGACCAAGATCGCCCACCGTGAAAGTGCCGAGGGCATGCCGATCTTTCTCGGCGGCGACCATGCGATGTCGGCCGGGATCGTTGCGGGTCTGGCACGCACCGCGGCGGAAAAGCAGCGACCGCTGTTCGTTCTCTGGGTCGATGCGCACACGGATTTCCACACGCTGGAAACGACCGGCAGCGGCAATCTGCACGGCGTCCCGGTCGCCTATTTCACGGGCCAACCAGGTTTCGAGGGTTATTTCCCGCACCTGTCGCATCCGGTCGATCCGGCCAATGTCTGCATGATCGGCATCCGCAGTGTCGATCCGCAGGAGCGCTCCGCGATCAACAAAAGCGACATCACGGTGCATGACATGCGGGCGATCGATGAACACGGTGTCGGCGCCGTGCTGCGCTCCTTCATCGAAAAGGTCGAGGCCGCAGGCGGTCTGCTGCATGTGAGCCTCGATGTGGATTTCCTCGATCCTTCGGTCGCACCCGCCGTCGGCACCACGGTGCCGGGTGGTGCGACATTCCGCGAGGCGCATCTGGTGATGGAAATGCTGCATGACAGCGGTCTCGTCACCAGCCTCGATCTGGTCGAGCTCAACCCGTTCCTCGATGAACGGGGCCGTACCGCCACGCTTCTGGTGGACCTCACCGCCAGCCTGATGGGCCGCACCGTGCTTGACCGCCCGACCCGGCGGTTCTGACGGCGCGTTAGATCAGCATGCTGGCGCCGCGGTCGAGATAGGTATCGAGGAACTGGTCGAGACGCGGATGGCGCGGCTTGGCAAATACCTCCGAGGGCGGGCCGGAAAAAAGCAGCTTGCCGTGGTCGAGAAACGAGATCTGCTGGCCGACGGTGGCGGCAAAGCCGATCTCGTGGGTCACGACGACCATGGTCATGCCCTCCTCGGCCAGATCCCGCATCACTTTCAGCACTTCGCCCGTCAGTTCCGGGTCAAGCGCTGATGTCGCCTCGTCGAACAGCATGATTTTCGGCTCGAGTGCCAGGGCGCGGGCGATTGCGACGCGCTGCTGCTGGCCGCCGGACAATTGCGACGGGTAATGGCCGGCACGGTTTTCCAGGCCGACCTTGCGCAGCTGCGCCATGGCCTTTTCCTCGGCGTCGGCTTTCGAGAGCTTCCGGACGATCTTCAGGGCTTCGCTGACATTGCCGAGCGCCGTCATGTGCGGCCAGAGATTGAACTGCTGGAAGACCATGCCGGTTTGGGCGCGGACGGCACGGATCTGCGCCGGGGGCAGTCGTTCGCGCTTGCCATCCGGCTTTTCGAAAAAGCCCAGCGCCTCGCCGTTGATGGTGATCATGCCGCTGGTCGATTCCTCCAGGAAGGCCAGGCATCGCAAAAGCGTGCTCTTGCCCGAGCCGGAAGGGCCGATCAGGCAGGAGACCTTGCCCTCGGGTATTTCGAGATTGATATCCTGCAGAACGGTCGTTTCTCCGAAACGCTTGACCAGATTGCGGATGGTGATGGCGGGTAGGGTCATGCTTTCGAAAACCTCAAACGGGAAAGCCGGTATTCGGCGGCGCGGCCAAGCCGGTCGGTCAGCTCGACAAGTGCCCAGTAGACGACAGCGAGGATGAAGATTGCCTCGAGATAGGCATATTGCTGCGAGCCGATGGCGCTGACGGTGGCCGTCAGTTCCGGCACGGTGATGATCGACAGAACGGCGGATTCCTTCAGCAGGATGACCGAAAGGTTGACCGCCGGCGGCAGCACGATCAGCGCCATTTCCGGGATCTGGATGCGGCGGATCGTCTGCAGGCGCGTCATGCCGAGGCAGCCGGCGGCTTCCACATGGCCAACAGGAACGGCGGCAAAGCCGGCGCGGAAGATCTCGCTGTAATAGGCGGCACTATAGACCGTCAGACCGATGAGGCCGCAGGGGATCGGATCCAGCATCAGGCCGACGAACGGACCGCCGTAGTAGAGAAGAAAGATCTGGATCAGGAAGGGCGTGCCGCGCAGCACTTCGACAACGGAGCCCAGGACTGCGTTGGTGGCGAACCCACCGAAGCGGCGGGCGGTTGCCACGAGAAAGCCGATGACGACGCCACCGGCAATGCCGGCGATCCAGAGCAGAAGCGTGACGAACAGCCCGCTGCCGAGTTCGGGCAGCTTTTCGATGATGACCTGAGGATTGAACATCATGCGGAGGTCCTCGCCATGGATCTTTCCGCGTAGCGACCGAGAAGCGCGATCGTCGAGCAGATCACGAAATAGACCAGTCCGGCACTGAGGAAGATTGGGATCGGCTGGTAGGTGCTGGAGGCCAGATCCTGTGCCATCTTTGTCAGCTCGATGATCCCGACGACAGACACAAGCGACGATGCCTTCAGGATCATGATCGATTCGTTGACCAGCGTCGGGAGGGTCAACCGAAGAGCGATTGGGACCTGGATCCGCGCAAAGATCTGAAGCGGATTGAAGCCCGTCACCTCAGCTGCCTCGATCAACCCTTTCGGCACGCTGGAGAAGCCGCCGCGCAGGTTTTCCGCCTGATAGGCCGCGGTGCAGAGCGACAAGCCGATAATCGCCGCGACGATGCTTGGCACGTTGAGGCCGATCGCCGGCAGCAGCGTGTAGATCAACAGCAGTTGGACAAGCAGCGGCACGCCGCGGAAGAAGCTGACGAACAGTCTTGCAGGAGCCGAGTAGATCGTCTTGCCGGACAGGGTCGCGGCCGAAAGCAGGATCGCGATGACGAATCCGATCGCAATCGAGACCAGGCTGATGCCGATGGTCGACACCGCCGCCTGCAGGAGAAGCGTGAATAGTTTGAACGTCATCTGTCGTCACGTCTCGCCCGGGGGATGCGGCGGGCGGATGGAGCAGTGGGTGAAGCGGGCAGGACACGACCTGTCGTATCCTGCCCGTTCGCAAGGTTTGTTAGAACGCAGGTTCTTTCACTTCGTCCGGCGTATCGAACGTTGTGCCGAACCACTTTTCCTGCAGCTTGGCGAGGCGCCCGTCCTTCTTCATCTTGATGACTTCGGAATTGACGTATTCGACGAGGCTCGCGCTGTCGGCGTCCTTCTTGCCGATGAAGCCGAAATAGGCCTTCTTGCCGAAGGCGGGCGTCACCACTTCGAAGACGCCGGCGCGCTGCTTTGCGACGAAGGCAATGTTCGGCAGCGAATTTGCGACGGCGACGATACGGCCGGCAGCCAGATCCGCGTAGGCGTCGTTGAAGGAAACGTATTCGCGGGCGGTCACCTTGGTCGGAAGAGTCTCGGAATATTGCTGCAGCTGAGCAAGCTGCGCGGTCGCCTTGCCGGCGCCGACGGCCTTGCCGGCAATGTCTTCAGGCTTGGTGATCGATGTATCGCCGGCTTTCTTCAGGATGGCGACGGTGGCTTCAGCGATCGGCGCGGTCATCTTGAAGCGTTCCAGGCGTGCCTTGGTGATGGTGGCAGGGCCCGCGACGAAATCGAACTTGCCGGCTTCCAGCGCCGGGAAGACGCCATCCCAGGGAAGCTCGACCCATTCGATCTTGACGCCGAGATCCTTGCCGAGTTCTGCGAAGAAATCGACGTTGAGGCCCGTATGCGTGCCGGCATCGATAAAGTCGAAAGGAGCAAAGGCGGTTTCCGTGCCGACCTTCATGACGCCGGCCGCCTTGATGCGGGCAAGCGCGTCATCTGCGGCATGGGCGGAAAACGCCGTGGTTACGAGAAGTGCGGCGCCGACGGCGGCCTTCAGCAGGTGTCTCTTCAGCATTGGTGATGTCTCCACGTTATCGGCATACGCGTGCCGATGGCTGTTCCCGTTTATTGGCTCGGCGGAGTGAACCGGCAAAGCATGGAACAAATAGACAGAGCTTCCGAAACAGAGTCAACGCGGTTTCGCACTGCAATATAGGCTAGGTAAGTGCGAAGATAGCGATCGATCAGCCGATCGCGAGCGCGTCTTTCAAGCCGAGACCCTGCTTCTCCTGCAGGTCGAGATCAGCCTCGATATGATCGATATGGTGCAGCATCAGAGCGGCTGCCCGGTCGCCATCGCCGTCCTTGAGCGCGTCGAGGATCGCGAAGTGCTCGCTGTGGCCGCAGCTCGACACACCTGATCGGCCGTAAAGCGCGATCACCAGTGAAGAGCGGGCTATCAATTCGTCCATGAAGCGCTGGAGAATGGCATTTCCGGCGACCGAAGCCAGCATCAGGTGGAAATCTCCCGATGCCTTGATCTCGGCGCGGCGTGCGGCCGGACCGCGCTCGGTCATGTAGCGCTCTTCTTCCTCAAGCTGGCGCCGGAACTGCTCGATGTCGTCAAGCGTGATACGTTCGAGCGCGGCCGCGACGATGCCGGGCTCGATCAGCCGGCGCGAGGCAAAGATCTGGCGTGCTTCGTCCGGCGACGGATTGGAGACGAAGGCGCCGCGGTTTCGCTCGGTCTTTACCAGGCCTTCGAAGGTCAGCATCTGCAGCGCGGCGCGGGCGACGGTGCGACTGACATCGAACAGCGAGCCGACTTCGGCTTCCGAAAGCTTGGTTCCCGGCGCCAGGCGACGGTCGATGATCGCGTTGCGCAGCGCTTCGCGTATCGCCATAGACCGGTCTTCCGGCGTCGTCTCGCTGAGAATGATCTGCTCGCTGATACTCATCACCACATCCCGTTAATCTCCATTACTCCAGACAAATAGAGATTGCCAGAACGGATGTCTTCGATCCACGGCAAGGATTGCATACGATTTTCGCATGGGATCGGCATCGATCGCATGATTTTTGCGCACTGCACGCAAAACTCATTTCTGACCGGATTGAAGTTCCAGCAGTGCCAAAGGCTTAGGGAAACTGGCACGGCGGATGCATCTCATTTCCCAAGCAGGGAGCCACGAATGAGCAAAGCCGCCGAAATCGATATCGCCTCCGTCACCAAGACCTATGGGACGACGACGGCGGTCCATGCGATCAGTCTCAAGATCCCGGCCGGCACCTATTGCTGCCTGCTGGGGCCATCCGGCTGCGGCAAGACGTCGACGCTGAGAATGATCGCCGGCCACGAGAGCATTACGTCGGGCGATGTGCGGCTTGGCAACACGGTGGTGACGGATCTTCCGCCGGCCAAACGCGGCACCGCGATGATGTTTCAGTCCTACGCGCTGTTTCCGCATCTCGATCTGGTCGACAACGTCGCCTTCTCCCTGAAGATGAAGGGCGTCGACAAGGATGTCCGCCGCGCCAAGGCGATGGACCTGCTGCGGCTGATGCAGATGGAAGGCTATGCGACACGCCGTCCGGCCCAGCTTTCCGGCGGTCAGCAGCAGCGCGTGGCACTTGCCCGTGCGCTGATCACCGATCCCGAAGCGCTGCTGCTCGACGAACCACTTTCGGCGCTCGATCCGTTCTTGAAGATCCGCATGCGCGCGGAGTTGAAGAAGCTGCAGACCTCGCTCGGCATCACCTTCGTGCATGTGACGCACAGCCAGGAAGAGGCGATGGCGCTTGCTGACGTCATCGTCATCATGAACGACGGTCGCATCGAGCAGGCGGCTCATCCGCGCGTCGTGTTCGAAAAGCCGGCGACGGCCTTCGTCGCAAAATTCATGGGCGACCACAACGTCATCTCCGGTCGCGTCACCAAGAGCCATGGCCAGGAACTGATGCTGTCGGTGCCGGCCGGTGCCGATTTTCTGGCCGTCGGCGACAATGGCGACCTGACCGATCAGGCCGATATCGCCATCCGCACCGATCACGTCCGGATCGGCCAGCCGTCCGAAACGGGCCTCGGTTTTACCGGCTCGATCACCAATATCGAATATCGCGGTTCCTCGGTGAAGCTGTCGGTCAACGGCGCCGGCATCGAGGATTTTACCGCGATCCTCTCCGACACCGATTTCTTCGCCAATCCGGTCAAGGTCGGAGAGGCGATCCCCCTCTGCTGGGGCCGGGAGGACGCGATTGTCCTCGGGCGCCTCAAGCACTGATCCCACTCACAATAATCAACTAGAGGAGAACATGGGAATGACTGAAATTCAAAAGACCGCGAAGGGACTTTCGCGCCGCTCGCTGCTCAAGACCGCATCTGCCGCTGCCGGTCTTGCTGCCGGTTCGGGGGCCATTACCGGCTTCCCGACCATCTGGGCGCAGAACCCGATCACGATCCGCCAGTTCGGTACCGGCGTTTCAAACCTCAATGCGATCGCTGAAAAGTGCAAGGCGGATCTCGGCATCACGCTCGAGATGACCGCAACCGACTCGGATGCCGCTGCCCAGCGCGCCGTCACGCAGCCGAACTCCTACGACATTGCCGACATCGAATACTGGATTCTCAAGAAGGTCTATCCGGCCGGCGTCATCCAGCCGATGGATGTGAAAAAGCTGAAATATTACGACAAGGTCGTGCCGCTGTTCAAGAACGGCAAGCTGAAGCCGGACAGCGTGATCGCCCAGGGCACGGCGCCGCATACGGTCGGCTTCGTCGAAAAGGCGGGCGACAAGAAGTTCGCCAAGGAAGAGACCCAGTGGTTCACCATGATGCCTACGATCTACAATGCCGATACGCTCGGCATTCGTCCGGATCTGGTCGGCCGTGAAATCTCCACCTGGGCCGATATCATGGACCCGAAGTTCAAGGGCAAGACGTCGATCCTGAACATCCCGTCGATTGGCATCATGGATGCCGCGATGATCATGGAAGCCATGGGCAACATCAAGTATGCCGACAAGGGCAACATGACCAAGGCCGAGATCGATGCGACCATCGATTTCCTGATCAAGGCCAAGCAGGCGGGCCAGTTCCGCGCCTTCTGGAAGTCGTTCGACGAGAGCGTCAACCTGATGTCGTCGGGCGAAGTCATCATCCAGTCGATGTGGTCGCCAGCCGTTGCCGCGGTCCGCTCCAAGGGCATCGCCTGCAAATATCAGCCGCTCAAGGAAGGCTATCGCTCGTGGGGCGGCGGTCTCGGTCTTGCCGCGCATCTTTCCGGCGCCAAGCTCGATGCGGTCTATGAATATATCAACTGGTACACATCCGGTTGGGTCGGCGCCTACCTCAACCGCCAGGGTTACTATTCCGCCGCCATGGACACGGCCAAGGAACACATGTCGGCCGACGAGTGGGGCTACTGGATCGAAGGCAAGGCAGCTCAGGGCGATATCGTCGCGCCCGATGGCAAGGTCATGGAAAAAGCCGGTGCGGTTCGCGACGGCGGCTCGTTCCAGGAGCGCATGGGTCACGTCGCCTGCTGGAATTCGGTAATGGACGAGGACCGCTACATGGTTCGTCGCTGGAACGAATTCATCGCGGCGTAACGGCCGATACGACATGTTCCCTCCCCCTTGTGGGGAGGGTTAGGGAGGGGCCTTTCTTCAAAACCCCTCCCGGCCTGCCGGCCCCCCTCCCCACAAGGGGAGGGGGGACTTGCGGAACCGCTCCATCTTTCGACGAAGGCAGGAAACACCGATGGCGACGATCACATCCGCGGACGCGGTGAAACCGGAAATGCCCAAAGCCCGCAGCTTTCGCATCCCGCTCGGCCTCGTTTCCTATCTGCAGGCGACGCCGCTGACGCTGATCCTTGGTTTCTTCCTGGCGCTTCCGATCCTGATGATCGTGATCGTCAGTTTCTGGGATTACGACTTCGCCCAGATGTATCCCGACCTTTTGACCATGAACTATGTGGAAACGCTCGGATCCTGGGTGACGTGGAAGACCTATCTCAACACGCTGAAATTTGCGGCCATCGTCTGGGCAATCACGCTGTTCGTCGGATTCTGGGTCGCCTATTTTCTGGCCTTCCACATTCGCACCTCGGCGATGCAGATGGTGCTGTTTCTTGTCTGCACCGTGCCGTTCCTGACATCCAACATTATCAGGATGATTTCGTGGATCCCGGTTCTCGGGCGAAACGGGTTGATCAACAGCGCACTCGTCAATGCCGGCATTGTGCCGGAGCCGATCCAGTGGCTGCTTTATTCGGATTTCGCCGTCGTGCTGGCCATGGTGCATCTCTACACGCTGTTCATGGTGACGCCGATCTTCAACACGCTGATGCGCATTGATAAATCGCTGGTCGAAGCGGCGCGTGATGCCGGTGCCTCGTCCTTTCAGATCCTGACCAACGTCATCATTCCGCTGGCCAAACCCGGCATGGCGATCGGCACGATCTTCGTGGTGACGTTGGTCATGGCCGATTTTTCCACCGTGCAGGTCATGTCCGGGGGCCAGAGCGCGTCGGTGGCGCTGATGATGAAGAACCAGATGTCGCTGCTGCAATATCCGGCTGCTGCCGCCAATGCGGTGGTTCTTCTGGTCCTCGTTCTCTTGATGGTCGCGGGCATCCTGCGCATCGTCGATATCCGCAAAGAACTGTGAAGATGGGAGAGCTTTGAGATGCACAGCGACAAGCGCGGCCGAGAATTCTATTTCCTCGCCCTATTCTTCGCCATCTTCGTGCTGTTTCTCTACGGGCCGCTGTCGGCGGTGCTGATCCTTTCATTCCAGGGACCGAATGGCGGCCTGACATTTCCGTTGAACGGCGTCTCCACCCGCTGGTTCGTCAATCTGTTCGAGACCCAGGCGGTCGGCGACTTCGGTGGTTCGTTCCGCCGCTCCACGGCACTCGGGGTGATGGTGATGATCGTCACCGTCGTCGTGGCACTTCTGGCGGGCCTTGCCTTTCGCCGCAAGTTTGCCGGTGCGACGGCTCTCTTTTATCTGGCGGTTGCCAGTCTCGTCGTGCCGTCGATCATCGTCTCCCTCGGCATTGGCGTCGTGTTCCAGCAGTTCGGGCTGGAGCCTACTTGGTACACGTCGGCCTTCGGCGCGCATCTGACCTGGACGTTGCCGTTCGGCGTGCTGATCATGTTTGCCGTATTCAACCGCTTTTCGCCGGCCTATGAGGAGGCTGCGCGTGATCTCGGCGCCTCGTCCTGGCAGACGTTTTCCAATGTCGTGCTGCCGATGATCGCCCCCAGCCTGATCGGCGTCGGACTGTTCGGCTTCACGCTTTCCTATGACGAGTTTGCTCGCACGCTGATGACGGCGGGCACGTACAATACACTGCCGCTCGAGATCTACGGCATGACCACCAATGTCACGACGCCGGTGCTCTATGCGCTGGGGACAGTCACGACGGTGTTCTCGTTCCTGGTCATTGCCGGAACGCTCGGCTTGATCGTCTACATCAACCGTCGCCGCCTGCGGAGCTGATCCCACACGATGCGCATTCTGATCGTCAATCCCAATACAACGGCCAGCATGACGGCGACCGTGGCCGACAGCGCCGCCCGCGTTGCCAATTCCGGCACGCAGATCGAGGCCGTCACATCGTCCATGGGGCCGGTGTCGATCGAAGGCTATTACGACGAAGTGTTTGCGGTCCCCGGCCTTTTGGTCGAGCTTGCCAAGGGTGAAAAGGCCGGTGCCGACGCGGCGATCATCGCCTGTTTCGATGATACGGGGCTCGATGCAGCCCGGGCTCTCGCCCATATCCCTGTTATAGGCATCTGCGAAGCGGCGCTTTCTGCCACCGCCTTTATCGCGCAACGCTTCACGATCGTGACGACCATGGAGCGCTCACGCCTGCCGCTCGAACATCTCGTCCATCGCTACGGCATGGCCGGCCGCTGCAAGGTGCGGGCCGCCGATATTCCGGTCCTGTCGCTGGAAGATCCGACATCCAACGCGCGCGAACGCCTTCGTTCCGAAATCGCGCTGGCCTTGAAGGAAGACAAAGCGGAGGCGATTGTGCTCGGTTGCGCCGGCATGGCGGATCTTGCCGCCGAGCTGCGGGCCGAATGCGGGGTTCCCGTGGTCGATGGTGTCGCGGCTGCCGTGAAGCAGGCTGAAATGCTGGTGGCATTGGGGTTGTCGACCGCCAAAAACGGCGGTTATGCAACGCCGGTTGATAAGCCGTATGTCGGGCTTCTCGAAGGGTTTGCGCCGGGCAGGCTTGCAGCCCGATGATGGGCTCGCCGGTTATCCGGACTTTGACGCTTGGGGAGGTGGAATGCCTTCTCGACTGGGCGAGAGCGGAAAGCTGGAACCCCGGGCTTGCCGATGCGGCGGCTTTCCATGCGGCGGACCCCGATGGTTTCTTCGGCTGTTTCGTCGATGGCGTGTTCGCATCAGGCATTTCCGCGGTGCGATACGGCAACGACTTCGGCTTTATCGGCCTCTATATCGCGCATCCCGATTTTCGCGGGCAGGGTATGGGCCGGCGTGTATGGGATGCCGGGATGGCCCATATCGAGGGCCGGACGATCGGTCTCGATGGCGTTGCGGAGCAACAGCAGAATTATCGCAGCATGGGGTTCGAGCCGTTCTACGAGACTATACGCTGGAGTGGCCGCCTCAGGGGTACCGCCGTCGCCGGCGTGACCGATGTCAGCGTCGGTAATTTGCCGGCTATCATCCACTACGATCGCAGCGTCTTCCCGCAAGTCCGCAAAGCGTTTCTTTCCGAGTGGCTGAAGCCGCCGAGGTCGACGAAGGTCCTGATCGATGATGGAGAGATCAGAGGATATGGCGTCTGTCGCAGATGTAACGACGGGTTCAAGATCGGTCCGCTTTTCGCCATGGGTACGACCGAAGCCGTCACGCTGCTGCAAAGCCTCGTCGCGGAAACCGAAGGCGAGACTGTCCATATCGATGTGCCGGCGCCGCAGCAGGGATTTTCGGACTATCTTTCAGAAGCCGGATTCCAAAAAGGTTTTACGACAGCCCGAATGTACCGTGGCTTGCCGCCGTCAGCGCAGACATCCGATGTCTTCGGGGTCACGACGTTGGAACTCGGGTAGAATCCGGGAAGCGCAGCTCGGCGGTCTTGTTGCCTGGCACGTTCTCCGCAGCATCCAGCGACGTGCGGATGCGGATTTTGCCGACGTCGATCACATGACGCATCGCCGACATCGCCTTTTGCGGATCGCGGGACGCGATGGCATGGGCGATGCGCAGATGGTTGGAGGCGACTTCGTCGATCATTTCCGGCGACGCGGCCGGTGACGACAGCTGGAAGGAAATCGCCAGTGCCGCCTCGATCAAAGCGCTTGCCGAACGCATGAACGGATTGCCGGACATGCGGGCAATGGCCAGGTGGAATTCGAGATCCACGTTGGCAATCGATTCCGGCGTGTGGTTGAGATTGTCGAATTTGGCAGCGATCGCGTAAAGCGAAACGATGTCGTCGCTCGTTGCCCTCAAAGCCGCCGCCGCCGCCGCTGCCGGCTCAAGCGCGGTGCGCATTTCGGCCAGATGCTCGATGAATTCGTAATCGAGACTCGTCTCGAAACGCCAACTCAAGACATCCGCGTCGAAGAAATTCCAGCTCGAACTGTCGAGGACGCGGGTACCGACCTTCGCCTTGGCTTCGACCAGCCGCTTGGCAGACAGCGTCTTCATCGCCTCGCGTAACACCGTGCGCGATACGCCGAACCGTGCCGAAAGCTCGGTGTCGCCGGGCAGGAGAGAGCCTTCCGGGAACGTGCCGGAAACGATCCCGCGGCCAAGCCCAGCGACCACCGTTGCGTGGTTGCTACGGCGCTTTCGCCCGTTAATCGTCGTTTCCAGCAAACTCAAACTAGATCTCCTTAAGCCGACTCTCGGCCAATCGCCGGTTTGAATACCAGATGATACCGCGCTGCAACACAATGAACACGAAAAGGAGGATGCCGATGACGATCTTCGTCCACCAGGACGACAGGGTTCCGTCGAAGACGATGTAAGTCTGGATCAGGCCTTGGATAAGGATGCCGACGAACGTGCCGGCTACAAGCCCGACGCCGCCGGTCAAAAGCGTACCGCCGATGACGACGGCTGCAATCGCATCGAGTTCGACGCCGACGGTGGCCAGCGAATAACCCGACGAGGTATAAAGCGTGTAGGCAATGCCGGCCAAGCCCGACAGGAAGCCTGACAGGGCATAGATGCCGATCGTCGTGGAGCCGACGGGTACGCCCATCAGCTCCGCCGACTGGATATTGCCGCCGATCGCGTAGACATTCGCGCCGAACCGCGTCCTTCCGGCAATGAACCCGCCGATGATGAAGACGAGCAGCATCAAAATCGCAAGCGCCGTCAGCCGCCCGCCGCCGGGAAAGCGAAAGTAGAAACCCTGGATCGCGTCGATCATCTCGTGGCTGATCGGTACCGACGCGGTGGAAATCAGGTAGGCGGCACCGCGCGCGAGAAACATGCCGGCCAGTGTGACGACGAAAGGCGGAATGCCGAGATAACGGATCATCGCACCCATCAGGCTGCCAAACAGCGTGGAGATGACGAGAACGGCCAAGAACGCGGTGAGGGGGTGCAGGCCGAGCGAGCCGACGGCTACGGCGACAAAGACGCTTGTGAAGGCGATGACCGAGCCGATCGAGAGATCGATGCCTCCTGACAGAATGACGAAGGTCATGCCGACAGCGGCGATGCCGAGAAACGCATTGTCGGTCAGCAGATTGCCTATCACCCTCGTCGACAGCATGTTCGGAAACTGCAGGATGCAGAGCCCGTAGGCTATGACGAAGATGGCAAGCGTCGTGACGAAGGGAAGGTTGCGGGTGTGGATCATCTTGCCGCTCCTTCAACCTTGGAAACCGGGTTCTTGCTGGCTTTCGGCTGCGACCTCAAGAAGCCGAGCATGGTGATCACGGCGGGTGATTGCAGTGTCAGCACGATGATGATGATGCCGGCCTTGATGATGAGGTTGAATTCCGGCGGGAAGCCGGAAACGAGAATGCCGGTGTTGATCGACTGGATGATCAGCGCGCCGATCAGCGACGCTGTGATCGAGAAGCGCCCGCCGTTCAGCGACGTGCCGCCGATGACGACCGCGAGGATCGCATCGAGTTCAAGCCAGAGACCGGCATTGTTGGCATCGGCGCCGCGGATATCGGCGGTCACGATCAGACCGGCGACTGCGGCACACAGGCCCGAGATCGCATAGACGAAGAACAGCAGGAAGCGGGCCTTCACACCGGCAAGCGTTGCGGCACGGCGGTTGATGCCGGTCGCCTCGATCAGGAAGCCGAGCGCCGAGCGGCGGACCAGCAGGCCGACGAGAAGGCCGGTGCCGAGCCAGAGAAAGATCGGGATCGGAATGCCGGCGAAGGAACCGGATCCGAGCGCCGAAAACGTGTCGTCATTGAAGGTGAGGATGACGCCCTCTGTGATCAGCTGGGCAATCCCGCGTCCCGCCACCATCAGGATCAGCGTTGCGATGATCGGCTGGATATCGAGGAGGGCAACGAGAATGCCGTTCCAGAGACCGCAGACGAGGCCGATGCCGAGCGATACGACGATGACGACCGGGATCGGATATCCATCGGCGATCAGCGTTGCGGCAACGGCACCGCAGATGGCGATGACGGCGCCGATCGAAAGATCGATACCGCGCGTCGCGATGACCAGCGTCATGCCGATTGTCAGAAGTGCCACCGGCGCGGCGCGCACCAGAATGTCGATGAGGCTGCCGTAAACGCGGCCGTTCTGGACCGAGATCGTCAGGAAGCCGGGCGCAATCGCCGTGATCATCCCGAGGATGATCACAAGTGCAATCAGCTGCGGCGCCAGTCGCTTGAGGCGACGGGTTATCGGGTTCATCAGGCGGCCTCCGTCCGGTTCGGTGCGGCAATCGCCTGCATGATATTGTCGGCGTTGACGTCGCTGCCGGTGAGTTCCGCCACGTGGCGGCGGTCGGAAAGAACAATGACCCGGTGGGCGATCGCCGTCAGTTCCTCAAGTTCCGAGGAAATCACAACAAGCGACATGCCTTCGGCACACAGCCGCTCGATCATTTTCAGGATTTCCGCGTGAGCGCCGATATCGATGCCGCGGGTCGGTTCGTCGAGGATCAGAAGCCGTGGGTCCGTCGCCAGCCAGCGGGCAAGGATCGCCTTTTGCTGGTTGCCGCCGGAGAGGAATTTGATCGGCCGCTGGGCATCCGCGGGGCGAATGTCCAAGGATTTGATAAACCCTTCAGCCAGAGCCTGGCGCTCACGCGACGAAATCGGTTTTGCCCAGCCCTGACGGGCCTGCAGTGCCAAAGCGATATTGTCGGCCACGGAAAGATCGCCGATGATTCCATCCGTCTTGCGTTCTTCCGGACAGAAGCCGAACCCGTTCGAAATGGCCGCGACCGGCGAGGAGAGGGCGATCTCCTGGCCGTCGATGCTGGCTGTGCCGCTGTCTGCGCGGTCGATGCCAAAAAGGAGGAAGGCCGTTTCGCTGCGGCCAGACCCGAGAAGTCCGGCGACGCCGACGACTTCGCCTGGGCGGATGTCGAGATCGAACGGGGCGACGCTGCCGCGTTTTCCGTAGCCGGCGAAACGAATGGGCGCCTCGCCGGTCGGGGCGATGGTTTCTTCCTGGGCCTGATGCTCGCGGGTAATGTCCTGCAGCTCACGGCCGAGCATCATCGAGATGAGTTCGAGACGCGGCAGTTCGGCCAGCGCGCGGCTGCCCACCAGTCTGCCATTGCGCAACACGGTGACCCGGTCGGCCACCGCATAGACCTGGTTCAGGAAGTGGGTGATGATGATGATGCCGAGACCCTGTTCGCGCAGCCGGCGAAGGACGACGAACAGCATTTCGACTTCCTGGCTGTCGAGACTTGCGGTCGGCTCGTCGAGAACAAGCACCTTGCCGGACAGATCGACGGCACGGGCAATCGCGACGATCTGGCGGATCGCGACGGAATAGGAGGAGAGAAGGGCATCGACGTCGATATCGAGGCCGTATCTCGCGAGAAGCGCTTTCGCGCGCCGACGCATCTCGCGTCGGTCGATGAACCCGAAGCGGCTTGGTTGGCGACCGAGGAACAGGTTTTCGGCCACCGTGAGGTTTTCGAGAAGATTGACTTCCTGATAGACGGTGCCGATGCCGAGCGCCTGCGCTTCCGCGACGTTGGCCGGCGTCACGTCATGGCCATCCAGCCGCATCTCGCCGCGGTCACGCGTGTAGACACCTGTCAGGATCTTGATCAACGTGGATTTGCCGGCGCCATTTTCGCCAAGCAGCGCGTGGATTTCGCCCCGCTGCAGCGTGAAATCCACGCCCTCAAGCGCGGTGACGCCGAGAAAGGATTTGCCGACGCCCCTTGCTTCCATGAGCGGATCATCGAGACGTTCTCGGTCTGTGGCGGAGAACGAATTTTCTGAGGAAGTCTGTATGTCTGTCATGCTCCAGCCCGCATAAGTGGAGGCCGGGACAGCTCTTGAAAAAGCTGCCCCGGTTGAAAACTGCCCGGCTCGGTCGAGAGCTAGATCGGGCGGCGGGAGATCAGTAGCCGAGGCCCTTCTTGGCTTCGTACACCTTCATCGGGTCATCAGAAGCCGTGTACAGCTTCGATTCTGTCTGGATCCACTTTGGTGGTTCCTTCTTGTCCTTCAGGTAGGCTTCGAGTGCGTCGAGCGCGGGGCCTGCCATGTTCGGCGTGAGCTCCACAGTCGCGTTTGCTTCACCCTTCGACATAGCCTGGAAAATATCCGGAACGGCGTCGATCGAGACGACCTTGATGTCGGTGCCCGGCTTCAGGCCGGCTTCCTTGATGGCCTGGATCGCGCCGACGGCCATGTCGTCATTATGAGCGTAAACGGCGCAGATGCCCTTGCCGCCGCCTTCTGCCTTGATGAAGCTTTCCATGACTTCCTTACCCTTGGTGCGGGTAAAGTCACCGGTCTGCGAACGCGCGATCTTGATGTTCGAATGCGAGGCAATAGCCTGTTCGAAACCCTTCTTGCGGTTGATGGCAGGTGAGGAACCGGTGGTTCCCTGCAGTTCCACGACCTTGCAGTCCTTGGAGCCGACATCCTTCACCAGCCAGTCGCCTGCAACCTTGCCTTCAAAGGTCTGGTCAGAGGTGACGGCCGTCAGGTAGAGATCTTTCGGTGCATCGATTTCGCGGTCGAGAAGGATGACAGGGATCTTTTCTTCCTTGGCTTCCTTCAGGACTGCGTCCCAGCCGGTGGCAACGACAGGTGCGATCAGGATCGCATCGACGCCCTGGGCGATAAAGCCGCGGATTGCCTTGATCTGGTTTTCCTGCTTCTGCTGCGCATCGGCAAACTTGAGGGTGATGCCGCGCTTTTCGGCCTGCTGCTTCGTCACTGTCGTTTCGGCAGCGCGCCAGCCGGATTCAGATCCGATCTGCGAGAAGCCGATTGTCAGGGATTTTGCGGAAACGCTCGACGCTAGGCATGCGGTAACAACGGCGGTAGCCGCCCATAGTGCTCTCTTCATCTTAAATCCTCCCAGAGATGATAAGAAAACTGACGGTCGAAGGTTTGGCATATAATCATACTTTTGCAAGACGCAAAATTGCGAAAAATCACGCTTTCGAAACGCGATTTTGCGAGATCCTCATTTATCTATATGATTCCACTCGCTATTTAGAATTCTCCCTTGTTTACGATGATGGCACTCTGAAGCTATCTCGTTCTTGACAGTACGTCCCGTTATCCAATAGTCGTATTAATGACGCATCGGATCGTGATCTGATGGGAGGGGTTGGCGCGGTTTCGGGAGACACTGCGCTTCAATATTATCAGACTTATCGGATGGCAGGGCATATGTTGCGAATTCTTCAGGTTGCGAGCTTGTCTGGCGATGTTCAGGTTGTCGCCTGGAGCGGAGATACTCCGCGCGTCGTCAATGGCGTTTCCTCAACCTACGAGCTTGCCCAGAAGGCCATTGCAGCAGGCCTGAGTCTGGCGCAGCAGATCGAAGCACTCGGGCTTGGTGATGAAGTCGACCTCGACGTTGCCGCGCAGAGCGGACGTCTTGGTCTGCCGGTCTCGCATCCCGATCCAGCCCATTTCATCGTTGCCGGCACCGGCCTCACGCATCTCGGTTCCGCCGATGGTCGCGACAAGATGCACAAGGCAGCGCAGTCGGAAGAAAAGCCGACCGATTCCATGCGCATGTTCCTGATGGGCGTCGAGGGCGGCAAGCCGAAGGATGGCGAAGTCGGTGCGCAGCCGGAATGGTTCTACAAGGGCAATGGAACGCAGCTGCGCGCAACCGGCGAAGATCTCGTTTCTCCCTCGTTCGCGCTTGATGGCGGCGAGGAGCCGGAACTGGCGGCGATCTATCTGATCGGCCCCGACGGCACGCCGTTCCGCCTCGGTTTCTGCCTCTCCAACGAGTTTTCCGATCACGTGACCGAGAAGGGCAACTATCTCTGGCTTGCCCATTCCAAGCTGCGCCAGGCAGCGCTCGGGCCGGAACTTCTGGTCGGCGAACTGCCTGATCATGTCGAAGGCACGTCGCGCATCCGTCGTGGTGACGAGGTGATCTTCGAAAAGCCGTTCCTGTCGGGCGAAGCTAACATGTCGCACTCGATCGCCAACCTCGAATACCACAATTTCAAATACGACCTGTTCCGCCAGCCGGGCGATCTGCATGTCCATTTCTTCGGCACGGCGACGCTGTCGGTCTCGCATGGCATCAAGACCGAAGCCGGCGATGTGTTCGAGATCGATGCGGCGCCGTTCAAGCTTCCGCTCGTGAACCGTCTGGCTGTGGCAGCGGAAACGCCTGTCGCGATCAAGGCGCTCTGAGGTGGCCATGACCCCCATTCGTCTCGCTATCGTCGGACTTGGCAAGATTGCCAGGGACCAGCATCTCGGCGCAATCGAAGCGACCGACGGGATCGATCTCGTCGCAGTCGCCAGCCGCAACGCCTCGCTCGAAAATGTCGCGTGTTTTGCCGATATTCACGAGCTGCTGGCCTCCGGCGTCGAAATCGACGCCGTCTCTCTCTGTACGCCGCCCCAGGGCCGGTTCGAGCAGGCAAAGGCGGCGCTTGAAGCCGGCAAGCATGTAATGCTCGAAAAGCCGCCGGGCGCAACGCTTTCGGAAGTCTTTGCGCTGGAAACGCTGGCGAGGGAAAAAGGCCTCAGCCTGTTTGCAACATGGCATTCCCGCGCTGCCGCGGCTGTCGAGCCTGCACGGGCGCTGATGGCCGAGCGGACGCTGAAAAGCGTTTCGGTCGAGTGGAAGGAAGATGTTCGCCACTGGCATCCGGGTCAGGCGTGGATCTGGGAGCCGGGCGGTCTCGGCGTTTTCGATCCCGGCATCAATGCTCTGTCGATCGTCACGCGGATCATGCCCGAAAAGTTTCATCTCGTGCGCTCCGAACTGACCTTTCCGGCCAATCGTGCCGCGCCGATCGCTGCAAGCCTTGCCTTCGAAACGAAAAGCGGCTTGCCTGTGGCGGCCGAATTCGACTGGCGTCAGACGGGGCCGCAGACCTGGGACATCCGGGTCGAGACCGAAGAGGGCACGATCGTCCTCACCCACGGCGGCAGCCGCCTGATCGTCGACGGCGAGGCGCAGATCGTCGAGGAAGATCGCGAATATCGCAATCTGTATCGGGATTTCGTAGCGCTCGTCACCAAGGGTGACAGCGATACGGATTTCTCACCGCT
Organism: Velazquezella soli; assembly: GCF_977018685.1. Lineage (NCBI taxonomy): Bacteria > Pseudomonadati > Pseudomonadota > Alphaproteobacteria > Hyphomicrobiales > Rhizobiaceae > Velazquezella > Velazquezella soli. Next base: position 646,944 of record NZ_CDRNXF010000004.1, read on the forward strand.
GGTGCATGTGGCGGATGCCTTCATGCTTGGCCGGCGCATTGAAACTGAAGCATTCGAGGACTGAAGATGAGCAATTCGGAAAACGCGCCCTCAAGTGAAATCGCCGAAACCGGAGAGCGCCGCCAGGACGCGCGTAAGCTGCGGTCGCGCGCCTGGTTCGACAATCCTGACAATGTCGACATGACCGCGCTCTATCTCGAGCGCTACATGAACTTCGGTCTCAGCCAGGCCGAACTTCAGTCGGACCGGCCGATCATCGGCATCGCCCAGACCGGTTCGGACCTGTCGCCGTGCAACCGCCACCATCTGGAGCTTGCCAACCGTCTGCGCGAAGGTATTCGCGAAGCGGGCGGCATCGCCATCGAATTTCCGGTGCATCCGATCCAGGAAACCGGCAAGCGCCCGACCGCGGGCCTTGACCGCAACCTAGCCTATCTCGGCCTTGTCGAAGTTCTCTACGGTTACCCGCTCGATGGCGTCGTGCTGACGATCGGCTGCGACAAGACCACGCCAGCCTGTCTTATGGCCGCTGCCACCGTCAACATTCCAGCCATCGCCCTGTCGGTCGGCCCGATGCTGAACGGCTGGTTCCGCGGTGAACGCACCGGTTCCGGGACGATCGTCTGGAAGGCACGCGAACTTCTGGCCAAGGGCGAGATCGATTACGCGGGCTTTGTGAAGCTTGTCGCGTCTTCGGCACCATCCACCGGCTATTGCAACACAATGGGCACGGCAACGACGATGAATTCGCTGGCCGAAGCGCTGGGCATGCAGCTGCCGGGTTCGGCCGCCATCCCGGCTCCTTACCGTGACCGCCAGGAAGTCTCGTATCTCACTGGCCTTCGCATCGTCGAAATGGTCAGGGAAGACCTGAAGCCTTCGGATATTCTGACCAAGGACGCTTTCATCAACGCCATCCGCGTCAATTCCGCGATCGGCGGCTCGACCAATGCGCCGATCCATCTGAACGCGCTCGCCCGCCATACCGGCGTGGAACTGACGGTCGACGACTGGCAGACCTATGGCGAGGAAGTGCCTCTCCTGGTCAACCTGCAGCCAGCCGGCGAATATCTCGGTGAAGACTATTACCATGCCGGCGGTGTTCCGGCTGTTGTCAACCAGCTGATGACGCAGGGCCTCATCAACGAAGATGCGATGACGGTGAACGGTAAGACGATCGGCGACAACTGTCGCGGTGCGATCATCGAGGACGACAAGGTCATCAAGCGTTACGACGAACCGCTGAAGGCACGGGCCGGCTTCCGCGTTCTGCGCGGCAACCTGTTCTCCTCGGCCATCATGAAGACCAGCGTCATTTCGCCGGAGTTCCGCGAGCGCTACCTGTCCAACGCCAGCGATCCTGAAGCTTTCGAAGGCCGTGCCATCGTGTTCGACGGTCCTGAGGATTACCATCACCGCATCGACGATCCATCGCTCGAGATCGACGAGCATTCGGTTCTCTTCATGCGCGGTGCCGGTCCGATCGGTTATCCGGGCGCTGCCGAAGTGGTCAACATGCGCGCTCCCGATTACCTTCTGAAACGGGGTATCAGCTCGCTCGCCTGCATCGGTGATGGACGCCAGTCCGGCACGTCGGGCAGCCCGTCGATCCTCAACGCGTCTCCGGAAGCGGCAGCAGGTGGTGGTCTTGCACTTTTGAAGACCGGCGACCGTGTGCGCATCGATCTCGGTCGCGGCGAAGCCAACATCCTGATTTCGGATGATGAGCTTGCACAACGTCGAAGCACTCTGGACGCCGAGGGCGGCTATCGCTATCCGAAGCACCAGACGCCGTGGCAGGAAATCCAGCGCGGCATCGTCGGGCAGATGGAAACCGGCGCGGTTCTCGAACCGGCTGTGAAATACCAGCGCATTGCGCAGACCGAAGGTCTGCCGCGCGACAATCACTGACCTGAAAAAGGTCGTGAGGGGAGGCGGGGAGCCTCTCCCGGATAATACGGCAGCTTAATTGTGAGCTGCTTGAAACGGAGGAGTTACTTATGAAAATTTTGAAACTCATGACCACGGTTGCAATTTTCGCAGGTGTCGCGCTCGCGTCGCCTGTGTTTGCTGCAGACAAGGGTCTCGTCGGCGTCGCGATGCCGACCAAGTCTTCTGCCCGCTGGATCGCCGATGGCGACAACATGGTCAAGGTTCTGAAAGAACGTGGCTATGACGTGGACCTTCAGTACGCTGAAGACGATATCCCGAACCAGCTGTCGCAGATTGAAAACATGGTCACCAAGGGTGCCAAGGTTCTCGTCATTGCATCGATCGACGGCACGACACTGTCCGACGTTCTGCAGCAGGCTGCCGATCAGAAGATCAAGGTCATTGCCTATGACCGCCTGATCCGCGAAACACCGAATGTCGACTACTACGCGACCTTCGACAACTTCCAGGTCGGCGTTCAGCAGGCAACCTCGCTGGTAAAGGGCCTCAAGGCCGATACCGAAAAGGGCCCGTTCAACATCGAACTGTTCGGCGGTTCGCCGGACGACAACAACGCCTTCTTCTTCTATAACGGTGCGATGAGCGTCCTTCAGCCGCTGATCGACAAGGGCACGCTCAAGGTCGGCTCCGGCCAGACCGGCATGGACAAGGTCGCGACCCTTCGTTGGGATCCGGCAACTGCCCAGTCTCGCATGGACGCCATCCTGTCCTCGACCTATTCCGACAAGAAGCTGAACGGCGTTCTGTCTCCCTATGACGGTATCTCGCTCGGCATCATCTCGTCGCTGAAGGGCGTCGGCTACGGTTCCGGCGACATGCCGATGCCGATCGTCTCCGGTCAGGATGCGGAAGTGCCTTCGGTCAAGTCGATCATCGCCGGCGAACAGTATTCGACGATCTACAAGGACACGCGCGAACTCGCGAAGGTCACCGTAGACATGGTCGATGCTGCCATGAACGGCAAGGAACCGGTTGTCACCGACACCAAGACCTATGACAACGGCAAGAAGGTCGTTCCGTCCTACCTGCTGAAGCCAGTTGTCGTCGACAAGACGAACTGGAAGGTCCTCGTCGATACCGGCTACTACCAGGAATCGCAGCTCAAGTAAGTCTCTGGCCGCGCGGCGCAAGCGTCGCGCGGCTTCCTATTCCAGGAGTTCTCATGCTTGATCCTGTATTGTCGGCGGACAAACCGCCTATTTTGGAAATGCGCGGCATTTCAAAAAGTTTTGGCGCCGTTAAGGCGCTTTCGGACGTCAGCTTTACCGTCAAGGAAGGCGAGATTCACGCCCTTGTCGGCGAAAACGGTGCCGGCAAGTCGACGCTGATGAAGGTGCTTTCGGGCGTGTACCCGCATGGTTCCTACGAAGGCTCGATCCTGTTCGACGGCGAGGAACGCCACTTCCGCGACATCAACGATTCCGAAAAGCTCGGTATCATCATCATTCACCAGGAGCTCGCGCTCATCCCGCTGATGTCGATTGCCGAGAACATCTTTCTCGCGAACGCGCCATCCAAGTACGGAGTGATCGACCGCGATGCTCGCTACATCCGCACGAAGGCCCTGCTCGCCAAGGTCGGTCTCGTTGCCGAGGTGCCCGAAACCCTCATCACCAACCTCGGTGTCGGCAAGCAGCAGCTGGTCGAGATCGCCAAGGCACTGTCCAAGGACGTGCGCCTGCTGATCCTCGACGAGCCGACCGCTTCGCTCAACGAAACCGACAGCGCAGCCCTGCTCGAACTCCTCAAGGAATTCCGCCGCAACGGCATTACCTCGATCATGATCAGCCACAAGCTGAACGAGATCTCGGAAGTTGCTGATCGCATCACCGTGCTGCGCGACGGTCGTACGGTCGGCACGCTTGACTGTCACGAAGGTCCGGTCGACGAGGACGAGATCGTCCGTCGCATGGTCGATCGCGATCTCGAAAGCCGTTACCCGAAGCGCGAGCCGAAGATCGGCGAGGTGATCTTCGAGGTCGACGACTGGTCCGTCCACCATCCGCAGCATTCGCACCGCAAGGTGGTCAAGAACGTGTCCATGAAGGTCCGGGCCGGCGAAGTCGTCGGCATCTCCGGCCTGATGGGGTCCGGCCGCACCGAGTTCGCGATGAGCGTGTTCGGTCGCGCCTATGGCCGCGATATTTCCGGCACCGTGAAGATCCATGGCAAGCCAGCGGATACATCGGACGTGCACCGGGCGATCAAGGCGGGCCTTGCCTATGTCACGGAAGACCGCAAACATCTCGGGCTGATCCTGTCTGAGGACATCCGCAAGAATGTCTCGCTCGCGCACCTGGGCGGCGTTTCGTCACGCGGCGTGATCGACGACATCCGTGAAATGAAGGTTGCCCAGGAATTCCGCGACCGTATGCGGATCCGCAGCCATAACGTCTACCAGGAAACCGGCAAGCTTTCCGGCGGCAACCAGCAAAAGGTCGTGCTGTCGAAATGGCTGTTCACCAACCCGGACATCCTGATCCTGGACGAACCCACACGCGGCATCGATGTCGGCGCCAAGTACGAAATCTATTCCATCATCAACGAACTTGCGGATGCCGGTAAGGCAGTCATCGTGATCTCGTCCGAAATGCCCGAGCTCATCGGCATCTGCGACAGGATCATGGTCATGCACGAGGGCGAATTTGTCGGCGAAGTCGCCGGCGAAGAGGCAACGCAGGAAAATATCATGCGCGCTATCATGCGCCGCAAGGGGAGATAATTATGAGCACTCCGCAGGAAGCAATTACCGCTCCCAAGGCGGCGACAGGTTTCTGGAAGGAAAATCTTCGTGACTACGGGATGCTGATCTCGCTGGTCGTGATCGTCATCTTCTTCCAGGTCGCAACGGGGGGCGTTCTGCTGAAGCCGCTCAACATCACCAACATCGTTCTCCAGAACAGCTATATCGTCATCATGGCGCTCGGCATGCTGATGGTGATCGTAACCGGCCACATCGACCTTTCGGTCGGTTCGGTCGCCGGTTTCGTCGGCGCGGTCGCGGCGATGCTGATGGTGCAGTACAGCTTCGACTTTGTCACGGCGAGCATCATCTGCCTCGTGCTCGGTGGCGTGATCGGCGCAATGCAGGGCTATTTCGTCGCCTATTTCAGGATTCCGTCCTTCATCGTGACGCTTGCCGGCATGCTGGTCTTCCGCGGGTTCATGATCGCGGTCCTTAGCGGCCGGTCGATCGGTCCCTTCGATCCGACCTTCCAGAAGTTGTCTTCCGGCTTCATCCCGGAACTGATCTCCTCGACGGGCGGCCTTTATCTGACGTCCTTCATCATCGGCCTGGTACTGGCCGCCCTGATGGTCTGGCAGAACTTCAGAAGCCGCGCACGGCGTGTCGAGCATGGCGTCGAATCCGAACCGATGGCTTTCTTCATCGGCAAGAACATCCTTGTCATGGCTGCCATCGGCTATGTCGCCTACCTGATCTCGTCGCACCGCGGCCTGCCCAACGTGCTGATCATCATGGCCGTGCTGATCGTCGCCTACGGCTTCTTCACCAACCGCACGATCATCGGACGGCAGATCTATGCGGTCGGTGGCAATGCCCGCGCAGCCGAGCTGTCCGGCATCAAGACCGTGCGTCTGGTGTTCTGGACCTTCGTCAACATGGGTGTGCTGGCAGCGCTTGGCGGCCTCGTCGTTGCCGCTCGCCTCAACAGCGCGACCCCGAAGGCCGGCACAGGCTTCGAGCTCGACGTCATCGCGGCCTGCTTCATCGGCGGCGCCTCGGCTTACGGCGGCGTTGGCAAGGTCACGGGTGCCGTCATCGGCGCCTTCCTGATGGGCGTGATGAACAACGGCATGTCGATCCTCGGCATCGGCATCGACTATCAGCAGGTCATCAAGGGTCTGGTTCTGCTCGGCGCCGTCTGCGTCGACGTCTACAACCAGCGCCGTTGAGCCCTCATCACAGAGAGACAGCGAAAGGCGGAAGCTGCAGCTTCCGCCTTTTTTATTGCGACGCCGATGCGCTAAACCCTTATTGAAAGTAGGCGAGTGCCTACGTAATGAGGGCGGCAACACAGACATATTATTGCCGCGATCGGGTCGCCTTAGCTGCCCGGCTCGTTCGGGGAGAAATCCCCGGCAATGCTTCAACAACCGGCATGACCATTGATGTCCACAGATCAGCAGAAGACCGGCCTCCGCGAGACGTTTGAAAACTATCGCGGCTATCTCGTTCCCTTCATCATCCTCGTGGTCTTCGGCTTCACGACGTTTGCGATCTACGATCTGACTACCGAAGTCAGTTATGACGACGTGCTTGCAGCGCTTGCGGCCACGAAGGCATCGTCCATCCTTCTCGCGATCTTCTTCACCGCGCTGAGTTTTGTTGCCCTGACCGGATACGACCTCAACGCACTCTCCTATATCGGCAAGAAGCTGCCACCGGTGCCGGTCGCGATGACCGCGTTCAGCGCCTATGCGGTTGGCAACACAGCCGGTTTCGGTGCCTTGAGCGGCGGCGCGATCCGATTCCGCGGTTACTCGCGGCTGGGCCTCAGCCCCGACGACATCGGCCGCGTGATCGCCTTTGTCACGCTCGCCTTCGGGATCGGCCTGCTTGGGGTGACTGCGATCGCATCGCTTGTCACGGCGCCTCGGATCGGCAGCCTGCTCGGCATCGGCGAGGGCTGGGTGCGCGGCATTGCGGTTGCGATTATCGTGGTGCTCTCAGCGCTTGTCGTTGCCGGCTGGAATGGCCGCGAAGTGGCGTTGGGCAGGCTGAAGCTGCGGCTTCCCGATACGAAAACCTCGTCGCAGCAGTTCCTGATCACGGCGCTCGATATCGCTGCCTCGGCGTCAGTTCTTTACGTGCTTCTGCCGCAGACGGATATCGGCTGGCCGTCGTTCCTGGCGATCTATGCCACGGCTGTCGGTGCCGGCGTTCTCAGCCACGTTCCGGCGGGGCTGGGCGTGTTCGAGACGATCATCGTTGCGGCGCTCGGAAGCACTGTCGATATCGATCAGGTTCTCGGCAGCCTTGTTCTCTACCGGGTTATCTATCACGTGCTGCCGCTTCTGGTCGCGACGCTGTTCGTGATCGGCATGGAGGTGCAGCAGCTTTCCAACCATCCGGTCGCCTCGACGCTGCGCAAGCTCGAATTCCGTCTGGCGCCGCTTCTGCTTGCCGCATTCGCGATGATCGCCGGTGCCATGCTGGTGTTTTCGGGCGTCACGCCAACGCCGGATTCGGATCTCGATTTCCTCTATAACTATCTGCCGCTGCCGGTTGTCGAAGGTGCGCATTTTCTGTCAAGCATTCTCGGCATCGTTCTTTTTGCTTCGGCCCGCGGTGTGAGCCAGAGGCTCGACGGGGCGTGGTGGACGGCAACGGCTTGTTCCGCGCTGGCTTTGCTGCTCGCCTTCGTGCGTGCGGTCGCGGTGTTTGAAGCGATCTTTCTGGTCATTCTGCTCGCCGGCCTGTTGCTCAGCGCCCGGCAGTTCACGCGTCCGGCGTCACTCCTCCGGCAGGTCCTGACGCCTGCATGGGTCGTGGCGATGCTGGTGCTGGTGGCAGCCGCGATCACAGTGCTTCTGTTTGTCTATCGCGAGGTGGAATACAGCCGGGAGCTCTGGTGGCAGTTCGAGTTTTCCGCCGAAGCGCCGCGCGGGCTTCGCGCGATCCTCGGCGTGGCGATCGTTGCCGGCACAATCGCGATTGCGAGCCTGTTGCGCCCGGCTGCGACCCGCACGGCACACTCCACGCCGGAGGAACTGGAGCGGGCGATCTCGATCGTCCGGCAGCAGGACATCGCGGATGCGAATGTCGTGCGCATGGCCGACAAGCGGTTGATGTTTTCCGCAAACGGCAAGGCCTTCATCATGTACGGCATTCAGGGTCGTTCCTGGATCGCCTTGTTCGATCCGGTCGGCCCGGCAGAGGAAATCCCCGAACTGGTCTGGAGCTTCGTGGAAGAGGCGAGGGCCCAGGGCGGACGGGCCGTCTTCTACCAGATTTCGCCGGCGCTTCTGCCTTACTGCGCCGATGCCGGCATGCGAGCCGTCAAGCTCGGAGAACTGGCGATCGTCGATCTGGAGCGCTTCGATCTCAAGGGAAGTCGTCTCGCCGGTCTGCGCCAGGCCGTCAACAAGGGTCTTCGCGAAGGGCTCGAATTCGACGTGATCGAGCAGGCGGATGTGATGGGCTCGATCGAGGATCTGCGCCGCGTGTCCGATACCTGGCTCGCAGCCCATGAGACACGCGAAAAGACGTTTTCGCTCGGGGCCTTCCAGGATGCCTATGTGGCATCCCAGCCGGTGGCGGTGCTGCGCACGCAGGGAAAGATCGTCGCCTTTGCAACGCTGTCGCTGACGGAGACGAAGCAGGAGGCAACCGTCGACCTTATGCGGTTTGCGCCGGATGCGCCCAGAGGCTCGATGGATTTCCTGTTCGTCCGCTGCATGGAATATCTACAGGCTGCCGGGTACAAGACCTTCAACCTCGGCATGGCGCCACTTTCCGGGATGGCACAGAGGGAAGCCGCCCCTGTCTGGGACCGGATCGGCAGCGTGATCTTCGAACACGGCGAGCGCTTCTACAATTTCAAAGGCCTGAAGGCATTCAAAACCAAGTTTCACCCGCACTGGGAACCGCGCTATCTTGCGGTGGCAAGCGTCAGTCCTGCCATCGCGATGGTGGATGCGACGCTGCTGATTGGCGGGGGCTTGAGAGGAGTGGTCGGAAAATGATGATCTTGTCCCGAATTCTCGCCGTCGGCATTCTGCTGGCCGGCACCGGTCTTGCCTCCGCTCAGCAGCCTGCTTCCGAGCAAACCGGTTCGCAGACGGATGACTACAAGACCGGAATGATCGCCTCGCCACATATCACTCTGCCCGCCGACAAGGATCTGAAGGCGATGGTCTTCCTGATCTCGAAGGGCGCAGGCTGGGGTGCCGAGGAAGAGAGCCAGGCCAAGGCGCTTGTCGATCAGGGGGCGGCGGTGGTCGGTATCGATTACCCGTCCTACATCGCGTCGCTCGCCAAGGATGACGGCGATTGCATCTACATGGTCTCCGATATCGAAGATCTGTCGCAGCAGGTGCAGCGCCGGATCGGCAATGCCAGTTACCGGCATCCGATCATTGCCGGCATCGGGGATGGCGCAGCGCTTGCGCTCGGCATGATCGCGCAAAGCCCGTTTGCGACGATCTCGAAAGCCATCGCAGTCGATCCGACGGCCGGCATTCCGCTCGAAAAGGTTCTCTGCACCCCCGCGACCAAGGAAAAGGCCGGCGACCGGACGATCTACGGCTTTACCGATGGAAAGCTGCCGGCCGACGTGACGATCGGCTTGACCGATGCGGCCGATGCCGCCGGCAAGGACCACGCCACCAGCCTCAAGGCCGGTTGGCCGGATCTTGAGCTCAAGGACGTATCCGGGCCTGCAACTGAAGCGCTCGCAGATCTCCTCGACACGGCGATTGAAGGTGACGGCAATAGCGATCAACTCGATCTGCCAGTAACGGTCCTGGACACGAAACCGACACTCGACACGATGGCGGTTGTCTATTCCGGCGATGGCGGATGGCGTGATATCGACAGCGAGCTCGGCGGTTATCTGCAGGCCCAGGGTGTGCCTGTGGTCGGGGTGGATTCGCTGCGGTATTTCTGGAAGGAACGCACGCCGCAGGAAACGGCGGATGATCTCGTCAAGATCATCGACACGTACCGGCGCCAGTGGAACGTGAAAAACGTGGTGCTGATCGGCTATTCATTCGGAGCCGACATCCTGCCGGCGACCTTCAACGTCCTGCCGGCTGCGACCAAAGCGAGGGTGAAACAGATTTCGCTGCTGGCGCTGTCGAAAGAGGTCGATTTCGAGATTTCCGTTACCGGTTGGCTTGGTGTTGCCGGTGAGGGCAAGAACGGCGACAGCATTTCCGATATCGCCAAGATCGATCCGCATGTCGTGCAGTGCCTTTATGGTACCGACGAAGACGACGATCCTTGCCCGACGCTGAAACCGCAGGGTATCGAGACGGTCGGCATCGAAGGCGGACACCATTTCGATGAAGATTACGAGGGGCTTGGAAAGCTCATTCTTGAGAGCCTCCACAAGCGGCTGACCAAGTAGAAGCCGTTTTCCCGCGAAGAAATCACACTCCCGTGAGCTGGTTCGTGAGTTGGGGCTTGATTTCTGCGGCTCCCAAGATAAATCTCAGCGCACCAGGACCGGGCCCCTCTGGCAGTTCGCAGGAACTGTGATGTCGGACTGGATTGTTCAACTTCAGGTGCCTGGTGTTTGTGGGGGTCGTCACTCGACCTTGACGGCAATCGAATGGATAGCGGTGAATTTCCGCCCGTAATTCGTCGCCCCTCTCCACGACATGGGTGCTCCGTATTGAAAGATCGGGTACCAAATGATGGAATTCTTTACGCCGGAGGCACTGTCCGCCCTCGCGCAAGTAATCATGATCGACCTTGTTCTGGCGGGTGACAACGCAATCGTCATCGGCCTCGCCGCCGCCGGACTGCCCAAGGATCAGCGCGCCAAGGCGATCCTGATCGGTATCATTGCCGCCACCGTGCTGCGTATCGGTTTTGCGCTTGCCACGACCCAGCTTCTGCAGATCGTCGGCCTGCTTCTTGCCGGTGGTGTCCTGCTTCTTTGGGTCTGCTGGAAGATGTGGCGCGAGCTGCGCACTCCGCACAGCCATGAGGACGATGCCGAAAATGTCGTCTCGAAGGCCGTCGAGGAAGGCGAGAACGCGTCCGTCAGCGGTGCGCCACGCAAGACCTTCGCCCAGGCTGCCTGGCAGATCGTCATCGCCGACGTTTCCATGTCGCTCGACAACGTTCTGGCCGTTGCCGGTGCCGCACACGAACATCCCGAAGTGCTGATCTTCGGCCTCATTCTTTCGATCGCCTTGATGGGTATCGCGGCAAGCTTCATCGCCCGCCTGCTCAACAAGCATCGCTGGATTGCCTATGTCGGTCTGGTCGTCATCCTCTACGTTTCGCTGGAGATGATCTACCGCGGCGTTCTGGAAGTCATGCCTTACATCAACGGCTGAGTGCACAAGACCCTGCGGCGGTTTTTCCGCCGCGGGGTCCCTCAGGCAAAGCGGGCGCGCAGTCGCGTCAGGCTGGCCTGAACGGGCTTTGAAAGCCTAATGATCGCCCGTCTCGCGGCAGGCTCAACTGTTCTTGCGATGATCATCGCGACAGCCAACAATCCCCCAATCAACAAAGCCAGAATGGCGAAGCGATTGTCCGACGTGCCGAAATTGGCAAAGGCGGCATAGCCGATATTTTGATGCAGAAGGTAAAGCGGATAGGTCAGCCCGCCGAGCGAGATCGCGAGCCCTCTCTTGATCGGCAGTGTCGGCGCGTAGATCGCGATCGTCACGGCCGCAAGCGCCAGCGGCCCCATCGCGGCCAGGCCCGCGGCATTTCTTTCAAGACCATACATGGATACAAATTCCGGCTCCGTCAGGAACGGTGCAGCGATGGCCCAGCCGGCTGCGAGGCTGAGCACTGCAAAGCTTGCCCGGGAGTTTTCCAGTCGCGTCCGAAACAGCGCCAATCCGAAGGCAAAATAGCCTGAATACTGGGTGATCAGCAGTTTCTGCAGCACGACGCTTTGCAGCGCTGTCTCGTTCAGCACCGAAATGGCAAGCCAGACCGTGACGATGAGACGCCAGTGCGACTTCAACAGGCCTGTTGCGAGAGCGACGAAGATCCAGCCGTAGAAGATGATCTCGTAGGCGATCGTCCAGTATGCTCCGTCGAGGAAGGGTTGGCCGAATACGCGCGACAGGATCACGAGATGGGCCAGCCATTGCCGCACCGTCGGGGCACTGAGCGCCGGGACCGGCCAGATCGACAGGACGACGGCGGTGATGGTGGCGCAGACGACGAATGTCGGCCAGAGCCTTGCAAACCGTCCAGCGGCAAAATCAAAGGCCGATCGACCTTCTGCCGACATCATGATGACGTAGCCGGAGATGGCAAAGAAGATCAGCAGGCCGATATCGAACCACTTGGCTATCGGCGCGAGCTCCGGAAAGCCGATCCCGGCGCCTTCTCCGGTGATCCGCATGCGAAAACCGTAGTGGAAGAACAGGACGAGCAGGGCCGAGACCAGCCGGAGCAGATCGAGGTTCAAGAGCCGCACAGGCTTTGCTTCCGTCATCACAGCCTCCCGGCAACCGCAACATCGCTACAGCGTATCGCGGCCGCGTTGGGAAAGCGTGAATGAGGCCGGCTGCTCTTGCCGCTTTACCGGAATGTGGCTCCCAGCCTCTATCGGGAAGTCCGTTCTCGTCTATAACCGATTGATCGCGGTTATCCGGAGCGGGGGGCTCATGACGGTTTTTCTTTGCAATGCCTGTAGCACATCCTATCCCGATCGTGCCGAACCACCCGCATCTTGCCCGATCTGCCTCGACGACCGGCAATATGTCCCGGCTTCCGGCCAGGCGTGGGTTTCCGCTGAAAAGCTCGCGCAGGGGCATGCCAATAGCTGGCTCGAACTCGAGCCCGGCCTCCTTTCCATCCGTACCGTTCCCGCGTTTGCTATCGGCCAGCGGGCGCTTCTGGTGCAGACACCGTCCGGAAACATTCTCTGGGATTGTATCGCGCTCCTCGACGACGCGACGAAGACGCTGGTCAAATCGCTGGGCGGGTTGAGCGCCATCGCGATCTCCCATCCGCACTATTACTCAACCATGCAGGATTGGGCCGAGGCCTTCGATTGCCCGATCTACATCCACGCTTTGGACAGCCAGTGGATCCAGCGTCCGTCCGATCACGTCCGCCTGTGGGACGAGGATGCGCTCGTCCTGTCTTCTTCCGCGACGCTTGTACATGCCGGCGGTCATTTCGCTGGCGGAACCGTGATGCATTGGACAGCGCGGGATGGGACAGGTGTGCTGCTCGCCGGCGATATCGTGCAGGTGACGCCGGGGGCCGACCGGGTTTCGTTCATGTGGAGCTATCCCAACATGATGCCGCTCAGCGCAGCTGAGGTGGCGGATGTCGCCGAACGGCTGGCGGCCTGGCCGTTCGAGCGGATCTACGGAGCCTTCGCCAAACAGGATATCCGCGGCAACGGCCAGGCGATCGTCGCGCGCTCGGCAAAAGACTATATCGCGCGGATTTCAGCCAGCGCAGGTTGACGCTCGTTCATCCATTCCGCGCTGGCTCTGATACCACCCAGCGGGAAGACGTGGATCTGCTCGATCAAGCTTTGCGGGTTGCGGGCCTTGTAGTCGGCAATTTCAGTCAGGAATTCGGTCGGCTCGTAGGGCACCAGGAGTTTGGAGATGTCGATGGCCCGCTTTTGGATGACGCTGATCGACGGGCCGACACCACAGGTGAGGGCGAATTTGATCAGCGTCTGAAGCTTTGTCGGTCCCGCGACGCCGAGATGGATCGGCATGCGGACGCCGGTTGCGGCGATGCGCTCCGCCCACAGGATCACCGGCCGCGAATCGAAGGCGAACTGGGTGACGATGGCAAGCTTCGCGTCGGTGCTTTCGGAATAGATCTGCTTGAACTTCAAGGCTTCGTCTACGAGCTTGGTCGTGCCGTCGAGGTCGATATCCCTGTTGCCTTCGGGGTGGCCGGCGACATGCAGCCGCTTGAAGCCATGGCGGTCGAAAATGCCGGTCTCGATCAGCTGCAGCGAACTGTCGAGAGCGCCAGCCGGGCGCGACAGGCCGCCGCCGAGGACGAGCGCCTGGTCCACACCTGCCTCGTTGTGATATCGGCTTACCCAGTCGTCGAGCATGGCGCGGCTCTCGATGCTGCGGGCCGGAATGTGCGGCATGACCTCGAAGCCATCTTCACGCAGCCGTTTGGCCGTCTTCACCATATCGTCGATCGGTGTGCCGTCGATATGGGCGATATAGACCCGGGTGTTTGCGGGCAGCAGTGTCGTGAAGTCGTCGATCTTGGCGGCCGTGCGCGGCATGACCTCGATCGAGTAGCCCGAGACCATCGACTTGAGCGAGGCGGGCTCCGGCGCTTTGTCCTGCTGCCTGCTTCTGAACAAGTTCAACAATGCCATGCCGCTACTCCCACCCTGCCATAATGACGCTCGCCGCTTTCCGGCGACCTGACAGAGGTTTCTTCTTGCATGACTCCTGATGCGAGAGATTTCTCTCTGCGTCAACTTCAAGCTCAATTCCGTGATAATGCCGACAGCTGCCGGCATTATCAGTGCATCTTAGGCGTTCAAACGGCCGAGGCAGCCTTCTTCTTAGCAATACGAGCGCGGATCGATTCCACATCGGCGCGCGGAGTCGCCTTGAACAGGGTCTGGGTATATTCGTGCTTCGGCGCGGAAAACACCTCTTCGCGCGTTCCGTATTCGACCGCCTCGCCGAAATACATCACCATCACCTCGTCGGCGATGTAGCGTACGACGGAAAGGTCGTGGCTGATGAAGACGTAGGTCAGGTTGAACTCGTCCTGCAGGTCGGCCAGCAGGTTCAGGACCTGTGCCTGAACAGAAAGATCGAGCGCCGAGACGGGTTCGTCCAGCACGAGAAGCTTCGGGTTCATCATCAGCGCACGGGCGATCGCGATGCGCTGGCGCTGGCCGCCGGAGAACATGTGCGGATAGCGGTTGTAGTGTTCCGGACCCAAGCCGACCTTGATCAGCATCTCGGTTGCGCGATCGCGCCGCTCGGATGCCGGCATCGAGGTGTTGATCGCCAGCGGTTCGCCGAGAACGTCGCCGATCTTCTGGCGCGGGTTGAGCGAACCATAGGGGTTCTGGAACACGATCTGCACCTTCTGGCGCATTTCTGATGTCAGGTGGCCGGGACGCGTATCCATCTTCTGGCCGTCGATGATCAGTTCGCCGGCCGTCGGTTCGTCGATGAAGGTGATCATGCGGGCAAGCGTGGACTTGCCGCAGCCGCTTTCGCCGACGATTGCCAGCGTCTTGCCGCGTTCAAGCTTGAAGGAAACGCCCTTGACCGCATGCACGGTCTTTTTCGGCTTCATGAAGCCAGCCGGCAGTTCGTAGTCGCGCTTGATGTCGCGCACTTCCAGCATGATGTCGGTGTTGGTCATATCGGTCATGCATTCACTCCCGAAGGCTGGTCCGGATTGCCGTCGAAAAAGGCGGAGACGGTGGTCAGTCGGTCACCCGTCGCGTTTTCCGGCAGGGCTGCGAGAAGCGCCTTGGTATAGTTGCTCTGCGGGTTCTCAAACAGCGAAAGCACGTCGGCTTCCTCCATCTTGCGGCCCTTGTACTGCACCACGACCCGGTCGGCCGTTTCGGCAACCACGCCCATGTCGTGGGTGATCATGATCAGGCCCATGCCGGTGCGGGTCTGCAGGTCCATGATCAGGTCGAGGATCTGCTTCTGGATGGTGACGTCGAGTGCCGTCGTCGGTTCGTCGGCGATCAACAGCTTCGGGTCGCAGGCAATCGCGATGGCGATCATCACGCGCTGACACTGGCCGCCCGACATCTGGTGCGGAAAGCTGTTCAGCCGTTCCGCTGGGTCCGGCAAGCCGACCAGCTTGAACAGTTCGATGGCGCGGGCGCGGCGGGCTTGTCTGTCGAGGCCGAGGTGGATGCGCAGCACTTCCTCGATCTGGAAGCCGACCGTGAAGCAAGGGTTGAGGCTTGCCACCGGCTCCTGGAAGATCATCGCGATATCCTTGCCGATCAGCTTGCGACGATCGGCAGGGCTCAGTTTCTGGAAGTCCTTGCCTTCAAACAGCATGCGGTCGGCGGTGATCTTCGCCGTCCACGGCAGAAGCCCCATGACGGCCAGCATCGAAACGGACTTGCCGGAGCCGCTTTCGCCGACGATGGCGAGCACTTCGCCCTTTTCGACCGTGATCGAGACGCCGTCGACGGCCCGGAACCAGCCGGTCGCGGTTTCGAACTCAACGGTGAGATTGTCGATTTGCAGAAGCGCCATGATCAGGACCTCTTCAGTTTCGGGTCAAGCGCATCGCGCAGGCCGTCGCCCATCAGGTTGATGGCAAGAACGGTGATGAGAATTGCAAGGCCGGGGAAGGTGACGACCCACCAGGCGCGCAGGATGAACTCGCGTGCTTCGGCCAGCATCGTGCCCCATTCGGGCGCCGGCGGCTGTGCGCCCATGCCGAGGAAGCCCAGCGCTGCTGCATCGAGGATCGCGTTCGAGAAGGACAAGGTCGCCTGGACGATGAGCGGTCCGGTGCAGTTCGGCAGGATGGTGCGGAACATCAGACGGATCGGACCGGCGCCGGCGATGCGGGCAGCGGTGACGTAATCCTTCGTCTTCTCTTCCATGACGGCGGCGCGGGTCAGTCGCACGAAATGAGGCTGCAGGGTGAGCGCGATCGCGATCATGCCGTTGGTGAGGCTGGGCCCCAGGATTGCGACCAGAACCAGCGCCAGAAGCAACGACGGAAACGCCAGGATGATGTCCATCAGGCGCATGATCACCGTATCGATCCAGCCGCGATAGTAGCCCGCGATCAGGCCGACGAGAATGCCGCCGAGCAGCGACAGCGTCGTCACGAACAGGCCGATGAACAGCGAATACTGTGCGCCGTAGATCAGGCGCGAAAGAATGTCGCGACCGACAGGGTCTGTTCCGAGAAGAAAGCTCCAGCTGCCGCCTTCGGCCCATACCGGCGGCCGCAGCACGGCGTCACGATACTGTTCGAACGGTGAATGCGGGGCAATCACCGGAGCGAGGACGGCTACGACCACGAGAGCGATGAAAACGAACAGGCCGATGACGGCACCGCGGTTTTCGGAAAAGTAGAACCAGAACTCCTTGAGCATCTGGCGGCGCATCTGCCCGGTCGTGACGATCTCTGGCGTCTTGGCGGTTATTGCATCTGCCATGGGATTTTTCTCCTTCTTATCTCGGCGGATCAGTGGCGGATACGGGGATTGATGAGGCCGTACATGAGGTCGACGATGAGGTTGACCGTCATGATGATCGCCGCGATCAGAAGCAGGCCACCCTGGATGACCGGGTAGTCGCGACGGAAGACGCTATCGACCATCCACTTGCCGATGCCCGGCCAGGAAAAGATCGTCTCGGTCAGGATCGCGCCCGCAAGCATGACGCCGATCTGCAAACCGATGGTGGTGATGACCGGGATCATCGCGTTGCGCAGCGCATGCACGCCGACGACGCGGAACGGCGACAGGCCCTTGGCGCGGGCGGTACGCACGTAGTCTTCGGACAGCACTTCCAGCATGGCCGAGCGGGTCTGGCGGGCGATGACGGCAAGCGGGATGGTGGCAAGCACGATCGACGGCAGCGCCAGATGGCTGATGGCCGAGGAGAAGGCACCCTTTTGCCCCGACAGCAGCGAGTCGATCAGCATGAAGCCGGTGACCTGCGGGAAGTAGAACATAAGTGAGATGCGACCCGAAACCGGGAACCACTGCAACGTGCCGGAAAACAGAATGATCAGCAGCAGGCCCCACCAGAAGATCGGCATCGAATAGCCGACCAGCGCGATGCCCATCAGGCCCTGGTCAAAGATCGAACCCCGCTTCATGGCGGCGATGACGCCGGCGGGAATGCCGAGCGCAACGGCGATGATCATTGCGCAGATGGACAGCTCGACGGTCGCTGGAAACAGCGCCCAGAACTGGTCGAGGATCGGCTTCTTGGAGACGATCGAGGAGCCGAAGTCGCCGGTCAGCACGCCGCCGAGATAATCGAAATACTGGATGACCATCGGGCGGTCCATGCCAAGCTGGGCGCTGATCTGCGCATGCCGCTCGGGCGACATGACGCGCTCACCGGACAAGAGCATGACCGGATCGCCCGGCAGGAGCCGGATGAAGGAAAAGGCGATGATCGAGACCCCGAGGAAGGTCGGGATCAGCACGGCGAGGCGCCGCAGTAGCAAACCAAACATTGTAAGCCTTTGTGGAAGGGGCTCCGGTCGATTTCAGACCGTGTCAAGCCACGAACCGAGCCATTTCGGCGTCGCGCCGCATTTTTGGGCGTCTCATAAGAAAATGCCGCGGGAAACGCAACGCTCCCCGCGGCAAAAAGTTGTGATTAGGCTGGATTACTCAGCGATATCGACGGTCTCGAACGTAAAGTCGCCAAGCGGGCTCTGGGTAAAGCCGGTCACACCCTTTGCCATCGGGACGATAGCAAGCGAGTGATCGAGGGTTGCCCAAGGTGCTTCCTTCTTGAAGACGACCTGCGCCTGCTCATAGAGCTTGGTGCGCTCGGCCATGTCGGACGTGACCTTGGCCTTCTTCACCAGTTCGTCGAACTCCTTGTTGCACCACTGAGCGCGGTTGTTGCCGCCGACGGCGTCACAACCCAGCAGGGTGTCGAGGAAGTTGTCCGGATCACCGTTGTCGCCGGTCCAGCCGAGCATGGCAGCACCGTCGCGGTCCTTTGCCTTCGAACGCTGCAGGTATTCTGCCCATTCGTAGGAAACGATCTCGACCTTGACGCCGATCTTGGCGAAATCGTCCTGGATGATTTCAGCGGCGCGGCGCGCGTTCAGCATGTAGGGACGCGAAACCGGCATCGCCCAGACCTTCATGGAGAGGTCCTTGACGCCAGCATCGGCCAGCATCTTCTTGGCGGCTTCGAGATCGTATGTGTCGTCCTTGACGGAGTTGTTGTACGACCACATCGTCGGCGGGATCGGGTTGGTCGCAGGCGTTGCCATGCCCTGGAAGACGGCGTCGACGATCGCGTTCTTGTTGATCGCCTTGTTGAGCGCGATGCGCACTTCCGGCTTGTCGAACGGAGCCTGGGTCGTGTTGTAGGCGAGGTAGGCGATGTTGAGGCCTTCCTGCTCCAGAACCTGGAGGTTCGGGTCCGACTTCATCGACTGGACGTCAGCGGCGTTCGGGAAAGGCATCAGGTGGCATTCGCCGGCCTTGAGCTTCTGGTAACGAACGGCAGCGTCGCTGGTGATCGCGAAGACGAGGTCGTCGATCTTCGGAGCGGTGCCCCAGTAATCGGCGTTCTTCTTGAAGCGGATGATGGCATCCTGCTGGTAGGCGACGAAGGTGAACGGGCCGGTGCCGACCGGGTTCTGGTTCAGCTGTTCCTTCTTGCCGTCCTTGTCGAGGCTGTCTGCGTATTCCTTCGACAGGATCGAAGCGAACGGCATGGCCAGGTTGGCGAGGAAAGGTGCTTCCGGACGGTTCAGCGTCATCTTCACGGTCAGGTCATCGACCTTTTCGATCGACTTGATCAGCTTCGGGAAGCCCATGCCGTCGGCATATTCCCAGGAAGCGCCGTTGATGTACTTGTTCCAGGCATTCTTCTCGTCGATCTGACGACCGATGGAGAAGATCACGTCATCGGCATTCAGCGCGCGCGTCGGTGTGAAGAATTCCGTGGTCTGGAACTTCACGTTCGGGCGCAGCTTGAATGTGTAGACGGTGCCGTCGGACGAAATGTCCCAGCTCTCGGCAAGACCGGCTTCCGGCTGCGTCGTTCCAGGCTTGAACTCGAGCAGGCGGTTGTAGATCGGGTGGGCCGAAGCGTCGAACGTCGTGCCGGCGGTGTACATGCCGGGGTCGAAGCCTTCTGGCGAACCTTCGGAGCAATACACGAAGGTCTTGGCGTTCGCAGCGCCTGCGAAAATTGTTGCCGACAGCAGGGCTGTGGCAAGGGCGAGCTTGTATTTCATATCGGTCTCCCAATGACCTTGAGCCGGCTAACTGCCAGGCTAGGCCGTGTTTTGAATTTGATGATACGCTTACGTGCGCGTCAATCCTGCTTGTGTGTCTCACCTCCTGGTCGCAAATCTTTTGTTTGCTGACCGTATTCTTCAGTCTTCGACGGATCTCCGATACCTTTTCGGCACTCAACCCATGTTTTCTCGAATTGACGACGGATTTCCAAGTATTCGGCTTTCATGAGCATGAACTCACGGCGTCGGCCTTATTTACGCAAAATTGTTATCGTCTTCTGCGGTATCCTTGGTCTTCCTGTGACGTCGGGCGCGAGCATAGCGATTATGATGCACTTGTCGAGATACCAAGTTTCACGCGTTGCGTTGTCGAGCGCGGCATGTTGATTTTTTCAGCCGCGCTTATTTTTTAAGCTGCCGGTCCATTGTCATTGGGCGGGAAACGGTTAGGGTTTGGCGCCTTCAGGACCGAATGCTTGATCGAGGCGCATATTATGACGACCGTAAATTCCAATCTTCCCCACATCTTAACTCTTATCGACCGCAAGACCGAGGTTTTCCGGGAGCTGTCCGACCGCGTCTGGGAGACGCCGGAAACCTGCTACATGGAAACCCTGTCCGCGGCAGCGCATCGGGAAATGCTGGAAACTCAAGGGTTCCGGATCACCGATAACGTGGCCGGCATTCCGACCGCGCTGATCGGCGAGGCTGGGGAAGGTGGACCGGTGATTGCCTTTCTCGGGGAGTTCGACGCTCTTGCAGGGTTGAGCCAGAAGGCGGGCGAAACCGCTTACGATCCGATCACTGCCGGCGCAAACGGCCATGGCTGCGGCCATAATCTTCTCGGTTCCGCCTCGCTTCTTGCCGCAACGGCTCTCAAGGATTGGCTCGAAGCCAACGGAACGCCGGGACGCGTGCGCTATTACGGCTGCCCGGCGGAAGAGGGCGGGGCTGCCAAAGCGTTCATGGTGCAGTCCGGCGCATTTGAAGATGTCGATATCGCCATCAGCTGGCACCCCAGCAATTTCGCAGGCGTCCAGCGCGAGACATCGCTTGCCAACTGCCGTGTCGATTTTACCTTTACCGGGCGTGCGGCGCATGCCGCGGCGGTTCCGGAGCTTGGCCGCAGTGCGCTCGATGCCGTCGAGTTGATGAGTGTCGGCGTCAACTATATGCGCGAACACATGCCATCCGATTGCCGCATCCACTACGCGGTTCTCGACAGCGGCGGCATTTCGCCGAACGTCGTCCAGGCGCATGCCAAGGTCCGCTATGTCATTCGCGCACCCGAACTGCCGGGCCTGCTACCTTTGATCGAGCGGGTCAAGAAGGTCGCGGAAGGTGCGGCGCTGATGACCGAGACCAAGGTGGAAAGCACAATCCTTGCCGGCGTTTCCAACCTCGTCGTCAACACGCCGCTGATGGATGCGATGCAGGATGTCTGGGAAAGCCTCGGCCCGCCACCTTTTGATGCCGCCGACCAGGAATTTGCGGCCAAGATTCGTGCGACGCTGACGCCGGAGGATATCGCGGCGAGCTGGCGCCAGGAGCGGCTTGACGAACGCGATGTTCCGCTGGCGGATTTCGTGCTTCCGGCGCATGGCGAGCTTCGTCAGATGGGCGGCTCGACTGATGTCGGCGATGTCAGCTGGGTGGTGCCGACCGTGCAGGCCTATGGCGCAACGCTTGCTATCGGAACCCAGCTTCATACATGGCAGGTCGTCGCGCAAGGCAAGAGCGAGCTTGCTCACAAGGGCATGGTGTCTGTTGCCAAGGCGATGGCCGCCACGGGTCTTGCGGCGCTGGAAAGCGAGCAGCTGCGCGAGGCCGCCTGGGCGGACCTGAAAAAGCGGCTGAAAGGCCAGGCCTATATCAGCCCGATGCCTGCCGGTACCGAGCCGCCGGTCGCCGCAATGACGGTGAAGTGAACATGTAAGCCGTCGTGTCAACTATTTCGAACGGAGAAGTTCTTGGACAGTGTTTTGCGCTGTCCAAGATCGGCGTTTCGCCGTAAGAATGACGCCAAAATCAGTCAGGTGCAGAGGAGGCCCTTCGTGACGGTACAGCCCAATTCCATGGAAGCCCGCGACAAGGCTTATCACATGCACTCCTACACGAACGCCCGCGCTCTGGAGCGCGACGGTGCGCTGGTGATGGAACGCGGCGAAGGCATCTACGTCTACGACAACAACGGCAAGAAATACATCGAAGGCATGTCCGGCCTCTGGAGCGTCGCTGTCGGCTTTGGTGAAAACCGGCTGGTCGAGGCCGCCACGCGGCAGATGAGCAAGCTGCCCTATTACCATACGTTCACATCGCGGGCGAACGGCCCGTCGATCGAGCTTGCCGAAAAGCTGGTGCAGATGGCGCCGGTGCCGATGTCGAAGGCGTTTTTCACGAATTCGGGTTCGGAAGCCAACGATACGGCGATCAAGATGATCTGGTACCGGTCGAACGCCATGGGCAAGCCGGAGAAGAAAAAGATCATCTCCCGGATCAAGGGCTATCACGGCGTGACCGCCGTTTCCGCGAGCCTGACCGGTCTGCCGAACAACCACCGGTCGTTCGATCTGCCGCTGCCCGGCATCTTCCACACATCCTGCCCGCATTACCGCGCCTTCAAGCTTGAGGGCGAGAGCGAGGCTGCCTTCGTCGAACGGTGTGCCAAGGAACTCGAGGACCTGATCCTGCGCGAAGGCCCCGAAACCGTCGCAGCCTTTATCGGCGAGCCGGTGATGGGTGCTGGCGGCGTGATCGTGCCGCCTGCCGGTTACTGGCCGGCCATCCAGGCCATCCTCAAGAAATACGACATCCTATTCATCGCCGACGAAGTGATTTGCGGCTTTGGCCGCACCGGCAACATGTTCGGGACGCAGACTTTCGATCTGCAGCCGGATTTCATGACGCTGTCGAAGCAGATCTCCTCGTCCTACCAGCCGATCTCGGCGCTTCTCATCAACGAGAACGTCTACGCCCCGATCGCGGACGAATCCGCGAAGATCGGCACGTTCGGACACGGCGTCACCGCCGCCGGCCACCCGGTTGCGGCGGCCGTTGCGCTTGAGAATATCGCGATCATCGAAGAGCGCGATCTGGTCGGAAACGTCCGGGCGCTTGCGCCAAAATTCCAGTCGCGCCTGAAGGAACTCGAAGGTCATCCGCTGGCGATCGAAGCGCGTGGCATCGGTCTCATCGGTGCACTCGAACTTGCTCCGCGCGAAGGGTTTGCCACCGGTCAGCTCGGCCCGAAACTGTTTTCGATCATGGTCGAGAAGGGGCTGATCAGCCGTGCGATCGGCGACTCGCTGGCGCTTTGCCCACCTCTCATCATCAATGAGTCACAGCTGGACGTGCTGTTCGACACATTCGAAGCGTCGCTCGACGTGCTGAAAAAGCAGCTCGACGCCTGATGTCATCAGGAGCCGGGCTAACCTTTGTCCGGCTCCGATTGCCCAAAGCGATGGGGCGCATATATTCGCCTCATGCTTGACCTCTTCCATACCTACTGGCCGCACATCCTGTTCGTCTTTTCGCTCGTTGCCGGCACGGCAGCCGCTATCCATGCGGCCATGACGAAGGAAGAAGTGCGCTCGGCGATTGGCTGGGTCGGCATCATCGTCCTGTCGCCCATCATCGGCGCGTCGCTCTATATGCTTGCCGGCGTCAATCGCATCCGCCGAACGGTCATCAGTGATCGCCGTGCCCTGCTGCAGGGCCGCGAGTGGGCACATTTTGCCTCCTACGACGCGACAGATGCACTGATCATCAAGGATTTTGGTCACCGGTTCCGCGCGATGAAGACGCTGGGAGACCGGGTGACTTCCCATCACCTCACATCCGGAAATTCGATTCTTTCGCTGGATACCGGCGACGCCGCCTATGCCGCCATGCTGGGTGCAATCCGCAAGGCGAAGAAGAGCGTCATTTTGGAAACCTACATCTTCGATCGGGACAGGATCGGACGCCAGTTTGTCGAGGCCCTGATTGCTGCGGTAAAGCGGGGTGTGGAAGTGCGTGTGCTGATCGATGCGGTCGGCGCCCGCTACTCGGTTCCAAGCGTACTCGGCATGCTGCGCGATGGCGGCGTCGGGGTCAGCGTCTTCAACGGCAACGTCATCGTCGGCTTGCGGCTGCCTTACGCAAACCTTCGAACCCACCGCAAGATCCTGGTCGTGGATGGCCGCGTCGCGTTTACCGGCGGCATCAACATTCGCGAAAGTTTCTCGAGCGAATTCAATGGCGATGGGTTTTCGCTCGATACGCATTTCAAGGTTACCGGGCCATTGGTGGCCGACCTTTTTGCCGTTGCCGCAGCCGACTGGCAGTTCACCACGGGCGAGACATTGGAAGATGATGCGTGGGAGCTTGTCGCGCCCGCAGCGGAACCCGGCAAGGCGGTCATTGCCCGGGTCGTTTCGACCGGACCGGACCGTAGCGTCGAGACCAACCACAAGATGCTGATGGGCGCATTTTCCGTCGCCCGGTCATCGATCCGCATCGTGTCGCCCTATTTTCTGCCGGACCGGGAGCTGATTACCGCGCTGGTTACGGCGGCAAGGCGCGGTGTGCGGGTTGATATCGTCGTGCCCGGCGCGAACAACCTGACGCTTGTCGATCGGGCGATGACGGCGCAGTTCGACCAGATGCTGAAGAACTACTGCCGTATCTGGCGGGCAAGCGGCGCCTTCAATCATTCCAAGCTTCTGACCGTCGACAGCCGCTGGTCCTACGTGGGGTCTTCCAATCTCGATCCGCGTTCGCTGCGGCTGAATTTCGAGGTGGATCTGGAAGTGCTGGACGAGGCTTTTGCGCGAACTTTGGAACGAAGGATAGACTTGATGATTTCCTCTTCGACCGAGGTGACGCTTCACAGCCTGAGATCACGGCCGTTTCCCGTTCGCCTGATCGAGAAAGTTCTTTGGTTGGGATCGCCCTATCTTTAAACCGGCAAGACCGAAGCGCGATATCATGCATCAGAAACGTCCCAACCTTCCGGCCAGCATCCTGGCATCGATCAAGGCCCGCAAGAACCGCGGCGAAGGCGTTCATTCCGTGCATGACAGAGACAGCGGCATGCTGATCGCCTCCTACAACGTGCATAAATGCGTCGGCATCGACCGCAAGTTCGATCCTGCCCGTATCGCTCACGTGATCCGCGAAATCGGCGCGGATGTGATTGCTCTGCAGGAGGCGGACAGCCGGTTTGGCGAACGTCGCGGCCTGCTCGATCTCGGCTGGATGGAGCGCGAGACGGGGCTGCTTCCGGTGCCGATCTCCGGCGTCGCCAAGGCGCATGGCTGGCACGGCAATGTGATCTTTTTCCGCGAAGGTCTCGTCCGCGACGTGCATCAGGTCAAACTGCCGGGGCTGGAGCCGCGCGGGGCGCTGATCACCGAACTCGAGATGAAGGATGGCAGCACACTTCGCGTGATTGCGGCGCATCTTGGTCTTCTTAACCGGTCGCGTCAGCAGCAGGCGCGCATGCTGCTCGAGATCATCGGCTCCCGCGACGAGCATCCGACAGTGCTGATGGGCGATCTCAACGAGTGGCGGCTGGGTGACCGCTCGGCGCTCAACACACTCGCTACCGTATTCGGCCTGCCGCCGGCGGTTCCAAGCTTTCCGTCGCGCCTGCCGGTGCTGGCACTCGATCGGATCATGGCGAACCGGCCGGGCCTGATTGAGAGGGTCGTGACCCATGACACGCCGCTTGCGCGGCTCGCGTCCGACCATCTTCCAATCAAGACGGTGGTGAAACTCGGTTCAACGGCTGAAGGATAGCGGCACTTGTCGGCCGTCGGCATCTTTACGCCTGCAGCATCGGCGAATAGGTTCGGGGTCTCGCCTGTTCGTCCCCAAGGATTTCCCGATGACCGATATTGCTATGATCGAAGCCGCGCGCGGCCGTCTTTCCGGCCATGCCCGCCGTACGCCGCTTCTGTTCTCGTCATTTCTGGATGACATCGCCGGGCGGCGCATCTTCGTGAAACCCGAATGCCTGCAGCAGACCGGCTCGTTCAAGTTCCGTGGCGCGTGGTCAGCAATTTCGTATCTTCCGGCGGACGTTCGCGCGAAGGGCGTTATCGCCTTTTCGTCCGGGAACCATGCGCAGGGCGTGGCGCTGGCGGCCAGGATGCATGGCATTCCGGCCGTCATCATCATGCCCGCCGATGCGCCGCGCATCAAAATTGAAAACACGCGGGCCTACGGCGCCGAAGTGGTGCTCTACGATCGCGCCAGGGAGGATCGTGACGAGATCGGCCGGCAGCTTTCGAGCGAAAGAGGCCTGACCCTCATCAAGCCATTCGACGAACCGCTTGTCATCGCCGGGCAGGGGACGGCAGGTCTGGAAATCGCCGAACAGGCTGCGGAAGAGGGGATCACGCAGGCCAGTGTTCTGGTGCCGACCGGCGGGGGCGGTTTCATCTCCGGGATTTCGCTGGCGCTCGAAGCACGTGCACCGGGCTTTACCGTGCATCCCTGCGAACCTGAAGGCTTCGACGATGTGACCCGTTCGCTCGCGAGCGGAACGATCCAGAAGAACGCCACACAATCAGGTTCGCTCTGCGACGCGATCGTCACGCCGCAGCCTGGCACGATTACCTTTCCGATCATGTCGCGTCTCTGCGGCCCGGGCATAGTGGTGACGGAAGATGAAGCGCTGCATGCGGTGGCGCTTGCCTTCAACCGTCTGAAGATCGTCGTTGAACCGGGCGGCGCGGTTGCGCTGGCGGCAGCGCTTTTCCATGGCGAGAGCCTTGGTGAGACGGTGATTGCGGTCTGCTCAGGCGGCAATATCGACCCGGACGTGTTCCGCCTGGCGCTCGACAGGTTTGCCGCCTGAGGTCTCGTTTTAGGCCGCAGGCATAATAAACCGTTAACCGGCACATTGGGGCGTTAAGAAAAAAGTATTTTCCAAGGAACGTGGTGCTTAGGAGAAAGTTATCTCTATCAGCTTGGTAGAGTTAAGCTAAACTACATGGGAAGAGACACAAAACCGGGAGGTTCGCATGCAGCCGATCCAGCATCATACTCGGGCATTCCCTCACCGCGCCGCGGGCGTTGTCAGCAGGTGGCAGTGGGTAGCATATGCAGGCCTTGTGACTGCCGCCTTCGTGTTCATCGGGGCAGTCACGCTCGGTATTCTCACCTAACACGTATCCGAAATTCAAGATCTCAATAGCAACTAAGCCTTCCGATCCGCGCCCGGATCGGAAGGCTTACTGTTTCAGCCCTGAGTCGTCGGCAAATAGGCTTCTGCCAGTTCCACCCAGAAATTCGTCCCGATCGGCAAGGCGTCGTCGTTAAAGTCGAATTTCGGATGATGGAGCGGGGGATCGTTCTGGGTTCTTGCGGTGCCTAAGAAGAAATAGGTGCCTGGCTTCTCTGCAAGGAAATAACCGAAGTCCTCGGCGCCCATCATCGGCCGTTCGATTTCGGCAAGGTTTTCCGGGCCGACAACCTTCTTCGCCAGGTCCCTGACAAAGTCCGTCTCCGCGTTGTGGTTGACGGTCGCGTCGTAGCCGCGGGTATATTCGATCGTCGCTGTCATGCCGTAGCTTGCCGCCTGGCCAACTGCTACACCGCGGATCCGTTCCTCCAGCTTGTCTCGCACGGCAGGGTCGAAGGACCGGATGGTGATAACCATTTCTGCCCGCTCCGGAATGACATTGCTGGCGATGCCGGCGTTGAATGCGCCGACCGTGACGACGGCCGGATCGAGTGGATGGATGTTGCGAGAAACGACAGTCTGCAGCGCCATGATGATGCTGGCGCCGGCGACGATCGGGTCTGCGGCATCCTGAGGTTCGGCGCCATGGCCGCCGCGGCCGTTGACGACGATACGGCATTCGTCGACCGCCGCCATGATCGGCCCTTCCTTGACGAAGATCTTGCCGAAGGGCAGGCCTGGGTCATTGTGCAGGCCGAAGACGGCGTCGCAGGGAAAGCGATCGAACAGTCCGTCCTCCATCATCAGCCTGGCGCCGCCGAAATTTTCTTCTGCCGGCTGGAAGATCAGATTGAGTGTGCCGTCGAAGTTTTTGCGCTGTGCGAGTATCTTTGCGGCACCCAGAAGCATGGCGGTATGGCCATCGTGACCGCAGGCATGCATGACGCCCTTGTTGAGGCTGGCATAGTCCGCGCCGGTTTCTTCCTCGATCGGAAGCGCGTCGATATCGGCGCGAATGCCGACCGATCGCTCGCTCGATCCATTCTTCAGGGTCGCAACGATGCCGGTCTTGCCGAGGCCGCGGGTGACGGCGTAACCGAATTCCTCAAGCTTTGCCGCGATATAGTCCGAAGTGGTGAATTCTGAGAGGCCAAGTTCGGGATGCTGATGCAGAAAGTGGCGGGTTGCCACAACTTCGCTCATGTCGTTGGTAAACTTGATCGTCATCGTTCCATCACCCTATCTGCCTGCAAACGCGTCCAAGCTGCTCACTCGTATCGTTCACGTTTAGCAGTGCCATCATCGTTCAGGCAAATGAACAGCCTCGCATTCAGCATTTATTCAGGCTGTTGGCCCTAGAGCCGACAATGTCTTACTGCGTGAGCAGATGCGATAGCGATTGATCCACGATTTGCAATATAAGGATCGCTCTCTATCTCATGCTTCGCATCTTAGTTCGTGAAACGAAATTCATTCAGAAGTTCATCCATGTCCCCTGATATTCAGCCTTCGGCTTCTACCCGCGAAACGGAAAGCAAGCAGATCGATCATAACGATTCGATCCGCGCGACGTATTTTACGGCTGATGATCTTCGGCAATGTGGAGAAACGCTGGGTCGGCAAGGTGCAGCCGATCTGCCGGGCTTCATGAAATTCGAGTTTTTCACGCGCCACGCGGAAAACGAGAAGGAAATCCTCAGGGTCTATCGCGCCGCCGCGCAGGATGTCGATGCGGGTGCTTCGATCACGCCTGCCGCCGAATGGCTGCTCGACAACTATTACATTGTCGAGGAAGCGATCCAGGAAGTCCGCCGCGACTTCCCGAAGAAATTCTTCAAGCAATTGCCGACGACCAAGATCGGCAGCCAGGAAATCCCGCGCGTTCTCTCGCTGGCATGGCTTTATGTGGCGCACACCCACAGCAGCATTTCGCGCGAAACGCTGGCCGAGATGGTCGAGGGTTACCAGACCGACGAGCCGCTGGAGATCGGCGAACTCTGGGCATTGCCATCGTTCATCCGCTTCGTTCTCATTGAGAACCTGCGTCGTATCGCCAGCCGCGTTGATCGCTCGCGCAACATGCGCCGCCGCGCCAACGATGCCGCCGACGAGATCATTCGTCTGAACGACGAGACTGCCGGTGCCGAGCTCCTGAAGAGCCTCGAAGGCCTCACCGACGACAACACGTTCACAAGCCAATTCCTCTATCGCCTGCGCAATGCCTCGCAGAATTCCGGCTTTGCGATCGAATGGCTTGAGAAGCGGCTGGTCGCGTCCGGCAAGGCTGTCGAAACCGTAATGCAGGCGGAACAGAGCCGCTTGTCGTCCGGCAACGTGACGATGGGCAACATCATCAAGAGCCTGCGCCTCATCGACGATACGGAATGGAGCGTCTGGTTCGAAGAGGTCTCGCAGATCGACAAGATCTTCCGCGAGCACACGGATTACGAAGCGCTCGATTTCGGCTCGCGCAATGCCTTCCGCAGCCGCATCGAAAAGATCGCCCGCGTGGCCAAGCGCAGCGAAGCCGAGGTGACCCAGGCTGCCGTCGATCTTGCGATCGCAGCACGGGCGCACGATCCGGACGAGCGGGAAACCAATGTCGGCGCCTTCATCGTCGGGCGCCGCCGCAAGGAGCTGGAGACGGCCGTTGGCTACCAGCCGCCGCTGCTGCAGCGGGCTGTGCGCGCCTACCGCAAGCTCGGCTGGTTCGCCATCGGCGGCCCGGTTATGCTTTTAACCTTTCTGGCGCTCGCCGTTACCGGCTATTTCCTCGTGGCGGCTGCCATTCCGCTGGTGGTCGTCTTCTTCCTGCTTCTGATGTTCGCGCTGCCCGCGTCGGAAGGCGCGACCGGTCTGTTCAACACGGTCGTGACCTATTTCGTCAAACCCGCCCGTCTCGTCGGATACGAATATAAGGAAGGCATTCCCGAGGAGGCGCGCACGCTGGTCGTGGTGCCCTGCCTGATCGCCGACCGCGACACTGTCGATGAACTCGTGCGCAATCTCGAAGTCCATTATCTGGCCAACCCCAAGGGCGAGATCTATTTTGCCCTCCTCAGCGACTGGCGCGACGCCAAGTTCGAGGAACAGGAAGCCGATCTCGAAATTCTCGAATATGCCAAGCGTGAAATTGCAGCGCTGAATACCCGCTACATGGAAGAGGCGGGGACGCGCTTTTACCTCCTGCACCGCCGCCGCCTGTTCAACCCGAACGAAGGCGCCTGGATGGGTTGGGAGCGCAAGCGCGGCAAGCTGCACGAACTCAACCTGCTTCTGCGCGGCGACCGCGACACGACCTATCTCCAGGGCGCCAACATGGTGCCGGAGAATGTCCAGTATGTCATGACGCTCGATGCCGACACCCGCCTGATCCGCGATGCGGTGACCAAGCTGGTGGGCAAAATGCATCACCCGATCAACCGTCCCGTCATCGATCCTGATACGCACCAGGTCGTGCGCGGCTACGGTCTGATGCAGCCGCGCGTGACGCCGTCATTGACGACCGGCAAGGAAGCCTCTGTCTTCCAGCGCGTGTTTTCGGTCGGCCGCGGTCTCGATCCCTATGTCTTTGCGGTCTCCGATGTCTATCAGGACCTGACGGCCGAAGGCTCGTTCACGGGCAAGGGCCTCTATCACGTCGACGCGTTCGAGACGTCCCTAAAGGGCCGTATCGAAGAAAACGCCGTTCTCTCGCACGACCTTCTCGAAGGCTCGTTCTCGCGCTGCGCGCTGATCACCGATGTCGAGCTGGTCGAGGATTTCCCGGTTCGCTACGAGGTCGAGGTCTCGCGCCAGCATCGCTGGGCGCGTGGCGACTGGCAGCTCCTGCCTTACATTCTTGAAGCCAAGCGGGGCGTCAGCGCCCTTGGCCGCTGGAAGATGCTCGATAACCTGCGCCGGTCGCTGACCCCGATCGCATGGTTCTTCGCCTCCATCCTCGGCTGGTACTTCATGGATCCGCTCGGTGCGCTGATCTGGCAGATCCTGCTGATCTTCTCGCTGTTCGTGGCGCCGACCATTTCGCTTCTCACCAACCTTCTGCCGCGCTCCAGCGACAATGTCACGAGCGCCCATTTCTATTCGGTCTGGTCGGATGTGCGCTCCACCAATGCGCAGGTCGCACTGCGCATCGTGTTCATCGCCGATTCCGCCTGCATCATGACCGATGCGATCGCCCGGTCGCTCTATCGCCTGCTCGTCAGCCGCAAGCTGATGCTGGAATGGAAGACCGCGGCCTCGATCCAGTCCGGCGCCCAGGGCAGCCCCACCGATTACTACCGTGCCATGTGGCATGCGCCGGCGATTGCCGTTCTCTCGGTGATCCTTGCGGCCCTTCCGGGCGACAACGCGTTCCTGGTCGGCATTCCGTTCGCCATCCTTTGGATTTTCTCGCCGCTGGTTGCCTGGTATGTCAGCCAGTCCGCTGAGACTGAAGACAAGTTGTTCGTACCGGAAAACGTCTCGGTCGAGCTGCGCAAGATCGCGCGGCGGACCTGGCGCTATTTCGAAACCTTCGTCACGGCCGAGCAGAACTACCTGCCGCCTGACAACTACCAGGAAAAGCCCAATCCCTCGATCGCCAAGCGGACGTCACCGACCAATATCGGCGTCTACCTTCTGTCGATTGTCTCGGCGCGGCATTTCGGCTGGATCTCGTTTACCGAAACGATCGAACGGATCGAGCAGACGCTTGCGACCGTCGAGCGTGCGGACAAGTTCCGCGGCCATATGTACAACTGGTATCACACCGATACCCTGAAGCCTCTGATGCCGCGCTATGTGTCGTCGGTCGACAGCGGCAATTTCGCGGGCCATCTGATCGCCATCTCGTCGGCCTGCCGTGTCTGGGCGGAAGCGCCTTCCGCGCATCTGCAGGGCAATCTCGATGGTCTCGGCGATGTCGTCGGCATTCTCGAAGAAACGCTGAAGTCGCTGCCGGACGATCGCAAGACCGTCCGTCCGCTGCGGCGCCGTCTTGAGGAGCGTATCATCGGCTTCTCCAACGCGCTTGCCGCCGTCAAGCGCGAGCACGAGTTCGCCTCGATCCGCATCATCAACCTGTCGGTGCTTGCCCGCGACATCCAGAAGCTGTCGCACAATCTCGATCATGAGGTGCGTTCCGCGCAAAGCGAGGAAGTGACCAAGTGGGCAGCGTCGCTGGTTGCCGTCTGCGAAGCGCATATCGGCGACAGCACATTCGACAATGGCAATATCGAGGAACTGCGCGACCGTCTCGCCGTGTTGCGTGATCGTGCCCGCAAGATCGCCTTCGGAATGGACTTCAAGTTCCTGTTCCGCAAGGACCGCCGCCTTCTGTCGATCGGCTACCGGGTCGAAAGCAACGAGGTCGACGAGGCCTGCTACGACCTTCTCGCGTCCGAAGCGCGTCTCACCAGCCTGTTCGGGATTGCCAAGGGTGATCTGCCCACCGAGCACTGGTACAAGCTTGGCCGTCACGTCGTGCCGATCGGCGCGCGCGGTGCGCTCGTCTCCTGGTCGGGTTCGATGTTCGAATACCTGATGCCGCCGCTCGTCATGCAGGAGCGTCAAGGCGGTATCCTCAACCAGACCAACAATCTGATCGTCAAGGAACAGATGAACCACGGCCGCCGTCTCGGCACGCCATGGGGCATTTCGGAAGCCGCGTTCAACGCGCTCGATCACCAGATGCACTATCAGTACACCAACTTCGGTGTGCCGACGCTGGGTCTGAAGCGCGGTCTCGGCCAGAATGCCGTTATCGCACCCTATGCCTCGATCCTCGCCAGCCAGTACGATCCGATCGCGGCCGTCGAAAACCTGAACGAATTGCGCAAACTCGGCGCACTCGGCATCTACGGCTTCCACGATGCGGTCGACTTCACGCCGACCCGCGTGCCGGAAGGCAAGCGCTGCGCGGTCGTCTACAACTACTATGCCCACCACCATGGCATGTCGATTGCAGCCGTTGCCAACGTCGTCATGAACGGCCTGCTGCGCGAACTCTTCCACGCCGATCCTGTGATCGAAGCGGCGGAACTGTTGCTGCAGGAAAAGGCTCCGCGCGACATTCCAGTGATGAGCGCCAAGCACGAGGAAAAGCCAGGTACCGGCGGCGGCGAGCTGCTGCGTCCGGAAATCCGCACCGTCACCAACCCGGCCACCAAGGACCGCGAACTGGTTCTGCTCTCCAACGGCCACTACTCGCTGATGCTGACGGCGACCGGTTCCGGTTATTCGCGCTGGAACAACCTTTCGGTTTCCCGCTGGAAGGCGGATCCGACCGAAGACCGCTGGGGCCAGTTCATCTTCCTGCGCGACACGACATCCGGCGAGTGGTGGTCCACCACGGCCGAGCCGCGCCGCGCCGAAGGCGAGCAGACCAAGACGGTGTTCGGTGACGAAAAGGCCGAATTCCACAAGACGGTCGGCGAACTGACCAGCACGGTCGAAGTCATCGTCGGCACCGAACACGATGCCGAGGGACGTCGCGTGACGTTGCTCAACATGGGCGACGAGGACCGCTTCATCGAAGTGACCTCCTACATGGAGCCTGTGATTGCCGGCGACGATGGCGACAGTGGCCATCCCGTGTTCTCGCGCATGTTTATCCGCACCGAGATCGGCAAGCGGGGTGACGTCATCCGTGCGTGGCGCAACAAACGCGATCTCAGCGATCCCGACATGATCGTGGCACATCTTGCCGCCGACAATGCCGGGTCTTCGCGACCGACCGAATACGAGACAGACCGTCGCAAGTTCCTCGGTCGGGGTCGCACGCTGTCGGAAGCTGCGGCTTTCGATCCGGGTGCGTCGCTGTCGAATACCGACGGCTTTACGCTCGATCCGATCCTGTCGCTGCGCCGCACGGTTCGTGTGCCGGCGGGCAAGAAGGTCAGCGTTATCTTCTGGACGATCGCTGCGCCCCGGCGCGAGGATCTCGACAAGGCGATCGAACATTATCGTCATGCCGAAACCTTCCAGAACGAACTCACCCAGGCTTGGACCCGCACGCAGGTGCAGATGCGCCATCTCGGCGTTACCTCGCAGGATGCCGCGGCCTTCCAGCATCTCGCCCGCTATCTGGTCTATCCGGACATGCAGCTTCGGGCCGATCAGCCGACGCTGAAGGCCGGCATGCAGGCACAGTCGGGGCTGTGGCCGTCGGCGGTGTCAGGCGACCTGCCGATCTTCACGCTGCGCATCAATGACGAAAACGACATGCCGGTTGCCAAGGAAGCTATCCTTGCGCAGCAGTACCTGCGCTCGCGCGGCGTTGTGTCTGATCTCGTCATCTTCAACGAGCGGGCGACCGAGGGTGCTCAGGAAGTACAGACGTCGATCGAACACATGTCTGCCCGCATGGGTCAGGAAGGTGGACGCCAGCACGTCTTCGCGCTGCGCCGCGACCTGATCGAAGGTGCCGGCGCCGATGGTCTGATTGCCGCGTCCCGCGTCGTGCTTCATGCGCGCAACGGCCGCATCAGCGATCAGTTGAACCGGACCAGCACGATCTTCGCACCGCCGAAGGATCAGGAGATCGAAGTCGATCGCCGTCCG
Organism: Velazquezella soli; assembly: GCF_977018685.1. Lineage (NCBI taxonomy): Bacteria > Pseudomonadati > Pseudomonadota > Alphaproteobacteria > Hyphomicrobiales > Rhizobiaceae > Velazquezella > Velazquezella soli. The sequence continues at coordinate 681,227 of NZ_CDRNXF010000004.1, forward strand.
CTGCTGAATGGCGAGATCTATTCCGCTCCCGTCGAGACCAGCGAAGGCCCGGCCGGAGTTGAGTTCTGGAACGGTTTTGGCGGCTTCTCCGCAGATGGCAGCGAATATGTCGTGCGCCTCAACGGTGGTCAGTCGACGCCGCATCCGTGGATCAACGTCATCTCCAACGACAATTTCGGCTTCCACGTTTCCGCGGAAGGCGCAGGCTTTACCTGGGCGCAGAACTCGCGCGACTACCAGATGACGCCGTGGACCAACGATCTCGTCATCAACCGTCCCGGTGAAGGCTTCTACGTGGCCGATATCGACAAGGGCACCGTGGTCACGCCGTTCGCTGCTCTGTCACGTCGTCCGGAAACCGTGTTCGAAACCCGTCACGGCCTCGGCTATTCGGTGTTCTCGACCGAGGAAGATGGCGTCAAGCTGTCGCTGACCCAGACGGTGGATCGCAACCGATCCGCAAAGCTTTCGCATATGAAGCTTCGCAACACCGGTTCGGAAACGAAGAAGCTGCGCATCTACGGCTATGTCGAATGGCTGCTGGGCACCAATCCTGCCAAGACCTCGCCATTCATCCTGTCCAGCCGCGACGAGGCGACGGGCACGCTGTTTGCGACCAACCCGTTCAGCATCAACTTCTCGCGCTTTGCCTTCCTCGGCATGCACGAGACACCGTCGGGCTTCACGGCAAGCCGTCGGGAGTTTGTCGGCAAATTCGGTTCGGTGCAGTTGCCGGCAGCGGTTGTTTCCGGTTCAAGCCTCAGCGGCTCGCTCGATCTCGACGGCGACCCGTGCGGAGCACTTGCCTACGACGTCGAACTGGCGCCGGGTGAAGAAACCGAAGTCACCTTCTTCCTTGGCGATGCTGCCACGAAGCAGGAGGCGGAAAGCCTTGCACTGGCACTTCGCGGCGACCGGTTCGAGGATATCCTTGCGGGGAACCGCAGCTTCTGGAGCGGTTTCACCGGCCGCCTGAAGATCTCGACGCCGGACAAGTCGCTCGACAACATGGTCAATCACTGGCTGCCCTATCAGGCACTCGGTTGCCGCATCATGGCCCGTACCGCCTTCTACCAGGCATCGGGTGCCTTCGGCTTCCGCGACCAGTTGCAGGATACGCTCGCGTTCCTGCTGCATGAGCCGTCGCTTGCCCGCAAGCAGATCCTCAATGCGGCGTCGCGGCAGTTCCGCGAAGGCGATGTCATGCACTGGTGGCTTCCCAACACCGGCGCCGGTGTTCGCACGACGATCTCCGACGACGTGGTGTGGCTTGCCTACGCGATCCACCAGTATGTGTCGGTGACCGGCGATCTGTCGATGCTCGATGAGAAGCTGCCGTTCCTCACCGGACCGATGCTGGAAAAAAACAAGCACGACGCCTTTATCCAGCCGGAGATCTCCAACGAGGTAGCCGATCTGTATGAACACGCAGCACGCGCGCTCGATCTCGCTGTTGAGCGGACCGGAGACCTGGATCTTCCGCTCATTCTCGGTGGCGACTGGAACGACGGGATGAACCGTGTCGGCATGGCCGGTCGTGGTCAGAGCGTCTGGCTCGGTTGGTTCCTGGCGGCTGCGCTTCGAAACTTCCTGCCCTATGCGGAAGCCCGCAAGGATCGTTCGCGTGCCGATCGCTGGAGCAAGCATATCGATACGCTGAAGGCTGCGCTGGAATCGGATGGCTGGGACGGTGCGTATTACCGCCGCGGTTATTTCGACGACGGTTCTCCGCTCGGCTCGGCCAAGAGCGACGAATGCCGCATCGATTCGCTCGGCCAGTCCTGGAGTGTGCTGTCTGGCGAAGGCAGGCCGGATCGTTCCGAGCAGGCTATGAACGCGGTCATGGATAAACTGGTGGACGAGGATGCGGGTATCATCCGCCTCTTCACCCCGCCTTTCCAGGACACACGCAGGGATCCGGGCTACATCAAGGCCTATCCACCCGGCGTGCGTGAAAACGGTGGCCAGTATACCCATGGTGCAATCTGGGTCGTGCTCGCGCTCGCCCGGCTGAAGCGCGGCGACGATGCCTGGAAGTGCTTCCAGATGCTCAACCCGATCAACCATGCGCTTGACCGGAATGCCGCCGAAACCTACCGCGTCGAACCGTACGTGGTTGCAGCCGACGTCTACGGTGCCGGCGACTATCAGAGCCGCGGCGGCTGGACCTGGTATACGGGTTCCGCCGGCTGGCTCTACCGCGCCGCGGTCGAAGGCATTCTCGGCATCCGCCGTGCTGGCGATACGCTGTTTGTCGATCCGGTCCTGCCGAGCGGCTGGGACGGCTTTACCGCCGAACTTACCCTCGATGGTGTCACCCACGAGATTGTGGTCAAGGACGGCAAGGCGTCGATCGGTGGCGTCGCTGTCGATCCGGTCAACGGCCTCAACCTTTCGGCGCCAGCGACCAGCGCATTGCCGGCTCCGCCCGCAGAAAGCTGATCCCACCGGGCGTCGAACGTCCTGATGGTATCCCAAACAGAAACCCCGCTTCCAGCAATGGCAGCGGGGTTTTTTGTTGGTTTGTGCGCGGTGAGGAGAAGTGTCGGCCGATCCGGGCAGGGGCGATGTCCTGCTCTGATGTCCACGTATCGTGCCAGCCGATCGGGATGCCGCTCACAATGCGCGGCATGAACAGGTCGGGACCCAACCGCCGCTCACGCACTTGGTATGGCAAGCACCTGCAAAGCCGCGTAGGCAGAAGCTCACGCGAAGAAGCGGTGCTCCCGCATTACCTCACAAAAAAGAAAACCCCGCTTCCATTGCTGGAAGCGAGGTGTCTGATGTTCGCTCGGTATGGGTGCTATGGCTTAGGCGTGCTCGGCGGGTACCGGGAGCTTGTGGCCTTCCTCGTCCTCGTCGATGACGATGCCGCTGGCGGTGAGGAGTGAGGTAAAGCGGCCGCCGCTGCGGCTCAGCTGGTCGTACGTGCCCATTTCGGCAATCCGCCCACCCTCGAGGAAGATGACCTTGTTGGCGTCGCGGATGGTGGAGAGCCGGTGCGCGATGATGAACGTGGTGCGGTTCTGACGCAGCTTGTCGATTGCCGCCTTCACGCGCTGTTCCGTCTCCACATCAAGCGCCGAGGTTGCTTCGTCGAGAACGAGGATTGGTGCGTTTTTGAGGATCGCACGGGCGATGGCGATACGCTGGCGCTCGCCGCCCGACAGGCGGTTGCCACGCTCGCCGACCGTCGTGTCGTAGCCATTGAGACGTGTTTCGATGAATTCGGCCGCAGCGGCCGCTTCTGCCGCCCGGACGATGTCTTCCCGCGTTGCACCTTCTCGTCCCAGCTGGATGTTGTCGCTGATCGAGCGGTTAAGCAGGCCCGCGTCCTGGAACACGGTCGCGATGGAATGGCGCAGTGACTTGCGGGTGATGGTGCCGATATCGACGCCGTCGATCAGAATCTTGCCCTGCTGCGGATCATAGACCCGCTGCAGGAGATTGATCAGCGTCGTCTTGCCGGCACCGGTCGGGCCGACGATCGCAATCGTTTCCCCCGCCTGCGCGATGAACGATACGTCGTGAACGCCCTGGCTCGTGTTGGAGAAGCCGAAGGAGACGTCGCGGAACTCCACTTCGCCCCGGACCGTATCTCCCAGATCGCGTGCATCCGTCGGTTCGGCGCGCTCCTCGACGGAATCTTCCAGAACGAAGAAATCCTCGAGCTTGGCGCGGGCTTCGAAAATCTGGGTTGCGAACTGGCGCAGAAGATCGAGGCGGCCGATCAGAAGGTTGGCGAAGCCGATAAAGGCGACGACGTCACCGACGCGGATCTTGCCCTGTTGCACCAGCATAGTGCCGATCACAAGGATCACGCCCATCGAGACCGTCGATGCCGTGCGGTTAAGGCCACCGGCCAAAGCCCACCAGTCCAGCACCGGATACTGCGCCTTCAGCAGATCCTTGGTGTAGTTCTTGAGGGCCGAAGTTTCGGCTTCGATGCGGTTGTAGCTGTGAATCACAGAGACGTTGCTGATCGAATCGCTGACATGGCTGAAAACCTGGTGGTAATGGGTTTCGACCGCGGCCTGGCCTTCCTTCGTGCGCTTCATCACGGCAACGCCGATGATCCAGTAGAAGATGCTGAGGATCAGAAGCACGATGCTGAGGCGCCAATCCATCGAGATGGCGGTCGGGATCAGCAGCAGGATTGCAACGGCGGTCGCGAGATGCGTTCGCATGAATTCCAGCCACAGACCGAACAGGCTTTCGGAGGCACGCAGCAGCGTGTGCAGGGCGTTCGACGTGCCGCGCTGGTGGTGCCAGGACAGCGGCATGGAAATGATGCGTCCGAAGGCTTCCGTCAGCAGCGAAGCGCGGCGCCCGTGGGCCAGACGGTCGGCTTCGCGTGCAACGAGCACGAATGCGACGGTATTGAAGACCCCGAAGCCCGCCCACAGAAGCAGAACGTTGGTGACGTCACTCTTGGAGGAGATCGCGTCGATGATTCGACCGAACAGAATCGGTTCGGCAATCGTGATGATGGCCAGAATAATGTTGGCGACGACGACCGCGGCGACCCGCCAGCGGTTCTTCGTCAGATATTGCAAAGCTCGGGCGTAAACTTGGAAGAGCGTCAACGGGCGCAACTCCTATTGAAGTGCAGGCATGAAACGATTGGCAGCATAGTTATGGCAAGGACAGGGCGAATCCGAGACGAACCTAGCCGGTGAACTTCTTTTCCGAAAATAATCCAGTGAGAGCAAGGGTTCGCCCGTAGTTAGGTTACCGATGCGGTATGCTGATGCCGATCCTGATCGCTGCGTCAATCACAAGATTTCGGCATGTACGTGGTATAAATGATAACTATGTTAAGCGGGCGGTCGGGTTCTATGCCGGCGTCGGTTTTTTATAAGAATAAAGCCGATCGTCGGGGAGACGGTCTGGGGGCGAATTTGAGCATCCAATTTGTTGTGCAGTTGCTTGTATTGGTTGAAGAGGCACGAACGACGAAGGAAGTGGCGAACAATCTTGCGTCACTCCTCAAAACCTACGGTTTCGAATTCTATGCAATCGTCCTGAGAAAAGGGCAAACGGATCCCGAGGGAATGACCTTGATCTCCCGCTGGCCGGACAGCTGGGTCGAGGTCTATCGCGCGCGCAAATATACCGTCATCGACCCTGTCATGCGGATGCTGAATGCGGCCCATCGCCCGTTCCGCTGGCGCGATTCGATCCTTGCCCTGAAGTCCGATCCGCATCGTTCGCGGATGGACCGGATGATGCAGGAAGCGGGCCGCCATGGTCTCGACGACGGCTACGTGTTTCCGATCCATGGACGCAACGGATTTCTCGGCAACATGATCATCGGCGGCAAACCGATCGATCTATCGCCGACCGAGATCTCACTGTTCGACACGGCCGCCAAGCGCATTTTCTGGAGACTGCTGGAGATCGCCGGCGACGCGACGGCGCTCGAGGCCTCGGCCAGACTGGATACCCAACTCACCCGTCGCGAGATGGAAGTCATGGCGCTCCTTGCCGACGGCATGACATCGCACGAGATCGCACGTTCGCTCGACATCTCCAACCACACGGTCGACTGGTATATCAACGGCCTCCAGGAAAAGCTGAAAGCGAAGAACCGACAGCATGTGGTGGCCATGGCATTTCGCCATGGACTGGTGACCTGAAGCGTAAGTGACGCCGGCTATCGACCAAATAGCCCTTGCCTAATGCGGGAGATGTTGATCTCTTGCGGTGCACCATTCGAGGCACCTGGGGAGGCTTGTCTTGCCGATATCGAAAATTCTCGTCGCCAATCGCTCCGAAATCGCCATCCGCGTCTTTCGTGCTGCCAATGAGCTCGGCATCAAGACGGTGGCGATCTGGGCGGAAGAAGACAAGCTCTCGCTGCACAGGTTCAAGGCGGACGAAAGCTATCAGGTCGGTCGCGGTCCGCATCTCGAAAAAGACCTCGGCCCGATCGAGAGCTACCTGTCGATCCCGGAAGTGATCCGGGTTGCCAAGCTCTCGGGCGCCGATGCGATCCATCCAGGTTACGGCCTTCTGTCGGAAAGCCCTGAATTCGTCGATGCCTGCGACGAGGCCGGCATCATCTTCATCGGCCCGCGTCCAGATACGATGCGCCAGCTCGGCAACAAGGTTGCGGCGCGCAATCTTGCGATTTCGGTCGGCGTGCCGGTGGTACCCGCAACCGAACCACTGCCTGACGACATGGATGTCGTGGCGAAGATGGCCGAGGAGATCGGTTATCCGGTCATGCTCAAGGCGTCCTGGGGCGGCGGCGGTCGCGGCATGCGTGCCATCCGCGATCCGAAGGACCTCGCCAGGGAAGTGGTCGAGGCCAAGCGCGAAGCGAAAGCGGCCTTCGGCAAGGACGAGGTCTATCTCGAAAAGCTGGTCGAACGCGCCCGCCATGTGGAAAGCCAGATCCTTGGCGATACCCACGGCAATGTGGTGCACCTGTTCGAGCGCGACTGCTCGATCCAGCGGCGCAACCAGAAGGTCGTGGAACGCGCTCCGGCGCCCTATCTTTCCGAGGAGCAGCGGGCCGAACTGGCCGCCTATTCGCTGAAGATCGCGGGCGCCACCAACTATGTCGGCGCCGGCACGGTCGAATATCTGATGGATAGCGACACCGGCAAATTCTACTTCATCGAGGTCAATCCGCGCATCCAGGTGGAACACACGGTGACCGAAGTCGTCACCGGCATCGATATCGTCAAGGCGCAGATCCACATCCTCGACGGCTTTGCGATCGGCACGCCGGAATCGGGCGTTCCGGCCCAGGAGAACATCCGGCTGAACGGCCATGCGCTGCAGTGCCGCATCACCACCGAAGACCCCGAGCACAGTTTCATTCCGGATTACGGCCGCATCACCGCCTATCGCTCGGCGTCGGGTTTCGGCATCCGTCTCGATGGCGGAACATCATATACGGGTGCGATCATCACCCGTTTCTACGATCCGCTGCTGGTCAAGGTCACGGCCTGGGCGCCGCAGCCGCTGGAAGCGATCGCCCGCATGGACCGGGCGCTGCGCGAGTTCCGCATCCGCGGCGTGGCGACGAACCTCACCTTCCTCGAAGCCATCATCACGCACCCGAAATTCCGCGACAATTCCTATACGACGCGGTTCATCGACACGACGCCCGAACTGTTCGAACAGGTCAAGCGCGCCGACCGCGCCACCAAGCTTCTGACCTATCTGGCCGACGTCACCGTCAACGGCCATCCGGAAACCAAGGGTCGTCCGGTACCATCGGAAAAGGCCGCAAAGCCTGTTCTGCCCTATATCAACGGCGATATTCCTGCTGGTACCAAGCAGAAACTGGATGAGCTCGGCCCGAAGAAATTCGCCGAGTGGATGCGCAGCGAAAGCCGCGCTCTCATCACCGATACGACGATGCGTGATGGCCACCAGTCGCTGCTTGCCACCCGCATGCGGACCTACGACATCGCCCGCGTGGCCGGGGTCTATGCACGCGCGCTGCCGAACCTGTTCTCGCTGGAATGCTGGGGCGGTGCGACCTTCGACGTGTCGATGCGGTTCCTGACAGAGGACCCGTGGGAGCGGCTGGCGCTGATCCGCGAGGCGGCGCCGAACATCTTGCTGCAGATGCTGCTGCGCGGCGCAAACGGCGTCGGCTACAAGAACTATCCCGACAATGTCGTCAAATACTTCGTCCAACAGGCCGCAAAGGGCGGCATCGATGTCTTCCGTGTGTTTGACTGCCTCAACTGGGTGGACAACATGCGCGTCTCGATGGATGCGGTGAACGAGGAGAACCGGCTCTGCGAAGCCGCGATCTGCTATACCGGCGATCTCTTGAATTCGGCGCGCCCGAAATACGACCTCAAATATTACGTCGCACTGGCGGAAGAGCTCGAAAAGGCCGGCGCCCATATCATCGCGCTGAAGGATATGGCGGGCCTGCTGAAGCCTGCTGCCGCCCGCGTCCTGTTCAAGGCATTGCGCGAAGCGACTTCGCTGCCGATCCATTTCCACACGCACGATACGTCGGGCATCTCGGCTGCGACCGTGCTTGCGGCTGTCGATGCCGGCGTCGATGTCGTCGATGCGGCGATGGATGCGCTGTCGGGCAACACGTCGCAGCCCTGCCTCGGTTCGATCGTCGAGGCGCTGTCGCGAACCGACCGCGATACCGGGCTCGATCCGGAATGGATCCGCAAGATCTCGTTCTACTGGGAAGCGGTGCGCGGCCAGTATGCGGCCTTCGAGAGCGATCTCAAGGGTCCGGCGTCGGAAGTCTACCTGCATGAAATGCCTGGCGGCCAGTTTACCAACCTCAAGGAACAGGCCCGTTCGCTCGGTCTCGAGAGCAAGTGGCACAAGGTCGCGCAGACCTATGCCGATGTGAACCGGATGTTCGGCGATATCGTCAAGGTCACGCCGTCGTCCAAGGTGGTGGGCGACATGGCGCTGATGATGGTCAGCCAGGATCTGAACGTGGCCGACGTCGAAAACCCGGCCAAGGACATCGCCTTCCCGGATTCGGTCGTGTCGATGCTGAAGGGCGATCTCGGCCAGCCTCCGGGCGGATGGCCGCAGGCGCTCCAGAAAAAAGCGCTGAAGGGCGATCAGCCCTATACGGACGTTCCCGGTTCGCTGCTGGCGCCGGCTGATCTCGATGCCGAGCGCAAGACGATCGAGGACAAGCTGGAGCGCAAGGTCGACGACTTCGAGTTCGCCTCGTATCTGATGTACCCGAAAGTGTTCACCGACTTCGCCCTGGCGTCGGAGACCTACGGTCCGGTCTCCGTGTTGCCGACGCATGCCTATTTCTACGGGATCGCGGATGGCGAAGAGCTGTTTGCCGATATCGAACGCGGCAAGACGCTTGTTATCGTCAACCAGGCGACGAGTGCGCCGGATGCGCAGGGCATGGTCACCGCCTTTTTCGAACTGAACGGCCAGCCGCGCCGCATCAAGGTGCCGGACCGGGCCCATGGCGGAAGCGGTTCGGCTGTGCGGGCCAAAGCGGATATCGCCAATCCCCTGCATTTGGGCGCGCCGATGCCGGGCGTGATTTCCCGCGTCTTCGTGGCGGCGGGTCAGGCGGTCAAGGCCGGCGACGTGCTGGTGTCCATCGAAGCGATGAAGATGGAAACCGCGCTGCACGCCGAAAAAGACGGCACGCTTGCCGAAGTGCTGGTCAAGGCCGGCGACCAGATCGACGCCAAGGATCTGCTCGTCGTCTACGGGGCCTGACGGGTCAAACTGTTGACGGCTCAGGCGCCCGCCGGTCCGTCCGATCCGTCCGCAGGTTGAGCGAGGCGATAGCGCCTCGCCGCCAGCCGCTCGCTGGCGACGATCAGCAGTCCGGCGCAGAAGATCAGTGCGGCACCGGCGGCGACATTGCTTGCGGGAATGTCCTGCCAGATGGCGTAGCCCAGCACGAACGCCCATATCAGCGAGGAATATTCGAACGGGGCAAGCACCGAGACCGGCGCCCGTCGCATCGCCTCGAACAGCGTCGCCTGGGCGGTGCCGCCGAGAATGCCGACGAGCGCCAGAAGCGCACCGCTTTTCAGATCGACCGGCTGCCATGTCAGCACGGCCATGACGAAGGTCATCACCACGAAGAAGAAGTTGGTGAGCGTCATCTGGACAAGGGTCTTCTCGTTCATCGCCGTCTTGCGCAAGAGAACGCTGCCGATGGCCCAGAGGATTGCCGCGAGGAGCGCGAGACCGACCGGGAGCGAAAGTGTCAGCCCGGCCGGATTTGCGGCAATTACCACGCCGACGAAGCCGAGAATGATCGCCACCCAGCGGACCGCGGGCACTTTTTCCGCCAAAACCGGAATGGCAAGCAGGGTGGCGACGATCGGATTGGCGTAATAGATCGTGGTCAGTTCGGCCAATTGCAGCGACTTGGCGGCCGTGTAGAACGACACCCATGCGGCGAGAAGGATCACGCTGCGCACCATCATCGGCCGGACAATCGGAGAGCGGACAACCCGCGGGATGAAACCGCGTCCCCCGATGACGAGGCAGGCGATCAGAACCGTCAGGCTTCGGAAGAATATGATCTGCCAGACGCCGACATCGACCACCAGCAGCTTGATCACCGCATCATGAAGCGTGAACACGAAGTAGGAGGTACTGACGAGAAGAATGCCGCTGCCGATGCTGGATTTCAAGAAAGTCACACGCCGGATACCGACGCCTCATATCATTGCATATCCGAATGCTTAAGGCGTTCTGCAGCGATTGCAATCAGCTTCGTCGCGCTACATCCGTCGTTGCTAAGGGGTGACAAGCGTGAACCGGAGACATAAATCGTGAAACTCATGCTGAGCGCGAAAGATTGCAATCTAAATCGATTTAAATAAATCTCAGCGCCTGGAGGAAGCAACCTGATGAACGATTTGTCTTCGCCGGCGGAAGCCAAGACCCGACGTGCTTTCATCACACCGGAGCGGATCGGCGTATCGCTGCTGTTTCTGATGAACGGCTTCATGATCGGTGCCTGGGCGCCAAAGATCCCGGAATTTGCGGCACGTCTGGAGCTGAGCGAAAAGTCGCTCGGCGTGATGATCCTGATCTTCGGGCTAGGCTCCATCGTGATGATGCCGATCGCCGGCAGCCAGATCGCAAGGTTCGGATCGAGCATCGTCTCCAAGGTCACCGCGGTCCTGCTGACGCCGACGCTTCTTCTGCTGTCGCTGATTGGCAGCATCTGGAGCGGAGCGGTTGCGTTGTTTCTGTTCGGCGGCCTGATCGGCGCGATGGATGTGGCAATGAATGCCAATGCCGTTGCGACTGAGAAAGGCATGCGCCGCGCGATCATGTCATCCTGCCACGCGTTCTGGAGCCTCGGCGGCCTGCTCGGCGCCTCGACCGGTGGCTTTCTTCTCGAACGGATCGGCGTTCTTCCGCATGCGCTTTTCGTAACCGTCGTCGCCGCCGTCATGATCGCCGTCGCCTGGAAAATGGTGCTTCAGGATGCGCCGCATCCGGAGGAGAGGGCGGCCGGGGCCGGACGCCGCCTGCCGTCGTCACCGCTTCCCTGGCTGCTCGGAATCATGGCGCTGTTCTGCATGATCCCCGAGGGATCCATTCTTGATTGGGGCGCGCTTTACATGCGCAACGAGCTGTCGGCCTCGCTGACGCTGTCCGGCTTCGCCTTTGCGGCTTTCTCCTTCACGATGGCGGCGATGCGTTTTGCCGGCGATCTCATCCGCGACCGGTTCGGTGCCGTCAATACGCTTAGGGTCTGCGGCGTCATCGCCATGCTGGGCATGCTGACGATCGGTTTTGCGACCAGTTCGACGATGGCCATTGCAGGCTTTGCTATCGCCGGCATCGGCATTTCGAACATCGTGCCGATCCTGTTTTCCGCGGCCGGCAATCTGCCGGGCATGGCAGCGGGCGTCAGTTTGTCCGTGGTCACCACGATGGGCTATTCCGGAATTCTCGTTGCACCTTCGGCAATCGGCTTTATCGCTGAGCATACGGGACTTGGCAGCATTTTCGCGGGATTGTCGGTGCTGATCCTGGTGACGCTGCTTCTCTCGAACCTTGCAAGGCATGCGGACGGCGCGCATCACTAACCCAACTATTCATGGCCGCTGGTTGACAAGCCGGCGGTCATACGCCACCTGAAAGACGGTTTATGCCCCCAGTTAGCCCCAGGGCAAAGGCAACGAGACGATCCCATGAACGCACCGATTGACTATGATCCGAAGCCCCGCCGCGCCACGGTTGCCGTCGATGTCGGCGGTGTGATCGTCGGTGGTGGTGCGCCTGTCGTCGTCCAGTCGATGACCAATACGGATACGGCTGATGTGGATGCGACCGTCGCCCAGGTCGCCGCGCTCTACAAGGCAGGCTCCGAGATTGTCCGCATCACCGTCGATCGCGACGAGAGCGCTGCCGCCGTGCCGAAGGTGCGCGAGCGTCTGCTGCGCCTCGGCCTCGACGTGCCGCTGATCGGCGATTTTCATTATATCGGCCACAAGCTTCTGGCCGATCATCCGGCCTGCGCCGAAGCGCTGGCAAAATACCGCATCAACCCGGGCAATGTCGGGTTCAAGGACAAGAAGGACAAGCAGTTCGGCGACATCATCGAGATGGCGATCCGTTACGACAAGCCTGTCCGCATCGGCGTCAACTGGGGCTCGCTCGACCAGGATCTTTTGACGACGCTGATGGACCGCAATTCCGAAGCCGGTTCGCCGCTATCGGCCCGCCAGGTGATGCATGAGGCGATCGTCCAGTCGGCGCTGATTTCGGCCGAGCTTGCAGAAAACATCGGCCTGCCGCGCAACCGGATCATTCTCTCCGCAAAGGTCAGCCAGGTGCAGGATCTCATCGCCTGCTATTCGATGCTGGCCGAGCGCTCCAACCATGCGCTGCATCTTGGCCTCACCGAGGCGGGCATGGGCACCAAGGGCATCGTCGCCTCGTCGGCTGCCATGGGTTATGTCCTGCAGCACGGGATCGGCGATACGATCCGTGTCTCGCTGACGCCGGAACCGAACGGTGACCGCACCCGCGAAGTGCAGGTTGCGCAGGAAATCCTGCAGGTCATGGGGTTCCGCCAGTTCATTCCGGTGGTCGCCGCTTGTCCCGGTTGCGGGCGCACCACGTCGACGGTGTTCCAGGAGCTGGCTCAGAACATCCAGAACGATATCCGCAAGAACATGCCGATCTGGCGCGAAAAGTATCCGGGCGTCGAGGCTCTGAACGTCGCCGTCATGGGCTGCATCGTCAACGGCCCCGGCGAAAGCAAGCATGCCGATATCGGCATCTCGCTGCCCGGCACTGGCGAGACGCCTGCCGCCCCGATCTTTATCGACGGCCAGAAGGCGATGACGCTGCGCGGCCCCAATATCGCTCAGGATTTCGAAAAGCTGGTCATCGATTACATCGAGAACCGCTTCGGCCAGAAAACCGCCGCCGAGTAAGCGTCATTCCCGGATAGGGATAATTCCTTATCCCGGCTGCCGCGGCCTCTCCTCGCTATTGCCGTATTTCATGGTAAATGAGGGGTACTACGGACGACGGGGAAACTGATTCATATGTTGAAAAAAATTGCTATCGTCGCAGCTTGCGCGACGTATCTCTCTGCCTGCACGACGACCGATCCCTATACGGGTCAGCAGAAAATGTCGAACACGGCTGGTGGCGCTGCCATCGGTGCCGGTCTCGGCGCGGTCGGCGGTCTGTTGATCGGCGGCGGCAACAAGGGCCGCAATGCGCTGATCGGCGCTGCGATCGGCGGTCTCGCCGGTGGCGCCATCGGCAATTACATGGATCGCCAGGAAGCCGAACTGCGCCAGCAGCTGCAGGGAACCGGCGTATCGGTGACCCGCAACGGCGACCGCATCATTCTCAACATGCCGTCGAACATCACCTTCGCCACCGATCAGGACCAGGTGATCCCACCGTTCTATGCCACGCTCGATTCGGTTGCGATCGTGCTCAACAAGTTCGGCAAGACCTATATCGACGTCAACGGTCACACGGATTCGACCGGCAGCCTGCAGCACAACCAGGCGCTTTCGGAACGCCGTGCCGTCTCGGTCGCCAACTATCTCGGTGGTCGCGGCGTCGATCAGCGCCGTGTGTCGACGATGGGCTATGGCCCGTCGCAGCCGGTTGCCTCCAACGCCTCGCCGGATGGTCGCGCCCAGAACCGCCGCGTCGAAGTCGCGATCGCGCCGATCGAGCAGGGCTGAGTTCGGTCAGATATCGACGAGCCGGTCAGATCCGGCTCGTCAGCAGTTTCACGCCGGCAATGCTGTAGAACACCGCCATGGTGCCTTCGATCCAGCGCCGGGCGGCCTTGTAGGCGCGAAGCGCGTGGCGGGTCGAAAACAGAACCGCATATCCGGTGAAGATGACCAGGCTTGAGGTCGAGCAGATGCCCACGATCAGCAGGATCGCCGAAGGTGGTGCATCCGCGGGCAGGCCGAGCGAAATGATCGCCAGCCAGCCGAAGATCGCCTTCGGATTTGTGACGTGGATGGCATAGCCGCGCAGCCAGAGTTGCCTTGCCGTATAGGACGTCCTGCTCTCGCTCGATGCGGTCTCGATATCCGGGGTCCGCGCCGAGCGGTATGCCTTCCAGGCGAGATAGATCAGATAGAACCCGCCGAGAACCTTCATGATTTCGAGCGCGATCGCGTAGCTGCGCAGGACTGCGGCAAGCCCGAGAGCGGCAGCGCAGGCCCAGGTCAGCGAGCCGCAGAAGACGCCGAGTGCTAGGATCACCCCGTTTCGACGGCCATGCGAAATCGCCATCCCGATAATGGCAAAATTGGCAGGTCCGGGGCTGAGGACGGCGATGAGATAGGCGAGATAGGCTGGCCAGATATAGGGCAGGTAGGCGAATACATCCGGCATGCTTTGCTCCTCGGGTCTGATCCGGGAGACTTGCCTCTGTCCCGTCTCGTCAGTTCTGGCGGCTGGCGATAAAGCGCGCCGTCTGCTGCAGAATAAATGCCTTTTCGCCGTAGGGTGCAAGCAGGTCGACGGCGTCTGCCGTCAGTGTATCGAGCTTCTCTTCCGCCCAGCCTGTGCCATGCATGGCAACCAGCGTGCCCTTGCCGCGGGCGGCATCCTTGCCGGTCGCCTTGCCCATGGTCTCGGCATCGGAGGTGATGTCGAGAAGATCGTCGGCGAGCTGAAAGGCAAGCCCGATGACCTGGCCGAATTTTCTGAGGCGCTGACGATGTTCCTGATCTGCGCCCGCGATGATCGCACCTGCCTCGCAGGCGAAACGGATCAGTGCGCCGGTCTTCATCGCCTGAAGCGTGGTAATCCCTGCCTCGTCCGGTGCCGATTTTTCCGCAGCCAGATCGAGCGCCTGGCCACCCACCATGCCGCCGGAACCGGCGGCGCGGGCGAGGGCCAGAACAAGTTCCGTCTTTGCCCGGTCCGGCAGGGCTGTTTCAGGCGCTGCGATGATGTCGAAGGCGTAGGTCAGCAGGCTATCGCCGGCAAGGATCGCGGTCGCCTCGTCGAATGCCCTGTGGACCGTCGGCTGACCACGGCGAAGGTCGTCGTCGTCCATGGCGGGCAGGTCGTCGTGGATCAGCGAATAACAGTGCAGACATTCGAGTGCGGCACCGATGCGCATGGCGGCCTGTTCGTTCCCACCAAGCAGAAGCGCACTTTCGCGCAGCAGGAACGGTCGCAGGCGCTTTCCGCCATTCAGCGAACCATGGCGCATCGCGGCCATCAGATGGGCCGGGCGCGTGACTTCGTCGGGCAACGTTTGATCCGAAAGAAGCGACACAAGCAGCGCCTCGGTGGCGACTGCGCTGTCTTTCAACCGGCTTTCGAATGCAGGATCGGTCGTGTTCATGCCGGGCTGTTTGGCATGAGGCGACGATACAGGCAATGTCGATTTACCAGCATTGCCGAAGTTTCAGCCGGTGGACTGGCCTTCGAAAGCGCCACCGGCTATGAAACTTTAAACGGGCGGGTAGAAGCACCTTGGATATCGTACCTGAACAGCATGCCGAAGAAGACGAACCCGTGAGGCCGGCGCGCCGTTTTCGCCTGCCTGCCACCACGTGGCTTCGCCGCGCCATCCTGTTCGTGATTGCGCTGGTGGTGCTGCCCTATCTTCTCATCCCGGTCTATGCGCTGCCATTCACGCGGCCGGTGTCCACCCTCATGCTGTCGGAACTGTTTCTTCTGCGCGGGTATGACCGCCAGTGGGTTGATATCGAGGACATCTCGCCCAATCTCGTGCGGGCCGTGATGATGTCGGAGGACGGCCAGTTCTGTTTCCACGGCGGCGTCGACTGGCGCCAGATGCGCGGCGTCGTGCAGGATGCACTGGACGGCGAGGCAACGCGTGGCGCGAGCACCATTCCGATGCAGACGGCCAAGAACCTGTTTTTATGGAACGGCCGCTCCTTCATCCGTAAAGGGCTGGAACTGCCGCTGGCGCTGGCTGAGGATTTCATTTGGCCGAAGTGGCGGTTGATGGAGATCTATCTCAACGTCGCGGAATGGGGGCCTGGCATCTACGGTGCGGAAGCGGCCGCGCAGTATCATTTCAAGGTGCCAGCCGCCAAGCTGAGTGCCCGTCAGGCCGCCTTGCTCGCCGTCGCACTTCCCAATCCGCACACGCGGGTCGCCAGCAAGCCCGGCCGCGGAATGCAGCGGCTGGCCGGTGTCGTGGAACGGCGCGCGCGCGCATCCAGCGATTACATCAAATGCATTTATGGGTGACGTCAAAACTAAGCGTTAAACGTCCCTCATGTCATCTGTCAGTATCGACGCTGGCGTAAGAGCGCATCGAGCACGCTTTGTGAGTGCGTTTGCGCAGAAAGTGGACCGCCGATGGATGCCAGACTGATTTCGCCCGATCTCCTCAGATACTCGGCGACGCACAATCCAAAATCGCCGCCGCGGCTCGGAACGCGTTACGGACGGCGAGGCGGCTTTCTGCCCGAGCCCGGCAACACGATCGTCTGCCATCTGGAAAAAGGATCGGCAACGCAGGCGCTGCTTGTGTCAGCACGCGCGCGCTATCTCGAGATGCCGGAAGCCGAGCGTTTTCTCTTCACACCGATCACCAGCCTCCACATGACGCTGTTTCAGGGTGTCATCGAATACCGCCGCAAGCCTCGCTTCTGGCCGGACGATATGCCGCTTGAGACGCCGATCGAGGATATGACGGAAATCATGGCGGCTCGGCTCGAAGGTTTCTCGACGCTGGATCCGTTCCAGGTCACCGTGAAAAGCGCCAAGCCGTCGGGTCTCGTGGTCGAGGGGAAGTCCGAGCATGACCGCAAGGTGATGAAGGCCTGGCGCGATGCGCTGGCGCGGCTCCTCGGTTATCGCCATCCGGATCACGACGACTATGCGTTCCACATTACCTTTGCCTATGTGATCGAGCGCCTGTCGGATGCAGCGCTGCCGGCTTGGCAGGCGATGCTCGACGAGGTGACCGCTGAGATCCAGCGCGCGGCCCCGGTGCTGGAATTGCGGCCGCCGGCATTCTGCTCGTTCGAGGACATGAACCATTTCCACGAACTGATGATTTTCGATTCCGAGACCTGATGGAAACCGCGCCGATGGAAAAACTCGTCCTCTATATCGCAAATAAGAACTATTCGTCCTGGTCCTTCCGGCCCTGGATTGCGCTCACAGCTGCCGGCGTTCCTTTCGAGGAAGTGCTGATCCCGTTCGATTATCCGGCCGGAAATCCGCGCTACAAGGCGATCTCGCCCAATGGCCAGGTGCCGGTGCTGCATCATGGCGACGTGCGTGTCTGGCAGTCGCTGTCGATCATCGAATACGCAGCCGAGCTCTTTCCTGAAAACGGGATCTGGCCGGCGTCGTCTGCGGATCGTGCTGTCGCCCGCTCCATCTCGATGGAGATGCTGTCTGGCTTTCGGGCGCTGCGCAATGCCTGCCCGATGAATTTTCGCCGGCCGAAGCGCCGCATCGATCTCCCCGACGGGGTGATGGACGACGTCGCCCGGATCGGAACGATCTGGCGGGAACTGCGGGCAAAATCCGGCGGTCCGTTCCTGTTTGGCGAGTTTACCGCAGCGGACGCGATGTTTGCGCCGGTCGTCAATCGCTTTGCGGTCTATGATCTGGTAGACGACGCCGACACGCTTGCGTATATGGAGGCAATGACGTCGCATCCGGCCTGGGTTTCATGGCAGGAAGCGGCCCTTCAGGAGACAGCAATCGTCGAAGAAGACGAGGCCTGAGGTGTTTCGGCGTGGTTTGCGAAAAAATCCCGCCAATATCCCTGCAGGGACTGGTCAAGTACCCGGTTGGCATGTATAAGCGCGCGAAATTTCCGAGATCGAGACATGGAATGTTCGGCCTCAGTTCCGGCCGGAAATCCCTGTTTTGCACGAAGTGGAGTAACGAAAATGGCTGTACCTAAAAGAAAAACGAGCCCGTCGAAGCGCGGTATGCGCCGCTCTGCTGACGCTCTCAAGACCCCGACATTCGTCGAGGACAAGAACTCCGGCGAACTGCGCCGTCCGCACCATATCGATCTCAAGACCGGTATGTACCGCGGCCGTCAGGTTCTGACGCCGAAGGAAAGCGCGTAAGCTTTTCTGATGATTGCTTGAAAGGCCGGCTTTGCCGGCCTTTTTTGTTAGGCGCTCGGTAAGGCGCGCTTCTTCCCGCAGGAGGTGCCGTTCAGGTGCTCATGCTGTCGAGACGACCCTGAAGCGCGCGGAGCTGCTCCTTCAGTTCGTCGATGTCCTTGGCTTCCGCCTTCTTGCCCGATGGTGGGGCGGACTGGTGCTGAGGCGGCGTCGCGGCACCGGCAAAGGGCGTGAACATCTGCATGGCCTGACGGAACATGTCCGTATTGCGCCGCACCTGTTCTTCCATCATCTGCATCGGAAGGTGCAGGTTCTTGGCGATCGGCGTGTCACCGAACGCACTCGTCATCTGCTCGCGCATCTGCACCTGCTGGTCCGAAAACGTCTTCATCGAATGTTCGAGGAAGGTCGGCACCACCATCTGCATCTGGTCGCCGTAGTAGGAAATCAGCTGTCGCAAGAAGGACACCGGCAGAAGCGTGTTTCCCGTCTTGGACTCCTGCTCGAAAATGATCTGGGTCAGAACCGAGTGCGTGATGTCCTCGCCCGTCTTGGCATCCTGAACCGTAAATACCTCGCCCTTCTTGACCATTTTCGCCAAGTCTTCGAGCGTCACGTATGTGCTTGTTCCGGTGTTGTAGAGACGCCGGTTAGCGTATTTCTTGATCGTCACGTCACCTTCGGTCTTTGCCATGATTTCCCTCCACTTCGCCATTCGCGCGATTATTAGTGCTTGGCATCTTCTCCCGCCTCGAATGTAAGCTTAAATTGGCGCAACTGACAATCGATTTGTGCGCCGCGATGGATCACCATGCTGCGCAGCAAATCGATGAAAAACCGGGTGTTTCGGGCGAAAACCGGGCGTTTGACAGGGCGCTCAGGCTTTGCCAGTCTCGGTGCCAAGAAACGGAAAGAGGAGACATCATGTCCAATCCATCCATCGTTATCGCAGCCGCAGCACGAACGGCCGTCGGCTCCTTCAACGGCGCATTTGCGAACGTCCCCGCACACGAACTTGGCGGCGCGGTAATCAAGGAGGTGCTGGCGCGCGGTGGCGTGGAGGCGGGGGAAGTGGACGAGGTCATCATGGGGCAGGTCCTGCCTGCCGGCGAGGGACAGAACCCCGCACGTCAGGCGGCGATGAAGGCCGGGGTGCCGCAGGAGGCGACGGCCTGGGGCGTCAACCAGCTCTGCGGTTCCGGTCTTCGTGCGGTCGCACTGGGCATGCAGCAGATCGCGCTCGGCGATGCCAAGATCATCGTCGCCGGTGGACAGGAATCCATGTCGATGGCACCGCATTGCGCGCACTTACGCGGCGGCGTGAAGATGGGTGATTTCAAGATGATCGATACGATGATCAAGGATGGCTTGACCGACGCGTTCTACGGCTATCACATGGGCATCACCGCTGAAAACATCGCCCGACAGTGGCAGTTGTCGCGCGAGGAACAGGATCAGTTCGCGGTGTCCTCGCAAAACAAAGCGGAGGCAGCGCAGGTTGCTGGCCGCTTCAGGGACGAGATCGTTCCCTTCCTGATCCAGACCCGCAAGGGCGAGTTGCGCGTCGAGAACGACGAATACATCCGTGCCGGTGCGACTTTGGAGGGGATGGCGAAGCTTCGGCCGGCCTTCGACAAGGAAGGCACAGTGACTGCCGCCAACGCATCCGGCCTTAACGATGGCGCCGCCGCAGCGTTGCTGATGACGGAGGAAGAAGCCGGTCGTCGTGGCATTGCGCCGCTGGCGCGCATCGTCTCCTGGGCCACTGCTGGCGTCGATCCGCAGATCATGGGAACCGGGCCCATCCCGGCTTCGCGTCGCGCGCTGGAAAAAGCCGGTTGGAAAATCGGCGATGTCGACCTGATCGAAGCGAATGAGGCGTTTGCCGCACAGTCCTGCGCGGTCACGCGGGATCTGGGCCTCGATCCGTCGCTCGTCAACGTCAACGGCGGAGCGATCGCCATTGGTCACCCGATCGGTGCGTCGGGTGCGCGAATTCTCAATACGCTGCTGTTCGAAATGAAGCGCCGTGGCGCGAAAAAGGGGCTTGCGACGCTCTGCATCGGGGGTGGTATGGGCGTCGCCATGTGTCTGGAAGCGCTCTAGCACTGGGTGGCAGCTGCCCACGTTATCGGCGTGAGCAGCTCCGTTACGCTGACGGCGGCGACGGTATGAAAGGAAGTTTACATGGCGCGTATCGCGTTGATTTCAGGAGGCACGCGCGGCATCGGGGCTGCGATCAGCACTGCCATGAAAGCGGCAGGCTATTCGGTCGCCGCAAATTTTGCGGGCAATACCGAAAAGGCCGCTGAGTTTCACGCGGCGACGGGCATTCCGGTGTTCCAGTGGGACGTGTCGGATTACGATGCCTGCGTGAAGGGCATCGCTGAAGTCGAAACGCAGCTCGGGCCGATCGACGTCCTCGTCAACAATGCCGGCATCACCCGCGACGGCATGTTTCACAAGATCACGCCGCAGCAGTGGAAGGAGGTCATTGATACCAACCTTTCCGGCCTGTTCAACATGACCCATCCGGTGTGGCCCGGCATGCGCGAGCGCGGATTCGGCCGCATCATCAACATCTCCTCGATCAATGGCCAGAGGGGCCAGATGGGGCAGGTGAACTATTCCGCCGCCAAGGCGGGCGATCTCGGCTTCACCAAGGCGCTGGCTCAAGAGGGGGCCTCGAAGAACATCACCGTCAATGCGATCTGCCCCGGCTATATCGGAACCGACATGGTGCGTGCCATCCCGCAAAAGGTGATGGACGAAAAGATCATCCCGCAGATACCTGTCGGACGGTTGGGAGAGCCGGAAGAAATCGCCCGCTGCGTGCTGTTTCTAGCCTCTGAAGAAGCCGGATTCATTACCGGCTCGACGCTCAGCGCAAATGGCGGTCAGTATTTCGCCGGGTAAGCGGATACAAAAAAACCGGCGCCCATGGGACGCCGGTTTCTATACTGCGACTAAACGCAGGACTTAGCGGCAACGCGCTTCGTATGTACGGCCATAACGGTCGCGATAGACGCAGTAACCGTTGCGCTTCTGCGATTCGCCGATAGCAGCGCCAACCAGACCGCCGCCGACAGCGCCGACTGCAGCGCCACCCCAGCTGTTGGTCACAGCGCCACCGATAACGGCGCCTGAAGCAGCACCGATTGCAGTGCCCTTTTCAGTGGATGTGCAGGATGCCAGCATTCCGACGAGAGCGCCGACGAGCAAAACTTTTTTCATGTCACTTTCCTTCCCTTGGTAACGTGCGGCTTCGCCGCTTTTAGATCCTGCCCATCAGCAGGAGGATGATGATAATCAGCACAACGAGGCCGAGACCGCCGGACGGACCATAACCCCAGTTCCGGCTGTGCCCCCAATTCGGCAGCGCGCCGATCAAAAGCAAAATCAGTACGATAAGTAGGATGGTTCCGAGCATAGGCTTGTACTCCGCTGACCTCCCGGCTCGACATGTCCGGTTGGGATTGCCGAGAAAACGTAGCATGGGAACTTTTGTTCCACTCACCACTAGCTCGCCCGTGAAGTGTGGTTAACGGGTTACACTTTGGCCATGCGTCGGAAAGCCGGGTAATGTTCGAAACAGATCGAGAACGCTCCGGAATCCGCAATCGTCGCCGATTCGTTCACGTTTGTTCGAACGAAACTGGCGTGCGTATCGTACACATGTTGATCCTGGAAATCGTGGTCTCGCCTTGTCGAGGACAACATATCGGCTTGCGTTTATCGTCGAGCATGGCCATCTGATACTGCGATTGCGTTTCCGTGGAGGATCGCATCGGCGGATAAGCAGGAACTGGCTTTGCATTCTCAGCCCATGATTCTCAGCGGCCGCGGCGTCACGGCCGTGCTAGGCCCCACCAATACCGGCAAGACCCATTATGCCATCGAGCGCATGGTTGCGCACGGTTCCGGCGTCATCGGTCTGCCCCTTCGCCTGCTTGCACGCGAGGTCTATACGCGTGTCGTGGAGAAGGTCGGTTATCACAATGTCGCGCTGATCACGGGCGAGGAAAAGATCACGCCGCATATGGCGCGCTTTTCCGTCTGCACCGTCGAGGCGATGCCGCGCGAGACAAAGGCCGCCTTCGTCGCTATCGACGAGGTACAGCTGGCCGGCGATCTCGAGCGCGGGCACATCTTCACCGACCGCATCCTGCATCTTCGCGGACGCGAGGAGACGTTGCTGCTCGGTGCCGGCACCATGCGGCCGATCCTCGAACGGCTGCTTCCCGGGATCACCGTGGTCGAACGGCCGCGCCTCTCGCAGTTGTTTTATGCCGGTCAGAAAAAGATCACCCGCCTGCCGCAGCGTTCCGCGATCGTCGCCTTCTCTGCGGAAGAGGTCTATGCGATCGCCGAACTGATCCGCCGCCAGCGCGGTGGTGCGGCTGTCGTGCTTGGCGCCTTGAGCCCGCGCACCCGCAATGCACAGGTCGCTCTCTATCAGGAAGGCGATGTGGAATATCTCGTCGCAACCGATGCGATCGGCATGGGCCTCAATCTCGATGTGGATCACGTTGCCTTCGCTCAGGATCGCAAGTTCGACGGCTATCAGTTCCGCAATCTCAATCCGTCCGAAATGGCGCAGATTGCCGGGCGTGCGGGCCGCCACCTGCGTGACGGAACCTTTGGTGTCACCGGGCAGGTCCAGCCGTTCGACGACGAACTGGTCGAGCGGATCGAGGGTCATCATTTCGAGCCGGTGAAAGTGCTGCAGTGGCGCACGAAAAGCGTCGACTATTCCTCGCTTGCCGCTCTGCGTGCCAGTCTCGACCGGCCGCCGACCGTGGCGGGGCTTGCCCGCGCGCTGCCGGCAATCGATATCCAGGCGCTCGACTATCTGTCGCGCTACGCAGAAATCCGCGATACGGCGACAACGCCGGAGCGGGTGGAAAAATTGTGGGAGGCCTGCGCTCTGCCGGACTATCGGCGGATTGCCCCTGCGCAACACGCAGACCTCATTTCGACTCTTTTCTCGGATCTTGTGCGCTTCGGCACGGTGAACGAGCAATTCATGGCAGAACAGGTTCGCCGCGCCGACCGGACCGACGGAGAAATCGACACCCTGTCGGCCCGAATCGCGCAGATTCGTACCTGGACCTATGTTTCGAACCGCCCTGGCTGGCTTGCCGATCCGACACACTGGCAAGAAAAGACACGGGAAATCGAGGATAGGTTGTCGGACGCGTTACATGAACGGTTGACGAAACGCTTTGTTGATCGCAGGACATCTGTGCTCATGAAGCGCCTAAGAGAGAATGCGATGCTGGAAGCTGAAATCAGTGTGAATGGGGATGTCTTCGTCGAAGGCCATCATGTGGGGCAATTGGCTGGATTCCGATTCACGCCTATAGCCGGCACGGAGGGTCCAGATGCGAAGGCCGTCCAGGGTGCCGCGCAAAAGGCGCTTGCGCTGGAGTTCGAGGCACGCGCCGCGCGGCTTTATGCATCCGGCAACAACGACCTTGCTGTCGGCTCGGACGGTTCCGTGCGCTGGCTCGGCGAACCTGTCGGCCGGCTTGCGTCAAGCGACCATATCATGCGCCCGCGCCTGATCCTGCTTGCCGACGAGCAGTTGACCGGCAATGCCCGCGAACACGTCGTTGCGCGCATCGAGCGTTTCGTGAACCATCACATTGCGACCGTGCTGAAGCCGCTGGACGATCTGTCGCGCGCTGAAGACCTGCAGGGTCTCGCCAAGGGCCTGGCCTTCCAGCTGGTCGAAAACCTCGGCGTCATGTTCCGGCGCGATGTTGCCGAAGACGTGAAGACGCTCGATCAGGATGCGCGCGCTTCGATGCGCCGCTACGGCATCCGCTTCGGCGCCTACCATGTGTTCATGCCGGCGCTGCTGAAGCCTGCTCCGGCCGAGCTTATCACGCTTCTCTGGGCGCTGAAGAACGACGGCATCGACAAGCCGGGTTACGGCGATCTCATTCCGGCGCTTGCTGCCGGCCGCACATCGGTCGTCGCGGATCCTGCTTTCGAGCGTACCTTCTACAAGCTCGCCGGTTTCCGCTTCCTCGGCAAGCGTGCCGTTCGTATCGACATTCTCGAGCGTCTGGCCGATCTCATCCGTCCGCTGCTGCAGTGGAAGCCGGGCTCCAGCCCGCGTCCAGAAGGCGCCTATGACGGTCGCCGCTTCGTGACGACGACAGCCATGCTGTCGATCCTCGGCGCAACGCCTGACGATATGGAAGAAATTCTGAAAGGCCTCGGCTATCGCGCCGATGCCGTGAAGCCTGAAGAGGCGCAGGCATTCCTGGCTGGCCAGGAGCCAGCTGCGGCTGCCCCTGCCACGCCAACGGCTGCAGCAGACGAGGCCGCACCGACTGCCGAAGGCGATCAGGGCGAAGAAACTGAAGCAACCGAAGCTTCCGCTGAGGTTGTGGCGCCTGCTGAGGCTGCTGCTCCTGCAGAAGACGCTGCGAGTGAAGAAGCTGCAGCGCCTGACGTCGCCGCTTCCATGGAAGCTGAAACCGTTGAGGCACCTGCAACGGCCGAGCCGGACGCTCAGGCCGAGACAGCCGCCTCGACTCAATCTGCCGCTGCCGTCGAACCCGAAGAAGCAAAGCCTGTTC
Source organism: Velazquezella soli (assembly GCF_977018685.1). Classification (NCBI taxonomy): domain Bacteria; kingdom Pseudomonadati; phylum Pseudomonadota; class Alphaproteobacteria; order Hyphomicrobiales; family Rhizobiaceae; genus Velazquezella; species Velazquezella soli. Next base: position 705,855 of record NZ_CDRNXF010000004.1, read on the forward strand.
TCCTGTGGCGCCCGGGTGGCGGTCGCGAGAACAGCCAGCGCCAGGGTGGTCGGCCACAGCAGGGTGATCGCCGTGGTAACGGCCAGGGTCAGCGCAATGCCGGTGCTGCCTCAGCAGGCCGCACCCAGGAAGCCCGCCCCCAGGGCGAAGCCGCTCCCAAGGAAGGCCGTCGCGATGGTCGTCGGGATGGCGAGCGCCGTGACGGTGGTCGTCCAAACCGCGACAACAACAACCGTCGGCCTGAAAACCGGGGCGATCGTCCCGAGCGCGGAGATCGTAACGATCGTCCGGACCGTAACAAGGGACCGCAGCCCGCTCGCTTTGAGGCCAAGCCACCGCGCAAGGAAAAGCCGATCGATCCGGATTCGCCCTTTGCCAAGCTTGCTGCTCTCAAGGAGCAGATGAAGAAGTAGGCGCATGGTTGAAAAAGAGCTGCATGCAGGTTCGCGACAGCGCATCGACAAGTGGCTCTTTTTCGCGCGCATGGCAAAGTCACGCTCCATCGCGCAGTCGCTGATCCAGTCCAACTGCATCCGGATCAACGGCGCGCTGGTGTCTCAGCCAAGCTATCAGGTCAAGACCGGGGACCGCCTCGACATCAAGCTGGAACGGCGCGATGTCGTTCTGGTCGTCAAGTCCGGGGGTGATCGGCGCGGACCGTTCGAAGAGGCGCGGCTTCTCTACGAAGATCTGACGCCGCCTCCGGAGGAACGCCAGAAGTTGACGGCGTTCGAGCAGGCGCAACGCCTGCCGGGCTCCGGGCGTCCGACGAAGAAGGAAAGGCGGGAGACCGAACGCCTGTTTCCCGAAGCGGGCGAAAACTAGGTTTAGAAAATCCGCCCTCAAGACCCGGTTTTTACGCACGGTTTATTCTTGCGCAGTTGCAGCAAAGGCATTAGGTGACACTCGAAAAGCATGACTTCCTTGAGTGCTGAAGCCTGCCGGCTTTTCGCCTGCCGCACCTTTCGTCGGCAGCGTGCCGCAATCTGCGATATTCGGAGTTTCGCATGACATTCGTCGTGACAGACAATTGCATCCGCTGCAAATACACAGACTGTGTCGAAGTATGCCCGGTCGATTGCTTCTACGAAGGTGAGAACTTTCTGGTCATTCACCCGGACGAATGCATCGATTGTGGCGTTTGCGAGCCTGAATGTCCGGCTGAGGCCATCAAGCCTGACACGGAACCAGGTCTCGACAAGTGGCTGAAGGTGAACTCCGACTTCGCGCAGATCTGGCCGAACATCACCGTGAAGCGGGATCCGCTTCCGGAGGCCAAGGAAATGGACGGCGAAGAAGGCAAGTATGAAAAGTATTTCTCGGCAGAGCCAGGTTCCGGCGATTAAACCCGGATGGTGACGGTGCGCCCGTCACCCGCTCGAATCAGCTGTCTTTTGGTTGGGCACTGTCCGACTGTCACGCGGCTTGCAAGAATAAAAGCAAATTATTGATTTCCGCACTTTTTTGTGGTAGAGCTTACTCACTGTTCCACAAGGTGGCACTCGCGTGCCCGAAAAACATCACGAAAGAAACAGATCGCTCCCCGCGTTCCCCGTGACATTGCAACACTTTGATGTTGTCGTCGCCGTTTCGCGAGTTGGTCTGTTTTTGCGCGCGTTGTCGGATCAGTATGGAGTGACCCGACGGTTTCCCCCGTCTCATCCGGGCCTGACAGACCCGGTTTCCCCAGACCCGATAAAACGGGTGAGTCAAAGGGAGTTTGTGAATCGAATGACGACCCAACTGAAAAAGAATTCTCCCGCACGCCAGGGCTTTAGAACTGGTGAATCGATTGTTTATCCTGCGCATGGCGTCGGCACGATCACCTCTATCGAAGAACAGGAAGTCGCGGGCATGAAGCTCGAGCTTTTCGTGATCGATTTTGAAAAGGACAAAATGCGCCTGAAGGTTCCGGTCGCCAAGGCCTTGAGCATCGGCATGCGCAAGCTCTCCGAGACGGATTTCGTCGAACGTGCACTGAAGGTGGTCCAGGGCAAGGCCCGCGTGAAGCGCACGATGTGGTCGCGTCGCGCACAGGAATATGATGCCAAGATCAATTCCGGTGATCTGATTTCCATTGCAGAAGTGGTGCGCGATCTTTTCCGCGCCGAAAACCAGCCCGAGCAGTCTTATTCCGAGCGTCAGCTGTATGAAGCGGCGCTGGATCGCATGGCGCGCGAAATTGCCGCCGTCAACAAGATGTCCGATACGGAAGCTGTTCGCCTGATCGAGGTCAACCTTGCCAAGGGTCCCAAGCGCGGCAAGACAGTCGAGGAAGATGAAGCTCAGGAAGAAGAAGCAGCCTGATTTTGTCTCTGAAAGACAACACCAAAAACCCGGCCTAGTGCCGGGTTTTTTGTTGGAACCTTTACAACACAAACGCGTTAACCCGCCGGAACGGCGAATTTAATGCTGCATCGTGCTGCGTGTTCTCCGTCCTAACCAATAGCGGGGCGATTGCCTAACCGGTCCAAGACCTCCGCGAGACACTTGAGGGACATCGGCAGAAATTCGCAAAAATCAAGGCTGGAATATCGGTAATCCCGCAATTCAGCGTTTTTTTTGGTTCTGCCCTTTGTCGATCACGGCACCACGGAGAACACTATGACAGCCATGTCCGCAGACCGCACAATGATCAAGATAGCGATGTCGGCTCCGTATCTCGCCCGCGAGGAAGAGCGTGATCTGGCAATCCGTTGGAAAGACCGCCAGGATCAGGGCGCTCGAAACCAGATTGCACTCGCCCACATGCGTCTCGTCATCGCGATGGCGTCGAAATTCCGTGGGTTCGGTCTACCCATGAGCGATCTCGTTCAGGAAGGTTATGTGGGATTGCTCGAGGCTGCGGCAAGGTTCGAACCGGCCCGCGATGTCCGCTTTTCCACATACGCCAGCTGGTGGATCCGTGCCTCCATGCAGGACTATATCCTGCGCAACTGGTCGATCGTTCGCGGTGGTACGAGTTCAGCCCAGAAGGCGCTGTTCTTCAATCTGCGCCGCCTGCGCGCAAAACTTGCCCGCGGCGACTCCAACCTCACGGCCCAGGCCATCCATGAGGAAATTGCCGTCGCACTCGGCGTCAGCGTTTCCGACGTGCAGACCATGGATGCCCGTCTCTCCGGCAATGACTCGTCGCTTCAGGCTCCAACGATTTCCGGTGATGCAGACAGTGGCGAACGCCTCGACATGCTGGCCAGCGGCGAACCACTGCCGGACGAACAGGTCTCTGGGATGATTGACGGCGAGCGTCGTCTGAAATGGCTGCAGGGTGCCCTCACCAAGCTCAACGACCGCGAAAAGATGATCATCCGCGCCCGCAGGCTGACGGATGACGGTGCGACGCTGGAAGCGCTGGGTGCCAAGCTCGGAATTTCCAAGGAGCGTGTGCGGCAGATCGAAAGCCGCGCGATCGAGAAGCTGAAGTCGGCACTTGTCACCGCAAATCCGCAGATGGCGCTTGTGTCCTAAACACACTGTGCCCGCGCCGCTCTGGCGGTCGCGACATCTCGATACGATGCTTCAAAGCGCGCAGGCCCTTGAAACGGCCTCCGCGCTTTGAAGCTTTTATACAAGCCTCATTCGGAAATGATTTTGACCTTTTGGCCCGGTGACAATGTCGCGCCGACCGGAATGGCGTTGATCAGCTTGAACAGGTCCAGCTTACGGTCGGTGCCCATCATCCGGCTTGACAGCGATGCCATCGTATCTTGCGGCCCGACGCTCACGACGCGGACGCGGAGCGGCTTCAGCGACGTGATTTCAGGCTGTGTCATGCGGCGGAAACTGTTGCGCAAGATCTGTGCGGTCGTGTCCAGAGCGGGACTGCCCTTCGGAACGGCCGTCAGGAACCGGAAGATCTGATCATTGACCTTGATCACGGTCACGTCGAAATCCCAGCGTTCGGCAGAGGCGCGTGCGGTTGCGGCCGGCAGGCCGTTGACGGTCGTCTCGCGCACGGTTTCCGGCTGAAGCCCGGCCACCCAGCCGCTGGTCAGATAGTTCGGCAGGCTGCTGGTGTCGCCGGCGGCCACGCCATCAAAACGGATCGCGGTTTCGCCCGGTCCCGTCGCGAGAACCGCTTCCACCTTGTTGTCGATGCGGAAGTCCGGCGGAACGTCGAAGCGTATTCCAAGGCCCCCGTGCAGGAAGGTCTGGCCTCGCACATAGCCCTCCTGGGGGCTGTCGCCATAGAGAAGACCGTCGATGCCGGCGAGGAAATAGTCGCGACCCTTGTCGCCGACGCCTTCCTGGCCGAAATTGCGGGCATGCCGGCGGGCCAGATCGACGCGCTGGGCGGAGTTCGGGTGGCTGGACAGGAAGTCCAGGCTCTGGTCGCTGTCGGGATCGACCGCCGAGTAGCGCGCATAGGCCGCCATCGAATCGAGGAAGCGCGCAGCGGCATAGGGGTCGTAGCCGGCTTCGCCCAGCATCCGCACACCGATCACGTCCGCCTGCAGTTCCTGCTGGCGCGAAAACGCTGCAAGTCTCAGCTTGCCGCGGGCAAGCGCCTGCTTGCCGGCGATGTCGCTCGACAGAACTTCGGCGACCACCCGGCTGGCGATCACTTCGGCTTCTTCGCGCCGCTGGCGTTCGATGCCGTGGTTGGCGGTGACGTGGCCCATCTCGTGCGACAGCACGGCCGCGACTTCCGAAGCGTCGTTGGCGAGCGCCAGCAATCCGCGGGTGACATAGAGATAGCCACCGGGCAGGGCGAAGGCGTTGATCGCCGGGGAATTGAGGATAGTGATCCGGAAGGATTGCGTCGGATTTTCCGAAACGGCGGTCAGGGCGCCGGCAATCCGGGCGACCAGCCGTTCGGTCTTGGCGTCACGATATTCGCCGCCATAGCTTGCCACGATACGGGGATGCTCGCGTGCACCCATCTGCGCCCGCGGATCGTTCTTCTGAACCTCGTCGACGATCTGCGGCGAGTCTGATGGAGAAACATTCGGCGTGTAGGCCTGATCGAACACGGACTGGCAGCCTGCGAGTGCTGCACTTGCGAGCAACACGACGGCAAAGCGTCTCCAACGGCGCGGTGCGCTGGTCTGCCCGGTCCTGCCGGGTGTCGCGTCCTCGCGTGTTTTGATCCGTGTCTTCTGCACCGTCAGTCCTGTTCACCTTCGCTTCGTACCGATTTTCGCATCGCATGCACAGATAAAAGAGATAGGTTCAGCCGGCGCGTTTGCAATTGACTTCTGATAAACCAAGGCGATGACATCGCCGCAAGACCAAATTGTGGCACTGCGATAACGTTGGTTTTCGCCTGTCTCTATTCGTGACGACGCTCCGTCGACTGGCCTCTAGCGGGCGTAGGGAATAGCCGTGTTTGCGGCGGAGTTGACGATGGTGCCATCGTCGACGGCAACCACCACATCGGCAAGCTTTTGAACCTCGGCGCGGTCGTGGCTGACGATCACCACCGTATTGCCGGTTTCGCGGTGCAGGTCCAGGAGCAGCGACGCCATCGAAGACCTGAGTTCGGGATCAAGCGCCGCAAACGGCTCGTCCATCAAAAGGACGGGTCTTTTTCGCACCAGCACCCGCGCAAATGCCGCGCGCTGCCTCTCGCCGCCGGACAGCGTTCCCGGTTTGCGCGTCTCGAATCCTGCAAGCCCGACACGCTCGAGTGACTGCGAAATTCTCACCCTGTCCTCACGGGAAAGCTTGAGGGACGGATCGACGCCGAGGCCGATATTGGTGACGAGGTCGAGATGGGCGAACAGATTGTTGTCCTGGAACACCAGCGAAATCGGCCGCTTTGAGGGGTGCGCGTGGGTCACGTCCTCGCCGGCAATCAGGATGCGGCCGGACTCCGGTATCTCGAAGCCCGCGATCAGGTTCAAGAGGGTCGATTTCCCCGAACCAGACGGCCCGGTCACGGCGGTAATCGCGCCGTCGGTCATGGCAATATCGAAGCTGAACCGTTTGGTGCCGAGTTGCAGCGCAGTCTTTTCCAGGCGGATGCCGTCAGCCATCGTATCCCTTTCGCCGGCTCAGACTTCCGAGGATCGTGAGCGCCAGACATATCATGCCCAAAAGCAGGGCAAGCCCATCGGCGTCGTTCGTTCGGTAGCTCGACAACCTGCTGTAGACGAGCCAGGGCAGGGTCGTCAGTTCCGTGGAGCCGAACAGGGCCACGGCTCCGAGATCGCCGAGCGAGAGCGCCATGGCAAACGACAGTGCCGTAAGGATTGGGCCGATCAGGAAGGGCAGGTCGATCCGCCGCAGCCTCGAGAAGCCTGTTACGCCGAGGCTCGCGGCTAGGCGTGCCGTCTGCCGCCGATGATCCTCGATCGCCGGTTCCAGCACCCGCATCACGAAGGGCAGGGCCATCAGCATGTTGATGGCCGCGACCAGTGCGGGGGCAAAACGCGAGACATCTCCGAACGGGCGAAGCAGCAGGAACCAGCCTGTCCCGATCACGACCGGCGGCACCAGCAGCACCAGCGACGACGTCGCACCCAGCATCGCCGCCAGCCCGCGCGCCGGGATGCCGGGGTGGCGGACATCCTTTATGGCAATGCGCGCATGGATGATCGCCAGCGCGACGCTGACGGCCAGGAGGCCTGACAAGAGCGCGATCGACAGGCTTGTATAGGCTGCGTTGAGGAAGGCGGGGCTGGAGGCCAGTCGCCAGAGATCGGCCTTGATGCCGGCAATGAAGATCGAGGCAAGCGGCAGGACGAGAAACAGCGTCGCAGCGAGGATCGTCGAGCCGTCCCAGGCCCGTGCGCCCCATGTGCGCCCATCGAAGCGGCGGGTGGCGCGGCCGGCAGTGACATGCGTGCCGTCGGGGGCGGGGAGAAACGCGAGGGCGGCGAGGATCAGGCCCGTCACGGCGATCTGTAGCACCGCCAGTCCGATGGCACGCGGCGGATCGAAATCGAAGCGCAGCGACTGGTAGATCGCCACTTCCAGCGTCGTCGCCGCCGGCCCGCCGCCCAGAATCAGGACCAGCGTGAAACTGGTGGCGCAGAGCATGAAGATCAGCCCGGCAATGCCCGGCACGACCCGGATGAGAGCGGGCCCCTCGATGAAACGGAAGATCGACAACGGCTTCATGCCGAGGCTGGTGGAGAGCAGCCAGTATTCCGCAGGCTGCCGCTCGAGCGCCACGAGAAACAGTCGGGCGGCCAGCGGCAGGTTGAAGAAGACATGGGCGAGGAGAATACCGGTCAGGCCGTAAATGCTGATCGGCTGCTCAAGCCCCAATGTCGAGAGGAAACTATTGACCGCGCCCTGGCGCCCCCAGATGCCGATCAGACCCAGCGCACCGATCAGAACCGGCAGACCCATCGGCAACGCCATCAGCCGCACGATCCAGATACGGCCGATGAAATGCGGCCGTCTTGCCAGTGACAGCGCCACGGGAAGGGCAAGGCATACGGAGAACAAGGTCGATAGCGCCGCTTGCCACAGCGTGAACTGCAGGATGCGGCCGGTATAGGCCGAGAACAATCGCCCCTGCGTTTCAGGGGCGTCCCAGGACAGCAGGGCCGAGACCGCGATGCCGACGAAAAGCGCGATCGCGCCGAGGCTTATCACCCCGCCCGAAATCCCCCGTCTTCGCTCGGCAGCGGTCAGCAGCATGCCCGGTTCAGCCGATCAGTTCATGCTCATGGCATTGAGCCATTCGTCGATCCATGCCTGGCGGTTCTTCGCGACTTCGTCAGATCCCATCAGGAATGTCTTTTCCGGCTGAACTAGCTTGCCGAAAGCGTCTGGCAGCGGTTGCGACGTCTTCGTCACCGGCATCATCCAGTTGGTGGTAGGGATCACATCCTGGAAGCCCTGCGACACCATGAACTTCAGGAAGTCACGGGCGAGATCCTTGTCACGGGCGCCCTTCAGCATGCCGGCCACTTCGATCTGAACGTAATGTCCCTCGGAAAAAGCAGCCGCCTGGTAACGGTTCTCGTTCTCCTCCACCATGTGGTAGGCAGGCGAGGTCGTATAGGACAGAACCATCGGCACTTCGCCCTTGGTAAACAGGCCATAGGCTTCCGACCAGCCGGGTGTGACGGTCAGGATGCGGCCCTTCAGCTTTGCCCAGGCTTCCGGCGCCTTGTCGCCATAGACGGATTTCATCCACAAAAGCAGGCCGAGGCCGGGTGTCGAGGTGCGCGGATCTTCGATCGCGATCTTCTGCGACGGATCGCCCTCCACCAGTTCCTTCAGGCTCTTCGGCGGGTTCGTGATGGTCTTCGTGTCGTAGACGACGGCGAAATGACCGTAGTCATAGGGCAGGAACGTATCATCGGCGTAATTGCCGGGAACGCTGATGCCGCCATTCCCGGACGATGCCTGCAGTCCATGCGGTTCGAACAGGCCGGTGGCCTTGGCCTCCGAAATCAGGTTGGTGTCGAGGCCGAGCGCGATATCGGCCTTGGTCGTCTCACCCTCCAGCTTCAGCCGGGTCAAAAGGGCTACGCCATCGGCGACAGCCACGAATTCGACCTTGCAGGCGCAGGTCTTTTCGAAAGCCGCCTTCACCTTGGGGCCGGGGCCCCAGTCGGCAGTAAAGCTTTCATAGGTGTAGATGGTCAGCACCTTGTCTTCGGCCTTGGCTGCCGGCGACATGATGATGGTGGCCGCAGCCACGGTGAGCAATAGCAAGAGTTTGCGCATCAACGCCTCCTTCAAAGTCAATCTACAAGGGGAATAGGCGCTGAGCGTGAGCCGTCTAATCCCTCCGCCGGTGTTAGCCGGATCAGGTTCCGCGGGTTGGCTGAAAGCCTCTCAGCCGCGCGTTACCGCGCAGCACCCCGTTAGAGCGGGGTTAGATGTAACGGTGAAGGAATTGTCTGGCAAGTGGTGTCGAACCCTGCCGTCTTGCGTTCAGGGCCAAAGGACCGAAAGGCATCGTGCGATAGCAGTCGCGATAGCAAGAAAGCCGCCCGGCGTGCCGGACGGCTTTCTTGCTAGTAGTTCTTTGGCAACAAGGTTCACGCGTTGAGCGCGTAGCCTGACTGGGAGTCGTTGCGGAATATCTTGAGGTCACGCGGCACGATCGCCATGCCGCCGAGACGGTTGGCGATAGCATAGTCGATTGTCTGCTCCACCACATGCGGCATGACAGGCTTGGTCAGAACGCCGAGCGATCCCTCGACGCCGTCTTTCACGTCTTCCGGATTGGCCGTCATGAAGATGACCGTCAGGCCGTATTCGGCAGCGAGTTCGCGTCCGATTTCCGGACCGGTCCGGCCGTCGGAGAGATTGACGTCGACCAGCGCGATATCGGCGTATGCGCCGAGCGACAGGGCGTGCTTGCGGGCGCTGGCAAAGCCTGCAACCTTGAGACCCATGCTCTCGACAGTCTCGGCAACATCAAGCGCGATCAGGAATTCGTCCTCGACGATCAGAACGCGCTGTTCCATTGCATCACTCGCCAGCCGACGACGCATCACATTAGTCAGCATTGGACATTCCTAACCGTTTTGTTTCCATCTGGTCGGCATGTCGGCATTCATACCGCACTACGCATTTCGACCACTTGATGGATGCCGAACGTCACCGGGGAATGTTTGTTCCGGCTCGCGACAAATAAAACGGTGGATATTTATTTGTTAAGTATAGGAATTCTTTAACTATCCTTCAATCTGTTCTCGGAGCATCTCAAGCTCCAGCCATTCTTCTTCCATTTTGGCGACACGATCGCGTAGTTTTGCCGTTTCTGCGGCAAGCTTCGAAAACGCCGACGGGTCTTTGGCGAAGAGTTTGGGATCGGCCATCTTCCGTTCGGATGTAGCGATCTCGTCCTGCGCCTTGGCCATGTCCTTGGGGAGGTTTTCCAGCGCGAACTTCTGCTTGAAGGAGAGCTTGCCCTTTGCCTTGGTCGCAGCCGGAGCAGTGCTGTCCGTTTTCGCCTTTTCCGCCTTATCGGCGCGGCGCTTTTCGTCGGCCATGCCTTTGCGCTGCTGCAGCATGTCGGTATAGCCGCCTGCATATTCGATCCAGCGGCCATCAGGGGCATCCGGGTCTGTCGGGGCGATCGTCGAGGTCACGGTGCGGTCGAGAAAGTCGCGGTCATGGCTAACGAGAATGACGGTGCCGGCATAGCCCGCGACGATTTCCTGCAAGAGGTCCAGCGTCTCGATGTCGAGGTCGTTGGTCGGTTCGTCGAGGATCAGAAGGTTCGACGGCTTTGCCAGCATGCGGGCCAGCATCAGGCGCGCGCGCTCGCCACCGGAGAGGTTCTTGATCGGCGTGCGGATCTGTTCCGGCTGGAACAGGAAATCCTTCATGTAGCCCGCGACATGCCGCTGTTCGCCGTTGACCAGCAGCGTTTCGCCGCGGCCGTCTGTCAGGTAGTGAGACAGCGTATCTGCGGGGTCGAGGTCCTCGCGCTTCTGGTCAAGCGTGGCAATTTCGAGATTGGTGCCGAGCTTGATCCAGCCGCCATCGGGGGCGAGCTGGCCCGTCAGCATCTTGAGAAGCGTCGTCTTGCCAGCACCATTCGGGCCAACCAGGCCGATCCGGTCGCCGCGATGGATGCGGATCGAGAATGGCGCGACGATCGGCTTGTCATAGGTCTTGGTGATGTTTTCCGCTTCTACTACCAGCTTGCCGGACTCGCGGCCTTCGGCGACGGAGGCCTGAACGGAGCCCTGCGGTCCCTTATGGCCACGGTAGTCGGCACGCATGGCCTGCAGTTCGCCGACGCGGCGCATGTTGCGCTTGCGCCTTGCGGTCACGCCGTAGCGCATCCAGTGTTCTTCGCGTTCGATCGCCTTGCCGAGCTTGTGCTGCTCGATGTCTTCCTCTTCGAGAACCTGGTCGCGCCAGGCTTCGAAATGGCCGAAACCGCGCGACAGGCGGCGGGATGTGCCGCGGTCCAGCCAGACTGTGGCGTTGGACACCTTTTCGAGAAAGCGACGGTCATGGCTGATGACGACGAGCGCGCTGCGGGTCTTGCGCAGCTCGTCTTCCAGCCATTCGATGGTCGGCAGATCCAGATGGTTGGTCGGCTCGTCCAGCATCAGGATATCCGGTTCCGGCGCCATGACGCGGACAAGTGCTGCGCGTCGCGCCTCGCCACCGGAAAGCCTGACCGGGTCTTCCTCTCCTGTCAGGCCGAGATGCTCCAGCAGATAGGTGACGCGGTAGGGATCGTCGCCAGGTCCAAGCCCCGCTTCCGCATAGGCCTGCACGGTTTTGTAACCAGCAAAATCCGGCGCCTGTTCGAGATAGCGGATCGTCGCATTGGGGTGCCGGAAAACCTCACCCGACTGCGCTTCCACCATGCCAGCGGCGATCTTCATCAGCGTCGATTTGCCCGAGCCGTTGCGGCCGACGAGAGAGATGCGGTCGCCGGGCTCCACCTGCAGGGCAGCTCCGTTGAGAAGCGGCGTGCCGCCGAAGGTTAGAACGATATCGTCGAGTTTCAGAATTGGCGGTGCCATGCGGCGTCTATGCTCCGGAAAAATCGTTTGGACGGGCAAGGATCATCGCCCTCCCGTCACGTAAATGGAATTGGACGGGCCCTTCTGCAACGTTGGACACGGTGCGGGAGGAACCGAAGGGCAGCGTGTAATCCTTGAGTGGATAGCGCGCGCCAAGAATGTCGAGGCCTGCAAGGCCTGTGAAACCGATGACGGAAAACAACGTGCCGTTGGGCAGGTCGAGCGTCATCGTGCCGGCGAGAAACGGCACGGCCTCTTCCTCACCGGATGTCAGGAGAACGTCATGGCCGCGCTCGGCAAGGCTCATCGCATGCAGAAAATGCTGGAGCGCATGGTCGGACCGTTCGCCGCCCAGCGCGCCGATCAGGATCAGCCGCGTCGCGCCGCGTTCGATCGCTTCAGCCGTCGCAATCTCGCCATCCGTCTCGTTCTTTTCCGGCGGATAGGTCCGGCGCTCGACATCCGGAAAGCGCGCGATCAGGTCTGCGTCGGAGGAATCGAAATCGCCCACCCAGAGCTCCGGCATCACACCCAGCGCCTCTGCATGGCGCATGCCGCTGTCGGCCGCGATGAAGCGGCTTGCGGCAACTGCCTTTTGCAGTCGGTCGGTTACGGTGAGGTCACCGCCGAGCAGGATCGTGAAGGTCGAGTTGGCCATTGCCCATGCCCTTATCCTAAACCGGCTGACAAGGGAAAGGCGCGTGTCGCATTGATGCGGCGAAAGCGGGTATTTTTGCTGCCATTGACGGCGGGCGTGGCAAGGATTATTTGAAAAGTCGAAATTCCGTGGTGATTTGGCCGGCCGGCTTGCAGCCACGTAAAAAAAGTCGCTAAAGGGCCGCGAGAAGAGTTTCAAAAACTTCCCACGGGCCGGCTGCGATTCTTCGTGCCGGCTTTTTGTTTTTGGGTTGAAGAGATGCCGATCAAGATCCCCGATACGCTGCCTGCCTTCAACACGCTCGTTTCCGAGGGCGTGCGCGTGATGACCGAAACGATGGCGGTCAGGCAGGACATCCGGCCACTGCAGATCGGGCTTCTCAACCTCATGCCCAACAAGATCAAGACCGAAGTGCAGATGGCGCGCCTTGTCGGCGCTTCGCCGCTGCAGGTCGAGTTTTCGCTGGTCCGCATCGGCGGCCACAAGGCCAAGAACACATCGGAAGATCATCTCCTGTCGTTCTACGAGACGTGGGAAGAGGTGAAGCACCGCAAGTTCGACGGTTTCATCATCACCGGTGCGCCGGTGGAAACCCTGCCATACGAGGACGTCACCTATTGGCAGGAAATGAAGGAAATCTTCGACTGGACCACCACCAACGTGCATTCCACCATGAATGTCTGCTGGGGGGCGATGGCCGCCATCTATCATTTCCACGGCGTTCCAAAGCACGGGCTGAAGGAAAAGGCATTCGGGGTCTATCGCCACCGCAACCTGTCGCCGGCGTCGGTCTATCTCAACGGTTTCTCCGACGATTTCCAGGTTCCGGTGTCGCGCTGGACGGAAGTTCGTCGGGAGGATGTTGAGAAGGCCGGCAACGATCTCGAGATCCTGATGGAATCCGACGAGATGGGCCTCTGCCTCGTGCATGAGCGGGCCGGCCGGCGGTTGTTCATGTTCAATCACGTGGAATACGATTCCACCTCGCTCGCCGACGAGTATTTCCGCGATGTCGATGCCGGCATACCGATCAAGATGCCGCACGACTATTTTCCGCACAACGACGATACGCTGGCTCCGCTCAACCGCTGGCGCGGTCATGCGCATCTGCTGTTTGGAAACTGGATTAACGAGATCTACCAGACGACGCCTTACGACGTCGAAAAAATCGGCACCGAGTGATGGAGACCGGTTTCTGCCCCGTCATCCTTGCTGGATGATAGCCTGACGGATTTTTCCGCTGGCCTCGTTGCAGCTTTGACCGAAATCACGCAGTTTGCCGCAAACATTCGGGAGATGGGTTATGACGGGTCATGAATTCGAGATTTTCGGCACGACGAAGAGCGGCGAGGCGGTGCATCGGATCACGCTGTCGGGCGGCGGGCTGACAGCCCAGGTTCTCACCTGGGGCTCGGTTATTCAGGATCTGCGGCTTGCCGGCCACGAGCCGCCTTTGGTGCTGGGGTTCGACAACTTTGCGGACTATGAGGCCTATTCTCCCTATTTCGGCGCCACGCCGGGTCGCTGTGCCAATCGCATTGGCGATGGCCGCTTCTCGATCGACGGCACAGAATACCAGCTGGAACTCAACGAAGACGGCGTAACCCATCTGCACGGCGGATCCGACGGTATCGCCCGGCGCATCTGGTCGATCGTCGATCACGCGGAAGACCGAGTCGTGCTGCAGATCACCGACCCGGACGGACGCGCCGGATATCCCGGCAATTGCACCGTCACTGCGACCTACCAGCTGATGGAAGACGGGGTGCTTTCGGTGATCTACGACACGGTGACCGACCAGCCGACGCCCGCCAACGTCTGCCAGCATTCCTATTTCAATCTCGACGGTCGTCCCGACATTTTCGGCCACGACATGATGATCGCCGCGGCTGAGTTGACGGCGGTGGATGAAAGGATGGTGCCGACCGGCGTCCTGATGCCGCTTGCTGGCACCACGTTCGACCTGAGCGAGATGGGTCCGATCCAGCGCACCGGCGCCGATGGCGAACAGGTGAAGTTCGATCATAACTACTGCCTCTCGGAGGAGAGGACTGCCAAGCGCTCGGTCGCGCTTGCCCGCAGCCTGTATTCCGGCGTGCAGCTCGAAGTGCGCACCACGGAGCCGGGGATCCAGTTCTACGCGGGCTTCAAGCTCGCCTTGCCGGTGCCCGGCATGGAAGGCCGTCCCTACGCGCCTTACGCCGGCTTCTGCCTGGAAACCCAGGTCTGGCCCGATGCAATCAACCACGAGACTTTCCCCAATGCAGTGCTTCGCCCGGGCGAAACCCTGCGCCAGGAAACCGACTACGTGTTTTCGAAGAGCTGAGGCGATGAGGGCTGAGGCTGCCGAAAGGCGGCCTCAGTCTGGCTGCGAGGATGCAGGCAGCCAGCGAATGACGATAATAGACGAGGTACCCTACTGGGTACCAATACCGTTATTCGTTTTTTCGTCTGAAGAGAGAATTTGGAGCGGGCGAAGGGATTCGAACCCTCGACCCCAACCTTGGCAAGGTTGTGCTCTACCACTGAGCTACACCCGCTCATAAACCGTCGACCCGGTGGTAGTCTGGATCGTCGGTGCCGCTCGTTGCCGGCGACGGGCGGTATATGGCCCAGACTTTTTTCAAATGCAACAGGGAAATGACGATCTCGATGAAGAATTTTTCATGAGCTTCGAAAGCCCCTGCGAAACATGGGTTTGCGCCAAAGCGTGCATCTTGGCCGGTCCGAACAATCTGTCTATAGTCCGCCATCCTTACCCCGCCGGCCGGGGCCAACACCTCAAGAGCAGCCAAGATCGATCATGCCAAAAACCGCAGAAGACCTGTTCGCCTTTCTCGATAGCCTCGATATTGCCCACAAGACGAAAGCGCATGCACCGGTGTTTACGGTATCGGAATCAGCCAGTCTGCGTGACGAGATCCCGGGCGGGCATACCAAGAACCTGTTCGTCAAAGACAAGAAGGACCAGTTCTTCGTCATCACGGTCGAAGAAAATGCCAGCGTCGATCTAAAGACCGTCCACAAGGTGATCGGGGCCTCCAGTCGCGTCTCGTTCGGCAATCCTGAAAAGATGCTGGAATTTCTCGGCGTCGTGCCGGGCTCCGTCACCGTGTTCGGCGCGCTGAACGACACGGATAACAACGTCACGTTCGTGCTCGACGAAGACCTGATGAGCGAAGAGGTGATCAATGGCCATCCACTCTCAAACGATGCGACGACGTCGATCGGTCGCGACGATCTTATCCGCTTTCTGGAGGCGACGGGCCATACGCCGCTTGTCTTGAAAGTGACGGGCTGACATACGATCTTTGCAATTCAGAGTAAGACATAATGCGCATCGGCCGTGTGCCGATTGGACTTTTTCCGGGAGAACACTTTCATGAGCGGCACGAACAATCCTTATGGTGGCTCCTATGGCGCCGGTAACTACGGCGGCCAAAACGCGACGGTGAACTTCGGTTCGACGCCTGCAGCGGCCCCGGCGCGCGCGGCTTCCTCTGCCCCTGCTGCTGCCGGTAGCTATATCTCGGACACGACAACCGCAGGCTTCGGCAAGGACGTGATCGAGGCATCGCGCAGCCAGCCGGTTCTCGTCGATTTCTGGGCGCCCTGGTGCGGTCCGTGCAAGCAGCTGACGCCCGTCATCGAAAAGGTCGTCAACGAAGCCCAGGGTCGCGTCAGGCTCGTCAAGATGAACATTGACGACCATCCCTCGATCGCGGGACAGCTCGGGATCCAGTCGATCCCGGCCGTGATCGCCTTTGCCGATGGCCGTCCGGTCGACGGGTTCATGGGTGCCATTCCGGAAAGCCAGATCCGCGAGTTCATCGAAAAGGTCGCAGGTCCAGAGGGCATGGACCAGGCGGCCGAGATCGAGGCGGTGCTCGGCGATGCGGAAACCCTGCTCGGACAGGACGATATCCAGGGTGCCGCACAGCTCTACGGCGCCGTGCTGCAGGCCGACCCGGAAAACCCCAAGGCTGCGGCCGGCATGATGCAGTGCCTGATCGGCATGGGCGAAACGGCCCGCGCCGGCGAGATGCTCGCCTCCCTGCCCGAAGAGATGGCTGCCGATCCCGCAATACAGGCGGTCGCCAAGAAGCTGGAGCAGATCGAGGAAGCCCGCAAGCTGGGTGACCCTGTCGCACTCGAGCAGCAGCTTGCCGCCAACCCCGACGATCACGAGGCCCGCGTGAGCCTCGCCAAGATCCTCAACGTCCAGGGCGAACGCGAAAAGGCGGCCGATCACCTGCTGACCATCATGCGCAAGGACCGCACCTTCGACGACGATGGCGCGCGCCGCCAGCTGCTGCAATTCTTCGAGGTCTGGGGGCCGAAAGATCCGGCTACGATTTCCGGGCGCCGTCGTCTTTCGTCGATCCTGTTCTCCTGATTGTGTTGCCGATTGATCGCTAAGCCGGATCGCAGCCTTGCGTTCCGGCGACGATGCCCCACATTAGTTTTATAGGTTTGGCTGAACGGCCAGGTTTGGACAACGGCCAGATTCTGACAGACATTTTTGTCCGGTGAATGTGGTCTGGGAGGTATCGGACCAATGCATGTGGGAAACGCGCGCTATCTGAAGCGGGAGGATCTTCCGGAAACGATCCCGGTCTTTCCGCTGACTGGGGCTTTGCTCCTGCCGGGAGGCCAGCTTCCTCTCAATATCTTCGAGCCGCGTTATCTGTCCCTGTTCGATGCAGCGCTTGCGGGCGACAGGTTGATCGGCATCGTGCAGCCATCATTGATGGAACCGGATGAGCCGCTCGGCGGCGGGCGCTCGGCGCTGTCGTCGATCGGTTGCGCCGGCCGGATCACGTCCTTTGCCGAAACCGGCGATGGCCGCTACATCATTTCGCTCAGCGGGATCTGCCGCTTCAGGCTGCTCGATGAGATCGGTGGCGGCCATCCGTTCCGCAAGTTCAGACACGCGCCTTTCCTGTCCGATCTGACCGACGAGGATGATGAAAAAGCCGTCAATCGGCCGGAACTGCTGCGGGTCTTCAAGGCCTATCTCGACGCCAACAAGCTGGAGGCGGACTGGGAAAGCATCGAGCGGGCCGGAAACCGGACGCTGGTGAATTCGCTGTCGATGATGTCGCCCTTTGGCCCTGCCGAGAAGCAGGCGCTTCTGGAGGCACCGGATCTGAAGAGCCGGGCTGATACGTTGATCGCAATCACCGAGATCCTGCTCGCGCAGGGGTCCGGGACTGCGAACGTGCTGCAGTAAGGCAAAGACCGGTCATGGACGAAAAACTCAGCAAGGTGGACCCGAAACTGCTCGATCTTCTCGTCTGCCCGATGACCAAGGGCAGGCTGTCGCTCGATCGCGAAAACAACGAGCTCGTGTCGCAAGGCGCGCGGCTTGCCTATCCGATCCGCGACGGGATCCCGATCATGCTCATGTCGGAAGCCCGCAAGCTCGAGGACTAGCCTTCAGATCGAGCCGTGAGCAGCCTTCAGATTGATCGGCCGCTCAGCAGTTTCGGGTTATCCTTGACCGTCGTTCCGGCGGCCTGGCCGATGAAGAAATCCTTGATCTTCGGAAGCCGCTCCACGACGCCCAAGCCGAAATCGCGGGCGATACGGATTGGCGTGACGTCGTTGGAAAACAGCCGGTTCAGCACATCCGTCGTCACGCCCATCCGGAACGTATCGAAACGCCGCCACGACTGGTAGCGCTCGAGCACATTGAGCGAGCCGATGTCGAGGCCGAGGCGATCCGCCTCGACGATCGTCTCGGCAAGCGCTGCGACATCCTTGAAGCCGAGGTTGAGACCCTGGCCGGAGATCGGATGAATGCCGTGGGCGGCATCGCCGGCAAGCGCGAAGCGCGGTGCGACAAAGGCACGCGACAGGGTGAGGCTGAGCGGATAGGCCTTGCGACCGCCGACCAGCCGGATCTCGCCCAGCTTGTGGCCGAAGCGCCGCTGCAGCTCTTCCTCGAAGATCAAGTCGTCCGATGCCATCAGGCGCTCGGCGGCATCGGTGCGCTCCGTCCAGACCAGCGACGAGCGATTGTTGGTGAGCGGCAGGATGGCGAACGGGCCGGACGGCAGGAAATGCTCTTCCGCCACGCCTTCGTGGTCGCGTTCATGGGCAACCGTCGCGACGATGCCGGACTGGTCGTATGTCCAGTTGACAGTGCGGATACCGGCCATGTCGCGCAGCTTCGAGCGCACGCCGTCGCACGCAACGAGAAGGCGGGTTTCCTCGGTCGAGTCATCGGAAAATTTCACGGTCGTATGCGTTGCGGTCGTCTCGAAGCCGGTGGCGGAAAGGCTGTGACGGATCGATACGCCGAGCCGTTCGGCGGCACCGCGCAGGGCGCGCACCATCGCGACGTTCGGCACCATATGGGCAAACGGCCTGCCTGCCTGGATCGTGCCGTCGAAGGTGAGAAAGACCGGGCGGACCGGATCGGATGTCCGGCTGTCGGTGACGATCATCCGGTTGATCGGCTGGGCGTGCGGCAAGATTTCGTCCCAGGTGCCGAGGATGTCGAGCATCTGGCTGGCGGCCGCGATGATCGCGGAGGCTCGCTCGTCCTTTTCCCAGACACCGGCCGGTGCGGCCTCGACGACCTGGACCTCCAGATGCGGCGCCGCCTGCTTGACCGCGACCGCCGCCGCAAGGCCCACATAACCACCACCCACAACCAGCATGTCCAGCATTGAAAAACTCCCGAGCACGTCAAACACTTCGTGGCGTTTCCATTTGAGCTCGAAACGCTTAGCCTTAGATATAGATCATCAAGTGCCCGCTTCCTACCGCCGGAGTCCGTCTTAATGTCGAGTTCTTCTACCCCGATCGATCCCATCAGCGCACTGCTGACAGTACTCGACCTCGAAAAGCTGGAGGAGAACCTGTTTCGCGGCAGGACCGGCCCCGACACGGGATGGCAGAGAGTGTTCGGCGGACAGGTGATCGGCCAGGCGCTGGTTGCGGCACAGCGGACGGTCGCCAGCGATCGCTTCGTGCACTCGCTGCATGCCTATTTCCTGCGGCCTGGAGATCCGCTGGTGCCGATTATATACCAAGTGGAGCGTATCAGGGACGGGGCGAGCTTCACCACGCGACGGATTGTCGCCATCCAGCATGGTCATGCCATCTTTTCGATGTCCGCTTCGTTCCAGATCGAAGAAGGCGGTTACGACCATCAGATGTCGATGCCGCCCGTCGCCATGCCGGAAGAGCTGATGCCGGAAAGCGAATTCAAGCAGATGTTCCTCAAGCACGGCTCGGATGCCGTGCGCCGCTACTGGTCTCGCGAGCGTCCGATCGAGATGCGGCCAACATCGCTTGCGCATTATCTGTCCAAGGAGAAGCTGGAGCCGCGCCAGGATATCTGGGTAAGGACCACCGGCCCGGTGCCGGACGACCGGGCGATCCAGGCAGCGCTGCTTGCCTATCTCTCCGACATGACGCTTCTCGATGCATCTCTCTATCCGCACGGCACCTCGATCTTCGATCCAACCATCCAGGCCGCGAGTATCGACCATGCGATGTGGTTCCACCGTCCGATCCGTTTCGACGACTGGCTGCTCTATTCGCAGGACAGTCCCAGCGCATCCGGCGCGCGCGGCATGACCCGCGGCGCAATCTACAGTCGATCCGGTGAACTCGTCGCATCCGTCGCGCAAGAAGGTTTGATTCGTAAAAGAGCAAATGAATAATATTTGGGCATTTTGAGAAAACTGCACAAGTTTTCGCCGCAATTTGGCCGGCGCGTTGCCCGTTATTTGGCGACGTTCTGAAAGGGTCATTCTTATCAATAGCTTAATCTGGCTTCTCAAACTGGCATGACCCTTGAATGTGTCATGTCAGTCGCTGCTCTTGATCAGGCAGTGATCCAGGAGAATCGGCCCCGAGCCGAGCAACAAAGGATGGGAAGCCAGATGAAAATTGTAATGGCCATTATCAAGCCATTCAAGCTGGATGAGGTGCGCGAAGCCCTCACCGCTGTCGGTATCCAGGGCCTTACCGTGACCGAAGTAAAGGGCTACGGACGCCAGAAGGGACACACGGAAATCTACCGTGGGACGGAATATGCGGTCAGCTTCCTGCCGAAGCTGAAAATCGAGATCGCGGTTCCGACCGACCTCGTCGAAAAAGCCGTTGAAGCAATCGCCTCTTCCGCCAAGACCGGCCAGATCGGCGACGGCAAGATCTTTGTCTATTCGATCGAGCAGGCCGTGCGCATCCGCACCGGCGAAACCAATACTGAAGCGCTGTAAGAACGGCTGACAGGGGAGTCTTCAAGCTATGCAATTCACCAAATTTTCCACTCTCGGGCGCCTCGGTGCCGCGGCTGCGGCCTTCGCCGCGCCCGCCGTCGCCTTTGCGCAGGACGCTGCCGCACCGGCAGTCGCTGCCGCGGCCGCGGCCCCGGTTGCCGACAAGGGCGACACCGCGTTCATGTTCATCTGCACGCTTCTCGTGCTGTTCATGCTGATGCCGGGCATCGCCCTATTTTACGGCGGCCTCGTCCGCACCAAGAACATGCTGTCGGTCCTGATGCAGTGCACCGTTGCCGGCGCCGCCATCATGATCATCTGGGTCACCTACGGCTATTCCTTTGCCTTCGGCGGCAGCACCTCCGCCTTCTGGGGTGGTACGGCGAAAATGTTCCTGTCGGGTGTCAACATGGACTCGACGGCTGCAACCTTCTCCGACGGCGTGGTCATTCCGGAATTCATCTTCGTGATGTTCCAGATGACCTTTGCGGCTCTGACGCCTGCACTGATCATTGGCGCCTTCGCCGAGCGCATCAAGTTCTCGGCTTCGATCCTGTTCTGCATCCTGTGGGTTACCTTCGTCTACTTCCCGATCGCCCACATGGTCTGGGACGCAAACGGCCTGATCTTCGGCTGGGGCGCGCTTGACTTTGCCGGCGGCACCGTCGTTCACATCAATGCAGGTCTTGCAGGTCTGATCGGTGCGATCATGGTCGGCAAGCGCACCGGCTACGGCAAGGACATGATGGCTCCGCATTCGATGACGCTGACGCTGGTCGGCGCTGCAATGCTCTGGGTCGGCTGGTTCGGCTTCAACGCAGGCTCCAACCTCGAAGCTTCGGGCGGCGCAATGCTCGCAACGGTCAACACCTTTGTTGCAACCGCTGCAGCCGTCCTCTCCTGGTGCGTCGTCGAAACCTTCACCCGCGGCAAGGCTTCGCTGCTCGGTGCTGTCTCGGGCATGATCGCCGGTCTCGTCGCCATCACGCCGGCTGCCGGCATTGCCGGTCCGATGGGCGCCATCGTCATGGGCCTGATCGTCTCGCCGCTGTGCTACTTCTTCGTTGCCGTCATCAAGAACAAGTTCGGCTATGACGACACGGCAGACGTGTTCGGCGTCCACGGCATCGGCGGCCTGTTCGGCGCTCTTGCCACGGGCATCTTCGCATCCGCCTCGCTCGGCGGTATCGGCTATGCCGAAGGCGTCACGATGGGCGGTCAGTTCATGACCCAGGTCTATGCCGTTCTCGTCACCATCGCATGGTGCGGTATCGGCTCGCTGGTCATCTACAAGATCGTCGATCTCGTCGTCGGCCTGCGCGTCACCGTGGAAGCAGAACGCGAAGGTCTCGATCTCGCCTCGCACGGCGAAGCTGCCTACCACTCGTAAGAGGCTGCAACTGCCTCTCGAAGGCAGCGTCAATCTCTGATGACCATCACACAAGCCCGGGCCTCTGGTCCGGGCTTTTGCGTTTTTCCAAGCGAATTCCAGCCGATCAATCTTGGTTAAAGTCGCGTTAACCATCGCGGGGGTATTCTGCCTGGAATTGCGTGACCGGCCGAAACCTGCCGGTTCATGAAACAGGCGGTTTTTCAGGACGGCGGGCAGACAAGATGGGCAGAAGCAGTTCGGCGGCTATGGCAAATCGATCCACCCGCCTGGTACTCACGGCCTTTGTCTGGCGACAGGCGCTCGCGCTGACAGGCTTTGGCATTTTCACGCTGCTGGCGCTGGCGGTGGCAGCCCTTGCCACGTGGAATGTCGCAGATCCGAGTTTCTCCTACGCCACCGACAACCCGCCTGCCAATATCCTCGGCTTTTCGGGCGCAGCCTTCGCCGACCTGATGATGCAGTTCCTCGGGCTTGCCAGCATCTTTGCGCTGCTTCCGATCCTTGCCCTGGCACTCGCTCTGATTTCCGGGCGTCGTTACGATCGCATTCCGGCGCGGCTTGCAGCATGGGGCGGCGGTACGCTTCTCGCCTCGGCGACGCTCGGCTGCTTTCCGGCGCCGGCGACCTGGCCGATCCCGAACGGCATCGGCGGCGTCATTGGCGACATGATCCTGCGCTTCCCGGCTCTCTTCGTCGGCGCCTATCCGACCGGCATGGTCGCAATCGTGCTCGGCTGCATCTTTACCATTCCCTGCATCTGGCTGATGCTGTTTGCGTCCGGCTTTGTCGGCGAGGCCGTCGAGACGGAAAGCGATGACGACGATGCGCCCGTGGCTGCCGTCTCCGCGCGCAACCGTCAGGATGAGGACGATGACGGCGACGACAATGGCCTCTTCGGGGGCTTCCTGGCGTTCGGCGCACTGGCCCATTACTGGTATATCGCTCAGGCGCGCCTGCGGCGGTTGACTGGGGCAAAGCCCCGCGCCCGTGTCGGTTTCGACCAGCCCTATGATTTCAACGACGACGAATTCGGCACCCTGAACGAGCCGGTTCGTGCCAAGCAGGCCTCTGCCGGTGGCAGAAGCCGGATGGAGCCGTCGCTCGATGGCGCACCGGAGCGGGTCCTGTCGCCACGCCGGATCGTATCTGCACCGCCGATGTCCTCCAATGACGCGGATGACGACGATGATCCGTCGCTCGATACGGCAGACAATCCACGTCGCCCGGCCGGGATCCTTGCCGACCACGATGAGGATTTCGCGGCCGCGCGCGGGTCGAAATCTGCTGGCAACGGCTCTCCGCGCGTCGTCCCGGCGGCACCGCCTCCCAAGCCCAGCGCCCGCGTCGGTCGCGATGCGCAGGGCTCGTTCATTTCGCCGGAAGGGTTCCAACTGCCCTCCGTGCACCTGCTTGCCGAACCAAAGGCGATTGCCCGCGATGCTTCGCTGTCGGCTGACGCGCTGGAGCAGAACGCCCGCATGCTGGAAGGCGTGCTGGAGGATTTCGGCGTCAAGGGCGAGATCATCCACGTCCGCCCGGGCCCTGTCGTGACACTCTACGAACTGGAACCTGCGCCGGGCATCAAGTCGTCCCGCGTGATCGGACTTGCCGACGATATCGCCCGCTCCATGAGCGCCATCGCCGCCCGTGTCGCGGTCGTTCCCGGCCGCAACGCGATCGGGATCGAGCTGCCGAACCGAATTCGCGAAACCGTCTATCTGCGCGAAATGATCGGCTCGAAGGATTTCGAAACCAGCAAGGCAAAGCTTGCCATGGCACTCGGCAAGACGATCGGCGGCGAGCCTGTTGTCGCCGATCTCGCCAAGATGCCGCATCTTCTCGTGGCCGGTACCACCGGTTCTGGTAAATCCGTCGCGATCAACACGATGATCCTCTCGCTTCTCTATCGTTACACGCCGGAGAAGTGCCGCCTGATCATGATCGACCCCAAGATGCTCGAGCTTTCCGTCTATGACGGCATCCCGCATCTCCTGTCTCCGGTCGTCACCGATCCGAAAAAGGCTGTCGTTGCGCTCAAATGGACCGTCCGCGAGATGGAAGAGCGCTACAAGAAAATGTCGAAGATCGGCGTGCGCAATATCGACGGGTTCAACTCGCGCGTCGAGCAGGCGATGGAGCGCGGCGAGGTTCTGACCCGTACCGTCCAGACTGGTTTCGATCGCCAGACCGGCGAGGCGGTTTACGAGACGGAAGAGTTCGACCTGCAGCCGATCCCCTATATCGTCGTCATCATCGACGAAATGGCCGACCTGATGATGGTAGCGGGCAAGGATATCGAAGGCGCTGTCCAGCGTCTGGCGCAGATGGCGCGTGCGGCCGGCATCCATGTGATCATGGCGACGCAGCGCCCCTCGGTCGACGTCATCACCGGCACGATCAAGGCCAACTTCCCGACCCGTATCTCTTTCCAGGTCACGTCGAAGATTGACAGCCGTACCATTCTCGGCGAACAGGGTGCCGAACAGCTGCTGGGTCAGGGCGATATGCTCTACATGGCGGGCGGCGGTCGGATTCAGCGTGTCCACGGGCCTTTCGTCTCCGATACCGAGGTCGAAGAGATCGTCGCCTACTTGAAAACTCAAGGGTCGCCCCAATATCTCGAAGCTATCACGGCTGATGACGACGAGGATGGCGAGGGCGCAGGACCTGCCGGCACTTCCAACCTCTCGGACTCGGACGATCCTTACGACCAGGCAGTGGCGGTGGTGCTCAAAGACGGCAAGGCCTCCACATCCTACATCCAGCGCCGTCTCGGCATCGGCTACAACCGCGCGGCATCGCTGATCGAGCGGATGGAGCAGGAGGGCCTGATCGGTCCTGCCAACCACGCTGGCAAGCGCGAAATCCTCGTGCCGACCGAAGCGGATGTGCTGGATCGGTAAGGCCGGTAAAGCGGTCTTCAGGGGTTCGTGATCCGGCGCAAGCGGCCATCAAGACGCCGTGTTTCCACAACAGAAACACGGAAGGAGACCAGAATGACAGAACAAAAGACCACTCTTTCCAAAAGCATGACCGGACTGCTCGGCCGTCGCCAGTTCTCGCTCGGCCTTGCCGGCGGTGTTGCCGGGCTGCTGGTTGCGGGAGCGGCAAAGCCCGTTCTGGCGCAGGCCGCAGCCGGTGCCTCGGCTCAGCGGATCGCCGACCATTTCTCGTCGGTGAAGACGATGATGGGCGAGTTCGTTCAGTTCGGGCCACGCGGCGAACAGACCGGCGGCAAGTTCTTTATCGAGCGTCCCGGCAAGCTGCGCTTCAACTTCGAGGATCCATCGCCGCTGCGCGTGATCGCCGACGGCCGCAACGTGGTGGTGGGCAACGTCAAGCTCAAGACCTGGGATATCTATCCCCTGTCGAAGACGCCGCTCAGCCTGCTTTTGTCCGAGCGTATCGACCTCACCTCCGCGACCGTGCGCAGCGTGCGGGAAGAAACCGACCTCACGACGATCGTGCTCGGCAACAAATCGATCTTCGGCGATTCGACCATCACCATGATGTTCGACACCAAGACCTTCGATCTTCGCCAGTGGACGATCACCGACGCCCAGAACAAGGATACGTCCGTGATGGTCTATAACGTCCGCAACGGCGTGGCGATGGACGAGCGAGTGTTCACCATTCCCTATGATCAGGTGAAGTAAGACCCATCTGCCGAGACGGATCGCTTTTGGAGGGCTGCGGAAACGCGGCCCTTTTTGCTTTTACTGCTATCCGAAATTGCCTAGAGGTGATGCCCATCAGCGAGGGCAGGCATGACATTCTCCATCACCACCTGGAACATCAACTCGGTCCGGCTTCGCATGCCGATCGTGCAGCAGTTCATTACCCGCAACCAGCCGGACATTCTCTGCCTGCAGGAGATCAAGTGCCAGGAGCCTGAGTTCCCCTACCAGCCGCTGAGAGACCTCGGTTACGCGCATATCATCGTGCACGGCCAGAAGGGCTATCACGGCGTCGCCATCGCCTCGCGGATCCCGCTCTCGGAAGATCACCGCCAGAATTACTGCAATGTCGGCGATGCCCGGCACATCTCGGCGCTTTTCGGGACGGGTACCCGGCGCATCCGGGTGCATAATTTCTACGTGCCTGCGGGAGGCGACGAGCCGGACCGGACGATCAATCCGAAATTCGGCCACAAGCTGGATTTTGTCGAAGAGATGAAGGTTTTGAAGGCCGATGCGACGCCCGGCATTTCGTCGATCCTCGTCGGCGATCTGAATATCGCACCGCTGGAGCACGATGTGTGGTCGCACAAGCAGCTTCTGAAGATCGTCAGTCACACGCCGGTCGAAACTGAGGGCATGAAGGAGATCATCTCCAAGGGCGGCTGGCTCGATCTGATGCGCCAGTACACGCCGGAGCCGGAAAAGATTTACACCTGGTGGAGCTACCGCGCCAAGGACTGGGAAGCCGCCAACAAGGGTCGCCGTCTCGATCATATCTGGTCATCGCCGGACCTTGGCCCGTTTCTCGACCGGATCGAGGTGCTGAAGGAAGCCCGAGGCTGGACCCAGCCATCGGACCACGTTCCGGTAACGGCGGTGTTCAAGTTCTAAGCGGCGGGTGCCGTCTATCGGCTGTGCTTATGTTCCGATGGATCGTCGCTTAGAGCATTGAAATAGGTTTGGTTTTCCGGCGTCATTCGCGATTGGAACCGGGCGCGTTGATCGATCAGACGATTCATCTCACGGTTTGATTTCCAAGACCAGATCAGCAAACCCAAGAGATAGACACCGCCCAAACCAGCGAAGATTTTGGTTGCCCAGAACGCGAACTCACCAGCTGGAGCTGGAAGCTCCTCCCAGGAAATAAGCGATGCAATTATTCCGGCGAGGGCTCCGACAATGATTGCCGCTTTACCGACACTGCTTTTTTTGCCCTGCATGACCACCCCTGAGCTTTTTCGCGCAAAATAACACGCGGAAATTGCCATGCGGTATTGCTTCAGTTTCGTGGTTAAAGAAGCGTCTAGTGTGAGGAATAGTCAGTCAGGGAGGCAGGTCTTAGCCAAGCCTCAGCGGAACCGGTGCTGCATAGCGAGCGCCGCCTTGGCGAGGTTGACGATGTTGTCGCGGATGCGGTTTTCGATGAGACGACCGACCTGGGGATATTCTTCCAGCAGGCGCTCGAACAGGGATCGGCCGATCCTGAGCGTTTCGGAATCTTCGGCCGCGATTGCCGTGAACTTGCGCTCGACCATGGTCACCAGCGCGAGCTCGGATAGAAGCGTGCCGGGCCCGACCGTCTTGTCGAGACGAACGGTGCCGTCGCGGGTGGTCGAGTAGAGGTCGAAACTGCCTTTGCAGACGATGAAGGCGGATTCGGCGGGGGAACGCTCGCGAAACAGCTCCTGGCCGCCGGATGTCGAGCGCCGTTCCGCCCCGAACGCAATCAGCCGCAGCTGGTCGCCATCCAGTTCCCTGAAAAGCGGCACTTGCGACAGAAGCCGGATATCGTCGGACAGTGCCATTTTACGGGTTTGCGGTCTTCGGGGTTAAGGAACGATCTTGTATCCACCGTTTTCCGTCACCAGAATCTCAGCATTCGAGGGGTCGCGCTCGATCTTCTGTCTCAGACGATAGACATGGGTTTCCAGTGTATGCGTTGTAACGCCGGAATTATAGCCCCATACTTCTTCCAGAAGAATATCGCGTGTGACGACCTTCAGCCCTGCGCGATAGAGATAGCGGATGATCGCCGCTTCCTTTTCGGTCAGACGGATCTTCTTGCCATCGTCCGTGGTCAGAAGCTTCTGGCTCGGCTTGAACAGGTAGGGGCCGACGGTGAACGTGGCGTCCTCGCTCTGTTCGTACTGGCGAAGCTGGGCGCGGATACGCGCAAGCAGAACCGCAAAGCGGAACGGCTTCGTCACATAATCGTTGGCGCCGGCTTCGAGGCCGAGGATCGTGTCGGAATCGGTGTCGTGGCCGGTCAACATGATGATCGGGGCCTTGAAGCCGTTCTTGCGCAGAACCTTGACCGCCTCGCGGCCGTCCATATCCGGCAAGCCGACATCCATGATCAGCAGATCGACCTGGGTCGCCTTGGCGGTATTGACCGCCTTGGTTGCATTGGCTTCCTGCAGGATCGAGAATTCGTCGTAGAAGCCGAGCTGCTCCACAAGGGTCTCGCGCAGATCATCGTCGTCATCGACCAGCAGTATCGTTCTCGCCATGCAGTTCTTGCCTTCCGTAGCGCCTATTGCGTTTGTAAGACGTATCTAGGGATCTTCGATGTAAAACCCAACCCGCTATGAATTCAAACGAAATCATATTCAAAGCAAAACCTTGTGAGTGAAATGCATCGTTTTCTCGAGAAAGATAACAAAACCGGACCCGTCGTCGTGGTTCGTACCGCGCCGCGTGACCGCCGGCGTGCCATCGTGACATGCGGCGGGATCACCGTTCAGGCAGCGCTGGGGCGATCCGGGACGACGGCGTTCAAGCGGGAAGGCGACGGGGGAACGCCGATTGCCGCGATGCGGATCATCAGCGGCTTCATCCGCGGCGACCGTCTTTCGGTGCCGGCCACGCGGCTTCCGCTTCGCCGCATCGGCCGCGACATGCTCTGGTGCGACGAGCCGAAGCACCCGGCCTACAACCGCCTGGTGAAGGCCCCGTTCAAACCCTCTCACGAGGAGATGCAACGGGCAGACGAACTCTACGATATCTGCCTCGTGCTCGACTGGAACATCACCTCGCGCAAGCGCCACGGCGGCTCGGCCATCTTCTTCCACCTGATCCGCCCGGGTTACAAGCCCACCGCCGGCTGCGTCGCGGTTCACCCGCGCGACATGAAGCGGCTGCTGCCGTTTCTGCGCAAGGGGACGCTTGTGCGGGTGCTGGGGTGAGGGTGCTGGGATAGGCTACCGGCCGATGGCAATCGCACCGGCCGCCACGATGAGCCCGGCCACGATGCGCTTCGGTGTGAGTGTCTCGCCGAGGAACAGCCTGCCGATGATCATCGCGAAGACCACGCTCGTTTCGCGGATTGCGGTGATGGGACCGGCAGGTCCCATGGAGTAGGCGATGATGACGACGCCATAGGCGATCAGCACGAAGATGCCGGCCAGCAGGGCCTTGCGGGTTTCCCGCTCGCGGATGTCCAGGCGCAAGCGGCCCCGCATCAGCGTATACGCGACAATCAGAAGCACGCCATAGGTGAACAGCACCCAGGCGGCATAGGCACCCGGATCGGCCAGATAGCGTACGCCGATGGAATCAACCGTCGCGTAGGTGGCGATGATTAGCCCGGTCAGCAGCGCCCACAAAATGGACGTGGTCGGCGCGCGCTGGCTGCCGGTCGAGAGGCTCATGATGCCAGCCGCTACCAGGATGACGCCGAGAATCTGGGAAGAGGTGAGCGTTTGTCCCATCATCAGGAAGCCGCCGAGTGACACCGGAAGCGGCACGGAGCCGCGCACGATCGGGTAGACCTGTCCGAGGTCGCCCAGCCGGTAGGCGAAGACGAGGAAGATGCTGTAGGCCACCTGCAGCATCGATGAGGCGAGGATAAACCCGAGGCCTGCGGCCGTCGGCCATGGAAACCACAGCATGACCGGGAGAGCGGCGAGAATGCCCGTGATGCCCATCACGGTGATCGACCATAGCCTGTCGGCGCCCGAGCGCAGGAATGCATTCCAGCTGGCATGCATGACGGCGGCTGTAAGCGCCAGCGCGATGACGGTCGGGCTCATTGCTTGGCGATCCTTCCGGCCCGCGGCAAAAGACGGAGCGGGCAGACAGGCATTGCCGTACCGATCTCCTTAAAAATCTACCGTATTGGCGCGTCCCGAAAGGTCAAACGTGTTTTCCTGAACCGGCTGTGAGCGCTGCTCATCGCAGCAAAAAGCCGCCGGATGCTTTCACATCCAGCGGCTTCGCTTGTCTGGCATGAAGAGCCTTCAGCCTATTTCCAGTCGCGGATATCCACGAAGCGACCGGCGACGGCGGCAGCTGCTGCCATGGCCGGTGAGACCAGGTGGGTGCGGCCCTTGGAGCCCTGACGGCCCTCGAAATTGCGGTTCGAGGTCGAAGCGCAGCGTTCATAGGGGTTCAGGCGGTCGTCGTTCATGGCAAGGCACATGGAGCAGCCAGGCTCGCGCCAATCGAAACCGGCAGCCTTGAAGATCCGGTCGAGACCTTCGGCTTCCGCCTGTTCCTTGACGAGGCCGGAGCCCGGAACGACCATGGCCGAGACAGTGGGCGCCACGGTCTTGCCTTCGACCATCTTTGCCGCAGCGCGCAGATCCTCGATGCGTCCGTTGGTGCAGGAGCCGATGAAGACGCGATCGATGGTGATGTCGGTCATCTTCGTGCCCGGCGTCAGGCCCATATACTCGAGTGCGCGCCATTTGGAGGTGCGCTTGTTCTCGTCCTTGATCTGGTCCGGATCCGGCACCGTGCCTTCGATCGTGGTCACGTCCTCGGGCGAGGAGCCCCAGGAAACGATCGGGGGCAGGGCGGCTGCGTCCAGCACCACGACCTTGTCGTAATGGGCGCCTTCGTCCGTGTGCAGCGTCTTCCAGTAGTCGACGGCCATATCCCAGGCGGTGCCCTTCGGCGCGCGCGGCTTGCCCTTGATATACTCGAACGTCGTCTCGTCAGGAGCGATCAGGCCGGCACGAGCGCCACCTTCGATCGTCATGTTGCAGACGGTCATGCGGCCTTCCATGGAGAGCGACCGGATCGCCTCGCCGGCAAACTCGATGACGTGTCCGGTGCCGCCGGCGGTGCCGATTTCGCCGATGATCGACAGGATGACGTCCTTTGCCGTGACGCCCGCCGGCAGTTTGCCGTCGACGCGGACCAGCATGTTCTTCGCCTTGGTCTGCAGCAGCGTCTGGGTGGCGAGAACATGCTCCACTTCCGACGTGCCGATGCCGTGCGCCAGCGAACCGAAGGCGCCGTGCGTCGAGGTATGGCTGTCACCGCAGACGATCGTCATGCCTGGCAGGGTAAAACCCTGTTCCGGCCCGACGATATGGACGATACCCTGGCGGACATCGCTTTCGGAAAAGTATTCGACGCCGAAATCCCTGGCGTTTTCGGCCAGCGCCTCGACCTGGATGCGGCTTTCCTCGTTCTTGATGCCGAGGTGACGGTCAGGCGAGGTCGGCACGTTGTGATCGACGACGGCGAGCGTGCGCTGCGGCGAGCGCACCTTGCGTCCGGCAAGGCGCAGGCCCTCGAAGGCCTGCGGGCTCGTCACCTCATGCACCAGGTGACGGTCGATATAGAGAAGACAGGTATCGTTTTCATCGCGGGAGACGACGTGGTCGTCCCAGATCTTGTCATACAAAGTACGAGGTGCGCTCATGGCTGCGGTCCAATAAGATTGAGAATGGGTGGGGAAATAGAGGCGGCATCTTAGGCCGCGCCGGACATGTCTGCCCGGTCAGCTAAGTCGGCTGCATAGAGCGCCGGATACGCGCGCAAAAAAGCGTGACGGCAGACGCTTGTGGTCCTGCAGCACGATCATGCGGTTCGCGAGACATCCGAATTTCGATCCCATGGCAAAGGGTGTAGCAGTTTTTTGAATTCTCGGCAATTGCCTCCAGAAAACGTACATGCGAGAACGCTACTAAAGGAACCCCCTCATGGGGGGCCGGTCTGCAGCGCCTCCCGGGCCTGAAAGAGGAGACGAGAATGGCTTTGCCAGCCCAGCTTCCCGACAACGAGGCTGAACGCCTGCTCTCTGTGCGGGCCCTGATTTCCGCCGACGGACCCTCCACGCCGGAGCTCGAGGCGCTTGTGAAGCTTGCCAAGGATGTGTTCACGACGCCTTATGCGGCCGTCAACATCGTCGACGCCGATTGGCATCGGGTGGCCTGCCAAGTTGGCATTCGAACGAGCGAATGCCCGCGCGACATCTCGATCTGCTCCCGTGTCGTGTTCGACAACGAGGTCGTGGTGGTTCCCGATCTTGCCCGCCATCCGGAACTGCGCGATCTTCCTTATGTGCTGGGCGAGCCGGGTTTCAGGTCCTATGCCGGTGCGCCGGTCGCGCTGGAGCCGGGTCTTCCCGTTGGTGCCTTCTGCCTTCTCGATACCGAGCCGCGCGAATTCAGCGACCGGGAGATCGCCAATCTCATGCATTTCGCCGAGGTGGCGAGCGGTCTTTTGCGGCTGCAGAAGGCAAATCATGTGATGGGTTTTGCCGAGGAAAAGCTGCGGCTGGCCGCAATCACCGATCCGATGACCGGGTTCTACAATCGCGCGGCGCTGGTCTCGATCGTCGACGGCATGCTGGCCGATGCGTTTTCGGCGCAGCAGACGGTCGGCGTTCTCTACATGGATATGGACGGGTTCAAGACGATCAACGACACGCTCGGCCATCCCGCTGGCGATGAAGTGCTGAAGCAGGCGGCGCAACGCATTACCGAATGCCTCGGTGTCCAGGAAATTGCCGTCAGGATGGGTGGCGACGAGTTCGCCGTCTTCGTACCGAACCTTGCCAATGCCGATGCGCTGGCCGGTCTTTCGGAACGCCTCGTGAAACGGTTCCGCAGCCCGTTTGCCGTGGGCAGGCATATCGTCAATGCACGTCTGAGCGTGGGTGCTGCCCTTGCGCCGCATGCAGGGTCGGATCGCCTCAGCCTGTTGCAGGCCGTGGATGAAGCGCTGTACGAGGCGAAGGCCTCCGGCCGCGACAGGTTCGTCCTCAGGTCATCCTGACGGCGGCGAATGCGGGCGATGCCTTCTATAGACGGCTTGCCTTTCTGATCCCCTGTTCCCGCATCCTCTTTTCGACTTGCCGCAAGGCAATCGACAGGCCGATCGTCAGGATCAGGTAGATATAGGCGACGATCGAATAGGTCTCGAAAAACCGGAACGAGCCGGAGGCGTAGATCTTGCCGGCCTGGCTGATATCGGCCACGCCGAGAACCGAAACGAGAGAACTGTCCTTCACCATGGCAACGAAGTCGTTCGAGAGGGGTGGGAAGATCACCCGTATCGCCTGCGGGAATACGACAAGGCGAAAGCGCTGACCCCGCGTCAGCCCGAGCGCCATGGCCGCTTCGACCTGGCCGCGATCGATGGACTGGAAACCGGCGCGAAAGATCTCGGCGATAAAGGCCGAATAGCCGATCGTCAGCGCAATGATCGCTCGCCACATCAGCGACAGATCGCGGACCTGCATCGGCTCCAGCCAGCCGCCGTCGACCAATGGCGTGATCAGGACATTGTAAAAACCGACGATCGCCGGTGCGCCGGCAAAGGCAATGTAGAACAAAAGAACCAGGATCGGGATGCCGCGCACGACTTCC
Organism: Velazquezella soli; assembly: GCF_977018685.1. Taxonomy (NCBI): domain Bacteria; kingdom Pseudomonadati; phylum Pseudomonadota; class Alphaproteobacteria; order Hyphomicrobiales; family Rhizobiaceae; genus Velazquezella; species Velazquezella soli. The sequence continues at coordinate 738,835 of NZ_CDRNXF010000004.1, forward strand.
ACATAGAAGCGCGCCGCCTGCCTCAGCGCAAGGCGATCGGAAAGACCGGCAAGCGCAATCGCCAGGCCCAAAGCGGTGGCAAGCACGAAGGCGGTGACCGTCACGAACACCGTCACCCAGATGCCGCGTGAGACTGTGGCAAACACCTGGGCATAGAGATCGTTGACGACGATCACGGCTGCGATCGCGAGGCCTATGACGACGACGGCTGCTAGCCACCACGGACGATCACCATCGCCGCCCGATGTCGGCAGGGTCTGAAAGGTCATCAGGTTTCGACCCTGTCCGCGGTGCCTGCCATCCTGGTGGTCACTGGCCCATCTTGTAGTCGAGGAACCACTTCTTGTTCAGGGCATCCAGCGTGCCGTCTGCTTTCAGCGCGGCGATCGCGGCGTTGACGGGGGCTGCGAGATCCGATCCCTTCTTGAAGATGAAGCCGAAATCTTCGGCTCCGAGCGGCCCGCCGATCACCTTCAACCCGCCGTTTGACGCGTCGACATAGCCTTTGGCCGCGACGCTGTCAGTCAGCACGAGATCGACGTCTCCACCTTTCAGAGCCTGGACAGTTGCGCCAAAGGTTTCGAACAGCTTGATGCGTGGGTTCTGCTCGTTGCCGTCGAGGATGCTGTAGACGGCGGTGTAGAACGGCGAGGTGCCGGGCTGGGCGCCGATCAGAGCGCCGTCCACGGCCGCAAAGGCCTTTTCGTCGGCAAAGCGGGTTTCGTCGCCACGCACCAGCATGAACTGTTCGGAGCGCAGGTAGGGATCGGAGAAATCGACCTGTGCCTTGCGTTCATCCTTGATGGTGATGCCGGTCATGCCGATGTCGTACTGTCCATCGGACACGGCCTGGATCATCGCGTCCCAGCTGACATTCTGGTACTCGACCTTGAAATTCAGCCGCTTGGCGATCTCGTTCATCGCATCATACTCCCAGCCGATCGCCTCGCCCGTCTTCGGATCGACGAACTGCAGGGGTGGGTAGGCGTTTTCGGTAACCACGACAACAGACCGGCCCTTCAGGTCCGGCAGGTTTTGCGCGAAGGCGCAGACCGGTGCCAGGCTTGCAACTGCGAGGGCGGCAATGACAAAACGTCTTTTCAGCACGGGGCGATCCTCAAGAGAAATATCTCAGCCAAATCTCACCAATTTCTGCGGGAAGACAAGCACAACCATTCCCTCAGACGAAGATCGCTGGGTTTGCCTTTGCAGACGCAACTGCAGTGGGGTCGATATCAATGCCCGAGGGCAATCGCAGGCAACAAAAAAAGGCGGCCAAACGGCCGCCTTTTCGTATCCCATAAGGGAAATCTTATTCAGCAGATGCTGCTTCTGCAGCCTTTGCTTCTTCCGCAGCCTTCGCTTCAGCGGCTTCTGCTGCTGCCTTGTCGGCGGCGAGAGCCTGTGCTGCTGCGATCTTTTCAGCTTCGATGCGTGCCTTTTCTTCGACAACTGCAGCGCGCTCGGCTTCGTTCAGCTTGCGTGCGCGCGTGCCGGTGTTCTCGACGATACGAGCCGACTTGCCGCGACGATCGCGCAGGTAGTACAGCTTGGCGCGACGGACGCGACCGCGGCGAACGATTTCGACGCCTTCGACGAGCGGCGAGTAGACCGGGAATACGCGCTCGACGCCTTCGCCGTAGGAGATCTTGCGAACGGTGAAGCTTTCGTTGATGCCGCCGCCGGAACGGGCGATGCAAACGCCTTCATAGGCCTGTACGCGGGTACGGGTGCCTTCCGTCACGCGGACGTTGACGCGGACGGTGTCGCCCGGGGAAAATTCTGGAAGCGAGCGCTTGGCTTCGATCTTGGCGACCTGTTCGGCCTCAAGCTGCTGGATGATGTTCATGTGTCAAACCTCAGGTTTTTCTGAAACAGCCAGAGCGCTCTTAGGATCCGTTGGTCAAAGCCTCTGGATCTGCCTCGCGGCAGAGCGTTTCGCCATTCTTTGTTGCTGGCAGACGGGACAGTTTTCCCATTTCCGTTCGCGCCATTACACGAAAGGCATGCGCTTGTCATCGGGCATGCCGCAATTTTGTGGCGATCGGTGGCGTTTTCGCCGCTTGCTGCCTCTCTATAGCAGGTCTAAAGGCTGACCGAAAAGAATTCGGGAGGATTCATGTCGATCACCATGGTGGTGCTGCTGGCCGCGGCCGGCTTTTTCTCGGGCGCCGCCAACGCGATTGCCGGCGGCGGAACGTTTCTCGTCTTCGGCGCCTTGACGCTTGCCGGCGTGCCGCCGATCTCGGCCAACGCAACATCGTCGATCGTGCAGTTTCCGGGCTATGTCACCTCGACGCTTGCCTATCGCCGCGAGATTGCCAGCCACTGGCGAAGTGCTTTGGCGCTCGCAATCGTCTCCGTCATCGGCTCGATTTTGGGAGCGCTGATCCTGCTGGCGCTCGACAATGACGCGTTTCGCCAGGTCGTGCCGTGGCTCCTGGGCGCTGCGACCGCCGTGTTTGCGGCAGGCCCATGGCTTAAGCCGAAAGCCTCGTCCGAGCGCCCTGCCAACTCGCCGCTTTCGGTCATCGGTCAGTTCCTGACATCGATCTATGGTGGGTTCTTCGGGGCCGGAATGGGGATCATGATGCTGGCGGTGCTGGGTATGACGACCGGCGGCAGCTATCACCATCTCAACGCGCTGAAGAACATGCTGGCGGCGCTGATTGCCGGCGTCGCGATCGTCGTCTTTGTCGGCGGCGGCGTGATTGCCTGGCCGGAAACGATCATCATGATGCCGGCCGGCGCGCTTGGCGGCTATTGCGGCGTGTGGCTCGCACGGCGCGTTCCGCAGGCAGTGCTGCGCTGGTGCGTGGTGGCGGTCGGCGCAGGCCTCACCGTCTACTATTTCGTGACCGGCTAGCTCTCGTTCAGCAGGTCCGGGCGGCGTTCGCGGGTGAGCCGCAGCGACTGTTCCAGCCGCCATTTCTCGATCGCGGCATGATTGCCGGAGGTCAGAATGGCGGGGATTTCCCGGTCTTCGAAGACCTGTGGACGCGTATAGTGTGGATGTTCGAGCAGGCCGTGCTCGAAGCTTTCGTGGGTGCCGGAAAGCGCATTGCCCATCACGCCCGGCAGGATGCGCACAACGCTGTCGAGCAGCGTCAGCGCGGCCGGCTCGCCGCCCGAAAGGATATAGTCGCCGATCGAAACTTCCTCGAGCTGACGTGCATCGATCACCCGCTGGTCGACGCCTTCGAAACGACCGCAGACGATGACAACGCCCTCGCCATTGCCAAGCTCGCGGACCCGCTTCTGGCTGAGCGGCTTTCCGCGCGGGCTCATCAGCAGGCGGGGACGGCTGTCGTTTGCGAGGGAATCGATCGCCTTGCCGAGAATATCCGCCCTTAGCACCATGCCGGCGCCGCCGCCGGCCGGCGTGTCGTCCACGGTGCGGTGCTTGTCCTCGGCGAAATCACGGATCTGCATCGCCTCAAGCGACCACTGCCCGCGTTCCATCGCTTTTCCGGAGAGGGAAAAGCCGAGATGGCCGGGAAACATTTCCGGGTAGAGGGTGAGCACCGTGGCGCGAAACGGCATCGCGGTCACTTGTCCTTGCGCGGAAAATTCGAGTTCGCGCCGTCTTCGTCGGGGTTTTCGATCAGGCCTGCTGCTTCCGGGTCGATCAGGATCTTGCCGCCTTCGAGATCGATCTCCAGAACGGCTGCCTCGGTAAACGGAATGAGCGACGGACGGCGGCCGGGGCCTTTCAGCTCCAGAAGGTCGCCGGCGCCGAAATCGAACACGGCGCTGACAGTGCCAAAGCTCTTGCCGTCCTTGTCGACGGCTTCGAGGCCCTCGAGGTCGGCGTAATAGAATTCGTCGTCGTCCAGTTCCTCGTCCGGCAGGTTGTCACGGTCGACGAACAGCTCGATGCCGTTCAGCGCTTCTGCATCCTCGCGGCTGTTGATGCCGCGGAAGCGGACGATGACGACGGTTTTCGCCTCGCGGATATCGAGGATCTCGAAGACCCGGCCGTCCGCGGTGTAAAGATTGCCGTAGTCGCCGAGCGCCATCGGATCCTCGGTAAAGGATTTCACCCGCACCTCGCCCCGCAGGCCCTGGGCAGCGCCGATCGTTGCCATCAGAACTGGGTTTTCGAGCTTGGTCATGCGGGAAGGCTCCGGTTTCTTCGCGCCCATTTAAGCGCAACACAGTGAAATGAAAACAGTCTCGGCTGAATGAAAACAGCAAAACGGGCGGTGCGTTGCCGCACCACCCGTTGATTGAGAAGAGGCAGATCTTATTCCGCGGCAGCAGCTGCCTTGGCGTCTTCGATCTTCTTTGCGCGCTCGGCAGTGCGTTCCTGAGCCTTCTTGCCCGGCTTTGCCTTTTCCGGGTTGCTCTTGGCATCGCGCTGGCCAACGCCGGCTTCTGCCAGGAAGCGCAGAACGCGGTCGGTCGGCTGTGCGCCGTTGTCGAGCCAATGCTGAACGCGCTCTACGTTGACTTCAACGCGCTTTGCGTCGTCCTTGGCAAGCATCGGGTTCCACGAACCGACCTTTTCCAGGAAGCGGCCGTCACGCGGCGAACGGGCGTCAGCGACGACGATCGTGTAGTAAGGACGCTTCTTCGAGCCACCACGGGCAAGACGGATCTTCAAGGGCATTGTATTCACTCCTAGGTTTGTCTGGGCCGCCGTCCCGGCGGGCCGTGTCGTTATTGGTTTAAGCTGTTTCCTTACCGCCGTGTTCGGCGGCGATGGCTTCATGATGCCGGATGACTTCCTTGATGACGAAGTTCAGGAACTTCTCGGCGAAATCCGGGTCCAGATGAGCGTCGTCCGCCAGGCGGCGAAGGCGTTCGATCTGGTATTCCTCGCGCGCCGGGTCTGCCGGCGGCAAATCGTATTGGGCTTTGAGGACGCCCACTTCCTTGGTGCAGCGAAAGCGTTCCGCCAGCATATGCACCAGTGCCGCATCGATATTGTCGATCGACTGGCGGTAGCTTGAAAGCTTTGCCTTGATCTCAGGGTCAACCATCGCGTCCTCCCCTCACTTCTTCTTGCCAGGCAGGCCGGGAAGACCCGGGAAGCCGCCGAGGCCGGGGAACTTTCCGCCGCCAAGACCCGGCATTCCACCGCCGAGACCCGGCATGGAGCCAGGCTTCATGCCGGCAGCTTCAGCCTGCTTCTGCAGGGCTTCCAGCTGCTTGGGATCGAGCTTGGAAAGATCGGGCATGCCGCCCATTCCACCCATTCCGCCACCCATGCCACCAAGACCCATCTTGCCGGCAAGGCCGCCCATCATCTGCTTCATCATGCCGCCCTTGCCCTTGCCGCCCATCATTTTCATCATGTCGGCCATCTGGCGGTGCATTTTCAGCAGTTTGTTGATTTCGGATGCGTCCGTGCCGGAGCCGGCTGCGATGCGCTTCTTGCGGGAGTGCTTCAGCATATCCGGGTTGGCGCGTTCGGCCTTCGTCATCGAGCCGATGATGGCGATCTGGCGGTCGAACATCTTGTCGCTCATGCCAGATGCGGCAAGCTTGTCCTTCATCCCGGCCATGCCGGGCATCATTCCCATGATGCCGCCCATGCCGCCGAGCGATTTCATCTGGCGCAGCTGGTCGGCGAGATCGTTCAAGTCGAACTTGCCCGACTGCATCTTCTTGGCCATCGCCGCGGCTTTTTCCGCATCGATGTTTTCGGCTGCCTTTTCGACCAGCGAAACGATGTCGCCCATGCCGAGAATACGGTCGGCGATACGGCGGGGATGGAACTCCTCGAGTTCGTTCATCCGTTCGCCGACACCGATCAGCTTGATCGGCTTGCCGGTGACGGCACGCATCGAAAGGGCTGCACCGCCGCGGCCATCGCCATCCATGCGGGTCAGAACAAGGCCGGTAATGCCGACGCGTTCGTCGAAATTGCGCGCCAGGTTGACGGCGTCCTGGCCGGTCAGGCTATCGGCCACCAGCAGGATTTCATGCGGATTGGACTTCCGCTTGATTTCCGCCATTTCGGCCATCAGCGGTTCGTCGATATGCGTGCGGCCGGCGGTGTCGAGAATGACGACGTCATGGCCGCCGAGCTTGGCCGCCTGGACGGCGCGCGCGGCGATATCGGTCGGCGACTGGCCGGCAATGACCGGCAGCGTATCGACGCCGGTCTGGGCGCCAAGCTGGCGCAACTGTTCCTGAGCTGCCGGACGTCGCGTATCGAGCGACGCCATCAGCACCTTTTTCTTTTCGCGGTCGGTCAACCGCTTGGCGATCTTGCCTGTGGTCGTGGTTTTACCCGAACCTTGCAGACCGACCATCATGATGACAACAGGGGCCGCGGCATGCAGGCTGATGCCGACGCCTTCGGACCCGAGCATTTTGACCAGTTCGTCATGGACGATCTTGACGACCATCTGGCCGGGCTTGATCGACTTCAGAACCTCGGCGCCGACGGCCTTTTCACGAACCTTGTCGGTAAAGGCGCGCACCACTTCCAGCGCCACGTCGGCTTCCAGAAGCGCACGGCGAACCTCGCGCAGGGCGGCGGACACATCCGCTTCGCTCAATGCGCCACGGCCGGTCAGTCCATTCAGAATGGAGCCAAGACGGTCCTGGAGGTTTTCGAACATCGTGTATTCCTTCTTCGTTTCCGGGTGCCCAAAAACGTCGGTTCTTTCGCCGGCAAATACAAGGCACCAAGGAGTACGCAAAGCCAAATAGCACCCGAGGGCGCCACGCGCTGTCGGGTGTTGACCTCCGGGTTTCCGAATAGTTCGGCTCCCGGTCGGCGGCTCCAAGTTCTCGGACTTGTCAGCAGATTGCCGGGCTTAAACAGGAAATGGGGGTGGAAGTCAAGGCGCGCCGGGGTTTTGCCGCGGGCGAGGGCGTCCGCTGACGAGATGCCGGAGATCTGATGTTGCCGCAAGCTTCCGCCCGTGCGCGAATTGCCGTATTCTATAGGGGATATATGCGAACCTAGATAGAGGTGGCCTTGATGGCGCAGCTCTTGCAAACCCTGGTGATCGAACAGACCTCATGAAACGTCGCAATTTTCTCAAATGGTCCGGGATCGGCGCAGTGGTGGCCCTTGCCGGCGGGTTGACCGCACGAGGTGCCATGGCAGCCAACAGCTATTATTCCGGGCCGGTGTCCGATCACTTCGACGGAACGCATTTCTTCAATCCCGGCGGAGAGGAGCCGCGTGGAACGTTCGACCTCCTGCGCTGGAAGTTCGGCAACGGCAATATTCCCTGGCCGGACACGTTTGCCAGCCCGTTTCCGCAGGCCGTGCCGGAGACGCGCGTGACCGGCAATCGTCTTGTCGTCACCATGGTCGGCCATGCGTCGCTGCTGATCCAGGTTGCCGGCGTCAATATTCTGACCGATCCGGTCTGGTCGGAGCGTGCCAGTCCGGTCTCCTTCGCCGGGCCCAAGCGGGTCAATCCGCCGGGTATCCGCATCGGTGATCTGCCGCCGATTGATATCGTGCTCGTCACCCACAATCACTACGACCACTTGGATCTCGAGACGCTGTGGGTGCTTGAGGGCCGCGACAAGCCGCATTTCATCACGCCGCTCGGCAATGATGCGATCATCCGCTCGAAGGTTCCGGATGCGAAGATCACGGTCATGGACTGGGGCGGCAGCGAGACTGTCGCGCCCGGCGTCGTGTTTCACTGCGAGCCCTGCCATCACTGGTCGGCGCGGGGTCTCGGCGACCGGCGCAAGGCATTGTGGGCGGCCTTCGTGTTTGAAACGCCGGCCGGCAAGGTCTATCATGTGGGCGATACCGGATTTCACGAGGGCGTCAACTATCGCGCCGCGGGCAGTAAGCATGGTCCTTTCCGCCTCGCGAACCTGCCGTTCGGCGCCTATGAGCCGCGCTGGTTCATGAAGGCGCAGCATCAGGATCCGCAGGAAGCCGTCGAAGGGATGCAGCTTTGCGGAGCCTCCTTTGTTGCCGGGCATCACTGGGGCACGGTCAAGCTGACGGACGAGGGCATCGACCAGCCGGTCGAGGCGCTGTTTGCGGCGCTCGACAGTCGTGGTATTGCGCGTGAACGATTCCGGCCGATGCGGGCAGGTGAGGTTTTCGACGTTCCGGCGTGACGGAGCTTGACGAGCCACTCCACAGTTTGCTTGATGCGGAAACATGAGTGAATGGGGCAAGATATGCAGATCGAACTGGACCGCCTGACGGACGCTACTCGCATCCAGCGCCTCAAGGCGCAGACAGCGGGCACGCATGATACGCTCGACAAGCGGATCATGCAGGCGGAGCCATTCGCCAATCGCGAGCGCTATGCCTTGTTTCTCGACGTGCAGCATCGGTTCCACGCCGATGTCGCGCCGCTCTACGCGGCCGCCGAACTCAACCGGCTGCTGCCCGGCCTTGCCGAGCGTTGCCGGCTGGAAGCGCTTCGCCACGACATCGCGGATCTCGGCGGCGTGCCGGAACAGCTGGGATCAACGACCGGCCCCCTGAACCCTGCGACCGCGCTCGGCTGGCTCTATGTCGCCGAAGGCTCCAATCTCGGCGCAGCCTTCCTGCGCAAGGAAGCGGCCAAGCTCGGGTTGTCGGACGATTTCGGCGCGCGGCATCTGGCCGGCCACACGGACGGCCGCGGCCTGCACTGGCGCAACTTCGTTTCGGCCTATAACGAGCTTCTGCTGACCGAGGCAGAGGAACTCGAGGCAGCAGAAGGCGCCAGGGCGGCGTTCCGCCGGGTGCATGCGCTGGTCGACCAGATCTTCGGATGACAGGATCGGAGAATGGCGCTCGCCGCACAAGTTGCGCGCGCTACTGGCAATTCATGGCGTTTTCCGCCATATACGGCCGATGACCGGTAAATTACCGCACGGGTTGGCAATCATGGCAGAACAGGTCGAATTTGCGCGCATGAACGGGCTTGGCAACAAGATCCTGGTCATCGACATGCGCGGTCGCGCCGACAAGGTCACGCCGGAAGCAGCCGTTGCGCTCAACGCGGATGCTGCGACCCAGTTCGACCAGATCATGGCGATCCACGATCCGAAGATAGCGGGTACCGACGCGTTTATCGACATCCTGAACTGCGACGGCAGCAAGGCCCAGGCCTGCGGCAACGGCACGCGCTGCGTCGTGCAGGCCTTGAGCTCCGAGACCGGCCGCAAGGTTTTCACCTTCCAGACGGTTGCCGGCATTCTCAATGCGCGTGAGCACGAGGATGGCACGATCTCGGTCGATATGGGCAAGCCGGCCTTTGCCTGGGACAAGATCCCGTTGTCGGAAGAATTCTACGACACCAGCCGGATCGAGCTGCAGATCGGCCCGATTGATGCGCCGATCCTGCATTCGCCGTCTGCGATGGCGATCGGCAATCCGCACGCGATCTTCTGGGTCGATCGCGACCCGATGGACTTCGATCTGGAACGGTTCGGACCGCTTCTCGAAAACCATCCGATCTTTCCGGAAAAGGCGAATATCACGCTGGCGCAGGTGACATCGGAAACGTCGCTGCGTACCCGCACATGGGAACGCGGCGCGGGGCTGACGCTTGCCTGCGGTTCCGCCGCCTGTGCCGCCGGCGTGTCCGCTGCGCGCACCGGCCGCACGGGTCGCACCGTGACCATCGATGTTGCCTCAGCGCCCACCCGGCAGCCGCTCGTCATCGAGTGGCGTGAAGACGATCACGTGGTGATGACCGGGCCTGCGGAATGGGAATGGTCCGGCAAGGTCGATCCGGTCACCGGTGAATTTTCGCGTGACGAAGAATTGGGGCAGGGCGCTTACCAAGGGGCGAAGGTCCATTGAGTGGCGTCGAGGTCATCACCTTTGGCTGTCGGCTGAACACCTACGAATCGGAAGTGATGCGGGCGGAGGCCGAAAAGGCAGGGCTCAACAATGCCGTGCTGGTCAATACCTGTGCGGTAACCTCCGAAGCCGTGCGCCAGGCCCGCCAGACGATCCGCCGCGTGCGTCGTGACAATCCTCATGCCCGCATCGTCGTCACGGGTTGCGCCGCCCAGACCGAGAAGCAGACGTTTGCCGACATGCCCGAAGTGGACATGGTGCTCGGCAACGAGGAAAAGCTGAAGAGCCAATCCTATCGCGCGCTGCCGGATTTCGGCGTGTCGTCGGAAGAAAAGCTGCGCGTCAACGACATCATGAGCATCAAGGCGACGGCGCCGCAGATGATCCGTCATATCGACGGTCACGTGAGGGCCTTCATCCAGGTCCAGAACGGCTGCGATCACCGCTGCACCTTCTGCATCATTCCATACGGTCGCGGCAATTCCCGTTCGGTGCCGATGGGCGCGGTCGTCGAACAGGCGCGCAGGCTAACCGAAAGCGGGTATCGCGAGATCGTGCTGACCGGCGTCGATGCCACCAGCTACGGCGGCGACCTTCCCGGCCAGCCGACCCTCGGGCTTCTTGCGAAGACGCTTCTGAGGCAGGTGCCTGATATACTGCGGCTGCGGTTGTCTTCGATCGACAGTATCGAGGCGGACAATCACCTCTGGGATCTGATCGCCGACGAGCCGCGCTTCATGCCGCATCTGCACCTCTCGCTGCAGCATGGCGACGACATGATCCTCAAGCGGATGAAACGCCGCCACAGTCGCCGCGAAGCCTTCGCCTTTATCGAACAGGCCCGCCGGCTGCGGCCCGAGATCGCATTCGGCGCCGACATGATCGCCGGATTTCCGACCGAGACGGAAGAGATGTTTGAAAATTCGGCGACGCTTGCGCGAGACGCCGGCATTTCCTTCCTGCATGTTTTCCCCTATAGCCCGCGTCCCGGAACGCCGGCTGCGCGGATGCCGCAGCTCGACCGGGCTCTGGTCAAGGACCGTGCCGCGCGACTTCGTGCAACGGGTGAAGCGTTGCATAATGCCCACCTCGACCGCATGGTGGGGACCGAACAGATCGTCATCGTTGAAAACAACGGCCTGGCGCATACCGAAAACTTTTCGCTGGTCGCCGTGCCGGGGCTGGTTCCCCGGCACATCCAGCGCATTATGATAACTGGCCATAACGGCAAACATCTCGACATGCGGGTCATGGCCGCTCCCGCCACAGAGCGGGCGGCCTGACCGGAACGGATTTCTTATGGCACTGAGTTTCATCAAACGCGTCTTCACCTTCGGCGACGTCCCCCCCGAACAACAGGTCGAAGATCGCGCTCCGGCGCCGATCACAGAAGCGGATGCCGTTCAGGCGGAGCTTGAACCCAAGACCCGCGCGGAAGACCTGCCCGTCGCCGCTGTCGATCCGGTGGCCGCGATCGAGATGGAGACTGCCGGCGGACCGGCGTCGGATGAGCCTGCCGATATGGCTGACGTCGACGAGCCGGGTTCCGAGGCTGCCGCAGAGGACGAGGGTGCCATTCTCCCGGGTGTCGAGGAAACCTCCGAACTCGGGCTCGTGCCACTGTCGCTGCTGGAAGCGGAAGCGGCCGCAGATGTCGATTCCGCTCCACTGCCGACGCCCGTTCTTCCCAAGGGCTTTTCCACCGCCAGTGCGGCACCGGAGACGGTCACCATCTTGCCGCCGGCCAAACTCACCTGGTTCCAGCGTCTGCGCGAAGGCCTGTCGCGGACTTCGTCGCAGCTCACCGGCCAGATCGCGGCGCTGTTTACCAAGCGCAAGCTGGACGACCAGACGCTCGAGGATCTCGAGGATCTGTTGATCCAGGCCGATCTCGGCGTCGAGACCGCCATGCGGATCACCGGCACGCTGTCTTCCGAACGCTACGGCAAGGACGTGACCGGCGAGGATGTGTCGCGCATCATGTCGGCGGAGATCACCAGGGTGCTGACGCCGGTTGCCAAGCCGTTGCAGCTCGATCTCAGCCACAAGCCGCATGTCATTCTCGTCGTCGGCGTCAACGGCACCGGCAAGACGACGACGATCGGCAAGCTGGCGGCAAAACTTTCGGGCTCGGGGCTGAAGGTGATGCTGGCCGCCGGCGATACGTTCCGTGCCGCTGCCATCGAGCAGCTGAAGATCTGGGCCGACCGGACGGGATCGCAGTTCATCGGCACCAAGCTCGGCGCCGATGCGGCGGGTCTTGCCTATGACGCTTTCGAACAGGCGCGTGCCAACAAGTCGGATGTGCTGATCATCGACACGGCCGGCCGGTTGCAGAACAAGACCGAGCTGATGGCGGAACTCGAAAAGATCGTTCGCGTGCTGAACAAGCTCGATCCGGACGCGCCGCATACGGTGCTGCAGACGCTCGATGCGACGACGGGCCAGAATGCGATGAACCAGGTCGAGATCTTCCGCAATATCGCCGGCGTCAGCGGTCTGATCATGACCAAGCTCGACGGCACCGCGCGCGGCGGTATCCTTGTCGCGATCGCCGCCAAGCACAAGCTGCCGGTCTATTTCGTCGGCGTCGGCGAAGGGGTCGACGATCTCGAGCCTTTCGAGGCCAAGGATTTCGCCGAAGCGATCGCCGGGCTGGCGCCCGCGCCCCATTGATGACACACAGAAACGATTTTGCTCCAGGCAATCACTGGCTTTGAAGTTGGACCCCATGCAGACGATTGAGAGCGACACCAAGCCGACCAAGGAAGAAAAGCAGCATCCGGGCCTGAAAATGGCGCTGGAGCTCGGGCCGCTCCTGGTGTTCTTCTTCGGCAACCTGCGCGGCGAATGGCTGGTGCAGAAATTCCCGGCACTTTCGGCCGTCGGCGGCCCGCTTCTGGTGGCAACCGCGCTGTTCATGGTTGCCACGGTGATCTCGCTGGTGATCTCCAAGATCGTCTTCAAGCACCTGCCGGTCATGCCCTTTGTCTCGGGCGTGGTCGTTATGGTATTCGGGTCGCTGTCGATCTGGCTGCAGGACGAAACCTTCATCAAGATGAAGCCGACCATCGTCAACACGCTGTTCGGCGTGGTGCTGCTCGGCGGGCTTTTCTTCGGCAAGTCGCTGCTCGGCTATGTCTTCAACGCCGCCTTCAGCCTGAATGAAGAGGGCTGGAGAAAGCTCACCCTGCGCTGGGGGATCTTCTTCCTGTTTCTCGCCGTCCTCAACGAGGTGGTCTGGCGCAATTTCTCCGACGAGGCCTGGGTCAACTTCAAGGTCTGGGGCACGATGCCGATCACCATCCTGTTCACCCTTTCGCAGATGCCGCTGATCATGCGCCACTCCGTCGAAGAGCCGAAAACGGGTTCCGAAGTGTGACTGCCGGGGTCCTGCCGCCAAGCGGTTCATCGGGACGACGCTGGCTTGTCGCAGCACTCGTGCTGTTTGTGGCGCAGATCGTCATTCTCTACGCGATGGGCCGCGTTCCGATCTGCGAATGCGGCTACATAAAACTGTTCGAGCCTGAGGTGAACTCGCCGGGCAATTCCCAGCATCTGGGCGACTGGTATGTACCGTCCCACATCATCCATGGCTTCCTGTTCTACGGCCTGGGCTGGCTGATCCTGCGCCGCGCGCCTATTCCGGCCCGGTTCTCGCTTGCTGTCCTCATCGAGGCCGCGTGGGAGATCGCCGAGAATTCGCCTGTTATCATCGACCGCTACCGGACCGCGACGATGGCGCTTGGCTATTCGGGCGACAGCATCATCAACTCGGCGATGGACACGGTGTTCATGGCGCTCGGCTTCCTTTTTGCCGCGCGTGCGCCCGTCTGGCTCACGGTGTGCATCGCCCTGTTCTTCGAACTCTTCACCGGCTGGCTGATCCGCGACAACCTGACACTGAATGTGCTGATGCTGGTCTGGCCGGTGGATGCCATCAAGGTTTGGCAAAACGCGCTGTGAGGCGTTGAGCAAGGTCTGGAATCAGCAAGCGGCGGCTCAGCCTTTTCCCGCTGCCGCTTTCGCGATTGCCGGTAGCAGATCCTGGGTGACGCTGCGGGTGTCGAAGGGGCCGACCTTCTTGTAGAGGATCGTGCCATCGGGGCCGACCAGATAGCTTTCCGGAATGCCGTAGACGCCCCAGTCGATCGCGGACTTGCCGTTCGGATCGATGCCGATCGCCTTGTAGGGGTTGCCGAGTTCGCCGAGGAAGCGCAGCGCGTTGTCGTTGCGGTCCTTGTAGTTGATGCCGACGATGGTGAGCCTGTTGTCTTCTGCCAGTTGCTTCAGGATCGGATGTTCCTGCCGGCAGGGGACACACCAGGACGCGAAAACATTGACCAGCGTCAGCTTGCCTGAAATGGCAGAGGAGGTCAGCGCTTGCGTCCGGGACCCTTCGAGAGGCGGCAGCGCCAGGGACGGCGCTTTTTTGCCGATCAGGGCTGACGGAATGGCGGAAATGTCGCGTCCGTTGACATCCTGGTCGTAGAGCATCTTGCCGGCGATTGCGGCAAAGCCTGCGAAAGCAAGAAGCGGGATCAGCGCGAATGCGTAACGGGCAAGACCGCGACGTTTCGGCTGGATGTCCTGCGAGGACGAGGGTTCGGCGCTCATGCCTTGCCGCCTTCCGGCGCCGGCGACGTTGCCGAGCGGCGGCGGATGCCGGCGGCTTCGAGCTGCGCAAGCTCCCTTCGGCGGGCGCGGCCATCGAGCCAGACCCAGCCGATCAGACAGAGCGAGACGAGGCCGGCAATTCCATAGGACATGGCGATATAGAATGTGTGGCTCATGTCACGTGCTCATCTCAGTCGTCAGGCCGGGTTTGTCGCCGGCCATTCTTGCTGCCATCCGGCGCTGCGCCGACACGCGGCGGCGCCAGATCTCGTTGCGCATGGCGGCGATGTGCAGGGTGAAGAACAACATCGTGAAGGCCAGTGCCATCACAAGCAGCGGCCGCAGGAAAGACCCGTCGATGCTCGATCCGCCCATGCGAATGACGCTTGCCGGCTGATGCAGCGTGTTCCACCAATCCACCGAGAACTTGATGATCGGAATGTTGACGAAGCCGACCAGGATGAGGATGGCGCAAAGGCGTGCGGCCTTGCCCGGATCATCCATGGCGCGGTTGAGCGCGATCAGGCCGAGATACATCAGGAACAGCACGAAGACGGAGGTGAGCCGCGCGTCCCAGACCCACCAGGTTCCCCACATCGGCTTGCCCCAGAGCGAGCCGGTGGCAAGAGCGATCAGCGTAAAAGCGGCGCCGAGCGGGGCGGCGGTCTTGTGGGCAACGTCCGCCAGCGGATGGCGCCAGACGAGCGTGCCGATCGCCGAAAGCGCCATCACCGTGTAGCACATCATCGACAGCCATGCCGCGGGCACGTGCACATACATGATGCGAACCGTCAGCCCCTGCTGATAGTCGCCGTCGCCGGCAAAGCTCAGATAGAGGCCTGCTGCAAATAGAATCGCGGTCACCGCCGACAGCCAGGGCAGGACGCGCGACGCCAGGCCGAGAAATCGGGTCGGGTTGGCGAGATCGCTGAATTTGGTGATGGCAAGGCTTTCGGACATCTGGGTTTTCTACTTCAGGACGAGAAGAGGTTCCATCTAATCAATCGCCGGCGTTTCGCAAAGCGAGCGCTGCGCCAAGGGGCCCAAGCACTGCAAAAAACATCGTGATTGCCACCAGTATCAGAAAAGGCGGCAGGAATGGAGCAGGATCCTCCACCGCCGCATAGGAAGCGCTTACCCCGAAGATCAGCACCGGCACGGCAAGCGGCAGGACGAGGATCGAGACAAGCAGCCCGCCGCGCGGCAGGGTGACCGCCACAGCTGCGCCGACGGCACCGATGAAGGTGAGTGCCGGCGTGCCGACCAGCAGCGTCAGCATGGTAGCGCCGATTGCCACCTCGTTCATGTTCATGAACAGGCCAAGCAGCGGCGAGGCGATGACCAGCGGCAAACCGTTGCCGATCCAGTGCGCCAGGCATTTGATAAGCACGGTCAGGACCAGCGGGTGCTCCTGCATCAACATCACGTCCAGCGATCCATCCTCACGGTCGGTCTGGAACATCCGGTCGAGGCCGAGCAGGGCGGAGAGGAGCGCTCCGATCCAGACGATAGCCGGACCGATTCGCGACAGGAGGTTGAGATCGGGACCGACGCCGAAGGGAATGACGGCGACAACCGTGATGAAGAACAAGACGCCGATCAGCGCGCCACCGCCGGCACGCACGGAGAGCTTCAGATCGCGCAGAAGGAGAGCGGTCATCACCAGACCTCCTCCGCAAAGCTGGCAAAACCCGCCATCTGCAATTCCTGGGCGTTCTCCAGCCCGAGCGGTTGGTGGGTGGCGGCGATCAGGATGCCGCCGTTTCGGAGATGTGATTCGATCAGCCCGGTGAACACGCGTTCCGCACTCACGTCGAGTGCCGCGGTCGGTTCATCGAGGATCCAGACCGGCCGGAAGGAGACGAGAAGCTTGGCAAATGCCATGCGCCGCTGCTGGCCGGCGGAAAGATATCCGAACGGCAGATGGGTGATGTCGGAAAGGCCGACCGCGTCGGCCGCTTCGTCGACCGGAAGAGATTTGCCCTGCGGCGAGGCTCCGAAAAACTTCTGCCAGAATGTCAGGTTCTCATGCACGGAAAGCTCGGCTTTCATGGCGTTGCGGTGGCCGAGGTAATGACAGGCTTCGGCGGCCCGCATGCCCTTGTCAGCCGTGTCCGCCTGCCAGGTGACGGTGCCGCTTTCGGGGCGCAGGAGGCCTGCGACGACGCGCAGCAGCGTGGATTTTCCTGATCCGTTTTTCCCCGTCAGAACAAGGCTTTCGCCGCCAGACAGTGCGAAGGAGACGCCCTGGAAGATCAGATCTTCGCCGCGCCGGGCGCTCAGATTTTCGGCAATCAGCCGCATATGGTCTATGCCTTTTTGGACCCGATTAAGCCTTCGATCACACCGCTACCAAAAAATGTTTGGCGACCTGCGTCAAAGTGTCTGGAACGCTTCTTAGAAATTATCTATAAGCATCGCAACACGCCAGCGGCCGGCGTGATTTTCATCTAGCGCCGAACTTGAGGATCATCAAAAGTCCTTTCGTGCGGACAGCGGAAATGGTCGTACCCGCATCCTGATGTGCATGAAGTGCATAGGCGTCCGCACGCGCGTGTTGGCTCTTACATCAGCGGGGTTTATCCGTGGCTAAATCTGTCGACAGTTTCAATTGTCGCTCCGTCCTTACCGTAGGCGGTAAGGACTATGTCTATTACAGCCTTCCGAAAGCCGAGCAGAATGGTCTGCCGGACGTTTCCAAACTGCCCTTCTCGATGAAGGTTCTGCTTGAAAACCTGTTGCGCTTCGAAGACGGAAAGTCCGTTACCAAGGACCAGATCCTGTCGGTTGCCGAATGGCTCAACAACAAGGGTCTGGCCGAGGCTGAGATCGCTTATCGTCCAGCCCGCGTGCTGATGCAGGACTTCACCGGCGTTCCGGCAGTCGTCGATCTCGCAGCCATGCGCGACGGCATCAAGGCACTCGGCGGCGATCCTGAAAAGATCAACCCGCTGGTTCCGGTCGATCTCGTCATCGACCACTCGGTCATTGTCGATGAATTCGGCACGCCGACCGCTTTTGCCCGCAACGTCGAGCTCGAATACGAGCGCAACGGCGAGCGTTACCGCTTCCTCAAGTGGGGACAGCAGGCGTTCAAGAACTTCCGCGTTGTTCCGCCCGGCACCGGCATCTGCCACCAGGTGAACTTCGAATATCTCGGTCAGACGGTCTGGACCAGTGAAGAGGACGGCGAAACCGTCGCTTATCCGGATACCTGCGTCGGCACCGATTCGCACACGACCATGATCAACGGTCTCGGCGTTCTCGGCTGGGGCGTCGGCGGTATCGAAGCGGAAGCCTCGATGCTCGGCCAGCCGGTCTCGATGCTTCTGCCAGAAGTCATCGGCTTCAAGCTGACCGGCAAGCTCAAGGAAGGCGTTACCGCGACCGACCTCGTGCTGACCGTCGTGCAGATGCTGCGCAAGAAGGGCGTGGTTTCCAAGTTCGTCGAATTCTTCGGCCCGGGCATGGACAACATGCCGGTCGCAGACCGCGCGACGATCGGCAACATGGGTCCGGAATACGGCGCAACCTGCGGCTTCTTCCCGGTCGACGCCGAAACCGTCAGCTACCTCCACATGTCCGGCCGCACCAAGGAGCGCATTGCGCTCGTCGAAGCCTATTCGAAGGCTCAGGGCATGTGGCGCGACACCGATGGTGCCGAGCTGGTCTTCACCGACACGCTGGAACTCGACCTCAACGACGTCGTACCGTCGATGGCGGGCCCGAAGCGTCCGGAAGGTCGCATCTCGCTCGAGAACATCGCCTCCGGTTTTGCCGGTTCGATGGACACCGACTACAAGAAGCCGGGCCAGCTTGAAAACCGCTACCCGGTTGAAGGCACGGATTACGATCTCGGCCATGGCGATGTGGCGATTGCCGCCATCACGTCCTGCACCAACACGTCCAACCCATCGGTGCTGATCGCTGCAGGCCTTCTCGCCCGCAACGCAGTCGCCAAGGGTCTGACGTCCAAGCCTTGGGTGAAGACGTCGCTTGCACCGGGATCCCAGGTCGTTGGCGAATATCTCGCCAAGTCGGGCCTGCAGGATTCGCTCGATGCGATCGGCTTCAACCTCGTTGGCTTCGGCTGCACGACCTGCATCGGCAATTCCGGTCCTCTGCCGGCGCCGATCTCCAAGACGATCAACGACAAGGGCCTGATTGCCGCCGGCGTTCTCTCCGGCAACCGCAATTTCGAAGGCCGTATCTCGCCTGACGTCCAGGCCAACTACCTGGCTTCGCCGCCGCTCGTCGTCGCTTACGCGCTGGCCGGCTCGGTACGCAAGGACCTGACCACGGAACCGCTCGGCATCGGCAGCGATGGCCAGCCGGTATTCCTCAAGGACGTCTGGCCGACCTCCAAGGAAGTCCAGGAGTTCATCCAGAAATACGTCACCCGCGAACTGTTCGAGAGCAAGTATGCGGACGTGTTCAAGGGCGACGAGAACTGGCAGGCAGTCCAGATCCCTGACGGCGACACCTATGCATGGGACGACAAGTCGACCTATGTGCAGAACCCGCCGTATTTCGTCGGCATGGGCAAGACGGGAACCGGTCTCAAGAACATCCACGGCGCACGCGTGCTTGGCCTGTTCGGCGACAAGATCACCACCGACCACATCTCGCCGGCCGGTTCGATCAAGGCTGCTTCGCCAGCTGGTGCTTACCTTTCGGAGAACGGCGTCGCCGTTGCCGACTTCAACCAGTACGGCACGCGTCGCGGCAATCACGAAGTCATGATGCGCGGCACGTTCGCCAACATCCGCATCCGCAACCACATGCTCGGCCCGAACGGCAAGGAAGGTGGCTACACCATCCACTATCCGTCCAAGGAAGAGATGTCGATTTACGATGCGGCCATGAAGTACAAGGACGAGGGCACGCCGCTGGTCATCTTCGCCGGCGTCGAATACGGCAACGGCTCCTCGCGTGACTGGGCTGCAAAGGGCACCAACCTGCTCGGCGTCAAGGCAGTCATCGCCCAGTCGTTCGAGCGTATCCACCGCTCCAACCTGGTCGGCATGGGCGTCGTCCCGTTCGTCTTCGAAGAGGGCGTGACCTGGGCTTCGCTCGACCTCAAGGGTGACGAGACGGTCGAGATCGTCGGTCTCGAAGGCGATATCAAGCCGCGCGAATGGAAGATCGCAAAGATCACCTATGGCGACGGTTCGGTGAAGGAAATCAACATCCTCTGCCGCATCGATACGCTGGACGAGGTGATCTACATGAACAACGGCGGCATTCTGCAGACCGTTCTTCGCGATCTTGTCGCTTAATGAAAATCCTCCACCCGCCGGTCAGACCGGCGGGTGGACATTCTTTGACGGCGATCGGCTCACCCGCCTGGATGTGCTTTTCGCAAGACTTCGTCAGCCTAAACTCCTGGGCTGGAGAACCGGTTTTCCGACCTTGCATGTGCCGGGTCGCTCAATTCCCCTGACCAGCACGGGGATGCGGTGGTGAGCATTTCGCCTTGGCCACCGACGTTAAGGTCTTCATTCCTTGTCCCTCATCATTTTTATCGGCATGGCCGTTACGGTTTTCCTGACGTCGCTTCTGTCTGGGATTTTCGGCATGGCGGGCGGGCTGATCCTCTTGTGGGTCCTGCTGTTTCTCTATCCGGTCGGCACCGCCATCGCGATCCAGGGCGTCATCCAGATGGTCTCCAACGGATCCCGCGCCTGGTTCTCCCGTGCCTATATCGACTGGAAGATCCTCTCGATCCTGTGCTCTGGTGTGGCGGTTTCCGCCCTCATCCTGTTTCTGACGAGCTATATGCCAAGCCTGATCGTGGTTCTGATCGGTGTCGGCCTGATGCCTGTTCTCGTCTGGTTGCCGGTCAACAGGCTGCAGCTCGATGCGTCCCGTCCCTCGCATGCGTTTCTGGCTGGACTGCTGTCCGGCGGCATGACGATCAGCGTCGGCGTGGCAGGTCCGACGGTCGATATCTTCTTCATTCGCACAGAGATGGACCGGCGCAAGGTCATCGCCACCAAGGCGTCGATCCAGACGATCTCGCATCTGGCAAAGATCGCCTTCTACTGGGATGCCGCTTCGAACCTTCCGACCGTCGACATGGTGGCGGTGCTGATCGCCGCGCCGATCGCCATCCTGGGCGCTCGGGCGGGCAATGGTATCCTGCAAAAGATGACGGACGCCAATTTTCGGAGCTGGACCCGATGGGTGGTGACCGGCGTCGGCGCGGTCTACCTGACCCAGGGGTTGCTCAGCCTGTTTTGACCGGCAAAACAGATCGGACACGGTATCTTGAGAGAGCGATCACATGTCGGATCCTCACCCGTTCGTGACTTCCTCTTGAACCGGTGCCGCGGTTACTTATCCGGCGTCCCACCGTTATGGCCTTGATTGCCCCTCGCAATCGTGGATAACAAACAACCTATCAAAGGGTTTGCCATTCATGCTGCTTCGTTTTCGCTCCATGCTCCTTGTTGCCGGTCTGCTGATGGCAGGTACGGCTTCGGCAGGGGAATCGAAGGCCCCGAAGGGCGTCGTGGAACTGTTCACCTCGCAGGGCTGTGCCTCCTGTCCGCCTGCGGACACCACGTTCAGCCAGCTTGTGGCCCAGGGCGACGTCGTGGCGCTGTCCTATCACGTCGACTACTGGAACTATCTCGGCTGGACCGATACGCTTGCCTCCAAAGAGAATACCGAGCGTCAGTACGGCTATGCCAAGACGATGGGCCGCAGCGGCGTGTACACGCCGCAGGCCATCATCAACGGTCGCGACCATGTCAAAGGTACGGACTTGGTCGGCATCAACTCCAAGGTCGATGGTATGCGCAGCAAGGGAGAGGGGCTGGTTGTTCCCGTCTCGGCTGCCATGCACGGAGACGAGATCGAGATCGAGATCGGCGCCGGCAATGCACAGATACCGGCCGAGGCCGAAGTCGTCGTCGCCTACTTCACGAAGAAGCAGCAGGTCGAGGTGACGAAGGGCGAAAACAGCGGCAAGAACATGGATTACTGGCATAGCGTCTACGACGTGCAGTCCGTTGGCATGTGGAACGGCCAGACCATGTCGCTGAAGCTGCCAGGCAAGCTGATGGGCAAGTCCAAGAAGGACGGTTGCGCAATCCTGCTTCAGGCATCGGGCCCGAATGGCGAGCCGGCCGAGATCATCGGCGCAACAATCCTGATGGCCGGGCGCAAGAAGCTGGACGACTGACAGGGCATACCAACACCGCTCACCAGCAAGCTGGTCGCGGAGCGCCGCGCGCTCATTCTTTTCGACGGGAAGTTTGTTGGCGGCCCGGTCCAAATCCACTGGGGGGCTGGGGGTAAGGGTCAGCGAACCGAACCGGGCCAAATGGCGCTAAAGAACGCGCCAAACCAACATCTGCAATCTCGCTTGCAATTCGGGCGCTGTTTTGACCGAAATACGGCTTTCTCAGAAAACATCGCGGCAGCCGGTAACCTGGTATGGCAGCGTTGCAATTTCTAAAATGTCGGGGCACACTGTCACTGCTTTGACATCTATGATTGGGAGTCTTGATGACCGATCAGCCTGAATTTCCGAGGGGCCACCGGCCTCACGATGCTGCCGTCGTCGTCAATCTCAGCGAATACCGACAGAGCCTCGATCCTGCGCCCGTGACATTTCACCGTCGAGAGCTCGACTCCATCCTGTGGATCTATGGTCGGATGGTGGGCGAGGGCGAGTGGAAGGATTACGCGATCGACCACCTGAAGGACAAGGCCGTCTTTTCGATCTTCAAGCGATCGGGCGAGCTGCCGCTGTTCAGGATCGAGAAGAACCCCAAGCTTGCCAACAAGCAGGGTGCCTATTCCGTCATCAACACGAACGGCGTGATCCTGAAGCGTGGTCACGAGCTGCCACAGGTGTTGAAAGTGTTCGACAAGGCGCTGAAGCTCATCGACTGAACTGGTTCACTCGGTGAACAGCGAACCGGGATAGACCGTCGGGTCAGGCGGTGTATCCCTAGCCTCGCCGAGTGCAATCTGCATCAGGACCGTGTCCAGCCACTGACCGTGCTTGAAGCCGGTGCCTTTCAGCGTACCGGTCATTTCGAAGCCTAGGCTCTTGTGGACCGCGACGGATGCGGGGCTTGCGCCACCGATCACGGCCACCATCTGGCGAAAGCCGAGCGCTGTGCAGCGGCTGAGCAGTTCCTGCAGCAGTGCCTTCCCGGCACCCTTTCCACGCGCCCCCGGAGAGAGATAGATCGAATCCTCTACCAGCCAGCGATAGGCCGGCCGCGTGCGGAAGGCGGATGCATAGGCATAGCCGATGAGGACGCCGGCGTCGTCGATGGCGGCGATGTAAGGATAGCCCTTCTCGCGGATGGCGTGGAAGCGCGCGGTCATCTCTTTCAGATCAGGCGGGGTGATCTCGTAGCTTGCGGTGCCGTTCAGCACACTGTCCCGGTAGATGGCCGTGATGGCGGGCAGGTCGTCGGTTGTGACGTCGCGAAGGTGCTGGGGCATGGCAGGACTTGGGGCTTGAGGTGAGGCAGCAAGCCTATGACGCAGCCTCCCGGCGGGCAACAAAAAAGGCGACCTTGCGGCCGCCTTCTTGTTTGTCGTCTGGTCTGTCTTCCACTTCGTGGATCAGTTGTTACGGTTGCCCATGAACTGAAGCAGGAAGGTGAACAGGTTGATGAAGTCGAGGTAGAGCGTCAGGGCGCCCATGATCGCCTTGCGGCCCATGACCGTCGCATCATCCGCGTCGTAGTACATTTCCTTGATCTTCTGCGTGTCGTAGGCGGTAAGGCCTGCGAAGATCAGCACGCCAATCGCGGAGATCGCGAAGCCGAGTGCCGAAGACGCCAGGAAGATGTTGACGATCGAGGCGATGATCAGGCCGAACAGGCCCATGATCAGGAACGAGCCCATTGCCGACAGGCTTCTCTTCGTCGTGTAGCCGTAGAGCGACAGAGCGCCGAACGAAGCTGCGGTCACGAAGAACGTCTGCACGATGCTCTGGCCGGTAAAGACCAGGAAGATCGACGACAGCGAAAGACCCATCAGGGCAGCGTAGCCCCAGAAGGTTGCCTGGGCGGCGCTTACGCTCATCTTGTTGATCCTGAAGCTCAGGAAGAACACGACGGCGAGCGGCGACAGCATCACGACCCAGCGCAGAGGGCTTGCAAACAGCAGCTGGCCGAAGGGGGTCAGCTGGCCATCGGCGACGGCCATCTGCCAGGTCGCGAATGCCGCGATGCCGGTGATTGCCAGGCCGAGTGCCATCAGGTTGTAGACCTTGAGCATATAGGCGCGCAGGCCTTCATCGATCATCGCACCGGACTGCGCACCCGTCTGGGCGGCTCGGTTTTGATAGTTGTTGAAGTCAGCCATAGTATCCTCTTCAAGCTCCGGAATTTGTCACGGTGTCGGGCCCTAACGGTCAGACCCAGGCGCCGCTGCGGAGCCCAGCAAGCCTACCATCAAATATGAGGCGATAACCACGCCTATACAAGGGGGAAGGAACGCAATGGATCCCAAAGCTCCCGATCACAATTCCCGGAGGACCGGCGCCGCCTTCTGGCCCAGCACCCGCCACGTGCCGATAAGCCCGATGCCGACGGTCAGCACCAGCGAGGCCACAACCGTGATGATCGCCACATCTGGCAGGAAGGTCGAGGGAAGGCGCATGATGCGCGACACGATGAACCAGGCGGATACGCCGCCGGCCAGAAGCGCAAACACGGCGGTGGCGAAGCCGAGGATCATGTATTCGTAGCTAAAGGCACGAATGAGCATGGATCTCGTTCCGCCCAGCGTCTTCAGGATCACGGCATCGTGGGTACGGGCGCGGTTTCCGGCCGCAAGCGCCCCGGCAAGCACCAGCACCGAAGCGATCAGCGCCACGGCGGCCGCTGCCCGGATCGCGGTTGCCAGCTGGCCGATCAACTGATCGACGATATCGATCGCATCCTTGACCCTAACACTCGTGATGGTCGGATAGGCATTGCTGACGGAGCGCAGGATTGTCGCTTCCTGCTGCGCCGTTGCCGATGGATCGGTGAGGGTCGCAAGCCAGGCATGCGGCGCGCCGCGGAACGTGTTGGGCGAGAAGACCATGACGAAGTTGATGGACAGCGATTCCCATTCGACGTTGCGGAAACTGGAGATCTTGGCGGTGATGTTGCGGCCGAGCACGTTGACGGTGACCGTATCACCGAGTTTCAGTCCGAGTTCGCCTGCCTCTTCCGCCGAAAATGAAACGAGAGGCTCGCCGTCATAGTCGGCCGGCCACCATTCACCCTGCGTCAGGGTCGAGCTTTCCGGCTTGTTCTTGGCGTAAGTGATGCCGCGATCGCCGCGCAGAACCCAACGGCCCTTTGCCGGAACATTCATCTGACTGACATCCTGACCGTTGAAGGCGAGGATGCGACCCCGCAGCATCGGCACCTCGAACAGCTTGGCGCCGGGTGCCTGCTCCTGCAGCAGCTTGCGGAAACCATCGACTTCGGCGCTCTGGACATCGACGAAGAAGAAGTTCGGCGCGTTGCGGGCGATGTTGCCGGTCAGCTGGTTGCGCATGTTGCCGTCGATCAGCGCCAGCGTCACCAGGAGTGCCAGACCGAGGCCGAGCGAGAGCACGACCGAGGGCGTCAGGGCGCCGGGACGGTGGATATTGCCGAGTGCCAGCCTCAAGGCCGGCGAACTGACGCGCGGGGCACGACGGGCAAGCCACGCAATGAGCGCCGCCACAAGCCGCAGCAGCACGAACGCGCAGGCGACCGCGCCGAGGAAGACCGAGGCGACGAAGTGATTTTCGGACGAGAAGATCGCAAGGATTGCGAGAGCGGCGAGTGCTGCGCCTGCGGCTGCCAGATACGGCCAGGATGGAAGCCGGCCCGTGTCGAAACTCTGTTCTCTGAACAAAGCTGTGGCAGGGACCTCGCGCGCATGTCCAAGCGGCAGAATGGCGAAGGCAAAGGTGATCAGCAGACCGAACAGGGCGGCAAGCCCAAGCGCCGACGGATAGATGTTGATGCCATCCGGTACCGGAAGCACGCCTTCGAGAAAGCGCAGTGCCACGATGGGCGAAACGGCGCCGATGACGAGGCCGGCCAGAATGCCGATCACTGCCAGAACCATGATCTGGAACAGGTAGATCAGCGTGACAACAGTTGCGGGTGCGCCGAGGCATTTGAACGTGGCGATCGTGGTGCGTTTGGCATCGAGGAAGGCCCGCACGGCGTTCGCCACGCCGACACCGCCGACGATCAGCGCGGTGAGGCCGACCAGCGTCAGAAACTGCGAGAAGCGCTCGACGTTTTCGGTAAGCGAGGGGGCTGCGCGGTCGCTGCTTCGGATCGACCAGCCGGCTGCCGGGAATTCGCGGTTGGCGCGATCGGCCAACCCGGTCCGGCTGGCAGGATCACGCAGCTTGATCTTGTAGGCGTGTTCGACAAGGCTGCCGTTTGCCATCAGGCCCGACGCCTGCAGCGCTTCCCGGCTGACCATCAGGCGGGGCGCAAAGCCGAAGCCATCGGACACCGCGTCCGGTTCCGACGCGATCGTGCCGCGCAGGACGAGCCTGATATTGCCGAGCAACAGTTCGTCGCCGGTCTTGATGCCGAGGCGCTCGAGCAGAAGCGGAACGGCCAGTGCGCCGAAGGTCTCGCCCTGTTTGGCGACGAGTTCCTGCAGGGGCGCGGCCGGCTCGGCCTTAAACTCTCCGTAGAGTGGATAGGCGCCGTCGACGGCCTTGACCTCGACCAGCGCCTGTTCGGATCCATCCGGCTTGCGGGCCATGGAGCGAAGGCCGGTTGAGACAGACATCTCGCCGAGCCCGCTCAAGAAGGCGCGTTCCTGTTCGGTCGCTTCGCGGTTGTTCAGCTCAAAACGAATATCGCCGGCAAGCAGTTGCTGGCCCTGGCCGGCAATCGCTTCGGTAATGGCGCGCGAAACGGAATTGACAGCGGCGATGGAGCCGGTGCCAAGCGCGATGCAGGCGAGAAAGATGTAGAAGCCGCTAAGGCCGCCGCGCATTTCCCGCAATGCCAGGCGCAGTGCAATTTTCAGCCGGGGGACCGCGACCATCATACGGATGCGACCTGAACGGCCGGAGCGCCTGCTCCGTCGTCGATGATTTCGCCGGAGCGGACGCGGATCTGGCGCGAGCAGCGGGCAGCAAGCGAAATGTCATGGGTGACGAGGATCATCGTCATGCCGCGCTCGGCCTGCTTGGAAAACAGAAGGTCGGCGATCTGGCGCCCGGTCTCGGTATCGAGATTGCCGGTTGGTTCGTCCGCGATCAGCACGGCAGGCGAGGGGGCGAGTGCGCGGGCGATCGCCACGCGCTGCTGCTCGCCGCCGGAGAGCTGGCCGGGATAGTGGTGCAGCCGCTCACCGAGGCCAACGGCTGTCAGCTCGCGGCGGGCGATCTCGAACGGATCTTTCGCATTCGCAAGCTCCAGCGGGACCGCGACGTTTTCGAGCGCGGTCATGTTGGCGATGAGGTGAAACGACTGGAAGACGATACCGATATTGCGGCCGCGGAAATCCGCCAGCGCATCTTCGGAAAGGTTGTGAAGCGCCTGGCCGTTAATGACGATCTCGCCGCTGTCGAGGCGTTCGAGGCCGGCCAGCACCATCAGCAGTGTCGATTTGCCGGAACCGGAGGGACCAACGATGCCGACCGCTTCTCCTGCGTCGACGTCAAGATCCATGCTCTTCAAAACGTGAACGGATGCCGCCGCGCTGCCGAGGGTGAGATCGGCTTTTCGCAGCGTGATGATGGTTTTAGTCAATGCAGACCGTCCTATATAGGCTTCAAGAGCAATTCATGCCGCGCTGCGGTTAAGCCCAAATCTAGGAGACCGATCGTGCGTTTTAAAGCAAGACCGCTTCAATTCCTCGTCATGATACTGGCAGCACTGACCGCAGCCCCGGTTTTCGCCCAGAACAAGACCCTCCAGATCGTCGGTTTTGGAGACAGTCTGATGGCCGGTTACCAACTGGCGCCGGCAGAATCCTACACCGCCCAGCTCGAGGCAGCGCTGAAGGCGAAGGGCCTCAATGTGGCGATCAACAATGCCGGCGTGTCCGGCGACACCAGTTCCGGCGGGCTTGGACGCATCGACTGGTCGGTTCCAGATGGCACTGATGGCGTGATCCTTGAGCTTGGCGCCAACGATGCGCTGCGCGGCATCGCACCCGAGCAGACGGAAAAGAACCTCGATGCGATGATCACGCGGCTGAAGGCGCGCAACATTGCGATCTATCTGGTTGGCATCATGGCGCCGCCGAACATGGGCAGCGACTATGCGCAGAAGTTCAACCCGATCTACGAAAGGCTCGCCAAGAAACACGCGCTGCCGCTCTATCCGTTCTTCCTTGATGGCGTGACCACGGTTGCCGGAATGCAGCTTGAAGACGGCATGCATCCAAACGCAAAGGGTGTCGCGGCCATGGTCGAAAAGAGCCTTCCTTCCGTCGAAGCCTTCCTTGGGGACATCGGTAGTCAGCAAAAATAATATCTTGCGCGGAAGCGAGTTGCATGTTCCGCTGTTAGCATCTGCAAAAGATTCGAGGAGGTCCCTATGCCGAGACTTTTCATCGCCCTCGAAGTTCCACGCAATGTCGCCATGAGCCTGTCGCTGCTTCGTGGCGGCATCCCCGGCGCACGGTGGATCGATGTGGAGAACTATCACATCACCCTTCGCTTCATCGGCGACATCGACGGACGGACCGCAGACGAGATCGTCGACCGGCTGGACCGGATCGACCGTCCGGAATTCCAGCTAAAGCTGACAGGTATCGGTTCGTTCGGATCGAAGAAGCCGCATTCCATCTTTGCCGGCGTCTCCCCGTCGCCCGAACTTCACGCGCTGCAGGGGGAAACCGAGCGGATCTGCCAGCGTCTCGGACTGGCGCCGGATCCGCGGAAATTCACGCCGCATGTCACTTTGGCACGTCTCAAACACTGCCGACTCGATGAAGTCGTACATTACCTTTCAGGGCGCGGGAATTTTCACACCGCGCCCTTTCTCGTTCCGCGTTTCGTGCTGATGTCTTCCAAGGAATCCTGCGGTGGCGGGCCCTACCTGACGGAGGAAATCTTCCCGCTGCGCGAGCTCAGCTACGGCTATGCCCAGGACGAGATGGAAACAGCCGAGCACCGTTTCTAGTCTCTGGCGAAGGTATGCTGATGGCCTATGAGGTGCTGGACAGAGAAGCGATCGAGCGCGAGATCGCCACTCTCGATGGCTGGACGATGGGCCTGGATGGCGACGCGATCACGAGGAGCTTTGTCTTTGCGTCGTTTCCCCAAGCCTTCGGGTTCATGACGGAATGCGCGTTGGCGGCCGAAAAACTCGACCATCATCCGGATTGGTCCAACAGCTATTCGCGAGTCGAGGTGCAGCTCACCACGCATGCGAAGAAGGGACTGACAGATCGTGATTTCAAGCTGGCGCGAGCCATGGACGAGGCATTTCGCGCACGGATCGTCACGCCCCGGAATTGAACTTCACACCGGCATTCCCATATGCTGATGCATTGAAGCGAGCATCTGGAGTGACGGAATGAGCGTGGATGACGTCAAGATCGGCGAGATCCTTCTGCCCGGCGACGAAAAAACGCAGGATCGCCGGGAAGAGCAGGTGCGTGCCAGGTTCTGGCCGACGATGCGGCGAGCCGCGCGGCAAATTCCATTCAGCCGCGATCTGGTCGCCGCCTATTACTGCGCCGTGGACCGAAAAACACCCTTGCGCGTTCGCGGGACCTTGCTGGCAGCGCTTGCCTATTTCATTCTCCCCATCGACATCGTCCCAGATTTCTTTGCGGTCGTCGGGTTCAGCGATGATATCGCGGTTCTTGCTGCGGCTCTGCGCATGATCCAGGGCCATATCAACGACGGACATTACGACGCAGCAGACAGCGCGCTTGCCGATCACCCCGATATTGCAGCCGGAATGAAGACGAGCGGCTGATCCGGCCGCCCCGCCGCTTCAGTTCGGTGAAGTCTCTTCCAGTGCTCGCCGCAGGCGCTCGAACGCCAGCCTGATGCGCGACTTTACGGTGCCCAGCGGAAGCCCAGTCGAAGCGGCGATTTCGGAATGGGACTGACCCAGGAAAAAGGCGGCCCGCACCAGCTTCATTTGCTCGTCCGGAATCTGAGAAAGGGCATCACGGACCCGCTCGTCGCGCTCCTTGCTTTCAAACAGGGTGTCGACGCCCGGTACCTCCGCCAAGGCAAGAAATGTCTCCTGGCCGTCAAACTTGCGGTTTCGGGCGCGGCGCTTTGCATCGATGTGGCGGTTTCGTGCGACCCGGAACAGCCAGGTCGACAGGCTTGATCTTGCGGGATCATAGAGGCTGGCACGATGCCAAAGGATGGTCATGACATCCTGGACGAGTTCTTCTGCCTCGTCCGAATTCATGCCGCGCTTCATCAGCCAGGATTTCAGGCGTGGCGCGAAATGATCAAAAAGCGCAGTGAACGCGTCTTGATCACGCGTTGCAGCCACTGCCCTGACCAGGCGGGCGAAGCGGTCTCTCTCGTCCCCTAGCATCTAACCGGCAGTAGGCTTTCTTTGTGAGTAGGCGTCAGCTTTGCGACTATCCTACCGTATCGGTAGAAAAACGGGTAGCGGTTTTAAGCAGGATTTATACGTAGTTTCAAAGTGCTGCGGCCTGCGTCATCGGACGGACAAACTCTTGCCCAAATCGTTGTTGAGTGATGCGCCCAGAAAACCCGACGTCTGGAACGGGCATCATCAAACGCAACCCTGCGCCGCATTCGACCACATCCCGGTTCACTACATATTCAGCATCCAACCGATAGTGTTGACTCTTTGGTAACCGGAATGAAGTCAAAATGGGACCCGACCGTTGGGACGCCGCATATGACGCCCAGACATGACGCCGAGAAGGCATGTCCGTACTGGCCCGGCTCGGGCCCTTGAAATTACGAAAATTGGCAGGAGATCATGGCCGCTAGAACCGTCGCAATCGCATTGGCGCTTACTCTCGCCGGAATTGGCGCAGGACTTGGCGCCGGCACGGGTACCGCTTCCGCCCAGACGCCGAACCGCATCCAGCAGTTCAAGGCGTGGGGTGCGTATTCCTACAAGCAGGGCGCGGCTACGGTCTGCTACGTCTTGTCCGTCCCGACGACCAAGGAGCCTGCAAGCGTCGATCACGGCGATATCTTCTTCATCGTGTCGCAGCGCCCGGGCCAGAACATCTCCTACGAACCGCAGGCGATGATGGGCTACACGATGCAGACCAATTCCAAGGTCACCGTGACGATCGACAACAAGAACTTCACGATGTTCACCAAGGACAAGGCCGCTTGGGTCGAGAACGCCGCCGAAGAACCGGCTCTCGTTGCAGCGATGCGCACCGGTCAGAAGATGAGCGTCAGCGCCGTATCCGGTCGCGGCACCAAGACGTCCTACGCCTATTCGCTGCAGGGCATTTCAGCAGCTCTGAAGCAGGTCGAATCCTGCAAGTAAGCAGAGATTGCCACCACCGCATTGGAAGGCCGGTCATCGACCGGCCTTTTGCGTTTGACGAAGAATAGTGACGTGGCGTCGTTTTTATGATAAAGCGCCCGTCAAGATTAGTCCTGCGCGACCGTTCCTCGGAAAGTCGCTTACCCGGGACGCCATGATTTCACAGAAAGACATGCCACGGCGATGCGCGAAACCTGCGCTGGGCGAAGGCATGTTATTCGAACGGGATATGAAGAAATGTCGGTCTCCGAGGCCTTTGCGCCTGTCGCCATCAAGAAGCCGCTCGTCGCCAATCCGGACCTCTATAGCGAAAAGCCGTCGCTGATCGGTATGTCGCGCGAGGATATGGGCGCGGCGCTGCGAGAAAAGGGCATACCGGAAAAGCAGGCGCGGATGCGCGTCAGCCAGCTCTGGCACTGGCTCTACATTCGCGGCGTGTCGGATTTCGACGCGATGACGAATGTCGCCAAGGACATGCGTGAGATGCTGAAGACGCATTTCACCATCGCGCGTCCCGAAGTGGTGGAAGAGCAGATCTCCAACGACGGCACCCGCAAGTGGCTGCTGCGCTTCCCGCCGCGCGGTGCCGGCCGTCCGGTCGAGGTCGAAACGGTCTACATTCCCGAAGAGGGCCGCGGCACGCTCTGCATATCAAGCCAGGTCGGCTGTTCGCTGACCTGTTCCTTCTGCCATACCGGCACCCAGCGCCTCGTGCGCAACCTGACGGCCGAGGAAATTCTGAGCCAGTTGCTTCTGGCACGCGACCGGCTGGGCGATTTTCCCGGTGCCGATACGCCGCCTGGCGCTTTCGTGCCGACCGGCGACCGCAAGGTCACGAATGTCGTCATGATGGGCATGGGCGAGCCGCTCTACAATTTCGAAAGCGTCAAGACGGCGCTGCTGATCGCGACAGACGGCGACGGGCTTTCGCTGTCGAAGCGTCGTGTCACGCTGTCGACGTCGGGCGTCGTGCCGGAAATCTATCGGACGGGCACGGAGATCGGCGTTATGCTGGCGATCTCGCTGCATGCGGTGCGCGACGAGCTGCGCGACATGCTGGTGCCGATCAACAAGAAGTATCCGCTGAAGGAACTGCTGGAAGCCTGCCGCCAGTATCCGAGCCTGTCCAACGCCCGTCGCATCACATTCGAATATGTGATGCTGAAGGACGTCAACGACAGCCTGGAGGATGCCAAGCTGCTGACCCAGATGCTGAAGGGCATTCCGGCGAAGATCAATCTCATCCCGTTCAACCCGTGGCCCGGTACCAATTACCAGTGCTCGGACTGGGAGACGATCACCAAGTTTGCCGACTTCATCAACCAGGCAGGCTATGCCTCGCCGATCCGCACGCCACGCGGCCGCGACATTCTCGCCGCCTGTGGCCAGCTGAAGTCGGAATCGGAGCGCATGCGCAAGACCGATCGCCTCGCCTTCGAAGCGATGATGATCGCCGGCCATGGCGAAGACGACTGACGCCGGGAGGGCTTCGATTGCTGGCTGAACCGGCTCGAAGCCTGGAAACCTCTCATCAGTCCTTTCGTTTCTGACACCGAGCGCTCGAGGGGCGGCAAAAATGCCGCCTGGCGCGGCGCAAATGCGCTTGATTCCGTTGTAGGGGTCATATGCAGACTGCAATAATCTGATATCGATGTGGCTCATCCAGGTGCAACCGGAAGATGCCGCCATGTTTCAGCATCCCATTAGGAAGTCTGCATTTTATGTCTCACTAACAGGCGGAACGATAGTTGCTGCCTTAATTTCCACAACCGCAGAAGCGCATGTGAAATGGTTCGCACCCTACATCGTGGGTGCGCCACTGCAGCCGGTCGAAACTGTTCTGCGTGATATCTGGTTTTGGGTAGCGATCGCACTCGTTCTCGTTTGTTTCGCCGCAGCCCGGGCGATCGAAACTAGCCGTTTTGGACCGTTGGTCTTCGAAGCGCTTGATCGCTTTACCTCGCCGCTCTGGGCGAGGATCGACGATTATGTCCGCGTCGTCATTGCCTCGTTCTTCGTCGCGATCTTTGCCACGGGTGGCGTTTACCTGACGCCGGACCTGAAGACGCCTGCCGAATGGGTGTCCTGGCTGCAGTTGCTGATCGCTGCCCTGATCTTCTCGCGGCGGACCATGCCTTTCGCCGGCCTTGGAATTGTTGCCCTATGGCTGCTCGCGGCGCGGGACTACGATCTCTTCCACTTGTTCGACTATTTGGCGCTCGGGCTCGGCGTTGCCGCCTACCTGATCGTCGAGCCGATGAAAGACGACTGGCGTATCCACCGTTTTGAAGTGCTGCGCTGGGGGCTAGCCATCGCGCTCATGTGGTCGAGCCTCGAAAAATTCGCCTATCCCGAATGGTTCTATCCGCTGGTGCTGGAAAAGCCCTTTCTCACGATGGGCATGCCCCGCGATGTCTTTATTCCCATGGCCGGTATCGCCGAATTCACCATGGGCTTCGGTCTTCTCTGGACCGCGCTTATCCGCCGCCTTTCGGCCATCGCAATGATCGTCATCTTCACCTCGGCCGTCTTGCCGTTCGGGCGTATAGATCTGATCGGCCACGGGTTGATCACCGCCATCCTGGTGGCGGTTGCCTGCGACCAGAACCGGGCAGACGGGCTGCTGCCCGGACTGAAACAAAAGCTTTCGGCCATCCCTGCCGGGCTGGCTGTCGCCATCGTGGTTTTCTTGAGTGGCTATTGGGGCCTGCATCTCGCCTTCTATGGTGCCGGAGGCTTTTCCGGGCCGGCGGCGGCCGAAAAGACCACCCATTCCCACAGCGTCGAATACCCGCATGGCCCACAGTCCGAGATCGGAATTGGTGCCCCGCCCACCCGCGGCCAGGGGGAGTAAGAGAAGAGTCGTCCTTCGACGCGAAGCGAAGGTAGTTGAAACGAAAGGGCGAGCTTATCTCGACTGCGTCATGAAGATCTTCACGGCGAAGACCGAGAACACGCCGGCGAAGGTGTAGTCGAGGCCGCGCAGGACTTTCGGATTTCTTTGCAGCCAGTTCGCAAGCCGATCGGCGGCAAGCACGACGATCAGGTTCACCGGCATGCCGATGGCGATGAAGAAGATCCCGAAGAAGACCAGTTTTCCCGTCACATGCGGATCTGTCGCCGTCACGAACTGCGGCAGGAAGGTCATGAAGAAGATGATCACCTTCGGATTGAGGATATTCACCCAGAAGCCGATCGAGATATTTGCGAGCGGGCTTGCCGTTGCGCGCTCCACGGTTTCGACGGAGAAGCTGGAGCCGAAGCGGATCGCCTGGATCGCCAGCCACAGCAGATAGGCGGCGCCGCCGGTTTTCAGGATGAAGAAGGCGGTGGGCGATGCGGTAATCAGCGCCGAGATTCCGAAGGCGACCAGAAGCGTGTGGCAGACGACGCCAAGACTGGTGCCGAGCACCACGAACAGTGCCGATCTGCGCCCTTGCGCAAGCGCCCGGCTGATCGACAGCGTCATATCAGGCCCAGGCGTCAGAGCCAGAAGCAAGCCGGCTGCGGTGAAGGCCAGAAGCGATGCAAGGCTTGGCAGGAATTCCATTAAGTGTCCTCGAAAGCCGGATGACGGTTGTCGCTTTTTATCCGGCTTTCGAAGTCCTGCCAAACCTGCCGATCAACTGCCGCTGATGAATTTTTTTGATGCATCCGTGAAGTCCGGATGCCAGCGCGACAGAGGCGGACGGTTTTCGATGATGTCGCCAATCGCCCAGGCCATACGCCGCTCGTCCGTCTTGCGGTCGACGTCGTTGTCCGGGCAAAGGATGTAGAAATCCCCGCGTTCGAGGCTTTCCAGCATGAACTGCACCGTCTGTTCGGAGGTCCAGGCGGCATCGGGCTTTTCGGTGCGGTCGCCCTTGGTCAGGCCGGTATAGACGAAGCCGGGGATGAGAAGGTGAGCGCTGACCTTGCGTTCGGGCATATTGCGCAATTCGTGCTGCAAGGCTTCGGTGAAGGCCTTCACGCCGGCCTTGGAGACATTGTAGGCGGGATCGCCGGGCGGCGTGGTGATGCCCTGTTTCGAGCCGGTGTTGATGATGAGGGCCGGTTCGCCATGGCCAATCATGCCGGGACCGAATGTCCTGCTGCCATTGACGACGCCCATCAGGTTGACGGCCAGAACGTTGTCCCAGTTGACCTGCGGTCCGAACAGGCTGCTGCCGGGCTGGATGCCGGCATTGTTCATCAGCACGTGGACGCGGCCGAAGCGCTGGAGGACGGCGCGTTCCAGAGCCTCGATCTCCGCCGGCTTCGAGACGTCGGTGCCGATTGCCACGACATCGGCCTCGCCATCGCCGGAAAGGGCAGCAACCTCGCGGCACGCCTCTGAAAGCCGGTCGCCCTCGAGATCCGCGAGGACGACGCACATGCGAAGTTTCGCAAATTCCTTGGCAGCGGCAAGGCCGATACCGGAGGCGGCGCCGGTGACGACGGCGACATTGTCTTTCTTCAGAGCAGGGTGAGTGATGGACATGGAAAGTCTCCTCTTTGACGCTTCTGTTGAAAGGTTTTGGCGTTCGAAGGTTTGGGCTATTCTGAGACCAAAGGTGTTCAACGGCTCGGCGCGATATGGTATCCTCCGCGGGATCCGTCAACATGACGCGAGATCAAACCGGAGCCGGCATGATGGGCGAACTTAGATCTATCAAAGTTGACGAAAAACTGGCCGCCTTTGTTGAAAAGCAGGTCGAGAACGGACGTTATGGCTCCGCCAGTGAAGTGATCGAGGACGCGCTGCGCCTGATGCAGGAAAGCGACGCCGCTTCGCTCGAGGCCATCCGCGCGGCAATCCAAGAAGGCGAAGATTCTGGTGAGCCAGAGCCGTTTGATTTCGATGAATTCATAGAGCAGAAGCGGGCGCGGCGCCTGCAGCCATGAAGGCGCTGGTTTTTGCGCCGAACGCCGTCGCCGATATCGATGGAATCTACGATCATACTGAAGAATTTTGGGGCTTCGAACAGGCTGAGGACTATACCTTCAGCCTGAGGCAGGCGTGCCGGATCCTCGCTGCCGGCGAGCGACGGGGCCGGCATGTGCGCGGGATCAAGACCGGGTATCTGGCGCTGACCTATCGGTCTCACTTCATCATCTATCGTGAGACAAAAACCCAGGTCGTGATCATCCGCATCCTGCATCAACGCATGAACCTGTCGCGCCATCTCTGACGCGGTCGCTTCCGGGTTTTTCTTGCGCGGCTTTTGAAACTCGCTAAAAGTGCGCCATCCCAGACACGACGGTTGATCCAACCGCCGCCACCCGCAGACGGACAATTCGACATGGCACTTCCGAAAGACGTAAAAAAGGTCGTTCTCGCCTATTCCGGCGGTCTCGACACCTCGATCATCCTGAAATGGCTGCAGACCGAACTCAATGCGGAAGTGGTGACCTTCACCGCCGATCTCGGTCAGGGCGAAGAGCTGGAACCGGCGCGCAAGAAGGCCGAGATGCTGGGCATCAAGGAGATCTATATCGAGGACGTCCGCGAGGAATTCGTCCGCGACTTCGTCTTCCCGATGTTCCGTGCCAATGCCGTTTATGAAGGCGTCTACCTGCTCGGCACGTCGATCGCACGGCCGCTGATCTCCAAGCACCTGATCGAGATCGCCCGCAAGACCGGTGCTGATGCCATCGCGCACGGCGCGACCGGCAAGGGCAACGACCAGGTCCGCTTCGAGCTGTCGGCCTATGCGCTCAACCCGGATATCAAGGTCATCGCGCCTTGGCGCGACTGGGCTTTCAAGAGCCGCACGGACCTTTTGAACTTCGCCGAACAGAACCAGATCCCGGTTGCCAAGGACAAGAAGGGCGAAGCGCCGTTCTCGGTCGATGCCAACCTGCTGCACTCGTCCTCCGAAGGCAAGGTTCTGGAGGACCCGGCGGTCGAGGCTCCCGAATACGTGCATATGCGCACGATTTCGCCGGAAGCTGCACCGGATCAGGCGACAACCATCAAGGTCGGCTTCCGCAAGGGCGATGCCTGCTCGATCAACGGCGTCGAGATGTCTCCGGCAACGCTGCTTGCCGCGCTCAACACCTATGGTCGCGACAACGGTATCGGCCGTCTCGATCTGGTCGAGAACCGGTTCGTCGGCATGAAGTCGCGCGGCATCTACGAAACCCCCGGCGGCACGATCCTGCTCACCGCTCACCGCGCCATTGAATCCATCACGCTCGACCGGGGTGCAGCTCACCTAAAGGATGAGCTGATGCCGAAATATGCCGAGCTCATCTATTACGGCTTCTGGTATTCGCCAGAGCGCGAGATGCTGCAGGCCATGATCGACAAGAGCCAGGAGCATGTCGAAGGTGAAGTGACGCTGAAGCTCTACAAGGGCAATGTCATGGTCATCGGCCGCGAGAGCGCGAAGTCGCTCTATTCCGACCAGCTGGTCACGTTCGAGGACGACCAGGGCGCCTACGACCAGAAGGATGCAGCCGGCTTCATCAAGCTCAATGCACTGCGCCTGCGCACGCTCGCTAAGCGCAACCAGCTCCGCTAAGCGCTTTTGCACCTGTCATCATCAAAGCCCGCTTCCGGAAACGGAGGCGGGCCTTTTTATTGGCGGCGGTTGATGATCCGGTAGGCGATGTAGCTGCCGACGGCGATATATTCCATGGCGGGAATGATCGTGCCGATCGCCGTCAGCGGATCGCCGAAAAAAGCGGCGAGAAGGCCGCCGACAAAGCCGCCGCCCATCTGGATGAAACCCATTAGAGCGGAAGCGGACCCCGCCGTCTTTGGGAAGGGCGCAAGGCCGACCGTCACCGTGTAGGGTGAGATGAACGCGATGCCGAAGGTGGAGACACCGACCGGTAGCATGATCGATAGGAAGGACGGTGGCAGCAGATGAACGGAGATGGCCATCATCGTGCCCCCGATACCGCTGAACATGAGCCCGATCACCACCGTCGTCGGCCCGCTGATGCGCCCGGACACAAGCCGCAGTGCAATCGACCCGCTGAGAAAAGCGCCGGTCTGGACGAGCATGCCGAGGCCGAACTGCGTCGGGGTCAGCCCCACTTCACCGATCAGCACAAAGGGCAGCATCGTGCCCTGCGCATAGAGCGCGCCGATCGCGCCGCCGAGGACAAGAGACGGAAGAAGGAACCTCAGGTCGGTGAGAAGGGAGAAGTAGGTCGAAACGAGGATCGAGGGTCTGAGCCGGCTGCGGTCGGGAACCGTTGTTTCCTTGAGGAACAGCAGACAGCTGGCGAGCACGATCACGCCGAAGATGACCATCAGCACGAAGACAGATTTCCAGCCGAATGCGGACAGCGACAGGCCGCCGATCGTGGGGCCGATTGCCGGACCCACCGCCAGCATGATGCCGATCATGTTCATGATGCGGGTGGCTTCGAAGCCGACGAACTGGTCGCGAACCGCGGCACGGGCAACGGTCATGCCGACGGAAGCGCCGATCCCCTGCACCAGCCGTCCGGCCAGGATCCAGTCGACCGAGGGCGCAAAGACCGCCATCAGCGAGCCGACGAGATAGATCAGCAGGAATGCGATGCTCGCGGACCGGCGACCGAATGCGTCTGAGGCCGGTCCTGCCAGAAGCTGTGCGACGGCAAAGCCGCCGAAGTAAAGTGTCAGACTGAGCTTGATTGCCGCTTCCGACGTGCCGAAGGCCTTCACGAGTTCCGGCATCGCAGGCGTGTAGATCGCCATCGAGACCGGGCCGATTGCCGTCAGGAGGGCGCCGAGCAGCGTGGTTCGCAGCGCGGTCATTCGATTGGGAGGTGTCGTTGCGGAGGCGGCCTGCGTATCAGCTGTCATCAATTGCGGCCTGAGACGAATTGAAGCTCTGCAGGTTGCCGTTGAAAAGTTTCATGGCGTGTCCGAGGAGGTTCGCGGTTTCGGCATCCAACCCTTCGGTGGCGCAGGTGATGATGGCGCGCAGTTCCTGCTGGATTGACGCCAGCATGTCGGCGGAGGTCGGTGTCAGCATGATGCGCTTTGCCCGTCGGTCAGCGCAGCATTGTTGCCGTTCGATGAGACCAAGCGCCTGCAGCCCGTCGAGGTAAGCGCAAAGCGTCATCGGTTCGACGCCCATGCGCGACGCGATGTCGAGCTGGCGGCTGCCATCGACTTGGGCGATATGGATCAGTGCTCGTGCTTCGCCGGCGGTAAGGCCGAGGCCCGCCTGGGCGATGCGCCGCTCGAAAGCCGTGCGCAGAAGCCTCGCGGCATCGGCGATCAGGAAGCCGAGGGTTTCACCCTGGGCGACCAAGCCTGGCGTTTCCGGGCGATGTTCGTTCGCGAGCTTCATAAGGCAGCCTTACTATCTTTCCCCGACGACGCAAATCGAAATGCCTGGAAACCGTGTGCCGGGCGATTTCGCAACGATGTGCGTTCCAAAAATCTGCATCAGCGGATGAAGCTCTTGCCGTGCCTGCCTATATGTGGTCGCTCTACGCAATTAGACGGTATCGAAGCAGCACAGTGAAGGACGACCCAATGGCAACTTTCTCAGCGAATTCCGCGCTTGTCGACTGGAACGGGCATCATGGCCTGCCGCGCTTCGATCAGGTGAAGGACGAGGATTTCGCGCCGGCCTTCGATGCCGCCATCGCCTTGCACGAGGCGGAAATCGCTGAGATCGCGGGAAATTCCGCTGAGCCCACATTCGAAAACACGATCGTTGCACTGGAAATCGCCGGTGACGAGCTGTCGCGCGTTTCGTCGGTCTTCTGGGGCAAGGCGGGTGCGCATACCAACGATACGATCCAGGCGCTGGAACGCGAAATCGCACCCAAGATGTCGCGCCACTATTCGAAGATCGGCACCAATGCCGAACTGTTCGCCCGCATCGACGCGCTCTGGCAAAAGCGGGACGACCTTGATCTGACCGTGGAGCAGCAGCGGGTGCTGGAGCGTCACTGGAAGGGGTTCGTCAAGTCAGGCGCCAATCTGCCTGAGGACCAGCAGCAGCGGCTGTCCTCGATCAACGAGACGCTTGCCGGTCTCGGCGCCAGTTTCGGCCAGAATGTTCTCGGCGACGAGAAGGGCTGGTCGCTGAAGCTGACCGAAGAAGCCGATCTTGAGGGCCTGCCGGTTTTTGTGAAAGAGGCGATGGCGGAGGCTGCCAAGGAGCGCGGCGAGGGCTCAGGCTATCTCGTGACGCTGTCGCGCTCGATCATCGAACCGTTCCTGACCTTCTCGACCCGCCGGGATCTGCGCGAGCAGGCGTTCAAGGCCTGGGTGGCACGCGGCGAAAATGGCGGCGAGCGGGACAATGTCGCGATCGTTCGCGAAACGCTGGCGCTGAGGGCCGAAAAGGCCAAGCTGCTCGGCTATGAGAATTACGCCGCGTTGAAGCTCGACAACACGATGGCGAAGACACCGAAGGCGGTGAACGGTCTGCTCGGCCAGGTCTGGCAGAAGGCCCGAACCAAAGCGCTGGAGGAAGAGGCAAGTCTTTCAGGTCTGATCTCGGAAGCGGGCGGCAATCATCCGGTCATGCCCTGGGACTGGCGCCACTACGCCGAAAAGCTGCGCGAGCGGACGTTCTCTTTCTCCGAGAGTGAGCTGAAGCCCTATCTCCAGATCGAGAAGATCATCGAGGCGTCCTTCGATGTGGCCGAGCGGCTGTTCGGCATCAAGGCTGTCGAGGTGAAGGGCTTGCCGGTCTATCATCCTGATGTCCGCGTGTTCGAGATCCATGACGAGGACGGCAATCTAAAAGCGCTTTTCCTCGGCGATTATTTCGCCCGCTCCTCGAAGCGCTCCGGCGCCTGGATGAGTTCGTTCCAGTCGCAGCACAAGCTGACGCTGAAGAACGGCACTGAGGGTGAGCTGCCGATCATCTACAATGTCTGCAATTTCGCGAAGCCTGCCGAAGGCAAGCCGGCGCTTCTATCGCTCGACGATGCGCGCACGCTGTTTCATGAATTCGGCCATGCGCTGCACGGCATGCTGTCCAACGTGACCTATCCATCGGTATCGGGCACCGGCGTCTCGCGCGATTTCGTGGAGTTGCCGTCGCAGCTTTACGAACACTGGCTGACGGTGCCGGAAATCTTCGAGAAATATGCGGTCCATTACAAGACGGGCGAGCCGATGCCGAAGGAGTTGCTCGACAAGGTTCTTGCCGCGCAGACCTTCAACGCCGGTTTCTCGACGGTGGAATTCACCTCGTCGGCGCTGGTGGATATGGCTTTCCACACACAGGAAAGCACGGTCGAAGACCCGATGGCGGTGCAGGCCAAGGTGCTGGCCGAGCTCGACATGCCGGCTTCGATCGTCATGCGCCATGCCACGCCGCATTTCCAGCACGTGTTTGCCGGTGACGGATATTCGGCCGGCTACTATTCCTACATGTGGTCGGAAGTCCTTGATGCGGATGCCTTTGCCGCGTTCGAGGAGGTCGGCAACCCGTTCGATCCGGTGACGGCGCGCAAGCTCAAGAACAATATCTACTCGGTCGGCGGCTCGATCGATCCGGAGGAAGCCTATGCAGCCTTCCGCGGCAAGCTGCCGGATCCGACTGCGATGCTGAAGAAGCGTGGGCTCTCCATCATGGCCGAGCTTTCGGGCGGAGACGGCTGACAAAAGCCATCCACGCGGAAAGATGAAGAGCGGGCGTTGATCGCAGATCGCGCTCGCCCCCTTTCGCATTTGCGAAAAACAGGGTATGAGCGCGCCAACGAAATAGGTGCGGTCCGTCGATCTGCGCCCCGAAACATCCGAGATCTAAAAATGGCTATGCGGAATATCGCGATTATCGCGCACGTCGACCACGGCAAAACGACCCTTGTCGATGAACTTCTGAAGCAGTCCGGCTCGTTCCGCGACAATCAGCGCACCGTCGAGCGCATGATGGACTCGAACGACCTCGAAAAAGAACGCGGCATCACCATTCTCGCCAAGGCAACTTCGGTCGAGTGGAAGGGTGTTCGCATCAACATCGTCGACACCCCCGGCCACGCCGACTTCGGTGGCGAAGTCGAACGCATCCTGTCGATGGTGGATGGCGCCATCGTTCTGGTCGATAGCTCGGAAGGCCCGATGCCGCAGACCAAGTTCGTGGTCGGTAAGGCGCTGAAGGTCGGTCTTCGCCCGATCGTCGCGATCAACAAGATCGACCGTCCGGACGGTCGCCACGAAGAAGTCATCAACGAAGTCTTCGACCTGTTCGCGAACCTCGACGCCACCGACGAGCAGCTCGACTTCCCGATCCTCTACGGTTCGGGTCGCGATGGCTGGATGAACGTCAACCCAGAAGGTCCGAAGGATGAAGGTCTTGCACCGCTGCTCGATCTGGTTCTGAAGCACGTTCCGGAGCCGAATGTCGGCGAAGGCCCGTTCCGCATGATCGGTACGCTTCTCGAAGCCAACCCCTTCCTCGGTCGTCTTATCACGGGCCGCATCGCATCCGGCTCGATCAAGCCGAACCAGGCCGTCAAGGTTCTGTCGCAGGACGGCAAGACCGTCGAAACCGGCCGTATCTCCAAGATCCTCGCATTCCGCGGCATCGAGCGTCAGCCGATCGAAGAAGCCCATGCAGGTGACATCGTCGCGATCGCTGGCCTTTCCAAGGGTACGGTTGCCGACACGTTCTGCGATCCTGCGGTCACCGAAGCGATGACAGCGCAGCCGATCGATCCGCCGACCGTTACCATGTCCTTCCTCGTCAACGACAGCCCGCTTGCCGGCACCGAAGGCGACAAGGTTACCAGCC
The DNA here is from genome assembly GCF_977018685.1 of Velazquezella soli. Taxonomy (NCBI): domain Bacteria; kingdom Pseudomonadati; phylum Pseudomonadota; class Alphaproteobacteria; order Hyphomicrobiales; family Rhizobiaceae; genus Velazquezella; species Velazquezella soli. The sequence continues at coordinate 781,338 of NZ_CDRNXF010000004.1, forward strand.
GCGTCATTCGTGACCGTCTGTTCAAGGAAGCCGAAGGCAACGTTGCGCTGAAGATCGAAGAGTCTGACGGCAAGGATTCGTTCTTCGTATCCGGCCGCGGCGAATTGCAGCTTGCCGTTCTGATCGAGACCATGCGTCGCGAAGGCTTCGAGCTTGCCGTTTCGCGTCCGCGCGTCGTCATGCACAAGGACGAAGCAACCGGCCAGACGCTGGAGCCGATCGAAGAAGTCGTGATCGACGTCGACGAAGAGCATTCCGGTATCGTCGTGCAGAAGATGTCCGAGCGCAAGGCCGAGATGGTCGAGCTTCGTCCGTCCGGCGGCAGCCGCGTTCGCCTGGTATTCTACGCGCCGACCCGCGGCCTGATCGGTTACCAGTCGGAACTTCTGACCGACACGCGCGGCACGGCGATCATGAACCGCCTGTTCCACGACTATCAGCCTTACAAGGGTGCGATCGTCGGTCGCGTCAACGGTGTTCTCCTGTCGAACCAGTCCGGTGAAGCCGTCGCCTACGCGATGTTCAACCTGGAAGACCGTGGCCCGATGATCATCGAGCCAGGCGAAAAGGTTTATGCCGGTATGATCATCGGCATCCATACCCGCGACAACGACCTCGAAGTCAACGTTCTTAAGGGCAAGCAGCTGACCAACATCCGCTCGGCCGGCAAGGACGAAGCTGTTCGCCTGACGCCGCCGATCCGCATGACGCTCGACCGCGCGCTGTCCTGGATCCAGGACGACGAACTGATGGAAGTCACGCCGAAGTCGATCCGCCTGCGCAAGATCTATCTTGACGCAAACGACCGCAAGCGCTTCGACAAGTCCAAGGCCGCTCTCTAACATCGCGCTTCTGAGACCATCCAAGACCCCGGCAGAAATGCCGGGGTTTTTTTGTGGCTTGGTCTGGGCCACGCTTGTGGCGAAGGTAAAAAATGCGTTAACCTCCTTGCCATCGTCCACATGAGAAGCTTGTGGGCAATCCACTTTACCCGGGTCTCGGGAATGGCGGAGAGCCCATGGCAGGACCTAGAATCGCGTTATGAAAACGTTATCGATCGATGTCAGGCGTGCGGAGCCGCAAGACGCCCCGGCTATCTCCGAGGTGCACCGCCAGGCATGGTCGCAAGCCTATGCCGGCCTCATTCCGCACAAGCCGCTGATCCAGATGCTGGAGCGCCGCGGCGAGGGGTGGTGGCGCAAGGCCGTCCGCGGGCCGGCGACGCTTCTGGTTCTGGATATCGGTGGCGTTATCGCGGGTTATGCGACGATCGGCCTCAACCGCGCCCGTGCGCTTCCCTATGACGGCGAGATCTACGAGATCTACCTGCGCCCGGAATATCAGGGCGTCGGCCTTGGCCGCCGCCTGTTCGGCGAAAGCCGCAGGCTGCTGAAATCGCTTGGCTGCAAGGGCTTGGTCGTCTGGTGCCTGGAAGACAGCGAGCATGCCGTCCGCTTTCTGCGATCCCATGGCGGGGCGGATCTTGCAGAGGGCATGGAGGACTTCGACGGAAAGTCCCTGAAGAAGATTGGTTTCGTCTGGCACTGACTTCGGGGCGGAAAGGTGCGCCACGACTTAACCTTGGCGGCAAACCTGTGTTGCCTTGCCAGCCAATTCCCGCTATCGACGGTTCACAAGTTCGTAAACCTCATCGGGGAAGACTATGCGCATCGATGCAATTTCTGTTGGCAAGAATCCGCCTGAAGACGTCAACGTAATCGTTGAAGTACCTGTCGGCGGCCAGCCCATCAAGTACGAGATGGACAAGGAAGCCGGCGCGCTGATCGTCGACCGTTTCCTGTACACACCGATGACCTATCCGGGCAATTACGGCTTCGTGCCGCATACGCTGTCCGAGGATGGTGATCCGATCGACGTTCTGATCTGCAACACCCGCCCGCTGGTTCCCGGTTGCGTCATCAATGTCCGCCCGATCGGCGTGATGGTGATGGAAGACGACGGCGGCAAGGACGAGAAGATCATTGCCGTGCCGGTTCCGAAGCTGACCCAGCGCTACGACAAGATCAAGAACTACACCGATATGCCAGAAATCACGCTGAAGCAGATCGAGCACTTCTTCACGCATTACAAGGATCTGGAGCCCGGCAAGTGGGTGAAGATCGAAGGCTGGAAGGACGTTGACGTCGCCAAGAAAATGATCGTCGCGGCGATCGAACGCTTCAACGCTCAGAAGTAATCTTTACCGCTGACCGCTTCCAAAATCCTCCGGTTCGTCTCGAGCCGGGGGATTTTTTGTTTCCGCTCGTAAGCCCAAAACAAAAACGGCCCGCGCGGGAAATTTCCCAGCGCGGGCCTACCGTGTCCGTGCTGAAAGTCTTTGGCTTCAGCCTGCGAGAGCAGGATAGATCGAGGTCCACATCAGCGAGCGAATGAAGAAGATGATCAGAAGCACGATGATCGGCGAAATGTCGATACCACCGAGGTTCGGCATGACCCGGCGGATCGGCGCGAGAACGGGCTCGGTGACATTGAAGAGAAACCGGCCGATTGCATCGACAAACTGGTTGCTCGAATTGATCACGTTGAAGGCGAAGAGCCATGAAAAGATGGCGCTGGCGATCAAGATCCAGGTGTAAAGGTTCAAGGCCAAGTCAATGGTCTGAAACAGGGCGAGCATTCACGTCTCCATTTCTTTGTTGACAGACATGTAGACATTGGCGAACTAACGGGCAAGTGCCGTCTATGGCCCGCGTCGCAGGATGTTTAACGGCGGCGTGTGCATATCGTGGGTTTCCGGCTTCGCTGAAAGTACAGGTTCCATGTCCATACCCACATCGGGTGATCGCTTCGCCGCCTTTCGTCACGCAGCTTATACGCGTTTCTTTCTCAGCCGGTTCTTCGCAGCCTTCGCGATCCAGATTGTCAGCGTCTCCGTCGGCTGGCAGATGTATGACGAGACGCGCAATCCTCTCTATCTCGGTCTGATCGGGCTCTTCCAGTTTCTGCCGTCGCTGCTTTTGATCCTGGTGACGGGATCGGTCGCCGATCGCTACAACCGACGCATGATCATGGCGATCTGCATGGTCGTCGGCGGACTGTGTTCGGCGGCGCTTTTGGCGCTCACCATCACCGACTCATTCACGCCGTGGCTGGTGTTTTCGATCCTTGTCGTCTTCGGCATCGAGCGCGCCTTCATGGGTCCGGCGGTGCAGTCGTTGGGACCCAACCTCGTGCCGGAAGAAGACCTCCCCAACGCCATCGCCTGGAATTCATCCTCCTGGCAGACGGCATCGATCCTCGGGCCGGTGTTCGGCGGGCTACTCTACGGCGCCAGCTCGATTGCGGCCTATTCGGTCGCCTGTTTTCTGATGACGGTTGCGGCCATCCTCGTCTTCCTGATCCCGAAGCCCGCGCAGCGCACGCCGTCCTCCAAAGTCAGCTGGAACGAGATGCTGGCCGGTTTCCGCTTCATCGCCGGCGAGAAGATCGTGCTTGGTGCGATCTCGCTCGATCTGTTTGCTGTGCTGCTCGGTGGCGCCGTGGCGCTGATGCCGATCTTTGCCCGCGACGTGCTGGAGCTTGGCCCCTGGGGTCTAGGCTTGCTACGTGCGGCGCCTGGTATCGGCGCGATCGGCGTTGCGGTCTGGCTTGCCATCCATCCGATCCGTCACCATGCGGGTACGGCGATGTTCATCGGCGTGGCGCTGTTCGGGTTGGGAACACTGATTTTCGGTCTCTCGGCTACGCCGTGGATCTCCATCGCAGCCTTGATGCTGATGGGTGCGGCTGACATGATCTCCGTCTATGTCCGCGAGACGCTGATCGCGCTCTGGACGCCGGACGAGGTGCGCGGCCGGGTGAATGCGGTCAACATGGTGTTCGTTGGCGCATCCAACGAGCTGGGCGAGTTCCGTGCCGGCACCATGGCGCATGCGATCGGCGCGGTCCCTGCCGTCGTCATCGGCGGTATCGGCACACTGGCCGTCGCCGTCATCTGGTCGATCGGCTTTCCGAAGCTGCGCAAGATCGACAATCTGGAAGCACCGCAGCGCTGAGTTATCCGTTCCCCTGGGCGGGGTAGGCAGGTGCTGCCGGTCGGTTCGCATCGGCGGCGGGTCGATCGAAGACGATGTCGAGGAAGGTCCACAGCCAGTCCTTCAATGCGTGGTCGAAGATCATCCGTCCTTCCAAGTGCTGGTTTCCCTGCTGGGCATTTGGCATGCCGAAGCGTTCGGCGCCGTGCACCACCCATCGATGCATCATGGCGCGGGTGAGTTCCGCATGGAACTGTACGCCCCAGGCATTCTCGCCGTATCGGATCGCCTGATGCGGATAGGCGTCGCCCTCTGCGAGCAATTTTGCGCCTCGCGGCACGTCGAAGCCTTCGCGGTGGAAGTGGTAGACCATTTTCGGCCAGTGCATCAGAAGCCGGCCGTGTTCGGTGGCGCGCAGCGGATACCAGCCGATCTCGGTCACTTCGCCCTTCTGCGGCCCAACGCGGCCGCCGAGATTGCGCACCAGCATCTGGGCGCCGAGGCAAATCCCGAGATAGGGCTTGTTCTCCTTCAACGGCACGTCGATCCAGTCGATTTCCGTCTTGATGAAGGGGTCCGGGTCGTTGGCACTCATCGGACCGCCGAAGACGACGGCGCCTGCGTGGCCGGACATCGTGTCGGGGAGGGGATCGCCAAGAGCGGGCCTGCGGATATCCAGCGCAAAGCCCTTGTCGACCAGCATCTGGCCCACGCGGCCAGTGGACGAGGTTTCCTGATGCAGGATCGCGAGTATGGGGAGTTTAGAGGATGGGCGGGAAGGGGTTCTCATGACGTCACGTCCTGGAGCGTTCCTGGCTAGACCTTTTCTTCCTCTTCCCCTGCGGCCGGATGAGCCGAGGTGCGCGCGGCCGCCTCCTGCCGCTGCAGAACCCGATCACGGGCAGAGACGCCCAAGAGATCGGCGATCCGCCAGATCACATGATCCTCGATCTCGCTGCGCTGCCCGTCCGCATAGACGATATCCCAGAGAATGCCGAGAAGCTCGATCCGGTCCTCTTCGTCAACCAGATGCTTTCTGAGATCCGAGGTGAACCGGTAATAGTCGACGGCTTCGCTTCCAGCCTGCCGGCCCGCCTCGATCAGCGACTGCAACCCTTCCGGGCTCAGATCGTAACGATCGCGCATCAGATCGCGGAATTTCTGCTGCTCTTCCTCGGACATGTTGCCATCGGCTTCCATGACCTGGAAACAGAGCGCCACGAAGGCTACGCGCGGGTCGTCGGGCGCAAATTCATCCGTATGGTGCGGGGCTGTCAGCGTGTGGAGGAAGGCCTGGATGCGATCGAGCATATGTAATCTGGGCCTTCTCCGGTTTTTCTAATAAAGCCTCAGCCTCGTGGGAGACTTCTCGGCACTTGCGTCCTTGACACCGGGATCATCGGGCGGACGACCGAAAAAGGGAACGGGCTCGTCCTGCTTTTCTGCCTCCGGGGGCTGCTCCGCTGTCACATTCGTGGCCGTAGGTGTTTTTGCTGCAACAGCTAAGTCCTCCTGAGGCACTACAACGGGCTGCATGTCGGCAACAACCTGATTGATGCTCTCGTTTTCCGGTGTTTCGACAGCCGGCGTGACGTCTTCGCGAATCGTGATTGCCGGAAGCGTTGCGATCGCCTCGTCTGCGGCCAGGGTGCCGTCTTCCACGGGTCCTTCGATCTGGCCGAACGGGACTTTCCATTCGAAGGCATCAAGACGTCCTGTGACCGGCGAGAGCGGCAGCCATTTGTCCGAAACGATACCGTCGGCAACCCAGGCAGGGTCACGGCCGGCGCGCAGAGCCTGCGCCATCCAGTGACGGACGCGGCCCTGATCGCCGGTTTCCGCTTCCTCGATATCGGCCAGCAGGAGATAGGCGGCCTCACGCGACTGCATGCGGGCTGCAGCTTCCGCCTTGGCGCGCGCCTTGGGGAACTGCTGGGCATCGAGAGCTGCCTGCGCGACGACCAGCAGCGATTCGATGTTGTTGGGACGCAGCGCTTCGAGCTTTTCGGCACGCTTCAGACGGTCAAGCGTGCTATCGCCGCTGCGGGCGCGAACGTAGGTACGACCGACGTCCGGATGCGGCTCGATCTTCCAGGCGCTTTCGAGGATGCTTGCTGCCTTGCGGATATTGTCTTCGCGCAGATAGGCCTTGGCTGCAATGATCGCGGCCGGCACGAGGCCCTTGGCGAGCTTCAGAGCGGCCTTTGCATCTTCGCGGGCACCGTTCGGGTCGCCTTCCAGGCGTTCGCTCGCCTTGGCGGTCAGAAGAACGGCTTTCAAGCGCTCGGCTTCGCCGCGTTCGAGCACACTTGCCGCCCGCTGTTGATCGAGTAGCTGGATGGCCTCGTCCCAACGGCCGGACTGGCTGCGCGATTCGAGCGTCGCCTGGGCTGCCCAGGGTAGGTAGGGCGCATGTTCGACGGCTTTTTCGGCATACTGGCGAGCAGCTTCGTTGGCGCCGAGACGGCGTGCTTCCATGTAAAGGCCGCGAAGACCGAGTTCACGGGTTTCCGGGTCTTCGGACATCTGTTCGAACTTGGCCCGTGCGTCCGCATGGCGGCCTTCGATCAGGGCCGCCTGCGCTTCCAAAAGGTGAATGAGCGGTTCCTGATCGGCGCTGAGCAGGCCGCGCGTGCGGATGCTCATCTTGCGGGCAAGAACGGCATTGCCGGCACCGGCTGCGATCAGGCCGGTCGAGAGCGCCTGATAGCCGCGGTCACGCTTGCGGGTACGGAAATAGCGACGTACCGAGAGCGGCGATGTCCAGATGACGCCGATGACCCACCAGACGATCATGACAGCCGCAATCAGCGCAACGACCATCGTGGCGGCCACCATGATGCTGGTCTCGATCAGATGGTCCTGCCAGGTGATGGAAATCAGCCCGGGGCGATCCGCAATCCAGGAAAAGCCCCAGCCGAGGCCCAGAACCACGAGAAGAAAAATGAAGAGCCTGATGATCATCCGTTTCTTTCTTCTTCAGCCTTAAGAGCCTGATTTCGTGCCAGCAAGCGCGCGCGAAAGAGTTCCGCTCACGAGATTTTCAACCTGTACCCGCGCATCGAGCTTGCGCTTGAAATCGGTAGACGCAGATTTCGCGGCGTCCGGCAGCGTATCCCACTGCTGGGCGGCAGCCTGCAGGTCGCCGTTGCGCAACCGGTCCTCGATGCGCGATACGATCGCGTCGACCGTGTCACCCTCGACATCGCCGACGCGGCGAACCTTGACCACCGACATGGCGGAGGACAGAAGCCGGCCGGCAATGCCCTGGTCGGGATCTGCAGGCACAGACGCCTGGATGATCGCATCCGCGACGGCGGGAAACTCGCTCTGCAGCTGTTCACGCGACGGCGCGCCGTCTGCGGCGAATGTCTTGAGCTCGGCGATCGCGGGATCGTCGCCGGCAATGTTCGTATAGGCCTGAAGCTCTGCCTCGAACGAGCCGCCACGATCGATGGCGGCCTTCAATCCGGCAGCAGCGACGGCGCGGGCAACCTGCTGTTCCGGGCCGCGATCGTTGATCTGGGCCTCGGCCGCTTCCAGCCGACGGGAAAGCTCGGCCGTCTGCGTGGCTGCCGCAGCCTTGGTATCTGCCAGCTGCTGCTGGAGGGCATTCAAGCTTTCTTCGGTCGGACCGCCGGAATTCTGCGCGACAGAACTTTCCAGCGCCTGAACGCGGCTTGCGAGTTCCGTATCGGGAGACGCCGGCTGGCTGCGCAGCGTCTGGATATCCTGGCGAAGAGCTTCGATTTCGTCCGACAGTTCGGTCGAGCCGGATGCTGCGGGGGTCGATGATGGAAGATAACCGGCATACTGCATGCTGCCCGCCAGCAGAAGCGCGACGATGCCGCCGAAAATGCCGGCAGCAATCAGCGTGGACGCCGAGGTCCCACCGGAGCGGGTGGCTGGCTGGGCGTCCGATGCCTTGTCAAAGGTTTCATGCTTAGCGGCAGGTTCGTCAAAACCGGGCGTGGGCGACGGGGTGAATTCCTCGGTCGGCGAGGGGGCAGCGTCACGAGCAGCGCCTGTCGCAATCGGCGCGTCCGGCTCGGTCACAACCGGATCGGCTGTTCCCGTCACACCTGGCTCGTCTCGCCCATGGGAGCTATCCGGCTGGCCGATCACGTGGGACGTGTCGGTCTCTTCAGGCACGGTCGATGTCACTGGCTCGCCGGCCAGCGGGATGGCATCCGTCGTCTCAGAAGCTTCGACTTTTTCCGAAGCGGTTTCCGGGATGTCGCTGTCATTGCTGCGCACAGGCTCGGCCACCACGCCAGCGCCATCGGCCGTCAGGTCGATCGTGACCGGTTCTTTCTCCGCCATCGATCGGCGGGGTGGTTTTTCCGTTACCATCTCGACCTCTTTTCGCATCTGCTCAGGGAAAGTAGTTGGTGGGGCAGGGTAAGGAAAGGGGAGCGAGAGAATTTGGCTTGGCACTATGGTGAAAGAAACGCGAAAAGTGCGTCTTCGTCGGGTGTTTCAGCGACGAAGATAGCAGGATGAAATTTTTCAGGCACCGCGGTAGCGACGTTTTTGCTGAGGCAGATGACCTGCAAATGTTCGATCGAGGCTGCAAACGGCTGCACGAGTTCGAAGAACAGCGCGGCGTTGTGGCGCGAATAGAGAAGGACTGCGTCGGCCGCCGGGCGGGTCAGAAGCGGTTCGATGATCTCGGTCCGGTAGCCGACCTTGACCATCCGGTAGATCTCGATCGTTTTGCAGGCGATGTCGCGGGCGTGTAACCCGTCCTCCAAATCCGGCGAACGCGGATTGCCGGCAAGATAGAGGAGACTGGATGTTTCGCCGACATCCTGGGCGATCCTCTCCACCAGATCATGCCCGGTGCCATCGCCGCAGCGGATATCGGTAAAGCCGAGGGTGCGTGCTGCCTCGCCGGTCGCTTCGCCGACGGCGTATATCTGCGTGGACAGGCGATGCCGGAGTTCGTGTCCAAGTTCGCCAAGCGCGCGAACGGCTTCGGCGCTGGTCACGACAAGCGCGGAATGGGGTTCGGACAGCGCTTCTCGGGCGATCTCCAGGTGATGCTCGGCGCGGGTGAGCGGCAGGAAGACAGGCTGATGGCCGAGGGTTTCGAGCCGTGCTGCGGTTCGCCGGGCGGAATGGTCAGGGCGGGTAACGATAACCCGCATGGTATCAGACCCAGCCTTCGAAGAAACCCGGGCCGGCGGCGGCGCGGACGGTTTCTCCGGCCTGGCGACCAAGCGTTTCCGCATCCGCCCGTCGGCCGCTGATGTCGACCGCATGTTCGGTCGATCCGTCCGGCGTCAGGATCAGGCCTGAAAATTTCAGATGATCACCGTCGCAGATCGCGTAGCCGCCGATCGGCGTCCGGCATGAGCCGTCGAGGGCTGCCAGAAACGCGCGCTCGCAACTGACCGCGTCAAAGGTGGGACAGTCGTTGACGGCTTTCAGCAGGTCATCGATGGCCGTGTCGCCGATGCGGCTCTCGAGGCAGATCGCGCCCTGTGCAGGCGCTGGCGGAAAATCGACGGGGTCGAGCAGTTCGGTCGCAACTTCCTCGCGGGCCAGCCGCTTCAGCCCGGCATACGCCAAAAGCGTCGCGTCCACATGGCCTTCATTGAGCTTGCGAAGGCGCGTGCCGACCGATCCGCGAAAAATCGCGACCTGGATATCGGGACGAAGACGGCGCACCAGCGCCTGACGCCTCAGAGATGCGGTTCCGACCGTTGCACCGTCGGGCAGGGCTTTGAGGCTCGGCGCCGTGCGGCCGATGACGGCATCGCGGATATCCTCGCGTGGCAAGTAGGCGGAGATGTAAAGGTCCTCCGGAAGCTTGGTCGGCATGTCCTTGGAGGAATGCACCGCGAAGTCGAGATCTCCCGAGGAGAGCTTTTCTTCGAGCTCCAGCGTGAACATGCCTTTGCCGCCGATCTCGCTCAGGGCGCGGTCGGTGATCCGGTCGCCGGTCGTAGACAAGACGACAATTTCGAACATTTCCTCCGGAAGAGCATGGGCTGCCATCAACCGTGCACGGGTTTCGGCCGCCTGGGCGAGCGCCAGCGGGCTGCCCCGCGTTCCTATCCGGAAAGGTTTTGTTTGCATCCGCGTCATTCCATTGTTACCGGAAGCCCTCGTAAACCTGTTTCCCTCTTCAATCAACGATAGGTCATGGCGGCATTTCTTCGCATCCTCGGCATTGAAACAAGCTGCGACGAAACCGCGGCCGCGATCGTCGTGCGCCACGAGGACGGTCGTGGCGAAATCCTGTCCGATGTCGTCTTCTCGCAACTCGACGAGCACAGTGCCTATGGCGGCGTCGTGCCCGAGATTGCGGCGCGCGCCCATGTGGAGGCGCTGGACGGACTGATCGAGGAAGCGCTTTCCCGCGCCGGCGTCTCGCTGGATGAGATCGATGCGGTGGCGGCGACCTCCGGTCCCGGCCTGATCGGCGGATTAATCGTCGGGCTGATGACGGCGAAGGCGATTGCCCGCGCCACCGGCAAGCCGCTGATGGCGATAAACCATCTCGAAGGCCATGCGCTGACAGCGCGGCTGACGGACGGATTGTCGTTCCCCTATCTCATGCTGCTGGTCTCCGGCGGCCATACGCAGTTGGTTCTTGTGCGCGGCGTCGGCGATTATGAGCGCTGGGGCACCACGATCGACGATGCTTTGGGCGAAGCCTTCGACAAGACGGCGAAACTGCTCGGCCTGCCATACCCGGGCGGACCCGCCGTCGAGAAGGCGGCGCTGACCGGCAATCCCGATCGTTTTCAATTGCCGCGGCCGCTGGTTGGTGAAGCCCGGCTGGACTTTTCCTTCTCCGGTCTCAAGACCGCCGTGCGTCAGGCCGCGACCGAGATCGCGCCGCTGTCCGAGCAGGATATCGCCGATATCTGCGCCTCGTTCCAGAAGGCGATTTCGCGCACGCTGCGCGACCGGATCGGGCGTGGGCTTGCGCGCTTTGCCAAGGAATTCGGCCATCTGGATGTCGGTCCTGCGCTGGTGGTTGCGGGCGGCGTTGCCGCCAACCAGGAGATACGCCGAACGCTGCAGGCGCTCTGCATCGAACACGGATTTCGCTTCATCGCGCCGCCGATGAAGCTTTGCACGGACAATGCCGCGATGATCGCCTGGGCAGGGCTTGAACGTCTGGCCGAAGACATGCCGTTCGACGGAATGGATGTGGCGCCGCGCTCGCGCTGGCCGCTGGATGCCAATGCGCAGACGCTGCTCGGTTCCGGCAAACGGGGTGCCAAGGCATGAATGGGGCAGACACCTCGCAGGAGCGGATCGTCGTGATCGGGGCAGGCGCCTTCGGCACGGCACTCGCTGCCGTCATCGCGCTCGAAGGTCGTCACCCGGTAACGCTGATCGGTCGCAATACCGGCCTGATGGCCGATCTCAGAAACGACCGTGTGCATGACGCGGCACTTCCCGGCGTGACGTTGCCGGATGCGCTCGAATTCTCCGCTGAACCCGACGCCATCTCGGATGCGAGCATCGTGCTGTTTGCCATGCCTTCGCAGGCGCAGGGCGATGCGGCGCGGTATTACGGTCCGTATCTCGCAAAGGATGCGGCGGTCGTTACCTGTGCCAAAGGCATAGACCGCGTGTCAGGGCGTTTGCTGACGGACGTTCTGGAGGCATCGCTTCCGAGCCACGCGATCGCGGTTCTCTCCGGCCCCGGTTTTGCATTCGACATGGCGCGCGGGCTTCCGACGGCGATGGCGCTTGCGGCGGAGGACCAACTGCTCGCTGAGCGTCTGGCGACCGTGCTGTCCAGCCGGACCTTCCGGCTTTACGCCTCGTCCGACCGGATCGGCGTGCAGCTCGGCGGCGCGATGAAGAACGTGCTGGCGATCGCCTGCGGCATCGTCGAGGGCGCAGGCCTGGGTGATTCGGCCCGTGCCGCACTGATTTCGCGCGGACTTGCGGAAATGTCGCGTCTGGTCGAGGCGATGGGCGGCAAGGCGGATACGGTTCGGGGCCTGTCCGGTCTCGGCGATCTGGTCCTGACCGGAACCAGCCACCAGTCCCGCAATCTGCGCTTCGGCATTTCGCTCGGGCAGGGGCAGCCGGCATCGGCGTCCAGCGGACCGCTGGTCGAAGGCGCCTTTGCCGCATCGGTCGCAGCCCAGCTTGCGCAGACCCATTCCGTCGATCTGCCGGTCACCGAGGCCGTTGCCGCGATCATCGACGGACGGCTTGGCGTGGCCGACGCGATGGAACGCCTGATGACCCGCCCGATCACGACGGAATAGATCAACCCCAGGAGAGAACGATGCTGTTTGCCTTCCTCTGCACCGACAAGCCCGGCCATCTCAACGTCCGGATGGAAACCCGTCCGGTCCATCTCGAACATCTCAACAAGCTGAATGCCGACGGCACGCTGAAGTTTGCCGGTCCTTTCCTTGACGATGAAGGCAAGCCGAATGGCAGCCTGGTCGTGGTTGAAGCCGCCGATATGGCGGCTGCCCGCACGCTTGCCGAGGCGGATCCCTATTACCTCGCCGGCCTGTTCGAGACGGTCGATGTGAAGCCGTGGAACTGGACGATCAACAAGCCTGCTGAGTGAGGTAACCATGGCCTATTGGCTCTATAAATCCGAACCGGATGTCTGGTCCTGGGAGCAGCAGAAGGCCAAGGGAAAAGCCGGCGAGGAATGGACCGGCGTGCGCAACTATCAGGCCCGCAACAACATGCGGGCCATGAAGATCGGCGACAAGGGTTTCTTCTATCACTCCAACGAGGGGCTGGAGATTGTCGGCATCGTCGAGGTTTGCGCGCTGTCGCATCCGGATAGTTCGGCCAAGGGCGATCCGAAGTGGGACTGCGTCGATATTCGCGCCGTCGAGGATGTGCCGAAGCCGATCACGCTGAAGGACATCAAGGCAAATCCGCAGTTCGAGAAGATGGCACTTGTCACCTCGATGCGGCTTTCCGTACAGCCGGTGACGGAAGAGGAATATCTCGAGATCTGCCGCTTGGGTGGTGTCAAGAACCCGCCCCGCTCGCCGGACTGACGCGTCCTTGAAAACCGACCCTGCGACCTTCATCCTCGCCAACACGGATGTCACCGCGCCGCCGCATGTTCCGGAGATCCGGCTTCATCTGGCGACCGAGGCGCATGACCTCTGGCTGAAGACCGAGGAAGAGTTGCAGGCGATCGGTCTGCCGCCGCCGTTCTGGGCCTTTGCCTGGGCCGGCGGGCAGGGGCTCGCCCGCTACATCCTCGATCATCCGCAGACGGTTGCCGGCAAGCGGGTGCTGGATTTCGCATCGGGATCCGGGCTGGTGGCGATCGCGGCGAAACAGGCTGACGCAGCGCATGTGTTGGCCGCCGATATCGATCCCTGGACGGAAGCTGCGGTGAGGCTCAACGCCGCAGAAAACCACGTTGAGATATCCTTCACGTCGCAAGATCTGATCGGGCGAGAGATCGAGGTGGATGTGCTGCTCGCCGGCGACGTGTTCTACGATCGCGGCATGGCCGATCTGTTGATACCGTGGTTTACCCGGTTATCGGAAGCGGGAAAGGTCGTTCTGGTCGGTGATCCCGGCAGGAGCTACTGCCCCAAGGATCGGCTTACCGAGATGGCCGTCTACCAGGTACCCGTCACCCGGGCACTTGAAGACAGCGAGGTCAAAAAGACGACCGTGTGGCGGTTCGCCTGAGACGACTATCGGCCGCCTCGAATGACGCAGACGCCGGCTTCAAACGAGCAGGATTTGTTCGAGGCCACCGCGTTGCCGCCCATCTCCTGCGCTACATCGATCACCTTGGCTTTCGGGGCGAGTGCCAGACTGCGGCGTTCCTGCTGCGGCCAGTAGATATCGTCGCGCACAAAATAGGTCCCATTGCCAGGGACCGAGTAGGCCTGGATCGAACCTGCATAGGTATCAATCCCGCGCGTGAAGGATGACGAGCCCCGATCAAAGCGACCCGATGCATAAGTACGGGTCATCCGGTTGATCTCGGCAGGACGGTTGCGTCGTCCGTCACCCTGGCGATCCCAGCGATTGTTTTCGACGAACTGGTGGCGATGGCCTCTGTCGTATCCACGGTCGGCATAGCCCTGATGGTGATGCCTGCGATCTGCCGCGGAAGCGACTGATGCGAAGGCTGCAAGCACTGCTGCGGCGATGACAAGGGGCTTGATCCGGTGACTGATCATGACGAACTCCGCGACACACAGGTTAACGAAACATTAACATGGAGCGAAAGCGGGTTTCTGGCAAGAAACCAATTGTTCGGGTTTGCCAGATATCGTGCCGCGATCTGGCAAACCCGAGACCTTGAGAAAAACACAATCGATTAAATTCTCGATCGTTTAGAATTGTTCTTGTCGTTGGGGAATTCCAAGATTAAACCACGCGAATGATGCAATGCACATTTTCTCGGCAGCGTGCATTGCCAAGGGCTCCCGCTCTTTGACGCATTACGACGCCGCGAGGTTCTGATGGCGAATGTGACTAACAACCGGCCTCTGTCGCCGCATCTCTCAATCTACAAGCCAATCCCCACAATGGTCATGTCGATCGTTCACCGTATCACCGGTGGCGCTCTGTATTTCGGCACGATCCTTGTCGCGTGGTGGCTGATCGCTGCAGCAAGCGGCCCGGCTTACTACGACTGGGCCAACTGGGCGCTCGGCAGCATTCCCGGCAAGCTGGTTCTTCTCGGCTATACATGGGCGCTGATCCACCACATGCTCGGCGGCTTCCGCCACTTCATGTGGGACTTGGGCCGTGGCTTCGAGAAGGAATTTTCGACCAAGCTCGCCATCGCCAACATCATCGCATCGCTCTGTCTGACCGTGCTGGTCTGGGTGGTCGGCTTCATCGTTCGCTAAGGAACAGCTTCCATGGATATGCGCACCCCGCTCGGTAAGGTCCGCGGACTGGGCTCCGCCAAAGACGGTACCGAACATTTCTGGCGCCAGCGGATGACCGCCGTCGCCAACGTGCCGTTGATGACCTTTTTCGTGATCTTCATGATCATTTATGCCGGCAAGCCGTTTGCCGAAGTGGTCGAGGCGCTGTCGAACCCGTTCGTCGCTGTTGTCATGGGCCTTGTCGTGATCTCGGGCATCATCCACATGAAGCTCGGCATGCAGGTCATCATCGAGGACTACGTGCACAGCGAGTTCGCGAAGGTCCTGTTCGTCATGCTCAACACATTCTTCTCGATCCTGATCGCCGGGCTCTGTCTGTTCGCCGTTCTGAAGATCGCTTTCGTAGGATAATCCGTCATGGCATCCGTCACCCCCATCGCTTCAGGCGCCTCTCAGACCGGCAAGGCCTATACCTATGTCGACCATTCCTACGACGTGATCGTCGTGGGTGCCGGCGGTGCAGGATTGCGCGCCACGCTCGGCATGGCCGAACAGGGCTTCAAGACGGCCTGCATCACCAAGGTCTTCCCGACCCGTTCGCACACCGTCGCCGCACAGGGCGGCATTGCCGCCTCGCTGCAGAACATGACACCCGATTCGTGGCAGTGGCATCTCTATGATACCGTCAAGGGTTCCGACTGGCTCGGCGACGTCGACGCCATGCAGTACATGGTCATGGAAGCGCCCAAGGCCGTCTATGAACTCGAGCACTACGGCGTGCCTTTCTCGCGCAACGAAGAAGGCAAGATCTACCAGCGCCCGTTCGGCGGCCACATGCAGAACTTCGGTGCCGGCCCGCCGGTGCAGCGCACCTGCGCTGCCGCTGACCGCACCGGCCACGCCATCCTCCACACGCTCTACGGCCAGTCGCTGAAGCACAATGCGGAATTCTTCATCGAGTATTTCGCGCTCGACCTCATCATGTCGGTTGACGGTCGTTGCACCGGCGTCGTTGCCTGGAACCTCGACGACGGCACGATCCATCGCTTTACCGCCAAGATGGTGGTTCTGGCGACCGGCGGTTACGGCCGCGCCTATTTCTCGGCAACCTCTGCCCATACCTGCACCGGCGACGGTGGCGGCATGGTCGCACGTGCCGGCATGCCTCTTCAGGACATGGAATTCGTCCAGTTCCACCCGACCGGCATCTATGGCTCGGGCTGTCTCATCACCGAGGGTGCACGCGGCGAAGGCGGCTACCTCGTGAATTCCGAGGGCGAGCGCTTCATGGAGCGCTATGCGCCATCCGCGAAGGATCTGGCCTCCCGTGACGTGGTCTCGCGTTGCATGACGCTGGAAATCCGCGAAGGCCGCGGCGTCGGCAAGAACAAGGACCACATCTTCCTGCATCTCGACCATCTCGATCCGGCCGTCCTGCACGAACGCCTTCCCGGCATTTCCGAAAGCGCCAAGATCTTTGCGGGCGTCGACGTGACGCGCGAACCGATCCCGGTTCTGCCGACCGTGCATTACAACATGGGCGGCATCCCCACCAATTACTGGGGCGAGGTGCTGAATGCGGACGCCAACAACCCGGAACGCATCCTGCCTGGCCTTATGGCCGTCGGTGAAGCGGGTTGCGCCTCGGTGCACGGTGCCAACCGTCTCGGCTCCAACTCGCTGATCGATCTCGTCGTGTTTGGCCGTGCCGCCGCCATCCGCGCCGGCCAGGTGATCGACCGCGAAGGACCGATCCCGGCACTGAACACGGCCGCCTGCGACAAGATCATGGACCGCTTCGACAGCCTTCGCCACGCCAGCGGCTCGACGCCGACGGCGATCCTGCGCGACAAGATGCAGCGCACCATGCAGGATGATGCCGCCGTGTTCCGCACACAGGAGTCGCTGGAATCCGGTTGCAAGCGCATGTCGGCAATCTGGGGCGAAATGCGCGACGTGAAGGTGACCGACCATTCGATGATCTGGAACTCGGATCTCGTCGAAACGCTCGAACTGCATAACCTGATGGCGAACGCGATCACCACGGTCTACGGTGCCGAAGCGCGCAAGGAGAGCCGCGGCTCTCATGCACGCGAGGACTATACGGACGGCGCGTTTTCCGGCCGCGACGATGTGACCTGGCGCAAGCACACGCTTGCCTGGGTCAACGACGCGGGCGACGTGAAGCTCGACTATCGCCCGGTCCACACGGACCTGATCGCTGACGGCATCGACCCTTACAAGATCGAGCCGAAAGCCCGCGTGTATTGATCTGAGGAAACTGGAACATGGTTGAACTCGCTCTGCCCAAGAATTCCCAGATGACCGAAGGCAAGGTCTGGCCGAAGCCGGATGGTGCCACGAACGTCCGGGAATACCGCGTCTACCGCTGGAGCCCGGACGACGGCCAGAACCCGCGGATCGATACGTTCTACATCGATATCGACGATTGCGGCCCGATGGTTCTCGATGGTCTTCTCTACATCAAGAACAATATCGACCCGACGCTGACACTGCGCCGTTCGTGCCGCGAAGGCATTTGCGGTTCCTGCGCCATGAACATCGACGGCACCAACACGCTTGCCTGCACCAAGGGCATGGACGACGTGAAGGGAACGGTCAAAGTCTATCCGCTGCCGCATATGCCTGTGGTCAAGGACCTGGTTCCGGATCTCACGAACTTCTACGCCCAGCACCGCTCGATCGAGCCCTGGCTGAAGACCGTCTCGCCGACACCTGCCAAGGAATGGAAGCAGAGCCACGACGACCGCCAGAAACTCGACGGTCTCTACGAGTGCATCCTCTGCGCCTGCTGCTCGGCATCCTGTCCCAGCTACTGGTGGAACGGCGACCGCTATCTCGGTCCGGCTGTTCTGCTTCAGGCCTATCGCTGGCTGATCGACTCCAGAGACGAAGCCAAGGGCGAGCGCCTCGACAACCTCGAGGATCCGTTCCGGCTCTATCGCTGCCACACGATCATGAACTGCGCGCAGACCTGCCCGAAGGGTCTGAACCCTGCCAAGGCGATTGCCGAAATCAAGAAGATGATGGTCGAGCGCCGCGTCTAGTAAAACCTTACAGTATCCCGACCCTGCAGACGCACGGTCGGGATTTTTCGATTAAAACAGCTCGCGTAATCGTGACAGTTGTCGTGCCTTCGCCAAATAGCGCCGGTATGACTTGATTAACTAAGTCCTTTTACGGTAATTCCGTCTCAATTGAATGGATCAGTTCCATGCAGAGATGCGGCTGAAAGCAGGAGTTTTGTGATGCAGTTCAGATATGTGGCGACAGGCGTTGTTCTTGCGCTGGCTCTTGCCGGTTGCCAGAGGACGTCCAATACCTCCCCTTATGCTGATCTGCCAGCACAGCCCTCCCGGCCCGCGCCGCTTCAGGCACAGCCTGTTCAGGGTGTGCAGGGCGGCCAGCTTCCACCTCCGGGTGGTGCAGCCCAATATCCGACGGCGCCTCAGGGAGGCCAGCAGATGGCATCCGTCGATCCGAATGCTGCGGCGCCTGCCAATGCTCTCGATATTACCAAGCAGCAGATGGTCGGCAACTGGCGCGTTGCCAATGGCGGCTCGTCCTGCGACATGTTCCTGACGCTCACCAATCTCGGCAGCGGATCGCGCGGCGGCACCCGTGGCTGCTCCGGCGAACTGACGACGATGGGTTCGTGGGAAGTGTCGGGCAAGATGGTTCAGTTCAAGAACCGCGCCGGCGACGTCATCGGCCGCGTCTACAAGAGCGGCGATACCCGTTTCGACGGCACCACCAATTCGGGCCAGCCTCTCGGTCTCAGCCGGTAAACGGTCTGCGGAGGCGGCAGGGTGGAGCCGATCCCGGACTACACATCGAGCGTCGGTGAAGAGCTGAAGGCACTGGCGGCGTCCGGGGTGCTGACGCCGGACACTGCGCAGATGCAGGTGGCCGCCAAGCTCGACCACATTCTCAAATGCTTCAGAGACACGAAGCCAGCCAAGAAGACGAGTGCTCTCGGCTGGCTGTTTGCCCGCGGTGGCGGCAAGCCGCGGGAAATCCGCGGGCTTTATGTGCATGGCAGCGTCGGTCGCGGCAAGACCATGCTGATGGACATGTTCTTCAAGAAGGCATCCATCGCAAAAAAGCGGCGTCTGCACTTTCACGAATTCATGGCCGACGTGCATGGACGTATCCACGAGCACCGTCAAAAGCTGAAACGCGGCGAGACGAAACAGGCAGATCCGGTGCCGCCGATCGCTGCGGCCCTGTTCGCAGAAGCGGAACTTCTCTGCTTCGACGAATTCTCGGTGACCGATATCACCGATGCGATGATCCTTGCACGTCTGTTCACGGAATTGTTCGGCCTTGGATGCGTTCTCGTCGCGACATCGAACGTAGCCCCCGACGATCTCTACAGGGATGGCCTCAACCGCGGTCTGTTCACGCCGTTCATCGCGCTGCTCGGCCGCTACGTGGATGTCGTCACGCTGGACTCGCCAACCGATTACCGGATGCAGAAGCTGGCGAGCCTGCCCGTCTATGTGACGCCTCTAAGCCCCCAAGCCGATCTGGCGATCGAAAACACCTGGCATCAGGTGATCGACGGCGAGAAGGCGAGCCCTGTCGAGTTGCCGATGAAAGGTCGCACCATCAAGGTGCCGCTGGCGTCCGGCCGGGCTGCACGGTTCAGCTTCTCGGACTTGTGTGAAAAACCGCTAGGCGCGTCGGACTATCTGGCGATCGCCGATCGCTTTGACGCTGTCTTCATTGAGCACGTCCCGCAGCTCGGACCCGAAAAGCGCAACGCAACCAAGCGCTTCATCAATCTCGTCGATGCGTTCTACGACCATTCGGTCAGACTCTACGTCTCCGCCGCGAGCGAACCGGATCAGCTTTTGTTGGAGAAGCGCGGCACCGAGGGGTTCGAGTTCGATCGAACAATCTCCCGTCTCTGGGAGATGCGGAGCGCCGATTACCTCGCTCTGCACAACGCAAAGCGTCAAGAAGCCTGACACTTTCATGACAGAAGTTCTTACGTTTACGTAAGGTAATTGATATCTAACCGATTGAAAAATATCACTCCGAAATAATCGATTGCGATTTTTCCGATATGGCGCTATCGGTGGCGCCGCACGTGAACCTGCTATGACTTGACGCAGGTAAAGTCTTGAGAGGAAGCTTTTCGATGGCGCGCAAGAAAATTGCACTTATTGGTTCGGGCATGATCGGTGGCACGCTGGCACATCTTGCCAGCCTGAAGGAGCTGGGCGACATCGTCCTCTTCGACATTGCTGACGGCATCCCGCAGGGCAAGGGCCTCGATATTGCCCAGTCCGGTCCCGTCGAAGGCTTCAACGCCAAGCTTTCCGGTGCCAGCGACTATTCCGCCATCGAAGGCGCTGATGTCTGCATCGTCACTGCCGGCGTTGCCCGCAAGCCCGGCATGAGCCGCGACGATCTGCTCGGCATCAACCTGAAGGTGATGGAACAGGTCGGCGCCGGTATCAAGAAATACGCCCCGAACGCATTCGTCATCTGCATCACCAACCCGCTCGATGCGATGGTCTGGGCTCTGCAGAAGTTCTCCGGCCTGCCGAAGAACATGGTCGTCGGCATGGCCGGCGTTCTCGACTCGGCTCGTTTCCGCCTGTTCCTGTCGGAAGAATTCAACGTTTCCGTCCAGGACGTCACGGCCTTCGTTCTCGGCGGCCACGGCGACACGATGGTGCCGCTCGCCCGCTACTCGACCGTTGGCGGCGTTCCGCTCACCGATCTCGTCAAGATGGGCTGGGTCACTGCCGAGCGTCTCGAAGAAATCATCCAGCGCACCCGTGACGGTGGCGCTGAAATCGTCGGCCTGCTGAAGACCGGTTCTGCCTACTACGCTCCGGCTGCTTCGGCGATCGAGATGGCCGAATCCTTCCTCAAGGACAAGAAGCGCGTTCTGCCTGCCGCTGCTTACCTGTCCGGCCAGTACGGCGTGAAGGACATGTATGTCGGCGTTCCCACGATCATCGGTGCCGGTGGTGTCGAGCGGATCATCGAAGTCGAATTCAACAAGGACGAAGAAGCTGCCTTCCAGAAGTCGGTCGGCGCTGTTTCGGCTCTCTGCGAAGCCTGCATCAATATCGCGCCTGCGCTGAAGTAATCGCCTTCGGGCGCACGGATTTAAGGATACCTCGATGAACATTCATGAATATCAGGCCAAGGCCCTCCTGAAGGGTTATGGCGCACCGGTTGCGGAAGGTGTGGCAATCTTCTCCGCAGAAGAAGCCGAAGCTGCTGCAAAGCAGCTGCCGGGTCCGCTTTATGTGGTCAAGAGCCAGATCCATGCTGGTGGCCGCGGCAAGGGCAAGTTCAAGGAACTCGGACCGGAAGCAAAGGGCGGCGTTCGCCTGGCTTTCTCGATCGATGAAGCCAAGAGCCATGCCAAGGAAATGTTCGGCAACACGCTGGTCACCGCGCAGACCGGCGATGCCGGCAAGCAGGTCAACCGCCTCTATATCGAAGATGGCGCAGACATTGCCCGCGAACTCTATTGCTCGCTGCTCGTCGACCGCTCGGTCGGCCGCGTTGCCTTCGTCGTTTCGACCGAAGGCGGCATGGACATCGAAGCTGTCGCTCACGACACGCCCGAGAAGATCCACACGATCGCGATCGATCCGGAAGCCGGCGTGACTGAAGCAGACATCGCTGCGATCTCTTCGGCGCTTGAACTGTCGGGTGCTGCTGCGGAAGATGCAAAGTCGCTGTTCCCGCTGCTCTACAAGGCCTTCAACGAGAAGGACATGGCGCTCCTCGAGATCAACCCGCTGATCGTCATGAAGGACGATCATCTGCGCGTTCTCGATGCCAAGATGTCGTTCGACGGCAACGCGATCTTCCGCCATGACGACGTCAAGGCGCTGCGCGACGAGTCGGAAGAAGACGCCAAGGAAATCGAAGCGTCCAAGTGGGACCTCGCTTACGTGGCGCTCGACGGCAACATCGGCTGCATGGTCAACGGTGCCGGTCTCGCGATGGCGACGATGGACATCATCAAGCTGTACGGCAAAGAGCCTGCAAACTTCTGCGACGTTGGCGGTGGCGCCGGCAAGGAGAAGGTCGCAGCTGCGTTCAAGATCATCACGGCTGACCCGAAGGTCGAGGGCATCCTCGTCAACATCTTCGGCGGCATCATGAAGTGCGACGTCATCGCCGAAGGCGTTGTCGCAGCGGTTCAGGAAGTCGGCCTCAAGGTTCCGCTCGTCGTGCGCCTCGAAGGCACCAATGTCGAGCTGGGCAAGAAGATCCTCAACGAATCGGGTCTTGCGATCACGGCTGCTGACGATCTCGACGATGCTGCCAAGAAGATCGTCGCGGCGATCAAAGCCTAATTTGGGGACCTGATAATGTCTATTCTCGTCAATAAGAATACCAAGGTCCTGGTTCAGGGCCTGACCGGCAAGACCGGCACGTTCCACACCGAACAGGCGCTTGCCTACTACGGCACGCAGATGGTCGGTGGTATCCATCCGAAGAAGGGTGGCGAAACCTGGACCGGTTCGAAGGGTGAAAGCCTGCCGATCTATGCGACCGTTGCCGAAGCCAAGGAAAAGACCGGCGCCGATGCGTCCGTGATCTACGTTCCGCCGGCCGGTGCGGCTGACGCGATCATCGAGGCGATCGAAGCCGAGATCCCGTTCATCACCTGCATCACCGAAGGCATTCCGGTCATGGACATGGTTCGCGTCAAGGCTCGCCTCGACCGTTCCAGCTCGCGCCTGCTCGGCCCGAACTGCCCGGGCGTTCTCACGCCGGAAGAATGCAAGATCGGCATCATGCCGGGCTCGATCTTCCGCAAGGGTTCGGTCGGTATCGTGTCGCGCTCCGGCACGCTGACCTATGAAGCCGTGTTCCAGACGTCCAACGAAGGCCTCGGCCAGACGACGGCTGTCGGCATCGGCGGCGATCCGGTCAAGGGCACCGAGTTCATCGACATCTTGGAAATGTTCCTCGCAGACGAAGCCACGCAGTCGATCATCATGATCGGCGAAATCGGCGGCTCGGCTGAAGAAGAAGCGGCACAGTTCCTGATCGACGAAGCCAAGAAGGGCCGCAAGAAGCCGATGGCAGGCTTCATCGCCGGCCGGACCGCTCCGAAGGGCCGCACCATGGGCCATGCCGGTGCTGTCGTTTCCGGCGGCAAGGGCGATGCGGAATCCAAGATCGCTGCCATGGAAGCAGCCGGTATCAAGGTTTCGCCTTCACCGGCACGTCTCGGCACGACGCTGGTTGAAGTCCTCAAGGGCTAACGCCACATAAAGGTCACCCATCGCCGATAGATAGACGGCGATGGACCAGACATCAAATGACCCGCGGGTTGCTGCATGCGACCTGCGGGTAAGTCGCTCAAGGGTAGGTCTACCCGAGGTAGGTCTACTAAAGAGCGGCGCCGCTCGCAGCGGTATCGAGCCATACGTCAGAGAATGCGGTTTCCGGTCAATTCATCCGGTGCCGATCAGGTCAGGAGGCGGGCGCGGCGCCCGCGGGAAGCAATGGCACGGCAAGAAGCCAACGAACAGTTCCTCATCACGTCTTTCCTCGATGGTGCGAACGCTGCCTATATCGAGCAGCTCTATGGGCGCTACGAAAGTGATCCAACGTCGCTTTCCGAGGAATGGCAGGCCTTCTTCAAGGCGCTGGCAGACAGCCCCGAAGATGTCAGGAAGGCGGCGCAGGGCGCCTCCTGGAAACGTTCGAACTGGCCGATCCCCGCCAATGGCGATCTGATCTCGGCACTCGACGGCAACTGGCCGATCGTCGAAAAGGCGATCGAGACTAAGGTCAAGGCGAAGGCGGAAGCATCCGCTGCAGTGACCGGCCAGCCGGTGCAGCAGACCGACGTTCTGCAGGCGACCCGCGACAGCGTTCGCGCCATCATGATGATCCGCGCCTACCGCATGCGCGGCCACCTTCATGCCAAGCTCGATCCGCTCGGGATCGCGAGCCCGGTCGACGATTACAACGAGCTGTCGCCGAAGTCCTACGGCTTCGAAGAGAGCGATTACGATCGCAAGATCTTCATCGACAACGTTCTCGGCCTTGAATACGCGTCCGTTCGCGAAATGATCGAGATCCTCGAGCGCACCTATTGCTCGACCATCGGCGTCGAATTCATGCACATGTCCAACCCCGAGGAAAAGGGCTGGATCCAGGAGCGTATCGAAGGTCCCGCCAAGGGCGTCACGTTCACGCCTGAAGGCAAGAAGGCAATCCTTTCGAAGCTGGTCGAAGCCGAAGGCTACGAGCAGTTCCTCGACGTGCGCTTCAAGGGCACCAAGCGTTTCGGCCTGGATGGCGGTGAATCGCTTATCCCGGCGTTGGAGCAGATCATCAAGCGCGGCGGTCAGGAAGGCCTCGAGGAAGTCATCCTCGGCATGGCCCACCGCGGTCGTCTGAACGTCTTGACCAACGTCCTCGGTAAGCCACATCGCGCCGTGTTCCACGAGTTCAAGGGCGGTTCGTTCAAGCCCGACGAAGTCGAGGGTTCGGGCGACGTGAAGTACCATCTGGGTGCCTCGTCGGACCGTGAATTTGACGGCAACAAGGTTCACCTGTCGCTGACCGCCAACCCGTCTCACCTGGAAATCGTTAACCCTGTCGTCATGGGCAAGGCTCGCGCCAAGCAGGACATGCTGACCAAGGTCTGGGACAAGGACAACATCATTCCGCTGTCCGAGCGCGCCAAGGTTCTGCCGCTGCTGCTGCACGGCGATGCGGCCTTTGCCGGCCAGGGCGTGACGGCTGAAATTCTCGGCCTGTCGGGTCTGCGCGGCCACCGCGTGGCCGGCACGATGCATGTCATCATCAACAACCAGATCGGCTTCACCACCAATCCTGGCTTCTCGCGTTCGTCGCCTTATCCGTCGGACGTTGCTAAGATGATCGAGGCGCCGATCTTCCACGTCAACGGTGACGATCCGGAAGCGGTCGTTTACGCGGCCAAGATCGCCATCGAATACCGGATGAAGTTCCACAAGCCGGTCGTGGTCGACATGTTCTGCTACCGCCGCTTCGGCCATAACGAAGGCGACGAGCCTGCGTTCACGCAGCCGAAGATGTACAAGGTCATCCGCGCGCACAAGGCCGTGGCGGAGATCTATGCCGAACGTCTGATCGGCGAAGGTGTCATCACCGAAGGCGAATTCGAGAAGATGAAGGCCGACTGGCGAGCCAATCTCGAAACCGAATTCGAGGCCGGCCAGAGCTACAAGCCCAACAAGGCCGACTGGCTTGACGGCCAGTGGTCCGGCCTGCGTTCCGCCGACAATGCCGACGAGCAGCGTCGTGGCAAGACCGCGATGCCCATCAAGGATCTGAGAGAGATCGGTCGCAAGCTGTCGACCATTCCGGAAGGTTTTAACGCCCACCGCACGATCAAGCGTTTCATGGATAACCGTGCGCAGATGATCGAGACCGGTGAGGGGATCGACTGGGCCATGGCGGAAGCGCTGGCGTTCGGTTCGCTGACCGTCGAAGGCACGAAGATCCGTCTTTCGGGTCAGGATTGCGAACGCGGCACGTTCTCCCAGCGTCACTCGGTTCTCTACGATCAGGAAACCGAAGAGCGCTACATCCCGCTTTCCAACCTGCAGGCTGGCCAGGGCAAGTACGAAGTCATCAACTCGATGCTGTCGGAAGAGGCAGTGCTCGGGTTCGAATATGGCTACTCGCTGGCGCGTCCAAACGCGCTGACGCTATGGGAAGCCCAGTTCGGCGACTTCGCCAACGGTGCGCAGGTCGTGTTCGACCAGTTCATCTCGTCGGGTGAGCGCAAGTGGCTGCGCATGTCGGGTCTCGTCTGCCTTCTGCCGCATGGCTATGAAGGGCAGGGCCCGGAGCATTCCTCCGCCCGCCTGGAACGCTGGCTGCAGATGTGTGCCGAAGACAACATGCAGGTCGCAAACGTCACGACGCCATCAAACTACTTCCACATCCTGCGCCGTCAGGTGAAGCGCGACTTCCGCAAGCCGCTGATCCTGATGACGCCGAAGTCGCTGCTGCGCCACAAGCGCGCAACCTCGACACTGGCGGAAATGGCAGGCGAAAGCTCGTTCCACCGCCTGCTGTGGGACGACGCGGAGATGATCAAGGACGGTCCGATCAAGCTGCAGAAGGATGCGAAGATCCGTCGCGTCGTGATGTGCTCGGGCAAGGTCTATTACGATCTGCTGGAAGAGCGCGAAAAGCGCGGCATCGACGACATCTACCTGCTGCGCATCGAACAGCTCTATCCGTTCCCTGCCAAGGCGCTCATCAACGAGCTCAGCCGCTTCCGCAATGCGGAAATGGTCTGGTGCCAGGAAGAGCCGAAGAACATGGGTTCGTGGTCGTTCATCGATCCGTATCTGGAATGGGTTCTGGCGCATATCGATGCCAAGTATCAGCGCGTCCGTTACACGGGCCGTCCGGCAGCAGCATCGCCTGCAACCGGCCTGATGTCCAAGCATCTGGCACAGCTGGAAGCCTTCCTCGAAGACGCTCTCGGCGGCTGATTTTTCAGCCGTCTCCACCAATTGCTCCGAAACGATATCTGACAAACACGGAAAATAGATCATGGCCACCGAAATCCGCGTCCCTACCCTCGGCGAGTCCGTCAGCGAGGCAACCGTCGGCACCTGGTTCAAGAAGGTCGGCGACACGGTCAAGGCCGATGAGCCGCTGGTCGAACTGGAAACCGACAAGGTTACCGTCGAAGTCCCAGCTCCAGCCTCCGGCGTTCTGACAGAGATCGTCGCCCAGAACGGCGAGACCGTCGGCCTCGACGCACTGCTCGGCCAGATCTCGGCTGGCGGTGCTGCTGCCGGCACTGCAGCTCCTGCTGCACAGCCGGCCGAAGCTGCTCCGGCGAAGGCTGCCGAACCCGCAGCTGCTGCCCCGGCACCTGCTGCAGCGCCTGCCGGCGGATCGTCCATGCCGCCAGCACCGGCTGCCGCCAAGGTTGCTGCCGACAACAACATCTCCACTTCGGATGTCGACGGTTCCGGCAAGCGCGGTCAGGTGCTGAAGGGCGATGTGATCGCTGCCATTTCCAAGGTCCCGGCTGCTCCTGCCGCACCGGCTTCGGTTCCGGCAGCTCCCCGCCCGGTTTCGTCGGCTGACGATGCATCGCGCGAAGAGCGCGTGAAGATGACGCGTCTGCGCCAGACGATCGCCAAGCGCCTCAAGGATGCGCAGAACACAGCCGCCATGCTCACCACCTATAACGAGGTGGACATGAAGGCCGTGATGGATCTTCGCAACCGCTACAAGGACGTGTTCGAGAAGAAGCACGGCGTGAAGCTCGGCTTCATGGGCTTCTTCACCAAGGCCGTCACGCACGCGCTGAAGGAACTCCCGGCCGTCAACGCCGAGATCGACGGCACAGACCTCATCTACAAGAACTACTGCCACGTCGGCATGGCCGTCGGCACCGACAAGGGGCTCGTCGTTCCTGTCATCCGCGATGCCGACCAGCGCTCGATCGCCGGTGTCGAAAAGGAACTTGGCCGTCTCGCCAAGGCTGCCCGCGATGGTACGCTGTCGATGGCAGACATGCAGGGCGGCACGTTCACGATCACCAACGGTGGCGTCTACGGTTCGCTGATGTCGTCGCCGATCCTCAACGCGCCGCAGTCGGGTATCCTCGGCATGCACAAGATCCAGGAGCGTCCGGTCGCGATCGGCGGTCAGGTCGTGATCCGTCCTATGATGTATCTGGCGCTGTCCTACGATCACCGTATCGTCGACGGCAAGGAAGCGGTCACCTTCCTCGTGCGCGTCAAGGAAAGCCTCGAAGATCCGGAACGTCTGGTTCTCGATCTGTAATTTGCGGAGAGCAAAATGGACGCCGCTTCAGCCAATGCGACCTATCTCTTGGTACTTCTGTGCCTGAGTGTCGTCCTGCTTCTCGTGCATATTCTGCTGCAGGGGAATTTCGCCACCAAGGATCGCGGCACGGCATGGAATGCCGGTCCGCGGGACGGCGATAACGAACCCCAGAGCGTGATGGCCGGTCGTGCGGCCCGCGCTTCGCGAAACTACCAGGAAACCTATCCCGCCTTTATCGGCCTTTTGCTGGCGATGATCCTGACGGGTGACTCGTCGGGCTTTGGCCTGTTCGGGGCTGCGGTCTGGCTGGTGGCGCGTATCGTCTACATTCCACTTTATCTCAAGGGCATTCCCTATGTCCGCTCGCTTGTATGGCTGGTCAGCCTCGTCGGCCTTGCGCTGATGATGATCGCACTGTTCGTGTGACCGCCTCCTGCTCAATCAAAAGGATAGTCTGATGGCTTATGATGTTGTCGTAATCGGATCCGGCCCGGGCGGCTATGTCTGTGCAATCAAGGCGGCCCAGCTCGGCCTCAAGGTCGCTGTCGTCGAAAAGCGCTCCACCTACGGCGGTACCTGCCTCAACATCGGCTGCATTCCCTCCAAGGCGCTGCTGCATGCTTCGGAAATGTTTGCGCATGTGGCGCATGGCGTGGAAGAACTGGGCGTCGAGGTTCCGGCACCGACGCTGAACCTTTCGAAGATGATGGCCCACAAGGATGCGACGGTAAAGTCGAACACCGATGGCGTCGCCTTCCTGTTCAAGAAGAACAAGATCGACGGTTTCATCGGCACCGGCAAGATCGTTTCGGCCGGCAAGGTTTCGGTCACCGGTGAAGACGGCAAGGTCCAGGAAATCGAGACGAAGAACATCGTCATCGCCACCGGCTCCGACATCGCTGGAATTCCGGGCGTCAATGTCGACATCGACGAGAAGGTCATCGTCTCCTCGACGGGCGGTCTCACGCTCGACAAGGTTCCGGCCAACATGATCGTCGTCGGCGGCGGTGTGATCGGCATGGAACTCGGTTCGGTCTGGTCGCGTCTCGGCGCCAAGGTCACCGTGATCGAGTATCTCGACAAGCTGCTCGGCTCGATGGACGCGGACGTTTCCAAGCAGTTCCAGCGCATGATGGCCAAGCAGGGCATGGACATCCGCACGGAAGCCAAGGTTACCGGCGTCGAGAAGACAGAAACCGGCGCCAAGGTCACCTATGAGCCGGTCAAGGGTGGCGAAGCCGTCAGCCTCGAAGCCGATGTCGTGCTGATCTCCACCGGCCGCAAGCCATACACAGCAGGCCTTGGCCTCGAAGAAGCAGGCGTTGCGCTCGACAATCGCGGTCGCGTCGAAATCGACGGCGGCTACAAGACCAATGTTGCCGGCATTTACGCGATCGGCGACGTGGTGAAGGGCCCGATGCTGGCGCACAAGGCCGAAGACGAGGGCGTCGCTCTCGCAGAAATCCTGTCCGGCCAGCACGGACACGTGAACTACGACGTCATTCCGTCTGTCGTTTACACCCAGCCGGAAGTGGCATCGGTCGGCCGCACGGAAGAAGAGCTGAAGGCTGCAGGCATCGCCTACAAGGTTGGCAAGTTCCCGTTCACGGCGAACGGTCGCGCCCGCGCGATGCTCGCCACCGACGGCTTCGTCAAGATTCTCGCCGACAAGGAAACCGACCGCGTTCTCGGTGGCCATATTGTCAGCTTCGGCGCCGGCGACATGATCCACGAGATTGCCGTGCTGATGGAATTCAGCGGTTCGTCCGAAGATCTCGGCCGTACCTGCCACGCGCATCCGACCCTGTCGGAAGCCGTCAAGGAAGCCGCACTCGCGACCTTTGCCAAGCCGATCCATATGTGATCGGCGACAATATCGCATCGGAAAACCGGCCCCGTAACAGGGCCGGTTTTTTTGTGTCCGGTTGACGGGTGTACGTCCCTCGCCAGAGGGCTCAGTTCACAACGGTGACTGTGAAACCCTGTTTGCGCAAAAGCTCGACCAGGCCGTCATCGCCCGGCAGGTGCAGTGCGCCGACGGCGATGAAGGTGCTGCCTTCGTTGAGGATGGGTGCTGCGCGTTCGGCCATCAGCAGGTTGCGCTTGCGCACCACCAGTTCCTCGAATTCGGCATAGCCGCTATCATCGTCCTCGCCCTCAGGCACGACGGTCTTCAGGAAGGGGATGGTCATGCCCATGTCGCCGGAGAGATAGAGACCGGTCATCGTCTCGAAAACGTCGTCCAGCTTGGGGCCGAGCTTGATCGCTTCGATCAGCGACTTGATGTGGATATCGACTGGAATGGCAGCCAAGGTCGAAAGCTGCTCAGCGAAGGTCTCAAGCCCCTTCACCGACTTGCCGGCTTTCGCCGCATCCAGCGCCAGCTGCTTGTCGAGGAAAGGGGTGTTCTGGGTCTTGCGGGCCATCTCGCAGGCGGGCATCGAGACCAGACCCATCAGCAGCCAGGGCTTCATGCGTGAGACGGCAGCGAGCGGCACGCCGCGCTGTTTCAGGGCATCGCTGAGAAGTGCGAGATCATCCTTCGTCAGCAGGCTCTCGATCGAGGTGCCATCGGTAAACATCGTCAGCTCCGGCTTGGACAGCATGCCGGCCATTGCCTTCTGCTCGTCGAGCACTTCGTCTGACTCGACGACGATAGTCTTTGCTTCCTCGCGCGCGGCATCTGCGCCCTCAGGCATTTTCAGAACGCGTGGATCGGTCACATGCATGGTGCCGAGAAGGTAGGACGGGGGGAGGCCGGCTTTCTCGATTTTCCAGAAGATGCCGCGGCCGTTGGGGATTTTTTCGCCCTCTGCGACAACCTGCCGATAGGCGGCCGGATCGTTGGCCTTCATCTCCGCGATCAGGTCCCGCCCGGTGCAGGCCGGCGTCTCCGCGCGTGCGGCAAGCGAGGTGATCACGAGGCAGACCGAGGCCAGCAGCAGAACGTGCAGGGCGGCAAGCAACCAAAGCGCAGCCGTCTGGGCGCGTTGAAGGATTGTGCCGGCGAAAATGCTGCGGATCATGTCATCGGTCCCAATTGTTGGGCTCACCCTAGCGGGACTGCTCGAACAGCGGCTTAACCGATGTGGTTAAGGATGGGTTCATGCCCTTGGATGGGCGCGGTCGTAGACTTCGAGCAGTCTCGACGTATCGACGCCCGTATAGACCTGCGTGGTGGAAAGGCTGGCATGTCCCAGCAGTTCCTGGATCGTGCGCAGATCGCCGCCTCCGGCCAGAAGATGGGTCGCGAAGGAATGGCGCAGCGCATGCGGGGTGGCGCTGTCGGGGAGGTTGAACGCGCTTCTGAGCTTCTGCATCTCGCGCTGGATGATCGCCGGCTGCAGCGTCTTGCCGCGCGCACCGCGGAACATCGGGGCATCGCCGGCCAGGTGGTAGGGGCAGAGTTTCCGGTAGGTCTCGACCGCTTCGAGGATGACCGGAAGAAGCGGCACAATCCGCGTCTTGCCGCCTTTGCCGAGAATGCGAAGCGAGGTAGCGCCTGCATCGACATCGGCGGGCGTCAGGCCGAGCGCTTCCGAAATGCGCAGGCCGCAGCCGTAAAGCAGCGTCAGGATGGCCGCATCCCGTGCCGCGATCCATGGCTCCTCGTGCAGTTGCGCCTCTGAGGTGACGATGTTGAGCGCCTGGGTGTCGGTCAGCGGCTTCGGCAGTGATTTCGGCTGACGCGGGGCACGGATAGCACCGGCTGCGGCGGCATTCACCAGTCCCTTGCGCTCCAGATACCGCAGGAACGAGCGCAGCCCTGCCAGATGACGGCCGAGCGAACGCGCACCGGAGCCTTCGCGGCGCCGTGCAGCCAGAAAACTTCTCAAGTCTGCCGGACGCAGCGTATGGATGTCCGCAATCGTCGGCGGTCCGGCGAGGTGCGTGGTCAGAAAAGTCAGGAATTGCCGGGTGTCGCGCTCATAGGCATCGAGCGTGTTGGGCGAGAGCCGGCGCTCGCCACTCAGGCTTTCCAGCCATTCGCGGCGCCTCTCGAGAAGATCGGGGGCGGCGATAATGAGCAGTTCGTTCATGAGGGCGACGTTGATTTCCGTGGCATGCCGCCCCAGATTGCTCCCAGCATCGTTACGGAATCCCTAAAGGCACGGTAACCCTGCCATCGTAATATCATGCGGGCCTGCTCCAGTTGGGACCCGCTTCAAGGAGTTTTAATGGACCGCCGTGATTCCATGACGAGCTTCGGCCAGGTCGCCGAAGCCATCGCACGCGTATCTCAAGGGCGTCCGGGCCACATCGTCGATACCCTCATCGCCGAGCGGGGCAAGCGGATCGTCGGCAGTCCGTTCTGGCCGGTCATGCGTCCGTTTCTCTACACGCTGCTGCGCTACGGCCGGGCGATCGAGTTCGCCGACGACATTGCGCCGAAGTCCGGCTACCAGTGTTTCGAATATCTGAGCGCGCATCTGAAGCTGAAGCTTTCGGTCAAAAACGAGGAGCGGATCCCCGAAAAGGGCGGTTTCATCCTCGTCAGCAACCATCCGACCGGCATTGCCGACGGCGTCGCCGTGTTCGACCTGTTGAAGTCGCGCCGTCCGGACCTGATGGTGTTTGCCAACCGCGATGCGGTGCGGGTCAATCCGCGTTTTGCCGAAATGATCATTCCCGTCGAATGGCGCGACGATCACAAGAGCAAGCTCAAGACCCGCGAGACGCTGGTTCTCACCAACAAGGCGGTCGAGGAGGGCAAGGTGATGATCCTGTTCCCATCCGGGCGCATCGCCTATTGGGAAAATGGTCGGCTGAACGAGCGTCCGTGGAAGACCTCGGCCGTCGGACTTGCTCGCAAATACAATCTGCCGATCCTGCCTGTCCACATGACGGCACGCAATTCCGGGCTGTTCTACTGGCTTGCCAAATGGTCGACCGAGCTGCGCGACATGACGGTGTTCCATGAGCTCCTCAACAAGAAGGGCAACCAGTTCAATTTCACCATCGGACACATGATCCAACCGGACCAGCTGGAGGGTGACGTCGTCGAGGTCACCAAGGCGCTGGAGCGGCATACGGTTTTCGGTCTCGCAGCCGACGGCGATGCGCAGTTTGCGCCACAATCAGTAGTCCTCGAGGAAGCGCTCCAGGCCCCGGTTCAGGCGTAGATACTGCTGGCGATCGAGCTCTTTGATCGCCCGCTCTTCGGTCGCAGACACTGCCGATGTCGCAGGCTGTTGCCTCGGCCGCGCGGGCGGCGTCGGCGTCATCTTCTGCGGCTTCGGTTTTTGTCTCAGTTTCTCTTTCTCTTCCGTCAGCGTCGGCATGGAGAGTGCAAACAGCAGCCGGTGCTTGTGGATGCGCGACGCGGAATTCGTCATGCCGAGGCTCGATATCGTGACACCTGAGGTCACCGGGTTGAGCTCGATTTTCGGATCGATATTTCCCTTCAGCGTGGTCGAGAATTCCAGCGTATCGGCCATGGTGATCACGTCGGTGCCGCTCGGGGCTTTGAGATTGCCTTTCTCGTTGAGCCACACGAATGTCTCGAGCGTTTCCTTCAAGCCGATCCGTCCGACGATCGGGTAGATGAGGTTGCCGCTTCTCGCTTTCGGGGCACAGTATAGGTCGTTGACCTCAGTCGCCAGCTTCGCGAATTCATCGGTGACACGAAAGCTGCGGTTGTTCTGGCGGGACAGATCGACGCTGCTGCCCAGTCCGAGACTGCGGGTGCCGTTCGAGAACGGGTTGAGCAGGCCCAACGAAAACCCGTGGCTGTCCATTTCCGTCATGTTGAGCTGAAAGTCGTACGCGATGAACGACTTGGCATAGCGGTCGAAATAGAGACTGATGTCCGGGCTGTAGCGGCGTGTGAAAGCATCGGCATAGGTTACCGTCCCGGCTAGAAGCTCTGCGGAGAGCTGCTTCTCCGCCGGGGATCCGTATTCGCGCAGTAGCCCCGTGGCGATCTCGCGGATGGCATCGCGCGCCTCGCAGCGCACCTTGGCGACAATCTGGTAGGTCGTATCCGGCTTGGAGAAATCCTCTGGCAGAGGATGAATATTGCAGCCGGCCAGCAGAATAGCAGGCACGACAAGCGTCGTCGTCGACTTGCAGAACATCCGTAGCCCCCACTCCGGTTAGGACTCTACCTATAGTTAATATTTATTGGCTATACAACCTAAATTTCACGCCGCGATGTGTGTCGTCAACGGCGGGGAGCGCCAAACAGCGGTTCCCTTTCGTTCCGGTTTTGGGCATGGTCCCGCCATGGACACAGATTCGTCCGACCTGTTCGGTCCGCTCCTCGATAAGCCCGTCGCAGCCGTCGTGCCGGTCCTGGTGCCTTTGCCGGTGCCGGGTCCGTATAGCTATGCCGTGCCCGAGGGACTGACTGTTGTGCCCGGTTCGGTGGTGCAGGTGCCGGTCGGTCCGCGCCAGATGATCGGCGTCGTTTGGGATGGCGCAGACGACAGCACGCTCGACCCGAAGAAGCTGCGGCCGATCACGCTCGCTTTCGATTGCCCGCCGCTTTCCAAAGAGATGCGCGATTTCGTCGACTGGGTCTCGGCCTACACGCTGTCGCCGCCGGGTTTCGTGGCCCGCATGGCGATCCGGGCTCCGGCAGCGCTCGATCCGGAACCGATGGTGGAGGGGCTGCGCTTTATCGGCGGCGAGCCGGCGCGACTGACACCGGCCAGAACCCGGGTGCTCGACCTTGCGAAGGAGCAGGAAGCGCCCTGGACCCGCAGCGGCCTTGCGCATGCGGCCGGCGTGTCCCTGAGTGTCGTCGACGGATTGATCAAGCAGGGTGTGTTCGACACGATTTTCCTGCCGCCGCCGCCTGTCGTGGCACGGCCTGACCCGGATTACACCGCGCCCCGTATCGAGGGACCTCAGAAAGGCGCGGCCGAAGAGATCGTCGCTTCTGTCCGCGCTGGCGGATTCGCCGCCTCGCTGATCGATGGCGTCACCGGGTCCGGCAAGACGGAAGTGTATTTCGAGGCGATCGCGCAGGCGCTTAGACAAGACAAGCAGGTTCTGATCCTGTTGCCGGAAATCGCACTCACGTCGAGTTTTCTCGATCGGTTCGAGCAGCGGTTCGGGGCAAAGCCTGCCGAATGGCATTCGGATCTTTCTCCTCGTATCCGCGAAAAGGTCTGGCGCGGCGTCGTGACGGGAGAGGTGAGGGTGGTCGCTGGTGCCCGTTCGGCTCTGTTCCTGCCGTTCGAGGATCTGGGGCTGATCGTCATCGACGAAGAACACGACCCTGCCTATAAGCAGGAGGACCGCGTGTTCTACAATGCCCGCGACATGGCGGTGGTGCGGGCCCGCATCGGCGATTTCCCGATCGTGCTTGTGTCGGCCACGCCATCCGTGGAAAGCCAAGTCAACGGGTTGTCAGGGCGCTATACTACGGTCCACCTGCCGACCCGCTTTGGTGATGCAGCACTGCCGGACCTGCATCTGGTCGACATGCGCCGCCATCCGCCGGAACGTGGCGGGTTCCTCTCGCCCATTCTTTTGCGCGGCATGAAGAAGGCGCTTGAGCGCGGCGAGCAGTCGCTGCTGTTTCTCAACCGTCGCGGCTATGCGCCGCTGACGCTCTGCCGCGTCTGTGGCCATCGCTTCCAGTGCCCGCAATGTTCGAGCTGGCTGGTGGAGCATCGCTTCAGAAACCAGATCCAGTGCCATCAGTGCGGCTATCACGAACATACGCCGGAAGCCTGCCCGGAATGCGGGACGTTCGACCACCTCGTCGCCTGCGGGCCGGGCGTGGAGCGGATCGCGGAAGAGGTGGAGAAGCATTTTCCGGAAGCCCGCACCATCGTCATGTCGTCGGACCTGCTCGGTGGCGTCAAACGGCTGCGGATGGAGCTCGATGCGATCGCCAAGGGCGATGTGGATATAGTGATCGGCACGCAGCTGGTGGCGAAGGGCCACAACTTTCCGCTGATGACGCTGGTCGGCATCGTCGATGCAGATCTCGGCCTGTCGAACGGCGACCCGCGGGCCGCCGAGAGGACGTTCCAGTTGCTCAGCCAGGTAACGGGCCGCGCCGGGCGAACAGGGTTGAAGAGCCATGGCCTGATCCAGACGTTCCAGCCGCAGCATCCCGTCATGCAGGCAATCGTCTCAGGCGATGCGGGCGCGTTCTACGAGCGTGAGATCGCAGAGCGCGAAAAGGCGATCCTGCCGCCGTTCGGGCGGCTTGCGTCGCTGATCGTCTCGGCCGATACGCGCGCCGATGCGGAAACCCATGCACGGGGATTGCGCGCGGCCGCACCAAGGGTGACCGGGATTTCCGTGCTTGGTCCAGCTGAAGCGCCGCTCGCGCTGGTACGCGGCCGCCATCGATTCCGGCTTTTGGTGCACGGACGGCGCAATTCCGACATGCAGGCTTTCCTGAAGGCGATGATGTCTGCCGGCCCGAAGGTCCGTGGTACGGTGCAGATCCAGCTCGATATCGATCCGCAGAGTTTTCTCTGATCCTATCTTTGCGAGTTGTTTACCGCTTTCGATAAAATCGCCGCACAAGAACGATTCGAGGATTCCATGGAACTGTATTTCCCCACCGAGACCGGCGAGCAGCTGGCGTTTGTCTGCGCTGCCGCGACGGCTCTCATCGGGCTCCTCATCCTCCTGTTTCCCGGCCCCTGCCTGCGGCTTTCGGCGTTCCGTGTCGGCGATGTCCGGCCGGAGGGTTACGGATCGGTGCGGGCCGCCGGCGCTCAGTATGTCGGCCTCGGCGTCGTGCCGATCATCTTTGCCCAGGACTGGTTCTATATGGTGCTCGGCATCGTGCTTGGTCTGGGGGCATTCGGAAGGCTGGTCTCGTTTGCTTTCGATCGTGGCGCAACTGTGAAAAACACGCTGATTTTCCTACTACAAGTTGTCCTTTCAGCCGGCCCGCTCGCCTATGTCTTCGGCTATCTCTGAGCTTTCCAATCAAGAGTGTTCATCTCAGACGCGGTCAATTCCAGCGGTGTCCGACATAAAAACGACTCAAGCTCTAGTCCCAGGGGCGTTTTCCCGCCTCTCCCGTGTTGCGAGTCCCTACATCCTATGCTAGACGGACCGCGAAAGTCGGAAAGGGTGGGGTGGAGGCCCCGCTGGTTCTGATTAAAAATCAAATATTTTCAAGGTCTTGCTGATCCTCTAAAAAAGGGCGCAGCGCTTGGATGGCAATTCAGGGAAACTGTGCCCGTGGCTGACACGTCCCCGCTTATTTCCGGTGTCGCAGAGCGTTACGCTTCTTCGCTTTTTGAGCTCGCGCTCGAAACCGGTTCCATCGATAAAGTCAGCGCCGATCTCGATCGGTTTCAGGCGTTGCTGGATGAGAGCGAAGACCTTCGGCGTCTGGTTGCAAGCCCGGTGTTTTCCGCCCATGATCAGCAGAACGCGGTGACAGCCGTTGCCGAAAAGGCTGGCATCTCTGGTGCCGTTCTCAACTTCATCAAGGTCGTTGCCGGCAACCGCCGTCTGTTTGCTCTGCCGGGCATGATCCGTAGCTTCCGTCAAATCGCTGCCGAGCATCGTGGCGAGGTTACCGCAGAGGTAACGTCTGCCCACGCGCTCACCCCAGCGCAGGAAACTGAACTTAAGTCGGCGCTGAAGGGCGTCACCGGCAAGGATGTGACAATCGCCGTTACGATCGATCCGTCGATCCTCGGTGGCCTGATCGTCAAGGTCGGGTCGCGTCAGATCGATACGTCCCTTCGCACCAAACTTTCCACCCTTAAGCTTGCATTGAAAGAGGTCGGCTGATGGATATCCGTGCAGCGGAAATTTCCGCAATTCTCAAGGACCAGATCAAGAACTTCGGCCAGGAAGCCGAAGTCTCTGAAGTCGGCCAGGTTCTGTCCGTCGGTGACGGTATCGCTCGCGTTTACGGCCTCGACAATGTCCAGGCTGGTGAAATGGTCGAGTTCCCGGGCGGTGTCCGCGGTATGGCGCTGAACCTCGAATCCGACAATGTCGGCGTGGTTATCTTCGGCTCCGACCGTAACATCAAGGAAGGCGACACCGTCAAGCGGACCGGCGCCATCGTTGACGTTCCTGTCGGTCCGGAACTGCTCGGCCGCGTCGTTGACGCGCTCGGCAACCCGATCGACGGCAAGGGCCCGATCAACGCGACCCGCCGTTCGCGCGTCGACGTCAAGGCTCCAGGCATCATTCCACGCAAGTCGGTTCATGAGCCGATGTCGACCGGCCTCAAGGCCATCGATGCTCTGATCCCGGTTGGCCGCGGCCAGCGCGAGCTCGTCATCGGCGACCGTCAGACCGGCAAGACCGCGATCATTCTCGACGCGTTCCTGAACCAGAAGGCGATCCACGAGACCGGCCCGGAAAACGACAAGCTGTTCTGCGTGTACGTCGCCATCGGCCAGAAGCGCTCGACGGTTGCCCAGTTCGTCAAGGTTCTCGAAGAACGCGGCGCACTGCCTTACTCGATCATCGTCGCGGCGACCGCATCCGACGCTGCACCGATGCAGTATCTTGCTCCGTTCGCCGGTTGCGCGATGGGCGAATACTTCCGCGACAATGGTCAGCACGCGCTGATCGCTTATGACGACCTTTCCAAGCAGGCCGTCGCTTATCGCCAGATGTCCCTGCTGCTGCGTCGTCCTCCGGGCCGCGAAGCTTATCCGGGCGACGTCTTCTACCTGCATTCGCGTCTTCTCGAGCGCGCTGCAAAGCTCTCCGACGAGCGTGGTTCCGGTTCGCTGACGGCTCTGCCTGTCATCGAAACACAGGGTAACGACGTTTCGGCGTTTATTCCGACCAACGTGATCTCGATCACGGATGGCCAGATCTTCCTTGAAACCGACCTGTTCTACCAGGGTATCCGTCCGGCCGTGAACGTCGGTCTGTCGGTGTCCCGCGTTGGCTCGGCCGCGCAGATCAAGGCGATGAAGCAGGTTGCCGGTTCGATCAAGGGCGAGCTTGCCCAGTATCGTGAAATGGCTGCGTTCGCGCAGTTCGGCTCCGACCTCGACGCCTCGACCCAGCGCCTGCTCAACCGCGGCGCACGCCTGACCGAACTTCTGAAGCAGCCGCAGTTCTCGCCGCTGAAGACCGAAGAACAGGTTGCGGTGATCTTTGCCGGCGTCAACGGCTACCTCGACAAGATCGCGGTTTCCGATGTCGGCAAGTTCGAGCAGGGTCTGCTCTCCTACCTTCGTTCCGAAGGCAAGGCGGTTCTCGAAACGATCCGCAGCGAGAAGCAGGTTTCCGACGACACGAAGGCAAAGCTCAAGGCAGCTCTCGACAGCTACGCCAAGTCTTTCGCCTAAAACGGATCTAGATCGAGGACCGATAACGGATGCCTTCACTTAAGGATCTGAAAAACCGGATCGCCTCCGTCAAGGCGACGCAGAAGATCACCAGGGCGATGAAAATGGTCGCCGCTGCGAAACTGCGCCGTGCACAGGAAGCGGCCGAGGCTGCCCGTCCTTATGCGGAGCGTATGACCAAGGTATTGGCCAGCCTCACGGCTGCCAATGCCGGCAATGCCGAAGCGCCGCTTCTCTTGTCCGGGACTGGCAAGGATCAGGTTCATCTCCTGATCGTTGCGACCGGCGAGCGCGGTCTGGCGGGGGGCTTCAACTCCTCGATCGTCCGTCTGGCACGCGAGCATGCGCTGAAGCTGATTGCACAGGGCAAGACGGTCAAGATCCTGACCGTTGGCCGCAAGGGCAACGACGTGCTTCGCCGTACGTTCAAGGACAACATCGTCCACTACGTGACCTTCCGCGAAGTCAAGCAGCTTGGTTTCGTCCAGGCCGACGAAGTGGCCCACAAGGTGCTCGAGCTGTTCAACGCCGGTGAATTCGACGTTGCGACGCTGTTCTTTGCCCGCTTCCAGTCGGTTATCGCGCAGGTGGCAACTGCCCAGCAGATCATCCCCGCAAAGTTCGACGTCAGGGATGCAGCGCAGCCGGATGCCGGTTCTGCCGCACTCTACGAATACGAGCCGAGCGAACAGGAAATCCTGGAAGACCTGCTGCCGAAGAACATCGCAGTGCAGATCTTCCGTGCACTTCTTGAAAACAACGCTTCCTTCTATGGCGCGCAGATGTCTGCAATGGACAACGCGACGCGCAATGCCGGTGACATGATCAACAAGCTGACGCTCTCCTATAACCGTCAGCGCCAGGCACAGATCACCAAGGAACTCATCGAAATCATTTCGGGCGCGGAAGCGCTCTGAGGTAAAGAAAGAGGGTAATAATCATGGCTACCGCAACGGGCACGTCCCTCGGCAAAGTGACCCAGGTTATCGGCGCTGTCGTCGACGTGGCGTTCGACGGCGAACTGCCGGCGATCCTCAACGCGCTTGAGACAGAGAACAACGGCAACCGCCTCGTTCTCGAAGTCGCGCAGCATCTTGGTGAAAACCAGGTTCGCACCATCGCCATGGACTCGACCGAAGGTCTGGTCCGCGGTCAGCGCGTAACGGATACCGGCGCTCCGATCACCGTTCCGGTTGGTCCTGAGACGCTCGGCCGCATCATGAACGTCATCGGCGAGCCGGTCGACGAAGCTGGTCCGCTGATCACGTCGGGCAAGCGCTCCATCCACCAGGAAGCACCGTCCTACGTCGAGCAGTCGACCGAAGGCCAGATCCTGGTAACCGGCATCAAGGTCGTCGATCTGCTGGCTCCCTATTCCAAGGGTGGTAAGGTTGGCCTGTTCGGCGGCGCCGGCGTTGGCAAGACCGTTCTCATCATGGAACTGATCAACAACGTCGCCAAGGCGCACGGTGGTTACTCGGTATTTGCTGGCGTGGGTGAACGTACCCGCGAAGGCAACGACCTTTACCACGAAATGATCGAATCCGGCGTGAACAAGCATGGCGGCGGCGAAGGCTCGAAGGCAGCTCTCGTTTACGGCCAGATGAACGAACCTCCGGGTGCGCGCGCTCGCGTCGCTCTGACGGGTCTGACCATCGCTGAAGACTTCCGCGACAAAGGCCAGGACGTTCTGTTCTTCGTGGACAACATCTTCCGCTTTACCCAGGCAGGTTCCGAAGTGTCGGCTCTTCTCGGCCGTATTCCTTCGGCCGTTGGTTATCAGCCGACGCTTGCGACCGACATGGGTCAGATGCAGGAACGCATCACCACCACGACCAAGGGTTCGATCACCTCGGTTCAGGCCATCTACGTTCCCGCCGACGACTTGACCGACCCGGCTCCTGCAACCTCGTTCGCCCACTTGGACGCAACGACGGTTCTGTCGCGCTCGATCGCTGAAAAGGGTATCTACCCGGCTGTGGATCCGCTCGACTCGACCTCGCGCATGCTCGACCCGCTGGTTGTCGGCGAAGAGCACTACGAGATCGCTCGTAAGGTTCAGACGACGCTTCAGCGCTACAAGGCTCTGCAGGACATCATCGCCATCCTCGGCATGGACGAACTGTCCGAAGAGGACAAGATGACCGTCCAGCGCGCCCGCAAGATCGAGCGCTTCCTGTCGCAGCCATTCTTCGTCGCCGAAGTCTTCACCGGTGCGCCGGGCAAGCTGGTTGCTCTCGAAGACACGATCAAGGGCTTCAAGGGCCTCGTTGCCGGCGAATACGATCACCTGCCGGAAGCTGCCTTCTACATGGTCGGCTCGATCGAAGAAGCGATTGAAAAGGCCAAGAAGCTTTCCGAAGCTGCTTGATCCTATAAGACGGCGCGCGGGATATGATCCGGCGCGCCATTCCTGCTTGAAACACTCGAGGGAAGTGAACCTTAATGGCCGACGCTTTCAAATTTGAACTGGTATCGCCCGAGCGCCTGCTCGTGTCGGAGAATGTCTCCGAAGTGGTGATTCCGGCTACGCTTGGCGAAATGACGGTGCTTGCCAACCATGCGCCGACGATGACGACGATCAAGCCGGGCGTCGTGTCCGTGAAGCTTGCCTCGGGTCAGGTCACCAAATACGTCGTCTTCGGTGGTTTTGCTGACATCGTCCAGGACAGCTGCACGCTGCTGGCGGAATCCGCTGTGCCGGTGACCGAACTGAACCAGGACACGCTGCAGAAGCGCATCGAGGCAACCCAGGCTGCCATCGACAACGCCAACAGCGACGAGCACAAGACCAAGCTCGAACAGTTCCTGTCCGAACTGACGCACCTGAACGGCATCGTCGTTCCGGCCTGATTTTTCAGAGGTCGATATAATTTACGAAGGGCGGTCCATCGGGCCGCCTTTCGCGTTTTAGCGCTTTCGGTGCCTATGGGTTTCCGAGCAGGTGCTGGTGGAGACGTGCGGCGCCCGGGGTGAGCGAGCGGTAGCGCGGCATGCCGAGATAGTAGCCATAGCCCGTATCGAGCTGGGCGGTTCCGAGCTCCACCAGTGTTCCGGACGCAAGCTCCTCGGCAATCAATCCCCTGCTGCCAAGCGTCACGCCCTCGCCGCGCAGGGCGGCATCGATGGCCAGCGAATAGGTCGAGAACGATAGCCGCGGCTTGATCGCAGCCTTCGGTGGCTTCGGCAACCGCGCGAACCATTGCCTGAGCGAGATCCAGTGGGCGTTGGCCCGCTCGTAATCGATCAGGTCCAGCTGGGTCATGGCGTCTGCCGTCAGCGACGCTTCATCCAGCCCCCGTCTTTCCACATAGGCTGGGGAGGCGACGGGCACGAGGCTTTCCCGGATCAGCAGCGTCAGGTTCCACCTCGGGTGTTCGCCGGCGGCATAGAGGATGACGAGGTCATGGGCCTCAGATGCCAGTTCCGACGGCACGTCGGTCGTCAGCAACCGCACGGAGACCGATGGGCTTTCATTGTCGAAATCCTTCAGGCGCTTGCCGAGCCACAGGTGCGAGACCGAGCTGCTGGCCGCAATCGAGATGGTTTCCCGGCCTCCACGCCGGAACGGCTCCAGACTTTCCTCCAGATATTCCAGCGTGGCGCGAATTCTCTGGGCAAGACGGTCTCCCTCCGGCGTCAGGCTGAGATTGCGTCCGCGGCGGGTGAAAAGTTTCGAGCCAAGCTGTTCTTCCAGGCCCTGAATGCGGCGGCTGACGGCGGCCTGCGTGATATGGAGCTCACGGCCGGCGCGGGAGAAATTCATGAACCGGCATGCGGCATCGAAGACACGGAAGGCTTCGAGCGGAATTCTGTCCAGCATTTCACCCTCCATGATCTCAAGTCATCAGTAAGCCCGAAAAACCGATGGATTTGAAGATGTGAAATTGTGATGCACACTCACGGCAAGCGATCCTGTCAGGGTGTTTCCGTCATGCAGTTCCAGACGTCATCAGTTCCAGATATCCGCTTCGGCTCCGGCCTGTTCGGCGATCTCGCATCCGCGGCCAAGGGCTTCGAGAACGTCGCGATCGCAACCGTGGTCATGGATGGGTTTCTGGCATCGAGCGGTCTCGCCGCAGCGCTTGCGGCCGAGCTTGCCGCCGCGGGCATCGATGCGCGGTTCTATTCGGATTTTTCGGGCGAACCCAAACTCGCGCATCTTCGCGCCGCAAGTGAACTCGCCCGCGGTTCCGATCTCGTCATCGGTATTGGCGGCGGGTCGGCGCTGGATATCGCCAAGATCGCTGCCTGCTGCGCCGCGTCCGACGAGGATCCGATGCATTATGCACTGGCGGCCAATCCGCTTCCGCGTAACCCCCTGAAGAAGATCATGGTGCCGACGACGGCGGGCACCGGATCGGAAACGTCTGCGACCAATATCTTCGCTGGGCCGGAAGGCAAGAAGCTGTGGATCTGGGGGGCGGAGACCAAGGCCGATCTCGTCATCCTCGACCCGGAGCTCACCATTTCGCTTCCGCCGCACCTGACGGCGTGGTGCGGCCTGGATGCCTTTATTCACGCCTTCGAGGCGGCGACCAACCGCAACACCCATGCCGGCGCGAAACTCTATGCCCATGAGGCCATGCGACTGGTGGCAGGTTCGCTCGAGACAGCCGTCAAGGCTCCAGGCAATCTCGATGCCCGCGGAAAGGTGCTGCTCGGCTCCTGCTATGCCGGTATCGCGATCGACAACTGCGGCACGGCTGTCGCCCACAATATCAGCCATGCGCTGGCCGGGCTTGCGCCGGTTCATCACGGGCTTGCAACGGCGCTCGGCTTCGAGGCGACGCTCTCGTGGCTGTGCGATGCCGATACACCGGACCTGAACGAGGCGGCCCATGTGCTGGGTCTTGCCGATGCGCAGGCGCTGCCCGGGTTCGTTACCGATCTCATGGATCGCTGCGGGGTGGAGCGAGCGCTGCCGAAGGCATTCGTCGCCTTTTCAGCGTCAGACCTCGCCGCCGAAATGCGGGCGGCGGAAAACCAGCCGATGCGGCGCTCGACGGTCCGCGAAATTTCCGACGCCGATATCCATGCCTTCGCGAACACGATCATGACGCTGCCGAAGACGCTTTAGGAACAGGGACACTCCGATGACCACGACCTATACCCGCGACTACTGGGAAAGCGCGCTTTCCACGCTCAAGCTTGAAGGCCGCCTCTTCATCGGGGGCGACTATCGCCCGGCACTATCAGGCGAGACGTTTACCCGTCCGCGCCCGATGGACGGCAAGCCGGGGGCGCCGCTCGCGCGCGGCGTCGGCGCCGATATCGATACGGCGGTCGGTTCGGCCCGCGCCGCCTTCGAAAGCGGCGTCTGGCGAAAACAGGAGCCGCTCGAGAAAAAGAAGGTCATGCTCCGATGGGCCGAACTCATCCGCGCCCATGCGGAAGAGCTTGCGGTGCTCGAAACGCTCGATGTCGGCAAGCCGGTTCTGGCTTCGCTCAATGTCGATGTCCGCCTCTGCGCCGATGGCATCCAGTATTACGGCGAAATGATCGACAAGCAATATGACGAGATAGCACCGACCGGCCCGAACGCCCGGGCCCTGGTGCGAAAAGTGCCGCTCGGCGTGATCGGGGTCATCACGCCCTGGAACTACCCGATGATCATCGATGCCTGGAAACTCGGCCCGGCGATCGCGGCCGGCAATAGCGTCGTCCTCAAACCGGCCGAACAGTCGTCTCTCTCGGCGCTCCGGCTTGCGGCACTGGCGGTGGAGGCCGGTCTTCCCCCCGGCGTGTTCAATGTCGTCACCGGCTACGGCGAAGAGGCGGGTAAGCCGCTGGCGCTGCATATGGATGTGGACATGATCGCGTTCACCGGTTCGACCGAAGTCGGCAAGCTGATCATGGGGTATGCAGCCCAATCCAACGTCAAGCGCGTGGCGCTTGAGCTCGGTGGCAAGTCGCCCATCGTCGTGTTCGAGGATGCAGACCTTGATGCCGCAGCATCTGCCGCCGCCTGGGGATG
Source organism: Velazquezella soli (assembly GCF_977018685.1). NCBI lineage: Bacteria > Pseudomonadati > Pseudomonadota > Alphaproteobacteria > Hyphomicrobiales > Rhizobiaceae > Velazquezella > Velazquezella soli. The sequence goes on from NZ_CDRNXF010000004.1 coordinate 826,216, forward strand.
CTTCTACAATGCCGGCGAGACCTGCCATGCCTCGACCCGCCTTCTGGTGCAGTGCTCGGTTCAGGAGAAGCTGATCGCCAAGATTGAGGCGGTGACCGCAAGCGACATAGCGCTCGCGCATCCGTTCGAGCCTTCCTCCCAGATCGGCGCCCTGATCGACGAAGCGCATATGGAAAAAGTACTCGGCATGATCGCTGCCGGCGAGACGGAGGGTGCCAAACGTGTCTTCGGAGCCGAGCGGGTGCTTTCCGAAACGGGGGGCTTCTACATTTCGCCCGGCGTCTTTATCGACATGACCAACGACATGAGCCTGGCGCGGCAGGAAATATTCGGCCCGGTGCTTGCCGTCATCCCCTTCGATACGGAGGAGGAGGCGCTGCGGCTTGCCAATGATACGATCTATGGTCTGGCTGGCGCGGTGTTTACCAAAGACATGGACCGCGCCCACCGCGTTTCGGAAGCGATCCATGCGGGCACGGTGTGGATCAACACCTATGACATGGCAAATTTCTCGACACCCTTCGGCGGCTTCAAGCAATCCGGTTTCGGACGCGACCGGTCAGTGCATGCGATCGACAAGTACTGCGACTACAAAACCATCTGGCAGCAGTTTGGGTAGGAAGGCCCTCTCTGGCCTGCCGGCCATCTCCCCCACAAGGGGGGAGAAGACTCGTGGCGGTCGCTCGTCTGGAATTGATCTCCGGCGTTGCGGCGGGTTAAAGCCCTCCCCCTCGTGGGGAGGGTGGGGAGGGGTCTTCGTCAGTCCGGCAACATCAGCGGAGGAAAGAACATGAGCCGTATCGCATCGATCGAGATCACCCATCATCGCCTGCCGCTCGATCCGCCGTTCAAGGCGAGCTGGGATGGCAGGCCGCGGCGGCATTTCGACGCCACCATCGTGCGCGTCAGGGACGACGAGGGCCGGGAGGGGATCGGGTCGGGCGACCTGATGAAGGGTTTCGAGGGTCACGAGGACCTGTTCATCGGCCAGGACCCACGTCATCTGGAGCGGCACTACGAGGTGCTCTCACATATCAACTTTCACTATGGCCGATGCTGGCCGCTGGATCTGGCGCTTTGGGATCTGTCGGGCAAGATCAATGGAGAGCCCGTCTGGCGCATGCTCGGAGGCCGCTCGGACAAGGTGCGTCTCTACGCATCCTCGGGCGTGCTGCGCGATCCCCAGGCGATGGCGGATCAGGCGGAGCGTTATGTCGAGGAAGGCTTCCCGGCCATGAAGGTGCGCTTCTCGTCCTCTGCCGGCGGACGGTCGAGCTGGCGGGATGACATCAAGGCGCTGGGAGCGATCCGTGCCCGCGTCGGCGATCGCTTGGAACTGATGGTCGACTGCAATCAGGGCTGGCGCATGCCCTGGGATACGACACTGCCATGGACGTTCAAGGATGCACTTGCGGTTGCGAAGGAACTGGAAAGGCTCGACATCTACTGGATGGAAGAACCGCTGTTCCGGTCCGACCGCAAGGGCATGCGAGCGTTGAAGGAGGCGACGTCGGTGAGGATCGCGGGCGGCGAGATGACCCGCGAGCTCTCGGAATTCCGCGATATCATCGAGGAGCGTGCGTTTGACGTGATCCAGCCGGATGTTGCGCTGGTGGGCGGCATTACCGGTTGCCGGCGGCTCGTCTATCAGGCGCGGGAGGCGGGGGTGACGTTTACGCCGCACAGCTGGACCAACGGAATCGGCGTGCTCGCCAACGCGCATCTGACTGCCGGCGTGGGGGATGCGCCTTTCCTCGAATACCCTTACGACAATCCGGAATGGAGCGGGGCGCGGCGGGATTATCCAATGGCTTCGCCGCTGAAGCACAGTCACGGCTGGCTGGAACTGGGCGATGCGCCGGGTCTCGGCATCGTGCTGGACGAGGATCGTCTGGCGTCAACCCGGATTGCCTGATCCCAGGCCGTCTGCACCCTGAGTTCGCAGAGCCTGCGGTCTACCAGTGTCGACCAACGAAGAGGTGATTGACGACGCCGAAATCTCCTGCGCATTCGATTTCTTTTGCCGCTATAAGTTGCCGGCAGAGTGATTTGATAGGATGTGGCGCCGGAAGTTCCGGCAGTTCAGAGCCATATCGTGTGGGAGCGGGCTTTGATCGACAAGCTGGAATTCTTCATTGCGCTGGCACGGGAAGGCCATTTCGGTCGCGCGGCCGAGGAATGCGGCATTGCCCAACCTTCCCTGTCGGCGGCGATCCGGCACCTCGAAGACAGTCTCGGCGTCCAGCTCGTGGTGCGCGGTTCGCGCTATCAGGGCCTGACGCCCGAGGGACAGCGCGTGCTGGAATGGGCAAAGCGCATCGTGGGCGATGCCCGCACGATGCGCGAGGAAATGCGCGCCGCCCGCAAGGGGCTAGCAGGCCACATCCGTCTTGCCGTCATCCCGACGGCGCTTGCCATGGTGCCCAGCCTGACGGGGCCTTTCCAGACCCGGTATCCGGATGTGACGTTCTCGGTCGTGTCTCGCACATCGCTGCAGATCCTGACGCAGCTCGACAATTTCGAGATCGATGCGGGCATTACCTATCTCGACAACGAGCCGCTCGGTCGTGTCGTCAGCATTCCGCTCTATTCAGAAAGCTACAATCTCGTCACGGCCGACGGCACGCCTCTTTCCGACCGTAAACAGGTGACCTGGACCGAAATGGCCGGGTTGCAGCTCTGCCTTTTGACGCCGGATATGCAGAACCGCCGGATTATAAGCCAGCACCTCGCGGAAGCCGGCGTGACGGCGAGGCCGATGCTTGAATCCAATTCGATGGTCACGCTGCTGGCGCATGTCGGTACCGGTCGCTGGGCCAGCATCATGCCGCAGAACGTGGCCGAGTCCTTCGGTTTCTCGCAGAATATCCGCACCATTCCGATCGTGGAGCCGCATGTCAGCCATACGGTTGGTCTTGTCGCTCCGCATCGCGAACCCAATACGCCACTGGTTTCAGCGCTGCTCCACGAGGCGCGCCTGCTCGGAAAGTCCTGATGTCCACGTTGAATGATGAACACAAGGGCGGCATCGCGCCGACCGTTTCGCTGGCTGAAACGTCCTATCGCGATGGGCTCGTCAAGGAAACGAGCCGGTTCGTACCCGAAGAGGTGCCGATCGCCTTTTCCTACGGTGGCTCAACCCAGGCGGTGATGATGGGCACGCCTGCCGATCTCGAGGACTTCGCGGCCGGTTTCACGCTGACGGAAGGCATCATTGCTTCCATCGCCGAGATTGAAGGGATCGAGGTGCTCCAGGAGGGCGACGGTCTCGATGTTCAGGTCACGCTTGCCGAAGACAAGGAAGATGCTCTGCGCGCCAGACGACGCCATATGGCAGGACCCGTCGGCTGCGGCCTTTGCGGCATCGAATCGATCGAGCAGGCGATGCGTCCGGTGCCTGATGTCTCCGGTGTCGACATGCTTCTGTCAGCCGCTGACATTGCGCGTGCCAGCAACGCGCTCAATTCCGCCCAGCCGTTGCATGCCCAGACTCGCGCGGTTCACGGAGCCGGTTTCTACGTCCTCGGCGAGGGACTGGTTGCGGTGCGCGAGGATGTCGGTCGGCACAATGCGCTCGACAAGCTTGCGGGCGCCGTGATGCGCGCAGGCCGCACGGGCGCCGAAGGCGTCGTCGTCGTTACCAGCCGCATCTCGGTAGAAATGGTGCAGAAGGCCGCCATTCTCGGTGCCCCAGTCTTGATCGCCATATCGGCGCCGACCGCACTGGCCATCCGCACGGCGGACGCCGCAGGCATGACCCTTGTCGCACTCTCACGCGGCGAGGATTTCGAGATCTTCTCGCATCCGCACCGGATCCGTTTCGAGTAAGCCGAGGTTGCCTGAACGCCGCCCCGGCTGCTCTTGAGGGTGTGTCTCAGAAATCTTCCCAGCCACCGGCGGTTTTCAGATTGCCTTGAACCATGCGCAGCGGCGCCACGTTGGCTGCTGCCGGCGTATAGTTCGACTCCGGCCTGCGGACCTGTGAGGTGACGGAGCCGATATCGAATTGGCTGAGCAGAGCCTTCAGGCTATCGGCCTCGTTGGCCAGTGAATAGCTGGCGGCGGTGGTTTCTTCCACCATCGCGGCGTTCTTCTGGGTCGCCTGGTCCATGTGATTGACCGCGCTGCTGATCTCTCGCAGGCTGGTTGCCTGTTCGCGGGATGCCTCGACGATCGCGCCGACATTTTCATGGATGCTTGCCACCTGCACGAGGATTTCCTGCAGTGATCGGCCGGTACGCCCGACCAGTTCGACACCGCTGGAGACCTGATGTGCCGAGGTGTTGATCAGAGTCTTGATTTCCTTGGCGGCCTTGGCCGAACGCTGAGCGAGTTCGCGCACTTCCTGAGCAACCACGGCAAATCCCTTGCCCGCTTCACCCGCGCGCGCCGCCTCGACACCGGCGTTCAGGGCTAGGAGGTTGGTCTGGAAGGCGATGTCGTCGATTACACCGATAATGTTGTTGATCTCGTTCGACGATGCGGCGATCTCGTCCATCGCCGAAATGGCGCTGCGCACGACAAGGCCGGATTGTTCGGCATTTTCCTTGGTGGCCCTGACCTGCTTGCCGGCCTCGTCGGCGCGGCTGCTGGAATCGGTGACGGTGCGCGTCACTTCCTCAAGGGCTGCTGCGGCCTGCTCAAGTGCGGCTGCCGCCTGCTCGGTGCGCTTTGCGAGCTCTCCAGATGCGTCACGGACTTCGGTTGAAGCCGCGGCAATACCGGCTGCATTCTGCGCCACGGTACGCATGGCATCGGTCAGCTTGGCGGCGACCTCGTTGAAGTCGCTTCGGGTGGTTTCCATGCTCGGCACGAAGGGCGTATCGAGCGACTGGTCAAGCTTGCCGTCCGCGAGATTGCGCAGGCCTTTGCTCAGCATGCCGATTGCGTTCATGCGCGGCGTCACGTCGGTTGCAAACTTGACGACCTTCGTGACCTTACCGTTGAGATCGCGGATCGGGTTATAGGCGGCCTGGATCCAGATCTCGCGGCCACCCCTTCCGTAGCGGACAAACTCGTCGGCAATGAACTCGCCTTCCGACAGCTTCTTCCAGAATTCCGCATAGGCAGGTGACGCCGCATAGCCAGGCTCGCAGAACATCCGGTGGTGGCGTCCCTTGATCTCGGCCAGATCGTAGCCGACAGCGTTGCAGAGATTTTCGTTGGCGTCGAGGATTTCGCCCTGTGGTGTGAATTCGATGACGGCCTGCGACCGGCTGATCGCCGAAAGCTTGCTCGCGTCATCGGCTGCCTTCAGCTTCGTGGCCGTGATATCGGTCGCGAACTTGATGACCTTGTATGGTTTGCCGTTGCGCATGACCGGGTTGTAGGAGGCCTGGATCCAGATTTCCCCGCCTGATTTGGTGATACGCTTGTACTCCCGCGCCTCGAACTTGCCGGCAGCGAGGTCTTTCCAGAAAGAGCGGTATTCGTCGGACGCAACGAAAGCGGGCTCGCAGAACATGCGGTGATGCTTGCCTTTTATTTCTGCGAGCGTGTACCCCAGCGCCTGGCAGAAATTCTCGTTGGCATCCAGGATGGTGCCGGTCAGATCAAATTCAATAACGGCCTGCGAACGCGATATGGCGTCGAAGATCCGCGCCATATCCCCGGCTTTACCCAATCCCAGCATGATTATCCCCTTGCCGCGCCGCGTCGGACACTTGGCTGCGTACTTTTGACGCCTTTTCCCAACAGCGGGATGGTCGTCGCCACGGGATAATATTAGAAAGCATAAATATTAAAAAGTGATGGATGAAGCCTGGTTGTGAGCAAGTATTACGAAGCAAACGACAAAGGCCGCATGACTTAGTCATGCGGCCTTTGTTCAAATCGCGGGGATGGTTTAGGCAGCGAGTTCTTCTACTTCGGTGCCCTTGAACATCTTTGACAGGTTGAGGAAGCAGATCATGCCGTTTTCGTTGGCGATGATGCCTTCCGAGAACGACTTGTCGAACGAAGCGGAGACTTCCGGAACCGGCTGAACCGTGTTTGCGGGAATGGTCAGGATGTCGGACACGCGATCGACCAGCATGCCGATGACCATGTTATGCACCTCGGCGACGACGATCGCGCTCCGCTCGTTGGCGACAGTGCTCTTCATGCCCAGCTTGAAGGCCAGATCGATGATCGGGATGACGGATCCGCGCAGGTTCATGACGCCGATGACGTCGGCCGGTGCATGCGGGAGCGGTGTCGACGGGGCCCAACCGCGGATTTCGCGGATGGTGGTGGTCTTCACGCAGAACTCCTGATCGTGAAGGCGGAAGGCGATGATCTCAAGCGTATCGCCACTGTAAGTCTTCGAGTTGATCGTCGCGGACATCAAAGTTCTTCCCGGTTCGTGCAGGCCTTTACGGCGACAGCGGCAGGTCCGGTTCAAGGCTTTCAGCTGGCGCTGCTGACCTTTCCGCAACGGTGCTGCAAACCGTATGGCAAGTTTCAATTCGCTAACTGTATGCGAAGAGTATTTCGCAATTCTAAACTTGCTCACCAGTTCGCTAATGTTCTGGCATGTCTCCGCAGGCAGGGCAGCTCTTGCTGCGCCCGGTTGCCGGCCACGTTCAGGGCAGTCTGATGTTTCCGGTCTGGTGGGCTGCGGGTGTCTCTACGTCACCTGGTCAGTATTCTTTTTCGTAGAATACGCCTGCGGTGCCGCCTTCGCTGCCGGCGCCGGCCTTCAGCTTGACGCCACGCCCGACATCCAGATTGATGGTGGCCTGAGCGCCGTTCTGGCCGCCCTGCTCGACCTGGAAGTAGGTGCGCTTGTTGATGTAGCGCCCCACCGATACCGTCGTCTGGCCCGTATCGTCTGTGCTGATGTCGAGGTCATCGACGCCGAGGTTGCTGCGCAGCTTTTCGAGCAGCGACGTCGAGCCCCCGCCGGCAAGCTGGGTCACGGCATCGGCCAGCTGTGCAATCTGCAGCGGCGACAGACGCGACATCGACTGGTTGAAGATCAGTCGTGCCAGAACCTCGTCCTGCGGCAGGGCAGGGGCGGAGGAGAAGGAAATCGTCGGATCGTTGGCAACGCCGGTAATGTTCACCGTGATCGTCGTCTGGCCGGAGCTCGTGTTTGCTTCCATGTCGAGGATCGGTACCAGACCGCCGCCGAAGGTGATCTTGCCTTCGGTAAAGTCCAGCCGCTTTGACAGGATGACAATACGGCCTCTACGCATGTCGAAGCCACCGGAAATGACAGGGGTGACTGCGTCGCCCCTGATCGTCAGGTCGCCGCCGAGCTCGGCGTCGATACCGCGGCCTCGCACGAAGATACCGTTCGGTGCCAGGATCTGCAGGTCGAGCGCGATCGGTTCGCTGGCGCCCTTTGCGCTTTTCGGCCGGATTTCCTCCATCTGGCGCACAACGTCGCGTGGGGCGTTGCGGTGGCGGATATCGATCGATGACAGTGATGACGGAAGCCGGGCCGGCACGGTGATTGCAGCCTTGGTCAGCGACACCTTGCCCTTCAGCGCCGGGCCCGACAGCAGCGGGCCGTTGATCGTGAGATCTCCGTCAGCGGTGACCGCAAACAGGTTTCCGTCCGCATAGCTCGCCTTGTTGAGGACGATGCGCAGATCGGCCGGAAAGCCCTCGGTCGTCTCTACAGAGCCTGTCACGGCGACGGTGCCGCCGCTTGCAAGCGTTCCGCCCAGCCGCTCGATCGTGGCGCGGGTGCCGTCGAGCCGAACGTTGAGAGCGAGATTGTTGATGGCGAGATTGCGCCTGGCATCGACGAACTTCGCCCCTGAGGAGGTGACGCTGCCCGAGAGAAGCGGTGCCTTGGCCGTTCCGCGAATGCCGAGATCGACATTGCCGGTGCCTGTCAGCACGAAGCCCTGGGCGGCAAGTTGGCCCGCGAGTATGGAAAACGGAAAGCGCCCATCGAATTTGAGGTTCAGCGCCTTGTCGCCTTCGAGCGAGACAGCGCCGCCACCGGTGAGCGAAATACCGCCGCCGCCGGTGAGACCGAGGTCAACGGTTACGCGCTTACCCTCATAGGTACCCTTGGCATTCACATCCACCGAAGCAACGCCTGCGGATGTCGACTGGCTGACGGAGGCGTTCGCCCAACGCAGATCGTAACGAACGGCCGGCGCCTGGGGACTTCCGGTTGCCACCACGGTCCCGGAGATCGCGCCTTTTGCGCCGAGGCCCGGTACGAAGGCATTTGCGAGACTGGCCGGGACAGATCTGGCCCTGGCATTGATGTCGAGCGCCGGCGCGCCGTCGGCGTTGAGGATCACGCGTCCGTCGGCGGTCAGTTCCAGACCATCGGATCCCGTGAGACGGGTGCGGTCTAGTGTGACTGTACGGTCGGCGAAGCTTCCGGCAGCCTGGAGTCGAAAGGGTGCGATGCCAGCGTCGCGCATCTGGCGAAGCTGTGCATCACTCCATTCCAAATCATATTTGATCGCCGGGGCAGAGGTCGTGCCCGTTGCATTGATCGTGCCGGAAATGACGCCGGCTGCATTGATCGAAGGTACGAACGTGTTGATCAGGCTGGCCGGCAGGGACGTGATCTTGGCGGAAAGATCAAGCGCCGTGCCGGCGGTCCCGTTCAGAGACAGACGGCCGTTGCCGGTGGCAATGGTAAAGTCGGTAAACCGCGCGTTGCCGTTCTCGACAACGATCCGGGTTGGGGCAGCGAGGCGCACGGGGATCTTGCGCGGAGTCGCATTGAAGCTGTTGATCTCGACAGCAAGCCCGTCCGCGGTCTGGATCGCGCCGGCACCCTCGAGTGGCGCATTGTCGTAGGTCGCGGACAGCTTGAAGTCCGTCGTCGTACCACCGTGGGTGATACCCAACTGCATGTTATCGATGACGTTGGTGCCGCTGCCGATGCGCGCCGCACTGATCGAACCGGCAGCCGCAATCGCCTTCAGGTCCGGGATCGTCAGGTCGACCTTGGGTTGGGTGATCTCGATAGCACCTCGCTTCAGCAAGGAACCTTCGGCCTTCACGACAGCGCTCGCCTTGCCGTCGACATTGGCAAAGGTCGCCGAACCGCGCAGGTCGCCCTGCGCCTGCTGGGCTGCGAGTGCGGCCAGAAGTGCCACATCGGGGAAGTTGAAGGTGACTTCGCCGGTGGGAAGGAATTCCGGCGAGAAGGTCAGTGCGCCGTTCAGGCGGTTCGGGCCGATTTCGGCGACGATATTGGGGGCAGACGTCTGGCCGTTCGCCGACTGCACATCGGCATTGATGCGGATCGGCTGGCTGTCCAGAGTGCCCTTGGCGACGATCGTGCCCTGCGGCGCCTGTGGATTGGCGGTGCCATTGATCGTGAAGCTCAGATCTTCGAGCTTGCGGCCGACGAGCCTTGCCTCGGCGGAGTTGACGACGGCCTTGACGGCCAGTGCCGTGGTGGGGCCGCTGGTGGTGATGTCAAAGCCTGCGGCGCCTTCGGCATCCGGCAGCCAGCGCTTGATGTCCGGAAGGCGTCCGGCAAGGTGGCTGACCAGCGTGCCGTTTTCATAGAGCACGTTGCCGCGGGCTTCGAGTGCGTTCGATTTCAGCGTGACGTTTTCCAGGCTGATGCGGTTTGCCGAGGAGGCGTCGACATAGCCTTCGGCGGCAATTGCGCCTTCAAACTTCGGTGCCAGCGACGGCGGCAGGACCGAGGCATTGGTCGAAATGCGGAAATTGCCGGTGACTGTCTGCTTCGACGTATCGAATGCGCCGCTGACCGTGCCACTGATGCCGGCGCTTTCGAGCGTCGCTGCATCCAGGCCGATGGCCGGTGGTGCCAGCCGAAGTGGTGCGTCGAGCGTCAGCGGCCCGCGGATCACACGGTTGAGGTCGGGATTGACGAAGCTCATCTGACCAATTGTCAGGCGGCTGCGGATGCTGCCGGCCCGTTGGATGAGGTCGAGATCCTCGCTTTCAGCCTGCAGCCGCACCTGGCCAAACCGGCCTTGCGGAAGTTCGGCGGAATTCAGCGCTGCCGTCGCATTGAAACGGGCAGAGGCTGCGGCGCCGGTCAGGGTGAAATTGATCGTATCAATGGAGAAGCGGCTCTCCTGGCCGTTGATCGGCCACGCGATCGAGACCGGGCCCTTGGTGCCGGAAACGCCGGCCGTCAGGCTGTTGTCGCCGTTCGGGTCCCATGCGCCCTTGGCGGTAATCTTCACGGCGCCGGAGGTGAGGTCGCCGCGCTGGATGTCGACGCGACCCGAAGGCGCGTAGATGGCGGCCACATTGATGTCCGTTGTACCTTCGACCAGCGACCGGAAGGCTGGCGGCATCAGCGTTGCAAGCTGGCCGCCACCGATGATTTCCACGCGGTGGGCGCCGTTGTCGACCAGGACATGTTTTCCATCGACGGATATGACAGGTGCGCCATCGACATTGCCGACGAGACGGCCGGCCCAGTTCGAGAGAGGTCCTTCGCCATCCAGCCCCAATGCGACGGCAGGAGCGCCGGGAAGGCGCAACAGGCGGGCGAGCAGTCCGCCCTGCGGTTCGGAGACCGAGGCCTTCAGCTGCAGGCGGTTTTCCGACGGTGCGTAGACGATACCGGCGGATGCCTTCGCATCCATCTCGTCCTTGCGGGTTGCTTCCAGCTTGAGCGAGATGTTGGGGCCGGTCGCATCGATCGAGCCCTTCACCGACAGCGCAAAATCGCGTCCGGAGAGGGCCTGCGACAGGTTGATATCCGGCAGATCTATCTGCGCGACCCGAATGCCGACCGGCAGCGGCGAGCCGGACGACTTTGTCGTGCTCTGCGTCGTTATGGTCGCATCCGGCTGCGGCGGACGAATGAAGTTCACGGTCGTTGCGGAAACCCGGTCTGCGCGGAAGACGCCGGAGACCAGCGCCGATGGCGACCAGTCGACCTCGATGCCGCCGATTTCGGCATAGGCACCGTCCTTGTCCGACAGCGTCAGGCTGTCGATGCGCAGATCACCCGACAGCAGACCTTCCGGTCGAGAGAAACTGACCTTGCGGTCCGGGGTGGACACCAGCGCCGAGATCCGCTCTGCCGCAATGTTTCCGCCGAACGGCGTCAATGCAACGAACAGGACGACGCCGAGCGCCATGACGAAAAGGACCCCGACCGCGGCAATCGCGGCCTTGAAGACCCATCTCAGCAGGCGAACGAAAAGCGTCATGCTGGCAACTTTACCTTTCAGAATGCCTGGCCAATGCCGGCATAAATTCCATACTGGCTACCGTCGTCATAGCGTCGCAACGGAAGCGCGACGTCCAGCCTGATCGGCCCGAAAGGAGTGGCGTAACGCAACCCGATCCCCGCTCCAGCTCTTATATCAGAAAAATCAGGCACGATTTCGGTCGAAACCGTACCGACGTCGAGAAACGGTACGATGCCGATGCTATCTGACACTTTTACGCGCATTTCAAAAGAGGCCACAGTGTAGGATCGTCCGCCCAGCGCTTCGTCATCGCCGTTATAAGGCGAAATTTCGCGATAGGAATAGCCGCGCACCGATCCGCCGCCGCCGGCATAAAAGCGCCTGGTGGCTGGGATGTCCTGCAGCTCGTCGGCGCCGACCAGCGTCCCCGCACTCAGCTTGCCTGCAAACACGACCCGATCCTCTGCACCCAATCCGAGATACCCGGAAATCGAGCCCTCGAAAGACGAGAAAATGCTTTGATTGAAGAACTCATAACTAGGCTTGGCGGAAAGCGTTGCGCGGTAACCTTCGGTTGGGTCCAGTTTGTTGTCACGCGCGTCGCGTTCGAAGCCGACAGGCACGCTGAACGTCAGGTACTCATTCTTTCCGAAGGCATCGTCGGCGAGAATATACGCGACTTCACCGCCGGCGGTGAGCTTGTCGGTGTCGTTGAGTTCGTAGGAAAAGCCGGCCGAATAGGCGATCGACTGCGCGTCGTAGATATCGTCTGGATTTTCGCTTTTGGCTTCCAGGCGCGATTCGAACGTTGCCTCAGGCACGGGAAAGCCCGGCTTGGTAAAGACGATACCGGCGGAATAGTCGAATGTGGTGACGTCGGTCGTTGCGCCGATGCCGGAGACCTTGCCTTCCACGCGCAGCGATTCGGCCTGGCCAAACAGATTGCGATGCCCCCAGTAACCCGAGAGACCCGCTCCATCGAGCGAAGAGTATTCGGCACCAAAGCCGAAATACCGCTGCTTGCCGTCCGAAACCTCGATCATCAGCGGCAGCGATCCATCCGGCGCAAGGGCATCGGATTCCTGAATCGTGACGCTAGAAAACACGCCGAGCTCGCGCAGCCGGTCATTGGCCTTTTTCAGCTGCACCGGTGAATAGCGGCCGCCCTTGTCGAGGCGGGAATAGCGTTTGATGAAGGCTGGGTCGACCGTGCGCGAGCCTTTGACCGTGACCATGCCAAACGGTGCGATCGGGCCCGAGATGGCGCCAAGCACGACATCGACCGTGTTGGTGCGATGGTCGGCGGTTACCTGCCGTTCGGTCAGCTTGGCAAGCGGACGACCTTCTGCCTTGACGTCAACCAGCAGTTTTTCGCCGGCCTTCAGAATCACGCGCGAACCAGCTTCGCCGCCAGGCTCCAGATCGTAGTCCGCGGGGTTGCGACCGGCCGCATCCTTGTCGAACCGCACCGAGCCAAGTTTGAAAACCGGTCCGGGTTCGATCTGAACCGTCACGGGAACGGGTGATGAGTGGTCGAAGGTGGGGTTGGGTGGCAGCGCGTCGATATCCGTTCCGGCAACAGAGATACGGACCACCCCGCCATACCGGGCTTCTTCGTAGAGAACAGCAACCAGGCGGTCCCGGTCTTCGCGGGCCTTGATGACGATGCCAAGATCACCGGATACAGGCTCGTCCTTGTCGGCGATCAGCGATGCCGCGGTTTCCAGGCGATCCTTGAGTTTCTTGTCCGCATCACCGGCTTCCAGAGTCGCGTCGTAGCGGACCGGGTCGATCACCTCGACCTTGTCCTCGTCGTCGCCAAACAGTGTAATGCCGAAAAGCTTGAAAGCGTAGGCGCTCTCGATGAGCGCAGGCGAACAAAGAAGGGCGGCCGCAATCGCTGCGACGGAACCGGTCCTCCGGTAATTCATCTTCTTCCGCCCGCTGCTTACGTTCTGCATACGCTAACTTATTGCCGACTTATCACCGCCCCGGCCATCATGACCAGCTCCTGGTCTTGTGTAGCCGCAAATTGTTTAACGGGGTACCCCCGTCTCGTCGATAAGTATGTCTTCATAAATGAAAAAGCCCTGGAGCATGCTCCAGGGCCACAGTCTTGCGGTGCTCGTCGAGCGCCGCTCCGATTAGTAACGGCGCGGGCAATCGTCGATGTAGCGACGGCCGTAGCGATCGCGATAATAGCACTGGCCCGGCTGTTCCGACACGTTGCCGATGACCGCACCGGAAACGCCGCCGATGGCTGCGCCAACGGCTGCGCCGCGGACGTTACCGGTGACTGCGCCGCCAATGATTGCGCCGGATGCAGCGCCGATACCGGCACCCTTTTCAGTCGCGGTGCAGCTCGCGAGAGATGCGCCGAGCACGAGAAGCATCAAAGCCTTTTTCATGAATTCCTCCTGAGTAGTTCCTGCCGGTTGATTGTGTCCGGCGAAACCCTTGCAGGTGCGCACGCCGGGCTTTTGTGCATCCAATGAACAATAGGCCGGCTCTTCAAATAGTCCATATAAGCAAGACACATTCTGATCTCATTCTTCGATGGCTGTGGCAAAAATCCGCTTTCAGTCAGGTTTCGCCGGTATGAAATGGGGATTGATCGGCCGGCCGACTTGGGGAATGATGAGAAGGTGGGGGAAGTCGCATCACGCCAGCTCGAGCCGATTGTTCGGAAAGTCTTTCGTCTTTTCGGGGTCGCCTGACTCGTAACGATTTCGGCAGATTTCAATGGTAGTTTCGCTTCATTGGAATTGTTCCAAAAAATCGGACTTTTCGCCGCAGGTCGGGGCAAATTGACCTATTCGGGCTTGACGCATGGCGAAACCGGACCCAAAACCGGGGTAGGTTCTGGAGTGTGACATGGATTTCGAGGCATTTTTCAAAAGCGAACTGGACGGACTTCATTCGGAAGGCCGCTACCGCGTGTTCGCCGATCTCGAGCGGCATCGCGGAAGTTTTCCGCGCGCGACGCGTCATACGCCCGAGGGACCGAGGGAGGTTACCGTCTGGTGTTCCAACGACTATCTCGGCATGGGCCAGAACCCGGCCGTGATCGAGGCCATGCACGAGGCCATTGATCACTGTGGCGCGGGTGCGGGAGGCACCCGGAATATTTCTGGCACCACCCACTACCATGTTCTTCTGGAGCAGGAGCTCGCGGACCTTCACGGCAAGGAATCCTCGCTCGTGTTCACGTCCGGCTATATCTCCAACTGGGCGACGCTGGGTACGCTTGGCCAGAAGATCCCCGGTCTGATCATCTTTTCCGACGCGTTGAACCATGCCTCGATGATCGAGGGCATCCGCTATGCCAAATGCGACCGGGTGATCTGGAAGCATAACGATCTGAACGATTTGGAAGCAAAGCTTGCGGCAGCCGATCCGAAGGCGCCCAAGATGATCGCGTTCGAGAGCGTCTACTCGATGGACGGCGATATCTCGCCGATCAAGGAGATCTGCGATCTCGCCGACAAATACGGTGCGATGACCTATCTCGACGAAGTTCATGCGGTCGGCATGTACGGCCCGCGCGGCGGCGGCATTGCCGAACGCGAAGGCCTCATGGACCGTCTGACGATCATCGAAGGTACGCTTGGCAAGGCTTTCGGCGTCATGGGCGGCTATATCGCGGCATCGACGGCGCTGTGCGACTTCATCCGTTCGTTCGCATCCGGTTTCATCTTCACCACGGCTTTGCCACCGACACTTGCGGCCGGCGCGATCGCCTCGATCCGCCACCTCAAGGCAAGCCCGTTCGAGCGCGTGCGTCACCAGGATCGCGTCAAGAAGCTGCGAATGATGCTTGATCAGCAGGGCATCCCCCATATGCACAACCCAAGCCATATCGTGCCTGTCATGGTCGGCGATGCGGCCAAGTGCAAGTGGATCTCCGACATCCTGCTCGACACCTGCGATGTTTATGTCCAGCCGATCAACTATCCGACGGTTGCGAAAAAGACCGAGCGCCTGCGCATCACACCGACGCCGCTGCATACGGATACGGATCTGGAACATCTGGTCAGCTCGCTGCATCAGCTGTGGTCGCGCTGCGCATTGGCACGCCAGGTCGCCTGACACGACGTTTGCCTCATCCCCGTGCGTGTCACGGGGATGCCGGGCGCTCCAAGTCGCCCCGTCTTCACATCACGCAATGAACTTGTCTGATCACGCGGCCGTCCCGCCGTAGCCGATGGCTTTCGGCGCTTAGGCGACCAGTTCCCGTTTCTCGATAATTTCGTCGGCACGGCGGCGTGCTTCAGCGTCTGCTGCAAACACGGCATCCATCGTTGTGGCAGCGTGGCCCATCATCGCGTCCATCACGTCTTCGACGACATCCGCCATGGTGAGAAAGCCGATCCTGCCGGCGCAGAAGGCATGAAACGCCATCTCTTCCGCGGCATTCATGATCGCGCCCTGCGCGCCGCCGCGCTCCAGCGCAGTGCGGGCAAGCCTGAGTGCCGGAAACCGAACCTCGTCCGGCGCCTCGAAATCGAGCCTTGCCAGCTTGGCGAAATCGAGCCGGTCCACATTCAGCTTCGGCCGCTCGGGATAGGTCAGCGCATAGCCGATGGCGGTGCGCATATCCGGACTGCCGAGCTGCGCAATGACGGATCCATCCTGGTAACCCACCATGGAATGAATGATGGACTGCGGATGCACGATCACCTCGATCTGGTCCGGCCTGATATTGAACAGGTGCTTCGCCTCGATGATTTCAAGCGCCTTGTTGAACATCGAGGCGCTGCCGATCGAGATCTTCAGTCCCATGGACCAGTTGGGATGGGCGCGGGCAACCTCTGCCGTGACGCCGGCCATCTCCTCGCGGCTCCATGTCCGGAACGGTCCGCCGGACGCGGTCAGAACGATGCGTTCCACCGCATGGTGCTGGTCGTCTTCCAGCGACTGGAAGATCGCGCTGTGCTCACTGTCGACCGGGATCAGCCGACCGCCGCCCTCGGCCACCGCCCGAACGAAGAGTTCGCCGGCGGAAACCAGGCACTCCTTGTTGGCAAGGGCGATGTCTGCTCCGCGCTCCGCAGCAGCAAGCGTCGGCGCAAGGCCGGCAGTCCCGACGATTGCCGCCATCACCAGGTCGGATGGTCGTGCACCCGCTTCGATCAGCGCCGCGCGTCCTGCCGCGACCTCGATCCCGGTGCCTGACAGTGCTGATTTCAGCGCGTCGTAATGGGCATCATCGGCGGTTACGGCCAGCGCTGCACCGCAGGCTATCGCCTGCTCGGCCAGCAATGTGACATTGGCGTTGCCGGTAATTGCCACGACATCGAATGCGTCGCGCCCGCCAAGCTGGCTCACGACATCGAGCGTGTTGACGCCGATCGAGCCGGTGGAACCAAGAATGCTGATGCGACGCTTGCCGGTTTCGGCCATGGTATGTCCTGTCTTTACGGTGACCGCTGGTCTAAAAGAGAAAGCAGCGGCTCACAAGTGTAAGCGCTCAACTCCGAACTTTCGAAGAGCCCGATAGGTCATGACGGATATGCAGACGATCGAGACCCAGACGATCGAAACCCAGACGATCGAAACACAGTGTGTCATCGCCGGGGCAGGGCCGGCGGGCCTGATGCTGGGTTTTCTTCTGGCGCGGGCCGGCGTCGATGTGGTCGTGCTCGAAAAGCACGCGGATTTCCTGCGCGATTTCCGTGGCGATACCATCCATCCCTCGACGCTGGAAGTGATCACGGAGCTCGGCCTGATCGACGACTTTCTGGCACTGCCGCACACAAGGGCGCCAAAGCTTTCCGCGCAGATGGGGGGCGAGACGATCACCATGGCGGATTTCTCCCGTCTCCCGGTCAAGAACCGTTTCATCGCCTTCATGCCGCAATGGGATTTTTTGAATTTCATGGCAAGGCAGGCGCAAAGCTATCCCAATTTAAAGCTGATCATGGATGCCAAGGTAACCGGGCTCATCGAGGAGAAGGACGCAATTGCCGGCCTCTGCGTCGAAACGCCGGATGGTCCGCTGACCATCCACTCGCAACTCGTCGTCGGGGCCGATGGCCGCAATTCCATCATCCGGGACAAGGCCGGCCTGACCGTCGAAAGCTTTGGAGAGCCGAGCGAAGTCCTGTGGATGAAGCTTTCCAAGCAGAAGGATGATCCGAACGAGGTGATGGGGCATGCCGGTCCAAGTCAGGGTCTGGTGCTGATCGACCGGGGTGACTACTGGCAATGCGGCTATGTGGTCCGTCGCACGACCTATGCAGACATCCGCGAAAAAGGCATCGAGGCTTTTCGTCAGCGAGTGGTGGATGTTTCGCCGCTTCCGGCCGCGCGGATGGCGGAGATCTCCTCCTTCGACGACGTCAGCCTTTTGACCGTGCGGATCGACCGGCTGATACAATGGTGGCGCAGCGGCCTGATCTGCATCGGCGATGCGGCCCATGCGATGTCGCCGATCGGCGGCGTTGGCGTCAACCTTGCCATCCAGGATGCGGTGGCGACGGCAAACATTCTGGCAAAGCCGCTGCGGGAAAACAGGCTCTCGGATGCGGATCTCGCGGCCGTGGAAAAGCGCCGCAGCTTTCCGACGCGCGCCACGCAGAAACTGCAGCTGATGATGCGCTCGAGCCGCCGCAGCGATGAGGTCGATGCGCAAAAACGCAAAGGCCCGCCCGCCTTTATCCGCGGCATCGCCCGCTTTCCGCTTCTCGCCCATCTCTCGGGACGACTGATGGGCCTCGGCTTCCGTATGGAGCATGTCCGCAAGACCTGAACCGTTCGCCGTGGGTTTTCAGATCGACGAGGTCGGCGCAGCGGGAAAAGCGCAACTTTGAGGCGCCTCAAAATGCCACCAGTATTCCTGTCCGCAACCTTTCCAGGTATCTCCCGTTGTGAAAGGGTTCCACGAACGGGGTGATGCGATGCTGATGTTCGGACGAATGCTGACGATGGCTGCAGCGATACTGGGCGGGCTGTTTTTCTCTCAGGCGCCCGAGTTTGCCCAGCAATACCGCCAGCGCATCGGCGGCGCGCTCGATGAGCTGAAGGTGATGATTACCCAGTTCGACACCCAGGCCAACCACCACGGTCTTGGCCGGCAAGAAGCGCTCAACGTCTATTCGAGCTCGCCGGAGACCTTCCTGCGCGACCAAGGCGACACGATGCGCGGCATCTTTCACCGTTACGAGACCTTGCTGACGCAGCAGGATGAACTGATCAAGGCCTCGCTGCCGATCAAGCCGTTCGTGGTGATGCGCAACGCCGACCCCATGACCTTCACCAACACATGGCGCGACTATGTGCCGGCCGTGCCGATCGACGCCGCCGGCCTCACCTGGGCCGGCGGTGGCTTCTTCGCCGGCTGGGTCGCCGCCGGCATTCTCGGATTCGTGCTCAAGGGGGCGACCCGCCCATTTCGCACAAACCGCGGCAGCAAGCAGGCCACGCCGCAAGTATAGACGAGGAGGGTGCGGAATTGCTGATCCCGAATGGACGGCGAAATCTCCGAGAAGGTAATCCCGAGAAAACGGAATATTCGTAGGCAGAAACGCGACATCCTTCCGAAAGTTCGCGTTCTCAGCTACGGGAGCGGGCCTTCTGTAAATGAACGGCGTGGCGCAGTATGTAGACATCGTGCACTGGTATAAGAGTTTGGCCTGCTGGCGCCACACATTGGCCAAGTACCCGCTTTCTATAGGTATCGACCTCAAGTCGATCTCGTACATTGGCGCCGATCTACTACGTCGCCAGGTCCTCTTTTCCACACGACGGTCACCAGCCCCGCTCAAGTATTGCCCGCTAAATTAGCTCTACTTGCGGATTGGGCGAGCATAGCCATGGCTGAATGGGACAACGTCGTCACCATCGAGTTGCGGGGGGAAACCAAGACCTTTGTGCGTATCAAAAGCACGAAGGAGGCGGCGAAGTATTTGATCGAAGCGTGGCCGGGTTCCCGGGACGCAGCTTACCATGATGCCGTGGTCGCCTGCGCTGGAGCATTGAGGGGCCTCACGAACGAAAGACGCGTTGTCGAAGTGCTGTGTAAGGCGGCTTCGTCGTCCAACCTGATCGCCTACGACAGCATCGATGCTTTTGAGGCAGAGATGATCAGCGCAATCAGAATGGCCTTGGACACCGATCTTCAATCTTGTCTCGAGGCAACGTTAGATAAATTCGAGCCAAACAGTATAAATTTCGTCGAGGTCGGGATTTAGTTGATCCGCTGTTTGATGAAGTTTGCAGGCGCTCTATTGTGTGTGAAAGAGCCATGCGAAAATTGAAGCCTGGCCAAAATCGAGACGTTGAGCATGGCCGCAGCAAAGCAGTTACGATGGCTTGGGTCGAAGCAAATCCTTTGCAACTACGAGTTCTCGCCACGGTTCTGAGTTTGCGTATTTCGACGGTAGCGGATGGTTGTGGTGCTGAGCTGTTTTTACTGTGCAGCAACGCATCACGTCGCGGGTAACGGCTGAGCGAACTCGGACGTAATCAGCCAGCGAATGATCGGGTTGTGGGAACGCGGGAACGCGGACGTCCCATAAGTCCTGCAAATAATGGTGATCCCAATTGGATTCGAACCAATGGCCTCAAGATTAGGAATCTTGCGCTCTATCCTGCTGAGCTATGGGACCACTCGGCAAAACCCATACAAAAGGTGATGGGTTTAGCCAAGTGTTTTTCTGCGGGTTATGGTGACAGGCGCTGCTCCGTGAGCTTGACCCAGTAGGAGATGCCGTAGGCGAGGGCTTCGTCGTCGAAGTCGTAGTTGGGGTTGTGAAGGGCTGCCGTATCGCCGTTGCCGATGAAGATGAAGGCGCCGGGGCGGCGTTTTAGCATGAAGGCGAAGTCTTCGCCGGCCATGGTCGGTTCGACGTTGGCATCCACATTGGCGGCGCCGACGATCGATGAGGCGACGCCGATTGCGTGGTCGGTCTCGCTGTCGTGGTTGGAGGTGACAGGGCATTTGCGCTCATAGTCGATCGACCAGCCGGCGCCGTGGGCGCTTGCCAAGCCTTCGACGATCTGGCGGATGCGGTTTTCGGCGAGATCGCGGGTGTCCTCGTTCAGCGTGCGCACGGTGCCCATGATGATCGCGTTGTCGGGGATGATATTGTGTGTCGTTCCGGCATCGAAGCGGGTCACTGATATCACCACCGACTGGACGGGGTCCGCATTGCGGGCGGCGATTGCCTGCAGGCTGCCCACCAGCTGCGAGCCGATGAAGATCGGGTCGATCGTCTTGTGAGGCTGGGCCGCGTGGCCGCCGCGACCCTTGATGGTGATGGTGAAGCGGTCGGGTGCGGCCATGATGCCGCCCTTGCGGATGGCAAACTGGCCGACCGGAATGCCCGGCATATTGTGCATGCCGTAGACTTCGTCGATGCCGAAGCGCTCCATCATGCCGTCTTCGATCATCGCCAGCGCGCCGGCGCCGCCTTCTTCGGCGGGCTGGAAGATCAGCGCCACGGAGCCTTCGAAATTGCGGGTTTCGGCAAGGTATTTTGCAGCACCCAGCAGCATGGACGTGTGCCCGTCATGGCCGCAGGCATGCATCTTGCCAGGGGTTTTCGAGGCCCAGGTCTTTCCCGTGAGTTCGGTCAGCGGCAGCGCGTCCATGTCGGCGCGCAGACCGATCGTGCGTCCACTGCTCCCTGCGCCTGAGCCCGCGGCGCCCTTGCCCCTGATGATGCCGACAACGCCGGTGCGGCCGATGCCGGTCGCGACCTCGTCGACGCCGAATTCCTTCAGCTTAGCGGCTACGAAGGCTGCGGTCTCAACGACGTCATAGAGGATTTCGGGGGTCTGATGGAGGTGTCGGCGCCATTCGCTGACTTCGCCTTGAAGTTCGGCGGCTCGGTTCAAGATGGGCATTCGGATTTCCTGTCGCTGCTGCTGTTCATAAGGTTGTGACCCATCCTCCCGAAGGGAGTGTGCCTCGCCTGATTGACGTAATCAATCATCTTTGCCATTGCTTGGCCACAGTGGCCACATATGCGCCAAACGTTTCGGGCCTCCAATTCCGGCTCCAGCGACGAGGAACGCTCTTGTCATTCTTGCATCTGAAATCCGCGACCGCCGTTCGGGTGGTCTCCGCCATTGCGGCACTAGGCCTCCTCGTTTCCGCCGGCAGCGCTGCGGCCAATCCGCGGCTGATCGTCGATGTGAAGAGCGGGCGGGTCATCGCCCATCAGGATGCGTTCCTGAAATGGTATCCGGCTTCGCTGACCAAGCTGATGACGGCCTATGTCACCTTCAAGGCGATCAAAAGCGGCCGTCTTTCGCTCGAAACCCAGGTGGTGATGAGCAAGAAGGCGACGGACCAGCCGGCCAGCAAGATGTATTTCAAACCGGGCACGCGGCTGACGCTCGACAATGCGATGAAGATCCTTCTCGTCAAGTCTGCCAACGATATCGCCGTGGCCGTCGCCGAAACGGTGGGTGGCTCGCTCGACCAGTTCGTGGAAATGATGAATTCCGAAGCGCAGGGGCTCGGCATGGCATCGAGCCATTTCATCAATCCGCATGGCTTGCCGGGCAAGGGCCAGTTTACCACGGCGCGCGATCTCGCCGTGCTGACGCTGGCGCTGAAGCGGGAATTTCCGCAGTACCAGAGCTATTTCTCGCTGGAAGGCATCGATACCGGCAAGAAGCAGTATCCGAACTTCAACACGCTGATCGGCCGCTTTGATGGGGCCGACGGCATGAAGACCGGTTTCATCTGCGCCGCCGGCTTCAACCAGATCGGCTCGGCCACCCGCAACGGCCGCACGGTGATTTCGGTCGTGCTCGGGTCCGACAGTCTCGCCGGCCGGGCGGATGATACTGCGAACCTTCTGCAGCAGGGGCTCACCTCCCAGGCAAACGAAGGCGTGCCGCTCGCCTCGCTGCCGCCCTATGGAAACACGGCCGAGGTGAATGATGTCAGCGCCGAGATCTGCAATCCGAAGGCTGCCAAAGTCCGCAGTGAAAATCGCGACGATGCCGGGCGAACCGTTCTGCATTCGCCCTTTATCCACGAGATGACGCGGCCACCGCAATATGCGGTGACAAGCCTCATCCTCGGCGGCGAAGACGTGCCGGATGCCAATACGGGCACAAAGTCCGTGCCGATCCCGCAGCCGCGCCCAGCCAATCTCTAAAGAGCGGGCTGAACTTTAAGGTACTAAAACATGTCCTTTAGCGGTCGCATTCCGGTTTCGATCCTCACCGGCTTTCTGGGGGCGGGCAAGTCCACGCTTCTCAACCGGATCCTGAAGGATCCGGCCGCCAGCAACACGGCCGTCATCATCAACGAATTCGGCGATGTGAGCATCGACAATTTCCTGGTCGAAAGCTCGGGCGATGCGCTGCTTGAACTTTCCAACGGCTGCCTGTGCTGCACCGTGCGCGGAGAGCTGATCGATACGCTCGCCACGCTGATGGACGGCGTGCAGACCGGGCGGCTGAAGCCGATCCACCGGGTGGTCATCGAAACGACAGGCCTTGCCGATCCGGCGCCGGTCATGCAGTCGGTCATGGGAAACCCGGTCATCGCGCAGAATTTCGAGCTCGACGGCGTCGTCACCGTTGTCGATGCGGTCAACGGTATCTCGACGCTCGATCGTCATCCGGAAGCGGTCAAGCAGGCTGCGGTCGCCGACCGGCTGGTTCTCTCCAAGCTTTCCATGTCCACACCGGAGGAGAGCGACGCGCTGCGGGCCCGGCTGCGCGCGCTCAACCCGCGGGCACCCATCGTCGATGGCGATGACGAAAGCACCGGTGCCGCCGCGATCCTCGTCAACGGGCTCTACGATCCGGAAACAAAGATCGCCGATGTCGGCCGCTGGCTGCGGGAAGAAGTGGCGCACGATCACGCGCATGAGGCTCATGGGCATGGGCACGATGGGCACGGGCACGGGCACGACCATCACGACCATAAGCACGATCCTCATGATCACGGCCACCATCATCACGATGTAAACCGGCACGGCGCCAACATTCGCTCCTTCTCGATCGTCCACGACAAGCCGATCGAGCCGATGGCGCTCAGCATGTTCGTGGATCTGCTGCGCTCGGCGCATGGCGAAAAGCTTCTGCGCATGAAGGCGATCGTGGCGATGTCCGATAATCTCGAGCGTCCGCTGGTGCTGCACGGCGTGCAGAGCATTTTCCATCCGCCGGAACGGCTGGCGAAATGGCCTGAAGGCTCCGATCGTCTGACGCGCATGGTGCTGATCACCCAGGATCTGCCGGAGGCGTTCGTGCAGGATCTTTTCGCGGCCTTCACAGGCAAGCCGCAGATCGATCGTCCGGATCGTGCGGCGCTCGAAGACAATCCGCTGGCCGTGCCGGGCATGCAGTTCTAAGGCTGCGCCGTCTGGCACCGGCTCACGCTTGAGCCTGTCGCCGGGATCAACCCTTGCGGATCACGAACCTGTGGCCCGTCTCGGTCCGCTCGGACGAGAGCAGGACGTGGCCGTCCTGGCTGCAGAAATGCGGGATATCGATGCCGGCAAGCGGATCGGTGGTTTCCAGGGTGAGAGACGCGCCTGTTTCCATGGATTTCAGACGCTTGCGGGTCTTCAGCACGGGCAGGGGGCATTTCAGCCCGCGAAGATCATAGGTCTCTCCGAGGGCTTCCCCAGGCACTGGGCGTCAGTCCTTGGACCAGAACTTCCAGGCGGGCTTCTTGGCGGTCTCGGTCACCGGTTGCGTTGCCGTATAGGCAAGCGGGTTCTGTTCCGGCACAGGAACGGCAACGGTCGTGCCCTGCGCTGTCTGAACGGTCGGCGTTGCAGCCTTTGGTGCCGGCGCCGATGGAACGCTGGTGGTCTGGGCGCCACGCAACTGCGTATTGGCAATCGAGCCGGTCGTCGTTGCAGGCAGGCGGTCCTGCTTTACCATCATGCGCTCGTTGATCGAGGCTGTACGGGCAGACGTCGGGCCAGCGGAGGCAAGCACGGTGGTCGCCGGCTTCTCGCCGCCCGAGGCCATGCGCTTTTCCATCATCTGCTTGAATTCCGACTGGCTCAGCAGCTTGCCGGCTTCCAGCGACGTGCCTGTTGGTGCATAGGCGAGTTCACGGCCCTTGCGCTTGCCGGCAACGACGGCCTTGCGCTCGGCTTCCGTCGGCTCGTACCAGACCTTGCCGTCATACTTGTCCATCGCCTTCTGATAGGCGAGGTCGTAGGTCTTGGAATAGGACGACAGTGCGGATACCAGCGTCGGCGGCGTCGACATGGTCGGGCAGGCGGCGGCCGGTGCGAACTTGCCGTTGCTGTCGGTCTGCTGGTTGAAAACGTACTTCTTTTCGCAGACGTTCACTTCCGGCGGGCGCTTCGTCACTTCGAAATTGTCGTAGCCGGTCTTGATCATCTTCCAGAAGTCATAGTTCTGGTTGTCGCGGTGGCGCACCATGTTTTCCGCGCTCATGCGGAAGGGAAGCGCCTGCAGCTGGATCGAGGTCTGGCCGCCCTTAAAGGCGTCGCGTGCAAAGGCGTAGATTTCCAGAACCTGTTCGTCGGTCATGGAGTAGCAACCCGACGACGAGCAGGCGCCGTGGATCATCAGATTGGTGCCGCTGCGGCCGTTGGCGGCGTCGTAGCGGTTCGGGAAGCCGGTGTTGATGGCGAGGTAATACTGCGAATTGGGGTTCAGGTGCGCAGGGGTCAGGCTGTAGAAGCCTTCCGGCGCCTGACGGTCGCCTTCCTTCACCTTCGGTCCGAGCTTTCCGGACCAGGCGCAGATGTCATAGCTCTTGATGACGTCGAAGCGGTTGTCGGCCTTCGCCTTCCAGATCTCGAGCTTACCCTCTTCCTTGAGGATGCGGATCATGATCGGCGACTGGCGCGGCATGTTCCTCTTTTGCATCTCGGCAACGATGCTGGAAGGAAGAGGCTGCTCCTTCTTGTTCTTGACGGTCGAGAGATCGATCTTTGCAGAGTCCAGCGTATCGTTACAGCCGGTAAGGGCCGTTGCGACAAGAAGGGCGAAGGCGATGTGTTTCAGGCGCATCGAGACAAACCACATATCAGGAATGGCGAACAAAACCGTACGAGACACGATCAATAAGACGGTAAGCTTTACATCTTCTTAAACGCTTGCACGCGGCTGTCTAGCGAAACCGCCGCGGTTTTCACCGCACACCGGCAATTGCCAAAGTCCTATACCGGCGATTTTGGCAATTTCAGGGGCAGACGATCGGTTTTACGCCTAATCCTACAGGTTGCGGCCGATATCGAGGAATTTCTGCCGGCGCTGGTTGCGCAACTCGATGCCGGAGAGCTTTCCAAGTTCTTCCAGAGCCGAAGCAATCACCTTGCCGGTGGCAGCAATAACGGTTTCTGGATCGCGATGGGCGCCGCCGATCGGCTCCGGAATGATCTCGTCGATGATGCCGAGACCCTTCAGGTCGTCGGAGGTGATCTTCATGTTGGTCGCAGCTTCACGGGCGCGGGTCGAATCGCGCCACAGGATCGAAGCTGCACCTTCAGGTGAAATCACCGAATAGATCGAATGCTCCAGCATGTAGACCCGGTTGCCGGTGGCGATGGCAATCGCACCGCCGGAGCCGCCTTCGCCGATGACGATCGAGATCAACGGGACTTTCACGCCAAGGCACATTTCCGTCGAGCGGGCGATGGCTTCCGCCTGGCCGCGCTCTTCCGCGCCGACGCCCGGATAGGCGCCTGCCGTATCAATCAGGGAGATGATCGGAAGACCGAAGCGATCGGCCATTTCCATGATGCGGATCGCCTTGCGATAGCCTTCAGGACGCGGGCTGCCGAAATTGTGCTTCAGGCGGCTCTTGGTGTCGTGACCCTTTTCCTGGCCCATCAGCGCGACAGGCATGCCGTTGAAACGGGCAAGGCCTGCCTGGATCGCCGCGTCCTCACCGAAATTGCGGTCGCCGGCAAGCGGCGTGAAATCGGTAAACAGCTTTGCGGCGTAATCGACGAAATGCGGGCGCTGCGGATGGCGGGCAACCTGCGTCTTTTCCCAGGCGCCGAGCTTGGAATAGATGTCCTTGACCGCTTCCTTCACCCGGCCTTCAAGGCGGGTGATCTCGTCGGTCGTGTCTATGCCTTCATTCTCGTCCGTGAGCTTCTTGAGCTCGTGGATCTTGCCCTCGAGGTCAGAGATTGGCTTTTCGAAGTCGAGATACGTTTGCATGAGATCCGGTTTCCGGTTGTTTTTCTCTTGAGGAACGTAGCGTTCCAATTTTCGATCGGGGCTTCTAATCCCGGTTTTTGGCCTGTTTTGCAAGAGGGTGATGTGTTTGCACCGTCTGGCGAAGCCGTTCTTCCAGGACATGAGTGTATATTTGAGTGGTGGAAATGTCTGAATGTCCAAGCAGTTCCTGTACCACTCGAAGGTCGGCGCCGTTTGCCAAAAGATGGCTTGCAAAGGCGTGACGCATCACATGCGGCGAGATCGCAGCGGTTTTTAAGCCCGCCCGCGCCGCCAGTCCCTTGAGGTCGCGGGCGAAAACCTGGCGGGGAAGATAACCTTCCTTGCTGCTGGAAGGGAAGAGCCAGATGCTCTCCGCATCTTTTTCGCGGCTGCTCCGCATTTCGCCATAAACTTTCATCGCGGCGATGGCCGAGCGGGAGAGCGGCACCAGCCGTTCTTTGTTGCCCTTGCCGCGCACCATCAGGAACCGGCCTTCCTGGTCCAGCACCTTTGCCGGCAGAGAGACGAGTTCGCTCACCCGCATCCCCGTTGCATACAGAAGCTCGAGCAGCGCCAGCATGCGGGCGCGGGAAATCTGATCGGGTCCCGGCTGTGCCGCTTCCTCGATGGCAAGACTTAAGAGACGTGTCACGTCTGCCTCGGTCATGATCTTCGGCAGCGAACGGCCCTTCTTCGGGGCGTCCAGAATGGATGTCGGATCGTCGGTGCGCAGGCCTTCGGCATAGAGGAACTTGTAGAATTGCCGCATGGCAGAAAGGCGTCTTGCCTGCGAGGACGCGGCAAAGCCCTGCTTGCCGAGATGGCCGAGATAGGCCGACAGATCGGCGCTTTGCGCGGAAGACGGCGTCGATTTGCGGGTTGCGAGGAAGGAATGCATGTCCTCCAGATCGCGTTCATAGGAGGACAGCGTGTTCATCGCCGCGCCGCGTTCGGCGCTCATCATTTCCAGAAAGGCTTCGATGTGAGCGCGAGACAGGTCGGCCATTGGTTCGTCCTATCCTTGTCAGGCGGTCAGGGCTTCTGGGCGGGCGGGTTCAGCCGTTCGGAGGGCACGCGCACGGTGACATCGCGTTCGCGCGGCTCCACCAGAAAGACCAGTGCCACCATGCTTCCGTAGATGATGCCAGCGATGACCGCGAGCACGAATAGAAACCGGAACAGGGTAGGCATCGAGAACTCCGCTTCGTTGCGCTGCACTATATCCGTAAATGTTTATAGATCGACAAGAAGAAACGGTGAGGGCGGTGTTTCAGGCGCCGCGCGGCTTGACGCCCATCCCGCATTTGTCGATACCGTTTCGCAAACGGACGAGACGATGAACGAAGTTGCATCCATTGCGGAACAGTCGCTCAAGCAGCGGGCGAGCGCGGCACTCGATGGCCGCAACCTGACCCTTGTCGGCCTGATGGGAGCGGGCAAGTCGGTGATCGGAAAGCTGGTCGCCCAGGCGCTCAACGTGCCCTTCGTCGATACCGACGCGGAAATCGAAAAAGTCTCCCGAATGACGATCTCGGAGCTTTTTGCCGCATACGGAGAAACGGAATTCCGGGCACTGGAAACGCGGGTCATCGAGCGGTTGCTGAAGCAGGGACCGCGGGTGGTCTCCACCGGCGGCGGTGCCTTCATCAACGAGGCGACCCGCGCGCAGATCAAGGCCGGCGGCGTTTCGCTCTGGTTGAAAGCGGATCTGGATGTTCTGTGGGAGCGCGTCAACCGGCGCGATCACCGCCCGCTTCTGAAAACCGAAAACCCGAAGCAGACGCTGGAGAACCTGATGATCCAGCGCTACCCGATCTATGCCGAAGCCGATCTCACCGTGCTGTCGCATAATGTCCGCAAGGACGTGATGGTCAACGAGGTGCTAAAAGCGCTGGCCGGGCTTCCCAAGGCCGGCCTTGCAAAGACAGGTGACATGCCATGAACCAATTCTCCCGTGCTTCCGAACGCCTGGTGCATGTGCCGCTCCAAGGGCGCGCCTACGATATTCTGATCGGCCCCGGCCTCATCGAGCGCGCCGGCGGCGAGATCACCTCGCGGCTGAAAGGTCGCCGTGCAGCCATCGTCACGGACGAAAATGTGGCGCCGCTCTATCTCGAAGCACTGATGGACAGTCTGCAGACCGACGGCATCGAAGCCGTGTCGTTGACGCTGCCGGCTGGCGAAAAGACCAAGAGCCTCGAACACCTGTCAACCGTCTGCGACATGGTTCTGTCGGCGCGGATTGAACGTAACGATGCGGTGATCGCGCTTGGCGGCGGCGTGATCGGCGATCTCGCAGGGTTTGCGGCGGGCATCGTGCGGCGCGGCGTGCGCTTCGTGCAGATCCCGACCTCGCTTCTGGCGCAGGTGGATTCGTCCGTCGGCGGCAAGACGGGCATCAACACCCGTCACGGCAAGAACCTGCTCGGCGTCTTCCACCAGCCGGATCTGGTTCTCGCCGATACCGCAGCACTCGACACGCTGTCCGAGCGGGAGTTTCGGGCAGGTTACGCCGAGGTCGCCAAATACGGACTGATCGACCAGCCGGATTTCTTCGAATGGCTGGAAAAGAACTGGAAGGCCGTGTTCTCGGGCGAGCCCGAGCGGATCGAGGCAATTGCCAGAAGCTGCCAGTCGAAATCCGATGTGGTTGTCGAAGACGAGCGGGAGACCGGCCGTCGGGCGCTCCTCAATCTCGGTCACACGTTCGGCCACGCGCTGGAAGCCGCCGTCGAATACGACGGGAAGCGCCTCGTTCATGGCGAGGGCGTCGCGATCGGCATGGTTCTGGCCTACCAGTTCTCGGCCCGCATGAACCTTGCAAGCCCCGATGATGCCAGCCGCGTCGAGGCGCATCTGAAAGCCGTCGGCCTGCCGACCAGGATCAGCGACATTCCAGGTGACTTGCCGCCGACGCAAAAGCTTCTCGATGCGATTGCGCAGGACAAGAAGGTCAAGAGCGGCAAGCTCACCTTCATCCTCACCCACGGGATCGGCCAGTCCTTTGTTGCCGACGATGTACCGTCTTCCGAAGTGCTGAGCTTTCTTGACGAAAAGCGGAGCCGATGAGCGCGAAACGCAGCCTGCCATCGCGCCTGCTGAACGCGGTCATCCGCCGCCTGCTTCGCATGTCCGGCCTGTCGCTGTCACCGGAAACGCTGGTCTTTGCGGACCGCGACGATCTGCATTCGGCACTCGAGGCCCGGCACCGGGAGCGCGATCCCGTGCAGCGGGACCGCAACCGGCTGAGCGGACTGTTCGAGCTTCAGGAGCTCGAAGTCTCCGACGTTATGCGGCATCGCACCGTCATGCGCGCCTTGAACGCCGACGATCCGCCCGAGGTTCTGGTGCGCACCGTGCTCGAAAGCCCCTATACCCGCATGCCGGTGTGGCGCAATTCGACCGAAAACATCATCGGCGTGCTGCATGCCAAGGACCTGTTGCGCACACTTGCCGACGTGGAGGCCGACGGGGCCCCTGTCGATGTCGTAAAGATCGCCCAGCGGCCGTGGTTTGTGCCCGATAGTACCAGCCTCAAGGACCAGCTTGCCGCATTCCTGAAGCGAAAGGTGCATTTCGCCGTCGTGGTCGACGAATATGGCGAGGTGCAGGGCATTGTCACGCTGGAGGATATTCTCGAGGAAATCGTCGGCGATATCGCAGACGAGCATGATATCGAGGTCCGTGGCGTGCGCCAGGAAGCCGACGGCTCGATCCTGGTCGATGGCTCGGTGCCGATCCGAGATCTCAACCGGGCACTCGGCTGGAGCCTGCCGGATCAGGAAGCGACGACGATCGCCGGCCTCGTCATCCACGAATCGAAGCTCATCCCCGAAGAGCGTCAGGCCTTCACCTTCCACGGCAAGCGCTTCATCGTCCTGAAGCGCGAGAAGAACCGCATCACGCGGCTCAGAATCCGCCCGGCAGTCGAGACAGCGCTGCCCGGCGAATAGGTCTCCGCTACCAGCGCGTCGCTTCGCCCGGTGCTGCGGCTTCCACCGCCAGCGCGTGGAGACCTGCGTCAAGTTCGGGCTTAAGCAGCGCATTCACCGCCCGGTGCCGGTCGAGACGGCTCTTTCCCGCAAATGCCGGAGACACGATCCGCACCCGCATATGGGTCTCGCCGGTTCCTGTAATATCCGGCTGATGTCCGGCGTGATGCTGGCTCTCGTCGATCACCTCGAGCCGATCGGGGGAAAGGTTGTCGCGAAGCGTAGCTTCGATGCGGGCTCTTACGGTCATGTTCGGCTTCCTTTGATGGCAGACAGGGCGACGCAGAAGGGCATCTCAGAAACCAGCAACAAACCGGTTTGTCAATTCTTGTCCCGACTTCTCGGCGGCCCCATAATAGGAGCCTTATGAAACTCGATTCCAAATATTTCGACCGTATCCGGACGCGCCGGAACAGGCAGCAGGAAACGGCTGCGCAGGCTCCGACCTGCCAGTGGGACGGGTGTAACAATCCCGGCGCCCACCGCGCGCCCGTGGGTCGAAATGCGGAAGGACAGTTCTTCCTGTTCTGCTTCGAGCATGTGAAGGAATACAACAAGGGTTACAACTATTTCTCCGGCCTGTCGGATGGTGAGATTGCGCGCTACCAGAAGGAAGCGATCACCGGTCATCGCCCCACATGGACGGTTGGCGTCAATAAGGCGGCGAAAGACGGGCCATTGCATTCGAGCGCGCGTTCCAGTGCCGGCGGTGCCAGCGGAACTGCTTACGCGCAGCAGCGTTTCAAAGATCCGTTCGGATTTGTTTCCCAGGCCCGTGCGGGCACCGGCGGACGGTTCGAAACGCAGGGACGAAAGCTGAAAACGCTGGAAGCCAAGGCTTTCGATACGCTGGAACTGGCGGCAAACTCGAATTCGACCGATATCAAGCGGCGCTACAAGGAACTGGTCAAGAAGCACCACCCGGATGCCAATGGCGGAGACCGCGGTTCTGAAGACCGTTTTCGCGCTGTCATTCAAGCATACCAGTTGTTGAAGCAGGCGGGTTTCTGCTAAGCCGTAAAAACATATGGCAGCGAGGATGAAGGCCGGGCATTTGCCCGTGCCCTGGAGTTATGATGAGCAAGATCGACTTAGACATTTCCAACCTTCCCGACACCACAGTATCTGTCCGGGATGTTTTCGGCATTGATACCGATTTGAGGGTTCCGGCCTACAGCCACGGCGACCCTTACGTTCCGGACCTTGATCCGGACTACCTGTTCGACCGCGACACGACGCTCGCCATCCTCGCAGGGTTTGCCCATAACCGCCGCGTCATGGTGTCCGGTTTCCACGGAACCGGCAAATCGACCCATATCGAGCAGGTTGCCGCCCGCCTCAACTGGCCTTGCGTGCGCGTCAACCTCGACAGCCACGTCAGCCGTATCGATCTCGTCGGCAAGGACGCGATCGTGCTGAAGGACGGCAAGCAGGTCACCGAATTCAAGGACGGCATCCTGCCCTGGGCCTACCAGCACAATGTCGCACTTGTGTTCGACGAATACGACGCAGGTCGTCCGGACGTGATGTTCGTCATTCAGCGCGTGCTGGAATCGTCGGGCCGCCTGACGCTTCTCGACCAGAGCCGCGTCATTCGTCCTCACCCGGCATTCCGCATCTTCTCGACCGCCAACACGGTTGGTCTGGGCGATACGACCGGCCTTTATCACGGCACCCAGCAGATCAACCAGGCACAGATGGACCGCTGGTCGATCGTGACAACGTTGAACTACCTGCCGCACCAAAAGGAAGTCGATATCGTTGCCGCCAAGGTGAAGTCGTTCGGCAAGACGGCTGAAGGTCGCGAAACCGTGTCGAAGATGGTGCGCGTCGCCGATCTGACCCGCTCCGCCTTCATCAACGGCGACCTGTCCACCGTGATGAGCCCGCGTACGGTCATCACCTGGGCCGAGAATGCCGAGATCTTCGGTGATGTCGCCTTTGCCTTCCGCATCACCTTCCTCAACAAGTGCGACGAGCTTGAGCGCACGCTGGTGGCCGAACAGTATCAGCGCGCCTTCGGCGTCGAGCTCAAGGAAAGTGCCGCGAACATGGTTCTCGGCGCTTAATGAACGTCGGCAGGGGCGTGACCTAACTCGCCAAGCGAAGGAAATGCAGGCCATGTCAGGTCGTGGAGACAATTCGAAGCCCAAGTCCAGCGGCATGGTCGATACCGAGCCGTTGCGCCGGGCGATCACCGGCTGCGTCCGGTCGATTGCCGCCAATGGCGAGGTCGAGGTGTCGTTCGCCAACGAGCGCCCCGGCCTTGCCGGTGATCGCATTCGTCTGCCTGAAATCTCAAGGCGTCCGACGGCTCATGAGCTTGCCGTCACAAGGGGCCTCGGCGATTCTATGGCGCTGCGGATTGCCTGCCACGATACGGCCATGCATGCCAATCTGGCGCCGCAGGGATCGGATGCGCGCACTGTGTTCGATGCGGTCGAGCAGGCCCGGATCGAATCGATCGGCGCGCTGCGAATGACCGGCGTTGCCTCCAACCTCAACTCGATGCATCAGGAAAAATACGCCAAGGCGAATTTCACCGGCATCGAGCGTCAGGAAGACGCACCCATCGGCGAAGCGATCGCCATGCTGGTTCGCGAGAAGCTGACCGGCGTGACGCCGCCCGAAAGCGCCGGCAAGGTGCTCGACCTCTGGCGTCCGTTCATCGAGGACAAGGCGTCGGGCGATCTCGACAATCTGAGAAATGTCATCGAGGACCAGCAGGCCTTTTCCAAGGTCGTGCGCCGCATGCTGTCATCCATGCAGATGGCCGAGGATCTCGCCAGCGACGACAGCGAGCCTGAGGAAATCGACAACCAGAACGACGAGGAACAGCCGAGCAGCGGCGAGACCGAGAACGAGGAAGTCGAGGAAGAAGCCGGATCGGACGCCGCGCCCGCCGAACAGAGCGACGTTGCCGACGACGACATGGACGAAGGCGAGATGGACGGCGCCGAAATGTCGGACGAGGAGATGTCCGACGAAAGCGACGATCACTCCGAGACGCCGGGCGAAACCCGCCGCCCCAACAGCCCGTTCGACGATTTTAACGAGAAGGTGGATTATCACATCTTCACGCAGGAATTCGACGAGGAGATCACCGCCGAAGAATTGTGCGACGAAGCAGAACTCGAGCGGCTGCGTGCCTTCCTCGACAAGCAGCTTGCGCATCTGCAGGGCGCCGTCGGTCGTCTGGCCAACCGGCTGCAGCGCCGCCTGATGGCGCAGCAGAACCGTTCCTGGGATTTCGACCTGGAGGAGGGCTATCTCGATCCGGCCCGCTTGGTGCGCCTGATCATCGACCCGATGCAGCCGCTGTCCTTCAAGAAAGAACGCGATACGCAGTTCCGCGATACGGTCGTGACGCTGGTGATCGACAATTCCGGCTCCATGCGCGGCCGTCCGATCACGGTTGCGGCAACCTGCGCCGACATCCTTGCGCGCACGTTGGAACGCTGCGGCGTGAAGGTCGAGATCCTCGGCTTTACCACCAAAGCCTGGAAGGGCGGCCAGAGCCGCGAGAACTGGCTTGCGAACGGCAAGCCTGCGACGCCTGGCCGTCTCAACGATCTGCGCCACATCGTCTACAAGTCCGCCGATGCGCCATGGCGCCGCTCGCGCCGCAATCTCGGACTGATGATGCGCGAAGGTCTGCTCAAGGAAAACATCGACGGCGAAGCGCTGATGTGGGCCCATAACCGTCTCATCGCGCGGCCGGAACAACGCAAGATCCTGATGATGATCTCGGACGGTGCGCCGGTCGATGATTCGACTCTGTCGGTCAATCCGGGCAACTATCTGGAGCGGCACCTGCGCGCCGTCATCGAACAGGTCGAGACCAAGTCGCCTGTCGAGCTTCTGGCGATCGGCATTGGCCATGATGTGACGCGCTACTATCGCAATGCCGTCACCATCGTCGACGCGGACGAGCTGGCGGGCGCGATGACCGAGCAGCTGGCCGAACTCTTTGCCGACAAGTCGTCGGCACAGGGCGGCCGTGGTGCGCGTGGCGCCCGCGGCGGACGTATGCGACGGGCAGGCTGAGGGCTTCGGTGAAACCCTTCCGCGTGGCCGTTGCGGCGGCTCTGATGTCGACTGCACTGGCCGCTCTGCCGGCCGGTGCCGCAGGTCCTGATGTAGAGGCGAGTGTCCATACCATTTCCCGTTTCAAGACGGGCTCTGACGCCACCCGTTTCGGCAAGCTCGAATTTTTGGGCGGGCTGCAGTTCTCCTCAAATAACAGCATGCTGCAATCGCTATCCGCGATCCGATTCCGTCCGGACGGTAAGAGTTTTGTTTCGGTGCTCGATACCGGTCACTGGCTGACCGGGCAGATCGAACGGGATGCGGAGGGCCGTCTCTCGGGTCTCAGCCGCCTGCAGGTGTCGCCACTGCTCTACAGGGGCGGGCGGCCGGGGTCGAAGTTCCATTCGGATGCGGAGGGTCTTGCCCTGCGTAAGGGCGAGGCAATGGTAAGCTTCGAGCAGCTGCACCGCATCGAAACCTATCCGGATCCCGGTTTCGAGGCTTCAGGCCCGACGCGCACCATAGACTTCGTCTTTCCCCGCAGGGAATTGCGGATGAACGCCGGCATGGAAACGCTGGCGCTCTCGCCTGAAGACAGCCCGCTGAAGGGCTCGCTCGTGACGGTAACGGAACACAGCCTCGATCAGAACGGCAACATGTTTGCGGCCATTCTCGAAGGGCCGCTGAAGGGCGTTTTCAAGATCGTCCGTCACGATCCCTATGACGCGACCGATGGCGCATTTCTGCCTGACGGCGACTTTCTGCTGCTGGAGCGCCGTTTCAGCTTCCTCGGCGGCCTCGGCATGCGCATCCGCCGCTTCGATGGCGCGCAGATCCGTCCGGGTGCCCTAATCGACGGCGAAGTCCTGCTGGAAGCGGATATGACCTACGCGATCGACAATATGGAAGGTCTCGACGTGATCGAGGCGCCCGACGGCCGCCCGCATCTCATCCTCGTCTCCGACGACAACGGCAACTTCCTGCAGCGCAACCTGATGCTGGAATTTCGGCTCGCGGAATAAGAAAGGGAAGCTTCAGGCTCCCCTTGATTATGTCACACGGTCTTTGCAGTGACCTGCGGCATCGGCCGCAACACGGTCATCAGCGCGCCATAGGGCAGCAACAGCACGATTCCGACGAGGATCTTGACCACGAGGTCGCCGAGCGCCCAGGAAACCCAGCGCGGGGCTTCGGTCGAGAGTGCGCCCAGAATCGGAGACCAGCCGACGGCGAAGTCGTCATTGGCGCCGAGGAAGGCGAAGATCGGGGCAAAGGCCAGCGAGAAGAACAGCAGTGTATCAAGCGCCGATCCGAGCAGGGAGCCTGCCAGCGGCGCCTGCCACCAGGACTGGCGACGCAGGCGGTTGAACACCGAGATGTCCAGAAGCTGGCCGACCAGATAGGCGGTGCCCGAGGCGATGGCGATGCGCGGAGCGGATGCCCAGAGCGACAACGTTACGCCGAAGATAAAGCCGACCAGAACCACACGGCGTGCGATTGTCGTCCCGAACTGGCGATTGGTAAGGTCAGTGACGAGGAAGGCGAAGGGATAGGTGAAAGCGCCCCAGGTCAGGAGATCGCCAAGGGCTACTCCGAAAAGGCTTCCTGTGACAGGGAACTGTACGAGGAAGTTCGAGGCGACGACGACCGCTGCCATCAGCAGGGCATAGATAAGGGTATAGCGTTTCGCTTGCATTTTTTTATCCTGGGGTATGCCACCAGTTGCGGATATGGCCATGAGAAAGGGCTTGTCCGGTTATCCGGTCAAGCCCTCTTCAAAGCCGGTGATGTTGAAGACGCTGATTAAGCAGCAGCAGTCGCTGCTTCAGCAGTCTTCTTGGCAATCTGGCGACGCAGAAGACGAGCGCGCATGGACAGCTCAGTCTCGCTGGACTTCAGAAGGAAAGCGTCAAGACCGCCGCGATGCTCAACGGAGCGAAGCGCGTGAGCGGAAACCCGCAGACGGAAGCGCTGGCCGAGCGAATCGGAGATCAGAGTGACCTGGCACAGGTTCGGCAGGAACCGACGACGGGTCTTGTTGTTGGCATGGCTGACGTTATTGCCGGTCATTACGCCCTTGCCGGTCAGTTCGCATACACGAGACATGGGATACACCTTTGTTCTATTCTGCAATCGGAAGCAATTTCCGGGCAATGCCCGACATGCCGATCCAATTGGTCCTGATTGGAAAGTTGCGGTTCTATAGTCAGTGAGGTCCGGCGCGTCAAGCCAAAACCTTGTGTTTCCGACTCTCAAGGCGTCGCTTGGTGCTTTTGCGGCTGGCGCGTCGCTGTTTTCTTGCCATTATGGTCAGTCACACTCGTCAGGCAAGTCGCTTCCATCTCATCCGTCAGGGCCGTTCATGCTTTCTCGCACATATTTCGCCGTCGCCCTGTCCTCTCTTGTGAGTTTCGGTGCAGCAACGCCTTCGATGGCGGCCGAAACCCGGCAGGTCAGCCATTACAGTATCACGCTCGGGATATTGCCGATCGCGACGGCGAGCTTTTCGAGCGAATTCGACGGCGGCCAGTACAAGATCAACGGAACGTTCAAATCGTCAGGTATCGCCGATATCATCAGCAAGGTTTCGGCGGAAACCAGCGTGACGGGTCGCATCGAGGGCCAGAAGCTGCAGGCTGACCGCTATAATCTTGTCTACAATGTCGGAAAGAGGAAGCGCGTCTACGATATCTCCTACAGCAACGGTAATGTGACCGATACGAAGGTCACCCCGCCGCCGCGTCGCAACCGGGAAAACTGGGTGCCCGTGACGGACAAGGATCTTCGCGCCGTGCTCGACCCGTTGAGCGGCCTGATCTTTCCGGTCGATGCCAAGATCTGCCCGAACCGGTTGCCGATCTATGACGGTGAATCGCGCATGGATCTGGTGCTGTCGCCGATGGGCACCAAGCCGTTTGCGGCGGAAGGGTTCAAGGGAGAGGCCATCGTCTGCTCGATCCGCTATACGCCCAAATCCGGGTTCCGTCGCGGACGCACAGATATCGAGTATCTGCGCAAGACGCCGATGGAAATCTGGTTTGCCAAGGCCGAGGGAGCAAATGTATATGCTCCCGTCTATGCCCGTATCCCGACCAGGATGGGGCCGCTCTACGTGACGGCCGTGAAGATTGGCGATTAGCAGATCGGCTCATGCCGAAGGAGGCATAGTGAAGATCCGGGGTACGCTGATCGGTTTTACGGCCATTCTGATGTGGTCGCTTTTGGCGCTGATGACGGCGGCATCCGGCAAGGTTCCGCCGTTCCAGATGAATGCGATGACGTTTGCGATCGGCAGCCTGCCGGGGCTGATCCTGTTCGCCTTCAGGCCGCAGCGCATCCGGTTGCTCAAACAGCCCGCCAAGGTGTGGATCATCGGGATCGGCGGATTATTCGGCTACCACTTTCTGTATTTTACCGCGCTGCGCAATGCGCCGGCGGTCGAGGCGGGTCTGATCGCCTATCTCTGGCCGCTGCTCATCGTCGTCGGCTCGGCGCTCCTGCCGGGCGAGCGGCTGCGCTGGTACCACGTCGCCGGTGCGGTTGCCGGGCTTTGCGGCACGATTGCCATCGTCTCGCGCAACGGCCTGTCGTTCGACGGTGCCTATACGCTGGGTTATGGCACAGCCTTCATCTGCGCCTTCACCTGGGCGGGGTACTCGCTGCTGACCCGCAGCTTCGATCGTGTCTCGACCGACGTGGTGACGGGGTTCTGCCTCGCCACATCGCTTTTGTCGCTTGTGTGCCATCTGGCGCTGGAGATCACGATATGGCCGGCGGACACCAGCCAGTGGGCGGCGGTCGTCGGCCTTGGCCTGCTGCCGGTTGGCGCTGCCTTCTACGCTTGGGATTACGGCGTGAAGAACGGCGATATCCAGGTGATCGGCGCCGCAAGTTATGCCGCGCCCCTGCTCTCGACCTTGATCCTGGTGCTTTCCGGCTTTGCCGAACCGGACTGGCGCATCCTCGCGGCCTGCGTACTGATCACCGGTGGAGCGGTGCTCGCTGCACGTGATATGCTGCGGCCGAAATCGAAAGCTGTCGAAACAGATTAGCAGCCTGAGCGTCAGGCTTTGGGTGTGTTGCCTGCAACTTATCCGCTAGATTGCCATCGCAACAGCGAGTGATCTGCCGACGATGTCGATCATCCATAACGAACGAACCAAGTACGTCGCCAATTCCTTCGACCGGGCGTCGACGTCCTGTCTCACGGTTGGCGTGTTTGCTCCGATCGCCGCGGCGATCTATGCGCCGTCAGTCTCGACTGGAAACGCTTTTATACTTTCGGTTGTGGGACCCGGTTGGCTTTTTGCCGCCGCTATTCTACATTGGGGAGGCAAGCGTATATTGAGGAAGCTGCTATGACAGGTTTGCAGATATATGCGTTCATCGTTCTTCCGCTCTCGATCGCGGCTTTGGGATGGGCCTATGCCTATTTCACAGTGCGACAGCACGAACGGAAGTATGGCAAGCGCAAGGAAGACTAGGCGCTCCACACCGGTTTGTGCTCGGGTTTGTGCACGCCCTCAACCCGGCTCCCAGCCAGGCGCTGCCATCTCGAAGCTCGCAAACTCGAATCCCGGCGCGACCGTGCAGCCCACCAGCGTGTAGGCGCCGAGTGGTTCTGCTGCCTGCCAGGCATCGGCCGGCACCACGGCTTGAGGCCGCTCGCCGCTGGCCAGATCCACACCGAGCCGGATTTCCTCGACGGTCTTTCCATCCGAGATCTTCAGAAGCAGCGGATCGCCGGCATAATAGTGCCAGACTTCCGCTGCATCGGGCACCCGATGCCAGTGCGATTTCTCGCCGGCTTGAAGCAAGTAGTAGATCGCCGTCGAGGCACCGCGCCCGGTGCCGTCTCCATCGCGAAACGTCTCCGCATACCAGCCGCCTTCCGGGTGGCGCTGCATGCCGAGAGTAGTGATGATCTCTTGCGCAGTCATCGTTTTAGAAATTGTCCTTGCGCTTGCGGATTTCGGCAAACACTTCTTCGTTGGTCTTGCCTTCCA
This sequence comes from Velazquezella soli, assembly GCF_977018685.1. Lineage (NCBI taxonomy): Bacteria > Pseudomonadati > Pseudomonadota > Alphaproteobacteria > Hyphomicrobiales > Rhizobiaceae > Velazquezella > Velazquezella soli. Next base: position 865,465 of record NZ_CDRNXF010000004.1, read on the forward strand.
TGATCAGGTTGCGCCGGATCGCGGGATCGGCGGGGCGCAGGAAGGGGTTGGTTTCCTTTTCCAGGCCCATCATCGTCGGAATGGTGAACTTTCCGTCGGCGCGCAGGGCCTCGATCTCGGCGGCGCGGGTCTTCAGCCGCTCGTTGTCCGGATCGATCGTCAGCGCGAAACGGGCGTTGGACAGCGTGTATTCATGGCCGAAATAGATCGCCGTTTCATCCGGTAGAACAGCTAGCTTCTGCAGCGAAGACCACATGTCGGCAGCGGGCCGCTCGAACAGGCGGCCGCAACCGAGCGCAAACAGCGTGTCGGCGGCAAACAGGATCTTGTCGTCCGGAAAATGGAAGCAGATATGGCCGGCCGTGTGCCCGGGCGTTTCGATGACGCGAACGAGATGGTCGCCGAAATGGAACTCATCGCCATCTGCAACTGTCCGGTCGAGGCCGGGGATCGCGACCGCCTCGTTGACGGGGCCGATGATCTCCAGTCCGAACTTCTGCTTCAGCACAAGGTTTGCTTCCACATGGTCGGTGTGGTGATGGGTGGTGAAGATGTGGGTGATCGTCCAGCCGCGACGGGCGGCGGCCTCGACGATCGGCTTTTCTTCCGGCGCATCGATTGACGCAGTCAGTCCGCTTTCCGGATCGTGCACGAGAACGCCGAAATTGTCGCTCCGGCAGGGAAAAACTTCGAGTTCCAACGGCTTCATTCTGCCTCACCTCTTGCTCATTTCCACTTGGCGAACAATGTAGAGACTGGTGCCTTGAAGTCCAACCACCTTCAGCGAGCAATTTATCTTGTCCGTCGATATCGTCGATCTGCGTGAGTTCTATCATTCTGCTCTTGGCCGGTTTGCCGAGCAGTCGATCGTCGTGGCGTTGTCGTCGCTCTGGGCGCGCCTGCCGGAGGAGCGTCTGGTCGGGCTTGGATACGCAGTGCCCTATCTCGATCACTTCCGGGCCGATACCGAGCGCACCTTCGCTTTCATGCCGGCCGGGCAGGGGGCGGTGAACTGGCCGCCGGGCGAGCTTTCGAGCACGGCTTTGGTGTTCGACGAGGAATTGCCGCTGCCGGACAGTTCGGTCGATCGCGTGCTGCTGGTGCATTCGCTGGAATTTGCCGAAAATCCGCGTGAGACGCTGAAGGAAATCTGGCGGGTGCTGGCGCCAGGCGGGCGCCTGGTGATCGTCGTTCCCAACAGACGCGGCGTCTGGGCCCGCATGGAACATACGCCCTTCGGCTCCGGCCGGCCCTATTCGCGCGGGCAGCTGACGACGTTGATGCGTGAGACGAACTTCACGCCGGGCGCCAGCGCCGAGGCATTGTTCTTTCCGCCCTCGAAAGCGCGGACGATTATGAAGATGCGGCAGGTGTTCGATCGTATCGGTCGCCGCTTCTGGCCGGTATTTTCTGGAGTCATCGTGCTGGAAGCGCAAAAGCGGCTGTATCAGGGCCTGCCGGTGGCAGCCCGCGCGTCGAGACGCGTGTTCGTGCCGGTCATGGCACCACGCGGTGTGCCGACGACGCGGACGCAGCCCGACACGCCCAAAGGCTCTTAAAACCGGCTCGACATTGGGCCTGTTCGGCTTTAATGCCTGAGCATACCCTGCCCACAGACATTACCGAGAAGGTCCAATCGATGAGCATCGTTGCGAGTGAGCCCGTTCCGCGTCCAGGCATTCTGGATATCGCCGCCTATGTGCCCGGCAAGGATCATGCTCCCGGCGTTGCGCGGGTGTTCAAGCTCTCGTCCAACGAAACGCCGCTTGGTGCGAGCCCTGCTGCGATCGAAGCCTTTCGCGAGGCGGCAGGTCACCTCGAGCTCTATCCCGATGGCCAGGCCCTGGCGCTGCGCGAAGCGATCGGCTCGGTGCATGGCTTGAACGCTGCCAACATCATCTGCGGCAATGGTTCGGATGAACTGCTCGGCCTGCTGTGCCATGTCTATCTCGGTGCCGGCGACGAGGCGATCATCACCCAGCACGGGTTCCTCGTCTACAAGATCCAGATCACTGGTGCCGGCGCCAAGGCGATCGAAGTGCCGGAAAAGGATTGCACCGTCGATGTCGACGCGATCCTCGCCGCTGTCACGGACAAGACGAAGATGGTGTTCATCGCCAATCCGGGCAATCCGACCGGTACCTATGTCCCGGTATCCGACATCCGCCGCCTGCATGCCGGTCTGCCGAAAAGCGTCATCCTGGTTCTCGACGCGGCCTATGCGGAATACGTGAAGAAGAACGATTACGAGGCTGGCCTCGAGCTCGTCTCGAACAGCAAAAACGTCGTGATGTGCCGGACCTTCTCGAAGGCCTACGGTCTTGCGGCGCTGCGGATCGGCTGGATGTACGGCCCGGCCGCGATCCTCGATGCGCTCAACCGTGTCCGCGGACCGTTCAACCTGAATGCGCCGGCGATTGCCGCAGGTGCTGCGGCCATCCGCGATCGGGCTTTCGTCGAGAAGGCCGTCGAGCACAACACGCTCTGGCTCGACAAGCTGACCCATGCATTCGAAACGCTCGGGCTCAAGGTCACGCCGTCGGTCACCAATTTCGTGCTGATCCACTTCCCCGATGTGGACGGCAAGCGTGCGCCGGATGCCGATGCCTTCCTCACCAGCCGCGGCTATATCCTGCGGGTCGTCAAGGGCTATGGCCTGCCGAACGCGCTGCGCATGACGATCGGCTCGGAAGAGGCCAATCGCGGCGTCATCGAAACGCTCGGCGAATTTCTGGCGCGCTGACAGCAACGGGACTGATATCATGACCCATCCGCAGTTCGATCGGATCGCTCTGATCGGCATCGGCCTGATCGGCTCATCTATTGCGCGCGACGTGAAGGAGCTCGGGCTCGCCAATCACGTCGTCATCTCGACACGCAGTAGCGAGACGCTGAAGCGGGCCGAAGAGCTGGAGCTTGGCACCGAATATACCGCGTCTGCAGCTGACGCGGTGAAGGATGCCGATCTCGTCATCGTCTCCGTTCCCGTTGGTGCGTCGGAAACGGTCGCAAAGCAGATTGCGGGCAGCCTCAAGCCAGGTGCGATCGTCACCGATGTGGGTTCAACCAAGGCGTCTGTCATCGCGCAGATGGCGCCGCATATGCCTGAAGGCGTGCATTTCATTCCCGGTCACCCGCTGGCCGGGACCGAGAAGTCCGGTCCGGATGCGGGCTTTCCGGGTCTGTTTCGCGATCGTTGGTGCATCTTCACGCCGCTGCCGGAAACGGATCAGGCGGCGCTCGAGCAGTTGAAGGCTTTCTGGGTGGCGCTCGGTTCGCGCATCGACGAGATGGATCCCGAACACCACGACAAGGTGCTCGCGATCGTTTCGCATCTGCCCCATATCATCGCCTATAATATCGTCGGCACGGCGGATGATCTGGAAACGGTCACCGAATCGGAAGTCATCAAGTATTCCGCCTCCGGTTTCCGCGATTTCACGCGTCTTGCGGCCTCCGATCCCACCATGTGGCGGGACGTCTGCCTGCACAACAAGGATGCGATCCTGGAAATGCTGGCCCGGTTTTCGGAAGATCTTGCCTACCTGCAGCGGGCAATCCGCTGGGGCGAGGGCGACAAGCTGTTCGAACTCTTCAGCCGCACCCGCACCATCCGCCGCTCCATCGTTCAGGCCGGCCAGGATGTGGACGCGCCGGACTTTGGCCGGCACGCACTGGATGTGAAGAAATAAGCAGGTCTGTCTGCACTAGATCCGCGGAATTTCGCCGATCTGGATCAGCCCGCCCGCCAGAACTTTGCCGCGCCGGATGGTGATGTCGAGTGAGGCATTTTCACCACCTCCAAGCGCTGCCAGCATGTTTGCCGCGGTCTTGATGGTCGATGCGAGATCCGGAAACACTTCGCCGAGGCTCTGCTGCCACGCGTCGATCTTTTCCACGCGCAGTTTGAGCTTGCCTGACATGCGCCCTTCGTCATCGAAGGAGAAGGGGCCGGAGATAGTGGCAACCCGTCCCTCGCCGAGATCGGCCTTCAGGGAACGAAGCTCGCCCTTGGTATTGTAGAGTGCTGTACCGTTCGGATCGCTGCCGTCAATCATGCCGGCGCGACCGGCAAGCGTCACGTCCACGAGAGCGTTGAGCTTGGGCAGAAGCTCTGCCATGCCCTCGGCTGTCGTCGAGGTGCCGCCGAGCGAGATCGCGGCATCGAGATCGTCGCCGTTCTGGCGCAGGTGGATTTCCGTCCGGTCGGTGGTGATGTCGAAGGGCTGGGTGTTTGCCGCGGAAACGACGCTTGCGCGCGAGCCCTCGATGACCATCGACGCCCGCTCGACGCCTTTCAGCTTGGCAGCGATACTGGATTGCAGCGATTTCCAGGTGGTGGATACGGAGAAGCCATGGCTGGTGCGGACTTCAGAGGGTGCGTCGAGTTCCCAGACGATGTGACCAGGCGCATAGACCTGGGCTGCCGAGCGCAAAGCGCCGAACGTGCCCGAAATGCCGTTTTCACGGTCATCCACCGTCACCTTGGAGCAGAACAGGCCTATCCGGAAAGGATAGCCGCGATATTCGGCATCGGTGCATTCGGCGACGATGCCGCGCTTCTGCTGGCTGCCCAGGAGCGCCAGCGTGTTCTGCTTCAGGACCGATGCGGCATAGAACCAGCCTGCCGTATAAAGGGCTATCGCCAGAATGACGGCACTCGCCAGGATCCATAGTTTTCTGCTGACGCCGCTTCGGCTTGACGCTGCCATGTTGTTCTCCCAAAGGTCTTTTCGCAAATCTCGATGACGGCATGGCGTGCGATATGGACGAATTTTGGGTGTTTGGCTACGGATCGCTGATGTGGAACCCGGGCTTTCCGTTCGAAGAGAAGGCGCAGGCCCGCGTTTACGGCTTTCGCCGGTCGCTGTGCATCTGGTCGACAGTGCACCGTGGAACGCCGGATCGTCCGGGTCTGGTCATGGGGCTCGATCGTGGCGGATCGTGCAGGGGTGCGGCCTTCCGGGTGGCAGGTGACGCATGGGACGATGCGATCGACTACCTGCGTCGTCGCGAACTCGTCACCAATGTCTACCGCGAAAAGATCGTGCCGATCACGCTCATCGACGGACGGCAGGTGAAGGCCGTCACCTATGTCGTCGATCGCGCCCACCCGCAATATGCCGGTGCGATGGGCGTCGAACAGGCGGCCGGCATCGTGCGCCACTCGGCCGGCAAGTCCGGTCCCAACGATGCCTATGTGTTCAACACTGTCGAGCATCTTGCGCAGATCGGCATTCGCGACCTGTGGCTGGAAGGGGTCGCCGCGGCGCTAGCCGCGTAAGGCTACCCGCTCAAACCGTCGTCTGCTCTCTCTTCTGTTCGGCCTTCAGTTCCGCCAGACGTTTCAATGCTGTCGCCGGCAGCGGCAGATGCGGGTTCGCCGCCACGGTTTCGACCAGCAACTGGTCGCTTGCTGTTTCCAGCGTATCGATCAGGTGCTTGTAGAAGGCATCCGGCTCCATTCCAGGCGGGATGGCCGGAAGGATGCGGACTTTGAAATGGCCCGGATATTTCACCAGCTTGCGGCGTCCCCAGAACAGGCCCCAATGGGCAACGACCGGGACGACCGGAACCTTCGCATCGCGATAGATGCGGGCGATGCCGTAGCGATAGTCCGGCTCGGCGCCAGGCGAGCGACGGGTTCCCTCAGGGTAGATGATCAGCTGGCGGCCGCTTTCCATCTCTTCCTTGGTGCGCTTCATCACCTCGACCATGACCTTGCCGCGGGCGCCGCGATTGACCGGGATCATCCGTTGCCTGGCCAGATACCATCCGAACAGCGGGATCCACAGAAGCTCGCGCTTCAGGATATAGACCGGGTCGGGATAGTGGGGCATCAGCGCAAAGGTGTCCCACACAGACTGGTGCTTGGGCGTAAAGATGCAGCCGCCTTCCGGAATGTTCTCGAGGCCCTCGATTTCGAAAGTGGCACCGACGATCTTGCCCATCAGCCAGTTGCTGGACGAAGCCCAGCCCTTGGGGACGCTGAAGGCGGCCTTTCGCGAAGCCAGGAAGTAGTAGGGAGCAAACACGATCATCCGCAGGATCATGTTGGCGTAGAAGGCGGTATTGAACACGACGGAGCGGATGAGAAGCATGGAGCGGGCTTTCTTGCAGACTGCCCGTTGCCTACACGAGAACTCGAGCGGACAAAAGCGCGAGATCGACGGCCTGCTCAGATCAGGGAGATTTTTTCGGCACCGACCCGGTCGAATCGCCGTCGGTTCGAAGGCCGCTGCCCTTCTGCATGCCCACCCAGTCGCGAATGGTTGCCAGCACCACCTTGACGTATTCCGACAGCATCGTGCGCAGAGTATCCGGCTCGGCGAACCAGGCGCGGCGGGCGAGATCTGCATTGATGACCGGATAGGGAATGAATTCCGTCGCGGGATCGGCGCGGCGCAGTTCGTGCAGACTGCGCAGCATGTGGTAGTTGTTGGTCACGACGAGCACGGATTTGTAGTCTTTGTCGTGGATCCAGCGGGAGATCTCGTTGGCATTGCCGATTGTATCGATCGCATCATAGCCGATATCGACGCAGCACTTGAAAAGGTCGGGCGAGGCCTGCGTGACCTTGCGGATCTGCGTTGGCGTGGTGGATGGATGCGCGCCGGAAATCAGAAGCCGCCTGCCGGCCCCGTCGCGCAGCAGACCGAGCGCCTGTTCTATGCGCAGATATCCACCTGTCAGAACAACGATTGCATCGGCCTTGACGCCATCGGGCGCTCGCAACGATGTGACCGCGTCCGCGAACCAGAGGAAACCGCCGACGACGATCGCAACGCAGATGAACGCCACCATGACGATCCGTCTTGCTATTCGTCTAAACGTGCTCCGGCGCGAGAGCAAAGCCCTTCGTCTCCGGTCCGAAGTCCGGTCGTCCGTCACATCGGGAGGGGTCTGGCCGAGTGTCATGATTTCGTTGATAGACCTAGATTTCGTTGTCGCCTAGCCCCACAACGGGTTCACTTCAAAAAACACGTGCGGGTTATGATTTCGGCGCGCCATCCGCCCGTGCCGGATCGGAGCGGATCAGGTCGATCTCGTCGATGGTTTTCATCACCGTCAGGCGGGCGGTCAGCGTCGTCAGAAGGGCGATCACGAGGATCGTCGCAAAAATTCCGAGATAGCCGCCGAATCCGATCGTGAAGGATCCGAACAAGGCTGTCGCCTGCTCGCTCTGGGGCGTCGCGCGGGAATTCGACTGCCACAGATTGGCGGCCGCAAACAGCAGTGCGGCCAGCGCGCCGCCGGCTGCCGATCCCTTGATGCTGATCTTTAGGAAATGCTTCTGGAATTCGCGGGCGACGAAACCGCTTTCGGCGCCGACGAAATGCAGGACTTCGATGATATGCCGGTTGCCGGAGAGGGCGCCGCGGGTGGCAAAGACGACGGTCAGGATCATCGCGGTAAAGACCAGGATCAGCACGCCCATGCCGATCAGCACGGTGGTGCGGGCCATCGACACAAGCCGATCGACCCAGGTGCGGTGGTCATCGAGGAAGGCCTGCGGCACTTCGGTCTTCAGGAGGTCACGCATGGCCCCGAAATCCGGCGGGTTCTGCTCGTCGATTGTGATGATGACCAGCCTCGGCACGGGCAGGTCGGCAAGATCGAGGCCGGTGCCGAGCCACGGTTCCAGCAGCCGGGCGGTGGCGCTGTCGTCCATGATCGTGCCGTCGCGGGTGCCGACGAAGGTGAGTGCGACATCGCGCGCCTTCTTCAGCGCCGCATCCATGTCTAGGCCATCGTCCGGCTTGATCTGGATGGTGATTTCGCGGGCGATCTCGCTCTGCCAGCCGGCCGCGGTGGCGCGAACCATGCTGACCCCGCCGAGCGTCAGGCATGCGAGGAAGGCCATGATGGCGATCACCACCATCAGCGCATTGCCCTGGATATTGGAGGGAGGCAGGATCGGGGCTGTCGGGCGCACGCGCATCGAGGCGCGGCGCGGACCCTGGTCGGTCGCTGTCTCGGCGCCTTTCTCCTGCCAAGCGTTTGCCGGTGCCGGTGCTTTCTCCGTCTTAGCCGGTTTGGTCTTCTTGGGAGGGCGCGGCTCATTCATAGATATCGAGCCGCCCTTCGGTGAGGATCATCCGCCGTGCATCGACCTGATCCATCAGCGCCAGATCGTGCGTCGCGATGACGACGGCGGTGCCGAGCCGGTTGAGCTCGAGGAACAGGCTGAGCAGCCGGCGGGCCATGGGCGGGTCGACATTGCCGGTGGGTTCGTCGGCGAGCAGGATTTCCGGACGGTCCATCAGCGCACGGGCAATCGCCGCACGCTGCTTTTCGCCGCCTGAAAGCACCGCGGGCAGCACATTGATGCGCTCGCCGAGGCCGACCCATTTGAGGAGCTCGATCACGTCATTGCGATAGGACGCCTCGTCCTTGCCGCGCACCCGAAGCGGCAGGGCGACGTTCTCATAGGTGGTCAGATGGTCGAGCAGGCGAAAGTCTTGGTAGACGATGCCGATTCGCCGGCGCAGCATCGGCAGCTCGCTCCGCGGGATCTGCGACAGCTCGCGGCCGAACATGCGGATGATGCCGCGGGTGGGGTAGAGTGAGGTGAAAAGCAGGCGCAGAAGCGTCGTCTTGCCGGCACCCGATGGGCCGGTCAGGAATTGAAATGACCGTTTCGGGATGTCAAACGTCATGTCCCGGAGAATCTCCGGGCCCATGCCGTATCGCAACCCAACATTTTCGAAATGAATCAACGGAAGACCAAATCTCTGAACCCTTCAGATTCGCACCTGACCATCTCTTAACGATGAAGGTAAACGAAAGGTAAAACGCCGGTCAAAAAGGGCTTATTTCGGGCGGTGTTTGCAATCGGTTAACCAATCGAATTTACGACTAGGGGGGATTCGTTTCAATGGCCGCCTCTTTCGATATCGGGGGACAAGCGGCGCCGAAGAGGTCCGATGAACACGTTCCGCAGCCGCGCCGGGAAGACGATTGTCCGAATGGACATCCTGCCGCCCGAACCCACAAAAGGCCCGAAGGGCCGGGTGAAGGCGCGTGGTCCCGTGGTGGATGCGCAGTTTGTGCCTGTCACCGATGGCGGGTGGCAACGATCCAGACCGCGTTCGCACAACGACAATTCAGACAACAGAACCAAGAACCGGGCGGCCGGCAAGCCTGCAGAGAGATTTAGTTCCGATGCTTCGGCCACATCCGTCCCAAAGGGCTTCGTCGGCAAAGTCGAGCGTGTGCTGAATACGCTTTCGGCCGATCTGTTCTGCGCGCTTGTGGCGGCCGCTTTCGTGCTGGTCTTTGCAAGTGCCGGTGGCTTCTCGTTTCTGTTCAACGAAAGCGGAGAGGCGAAAGCCGAACCTTCGCTCGATATCACCCATATCACCATGATGCCGCGCGATGCCGATGGCATGCGGGTTCTGCTGATCAACGGGATCGTCGAGAACCGCACCAGCGATGCAAAGACCATGCCCGCGATCCGGGCCGAACTGATGGCCGGAGACATGCTGGTCGCCTCGACGCTGATTGCCCCGCCGGCATCCGCCATTGCTGCCGGCCAGAGCCGCGGATTTTCGGCGCGCGTGCCGCATCCAGGCGGAAAACTCCCGGATTTGCGCCTGACATTTGCGGAACGGGATGCGTCCCGCCTCTGATTGTGTTATCGCGGCGCTTCCGATCTATCAGGAGTATCCGCATGCCCGTCGTCCGCGGCAAAAACATCGAGCCGCTTTTCACTGCCCAACAGATCGCCGTGCGCAATCACGAAATCGCTGCGCAGATTGCGACCGGTCCCACCAAGGATCTGCTCGTCATCGCCGTCCTGAAGGGATCGTTCATTTTCGCCGCGGACCTTCTGCGCGCGCTGCACGAAACGGGCCTGGCACCGGAAGTGGAGTTCATCACGCTTTCGAGCTACGGCACCGGCACGGTCTCGCAGGGCGTTCGCATCGTCAAGGATATCGACAGCGACGTGAAGGACCGCGATGTTCTGCTGATCGACGACATCTTGGAATCCGGCCGGACGCTGAAATTTGCCAAGGAACTGCTTTACGAGCGCGGCGCCCGCCATGTCTCTCTGGCCGTCCTTCTCGACAAGAAGGTGAAGCGCAAGGAAGATCTGGAAGCGGATTACGTCGGCTTCGAATGCCCTGACTACTTCGTCGTCGGCTACGGCATGGACGTCGCCTACGCGTTCCGCGAACTGCCTTTCGTCGGCGTCGTGACTGGCGACGCGTGAGTTGATTTTGGTTCGGATGGGGGCAGAAATCTGCCGTCATCCGGTCGCAAGGTGTTAACCATGGCGCGGTTTGAGCCTCGCCTGTTTACTCCTCGACAACCAAACTCTGGTGAATTGCTCCCGGATTGATACACAAAATGGGAGCGATGATCGCTATGGCCAAGATCCTTATTACCGAGGATGAACACACGTTGCGCATGTTTGTTGCGCGCGCTCTCCGGATGGATGGCCATGAGACGCATGAGGCCGGCGATGGCGCCGAAGGCCTCGAAAAGCTCGAGCAGGGCGCGTTCGATCTTCTGCTTTCCGACATACGCATGCCTGTCATGGATGGCATTGCGCTGGCGCACGAAGCCGCCGCCCAGTATCCCGACATGAAGATCCTGCTGATGACCGGCTATGCCGAACAGCGCGAACGCGCCGATGACCTGTCGTCGAAGATCGTCGATGTGGTGCAGAAGCCTTTCGCATTGCCAGAAATCCGCAAGGCTGTCGCCATGGCGCTTGCCGTGCAGACTTCCTGCGCGGCCTGATCTCTCGCAGGTGGATTTAGCGGATCTCGAGCAGCCGCTCGAGATACTGCCGCTCGGCATCGCCTGATAGGGCGTTGCCCAGCTTCTCGCGGATGGCATCGAGGATCTCGCGGGCGCGCTGCACGTCGATTTCGTCGGGCACCTTCACCTGATCGCCGAAGTCCGGACCTGACGTTGCGCGGGGGCGCCCTAGGGGATCGCGACCGTTCTGGCCGCCCTGGTTGGCCATGCCCTGTCCCTGGCCGTCCTGCTGGCCTTCGCCTTGGCCCTGACCCTGCTGCATCGCCTGCATCATCTGCTGCATCATGCTCTGGGCGCCTTGGCGAAGCGCGTTAAGTGCGTTGCCCTGGCCTTCGACGGCCTGTTCGCCCTGGCCGTCACCGAGCGCCTTGCCGGCGCTGCCCATTTCACTCTGGGCTTCCCCGAAGCCTTGGCCTGGGTCCATGCCCATGCCCTTCAGCGCCTGCTGTAGCTCGCCGAGCTGTTTTCCGAGGCCTTCCTGCTGGGCACGCAGGTTCTTCAGCGCCTCACGCAGCTGTTCGGCTGTCATCTGGTCGGTATTCTGTTCGCCGCCCTGGCCGTTCTGGCCCTGACCTTGCTGGCCCTGCTGCCCGCGCTGTGCCTGCTGGCCTTGCTGACCCGGTTGGCCCTGCTGACCCGGTTGGCCGTTCTGGCCCTGCTGCTGCTCGCCCTGTTCGCCGCTCTGCGGATCGGGGTCGCCGCGCTGCATGCGATCGCGCAAGGCCTGGTCCAGCTTGAATGTCTGGTCCATCAGCCGCTGCTGTTCCTGCATGATCTGGCCGAGCCTGTCGATCTGCTGGCGCATCTGGCTGTTTTGCTGCTGCTGCTGGCCCTGCTGACCGCGCTGCGGGCGTCCGGCCTGCAGGTTGTTCATCATCCGCTGCATCTGCGACAGCATTTCCTTGGCAGCGTCACGATTGCCGGATCGAGCGAGGTTTTCGATCTGGTCCATCATGTTCTGCAGGTCGCGCTGGCGAATGACATTCTGCGCCTGCATGTTCTGCTGGCCCGGCGGTGCGTTTTGCATGCGCTGCGCGAGCTCGTTCATAAACTGCTGCATCGCCTCGCGCAGTTCCTTCATGAGGGCAGCGATTTCCTGATCCCCGGCACCTTTCTCGAGCGCGTCCGACAGATTGCGCTGGGCATCGCGCAAACGGCGTTCGGCGGCGGAAAGATCGCCGTCCTCGATGCCGAGCGCGATTTCCCAGAGGTAGTCGGCGGCGTCCTTCAGCTGTTCCTCGTTGCGGGCAATCTTCATGCGCTCGCGGGCCGAGCGGATTGCCAGGAAGTGGCCAAGGTTCGGAATGGTCTCGTCGGGACGGATCGCCAGCGCGTCGTTGAGCTCGATCGCGCGCGGCACCTGGCGCGTGTCGAGCGCGAAAACCTGGCGCTGTTCGGCAACGGCTGCCGCCAGCGGTTCCGAGAAGCCGCGGCCCGGCATTACCATTTCATGGGCGGGGCTGCGGCCGGTCTGGCCTGCGCCGTCCTTGGCAATCAACGTAATCCTGACCCGCTTTCCGGCCAGCGGATGCTCGACCAGGCTACGGCTGGTCAGTGCCTTCACCTCCTGGCCGCGGTTCTGGCGCGGCAGGTCGAGGCGGTATTCTGGCGCCGGGTAAAGCGGCGTGGCCGCCGGGTCGACAGGGCCGACAGGCTCGATCAGCGCATGGGCTTCCCGAATGCCGTAATCATCCTTGCCGCGGAAACCGATTTCCAGCGCGCCATTGACGGACCGCTTCGGCTGGCCGTCGAAGGCGATCTCCGGCGGCCGGTCGGGAATGACGTCGAAGGTCCATGTCTGGCCATTGACGGTGAGTTCGCCGCTTTCGTCCACGTTGAAGGCGTAGCTGCGCGGCGGCACAGTCTGTGCGGTCTGCGGCTGTTTGACGGGTGGCTGCGGCTTGGCCTGCTGGCCCTCGGGCAATGGCGTGCCTGGTGCCTTACCTTGTGCCTGCTTGCTTGCGTCTTCAGCCGCCTTGCGCGCTTCCTCGGTGATCAGCGTCAGCGGCTCTCCGCCGGATTTCGGCGTGAAGACGACCGCTTCCTCGCCCTCGCCACCGGTTACGCGCACGGTCAGGCCGGAATTCTGCGGCACAGATGCCGTGTTGCCGGCCGTATCGCCCGCGGCTGCGGGCGCCGTGTCGCGGCCGGTCAGGAATATCGGGGCGCGGCCGGTGTAGGATGGTGGTGTCAGCCAGGCGTCGATGCGAAGGTCTGGGTTGGTACTTGCAGCCAGTGGTGCCGGACGGAAGGCGTCTGCGGGCGAACCGCCGCCGTTCGAGAAGGAATAGCCGAGCGCCACGGCAAACATGAGCGCCGGTACGGCGCGGAGCGCGAACCGGTCATGGCTGGCAATATCCGGGCGCGGCATGCCCGTATCGAGCGCCGCGATCCGCTCGGCCATGCGGATCTGGTGTTCTTTCCAGAGCGCGCGGGCAAACGGCGTCTCGAACGCCGGCTGGTCTTCCTGCACGGCGACGGGCTGGTGCGGCAGGCCGTTGCGATCTTCCAGCAACCGGTCCGCATCGGCAGCATCGGGCCAGCGAAGCCTCGCCAAGGGAAGGAGAGAGGTCAGGAACGCGAAGGTGAAAAAGCCGAGCAGTATCCAGCGCAGCAGATCGGGCGTGACGCGGAAAAGGCCGAACCAGGAGACGGAGAAGAACAGGGCAACGACCGCGAGCGGGGCCAGAAGCTTCGGCAGAAGGCGTTCGGAAAACAGCACGAAACGGGCAAACGACCGTTTCAGCGCAACGCGTCTTGCGAGCGCCGGATGTGTTTCGAATGCACCTTTGCGGATCAAGCTCATGCGGTCCGTCTCCGATCGTGGCGGCCCAAATCAAGCTATCAACATAACAATGTTTGTGGCGAAGACGAGGGCGGCGACATGCCGGCCCCGATATTTCCAGGCGGTTTGCCGCAAAAGTGAACGTTCTAGCCGAGCCAGGCAGGCACGGAATCCAGGCCGATCAGGTCATCATAGGAGCCGCGCGGGCGGATCACGTGGAACTCGGAGCCCTTCACTAGCACTTCCGGCACCAGCAGGCGGGAATTGTAGGTTCCGGCCTGCACGGCGCCATAGGCACCGGCAGAACCGACGGCGATCAGGTCACCGGGCTTCGGTTCCGCCATCTCGCGGTCGAGCGCCAGATAGTCTCCGGTCTCGCAGACGGGACCGACAACGTCGCCCTTGATCCGCGGCGCATCGGCCGGCGGTACCACGACGGGGCGGATCGAATGATAGGCTTCGTAGAGCGTCGGGCGGATCAGGTCGTTCATCGCGCCATCGACGATCACGAAGGTCTTTTCGCCGCCATCCTTCACATAGATCACCTCGGTCACCAGAATGCCGGCATTGCCGACGATCAGGCGGCCGGGTTCGGTGACGATCTTGCAGTCGAGCGTGCGAAGCTGCTTCTTGATCGTTTCCGCATAGGCGTCCGGCAGCGGTGGCGGGGTGTTGTCGTCCTTGTAGGGAATGCCGAGACCACCGCCGACATCGACGTGGCTGATCGTGTGGCCATCGCCGCGCAGCAGATCCACCAGCGCCCGCAGCAGCCGGTAGGCATCCTCGAACGGCTGAAGCTCGGTGATCTGGCTACCGATATGCATGTCGATGCCGGTCACTTCGATGCCAGGAAGCGTTGCCGCATGGGCATAGACGGCGCGGGCCCGATCATAGGCGATGCCGAACTTGTTTTCCTTCTTGCCCGTCGAAATCTTGGCATGGGTGCCCGCATCCACATCCGGGTTGATGCGGAAGGACACATGCGCGCGTTTGCCGACTTTGAGAGCGCGCAGGTTCAGCACTTCCAGTTCCGGCTCGGATTCGACGTTGAAGCAGTAGATGCCGGCCTCGAGCGCCAGATCCATTTCCGCCACGGTCTTGCCGACGCCCGAAAACATGATGCGGGAGGCGGGAATGCCGGCCGCCAGCGCACGCCGCAGTTCGCCGCCCGAGACGACATCGACGCCGGCGCCGAGCTTTGCCAGGGTTTTGAGGACGGCCTGGTTGGAGTTCGCCTTCATGGCGTAGCACACCATCGTATCCACATCGGAAAACGCCTGCGCGAACACCTTGTAATGGCGCTCCAGCGTGGCGGTCGAATAGACGTAGAATGGCGTGCCGACGGCTTTTGCGATTTCCGGGATGGCGACGTTTTCGGCGTGAAGCACGCCGTCGATGTAATGGAAATGATTCACGTCAAAACTCGGAAAACTGAAGGGGTCTGGAAACTACAGAAGCGGGTCGAGGACGAACGGGCGCTCGGCAACCGGTTCCTTGTTGGCGTCACCGGGTTTGCTGCTCTTGCGGATGTTCTGCTGTTCGACGGGCGTGCTGGGGCGGTCGAGGTCGCCCTTGCGGCCGCAGCCGGCGACAACGAGGCTGACGACGCCCAGGATCAGGCTGACATGGGCGATTTTCACCAGGGATTTCGACATTCTCTTCCTTCTCCGGCACGGTCACGCAGACTTCATAGCGAAGTTCCGCGCGCTTGTGCAGTATCCTTGCCGCTTCATTCGTCGCGCAGGCGTCAGTTTCTCTCGCGCCACCAGGCGATCTGCTTGCGCACCTCGGAGGGAGCCGTACCGCCGAAACTGACGCGGCTGGCAACCGAGGCATCCACCGAGAGAACGTCGAAGACCTTGTCGGTGATGGCAGGGTTGATCGCCTGCAGTTCTTCAAGGGAGAGCTCGGAAAGGTCGCAGCCCTTTTTCTCCGCCAGCGCCACGGCATGGCCGGTGGCATGGTGGGCTTCGCGGAAGGGCAGGCCGACTTCGCGAACCAGCCAGTCGGCAAGGTCGGTCGCGGTGGAGAAGCCAGCGCCTGCTGCGGCGCGCATCTTGTCGGCGCGAATGGTCATGTCGCGCATCATGCCGGTCATGGCGGCAATCGCCAGTTCCAGGTTCTCGGCGCAGTCGAAGACCTGCTCCTTGTCTTCCTGCATGTCCTTGGAATAGGCGAGCGGCAGGCCCTTCATGACCGTCAGCAGCGCCACCAGCGAACCGTTGATCCGGCCGGTCTTGGCGCGCACCAGTTCGGCGGCATCCGGGTTCTTCTTCTGCGGCATGATCGAGGAGCCGGTCGAAAACGCGTCCGACAGGCGCACGAAGCCGAACTGCGGCGTCGACCAGATGACGATTTCTTCGGCAAGACGCGACAGATGCACGGCGCAGATGGCAGCAACCGACAGGAATTCCAGCGCGAAATCGCGGTCGGAAACGGTGTCGATCGAGTTGCGGGTCGGTTCGCGGAAGCCGAGGGCCTTTGCCGTCATGTGGCGGTCGATCGGGTAGGGCGTGCCGGCAAGCGCCGCAGCACCGATCGGGCTTTCGTCCAGATGGTCGATCGCGTGGCGAACGCGGGCGCGGTCACGGCCGAACATTTCGACATAGGCCATGCAGTGATGGCCGAAGGTGACCGGCTGTGCCGTCTGCAGATGGGTAAAGCCGGGCATCACCGTATCCGCATGCTCTTCGGCGCGGTCGAGAAACGCGGCGATCAGACCCGTCAGCATCTTCTCGGTCTTGACGAGCTCTTCCTTGACCCAGAGGCGGAAATCGAGCGCGACCTGGTCATTGCGGGAGCGGGCGGTGTGGAGGCGACCGGCGGCTGGACCGATCAGGTCTGCCAGCCGGGCCTCGATGTTCATGTGAATGTCCTCAAGCTTGCGCGAGAACTGGAACTGTCCGTTTTCGATCTCTGACATGATCGTGTTCAGGCCGGAAACGATCTTGTCTTTATCTTCGTGCGAAATAATGCCTTGTTCCGCCAGCATCGTCGCATGGGCGATCGAACCGCGGATATCCTGGGCGAACA
This sequence comes from Velazquezella soli, assembly GCF_977018685.1. NCBI lineage: Bacteria > Pseudomonadati > Pseudomonadota > Alphaproteobacteria > Hyphomicrobiales > Rhizobiaceae > Velazquezella > Velazquezella soli. The sequence continues at coordinate 882,053 of NZ_CDRNXF010000004.1, forward strand.
GCTTCTTGTCGAAACCGATCGAGGCATTTATCTCCTCCATGATCGCATCCGGCCCGGAAGCGAAGCGTCCGCCCCACATCTGGTTGGAAGATGTCGCGTCCTTCGTGTCGGCCATGAATTCAGTCCTGGAGTAGTTGATGACGTCCAAAAGACCGCTTGGCCTTCCGTCTGTCCGATTGATCCTGATTGCCGCCGTCCTCGGGATCGTCGCCGGCACCGTCGCCGTATACGTGACGAACATGGGGTCTGGCAATGGTTTGGATGGGGCTGGGGGCGCCGCGATGTCCGCCTCCGCCGGGCAATGCGAGGGCTCGGCCGAACTGGCAAAGTCCGTTGGTGCCTTTTCGAAGGGCCAGGTTGCCGCCATGGTCGAGGCACAGCCGCCGCGCCCGCTCTCCCTGTCCTTCAAGGGTCCGGCGGGGCAGGACATGACGACCGCCGATCTCGCCGGCAAAACGGTGCTGCTTAACCTCTGGGCCACCTGGTGCGTGCCCTGCCGCGAAGAGATGCCGGCGCTGAACGGTTTGCAGGCGGCGATGGGCGGGCCTGACTTCGAAGTCGTCGCCATCAACATCGACACCGGCACCGACGAGAAGCCGAAGACTTTTCTTGAAGAATACAAGATCGACAAGCTCGGCTTTTACCGCGACAGTTCGATGGGCACGTTCAACGCCCTGAAAAAGGAAGGCCTCGCCTTCGGCCTGCCGGCAACGCTGATCCTCGACAAGAAGGGCTGCCTGATCGGCGCCATGAACGGCCCCGCCGCATGGGACAGCGACGATGCGAAGGCGCTGGTGACGGCCGCCAAGGGCGCTTGAGGGCTGCGGATGAAGGGCTTGCCCTTCGCCTCAGCCGACCGCTTCTAGCGTGCAGTCAAGCGGGTGAGGAGCGAACCGCCACAAGGCTGATCCTTACCGCGTAGGCACTGGAACCTCGCCGCGATAGTCGTAGAAGCCGCGGCCGGATTTGCGGCCGAGCCAGCCGGCTTCTACGTATTTGACGAGAAGCGGGCAGGGGCGGTATTTGCTGTCTGCGAGGCCGTCATGCAGCACCTGCATGATCGACAGGCAGGTGTCGAGGCCGATGAAATCGGCGAGCTGCAGCGGTCCCATCGGGTGGTTGGCGCCAAGCCTCATGGCCGTATCGATCGCCTCGACCGAGCCGACGCCTTCGTACAGCGTATAGATCGCCTCGTTGATCATCGGCAGCAGGATGCGGTTGACGATGAAGGCGGGGAAATCCTCGGCAACGGTCGCGGTCTTTTCCAGCGCGACCACGTATTCCTTGGCGGCCCGGAAGGTCGGCTCGTCGGTGGCGATACCGCGCACCAGTTCCACCAGCTTCATCAGCGGCACCGGGTTCATGAAATGTATGCCCATGAAGCGTTCCGGCCGGTCGGTCGCGGCGGCAAGCCTGGTAATGGACAGCGACGAGGTGTTGGTGGCGAGAAGCGCCTCGGGTTTGAGAACCGGACAGACCTGCGCATAGATCTTGCGCTTGACGCTTTCGTCTTCGGTCGCGGCTTCGATGACCATGTCCATCGGTGCGAGGTCGTTGACATCGGCGGAGCCGGTGATGCGCGAAAGCGCTGAGTTGCGATCCTCGTCGGAAAGCTTGTTGCTGGAAACCTGGCGGGCGAGGTTGCCGTTGATGGTTGCAAGTGCGCCTTCGATCCGGTCCTTGGAGAGATCATAGATATGCACGTGATAGCCGGCGAGCGCCGAAACATGTGCAATTCCGCAGCCCATCTGGCCTGCGCCGATGACGCCGATATTCTTCATGATCTCACTCGCTCCCTGGGTGCGGTTTTCGCCCGCGTCTCGCATTCATCATAACCAACCGGCGTCTCACAGCAAAATGCCGGGTTGCGTGAGACAGCCCGGCATTTTTCTAGTCTGCTAGCGTGTTTTTTGCCAGCATTTTCGCGTCGCCGAACTGCGGTGCGAAAAAGCCGGTCGCCCTCACAGGGCCTTTTCGAGCTGCGGCAGGATCTCGAAGAGATCGCCGACGAGACCGAAGTCGGCCACCTGGAAGATCGGTGCCTCCTCGTCCTTGTTGATCGCAACGATGACCTTGGAATCCTTCATGCCGGCCAGATGCTGGATGGCACCGGAAATGCCGACCGCGATGTAGAGCTGCGGTGCAACCACCTTGCCGGTCTGGCCGACCTGCCAGTCGTTCGGCGCATAGCCTGCGTCGACCGCTGCGCGCGATGCGCCAACGGCCGCACCCAGCTTGTCGGCGACGGGCAGGATGACTTCCTGGAATTTCTCGGACGAACCGAGTGCACGGCCACCGGAGATGATGATCTTGGCGGAAGCGAGTTCGGGACGGTCCGAGGAGGCGAGTGCATCGGATACGAAGGACGAGACGTCAGGGTTTGCTGCGGCTGCCACGGTTTCCACGGAAGCGGAACCACCTTCGTCGGCTGCCGCGAAGGATGCCGTGCGCACGGTGATCACCTTCTTGGCATCGGTTGCCTGGACGGTCTGGATGGCGTTGCCGGCATAGATCGGACGACGGAATGTATCCGGCGAAATCACCTCGATGATTTCCGAAACCTGCGCCACATCGAGCAGCGCGGCAACGCGCGGCATGACGTTCTTGGCGGACGCTGTCGCCGAGGACATGATGACGTCGTAGGATCCCGCCAGCGACACGATCAGTGCTGCGAGCGGTTCGGCAAGGCTGTTGGCAAGGCTTGCGTCGTCGGCAAGCAGGACCTTCGAGACGCCCGAAAGTTTCGCTGCGGCGTCTGCCGCGGCCTGCGCGCCCGAACCGGCGACCAGAACGTGGACGTCGCCACCAATCTGGGTTGCTGCCGTCAGCGCCTTGGCGGTCTGGTCGTTGAGGCTGGCATTGTCGTGTTCTGCCAGAAGAAGAATGGCCATGAGTTTATCTCCCTAAAATCAGATCACGCCGGCGGTCTTCAAGGCGCCGACCAGTTCCTCGACGGACTTTACCTTGATGCCTGCCTTGCGGCCGCCCGGCTCCTCGGTCTTCAGAACCTTGAGGCGAGGGGCGATGTCGACGCCGAAATCCGCTGCTGTCTTCTTGTCGAGCGGCTTCTTCTTCGCCTTCATGATGTTCGGCAAGGACGCGTAGCGCGGCTCGTTCAGGCGCAGGTCGGTGGTGACGACGGCCGGAAGCTTGACCTCGACGGTCTGCAGGCCGCCGTCGACTTCGCGGGTAACCACAGCCTTGTCGGCGGAAAGCTCGATCTTCGAGGCAAAGGTTGCCTGGCCTGTTCCGAGCAGTGCCGCCAGCATCTGGCCGGTCTGGTTGGAATCGTCGTCGATCGCCTGCTTGCCGACGATGATGAGGCCCGGCTGTTCGGCGTCGACGACGCCCTTCAGCAGCTTGGCAACGGCAAGCGGTTCGACCGTTTCGTCGGTCTCGATCAGGATCGCCCGATCGGCGCCCATTGCAAGCGCCGTGCGCAGCGTTTCTTCAGCCTTTGCCGGACCGATCGACACGACGATCACTTCCTCGGCCTTGCCGGCCTCTTTCAGGCGCAGGGCTTCCTCGACGGAAATCTCGTCGAACGGGTTCATCGACATCTTGACGTTGGCAAGCTCGACACCGGATCCATCCGGCTTGACGCGGATCTTCACGTTGTAGTCGACGACGCGCTTTACAGGCACCAGGATCTTCATGGGGTCCTTCCTTGACTTTTCTCCAGCCGCAGATTGAGATATTTGCGGCTTATCCATTTGTCAGTGGGCGACATGGATACCCATTTTTGCCCTGATGACAACGTGGATTATCCCATCTGGGTTGCGGTTTTCTCATAGGCCTATTCGGCCGGTCGGGTCTCTTGCGATACGCTCGGCTTGTGCAGCACGGCCTTCGGCGTGACGATCTCGCGGTCGAACAGGGGCACGCCCCGGCGCCGCATCACGATGACGAGTGCGGCACCCGCCAGAATTCCGCCGACATGCGCGCCCCAGGACACCGCACTATCGGCTTCGAGCCAAAGCATCACGAATTGCTGAACGATCCACAGTGTCAGCGGAACGAAAGCGGGCAGCGGCAGCGGAATTCGAAACAGAACCAGCACCCATACCCGGACGCGCGGATGCAAAATGAAATAGGCGGCGACCACACCGGAGATCGCACCCGATGCGCCGATCAGCGGCCCCTCGGACATCGGGCCGACCAGGCCGTGCACAAGGGCTCCGGCCGCGGCACAAAGCAGGTAGAATATCAGGAAGCGGACATGCCCCAGTGCGTCTTCGACATTGTCGCCGAACACCCAGAGAAACAGCATGTTCGATGCAAGGTGCCAGAAATCCAGATGCAGGAAGGCGTAGGTGACGAAGGTTGCGTCTTCCGGGACAAGGATGACAGAGGGATCGAGCACCGCATAGTCGAAGATGATCGCCGGAATGAAGCCGAGACCCAGCGAGGCGATCTCTGTCGTTTCCGATGGAGCAAGGCTCGTGAACAGCCACATGAGTATGTTGGCGGCGATCAGCGAGAACGTCACCCACTGCACGCGGATGTATTTCAGCGCGACGGCATCATGCAGGGGAATGAACATGCGTCGCTTCCTCTCCTCCCGTCCGTCGCGCCTTGGTCGCGCTTTCGCCTATCGGTTCTTGCCGGGCACCCACAGAATGTCGGTCCTGCCATTCTCGTTGGCGACGCGGGCCGCGACAAACAGGAAATCCGACAGGCGGTTGATATATTTGAGCGCAGCCGGGCCGATCGCCTCATGCCTCGAAAGCTCGACCATCAACCGTTCGGCACGCCGGGATACGGTGCGGGCGAGATGCAGATAGGCGGAAGCCGGCGAACCACCGGGCAGGACGAAGGATTTCAGCGGTTCGAGATCGGCGTTCAGCGTGTCGATTTCGGTTTCCAGACGTGTCGCCTGCGCTTCGATGATCCGCAGAGGCTCGTATTCGGGCTTTTCGCCGGTATCTGGCGTTGCAAGATCGGCACCGAGATCGAACAGGTCGTTCTGGATGCGAAACAGCATCTGGTCGACCTCGCCCATGCCGGCCGTATGAAGCCTTGCCATGCCGATTGTCGAGTTGACCTCGTCGACCGTGCCATAGGCCTCGACCCTGATGTCGTGCTTGTCGCGCCGCGGGCCGGATACCAGTGCTGTCGTCCCGTCGTCGCCGGTGCGCGTGTAGATCTTGTTGAGCTTGACCATGAAGACTGTAATTTCCTTAGTTCGGCATTTCTCTAGCTCGGCCGGCCGCCGCCGGTCAGCCAGAGCGTGAACATGATGAGGATGACGGCCACGGCCTGGAGCAGCAGACGCAGCTGCATCAGCTTGTTCGACCGGTTGGCATCGGTGCCCTTTACCATGTTGAACAGGCCCTTGATCAGAACGAGTACGACCAGGCCGATGACGATCACGGTCAGAACGGTGGTAAAGGTGGCCATCGAGTTTTTGCTTTCCGCTTGCTCGCGATCAGTCGATCCGTTGCATCAATTTGTAGAAGAGCGCTGCCGGCAGGATACGTTTCAGGAACGCGCCCTGCTTGGCCGGCTTCGTCACCAGATAATGTGGCTTCGGGTTGTCGGCGGTCAAGGCATGTTTCAGTACCGTGTGAACGGCGTCCGGCCCCAGCTTGTGGCGGTTGACCGGCCCGCTCCCGTCCAGGCGCTGCAATTGCCGTTTGTATTGTTCGGCATGCGGCGAATTGACGAGGTCGATATTCTCCCTGACCTTGGCAAGCGCATTGGCTGTAAACTGCGTGTCGATCGGTCCGGGCTCGATCAGGCTCACATGGATACCGCTTCCTTGAAGCTCCATCCGCATCGTGACGGTCAGGCCTTCCAGCGCGAATTTCGAGGCGGTGTAGGCGCCCCGGTAGCGGTAGGGAACGATGCCTAGTATGGAGGAGCAGTTGACGATGCGTCCATGGCCCTGTCTCCGCATCAAGGGGATGATGCGGGTTGTCAGGTCATGCCAGCCGAACAGATTGGTCTCGAACTGGAGACGCAGCACGTCGGTCGAAAGGTCTTCGACAGCGCCGGGCTGACCATAGGCGCCATTGTTGAAGAGCGCGTCTATGCGTCCGCCGGTGCAGGCGAGAACGGTGTCGACCAGAGCCTCGATCGTCTCAGGCTTGGTATAGTCCATCAGCAGGGCTTCGATGCCGTCCTGTTCCAGCGCCACGAGGTCGGCTTCCTTGCGCACCGTCGCGAACACCCGCCATCCCTCGGATTTCAGCGCGCGCGCACAATGAGCGCCGATCCCTGAGGAACAGCCTGTCACGATAATCGTTCTTCCGTCTGTCATGCCGATTGCATACCGTTAAGGTCTCTCTGTACAAGTTGCCGCCTACCTTCCATATTTTGCAATAAGCCTCAACTCATCCTCCACCGAAGCCCTCAGGGAGATGCCGCCTTTGGAAGAAAACTCCCCGGTCAGGTGGCCGAGACTGGCGTTCAAGGTGCTCTGGGATGCCTATTGGCATTTCTCGGAGGATGACGGTTGGGCCATGGCGAGCCATGTGGCGCTGTCGGGGCTACTGGCGCTGTTCCCATTCCTGATCTTTGGCACGGCGCTTGCGGGCTTTCTCGGTGCCGGCGGCTTCTCGCAGACGACGGTGCATCTCCTGTTCGATACATGGCCGGCCGATGTGGCCGATCCGATCGCGTCCGAGCTGCAGCGGGTGCTGGAGATACCGCGCGGCGGGTTGCTGACCGTATCGGTGCTGGCGGCTGCATACTTTGCGTCGAACGGCGTCGAGGCGCTGCGCATCTCGCTCAACCGCGCCTACCGCGTGACGGAAACGCGGCCCTGGTATGTGACGCGTCTCGCTAGTTTGGGTTACGTCATCCTGGCGGTGGTGATCTTTGCGGTCATCAGCATTCTTCTGCTGGCAGTGCCCGTCGCATCGCGCTTCGCCCAGACCCGCTTTCCCTGGCTGATCAGCGATCTCAACGCGGCTGCCAACTGGGGTCTCGTCGGCACGGCGTTTCTCCTGATGATCGGCCTGCTCGGGTCGCACAAGTACCTTCCGGCCGGAGATCGCCGGCTGATCGACATCATGCCGGGGGTGGCGCTGACGGTGCTTTTGTGGACATGCTTCGGCTTCGGGTTCGCGGCCTATCTTTCCACCTTCGCCAATTATGCAGCGACCTATGCGGGTCTGGCGTCGATCATGATCGTGCTCATCTTCCTCTATATGGTCGGCGTGATCTTCATGCTCGGTGCGGAGTTCAATGCGGCGCTGATGAAGTACCGGATCTATTCGGTATTCTCCCGCGTCCGGAAAGAGCGCCGCCGCCGGGGTGATGCCTCCGCTCTAGCCCTCAAGGCCGAGGAGGCGGCGAATGTCGAGCGGGCTGAGGCCCGCGTCGCGCAGAGCCGCAAGCCCGGTTGATCCCTCGCTTTTCGAAAGCTTCCGGCCGTCCGTGCCAAGGATAAGCCGGTGATGGTGGTATATCGGCTGCGGCAGACCGAGCAGCTCCTGCAGAAGCCTGTGCACCGACGTTGCGTGATAGAGATCCATACCCCGCACCACATGGGTAATGCCCTGCGCCGCGTCATCCACGGTGACGGAGAGATGGTAGCTCGACGGAGCATCGGAGCGCGACAGGACGACATCGCCCCAGGCTGCCGGGTCCGCCGGGACCAGTCTTTCGGCGCCGTCGCTTATCTCTCGCCATGTCAAAGCGTCCGAAACTCTCGCCAGCGCCTTGTCCATGTCGAGCCGCCAGCTGTAGCGGATGCCGCTTTCGATCAGCGTCTTTCGCTCGGTATCGCTCAGGTACCGGTCATGATCAGGATAGAGCGGTGACCCGTCCGGGTCGCGCGGCCATGTGGTGCCACTAGCCTCGGAGTCCGCGACCTTCGCCTTTACCTCGCCGCGGGTCATGAAGGCCGGGTAGACGAGCCCCATATCCATCAATCGGCCAAGCGCCTCCCGGTAAGTCTCGAAATGCTCGGACTGGCGGCGCGCCGGTTCTTCCCAGGAAAGGCCCAGCCAGCGGAGGTCGCGGTAGATGGCGTCCTCGTAGTCAGACGTGCAACGGGCAAGGTCGATATCCTCGATGCGCAGCAGGAAGCGGCCATTCATGTCCCGCGCAATTTCGTGGTTGAGGATCGCCGACAGCGCATGTCCGAGATGCAGCAGCCCGTTCGGGCTTGGCGCGAAACGCAGGATTGGTCTATCAGGATCAGTGGCGATTTGGGCGGCTGGCATGCCTCCTTCTGCCATGATTTGTGATGCGCAACCATGGAGAAAACCGTGCGGATCATCCGCGACCGATCGGATATCGACGAGGGGCTTGCCGAACTGGTGATCGCCGATCCGCGCCTTGCCCCCATCATCGAGCTGTCCGGCGAGCTGCCACTGCGGCTGATCGAGCCGGGTTTTGCCGGCCTTGCCTCCATCATCGTCTCGCAGGTCGTATCGCGGGCAAGCGCCGACGCGATCTGGAAGCGTATGGCGGCTGTCGGTGCCACCGAAGCAGAGGCTTTTGCAGCGCTCGATCCCGAGGTCGTGGCGAGCTTCGGTCTATCGCGGGCCAAGGCTGCGACGCTGATGCATCTTGCGACGGCGATTGCGCAGAAGGGCTTCGATCTCGATGCCATCGCGGGACTGGAGGCATCAGAGGCGACACGACAGCTGATCGCACTTCCCGGCATCGGTCCCTGGACGGCAGAGTGCTACATGATGTTTTCCGCAGGCCACCCGGATTTCTTTCCAGTAGGCGACGTGGCGCTGCAGGCAGCGGTTGCCGATGGGCTTGGCATGGAAGCGCGCCCGACAGAAAAGCAGCTCGCCGCCATCGCGCTCATCTGGCGGCCGTGGCGCTCGGTCGCGACGAGGCTTTTCTGGTCCTATTACGGGGTCCGGACGAAGCGCGACGTCTCTCCGATTTTGTGAAGTTTGAGTGACGAAGCCGCCTGTACTTAAAGGGCTTCACAATCCTGTAACAACGGTCCTAATATAGAGGAGATAGATGCCGAATCCGTTAGGAGCGTCATTTGACGATTGCAGTCTCCCCGCAGGCCTTACCGGCGCTCGTGTTGAACGCTGACTATCGGCCACTGAGCTATTATCCCTTGTCGTTGTGGTCCTGGCAGGACGCGATCAAGGCGGTTTTCCTCGACCGTGTGAACATCATTGCCGAATATGATCATTCGGTGTGTTCGCCCAGCTTCTCGATGAAACTGCCAAGCGTCGTCAGCCTGAAGACCTATATCCAGCCGACCCGCAATCCCGCCTTCACGCGCTTCAACGTGTTCCTGCGCGACAAGTTCGAGTGCCAGTATTGCGGCGATCACGACGATCTGACCTTCGACCACGTCATCCCGCGGGCCCATGGCGGCGAAACGACCTGGCAGAACGTTGTGGCGGCGTGTTCGCCCTGCAATTTGCGCAAGGGCAGCAAGCTTCCCAAGCAGGCGGGCATGTTCCCGCACCAGAAGCCCTATGCGCCGACCGTGCAGGACCTGCATAACAACGGCCGGCTGTTTCCGCCCAACTATCTGCACGAAAGCTGGATGGACTATCTCTACTGGGATTCCGAGCTGCAGCCGTAAGGGTTACGGCTCACGCGGCCTTCTTGGCGCCGATGAAGGCGATGGCCGCGAGGATGACGCTGGCGATCACGTTCCAGCCCGCGAACGACAGACCGAGCACGCGGAGTGCTGCTTCCGTGCAGGACGGACCGTGCACCGTGTTGAGGTCGGAGAGAAGGCTGCCGGCATTGGTGGTGACGCCCGAGCCGCCGCCGCAGCTTGCGGGACCTTCCCAGAAAGCCCATTCGACGCCCGCGTGATAAACGCCCATCCCGGCGCCAACCAGCATCATCAGGCCGACAAGGATCAGAAGCGTGCGGCCGATCCAGGCGGGCATGCCGAATGCCAGGGCGCCCATGGCAAGAATGCCGACCGGGATTGCGTAGTAATAGGGTTCGCGCTGCAGCAGGCACATCGCGCAGGGAATATAGCCGCCGAGATACTGGAAGCCAAGGGCCGTGCCGACGGTTGCCGCCATGCCGAGCGTGACGATGACCGCATGGCCGAGGCCTTTGCGGGCATGGGTGGTGGAAGCTGTCAGCGCCATCGGCTTATCCTTGTATTCCCGACGAGATTTCGGGCGCAGCTGTAAATCAGAACCGGCCACCCTGTAAACCGTGCGCCCCTTGTCAGGCAGGCCGTGTGCGGCACATTGCCGTGATGGGCGCATCCGATTTCCTATTTCTTACTAAAAGGTGCCTTCTTACTAAAAGTTACTATTGGTGATATTGAAGCGCATCAGCAGCATTGGAGAATGCAAATGGATTTCACGAAAGCAACAATCCTGATCACGGGCGGCAATTCCGGCATCGGCCGCGGTCTCGCCGTCGCCCTTTCCGAACGCGGCGCGAAGGTGATCGTTACCGGGCGCAACGAGGCAAGCCTGAATGAAACGCTGAAGGACAATCCGGCGCTTTCCGGATACCAGCTCGATGTCACGGACAAGGACGGCCTGAACGCATTTGCCGCTTCGGTCGTGAAGGACCATCCGGATCTCAACGTCGTCATCCACAATGCGGGCATCATGGAGCGTGAGAACGTGCTCGCTGACGTTTACGACGTCGATGTCGCCGAGCGCACCATCACCACCAATCTTCTCGCGCCGATCTGGCTCACCTCGGCCCTGCTTCCGCATCTGCGCCAGAAGCCGGAAGCTGTGATCGTCACCGTCTCCTCGGGTCTCGCCTTCGTCCCGCGCACCGATTCCATGACCTACAGCGCCACCAAGGCGGCCATCCATTCCTGGACAATGAGCCTGCGGCACGAATTGCGCAGCACCAAGATCGCCGTGGTGGAGCTTGCCCCGCCACAGGTGGCAACGGAGCTGACGCCCGGCCAGTCGAAGTTCGCGACAGCCATGCCGCTTGCCGATTTCGTCTCCGAATCCGTCGGTCTGCTCTGCGCCGATCCGACGCCGTCGGAAGTGATGGTTCAGCGGGTCATGCGGCAGCGCACGGCCGAAGCCACCGGCAATTTCGACCAGGTGTTTGCGATGATCAACCCGAGCTGACCGCTGCACGATCCGAGGGCGCCGGTATCGCCGGCGCCCTCAGTCTTCGTCGTCGAAAGCCGTTCTCGCCTTTGCCACCGCATCGTGGTTCTCGACCGCCCAGATCCACACATTGCAGAAGGCAGCTCCGAGCGTCAGGCCAAGCGGAGAGAGGCTGTATTCCACCTTGGGCGGCACGCAGGCATAGGTCTTGCGGATGACCAGACCGTCGCGTTCCATGCGCCGGAGCGTCTGGGTCAGCATTTTCTGGCTGATGCCGGTAACGCGGCGGGCGAGGTCGGAAAACCTTAAAACACCTTCGTCCCACAGCGTATCGAGGATGACCACCGTCCACTTGTCGGCGAAGCCCGAGATCATCTGGCGGACGAGGTCTTCCACCTTGGGATCGACATTGTCAGGATAATCGCGGGCCTTGTAGCTCTCTGCCCGCGCCACGTCGTCGGCCGTGAAGACCGGCTTCTGCTGGATGCTCATGGTGGCGTTTTCCTTGGGCTCGAACCTTGAGTGCGTTTGTATCGAAAGGAGAGTTAGGCAGCAAGACGAGCGCCTTCGATCCATCCACCGTGCGTTGTGGAACTATTGCGCCGGTGGGACATTCGGACTCCCTAGCCGTGCCGGGAGCGTTCCATGTCCGATACTCTTTCAACCTACCGCAGCAAGCGTGATTTCAAGAAGACCAAGGAGCCGAGCGGCGCCGCTAAAGTGCGGCCGTCCAAGCGCGGCCGCTTCGTCATTCAGAAGCACGATGCGACGCGGCTGCATTACGATCTGCGGCTGGAAATGGATGGCGTGTTCAAGTCCTGGGCGGTGACCCGCGGCCCGTCGCTCGATCCTCAGGACAAGCGCCTTGCGGTCGAGGTCGAGGACCATCCGCTCGATTACGGCGATTTCGAAGGGACCATTCCGAAAGGCGAGTATGGCGGCGGCACGGTCATGCTGTGGGACCGGGGTTACTGGGAAGTCGATGGCGCGCTCCCACTCGAAAAGGCGCTCGCCAAGGGCGATTTCAAGTTCATCCTCGATGGCGAACGGCTGCAGGGCGGCTTCGTGCTGGTGCGGATGAAAAAGGACCGCGATGGCGGCAAGCGCACCAACTGGCTGCTGATCAAGCATCACGACGATCACTCGGTCGACAAGGACGGCGATGCGGTCTTGAAAGAGATGGAAACCTCGGTCGCTTCCGGTCGCGACATGGCGACGATTGCTGCGGGCAAGGGACGCAAGCCGAAACCTTTCATGCTGACCAGCAGCGCGGTCGATGCGGATGCTGTGTGGGACAGCAGCGAAGGGCTGGCGGCTGACGAACGGAAGGCTGGGAGCAAGAGTGCAAGTAAGGGCAAGAGCGCAGATAAGGCGAATCCGGCCTCGGAAAAAATGCCGGATTTCATCGCACCGCAACTCTGCCAGATCCGCGACCGGCCACCGTCGGCAGAAGGCTGGTTGCATGAGATCAAATTCGATGGATATCGGGTTCAGATGCGCGTGCAGGATGGCAAGACCATCTTGAGGACCCGTAAGGGGCTCGACTGGACGGATCGGTTTTCGCAGATTGCCAAGGATGCCGAAGTTCTGCCGGATACGGTGATCGACGGGGAGATCTGCGCGCTCGATCACGACGGCGCGCCGGATTTTGCAGCGCTGCAGGCCGCACTTTCCGAGGACAAGACAGACGACCTCGTCTATTTCGCCTTCGATCTCCTCTTCCACGACGGCCAAGACCTGCGCGACATGCCGCTGGACGAGCGCAAATCGCGGCTGTCGCAGGTGATTGCCGAGGCGGAAGCCGGGGCCCGGATCCGGTATGTGGACCATTTCGAAACCGGTGGCGATGCGGTTCTGCGTTCCGCCTGCCGTCTCTCGCTCGAAGGCATCGTCTCGAAACAGGCGGACGCGCCCTATCGGTCGGGCCGAAGCGACACCTGGGTCAAGGCCAAGTGCCGCGCAGGCCACGAGGTGGTGATCGGCGGCTATGCGACGACCGAAGGCAAGTTCCGATCGCTTCTGGCCGGCGTCTATCGCGACAACCATTTCGTCTATGTCGGTCGCGTCGGAACGGGTTTTGGCGCGGGCAGGGCTGCGGATCTGATGTCCAAGCTCGAACCGCTTTCTGCCGAGAAAAGCCCGTTTACCGGTATCGGGGCGCCCAAGAAGACGAAGGACATGCACTGGGTGAAACCGGAGCTGGTTGCCGAGATCCAGTTCGCGGGTTGGACGAATGATGGCCAGGTGCGCCAGGCGGCGTTCAAGGGCCTGAGGGAAGACAAGCCGGCTGATGAGGTCGAGGCCGAAAAGCCGGCCTCACCGGATCGGGAGACGCCGCAGCCCAAGGCCGAAAAGACCGCCGGTGCTGCAAAAACGACGAAGGCTCCGCGCGGCAGGGGTGGCAAGGCGGAAGTGATGGGCGTGATGCTCTCCAATCCCGACAAGCCGCTCTGGCCAAGCGATGCGCAGAACGGCGACACGCCTGTTACCAAGGAGGATCTCGGCCGTTACTACGAATCGGTCGCGGGCTGGATGATAGAGCACATCAAGGGTCGGCCCTGCTCGGTCATCCGCGCGCCAGACGGGATCGGCGGCGAGCAGTTCTTCCAGCGGCATGCCATGCAGGGCACGTCGAACCTCCTGGAGCTGGTCAAGGTCCATGGCGACAAGAAGGCCTATCTGCAGGTCGATCGCATCGAGGGACTGGCGGCGCTGGCGCAGGTCGGATCGCTTGAACTGCACCCATGGAACTGCCAGCCGACCAAGCCCGAAGTTCCCGGGCGGCTTGTGTTCGACCTAGATCCCGCTCCCGATGTCGCCTTCCCGAGGGTGGTCGAGGCCGCTCGTGAAATCCGGGACCGTCTCGACGAACTGGGACTGATGAGCTTTTGCAAGACGACGGGCGGCAAGGGCTTGCATGTGGTCGTGCCGCTGAAGACGGGCGGCCGCAAGGAACTGACTTGGGATGAAGCGAAGGATTTTGCGCACCGGGTTTCGAACCTGATGGCGCAGGACGATCCCGACCTCTACCTCACCAAGATGTCGAAGAAGCTGCGTGAAGGCCGCATCTTCATCGACTACCTCCGCAACGACCGCATGGCGACGGCCGTCGCGCCGCTTTCGCCGCGTGCGCGCGAGGGTGCGACGGTGTCCATGCCGCTCACCTGGACCCAGGTCAAAGCCGACCTCGACCCGCAACGCTTCACCATTCATACGGTGCCGGCGCTGATTGCGAAAAGCGAAGCGTGGAAAGACTATTGCGACGCCGAGCGGCCGCTTGCAGAGGCGATCAAGCGATTGAAGAAGGTTGAAGCTCGAGGTTGAGTGGTGAGGACAGTAGGCCGTCGTTCGGCCTACTCACGCAGCTGACAATGCTGTTATCGAACAACTCTACAGTCAATTGGAAAAGTGAGCCCAGTCCCAAACTCCCCTCATCCTCGCCCTTGTGGCGGGGATCCAGTCAGCTCAAGTCCTTGAGCTGAAAAGAGTCTTTCACCCGACGGACGTCGGGTCGCTGGATCCCCGCCACAAGGGCGAGGATGAGGGGAGAGTGGGGTATCGCGCTCGTCAAGCAACGCGCGGCTGGGGGACTTTCAAGGCCTGCGCGACCGACGTATCGCCTGCATCCTGAGCAATAACTTCTTCAATGTCCGTCAGCAGTCCGAGCCCGCCGTTCCTACGAGCCGCCAGCCTACTTACTTTTCCGCTTGTCGGCCGCCAGCGAGCGTTTCAGCGCATCCATGATGTCGATGACATTGCTGGGCTTGTCCGACTCTTCCTTTTCGGCTTTCTTCGGCGCCGGCCGGCGCTGCTTCTTTTTCGACTTGATGATGTCGAGGAGATTGTCCTGCACCGGATCGGTCACGAATTTTGCGTCCCAGGGGCGGGTCTGCTGTTCGATCAGCTTGCGGATCAGCGGCAATGTCTCTTTCTCGGGCTCGGCCTTGTCCAGTCCGTCGAAATAGTCCTTGGCTTCGCGCACCTCGTCGCCGTAGCGCAGCGTCCAGAGAACGATGCCCTTGCCGCGGGGCTCGATCATAACGGCCCGTTCGCGCCGGCCGAGCACCAGTCGCGAAATGCCGACCATCTCCTGGCTGTCCATCGCGGCGCGGATCACCGAGAATGCCTCTTCGCTGACCTTTTCGTTGGGCGTCAGATAGTAGGGGGTATCGAGCCAGATCCAGTCGATGTCGGAACGTGGAGTGAAGGTCGAGATATCGATCGTCTTGGTGCTTTCGAGCGCGACATTGTCGAGCTCCTCGTCTTCCAGCATCACGTAGTCGTCTTCGCCGCGCTGATAGCCTTTGACTTCATCGTCGTCACGCACGGGCTTGCCGGTCACCGAATCCACGTAGTGGCTCTGCACCCGGTTGCCGGTTTCGCGGTTGAGCGTGTGAAAGCGCACCTTCTCGCTTTCCGAGGTCGCCGGTGTCATCTCGACGGAGCAGGTGACGAGCGAAAGCTTCAGATAGCCTTTCCAGTAGGGACGTATCGCCATGGCTGTCGTTTCCCTTAACCGGCCTTGCGGCGCGTGCTTGTCGAGGATGATGGTGCTGACTTGGCAGTCTTGCGCGGCGTCTTGTTGGTGTTGGCGGATTTCGGCTTGGCGCTCGCCTTGGTCTTTGCCTTCGGCTTGTCCGTTGATCCGGACTTGCCGCCCATGCCGGCGCTTTCACGCAGGGCCTGCAGAAGATCGGATGGTTTGGAGGCTGTCGGGGCCTTCCGCTTCGGGATCTTCTTGCCCTCGAGCTTCGCCTTCACCAGTTCGGCCAGCGCTTCTTCATACCGGTCGTCGAACTTGGTCGGGTCGTAGCTACCCTTCTTGGTGCCGATGATATGGGAGGCGAGTTCGAGCATCTCCTTGTCGATCTTGACCTCTGTCACGTCTTCGAAGGCCTTGTCCGTCGAGCGGACCTCGTAATCGAAATTGAGCGTGGTGCCGATCAGCCCGTCGCCGTGGGGACGGATCAGCACTGTCCGCAACCGCCGGAAAAGCACGGTGCTGGCGATCGCTGCGACGCCCGCCTCCTTCATGCCGTCGCGCAGAAGCGCAAAGGCTTCCTCGCCGAGCTTTTGGGGCGCGAGATAATAGGGCTTGTCGAAATAGATGTCGTCGATTTCCGAGCATGGAATGAACGCGTCGATATCGAGCGTCTTGTCGCTCTCGGGGATAGCGGCGGCGATTTCCTCGGGTTCCAGCACCACGTATTTGCCGCTGCCGGTCTCGTAGCCCTTCACCTGGTCGTCGTGCTCGACGGGGTCACCTGTCTCGCTGTCCACAAACTCGCGGCGCACGCGATTTCCGGTCTTGCGATTGAGGATGTTGAAGCTGATCCGGTCCGACGATGAAACCGCTGTGTAGAGCGCGACAGGGCAGCTCACCTCGCCGAACTTGATATGACCTTTCCAGTTGGCACGTGGTGCACTCATATCAACCTGCTCCCTTGCTTGACGGCGGGATCGTCAACGAAGGTGACGTAACGGAGCCAGAGGGCGATAGTTCCTTTTCGCGAGCGGTTGTCATGAAGTTCGATGCGACGCGGCCCTTAACGCTCATCGTTTTCACCGGGTAAAAAAATTCGTTTGGGGTGGGAACAAAATTAGAAGTGATGCATTGCGCCTGTTCGAGCCGGGGGTGAAGAGCAGAATGAACGATGACCGCGTGACCGGCGACAGCCGGCCAACCCGATCTCAAACCTATTTCGACGATGTCATCGTCCGCGCCCTTCTGCCTGCGGCGAAAGCAGTCCTTTCCCTAATTCTCCTCTGTCCGCTGATGGTTTCCTGCTCCGGCGTGCAGTCGGTGCTTGATCCCGCGGGACGGGAAGCCGCGGGTGTCGCGACACTGTTCTTCGCGATGCTGATCGGCGGCGCGGTGATCTGGGTCGGCGTCGTGGCGCTTCTGTTTTATGCGGCGCGCAAGAAGAACGCCCATTCCGAGCAAGGGGCGGGGAGGCTGATCCTCTGGGGCGGTGCCGTGATGCCCTGCATCGTTCTTGGCGCGCTGTTATCCTACGCCATGTGGCTGATGCCCAATGTCCGTCCGTTTTTCTCCGGAGGCGGTGAGGGGCTGCGGCAGATCGATGTCACCGGCGAGCAGTACTGGTGGCGGGTCCGGTATCTCAATCCGGACGGCTCTGTCGCCTTCGAGACCGCCAACGAGATCCGCATGCCGGTCGGCGAGCGGGTGGCGTTCCAGCTGACCTCGCCCGACGTCATCCATTCGTTCTGGATCCCGGTGCTCGGCGGCAAGATGGACATGATCCCCGGCCGTCGCAACGTTCTGACGCTGGAGGGTGACAAGCCCGGCTCCTATCGCGGCGTCTGCGCCGAATTCTGCGGCACCTCGCATGCGCTGATGGGCTTTACCGTGGAGGTGATGGAAAAGCCGGCCTATGACGCCTGGCTCGCATCCCGCCGCAGCGCGTCCGGTGGCGGGGATGCCGAGGGGTTGGCGCTGTTTCTGAAAAACGGCTGTTCCGCCTGCCATGCGATTTCAGGCACCGAGGCGCGCGGCGTCATCGGCCCGGATCTGACTGCATTCGGCGAACGCGGTTCGGTCGGGGCCGGCACGCTTGGCAATACCACCGCCGATATCGCCCGCTTCCTGCGCGATCCGGCCGGCATCAAGCCCGGTGTGCGGATGCCGCATTACAACATGTTGCCCGAAGCCGAAACCGATCGCATTGCACAGTATCTGAAGGGGCTTCGATGAGCGTTGAACTCGGAAATTTCTCGCCCGAGGAGCGCGCCGCCCAGGAAAAGAGGCTGCGCGATACCTGGGAAACGCCAAAGGGCTGGCGCTACTGGACCTCGGTCAACAACAGCGAGATCGGGCTCTGGTACGGCGTCACCGCATTCGTTTTCATGCTGTTTGCCGGCGTTCTCGGACTGCTGATTCGGATGCAGCTCGTCGTCCCCAACAACGATTTCATGTCGGCCGAGCTGTTCAACCAGGTCTTCACCCTGCACGGCACGGTCATGATGTTCCTGTTCGCGGTGCCGATCTTTGAGGCGATCGCGATTTTTCTTCTGCCGTCCATGCTCGGCGCACGCGAACTGCCGTTCCCGCGGCTATCGGCCTTCGGCTACTGGAGCTTCCTGCTTGGTGGCATCTTCGTCTGCGGCTCGATCTTCTTCAACGCAGCACCCAATGCGGGCTGGTTCATGTATCCGCCGCTTGCCACCGACAAGGAATATGCCGGCATCGGCGCCGACATCTGGCTGCTCGGCCTGTCCTTCATCGAGGTGGCATCGATTGCCGCAGCCGTCGAGATCATCGTCGGCATCATGAAATGCCGCGCCCCCGGCATGCGCATCAACATGATGCCGATGTTTGCCTGGTATCTGCTGATCGTCGCGGGCATGATCCTGTTTGCCTTCCCGCCGCTGATTGCCGGCGACATCCTGTTCGAGATGGAGCGGATGTTCAACTGGCCGTTCTTCGATCCATCGCGCGGCGGCGATCCCTTGCTCTGGCAGCATCTGTTCTGGATCTTCGGCCACCCGGAAGTCTACATCGTCTTCCTGCCGGCCATCGCCTTGATGGCAATGATCGTGCCGACGTTTTCGCAGCGCCCGATCATCGGCTATTCCTGGATCGTGCTGGCGGCTGTCGGCACGGGTTTCCTGAGTTTCGGGTTGTGGGTCCACCACATGTTCGCGACCGGCCTGCCGCAGATTTCGCTCGCCTTCTTCTCGGCGGCATCGGAAGCGGTGGCGATTCCGACCGGGGTGCAGATCTTCGTGTTCATCGCCACCATGCTTGCGGGCCGGGTGATCTTTTCGGTGCCGATGCTGTTTGGCGCGGGCGGGCTGATCATCTTCGTGATCGGCGGGCTGACCGGCGTCATGGTGGCCCTCGTTCCGTTCGACTGGCAGGCGCATGACACCTATTTCATCGTGGCCCACCTGCATTACGTGCTGATCGGCGGCATGTTCTTCCCGATCGTCGCCGGCATCTACTATTACTTCCCCTTCGTGACCGGCAAAAAGCTGTCGGATACCTGGGGCAAGGTGTCGTTCTGGCTGATGTTCACAGGTTTCAACACCGCGTTCTTCCCGATGCATTTTTCCGGGCTGCGGGGCATGCCGCGACGCGTCTTCACCTACCCGGAAGAATTCGGCTGGGATATTTTCAACCTCGTCTCGACCATCGGCGCCTTCATCTTTGCAGCCGGTGTCGCCACCTTCGTGATCGACATCTTCCGGCCGAAACCCAAGCCTGCGGAACGCAATCTCAACCCGTGGAATTCCGGAACGCTGGAATGGACCAACGATCCGGACGAGAGCTGGGGCATGCGCTCCGTGCCGATCATCACCAGCCGTTACCCGCTGTGGGACCAGCCGAACCTGCAGGCCGATATCGAGGCTGGCCGCTTCTATCTGCCGGATGCGAAATCCGGTCGGCGCGAGACGCTGGTCACGTCGGTGCTCGATGCAAAGCCGATCCAGTGCCTGCGCGTCGGCGGCGTGTCCTATGTCACCATCATAGCCGCCCTGTCGCTGGGTGGCGTGTTTATCGCGCTCACCTTCCACTGGTGGATCCCCACCATCATCTGCGCCATCATCACCTTTGTCGCCATCATCTACTGGCTGTGGACGGGCACGGCGCAGATCCCTGAAGCGGCTGAGACGGATGTCGGGCTGGGCCTCAGCCTGCCGGTCTATGTTTCAGGCCCCGCGTCCGTCGGATGGTGGGCGATGTTCATCACCATGGTTGGGGACGGTACCGCCTTTGCCAGCCTGATCTTCGGCTATTTCTTCTACTGGACGGTGCATGACGATTATACCGGCGTCAGTGCCGGGCCGGGTGTGTTCTGGCCGATGGTGGCGCTGGTGCTCTATCTTGTCGCCTGGGGCCTGACGATGCTGGCCCGGCAGCTGAACGAAAAGGGCCCGGTCGGTTGCCGCTTGGCCCTCGTTGCAGCCGCAGCCGTTACCATCGCCGCCTCGCTTGCTGGTCTCGCCGGTCCTTATCTTACCGGCATGGATCCGACTTCCAACGTCTATCCGGCCACCGTCTGGGTCATCGCGCTCTGGACCGTTATCCACGGCGTGGTCGGCGTCGTGATGCAGCTCTATTGCCTTGCCCGCAGCCTCACCGGCAACATGACCGGCGAATACGATCAGGATATCCGCAACGTCACGCTCTACTGGCATTTCATGGCGTTTACCGCCGTCGTCACGTTCGGCGTGCTCGGTCTCTTTCCGCTGGTGGCATCATGAAGAGCGTTATCCCCCGCGAGGTCGAAACTCTCTGGACCCTTTTTACGGCGCCCGTGGTCTGGGCGCTGCATTTCATCATCTGCTATGCGACGGTCGCGGTTTTCTGCGCCAAGCGTCTGCCGGCGTCGTTCAGCTTCGACACGGTCCGGATCGTGCTTGTCGTCGTGACACTCGCCGCGCTCGCGATGATCGTGCTTTCTGCCTATCTCGCCTGGCGCCAGTGGGGTTTCGGTGCCAAGGACGCGCCGCATGACGAACCGACGCGCTCGTCGCGCACGCTGTTCCAAGGGTTTGCAACGCTGCTGCTGTCGGGCCTGAGCTTCGTGTCGGTCGTCTATGCGGCCATTCCGCTGATCTTCATTGCGGAGTGCCAGCCATGAAACGCCTTGCGCTGATCGCGGGGGCGCTGGTCCTCGGTCTGCTCTGGTTCGGCATCCTGCCGTTTTCCGATCGCGGCTCGTTCTCGGTGCATATGGTCGCCCATATGGGTGTCGTTGCCATCGCGTCGCCGCTGATCGCGTTTGGCATGTCCGGAACGCGCTTCGATTTCACGGCCGGTCATCTCTGGCTCACACCGATGCTCGCCTCGGTGCTGGAACTGTTTGCCGTCTGGGGCTGGCATATTCCGGCCATGCGCGAGCTATCGGAAGGGTCGGTCCCGTTCGCCGCTCTCGAGCAGATGGTATTTCTCACGGCCGGGCTGACGCTGTGGCTCTCCTGTCTCGGCGGTGCGGCATCGGGACGCGAGGCGCGTCGACTTGCCGGCACGTTCGGCCTCTTGTTTACCTCGATGCATATGACGCTGCTCGGCGCGCTCCTGTCGCTTTCGCCGCGGCCGCTTTACGGCGCGGGCGAGGTGAGCTGTTTCGGTATACCGCTCACCGCACTCGCCGATCAGCAGACAGGCGGTGTGGTGATGCTGCTGGTTGGTGCTATCGTCTATCTTGCAGGCGGCGTGGCGCTGCTCGCCGGCATGCTGAGGCATGATCCGGCTCCTGAGCTTGAGGGGAACGCATGATGACGATCCGCTGGAAGCATCTGATCATTCTTGCCATCCTTGCGCCGATCCTCGGCTTCGGCGTCGCCTGGTCGGGCCTGATCAGCGTGCGCGCCTCGTCGGGACACTGGGCAGCGACCGACTGGTTCCTGCATTGGGTGATGCGCAATTCGGTCAGCACCGCGTCGATGTCCGTTGATCCGCCACCGCTCGACAATCCGGCTTTGGTGCCGGCCGCTGCCGGCCATTTCGAAAGCGGATGCGCCACCTGTCACGGGTCGCCGGCGCAGGGCCGGAACGATGCCGTGCTGTCGATGCTGCCGCCGCCGCCGGATCTGAAAGCAGTCGTGCCGACCTGGACCGACGCGCAGTTGTTCGAGATCGTCAAGCACGGCGTTCGCTTTACCGGCATGCCGGCCTGGCCGGTGCAGACGCGTGACGACGAAGTCTGGGCGATGGTGGCGTTTCTGCGCAAACTGCCTGAGATGGACGGCAAGGCCTATATCGCAGCATCAGGTCTGCACGGCATGGGAACCGCGGGCGAAGTATCGCCGCTGCCGATCACCTGCGAAAGTTGTCATACGGAAGCAAAGCTCAACGATGGCAGCATAATCCCGCGTCTCGCGGGACAGTCGGAGACCTATCTGCTGGAAAGCCTCAAGGCCTATCACGACAACCGACGGCCGAGCGGTATCATGGGTGTCGCAGTCGGCACGCTCCCGGAAGAAAGCCTGCCGGAACTGGCGCGCTACTATGCCGATCAGCAAAGTCCGAAACGCGATATGCCGCCGAAGGACCAGGCGCTTGTGGAAAGAGGCCGCGAGCTTGCCGAAAGGGGAAGGTCTGCGGACAAGATCCCCGTCTGTCTCAGCTGTCATGACAAGGACGGTGCGAACCCGGGATATCCGAAATTGTCGGGGCAGAATGCCGCCTATCTGAAACAGCAGCTCGATCTGTTTCGAGGCGATGTTCGTGGCGGCACGTCGTCGAGCCATCTGATGGTGAATGCTGCGAAATATCTTCAGGATGACGATATCGATGCGCTGTCGGCCTTCTTCAGCCAGCGCTAACGCCAGAAAGAGATCGGCCGGGCGCAACGGGTGTTGCGTCCGGCCGGTTTTGTTTTTTTAGGCGCGCAGGTCGAAACGGTCTGCGTTCATCACCTTCACCCATGCGGCAACAAAATCCTTGACGAACTTCGTCTTGGCATCGGCCTGGGCATAGATCTCGGCAATCGCGCGCAGCTGCGAATGCGAGCCGAAGATGAGGTCGGCGCGGGTGGCAGTCCACTTCTGCGCGCTGGTGCTGCGGTCGCGACCTTCATAGACGCCACGCTCGCCGGCAACAGGTGCCCAGACGGTGCCCATGTCGAGGAGGTTGACGAAGAAGTCGTTCGTCAGCGTTTCCTTGGCAGTCGTGAACACGCCGTGCTCAGGTGTGCCGACGTTCAGAACACGAAGGCCTCCGACCAGAACGGTCATTTCCGGTGCCGTCAGCGTCAGAAGCTGGGCACGGTCGACCAGTGCTTCTTCCGCCTGCATGAACTGCGTGCGCTTTTCGTTCACGTAGTTGCGGAAACCGTCGATGCGCGGCTCGAGTGCTGCAAACGACAGGGCGTCGGTCTGCGCCTCGGAGGCATCCATCCGGCCGGGCGAGAAGGGCACGACGACATCGTGACCAGCAGCCTTCGCCGCCTTTTCAACGCCGGCAGCGCCCGCCAGCACGATCAGGTCGGCAAGCGAGACCTTCTTTGCACCGGCATGGGCCGTGTTGAAGGCGGTCTGGATGTCTTCCAGCTGACGCAGAACCTTGGCAAGCTGTTCCGGCTGGTTGACGTCCCAGTCCTTCTGAGGGCTCAGACGGATGCGGGCACCGTTGGCACCGCCGCGCTTGTCAGAACCGCGGAAGCTGGACGCCGAAGCCCAAGCGGTGGACACCAGTTCCTGCACGGAAAGGCCGGTTGCCAGAACCTTTTCCTTGAGGTTGGCGATGTCAGCATCGTCGATCAGCGGATGATCGACCGGCGGAATGACGTCCTGCCAGATCAGGTCTTCGGCTGGCACTTCCGGGCCGAGGTAGCGAACCTTCGGGCCCATGTCGCGGTGCGTCAGCTTGAACCAGGCGCGGGCAAACGCGTCGGCAAATTCAGCCGGGTTTTCGAGGAAGCGGCGCGAGATCGGCTCGTAGATCGGGTCGAAACGCAGCGCCAGGTCGGAGGTGAGCATGGTCGGGACATGCTTGCGGCCGGGGATATGCGCGTCGGGTACCGAAGCTTCGGCGTTCTTTGCCTGCCACTGATGGGCGCCGCCCGGGCTCTTCGTCAGTTCCCATTCGAAGCCGAACAGGTTTTCGAAGAAGTAGTTGCTCCACTGGGTCGGCGTCTGCGACCAGGTGACTTCGAGACCGCTGCCGATCGTGTCGGCGCCCATGCCGGTGCCGTGCTTGCTCGCCCAGCCGAGGCCCTGGGATTCCAGCTCGCCGCCTTCCGGGTCGGTTCCGACCAGCGACGGATCACCGGCGCCATGGGTCTTGCCGAACGTGTGGCCGCCGGCGACCAGCGCCACGGTTTCCTCGTCGTTCATCGCCATGCGGGCAAAGGTGCTTCTGATGTCGCGGGCCGAGGCCAGCGGGTCCGGATTGCCGTTCGGGCCTTCCGGGTTGACGTAGATGAGACCCATCTGCACGGCGCCGAGGGGTTCGGCCAGCTCGCGCTCGCCGCTATAGCGCTCGTCGCCCAGCCAGCTGCCTTCGGGACCCCAATAAAGTTCTTCCGGCTCCCACACGTCGGCACGGCCGCCGGCAAAACCGAAGGTCTTGAAGCCCATCGATTCCAGCGCGACGTTGCCGGTCAGGATCATCAGGTCGGCCCAGGAGATCTTGTTTCCGTATTTCTGCTTGATCGGCCACAGAAGGCGGCGAGCCTTGTCGAGGTTGACGTTGTCAGGCCAGCTGTTGAGCGGTGCGAAACGCTGCTGGCCCATGCCGGCGCCGCCGCGGCCGTCGGTGATGCGGTAGGTGCCGGCGCTGTGCCAGGCCATGCGGATGAAAAGACCGCCGTAATGACCGAAATCGGCCGGCCACCAGTCCTTGCTATCGGTCATCAGCGCATGAAGGTCCTGCTTCACGGCGTCGAGATCGAGCGTCTTGAATTCTTCGGCATAATCAAACGACTTGCCCAGCGGGTTGGCCAGTGCCGTGTGGGTATGCAGAATCTGAACGTTTAGCTGGCTTGGCCACCAGTCGCGGTTCGAGCGACCGCGCGGCGTATTGCCCTGGGGGTTCTGGCCATGTGCAACGGGACACTTGCCCGCAGTGTCAGTTTTCGTGTCCATGACATTCTCCTTAGATTGTCTGTCGTGCATTGCATGAAAAGGGGAGGATTGTGTGTCTCAACCCGTTGCCGAGAGTTCTACAGGAACATTTCGATAAATTTAAGTTGGATTTCCTGATGGTTGCGATAATTTCACCTTATGACTAATTTCACTCTCAAGCAGCTCCGCTATTTCGAAGCTTTGGCGCGCGAGGCGAGTTTCCGCAAGGCGGCGGAAGCCTGCGCGATCTCTCAACCTGCGCTGTCGATGCAGATCAAGGAACTTGAGGATCAGGTGGGACGGGCCCTGTTCGACCGGGGCACCCGCGATGTCCGGCTGACCGCGTTCGGAGAGCTTTTTGCTCTGCGGGCCCGCGACATCGTCCGGGCCGCCGACGAACTTGCGGATCTGTCGCGCGCCTCGCGGGACCGGTTTCTGTCACGACTGCGCATCGGCGTCATTCCGACCGTGGCACCCTATCTGCTGCCGTCGGTCATCAACGAGCTCAACCGGGCATTCGATGGCATCCGGGTCGAGATCCGCGAAACGCAGACGACCAAACTGGTCCAGGAAGTCATGCAGGGCGGGCTCGATGTGGCGATCGTCGCGCTACCGGTGTCCGAGCCGTCGCTGACGGAGCTTAAACTGTTCGACGAGGAATTCGTGCTGGTGCGCAGCCGGGAGGATGGCGACAAACCGGTGCCGGAGCCGGATGCGCTGAAAGAAATGCGGCTTCTTCTTCTCGAGGAGGGGCATTGTTTCCGCGATCAGGCACTGTCCTTCTGCGGCATCGGTTCGAACCGCCCGCGCGAAATCCTGTCGCGGGAAATCATGGAGGGAAGCTCGCTGTCGACGCTGGTGCAGATGGTCGGTGCCGGCATCGGCGTCACGCTCATTCCGGAAATGGCGGTGCCGGTCGAGACCCGCTCCGCGCGGGTCTCCATTTCGCGGTTCGATTCACCGCCACCGGCCCGCAGCATCGGCATGATCTGGCGCAATTCGACGCCGCTTGCCAAGCAGTTGCTGCAGGTGGCCGACGTGGTTCTCGGTGCCGCCGCCATCATGCGGCAGCAGACGGCCTATACGAGGCCGTCGTCCGATGCGCTTGAGATCGACGACGTAGGCGCTGCGTCGTCGTCGATTTCGTAGGCATGGATATAGTCGATGACCATCTTGGCTCCGCCGGACAGATCGCCCGGCTTCCCGGCCGCGCCCCCGACGGCCAGATTGACCAGAAGGTACATCGGGTCATGCATGTCTGACGGTGT
Source organism: Velazquezella soli (assembly GCF_977018685.1). Taxonomy (NCBI): domain Bacteria; kingdom Pseudomonadati; phylum Pseudomonadota; class Alphaproteobacteria; order Hyphomicrobiales; family Rhizobiaceae; genus Velazquezella; species Velazquezella soli. The sequence continues at coordinate 907,848 of NZ_CDRNXF010000004.1, forward strand.
CTCGGCGCTGGCAATCGCCACGTCGTCGAAATACCAGACGATTTCCTCTTCGGTCCACAGCATGCCGTAGGTGTGGAAGCCTTCGGTGCTGGGAACGCTGATCGCAGACGTCTGCGTGGTCTGCTTGCCGGTCTCATTGGAATGCGCGGAAACATGAACCGTGTTCGGGTCCTGGCCGCGCATTTCCACCACGTCTATTTCCGGTGGCCACGATCCGTCTTCCGGCAGCAGCCAGAAGGCTGGCCATGTCGCCTGGTCGGTCGGCATGTCGGCGCGCATTTCGAAATAGCCGTAGGTCTGCGAGAATGTCGAATAGGTGTTCAACATTCCAGACACGTAGTCGTAGCCGTTGACCGCGTCCGAGATCGCATCCGGCGTATTCTTGGCGGTGATCGTCAGGGCGCCGTTTGAGACCGAGAACGGGCTGTAACCGGCGGTCGGCGCATAAAGCGGGTTCACGTACCATTGGCTTTCGCCATTCGTCGGCAGAGAACTGCCCTGGTCCGGCGCCCAGTGGAAGTTTGCGTCCCACGTGCCGCTCGTGCCGTTGTTCAGGGAAAGCGCGTTGAACTCGTCGCCGAATGTCTTCGTCAGGACCGAGCGGTCGAGGCTGAGCGCAAACTGGTCGGCAGACAGGTCATCGGCTGTCGTGCCGGCGAATACGAGGCTGTCGCCGTCCCCGAGGTCAAGCCGCAGATTGGGGCCTTCCTGGGTCAGGCTGTTGCCCACCTGTTCAAAGGAGGTGAAGCTGTAGCCATCGAGGCGGATCTTGTCGTCGGCGCTGAAATCGGTGATCAGGTCGCTGCCATTGCCCTTGGCGACGATAAACGTGTCGGCCCCGCCGCCACCGGTCAGCACATCGTTTCCGTCGCCGCCATCGAAGGTCTGGCGCGAGGACGAGCCCGAGATGATGTTGTCAAGATCGTTTCCGAAGGCGAAGCGGTTGTCACCGGTGACGCGCAGGTTTTCGATATTGTCCGGCAGCGTGTAGCTCATCCAGGTATCGACCGTATCGATGCCCTGGCCTGCCGCTTCAGCGGCCCGGTTGATGCTGGAATAGAGGTAATAGACGTCGTCGCCGGCGCCGCCGCTCATGGTCACGTTGACGGCGCTGTCGCCGTACATGGAGTCATTGGCCGCTGTGCCTGAGAGTGCGGTGCCGGCACCCGTCGCCGAAATCCAGGCTTTGGATGTGCCGCTGTAATACAAGGTTTCGCCAAGGGCGTTCAAAACGGTTTTGGTCATCAAAGTGTCTCCTGTTTGAAAAACGTTGACCTTTGGTCTTCTCCTCCGTTTCGTTAGAGCTCCCTGTTTCAGGCTACCGCGTCGATGCTGCACCGCACAGCGCGAACCGCTGGCGGGCTGAACAAGCTGCTCCCATTTCTGGACGCGACTGTTCGTGCCGTCCTTTTTTGCGACAGAAGTGTGCGGGTATGGGGCAGGCATGCCAGATCTGGCTGTGGACAGTCGCGGTTACGGGCGGTCCAGTTCAGGTCCCAGCTGCGCGGTCAGCCATGTCTTGAATGTCAGCATGGACGGGCTGGAATGGATATGGGGCGTGCTGAACCAGTAGCCGAAATCGCTCCGGTAACCGAGGCCGGCCGGATTGATGAGCCTGCCGGTAGCAATCTCGTCGAGGATCAGGCCGCGTGGGATCAGTGCCAAGCCCTGGCCGGCAAGTGCGGCGCGGATCACCATCGTGTAATAGCCGAAGCGGGTAATGTGGCGAACAGTGGCCCCGTCGCGGTTGTGATGAGCTACAAAATGTTGCCAGTGAAACGGCGTCTGGGGATGTTCGAGCATCACGTGTTCGGCAAGGTCGTCGATGTCACAAGGCGTTCCGGCCTTGGCGAAATAGTTCGGTGCGCTCACCAGAAGCACGTCCTGACCGAAGAGATAGGTGCTGTTGTCTCGGTGTTGTGGCGTCGCCGCAAACTCGAAAATGCCGTCCGGGACTTCAGACTGCGACGGCGAGATGAAGGTCGTGAACTGCACCTCGATATCGGGATGCTGTTCCGCAAACAGATGGAATTTCGGCAGCAGCCAGCGATCGCCGAAAATCGGCAGGACCTGCAGGCGCAGCACGCCGGGGCCGGGTTTCAGCCGGGCCACCAGAAGCGCGGCGTCTTCCATTGCTTTCAGTGCCGTGCGCGCGTGGTCGATATAGATGCGGCCGGCCTCGGTCGCCACCATGCCGCGCGGCGTGCGCAGGAAGGCGGGGCTGCCGATCAGTTCCTCAAGTGCCAGCAGCTGCTTGCTCACAGCACTCTGGGAGAGCGCCGTCGTTTCCGCCGCAGCACTAGTCGATCCGCGTTCGGCCACCGCCAGCAGAACCTGAAGCGATGCGGTGGACGGCAGGCGCCTGCGACGTTGCTCCATCAGGGTCTCACTGGTTTTGTCGGGATGCGTCCGAACCATTATCGCCAGCGCGTCGTTTTGCGCTAGTCGTTTTTGTCATAGGGCCAAGGAAATAAGTTCGCTTGCCCATTCGTGGTGCACATGGGATCCCTGCCCATTATCTGAACAGAAGGGTTTGCTCATGTCGGCATCCGCACAGCTCTGGGGTGGACGTTTCAAGTCCGGCCCTTCCGAAGCTCTGGCCAATCTTTCACGGGCACCTGCCTCCTATTTCCGCCTTTATCGCGAAGACATCGCCGGCTCACGGGCGCATGCGTCCGAACTGAAGCGCGCCGGCGTGCTGGATGCGGCCGAGTTTTCGGCCATCCGCTCGACGCTCGACACGATCGAGGCCGATGTCGCGGCAGGCCGCGAAACGCCTGTCGCCGGCGATGAGGATGTGCATACGTTTCTCGAGCGGCTGCTGATGGCCCGTCTCGGCGCTCTCGGCGGCAAGCTGCGCGCCGGTCGGTCGCGCAACGACCAGACCGCCAACAACACCCGTCTCTATCTCCGCCGCATGGCGCGTGAGCTCTCCGCCGGCCTGATCGACGTCGAGGACGCGATCCGCGAGCAGGCGGCACAGCATGTGGAAACGGTCATGCCCGGTTTCACGCATCTGCAGCCGGCGCAGCCCGTCGTGCTTGGTCATCACCTGATGGCGCATGCGCAGTCGCTGCTGCGCGATCTCGAACGCTTTGGAGATTTCGACCGCCGCTTCGACCGGTCGCCGCTTGGTGCGGCAGCGCTTTCCGGTTCCGGCATCGTCAACCGGCCGGACCTGTCGGCACTTGAGCTCGGGTATTCGGCAGCTGCGGAAAACTCGATCGACTCGGTCGCCTCGCGCGATATCGTTGCCGAATTCCTGTTCATCGCCTCGCTGATCGGCGTCAACCTGTCGCGTCTGGCCGAAGAGATCTGCATCTGGAGCTCCAAGCAGTTCTCCTGGGTGCGCCTGCATGACAGCTATTCCACCGGCTCGTCGATCATGCCGCAGAAGAAGAACCCTGATATCGCCGAGCTGACGCGCGGCATGTCCGGCACGCTGATCGGCAATGTCACCGGCTTCCTGGCCACCATGAAGGCGATGCCGCTCGCCTATAACCGCGATCTTGCCGAGGACAAGAAGGTCCTGTTCGAGACGATCGATACGCTGCAGCTCATCCTTCCCGCCTTTGCCGGCATGGTTGCGACGCTGGAGTTCGACGTCGAGAAGCTGAGGGCAGAAGCGCCGCGCGGCTTTACGCTGGCAACGGAAGTGGCCGACTGGCTGGTCAGCCAGAACGTTACCTTTGCCGAAGCCCACGAAATCACCGGCGCTGTGGTGCGCTACTGCGAAGAGCGCGGCCATGATCTTGAAGGGCTGACCGCCGAAGATCTGCCGAAGATCGATCCGCGTCTCGGCCCCGGCCTGCTTGAGGCGATCACGCTCGAACATGCGCTTGCCAGCCGCACCGGTTATGGCTGCACGGCACCCGATGCGGTGCGCGACCAGATCGGCCGGTTCGAGGTAGCGATCGACGCCCGCCGTCAGTTCGCGCTGGAAGAGATCGGCGCAAAGCCGGCTGTTGCCGCAAACTCTGCGGAGGCTGGCACACGATGAGCGCACCCACGACCGTTGCTGTAGACGACAGCGCAAAATACGAGGTCGCCCATCTGAAGCTGGTGCCGAAGCGGCATATCGGCCGCAATGTGGCCGCCGGCATCGTCATTCTGCTGATGGCAGCGCTGGTGCGCGCCTTCAGCGTCGGCCAGATCGAATGGTCCTATGTGCGCGACTTCCTGTTTGCGCCCGTCATTCTGCAGGGCCTCGTCAACACGCTGGTCATGACGGTTGCTGCCATGGCGATCGGCATCGTGCTCGGCGTCGTCATCGCCATCATGCGCATCTCGGGCAACCCGGTTCTGTCGTGGATCGCGATCGGCTATCTTTGGATCTTCCGCGGCGCGCCGGCACTGCTGCAGCTGATGCTGTGGTTCAATCTGGCGCTGATCTTTCCGACGCTCGGCATTCCCGGCCTGTTCGAATTCCGCACCGTCGATATCATGACGCCGTTTGTGGCGGCCATGCTCGGTCTCGGTATCCAGCAGGGCGCCTACACGTCGGAAGTGGTGCGAAGCGGTCTTCTGTCGGTCGATAGCGGCCAGTACGAAGCGGCCCGCACGATCGGCATGACGCAGATGAAGATGCTGCGCCGCATCGTTCTGCCGCAGGCCATGCGCGTCATGGTGCCGCCTGTCGGCAACGAGGTGATCGGCATGGTCAAGCTCACCTCGCTTGCCAGCGTCATCCAGTTTTCCGAAATCCTGCACAATGCGCAGGTCATCTACTACGCCAACACCCGCGTTCTCGAACTGCTGCTGGTGGCAAGCTTCTGGTATCTCGTCGTGGTGTCCGTTCTGTCCGTCATCCAGCAGCGCATCGAGCGCTATTATGGCCGCGGATCGAAATCTATCAGAGCATCGATGTGAGGTTGGACATGACGAAAGATATTCTGGTCAAGGCAATCGACGTCACCAAGAGCTTCGATGCGTTCAAGGCGCTCGACAAGGTGAGCCTCGAAGTCCGGCGCGGCGAAGTCGCGTGCATCGTCGGCCCGTCCGGCTCCGGCAAGAGCACGTTCCTGCGCTGCATCAACCTTCTGGAGCGGATGGACGAAGGTGCCATCTGGGTCAATGACGAGCTGATGGGCTATCGCCGCGAAGGCGACAACCTGCATGAACTGGCGGACAAGGAAATTTCCCGCCAGCGTCGCCGCATCGGCATGGTGTTCCAGCGCTTCAACCTGTTTCCGCATCAGACGGCTGTCGAAAACGTCATGGAAGGACCGGTCCAGGTTCTCGGCCAGCCGGTCGCCAAGGCGCGCGAGGATGCGCTTGCGCTTCTCGCCCGCGTCGGCCTGTCCGACAAGGCGAACCATTATCCGTCCGAGCTTTCCGGCGGCCAGCAGCAGCGCGTCGCGATCGCCCGTGCCATGGGCATGCAGCCCGATCTCATCCTGTTCGACGAGCCGACGTCGGCGCTCGATCCGGAACTCGTGTCGGAAGTGCTCGACGTGATGAAGGATCTGGCCGCGTCCGGCATGACCATGATCGTCGTTACCCATGAAATGGGGTTTGCACGCAACGTTGCCAACACCGTCACGTTCATGGAAGCGGGCAAGGTCGTCGAAACCGGCCCTGCTTCGGAAGTGTTGTCGGCGCCGAAAAGCGCGCGCACCGCGGAATTCATCCGGGCGGTCCATAACTGACCGCGTCAACGTTCAACCAGTCGACCAAAAACAAGAGAACAGGGGATTTCATGACCAAGACATTCGCAATCGTCGCCCTCGCAGCCGTTGCTGCTGCCGGCTCGGTTTCGGCTCAGGCCCTGCCGGAGCGTATCAAGACCGCCGGCAAGATCGTCGTTGCCAACACGCCGAACTATCCGCCGATGGAATACAAGGACCCGGCCACCAACACGCTGATGGGCCTTGATATCGATCTTGGTCTGGCGCTTGCCAAGCAGCTCGGCGTGACGGTCGAATGGTCGGATATCGGCTTTGAACAGATGGTGCCGTCGGTTGCCACCGGCCGCGTCGACATCATCCATTCGGGCATGAGCGATCTGCCGAAGCGTCGCGACGCTCTCGATTTCGTCGACTACATGAAGTCCGGCGCCCAGTTCTACACGACGGCGGCCCGCAAGGATGAACTGAAGTCCGAAACCGATCTTTGCGGCAAGAATGTCGGCATGAGCCGTCGCACGTCCTTCCCGGACGAAACGGCGAAGTGGAGCGCTGCCAACTGCGAAGCCAAGGGCCTGCCGGCCGTCAAGGTCGTCGGCACCGAAGGTTCGGCCGATGCCCGCACCCAGCTGAAGCAGGGCCGCGTCGATGCAGCCGTCCAGGGTTCGGAAACCGTTCCCTACCTGATGACGCTCGAAAAGGGCGCATACGTTTCGATCGGCGCGCCGTTCACCGCCATCTACCAGGGCATCGGTTTCTCCAAGAAGGATACCGAACTGCGCGACGCCTATATCGGTGCGATGAAGGCCCTGATGGCCAGCGGCGAATACAAGACGATCCTTGCCAAGTGGAACCTGGAATCGGCTGCCCTCGACGGCATCTACGTCAACAGCGAAGCCCAGAAGTAAGCTTTCACGTTTTGCAAAACGGGTGCCTCCGGCCTGATCTCCTTCAGGCCGGACGGTCGGCGGACCAGTCCGTTTTGCATCGGAAGCCGGGCTATCTGTTCAGCGGTGGCCCGGCTTTGCATTCTTCCCGACCGGAGGTTTTATAATGCCCTTCGACCTTTCTCCCCGTCCGCTCAATCCGGCGCCTGTCACACCCGCCATGGTTTGGCCGAACGGCGCGAAAAGCGCGCTCTTCATCGGCTTCGACGTGGACGCGGAAACCGCCTGGATCGGCAACAATCCTTCCAATGTCGATCGCATGGTTACGACGTCGCATGGGGGCTACGACGCCCGCGTCGGCATTTCGAAAATCGTGTCGCTGATGGATGAATTGTCGCTGCCGGCGACCTTCTTCATTCCCGGCTGGACGGCATTGGCGCATCCCGCCCAGTGCGAAGCGATCCTGAAAGCTGGCCACGAGATCGGCCATCACGGCTATCTCCATAAGCTGCCCGACCGCGACAAGCTGGATGAGGCTTTCGAGGAAATCGATCGCGGCTATGAGGCGTTGCAGCAGGTGCTAGGCGTGCGGCCGATCGGCTACCGCGCACCATCGGGTGAGAATTTCCCGGAACTGCTCGCCTATCTCTCGAAATCCGGCATGCGCTATTCCAGCTCCTTCCGCGACGATATCCTGCCTTACAGGCATGCGGATCATGGCGGCGAGCGCGGCCTCATTGAGATCCCGGTCAACTTCGCCTTCGACGACTGGAATTTCGGCATGACGAGCCGCACCAGTTCACGGCCGATCTTCGGACGCGACGCGGTGCTGCAGCTGTGGATTGACGAATTCGAGGCGACACATGCTTGGGGCGGCGTCACGACGCTGGTCCTCCATCCGCAGGTTTCGGGACGGCCGATGCGCTGGCATCTGCTACGCGATTTCCTGATCCATGTGCAAAGCAGAACCGATGTCTGGATTGCCACGGGCGCCGAGATATCGGACCATTTCGACGCGCTGGAAGCGGCCCGCGCAGAGCTTTAAGAAAGACCTGGAGAAACCGACATGACGTTCGACACGAAAAAGCTGGAAGAGCTTCGAGCAAAATACGGCGAAGGCCACGGCGGCAGCATCCATGATCCGGAATTTCGCGCCGTCGCCGACCGGATCTTTTCCGCAAGCGGCACGCGCTCGGCCCCCTATGCGGGCGTTCCGACGCTTCTCGATGCGCCGCTCGTCCACATCGATGCGGACAATCCGGATTTCGGCGATCTTCAGGTAGCGCTGATCGGCGTGCCGATGGATCTCGGCGTCACCAACCGTCCGGGCTCCCGCTTTGGGCCGCGGGCACTGCGCACGATCGAGCGCGTCGGTCCCTATAATCACGTGCTGAAGACCGCGCCGACCTTCGAGATGAAGGTGGCCGATATCGGCGACGTGCCGTTTCGCAGCCGGTACCGGCTGGAAATGAGCCATGACGATATCGAGGCGCATTTCAACAAGGTGATCGATGCGGGCGTCATCCCGTTGTCGGTCGGCGGGGATCATTCGATCACGCATCCGATCCTCAAGGCGGTCGGCCGCGACCGACCGGTCGGGATGATCCATATCGACGCCCATTGCGATACGGGCGGCGCCTACGATCTCACCAAGTTCCACCATGGCGGCCCGTTCCGCAACGCGGTTCTCGACGGCGTGCTTGATCCGACACGGGTCATCCAGATCGGCATTCGCGGCGCGGCGGAGTATCTCTGGGAGTTCTCCTTCGAAAGCGGGATGACCGTCATTCATGCCGAAGAGATCGGCAAGATGGGCATCGACGCCGTCATCGCCAAGGCGCGCGAGATTGTCGGCGATGGCCCGACCTATCTGTCCTTCGATATCGACAGCCTCGATCCGGCCTATGCGCCCGGCACCGGCACGCCTGAAATCGGCGGGCTCACCAGCCGTCAGGCGCTCGATATCCTGCACGGGCTAAAGGGTCTGAATTTCGTCGGCGGCGACGTCGTCGAAGTGGCGCCGCAATACGATACGACCACCAACACGGCGCATGCGGGCGCTCAGATGCTGTTCGAAATCCTCAGCCTGATCCGTTTCAGCCCGGCGCTGAAGGGCTGATTTCTCACGCCTTCTGACAGTAATGCGCCGTCGGTGCATTACTGTCAGGCTCGGCTTCGCCTGGCTGCGGCGACACGATCGGCTTGAACAGGCTCCGGTCGGGCTTGAGATCAAGAAGCGGCGTGCCATCGAGGCAATCCATGCCGCGCACCAGAAGCACATTCCCCTCGACACCTTCGAGCACCACGATCGACGTCCCGATCGGGTTCGGCCGGACAGGAGAGCGCAGAGAGAAGGTGCCGTGCACCTTGCCGCTGCTGGCGGGGCTCTGCAGAACCAGATCGCGGCGCGCCTGATGGAGCCAGTAGAGGATTTCCAGCCGCTCGAAATTCTCGACGCCCTTCAGGGCCGCAACCCATGGCTCGAATATCTCGATCCGGCAGATCGGTCCGGTATGGCTGCCCTGACGCGGCGTTTCGCTGCGTGCGGTCCAGGGGGTCGAAATGCGTCCGATGAAGATCAGCCCCGCATCGTTCGCCTCCGGCGGCGTGACCTGAACCTCGTTCTCGCGGATGCCGTTATCCTGCGCCATGTCATTCTCCGATCAACTGGTTCTGCTCCACGTTTCGCGAAGCAACCAGATCTCCCCAGCATGGCCGAAATACTGCTGTTTCGCAAAATGTGAAGCTGCGCGGAACAGTTTCCCTGTTTCCGGATTTCTTATTGCGAATAATTTGCAACTACGATCTTTATGTGCGAATGAATTGCAATTGCAACAACGAGAGCACGATCGACGATGGATATCCGATCCCGAATGAATTCCAGCGGCTGGCTCAAAAGCGGCGGTGATGCCTCGCTGATGGATGTTCATCGCTCGATCCCGGTGCGCGGACAGGGATCGAAGCTCCGGCGGGCGTTCGCGTTCTTCGGTCCGGGTTATCTCGTCGCCGTCGGCTACATGGATCCGGGCAACTGGGCGACGTCGCTCGCCGGCGGTTCGCAGTTCGGTTACCTGCTCCTGTCGGTCGCACTCTTGTCGAACATCATGGCGATCGTGCTGCAATCGCTCTGCGCCCGGCTGGCGGTCGCTTCCGGCCGCGATCTCGCCCAGGCCTGTCGCGACGCATTCCCGCGTCCCGTCGCCTACATGCTCTGGCTGTTTGCCGAAATCGCCATCATCGCCACCGATATCGCCGAGGTGATCGGCACCGCGATCGGTCTCAACCTGATCTTCGGCATTCCGCTGGAAATCGGTGTTCTCATCACCGCGCTCGATGTCTTCCTCATTCTCTACCTGCAGAAGCTCGGATTCCGGTTCCTGGAAGCCTTCGTCATCGGCTTGCTGGGCGTCATTACCGCCTGTTTCGCCATCCAGATCGCCATGGCCGATCCGAACTGGGGCGAGGTCATTCGCGGCTTTGCGCCGACCACCGAGATCGTCACCAATCCCAACATGCTCTATCTGGCGCTCGGTATTCTCGGCGCCACCGTCATGCCGCATAACCTTTATCTGCATTCCGGCATCGTCCAGACCCGTAATTACGGGGACAGCGTCGAGGAGAAGCGGGAGGCGATCAAGTTCGCGACGATCGACAGCACCGTCGCCTTGATGTTCGCGCTTCTGATCAACGCATCGATCCTCATTCTGGCCGCCGCCGCCTTCCATGCCAACGGCCATACGGCGGTGGCGGAACTCGGCGATGCGCATAATCTTCTCTCACCGGTTCTCGGTTACGCCATCGCGCCGACGCTGTTCGGTATCGCGCTCCTGTGCTGCGGCCTGAATTCCACGGTGACAGCGACCTTGGCCGGGCAGATCGTCATGGAAGGGTTCCTGCATATCCGGCTGGCAGCCTGGGTACGGCGGCTGATCACCCGCGGCATCGCCATCATTCCGGCGGCAGCGGTCACCATCTTCTACGGCGATGGCGGCACGGCGGAGCTTCTGATCCTGACGCAGGTCGTGCTCAGCCTGCAACTGTCCTTCGCGGTCTTCCCGCTGGTGATGTTCACGTCCGACAAGCGCAAAATGGGCGTCTTCGTCGCACCTCTCTGGCTGCGCGCCTTTGCCTGGCTGATCGCCATCGTCATCGGCGCCCTCAACATCAAGCTGCTGGTGGATTTCGTCCTGTAACCGGAAAAGTCATCGAGCCCAGAATGTGCTCGGCCGTGCGGGCAATCGTCTCGGCGGCCGCTCCCTTTTTCCAGGCAAGCGACAGATGCATGTCGTAGGCCTCGGGAAGCGCGATCGCCGCCATCCGCTCGTCCGGCTGTGGAATGGCCCAGAGCGGCAGAAGCGCGATATAGCCGTGATCGCTGACGAGGTTGGCGATGACGGGAATGGAATCGATTTCGACGAAGGACAGTCCCGCCCGTTCGTCCGGGGTCAGGATGTCCTCGGTCAGCAACCCGAATTTCTGCCGCAACCCGCTCTTGAGGCTCGGCAGCGCTATCGGATGACGCAGGAGCAGTTGCCGCAGATCGCCGCGATGGTCAGCGATCACATCAGCGGCTCCCACCATGGCAAGTCCGCTGCGTGAAATCACCCGGTGTTCGACGCCGGGCGGCATGTCGAGCGTGTCGACCAGCACGAGATCATACGTCCGGTCGGTGATACCGGACAGCAGCTCCTCGGCATTGGTGCTGGAAATATAGAGCGGCCGGCGCGGCATGTGCTTCGGCCAGTCGGCGGCAAGTTTTGCGAGGATCCGGGCAATCAGGCTTTCGCGTCCAAGCGGCGTCACGGAACCGATGCGGGTCGTCGATGCGGCACGCCGGAACCGGTCACCCGCATGGTCTGAAATCTTCAGCCAGATCGCTTCGAGCTCTTCTCCCAGAGCGATCACCCGTTGCCCGCTCGCATTGGGAACAGCGCCGGCGGCTGCCCGGTCGAGAAGGGGAAGGCCCAGATCACGCTCAAGACTGCGGATCTGCCGCGTCAGCTGTGGCTGGCCGATGCCGATCTCCTGCGCCGCCCGCCGTATGCTGCCGCTGCGCCCGACCACGAGGAAACGCTGCAGCGCCAGAAGCGGTACGGAAAGCCGGGCTCCGTCTTCGGGCGTGCCGTCCTTGTGGCCGAGACCCGAGAGCTCGCCGACCAGCATTGCTGCCCGCTGCAGATCTCGACCGATCCGCACGCCTTCAAGCGTGGGCTGGATGCGGTTGCCTGATGTCGTCGTCAGCGGCGTCGCAATATGAAACTGCAGCCGCGCCAGCGCGGCGGAGACGCTGGAGACGGGCCGATCCAACACCTTCGCCGTTTCGCGGATGCCACCCAAGGCCAGCACATGATGAGCGATCAGCAGCGAGGCAAGGTCCATGACGGCTTCCGGGTGAGCATATAAGAGGATGACAGCAATGATATCGTGCGTTCACGATATGGGATATCCCTCTGCCCATCAAATTCTCCTAGTCTGCCCTCCCAAGCGGTTCCGATCGAACGCGCGCCTCAAGGCTCAAGGGCTCAAGGCTTCAAGGCTTCAAGGAGACAGGCCGATGTCGGATTTCGATCTTGTTCTGAAAGGCACGCTGGTCCTTGCCGACCGCATCGTTCCCCAAGGTTATGTGGCAGTCCGCGACGGTCTCATTGCCGCTGTTGGTCAGGGCCGGACGCCGTCCGCGCGCGAAAGCCACGATCTCGGCGCATCGCTGATCCTTCCGGGTGCGGTCGATGCGCAGGTGCATTCGCTTTCCCAGAAAAACCAGGAGGATTTCATCTGGTCGACCCGCTCGGCTGCTGCCGGTGGCGTCACCACCATCGTTGATATGCCCTATGACGAGGGCAATCTCGTCTGCTCGGCCGATGCGGTGCGCCGCAAGGCGGCCCATGCGGAGACGCAGGCCAGGGTCGATTTCGCGCTCTATGGCACGGTCGATCCGCAGGAGGGCGCGGTGCGCATCCGCGAACAGGTGGAAGCCGGTGTCGCGGCCTTCAAGTTCTCGACGTTCGGGACAGACCCGAAGCGCTTTCCGCGCATCTTTGCGCCGCTGATGGCCGAGTGCTTTGCTGCGATCGCGCCAACCGGCCTGACGGCCGGCGTCCACAACGAGAACGACGAATATGTCCGCTGGGCGATGGCTGAGGTGAAGGCCTCCGGCATTACCGATTACCGTGCCCACGAAATGTCGCGTCCGCCAATGACCGAGCTTCTGGCGATGACCGAGATCTACGAGATCGGTGCGGCCACCGGCTGTCCGGCCCATGTGGTGCACTGCTCGCTCGGTCGCGGTTACGAGATCGCCGCCGGTTACCGCGCGCAGGGGCATCGCGCCACGGTCGAGTGCCTGATCCATTACCTGACGCTCGACCAGGAAACCGATGCGAGACGGCTCGGCGGCAAGTCGAAATGCAATCCGCCGATCCGGCCGCGGGCGGAGGTGGAAAAGCTCTGGCGACATCTGGCGGCCGGCAATGTCACGCTTCTTTCGACCGACCACGTCAGCTGGTCGCTCGACCGCAAGACCAATCCGGACATGCTCGCCAACGCCTCCGGCCTGCCGGGTCTCGAAGCCATGGTGCCGCTGTTTATCAAGGGTGCGCTGGAACGCGGTGTGTCGCTCACCTGGGCCGCGAGGCTGATGGCGCTCAATCCCGCCCGGCATTTCCGCATCGATCACGTCAAGGGCGCGCTTGAGGTCGGCAAGCATGCGGATATCGCTGTGCTGACGGCGGAAGAGCATGTGTTCGATGCGTCGAAGACCGGGAACAACGTCGTCGGATGGTCGCCCTATGACGGAATGACCTTGCCCTACAAGGTGGCCGGAACCTATCTTCGCGGCACACTCGCCTATGACGGATCGAAGGTGCTGGCGCAGCCCGGCACCGGCCGGTTCGTGCGGCCCCCGGCCAACCTTTCACTTCAGGATTTTTGATTGCATGACATCCAATCTCGCCGTCAACGCCGACCGGATCGCAGCCGATATCGAGGCGTTGGCTGCTATCACCGAGCCGGACAGGCCCTGGACGCGCCGGGCCTTCACGCCGATGTTTCTCAAAGGCCGCGCCTACGTCGAAAAGATCTTTCGCGAGGCCGGGCTCGAAACCCACATCGATGCCGCCGGCAACATGACCGGGCGGCGCAGGGGAACCGTGGACGGCAAGGGGACGATCATGCTCGGTTCGCATACGGATACGGTGCCGAACGGCGGCCGGTTCGATGGCATCGCCGGCGTCATCGCGGGTCTCGAAGTGGCGCGATCACTCAAGGATGCCGGCATCGCGCTCGAACATGATCTGGAAATCGTCGATTTTCTGGCCGAGGAAGTGTCGATCTTCGGCGTGTCCTGCATCGGCAGTCGCGGCCTGACCGGCGTTCGCCCGCCCGAATGGCTGGAGCGCAGCACCGATGGCGTAACGCTGGCGGACGGCATCCGTCAGGTCGGCGGAGATCCCGACACCGTATTCACGCGCACCGATATCAAAGCCTTCCTCGAACTGCATATCGAGCAGGGCACGGTGCTGGAGCGCGAAAACGTCGATATCGGCATCGTCGGCGCCATCACCGGCATCTCGCGGTTCGAGATCCTTGTCGAGGGCCGCGCCGATCATGCCGGTACCACGCCGATGAATGCCCGTTACGATGCGCTAGGGGCCGCATCGATCATCGTGCTCGGCATCGAGGAGATCGCCCGGGAGCTTGCGTCGGGTCAGAGCTATTTCGCTGGCACGGTCGGCGAGTTCTCGATGGAGCCGAACGCCGCCAACGTCATCCCCTCGCATGTGCGCATGCTGATCGATGCGCGTGCCGTCGATAATGCCGTGATGGACGAATTCGTCGCTTCCGTCACCGCGCTTTGTGCACAGACCGCGAGTGAGCGTAGCGTAACCATCGCCGATCCGCGCCGGGTCTCGCATGCGGCGCCGACGCCGATGTCGGACATGGTGACTGGCGTGCTTGCCGAAAGTGCGCAGCGGATCGGCGCGACCAGCCGACCGATGGTGTCGGGCGCCGGTCACGATGCGGCCTTTCTCTCAAAGGTGGCGCCGGCTGCGATGATCTTTATCGCCAGCAAGGATGGCCGCAGCCACGCGGCGGAAGAATGGTCCGACAACGACGACATCGCACTGGGTGCTGCCGTTCTCTACGAGGCGGTCTTGGCACTCGACAAACAATAGGAGCCCGGGATGGGTCGCATACTGACGGAGAAGGATGTCGAGGCGGCGGTACGCGGCGGCTCGGTCTATGCGGCCGGCGGCGGCGGCTGGTCGGATCACGGGCGCATGCTCGGCTATGCGGCCGTCTCGGTCGGCCGGCCCGAACTCGTCTCCATCGACGAGCTGTCCGACGACGACTGGGTGGCGACGGCTGCCGCGATCGGAGCCCCGGCGTCGACCACGGCCTGGGAAATGCAGGGCATCGACTATGTGAAGGCCGTGCAGCTGCTGCAGGATGCGCTGGGCGAAAAGGTTGCGGCGCTGATGATCGGCCAGAACGGCAAGTCCTCGACGCTTAACGGCTGGCTGCCATCGGCCATCCTCGGCACCAAGGTGCTCGATGCGGTCGGTGACGTGCGCGCCCATCCGACAGGCGATATGGGCTCGATCGGCATGGCGAATTCGCCCGAGCAGATGATCCAGACCGCAGTCGGCGGCAACCGGGCGGAAAACCGCTATATCGAACTCGTCGTGCGCGGCGCCACCGCCAAGGTCTCGCCGATCCTGCGCACCGCCTCTGACATGTCCGGCGGCTTCATCGCCTCATGCCGCAATCCGCTGCGGGCGTCCTATGTGCGCGACAATGCGGCGCTCGGCGGCATCAGCCTTGCTTTGACGCTTGGCGAGGCGATCATCGAGGCCGATGCCAAGGGTGGATCCGCCGTCATCGACGCGATCGTCAGGACGACCGGCGGCACGATCCTGGTCGAGGCCGAGGTGAGCGCCAAATCGGTGGTCTATACGAAGGAAGCCTTCGATGTCGGCACCATCACGCTCGGATCCGGTGATAGGGCGATCACCCTGCATGTGATGAATGAATACATGGCGGTGGATGACGCTGGCGGAAACCGTCTCGCGACCTTCCCGGATATCATCTCGACGCTGTCGCCCGACGGCGAGCCGATGAGCGTCGGCCAGTTGCAAGTCGGCATGCGCGTGTTCGTGCTGCATGTTCCGAAGGCGCTGATCCCGCTGTCGTCCAGCGTCAAGGATGCGTCGGTCTACCCGATCTGCGAGGCGGCGCTGGGGATCAGCATTGCGGATTATGCGCTGGGCTACCGCAGATGATTGTCGGCGATGTCGAGACGTTTGCTATTGAATTTCAAATCAGCGAGGCACATCCGGACGACCATTTTTTGGCCCTCGGTTTTTTTATCGTGCATGTCAACGGGCGGGAGTACGGGGTAAGGTCTGACAATGCGACGATGTTGGCCAATGCTGTTGACGGTGCTGCAGAGTTGTTGCGTACGAGGGGCGTGACAGTGAACTCGCGTCTTTCAAACATGACTGCAGACCAACTAGCCGATGAATATCTTGAAATATTTTATCGAGAGATCTCGAACAAAATTGCAGCAAACGACCTCAAGGATCGTCAGACCCAGTTCCTTTCGGCGAGTTGCCTCTGGCCAAGTTACGATGAGGAGTTCGATGACGGAAGCCATATCCTGCGCTTCGATCTTGGTAGCCACGTCAGAGTAGTAGGCTTTAAGAACGATAACTACCAGCCAGATCGACTTACCGAGACACGGGTCAAGGCTGAAGTATTCTACGACGTGATTTCACGCTGGCCGGTATTGTTCCGCGAACAGCGACTGCGTGCCCTTCAACGACATTGAGCGAGCGCTTCAAGATGCCAAAGCCCAACCCGCGCCATCCGAAATTCCCGATCCCCGGCGGGCCTGAGCTGCGCGCAAAGGGCTGGCGGCAGGAGGCGTTGTTGCGGCTTCTGGAAAACGTGCTGGCAGTGGGCGAGGATCCGGACAATCTGATCGTCTATGCGGCGCTCGGCAAGGCGGCGCGCAATTGGGCGGCGCATGAGGCGATCGTGCGCACATTGAAGACGATGGACGAGAACCAGACGCTGATCATCCAGTCCGGCAAGCCGGTCGGGTTGCTCAAGACCCATGACAAGGCGCCGCTCGTCATCATGGCCAATTGCAACATCGTGGGGCAGTGGGCGAAGGCCGAGTATTTCTATGCGCTGCAGGAAAAGGGGCTGATCTGCTGGGGCGGGCTGACGGCCGGGGCGTGGCAGTATATCGGCAGCCAGGGTGTCATTCAGGGCACCTATGAAATCTTCATGCGGATCGCCGAGAAGCGTTTCGGCGGCTCGCTTGCCGGTCGCTTCATCCTGACGGCAGGTCTCGGCGGCATGGGCGGCGCGCAGCCGCTCGCCGGTCGCATGGCGGGCGCTGCGATCCTGGTGGTTGATATCGATCCGGAACGGGTCGCCAAGCGCCGCGAGATCGGGTTTCTCGATGAGGTCGCGCCGGATCTCGATACGGCGCTTGCGATGATCGATGCGGCAGTTCGTGACAAACGCGCTGTCTCGATCGGTCTCGTCGGCAATGCCGCCGACATCTACCCGCAGATCGTCAAGCGCGGCATCGTGCCCGATATCGTCTCCGACCAGACCTCGGCGCACGATCTGGTCTATGGCTATGTCCCGAAGGGGATGAGCCTTGACGAAGTCCGCCGGCTACGCAAGGAAGGCCAGGGCCAGTTGATGGCCGCAAGCCGCGCCTCGATCGCCGATCATGTCCGCGCCATGCTGACCCTGCAGGAACGGGGTGCGGAAGTGTTCGACAACGGCAACCTCATCCGCACCCAAGCGCGCGAGGGCGGGGTTGCCAACGCCTTCGACATTCCGATCTTTACTGAAGCCTATCTGCGGCCACTGTTCTGCAGGGCGATCGGGCCGTTCCGCTGGATGGCGCTGTCGGGCGAAGAAAGCGATATCGCCCGCATCGACGATCTCGTGCTCGAGCTTTTCCCGGATAATTTCATCGTCACCAACTGGATCCGGCTGGCGCGCGAAAACGTGCCCTTCGAAGGCTTGCCGGCGCGCATCGCCTGGCTCGGGCATGGCGAACGCACGAAGCTTGCGTTGGCCGTGAACGCGCTGGTCGCAAGTGGCAAACTTGCCGGGCCGATCGCGTTTTCGCGCGACCATCTCGATGCCGGCGCCATGGCGCATCCCAATATCATGACCGAGAACATGAAGGACGGATCGGATGCGATCGCCGACTGGCCGCTGATCAACGCGATGACGATGTGCGCGTCGATGGCGGACCTTGTCGTTATCCATTCGGGCGGCGGCGGCTATGCGGGTTACATGACATCTGCCGGTGTCACGATCATTGCCGATGGGACGGAAAAAGCCGCCGAACGGCTTGAACATTCGATCACCAACGACACCTCGCTCGGCATTATCCGCTATGCGGATGCCGGCTATGACGAGGCGATCGAGGCTGCCGAAACGGCCGGCCTGAAATTGCCGTAGAAAGGGTCTTCGTTAAAGCTTTGAAGGGGTGCGTTAACCTTTTGTTAACCACCCCGGCGCTACATCTAACGTCAACGATTTGTTTACGTAGATGACCAAAGTGCTAACAGACGCTCGCTCAATCCGTATCAAGGGCCGCTCGTTTTTGGCGGTCGTCTTGTCCCCCGATCTGCCGCTCGACAACTGGCTCTCGCGCCTTGACGATCTGGCAGCCCGCTCGGCCGGCTTCTTTCTCGACCGGCCGGTCGTGCTCGATATTTCCGAGGTCTCGATCGACAAGATCGAGCTGAAGGACCTGCTCGAACAGCTGGCCGAACGCAATGTCCGGATCATGGGTATCGAAGGCGCTCGCCCGTCGATGCTTGGCCCCGGCATGCCGCCGGCGATGCGGGGCGGCAAGGCTGCATCCGATTTCGAAGTCCCGGAAAAGTCCGAGGATAAGTCGACTCAAGAAAGCTCCGGACAAGTTGGCGTTGCTACCAAGCAAGGTGCCAAGCAGCCGGAAACGGATACCGACAGTCAGCTCCGCAACGAGCCGATCAAGGTTGCCGAGGTCCGGCCGGTCATCCAGTCGCTGGTGATCAACGAGCCGGTTCGCTCCGGTCAGTCGGTCATCTTCGCGGAAGGTGACGTGACCGTTATCGGTTCGGTTGCCTCCGGTGCCGAAGTGATTGCCGGCGGTTCGGTGCATGTCTACGGCGCAATACGCGGCCGAGTCATGGCTGGATCATTGGGGAATGCAACGGCTCGGATCTTTTGCCGCAAGCTCGAGGCCGAACTGGTCGCGATCGACGGCATCTACAAGATGGCCGAGGACATGGACGCAAGCCTTCGCGGGCAGCCTGTCCAGCTCTGGCTCGACGGCGACATCATCATGGCAGAAACGCTCAGTTAAGAAATGAAAAAAAGCAAATGATAACGGGCCGGCAGGACACAGGAGAGATTGGTATGGGGAAAGTCATAGTTGTGACTTCGGGCAAGGGAGGGGTCGGCAAGACGACCTCGACCGCGGCCCTCGGCGCGGCGCTCGCCAGCCGCGGCGAAAAGGTCGTCGTCGTCGATTTCGATGTCGGGTTGCGTAACCTCGATCTCGTCATGGGTGCCGAGCGCCGGGTCGTCTACGACCTCGTCAACGTCATCCAGGGCGATGCGAAGCTTCCGCAGGCCCTGATCCGCGACAAGCGCCTCGACAACCTGTTCCTGCTGCCCGCCTCGCAGACACGCGACAAGGATGCCCTGACATCCGAAGGTGTCGAGCGCGTGATGGCCGATCTGAAGCGCTACTTCGACTGGATCATCTGTGACAGCCCTGCCGGCATCGAGCGCGGTGCGACACTTGCCATGCGCCATGCGGATATGGCCGTCGTGGTCACCAATCCGGAAGTCTCTTCGGTGCGCGACAGCGACCGCATCATCGGTCTTCTCGATTCCAAGACGCTCAAGGCCGAAAACGGCGAGCGGATGGAAAAGTATCTTTTGCTGACCCGCTACGACGTCAACCGTGCCGAGCGTGGCGACATGCTGAAGGTGGACGACGTTCTGGAAATCCTGTCGATCCCGCTGATCGGCATCATTCCGGAAAGCATGGATGTGCTGCGTGCCTCCAACATCGGTGCACCGGTGACGCTGGCCGACGCCAAGAGCGCTCCGGCCCAGGCTTATTTCGATGCCGCGCGGCGTCTCGCCGGCGAGGTCCTGCCCATGACCATCCCGGGCGAAAAGCGCGGTCTCTTCGGCAAGATCTTCGGAAGGAAGGCCGCATGAACATGTTCCGCCTTTTCAACAGGCCGAAATCGGCGCCCGCGGCCCGCGAGCGTCTCCAGGTACTGCTTGCTCATGAACGCATGGTTGTCGGCACCGATCTGGTCGCCGTGCTGCGCGAGGAAATTCTGGCCGTCATCGCCAAACACGTCCAGCTGGACGCCGACCGCGTAACGGTAAAGATGGATCGCGACGAGCACTGCACTATCCTGGAGATCGACGTCGAGATCCCGCTCAATGCGAGCGCCCAGGCCGCAGCCTGAACGTCTCTATCGAGTTAGCCTCCCAAGGCTGGTTTGAAAGGCGGGTATGTCCGGCGGGACATGCCCGCCTTTTGCGTCGTCCCAGCGGACTTCCAGATGGCCGCCGAGCGCCCGGACACCCTTGTCGATGGCTTTGAAATCCGGGTAGCGGCTCTTGTATCCGCGGGTCTGGAAATACTGGCCGGTGCCGGCCTCTTCATCCATATCGCGCATGATCCACCGGATCGCGTAGCAGCGGCTTCGCAGCTGATCCAGCGCCGGAATGCCTGTCAGCTTGTAGGGCTTCCGGCTGCGGCGAAAACCGTAATAGCGGGCCGCCGCCTGGATCCGGTCCCAGCTGACGCCCGGAAACGCGTCGCAGATCTCTTTCCGGTCTGCGGCGGGATAGAGCCTGCGCAATTTCTGCCGGGCCGACCATCCCCAGGCCTGCCGGCGTGGTGCAAGACCCAGTCTCTGGCAGCGTGTCTGTATGGCCTTTTTCGACCGGGCATGCAGAACCTGGCTTATGGCAAAGTAATCGGGGTGAAAGATCCGGCAGATCAGGTCTTCCTCATCCGTCCAGAGCTTGTGTCCGCTGACGGTGAAGCCCGAACGCAGTATCTTCAGTCGTGTCCGCTCGGTGAGAGCTAAGTCTTTCGCAAGCTGCGCCAGGTCCATCGCAGGGTCCTCTGACGCTGGCGGCTATGGCTTCTTGACGTTCAGCGCCCGGAATGAGTTGAACGTTCCTCCCTTGTCGGTGAACAGGTCCACAAGCGGCTTCGGCAGACCGTTCAGCTCCCGCAGCTTGAGCGCGAGGAAGGCAAATTCCAGCTTGAGGCGATCGATTTCCTGCGCCCGGGCATCGAGAATGCGTGCCTCGATCTCAGCTTTCTGGCGAAGAAGATCATCCAGTACGGACATGACAACGCTCCAAAATATGACGTTTGAATGTGGCTTTCTTGAAAAATTGCATGCGGGAAAAACCGTGTGCGGTCACACGTTCGGACAAGCTGTCACGGAAATTCGATTTTGCCAATCGCCGTCGCCATTTCCAACGTCACCCGATTCTGATGTCGCTATGCTGGCGCGTGTTTACAGAGGTGCTATACAGGCCAATGATTTAGGTAGGCGTCTCGGGCAGTCGCAAATGCGAGGCGTCACTATCGCGGCCAATGACCATGCCTTCGGAGTTCCAGATGAATTTCCATTCGCCCTATAGCCACGGCTTCATTCGCGCCGCCGCCTGCACGCCGGTCTGCGAACTCGGCGACCCGGAATTCAACGCGCGCGCAACGCTCGACCTTGCCCGCGACGGTCACGCGCGCCGCGTTGCGCTGATGGTGTTTCCGGAACTTGGCATTTCCGGCTATTCGATCGACGACCTGCTCGGCCAGGACGTTCTTCTCGATGCGGTCGAAAGCGCGCTTGCAACGATCGTCGAGGAAAGCAAGGCGCTGCTTCCCGTGCTTCTTGTCGGCGCACCGCTGCGTCACGAAGGACGTCTGTTCAACTGCGCCGTCGTCATCCATGCAGGCCGCATTCTCGGTGTGGTGCCGAAGACCCATATCCCGAATTACCGCGAATTCTACGAGAAGCGCTGGTTCGCATCCGGCCGGAGCGTGCGCGACATGATGATTTCGGTTGCCGGACAATCGGTGCCCTTCGGGATCGATCTGCAGTTTGCCGCTGAAAATATCCGCGATTTCATCTTCCACGTGGAGATCTGCGAAGACGTCTGGCTGCCAGCGCCGCCGAGCGATTTCGGCGCGATGGCCGGTGCTCTGATCCTCACCAACCTGTCGGCCAGCAACATCACCGTCGGCAAGGCGGAGATGCGCAAGCTGCTTTGCGCTACCCAGTCGGCGCGCAACTTTGCCGCCTATCTCTATTCGGCCGCAGGCCCCGGCGAATCCACCACCGATCTCGCCTGGGACGGCCAGGCCTGCATCTACGAACTGGGCGATCTGTTGGGCGAGACCGAGCGTTTTCCGGCCGGCCCGCAGATGTGCGTCGCCGATATCGATGTCGAGCGGCTGCGTCTCGAGAGAATGCGCACCGGCACGTTCAACGATGCCGCAACGCTGCATCTGACCGCAGGCAAGACGTTCCGGCGCGTCCTGTTCGACTTCGAGCGGCCGCAAGAAACGCTTGATCTGGAGCGGGCCATCCAGCGCTATCCGTTCGTGCCATCAGATCCGAAACGGCTCGATCAGGATTGCTACGAGACCTTCAACATCCAGGTCCAGGGCCTGATGAAGCGGTTGAAATCGACCGGCATCAAGCGCCTCTGCATCGGCATTTCAGGCGGCCTTGATTCGACCCATGCGCTGCTGGTCGCAGCCAAGGCCTATGACCAGCTCGGCTGGCCGCGCACCGATATTCTCGGCTTTACCATGCCGGGTTTTGCCACCGGCGACGACACGAAGTCGAATGCCTGGGCGCTGATGCGCGGCATGGGCATTACGGCCGAAGAGGTCGACATCAAGCCGCTTGCCACCCAGCTTCTGCACGATCTCAAACATCCGTTCAGCGGTGGCGAGCCGGTCTATGACGTGACGTTTGAAAATGTGCAGGCTGGCCTGCGCACCGATTTCCTGTTCCGCGCTGCCAACCAGCGCAACGCGCTTGTGCTCGGCACCGGCGACCTGTCGGAGATCGCGCTTGGCTGGTCGACCTACGGCGTCGGCGACCAGATGAGCCATTACAACGTCAACGCTTCGGTACCGAAGACGCTGATCCAGCACCTCATCCGCTGGGTCATCGAGGCCGAGAGCTTCGATGACGAAACCAATGCAACGCTGCAGCGCATCCTCAATACGCTGATTTCGCCGGAACTGGTGCCGGCGGGCGCCGACGGGGCCATGCAGAGCACGGAAGACAAGATCGGTCCCTACGATCTGCATGATTTCACGCTCTACTATCTCACCCGTTTCGGCCTGAAGCCGTCGAAGATCGCCTATATGGCGCTGCAGGCCTGGAAGGATGCCGGCGCTGGCGCCTGGCCGTCGCATTTCCCGGAGGAGAAGAAGCGGCAGTTCGATCTGCCCGTCATCAAGCGCTGGATGGAGACGTTCCTGTTCCGGTTCTTCACGATCAGCCAGTTCAAACGCTCGGCTTCGCCGAACGGGCCGAAGGTCACGTCGGGCGGTTCGCTCTCGCCGCGCGGCGACTGGCGGGCGCCGTCGGATGGCAATGGCCGGATCTGGATCAAAGAGCTCAAGGACAACGTGCCGGACGCATGACGTCCGTGCTCCGCAACACGCAATTGTCAGGCGGGATCGGGAAACCGATCCGCGTCTCGGGGGTTGTTCTTTCCTAGAGGTAACAGGGAAGGAGCTCAATTCATGGAACTCAACCGTCGAACCGTTCTCACCGCAACCGCTTTCACAGCGGCCGCTGCGGTGTTTCCAATTCCCAATATTGCACGCGCCGCCGCGCCGTTTGCACAGCCGAAGCTGCCATTCGGCGAGGGCGATCTGGCACCCGTCATTTCCGCAAAGACCGTGGGCCTGCATTACGGCAAGCATCACAAGGCCTATTTCGACAAGCTGAACACGCTGTCGACCGGCACCAAATATGCCGACATGGATCTTGAGGCGATCGTTGTGGAATCAGCCAAGTCCGATGCCGATGCGGACAAGAAGATCTTCAACAATGCCGCCCAGGCCTGGAACCATGTGGCCTACTGGGATCAGTTCGTTCCCGGTGGCCCGAACCGACCGCAGGGCGAGCTGGCAACGACGATCAACGAGACGTTCGGCGACTATGATGGCTTCATCAAGCGCGCCGTCGATATCTCGGATACGGTCTTCGGCACAGGCTGGGTGTGGCTCACTCGTGATGACGCCGGCAAGCTGGCACTGATCGGCTATGAGGACGGCAAGAACCCGATTGCTGTCGGACGTCCCGCCTATCTCGGCATCGATATATGGGAACATGCCTATTACGTCGATTACGAGAACCGAAAGCCGGAGCATATCCGCGCCGTCCTCGACAAGCTCGTGAACTGGCGTTCGGTCGAGGAACGCATGGCCGCCTGAGGCTGCGATGTTCCCTTTAGTCAACAGAGAGAGGAGTGCCCATGGCCCAGGATCCATTTGAACCCGTACCCGGCCCAATCCCGCCAACACCCGCTCCGCCGGTCCCTCCGATCGGTGAGCCGGAGCCCGACAGGTTGCCGGATGAAGATCCGGTGCCGAACCCGGATGAAAACGACGATCCGCCGCAATACGCCTGAGTTAGCGGCTCACCACGAAGAAGGGACGGCCGGTCAAGGGACCGGCTGTCTTTCTGTCTGCTTCGCCGGAAGGCGCCACAGGCCCGTCCGCTTTCCCCTCACCAGTGCCTGCATCGGCCGCTCCAGCGCCTCATAGGCGAGGACGCCGACCAGCGTGCCGGCGACCACGGCGATCGTGGTTTCCGCGACAGGCGGCAGGGATGCAGACGACAGGATCTTGACGGCGACCGAGACCGCAAACGTATGCCAGATGTAGATTGAGTAGGACGCATCGCCGAGATAGGCGAGGGCAGGGATCTTTGGGACCGAGCGGCTCTTTTCAAGGCTGAGCGCGCCGGTCACCAGCATGATCGCAAGCGGTCCACAGGACCACGCATCGAATTCAAGCTTGAAAATCTGGATCGCCGCGAACCCGGCGATCGACAGGCAGATCAGCGCCAGCCCGATCGTGGCCGGCGGGACCGCGCCGCGCTGCCAGAGTTTCGCAAGTGCTGCACCTGCCACGAATTCCAGAATGACCGGGGCCGTGTAGAAGCCAACCGACGGATTTTCGGGCGGCATGACGAGGCCGATTGCGACAAGCGTTCCGAACACCAGCGCCAGCAACGGAAGCCGGGCCGATGGGCGCGCAAACAGGGTGAGCGCAAACACGGCGTAGAAGAAGATCTCGTAGTTCAGCGTCCAGCCCTGCACGAGGACAGGCCAGAGTGCGCCGGTGCTGGGCGAGGCAACGGGCAGGAACAGCAGCGAACCCAGCACATGCGGCAGGCTCAGCACGAGGTTTGGAAACGCACCCGCAAAGGCGCCGGCGATCATCAGAAGCGTTGCCGCCCAGTAGATCGGCACGATGCGCAGCAGCCGGTTTTTGAAGAACGTGCCGGGACTTGCCGAGCGGGCGTCGCTGATCGCCATCATGATAAAGCCGCTGACGACGAAGAACACGTCGACACCCGCCGCACCGATGGTGAAGTGCAGGCCGCTTTTCTCGCCGGCATGAAACAGCACCACGGCCAGCGCCGCAAAGGCTCTCAGATACTGGATCGAATAGAGAGTAGGCATTGTCTTCACGTCCTTCGACGCCCGTTTGGGCGTGTCAGCCTGCCGGAATGCCCGGTTCGCCATTTTGCCCGCGCTCGGGCCCCGTGGGTGAATTCGGCATGAAACCGTATTGAGGGCGGTCCGCCTTTGCCTTGACCGGCCTCACCGCCAGCGTCAGACGACCGGCCATGAAGTAGAACAGGAAAGACCCGACCTGGTATGGGTTGAGGATGTCGATCTCCACGAAGGACCGAATCACAAGCAGGGTCGACAGGCCGACAAACAGCAGCGATTCCGGCGTGCGCGAGATGGTCAGCAGCCGTTTCAGATGGCCGGTGAGGCAGGCGATCAGGATGAAGACAAGCAGGCCCGTGCCGATGATGCCAGTCTCCACCATGCTTTCGATATAGGTGTTGTGGAAATGGAAACCGCTGCGGCCGGTGATGAAGAATTCCTGCCAGAGGCGTTCGGCCTCGGAGGCGCCTGGAACCCAGTATCCCTGGTAGCCCATGCCGATGATGGGAGACTGTGCAGCGGCGGCAATGCCCTGCTGCCACAGATAGGTGCGGCCCGTCAGGGTCGAGTCCTTGCCGAACACGCCGAGGATCGCATCCATCGCGCCAAACTGCAGCGCACCGACGATGCCGGCAAGCCCGAACACGAGCGCAATCGCAAAGAAGCCGCGTCGGTGCTTCGGCGAAAAGAACATGAACCCCTGCAGGCCGATGCAGAGCGCCACGACACCGGCCGTGGTGATGACAGAGGTCGCAGACTGCGAGGCGAGGAGGCAATAGGCCGACAGGAGCGCGCCGCCGCCGGCACCGATCATCCAGATGCCGCGCATGCGAAACAGCATCACCGCCGCATAGGAGAAGATCACGCCGAGCGACGCGAAGAAACCTAGCTGGTTCTTGGAGGAAAATGCGCCGACGAAGCTGAACGTATTGTCCATCGCGTCCATCAGATAGGTGCCGAACAGGATCGAATAGACGAGCACGATCCCGGTTCCGATCAGGCCGCCGCGCAGCAGCGTCTTGGTGCTGAGCATCCGCATGGCAATCAATGCGCAGACGATATGCGTCAGATACTGGATGGCCGTGCGCAGCGACACGCCAAAGGCTGGCGACCAGAAAGCGGAGATGAAGCAGAAGATGCCGAACGAGAAGATCCAGAGGAAACGGGAATAGCGGCCCAGCACCCGTCGGTAGTCGGTTACGACCGGAAGGAACCATACGCCGTAATAGGCAAGGATCGAGATCTGCCCGAACCTGCTCGAATAGGCGAAGACGAAAAAGGACAGCGCGACAGCGGCAATCCCGTAGATCTCGTTCTTCTCCGGGTCGATCAGGGACGACTTGGCAATCTTCATCCGGTTACCCCTATTGCATCAGCAGTTCGGAGGTCACCTTCACCACGTCGCCCGGCATTAGACGGGCATTCTCGTCCACGGCCACTTCCTTGGGGCCGTCGCCTTCGTCGCGCACGACGGTGTATTTGATCGTCGCGGCTGTCTTGCTCGGGTCGAAGCGCAGCGCCTCGGCGGACTGTGCAACTGCCTCCGAGATCAGTTGGCGGCTGGTGGTCAGCTGCAGGCCGAGCTTTTCAAGTTCCGCTTCGGTATCCTGAAGCTCCTTTGCCCGGTCTGCTTCCCAGTCGTTGCGCAGGTTGATCTCGTCCTGGTTCGCCTGGCTGATATCCTGCTTTGCCTTCAAGGTCGACGTGTCGATGTCGAGCAGGGTCGACTGGATGCTGGCCGTGCGCTCCTCGATGGTCAGAAGGCGGCTGCTGGTAGCCAGACCCTGTTCGGTGAGCCGGGACATCTTGTCCCTGTTTTCCGACACGAGATCGAGCTGGCGCTGTTGCGTCTCTGTCTTTTGCGCGAGCGACTTCACTTCGCTTTCGAGAAGGCTGCGCAGCTCGTTGAGGGCCTGCAGCTGCAGCTCATAGCGGTCGCGGCGCGATTTCATCAGCGATGTCTCGCTGGCAATCAACTGTGCGGCATTGGGCACGTCTTTCAGCTCCGCCGGGATCGGCAGATCGCGCGATCCGGAAACCTCGGCCACAAGCCGTGCCCGACGTGCAATCAGGCGGCCGCGCTGGTTGTCGTAGACGGCAACGTCGCCCTGCGCGTTGATGAAATCCTTGGCGAAGCGCTGACCAGCATCTGAACGGCGCAAGCCGCCGGCAAGGCTTACCGCCTTCAGCACGGTCAGGTTCGGGGAATAGGGAAACTCTCCCGGTGTCGTGACGTCGCCGGCGAGATAGACCGGCCGGTACTGGCTGATTTCAACCGAGGCAGAGGGCAGGTTTCGAAGTGCGAACTTGTCGCGCAGCTGCTGGCCGATCAGACCGGCAACTTCGGCGGTCGTCTTTCCGGCTGCGTCGAGATCGCCGATAAACGGAAGCGACAGCGCCCCGGACGGGCCGACCGTGTATTCGCCGCCGACCACGTCCCAGTCGCGCACCGTGCCATCGGCCGGCTGCCATTCGGCCACGCGGATGCGCAGCTTGTCCATGACGCCGAGCTTATAGCCGCCGCTGGCGGGACCGCTTGCGGCAGCCGCTGCAGGGGTCTTGGGTGCCGCAGCCTTGCCAGGTGTTGCGGTTTCGGCCTCAGTGGAGGTCTGTTGTGTGGTCTTCGGGGCTTTGTCCTGCGCCAGGACTGGCGCGACTGAACTCAGCAGCAGGGCGCCGGCTGCAAAAAGGAGCGCCGGCGAACCGCTTTTCGAATGATCGTTCTTCAACATCTACGGGTCCTTCAATCGCATTCAAACGCAAATCCGTGGGAGGTCGGCTTGCGCTTGTTTCGACTGTTGAGTTCGTCTGGTGACTTGTTCTTGGTTTTTCTTGCGGCCGGTGACCGACCAGGATTCTCAGGCTATCAAAAGAAACTCAGATCAATAGCTGCCGCGGGCAAAGCAGACCGCAGGGATGGTCTTTGCAATGATGGCGATGTCGCGAACCAGCGACCAGTTCTGGACGTATTGCGTGTCGAAAGCGATGCGCGTCTCGTAGGACACATCGTTGCGACCGCTGATCTGCCACAGGCCTGTGAGGCCAGGACGGGTGCGAAGGTAATAGACGGCAAACGCGTCATAGACTTTCAGTTCCTCGTCCACGACCGGACGCGGTCCAACCACGCTCATTTCGCCACGCACGATGTTGAGCAACTGCGGCAGCTCGTCGAGAGAGAGCTTGCGCAGGACTTTGCCTACAGACGTCACGCGTGGGTCGTCTTTCAGCTTGCGCGTCAGACGCCATTCTTCCGCGGCATGCGGATTGTCACGCAGATAGTTGCGCAGCAATTCGTCGCCGTCGGTCGCCATGGTCCGGAACTTGAGGCATTTGAAAATGCGTCCGTTATGGCCAATACGGCTATGGCCATAAAAGGCCGGGCCCTTATCGGTGAGTTTCACCAGGGCCATGATCATCAGAAATAGCGGGCTGAACAGGATCAGCGCGCATGCAGCTGCGGTCATATCGAAGCTGCGTTTAGCGAGGCCACCGATCGGGAGGGTACCGAAGGCCTGGTCGGAGTCTACAAACGGCGAACTAGCCGAACGTGTCGCTGACTTCATAGAGGGTAACTCCATTTAGGTTTTGCGATAGTCGGTGATGCCTTTCGGCGGGTCTTTTCGTCGACAATTTGATAATAAGTCTGTGTTCGGAATTTGATGCCAGCCAATTTTTTCCGGGAGCGCTGTCCCGATGCGGGTCGACGCGCGAAGAAATCCGATCAGCACTCCGATTTTTTTACAATCGATTGAATAGCGACCCCAGGTCTACTGTTCTTTTCTGGCAACTATACCCGGAGTTAGAATAATACCCGTGCCATTAGCGTATTGGGGGGCTTCTGCGCAGGGCCAGTCCAGAGCTAAACCTGTGATTGCTTCTTTGAGCAGGGCCAGGAAGTAGCTTGCGTATAAGACCAAAGGCCTACGCATTTCGCACCGCAATACAATGATGCAGCGCAATATGGCTTCGTCGGGCCTCGTCACCTTTGTAACAAAAGTTGAACGCCGGTGACCCCGAGTCTGCGACATCCAGCAGCGGAATGTTCCAGACGGCGAGCTTCACGTCCAAATTGTGGCGGAAATGCGATTGGGCGCTGTGGTACCAAGGTAAGAATCCATTCACGCTAATCGCAAGGAACTGCCAAGGCGGGGCAGGGAACCGGCAAACCTTACGAAAGTTTCATTAATACTCGGCATAGCAGATGCTGTATTGCTTGCATCCGACTACTGCCGGTCCTATCGTGACGGTGCAGGGAGGAGCCTGCGTCTAGAAGCCAAGAACTATAAGCTGCTCGGGAGGGCGATCATGTATGCGCCGCGCGTATTTATAAGTATCCTTTGCGTCCTGGTCGTTTTCGCGCTCGCGTCCTTTTTCATCAGCGGGTCCGTCTACACAGCATTTATACACACGCTCCTCTGCGCGGTTATTATCCAGGTGGGTTATTTCGTTGGCATCGTTTACCTCGTTCACCGCGAGAAGCTCGCGGGTAGCAGGGGTCGGACAGATACCGCCGTCGCTGCGCGCTCCAGAGAGGTTTCCAACCTTCCGTCCGACGTGACGTCACACCTGCCTGCCCGGGATATCTAGCCGGCGCTCACAGTCCCATTTCGGTTTTTGTTGCAGTGCTTCCATATGGAGGCCATCTTCCTGCGTTCAGGTCCTCGCACGACGAACGATGGAGACAGTCTCATGGAGAGCGCAACGGCCCACCCCGATGTTCAGACGATTTGCGTCGTCATCGCAGCCAAGAACGCGGCAGACACGATCGCCACCGCCGTCCGGTCCGCCTTGCAGGAAGCGCTTGTCAGCGAAGTCGTCGTGGTCGATGACGGCTCGAGCGACGACACGGCCGGCGCTGCCCGCAGTGTGGATGATGGCAGCGGGCGGCTGCAGATCATCTCGCTGGAGAAGAACCAGGGCCCGTCTGCTGCGAGAAACCGGGCGATCGCCGCCTCCAGTGCGCCGCTGATCGCCATTCTCGATGCGGACGATTTCTTCTTTCCCGGACGGTTCGAGCCAATGCTGGCGCTCGGCGACTGGGACATGCTGGCCGACAACATCGCCTTCATCTCCGATCCCGCCGCCGCAGTGCCGCCCGAAAAGTTCGAGTTGAGGGCGCGGACGATCTCGCTCATCGAATTCGTCGAGGGCAATATTTCCGAGCGCGGAAAGCCGCGCGGCGAGACAGGGTTTCTGAAGCCGATTATTCGTCGCTCGTTCCTCGATGCCCATCGTCTTCGGTACGACGAGGGCCTGAGGCTTGGCGAGGATTACGATCTCTATCTGCGGGCTCTGGCCAAGGGTGCGCGCTACAAGGTGATCGAGCATTGCGGCTACGGCGCCGTCGTCAGGGCCGATTCGCTCAGCAGCCGCCACCGCACCCATGATCTGAAAACGCTATACGAAGCGGATGAGGCGATCCTGTCGGATCCGCTTCTGCCGACGCAGGCAAGGGCGGTAATTACCCGTCACCGCGACCACATCCGGGAACGCTACGAGCATCGCGCCTTCCTTGATACCAAGTCGAATTCGGGGATTGTCGCGGCCGCTAGCTACATGTTCGGCCGGCCGCAGTTCCTGCCCTATGTCGCGCAGGCGATCCTGCTGGACAAGATGGAGGCAAGACGTGGCGGACCGGTTCCGGTCGCCACGCCGCATGCCATGCGCTATCTGCTTGCCGGGGTTCCGGCCGCAGCGGACCCTGCCGCCGTTCAGAAGTAGTCGCGGCGGATCTCGTCCAGAACAGCGCGAAAACGCTGCTTCTTGTCTTGGAGCATCGCATCCGGGCTGAGCTGTGGCTCGGTCCGGCTGGCCTGCCAGAGCGCCAGGATCGACGGTGCCGCAAGGACCTGCTTCGCCATGCCGCGAAGGCCTGACTGAGCAGGAGCTGTCGGCGCAGACGTCCGCGTCATCACCGACGCATCCGCGCTTGCGGGTTCGTGATGGGCCGGCTGCTGGCCGCCGCCGCCGTCGAAGCTCATTCCCCAGAACTTGGTTTTCTTGGCCACTGCCTCGGCGCGCGTCGAAACCGGCACGAAGTGCGGATTGTAGGTCGCACCGACGGACTGTGCCCAGTCGTTCCACTTGAAATTGTTGATGGATCTGGATGTGCTCACCGCAATCCACGGCACCCGGAACGCATCGGCCAAGATCGCGCCATGCATGGATTCGGCAACGATCATCTCGGACTGGGCAATCGCCCGGATGACCGATTTCGCTTCGCCGCGCGGGTCGAGCCAAGTCAGTCCGGCGGGCTCGCAGACCGATTGCCACATGCCGAATTCCGCCGATTCCCAATGGGGAACGAAGGTCTTTTTGTGGATCTTCGGCAGGTTCTGGAATTCCGGCATGTCCGGGATGAGGGCCGCGGGGTCAGTGATCCCTCTGTCGAGGGGAA
Source organism: Velazquezella soli (assembly GCF_977018685.1). Lineage (NCBI taxonomy): Bacteria > Pseudomonadati > Pseudomonadota > Alphaproteobacteria > Hyphomicrobiales > Rhizobiaceae > Velazquezella > Velazquezella soli. The sequence goes on from NZ_CDRNXF010000004.1 coordinate 939,545, forward strand.
GACCGAGCTTCGCCGCCGTCAATGGTCCGCGCACGCAGCGCACGTCCCATTCGGGATCATTGATATCGGGTGCCTCGCCATAGCCATAGCCGCTGCCGATCACCAGTTTCTTCTGCCCGGGCGGAAGCAGGACGGGGTTGAGAACGGTACCGACGCCGACCAGCATCGTATCGGCGTGGACGTCGCGAAAGCCCGGAAGAAGATAATCCCAGAGCCACAGATTGAGGTCGTCGCCGAAATTGCCGTGGTGGGATGCCCAGTAATAAGGTTGCATGCAAGCCTCCTGATGGGAGTGAAGTCTTTGTAAAGAATGCGAAATTTACGTCGCCGAGCGCTCGCGCGCACCCATGCCGAGTTTCCCTGCGCCCAGTTCGAAGGCCGCGCGGATGAGTGCCGGATCACGCATCACCCACTTGGCCAGAAGGCCGAATTCCGGGCTCTGGCGCCGCTTCATCCGCCCGGCCTGGCTCCACAATGCCTGCCGTCTTGCGGTGTTCTTATAACCTGCAATCGACGCGACGTCGCCCGGCCTGTTGCTGAAACGCTGTTCCAGCGTATCAAGCGCCACCCAGGTGTTGAACTGCTGGCGCAGGAATTCCGGCGACTGGTTGTCGATCGAATGGAAGATGTTGATGCCCATGCCGCGCGCAGCGCCCGGCTCGTCGCAGAGGATCGTCCGCTTCGATTTCAGGATGCAGTCGCAGAAGAACAGCACGTCTTCGGCGGCCAGTCTCAATTCGGGCTCGAAGCGGACAGCCTCGAAGACCGGACGGGACATCACCATGCAGGTGAGATGCAGGAAGCTCCAGTTGCGCAGCATGACGCTTGCCAGGTCCTGAAGCTCGATGATGAGCGGCTTTTCCGATAGCCGTGTGCCGCCTTCGGTCTTCTCCAGCTGCGCCATGCCGAAGTGGTAATAGAACTCTTCGCTCGCCTGCATCGAGGCCCAGTAGCACTCGGCGCCGAAGCGGCTCATGCTCTCGAATGCGTTGGTCAGATGATCCGGAAGCCACACGTCGTCGCTGTCGAGAAGCGCCACAAAACGCGTTTCGGCGGGCACCGCGTCCAGCCCGGTATTGCGCGCCGCCCCCGGCCCGCCATTCTTTTGTTCGATGATTCGGATGCGCTCGAGCCAGGTCGGATCGGCGTCCTGAAGTTCGATTTTTGCGTTATGGGGTGACTCGTCGTCCACGACGATGATATCAAAATCCACGAAGCTCTGGCTGAAAACAGATTGCAGGGCCCGGGTAAGGATACCCGGTTCCCGTTGATAAAATGGAATAATTACGGTGAATGTCGCCATGTTTCTGCCCCTGCTTTTTTTCAAGAATTGCAAACCGCTAGCCGCCTGGACGGCTTGGATTGCGGCTTCACGCTGGCTCTCAATCAGTATCCAACAATAGGAATTCGAAGATGGCCCCAACCCAAGGCGTGAAGACGATCACGACAAATGTCGGTTGGAGTGTGCTGTCAAAGACCGCCACATTCGGGCTGAAATTTGTCACTGTACCGATATTGGCAAGACTGTTGACCCCGGAAGATTTCGGAACGGTGGCTGTCGCACTCACCGTTGTACAGTTTTTGGCGATGATCGGTGGTGCCGGTTTGACGTCGGCGCTGATCGTCGATCGGGACAGTGGCATGGATACGGTGCACACCGTTTTCTGGGCCAATCTCGCGATGTCTTTGATCATGTCGGTGATCCTTTTCCTCGGCGCAAACGGCATCGGCAGCTGGATGGGTGCGGCCCAGAGCGCCGATCTCCTGCGTATCATGGCCTTTCTCATTCCGCTGCAACTGACGGCCGATGTCGCCTATTCGTTGCTCGCCCGCGAGATGAATTTCAGCAAGGACGCGATCCTCAGCACCGTATCGGAAACCACGGCGGCGCTGGTCGCCTTGGCGCTCGCCTTTATGGGTTTCGGCATCTGGGCGCTGGTCGTGCAGCTGTTTTCCTCGGCGGTGATCCGGCTTGTCGGCCTCTACTCGATCACGCGCTACGTGCCGCGTTTTGTCATCAAGCCGGATCGCATGGGGCCGCTGGTGCGCTATTCTTCAGGGCTGATGGGGTCCGAGATCGCCAATTTCGTGACCTTTCAGGCGCCGATGGTGGTGATCGCGCGAATGCTGACGCTTGCCGATGCGGGTGCCTATTCGGCCGCCAACCGGTTTGCCAGCATTCCGAACCAGGTCGTGCTGTCGGCGGTGATGGGCGTGCTTTTCCCGGCGTTCAGCCTGATGGGCGATGACCGCAAGCGCCGCACCGATGCGCTGATGCTGTCCACTCAGGTAATGACGGTGGTGCTGGCGCCGGCCATGTTCGGGCTGTGGGCGGTGGCGGAACCGGCGATGCTGGTGCTGTTCGGGCCGCAATGGGCCTATGCCTGGCCGGTGCTTGGCCTGCTCGCGCTGTCGAAGGCGATCGTAACGCCCTGCAGCACGTTCATACCCTATCTCAAGGGCACCGGCCAAAGCCGGGTGCTGTTCTGGTCGGCGGTGCTGCGGGCCGTTGCAACGACACTCGCCATCATCCTCGGTGCCACCTATGGCAACCTTGTCGATGCAATGGTGGCGCTCTGCGTCGTCAACGCCATCACGCTGGTCGGTTATTCCTGGGCCGTGTTCCGGGTCGACGGCATTCCGTTCTTTTGGGGTCTGATGACCAGCAGCCGGTCGATGCTCACCTCGCTCGTCATGGGCGTCGGGGTCCGGTTGACCCTTTCCACCTTCGAAGCACAGCTCACCAGTCCCTATCTCCAGCTCCTCGTTGGCGCTGTCGTGGGCGGCGTGCTCTACGGCGCCATGTTCCTCGTGACGGAAAGGGCGCTCGTCAAAAAAATAATCGGCATGGTCAAGCGGCGTCGTGGTGGGTCGGTTGCGGACGCACCTCCTGCATAACGAAGGATGCCCTTGCCTCATCGTTGAGACGCATTTTCGCCTTAATCGCGCCGCAATCGGGCGAGGATGCGAACCGATTTGATTGAGTGTCGTCTGAGGTCGAAGTTATTTTCACGACGAATTGATTTTTTTCTCTGTTGTGCAGTGCAGCATAAGAAATCAGTGATCCCCCCGGAATCCATAGCGTTTCAGCACTCGCGAAAGTAGAACTCGCGAATGGAACGGGTAAGGGGATGCCGCTGCGGGCCGGGCGGATCCCGGCTTTTCGCTGCGCCGCCACATTTTGTGCCAAACTGCACCTGATCCTTGGCACTCGAAAATGCGGGCTCAAAGTCTGCTCTGATTGAAACGGTGGTGACGGGAGGCGCCGCCCAAAAAGGGTAGTTCGTTTGACTGTTGATCAAACCATTTCCTCCCGTATCAATTTGATGCGCATCCTTCTGATCTCGGGCATCGTGTTCGTCCACGTCCCGTTCGATCCCCAGACCAGCCCGTTCCTCGGCCAGAACGGTTTCTTCGATTGGCTCCGCGTGTTTTTTGGCGACAGCCTGTTTCGTATCGGCGTGCCGTGCCTCAGCGCGATTTCCGGCTATCTGCTGTTTCGCCGTGGCTGGGATGCTTTCGACTACGGCAAGGTGATGCAATCCAAGGCGCGGACCGTGCTTGTGCCGTTCCTGTTGTGGAACCTCGGCCTGTTCGCCGTCGTCCTTCTGGTGCAGCGCGCCGGCATGGGCATCGGGTATTTCCCGGACCTGTGGAATGCATCCTCCCGTGAACTGGCGAACTATGCGTTTGCGAGCGAGAATTTTCCCGTCGACATCCCGCTCTATTTCCTGCGTGATCTTGTCGTCTGCATCGCCCTGTCGCCAATCCTCGCCTTCTTCGTGCGCAAGGCTGCGGTGCCGACGCTGGTCATCCTGTTCGTGGTGGCGATCCTGCCGGATCTCACGCTCTTCATCGTTTTGAAGAAGTCGATCCTGTTCTCCTTCACCTTCGGCATTTTCCTGGCGCTGAACCGGATCGATCTCTCGGCGCTCGACCGTTTTGCCGTTCCCGGAACGGCACTGGTTCTCGCGGCAGCCGTCCTGTTGTCGATCGCGCTTTATCAGACGGGACCGGACTATTCCTGGTCGCTTGAACTTCTGCGCAACGCACTGTCGATCATCGGTGCCGGCGGTTTCTGGCTGATGTCGGCGCTCGCCATCCGCTCGACGCTCGGCAAGCGGCTGGCTGCCACCGGCAGCCTCAGCTTCTGGATCTTCTGCGCCCATTATCCGCTGCTCGTGGTCATGTGGATGGTCTGGAACCGCGTCGCAGGCGATCAGCTCTACCCGCTGTTCTATGTCGGCGCGATCGCCTCGGCCCTCATCATCCTGGTGATTTCGAATGGCCTGGTTTCGCGTCTTATGCCCGGCCTTTACCAGACGCTGACGGGTAGTCGCGGACGCAAGGCAAAGCTCGCCCAGACACAGAACTCCAATTCGTCCGGGCATTCCGCGCATGGTCGTGAGCCCGCCCTGACCCACAGAAGAGGTGAAACATGATGGCATCAGCCAGACAGATTCGACCCGCTTTCCGAGCCGCTGCAACGGCAGTCGCCGCGTTGGCAGTGCTCGCCTGCGCTCCAGCTTATGCCCAGGCACCGCCAGCCCCCGAAGCTCCGGCGACCCAAGCGCAGGATCCGGCCGCAAAGCACCGTCCTGATACCAACCCCCATCCGGGCGGCAAGCCGCAGCCGGATGCCAAGGGCACGTCCTTCGTCGAGAATTTCGATCGCCTCGACCGGTCGTTCTGGTTCGTCTCGAACGGCTGGAACAACGGCGCCCATCAGAACTGCACTTGGTCGCAGCGCCAGGTGACGACCGATGGCGGCAATCTGAAGCTCACCTTCGAGGAGCGCCAGAACAAGGACCGCAAAAACGTCTGCGGCGAGATCCAGACCCGCGCCCGCTTCGGTTACGGTACCTATGAGGCGCGCTACAAGTCGGCGACCGGTCCTGGCCTCAACTCAGCCTTCTTCACCTATATCGGCCCGACCGACAAAAAGCCGTGGGACGAGATCGATTTCGAGGTGCTCGGCAAGAATGTCGATCAGGTTCAGCTCAACCAGTATATCAACGGCAAGGGCAAGAACGAGAAGATCGTTCCCGTTGCCGGTGGTGCGGACAAGGGCTTCAACGACTACGCCTTCATCTGGGAGCCGGAGCGGTTGCGCTACTTCCTCAACGGCAAGCTGGTGCAGGAAGTCACCGACCCGTCGAAGATCCCGCAGAACGCCCAGAAGATCTTTCTGAGCCTGTGGGGCAGCGATACGCTGAAATCCTGGATGGGCCCGTTCGCCTATTCCGGCCCCACCACGATGGAAGTCGACCGCATCGCCTATACGGCGCTCGGCGAAGACTGCGCTTTCCCGCAATCCGTGCTCTGCACGCTCGACTGATCTCGACAGGGAGTTGAACGACGTGACACTGCAGGTCCTCTATCTGGCCCATGATCTTGCCGACCCGGCCATTCGCCGGCGGGTGCTGACGTTGAAAACCGGCGGCGCCAGCGTCACGGTGGCAGGCTTCAGGCGTGCAGGAAACCTGTTGGGCCAGGAAGACGGAGTGCGCTCCATCGATCTCGGTTCAACGCAGGACGGGCAGTTCAGCCAGCGCATCAAGGCCGTGATTGCTGCCCGGATGCAGCTGCAGAAGAGACTTGTCGGCGTTCCCATGCCGGATGTGATCATCGCCCGCAATCTCGAAATGCTGGTTTTGGCCGATGGTGCCGCGTCGCTGTTCGGCGGCGACGTGCCCGTCGTCTACGAATGTCTCGATATCCACCGCCTGCTGCTTGACGAGGGTGTTAAGGGGCGGGTGCTGCGTGCCGTGCAGCGGCATTTCGCAAAGTCGGCCCGGCTGCTGATCACCAGTTCGCCGGCGTTTGTCGAAAACTTCTTCAAGCCGAAATCGGGGCTCGATCTTCCGGTCCTTCTGCTCGAAAACAAAGTGCTCCAGCTTGGCGAAGCGTCCGTTGCAAAGCCGCAACCGCGTCTGCCTAAGCAGGGTGAACCCTGGAAGATCGGATGGTTCGGTGCGATCCGATGCCGCAAGTCGCTCGATATCCTGACGGCCTTTGCCGAGAAGATGAACGGCGGGGTCGAGGTCATCATCCGCGGACGGCCGGCCTATAGCGAGTTTGCCGATTTCGATGCGCAGGTGAAGAACGCGCCGTTCGTGCGTTTCGAGGGTCCCTACCGCAATCCGGAGGATCTGGCGGAGATCTACAACGAGGTGCAGTTCACCTGGGCGATCGATTTCTTCGAGGAAGGGCTGAACTCCGAGTGGCTTTTGCCGAACCGTCTCTACGAAGGCGGGCTGCATGGCGCGGTTCCCATCGCGCTGTCGCGCACCGAAACCGGCCGCTTTGTGGCTAAGCGCGATATCGGCATCCTTCTCGACAACGCGACGCCGAAGGATCTCGAAACCCTGTTCTCGGGCATGACCGACGCACTCTACCTCGATCGGTTCACCCGGCTTGCGGCCGTCGATCGCAGCCAGTGGGTGACCGATGCTGACGATTGCCGCGCCCTGGTCGACAGGCTTGCGGGCCTCAATCGTAATATTTCGCTGGCCGTACCGTCGGTACCGGTCATTTCAACCGTGCAGTCGTGAGGTGAGATAGGTCATGCGTGTGCCTTCGAATGCCGATGTTTCCCATGGCGGCCTGTCCTTGATCCGGACCCTGATCGTCGTCCCGTGCCTTGATGAGGCAAAGACCATCGAGCCGCTTTTGCGCAAGCTCGACCAGCAGCGTAGCTCGGCCAGCGACATGATCGTCGTTGCCGATGGCGGCAGCAAGGACGGCACGCAGGAGATCGTCCTTCGCGTCGCGCAGGAACTGCCGAACGTGGCGCTGATGCACAATGCCAAGCGCATCCAGAGCGCGGCGATCAATCTAGCCGTCCAGCGGTTCGGCGCGGAGTTCGAATATCTGATCCGCATCGACGCGCATGGCGATTATCCCGACGACTACTGCCGGACGCTTCTGCAGGAAGCGGTGGCGCTTGAGGCGGATTCGATCGTGGTCGGGATGGAAACGGTTGGCTTCGGCCTGTTCCAGCGGGCAACGGCTGCGGCGCAGAATTCCAAGCTCGGCAATGGCGGCTCCAAGCACCGCGCCGGCGGCGGCGGCGAGTGGGTCGATCACGGCCACCACGCGCTGATGCGCATCTTCGCGTTTCAGGCTGTCGGCGGCTACGACGAGAGCTTCAGCCATAACGAGGATGCGGAACTGGATTTCCGCCTTCGCCAGTCCGGCTTCCGTATCTGGATGACCGGCAAGACCTACATGACCTATTATCCGCGCTCCACCGCGTCGGCGCTGTTCCGGCAGTATCTCGGCTATGGCCGCGGCCGGGCAAAGAACCTTTTGAAGCATCGGTCGATCCCCAAGATCCGCCAGGCCATTCCGCTGGCGGTCGCACCTGTTGTGATCGGCGCGGTGCTTGCGGTCCTCTACTGGTGGGCGGCCATTCCGCTGGTTGTCTGGGCGGCAGCCTGCCTCGGCTACGGCGTCTGGATGGCTGTGGGCCAGAACAACCCGCTCGGTCCGCTTGCCGCGGTGTCGGCAATGATCATGCATTTCGCCTGGTCGGCAGGCTTCTGGATGGAACTGATCGGCATCAAATCGAGGAGGCGTGCATGATCGTGGCTGGCAGCGGCAAGCTCCGCATCGATATCGGCATCTGCACCTATCGGCGCCCGGAACTGGAGGTCACGTTGCGGTCGCTGTTCGCGCTCGACGTGCCTGAACACACGCAGGTCCGGCTGATCGTCGCCGACAATGACGCGGAGCCGAGTGCGCAAGCCTTGGTGGAGCGGCTGAAAGCCGTCTCACCCTTCGAGATCCAGTATGTTCACGGCCCGAAATCGAACATCTCGATTGCCCGCAATGCCTGCCTTGCTGCCTGCCAGGCCGATTATCTGGCGTTTATCGACGACGACGAGACAGCCGGTCCCCGATGGCTCGCAGCGCTGGTCGATCGTGCCGAAGCGACGTCGGCCGATGCGGTTCTAGGACCCGTCCGCGCCATCTATCCGGACGACGTTCCGGACTGGATGCGCAGCGGTGATTTCCACTCGACCAATCCGGTCTGGGTCAATGGCCGTATCGTCACCGGCTATACCTGCAACGTGCTTCTCGACATGCGCTCGCCGAAGCTCGCGGCCCGCAAGTTCGCGTTGTCACTCGGCCAGAGCGGTGGCGAGGATACGCATTATTTCACCCAGCTGACCGATGCCGGCGGACAAATCGAGTTTGCCCGCGAAGCCCTGCTGGAAGAGCCGGTGCCGCAGAAGCGCGCCAGCTTCTCGTGGCTTGCCAAACGCCGCTTCCGCTCCGGCCAGACCCATGGCCGCATCGTCGCGGCAAAGAGCGCGGGTCTGTCGCGCATCAAGAAAGCCGCCATCGCTGCGATGAAATTCTCCTATTGCGCCGTGGTGACGGTCGGAGCGGTCGCCGTTCCCGTCACCCGCACACGCTATGCCCTGCGCGCAGCTCTCCACGCCGGTTCGGTCATGGGGACGCTCGGCATGCGCGAGATCCGCCAATACGGCATGGTGGAGGCCACATGACTTCCGTTGTCTCAGTGCCCGATGTCAGCTTCGTCATCGCCGCCTACAATGCTGCGGAGACGCTGGAAAGCGCGATCGATAGCGCGCTCGCCCAGGTCGACGTGTCCCTGGAAGTGATCGTCGTCGACGACTGCTCCAGCGACGGCACGCGCGAGCTTGCGCTTCGCTGCCGCGATCGCGACGATCGCGTGAAGCTCATCGTCCAGCCCGTCAATGGCGGACCTGCGGCCGCACGCAATGCCGGTTTCGACGCCGCAACCGGCCGCTGGATCGCCGTGCTCGATGCCGACGACACGATCCATCCGCAGCGCCTGAAGCGGATGATCGCACGCGCCGAGACGATGGATGCACGGATCGTGGTCGACAATATCGATGTCGTCCCGCTCGAAGGCGGCGAGCCGACAGCGATGTTTTCGCGCGCCGATCTGGAAGCGCGCAAGACGATCGAACTCGCCGATTTCATCGAATCCAACATCATCTTCGGCAGCACGTTCAATTTCGGCTATATGAAGCCGATCTTCCGCCGCGATTTCCTCAACGAGCACGGTCTGCGGTTTGACGAAAACCTGCGGATCGGCGAGGATTACATCCTGCTTGCCTCTGCGATCGCGAGCGGCGGCATCTGCGCCATCGAGCCCGAGGCCGGTTACGTCTACCATCTGCGCCACGGTTCGATCTCGCGGGTCCTCAAACCCGAACATCTCACGGCGATGCTTGCCGGCGACGAGAAGTTCCTCAAGCGCTTCTCTCTCGAGCCGCGGGCAACGAGCGCCCAGCGCCGCCGCACGCAGAGCATTCGCGAAGCGGCTTCCTTCCTCACACTCGTCGACGAGATCAAGAAACGATCATTCGGCGGGATTCTGAAAACGGCAATCGACAACCCGCGGGCGCTCAAGCACCTGCGCATGCCGATTGCCGTCCGTATGCGCCGGTTCGCAAGAGCTGCCGGCGTTTCTTGACAATCCGATCGACGGGGCGGGGGCGTCCCGGAAAGGACAACGACACTATGGAAATGAGACCCGTTCGCAAGGCGGTCATTCCGGTTGCAGGCAATGGAACACGGTTCCTGCCGGCCACCAAGGCGATGCCAAAGGAAATGCTGACGATCGTCGACAGGCCCGTCGTGCAATACGCGGTGGATGAGGCCATGCAGGCCGGCATCGAGCACATCATCTTCGTGACCAGCCGCAACAAGACTGCGATCGAAGACTATTTCGACAGCAATCCCGAACTGATCGCCAGCCTCACCCGCGCCGGCAAGACGGTTCAGGTCGCCCAGCTTGAAAAGATGCTGCCGCTCGCCGGCACCGTCAGCTACACCCGCCAGCAGGTTCCGCTCGGTCTCGGCCACGCCGTCTGGTGCGCCCGCGAACTGGTGGGCAACGAGCCCTTCGCGCTGCTGTTGCCTGATATGGTGTCCTATGGCGCCCGCGGCTGCATGGCAGGACTCGTCGATCTCTATGAGGAAGTCGGCGGTAACGTCTTCGGCGTCGAGCAGTGCGCGCCCGAGGAAACATCGAGCTACGGCGTCGTGGCGATCGGCGAACAGAAGAACCATGGGTTCGAAGTGACCGGCATGGTCGAAAAGCCTGCACCTGCCGATGCACCGTCGAACTATTACCTTAATGGTCGCTATATTCTCCAGCCGCAGATCTTCGAACTCCTGGAAAGCCAGGAACGCGGGGCCGGCAACGAGATCCAGCTGACCGACAGCATGCAGAAACTGCTGCAGAAGCAGCCGTTCCACGCACAGCCCTACACCGGACGGACCTTTGACTGCGGATCCAAGCGCGGCTTCATCGAAGCCAATGTGGCCTTCGCGATGTTGCGGAGCGATATGGGCGAGGAGATCTATCACTCCGTCAAGGAGCTTCTCGCCAACCACGAATTGAAGGTTAAGGCGGCTTAAGGGCCGCTCCAACGTCGCAGTCAGACCAAAGCCCGAGGAACGGCAGTCCATTTCTGCCGTTCCTCTCTACAATTCCGGAAAGCGGACAAAGCCATGGACCAGGTTAATTATAGGCCGATGAACATCTTCCCGAACGAGCAAAAAGAAACTGACACGTTCATCGACCTCGACAAGCTGTGGTCGGCAGCCATGCGTCGGCTTGGCGTGATCATCATCTGCGTGGTCGCCATGGTCGCGCTTGCGGCAGCCTATCTGTTTACGGCGCAGCCGAAATACACGGCCGCGACGCAGATATTGGTGGACGACAACCTGTCCCGCTATGCGGAAGAGGAAACCGAAGGCCAGACCGCGCAGCAGATCGACAACCGCATGTCCAGTTCGGTCGAGATCCTGAAATCCAAGGCGCTGGCGCTCAGCGTGGTCGACAAGGGCAAGTTTGCGGAAAACGACCTGATCGTCGATCCGCCAAAATCGCCGGTCGATCTTGCCAAGGACATGGTGAAAAGCGTTGTCTCGCTGGTGTCATCAGGCGGCCCGTTGCCGAGCGAAGACCAGGTGCGAGCCGGACGCCGTGAAAAGGCTGCCGCCATTCTTCAGCAGTCGATCACCGTCGAGCGCGTCGGACGCAGCTCGGTCATCTCGCTCTCCGTCCGCTCGCCAGACCCGGTTCTTTCCGCCCAGCTTGCCAAGACCTATGCCAGTTCCTTCCTGACGGAAGAGCTCAATGCCAATTTCGACGCGACCGAGCGCGCTTCCGTGTGGCTCCAGGAACGTTTGAACGACCTCAACATCCGCGCACAGCAGGCATCGCTGACGGTCGAGCAGTATAAACGCGACAACGGCCTCGTATCGCCGCGCGGCGAGCTGATGTCGGCCCAGCAGCTGTCCGATCTCAATACCCAGCTGATCTCGGCGCAGGCCGAAGTAGCCAGCGCCCAGGCCCGCTACAACCAGTACAAGGTGATCATCGACAAGGGCTCGGAAGCAGCCGTCGAAAACGCCGTCGTTGCCAACCGCGATACCGACAACACGGTGCTGCAGAACCTTCGCCAGCGCTACACGACGGTCAACGATCGTGAAAAGGGCGTGGTCGAGCAGTTCGGCGCCGATCACCCGCAGGCAGTAGCGCTCCGCTCTGAAAAGCAGGACCTGGCGCAACAGATCCTGCGCGAGTTGCAGCAGCTGACCGGTTCGTTCCGCAACGAGCTGGATGTCGCAAGCTCGCGCGAGCAGTCGCTGCGTGCCAGCATCGAAAGCGTGGCCGGCCGCAACCAGGATGCCAATGTTTCCATGGTGCAGTTGCAGGAACTGCAGCAGCGCGCTGATGCTCTGAAGACGCTCTACCAGTCCTATCTGCAGCGGTTCGAACAGGCGTCGCAGCTGCAATCGCTGCCGATCGCCAAGGCGCGCGTCATCTCGGAAGCCGGCGTGCCGATCTCGCCGTCCAGCCCGCGCAAGACGCTCACCATGGCTCTGTCCGTCGTGCTTGGACTGCTGCTCGGCGGCGCACTTGCAGCACTTCTAGAATTCCGCGAGCGCTTCTTCCGCACCGGCGCCGACGTGCAGGACAAGCTCGGCGTCCGCTTCCTCGGTTACCTCCCGAAGATTGGCAGCGCCCAGACCGACGACAACGGCTCCGACAAGCCAGCCGACGCCATCGACGGCCAGATCCTGCCGGAGGGCGATCCGATCGCGCTTCGCCGCAAGATGCGGGTTGCCGTCGAAGCGCCGCGCTCGCAGTTTGCCGAGACGCTGCGCAATGCCAAGCTTGCCGCCGATATCGTGCTGCAGGGTCGCAAATGCTCGGTCATCGGCGTCGTCTCCTGCCTTCCCGGCGAAGGCAAGTCGATGGTGGCCGCCAACCTTGCCGGCCTGATCTCGTCCAACGGCGTGCGCACGCTGGTCATCGATGGCGATCTGCGCAATCCGGGTCTGTCCAAGATGCTGGCAAGCGAACCGGATGTCGGCCTGATCGACGTCGTGCTGCAGAAGGTTCCGTGGACGGCTGCCGCCCGCGTCGACCGCCGCTCGCGCCTGACGATCCTCCCGATGACCACCCGCAGCCGTCAGCTGGCGCATACGTCGGAGCTTCTGGCCTCGACCGGCATGAGCCAGTTCCTCGAAAGCATCAAGGACACGTTCGACGTCATCATCGTCGACCTTGCGCCGCTGATCCCGGTCATCGATGCGAAGGCCTTCGAGCCCTATGTCGACGGCTTCATCTTCGTCACCGAATGGGGTGTCACGCCGGTCAAGGCGGTGCAAAGCGTGCTTCAGTCGGAACCGCAGATCGCCGCAAAGACGATCGGCGTCATTCTCAACAAGACCGAGATGGGCGAGCTGCGCAAATATGCCGATCCAGGCGCGCCCGAGCGCCTGCATTCGAGCTATTCATCCTATTACAAGGATGCCATTCCCGGCGTGCCGCGCTAAGTTGCGGCACGTTCCGAAAGACTGATCGAAGGCCGCCGCTCCCTGAGGAACCGGCGGCCTTTCACGTTTCAGTGGTTGCCGTGTGCCTTTAGCGCCAATGCGTGCTTCCGTGCGGGAACAAAATTCCCTACCATGTCCCCAGTCCGATGATCCGCGAGGCCGAATTTCATGAGCACTCTCAACCGTTTCTCCGTTCACCCGCTGGCATCCATGACGCGATTGCTCGCCGACGTCGCGTCGGCACGGCGCGAGCCTGATCTGGTCATCCGGGATGCACGGATGCTGTCGACCTATTCGGAGCGCATCCTGCCCGGGCGGGAAATCTGGCTCTCCGGCGGCCGTATCGCCGCGGTAAAGCCCACCGGTTCCTACAAGGGAACATCGGCCAAGATTTACGACGCAAAGGGCGGCATTCTCGCGCCTGGCCTCGTCGATCCGCATATCCATATCGAATCCTCGATGGTGACGGCCTGCGCCTATGCGGAGGCTGCCCTTCTCAATGGCACCACCACGATCTTCTGCGACAGCCACGAGATCGGCAATGTCATGGATGTCGCCGGTGTCGAGGCGATGCTGGAAGACGCGCGCATGGCGCCGCTGTCGATCTTCCTGACAGTGCCGAGCACGGTTCCCGCCACCTCGCCGGAGCTGGAAACCGCCGGCGGCGACCTGACGCCGGACAAGATTGCAGCGCTGTTCGACAAATGGCCGGAAGCGGTGGCGCTCGGCGAAAAGATGGATTTCGTACCTGTCGCGATGGGCGACGAACGCAGCCATGCGATCCTCGCTGCCGCTCTGTCACGCGGCCGTCCCGTATCGGGCCATGTCTACGGCCGTGAATTCGTCGCGGCCTATGCCGCCTCCGGCGTCACCGACACCCATGAGGCGATCGACCGCGATATTGCCGACGATCTGCTGGAGGCGGGCGTCTGGCTGTTCCTGCGCGGCGGCCCGCCGACCACGCCCTGGCATTCGCTGCCACAGGCGATCAAGACCATCACCGAGCTTGGCGCCTCGCACAAGCGCGTCGCCGTTTGCACCGACGACCGCGACGCCGAGGATCTGCTCGCCTTCGGAATGGACTGGGTGACCCGCGAGGCGGTCAAATATGGCATGACGCCGGAACAGGCCTGGGCGATGGGTTCGCTGCATGGCGCCACCCGCTTCGGCATGGAAAACGAGATCGGCGGTCTCGGCGGCGGACGCAGGGCGGATCTGGTGCTCCTCTCCGACAACCTGGAGCCGGTCAGTACCTGGTACGGCGGCGAACTGGTCGTGGACCAGAAGAAGATCACGCCTGTTCTCGATGAGGCACTGTCCAAACCCTATCGCTATCCGGAGGCCGCCTATCACACGGTCAAGCTGCCGAAGAACCTCAAGCTGACGCCTGACCTGCCGACCGAGACCGTCATTGCCCACACGATCAAGACGGAGCTGCCGGGCATCACGCTCGGCCACGTCACCGTCACGCTCGAGCCCGCCAACGACTGGCAGACCCAGTTCGATCGCCACGGGCTTTGCTTTGTCACGGTCGTGGAACGTCACGGCAAATCGCCGGGCAATGTCGCGCACGGTCTGCTCAACGGCTTCGGCCTGAAGAAGGGGGCCGTCGCCTCCTCGGTCGGGCATGACAGCCACAATATCATCGTTGCCGGCACCAATGAACGCGACATGCAGGTGGCGCTCGATGCCATCGAGGCGGTCCAGGGCGGCGTCTGCGTGGTGATGGATGGCAAGGTGACCGCCATGGTGCCGCTGCCGATCGCGGGGCTCTTGTCCGACAAGCGCGTCCACGAGGTCGCCGACGAGGTGAAGGCGTTGAAGCTCGAATGGGAAAAGGCCGAATGCACGATCGCCTATATGGGCTTCAACCTCATTCCGCTGTCGGTCATTCCGGATATCCGCATTACCGACAAGGGCCTCGTGCTGGTGCCGGAAATGCAGATCCAGACCCTGTTCGAACCGGCATGAGTTTTTGAGAATGACACCTGAAAACACCGATCTCGCCCGCGTTCTCGCCCATATCGATGCCAACAGCGACAGTTTTGTCGAACGGGTGATGGAGTATGTGAAGCGCAAGTCGATCAGCGCCTCCAACGAGGGGATCACGGAAGCCGCCGATATCCTCGTCGGCATCCTCAATGGCCTCGGCATGCAGGCCCAGACGATCACCACCCGCAACCACCCGATGGTGATCGGACGGATGGAGAACCAGCCCGGCAAGCCGACCGTGCTGCTCTACGGCCATTACGACGTGCAGCCGCCCGAGCCGCTGGATCTCTGGAAGAGCCCGCCCTTCGAGCCCGAAATCCGTGACGGCCGCATCTACGCGCGCGGCATCGGCGACAACAAGGGCCAGCATTTCGCCCAGTTGCTGGCGATTGAATCCTATCTCAAGGTGGTTGGCGAACTGCCCTGCAATGTGATCTTCCTGCTCGAAGGCGAGGAGGAGATCGGCAGTCCCCATATGGCGGAATTCGTCGCGGAGCATGCCGACAAGCTCAATGCCGATCTCGTCGTCACCTCGGATGGCTCGCTGCATGACAGCGGCCGCCCCGTCGTCACGTTCGGCGTGCGCGGAGTCGCTTCGTTCGAGCTGCGCGCAAAGACTGCCATTCGCGATGCCCATTCCGGCAATTTCGGCGGCGTCATGCCGAATGCGATCTGGAAGCTCGTGCATCTGCTCGCAACGATGAAGAACGACCGCGGCGAGATCACCATAGACGGTATATACGATCCCGTCGTGCCGCCGACCGATCTGGAACTGCAGGCGATGGCGGCCTTGCCGCTCGATATCGAGAAGATCAAGGCCGAGCTCGGAATGACGGCGATCGACGAGCCGGCGGATCGTCCCTATTACGAGCGGCTGATGTTCCAGCCGACGCTCACCATCAACGGGTTGCATGGCGGCTATGGCGGGCCGGGGCAGAAGACGGTTCTTCCGAGCGAAGCCTATGCCAAATGCGACATCCGCCTCGTCGAGAGCCTGACGCCGGACTACGTGTTCGAAAAGGTCCGGGCGCATGTGGAAAGATACGCACCCGATGTGGAGTTCGTGCCGCAAAACTCCATGCTGCCATCGAAAACGCCGATGGACAGCCCATTCGCATCCGTGATCCGCGAAGCGATCGTCGCTGCCCGCGGCGTCGAGCCACTGCTCTACCCAAGCCTCGGCGGCAGCCTCCCGGACTACGTCTTCACCAAAATCCTCGGCAAGCCTGCTTTCGTCGTGCCCTACGCCAATGCCGACCAGGCAAACCACGCCCCCAACGAAAACCTCAAGCTCGACCTCTTCCACGCCGGCATCCGCACCGGTGCTGCGCTGCTGGCGAAGCTGGGCGAGATGAAGGGGTGAATGGTAGGGCAGGGATGGTGGAGTGGGGCGCCGAGGCGCTATATTTTACCATAATAAGGGTCAATCAGAAAATTGACCCTAATCCGGTTCAAAGCTCAGGCTGTCCGGCCCCACTGCAACGCTGCAGTTTACATTGCCGCGCTGGCCGCCTAGGCAGGGTGCCATATCAGGAACGGGCAGGTTACGGATCATGTTGATCAAGCAGAGCGACTATCACCGCATTTACCGGGTCATCAACAGCCTGCTCGTCAACGAGAACGCCAATACCGCCTTTGCCGGAATGTATTTCAGCACGTTCGGCGCGTTCATCCTGCGCCAGCATTACGGGGTCACGGCCACGCCGAAGAGTGGGCTGGCTGCCTATAACCTCGGCGGCACCCGCATTCTCTTCGCAGATCAGCGCGAAGACGGGTATGTCACGGGTGCCGGCGAGAATTTTCATTGCTGGGTGGAGGCCGACGGCTGGGCGATCGATTTCATGGCGCCGGCGTTTTCGCAGAGCGCTTCCGAGCTTCGGGTGCCTTCGAAGATGTTCCAGCGGCCGCTGTCATCAATGGCTTCAAGCATCAACGATCTCGAGCAATCCGGCGATTTCTTCTATCAGTCGGAGCCGGAGGCGAGCGCAAGGCGGTTCGCGGATTGGCACAAGCACGCCATGATCGGTGATCTGGCCTCGGTTGCCGCAAACTGGTTCCGGAAGTCGCCTAAGCAGATGCCGAATTCACTGTCCATCGCAAGCGAGCCGGGAAAAAGCGTGCCGTTGCTGGGGAACGCGCTTTCGGGCGCCTGGTGACGGCAGAGGCTTGCGAGCCGGGACAGGCTCGCCGATAGCGGCCAGCTCCGCTACGGGGGCGTTAGAGGGCGGGATGCTCGGGCACCCCGCCGCTCGTGATGTCAGCCCTTCTTCAGCGCCGCATAGGCCACAGCCATCTTGGCAGCGAGGCGGGCGTTGTTTCTGACCAGTTCGATATTGGCTTTCAGGCTTTCGCCCTTCGACAATTCGTTGATGCGGGCGAGCAGGAAGGGCGTCAGTTCCTTGCGGCCGATGCCGCGTTCTTCCGCTTCCCGCACCGCATCGGCGATGGTGCCGTCGATGAAGTCGGGGGTCAGTGCAGCTTCTTCCGGGATCGGGTTCGCGATCAGGAGGCCGGTGCCGGTGCCGAGCTGGTGGTGGTGGTGCATGGCGCGGGCAATCTCTTCTGCCGTATCCAGCCGGTGATCGGCCTTGTAGCCGCTCTGGCGGGTGAAGAAGGCCGGGAAGTCCTCGGTGCCGTAGGCAATGACCGGCACGCGCTGGGTTTCCAGATATTCGAGCGTCTTTGCGATATCGAGGATCGATTTCACGCCGGCGCAGACGACGGCCGTCTTGGTGCGACCAAGCTCGGTCAGGTCGGCGGAAATGTCGAATGTCTGTTCGGCGCCGCGATGCACACCGCCGACGCCGCCGGTTGCGAAGATCTCGATGCCGGCGAGGTCTGCCAGAAGCATGGTGGCGGACACCGTCGTGCCCGCCGTCTGGCCGCGCACCATGGCAACAGCGAGATCGCGGCCGGAAGCCTTGACCACGCCCTTGGCCTGGGCGAGCTTTTCCAGCTCATCGTGTTCCAGGCCGACGCGGAGTTCACCGTCGATGACGGCGATAGTTGCCGGCACGGCACCGTTTTCACGCACGACAGCCTCGACAGACAGCGCCGTTTCCAGATTGGCCGGATAGGGCATGCCATGGGTGATGATGGTCGATTCGAGCGCCACGATGGCACCGCCGTTTGCGAGAGCGTCTGCAACTTCCTGGCTGAGTTTCGGCTTCAGCAGAGACATTGGATTTCCTTTCTGGAAGCAGTTCCGGCAAAGCCATGAAGCGGTTTTGCGTCTGGACCTGCGTTGGGATTAAACACTGGAAGCACTCGCGTACTTCAGGACAAACGGTGCATATGGACCTGCAAAAAGGCCTCGGAGAGTTCGGGATGGACGCTCGCAGCGCTTTCGGTCGTGAGCGTTGCAACCAGTGCGCCGATGCGGGCAGCGGTGTGGATATCGTCGCCGGCGATCACCCGGTGCAGGGTTCCGGCAATCATCGCGTCGCCAGCGCCGGTCATGTCGATCGCCTTGGCTTCGACTGCTTCGAAACTGGCTGACGCATCGATGCCGGCAACGGCAATCCCTGCTGCCCCCATCGTCACCACTGCCTCACGGGCGCCGGCCGCCTGCAGGCCGTGTGCCGCCTTCAGCGCATCGTCGATCGTTTCGCGGGCCGACAGGCCGAGAATGGCGTTCGCCTCGTCGATATTCATGAACAGAAGGTCGATACCGGTGAGGTCTTTCGGCAGGCGCATGGCCTTGACGGTGGAGACTGCGTCGATCGCCAAGCGGAACCGCGCCTCGCGCCGCCGCGTGATCAGCGCTGCTAGCGTCTCGGCCGGCGGGTTGCAGTCGGAGAACACAAAGCTTGCCGAAGCCAGATGGGGCCAGACGCGGTCGAGATGTTCGGGTCGCAGCAGGTCGAATATGCCCATGTCGGCAATGCCGAGCGAAAGATCGCCGCGCGGATCGAGGATGGCTGCATATTCCGCGGTCGGTCGCTCGGTGCTGATGATCATCTGGCTGACGTCGATGCCGCGCTCGCGCATATAGGTCATCAGCGTGCGGCCGCCCTCGTCGTCGCCGACGATCGAGATGAAACCGGTTTGCGTGCCGAGACGGGCGAGGTTTTCGGCGACGTTGCGGGCGACGCCACCCATGGAGCGGGTGCTGTCGACCGGGTTCGAGGTGCCCGGCACGATCTCCTGCTTCGCGTGATATTTCCGGTCGAGAACGGCGCCGCCGAGACAGATCGCGCGCGACGGCTGCGGCATCACATAGCCGCGGCCGAGAACATGGCCCTTCTGCATCAGCTGCACGATATGCGCTGCCACCGTGGAGCGGGCGAGGCCCAGCATCTCGGCAATCTCCTGCTGTCCGGCAAAGGGATTGTCCCTGATAATGCCGAGAACGGCGGCTTCCTGGCTGGTCAGATCGTCCATCGTGGCTTCCCGTGAAGGATCACGGTGTATAAACAACTGTTCATCTCGTCAACAGTTGTTTTGTTCGCGCTTCACGCCGTCAGCTGCGGACCCGAAGACCGTCCATCAGAAGCATGATCAGCCGATTGCCGCTGGCGCGCCATTCGGGGGAATCGGGAATGGAATAGATGCTCGACATGGCATGCATCAGATCCGCCTGGCCGATATCGCTGCGGATGAGATTTGCCTCGCGGCCGTTTGTTAGGAGCCTGTCGAGTGCCTGCCGGATGGTACCGAACCCCTCCGCAAACAGTGTCGTGTTGGAACTGGCGATGATTTTCAGGCTGTTGGCCATGCCGCGCTTGGTCGCCATATAGCTCACGAAGCGCAGCATCCAGAGCTCCAGTGCCTTGTCGGCCGGATGGGTGGCGGCAAGTTCGTCCGCTGCTGCCGCCAGTGCCGTCAGTTCGCGGCGATAGACGAGTTCGACCAGATGTTCACGGGTCGGGAAATGCCGATAGAGCGTGCCGATGCCGACGCCGGCCTTGCGGGCGATGTCTTCCAGAGAGGTTTCGACGCCCTTTTCCGCGAAGGCCTGCGCTGCCACCTCGACCAGCTTGTCGCGGTTGCGGCGAGCGTCCGCGCGAAGTTTCGGAGCCGGGGTCTGTGCATTTTTCGGCGTGGCCAAAGCCCGAAATCCTGTTCCAGTGGTTAGGCTCTCTGAGGTCATAATCCTGGTTTCCGGCATCCTGACATGGATGTTTTCGAAATCCAGCCTTGACTGATCTCAGCGAGCGGCTAGTTTAAACGGAGTTGCCTCCGTTTGAGGCGACGCATATGTCTTTTTAGATCAGAAGGCGGCCGGATGTCATGTCGAAAGATGTCGCTCCGCCTTATCGACCGCGATCGGCGGCGCGCGTTTAGACGATATCAGGGACCCATGCCCTCGCCAGACGGCGGGTCCAGCCTAATTCTTTGAAATTATCTTCGTGAAGATTGCAGGAGCCTGTCATGACACGAACCATTCACCTCAACCTCGATATCAACGGCAAGGGTTACGACCTCGATGTCGAGCCGCGCGTGACGCTGCTGGATGCGTTGCGCGACCATCTTGTTCTCACCGGCACCAAAAAGGGTTGCGACCAGGGCCAGTGCGGCGCCTGCACCTGCCATGTGGATGGCAGACGGGTGTTATCCTGTCTCACCCTGGCGGCCCAGGTCGAAGGCCGTCAGGTAGAAACGATCGAAGGACTGTCCGCTGCCGACGGAGCCCTGCATGCGGTTCAGGCGGCCTTCCTGGAGCAGGACGCTTTCCAGTGCGGTTATTGCACGCCCGGACAGATCATGTCGGCAGTCGCCTGTATCCGTGAGGGCCATGCGGGATCGGATGCGGAAATCCGCGAATACATGTCCGGCAATCTCTGTCGCTGCGGTGCCTATAACAGCATCGTGGCTGCAGTGCGCCAGGCGGCGCAGGCCGTCGTTCCCGCAACGAAGGAGATGGCCGATGCGTGATTTTTCCTATCTTCGTGCAGCCACCCTCGATGAGGCCCGCCAGGCGGTGCTGCAGGCAGGGGCCTCCATTCTGGCCGGCGGCACGACCCTGATCGACCTTGCCAAATGCGGCGTTGCCGAACCGGAAACGGTCGTCGATATCTCCCATCTCCAAGGTCTCTCCGGCATCGATGTCACGCCCCAGTCCGTCACCATCGGCGCGCTTTCCCGTATGTCTGACGTTGCCGATCATGCGGGCATCAAAGCGGAACTCCCGGCTGTCTCGGAATCGCTGCTGCTTGCGGCGTCGGCGCAGCTGCGCAACATGGCGACGATCGGCGGTAACGTGATGCAGCGTACGCGCTGTCCGTATTTCCGCGATCCGGGCACGTTCCCGGCCTGTAACAAGCGCAATCCCGGCTCTGGCTGTTCGGCGCTTGGCGGCATCACCCGCAACCATGCGGTTCTCGGCACCAGCGAGCACTGTCTCGCCTCCAATCCAGGCGATCTGGCTGTGGCGCTCGTCGCCTTCGACGCGGTCGTCGATCTCGGTTCCCGCACCGTTCCGTTCGACGAGTTCTTCCTCCTGCCCGGCGACAGGCCGGACCGGGAAACCGTGCTTCAGCCCGGCGAGATGATCATCGGTCTGTCGATCCCGAAAAGCGCTGCCGCGAAAAACTCCACCTACCTGAAGGTTCGCGATCGCCAGTCTTACGAGTTTGCGGCCGCAAGCGCTGCCGTCGGACTTGAACTGGAGGACGATGGCCGCACGGTCAGGGATATCCGCGTTGGGCTCGGCGGCGTTGCCACCAAGCCATGGCGGGCGCGCGCCGTCGAACAGGCGCTGATCGGCAACGTGCTCGACGATGCCACCATCCGGGCGGCGAGCCTTCTTGCCATGGAGGGCGCCGTTGCCCAGGGCGACAATCAATACAAGATCGATCTTGCGCCACGGGTCGTTGCCCGGGCGATCGAGACGGTCTCGACGGACAAATCTGGAGGTCTCGCATGACTATTATGCCCCCCCGCAAACACGGCGATGCCTCCGACGGCATGGTCGGCGGACGTCTGACCCGGTTCGAAGGCAGCCTCAAGCTCACAGGTGCTGCCACCTATGCGCTGGAATACCCGATCGACAACCTCGCCCACGCGGCTCTCGTGCAGAGCACGATTGCTGCGGGCCGCGTCGTCAGCGTCGATGCGACCAGAGCGCTCGCCTCGCCCGGCGTCCTGATGGTGCTGACACCGGAAGACGATCTCGGGCTGCGTGTTTCCGCCGACTGGCAGGGCAACCGGCCGGAAGACAAGCCCTATCATCCGCTGCCGCGCGAGGTGCAGTTCAACGGCCAGTCGATTGCAGCCGTGATTGCCGAAAGCCGCGAGCAGGCGACAGAGGCCGCAAAGCTTGTCGTCGTCACCTATGAGGAAACGTCGCCGATCATGAGCATCGACGATCCAGCGGCCGGCGAAGGCAAGCTGATGGACAATCTCACCATCGGCTGGGGAGATGCGGAAGCAGCCCTTGCGGCATCGCCGGTCCGGATCGAAAGCGAATACAGCACGCCGCGTGAATACCACTGCGCGATGGAGCCGCACGGGCTGACGGCCAAGTGGGACGGCGACGAGCTGACCATCTGGGAACCCAGCCAGTGGTCGCACGGCATGGCCCGCATGTATGCCGAATGGTTCGGCATGGATTACGAAAAGGTGCGGATCATCTCGCCCTATATCGGTGGCGGTTTCGGCTCCAAGGGCCAGCCGCTCGCCTATGGCGCGGTGGCGGTTGCGGCGGCCAGGAAGCTCGGGCGACCGGTCCAGCTTGCCGTCACACGGCCGCAGAACTTCACCAGCTACGGCGGTCGTGCCGCAACCCGGCAGACGATTGCGCTCGGCGCTTCCGAAGACGGCGTGCTGCAGGCGATCGTCCATCGCGGCCGGACCGAGACGTCAGTCTATATGGATTACCCGGAACAGACGGGGGCAGCGACCCCCATCCTCTACAAGGTGGAAAACTTCTCCTCCCAGTCGCGCGTCGTGCCGGTCAATACCGTTACTCCAGGCGCGCTTCGGGGACCGGGCAAGAACCCCAGCGCTTACGGCATCGAAAGCGCCATGGAAGAGCTTGCCTACAAGCTCGATATGGATCCGCTGGAACTGCGGCTGAAGAACTATGCCGATCACGACTATCAGTCCGGCAAGCCTTGGTCGACGCGGATGCTGCGCGAAGCCTTGACGCAAGGGGCAGCCGCCTTCGGCTGGGAAAAGCGCAGCCACCAACCCCGCTCGATGCGGGACGGCAAGACGCTGATCGGCTGGGGCATCGGTTGCGGGACGTTCCCGGTCATCCGGGCACCGTCGGAAGCGATGATCCGCGTGCTTGCGAACGGCCGCGTCGAGGTGGTCAGCGGCTCAATCGACATGGGGCAGGGCACCTATACGATCCTTGCCCAGACGGCCGCCGACGCGCTCGGCGTGCCGGTCTCAGAGGTCGACGTGCTCCTGGGTGACAGCCGCATGCCGGGTTCGTCGATCGCCGGCGGATCGATGCTGGCGGGATCCATCACCGGTGCCGTGCATAAGGCAGCGATTGCAGCCCGCGACGAACTGATCGGCCTTGCGCTCAACGAGACCGGTTCGCCGTTCCGCGATACCGGCGCCAACACGCTTTCGCTGGTTGGCGGGCGGATCGAGGCATCGCGCGGCGGTGGACCTTCGCTGTCGCTGCAGGAACTGATGCAGGCTGTCGGCCGCAATGAGCTCGAGATCCGCCGCAACACGCTTGCCGAAAACGCGCAGACGCCTGACGATCAGAAACAGGCCTGGACCACCATGTCGAAAGTGCAGGGGCCGACCTCGGGCGACCTCTCGATGCACAGCTGGGCTGCCCATTTCGTCGAAGTCCGGATCGACGAGGATTTCGGGACGATCCGGGTCTCGCGCATGGTCTCTGCCTTCGATTGCGGCCGCCTCTACAATCCGAAGCTGGTGGAAAGCCAGTGGAAGGGCGGCATCATCATGGGCATCGGCCAGGCACTGCTCGAAGAAGGTGTCGTCGATCCGCGCAACGGCCGCACCATCAACAGCAACATGGCCGACTATCTGGTGCCGACCAATGCCGACATTCCGGATATCGAGGTGATCTCGGTCGGCGTGCCGGATCTCGACGCGTCCACGCTTGGCGGCAAAGGGGTAGGCGAAGTCGGCATCGTCGGCGTCGCCCCGGCAATCGCCAACGCCGTCTTCCACGCGACAGGCAAACGCATCCGCGACCTGCCGATCACGCTGGAAAAACTGATGTGATCTTATGGGCTGTCGCCTCTGGCGGCAGCCTTTCTCACACTTTGCGGTATCGGCTGGCTGGAATCCCCGTTTGCAGTGTCACCGCAACCCGAGCGGTCCCCACACCCTTACGTCGCCAGAACTTGTTTTCGGATCACCAACTACCGCATGGATGTAGGTGTGGTTAGGCTTCGCATGCGGAACTCTGGAAGGAAACGTCGTGCGCGCATACAGCATGACGCGGGCATCTGCCTTGGGATTTCCAGTCGATTTCCGCATGGAAACTGTGGCCATTTTTCCCGCCGCATCTGTCCTGATCAGGACTTCTCCAATTCTTTCGCCAGGACTGCAGCCGACAACGAGAAAGCTCAGTAAGAATAGGGCTATCGGACGCATGAAAATTCCTGGAGCAACGGAAAGGTGATCAACTTTCCGTTGCATATTCTTTCAGGCAAAGCAACGGGATAGGCTGCAGCCGCTCAATCCTCCGAATACCGTTCCTCGGCCCAAGGGTCACCGCGCATGTGGTAGCCGTTCTTTTCCCAGAAGCCGGCATTGTCGATGCCGAGGAAGTCGATCCGCTTCAGCCATTTGGCGCTTTTCCAGAAGTAGAGATGCGGCACGACGAGGCGCACCGGTCCGCCATGCTCTTCGGTCAGCGGCTTGCCGTCCCAGTGGGTCACGATGAGCGCGTCGGGGACGGCGAAATCGGAGAGGAGAACGTTGGTCGTGTAACCGTCATAGGCGGTCAGCATCACCGCGGTCGCCTTGTCGGTCGGTTCCACGGCATCGAGCAGGTCGCGGGTGGACACGCCCTTCCAGTCGTTGTCGTAGCGCGACCAGGTCGTCACGCAATGGATATCGGAGCGCATCTCGCTCTGCGGCAGGGCCTGGAAACTCTCCCAGTTGAAGGTCGTCGGCTTGTTGACGAGGCCGTATATGTCGAGCTTCCACTGTGACGGCGAAATGCTGGGCTGCTGGCCGAGATCGAGCACCGGCCAGTTCTTGACCAGGTGCTGGCCGGGCGGCAGGCGATCGGTATCGGGCCGTGCATGCCGGCCGGTCAGGAATTTCCCCTCATCAGCCCATTTGCGCTTGGTGCTGGTGAGCTTGGAATCCTGCGGAAGATTGTCGTCCATAAGTGGTTCTCCTTGCCTCCGAGGATAATCTGATAAACAACAAGGGCAATCAATTCCTGACGCCCCCTCCCAAGATTTCGTCGAGACCCCATGCCCGCCTCCAATCCGCGCTTGAATGCCCGCTTCAACCCCTTGATCGAACAACTGTCCCTGCCACCGGTTCCCGCCGTCGCGGCCTGGGGCCGTGCCTATGACAAGGCGCTGGGGCCGCTGATCGACCTGTCGCAGGCGGTGCCCGGCTATCCCGCGCATCCGGACATGCTGCGGCTTCTGGGCGAGACGGCATCGTCCAAAGCCTATACCGGCTACGGCCCGATCGAGGGCGAGACGGTCCTGCGCACCGCCTATGCAAGCCATGTCGCGGAAGTCTATGGCGCAGCGCTTGGCGAGGCAAACATCCACATCACCTCCGGCTGCAACCAGGCTTTCGTCTGCGCGGCGATGACGGTTGCGGGTCCCGGCAGCACCGTCCTGATGACCGAGCCGTTCTATTTCAACCACGAAACGACGCTTGCGATGATGGGCATCGGCACCGTCTTCGTGCCCTGTTTTGCCGAAAACGGGTTCCTGCCGGATCTGGTGTCGCTCGAAGCGGCGATGACGGATGGGGTGAAGGCGCTGGCGCTGGTGTCGCCCAACAATCCGACCGGCGCCATCTATCCGGCGTCGCTGCTCGAGGCGATCTTCAAGCTATGCCAGGAAAAGGGCATCTGGCTGATCCTCGACGAGACCTATCGCGATTTCCTGCCGCAAGCCGGAAGCCGGGCCCATAGCCTGTTTTCGCAGTCCGGCTGGGAAGAAACGCTGATCAGCCTCTACAGCTTTTCCAAATCCTTCTGCATTCCCGGCCATCGTCTCGGCGCCATCACGGCCGGCGAAGAGGCGATCGGTCAGATCGCCAAGATCATGGACAATCTGCAGATCTGCGCGCCGCGAGCCGCCCAGGCAGCCGTTGCCGAAGCACTGCCGCTGCTGACTGCCTGGCGCGAGGAAAACCGCCAGGAAATCGGCCGCCGCGCCGAAGCGCTGAAAACGGTCATGCGCAGCGTGTCCGGTTGGAAGCTCGATGCGATCGGTGCCTATTTCGCCTTCGTTCGGCATCCTTTTCCGGGCAGGGGCTCGGCGGAAGTGGCCGAACAGCTTGCCAAACGCGCCGGCATCAGCTGCATCCCCGGCGTCTATTTCGGGCAAGGCCAGGATGGCTATTTGCGGTTTGCCTTCGCCAATGCGGATGTCGAAACCATCGGTCTTCTGGAAGAACGTTTGCGGAACTTTTCGCTGTCGTAACGGCCCGACCGGCTCTATAAGGAACCATGGTTCAACGAGCAGGCAGCGCCGATCTTCCGCTTCATGGTGGCCGGGTTCCCCGGTGGCTGGGCGACCGCATGACCAAGCTCGGTGCCGTCATTACCGAAGCCATCGTCCTGCATTACGGCCGTGACGAATTGCTCAGCCGGTTGGCGCATCCGTTCTGGTTTCAATCCTTCGGGTCGGTGATGGGCATGGACTGGCATTCGTCCGGCATCACCACCAGCGTCATCGGCGCGCTCAAACGCGGGCTGACGCCGATGTCGGGCGAACTCGGCATTCATGTCTGCGGCGGTCGCGGCCGCAATTCGCGGCAGACGCCGGACGAACTGATCGCCATCGGCAACCGCGTCGGCATCGATGGTTTGGCGCTTGCCAAGACCAGCCGGCTCGTCTCCAAGGTCGACAGCGCCGCCGTTCAGGATGGTTTCGATCTCTATCTGCACGGTTTCATCGTCACCGACGATGGCAAATGGGTCGTCGTCCAGCAGGGCATGAACGGTGACCGGAAGCAGGCGCGACGCTATCACTGGCAGTCGCAGGGCCTGAAAAGCTTCGTGGATTCGCCGCATGCGGCGATCGAGGGCCGCGGCCAGGGCGACATCGTCAACCTCGCCGATCACCGGGCAGAGGCCTCGCGCCACGGCCAGCTCGATCTGCTCGCATCGCTCGGTCCCGACCGCATTGTCCGCGAAGTGATCGCGATCGATCCTGGCCGGCAGCGCAAGAAGGATCTGGCCCAGCCAATGCTGCCGCATCTGATCATGCCTGATCATCACGACGTCCGCCAGGAAGACGTCAACATGAGGCGCCTGCATGGCACGCTTGCCGCCGCTGCCGATCGTGGGCCGAAGGATTTCGAGGATCTGCTTCTGACGCCCGGCGTCGGCGCCCGTACCGTGTCGGCGCTCGCCATGGTCGCCGAAGTCGTGCACGGCGCACCCTGCCGTTTTTCCGATCCGGCGCGTTTTTCGCTCGCCCATGGCGGCAAGGACCGGCATCCGTTCCCGGTGCCGATCCGGGTCTATGACGAGACGATCAGGGTGATGAAATCGGCCGTCGGCAAGGCAAGGCTTGGCCGCGACGAGGAAATGCAGGCGCTGCGCCGCCTCGACGACCAGGCCCGCCAGCTCGAAAAATACGTGACCGGCCCCGACCTCAAGGAAATCGTCGCCGGCGAATTTTCCCGCTCGCACGAATGGGGCGGGCGCAGTGTGTTCGGCTGGGAGCCGGCGGCGGAAGACGATAAACGGACTGGGTAAGTGCGCTTGCCGTCGACCGTGGTTGTCCCATATCGACCTCAACACGAAGGCGCTCGTTCCAGAGATGGCCGGGAGACCAGCAATTTGTCGCATGAAACGGAGACGCGAAGCGCCGGGTGGCGATCGTTCGCGGCCGATACGTTAGCCCTCATCCTGTTCTTCACCACGACCGGCATCATCAACGAGCGGTTCGTTGCGGGAATGAGCTGGGAGCAGGTGTTTGACGCGCGCCTTCTCGGTGCCGTGCTGATGGTCCCATCGGGACGCCCATACGGTCTGTGGCGAGACTGGGTGATGCGGTTTGCCGGCCCCGGGCGCATGTCGCAGATCCTGTGGGATACGCTCGCGCTCGTCAGCTTCCAGGTCCCGCTCTATGCCGCGATCCTCGCCATCACCGGGGCTGACAGTGCTGAGTTGCTGCGTGGAACGCTGGGTGTGATCGTGATCATGCTGGTATCGGGTCGGCCCTACGGAGCGTTCCTCAATTTCGTCCGGCGCCGCTTCGGCCTGTCGCCGGGCGGAACGAAGCCGATGTCCCTCAACACGTGAATGCGCCCGGGAAGAAATCCCCGGGCACATGATTCTATGGGCGCTCAGACTACCTTACGGGATCAGCCGGTTTGCGCGCAGATCTTCAAACAGATCGAAGAAGGCGTCGTCGGTCGGCTGGTATTCGAGGAAGCCGAGGCGACGGCTTTTCGACATGTCGGTGACGACTTCGATCGGGCGTCCGAGATCGGCGTCCGTATGCCACGGCGAGACGAGGCGGTTCATGTCCGGTTCGGCCAGATTGTGGCGTTCGGCAATCTCGCGCCAGATCGCTGCATCCTCGGCCATCTGCTTCTCAAGCGGCTGTACGGTGCCGTCGAAGGCGGCAGGTTCCAGCTCGAACCAGGCGGCAATGCGGCTCCACATCCACTTCCAGCGGAAGACATCGCCATTGACGACGTTGAATTCGCCGTTGGCTGCACCCGGGGTGGTGGAGGCCCAGAGGAGATGGCGGGCGAGAAGGTTGGCGCTGGTCATGTCGGTCAGCCCCTCCCACTGCATCTCGACGCCCGGGAAGCGGAACGGACGGCCGGTGTGCTTGCAGATGGCAGCGTAGACGGCAAGCGTCGTGCCCATGTTCATGGCATTGCCGACGGCCTTGCCGACGATCGTGTGCGGGCGATGGACGCTCCAGGTGAAGCCGTCGCGGGCGGCCGCGGCAAACACTTCGTCTTCCTGGGCGTAGTAGAAATTATCGACCTCGAGCCGGCCCTGTTCCTCGCGGAACGGGGTCTGCGGCAGGGCGCCCTTGCCGTAGTTTTCGAACGGTCCGAGGTAGTGCTTGAGGCCCGTCACCAACGCCACATGCTTGACGGAGCCTGCCGGAGACAGCGCGTCGAGGACATTGCGCACCATCGACGAGTTGACGCGGATGTTTTCGGCTTCGGTCGACTGCCGCAGCCAGCTCGAGATGAACACATGCGAGGGATCAAGACCCGCCAGCGCTTTCGAAAGCGAGGCCGGATCGAGAAGATCCGCGGCCACCGGTGTCACGTTCGTCTGCTGCTGAGGCGTGCGCGACAGGCCGAGAACCTGCCAGCCGTCGTCGCCCAGAACCTTTGCTGTTGCGCTGCCGACAATGCCGCTTGCGCCCACGATCAATGCTTTTTTTGTCATAATTGCTCCTGTCGTTCTGAGCCTGATCTAGTGTCTTGCGGCAGACTGTGCCAGAAGGCACCCGAATGGGACATAGGCACCCTGACGTAACCAGATGGGGAACAGATCATGCAGCCCGGCACACCTGATAACGAATGGAGAGAAGACTGCGCACCGCGCCGCGTCCTCGACCTTTTCTCCTCCAAGTGGACGAGCATGATCCTGCATGTGCTCGATACGCGGCTGGAGGGCTGTGCGCGCACCGGCGTTCTGCTGCGCAGCCTGCCTGGCATCTCCAAGAAGATGCTGACCCAGACCCTGCGTGACATGGAAGCCTCGGGTCTTGTCATCAGGCGTGTCTATGGCACGGTGCCGCCGGCAGTCGATTATACGCTGACCCCGCTTGGCAAGCGCTTCGTCGAGTTGATCGATCTGCTCTACGGTTGGGGTCGAGACAATGCCGATGCGCTGGACGCGCTCAAAGCGAAGAAGGGCGAGGGAGCCTAGATCAGGGATTGGGCCTCCCAGTTCGGATGGAACGATGGTGGCCGGCCCGTGTTCTCCTTGGGAACAAGGGAGACTTGCTATGTCAGACCACAAAGACGTCGACCCCGCAGCCGATACGGCTTCCAAGGAAGCGACCCGGTTCGGCAGCAGCCAGCCCAAGGTTTCCGAACAGTCAAGGGATAGCATCCACCCGGCCGCCGATGCGGCTGAGGATGTACAGGCTGACCACAAGGTCGAGAAGAGCTTTGGTACCGGCGAGGATGGGTCAGTGCGCAAGACGGATGCGGCAACCGTCGAACTCAATCGCGCCCGCAAGGCGGCTGGAGCCGAGGGCTCCGGCGTCCCAAGCGATCATGAGGCCGACGCCGGCGACATCGGCGGCTGAGACTTCCACTCGCGGTCGCCGCGGGTGAGAAACTACTGGATATGCGGCGGCGCTTCTTCGCGCGCCGCGATCCGGCCGGCGAGTTCGCCGATGCGGCGGATCGCTCCCTCCAGCACATCATCAGGCACCGTCAGCGATATGCGTAGAAAGCCTGCCGCTTGATCGCCGAAGGATGTGCCGGGCATGACTGCCACCTTTTCCTCGCGCAGCAGTTCCCAGGCAAATTCCTCGCCACCGAGGCCTGTTGCCGTCACGTCGAGCAGGATGAACATCCCACCTTCCGGCATCATCGGCTTGACCAGATTGTTGCCCTTCAGCACAGTTTCGACGATCGCGGCGCGCCTGTGATAATTGGCGCGCATCACGTCGGCTGTCGGGAAGTTTTCAGACAGCGCCATGGCGGTCATGTCGGCAATAAAGGGCTGCACTCCGAACAGCATGATTTCAGAAACCGGCAGCAGACGTTCGCAAAATTCCTCCGGGCCGGCTGCCCAGCCGGATCTGAATCCGGGTGCCGCATGCGACTTGGAGATGGACGAGACCACGATCGTGCGCTCCGCCAGTTCCGCCATGTCAAAGGGTGAGGCAAAGCTGGTGCCGTCGAAGATCAGCTGTTCATAAACCTCGTCGCAGATGATCCAGAGATCGTGCTTGCGGCAGATCTCGCCGATCCTTGCGATTTCGGAGGCTGTCAGAACCGCACCGGTCGGGTTGTGCGGCGTGTTCAGAAGCAGCACGCGTGC
The DNA here is from genome assembly GCF_977018685.1 of Velazquezella soli. Classification (NCBI taxonomy): domain Bacteria; kingdom Pseudomonadati; phylum Pseudomonadota; class Alphaproteobacteria; order Hyphomicrobiales; family Rhizobiaceae; genus Velazquezella; species Velazquezella soli. The sequence continues at coordinate 970,518 of NZ_CDRNXF010000004.1, forward strand.
TTCCGGCGTCACCGCCCGTTCCAGATCGTCCGGCTGCATGTGGAATTTCTTCTCCGGCCGCAGCGGCACCGGGATCATATGCGCGCCGGTGGAGGCGATGACGCCTTCATAGGTGGCGTAAAGCGGATCGCCGACCAGCACGCCATCGCCAGCGCCAACCAGACCGGTCATGACGCAGTAGAGCGCGCTCTGGGTGCCTGGAAAGCAGAGGAAGTTCTTTTCCGTCACGTTGCTGCGGCGTTTGGAGTATTTGGCCACAAGCGCCTTGAGCGTATCCGGCTCGCCGCGACCGTTGGAATATCGGGTGCGGCCGGCATACATGGCGCGCGCGGCTTCATCCAGCAGCGCCTTGTCGGGCACCACGTCAGGCTCGCCGATCGTCAGCTCGACCACGTCCTCGCCCTCGGCCTTCATGCGCCTTGCAGTCAGATGCAGCGCCCAGCGGCCTGAACCGAGATGGGCGAGACGGTCGGTGATCGTGGCATAGCGCATGGATAGGCCTCATGTTCGAGGATTAGGATGGGCCGCCTCTAGCAAATACGCCGCGCCGGAGCAAATGGCGCGGCATGCGTGATGGCCGTCAATCGCGGTTTCCCGTCCGGTAACGACCGCCGACATGCCGGGCCGGCAATCGCGGTGCACCGAACAGTTTTTCGCGCAGTGTGCCCTCGCGATAGCCGGTCTTATAGACACCGCGTTCCTGCAGGATGGGGATCACCAGCTCGATCACGTCGTCGAAACATTCGGGCACCACGGTGCGCGACAGGTTGAAACCGTCGACATCGGCCTTTTCCATCCACTCCTGGAGACGGTCGGCGATCTGCTCGGCGGAGCCCACCATCGGCATCTGGCGGCTGCCGAGAATCATCTGGTCGAGCAGCTTGCGCTTCGTCCATTGCGGTCCGGTGCTGCGTGTCATCGCCTCGACATTGGAGACGATGGCATCGCTTTTGCCGGTCTGGATCGGTTCGTCGAGATCATAGCGCGCAAAATCGATGCCGAGCGATGCGCTGGCATGCACAAGGGCCGCCTCGGAACTGGCATGGCTGCGAAAATCCTCGAACTTCTCCTGCGCTTCCTTTTCCGTGCGGCCGGTGATGATCGTCGCGCCGACGAACACCTTCAGGTCTTCCGTCATGCGGCCGCCGCTGATCGCCCGGGCGCGGATGTCGTCGACGAGGTCGCGCACACCCTCCATCTTCTGGCCGTTGACGAAGACGCATTCTGCATGGGTGGCGGCAAAGGCGCGGCCGCGGGTGGAAGAGCCGGCCTGATAGAGAACCGGCGTTCTCTGCGGGGAGGGGGCGGAAAGATGCATCGCGTCCAGCCGGTACTGCCGGCCTTCGTGGCTGATCTTTCGAACCTTGGCCGGGTCGGCGTAGACACCGGCGGCGCGGTCGAACACGACGGCATCGTCGTCCCAGCTGCCTTCCAGCAGCTTGTAGATCACGTCCATATATTCGTCGGCGAGATCGTAGCGATCGTCATGCGCCATCTGCGCGTCGAGCCCGATCGCCTTGGCCGCGCTGTCGAGATAGCCAGTCACGATATTCCAGCCGATGCGGCCACCGGTGAGGTGATCGAGCGTCGACATGCGCCGCGCAAACAGGAAGGGCTGCTCGTAGGTGAGGTTCGCCGTTACCCCGAAGGAAAGGTGCTTCGTCACCGCCGCCATGGCCGGCACCAGCAGCATCGGATCATTCACCGGCACCTGCACGGCGCCCCTCAAGGCCGCGTCCGGGCTTTCGCCGTAGACGTCGTAGACGCCCACCACATCTGCCAGGAAAATCCCGTCGAACAGGCCGGCCTCCAGCCGTTTGGCGTAATCCGTCCAATAGGCAAGCTCGGTGTAACGGTTGGACTGGTCGCGCGGATGCGTCCACAATCCGTGCTGGATATGGCTGACACAGTTCATGTCGAAGGCGTTGAATCGGATTTCGCGCAAAGAGCATTCCCCCGCGTTGCAGATCTGGTGCGTCTCTTATAAGTTCCTATCGTCCACTATAGAAGACGATCGTTCGGAGGCAAGCGGATAAAGCCATGGAAGCAGATGTTGGAGATGCTATTGCATCGCGTCTCAAAACGGAACGCGAGACACGCAAATGGTCGCTTGCGGACCTCGCCGAACGCTCCGGCGTGTCGAAGGCGATGATCAGCAAGATCGAGCGTGGCGAAGCCAGTCCATCGGCCGCCGTGCTCGGCCGGCTGTCCGGCGCTTTCGGCCTGCCGCTGTCGGTGCTTCTGGCACTGGCGGAAGGCGGGGAGGAGCGGCTCCGCGTGCAGTCCGGTCAGCCGGTCTGGACCGATCCCGAGACCGGCTATACCCGCCGGGCCCTGTCGCCGCCCAATGCGCCGCTGGAACTGATCGAGGTTCTGCTGCCGCCTGCCGTGCGCGTTCCCTATCCGGCCTCCGCCTTCGCCTTCCAGCATCAGCAGATCTGGCTTCTCGCGGGCGCGCTCGATTTCATCGAAGGCACGGTGCTGCATTCTCTGAAGGAGGGCGATTGTCTCATGCTGGGGCCGCCCGCCGACTGCGTCTTCTTCAATCCCGGTAAGGTCCCGGCGCGTTACGTTGTGGCGCTTTCCCGAAGGTAACGGAGCAGAACGGCAGACGTGAAAAAGGCGCTTCCCGAGGGAAGCGCCAGTTGGGGAGATTGTGACTTTGCCGGTCGCGCTGATGGATGCGACCTACAAGTCCGTGAACACGAACCCCTGGCGGTTTGTTCCCGCAGAAAGTGTGAAATCCTTTTCTTGCCCGGAACGATCCGATATCCTGTCGGTTACACCGCATGAACGGATCGAAGCCTGGGAGGAGGATGCGATGCTGGGATTGGGTCATTTCTGGAAACGGGTGCAGGCCCGCAAGGCGGAAACGGCAACGCCTGAGTTTGCCGATCGCAGTGATGCCGGCCGGCAGCTGGCCGAGACACTGCAAATCTCACAATCCTTGTCCTCTGTCGCCGGCGATCCCGTGGTGGTCGCCGTGCCGCGCGGCGGCGTGCCGGTGGCGTTCGAAGTGGCGCAGCGGCTTGGACTGCATCTCGATCTCTTGATCCTGCGCAGGATCGCTGCCCCCGGCCACCCGGAATTGAGCATCGGCGCCGTGGTCGACGCCAAAGAACCAATCGTCCATATCGACGAGGCAAGCGTGCGGCGTTTTCCCCTGCCTCCTGGCTATCTCAACACGGAGCGGCAGCATCAGATCGCCGAGGTCGACCGCCATCACCGGATGTATTTCGGCGAGGATCACGCCGACGAGCACGATCTTGCCGGCCGTCACGTCATTCTGATCGATGAGGGGCTTTCCGATGCCGGGTCGATGGAGGTCAGCATCCACGCGCTCAGGCAGCTGGGTGTCGCGATCATTACCCTTGCCGTACCGGTCGCCTCGCAGGACACGCTCGATGCAATCAGGGACAAGGTTGAAGACGTGGTCTGCCTGTCGATCCCGCCATCATTCGGCGATGTCGGTGACCACTACGAGGATTTCCCTGACACCAACGATCAGGACGTCGTCTGGCTGCTCAAGGAAGCCAAACGGTCGGAGCGGCTGATCAACTAGATTTCAATCGTCGCCAACAACGGCAAGTGGTCGGATGCCCGCCGCGTCAGCGGTGTTGAGATCACTTCCGCATCGATGACCTTGATGCTGTCGGAAACAAAAATGTGGTCGAGCCGAAGCAGCGGAAAGCGGGACGGAAACGTTGCCCGCCACGGTTTGACAAGCGCCGTCTGCACATCGGTCAGGCGCTTGGCCGCATGCCGGTAGGTCCTCGTGATCGGTGTCGAGTTGAAGTCGCCGATCAGAATGCGCGCCGGGTTTTCCTTCTCGAGGCCGCCGAGCCAGTCCGGGCCCGTCAGCTCCGTCATCTGCGCCATCCGGTCTTTACCGCGGAGTCCGAGATGGGTGTTGAAGACCTGCAGCGGTTTGCCACCGACGTCGATTTCCACCCAGACTGCGCCGCGCTGCTCGCCGATCGAGGAAAGCATGTCGGCCTTGATCACTTTCAGCGGCAGGGATGTCAGAATGGCGTCGCCGTAGCGTTCCTCGGCCACATGCAGCGCCGCGTGAAAATGGTAGTCCATCTCCACCTCGCGGGCGATGATATCGACCTGATCGACGCCACCGGTGCGCGAGCGGCCGACATCCAGTTCCTGCAGGCCGATAATATCAGGCTTCAACTCCGAGATGACGTCGGCGATCCGCGCGGGATGGAGCCGTCGATCGGTGCCGATGCAGCTATGCACGTTGTAGCTCAGAATTTTCAGGCGGCGCCGGGAGGAAGTTTGAGGCGAGGTGTCGGAGGGCGGTTTGGGAAGCGCATCGATCATAGCGCGGGAACACCTTGGACAGTCATTTCGTTCCACCCTGCACAGCATGAATGGAGATGGAATGAAGATCTGGCGGCCCCTCATCAAATGTCTTGTGGTTGCCGCGGTCTGCCTTGCCGCACTCCTCGTCTACCGCAGCCTGCAACGCTACACATGGGACGAAATCGAGGAGTCCGTGCTGTCCATCGCCGGCATTCGGTTGGTGGCCGCGTTCGGCTTCGTCATTCTCTCCTATGCCTGCCTTGGCATGTTCGATGCGCTTGGCGTGCGCTATGCGGGCAAGCCGCTTGCCTACCATAAGACGGCACTCGCGTCCTTCGCAAGCCTGTCGATCGGCCACAATGTCGGCATGGCAGCGCTCAGCAGCGGCGCGGTCCGTTACCGGTTCTACTCCCGCTGGGGCCTTCAGCCTCAGGACATCGCCAAGGTCATCGTATTTTGCGGCGCGACTGTTGGGTTGGGGCTTGCCACACTGGGCGGCATTGCCATGCTGCTCGATGTCAATGGATCGGACGACTTCTTCGGCCTTGGCAGGGGAGAGAGGGCCGCCATCGGCGTCGCCTGTCTGGCCGTGCCGGCTGCCTATCTACTGCTTTGCGCTTTCGTGCGCCGGCCGTTGCCCGTCCGCTCGTGGCGTTTCACGCCGCCGGATCTGTCGCTCGCGATCGGCCAGATCATCGTCGGCACACTGAATTTCCTCTGTGTCGCCTCCGCGATCCGCCAGCTGCTGCTTGCGTTTACCGATGTCGGATTCCTGCAGGTCGCCAGCGCCTACGTGACCGCCAATCTCGGCGCGCTGGTCAGCCACGTGCCGGGCGGTCTCGGCGTGCTGGAAGCGGTCATGCTGAACCTGTTGCCGGGCACATCGGCGATCGGGGCACTGATCGCCTTCCGCGTCCTCTACTTCTTCGTGCCGCTCGCGATCGGCGTACCGGTGCTGATCGCAAGCGAGGCCTATTACCGGCGTCAGGGAAGTGCCTATTCAGGCCGCGCGGCGGAAGGAAAGGCGTGAAAACAGCTTCCTGATCCCGGACTTGATCTCCGGGATCGGCCAGAACGGCTGTTTCGGATCGACAATACCGGTGCCGAACAGCGAGGTGATCTCGCCCTTCAGCGTATCCACCTCGAAAGGCCGCAGGCAACGTGGGTTGACGTTCAGGATGTCGATCGCCGCCAGCATCGATCCGGTTTGCTGAATGATGCGCGAGACATCTTCCTTGTTGGCGCAGAGATGCTCGGCCAGAAGATCGTCGCGCAGATCAAGGATTGCCTTCTGCGACGCGGCCTCGACGGTCTCGAGCGCGATATCGCATTCCGTATCGAGCCCTTCCGACCGGTTGTTGAGGTTGGACGAGCCAACCCGCACGAAGCGGTCGTCGACGACGATCAGCTTGGAATGGACGATGATCTCACGATCGTTGCCATCGGCATCCGGCGTCGTGGCGTAGTAGATCCGCAGCCGGCCGTAGCGATCGGCGCGCTTCAGGCGGCGAATAAGGCGGGTGCGGTTGTTGCCCATCATCAGCTTTTCGAGGAAGCCGTGGGATTCGCGCGTCACGATGATGACGATTTCCGGGCCCTGCGCTGCCTTGAGCTTGCGGGCAAGCGTGCGCGCCACGCCGAAGGACGCGAGATACTGCGTCTCGATATAGAGGTGCCGCTCGGCTGCCTTCAGCGCATCATGGGTGAGCTTGATCGCCTCGCGATGGCCGCGGCGACCCTTCCATTTCCAGGGTTCGGTCAGCGCAAGTCCGCTGCGGCAATTGGTGAGATTGGGTTCGAGATCCTGCGGCCAGGCGGCTTCGCCCGCAACCGTGACCGGTTCGAGCTCGATCTTCGTCACCTTCTTCCAGCGGCGGCGCGTCACGTCGCCGATCAGCCGGGCGATATCGCCGGTGACGATCGTCTGCATGTCGTGAACGGGACCATAGGTCGTGCCGTCGGGGGAGGTGCGGGCCGGGTTGATGCAGGCATGCCCACGGTCGTCCCAGCGGCGCGCGGTCAGATCGATGCCGCCGACAAAGGCGGTCCTGTCGTCGACCACGACGATTTTCTGGTGATGGCTGGCGCGCAACGGATGTTCAAAATCGAAGCGCAATTCGATGCGCGGATGGTCGTTCCAGTCCATCTTGCCGAACATCTTCAGGCTTTTGCCGGAATAGACCGGGCCCATGCCCCAGACGAGGATACGGATTTCCAGTTCCGGCTTTTCCTCGACCATGCGGCGCAGCGTGGCACCAAGCGTCGGGCAATCAGGATCGCGCGGACGCAGCTTGATACCAGGGTTGAAGTCCCAGCCGAGGATCATCACGGACCGTTCGGCCTGCTTCAACACGTCGTCCAGGCGCTGGTAGTATTCCTCGCCATCGATCAGGAAGCCGACGCGCTCGGCCTCGGCGCTGCGCCAGACGTTGCGGCCGGGTCGAATGATTGCACGGCCGGATGGCTCCGACCGGCGCCAGGACGAAAGTGCGGAAGAGCCTGTATGGCTCGGCGAAGTTTTTGAAGAAAAATTAGACACGTCCACCTTTTGACCCCCGTCAATTGCGTGGCCCATTAACGCGCTAAGCTGCAAGATGTTCCAGGGACGCTGGAACATCGCGGACGTTGACGGGTTTACAGTCGTTGCGTACCAAATCGACCCGGGGGAAGACGTAACGAGGAGGACGTGAACATGACGCATGCGCGGGACAATTTCATTACTTGGCTACGCAATGCCCATGCAATGGAGGAACAGGCAGTCACGCTTCTGACAGCGCAGGCACGCCGGATCGAAAGCTACCCGGATCTCAAGGACCGCGTTCTGGAGCATCTCGAGGAAACCCGCGGCCACGTTGCGGCGCTGACCGAGATGCTGGAAAAGTTCGCCGTGACGACGCCGACCTTCAAGGACATGACCGCCAAGCTTGCCGCAACGGCCCAAGGTGTCGGCGGATTGCTGGTCAGCGACGAGGTCATCAAGACGATGACGACTGCCTTCGCATTCGAGCACACGGAAATTGCCACCTATAAGGTGCTAATTGCCGCTGCCGACGAACTGGACGAACCGGAAGCCGTTGCCGTCTTCGAACACATCCTGTCCGAGGAAGAAGACATGGCGGAATGGCTGAACGACAATATCGACAGCATCACGCGGATATTCCTGATGCGGGACGAGCGGGATCTCCAGGCGAAGCGGTAGTAGATGCCTCTGCTTCAGTCCTGACTTTTCAGAAGACCTGACAGGTCCAGCCGATGCTGGAGGGCGCCTTCGTCGCAGGCGCCGTGCTGGTAGAGATCGATGATCTCGGCCGCGAGGTTCTTTGCCGCCGTGCTTTCGCCAGACAAGCCGCGTTCGGCGCAGGCGGCATCGAAGACGTGCTGCAGGAAATCCAGTTCCCGCGGTTCCATCGCCGCATTGAATGCAGGTGTATTCATCTGTGGCCTCCCGTCGTGGAATGGATGTTGGGGGAGATCGCTCTGATGTCTTCCCGTCGCCGGCGGCCTTCGATTGTGCCGACGATGGGTGAAGTCTAAGCAAACTCCCACCCGTTGCAAAGGGAGGGAGAAGGTTAAATTCCTGTAATGACGGGATTGTCAGTGAGCGCGCCGCAGCGCGTGAACGCCCCGTCATTCCGGATGGTTTCGTCAGCCTGCCGGCATCATCGACTGGACCACGGTCGGCCACAGTTCCGAAACGGTGGGGTGGATGGGCACGGCCCAGCGCAGGGCATCATAAGTCGCGCCGGCATTCATCATGTCCAGCACGCCGTGGATCGCCTCGTCGCCGCCGGTGCCGAGAAGGGCGGCGCCCAGGATCTTTTTCGTCTCCGCATCGGCCACGATCTTCATCAGGCCGATCGTCTCGCCCTTTTCCACGGCACGTCCCACCTGGCTCATCGGCCGCGTGCCGACGAGAACCTTGTGGCCTGCCTTCACCGCCTGGTGCTCGGTCATGCCGACACGGCCGAGCGGCGGGTCGGTATAGAGCGCATACCCGAGCAGGCGGTCGGAGACCTTGCGGCTCTCGCCATCGAACAGATTGGCCGCAACGATCTCGAAATCGTTGTAGGCGGTGTGGGTAAACGCCCCGCGGCCGTTGCAGTCGCCCATCGCCCAGATGCCCGCGACACTGGTCGACAGATCGTCGCCCACCTCAATATAGCCGCGCTCGTCGAGCGTTACGCCTGCCTTGTCGAGCCCGAGATCGTCGGTGTTGGGGCGTCTTCCGACCGCCAGCAGCACGTCGGAGCCGATGACTTCAGGCTCGCCTTCGTTGCAGCTGACGCCGACTGCAATGCCGTCGTCCATCTTCCTGAAGCGGATGCAGTCGGCACTCGTTCTGATGACGATCCCTTCGGCTTCCAGCATCTCTTGGATGGATTGCGAGATCTCCGGGTCCTCGCGGCTGACGATACGGTCCCCGCGTTCCACCACGGTTACCTTCGCGCCGAAGCGGCGATACATCTGCGCATATTCCAGCCCGATATAGCTGCCGCCGATGATCACAAGATGGTCCGGCACCCGGTCCAGCCCGACGATGTCGCTGTTGGTCATGTAGGGGATGTCGTTGACGCCCTCGAAATCGGGAATGGTGGCGCGCGCGCCGACATTGAGAAAGATCTGCGGCGCCGTCAGCAACTCGTCGCCGACGCGGATCGTGTTAGCGCTCTCAAAGCGCGCATGGCCGCGGATCAGCGTGCAGTGGGGCATCTTCTCCAGCCAGCTTTCATTGCTGCCGCGGCTGTCCATCGTCACTTTCAGCGCGCGCCGCATCACCGCCGGCATGTCGATCGTCACCTCGCCGCCGATGCCGATGCCGTAATCGGCGCTGCGGCGGGCAATATGCGCGGCGTAGGCGCTGGCCACCAGCGTCTTGGTCGGCTTGCAGCCGGTGTTGACGCAGGTGCCGCCGACATGCTTGCGCTCGATGATGGCGACGGTCTTGCCCGCGTCGTTGAAGCGTCCGGCAAGCGATGGCCCGGCCTGGCCGGCGCCGATGATGATCGCGTCGAATGTCTGCATGATGCTCAGATCTCCGTTAGGCGGCCGGCGTTCCCGGCAAAAGCAGGATGACAATCAGGGCTGCGAAGACGGCCACGCCGTCCTCGATAAAGGCTGCCGGTGCATCCTTGCCGAAATGGGCAGCAAGCTTTGCCCGCACTGCGGCGCCACCCAGCGTTCCGATCACGGCGCCGATAATGCCGGAGACGAGGCCGGCCAGCCAGTAGCCGTAGGGCATTCCGATCGCAGCACCCGAAAGCGCGCCGGTCAAGATGCGCGCACCGAATTGCTGCGGCACCTTGCGGCTTGGCGTCGATGGCAACTGGTCGGTGATGAATTCGACGATGGCGATCAACGTCAGGATCAGCACGGCCCATTTGGAGCCCATGAAGGCGAGCCAGGTGCCGGATAGATCGAGCCAGCCGAGACCGGCGGCCCAGCTGACGATCGCCGGTGCCGTCATGGCGCGAAGTCCGGCCACCGCGCCGATGACGAGTGCAAGCATGTAACTCATGATGATTCCCTTTGCCGCCGCCGACGGATGCCGGTGAAAACAAGTCTTCGCAAGTTTTAGTGGAATTCGCCAGTGCCGGATTTTAAGGTGACGACCGAGGACGAGTTGGGAGGAGGAGCCCGGCATCTGGTGAGATACGCAATCCTTGCAGCGGCGGGCGTGGCGGTCATGATCGGTCTGGGCATCTATGTCCAGGGCGCCGGCATGATCGCGAGCGGCTACATGGAGGAGGCGAAGGCGCAGGCCAACACCACGCTGAGGCTTGCCGTTTCCGGTCTCGACGGGCACCTGAAGCGCTACGAGGCGCTGCCGGCGCTGATTGCCGACCAGCAGAATGTCGAGGCCTTCGTGCTCGATCCGTCCAACACAACCCTGCAGGCCGCCACCAACGCCTATTTGAAAGACACCAACGCGCTCCTCAAATCCTCCGACATCTATCTGATGACGATGGACGGGCAGACCATTGCAGCCAGCAACTACGACAGCGACGTCAGTTTCGTTGGCGAGAATTTTTCCTACCGCCCCTATTTCCAGGAGGCTGCGAAGGGCCGCCAGTCGCGCTTTTATGCGCTCGGCACCACGTCGCTCAAACGCGGCTACTACTTCTCGTCGCCGATCGAGATCGCCGGGGTGATCCGCGGCGTCATCGTCTTCAAGGTCGATATCGATCTGGTCGAGGACAGCTGGGGGAAGGGGACCGCCCAAGGCACCGAAGACCGCATCTTCGTTGCCGACCCCGAGGGCATCATCTTCATGACCAGCCGGCCGGAATGGCTCTATGCCACGACCCTGCCGCTGTCGCCGGGGCGCATCGCCCGCACCCAGACCTCGCGGCGCTATGCGGATGCGAAACTGCGCGAGCTGCCGGTTCGGCGCGGCGAATTCGCCGGCCACGAGGTGATGACGATTGCCGACAACGGTGGCGACCGGGAATATCTCGTCGTGTCGCAACCGATGCCCGACGCCGGCTGGACCGTCAGCGTGCTGATGGATACCGGGTCCGTGCATGCCCAGGCAAAGACCACCGTCGCTGCCCTGCTTCTGTCCTTGTGTCTCGCCGTCCTCGGGCTTGCGGTCATCCTGCAGCGCCGGGCGCGGCTTGCCGAGCGCATGCATCTCCAAGCGGAAGCGCAGAATGCGCTCGAACACCGGGTCGCCGAGCGCACCGCCGATCTTGCCCGCGTCAACGCCCAGATCGAGGAGGAGGTGGCCGAGCGCCGGGCGACCGAACAGCGGCTGCGCCAGACCCAGGCCGATCTCATCCAAGCCGGCAAGCTTGCCGGTCTCGGCCAGATGTCGGCGGCGCTGTCGCACGAGCTCAACCAGCCGCTCGCCGCGGCCAAAACCTATGCAGAGACAGCCGGCGTGCTGATGGATCTCGACCGCACGGAAGAGGCACGCGACAACGTGCGGCGCATTTCAGCGCTGATCGATCGCATGGCCTCGATCAGCAAGCATTTGCGCAACTTCGCCCGCAAACCGAACGAAAAGCTCGGCGCCGTCTCGCTGCAGGAGGTGATGGACGACACGCTGGAAATCGTCGCGGCGCGGCTGAAGGCGGCCGATGCGGATCTCGTCGTCGACATCCCGGCAAACCTGCCGAAGGTCAGGGCCGGTTCGATCCGTCTGCAGCAGGTGCTGGTCAACGTCATCGGCAATGCGGCAGATGCCGTCGAGGGACTACCCGACCGGCGCATCGCCGTTTCGGCATCAAGAACCCACGATACCATCACGGTGCAGGTGCGCGATGGCGGGCCGGGTGTGCCGGCGTCGATTCGCGAGCGCATCTTCGATCCCTTCTTTACCACCAAGGGCATCGGCAAGGGTCTCGGCCTCGGGTTGTCGATCTCCTACAACATCGTCAAGGATTTCGGTGGTAGCCTTTCCGTCACCGATGATCCCGATGGGGGGGCCGTGTTCACCATCGAGCTCGACATTGCCGATGAAAACCTGATGGAGGCTGCCGAGTGAGCGAAGCAAGGGATGCGGCGCAAAGGGTTTTGCTGGTTGACGACGAAGAGGAGCTGCGCCGATCCACCGCCCAGGCGCTGGAGCTGTTCGGGCTCTCAGTGCAGACCTTTTCCAATGCCGATCATGTTCTCGAACTCGCCGGTTTCGGCTTCGAGGGCGTTATCGTCAGCGATATCCGCATGCCCGGAACAGACGGCATGACGCTTCTGCAGCGGGTGCGCGAACTCGATGCGGAAATCCCGATCATTCTCGTCACCGGCCACGGCGATGTGCAGCTGGCGGTCAAGGCGATGCGCGAGGGCGCCTATGATTTCCTCGAAAAGCCGTTCACGCCGCAGCATCTGGCTGGTGTCATCCGCAGAGCGCTCGATCGCCGCGCGCTGGTCATGGAGAACCGCCGACTGAAGGCGGTGGCCGGCAAGCGCGACGATCTGGAAACCCGCATGCCCGGCCGCACCCAGGTGATGGTCGACCTGCGCTACCGGATCCGCGCGATCGGCGCCACCGATGCCGATACGCTGATCATCGGCGAGACCGGCGCCGGCAAGGAAGTGGTGGCGCGGGCGCTGCACGATGTCAGCCCGCGCGCCAACCGGCCGTTTATCGCCATCAACTGCGCGGCACTTCCGGAAACGCTGATCGAAAGCGAACTGTTCGGCCACGAGGCAGGCGCCTTTCCAGGCGCAATCCGGCCCCGATACGGCAAGTTCGAACATGGTCGCGGCGGCACCATCCTGCTCGACGAGATCGGCTCGATGCCCTTCGACCTGCAGGCGAAATTCCTGCGCGTCCTGCAGGAGCGTGTCATCACAAGGCTCGGCTCGAACGAAACCGTGGCCCTCGACGTCCGCTTTATCGCCACCAGCAAGGTGGATCTGGAGGCGGAAGTCGCTGCCGGCCGGTTCCGGGCCGATCTCCTCTACCGTCTCAACGTCGCAACCATCCATGTCCCGTCCTTGCGCGAGCGCCGGGCCGATATCGCGCTCCTGTTTCTTCAGCTGGTCCGCGAAGCCTCCGCCCGCTACGGCCGTGACGATCTCGACGTTCCCGTCGACGTGATCGCGACGATCGGCGACCAGGCCTGGCCCGGCAATGTCCGCGAGTTGCGCAACGCCGCCGATCGGCTGGTGCTGGGTCTCGATCTTCCGCCGACGGATTCAAATGGCAGACTTCGCGATCCGGCCGGGCGATTGGCCGACAAGGTGGCAGCCTTCGAGCGCAACCTGATCGCCGGCGAAATTGCTGCCCATGGCGGTGCCCTGCGCCCCGTCTACGAATCGCTCGGCATTTCGCGCAAGACGCTCTACGAAAAGATGCAGAAACACGGGCTGGACAAGCGGCTGATCTCGGCCGACCAGATGCTTCAGGACGATTGAATGGGTGACGAACTAAGTCTTGAAACCCCGCACTGGGTGGATTTCCACCCAGGCTTTGATGTGATTGTTCCCTAATCCACCCATGCTGCATTGCACGCCAGCGATAAACTTAGCAACGCTGCGTCCCGCCTGATTGCGGCCAGTGAAATCACCACTGCAAATGGCACCAAGGCTGGCGAGGGAGGACTGTCGCCAGCACACCAGTTTGCATGCTGATTTTCACGCTCGGGAGGACAATTTATGAAAATCGTCAACGCCATGATCGGCGCAACGGCTCTGGCCGCAATGTCGCTGTTTTCGGCTTCTGCCAATGCGCAGAGCTATCCGGAACGCCAGATCACGATGATCGTACCGTTTGCGGCCGGTGGCCCGACCGATACGGTTGCGCGTCTTGTGGCTGAATCCATGTCGCGCCATCTCGGCCAGCAGATCGTCGTCGAGAATGTCGGCGGTGCCGGCGGTTCGCTCGGTGCCGGCCGCGTCGCCAATGCGGAAGCGGACGGTTATACCGTCCTCCTGCACCATATCGGCATGGCGACCAGCGCCACGCTCTATCGCAAGCTCGCCTATGACACGCTCAACGCGTTCGAATATGTCGGTCTCGTCACGGAAGTGCCGATGACGCTTCTCGCCCGCAAGGACATGGAAGCCACCGATTTCAAGGGCCTGATCGAATACGCCAAGGCCAACAAGGACAAGGTGACTGTTGCCAATGCCGGCATCGGCGCTGCGTCGCATCTCTGCGGCATGCTGTTCATGAGCTCGATCGAAACGCCGCTCGTGACCGTTCCCTACAAGGGCACCGGCCCGGCCATGACCGATCTCCTCGGCGGACAGGTCGATATCATGTGCGACCAGACCACCAATACGACAAAGCAGATCCAGGGCGGCACGGTAAAGGCCTACGCCGTCACCTCCGCTGACCGCCTCGACATCCTGAAGGACCTGCCGACCGTCAAGGAAGCCGGTTATCCGCAGATGGAAGTGGGCATCTGGCACGGCATCTACACGCCGAAGGGCACGCCGAAGGAAGCCAACGACAAGCTGTCTGCGGCGCTTAAAGTCGCACTGAAAGACCCGAACGTCGTTGCCCGTTTCGGTGAACTCGGCACCAAGCCTTCACCGGAAGCCGACGCCACGCCTGAGGCGCTGAAGACCAAGCTGGAAAGCGAAATCGCCCGCTGGAAGCCGGTCATCGAGGCAGCCGGCCAGTACGCCGACTGATCTCTCGTCACGGCACTGCCCCTCACCCTGGCCCCTCTCTGGGCAGGGTGAGGAGTTCTGCTCGATCGGCCTTGGAGCCCGCAACCTTTCGTCCTTCTCCCCCGCGGGGGAGAAATTGCCGGCAAGCTGATCGCTCAGATCGACCGCTGATCGGCGCGAACGTCTGCAAGGACCCCACCGGCAAGCGACACTCCTGCTAGCGACCATGCCGACCCGCGGCGCAGATCCGCAGAGCTCTTCCAATATTTCGGAGCCATCATGAATTCACTCAATATCGACAGGACCAATCTGGTCTGCGGGCTGGCGCTCATGCTGACCGGCCTGTTCTTTGCCTATCAATCGATCGAACTGGAACTCGGCACGGCGCTTCGCATGGGGCCGGGCTATTTTCCGTTCATCCTCGCCTGCGTTCTCGTGCTCTTGGGCGGCGTGATCGTCTTCCAGGCCATTCGCGTTCACGGCGAACCGGTGGGTGCGCTTGCCTGGCGCGGGATGGCCTTCATCCTGCCGGCACCGATCTTCTTTGGTCTCACCGTGCGCGGTTTAGGCTTCGTGCCGGCGATCTTCTTCACGGCGCTGATTGCGGCATTCGCCTCGCACAAGATGAAGCCGTTGATGGCCGTCATCCTGGCGGCTCTGCTCACGGTCTTTTCGGTTCTCGTCTTCAGCTATGGTCTTGGTCTGCCGTTCCGGCGGTTCGGGCCGTGGCTGGGCATGTAAGGGGCTCGGTTCATGGAATTATTCAACAATCTCGCCCTCGGTTTCTCCACCGCCACGTCGATCGAGAACCTGTTCTTCTGCCTCATCGGGGTGCTGCTTGGCACGCTGATCGGCGTCCTGCCCGGCATCGGCGCAACGGCGACGATCGCCATGCTGTTGCCGATCACCTTCCAGCTCGAACCCGTGTCGTCGCTGATCATGCTGGCCGGCATCTATTACGGCGCGCAGTATGGCGGCTCCACCACGGCCATCCTCATCAATATGCCCGGCGAATCTTCGTCGGCGGTCACCGCCATCGACGGTTACCAGATGGCGCGCAAGGGCAAGGCGGGACCGGCGCTTGCCATCGCTGCCATCGGATCGTTCTTTGCCGGCACGGTTTCCACCTTTCTTGTGGCGATCTTCGCGCCGCCGCTGACCTCGATCGCCCTGCAGTTCGGTGCGGCGGAATATTTCTCGCTGATGGTCGTCGGTCTCGTCTCGTCGATCGCGCTTGCTCACGGGTCGATCATCAAGGCGCTCGCCATGGTCTGCCTTGGCCTGCTGCTTGGCCTCGTCGGCACCGATATCTATACCGGCACGCCGCGCTTCACGCTCGGAATCCGGGAATATGCCGACGGCCTGAACTTCGTCGCGGTCGCGGTCGGCGTCTTCGGTATCGCTGAAATCCTGCGCAATCTCGAAAGCGAAAAGACCCGCACCGTGCTGATGGCGAAGGTGTCCAACCTGATGCCGTCGCGCGAGGACTTCAAGGCGATGGTCGGCCCCGTTCTGCGCGGCACGGCGATCGGCTCCATCCTCGGCATCCTGCCGGGCGGCGGCGCGATCCTTGCGGCATTTGCGTCCTATACGGTCGAGAAGAAGGTATCGAAACATCCGGAAGAATTCGGCCACGGCGCGGTCGCCGGCGTTGCCGGGCCGGAATCGGCCAACAATGCGGGTGCACAGACCTCGTTCATCCCGCTCCTGACGCTCGGCATTCCGGCCAACCCGGTCATGGCGCTGATGGTCGGCGCGATGATCATCCAGGGCATCGTTCCAGGTCCGAACGTTGCCGTCGAACAGCCGGCGCTGTTCTGGGGCATCATCGCGTCCATGTGGATCGGCAACCTGATGCTTGTGATCCTCAACCTGCCGCTGATCGGGTTGTGGGTAAAGCTTCTGACGATCCCCTATTACGTGCTCTTCCCGATCATCATGGCGTTCTGCGCCATCGGGGTCTACAGCGTCAATTCCAACGTCTTCGATCTCTATGCCGTCGCCTTCTTCGGTCTGCTCGGGTACGTGCTTTTGAAGCTGCGCTGCGAGCCGGCACCGCTTCTGCTCGGTTTCGTTCTTGGCCCGCTCCTGGAAGAAAACCTGCGTCGCGCAATGATCCTCTCGCGCGGCGACGCCACCACCTTCATCACCCGCCCCATCAGCGCCGGCCTGCTCGCGCTTGCCGCACTTGTGCTCATCGTCGTCTTCCTGCCCAGCGTCCGGAAGAAGCGCGAAGAGGTGTTCGTTGAGGAGGATTGAGGGGTAGCAACTTTTGGAGGAGGAGAGGGGGACGGCTCCCTTTCCTCATCATTCCTGTGCTTGCCACAGGGATCCCGACAGCCCAGGTCCCTGGGGTGTAAAGACTCCTTTCGCCACGCGGACGCGTGGCGGCTGGCCTCCTGTGACAATCACAAAAATGAGGGGTGGTCTGGGCCGCCGCGGCTCCCAGCATCACACCGTCTGCAGCGCCTGCAGTTCCTCGACCGGCACCTCTCCACCCATCTGCTTCAGAAGCAGCGCGGCCATAAGACGACCCGCCTCCGCGAGGTCCTCGTAGATCGTTTCGATGCGGGGGCGGACCTGGTCGAACAGGCCGGACGTCTGTTTGGCGACCAGGCGCACATCTTGGCCGATGATGCGGCCGGTGTCGTAGGCTGCCGACATCACGGCCATGGCGGAGACCTCGCCGCCGCAGATGAAGCCGTCGGGCGCGTCGTCGGCCGCCAGTCGTTCCGCCACATGGTCGCGGATCGCGTCGGACTTGCTGTCGAGCGAGACACGGTCGGAAATCTCGAAGGCGACGCCTTCCTCGCGCACCGCCGTCATGAAGCCGTGGCGCATGTGATGGGCGAAGGTGAACTGGGCGGGCGGCAGGATGATGAACAGCCGCCGACAGCCAGCATTGATCAGGCTTTTCGCGGCACGATAGCTAAAGGCGTAATTGTCGTAATCCACGTAAGGATGCGGCGTCGCAAGCTCGGTGCGGCCGTGGCACACGAAGGGAAAACCCTGTTCCATCAGGAATTTCACCCGCTCGTCGGCGGCTTCGGTGCGGCTGAACAGGATGCCGTCGGCCATCCGGTTGCGGACGATATGCTTCACCGGATCGATCTGCGGCGTGTCTGAAAAATGCGGCGTGATGACCAAGTGGTACCTGGTGCCGCGCAGGGCCGCACTCATGCCGCGGATCATCGATGTGCCGTAGCCGAGGATTTCCTCGTGCGGATCAAGGACGAGGCTGATCACGTTGGTGCGTCCGGTGCGCAACCGCTGCGCCGCGCGATCCGGCAGATAGCCGACATCTTCGGCCGCCTGGCGCACGCGGATGCGGGTTTCGAGCGCAATCTGGGGATCGTCGGAGAGCGCCCTCGATACGGTCGTGACCGCAAGCTCGGTCAGTTCGGCGACGGTCTTCAGCGTCGGTTTCTTCTGGGCTGTATCGCGGGGCAAGCGGTTCGCGTGCGGCCGCGCCGGGCGTCCCTGCTGCAGCGTATCCGGGTCGATGTCCTCACCCCGGTCATCCCGGTCGTCAAGCGGCATTCCTGTCTCCTCCAGCGCCCCTCCAGGCGGCCTGTTTGTATCGTTGCAAAACGCCGCAAATTCGGCAAGTGCAAATCAACTCTTCACCGTCGCAAACAGGAAAGATCGCTTTTATCGTTTTATAACAGGGTGATGCCGGATCTTTAGCATCACAGAAATTCTGTCCCCTACGGGGTTGACACTTACATCAGTTATATCGTTATAAATCGATGTCCGGAGAGGAGCCCGGCTTTGAGGGAGATATTTCAATGACTATTCGTTTGATCGGCAAACTGGCCGCCGGTGCGGCTATGATTGCGCTGACCGCTGGCGCCGCAAAGGCAGCCGAACAGGTTGAAGTTCTGCACTGGTGGACGTCCGGCGGCGAAGCCGCGGCGCTCAACGTGCTCAAGGAAAACCTGGCCAAGCAGGGTATCGGCTGGAAAGACATGCCGGTTGCCGGTGGTGCCGGTTCTGCCGCGATGACGGCGCTGCGCGCCCGTGTGACCGCCGGCGATCCGCCGACCGCCGTCCAGCTGCTCGGTTTCGACCTGCGCGACTGGTCCGAGATGGGCGTTGCCGCCAATCTTGACGATCTCGCCGCCAAGGAAGGCTGGGACAAGGTCATTCCGGAAGCGCTGCAGGCGTTTTCCAAGTATGATGGCCACTGGGTTGCTGCCCCCGTCAACATCCACTCCACCAACTGGCTGTGGCTGAACAAGGCTGCCTTCGACAAGGCCGGCGGCAAGCAGCCGACGAATATGGACGAGCTGTTCACCATGCTCGACGCCTTCAAGGCGCAGGGCATCACCGCGCTCGCCCATGGCGGCGTTCCGTGGCAGGACGGCACGCTCTGGGAAGCCGTGGTTCTCTCCGTCGGCGGTCCTGACTTCTACAAGAAGGCCGTGCTTGACGCCGATCCGACGGCGCTGTCGGGTGATACGATGAAGAAGGTGTTCGACGATATGTCGAAGCTTCGCACCTATTTCGACCCGAACTTCTCCGGCCGCGAATGGAACCTCTCCACCGCGCTCGTCATCGAAGGCAAGGCCGGCGCTCAGGAAATGGGCGACTGGTCGAAGGGCGAATGGCTGCGCGCCAAGAAGACCCCCGGCACCGATTTCGTCTGCATGCGCTTCCCCGGCACGCAGGGCTCCGTCCTGTTCAACGCCGACCAGTTCATGATGTTCGACGTGGGTGAAGAGCAGAAGGACGCACAGATGAAGATGGCATCCGCCGTCGAAGATCCCGCGTTCCAGATCGCCTTCAACACGGTCAAGGGTTCCGTGCCTGCCCGTACCGACGTCTCGGACGAAAAGTTCGACGATTGCGCCAAGAAGGGCATGAAGGATCTGGCGGAAGCCTCGTCCAAGGGCACGCTGATGGGCTCGCTTGCTCATGGTTATGCGCAGCCGGCCGCTGTCAAGGAAGCCATGCTTGACGTCATCACCCAGCATCTGAATGGCCAGCTGACCACGGATGCCGCGCTGAAGCGTCTGCCGGAAGCGGTTGCTGCCGCGAAGTAGTCAAAAAGACCCCGCCCCAAACCCCTCCCCACAAGGGGGAGGGGCTTAACCCAGCCGCGCTGTCTGGGCCTGATTTGGTCGGTGGGCCTCCGC
This sequence comes from Velazquezella soli, assembly GCF_977018685.1. Lineage (NCBI taxonomy): Bacteria > Pseudomonadati > Pseudomonadota > Alphaproteobacteria > Hyphomicrobiales > Rhizobiaceae > Velazquezella > Velazquezella soli. Next base: position 990,035 of record NZ_CDRNXF010000004.1, read on the forward strand.
AGGTTTTCTCCCCCCTTGTGGGGGAGATGGCCGGCAGGCCAGAGAGGGCGTTTTTGTCGGCGCACCTTCAAACGTCTCTATTCGCATCCGGAGATCCCCCATGACGACAATCGAACCGGCTCCGATGGTGACGCCGACCAGGCCGCGGCGGTCCATGGCCGATGGCTTGCGCAATGGCTTGCCGAAGCTCGTTCTGGCGCCGTCCTTTGCCATCATTCTGGTGTTCGTCTACGGCTTCATTCTGTGGACAGTCTATCTGTCGTTCACCACGTCGAAGATGATGCCGATCTACAAGTGGGGCGGGTTCGATGCCTATTACCGGCTATGGTCGCAGCCCAACTGGTATGTGGCGATGCAGAACCTCGCCATATTCGGCGTGCTCTACATCGTGCTCTGCACCGCGATCGGGCTTTTCATCGCGATCCTGATGGATCAGCGCATCCGCGCCGAAGGCGTCCTTCGGCCGATCTTTCTCTATCCGATGGCGCTGTCCTTCGTCGTGACAGGCACGGCCTGGAAGTGGTTCCTCAACCCGGGCCTCGGGCTTGAGAACACGATGCACAATCTCGGCTGGGAAAGCTTCAAGTTCGACTGGCTGGTCAACCCGAAAATGGCGATCTACACCGTCGTCATCGCCGGTGTCTGGCAGGCCTCGGGCTTCATCATGGCGATGTTTCTGGCGGGCCTGCGCGGCATCGACGGCGAAATCGTCAAAGCCGCCCAGATCGATGGCGCCTCGACCGTGTCGATCTATCGCCGCATCATCATTCCCATGCTGCGTCCGGTCTTCCTGTCGGCCTTCATCGTGCTCGCGCATATGGCGATCAAGTCCTATGACCTTGTCATCGCGCTCACGGGCGGCGGGCCGGGCAATGCCACCGAACTTCCGTCCACCTTCATGTATTCCTACACGTTTACCCGCAACCAGATGAATGTGGGCTCGGCCAGCGCCGTGATGATGCTGATGGGCATTACCGCGATCATCGTCCCCTATCTCTATTCCGAGCTTCGGGAGAAGAACCATTGAGCGCGATCCCTGAAAATGTCAGCGCCGGCTCGGTCCGCACCGTCCGCTATTTCATCTATGGCGCACTGATCATCCTTGCCGCCGTCTATCTGCTGCCGCTCTATGTGATGCTGACCACGTCGCTGAAGTCTCTTGATGAAATCCGCGGCGGCGACATGCTGGCGCTGCCGTCAGATCCGTCGATCGCCGCATGGGTCAAGGCATGGGGCGAGGCCTGCATCGGCGTCTCCTGCGTCGGCATCAAGGGCTATTTCTGGAACTCGCTGAAAATGGTGGTTCCGGCTGTAGCCATCTCGACGCTGCTCGGTGCGCTCAACGGCTATGTTCTCACCAAGTGGCGCTTTCCCGGCCACAAGCTGGTGTTCGGCATGATGCTGTTTGCCTGCTTCATCCCGTTCCAGGCGGTGCTCATCCCGATGGCGCGTCTGCTGGGTGCCATGGGCATGTCGAATTCCACCGCCGGCCTCGTCTTCGTCCATGTGGTCTACGGCCTCGGCTTCACCACGCTGTTTTTCCGCAACTATTACGAGGCGTTTCCGGACGAGCTGGTCAAGGCTGCGATGATGGATGGCGCCGGCTTCTTCAAGATCTTCTGGCGCATCCTGCTGCCAAGCTCCGGCCCGATCATCGTCGTCACGGTCATCTACCAGTTCACCAATATCTGGAACGACTTCCTGTTCGGCGTCTCCTTCTCGTCGGGCGAGGCATCGCCGATGACGGTGGCGCTCAACAACCTCGTTTCGTCTTCCACCGGCGTCAAGGAATACAATGTCGACATGGCCGCCGCCGTGTTTGCGGCATTGCCGACGCTGTTCGTCTACGTCGTCGCCGGACGTTATTTCGTGCGTGGCCTGATGGCCGGCGCAGTCAAGGGTTGATCCAACATGAGCTTTCTCGAGATCAAGAATATCCGCAAGAAGATCGGCAATGTCGAGATCCTCAAGGGCATCGACATCGATCTGGAAAAGGGCGGCTTTCTGGTGCTGGTCGGCCCGTCCGGCTGCGGCAAGTCCACGCTGCTCAACGCTATTGCCGGCCTGCTGCCACCGACATCCGGTGACATCGTCATCGATGGCGAGGTGGTGACGGACCTGCATCCGTCCAAGCGCGACATCGCCATGGTGTTCCAGTCCTACGCGCTCTATCCGAACATGACGGTGGAGGAGAACATCGCGTTTGCGCTGGAGATGCGCGGCATCGACAAGGCGGAGCGGGAAACGGCCGTCGCAAGCGTGGCAAAGACCCTGCAGATCGAGCATCTTCTGAAGCGCCGCCCGAGCCAGCTTTCCGGCGGCCAGCGGCAGCGCGTCGCCATGGGCCGGGCGCTGGTTCGCAAGCCGCGCGTGTTCCTGTTCGACGAACCGCTTTCCAACCTTGATGCGAAGCTGCGCGTCGAGGTGCGGGCGGAAATCAAGGCGCTGCACCAGAACACCAACGCCACGATCGTCTATGTCACCCACGATCAGATCGAGGCGATGACGCTTGCGACCAAGATCGTCGTCCTCAAGGAAGGCATCGTACAGCAGGTCGGAACGCCTGCCGAAATCTACAATCTGCCGGCCAATCTGTTTGTTGCCGATTTCATGGGCTCGCCCGCGATGAACATGTTGAAGGGCAAGGTCGTCGCTGGCGGCGTCGCCCTGTTCGGCGGTTCGACGACGGTTGCCGTGCCGCCGACGGTGACTTCCGTTCTGTCCGTGGGCAAGGATGTCATTCTCGGCCTGCGCCCCGAAGCGATCACCGATTCCGGCCTTGCCGATCCGACAGCCCATGCGATTGCCTTCGTTGATGCGCAGGTAACGATGGTCGAGCCGACGGGCTCCGACACGTTCGTGACCGGTCGGATGGACGGGGTGAATTTCACGGGACGCGCTCGCGCCGAAGTACCGGTCACGCTTGGCCAGACATTCCGCTTCGCCTTCAATCTCGACAAGGCCGTCGTGTTTGATCCGGAAAGCGGCAACCGCATCGGCTAAGTCCATGATCGGGCCAGAAAATTGACTTGACAAAAGACAATTTTCCTATCCCGAATCCGGTCGTTACGGGGCAATAGGGAACTATTCCTGTCCGCCCCGTGTTTCCCTTGTGACTGAAACAAGGGAGAGATGCCATGTCGCTGACCCGCGATTTCACGCCCTACGATTCGCGCCGGACCGCGTCCGGCCACGTCTCGTCCGGCGCGCCCGTGCGCCGATCCTTCCCCAAATCCTGGGGTGCCGAACATGTCGGCGAAAACAGCGTTCTGTTCCGCCTCTGGGCGCCGGACATCGAGCGCCTGCGCCTCCGCATCGCCGGCCGCAACCGCGAGATGCTGCCGGCCGGGCAGGGCTGGTTCACGCTGACCGTCGAAGGCGTCGAGCCCGGCACGCCCTACCAGTTCGTCATGCCCGACGGTAAGGCCTTCGCGGATCCCGCATCGCGAGCGCAGGACGGTGGCGTCGATGGCCACTCGATGATCGTCGATCCGGCCTTCTACCGCTGGAACATGCCGGCCTGGAAGGGGCATGCCTGGGAAGAGGCTGTGATTTACGAGATGCATATCGGCACCTTCACGGCCGAGGGTACGTTTCGCGCCGCAGCGTCGCGTCTCGCCGATCTTGCCGATCTCGGCTTCACTGTCATTCAGCTGATGCCGGTCAGCGAATTTCCGGGCGATCGCGGCTGGGGCTATGACAGCGCGCTCCCCTATGCCCCGCACCACGCCTACGGTTCGCCTGATGACATGAAGGCTTTCGTCGATGCCGCCCACCGGGTCGGCCTGTCGGTCATGCTGGATGTCGTCTACAACCACTTCGGCCCGGCTGGAAACCTGATCGTCTCGAACATCCCGTCTTTCTTCGATCCGCAGTTTATCACGCCGTGGGGTCCGTCGATCAACTTTGCCCAACCAGCCGTGCGTGCTTTCTTCATCGAAAACGCGCTCTACTGGCTGGAAGAGTTCAATCTCGATGGCCTTCGCATCGATGCGGTGGACGAGATCCTGGATGAAACGTCCGAGAAGCACATTCTCGTCGAACTTGCAGAGCGCGTTCATTCCGAAACGACGGGTCGGCGGCGCCATCTCGTGATGGAGGACCATCGCGCCATCCTGCGCAACCCGGAGCGTGGCGGGAGGCCGGATGCGTTTGTGGCCGGATGGAACAACGACGCCTACCACGCCGCACATGTGATCGCGACAGGCGAGGCCGTGGGCCATGCCGCACCTTTTGCCGCGCAGCCGGTCGCCAAGCTCGCCGCTTGCCTCGCGCATGGCGGCATGCCGTCGCAGGACGATGACGAGCAAGACGCGAGGTCAGACGCGGACGCGGGCGGATCTTCGCCGCTTACCTCGTATATCCACTTCCTGCAGAACCACGATCATGTGGGCAATCGCGCCCATGGGGAACGATTGATCTCCCTGTCGGAGCCGGGGCTTCTCGACGTCATGACGTCAATGCTGCTTCTGTCGCCGCAGGTGCCGATGATGTTCATGGGCGAGGAATATGGGGAAGTGCAGCCGTTCGCGTTCTTTGCCGAATACGAGGGCGACATCGCCATGACCACCTGGGCCAACCGGTTGATCGAGGCGGAAAAATTCGGCGGCCTGCCGGAAGGCGTCACAGAACCTTGGCAGTTGGACAATCCGAATGCGCCGGAAGCGTTCGAGAAATCGAAACTGCGCTGGGAGCGTCGCGACACGGCGGAGGGCTCTGCCGCCTACGGGAAGATCCGGGATCTGATCGGAAAGCGGCGCGAGCACGTGGTTCCGGGGCTTTCCGGCATGCCTCACAGCGTCGGTCGCGTTCTTGCCTCCGCGCCGGAGACGATCGCAATCGACTGGCAGCTGTCGGATCGTCTCGTGCAACTGCGTGCCAATCTGAGCGCGTCTGAGGTCGAAGCACCTGGCATTTCCGGGTTTGTGATCCACCGGGTGCCGGAAACCGTCGTTGCCGATGGAACTGGGCCGCTCGTCATGCCGGCAACGTCGCTGCTTGCCGCGATTTCGCGGCACTGAATATTCGAATATTCGACGGAAAGGTGACGGCCACATCACCAAGTCCTTGGCCAGTGTTCCAAAAGCCGCTAGAACTCATGGCGTTGCTTTCAAAGCCAAGGGACGGGGCTAAGAATGGATCACCAGCGCGGCGGCTCTGCTGGCTGCCAACCTTCCCGCGCAACGGTCGTGCGGGATGGCTAGGTTTGCGCGGCTCTTCCCGACGGCACCGATCGGGGCTTATCTGATCGCGCTCGTCGTGGGCGTGGCTTTACCGCTGCTTGTCTTCGGCGCCTTTCTCATGCTGCAGCTGGAAGAGCACGAACGGGACATGCTCTCCTCGAATACGGCAGAAGACGCCCAGATGATCGCTCGTGCGGTCGACCGCGAGCTGCAGGACATGGCAACGACGCTGCGCCTGCTGGTCAGTTCTCCCGAGCTGGAGTCCGGTGACCTTCGCGCCTTCCACGAGCGGACCCGGTCGAGCCTGCGTTCCACCAAGCTTTTCGTGATCGTCGCAGACCGGGACGGACAGCTTCGGCTGAATACCCGCGTCCCCTTCGATACGCCGCTCGGCAAGACCGCCAACATGCCAGCGCTCGAATCCATGCTGCGCAGCGGCTTGACGGAAGCCTCCAGCATGTTTCGCGGCACGACCAGCGGAAAGTGGGTCTTCAACGTCGCGATGCCGCTGTCTGAGAAGACAAACGCCTCGGGCGCTGCGATGATCATCACGCAGAATGCCGAGGATCTGCAAAAGCTACTGTCCGTCGATGGCCTGCCGGATGGCTGGTCTGCCGCGGTCCTCGATAGCAGCGGTCAGGTCGTCACCTCGGTCGGTGCCGCAAAGATGGCGGAGGGCGCCAGGTTTCCCAGCGAAACTCTTCGGCTGATGACCGGTTTTCGCGGCACGATCGAAGATGTCGATGGTGCGGGCAAACAGATGTACGGCTATGCGCAGATTACCGGCTGGGCCTGGAAGACCGTCGTCTGGGGGCCGATCGCGTCCGCGCAGGAAAACATTATCTCCACCTGGCGGCAGCTCGTTGCGGGCGGCATCGTCTTTCTCGCCATAGCCATGGTCGTCGCCTACCTCGTCGCCTGGCAGCTGCGGATCCCGATTAGGCAGATCGCCGACATGGCCGAACGGATCGGCAAGGGCGAAATCGTCTCGCCGGTGGAGACCAAGATCACCGAGGCGAACCAGATCGCCGTCGCGCTTTCGAACGCCTCGTTCGACCGGAGCCAGGCGGAAGACCGTATTCATCTCATCCTGCACGAGCTGGTTCACCGGACAAAGAACATCCTCACGCTTGTCCAGGCTATGATGCGCCAGCTGGCACGCAAGGATACGCCGATGGACGAGTTCCAGAGGGCAATCAGCACCCGCCTCCAGGGGCTGGGGAAATCGATCGAGGCTCTCGCCGAAGAGCAATGGGGCGGTGTTCCGATGCATCGGGTCGTCGAGATCCACATGAGCACGTTTGCGGAAGCGGCGGACCGCGTCCAGATCCAGGGCGAGGATTTCGTGCTGAAGGCGGGTGCAGTTCAGAATCTCGGCTTGGTGCTGCATGAACTCGCCACCAATTCCGTCAAATACGGCGCATTGTCTGTACCCCATGGTACGGTACGGATCTCATGGAGCGATATCGCCGAGGAGACGGTCTCGGATGGAGACGGCGAGAGCCGTGGTGTGAACCTGCTTCTGGTCTGGGAAGAAAGCGGCGGCCCGACGGTAAAGCCGCCCACCCGCACCGGGTTCGGCACGACCATCATCAAGCGCCACGCGACCGCTGCATTCAGCGGCACTGTCGATATTGATTTCCGGCCCGGCGGCCTGGTCTGGCGGATGACGGTACCGCGTGCCAACCTGGAGCGCCCGGACGCTTCGGAAGGCTTGCGCGACGTCCCTCTTTAAGTTCTCTGGGTGTTTCAATGCGTGGGAACGAAGCGATATCCATCTCAGTTTAGCGGTTATGGATACGTTAGTCAGCACCATTGAAATTGACGTCGAGTCTCTCAAGACGATCGGCCTCACCTATGTCAACGATACCGAACCCGGCATTCGGCGGGAACGACGCGGCAAGGGGTTCAGTTATCGGTTGCCGGATGGTGGCTTGCTGGTTGAGGATGACCACCATACCCGCATCTCCGCACTCGGCCTGCCCCCAGCCTACGAAAACGTCTGGATCTGCCTTGATGCCAGCGGCCATCTCCAGGCAACCGGCTATGACAGCCGCGGCCGCAAGCAGTATCGCTATCACACGGACTGGCAGAATTTCCGCAGCGAGCGCAAGTTCGACCAGCTTGCCCAGTTTGGCGAGGCCTTGCCGCGCATCAGGTCCAGAGCTGCCCGCGATCTGTCGCATGGTCTCGACAAGTCCGAGGCGGTGATCGCCGCACTTGTGGCGCTGATGGACATGACACATCTGAGGGTCGGCAACCGCGCCTATGCCAAGGAAAACCGCACCTATGGCGCAACGACGCTTCTGAAGCGGCACATGGTTTTGTCCGGCGACGGCATCCTTTTGAAATTCACCGCCAAGGGTGGCAAGCGGGTGCAGCACACGCTGAAACATCCGCGTCTGCAACGTATCCTGGAAGACGTCGCCGACCTTCCGGGACGCCAGCTGTTTTCGTTTCCCGATGAACACGGTACGCCGCGACCGATCGATTCTGGCCGGCTTAACGCCTATCTCGCCAAGGCCGCCGGCTTTCCGGTCACGGCAAAGACGTTCCGCACCTGGGGCGGAAGCCTCGCAGCCTTCATGTCAGCCTGGAATACAATGGCTGAGGACGGACACCGCCCCAAGATCAAGGCACTGTGCAACGCGGCTTCCGAAGCGCTGCACAACACGCCTGCCGTCTGCCGCACCAGCTATATCCATCCGCAGATCCTGGGCCTTGCCGAGGATGTCTCGCCGCTCGAAAAGATCATGAACGCGAAGACCCTGCCGACGGACGGCCGCCGCGGTCTGCGCATGAACGAGCGCCGGCTTCTGGCATTTTTGAAGCAGGAACAGATCTGACCGGACCGGTTCTCGCTCAGTCGGCCAGCGTATGATCTCGTGGCACCCAGACAAGAGAAAGCCCGCACCGACGATGTCGGAGCGGGCTTTCGTTATCAGTCATTCTGCAATCAAGCGGCCTGTCTGTTGTGACGGCCTTCGTTGACTTCCTCGACGATCTTGTCGACGAACTGCTGCAGGTCGTCGGGTGACCGCGATGTGATGATGCCGTTATCACAGACCACGGCTTCGTCCTGCCAGGACGCGCCTGCATTGCGAACGTCGGTCCGGATCGACGGGTAGGATGTCGCCTTGCGGCCACGCAGGGCATCCGCCTCTATCAGCAGCCATGGACCATGGCAGATGGCAGCAACAGGCTTGCCGCTCGCCACAAAATCTCGCACGACGCTGATCGCCGTTTCATCCTTGCGCAGCACATCGGGATTGATCTGTCCGCCGGGCAGAACCAGCGCATCAAAATCGCTTGCCTTGACGTCCTTCGCTTCAAGGTCGACCGCGACAGAGTCACCCCAGTCGGTCTCGTCCCAGCTTCTGATCTCTCCAGACTTGATCGAAGCGATCTTCACGTCGGCACCACGTTTGCGCAGTTCATCGAGCGGAAACCGGAGCTCCGAGCGCTCGTAGCCGTCGGTTGCTAGAATCAGGATGGAAGCGGACTTCATGTCAGCCATGTTTCACTCCTTTTTATTGTCATGGACTGTTGTCGTGGCCGGCCCGGTTAAAGGCGGCCAGTCGAGAGATCCCTGCCATTGATCGACGCGGGGACACTGATCTCCTCTCGCGCTGTTCTGGGAAGCGGCAGTACGACGGCATCGGGCACCAGGACCCTAAGCTCTTGCGGGCTTTTGGCCGCAAGATGCTTTGGCTGGCCGAAGCTGCGATGCGAAAGGAACCGGGTCTTCAGCATTGTCAGAACGTGATGCATGATGGATCTCCCGTCGTGAACACAAGGTTTTTCGCCCGGTCACTGGATGTCCAACCCGACCGGTGTCATTTCGTTCCAGATCTTACACGATGTAACATTACGTTACTGAACGACTCGAACGCGCCAAGCTCACAGGAAGTCTCGCCGATCAAAGGTTGGCGTCAGCGAAGAGGCCAGCCACAGTTATGCGTCGCTGGTGTCAATCAATCGGATGATCTGTCGATCGCTAGATCGGAACGACCATCATGTAACAGGCCGCAATGACCATCAGGAGACCTGCAGCCTCGATCCATTCCTTGACCATGATTGCCTCCCGCCACACTCCTAAAGCCTATCAACTGCGATACGGAATCATGGTTCCACGAAATGGCCACAAATGCGGCGAAACGGCCTTATTCACAAAATTTGATTAACTCTTGTCGGCTTTTGCCCTTGCACGTGCCGCTTCCAGCACCGAGCGCACTTCGCGGGCCATGGCGTTTTCGATCGCGAAGGCACCATCGGGGGAGAAACCGGGATCTTCCTCGTTGTCCTTGAATGTAGCGTCGTCACGCAGCCGCTGCACGAAACGGGTGGTCGTCAGCTCGCCGCCAATCATTGCAGCGATCAGATCGATCATCAGTTCGCGATGCGCGTTCAGCCGGCCTTCGAGCTCTTCCGGGGGCATGGTCGTCATGGTCTTCTCCCTGTTGTTATGGGTACCAACAGAGAGATAGAGGAGGCGGCCCATCCGGAAACGCGTGCCGCCCTCAAAATTTCGCGGGCAACTTGCGAAACCTCCTAAATTACAGGGCCTCTGGAACGAATTGCAGCCTCGCACCTTCTATAGGCGAAAGTTTCAATTGGTATGACCAGCGGGGAAATATGGATACGAAATCGAGCCACTTTGTCGTTCACCCGGGTTCCTGGCTGCAGCTGGGCGCAAATTACGACGGCGATGGCGTCAACTTCGCGATTTTCTCGGCGCATGCCGAGCGCGTCGAACTTTGCCTGTACGACCCGAGCGGCAAGGTGGAAATCGCCCGCCTCGAACTGCCGGAATACACCCACGAGATCTGGCACGGCTATATCCCCGGCCTGAAGCCCGGCGCCCTCTACGGCTACCGCGTCCATGGCCCCTATGACCCGGAAAACGGCCATCGCTTCAACCCCAACAAGCTGCTGATCGACCCCTATGCACGCGAACTGTTCGGCGACGTTGAGTGGAACGAGGCACATTTTGCCTATGATCTCCTTGCCGAAGACAAGGACCTGACCTTCGACGAACGCGACAGCGGTCCCTACACGCCGAAGGGCGTTGTCATCGACCCGAATTTCGACTGGTACGACAACAACCGTCCGAAGATCAGCTGGCCACAGACAGTCCTCTATGAAACGCATGTGAAGGGCTTCACCCAGCTCAATCCCGGCGTTCCGATCGATCTGCGCGGCACGTATGAAGGCATGGGCCACAAGGCGACGGTCGACTACATCAAGAACCTCGGCATCACCTCGGTGGAGCTGCTGCCGGTCCACTCCTTCCCGGATGACCAGCACCTGCTCGATCGTGGCCTGAAGAATTTCTGGGGCTACAACACCCTTAACTTCTTCTCGCCGGCCTCGCGCTACTTCGGGCCGAAGGGCATCCAGGGTTTCCGCGAGATGGTGAGGAACTTCCACGATGCCGGCGTCGAGGTCATTCTCGACGTGGTCTACAACCACACCGCCGAAGGCAACGAGCTTGGACCGACCCTGTCGTTCAAGGGCATCGACAACTTCTCCTACTACCGCACCATGCCCGACCAGCATCGTTACTACATCAACGACACGGGCACCGGTAATACGGTCAACACCTCGCATCCGCGCGTTCTGCAGATGGTCACCGACTCGCTGCGCTACTGGGCTGAAGCCATGCACATCGACGGCTTCCGCTTCGATCTCGGCACCATTCTCGGTCGCGAGCCGGAAGGCTTCAACGAGCGTGGTGGCTTCTTCGATGCCATCACGCAGGATCCGGTCCTCTCCAAGGTCAAGCTTATCGGCGAGCCTTGGGATATCGGTCCGGGCGGCTACCAGGTCGGCGGCTTCCCGCCCGGCTGGGCCGAATGGAACGACAAGTACCGCGATACGGTGCGCGAATACTGGAAGGGCGACAACGTCTCGACGGACTTTGCGGCGCGCCTTCTCGGTTCCGGCGATCTTTACGATCAGCGCGGTCGTCGTCCCTGGGCATCGGTCAACTTCATCACCGCCCATGACGGCTTCACCTTGAACGACATGGTTTCGTACAACGAGAAGCACAACGACGAGAACGGCGAAGACAATAACGACGGCCATAACGACAACCGTAGCTACAATTACGGTGAGGAAGGCCCGACGGAAGACGAGGGCATCAACGCGGTGCGTGAGCGCCAGAAGCGCAACTTCCTCGCCACGCTGATGTTCTCGCACGGCACGCCGATGCTGCTGGCCGGTGACGAGTTCGGTCGCAGCCAGCTCGGCAATAACAACGGCTACTGCCAGGACAGCGAGATCTCCTGGGTCGCCTGGGAAAACCTGCCTGAAAGCAACGAGCAGCTGCGCGAGTTTACCCGCCAGATCATCAAGCTCCGGCACGAGCAGCCGTTGCTGCGCCGCGAGAACTGGCGCGATGGCATGGACATCAAGTGGTTCAACGCCGGCGGTGGTTTCCAGACCTCCGAACAGTGGGACGAAGGCTCGACGATCGGTCTGTACATTGGCCGTGGCGACCTGAAGGAAGAAGAAGGCATCTGGCACGACGTGCTGCTGCTGTTCAACCCGTTCGAAGGCAACGTGCCGTTCCAGATCCCGCAGTTCGGCGAAGGTGGCTGGGTGCTGGAGATGACCACGTCGGATTATTCCAAGAAGGGTCTCGTGATCACCAAGGAACGGGACTTCGAGCTGGAAGGCCGCAGCCTGGCACTGTTCCGCCGTCCGTGATGGCAGCCTGAATACTCTGATCTCCAAGCCCCGCCGGTCTCCGGCGGGGTTTTTCGTTTGGGTGGTATGCCCCAAGGGCAGAACTCACCAGCCTTCAGCCGAACTCATTCGATGACAGCTTTTCCTCATGCTATGTCCTTGTTCACACCACGATGCAGGGAAGGGAAGCACAGTATGTCGGCAGAAAAGGTAGCGATCGTCACAGCGGGCGGAAGCGGTATGGGAGCGGCGTCTGCGAAGAAGCTCGCGGCCGATGGGTTCAAGGTAGCGATCCTATCCTCTTCAGGTAAGGGCGAGGCCTTGGCGCAGGAACTCGGGGGGCTCGGCATCACCGGCTCCAACCAGTCGAACGACGATCTGAAGCGGCTCGTTGATGCGACTATGGAGACATGGGGACGGATCGACGTGCTGGTCAACAGCGCCGGCCATGGACCGCGTGCACAGATCGTCGAGATCACCGACGACCAGTGGCATACCGGCCTCGATGTCTATCTGCTCAACGTCATCCGTCCGGTGCGGCTGGTGGCGCCGATCATGCAGGCACAGAAATCTGGCTCTATCGTCAATATCTCGACCGCCTGGGCCTTCGAGCCGTCCGCGATGTTCCCGACATCGGCGGTGTTTCGCGCCGGGCTCGCCGCTTATACGAAAATCTTTGCAGATACCTACGCGGCCGACAATGTGCGCATCAACAACGTTTTGCCCGGATGGATCAACAGCCTGCCGGCAACCGATGATCGGCGCGACAGCGTGCCGATGAAGCGCTACGGCACAAGCGAGGAAATCGCCGCAACCGTGGCATTCCTGGCATCCGAAGGTGCCGGGTACATCACCGGGCAGAACCTGAAGGTGGACGGTGGTTTGACGCGGTCGGTCTGAGACCTGCGGTTTTCGTTAGCCGAACGCTGTGTGCGCCGTGCGCCGTGTTCGTCAAGGAATCAAACGACGCAGGTGCCGATCACGGCACCTGCCGGATCAGTAGCTCGCTCGTCGGTCCGCGGAGGAGTTGCCGGCCTTGCGCACCAGGTTGGTGTAGACGGTGGCGTATTGCTGGGCGCTGCGCTCCCAGGAGAATTTCGCCTTCATCGCCTGGTTCTGCAGCCGGGCCCACATTTTCGGTTCCTGGTAGGCGTGCATGGCCCGGCGCAGCGCGAGACGCAGTCCGTCGGTCGTCACAGGGTGGAACTGGAAGCCGGTCGCAACCCGTGCCGACATCGCTGCATCATTGGCATCGATGATGGTTTCCGACAGCCCGCCTGTGCGCGAGACGACGGGCACGGTGCCGTAGCGAAGCGCGTAAAGCTGCGTCAGGCCGCAGGGCTCGAACCGCGAGGGCTGCACGATCGCGTCCGAACCGGCATGGATGAGATGCGCGGTCGGTTCGTCGTAGCCGATGTGGACGGCCATCTTGCCGGGATAGCGCGCAGCCGTATCCAGCAGCGCCTGTTCGATATCCTTGTCGCCTTGGCCGAACACGATGATACGACCGCCATTGTGGATGACCTCGTCCGCCGTATCGGCAAACATGTCGAAACCCTTCTGCCAGGTGAGGCGGCTGACGGCGGAAAAGATCGGTCCGTTGCCTTCAGGGTCGAGCCCGAACTTTTCCATCAATACGGTCTTGTTGTCGCGCTTGCGCTTCAGCGAACTGACATCGTAATTGCGCGGAATATGCGGATCCGTTGCCGGGTCCCAGATGTCGAGGTCTGTGCCGTTGACGATGCCGCGCAACACGGTCACGCGCTCGTTCAGGACACCGTCAAGGCCCATGCCGAAACGCGGCGTGAGGATCTCCCGGGCATAGGTGGGGCTGACCGTGGTGATGGCATCGGCCGTGAGCAATCCGCCCTTCAGGTAGCTGATGCCACCGAAATATTCGATCCCGTTGATTGAAAACAGCGAGCTGGGAAGGCCGATCGCGGGAAGGATGTCTGCGGAATACTGGCCTTGGAACGCGATGTTGTGGATGGTGATAACGCTCGGAATCGCGCAGCCCATTTCGCGCATGTAGACCGACGTCATCGCCGATTGCCAGTCATGGGTATGAACGACATCGGGTACGAAACCCGGCAGAAGCCCACCGGCGATTTCCGCCGCAGCCTTCGACAGAGCTGCGAAGCGCCGCCAGTTGTCGTGGTGGTCGTTGCCATGCTCGTCGACATAAGGTCCGCCAAGCCGGTCATAGAGTTCCGGCGCGTCGAGCACGAACAGGTTCAGGCCTTCGATTTTCACATGCAGCAGCGACGCGCGGGTACCGAGCAGGTCGTCGAACAGAGCAAGCGGCGTCACGCCGGAGCTTACCTGGGCCATCACTTTCGGATAACCCGGAATGAGCGTTATGGTATCGATCCCGAGGGCAGCAAGCGCCTTCGGCAGGGATCCTGTCACATCGGCCAATCCGCCGGTCTTGACCAGCGGGAAGATTTCCGAGGTGACCGACAATACTTTCATCGCGAAATTTTCCCCACTGCGTCCCCCAAGGCTCCGCTGCGTGCTACGCCCGGGAACGGCGTCCGACGAGTGCGAACGGTCAGTACTCTGACTGGCAACCGGGTCATCAACTGATGCTATTTCGATGGGGCCATCCAAGGGGCCGTACGCGTCCATCATGCCAACTCCCACCCTTGTCCATGCCATTTCACATCAGTGCCGGAGGGGAGACCTGTGTCAGCGACCGCCGAAATGGGAAAACCAGTCAGAGAAATACACGAATACGCAAAAGCCATTGCCGTCTTTCAGATGTAATGATTACCCCGCGGCAGAGACTGCCGCGGCCCGTCATGTCCGCTCTTGTCTGCGTGACCCGGCTGGCGTCAAAGGCCAGCCCGGCCTATCGGGACCGCTTCTTGGCAGGCTGTTTGCCCGCGGGAACCGGGGCCGGAGAAACCGGCACGGACTTCTTTTCGCTTGAGGCCTCGGAGGCGAGCGCTTTTTTCGATTTTTCGGACCCCGCCGCCGCTGACTTGGCAGGCTTAGCTGCTTTGGCGGTGGAATCCTTGGCATTTGCGGTGGGCAGTTTCGGCGCGGATGCTGCAGGCTGTTCGTGGGCGGCCGGTGCCGACGCAGTCGGCTTCAGCGTCGCAAACTCCAGTTTGGCGCGCTCCCAGTGCTCCGTATCTTTGCCTGAAGGATACCCCTCTTCCTCCCAGAGCGCATACGCGCGGTGCTTGATCCAGTCTTGTTCGGAATCAGCCATCTTTGTCTCCATTCACCCAAAAGCCGAAACGACCTTGTTGGGAATAAGTTCCATGGATTTCACGACAGAAATTCGATTGATTCAAATCGTGTTGGCACAAACAACCGACCGGACGGAACTATTCGAGGAGTTACGCGTTCGAGACCGCCGGGAGGAGACGCTGCAATGCAAAACTACTGCGATATTGTTCCAGACGCAACGGGCTGGGTCTATGTAATTGACGGGGTACATTCAACTTCGTACTTCCATACAGTGGAACTTGCCGTGGAGGCGGCGAAGGTCCAACTGCTGCGGCGTGGACGATTCCATGCCGGAGTTTTCCGCAGGCTTGGTGTGGATGGAAAGATGGCTCCGATCGAAATGCTGCCGAAATCCGGCATTCCGAAAGCCGCTTACCATAGCTGATTGACACCATTTTTTAGCTGCCACGTCATCCATACGTCTTCGCAATCCTGTGGGACTGCGGAGCGTTTTTGTTTTGGCGATAGTCCGGGCGCCGATGTCGCTGATCGCAACTCAATCCAAAAAAGTCCGGCATGTGCCGGACGTTTTCGTTTTTCTGGCGTCACGTTCGCGAAGAAACGCCCGATCTGGTGACCGGGCGTTTGTCGCTGTGGCGATCAGGCTGCCTTCTTGGCAGCGGCGTTGACGGTGGACTGTGCCAGTGCAGACAGCGCTTCGTCGGTCTTGCTTTCTTCGGCAAGCGTCTCGTCGAGAAGCTTTGCTACGTCCTTCAGGCCGAGTTCGGTCGCCCATGTGCGCAGCGTGCCGTAACGGCTGATCTCATAGTGTTCGACTGCCTGTGCAGCGGCCAGAAGGCCGGCGTCGAGAGCCGATGTGCCCTTGAATTCTTCGAGGATTTCCTCGCCTTCGGACAGGATGCCTTCGATCGCGTCGCAGGTCTTGCCCTGAGCGCGCTTGCCGATCAGTTCGAAAACCTGCTTCAGGCGTTCGATCTGGCCTTCGGTCTCTTCCTTATGGGTCTCGAAAGCGGCCTTCAGCTTCGGATCCTGGGCACCGCGGGCCATTTTCGGCAGCGCTTTCACGATCTGGCGCTCGGCGTAGTAGATGTCCTTCAGCGTTTCGTAGAACAGGTCTTCGAGGGTTTTGTCTTTAGCCATGGTGGATCTCCTTGAGAGTCGAATTCGCACCCAATGAACCAAAGCAGAAGCTGAAAGTTCCTCACATATTTGTGAAAAAGGTCGAGATGGGGCGACAGCTTGCGGTTGGTCCGCAGATCAGATGTTCGCGCATGCGCCGGCGGGCGCTCATCTCGAGGTCAAGCGGTCAGCTGCCTTTACCGTCGAGCTTTTCGGACAATTCCTTCTGAAGCTGCAGGGCAAGACCGAGCAGGCGATCGGGCACGTCTTCCTTCTCGATCTCCGCCAACAGAACGGAAACCTTGCGGTTGACGCTGCGTCCGAAACTCGCGTCTTTTTCTTCCACCGGCTTGCTCTGCTTCTTCATTCCGACCTCTGACGTCACCGCCACCGAAAACACCCTCTGCCGGACGCTTTCGCCCGCATTCCCGAGCCCTTTAGAAACCTCTTATACCAATAAGATTAATTTCGGATATCCCGAAAAAGTCACAGCGAAGAATGAAAAAGGGCGACCTCCTATTCGGAGGCCGCCCACTTTGTTCCAATGGTCCGGGTCGGTATCAGTTCTTCGGCGGCTCCGGGGTGCCGGCCGGAATGGACGTTATTGTTGCGGCGACCGGATCGCTCGCCGGAAACGTATCTTCCAGGCCCTCGTCGAGCTGCTGTTCGAGGTCAGCGTCGCTGCCCTTTTCGCGCGCCGACTGCTCAGCCTTCTTGGCCTTCCACTCGTCGCTCTGTGCGCTGTTCTGGTCGTTGTCGTTGGTTTTGTCGGTAAAGCTCATGACATTCCCTCCTTAGTGTTGCCGATGATGCGGAAAAAACGGCTTGCTGCTTCAGTTTGTTCCGGCAGGCCGGCAAGAGCCCCATATTTTCAAGGTGATCTGCCGGCAATCTCCGGGTGGGGTTGAGAGGGCGGAACCAAAATGAAGGGGCACGCGTTTGCAGAAGTCAATCCGGCCGTCGAGACTTGGGAGAGGTAGGCAACGGTGTCTGAATCACAGTTGAATGGCGATCCTGCGCGGGCAGATATCGTGAAGCTTATACCGGCGCTTCGTGCCTTCGCGCGTACGTTCTGCCGCAATACGACGGATGCCGACGATCTCGTGCAGGAAACGCTGATGAAGGCGCTGGCCAACCTCGACAAGTTCGAGCGCGGCACGCGGCTGAAGTCCTGGCTCTTCACCATCATGCGCAACACGTTCTATACCCGATCCAAGATTTTAGGCCGCGAGGCTCCAGGGCTCGAAGAAAACGTGTCGGGCGATACGCCGATAGCTGCTTCGCAGGAAATGGCAATCAGGGCGAAGGAAGTTCGCGACGCTCTCGTAAAGCTGCCTCCCCATTACCGCGAGGTACTGACGCTGGTTGCCATTCTCGGTGAGAGCTACGAGGCAACAGCCGAAATCTGCGGCTGCGCTGTTGGAACGGTCAAGAGCCGTCTCAATCGCGCACGGCACCAGATCCTTCAGGAACTGGGGGAGGAAGCAAGATAACCCCGCTCGTCATCCAAACGCGGCTGCCCGAAGAGGCAGCCATCAATGCTCAGGAGCGCAAGGACATGAAGTTCGTACTGATCGCGACCGCGATCATGATAGCCACGGTCGCTCCTGTCTTCGCATTTATCTAGCCAGAAACGTCAAGGCGCCAAAGCGCCTATGCCGGATCCTCGTCGAGTTCGGGATAGTGTCGAAAGATGCCGCTCTCGTTGAAAGCGATGCGGCGCTCCGATTTGAGATAGGCAGAGATCCTCGGCCTTTTCCCGACGGCGTCGCGAAGTCTGGCCACATTCGGATACCGGCTGTCCAGCGATGCCATCGCCCGCGGGAAAGCGTAGGTCAACCCTTCGGCGATCTGGAAGAGCGACAGGTCCACATAGGTGATCACGCCGCCGACAGCCCAGCCTTCGCCGGTCGGGTTTGATCCGATCACGCCGTCGAAATAACCGAGAAACTTTGGCACCCGCTGCGCAAGAAACGCCTTTGTGCGCGCCTTGGCCTCCGGCTTCTGATCCTCGTAATAGTCCCCGGTGCTGATCGGATGGTGGGTGTCGTGAACCTCGGCCACGAAGTCGGTGATCGTCAGCTGCAGACCCTGCGCAAAAACACGCAACCGTTCGTCATCGGGAGCAAGCCCGAGCTTCGGGCCGAGATAGTGCAGGATGTTGGCGACATGCGAGACGACGATCTCGCCGTCTCTCAGAAACGGCGGAGCGAATGGCAGGTCGGGATAGGCTTGGCTGCCCTTCAGGTAATTCATCATCTTTTCGGACCCGTCCGTGGTTCTCGCCACGTCGAGATAGTCCGCACCGGCGTCTTCCAGCGCCAGTCTGACGAATTCGCCGCGACCCTGCAGGCCGTCCCAGTAGTAGAGTTCATATGCCATGGCTGTGCTTGCAATCCCTGTTTGAGTGGGTCGCCGTCGATCGCTGCGGCGTTCTCTTTCCGAACGAGCAGAGCGCCCGTTTGTTCTCGCACTTCTGCACGGCTGGCATTCCGTATCGTATCTTGAACATCTCCGGAGAGCGCTAGATTACCACGCGACACCGGCTGAATGTCCGGCTTGCCACCTATAATGCCCGTCTTCAGTTCGGAACGGAAACCACCATGGCTCTCAAGATCACCGCCATCATCTTCACCCTGCTCGGGCTCGCTCTCGCCATCGGCGGCGGACAGCTCGTCATGCTGGGGGGTAGTGTTTATTATCTCATCTGCGGCCTTGCCTTTGTGCTGACCGCCATTCTGCTTTTCCTTAAGAAACGCGCGGCACTGCATGTCTATGCCGGTATTGTCATCGTTTCGCTCGTCTGGGCGCTTTGGGAAGTCGGTTTCGACTGGTGGCAGCTCGGCCCGCGCGGCGGTCTCATCATCGTCCTCGGCTTCTGGCTGCTGACACCGTGGATCCGCAAGCCGCTCGGCTTTCTCAGCCCATCCGGCATGCAATACAGCGCCAGTGCCGTACCGCTGGCCATCGCCTCGGTCATTGCCGTGGTCGTCGCCGTCGCCTCGATGTTCTTTGACCCCTACGACCAGAGCGGTGAGCTGCCGGACCAGTCGGTCGCAGCCGCCCCGAAGCTCGGCGGTGATGTGCCGGATGGCGAATGGCACCAGTATGGCCGCACGCCCTATGGCCAGCGCTATTCGCCGCTCGACCAGGTCAATGTGGACAACGTTGCCAACCTCACGGAAGTCTGGCGCTACCAGACCGGTGACGTGAAGCGGCCGGACGACGTGGGCGAGACGACCTATCAGGTCACGCCGCTCAAGGTCGGCAGCTCGCTTTATCTCTGCACGCCGCACAATCTCGCCATCGCGCTCGATGCGACGACCGGCAAGGAGAAGTGGCGCTACGACCCGAATTCCGGCATGAACCCGGACCGCCAGCACCAGACCTGCCGCGGCGTCAGTTATTACAAGGACCAGGCGGCCGCTGCCGGTTCCGCATGCGCCGAGCGCGTCTATCTTCCGACATCCGATGCCCGTTTGATCGCGCTTGATGCGGCCAACGGTCAGGTCTGCCCGGCCTTTGCGCAGAACGGCACGCTGCGTCTGGAAACCGGCATGCAGCACAATCCGGCCGGCTACTACTATTCCACATCGCCGCCTGCGATCGTCGGAAACAAGATCATCATCGGCGGCGCCGTCAACGACAACTACTCGACGCAGGAACAGTCCGGCGTCATCCGCGCCTTCGACGTCAACACCGGCGCACTGCTCTGGAACTGGGATTCGGGCAATCCGAGCCAGACCCAGCCGATTGCCGAGGGCCAGACCTACACGACCAATTCGCCCAACAGCTGGTCGGTGTTCTCGGTCGATGAGGAACTCGGCCTCGTCTACATTCCGCTCGGCAACCAGGTTCCCGATCAGCTCGGCATGAACCGTTCGGAAAGCGTCGAGAAATACTCGTCCTCGATCGTCGCGCTCGACATCAATACCGGTGCCGACCGTTGGGTCCGCCAGACGGTGCATCACGACCTGTGGGACATGGACGTGCCGGCGCAGCCGGTGCTGATCGACCTGTCGCGCCCGGATAATTCCGTGGTGCCGGCGCTGGTCGGTCCGACCAAGCAGGGCGACATCTACGTTCTCGACCGTCGCACCGGCGAGCCAATCTTCCCGATCACCGAAGAGCCTGCTCCGAAGGGTGCCATTCCGGAAGACTTTTCCGCACCGACCCAGCCCACCTCGGCCGTCTCCTTCAAGCCGGAGCCGCTGAAGGAAAGCGACATGTGGGGCGTTTCGATGCTCGACCAGATGGTGTGCCGCATCTGGTACCACCAGTATAACTACGAGGGTCGCTATACCCCGCCGTCGCTCAACGGTTCGATCATCTATCCCGGCAATTTCGGCACGTTCAACTGGGGCTCCGTCGCAGTCGATCCCGAACGCCAGGTGATGTTCGGCATGCCGACCTATCTTGCCTTTACCTCCAAGCTGGTTCCGCGTGCGGATATCCCGGCGAAGGGTCAGGACGAAAAGGGTTCGGAACAGGGCCTCAACCGCAATGATGGCGCACCTTACGGCGTGTTGATGGGTCCGTTCCTCGGCCCGCTGCAGATCCCGTGCCAGGCACCACCATGGGGTTACGTCGCCGGCGTCGATCTTCGCACTGGCAAGACCGCCTACAAGCATCGCAACGGCACGGTCCACGACATGACCCCGCTGCCGCTGCCGTTCAAGGTTGGCGTTCCTGGCATCGGCGGCCCGATGATCACCAAGGGCGGCGTTGCCTTCCTCGGTGCCGCTGTCGACAACTATCTGCGTGCCTATGACCTGAAGAATGGCAAGACGCTGTGGGAAGCCCGGCTTCCGGCGGGCGGTCAGGCGACGCCGATGACCTACGCGGTCGAGGACGGACGCCAGTTTGTCGTCATGGTCGCAGGCGGCCACGGCTCGGTCGGCACCACACCCGGCGACTACGTCATCGCCTACGCGCTGCCGCGTTAAGCGGCGGTCGCTCAGGCGGCCTGCTCTCAGCCAACAAAAAAGCCCGGAAGCGTCTGCTTCCGGGCTTTTTGCATTGAAGGCTTTCGAGGCCTCAGGTGAGATGGCTGCCGGCTTCGGCGGTTATGCTGTTGCGCACATCCGTCACGCCTTCGACGCTGCGGACCACTTCCTCGGCGCGGGCGATCTCGCGGGCGTCGGCGACCCGGCCTGCGAGAGCAATGGAGCTTCCGGTGACGGTGACGGTCACTTCGCTTGCATCAATGCCGCCCGCCGAGGCAAGCGCGTCGGCGACCTTGCCTTCCAGCTGGGCGTAAGCCGGGAACTCGACTTCGATCTCCGGCGCGGTTTCGTTAAACTGCGGATGTTTGAATACCATGTGACGTTCTCCCTGATGTCGTCGCGTCCAGCAGGAGATGAGGGCGAAACGACCCTCGCGCGGCACCTGCGGATCATCAGGAGATACAACGCGGCGCACAGCCGTTGGTTCAGCTCGCGCTTCCGAGCATGGTGGCGATCACGTCCGCCAGCTGGTTCTGGGAGAACGGCTTCGGCAATCGCGGCAGTTGCAGGCGGTCGTCCTCGCCGGGCGGCAGTTCGGCATAGCCGGTGGCCAGCACCACCGGCAGGCCCGGCCACTGGCGGTTGATCTCCGACGCGAGTTCGCTGCCGGTCATTCCCGGCATGGAATGGTCCGTGACGACGAGATCGATCGTATCCGTGCGGGCTAGCGCAGCCAGCGCTTCGCGGCCGTTATAAGCTTCGATCACCGTGTGGCCGAGATCCTCCAGCATCAGGGATGTGTTCATCAGCACCAGCGCGTCGTCGTCGACGGCCAGCACCGTCAGCCTCTCCTTCGGTCGCGCCGCAGAGAGATCCGAGGCGGGCTTCTTCTCCTCCGGGCAGTCTTCAAGACGGGCAACGGGCAGAAACAGGGAAACCGTGGTTCCCTTGCCCTCTTCGCTGTCGATCGAAAGCCGGCCGCCCGACTGCTCGGTCAGGCCCTGCACCATGGGCAGGCCGAGACCCGTTCCCTTGCCGACGCCCTTGGTGGTGAAGAACGGTGTGGTAGCGCGGGCAAGCGTTTCCGGATCCATGCCTTCGCCCGTATCGGAAACGCTGATCTTGACGTAGTGACCCGGCTGGAGCTTGTCGTCGCCTTGCGCGAAGTGCACATCAATGGCGGTGATCGTCACGGTTCCGCCTGTTGTCATCGCGTCACGGGCATTGACGACGAGGTTCAGAAGCGCGCTCTCGAGCTGCACAGCGTCACTTAGAACCGGGGGCAGGCTGTCGGGAATGTCGGTTCTGATTGTGAGGTCCGATCTCAGCGAACGCTCGAAGAAATTCATCATGCCATCGATCAGACCGGCAACGCCGATCGGGGCCATGTGGAGTTCCTGCCGCCTCGAAAAGGCCAGCATGCGCTGCGTCAGCGCTGCACCGCGCTCGGCGCCCTGAATGGCGTTTTGCAGAAGCGGCATTAGCGACGGGTCGTCCGGCAATCTCTTCTTGAGGATTTCAAGGCTTCCCAGCACCGCCATCAGCAGGTTGTTGAAGTCATGGGCGATGCCGCCAGTCAGTTGGCCGATCGCTTCCAGTTTCTGCGCCTGAAACAGATCCTCACGGGCGACGGTCAGCGCCTTCTGCGCCTCGATCTTTTCCGTGATGTCGCGGGTGATCTTGGCGAACCCTTTCAGCTCTCCGGTCTCGTCGCGGATCGCGTCAATGATCACATGCGCCCAGAAACGGGTGCCGTCCTTGCGGTGGCGCCAACCCTCGCCCTCGAAGCGGCCGTCCCGCAGGGCCGTTGCAAGATTTTTTGTCGGTTCGCCGGCGGCGCGGTCGTCTACCGTGTAGAACGTCGAGAAATGCTCGCCGACGATCTCCTCGGCGCGGTAGCCCTTGATGCGTTCGGCACCGTGGTTCCAGTTGCTGACATTGCCCTTGCCATCGAGCATGTAGAGCGCGTAGTCGCTGACCCCTTGCACCAGGACCTCGAACTGCCGCTCGCTGCGTTTCAGGTCTGCTTCGGCATTCCTGCGCTCGGTCAGATCGCGGGTGACCTTGGCAAAGCCGAGGAGCTGGCCATCGCCGTCGCGGATAGGATCGATGATGACATGCGCCCAGAAACGGCTGCCGTCCTTGCGAACCCTCCAGCCTTCGTTCTCGAACCGGCCTTCCGCCGCGGCAATCCTCAGTGCGCGTTCCGGCAGATGGTCAAGCCGATCTTCTTCCGTATAGAATCTGGAGAAATGCTGGCCGAGGATTTCGGATTCCTCGAACCCCTTGAAGCGCCGGGCGCCCGGATTCCAGCTGGCGATGTGGCCTTTCGGATCCAGCATGTAGATCGCGTAATCCGTGATGGAATCAATCAGAAGCCGATACCGCTCCTCGTTAAACGGGGATACCTGATGGCCTTCCTGCACGGTCTTCAACTTTCCCACCGCCCAAACTCAATATGCGATGTACCCCGAGCTTACGTCTCGAGGCGCCAGTGGGTCCACCATGCCTTGCATTGCAGAAAAATACGAGTGCCTTGACACAATGAGGTTAAAGATGAATAGTGACGAAAAATGAAATTCGTCAGTCGTTAATTGAAAGCCATTACGTTATGGACGTTCCCGTCAGCACTCCCGAGGATACACGCCAGGAAAACGTGGTCCGCATCCTCGAAGCGGCCGAGCGACTGTTCAAGCATTACGGTTACGCCAAGACGACAGTGGCCGATATCGCCAAGGATCTCGGCATGTCGCCGGCCAATATCTACCGGTTCTTCGGGTCGAAATCCGAGATCCACAAGGCGCTTGCCAACCGGATGCTCGAGGCGAGCCGAGCCGTTGCCTGGGAGAATGCAAAGCGCGCTGTCAGTGCCACCGAGCGACTGCGTGACCATTTTCTGCAGCAGCACCGCATCACGGTCGAGACGCTGCTGCACGAAAACAAGGTCCACGAGATGGTTGTCGTGGCGATCGAGGAACAGTGGTCGGTGATCGAAGACCATATCATGCAGCTTCGAGCGATCGTCGCAGGCCTCGTCGAGGAGGGGATTGCAATGGGAGAGTTCCGCGCACAGGACGCTGAGCTTGCCGCAGAATGCCTCTGTGATTGCACGGTTACGCTGTGTCACCCGCAGATCATTGCCGAATGTCTGTTTGAAACCCGGCGCGCCGCGCCGGCCGATGTCGTCGACTTCGCCCTCAGGGCGCTGAAATAAGAACCTGCGCTTGTCGCGCTCACCGTAACCCGCCTTATGGAGTGGGATCATGTCTTTCCGAGGAAAGTCTTTCGTCGCAGCCCGTCAATTTTCTTCCGCCTTGAAAGGCGTTGCAGTCGCTGCGGCGCTTCTTTCGCTCGCGGCATGTTCCGAAGAGAAAAAGGCCGAGGCGCCGGAGATCGTGCGGCCGGTCAAGGTGACGCAGATCGGTGCGCCGGATGAGGGCCGCAAGCTCGTCTATTCCGGTTCCGTGCGTGCCCGCACCGAAATGAATCTCGGCTTTAGGGTCGCGGGCAAGATCACCGAGCGGCTTGTGGATGTAGGCGACCGCGTCACGCCGGGCGAAGTGCTCGCTCGGATCGATTCCACCGATTACAAGCTTGATCTCGGCAGCGCCGAAGCCGATCTCGCATCGGCCACCAAGCAGGTCGAGATCTCCGGCCTGGCGCTTCGCCGCGCGGAAACGCTGGCGGCCAAAGACGTCACCTCAAAATCGCAGCTGGAACAGGCACAGCTCAGCAGCGAGCAGGCCTTGGCACAGCGGGATTCAGCGCAGTCTGCGCTCGAAAAGGCCCGCAATCAGGTTGCCTATTCCGAACTCAAATCCGACCGCGACGGTATCGTCACGGCCGTCAGCGCCGATCGTGGCCAGGTGGTGAGCACCGGCACTTCCGTCGTCACGGTCGCTGTGGATGGCGAGAAGGAAGTCCAGATCGCGGTTCCGGAAATGGATGTCTCGCATTTCAAGCCGGGCGACGGGGTCAAGGCGCGGATCTGGTCGTCTGCCGATCTCGTGATCGACGGCAAGGTGCGTGAAGTCGCGCAGAGCGCCGATGCCCAGTCGCGCACGTTCGCGGTGCGGGTGAGCCTTCCCGCCGACCCGAAGATCCTGCTCGGCATGACCGCATCGATCGAGGCTGTCGCCGGCAACGCGGTCAAGGCCTTTGCCATTCCGCTTGCAGCGCTTTCCAAGAAGGGTGACCAGCCGATCGTCTGGGTGGTCGATCGCGGCAAGGGAATTGTCGCGTCGCGTCCGGTCAAGGTGGCGGATTTTTCCGATGACGGCGTGCGCATCTCGGAAGGCCTTGCCGAAGGCGATCTCATCGTCTCGGCCGGCACCCAGTTCATGAAGGACGATATGAAGGTGAAGCTGCCGGAAACGGTCGCGACACGCTTCGGCTCGGTGTCGAGCCAGTCCACCGCTTCCGTCCAGCCCTGATATTTCCGGTTAGAGGATCAAGATCATGAGTTCCGATCATCAGGCCAATCCGCTGGAAAAGCAGACGGAAAAGGGCAGTTTCAACCTGTCCCGATGGGCCATCGGCCATCCCAGCATCGCGCGTTTTCTGTTCGGTCTCATTATCGTCATGGGTGCGCTTGGCATCATGAACATGGGCCAGAAGGAAGATCCGGACTTTACCTTCCGCGTCATGGTCGTGCAGGCCCAGTGGCCGGGTGCCTCGATCGAGGACATGCAGAACCAGGTGGTCAACAAGATCGAGCGCAAGCTGCAGGAAACCCCGCATCTCGACTGGGTCAAATCCTACACCCGCGCCGGCATCTCGATCACCACGATCCAGGTGAAGGGCGACACGAATGCGCAGGACGTTGCAGATGCCTTCTATCAGGTGCGCAAGAAGATCGGCGACATTCGCCAGGATCTCCCGTCCGGTATCTACGGGCCCTATTTCAACGACGAGTTCGGCGATACCTATATCACCCTCAACGCCATTACCGGCGAGGGCTACAGCTATCCGGAGCTGAAGCAATACGCCATCCAGGCCCGCGACATGCTGCTGGCCACGCCGGGCGTCGAAAAGGCAACGATCCTCGGCGACCAGCCGCAGAAGATCTTCATCGACGTGTCGTCGCAGGCGCTTGCCGAGCGCGGCCTCACCGTCAATGACATCAGCACCGCGCTGGCCGGCCAGAACGATGTCGATGCGTCCGGCTCGGTGGAAACCGCCGATCGCTCCGTGCGGATCTCGGTCGAGGGTGGCGTGACCACGCCAGATGATATCAAGGCGCTGCGGCTGCGTGCCGGCGACCAGGTCTTCCGTCTCGGCGATATCGCCACGGTGAAGGAAGGTCTCGAGGACCCGTATCAGCGCAAGTTCCGCTTCAACGGCCATGACAGCGTGCAGCTCGGCGTGGTGATGGCGAACGGCTACAAAGTGACCGACGTCGGTCATGCGGTGGAGGAAACCTACAAGCGCTTCGAGGAGACGCTGCCGGTCGGCGTCCAGGTAGAGCAGATCTCCAACCAGCCTGAGGTCGTCACCGAAGCCGTCGGCGAGTTCACGCAGGCGCTTCTCGAAGCGCTGGTCATCGTGCTGGTCGTGTCGCTGATCTCGATCGGCTGGCGCTCGGGCATCGTGATTGCGATCGCCATTCCGCTGGTTCTGTCGGCAACGCTTGCCATCATGTTCTATCTCGGCATCGAGCTGCAGCGTATCTCGCTCGGCGCGCTGATCATCGCGCTTGGACTGCTCGTCGACGATGCGATGATCGTCGTCGAGTTGATGGAAAGAAAGCTGGAGGAGGGGTTCGAGCGGCTCGATGCGGCAAGCTTTGCCTATTCCTCCACCGCCTTCCCGATGCTGACCGGGACGCTGATCACCACCGCCGGCTTTATCCCCGTCGGCTTCGCGGATTCGACCGCCGGCGAATACGTACGGTCGCTGTTCTACGTCGTCGGCATCGCGCTCGTCGTATCCTGGTTCGTGGCCGTCTATTTCACCCCATGGCTCGGCTACATGATCCTCAAGCAGCGCAGTCATGCGGGCAGCGGCGATCATCACGATGCCTATGACACCCGTATGTATCGTAGCGTGCGCCATGCAGTTGGCTGGTCCGTGCGCCACAAGGCGATCGTGCTTATCGCCACGCTCGGCGCGTTTGCAGCCAGCCTCTGGTCGTTTCAGTTCATTCCGCAGAGCTTCTTCCCGCAGTCGTCGCGACCGGAAATCCTGGTCGACATGTGGCTGCCGGAGGGCACTGCGATCAAGGAAGTGGAACGTCAGGCCAAGGCGCTCGAAGACCGGATCCTCGACGACCCCGACAAGAGCTTTGTCGCCACCTATATCGGCGAGGGCGCGCCGCGGTTCTTCCTGCCGCTCGACCAGCAGTTGCGCAACCCGAACTACGCTCAGCTCCTGATCATGTCGAACGGTCTTGAAGAACGCGAGCGGATGATCGTCAAGCTGCGAAAGATCCTTGCCGAAGAATTCCCGACGGTGCGCGGCAAGGTCGACCGTCTCTTCCTCGGCCCTCCCACCGGCTGGGCCGTGCAGATGCGCGTCGTCGGTCCCGACAAGGCGGAAGTCCGCCGCATCGCCGACCAGGTCAAGGCACGGTACGAACAGCAGCCAGACTTCGGCGCCATTCACGACGACTGGATGGAGCCGGTCGCGGGCATGAAGCTCGTCATCGATCAGGACCGCGCGCGTGCGCTCGGCGTCTCGTCGCAGCGGGTTCGGCAGATGCTGCAGGCGGCAACGTCGGGCGCTCCGATCAGCGACTTCCGCGATGGCGAGGAGACCGTATCGATCGTGGTGCGCGAGCCGGATGCCACCCGCAACCTGCTGGCCGCCGTCCAGTCGGTCTATATTCCGACCGATCTCGGCACTTTTGTGCCAGCTTCGCAGGTGGCCCGTGTCGAGCCTGTCCTCGAACAGGGTATCGAGTGGCGTCGCGACCGTCTGCCGACGATTACCGTCAAGGCAACCCTGCCTGACGGCGTCGAGCCGACGCAGGCCTCGGTAAACCTCTATAACTCGATGGCCGACCTGCGCGCGGCCCTGCCGGCCGGCTATTCCGTGGACATCCAGGGCGGCGCCGAAGATGCGGCCGAAAGCCAGGCCTCGATCGCGGCAAAGGCCCCGATCATGCTGCTTGTCATCATGCTGCTCCTGATGATGCAGCTCAAGCATTTCGGCAAGGCGATGCTGGTTCTGTCGACCGGTCCGCTCGGCATCATCGGTGCTGCGATGGCGCTTCTGATCACCGGTGCACCGTTCGGCTTCGTCGCCATCCTCGGTGTCATCGCGCTGCTCGGCATCATCATCCGTAACTCGATCATCCTGATCGACCAGATCGACCAGGATATCGCGGCGGGTATGCATCGCCAGGAAGCGATCGTAGGCGCCGCCGTCAGGCGTTTCCGGCCGATCATGCTGACCGCGCTCACGGCGGTGCTGGCACTGATCCCGATCTCGCGCGGCCTGTTCTGGGGACCGCTCGCCTATGCCATGATGGGCGGCATCCTCGTCGCCACCGTCCTCACCATCATCGTGCTGCCTGCCGGCTACTCCCTCTTCTTCGGCCGCGAGCCGAAGGCGAAGAACGAGAACAAGTCCGAGACGCCCGCCAACCAGGGCGAGCTGTTCGAGGACAAGCATGATATGCCGATGGCGGCGGAGTGAGGGGCTTTCCCGGTGGGACAGCGCCATAATCTCCCTCATCCCTGTGCTTGTCACAGGGATCCAGCTGCCCCAAGTCCTTGGGGCTGCAAACCCTCTTTCGCCACGCAGATGCGTGTCGGCTGGATTCCTGTGACAAGCACAGGAATGAGGGTGGGTGGGGTAGAGGATGGAGGACACAATGGCCAATCCAGTGCAACCTGCAACTGAAGCCGAGGTGCTGTTCAGTCGCCGCGGGTCTGCCGCGGTGATCTCGCTCAACCGGCCGAGGGCGCTGAACAGTCTCAACCTTTCCATGGTGCGGGCGCTGGACGACATACTCGACCGCTGTGCTGCCGATACCGATATTTCCTGCGTGATCATCAAGGGCGAGGGCGAGCGTGGCCTGTGTGCTGGTGGCGATATCCGGGCCATTCATCAGGCAGGGCGGGCGTCCGACCCCGAGGTGACGCGGTTCTGGCGGGAGGAGATGCCGTTTAATTATCGCATCTCGCGCTATAAGAAGCCCTATGTGGCGCTGATGGACGGGATTGTGATGGGCGGCGGTGTCGGCATTTCGGCGCATGGCAGCCACCGCATCGTTACCGAGCGCACGAAACTCGCCATGCCTGAAACCGGGATCGGCTATGTGCCGGATGTGGGCGCGACGTGGCTGCTGCCCCGGGCGCCCGGCGAGGCGGGAACCTGGATGGGCCTGACCGGTGACGTGGTTGACGGTGCCGATGCGATCCATGCCGGGTTGGCGGATTCGTTCGTGCCATCAGAGAAGTTGGATGATCTCGTCGCCGCAATTGGACAGCTTCCCGGAGACTCAGAGGCTGAGGCAGTGCAGGCCGTGATCGATGCTTTTGCCGTGTCTGGCGAAGGTGGCACGCTTGCGCAGAACCGTGACGTAATCGACCGAACCTTTGCGCATGATACGGTCGAGGAGATCCTCGCGGCGCTCAGCCGGGAGACAGGCGAGTTCGCCGGAAAAACCCTTGAGACTCTGTCGAAACGCTCGCCGACCAGCCTCAAGCTGACGCTGAAACTGCTGCGTCTCGGCCGTGACAGTTCAAGCCTCGTCGAATGCCTGGAGCGGGAATTTACCGCCGCTTGCGAACTGCTGAAACACCATGATTTCTACGAGGGCGTGCGGGCCGCCGTGATCGACAAGGACCGCAATCCGCGCTGGCAACCGGCAAGCCTTGCCGAGGTGACCGACGCCGATCTTGCTCCTTATCTTGCGGCCGATCACCCGGTTCTGTTTGCCGATCATCGGTTGTAGGGCGCGCAGAAGCATCCACACCGGCGAAGCCGGGATGGGCGAAATGGGAGTGGGGCAGGCAGCGGTGTTTTGGGTAGGGGGGAGATGATGATCTGCCTGCCCCGATCGAGTTTGGTGCGATATTTTCGGGAGATGTCAGTTCCCGAGAGACCGCATGTCGTTCGACCATCACCGGAAACCGAGCTTCGTCCTCAGAAGCGCTGAACCGTCGGGGACCGGTTCGCGAAAACGGTTTCCCATCCGATGACGACGCCATTATCGCGTGGCTTTCAGGCGTGAGGATGAAAAAGGCTACGACGAATTTTTCTTCGCTTGTCTTTCAGGGGCTTAACAAAAACATGCTGCCCGTTTCGTCGTCACGGCCCAAAACAGCCGTATCCTCTTTGCCCCCGGATCGTGGCGATCCACTGCGCTTTGGCGCCTTCCGGCAAAACCATCGCCGAATGCTGCGATAAATGGATGAAATTTCTCCGTGTATCACCTGCAGGAGAGGGCGGTTCCTCGCGGTCTACCCATACTCCCGGTAGTGTCGCCTCAACTTCCCATTCCGGAGACACTGATGAACCGCCTTCTTATCCTCGGCACGGCACTTGCCGCCCTCTTCGTGCAGCCGGCGTTTGCGCAGGAGCAGAAACTGCTCAACGCTTCCTATGACGTCGCCCGCGAGCTGTTCGTGGCCGAGAACGAGGCCTTCGTGAAGGCGCATCCGGGCGTCACGATCGATCAGTCGCATGCGGGTACGTCCAAGCAGGCACGCTCGATCGTCGAGGGGCTCGAGGCTGACGTCGTCACCTTCAACCAGTCGACCGACGTCGATTTCCTGGCAAAGCAGGGTTTTGTTGCCGCGGACTGGAACAAGGCGTTTCCGAACAACGCCTCGCCCTTCTATTCCTTCCCGGCCTTCCTTGTGCGCGCCGGCAATCCGAAGAATATCAAGGACTGGGGTGATCTCGCCCGTGACGACGTCCACGCGATCTTCCCGAACCCGAAAACATCCGGCAACGCCCGCTACACCTATCTGGCGGCAACAGCCTGGGCGAAGGAAGAGTTCAAGGACGATGCCGAGAAGATCGAGGCCTATATCACCAAGATCTTCGACAACGTGCCTGTGTTCGACACCGGCGGACGTGCCGCCACGACCACGTTCGTCGAACGCGGCCAGGGCGACGTGCTGATCACCTTCGAGGCCGAAACCCGCGGCATCGAAAAGCAGTTCGGCAAGGACAAGGTCGAAAACGTCATTCCGTCGGTGTCGCTGCTTGCCGAATTCCCGGTCGCGGTCGTCGACAAGGTCGCCAAGAAGCATGGCACGGAAGCGCTGGCAAAGACCTATCTGGAATTCCTCTACACGGAGGAAGGCCAGAAGATCGCCGCCGAATTCGGCCACCGCGTCCATAACGAAAAGGTCGCGGCCGAATTCAAGAGCCAGTTCCCCGAAATCCGCCTCGTCAAGGTCGACGACGTGTTCGGCGGCTGGTCCAAGATCCAATCCGAACACTTCGCCTCCGGCGGCACGCTCGACAAGCTGTACGGCAGCCGCTGATTGGACTGGGAAGCAGTTGCTCTGCCTTGCCCTCATTCCTGTGCTTGTCACAGAAATCCAGCCAGCCTAAGTCCTTAGGCTGAAAAACCCTTCACCCCGGCACGCGTCGGGTTCTGTGTGACCGCCACAGGAATGAGGGACGCTAAAGAACTGCGAAATCAGACCGGTGGATATTTGTCCGCCGGTTCTTGCTGTTGAAGACTTTGTTGCAGTTGAAAACGAGGAACTGATCATTTGAGACGACGCAATGTCCTGCCTGGCTTGCCGTTATCGCTGGGCGTGACCCTGTTTTATGTCGGCCTGATCGTGGTGCTGCCGCTGGCGGCCCTTGTCATCAAGGCGGCAACCCTGGGGCCTGAAGACTACTGGCGGATCGTTTCCTCGTCGCGGGCGCTTGCCAGCTACCGGGTGACCGTGCTGTCGGCGCTGGGCGCCACCGTGTTCAACCTGTTCTTCGGGCTATCGCTTGCCTGGGTGATCACCCGCTACCGGTTTCCGGGCCGGCGCATTATCGATGCCATGGTCGATCTGCCATTCGCGCTGCCGACGGCGGTTGCCGGCATTGCGCTGACGGCGCTGTTTGCCAACAATGGCTGGTTCGGTTCGGTGCTGGAAGGTTACGGCATCAAAGTCGCCTATACGCCGCTCGGCATCATGATCGCCATGTGTTTCACCTCGCTGCCGTTTATCGTGCGCACGGTGCAGCCGGTGCTGGAAGATCTCGATCCGGCGTTGGAAGAAGCGGCGCAATCGCTCGGCGGGTCCGACTGGACGATCTTTACCAAGGTCATCCTGCCGCTCTTGGCGCCGGCGTTGCTGGCGGGCCTCTCGCTATCGTTTGCCCGTTGCCTCGGCGAATTTGGGGCGATCATCTTCATTGCCGGCAACCAGCCGATGTCGACGGAAATCACTGCTCTACTGATCTTCATCCGGCTTGAGGAATACGATTACCAGGCGGCCGCCGCCATTGCCTCGGTGCTGCTGCTCGCCGCCTTTACGATGCTGGCCGTTACCAACTGGCTGCAGTCGCGGGCGCTGCGTTACACGGTGAAGGGATAAGACCATGAGCGCTGTTTCCCCCCATCGCAAACCGCCGCGGGTCGGCGACAACACAGCGTTTCGCCGCGCGCTGATCGGCATCGTGCTGGTTCTCGTCGCCTTCGTCATCGTCGCGCCGCTGATCATCATCGGTGTCGAGGCATTCTCGAAGGGCTGGGCGGTCTATCGCGAGACGATACTCCATCCGGATACCCGACACGCGATCATGCTGACGGTGGTGGCGGCGCTCATCGCCGTTCCCGTCAACACCGCCTTCGGCATCGCCGCCGCCTGGGCGATCACCAAGTTCGATTTCTGGGGGCGGCGGTTTCTGCTGGTGGTGATCGAGATCCCGTTTTCGGTCTCGCCCATCGTTGCCGGCGTCGCCTATCTGTTCGTCTACGGGCTGCAGGGCCTGTTCGGGCCGGTGCTCGATGCCTACGGAATCAAGATCCTGTTTGCGGTGCCCGGCATCATCATCGCCTCGATGTTCGTGACCGCACCCTTCGTTGCCCGCGAACTCATTCCGCTGATGCAGGCGCAGGGCCGCGATCTCGAGGAGGCCTCGACCTCGCTTGGCGCATCCGGCTTCCGCACCTTCTTTTCGGTGACGCTGCCGAACGTCAAATGGGCGCTGCTCTACGGCGTCATTCTCTGCAACGCGCGCGTGATGGGCGAATTCGGCGCCGTCTCCGTCGTGTCGGGCAATATCCGCGGCCAGACCAATACGCTGCCTTTGCATATCGAGCTGCTCTATCACGACTACCAGGCGGCAGGCGCCTTTGCGTCGGCTTCCATTCTGGCGTTGATCGCCGTCCTTACCATCATCGCCAAGGTCGCGCTCGAGCGCCAGGGTGCGGGCCGCGTCCGCAAAACCGCCAGTCCGGCAGAGAAAACAGCATGAAGATCCGTCTCGAAAACGTCGTCAAAACCTTCGACACCTTCCGTGCCGTGAAGGGCGTGTCGCTCGATATTGAAAGCGGCGAACTGGTGGCGCTGCTCGGCCCCTCCGGCTCCGGCAAGACGACCATCCTGCGCATGGTGGCGGGGCTCGAATATGCCGATGGCGGCGCCATCTATTTCGGCGATCAGGATGCGACCGACATTCCGGTGCGCGACCGCGGCGTCGGCTTCGTGTTCCAGCATTATGCGCTGTTCCCGCATATGACGGTGGCGCAGAACATCGCCTTCGGCATGAAGGTTTCCAAGGTGAAGCGCGACAAGGCGGCGATCGATGCCCGCGTCGCAGATCTGTTGCGGCTGGTACGGCTGGATGGCCTCGGCGATCGGTTTCCGGCCCAGATTTCCGGTGGCCAGCGGCAGCGCGTGGCGCTTGCACGGGCGCTCTCGGTCGATCCAAAGGTGCTGCTGCTCGACGAACCGTTCGGCGCGCTCGATGCCAATGTCCGGCACGACCTGCGCCGCTGGCTGCGCGAGATCCATTCGGAACTCGGCATCACCACGATCTTCGTCACCCACGACCAGGAAGAGGCGCTCGATCTCGCCGACCGGGTGGTGATCCTGAAAGACGGCCAGATCGTGCAGCAGGGCACGCCGAAGCAAGTCTGCCGCGATCCGCAATCGGCCTTCGTGATGAAGTTCCTGGGCGATGCGAACGTGCTCTCAGCCCAGGTCCGCGACGGCCGCGCCCATGCCGGTGGCCTTTCGGTCGATGCACTGGGGATACCAGACGGCAAGGCCGAGCTCTACGCCCGCCCCGCCGATCTCGACTGGTCGGCACAGGCGCCCGGCATTGCCGCAACGATCTCCCGCGTCCTCGACCGCCCCGACAGCCGCCGCGTGCTGGCGGTGACGGAAACCGGCGAACAGCTGGAATTCGACGTGGAGCCGGAACGCGAGGTTTCAGCCGGCGAGGGCGGGTTTGTGACGCTGCGGCGGGCGAAGGTGTTTGCGGTTTAGGGGGGTGTGGGGAGTCAAACGTCTGCCATCGCAAGACGCGGTCATTGCGGATGATCGCGAACCACTGTCATCCGCCCGACGCACGCAGAACCTAGATCATAGACTTACCTAGCCCCCTTGGAATTGGGACGCCGCATGATTGATGCCGTGATCTTCGATTTGGATGAGACTCTGTTCGACAGATCGTCGTCCTTGAACGCTTTTGTACAGCATCAGTTTTCAAATGTTGAGATCGGCGACTTCTCCAGCTTGAGCGAGGTGGCTGCTCGGTTTCTTGAACTGGATCGCCGGGGGCGCGTGTCGAAGCTCGACGTCTACGGCACACTGCTTGGCGAAATCGGCAATCCCGATGAAAGGCTGATCTTATCCAAAAATCCGATGGGTCGCCGTCGTATCGTCCTGTGGCCCAGTCGGAGGCTTCATTCGTCAGCACACTGCCGAGCAAGCCATAGCCGTCCGAGAATTCGATCCCGGTCTTGACCCAACGTCTTTCGTCGAGCCTGACCATGAGGCCAGCCTGGTCGTAAAGATGCTCGAAATGGGCCTGGACTCGAACCTGGGCGGTGAAATCGCCGTCGGCCTGGAATGCGTAGAAGTGGCCGTTGTCGCGGACAAAGCCATAGTGTGTCTCTCGCCAGAAGTCCGTGCTGGCGTCGGTCGTGACAGATAGTCCGAGATCCGAAGCTTCTGAATTTGCGGGCTGATTGAGCCACCGTCCATTCTTAAGGCTCTGCAATAGTGGCTCCTATGACAACCGGCGGACTTGCTTTGCCGCATATTTCGTCGAGAGATTATTGCTAGAGCGCATGAACTGCCAATGAAAAAGGACTGGCCGAGAATTTCTGCGTCGCGCCGAGAGCGTGTTATTCCCGGGAGAATGTGGAACGAGAGCGCACGACGATCACTCTTACTTCGGGCAGCAGCATAGCGGCTGCGCGGCGGAGGACCGGTCCGGGTGGGATATAAACGGATAGGGCATTCCTCCCTCATTCGGGCCGAACTCAGCTCTGCGCCCCGACATCGGTCGGGGTGAGGGACAGATCTACTCGCGACCAACCGTAACCCCGCGGCCACCCATCCTTTGACTTTTCGCGCCGAAGCCTATAGGGACGGCGCAAACGTTCGGCTGCGATCGTTGCAGCCATGGGGCCTTTGAGCCCGACATATCCGAAAGACAGATTTGATGACCGATATCAACGGCGCCGCCCCGGCGATCGCGAAGGCTTTGCAAAAGCGCGGCTATGAGACGCTAACCCCCGTCCAGCTGGCCATGCTCGATCCTGCGCTCGAAACCGCCGATGCGCTCGTTTCCGCACAGACCGGCTCCGGCAAGACGGTTGCCTTCGGCATGGCCATGGCGCGCACGCTGCTCGACGATGGCGAAAAATTCGGCCGGGCTGCTGCACCTCTCGCACTCGTCATCGCGCCGACCCGCGAGCTTGCCATGCAGGTGAAGCGCGAGCTCGACTGGCTCTATGCCGAAGCGGATGCCGTGATCACCTCCTGCGTCGGCGGCATGGATATCCGCGCCGAGCGTCGTTCGCTGGAGCGCGGCGCGCATATCGTTGTCGGCACGCCCGGCCGTATCTGCGACCACATCCGCCGCAACGCGCTCGACATGACGGAAATCCGCGTGGCCGTGCTCGACGAAGCCGATGAGATGCTCGATCTCGGGTTCCGCGAAGACCTCGAATACATTCTCGAGGCAGCCCCTACCGAACGCCGCACGCTGATGTTTTCGGCTACCGTTCCGTCGGCCATTGCCAAGCTTGCCAAGAGCTACCAGCGCAATGCCGTGCGCATCGCCACCGCATCCGAACAGAAGCAGCATGTGGATATCGAATACCGCGCGCTGGTCGTCACCCCGTCGGACCGCGAGCATGCGATCGTCAATGCGCTGCGCTTTTACGAGGCGCCGAACGCCATCGTGTTCTGCTCGACGCGTGCTGCCGTTAACCATCTGCATGCGCGTCTTGCCAATCGCAATTTCTCCGTGGTGGCGCTGTCGGGCGAGCTGACGCAGACCGAGCGCACCCATGCGCTGCAGGCCATGCGTGATGGCCGCGCCCGCGTCTGCATCGCAACCGACGTCGCTGCCCGCGGTATCGACCTGCCGGGTCTCGAACTCGTCATCCATGCGGATCTGCCGACAAATTCTGAAACGCTGCTGCACCGTTCGGGCCGCACCGGCCGTGCCGGCCGCAAGGGCGTCAGCGCCCTGATCGTTCCGGTCAGCCAGCGCCGCAAGGCCGAGCGGCTTCTCGCCGGCGCGCAGGTTGAGCCCACCTGGGCCCGCCCGCCATCGGCCGAAGAGGTGACCGCGCGCGACGAGGAACGTCTGTTTGCCGATCCGATCTTTGAAGAGATCGCCAAGGACGAGGAAGAACAGGGCCTGATCGACAAGCTGGTGGCGCGTTTTGACGCGACGAAGCTGGCGTCCGCCTTCGTCAGCCTCTATCGCGGCAAGAATTCGGCGCCGGAAGACATTACCGAAGTGTCGCTGGAGACCCGCAAGCCCCGCGAAGGCGGCAATGATTCCGCACCGCGGCCGCTGACGCCGCGTGGCGATTTTGGCGCAGCCGTATGGTTCTCGCTGTCGGTCGGTCGCAAGCAGCGCGCCGAACCGCGCTGGCTGATCCCCACCATCTGCCGCGCCGGTGATCTCACCAAGCACGAGATCGGCGCGATCAAGATGCAGGCCGACGAGACTTTCGTGGAAATCGCCGCCGCCCATGCCGACAAGTTCATGGCCAAGCTCGGCAAGGACGGAATGATGGAACGCGGCGTGCGCGTGACGCGCCTGGATGGCGTTCCGGATTTCAGCAAGTTCTCGCGCGGCGATGACGAAGGCTTCGTCAAGCGCGAAGGCCCGCGTCTCGACAAGCCCTACAAGGACAACAAGCCGTTCAGCAAGGACGGCCCGCGCAGCGACAAGCCGTTCAACAAGGACAAGCCCTACGGCGACAAGCCTTTCAACAAGGACAAGCCGGCCGGAGCCAAGCCTTACGGCGATGCACCGCGCAAGGACTGGAAAGCCAAGCCCGCCGGCGCCAATGTCGACCGCCGCGTCGACGACGAAGTCTGGGGTGAAAAGCCGAAGTCCAATTTCGCCAAGAAGCCGGGCGACAAGCCGTTCAACAAGGCTGGTGGCGACAAGCCGTTCAAGAAGCCGGCCCCCAAGGGCGGGTTCGACAAGCGCAAGTAGTTGATAGCGGGGGGCGAGGTTTCGTCCCCCGTTTGTTTATTGGCAGATCGGGCGGGCAGGTTACATCCCCTAGCCCTCGAAGCTGCCGCCATAGTCCTTCGGGACGAGGTCGGCCTGCGCATTGCCACTCCGCACAAGTTCAAGGATCATGTCTGCCACACGTTCGGGCGGGTGTGCGAAGGATGCGGTTTGGATCTCCTGTGTCTTTGCCGATTCCAGCCCAGACCTGACGGCGCCGTAAAACTCGGTCGCGGTGATGAACGGATGCATGATCGAGACGGCAATGCCGGCATCGGCAAGCTCCAGGCGAGCGACACTTGAAAGCATGTTCAGCGCTGCCTTGGAGCTGGTATAGGCAGCCGAGCCCGGATAGGTGGCAAGCGTTGCGCCTGAGCTGACATTGACGATGCTGCCGGCACCTTGGCTGCGCATATGGGGAATGACCGCCTGCATCATGACCAACGGCGCTACGCAGTTGAGATCGAGCACATCTTTGAAATCCTCAATGCCGATCTCTTCGATCGTGGCATGCAGGCCCTGTCCGGCGTTGTTGACCAGAACATCGATGCGACCGTATTTCTGAGCGGCGGCGTGGACGGCTTGTTTAACCTGCTCCGGGTGCGTGACATCACAAACCACCGCCAGCGCCTCATTGCCGATCTCCCGTGCCAGCGCTTCGATGCGATCTTTCCTGCGGGCCAGCAAAACGACCCGCGCGCCGGACAAGGCCGCAGCGCGCGCCGTTGCTTCGCCGATACCCGAGGAAGCGCCGGTGACAATCACAACCGCGTCTTTGATTTCCATCTGGAATGTTCCTTCATAAAATGGTGTCCCGCGCAGCATCGCAACAAGGCTGCGCGGGTGAGTATCCGTAGACCGGAGGCGATCCCGTCGCGCGTCCGATCCGGTCTGAAATTTGCACATTCCTGCTTATGCGTTGCTCTGGACGGAAAGCCGTGCCACATCTCTGCTCATGAGCGATGCCATCAGGATGTTGAAGGAGTTTGTGGAAGAACGCGCTGCAGGCGTGCTCACGACCACGGGCATTCCCCGCGTTGACATCCTCAAGGTGACCGAACCGACCGAGCTGTTTCCCGAAATCTATCAGCCTCTGGTTAGCCTGATCCTGCAGGGAGAAAAGCGCCTGCTGATC
The DNA here is from genome assembly GCF_977018685.1 of Velazquezella soli. Taxonomy (NCBI): domain Bacteria; kingdom Pseudomonadati; phylum Pseudomonadota; class Alphaproteobacteria; order Hyphomicrobiales; family Rhizobiaceae; genus Velazquezella; species Velazquezella soli. The sequence continues at coordinate 1,028,932 of NZ_CDRNXF010000004.1, forward strand.
GGGAGCGAGGTGATCAGTTACACCGCAGGGCAGACATTCATCGCGTCCGTGGCGCTGCCTGTCATCGGCGAGATCGTTCATGCGAGTGTGAAGGGCCCCTATCTCGCGGTCAGGCTCACCTTCGATCGCGCGATGATCGCCGATTTGCTGCTGGACGATCCCGGCCCGGCTGTGTCGTCTGACACGCCCAGCTTTTGCGTCAGTCACGCAAGCGACAGACTTATCGACGCCTGGCTGAGGATGCTGCGCCTGATGGAGGAGCCGGATGAGATTGCGGTGATGGCACCCTTGCTGGAACGGGAAATTCTGTTCCGACTGCTGCGCGGCCCGCAAGGCGCCGTGCTGCGGCAAGTCGCCAGCATCGACGATCGGTTCGCGCAGATCAGGAACGCGCTGGTCCGGCTGCGCAAGGACTATGCCACCACCTTCCACGTGGACGAGCTTGCCTCCGCTTCAAACATGAGCCCATCCGCCTTTCAGCGGCGCTTCAAGACGAGCACCGGCCTGTCGCCGATCCAGTATCAAAAGCGGATCCGGCTATACGAGGCGCGCGGCATGCTGTTTGCACGGCCGGGCGATGTGGCAGCCGTCGCACTCGCCGTCGGCTATGAAAGCCTGTCCCAGTTCACCCGGGAATACGCAAGAATGTTCGGATCACCACCCGCCCGCGATGTCAGGAATTTGCGGGCGACCTCGCCGGTGGGGCCACCGGGGTATGGTGAACCACTGTTGGGGTAGGTGGCTTGTGGCTGCGGTTGTGGGCGGCAGGGAGCTTAGTCGGGCGTTAGGTTCGACCAATGAGTTTAACGCATTGCCTCTGCTATACGGAGCAGGGCCGCGTATATGATCTCCGGGTTGTCAGGTGCTACGGCATTTCGGGCGATGGTTTCGGCGTCAGCGGCGATTTTATGGGCCGCACACAATGCGGTCCGGCCCTTCGGTGTCAGTTCGGTTGTGAGAACCCGGCCGCGTACCGGATGAGCCATGCGCTTGATAAGGCCGTCCCGTTCGAGTGTGGCTATGATGGACTGCATCGTCTGCGGTGTCACGAAGGCGCGCCGGGCCAAGTCCGCACTTGATAAGCCCGCGCTGAACTCCAATCCCGCCAGTACCGAATATTGCGGGGTCGTCAGTCCGATATCTCTCAGCTGGTTGTCGAGATGGCCCCGCAGCGCTTGCTGCGCTCGCTTCAGCGCGTATCCGAGCGAACGGTATGTGTCATCGACCGGTGGATCCATGAGAGTAGACATATCAGGGCCCTTATAATATAAGATGTCAGTACCCTGATAATACCGGGTCTCATTGAAAAGGATAGGCAGCCTATGGCTCGATTAATTGGACCGGATTTCATCGGCATCCAGACGAAGGATATGGACGCCGCACTCACCTTCTATCGGGATGTCGTCGGGCTTACGCCCTCGGCGAAAGGACCTCCCGGCGCGATTGTTTTCGAAACCCACCCTATTCCATTCGCCGTTCGCACGCCGATCGAGGACTTTGATGAGACGGTAAAGCTCGGAACGGGCGTTGCAATCTGGTTTGGTTGTGACGACGCTGACGAATTGCACGCGCATCTTTCCGAGAGGGATGTGCAGATAGTATTCCCGCCCAAAGACGGGCCGTTCGGGCGCTACTTCGCATTCGTCGATCCATTTGGATATACGATAACGGCGCATAACGTCTCAACGCTGTGATGAGAGCATTTGGCCTTCAGGGTGACGGCAGCCCGAGGCGGATCAAATGCTTTAGCGTCATAAGACTAGAGCGAAGTGAGTTCGATGAAAGCACTTCGCTCTAAAACAGCGCCCTAAAATCCCGACACCTGCCATTTTGTGTTTTCCGCCAGAAGGAAGCGCAAGCAATATGAACACGTTGAGCTAAGTTAAAAGCAACTCTTCTGATTTTCATATCATTATTATTAAATATTCGAAAATATTATTGATTTAGGTCTCTCTCCAAGGCCGAGGCGTCAAAATGCTTGGCGCAAGCTTTGCATTCGATAGTGCAGTACCATTTATATACTTAAGGTATTGCTACAATGAAAATCGACACATCAACAAGTCGCCTCTACGCGAGCCAGAGCACGCAGATATCTGCGGCTTCCGACGACACCTCGGCCTCGTTTTCGGCCGCGCTGAGCACTGCCACGGCAGGTCCGTCCCAGTCGGATGCAGAGGGTGCCGAGCAGACCGACTTTACCAGCATGACCCGCCAGGAAATGCAGGACTGGTGCAATGACCAGATCCACAGCGGCAACATGTCGCTTGATGAAGGCCTTCCCTTTATGGCGATGACGATGAAAATTCCGGTGGGTGGGGGTACTGCCGGCGCGTTGCAGGCTTCAGATGATGGCGAACGCGTTGATTTTACGGAAAAGGTTCGCGCCGGCATCGAGGGAGCGATTACACGCAACGACGAGGCTACGCGCGGTATGCTCGAGAAGGCCATGGAGACTATGCAGCAGTATCAGGACGAAACTTCCAGCGCCGACGCCCGGGCTTAAAACCCCTCAGCCCAACATGCCTGCCTGAACCGACACCATCGCCAACACATAAAAAAACGGCCGGAGCTTTCACTCCGGCCGTTTCGCATTTCACCAATCAGCCGATCAGTTCATCTGGCTGACATACTTCGTTTCCAGATAGGCCGCGACGGCTTCGGAGCCGCCTTCGGTGCCGTAACCGGAATCCTTGACGCCGCCGAAGGGGACTTCGGGCAGCGCGAGGCCGTTGTGGTTGATGGTCAGCATGCCGGCTTCGACTTCACGGCCGAGTGCGTGGGCGGTCTTGACCGAGCCGGTGAAGGCGTAGGACGCGAGGCCGAAGGGCAGGCGGTTTGCCTCGGTGATGGCCTCTTCATAGGTCGAGAAGCGGTTGACGATGGCGATCGGGCCGAAGGGCTCGTCGTTCATGATCTTGGCGGACGTCGGCACGTTGGCGAGAACCGTTGGTTCGAAGAAGTTGCCCTTGTTGCCGATGCGCTTGCCGCCGGTCTTCAGTTCGGCGCCGGACGACACTGCGTCCTGGATCAGCGCTTCCATGGCCGGAATGCGGCGTTCGTTGGCAAGCGGGCCCATCGTGGTGCCGGCGTCCATGCCGTTGCCGACCTTGAGGGCTTCGGCAGCCTTGACGAACCCTTCCATGAACTTGTCGGCGACGCCGTCCTGGATGAGGAAGCGGGTCGGCGCGACGCAGACCTGGCCGGCGTTGCGGAATTTTGACATCGCGGTCACTTCGATCGCCTTGTCGAGATCGGCGTCATTGAAGATCAGGACCGGTGCGTGGCCGCCAAGTTCCATCGTGGCGCGCTTCATGTGCTTGCCGGCGAGCGCTGCGAGATGCTTGCCGATCGGCGTGGAGCCGGTGAACGAGATCTTGCGGATGACCGGATGCGGAATGAGGTATTCCGAAACTTCCGAGGGAATGCCGTAGACGAGGCCGATGACGCCTGCAGGCACGCCGGCATCTGCAAAGGCGCGGATCAGTTCGGCAGGCGATGCCGGAGTTTCCTCAGGCGCCTTGACGATGATCGAGCAGCCGGTGGCAACCGCTGCGGACAGCTTGCGGACGATCTGGTTGATCGGGAAGTTCCACGGTGTAAAGGCCGCGACCGGGCCGACCGGCAACTTGATCGTCATCTGGTTGACGCCGGAGAAACGGGCCGGAATGATCTGGCCGTAGGTGCGGCGGGCTTCTTCGGCAAACCAGTCGATCGTATCGGCGGCGCCCATGATTTCCATCTTCGACTGGGCAAGCGGCTTGCCCTGTTCGCGGGTCATCATGAAGGCAATGCTATCGGCGCGTTCGCGCAGAAGGTCGGCTGCCTTGCGCATCATCTTGGAACGATCGAAGGGCGAGGTGTCGCGCCAGATCTTGAAACCCTTGTCGGCCGCTTCGAGCGCGAGATCGAGATCCGCCTTACGGGCATGGGCAATCTTGCCGATCACTTCGTCGGTCGCGGGATCGGTAACTTCGATCGTCTCGCCGGCGATCGCATCGCGCCATTCGCCGTTGATGAAGAGCTTTACGTCGGGATAGGTCTGCATAGGGTCCACTTTCGTTCGTGAAATTCGCGCAAGGGCAGGGGCCGAGGAGGTTCGTCCGGCCGCCGGCAGAGGTGTCAAATGTTCCGGTGCCTGAGTTAAGACAAAGACGGGAGACAATCAACGGCGGGCATCGAATAAGTCATACTTATATCGATTAAACCGGGCAGCGTTATCAGCTGCCGTGCCCCCGCGTGCTCTATAGATAGGGAGGCGTGACGGCGCTGACCACCTCGCAGCGCACAGGTCCGACATTTCGGTAGCGATGCGGCAGGCGGCTGTCGAACAGATAGGCGTCGCCGCGCTTTAGGATACGGGTCTGGGTGCCGACGGTGACTTCCAGTTCGCCGGCAACAACGACGCCGCCTTCCTCCGCCTCGTGGGAAAGCATGGTTTCGCCGGTATCGGCGCCCGGCTCGTAGAATTCGTGAAACACCTGCACGCTGTGGGATTTGGCATCACCCACCTGCAACAGCGTCAGCGCGCCTGTCGACAAGGGCGTCAGTTCGTCGGCGCGGTAAAAGATCTGGTCGACGGGCGGCAGCGTCAGCGCGAAGAAATCGGTCATCGGATAGTTGATCGCTTCCAGGATCTTCTTCAGCGAGGCGACCGAGGGGCTGACCTTGTTCTTTTCAATGAGCGACACCAGCGAATGGGTAACGCCGGCTTTGACCGCCAGGGCCCGCTGCGACAGCCCGTGCGCCTGGCGCACCAGCCGGAGCCGATCGCCGACGTCGAACGCCGCTTCGGGTTCGCTGTGCGGGTTTTCGGTTTCCGGTTTTTCCGTTCCGTGCATTCTTCGTGCGCGCCTTCATGCATCGCCATCGCCTAAGCGGCGGCAGGGACTTGTGATACACCGAAGGGTGGGGGATGGCCAATGACGAAAAGCGGCGTGGGTGGTGAGGGGGGAGGGCGGCGGCGGGCGTTGGTGGCCGAATGCCGAGGCGCAGCTTTGCGCCTTAATCTCGGTTCTTCCTTTCAGCCTTGCGTGCGCCGGAAGCATAGGGACCGCTGCGCGCTCAGCGAAGGTCAGACTCTGTGACAAGATCCACGCCACTGTGATGCTTAGTATATCTTAAACGTTGTCCAGCGCGCTTTACAAGTGTCGTGTCTCTGCAGCATCGATGAGAGAAAAATTTCTCTGATGACTGCTTGCAAGGAGTTGAAATTACAACTTCGAGAAGATACGTATGAGCTGACTTTAGCAATAGGCTGCGGCTCCACGGCTCTACTGATGTCCGACCCTTGGGTTGTCCTGATGTACGAGCTTCGAGACTTCATGTTCTCTCAGTTGACGACTCCATGGTTAAACATGGGTTGCAGTTTGCTGAAGTCTCGCAATGGAGGATTCGCCCATGAACAAAATTCAAAAGCGTCTCGACCTTGCTGTAGCGGTTCTAACCGGCTTGTGCGTCTCCCTCGAGATTATCAATGTCGCTCTGGATCTGCTCAGCAAGGTTGTCAACTATGGCCGTACAGTTCGAAAACTTCCTGTATTCCTTCATGCGCAACGGGAAGCCGATCTACGCGCCTAATCTGTTTTCGGAGAAGCTTGGTTACGATATCAAACGCCAAGTGAATAAGGCGCACACGTTCGACAGTTTCATTTACCATTTCAAGGATGGCTCTCACGTCCTTGCGCTTCACCGGCATCGCGCGAACAAGTTTTTCTGCCGCATCGATATCACACGGTTCTTTTACAGCATTCAACGCAATCGATTGAAGCGCGTTCTTAAAGACCTGGGCATCTTCCGTGCCGAGTATTTTGCAAAGTGGTCAACGGTCAAGAACCCTTATGAAGGAGGTGGCTACGTCATCCCTTACGGGTTTGTTCAGTCGCCAATCCTAGCCACGTTGGTGCTGTCTAAGTCCGCTGTAGGGAATTATTTGCGTGGACTTGCCCCAAGTATCACCGTGTCGGTTTACATGGACGATATCTGCCTTTCCGGAAATGACCTCGACGCGCTCAAGGTAGCATTCAGCGGACTTCTCGAAGCGGTGTCGGAGGCAGGTTTCTCCTTAAATGACGACAAGACGCGCCCGCCCGCCGAAGCCATCGACATATTCAATTGCAGCCTAGAGCAGGGCGACACCAAGGTTCTGCGAGACCGTGTGGACGAGTTCTATGCGGTAGCGCGAACACCCCAAAGTGAGGAAGGGTTCGAAACCTACTGTGACATTGTAGAATCACATACATGGCGTATAGGCGCCAAGAAACGTCGGCGCCGCGCATATTTCCGCAGGAAGCCCAAATCTGCCCCCGTCGCTCCCGAAGCTACCTGAGCTTTCCTGCATTCGAGCCGGTCAACATGCCAAGTGCGAAGCCGATGATAGTGCTAATGGTTTTTTCGGCAAAGGCAGTTTTAGTTTTGTCCTTCGAGAAGACATACATCATGCAAAACACAACCAGCACGAAGGCGACGAGCCCGAGTATTACGTAGAGAAACATACTCTGCGAGTGATCCTCAGCCCGCGACGTAGCTGCCGCTTGTTGGGCGTAAGCGATGCCAAACACCTCAGGTATCAAGTCGATGGAGGCGCGCCGCTCAACGTAAGGAAGGGAATGCAACAGCTCCTTAGTTGCGGAGATATCCGCCGTGAGTGTCTCTGCCATTAGCGCGGCTTTGGGATTATCTGCAACAATCGCCCTGAGCGTCGCTGTATCCGTCCCTAACTTTTCAAGGCGAGCCAAAATGGCTTTCTGGTCGATGTCTGAGAGTTGCCAGACCGTCACCTGATCAGGCTTGAAAATCGTGTAGAGGATATCGGAGGCGGAGCCAGCTATGAACGAAATCATCACGGCAGCCACGGCAGATGACGTCAACAGACGGAACAGACTTGTGAGCTTTTGGCTCCGTGTCTTTGCGATTTCAGATTCGTTTTCAGCCATTTTTCCCTCCCCCTGTGCTACTCGATCTATAGCAGAAGTTCTCGCCACAACCATAAGGCTGTACCATCGTTTCTTGATGAAGAAATAGATGTGGCGATGAGATCTGGTAGTCGGCAGGGACAGCGTACGCCGCGGCTCTTGGCATCGTGTCAGCTATTGACCACACATTGCCCGAAGGAGACGAGTCCGCTCTCGGGCCAAACTCTGTTATTCCTCTAAACCGCGCCCAATTCGGCAACTGCCCCAAACCAACCGCCCCCATTCCCCGCAAAAATGCCCGGCACGCAAAAGCGGGCCGGGCATGGTTCGCAACAAAATCCGCCTCAGAAGAACGCCTGTATCCCAGTCTGCGCACGGCCTAAAATCAGCGCATGGACGTCATGCGTGCCTTCATAGGTGTTGACCGTTTCGAGGTTCTGGGCGTGGCGCATGACGTGGTATTCGATCTGGATGCCGTTGCCGCCGTGCATGTCGCGGGCCTGGCGGGCGATGTCGAGTGCCTTGCCGCAATTGTTGCGCTTGACGATGGAGATCATTTCCGGGGCCATCTTGTGCTGGTCCATCAGCTGGCCGACGCGAAGCGATGCCTGCAGGCCGAGCGTGATTTCGGTCTGCATGTCGGCGAGCTTCTTCTGGTAGAGCTGGGTGCCGGCGAGCGGCTTGCCGAACTGTTTGCGATCCAGCCCATACTGGCGAGCGCGGAACCAGCAGTCTTCGGCAGCGCCCATCACACCCCAGGAAATGCCGTAGCGGGCGCGGTTGAGGCAGCCGAACGGGCCTTTCAGGCCCGACACGTTGGGCAGGATGGCATCTTCGGTCACCTCGACGCCGTCCATGACGATTTCGCCTGTGATCGAGGCGCGCAGCGAAAGCTTGCCGCCGATCTTCGGGGCCGAAAGACCCTTCATGCCCTTTTCGAGCACAAAGCCGCGGATCTCGTTGTTATGGGCTTCCGATTTCGCCCAGACGACGAAGACGTCGGCGATCGGTGCGTTGGAGATCCAGGTTTTTGCGCCGCGCAGGCGATAACCACCCTCGATTTTTTCGGCGCGGGTCTTCATGCCGCCGGGGTCGGAGCCGGCGTCCGGTTCGGTCAGGCCGAAACAGCCGATCAGATCACCGGAGACGAGGCCGGGCAGATACTTCTGTTTCTGCTCATCGGAGCCGTAGGTGAAGATCGGATAGATCACCAGCGAGGACTGGACGCTCATCATCGAGCGATAGCCACTGTCGATGCGCTCGATCTCGCGGGCGACGAGGCCGTAGGCGACATAAGAAGCGTTGGCGGCGCCATATTCCTCGGGCAGCGTCACGCCGAGAAGGCCGGTCTGGCCCATCAGCTTGAACAGGTCCTTGTCGGTGGTCTCGTCGAGATAGGCATCGTTGATGCGGGGCGCGAGTTCGGCCTTGGCAAAGCTTGCGGCCGCATCGCGGATCATCCGCTCTTCGTCGCTCAGTTGGTCTTCGATGAGAAAGGGATCGTTCCAGTTAAACGCCATGCTTCTGAGGCCTCCGGATTTCAGCAATTCTGTTGATGGCGATTATCGCCGTGGGGCGCGCAAGGGCAAGACCCGTTTACTCAAACCGTCATGATCTATAGTCATAGGGCATGCTCACCCTGTCGCGAAAGCTTCTGCCGTCCACCTCGGCGCTTGCCGCCTTCGATTCCGTTGCTAGGCTCGGCAGTTTTTCGGCGGCTGCCGAAGAGCTGTCCTTGACCCAAGGGGCTATCAGCCGGCAGGTTTCCGGGCTCGAGGAGCAGCTGGGCATGCCGCTGTTCGAGCGCACCAGCCGCGGCGTGGTGCTGACCGAGACCGGGGCGGACTATGCCAAATCGATCAGCGTGGCGCTCTCTCAGATCCGCTCGGCCTCGCTTGCCGCCATGAGCAAACGGCATGGCGACCAGCTGAACCTTGCGATCTTGCCGACATTCGGCACCCGCTGGCTGATGCCGCGCATTCCGCAATTCGTCGCCCGGCATCCGCAGGTGACGCTGAATTTCGCGACCCGTATCGGCGTGTTCGATTTCGACCGCGAGGGCATCGATATGGCGATCCATGTGGGCACGCCCGACTGGCCGGGGGCCGAGTGCACCTATCTGATGAGCGAAATGGTGGCGCCCGTCTGCTCGCCGGAGTTTCTGGCCAGCCACCCGATCCGCGCGGGCGAAGACCTGCTGCGGCTGCCGCTTCTGCACATGGCATCGCGCCCCGGCGCCTGGAGCCACTGGTTCGCAAGCCTTGGCATCGACACGGCACCCTCCCAGGCGATGCGCTTTGAACAGTTCTCAAGCGTTGCGCAGGCAGCGATCGCGGGGCTGGGCGTCGCGCTGATGCCGCTGTTCCTGATCGACAGCGAACTGGCGAGCGGCCAGCTGGTCGAAGCCTTCCCGCATGAAGTCAGAAGTCCCAGCGCCTATTATGCGGTCGCACCCATCAGCAAACGCGATTTCAGGCCGGTCGTGGCGTTTCGGGAGTGGCTGCTGGAAGAGGTGGCGCGGTATGGGCAGGAGGTGGTGGGGTGGTGAGTGGGCGGGGAGGGGTGGCGGAACGGTGCGTCTCGCCCCTTCATCATAATCCATCCGTCGCTCCTTGAACCTATTCATCGTTGATGGTCGCTAACAGCAACGACCGGTGAGCAGCCACGCCCGCCAGGCTTCCATCGCCGACCGCGAGTGCAACTGAGGCCATCGGCCGCGCGGCGTCGCCGCAGGCGAAGACGCCGGGCAGGCTGGTTTCCTTCATCGCATCAGTCTTGATGGTGGCGCCAAGGGGGCCTTGCTCCATGTCGAGGCCGAGCTGCTGCGCGATCGAGGTGAAGACCTCGAAGGGAGCAAGCGCGAACAGGCCGGAGAAAGACAGGGTTCTTCCATCGGCAAGCTGCACATCGGCGTGATCGGTGAGGGCCTTCACGGGGGAGCGCTCGATGACGACGCCGCGCGCTGCGAGGGATTGAAGCTGATCTCTATCCGGCTCGAATGCCTGGTTGAGAAGCAGGGTTGTCGGTCCCCAATCGGGAAGCATCAGCGCATGGTGCATCGAGAGCGCCGAGCCGGCGATGACGCCGATCTTGCCCTGGTTGAGTTCGTAGCCGTGGCAGTAGGGGCAATGGAACACGCTTTTGCCCCAACGCTCCTTCAGCCCCGCGATGTCGGGAAGAATGTCGCGTACGCCCAGCGCCAGGATCAGCCGGCGCGAACGGTAACGGGTGTCTCTCAGCAAAACGGTGACATGAGCCGCTCCGGAGCCTTTCTCACCGTTGCGCTGAACGGTATCTGCACGACCCGAGACCCAATCCACCGTTGGGTACTCCATGACCTGTGACCGGGCCTCGGCTGCAATTTCAGCGGGATCGACATGGTCCTGGGTGAGGAAGCCATGCGAGTGGGATGCGAACCGATTGCGCCTGAGGCCTTCGTCGATCATCAGAACCTTTCGACGCGCGCGGCCGAGTTGAAGCGCTGCCGAAAGGCCGGCGTAGCTGCCTCCGATGATGATGACGTCGTAGATCGTGTCGCTCATGGACTTTCTCCTTTATCTCGCAACAACATAAGTGTCGTGAAAAGATGGGTCAAGTATCATGGCACTTCGATTGTATCGTGAATGGCGATCATGCTAGTGTCGGTGGGGAAAGCACGAGAGGGAGCAGAGGATGAGGCAGGATAGTCGGCTATCGCGCATGCTGCATGTGTTGATCCATATGGGGCGACATGACGGGGCGATGACATCCGAGATGATCGCACAGATGCTCGACGCCAACCCTGTCGTCATCCGGCGCACCATGGCGGGACTGCGCGACGAAGGGTATGTCAGCTCCGTAAAAGGGCATGGTGGCGGCTGGACGCTGGCGCGTCCTCTCGAGGAACTGACGCTTCTCGATATCTACCGGGCGGTCGGAGAACCGTCGATCTTTGCGGTTGGACCCGCTTACGACATGCCGGGATGTCCGATCGAACACGCGGTCAACGGGACTTTGACGGACGTCTTCAACGAAGCAGAGGAGCTGCTGCGCAAGAGGTTTGCCGGGGTAACGCTTGCCGATATTGCCAACGGGTTTCGAGGATCTAGCGAACAGGACGACGGTCAACGATGCACGCCATGACCGCAGGCGACATCCCAGCTATGGCTTCAGCCGCGGATTGACCCCTTAGTAGACCAAGCCCTCCGCTTCACGCTGGGTGCGCCCCCAAGCGCATGCTGTGGTGCCGGATTTCGCTCTGGCCGCCCAGGGCGTGAGTTTGCAACCATCCGGCGGGACTCGACTCCTCATCCGTTTTCTGCTTCTCTGATTAAACGATTAATCAGAGCGCCTCGATGGCTCCCATCCGCAACAGCCCGAACATGAGTGCGATAGCGAGCGCCCTTGGCGTGTCGGCGGCGACCGTGTCGAATGCGTTGTCGGGCAAGGGGCGGGTTTCGCCGGAGCTTGGGGCGAGGATCCGGGCGAAGGCCGAGGAGCTTGGGTATGTGCCGAGCGTGACGGCGCGTGCGCTTCGCACGGGGCGCAGCCGCGTCATCGGGCTGGTGCTTCCCGATATTGCCAATCCGCTTTTCCCGCAGATCGCCCAGGCGATCGAGAATGCTGCGGCAGATGCCGGTTACGGCGTTTTGATCGCCGACAGCCGTGGCGACAGTTCGATGCAGACGCTTGCGATCCAGCGGCTGGTCGAGCGCCAGGTTGACGGGATCGTCATCGTGCCGCGGCTCGGCACCCGCATTGCGGATCTCGGGTGCCCGGTCGCCGTCATCGACAGCCCGTCGACTCCCGGCAACACGGTTTCTTCCGATCATTGGCAGGGTGGCCAGGTGGTTGCCGATCATCTGGTCGGGCTCGGCCACACGAATTTCGTGCTGATCGGCGCCAATCCGCTTTCGAACGTTCAGAACGACCGCATCGGCGGCATGAAATCGCGCCTGCCGAAGGGTTCCCGCTTCGAGACGATCTGGATCGAGAAGCTTGAGGCACTGGCGGGAGCCGGCTGTTCGCTCGGCTTGAAGCAGAAGGTCGAGCTCGGTTTTACCGCCTTTGCCGCCACGAGCGATCTGCATGCGTTGCGTGCGCTGACCGAACTGCAGCAGGCGGGCATCCGCATTCCCCAGCAGGCAAGCGTCACCGGTTTCGACGATCTCGTCTGGTCGTCGGTGGTTTCGCCGGGTCTTACCACCGTGCGCCAGGATATGGCGGCGATTGCCGAGATTGCCGTCGGCGCGCTGGTCGGTGTGATCGGCGACGATGCGGCTGAGCCTGATGCCGCGACCATAACGGTCGGCGTCACTGCCGTTGCAAAGACCGATCGCGTGCCGATGACACTCGTTGCCCGCCAGACCACCGCATCCGTTTCCAGCCCCGATTTTTCACCCGCATCCCCAGCCTTGGAAGGGAATGACCCATGAAGACCCTGATTACCGCATCCGCCACCCTGTTGCTTGCCACGACGGGCCTTGCCCAGGCACAGGAAAAGACGCTGACCATTTCCGTCTATGCGCTGGCGCAGGACGAGTACAAGCAGATCGTCTATGATCCCTTCCAGGCGATCTGCGGCTGCAAGCTGGTGGTCGAGACCGGCAACAGCGTCGAGCGGGTGGCCAAGATGGAGGCCAACAAGGCCAATCCGGTCATCGACATGGCCGTCGTCTCGATGGCCGATGCGCTGTCTGCGTCCCGCAAGGATCTGACCGACACGATCGACACAGCCAAGCTCAAGAGCTTCAACGCGCTGTACGACATCGCCAAGGATCCGAACCAGGACGGCAAGAGCGTCGGCTACACGTTCTACGCCAACTCGATCGTCTACCGGTCCGACAAGATGAAGATCGAAAGCTGGGCGGATCTGTTCAAGCCGGAATATGTCGGCCATATCGCGTTTCCGAACATCACTACCAATGGCGCGGCACCAACGCTCTACATGCTCGGCCAGGCGCTGGGCAAGGATACGCCTGATCTTGCAGCCCCGATCGCGACGATCGGCGAAAACAAGGACGAGATCGTCACCTTCTACGAGAAATCCTCGCAGCTTGTGCAGCTGATGAAGCAGGAAGAGATCTGGGCGGCACCGGCCGGGCGTTTCGCCTGGGCGCCGTTTACCAAGCTCGGCCTGCCGATGGCATGGGCGACGCCTAAGGAAGGCCAGGCCGGCGGCATGAATGTCATGGTCGTCACCAAGGGTTCCAAAAACCGTGACCTCGCGCTGCAGTTCATGGATTTCTGGCTTTCGACCGAGATCCAGACCAAGCTTGCCGAAAAGCTGGTGGACAGCCCTGCCAACAGCGAGGTGAAGGTGTCCGACGAGATCGCCGGCAATCTCACCTTCGGCAAGGCAACCGCCGAAAGCCTCAAGTTCATCCCGTCTGCCGTCGCTCTCGATAACCGCGCGGGCTGGATCAAGACCTGGAACGACAAGGTCGGGCAGTAAGCTTCAGCAAACCGCGCGTCTTGCGGCGTCGCATACCTTTCGGCCCGGGTTCCGGGCTGAAAGGGCGCGGCCTGCGAAGCGCGCGTCAATGATGACGAGACACAGTCCGACGATACCACCGGAGACCACGCATGTTTCAAAACCGGGCCGAGGCGTTTGCACTGGCACTGCCTGCCGCGATTTTTGCGGCGGCGGTGTTTATTGTGCCCGTGCTGATCCTTCTGTCTGACGGGTTCAGGAGCCTTGATGGCGGCTGGACGTTTGCGGCTTACGGCGAGTTCTTCGCCTCGCCGCTCAATCAGGCGGTCTTTTTGCGCACGCTGAAACTTGGCGCGCTGGTGACAGTGGTTTCGGCGGTGATCGGCTATGCGGCGGCGTTTTCCATCGTCAGCCTGTCGCCCGCCGCCAAGGGGCGGATGACCGGGCTTGTCGTTTTGCCGCTGATGATCTCGCCGGTGGCGCGCACCTATGCGTGGATTGTCATTCTCGGCCGGACCGGCATCGTCAACCAGGCCTTCCAGGCGCTGGGGCTGAGCGAGGCGCCGCTGCGCATCCTGTTTTCCGAAACGGCGATCTTTATCGGCCTGCTGCAGCTGTTCCTGCCGCTGATGATCATCTCACTGATCTCAGCGCTCGAGAATATGCCGAAGGATGCGGTTCCAGCAGCACGGGTGCTCGGCGCCAACTGGTTCCAGGTGTTCTGGAAGGTGATCCTGCCGCTCACCAAGGAAGGGCTGGTCATCGGCGGTACGCTGGTCTTCACCGGTTGCCTCACCGCCTATATCACCCCGGCCATCCTTGGCGGTTCCAAGGTGCTGATGCTGGAAACGCTGATGTACCAGCAGGTTGCCGTCAGCAACAATTTCGTCGCCGCAAGCGTCATCGCCTGCATCCTGATCGTCATGAGCTTTGCCGCCAACCTTCTTCTGAAGCGGGTGGCAACGGCGCGCAACACGCAGAGAAAGGCCGCCCGATGACCGCTCGCAGCCTGTTCGTCCCCGCCACGCTGTTTCTGCTGGCGACCTTCCTGATCGGGCCGTTTCTGATCATCGTCGCGGCGTCGTTTTCGGCCGGCGAGACTTTGTCCTTTCCGCCGCAGGGCTTTTCGCTGCAATGGATCCTCAAAGTCTTTACGGTCGAAAGCTTCCGCGCCTCGTTTGCGATGTCGATGTTTCTCGCCATCGGCGGCACGGCGGCAGCGCTGGTGCTCGGCATTCCCGCATCCTACGCGCTGTCGCGCTACCGGCTGCCGGGGGCGGAAATCATCCGCACTATCGTTTCCGCGCCGATCATCGTGCCCGGCATCATCGTCGGCCTTTCGCTGCTGCGCTACGTGGTCGTGCCGTTCGGCGTTGGCATCACGCTTGCGCTGTTTCTGGCCCATACAGCGCTGATCCTGCCCTATGCGGTGCGCGTGGTTTCGGCGAGCCTCGACAATCTGCGCGCGGATATCGAGGAGGCGGCAGTGCTTTTGGGGTCGTCCCGGCTCGGTGCCTTCTTCCGGGTGGTCATGCCCAACATCAAGGGCGGCATTCTTTCGGCCTTTATCCTCGGCTTCGTCACCTCGTTCAACCAGGTGCCCGTATCGCTGTTCCTGTCCGGTCCCGGCGTGCGCACGCTGCCGATCGACATGATGGCCTATATGGAAATCGTCTTCGATCCGTCGGTTGCGGCGCTCTCGTCGCTGCTCGCCTTCCTGTCCATCGGCATCGTTTTTGCTGCTGAACGCTTTCTCGGATTTTCCCGCTATGTCTGATCAATCCTATCTCTCGCTTGAAAAGCTGACGCTTGCCTACGGTGACAGCGTCGCCGTTGCCGATCTCGACCTGTCGGTCCGGCGCGGCGAACTCATCGCGCTGCTCGGCCCCTCCGGCTGCGGCAAGACGACGACCATGCGCGCAATCGCCGGGTTGTTGCCGGTGAAATTCGGCAAGGTCATCCTCGACGGCGAGGACATGACGCGCACGGCGCCGAACAAGCGTGCCGTGGGGCTGGTGTTCCAGTCCTATGCGCTGTTCCCGCATCTCTCCGTCTATGAAAACGTTGCCTTCGGGTTGCGGCTGAAGGGCATGAAGGGCGCGGAACTGGATTCCAAGGTGCAGTCCGGCATCGCCTCCGTCGGTCTGGCAAAATTTGCCGACCGCAAGCCGGCCGAGCTTTCCGGCGGCCAGCAGCAGCGCGTGGCGCTTGCCCGCTCGATGGTGATGGAGCCGAAGGTTCTGCTGCTCGACGAGCCGCTGTCCAACCTCGATGCCCGGCTGCGGCTGGAAATGCGCACCGAACTGCAGCGCGTGCAGCGCGAGACCGGCGTGACGATGATCTTCGTTACCCACGACCAGGCGGAAGCCCTGTCGCTTGCCGACCGTATCGTCGTCATGAAGAACGGCGCGATCGAGCAGATCGGCACGCCTGAAGATATCTACAACCGGCCGACCTCCTCGTTCGTGGCGGATTTCGTCGGCTTCGAGAACATCTTTGCGCTTGAAGACGGCGCCCTGAAGACCGCCAATGGCAGCGCGCCGCTTTCGACCGCACCCGGAACCGAGGCGCCTCAGGCTGCGGGTCTTGCCTGGCGTCCGCGCATGGTGACGCTTGGAACCGGCCCGTTCCGCGGAACTGTGCGCGGCACATCGTTTGCCGGCCATTCCCGCGAATATTTGCTGGACAGCGCGCTCGGGCCGATCAAGGCTGAGGTGGATGCTTCCGAACCGGTGCATGTGTCCGGCTCGGACCTGTCCTTCGACCTGCCGGTACACAAGGCCGCGCAACTTTCGCGCATTGCCTGAGGAGATATAGCCATGGGCATCTGGATCGACACAGATATGGGGTTCGACGACATCGCGGCGATCATGGTCGCAGCGCATGCCGGCCTCGGCGTGGACGGGGTTTCGCTTGTGTTCGGCAATGCGCCGATTGAACGTGTCCGCGGCAATGCAGCTGGCGCCTGTGCGGCCTTCGTCTGGCCGTTCCCGGTTCATGCGGGCCGCGCCTTTCCGGTGATGGGCAGGCTTGAGACGGCGCAGGACGTGCTGGGCGATGAAGGCATGCCGAGCGCCGGTCTGCACCTGCCGGACATGCCCGACACATTTCACGACGATGCTTTCGAGGCCCTGTGCCGGTGGCTGGAAACGAGCGACGGCGACGCGCGCCGGATCCTGGCCCTTGGGCCGCTCACCAATATCGCAGCCGTTGCGCTGGCACGGCCGGATCTTGCCGCCAAGATCACCGATCTCACCTGGATGGGCGGAAGCCTGACGGCCGGCAATCACACCGCATCTGCCGAATTCAACGCCTATGCCGATCCGGAAGCGGTGGCCATCGTGCTTGCGCATCAGATCCCGCTCAGGATGGTCGATCTCGATATCTGCCGCAAGGTTCTGTGCTTTCCGGATGACGTGGCGCCGATCCGGGCTGCCGGCGGACGCAATGCGACGCTGGTGGCCGATCTTCTGGCCGGCTTCGTCGAGATCGCCACCAGCCGCGGCCGGCCGGCGATGGCGCTTTACGATGCGGTTGCCGCTTTCGCCTTCGCCTATCCGGATCACGTCACCTGGCGTGAGGCGCGCATCGACATGGAAACCGCCGGTACCGTGACGCGTGGGCGGACCGTGGTGGAGACCCGGGCGGCCAAGGTTAGCGGTTTCAACGGATCCTATGCGGCCGAGATAGACGTCGAAAAGGCGCGCGATACGATCCTTGAAACCCTCAAGGCGGAGGCAACGTGGTGATGAGCGGCGAGATGAAGACCATCGTGACTGACATCTACGGGTTTACCGATGCGGGCTTGCGCGACCGGGCAGTGATCTCTGCCCGCGGTGATGCGCCTTTCGACATCCTGATCACCGGCGGCACCCTGGTCGACATGGTGACGGGCGAGCTGCGTGCGGCCGATATCGGCATTGTCGGGCCGCTGATCGCCAGCGTCCATGCGCCGGCTAGCCGCAGCGATGCCGACCGTGTGATCGATGCCGGCGGTGCCTTCGTATCGCCGGGGCTGATCGATACGCATATGCATATCGAAAGCTCGATGGTGACGCCGGCCACCTATGCGCAAACCGTGCTGCCGCGCGGCGTCACCACCGTCGTGTGGGATCCGCACGAATTCGGCAACGTCAACGGTGTCGATGGCGTGCGCTGGGCGGTCGAGGCGGTGAAGTGCCTGCCGCTGCGGTGCCTGGTTCTTGCGCCGTCCTGCGTACCGTCTGCACCGGGGCTCGAAATGGCGGGCGCCAGTTTCGAAGCCGATGCGATCGAGGAAATGCTTTACTGGCCGAAGATCGCCGGTCTGGCCGAAGTGATGAACATGCGCGGCGTGATCGATCGCGACCCGCGCATGAGCGAGATCGTGCAAGTGGCGCTGGCTGCGGAAAAGCTGGTCTGCGGCCATGCCCGCGGTCTTGCCGATGCGGATCTCAATGCCTTCATGGCATCCGGCATCACCTCCGACCACGAGCTTGTTTCGGGCGCAGACCTGATCGCCAAGCTGCGCGCCGGACTGACGGTGGAGCTGCGCGGCAGCCATGACCATCTTCTGCCGGAGTTCGTCGCAGCGCTTGGCGAACTCGGCCGTCTGCCGCAGACGCTGACGCTCTGCACCGACGACGTGTTTCCCGACGATCTCGTCGATGGCGGCGGGCTGGACGATGTGGTGCGCAGGCTGGTGCGCTACGGCATGAAGCCGGAATGGGCGCTTCAGGCCGCAACGCTGAACGCGGCCCAGCGCATCGGACGCGCCGATCTCGGCCTGATTGCCGCCGGGCGTCGTGCCGATATCGCCATCTTCGAGGATCTCACGGAATTTCGCGCCCGGCATGTGCTGGCCAGCGGTACGGAAGTTGGCTGCCGCGGAGCGATTTCGGTCGTGATCAAACCGACCGATCCGGCCCCGCTGACGGCTTCGGTCAAGCTCAAGCCTTTGCAGGCAGACGATTTCCGGGTTCGGTCGGAGGGCACGGAGGTGCGCCTTGCCACGATCGACCGGCCACGGTTTACCCGCTGGGGGACAGCGGATGCCGATGTCGTCGATGGTTTCGTGGTGCCGCCTGAGGGTGCGACGCTGATTGCCGTGACCCACCGCCACGGTCGGGCGGACTGCCGCACCCGGGTCGGTTTCCTCACCGGCTGGGGCACATGGCGCGGCGCCTTTGCCACCACGCTTGCGCATGACAGCCATAACCTGACCGTTTTCGGCGCCGATCCTGTCGATATGGCCGTTGCCGCCAATGCGGTGATTTCTGCCGGCGGCGGCATGGCGGTGGCGATCAACGGCAAGGTGGACGTGCTGCTGCCGCTGCCGCTTTCCGGCCTTGTCTCGGAAGCGCCGATGGAAGAGGTGGCCGACGGCTTTCGGGCCGTCCGCGCCGCGATGGACGGCATCGTCGACTGGACGCCGCCCTATCTCGTGTTCAAGGCCTGCTTCGGCGCAACGCTTGCCTGCAATCCCGGTCCGCACCAGACAGACAGGGGCATCGCCGATGTCGCAACAGGCAAGGTGCTGGAAAGCCCCGTTCTCGAAATTCTCGGATAAGGGGCGTTCATGCAGCCGCACGACTTCTGGCAGGAGATGCATCCGGCGGGCACGTTTTCATGCGAGGCGCCGTTTTCTGGGTTCTTTCCCGTCAGCCTCGATGACGGGCGGCAGCTGCGCCTGCCGATCCGCCCGCTCGCCGACGGCAAACACGCACTCGCCTCGCTGATCATCAACCAGGCGAGTTTTAAAGTGCAGGATGCGCTGGCGGCGGATCTCGCAAAGAAACTCGAACCCTACCGCCCCGAGGTGATCGTCGGCCTGCCGACGCTTGGCCTGACGCTCGCCTCAGCCGTCGCCCGCGCGCTAGGATTGCCGCGCTACGTTCCGCTGGGGACCTCCAGGAAATTTTGGTACGACGAGACGATGTCTGTGCCGCTGTCGTCGATCACCACACCCGACCAGGTGAAGCGCCTCTATGTCGATCCGCGCATGCTGCCTCTCATCACGGGCAAGCGCGTGGTGCTGGTGGACGACGTCATTTCCTCCGGTACCTCGATCGTCGCCGGTCTGACGCTGCTGGCGTCGCAGGGCATCGAGCCGGTCGCGATCGGGGCGGCAATGCTGCAATCGGTGCGCTGGCATGACAGGCTCGACGGGTTCGGGGCCGAGTGGCGGGAGAGGGTTGTAGGGGTGTTTGGGACGCCGATGCTGGTAAGGGCGGGTGAGGGGTTGTGGGGTCTGTGATGTCTGTCCAAAAAGTGTTCTCTCACGCGAAGGACTTCGCGCGGCTGGGTTCCTGTGACGAGCAAAGTGATGAGGGAGCTTGTCACAGGAATCCAGTGCCATCGCGTCCGCAATGCGGGGAGCTCTTGATTGGCTATGATTTCGACAGGTGCATCAGAGCGCATTTCCACCTTGCGAAACACGGCCGGCGGGATAGGATCGCGATCACCCACCGCTTCTGACAATCACGATATCGGGAATGAAATCATGCAATTGGTGTTCGACGGCCATAACGATGTGCTTTTGCGGCTCTGGCGGAACATGAAGGCTGGTGGGGATCCGGTGGCGGAGTTTGCCGGGGGGACGGCGGGGGGGCATATCGATGCGCCGCGGGCGAAAAAGGGCGGTCTCGTCGGTGGGCTTTGCGCCATCTACATTCCCTCGGGCGATCTGGTTCTGTCGGATCCGGATGCGGACGGACATTATGCGACGCCGCTGGCAGCGCCGCTCGACTATGCGCCGTCGCTCGATATCGCGCTGGAAATGGCCTCCATCGCATTGCGGCTCGACCGGGCCGGGGCTTGGCGGTTGTGCCGGTCCGTCAGCGAGATCCGCAAGGCGGTCGAGGACGGCGTGTTTGCGGCGGTGATGCATATGGAGGGCTGCGAGGCGATCGATGCGGATCTCGTCAATCTCGACGTGTTCCATGCGGCGGGCCTGCGTTCGCTTGGTCCGGTCTGGAGCCGCCACAACATTTTCGGCCACGGCGTGCCGTTCGCCTTTCCTATGACGACCGATACGGGGCCGGGGCTCACCGATGCGGGCTTCCGGCTGGTGAAGGAATGCAACCGGCTCGGGATCGCGATCGATCTTTCGCATATCACCGAGAAGGGGTTCTGGGATGTGGCGAAGACCAGCGACCAGCCGCTGATTGCCAGCCATTCCAACGCGCACGCGCTGACGCCGGTTGCCCGCAACCTGACGGACAGGCAGATGGACGCGATCAGGGATAGCGGCGGTCTGGCCGGGCTGAACTATGCGGTGACCATGCTGCGGCCCGACGGGCGCGACGATGCGGCGACCCCGCTTTCCGACATGGTGCGCCACATCAACTACATGGTCGAGCGGATGGGGATCGACAGCGTGGCGCTCGGATCGGACTTCGACGGCGCCACGATACCGCAGCAGATCAGCGATGCTGCAGGCAATCAAAATCTGGTTGCGGCCCTCAAAACTGAGGGATACGCTGACGAGGATCTCGCAAAGCTTTGCCGTGAAAACTGGTTGAGGGTTCTGGGCAAGGCTTGGCAGGAATAGGCTCGGAAGACGGGCTTCGAACGGGTTAGAAACAGGCTTCCGCAACGTACGGAACAGGGGAAATCATATGCTTCATCTTCGCTCCCACACTCTTCGAATGCTGTCGGCGACCGCCGCGCTGTCGCTGCTTTCGTTTGCCGCACCCTATGGTCTTTCCGGAGAGGCGATGGCCGCGACGCCGGCCGATACGCTAGTCGAAGGCTTTGCGATCGACGACATTATCAGCATCGATCCGGGCGAAGCCTTCGAGCTTTCGGCGGCCGAGGTGACCGCCAACAGCTATAGCAAGCTCGTGACGCTCGATCCGTCCGATACGTCGAAAGTGATCGGCGATCTCGCAGACAGCTGGACGGTGTCCGACGATGGCATGACCTATACGTTCAAGCTGAAGCCTAACCTGAAATTCGCCTCCGGCAACCCGATCACCGCAGAAGACGTCGCCTTCTCGTTCGAGCGCGCCGTCAAGCTCGACAAGTCGCCGGCGTTCCTTCTGACCCAGTTCGGCCTGAAGGCCGACAACGTCACTGAGAAGGCGAAGGCATCCGGCGCCGACACGTTTACCTTCGTGGTCGACAAGGCCTATGCGCCGAGCTTCGTGCTCAACGTGCTGACGGCCACCGTCGCCGCCGTGGTCGACAAGAAGGTGGTGATGGAGCATGCGAAATCCGTCACCCCGACGGCCGAATACAAATTCGACACCGATTTTGGCAATGAGTGGATGAAGACCGGCTATGCGGGGTCCGGCCCGTTCAAGGTGGTCGCATGGCGCGCCAACGAAGCTGTCGTGATGGAAGCCAATCCCAATTATTACGGCGAGAAGCCGAAGCTGAAGCGGGTCATCTACCGCCACATGAAGGAAAGCTCAGGTCAGCGCCTTGCGCTTGAGAATGGCGATATCGACGTCGCCCGCAATCTCGAGCCGAACGACATGGACGCCGTGTCGAAGAAGGAGGGCATCTCGCTCACGTCTGCGCCGAAGGGCACCGTCTACTATTTCAGCCTCAACCAGAAGAACAAGAACCTCGCCAAGCCGGAAGTGGTCGAGGCGATGAAGTATCTCGTCGACTATGATGCGATCGGCGCGACGCTGATCAAGGGTATCGGCGAAATTCACCAGACCTTCCTGCCGAAGGGCCAGCTCGGCGCGCTCTCCGACAACCCGTACAAGCTGGATGTGGCGAAGGCGAAGGAACTGCTGGCCAAGGCGGGTCTGGCTGACGGCTTTACCGTGACCATGGACGTGCGCAACACGCAGCCGGTGACCGGCATTGCCGAAAGCGTGCAGCAGACACTAGCGCAGGCCAATATCAAGCTGGAAATCATTCCGGGCGACGGCAAGCAGACGCTGACCAAGTACCGCGCCCGCACCCACGACATCTATATCGGCCAGTGGGGTTCGGACTATTTCGACCCTAACTCGAATGCCGAGACGTTTACCGTCAATCCTGACAATGCCGATACGGGCACGACGAAGACGCTCGCCTGGCGCAATGCCTGGGACGTGCCGAAGGAACTGTCTGACGCCAGCAAGGGCGCGCTTCTCGAAAAGGATGCCGCCAAGCGCGCGGCCACCTACGAGGACCTGCAGAGAAAGGTTCTGGCCACCAGCCCGTTCGTGATCGTCTTCCAGCAGACGGAAGTGGCCGGCTATTCATCCAAGGTGAAGAATTACAAGCTCGGCCCAAGCTTCGACACCAACTTCGTTGCTCCGGTCTCGAAGGAATAGCCGATAGGGGACGATTTCCTTGACGCTTCCTGATGTAACGACTGTGACACGGCGCAACAGGCGCCGTGCTCCCTCCATTGTCAAAGGTACGCTGCGGTTTCTGATCACCGCGGCGACCACTTTCCTTGGCCTGTTGGCCGTTACTTTTTTCATCGGCCGCGTGGTGCCGATCGATCCGGCGCTGGCGATCGTCGGTGACCGGGCGCCAGCCCATGTGGTGGAACGGGTGCGCGAGGAACTGGGCCTCAACCTGCCGCTCTATCATCAGTTCTGGATCTACATAAAACAGGCGCTGACCGGCGATTTCGGCACCTCGGTGCTGACGACGAACCCTGTCATGACCGATATTGCCCGGGTGTTTCCGGCAACGATCGAGCTTGCCACGATCGGCACGCTGATCGGCGCCGTCATCGGCGTGCCGCTCGGCGTACTGGCGGCCGTCAAGCGGGGCTCGATCGCCGACCAGATCGTGCGTATCATCGGCCTGATCGGCTATTCGGTGCCAATCTTCTGGCTGGGACTGCTGTCGCTCGTGGTGTTCTATGCGAAGCTCCGCTGGGTCGCCTATCCCGGCCGCATCGACATCGCCTACGAATACACGTTCACGTCCGTGACCGGCTTCTTTCTGGTCGATGCCATCTGGCAGCGGGAGTGGGAGGTGGTCTGGGACCTGTTCCGTCACATCATCCTGCCCGGATGCCTGCTCGGCTATTTCTCGCTCGCCTATATCAGCCGCATGACGCGCTCGTTCATGCTGACCGAACTTTCGCAGGAATATGTGGTCGCGGCGCGGGCCAAGGGCCTTTCGGAAACGCGGATCATCTGGTTCCACGCGCTGCGTAATGCGGCCGTGCCGTTGATCACCGTCATCGCGCTCTCCTATGCGGGACTGCTGGAAGGCTCGGTTCTGACCGAAACCATCTTCTCCTGGCCGGGGCTTGGCCTCTACATCACCAACTCGCTGCAAAATGCCGACATGAACGCGGTGCTGGGCGGCACACTTGTGATCGGCATGGTGTTCGTCGCCATCAACCTGTTTTCCGATCTTCTCTATCGGACGCTCGACCCGAGGACGCGCCGATGAGTGTCGTTGAACCGTTGAAACCCTATAGCCGGGCGTGGCTTTTGTCCGACCGGCCGACCTCCCGGCATCAGGCGCGCGTCGGCCGCGCCTATGTGGTATGGCGGCAGTTTTCCGAAAACCGGCTGGCACTGCTTGGCCTGTTCATCATTCTGGGCCTGATTTTCATCGCCATCTTCGCCAACGTTCTTGCGCCGCATAACCCGGTGCAGGGCGACCTGCGCAATTCGCGGCTGCTGCCGCCGGGTTCGGCCGGCTTCCTGCTCGGCACCGACGACCAGGGCCGCGATATCCTTTCGCGGCTGCTCTACGGATCGAGACTGACGCTGTTCGTGGTGGTGCTGGTCGCGGTCATCGCCGCGCCGGTCGGGCTGATCGTCGGCACGGTTTCCGGATATGCCGGTGGCTGGGTGGATGCGGTCCTGATGCGGATCACCGACATCTTTCTCGCCTTTCCGAAGCTCGTGCTGGCCCTTGCGCTGGTCGCGGCACTGGGACCCGGCATCGAGAACGCGGTGCTTGCCATCGCGGTTACGTCCTGGCCGCCCTATGCGCGTATCGCCCGCGCCGAAACGATGACGTTCCGCAATTCGGAATTCATTTCGGCGGTGAAGCTGATGGGTGCTTCGCCATTCCGCATTGTGCTGCGCCATGTCATGCCGCTCTGCATGTCGTCGCTGATCGTGCGTGTCACGCTCGATATGGCAGGCATCATCCTGACCGCCGCCGGCCTCGGCTTTCTGGGTCTCGGTGCACAGCCGCCGCTGCCGGAATGGGGCGCGATGATCGCATCCGGTCGCCGTTTCATTCTCGACCAGTGGTGGGTGGCCGCCATGCCCGGTATCGCCATCCTGATCGTCAGCCTCGGCTTCAACCTTCTCGGCGATGGATTGCGCGATGCGCTGGATCCGAAGGAGGCCGGACAATGACGGAGAAAGGCCAATGATGATGGGCAATCCTTCCGTCAACATGACTGGTACCACCGAAGCGCCGCTACTTGCGGTCGACGACCTGCGCGTGACGTTTCCGACCCGCACCGGCGAGGTAACCGCTGTGCGCGGCGTCTCGTTCACGCTCGGCAAGGAACGTCTCGGCATTGTCGGTGAATCCGGTTCCGGCAAATCGCAGACCGGTCGCGCCATCATGGGGCTGACGGCGGGGCATGCGAAGATCACCGCGAACAAGCTGGAATTCAGAGGCCGCGATTTGCTGTCGATGCCGAAATCGGAGCGGCGGCACATTCGCGGCAAGCAGATCGCGATGATCCTGCAGGACCCGAAATATTCGCTCAATCCGGTCATGACCATCGGACGGCAGATCGTCGAGACGCTGAAGACCCATGAAAAAGTCTCGGGAGCGCAGGCGAAGGAGCGGGTGATTGCGATGCTGGAAGCGGTGCAGATCCGCGATCCGGGCCGTGTCTACGATCTCTATCCGCACGAGGTTTCCGGCGGCATGGGGCAGCGGGTGATGATCGCGATGATGTTGATCTGCGGCCCGGAGCTTCTCATCGCCGACGAACCGACCTCGGCGCTCGACGTGACCGTGCAGCTCGACGTTCTCGACATTCTCGACAAGCTGGTGTCCGAACGCGGCATGGGGCTAATCTTCGTGTCTCACGATCTGCGTCTGGTCTCCTCCTTCTGCGACCGGGTGCTGGTGATGTATGCCGGACGGGTGGTGGAGGAACTGGCGTCTGCCGATCTTTCCAAGGCGAGCCATCCCTATACGCTGGGGCTTCTCAATTGCCTGCCGACGATAGGCTCGAACCGGCATCCGCTGCCGGTGCTCGACCGCAAGCCGGAGTGGTCGCTATGAGTGCCATCATCTCCATCAGGGACATGCTCGTCACCTATGACGATTTTGCAGCACTCGATCATGTCAGCATGGATGTGGAAGAGGGCGAAAGTTTCGGGATCGTCGGTGAATCGGGGTCTGGGAAATCGACGCTGTTGCGCGCGGTGTCTGGGCTGGCAGGGTTCGACAGCGGCACGCTGACGGTCGCGGGGAAAACCTATTCGGGGCAGAGTAGGACCAAGGAATTCTACCGCACCGTCCAGATGGTGTTCCAGGATCCTTACGGATCGCTGCATCCGCGCCAGACGGTGGACCGGCTGCTGTTGGAGCCTCTGGCGATCCATGGCTTTACCGATGTCGATGTGCGGATTGCCCGCGCGCTTGATGAGGTCGGGCTGGGGGCGGGTTTCCGGTTCCGCTATTCGCACCAGCTTTCCGGCGGCCAGCGCCAGCGGATCGCGATTGCCCGGGCACTCATCCTCGAGCCGAAGATCCTGCTGCTGGATGAGCCGACCTCGGCGCTCGATGCGTCGATCCAGGCGGAAATCCTCAATTTGCTGGAGCAGGCAAAGCGCGACCGCGGATTGACCTTTGTGATGGTCAGCCATGATCTCGGTGTGATCAGCCATATGTGCGGCCGTCTTGCGGTGATGAAGAGCGGCAAGGTGGTGGAAACCGTGCCGGCGCAGGCGCTTGAAAACCGCGAGTTCTCGGCGGATTACACCCGACAGCTGCTGGTGGCGAGCGAAGGCTTCAGCCGCGGCTAATCCGTGTGGCGGGCGGCAGAATGCTATTGTGCACCTGCGAAATGCCCGTAAGATCGCGGTCAAGAGATCAATAAGCAGGGGAACAATGCCATGAAGACGGTTGCTGGTTGGGGTGTGTTTTCGCGCCGGAGCGTGATTGCGGCGTCTGTTGCGCTTGGCCTTGCCGCCTCGATGGGAAGCGGGGCGTTTGCCGCGGCAAAGACGTCGGTCACGATCGGCATGACGATCGAACCCATCGGTCTCGATCCGACGATTGCCGCCCCTGTGGCGATCGGCCAGGTGAGCTGGCAGAATATCTTTGAGGGCCTGACGACGGTCGACAGCGCCGGCAAGGTGCAGCCGCAGCTTGCGGAAAGCTGGGAGATCTCCCCGGACGGAAAGACCTATACGTTCAAGCTGCGCCAAGGCGTGACCTTCCACAATGGCGTCGCCTTCGACTCGTCCGTTGCGAAATTCACGATCGACCGGGCTCGCAGCGCCGACAGCGTCAATCCGCAGAAGCGCTATTTCGCCTCGATCGAGACGGTGGAGACGCCCGATGCCGCAACGCTGGTGCTGAAGCTGAAGCAGCCGGCGGGCAGCCTGCTCTACTGGCTCGGCTGGCCGGCCTCGGTGATGGTGGAGCCGAAATCTGCCGCCGATAACAAGACCACGCCGGTCGGTACTGGTCCGTTCAAGTTCGTGTCTTGGCAGAAGGGTTCGAAGGTCGATCTGGCGAAGAATGCGGAATACTGGAACAAGTCCGTTTCGGTGAAGCTCGAAACGGCGGTCTTCCGGTTCATCGCCGATCCGCAGGCGCAGGCAGCGGCGCTAAAGGCCGGCGATGTCGACGCCTTCCCGGAATTCGGCGCGCCGGAACTGGTCTCCTCCTTCGAAGGCGACAGGAAGCTTACGACCGTGATCGGCAATACCGAGCTGAAGGTCGTGGCGGGCATGAACAATTCCCGCAAGCCGTTCGACAACAAGAAGGTTCGCCAGGCGCTGATGATGGCGGTGGATCGTGCGACGGTTGTCGAAGGTGCATGGTCGGGTTACGGCACGCCGATCGGCAGCCACTACACGCCGAACGACCGCGGCTTCAAGGACTTAACCGGCGTCTACCCCTACGACGCCGAAAAGGCGAAGGCGCTTTTGAGCGAGGCCGGATATCCGAACGGCTTCTCCTTCACCATGAAGGCGCCGCAGATGGCTTATGCGCAGCGCTCGTCGCAGATCCTGCAGGCGATGTTTGCCGAAATCGGCGTCACGATGAACATCGAGACGACCGAGTTTCCCGCAAAATGGGTATCGGACGTGCTTAAAGCCGGCGACTACGACATGACCATCGTTGCCCATGCGGAGCCGATGGACATCGATATCTACGCCCGCGACCCCTATTACTTCCACTACAAGAACCCCGCCTTCAACGAGATCCTCGCGAAGGTCGAAGCGACGGCCGATCCTGCGGAACAGGACAAGCTCTACGGCGAGGCGCAGACGATCCTGGCAGAGGACGTCCCGGCCTTGTTCCTGTTCGTGATGCCGAAGCTCGGGATCTGGGACGCGAAGCTGAAAGGGCTGTGGGAGAACGAGCCGATCCCTTCGAACGTGCTGTCCGAGGTGTATTGGCAAGAATGACGATGCGTCTCGCCGTAATCTGCGCCGGTGACGTTTCCGACAACGGGAGAGGCGTTAAGCTTTGCGATGAGGTGGCCTTGGGAAAGATGGGGCTTAATCGCGGATGACTGAAATCCCCCTCTGGCCTGCCGGCCATCTCCCCCACAAGGGGGGAGAAGGTATGCGGCACCCGATTGCCTCGATCGTGGCCCGGCGGTTCGGCTGGGTTAAGCCCTCCCCCTTGTGGGGAGGGTGGGGAGGGGCGACTGGCGTAGGCATGGTGGATGTTGGAGGGTGCGGCCCATGATCTCCATCCTTATCCGCCGCATCCTGTCGCTCATCGTCACGCTTCTCGTCGTGTCGCTGCTGATCTTCGTCGTCATGGATCTCTTGCCGGGTGATCCCGCGGCGATTGTGCTGGGGACGTCAGCGAGCCCGGAAACGCTGGCGGCGCTCAGAACCCAGATGGGGCTCGATCAGCCCCTGCCGGTGCGTTATCTCGCCTGGTTATGGGGTGTTTTTCAGGGCGATCTCGGGCAGTCCTATACCTATGGCGTGCCGGTCGCGGGGCTGATCGCGGAGCGGCTGACGGTGACGCTGCCGTTGGCGCTGATGGCGGTTCTGATGTCGGTCGGAATTGCCGTGCCACTCGGCGTGCAGGCCGCGAAAAAGCATAACGGCATGTTCGACGCCGTTGTCGGCGCAGTCTCTTACGTCAGTATCGCGGTGCCGGCCTTCTGGGTGGGGCTGCTGTCGATCATCCTGTTTTCGACGCTGCTCGGCTGGATGCCGGCAGGTGGATTCCCGGGCTGGGACGCGGGGCTGCTGGCCGGGTTGCAGGCGTTGCTGCTGCCAGCGATCGCGCTGGCGCTGCCGCAGGCGGGCGTGTTGACACGCGTTGCGCGGGCCGCGGTGCTGGACGTGATGAACGAGGATTATGTGCGCACCGCCCGCGCCAAGGGGCTGGGCGAGGGGGCGGCACTCTGGCGCCATGCGGTGCCGAATGCGCTTGTGCCCGTGGTGACGATGATCGGCATGCAGTTCACCTTCCTGATTGCCGGTGCAGTGCTGGTCGAAAACGTCTTCAACCTGCCGGGTCTCGGTCGGCTCGCCTACCAGTCGCTGGCGCAGCGTGACATCGTTGTGATGCAGGACGTCGTCCTGTTTTTCTCGGCCCTTGTCATCGTCGTCAACTTCCTCGTCGACCTCCTTTACCTGGTGATCGATCCTCGGCTGAGGGTGGGGGCGAAATGAGGCATCTGCTGCGCCGTCCCGTTCTTCTTGCCGGACTTGTCGTTACGTTGTTCCTGTTTCTGGTGGCGCTTCTGTCGCTGGTCTGGACGCCCTATCCGCCGTCGAAGATGAACATCGTCAACAAGCTCAAGCCGCCCTTCGAGTTCGGCCTGCTCGGGACCGACCAGTTCGGACGCGATGTGGCTTCCGCGCTGATGGTCGGCGCCTGGAATTCGCTGTCGACGGCGCTGCTTGCGGTGGCGATCGGCGCCACGATCGGCACGGCGGTCGGCACCGTGGTGGCGATGCGGCGCGGCTGGGTCGAACAGATCGTGATGCGCGGCTGCGACATCATCTTCGCGGTTCCGCCGATCCTGTCGGCGATGATGCTCGGCGCCTTTATCGGATCCGGCCGGTTCACGGCGGTCATCGCTATTGCCACGTTCATGGTGCCCGTCTTCGCACGCCTCACGCTGGCCGCGGCCCGGCAGATCTGGACGCGCGACTATGTGGCGGCGGCTATCGGCATGGGGCGTTCGAAGCTGACAATCACCTTCGTCCACATCCTGCCCAATATTTCGAACCAGATCATCGTGCAGGTGACGATCCAGCTCGGTCTCGCGATCCTGACCGAGGCGGGGCTTTCCTATCTCGGGCTCGGCATGCCGCCGCCGAACCCGACCTGGGGGCGGATGCTTGCGGATTCGCAGACGTTCCTTGGGCAGGCGCCTTGGCTCGCCTTGATGCCGGGGCTGGCGATCGCGATCGCGGTGCTGGGCCTCAACATGCTCGGCGATGGTCTGCGCGACCTTCTCGATCCGCGCTCGACACCCTGATTTTAAACGACGACCTGAGTGAAAGACTTTTCATGAACGCCCTTTTGAAACTGACGATCCGGGACATTCTTTCTCTTTATGCGCAGAAGAAGCTTTCGCCGCTGGAATACTGGGAGGTGGTCGAGGCACGGGTTGCGGCGTTCGAACACCAAGTTCAGGCGCTCTACCTCTACGATCCGGAAAGCGCACGGCAACAGGCGAAAGCGTCCACCGAGCGCTGGGCGAAGGGCGAGACGCTTGGGATGCTCGACGGCATTCCGGTGACGATCAAGGAACTGATCGCCACGAAAGGGCATCCGGTGCCGCTCGGGTCCGCCGCGACGGAGCTGACGGCGGCGGCCAGCGATGCGCCGGCCGCTGCACGGCTGCGCGAGGACGGCGCGGTGATCTTCGCAAAGACCACATGTCCCGATTACGGCATGCTGTCGTCAGGGCTTTCCAGCTTTCACCCCTTAAGCCGCAATCCCTGGAACCTGACGCAGAACCCGGGCGGATCCAGTGCCGGCGCGGCGTCGGCTGCGGCTTCGAGCTTCGGACCCCTGCATATCGGCACCGATATCGGCGGTTCGATCCGGCTGCCGGCCGGCTGGACGGGGCTTTTCGGCTTCAAGCCCAGCCAGGGCCGCATTCCGGTCGATCCGTTCTTTGTCGGGCGCTGTGCCGGGCCGATGACGCGGACGGTGGACGACAGTGCGATCGCCATGGCGACCCTGTCGCGCCCCGACTGGCGCGACGCGACATCGCTGCCGCCCAACGCCTTCGACTGGGTGGATCTCGACATCGACGTCAAGGGGATGAAGATCGGGCTTATGCTGGATGCGGGCATCGGGATCTCTCTCGACGACGAGGTCCGCGCGGCGGTGACGGCTGCGGCAAAGCGGTTCGAGGCGGCGGGGGCCGAGATCGTGGAGGTTTCGCCCGTCATGACGCGGACGATGCTGGACGGGCTCGACAGTTTCTGGCGGGCGCGGTTCTGGGGCGATATCGAGACGATGCCGGACGAGCGCAAGGCGCAGATCCTGCCCTACATCTTCGAATGGGCAAAGGGCGGGGCTTCGGTTTCCGGCGTCGAGGCGGTGCGCGGTTTCAACCAGACGAACGAGATGCGCAAGGCCTGTGCGAGACTCTTCTCCGGCGTCGATGCGGTTTTGTCGCCGACCAACCCGATCGTCTCCTATCCGGCCGACTGGGCATCGCCGACCAACGATCCTCTGAAACCGTTCGAGCATATCGGCTACACGGTGCCGTGGAACATGTCGGAGCAGCCGGCCGCCTCGATCAACTGCGGTTTCTCCCGCAGCGGAATGCCAATCGGGCTGCAGATCGTCGGGCCCCGGTTCGCAGACTTGCTCGTTCTGAAGCTGTCGCATGCGTTTGAGCAGTGGACCGGCGGCGTGACCAACTGGCCAGACCCGAGACTTACGCCCTGATCTGCGCATCGAGTGACGGTCCGAGCGCAAAAATCGGCGATGGAACCTTCACGGTTTCGCCGCGTTTCATTTTGGCAGACGAATGCGTGCACTTTGCGTCTGGTGGAGTATGATGTGCGAGAGGCAACCTTTCGAACATGACCGGGCCTGATATCCCGATCTTCGCCAAGCCTCACAGTTTGCATGTCGTTTGAACCTTTCCGCAAAGCCCGCGCCTTCCGCGCGGCGCCAAGATCCGTAGAAACAGGAGATCTCCATGGCCGCAGCTACTTCCACGAATGCCGAAATTGCCCGCGCTCGCACCGCCGCCGGTGCTGCTACGACGTCTGACATCGAAGCGCAGCTGCAGCAGCTCCGCGAAGATATCTCGTCGCTTGCCAAGACCGTCGGCGCCGTCGGCAGCAGCACGGCGAGTGAAGTGAAGGGCAAGGCCCGTCGCGCCGCATCCGATGCGACCGATGCGTCCATGCAGATGGTTGAAGCTGCCCGCGAGCAGGCGATCTCGTTCGAGCGCGACCTGGAAGCGAAGATCCGCAAGGCACCGATCCAGTCGATCGCGATCGCAGCCGGCGTTGGCTTCGTCTTCGCTCTTCTGTCGCGTCGCTAAAGATGATGGGCCTTGGTCCCCTTATCGCTTCGTTTGCCGCGATGGATATCGCGGCATTTACGGAGCGGCTGAAGCGCAACATCATGCTGTATGGGCTCGCTGCACTTTTCGTGCTGACGGCCTATGTGCTGGGCGTTGCGGCACTTGCCGTTCATCTGTCGCAGTTCTGGGGCCTTCCCATAGCGCTTCTGGTGGTTGCAGGCGGCGCATTGCTGCTGGCCGTGATTTTCTACCTTTCGGTGACGCTCACGGCGAGAGCGGAAGTCAAGCGCAAGAAGCAGGCAGTGGCCGCCAATAGCGGCAAGACGCTGGCTTTGACGGCAGCACTCACAGCGGTTCCGCTTCTTCTGAAGTCGAAGCCCCTGATGTTTGCATCGATCGCGGGGGGCCTCGGCTTCCTCGCCCTGAGCGGTGGCAGGACGCGTCGTCGCTTTACAAATCCTGGAGAGTAACACCAGCCGTTACTCGTCTTTCGATCATCGAGCTGCCGGACAAATTCCGGCAGCTTTTTTTGTGTCTTGTCGGATTGTCATGAGGCTCTGGTCGACGCTCGCGCGGAGCGAAGGGATGCGTGCTATTCAGAATTCTGCAAACACGGGGGAGGGCAGTTGTCTGGCGCTACGCGAAACACACAAAAACGCCGCCCGTGAAGGCGGCGTCTATGAGTTTACATGCAGTTCGCCGAACCCTCAGCCGCCGAAGGCGCGGGACGTGATGGCTGCGTCACCGGCATCCGGGCCATAATCGACCTCGCCGGATACGCCAAGCAGCTCCTGCAAGCGGGTACGAGCGCGCGAGACACGGCTCTTGATCGTGCCGACAGCGCAACCGCAGATCTCCGCCGCTTCCTCATAGGCAAAGCCTGCTGCGCCGACGAGAACAATCGCTTCGCGCTGATCGTCCGGAAGCTTGTCGAGCGCTGCACGAAAGTCCTGCAGGTCGAGGCGACCATACTGTTCGGGGTGCACGGAAAATCGTTCGGAGAACAGGCCGTCGCTGTCTTGCACTTCGCGGCCACGCTTGCGCATCTGGCTGTAGAATTCGTTGCGCAGGATCGTGAACAGCCAGGCCCGCATGTTGGTGCCGGCCGTAAAGCTCTTCTGGTTCGCCCACGCCTTCATGATCGTGTCCTGGACAAGGTCATCGGCCTTGTCGTGACGACCGGTCAGCGAGACGGCAAAAGCGCGCAGGTTCGGCAGCGATGCCAAAAGGTCGCGCTTAAAAATGCGATCGTCGTTGTCTTCTTCCTTGCTCATTTCGCATCCACCGACTTGGCGTTGCGCTCGGCATGGTCGAGCCGTTCGAGCAGATCGAGGAAGCGATCGGGGATACCCTCCTCCTGGACTGCGTCATAAAATTCACGCAGTTTGCGAGAGATCGAGGCGTTGGGAGACACTGACCCAGGCCTTGCTTCTTGAGATTGGCTTGTTGTCATGTCATCTTTTTTTGTGTTGTCGTCACTCATCACTCAAATGGCCTGTTCGATATCGTCACCTCACAATTCGCGGATCGAAAAAAAGTTCCACCCTTGCGGAACTTTTTTTAAGTACCCACGTTATTAGTCCGTCAATTGCCCTCATTGGGTCCCGGGGAGTATTTTTTTATGTCACTGACCTCACGCGTTGCGTCTCATCTTCCATATCTGCGCCGCTATGCGCGGGCCGTTACCGGATCGCAGACATCGGGAGACGCCTATGTCGCGGCGGTCCTCGAGGCCCTGATCGCGGACGTCTCCATCTTTCCGGAGTCGTCTAAGGATCGTGTATCGCTTTACAAACTGTTTGTCGCAATTTTTGGTTCCACTTCAATCGAGATCCGGCCGATCGACTCGCCGTTTGCTTGGGAACAGCGCGCAGCGGCTAACCTTTCGAACCTTCCGTCGCAGTCCCGTCATGCCTTCCTTCTGATTTCGGTCGAAGGCTTCACGATTGAGGAAGCGGCTGAAGTTCTCGATATCAGCGTTGGTGAAGTGAACAAGCTTCTCGACGAAGCCTCGCGCGAAATCTCCCGCCAGGTCGCGACCGATATCATGATCATCGAAGACGAGCCGCTGATCGCGCTCGACATCGAGCAGATGGTACAGGACCTTGGTCACCGCGTCACGGGTATCGCCCGTACCCACAAGGAAGCGGTATCGCTGTTCCAGACATCGCAGCCGAAGATGGTTCTCGCCGATATCCAGCTGGCGGACGGAAGCTCCGGCATCGACGCGGTCAACGAGATCCTGAAGTCCTCCAATGTCCCTGTGATCTTCATCACGGCATTCCCGGAGCGTCTGCTGACCGGCGAGCGGCCTGAGCCTGCTTTCCTCGTCACCAAGCCTTTCAATCCGGATATGGTGAAGGCTCTGATCAGCCAGGCCTTGTTCTTCAATGACGCGGTTAAGGCTGCTGCCTGATCTATCTGCCATCGATCGATTTTAGGCAGGAACAAACCCCAAAGAGAGGCGTTCTGGGATATCGGAACGCCCCGCTTGCTTTCCCGTTATGATGCCGAGCGATGTCTTCCCTTGATTTAAAGCGTCCGTGGGATACTTACCTTCGGATATTGAAAAAGAGATTTGGCCTGGTTGGTACGTCTCGTTAGAGCTAAGGATTACCAAAGGGTTGGGTTGTTTCGACAAGACCGACACTTTATAAGATTTTGAACTTGAATGAGTTGCGGAAGTCTATATTCAGACTTCCGTTCGCCTGGAAGTCGCAACGGAGTTTACCAAGTGACGCATCCGCTGACATGGCAGCAAGCTGGTCAGAGTGATGACAAGTTGCGTGAGTTTTTCATGCCAGCGCTGATTGATCTCGGCGCATGCATCATTATCCAGGACACCCAGCAGAATTACCTTCTCGTTGCCAACCTGCCTCAGGTCTGGTCGCTTCAAGGCGTGGATGCGCCAAGCGATGCAAGCCTGTTCGGCGACGACGTGGCTGCGAAACTCCACACGCTGAAATCGGAAATGACCGAGCTTGGCCGCAAAGGCCATATCGAGGTCACGGCGGGTTCGGACCAGGTCTTCGAATTCCGCGTCCAGGCCGTCGGCGTCGAAGGCGGGAACCTGCATCTGGTCACCACGATCAATGACCGGTCGGAAGAGCGGCATCGTGAGCGGTTGCTCCGGGCCTTGCTGCGCGAAGTCAGTCACCGCTCCAAGAACCTGCTTGCGATCATCCAGAGCATCGCGCTGCAGACGGCGCGCTATTCAGGGTCGCTCGATCTTTTCCTGCACAAGTTCCGGGGGCGGCTCTATTCGCTGTCGCAGAGTCAGGACCTGATCACCGATTCGAGTTGGCGCGGCGCCTATCTGTTCGATCTGGTTCAACAACAGACCGAAAAGTATCTTCCCGACAACAAGCATCTCGTCCGCATGGGCGGTGACAACGTCCTGCTGACGCCCAATGCATCGCTGCATGTGGGGCTGGCGCTGCACGAGCTGGTGGTCAACGCCGTCAGTCACGGCTCCGTCATGCGCAGCCGCCTGCCGATCGAAGTGGCGGCCAACCGGGTGCACGTGGATGGGCATGACGTTCTTGAGATCGTCTGGGACGAGGCGTTGATAGAAAACGACAGCGTCGACGTCAGCGAGGATGGGATGCGATCGCATTTCGGCAGCACGGTTCTCGAACGGGTGGTACCTGCGTCCGTCAACGGAAAGGCACGATATGTGATCTCCAACGATCGCATACAGTACCGCCTGAGCTTTCCGCTCGAGGGCGCCAGCGACTGAAGGTCGGGCCTACCAATTCCTCACATGACGCGAAGGCCCGATGATCGAAGCATCGGGCTGTTCGCGAACGTCGAGCCACCGGGATAGCCCCATGCGGGGCTCGTTGCTCGGCGCAATGTTTTCACATCACAAGGGAATAAGTCGTGCCGGCGACAGCGGCTGCCCAAAACGGAGCTGGCTCGGTTCCACTAGGGAGCCGAGCCAGTTCTTCTCTTCGAGGGGGATTGAAGAGTATGTCCGAAGGCTCTTTGTAGGGCGGGGGACGGGGGGGCGCCTTCAGACATCAGTAGAACGGACGCCCGGGAATTAGGTTCCGGCAGATTTTCAAAAAATCGAAGAAAAAATGAGAACGGACGACGCAACGGAAAACGGCGGCTTTCGCCGCCGTTCCGGGTCGTATCTGGAGCGCTGAAATCAGCGCTTCAGGGTTCTTGGATCGAGCGCATCGCGGATTGCATCGCCCATGTAGTTGACGCTCAGAACCGTTGCAGAAATCGCAAGGCCTGGCCACAGCACGCGTGATGGCGTCAGCTGCAAGAAGTTGGCGCCGTCAAACAGCAATCGTCCCCAGGTCGGAAAATCCGACGGAAAGCCCAAGCCGAGGAAGGACAGCGACGATTCCGTGATGATGGCCGAGGCAATCCCGAGCGTCGCAGACACCATGATCGAGGACAGGACGTTCGGCAGGATATGCCGCAGCACGATCCGGTATTCCCGCATGCCGCTCGATTTCGCGGCCAGGATGAATTCCTGGCTTTTCACCGCAAGCACATCGCCACGCACGATACGTGCCGTGTGCATCCAGCTCGTGACGCCGATGACGACCACGATCAGGATGAAGATGCCGGTCTCCGGTCCGAAGGCTGCGCGCAGCGTATCGCGGAACAGAAGCAGGATGACGAGAAGAAGCGGCAGAAGCGGCAGGGCCAGGAACAGGTCCGTGAACCGCATCAACGGCCCATCCAGCCTGCGGAAGTAGCCCGAGAGGACCCCCACCAGCGTGCCGAGGAAGAGCGCGAGCAGCATGGCGGTGATGCCGACCGCAAGCGAGATGCGGCCGCCGGCCAGAACCTGGGCAAGCATGTCCTTGCCGAGGTTATCGGTTCCGAACGGATGCGCCAGCGACGGCCACTGGTTCTTCTCGCGGATGTTCAGCTGGTTGGGCGCGACCCTGTGGATATAGGGGCCGACATAGACAGCCAGAACGATGAAGGTGAAGACGATGAGGCCGGCGACGCCGCCCTTATGCGCTCGGAACTGCCGCCACATGTCGGCCATCGCGGAGCGTGTTGGGGATGACGCCCTGGCGGGTGCGGGGTTTGCGATTGTCGCGTCAGTCATACCGGATCCTCGGGTCAAGAATGCCGTAGAGAACGTCGGCGATCAGGTTGAAGAGTACGATCAGCACCGCGAAGATGAAGGTCAGTGTCTGAACGAGAGGAATATCGGCGCCCTGGACGGCGACGATCAGCAACTGCCCCAGCCCGTTCACGCGGAAGATCTGTTCGGTGATGATGGCGCCGGAGAAGATGGTGGGTACGCCGAGCGCAATCACCGTCACGACCGGGATCAGGCTGTTGCGCAGAACGTGGACGAGCAGCACGACGTTTTCCTTGACGCCCTTGGCGCGGGCGGTGCGGACATAATCCTGATGCAGGTTGTCGAGCATGGATGCGCGCACGAACCGGGTGATCTGCGACGCGTTGTAAAGCGCCAGAACCGCCACCGGCATTGCCATCTGCTTTGCCTGCGCGACGAAGGTGGCAAAGTTCGTGACCTGCAGATTGGTGTCGTAGACCGATGGGAACCATTGCAGGTAGGACGAGAAGATAACGATCAACAGCACACCGGTGAAGAATGTGGGCACAGAATAGCCAACCATCGATACGAACGTGCCGACCTGGTCGAAGATCGAATACTGCTTGTAGGCGGAGATGACGCCGATCGGAACGGCGATCAGAATGCCGAACAGATATGCGAGGCCAACGACCCAGAGCGTCTGCGGCAGGCGCTGCACAATGAGGTCGACGACAGGGCTCCGGGTTGCCCAGGACAGGACACGCATGCGCTGACCATCGCCGAACTGCCAGCCTGTCAGACGTTCGAGAATATTCAGCGGCTCGTTGATGAAGAACTGCTGCAGCCAGTAGAGATAGCGCAGGAGGAAGGGCTGATCCATGCCGAGCGAGGCACGGATATGTGCGCGGACTTCCGGCGGGATCGTCAGGGGCAGGTCGCCAGTCGGATCGTTTGGTGCCAGATCGAGCAGCGCGAAGATGACGAAGCTGATGATCAGCAGGGTCGGTATTGCGAAGAACAATCGTCGCAACGTGTATGTGAACATGTACGAATTTCTCCAGACGACGCCGGATCATGCCGCAGAATGCGGTGATAGGGCGCGAAGTCCTGATGTGCCGCATCAGATTTTCCCGGGCCGATGAGCCCCGGGAAGATCATGCCATACGAAGCGTGAGACAGAGCGCCGGCAACCGCTGAGGGCTGCCGGCTGTCTCCTTACTTCTTGCGCGACCAGTCTGCGATGTTCCACACCTGGCTGTCCCAGGAGTTCATCTTGATGCCGTCGAGCGTGAGCGCGAAGGACGACTGGTCACCGCGGTGGACGAGCGCGATATGTGCGCCTTCCTCGGTCAGCATGTCGTTGAGCTGCTTGGCGATTGCTGCGCGCTTGTCGAGATCTGCGGTTCTGGACAGTTCGCTGACCAGCTTGTCGTAGTCAGGGTTGCAGTAGCGCGGGATGTTCTGCCCCTGCCAGCCGTTTGCCGGGCCGGGGATCTTGTCGCACAGCCATTCCGCCATGTACTTTTCAGGATCGGTGCCATCGAAGTTGTTGGTGTACATTTCAACGTCGGCATAGAACTTCTGGAACGTGTCCGGGCTTGCCGGGTCGCCACCGAAGAAGACGGAGGCAGACGCGTTGCGGAGTTCCGCATCAACGCCGATTTCCGCCCACATCGCCTTGACCAGTTCCTGGGTCGCCTGGCGAACCGAGTTGGTCGAGGTGGAGTAAAGGTAGGAAAGGCGCACGCCATCCTTGGCGCGGATGCCATCGGAACCCTTCTTCCAGCCGGCATCTTCGAGCAGCTTGTTGGCGCCCTCGATATCCTGCTTCAGGCACCAGCTGTCGTTCTTGGTGGAAGCAACGACTTCCGGAGCGGGCAGGATGTTGCAGGTGGCCCTGCCGGACTGACCGTAGCCGGCCTCGACGATGATGTCGCGGTCGATGGCAAGCGACAGTGCACGCCGAACGGCCGGATCCTTGAGCGACGGATGCGGGCCGGCTTCCTTGGTGGAGCGCTTGGCGCCCAGCGAAGGATCGGCATTGAAGTGGTTGAGGTTGATACGCTCGACCTGGGTGCCGAACGAGATTTCAAGACGGCCCTTGCCGGCAGCGAGCATGGTCTGCAGCACTTCAGGCTCGACCTGGGCGTTCCAGGCATAGTCGTATTCGCCGGTTTCAAGCACGGCACGGGCAGCCGATGCCGCATCGCCGCCACCCTTCAGGGTGATCGATGCGAAGGCAGGCTTTGCCGGATCACGGTAGTTCGGGTTGGCCTTGAAGGTGATGACGTCGTTCGGCTTGAAATCGGCGACCATGAAGGCGCCGGTGCCGATCGGACCGAAGTTGGCGGCCGTGCAGCCGGGAGCCTTGGCGCCGACGCAATCCTTGAACTGCTTGGCCTGGATGACCGGCGACTGGGCGCCCACAAAAGCCGAATAGGGGTAGGGCTTCGGCTCGGTAAAGGTGATCTTGACGGTGTTCGGGTCGATCGCCTCGACGTTCTTGACGCCTTCGTACTGAGCCGCCTGGGCGCAGCCGCCATCCGGCGCCGTGCAGTATTTCCAGGTGAAGATCACGTCTTCAGCGGTAAACGCCGTTCCGTCGGACCATTTGACGCCCGGCTTGATCTTCCAGGTCATGCTGAGAAGGTCTTTTGCCACGCCGCCGTTTTCGACGGTCGGGATCTCGGTCACGAGCCACGGAACCAGTTCACCCTTCTCGTCGTAGCGGGCAAGGGGCTCAATCACGATCGAGGACGCATAGACTTCCTTCGTGCCGGCGGAAAGATACGGATTCAGCGTGGAAACCGCCTGCCAGAACAGGGCCTTCAGGTCTCCGTCAGTGCCGCGCTCGGCGTGGGCTGCGGTGCCACCCAGGGCGAGCACGGCCACCGTGCCGACCAATAGGTGCTTCAACTTCTTCATGCTGCTATTCCCCTTGATGTTGATTTGTCTCGATTTTAGTGCCCGGATCGCCCGTTTGCCGGTGTCGATGCCGTCGAGCTGCATGGCGCCCTGTCTTCCCTGGCGCGTCGCAGATTAGAATTCCCGCATCCTCCTGAAAAGTATGTCGTATATGACATTTGATACCCGCAATATGCCGAGGTGATCAAAATTTGAGCCATCTAAGCATAGGCCTATTTTGTGTTCAAGGGCGAAAATTGACGCTTGCAAATTCAAACGAAGCCGTCGCAATATCGCAGCCTTCGAGACCGGAAATACTAATAAATCTAGAGGATTGCCCAAATGCCTGTCATCAATCGCGTCGCCGAAATGCAGGATCAGGTTGCAGAATGGAGACGCCATCTGCACGAGAATCCGGAGCTTCTCTACGACGTTCACTACACATCCGCCTTCGTTGCCGAGAAGCTGAAAGCCTTTGGTTGCGACGTGGTTGAGAGCGGCATCGGCAAGACGGGCGTCGTCGGCATCATCAAGGGCAGCCAGGGCGATGGCCCGGTTATCGGCTTCCGCGCCGACATGGATGCGCTGCCGATTCTTGAGACATCGGGCGTGCCGTGGGCTTCGAAAACACCGGGCAAGGCGCATTCCTGCGGCCATGACGGACATACCGCAATGCTTCTGGGTGCTGCGCAGTATCTTTCCGAAACCCGCAATTTCAAAGGGTCGGTTGCTGTCATCTTCCAGCCCGCCGAAGAAGGCGGCGCGGGCGCGCTTGCCATGATCGAGGACGGCATGATGGACAAGTTTTCCATCAAGGAAGTCTACGGCATGCACAATGCACCGGCGCTCCCGGTCGGCAGTTTCTCGATCCGCAAGGGCGGCATCATGGCGGCGGCCGATACTTTCGAGATCACCATTTCCGGCCGTGGCAGCCATGCCGCCCAGCCGCATCTTTCGATCGACCCGGTGCTGACCGCATCGCATGTGGTGATCGCGCTGCAATCGGTCGTGTCGCGCGAGACGGATCCTCTCAAATCGCTGGTGGTCACGGTCGCATCGATCCATGGCGGCCAGGCAAGCAACGTCATTCCGGCCTTCGTGACGCTGGCCGGCACCGTGCGCACGCTGCTGCCGGAAACGCGCGACTTTGCCGAAAAGCGCCTCAAGGAAGTGGCCGAAGCGACGGCGATCGCGCATGGTGCGACGGCCAAGGTCGTCTACAATCGCGGCTATCCGGTCACCTTCAACCATGACAACGAGACCGATTTTGCCGTCGGGATCGCCTCGAAAGTGGCAGGTCAGGGCAAGGTCGACGCCAATGCGGCACCGCATATGGGCGCTGAAGACTTCTCCTACATGCTGGAGCAGCGGCCGGGTGCCTTCATCTTCCTCGGCAATGGCGATACCGCCAATCTTCACAATGCGGCCTACGACTTCAACGACGAGGCCATTCCCTACGGCGTGAGCTACTGGGTTTCGCTTGCCGAAACGGCGCTCGCCGCCTGATCGTATCCTCTTCCGACCGGCCCCTCGCGATGCCGCCACCAGTCGCGACGGGGCCGCCCAAATCAAGGAAACATGCATGCTGCTTTCCGGACCTGCGATGGAACAGTCTGGCGGATCGGTCACTCCGGTCCTGTCTGTGAAGAACCTGACGACGTCGTTCAAGGTGAACGACGAATGGAAGACGGTTGTGCGCAACATCTCGTTTGATGTGGCACCGCGCGAGACGGTTGCGATCGTGGGCGAAAGCGGCTCCGGCAAATCGGTGACGTCGCTGTCGATCATGCGGCTGTTGCAGAAGAATTCGAGCCGGATCGAGGGGCAGGTCTTTCTTCAGGGCAAGGAGCTTCTGGCCCTGCCGGAGGCGGAGATGCGGCGGGTGCGCGGCAACGACATCTCGATGATCTTCCAGGAGCCGATGACCTCGCTCAATCCGATCTTCCCGATCGGAAAGCAGATCGCCGAGGCGCTGACGGTTCACACCAACATCTCCAAGGCCGAGGCAAAGGCGGAGGTGATACGGCTTCTCGAGAAGGTTCGCATCCCCAACGCCAAGAGCCGTTTCGACGAATACCCGCACCAATTTTCCGGCGGCATGCGCCAGCGCGTGATGATCGCCATGGCACTTGCGGCCAAGCCGAAGCTTCTGATCGCCGACGAGCCGACGACGGCGCTCGACGTGACGATCCAGGGGCAGATCCTTGACCTCATAAAGATGCTGCAGGAAGAGGAGGGCATGTCGGTCCTGTTCATCACCCATGACATGGGCGTGGTGGCGGAAGTGGCCGACCGGACGATCGTGATGTTCCGTGGCGACGCGGTGGAAACCGGGCAGACCGGCGATATCTTCCATCGCGGCCAGCATGCCTATACGCGAGCGCTTCTGTCCGCCGTGCCGCGGCTTGGGTCGATGGGGCAGAGCAAGCTGCCGATGCGGTTTCCGCTGATCGACGTCAACACCGGCGAACAGCAGGTTCTGGGCGAAGTGTTCGACACGGTCGCCAAGGGCAAGACGCCGATCCTCGACGTGAAGGACCTGACGACGCGGT
Source organism: Velazquezella soli (assembly GCF_977018685.1). NCBI lineage: Bacteria > Pseudomonadati > Pseudomonadota > Alphaproteobacteria > Hyphomicrobiales > Rhizobiaceae > Velazquezella > Velazquezella soli. Next base: position 1,071,335 of record NZ_CDRNXF010000004.1, read on the forward strand.
TCGACATCCATTCCGGCCTTCTCGGACGCAAGTCTGGGGCCGTGCATGCGGTGGAAAAGGTCTCGTTCGATCTCTATGCCGGCGAAACGCTTGCACTGGTGGGTGAATCCGGCTGCGGCAAGTCGACCACCGGACGGTCCGTGACGCGGCTGATCACGCCGACCAGCGGTACCGTGCAGGTGGACGGCTATGACGTGATGAGCCTCGATCAGCATGCGCTTCGAACCATGCGCCGGTCGATCCAGATGGTGTTCCAGGATCCGTTCGCCTCGCTCAACCCCCGCATGAGCGTGGGGTCTGCCGTCGCCGAACCGTTTATCGAACACAAGCTCGGCACCAAGGCGCAGGCGCGCGAGAAGGCGGCGAACCTTCTGGAAAAGGTGGGGCTTTCGGCCGACATGATGCGGCGCTTCCCGCACGAATTCTCCGGCGGCCAGCGGCAGCGCATCGCGATCGCCAGGGCTTTGATGCTCGATCCGAAGGTGATCGTTGCCGACGAAGCGGTGTCGGCGCTCGACGTGTCGATCAAGGCGCAGGTCTGCAACCTGCTGCTCGACCTGCAGCAGTCTCTCAACCTCGCCTTCCTGTTTATCTCCCACGACATGGCCGTCGTGGAACGGGTAAGCCACCGGGTAGCGGTGATGTATCTGGGCGAAATCGTCGAGATCGGCCCGCGGGCGGCGGTGTTTGAAAACCCGCAGCATCCCTATACGAAGAAGTTGATGTCGGCGGTGCCGGTGCCCGATCCCTCGCGGCGCCGGATCAAGCGCAACCTTTCCACCGAAGAGATCAAGAGCCCGATCAGATCGGTCGATTTCGTGCCGCCGGTGCGGGAATATCGCGAAGTCGGCGCAGGCCACGTCGTGCAGGTGGCCTGACGGCGGACGGCCCGGAACGAACGCGAAGGCGGCGCCAACTGGGGCGCCGCCTCGCATCTATCATTTGCCGGATTTCGCGATCTGCAGTATGATGGCTGCATGAGCGACAGGGATGATATCCGCCAGCGGACACTGGAAGCAGCGCACCTGCAGATGATCGAGGGTAACCCCCTCGATGCTGACGACTTAGCCATGTTCGAAATGTTCGATCGGGAGGGTTTTTCGGTCGAACAGCAGCTCGATTACGTGCGTCGAGACTTGAGGCGGCGAGCAGGTCTGGACGGGAAGGAGCAGGCTTCGGCGGCGTCCAGCCGATGATCCGAACACCCGATGAGTGACGATCCTTACGTCTATCCGGGGACCAGACTGTTACGAAACAAGTTCGATATTCGCGATGCAGCCGTGCTGGACCTTGCGGAACGTCGATATTCCACCATCCGCAGCATCCAGAAAATCCCCACGGGTGATTTCGACCTGAAGCATCTGCGGACCATCCACCGTCATCTCTTCCAGGACGTCTACGACTGGGCGGGCGAGATCCGGACGGTGGAGATTTCCAAAGGGTCGAGCCAGTTCCAGTTCCGGCAGTATATCGAGACCGGCATGGCCGATGTGCATCGACGCATCACGGCGGGCAATTATCTGCGTGGTCTCCAGAGATCGGAATTTGCCGCAAAAGTCGCGCCGATCATTGGTGATGTGAACTATGTCCATCCGTTCCGCGAGGACAATGGCCGCACGCAGGCACATTATCTGAAACAGCTTTGCGGACAGGCCGGACATTGGCTCGATCTGACGAAAATCGATCCCGCAGGTTGGATCGAGGCTTCGAAACAGGCGCAAATTAGCAATTATCAAATGATGGAGACCGTCCTCTCCGAGGCGCTGAGCAAAAGCTCTCTTTGAGGGCGTCGTTGCACCATCGCCATTTGACAGCCCCTCAAAAAACATGTCAGCAAATCGACCAGAGGAGATTTACTGCCATGGCTAAGCGGAGTGACACCCAAGGCCGGCTCGACGATGCTGCGCGCGCGGGCTGGCTCTATTACGTCGCGGGGAGGACCCAGGACGAGATCGCCAATGCCATGGGCATTTCCCGCCAGTCGGCCCAGCGGCTCGTGTCGCTTGCGGTTGCCGAGCGGTTGATCAAGGTCCGGCTCGACCATCCGATCTCCGCTTGTCTCGAACTCGCTGAAGGGCTGCGCAAGAAATACGATCTCAAGCATGCGGAAATTGTGCCGAGCGATCCGGGCGGCAGTTCATCCACGGTCGGTATCGCCGAAGCGGGGGCGGGCGAGATCGAGCGCTGGCTGAAACGGCCGGATCCGATCATCATCGCCGTCGGGACAGGTCGGACGCTGAAAGCCGCTGTCGATCAGCTGCCGCCGATGGAATGCCCGCAGCACCGCATCGTATCGCTGACCGGCAATATCGGGCCGGACGGGTCGGCCGCCTATTACAACGTCATTTTCTCGATGGCCGATGCCATCAAGGCGCGGCACTTTCCGATGCCGCTGCCGGTCCTTTGTGCCTCCATCGAGGAGCGCGACACGCTGCATGACCAGGCGCTCGTGCGCTCGACACTTGCGCTCGGGGCACAAGCCGACGTCACCTTTGTCGGGATCGGCGAACTCGGCGTCGATGCGCCGCTCTGCGTCGACGGATTTCTGGAGCGCGACGAAATGGTGTCGCTGGTCGATCGCGGTGCCGCGGGCGAAATTTGCGGCTGGATCTACGATCAGCAGGGTGAGTTGCTCGACAGTGCCGTCAACGGCCGGGTGGCCTCCGTGCCGATCCCGTCGCGCGAGACATGCTGTGTCATTGGCATTGCCCAAGGCAAGAAGAAATGGGTCGCCATGCGCGCAGCCCTGAAAGGCGGACTGCTCAACGGCGTCATCACCGACGAGGCCGCAGCGCGGTATCTGCTTACTGCTTAAGCGCGGCAGATAGAATTCTGCCTGAAATTTCAGTGAATTGTCGCTTTCGGTTGCATCGCAGCGATGAATTCCCATTGACTTGCGCTAGCTTTATGTGGGTAATTGCCCATGAGCAAAGCGAATGCTCGCATTCCATCTTCTCGGGAGGAAGATATGACCATGAAAACTATTCTGCTGGGCGCCTGCTCAGCTCTGGCCTTTGTGGCCACGACTGCATCTGCCGAAACCCTCACCATTGCGACAGTCAACAACGGCGACATGGTCCGCATGCAGGGCCTGACGTCCGAGTTCACCAAGGCGAACCCGGACATCCAGGTCGAGTGGGTCACGCTCGAAGAAAACGTCCTGCGCGAACGCGTGACGACCGATATCGCGGCTGGTGGCGGCCAGTACGACATCGTCACGATCGGCAACTACGAAGTTCCGATCTGGGCCAAGCAGAAGTGGCTTCTGCCGCTCGAAGGTCTCGGCGACAAGTACGACATGGACGACCTGCTGCCAGCGATCCGCGGCGGTCTTTCGGTTGAAAACAAGCTCTATGCGGCACCGTTCTACGGCGAATCCGCCATGATCATGTACCGCAAGGACCTGTTCGAAAAAGCCGGCCTGAAAATGCCGGAAACCCCGACCTGGGAATTCATCGCTGACGCTGCCAAGAAGATGACCGACCGCAAGGCCGACATCAGCGGCATGTGCCTTCGTGGCAAGGCCGGCTGGGGCGAGAACATGGCCTTCGTTTCGGCGCTGACCAACTCGTTCGGCGGACGCTGGTTCGACGAAAACTGGAAGCCGCAGTTCGATCAGCCGGAATGGAAGGCAGCACTTACCTTCTACGCCGACATGATGAAGAATTCCGGCCCGTCAGGCGCTTCGTCCAACGGCTTCAACGAAAACCTGACGCTGTTCCAGCAGGGCAAGTGCGGCATGTGGATCGACGCGACCGTCGCTGCATCGTTCGTATCGAACCCGAAGGACTCCAAGGTTGCCGACAAGGTCGGTTACGCGCTCTTCCCAAGCAAGGAAGGCGTCGCCAACCACGGCAACTGGCTGTGGTCCTGGAACCTTGCCGTTCCGGCATCGTCCAAGAAGGCTGAATCGGCTCAGAAGTTCATCTCCTGGGCAACCAGCAAGGAATACACGACGCTTGTTGCTGCCAAGGAAGGCTGGGCCAACGTTCCTCCGGGCACGCGCACCTCGCTCTACAAGAACGCGGACTATCAGAAGGCCGCTGCCTTCGCAGCTCCGACGCTTGCTGCCATGGACGCTGCCGACATCACCAAGCCAACGGTCAAGCCGGTTCCTTATACCGGTGGCCAGTTCGTCGCGATCCCTGAATTCCAGGCTCTCGGCACCACGGTCGGTCAGTTGTTCTCGGCTGTTGTCGCCGGCCAGTCCACGGTCGATGACGCGCTTGCCGCCGCTCAGGCAACGGCAACCCGCGACATGACCCGCGCCGGTTACATCAAGTAAGCTTGGTCAAGACACTGCTGTCCGGCATCCGTGCCGGGCAGCAGATCACAGGATGACGATTGGATGCTGAACTGCATCTCGCTGTTCCAGCACGCTACCCTATAAAAACAAGATCATGCCTTCGCGTCCTCCTCTGGCCGCGTGCGGCGCGCTTACCTCCGGGGAGGGGCCTCAAAGATGGCAACGCAAAATACCAAGACGTTGGCACGCCTGATGATGGCGCCCTCCGTCATCGTTCTTTTGGTCTGGATGGCCGTACCGCTCGCAATGACGCTGTACTACTCGTTCCAGAACTACAACCTGCTGACGCCGCAGAACGTGAGCTTCGCAGGCTTCTTCAATTACCAGTATTTCTACACCGATCCGGCCTTCTTCCAGTCGATCTGGAACACGATGCTGCTGGTGCTCGGCGTGCTCGGCATTACCGTCATCGGCGGTGTCGCGATCGCGCTTCTGCTCGACCAGCCGATCTTCGGCCAGGGTATCGTGCGCATTCTGGTGATCTCGCCGTTCTTCGTGATGCCGCCGGTGGCCGCGCTGATCTGGAAGAACATGATCATGCATCCGGGCTACGGCGTGCTGGCGGATCTCGCGCGGTTCTTCGGGGTTCAGCCGATCGACTGGTTTGCCCAGTATCCGCTGTTTGCGGTGATCATCATCGTCGCCTGGCAATGGTTGCCGTTTGCGACGCTCATCCTTCTGACGGCGCTTCAGTCGCTCGACAGCGAGCAGCGGGAAGCCGCCGAAATGGATGGCGCCAATTTCTTCAACCGGTTCATCTACCTGACGCTGCCGCATCTTTCGCGCGCGATCACGGTCGTCATCCTGATCCAGACGATCTTCCTGCTCGGAATCTACGCTGAAATTCTGGTCACCACCAATGGCGGTCCGGGCTATGCGTCCACCAACCTCACCTTCCTGATCTACCGCACCGCACGTCTCGGCTATGACGTCGGCGGGGGTGCAGCGGGTGGTATCATCGCCGTCGTGCTTGCCAACATCGTCGCGTTCTTCCTGATGCGCGCCGTCGGCAAGAACCTGGACAAGTAGGAGGAACGATCATGGCTCGCAAAGTAACAACCGGAGCGAAGATCGGCTGGACAATCCTGGCCTGGGTCGTCGCACTCCTGATCTTCTTCCCCATCCTCTACGCGCTGATCACCAGCCTGAAGACGGAGCAGGAAGCGATCGCCGGCTTCAGCCTGATCCCATCGGGCACGCTTGAGAACTACATCACGGTGCAGACGCAGCGCGACTATTTCAAGCCGTTCATGAACTCGGTGATCCTGTCGGTCGGCTCCACCATCCTCGCGCTGATCATCGCGATCCCCGGGGCCTGGGCGATGGCGTTTGCGCCCGGCAAGCGTACCAAGGACATCCTGATGTGGATGCTGTCGACCAAGATGATGCCGGCCGTGGCGGTGCTGCTGCCGATCTTCATCCTGTTCCGCAACTTCGGCCTGCTCGACAGCCGCATCGGCCTCACCATCATGCTGACGCTGATCAACCTGCCGATCGTGGTGTGGATGCTCTACACATACTTCCGCGAAATTCCGGGCGAAATCCTGGAAGCGGCACGGATGGACGGCGCCAACCTGTGGAAGGAAATCGTCTACGTGCTGACGCCGATGGCGGTTCCCGGCATCGCCTCGACGCTGCTCCTCAACATCATCCTTGCCTGGAACGAAGCGTTCTGGACGATCCAGCTGACCACGACAAACGCGGCTCCGCTGACGGCCTTCATCGCCTCTTTCTCCTCGCCGCAGGGTCTGTTCTGGGCAAAGCTTTCGGCGGCCTCGACCATGGCCATCGCGCCGATCCTCATCCTCGGCTGGTTCAGCCAGAAGCAACTCGTTCGCGGCCTCACGTTTGGCGCGGTTAAGTAAGGATCACTCTTATGGGCAGCATTACTCTTTCCAAAGTCTCGAAGACGTTCGGCGAAGCCAAGGTCATTCCGTCGATCGATCTCGAAATCAACGACGGCGAGTTCGTCGTGTTCGTCGGACCTTCGGGTTGCGGCAAGTCCACGCTTCTGCGTCTCATTGCGGGGCTTGAAGACGTGACCGGCGGCCAGATCAAGATCGACGGTCGCGACGTGACGGACGCCGCTCCGGCCGAACGCGGGCTTGCGATGGTGTTCCAGTCCTATGCGCTCTATCCGCATATGAGCGTGCGCAAGAACATCGCCTTCCCGCTCAAGATGGCGAAGATGGAACAGTCGGCGATCGACAAGAAGGTCGCCGATGCGGCGCACATCCTCAACCTCACCGATTATCTCGAACGTCGCCCCGGCCAGCTTTCGGGCGGCCAGCGCCAGCGCGTGGCGATCGGCCGTGCGATCGTGCGCGAACCTTCGGCCTTCCTGTTCGACGAGCCGCTCTCCAACCTCGATGCGGCGCTGCGCGGCACGATGCGTCTGGAGATCAGCGACCTGCACAACCAGCTGAAGACCACGATGGTCTACGTTACCCACGACCAGATCGAAGCCATGACCATGGCCGACAAGATCGTGGTGCTCAACCGCGGCAATATCGAGCAGGTCGGTTCGCCGCTCGAGCTCTACAAGTCGCCGCGCAATCTGTTTGTCGCAGGCTTTATCGGTTCGCCGAAGATGAACCTGCTCGAAGGCGATTACGCCAAGGCGAAAAACGGCAAGACCGTTGGCGTGCGTCCTGAACATATCGGGCTTTCCAAGGACAGCGGTCTGTGGAAAGGCCGGGTTTCAGTTGCCGAACATCTGGGCGCCGACACCTTCCTGCATCTCGACGTCGACGGTATCGGCCCGATCACGGCGCGTGCCGGCGGCGAGTTCGGCGCGAGCTACGGCGACACGGTCTACCTGACGCCGGATGAAACTAAACTGCATCGCTTCGACGACAAGGGTCTTGCGATCCGGGCCTGAATGATCCCAAAGGCCTGAACAGCAGGCCAATCGGAGTATGAGAAAATGACTGTGAAGCTTTCGTTGGCAACTCTCAAGGATGCCGCAGCGACCGCTGGCGTGCCCGCCTACGATCCGAAGACGCTCTCCCCCGGCATCGTGCATTTCGGCGTCGGCAACTTCCACCGCGCCCACCAGGCGATCTACCTGGACGACCTGTTCAACATCGGCAAGGGCCATGACTGGGCCATCATCGGTGCCGGCGTGATGCCGTCCGATGCGGCCATGCGCGACAAGCTGAAGGCGCAGGATTTCCTCACCACCGTCGTGGAGCAGGACAACAACAAGACCGGTGCCCGTGTGACCGCGCCGATGATCGACATCATTGCGCCTGACGACAAGCAGGCGCTGATCGAGAAGCTGGCCGATCCGACCATCCGCATCGTCTCCATGACGATCACCGAGGGCGGCTATTTCATCGACGCGTCCGGCCATTTCAACCCGGCCCATCCGGCTATGGTCGAAGACGGCAGCAACCCGGATGCGCCGAAGTCGGTGTTCGGGCTGATCCTTGCCGGCCTCAAGCTTCGCCGTTCGCGCGGCCTTGCGCCGTTCACGATCATGTCCTGCGACAACATTCCGGGCAACGGCCACGTGACGGAAAACACCGTCGTTGGTCTCGCCAAGCTGTCGGATCCGGATTTTGCGACCTGGATCCACGACAATGTCGCCTTCCCGAATTCGATGGTCGACCGCATCACGCCGGCCACCGGTCCGCGCGAAGTCGATATCCTCAAGAATGACTACAATATCGACGATAACTGGCCGGTATTCTGCGAAGAGTTCAAGCAGTGGGTGATGGAAGATCATTTCCCGCTCGGCCGTCCGGCGCTTGAAGAAGTCGGCGTTCAGTTCGTGCCCGACGTCGCGCCCTACGAGCTGATGAAGCTGCGCATCCTCAACGGCGGCCATGCGACGATCGCTTATCCCGGCGAGTTGCTGGACATCCATTTCGTGCACGAGGCAATGGAGCATCCGCTGATCCGGGCCTTCCTTGCAAAGCTCGAGAAGGAAGAGATCATCCCGATCGTGCCGCCGGTTCCAGATACCAGCCTCGACGACTATTTCGACCTGATCGAGCACCGTTTCCTCAACCCGAAGATCGGCGACACCATTCCGCGCCTGGCGCAGGACGGTTCCAACCGCCAGCCGAAGTTCATCCTGCCATCGACCCGCGACCGGCTGGACCAGGGTCTCGATATCGTTGGCCTGTCGCTTGTATCGGCGCTGTGGTGCCGTTATTTTGCGGGCACGTCGGACAGCGGTCGCCAGATCGTGTTCAACGATACGAGTGCCGAGAAGCTGCAGGCGGCCGCGATCAAGGCCAAGGACGACCCGGATGCGTTCCTGGTGTTCGACGAGATCTTCGGCGAAGTCTCGACGTCTGAGCTGTTCCGCAAGCGGTTTGCGCATGCGCTGAAGACACTCTGGACGGAGGGCACGGCCAAGACGCTGCAGCTCTATCTCGACGACCAGCTCGTCAAGGATTGAGGTGAACACCGTGACGGGAATTAGTGCAATCAAACCACGCCATCTCGTGATCTTCGATTGCGACGGCGTCCTCGTCGACAGCGAGCCGCTGTCGGTGCGGGTTCTGGTGGCTGCGCTCAACCGCCACGGTATCGAAATGGCCGAGGAGGAAGCCTATGAGCGCTTCCTCGGTCGCAGCCTGGCGACAATGCGCCAGGTCATGGACGAGGAATACGGTTTCCACACCGGGCCGGAATTTCTCGAGGGTATGCGCACCGATCTCTACAGCCTGTTCAAGGCCGAGCTGAAGCCGATCCCCGGCATCGCCGAAACGCTCGAGGCGCTCGGGCTTCAAGCCTGCGTCGCATCCTCCAGCAATCCCGACCGCATCCGGCTGTCGCTGACGATCACCGGCCTGATCGACAAGCTCGATCCCCATATCTTTAGCGCCACAATGGTGAAGAACGGCAAGCCCGCGCCGGACCTCTTCCTGCTGGCAGCAAGCGAAATGGGGTTCGCGCCGGAAGATTGCATCGTCATTGAAGACAGCCCCGCGGGCATCGAGGCGGCCCAGCGGGCGGGCATGGCGTCATTCGCCTTTACCGGCGGATCGCACACCCACACTTCCGGATACCGTGACCGGATCGAGGCGCTATCGCCCGACGTCGTGTTTGACGCGATGCCGGATTTGCTCCACCTTGTCCAAAAATATATCGAGGATCGCAACGGTTCGGTTTCCGCGAACACCTGAAGCTCGGCTTTCAGGCTGGCGGGACGCGACGGGGACAGTCTGCGCGACTTACAGGGACAGGAAACAAATCGGGATGCGTGATTTTCTCGTTGCGGTCGATATCGGCACGGCAAGCGCCCGTGCCGGCGTGTTCGGCCGCGACGGAACGCTGATTGCGAAATCCAAACATCCGATCCTGATGTTCCGCCCGCGGGATAAGCACGCCGAACATTCCTCCGAAGACATCTGGTCCGCAACCTGCATCGCCGTGAAAGCGGCGTTGGCCGAGGCTGGGATTTCTGCATCCCAGGTGGCGGCCATCGGCTTTGACGCGACTTGCTCGCTTGTGGCGCGGGACCGCGACGGCGCACCGCTGAGCGTTTCGGTCAGCGGCAACGCGCATCAGGATACGATCGTCTGGCACGACCACCGGGCAATCGCCGAGGCGGAAACGCTGTCTGGAAGCGGCCATGCGGTGCTCGATTTCGCTGGGGGATCGATCTCGCCGGAAATGGAAATGCCCAAGCTGATGTGGCTGAAGCAGAACCTTCCAGACAGCTGGAGCCGGGCCGGTTATTTCTTCGATCTTGCCGATTTCCTGACCTGGAAAGCCTCAGGTTCCGCGTCGCGTTCGCGCTGCACGCTGACGGCCAAATGGAATTACCTGGCGCATGAGACGCCGGGCTGGAGCGCGGATTATCTGGCGCTTGCCGGGCTCGACGACCTTATTGAGAAGGGCGGTCTGCCGGACGATACGATCGGTGTCGGCGGCTCGATCGGACCGCTCAGCGAAACGGCGGCGGCCGAACTTGGCCTCGATACCAGCGTTCAGGTCGCGCCGGGAATGATCGACGCTTACGCGGGTGCCTATGGCGTGCTTGGCGGTGTTGGGGCGAAAAGCTTTCCAGGCTCGTCGCTGGAGACGAGCGTTGCGCTGATCGGAGGTACATCGAGCTGCATTGTCGCCTTCACCAGAGAGCCGAAACCCGGTCGCAGCCTTTGGGGCCCGTATTACGAGGCGGTACTGCCCGGCCATTGGCTGGTCGAAGGCGGGCAGTCGGCGGCGGGCGCTCTGCTCGATCATATCGTCATGATGCACGCAGCCGGCGGCGAGCCGACCACCGAGCTGCATGAGCGGATCATTGCCCGTGTCGGCGAGATGCGGGCGGCAGCAGGCGATGACGAGATTGCGCCGGATCTGCACATTCTGCCCGACTTTCACGGCAACCGGTCGCCGCTTGCGGACCCGCATGCGACTGGCGTCATCAGCGGGCTGACGCTCGATACGTCCTTCGACGGGCTTTGCCGCCGCTATTGGCGGACCTGCGTGTCGATCGCGCTCGGCATCCGTCATATTCTCGATGCGATGGCTGACTTTGGGTACCGGTTCGAGACGCTGCACGTGACCGGCGGGCATGTGAACAACCCGCTGCTGGTGGAACTCTATGCGGATGTCACGGGCTGCAAGGTGGTCATCCCGCACAACCGCGATGCGGTTCTGCTCGGAACGGCCATGGCTGCCGCGGTCGCGGGCGGTCTGCACGGCTCGTTGCGTGATGCCGGACATGCGATGAACAGCGGCGGCAGCGAGCGGCTACCCAGCACGGGACGAGACCTTTATGAGCTCGACTACCGGCGGTTCCTCGCGATGATCCGTCACCGCGAAGAGCTGCGGTCGCTGGACTAAGCTGCAACTCAGCCCGAAAGCTGATCCGCCTCGACGATGCGCTCGCCCTTTTCACCGCCGATCGCTGCATCCAGCAGAACTTTTGCCACCACATGGGCCGGGCTGATGCGCAGCCGTCGCGGCAGGATGGGATGGGCGATCTTCAGCGCGATGCTGGCAAGCCGTTCGCCGAGCCGGAATTCGCTGCGATCGCCACCCAGAAGGCCGGGCCTGACGATCGTGAGCGTGAGAAAGCCGATGGCGCGGATGGCATCTTCAAGCTCGCCCTTGGTGCGCAGGTAAAGCAGGCTGGACTTCGAATTGGCGCCGGTGGACGAGACGAGCGAGAAACGGGTTGCACCTCGTTCATGCGCGCGCCGGGCCGCACCGAGCGGCGTGGCGTAATCCACCAGACGGAAGGCCTCGTCCGATCCCGCCTTTGCCCGCGTGGTGCCGAGCGCCGAAATGACCGCGTCGACAGTCCACCAATCCGCCTCGGGCAGACCGCTGCTGAGATCGGTGATGGGATTTTCGAGCTTCGGATGGGCCGGCAAGGCGGTCGGAGGCAGCGGCCGGCGGGTGGGCGCGACGACGCGGGTGACCCGGTCGTCCTTGAGCGCCAGTTCGAGGACGTGGCCGCCGACCAATCCGGTCGCGCCAAGGAGCAGCAGGCTTGTCATGCGGATCTCCGTCACTACCACGCCCGGTGCGGGTGTCTGCCGGTGAGTATACGATTCTCGCGGCGGGATTCCTATATCCACCGGCGCTTGTTCCAGGGCGATGGTTGACCTACATGCTGCGGGCTTAACCTGGAGACGCCGATGATCCTCGACGCCGCACGCCTATCGCTGATCAACCTGTTTGCGCCCGAAACAAGATCGGCCTTCTGGAAGACGCTGGGGCTGACATTCCTGATCCTGATCGGGTTGTGGTTTGGCTTGCGGGAGCTCTTTGCGATCTACCTCTGGCCCTGGTTTGCCGCCTTCTTTCCGGATGTGCCGGATTGGACGGGATGGCTGACGCTGTTTGCGGCGATTGCGGCCGGCATCGGGCTGGCGCTGGTGCTGGCCTTGCTGATTGCGCCGATCACCGCACTGATCGCGGGTCTCTTTCTCGACGATGTGGCGGCGGTGATCGAAAAGCGCGACTATCCCGATGACGTGCCGGGCCGGGAAATGCCGCTCGGTCAGGCGATCCTGGGGTCGATCCAGTTTCTCGGCATCGTGATCATCGGCAATATGATCGCGCTGCTTTTGCTGTTCATTCCCGGCGTCAACCTGATTGCGTTCTTCCTGGTGAACGGGTATCTGCTGGGACGGGAATTCTTCGAGTTCGCCGCGATGCGGTTCCGCCCTCCCGCCGAGGCGCGGGCGTTCCGCTCGAAGCATTCCTCCACCGTGTTCATGGCGGGCCTGCTGATCGCCGGCTTCCTGGCGATCCCCTTCGTCAACCTGCTGACGCCGCTGTTTGCGGCCGGGCTGATGGTGCATCTGCACAAGAAGGTATCGAAGCGCGACCCGTCCTTCCGGCTTCAGACGCCGATCACCTGAGGCGGTAGCTCGACCAGCGGTGCTGGGATGGGACAGGTCTTTTCGGGCGACCGACAGAGGTCGGCGATGACGCAGTGCTCGCATTCGGGCTTGCGGGCCTTGCAGGTATAGCGGCCGTGCAGGATCAGCCAGTGATGGGCGTGGAACAGATACTGGTCGGGAATGACCTTCAGGAACTGCTCCTCGACCTCATCCGGCGTTTTACCGGGCGCCATCAGGCAGCGGTTGCCGATGCGAAACACATGGGTATCGACGGCAAGCGTCGGAATGCCGAAGGCCATGGACATCACCACATTGGCCGTCTTGCGGCCGACGCCCGGCAGGCGCACCAGGTCCTCGCGCGTGCTTGGCACCTCGGATCCGAACTCGTCGATCAGCATGCGACAGAGCGCGATGACGTTCTTGGCCTTGTTGCGGTAGAGGCCGATCGTCCTGATATGGGCGATGACGCCGTCCTCGCCGAGCTCCAGCATCTTTTCCGGCGTGTCGGCGATCTTGAACAGCTCGCGTGTCGCCCGGTTAACGCCGATATCGGTTGCCTGCGCCGACAGCGCCACGGCGACCACGAGCGTGAACGGATTGACGTGCTCGAGCTCTCCCTTCGGCTCCGGCCGCTGCACCGAGAAGCGGCGGAAGATCTCCACCATTTCGTCAGGCGTATAGGCGGGCTTGAAGCGCTTCGGCTTGCGCCCTTTGGTGGTGCTGCTTTTTGTCGCCGGGGTTTTCGTGGATTTGATTTTCGCAAGGGCCATGACACTGTATAGTCTCGCCCCATGACGGAAATCAACGCGCAGCCGATCGATGAGAAACCGGTCTTTGCGGCCGAACTGACGCCCTATCGGTCGCTCGGCCGACGCGGGTTTTTTGTCGTGCTGTCGATATCGGGTGCCGTCTGCCTGTTCTACGGCCTTTTCTTCCTGGCGACCGGCGCCTGGCCGATCGGGCTGTTCCTCGGTTTTGATTTCCTGCTTCTCTATGGCGCGCTGAAACTCAGCTACCGTTCCGGCCGGCAGCGCGAGGAAGTCACGGTGTCGAGGACCAATCTTTCGATCCGGAAATTTTCACCAACGGGGCGGATGGTGGAGCATCGCTACAACCCGTTTTGGGCGCGATTCAATGTCAGCAGGCACGAGGAATTCGGGATTACGGCGATGCAGGTCTCGGGTGAGGGACGGCAGACCGAAATCGGTTCGTTTCTGAACCCGGACGATCGTGAGAGCTTTGCGAGGGCATTTCGCGGAGCGCTTGCGACCGTCACGAGACGGTTGTGATCCTGTCAAGAAACGGGTGGCTCTGATGGGATCGAGCGTGCATCTATAGGGCACAGGGAGATTGCCATGAACGCTCTTGCTTCGCTTTCCAGGCCCGACATGTCCGCACCCGGCATCGACGTGACGCCTGATGGCTCCGACTACGAGACGGTGCGGCGTGTCATCGAGATGCTGACGCTCGATTATCGCGCGCAGCCTTCGCTCGAAACGATCGCTGCCGAACTTGGCCAGTCGCCGACACAGTTGCAAAAGGTGTTCACCCGCTGGGCGGGTCTGTCGCCCAAGGCCTTTCTGCAGGCGGTGACGCTCGATCATGCCAAGCGGCTGCTCGGCCAGGAAGGTCTGCCGCTTCTGGAGACGTCCTATGAACTCGGTCTCTCGGGACCCGGCCGCCTGCACGATCTGTTCGTGACCCATGAGGCGATGTCGCCGGGCGAATGGAAGGGAAGGGGCGCGGGTCTGACGATCCGCTACGGGTTCCACCCGTCGCCATTCGGCATGGCGCTGGTCATGGCGACGGAGCGTGGGCTTTCGGGCCTGGCGTTTTCCGATCTCGGCGGTGAAAAACCGGCCTTCGAGGACATGGTGCGGCGCTGGCCGAATGCCGCCTATGTCGAGGACAAAGAAGCGACGGCGCCTTATATCGGCCGCATCTTCGACCGGGGCCAATGGTCGGCGGACCGGCCACTCAATGTCGTTCTGATCGGGACCGATTTTCAGCTCAAGGTGTGGCAGAGCCTGTTGAAGATCCCGTTCGGCAAGGCGGTCACCTATTCCGCCGTCGCCTCCGATATCGGCCAGCCGACGGCAAGCCGGGCGGTGGGAGCGGCCATCGGCGCCAACCCGATCTCCTTCGTCGTGCCCTGCCACCGGGCCGTGGCGAAGAACGGGGCTTTGACCGGGTATCACTGGGGTCTGACCCGCAAACGGGCGATCCTGGGCTGGGAGACAGGCAACGCCTGAGCCGCACAGTCCGCCCGACAACTTGCCGTCCTTCAGGTGCGTGTCAGCAAACAGGCCGAAATGATTGCCATCCTGCACTTCAACGGACGGCAGCATGGAACAGTCACGCGTCAGAAGCTGGTTTCGCATGGGAGCCTCGGCGATTTTCGCTGCCGCTCTGGGTTTGGGGGCCTATCTCGGGTATCTGCAGCTCAGCGGCAATTTCCATACGGTGATCGACGGCGAGCTCTACCGGTCTGCCCAGCCGGGTGCCGCCGATATCGAGACCTATGCAAAGACCTACGGCATCCGCACCATCGTCAACTTGCGCGGTGAGGACGACAAGGCCGGATGGTATGCCGAGGAGGTCTCCGCCGCAAAAAGGCTTGGCCTGACGCATCTGGATTTCCGGATGTCGGCTTCCAGGCAGTTGAGCGAAGCGGAGGCGGACCGGCTTGTCACGATGATGCGGGACGCACCGAAGCCGATCCTGATCCATTGCCGCTCGGGTTCCGACCGCACCGGCCTTGCCGCCGGACTTTACAGCAGCGAGATTGCCGGCATGTCCGAAGAGATCGCCGAGCGCCAGCTTTCCCTCTACTTCGGCCATATCGGTATTCCGGTCATCTCGTCGGCCTATGCCATGGATAGGACATGGGAGCGGCTCGAGCACCATTCCTGGCGCGACAGGATTGCATTGCTGACAACGGATATCGATCTCTGACGTCGTTGCGGCCGAGGCTGGGAAACTCTGCCGGCAGTTGGCGGGTCGTGCCCAATGCGCTGGGATCTCGGCCAGTTCCAAGGAGCCATCATGCCAACATGCAACGTCGTTCTGACAGAGCACCACCGGCAGGTGATCGCGCGGCTTCTGGAAACGGGACGCTATCAGAACGCCAGCGAAATCGTGGGCGATGCACTGCGGCTTATCTGCCCAGGCCGACATCACCAAGATCATTGCCTATACGGATGAGAACTTCGGACGCGGCGCAAGGCGCCGTGACGTACAGCTTCTCGTGACTGCCTTTCGCGATTTGTCGCAAGACCCGACCGGGTTCAATCGATAGGGCGGAGCTTGGGGCAGGCATACGCAGCTTCCATCTCAGGCGTAGCCGGACGAGGGCGAAGCACGCAAGCGGACTGGTCGTGCAGCCTCGCCACTTCATTCTCTACCGGTATCTTGAACCGTCGCTTATCGGGATCGGTCGCGTGCTTCATGACGCTGTCGATCTCGAAAGGCACCTCCCGACAGCATTCGGCGATGAAAGCGGGCGGTCCTAATCCACCTCCGCCAGCCGCAGCAGTTCCACTGCGGCGGTTTCGTCGGTGATGAGGGTGTTGCAGCCGATGCGTCGGATGGTGGCGCGGATGGCGATGGCGCGGTGTGTGCCGCCGGAGGAGAGGACGATGTGTTTTGCCTTGGCGAGCGTATCGAGGTCGACGGACATGACCCGCTCGTTGAGCTTCTGATCGACGGACCGGCCTTCCTCGTCGAGGAAATTGAACATCGTGTCGCAGACACAGCCGGCGGCGATCAGCCGCTCGAGTTCGGTGGCTGAAATGAACCCCTCCGACAGCGAGGTCGAATGCGGGCCGATATCACCGCAGCTGACGACCGCGAGATCGAGGTTCTCGGCGAGGTCATAGACGGCATCGAGGCCGCATTTGTCGATCAGAGCCCGTTTGGTGGCGACGCTGTCGACCAGAAGCGGGGCGAGGAACATGAAGCATTCGGCGCCCAGCTGGCCGGCAAAGCGCCAGGTGAAGTCGATCGGGTTGGTCTGGTGGACAGCGACAATGCCGCCGAGCAGCGAGACGACCTTGCAGCGTTCGCGACGGGGCGGGCGGAAGCTCGAAAGCGCTGCCGTCATCGTGCGGCCCCAGCCGACGCCGATCGTCATGTCGTTCTGGATTGCTTCCGACAGGAACTGGCCGAGCGCCAGACCGACGGCGCCGGCCAGTGCATCGGCGCTGTTGTCGCGCGGGGCGGGCACCACGACCGCCTCATCCAGTCCGTAGGCGCGTTCCAGCTTGGTCGCCAGCTCGACGCAGGTGTCGATGCCTTCCGAGATCCAGATCTGCACTTCGGAGCGTTTCATTGCCTCGTCGAGAAGGCGGATGACGGTCGAGCGACTGATGCCGAGCCGCTCGGCTACCTCCTTCTGCGTCAGGCCCTGGTTGTAGTAGAGCCAGGCAGCGCGAAGCCGCAGGGAGGACGCTTCCGAATATGCGGTGTGGGTATCGCGTCTCAGCTTGGCCAAATTCTGATGTCCTTTTTCATTCAGGACCATAGGGCTGACGTGAAACATATGTCAATTGTGAAGGACAAATGTCTTGACTTCTTTACCCTGAAGGGTTGTTATCCGGTCAACAGCGATCCAGAAACCATACGACGCCCCGAGCGTTTGTATTCGCTTAACAAGGATTTATTCGGATGACGTCGAAACTAGAGCAGCTTCGTTCCATGACAACGGTCGTCGCCGACACGGGCGACATCGAGGCGGTGACCCGCCTCAAGCCGGTCGATTGCACCACCAACCCGTCGATCGTTCTGAAGGCGATCGGTTCGCCGGCATTTGCCGACACGTTCCAGGAAACGGTAGCCTGGGGCCGCAAACAGGGCGGCAGCGACGACGCGATCACGGTTGCCGTGGCTGACAAGCTGGCGATCGACGTGGGCGCGGCACTTGCGGGGATTGTCCCCGGCCGTGTTTCGACCGAAGTCGACGCCGACCTTTCCTTCGACACCGAAGGTTCGATCACCAAGGCGCACAAGATCATCGCAGCCTACAAGGATCGCGGCATCGAGCGCGAACGCATCCTGATCAAGCTGGCATCGACCTGGGAAGGCATCAAGGCCGCCGAAGTTCTGCAGGCCGAAGGGATCGACTGCAACCTGACGCTTCTGTTCAGCCACGCCCAGGCCGTTGCCTGCGCGGACGCCAAGGCGTTCCTGATCTCGCCCTTTGTCGGGCGCATTCTCGACTGGTACAAGAAGTCGACCGGTGAAGACTACACGTCCGAGACCGATCCGGGCGTCGTCTCGGTGCGTTCGATCTACAATTACTACAAGGCGAACGGCATCTCGACGATCGTCATGGGCGCCTCGTTCCGCAATGTCGGCGAGATCGAAGCTCTTGCCGGTTGCGACCGCCTGACGATTTCGCCGAACCTGCTCGACGAGCTCGACAAGGCGGAAGGCACGCTGGAGCGCAAGCTTTCGCCTGAAAAGTTCGAGCCGGCCGCGCCGATCAAGATGGACGAAAAGACCTTCCGCTGGATGCTCAACGAAGACCAGATGGCGACCGAAAAGCTTTCGGACGGTATCCGGGCGTTCAACAAGGATCTCGGCGCGCTCCGCGAGCTCGTGAAGAAGGAACTGGTCCGCGCCGCGGCCTGATTTCCTCAACGTTTTCCAATGAGAAGGCCCGCCTCGTGCGGGTCTTTTTCGTTTTCCTAATGTGCACGGCCGAGGCACAGGGTTAACCGAACGTTTAGCCGGAACTCCTAGATCTTTCAGCCTACAAATCACTTTGAAGCTGGAGCGCATCGATGGCTGGGATTTCTTTTGGCCGTATCTTGTCCAACGCCGCCGTGATCAAGGCCCTCAATCGGTCGCAGGCAATCATCGAATTCGACCTGAAGGGCATCATACTCGATGCCAACGAAAACTTCTGCAATGCGCTCGGCTACCGCCTGGACGAGATCGTCGGCAGGCATCACAGCATGTTCGTCGATCCGGCCGATGCAGCTTCCTCGGATTACGCGGCGTTCTGGGCACGGCTTTCCACAGGCGCGTTCGATCAGGGCAAATACAAACGCGTGGGCAAAGGCGGCCGCGAGATCTGGATCGAAGCCACCTACAATCCGATTCTGAAAGGCGGCAAGCCTTACAAGGTCGTGAAGTTTGCGACCGACATCACGGAAGCGCGCAAGCGGGCGCTCGAGGACCGGGGCAAGCTTGAGGCACTGTCGCGGGCGCAGGCGATCATCGAATTTTCGCCGACAGGCGAGATCCTCAACGCCAACGACAATTTCTGTGCCGCCGTCGGCTACCGTCTCGATGAGATCGTCGGCAAGCACCATTCTATCTTCTGCGAACCCGACTATGCGCGCTCGCCGGACTATCAGGAGTTCTGGAAGAAGCTCGGACGTGGCACCTTTTCGGCCGATCAGTTCACCCGCATCACCAAGACCGGCGAGAAGATCTATATCCAGGCATCCTACAACCCGATCATCGACGACAGCGGACGGGTGTTCAAGGTCGTCAAGTTCGCAACGGATGTGAGCGAACGGGTAAGGGTGGTCAACGATCTCGGCACCGGACTTGCACGTCTCGCCGATTGCAATATCCAGCAGACGCTGGATACGCCGTTCATCGTGGAATTCGAGCCGCTGCGCCGGGACTTCAACGCCTCGATCGGGGCGTTCCAACAGACGCTGATGGGGGTCCTGCAGCAGACTTCCAGCCTCAACGACAGCAGCCAGGACATGCAGGTGGCGGCCGACCAGCTGTCCGCCCGCACCAAGGAGCAGGCAGCGTCGCTTCGAGAAACGACGGCGGCGCTGGAGCAGGTGACGGAGACGGTAAGGTCCTCCAACACCAATGCGGAGGAAACCCGCAAGCTGGTCAAGGGCGCGCTGCAATCTGCGACCACGTCCTCCTGCGTGGTGCAGGAAACCATCACGGCGATGAAGCGGATCGAAGGTGCATCGTCCGAGATTACCAAGATCATCAGCGTGATCGACGAGATCGCGTTCCAGACCAATCTTCTGGCGCTCAATGCTGGCGTCGAGGCGGCCCGTGCGGGCGAGGCGGGCAAGGGCTTTGCGGTTGTGGCACAGGAGGTGCGTGAACTGGCGCAGCGTTCCGCCAAAGCCGCCAAGGAGATCAAGGGACTGATCGAGAATTCCGGCCGGCAGGTCACGGAGGGCGTGCGCCTTGTCGACGCGACGGGCGCCGCGCTGCACGAAATCGAACGTTTTGTCGCCTCGATCGACCAGAATGTCCAGTCGCTGGCCACTGCGGCGCAGGAACAGTCGGGTGGCCTGTCCGACATCAACCAGACGGTTTCGCAGCTGGACCGGATGACGCAGCAGAACGCGGCGATGGTGGAGCACACGACCGGCATCAGCCGCCAGCTTGCAAGCGGCGCGGCTCTGTTGTCGGAACTGGTCGGACATTTCAAGCTCAACAGGCGCGGCGAAATGCGCGAAACGGGTTCACCGCGTGCCGGCGGCGGCCGCAGGGCCGCTTGACGCAACAGCGAGCGACGACCGGTGGAGAGGCCCGCGTCATGCGGGCCTTTTGTCGTCTGAAGGTCAGGCATGATGGGCGATGGGCCGGCCGGAGCGCGGATGCGCTTCGGGAGCCTCATTCCGGGACAGGCGTTGGGCGAAGGAAAAGCCCAGGTTTAAAGCTTCTTCAATCAGAGTAGCGCAGACTGCGGCTTGAGTATTCCATGTCTTGTTGTGCGTGATGGGGTGAAGATGCCGGAGTTCGGCGCGTGAAGATCCGGCTATCGAAGAAGCTGCTCGCGGTCGTCGGCGGTGTTTCCGTGCTCTGCGCCGGCAGCGGCGCGGCGGCCGTGTTCGTGGGCAAGGAAAAGTTTTTCGGCCCGTCTTACGCGGATCTCAACGGCCTGACCTGTTCTGTGTTGCAGACGTTCACGACCAAGCGCGACGGACGCACCTGGGTGCGCCGCTATGTGAATGCCGACGAGGTTGCCTCGGCGGATGGCGTTGGTGACGGCATGGCACGCATCCGCACCGCGTTGCGCGTGGCAAAATCCATCCAGGAAAAGGAAAAGGCCGACATCGTGCAGGTGGCGATGGTCGACAAGGCGGGTCCGAAGGACCGCGCCGAAATGCGCGGCCGCATGATCGGCGCGCAGGTCGTCTACATTCCAGATGTTTCCAAGGCACCTGATGGCGCGGCGCGGGAACGCTATTCCGCATTCTATGTCGAAGGCGCTGCGACATCCAAGGGCGAGTATTACGGCCAGCGCATCGACATGCCGCTCGCCGATATCGAGCATCTCGAAGCAAGTCTCACCGACAAAACCGACTGTATCGACCCGGTGGCGATCGCCGCGGCCGAGGCTGCAGCTGCGGGAGGACACGGCGCGGCCACGGGGCATGACAAGAAGCCTGCCAAGGGGCATGAACCTGCCGGACATGGCGAAGCCTCCGGTGGGCATGACGCACCTGCAGCTGAAGGAGAGGCGCCGGCAGCCGAGCACGGCAGCGCGCCTGCCGAAGGACATGGCGAGGCAGCGGCTTCGGGCCATGGCGAGGGCGGGGAACCTGCCGCCAAGGAAAGCGGCGGTCTCCTGAGTTCGGTGACCGGCCTGATCTTCGGTTCGACAGAGGAAGCAGCGCCTGCCGCCGCCGCGCATGCGCCGGACGGCGAGGGGCACGCTGCACCGCAAGGCGGCGAGCATCCAATCGACGCGAAGCAGGATGGTCATGCACCAGCTCCAGCCGCAGCGGCGGATGACACAACCGACGGTTCGAAAGAGCATGCAGCAAAGGTTGAGCCTATCTCTGCGCCGGCAGAAACACCTGCACCGACCGAACAGAAGAGTTTTGTCTCTTCCATGAAGGAGATGCTCTTCGGTTCCAGTGACAAGGCTCCGGACGCGGCGCCGGATGCCACACATGACGAAGCCTCGGCAGAGCCGGCTTCCCCAAAGACCGAGCCCGCGCCAGAGCCACGCACCTCTGCCGAGGGCGGCAAGCGCTGGTCGAAGCAGGATGGCAACGACGAGATCCGTTCCGGCGGGCCTTCGGTTGCCGACGCCGTGCATGACGACAAGGCCGCCGAGCCAGCCGCTACGGTCGCGTCGGATCAGCCGAGCGCGGCAGCAGGCGGGTCCAATGCCGCGGATGCGGCCGGTGCCGCGTGGCTTGAGAAGCTGCGGGCGCAACAGGCTGGTTCGGCCAGCAAGCCCTAGTCAAAAAACAACCTATCGGTTGCTCCATCGTCCAGAGAGGCCCTTGCCATCGAGCCCCGTTGGCGCGGCGGGGCGGGGACAGCATGTTGGCTGTTGCTGCGTATGGTCGGAACCTGCGAGAAGATCCACTGATCCTCTCCCCGTTTCAGTGAGAGGAGTCAGGCTGCTGACAAAGGTCTTGTCAAACAACTCTTGATGTCACTTTGGAACCGATCCGGTTCGCAACCTCCTCTCATCCTCGCCCTTTTGGCGGGGATCCCGTCAGCTCAAGTCCTTGAGCTGAGAGAGTCTTTGACCCGACGGACGTCGTGTCGCTGGATCCCCGCCACAAGGGCGAGGATGAGGGAGCGTGGGGTGTCGCTCTCGTCAAGCAAGCTTCTTCAGCGTTTGTCGGCAGTCTGACCCTCTCCCTGTTTCAGGGGAGAGGAGCAGGTCTGTCTGATCAATCCGCCTTGGCGCGGCGGGCCGGGAAGAGGATGACGTCGCGGATGGACGGGGCGTTGGTGAGCAGCATGATCAGGCGGTCGACGCCGATGCCGAGGCCGCCGGCGGGGGGCATGCCCTGGTCGATGGCGTCGAGGAATTCGTCGTCGAGCTGCTTGTCCTTCTCGCCGCGGGCATGGGCCTGCTCGAGCTGCTCGACCATGCGCTTGCGCTGCTCTTCAGGGTCGTTCAGTTCCGAGAAGGCATTGCCCAGTTCCCAGGCGTTGCAATAGGTCTCGAAACGTTCAACGAGGCGCGGTTCGCCCGGGACTTCCTTGGCAAAGGGCGAGATGTCCTTCGGGAAATGGGTGACGTGGCTCGGCTGGATCAGCGTGGCCTCGACCTTTTCCTCGAAGATGAAGGCGAGGCATTCGCCCCAGGTCCAGTCCTTCTCGACTTCGAAGCCGGCGGCCTTGGCTGCAGTGCGGGCTTCCTCGTCGGTCTTCATGGCGAGGAAGTCGATGCCGGTGACTTCCTTGACGGCGTCTGGCATGGGCACGCGCTTGAACGGGCCCTTGAACGACAGTTCCTTGTCGCCATAGGCGAATTCGGTGGAGCCGTGGATCTTCATGGCGAGCTCGGCGAACAGGCGTTCGACGAGGTCCATGATGTCCTCGTAGTCGGCGTAAGCCCAGTAGCATTCCATCATGGTGAATTCAGGATTGTGCCGGGTGGAGACGCCTTCGTTGCGGAAGTTGCGGTTGATCTCGAACACCTTGTCGGTGAGACCCGACACCAGCGTGCGCTTCAAGAACAGTTCCGGCGCGATGCGCAGGTACATGTCGAGCTTCAGCGTGTTGTGGTGGGTCTTGAAGGGTTCGGCCGTGGCACCGCCATAGACTGAGTGCAGCATCGGCGTTTCGACTTCCATGAAGCCGTCGTCTTCCATGAAGCGGCGGATGCCGGAGACGATCTTCGAGCGCTGCTGGAAGCGGAGCTTGCTTTCCTCGTTGCTGAGGATGTCGAGGTGGCGCTTGCGGTAGCGGATCTCGACATCGGCAATGCCGTTCCACTTTTCCGGCATCGGCAAAAGCGACTTGGTCAGCATGGTGATTTCGCGGGCGCTGATCGACAGTTCGCCGCGCTTGGTGCGGCGCACGATGCCGGTGACGCCGATGATGTCGCCAAGATCGATCATCGACAGCATCGCCCGGGCTTCCTCGGGCGTCACGTCCTTGTGGGAGAAGATCTGGATCTTGCCGCCGGCGTCATGGATATCCATGAACATGCCGGAATTGCGCGAGGAAAAGACGCGGCCGGCAACCTTGACGACATCGGTGGTTTCGACGTCGGCCTCGAGATCCTTGTACTTTTCCGCCAGTTCCGCATTGGTCATGGTGCGGTGGAAATGCGCCGGATAGACGTCGCCGACGGTTTCGCGCAGCTTTGCCAGTTTCTGGGCGCGCACTTCGGTCGCGTCGGAGGAGAGGGCGGTTTCGGTCTTGGTGTTCTCGGTCATGGTTTTATTCCTGTAACGGCGCTGCCGCGGCGAGCTTCGCTTCCGTATCCCTCATTCCTGTGCTTGTCACAGCAATCCAGTGCGGCCAAGTATTTGGGCGCGGAATACTCTTTTCATTCTTTCACGGCGCAGACGCGCCGTGGCTGGATTCCTGTGACAAGCACAGGAATGAGGGAGGCGAAGGTGAGACCTCGCCTCCGCAGTTATTACTTCTGCGCACCCACCATGGATGACACCACGGCGGCGGCGATCTTCAGGCGCTGGCGCACGACCGAGCGGCCGAGGATTGCCATGCTGTCGAACAGCGGTAGCGAGCGCTGCGAGCCGGACATGGCGATGAACAGCGGCGGGGTGACGACGCGCAGCTTCTTTTCGAGCTTGTCGGCAACGGCGCGCAGTTCGGCATCGATCGCCTCGACGTTCCACTCGATCATCTTCTCGATGTCGGCCTGGACCATGGTGATTATCGCGAGCGTGTCTTCCGGTGAGGTCTTCAGACCGGCAAACGAGGCCGGTGTCAGGTTGACGTCGGCGGCGAGCAGGAAGCCTGCGAGGTTCGGCAGGTCGCCGAGCTTGGAAACGCGGCTCTGCGAGTGCTTCAGCCCCTCGATCAGGCGCTGATTTTCCATCGCCCATTCCAGCGTGCGTGACACGAACTCTTCCGGCGACAGCTTTTCGCGCAGCCAGCGGCCGTTCACCCAGTCCAGCTTCTGCAGGTCGAAGATGGCGCCGGCCTTGGACAGGGCTTCCGGATCGAAGCTGCTGATCATCTCATCCATGGTCAGAAGCTCTTCGCCTTCGGCGATCTGCACGAAGAACAGGCCGAGGAAGTTCATCAGGGCTTCCGGCAGGTAGCCGAGCGCCGAGTAATAGCTGATCGAGGTCGGGTTCTTGCGCTTGGACAGTTTCGACTTGTCGGCATTTCTCATGAGGGAGAGATGCATGAAGACAGGCGCTTCCCAGCCGAAATAGCGATAGAGAAGAATGTGCTTGGGCACCGATGCCAGCCACTCTTCGCCGCGAGCGACGTGGGTGATCTTCATCAGATGGTCGTCGATGACGTTGGCCATGTGATAGGTTGGCATGCCGTCGCCCTTGATCAGGACCTGCATGTCGACCGAATCCCACGGGATCGAGACATCGCCATAGACGCCGTCGGTGAAATCGCACGAACCTTCGGTCGGGATCTTCATACGCACGACGGACTGTTCGCCGGCCGCCATCTTTTCGGTGACTTCCTCGGCCGAGTATTTCAGGCAGAGACCGTCATACTTCGGCGGCTTGCCGGCGGCGCGCTGGCCTTCGCGCATCTGCTCCAGACGCTCCGGCGTGCAGAAGCAGCGGAAGGCGTGGCCCTTGTCGAGCAGGTTCTGGGCGTGCGGCCAGTACATGTCCTTGCGGTCCGACTGGCGGTAGGGGCCGTAGGGACCGCCGATATCTGGACCTTCCGCCCAGGTAAGCCCGGTCCATTTCAGCGCGTCCAGCACCTTCTGCTCGTATTCGAGCGTCGAGCGGGTCGCGTCGGTATCTTCGATGCGCAGGATGAATTCGCCGCCGTGCTTTTTCGCGAAGAGGTAGTTGAAGAGGGCGATGTAAGCGGTGCCGACATGGGGCTCGCCGGTGGGCGATGGAGCGATGCGGACGCGAGGGGTCGGATTGATCATGGATGCTGCTCTTTCCACGGCGCGCATGGCTGCGCTAAGCCTGTGCCTTTGAATAGGGATTGGCGCAGGCTTAGGCCATATTCAGGCGAGAGCGTCAAGGTTTTTGGCGAAAACGGCCGATACCCCGTCCCTCATTGAGGGGCGGGGTAAGCCTGGGTCCGTTGAGCGCGGGGAGGACTAATTTACCGGCCAGATATAGAGGAGGGCCGGGACGCTGACGACGATGATCAGGAACGACAAAGGCAGGCCAAGCCGCGGATAATCGGAAAACTTGTAGCCGCCCGGGCCGAACACCAGTGTGTTGCACTGATGGCCGACCGGCGTGAGGAAATCGCAGCCTGCGCCGATTGCCACCGCCATCAGGAAGGACTCGGGGCGAAAGCCGAGATTGGTGGCGAAGCTTGCGGCGATCGGCCCCATGACCAGCACGGTGGCGGCGTTGTTGAGGAAGGGCGTGACGGCCATGGCGGTGATGAGGATCAGACCGATCGCGCCCCAGGCAGGCAAGGTCGCCGCGGCCTGGCCGAGCCATCCGGCGATCAGTTCACTGCCACCGGAGGTTCGCAGAGAATCCGAAACCGGGATGAGCGCCGCTAGCATGACGAGGATCGGGCCATCGACGGATTTGTAGAAATCGGTCAACGGAATGGCGCGGAAAACCACCATGCCGAGAGCGGCCGCGAAGAAAGCGACCGGCACAGGGGCAAGCCCGACGGCAGTCGTGCCCATCGCCAGTGCCAGGATGATCAGTGGAATGAAGGCCTGCCTCCGCGTGCCGAGCAGCACTTCGCGCTGAGCGAGCGGCAAAAGCGAGAAGTCCTGCATCACCGTCGGCATGTTCTTGCGGCTGCCCTGCAACACGATCACGTCGCCCGCCATCAGGGTGATGGTGCCAAGACGCTGCTTGAGGCGTTCGCCATGCCGGCTGATTGCTAGAAGATTGACGCCACGGGTGTAGGAGAGCGCCAGTTCCTTGGCGGAAAGCCCCTTGAGCGGCGAATCCTGGGTGATGATCGCCTCGATGGAGATGACATCGGCCTGGGCCTGTCCGTTTTCCATCAGCGGCTTGCCGGAGAGCTGCAGCCTGCCGCCGGAGACCATCCGGTCGAGCGCCTTTGACGGGCCTTCGAGCAGCACCACATCGTTTTCACGCAGGATGAGGTCCGGGAACGGTGCCATGCGCGATGGACCGCGCAGGACGGCATTGGCAATCACCTCGCCGTCGCCGATCTTCAACAGCTCGGCGACCGTTTTTTCAAGAACAGTCGACAGCGGGGTAATCATCACCTCGGACGTATAGTTGGTGATCTCGACTGCTTCCTCGAGGGAATCGTTCTGCTTTGTGCGGCTGGGCACCAGCCAGTGGAAGAACAGAAGAAAGGTGATGCCGACAAAGGCGAGAATCGCACCCATCGGGGTAAAGTCGAACATCGTGAAGGATTCGCCGGTCAGTTCCTGGCGGATCCGCGACACGACGATATTGGGCGAGGTGCCGATCTGCGTCATCAGGCCGCCGAGCAAAGCGGCAAAGGCCATCGGCATCAGGTATTTCGACGGCGAGGCGCCGGATTTGCGGGCGAACTGGAACGCCACCGGCATCATGATGGCAAGCGCGCCGATATTCTTGATGAAGGCCGACAGCACGGCGACGACGATCATCAGCAGTGCCAGCTGGGTATGCAGCGTGTTGAGGTTGGGGAAGAATTTCTTGATCGCCATGTCGACGATGCCGGAGCGGGCAACGCCTGCCGAAACGACCAGCGCGCTGCCGACGATGATGACGATATCATCCGAGAAGCCGGAAAACGCCTGGTCGACCGGAACAATCCCCACCGTCACCGCCACGACGAGCGCACAGCAGGCGACCACATCGTAGCGGAAGCGATCCCAGATGAAGACGGCCATCATCACGGCGATGACGGAAAAGGCAAGGATCTGCTGGGTTGTCATGTGGCTCCGGGGGCGCTGGGAATGGGATGCAGCGAGAGGCGATGATCGGCGTGGTGATAAGATCGTGCCCTAGAATGCCCCAGTGCCACAAATGTTGCAAAGTCTGATGACGTTTCGCAAAAGGCGTCTATCGCCGCTCAGGGCGTTTCTGCTGGACAAACCGTGGTGGACGCATAAGTAGACGATATCAACTGCAGTTGTTTGCGCCAATTCCCCTGCGCCAAAACCCCCGGAGCCGTCATGACCGATATCCTTGCCATCCCCGTCAAGCTTGCCGACGGCCGGAACACGACGCTTGCCGAATACCGTGGAAAAGTCATGCTGGTGGTCAACGTCGCGTCCAAATGCGGCCTGACCACGCAGTATGAAGGGTTGGAAAAACTCTACGAGCAAAAGCGGGACAGGGGCTTTGTCATCGCAGCCTTTCCGGCCAACGACTTCATGGGGCAGGAGCCCGGCTCGGATACGGAAATCGTCGAATTCTGCCAGCTGACCTATGACGTGAAGTTTCCGATCTTCTCAAAGATTTCCGTCAAGGGCGATGCCAAGCATCCGCTCTACAAGGCGCTGACCGCAGATCCGGTGCCCACCACCGGCGACGGTCCGATGAAGGCGCGCCTGCGCGGCCGCGGCATGGAGGTCAAGGATGGCGAGATCGTCTGGAATTTCGAAAAGTTTCTGATCGGACGCGATGGTCGGATCAAGGCACGCTTCGCGCCTGACGTGACCGCAGACGATAACCGGCTGCTCGAAGCGCTGGACCGGGAACTGTCCGAGCGGTGATCCGCCGGGACCAGGCGTTTGGACTGAACACAAAAAGGGCGCCTCGCGGGCGCCCTTTGCGTGTCGATGTTTGTAGCAACGTCAATGCAGCGTGCCGGAGGCCTTTTTCTTGGCGCGGGCGCCCTTCGCGAACATGTTGAGGGCCTCGACGCCGGCCGAGAAGGCCATGGCGGCGTAGATATAGCCCTTCGGAACGTGCACGCCGAAGCCTTCGACGATCAAGGTGCCGCCGATCATCAGCAGGAAGGCGAGAGCCAGCATGACGATGGTCGGGTTTCTCTCGATGAAGTTGGCAAGCGGGGTTGCTGCCAGAAGCATCACGGTGACAGCGGCGACGACGGCCACGATCATGATCGGCAGATGCGGCGTCATGCCGACTGCGGTGATGATGCTGTCGATCGAGAAAACCAGGTCGAGGATCAGGATCTGCACGATGGCGGCGCTGAAGCTCATCTGCACGACTTCCTTGCCGGCGCCGACCATGTCTTCCTTGTTGTCGACCACATCCACGGAATGGTGGATTTCCTTGGTCGCCTTGTAAACGAGGAACAGACCACCGGCGATCAGGATCATGTCCTTCCAGGAGAAGGGGTGACCGAAGGCTTCAAAGACCGGATTGGTAAGCTGAACGATCCAGGCAACGGTGCCGAGCAGACCAAGACGCATGACCAGCGCCAGGCCGATACCGATCTTGCGTGCCTTTTCCCGATGCTCCGGTGGCAGCTTGTTGGTGAGGATGGAGATGAAGATCAGGTTGTCGATGCCAAGCACCACTTCCATGACCACAAGTGTAACGAGCGCTACCCAGGCCGTCGGGTCTGCTACCAGCGCTGCAATGTCCATCCATCTCTCCTGTTTTCAATCAAAGGGCGCAATTTCCCGCCGCATTTGGGGATCGACCCATTAAAAACAAGAGTAGGTTGAATATGGACCGACCAGAATCAGGCGGAATCAGCCCCATTATCGATCACGGGTTTGTTATGACAACCATAGGCCGCCATGAAAACGCGGACTGCACCTTGGATGGTCCGGTGGATTTCCTCGTCTGACGGGGCGTCTTCCATGGACCCGAACAGACGAACCTTGAAATAGCCGCCGCTGACGAGGTCGATATACTGGCCTGCGGCAAGCTCGATATCGTCGATATTCAGCCTGCCGGCCTCGACGTGGAGGGCGAGAAAGTCGCGCATCACGGTGCGCAGATTTTCGGGTCCGCGGAAAAAGCGCCGACACAGGTCCGGCATACGCTCGCGGACGCCAAGCACGGTGCGCATCGCGGTGATGATTTTCTCTTCCGTCATGTGGCTGAGGAACGAGACGCCAAAATCGTAGAGGCTCTTTTCCACATTGCCGTTGGTCGACAGAACGGACCGAACAGTGGCGAGGAAGGCGGCGCGCTCCTGTTCCACCATGGCGACGAACAAATCTTCCTTGTTCTGGAAGTAGACGTAGATCGTTCCCTTCGAAACGCCGGCCTCGCGCGTGATGTCGTTCATGCTTGCGGCTTCGAAACCAAGCTTCATGAAAACCCGCGTCGCGCCTTCCATAATCTGGCTGCGCTTGGCTGGATCCTCGCCCGCAGCAAAACGCCCTGCAGTGCGGGGGGACGTGTCTCGCGGCGCGGATCTCTTTAACGGTTTCGGCATTATAATTCAGCATTCCGGTTTTTTTCGAACCGATTGGTTCGATGTGGTCTTGATATGTGTGATCGAAGGCTTTATGTCAACGCTCCGAACTGATCGGTTCGATCGGTTTTCGCTTTTCAAAGATGGTTACGACAATGACGGCCTCCAAGAATGCCGGCGCGCTGCGCACCGTAAAAAACGAAGATGTGAATGCCCATGACACGGCGCGCGACGACGCGTCGCCGGCTGCCGAGAAACCTGCGGCACCTGTTGCAACGCCATCGCCCGAAGCCAAGGCCGACGCACCGGCAAAGAAGGGCAAGCGTGGCCTTATCCTGCCGATCATCGTGCTGGCGCTGCTCGCCGGTGGCGGCTGGTATGGATATCAGTGGTGGACGACGGGCCGGTTCATGGTGTCGACGGACGATGCCTATATCGAAGGCGATATTGCCACGATTTCCCCAAAGGTCACGGCTTTCGTTTCGAAAGTGAATGTCGCCGCCAACCAGCAGGTCAAGGCCGGCGATGTGCTGGCGACGCTCGACAATGGCGATTACCAGAACGCGCTTGATCAGGCCAATGCCGCCATCGAAACCGGCAAGCTGTCGCTGACCCGCATCGACGCACAGGTCGAAGGTGCGCAGGCAACCCTTGCCCAGGCGCAGGCCTCCAAGGTTGCACTGCAGGCAGCGGTCCGCGGTGCCGAGATCACGCTCAAGCGCCAGACCGAGCTTGCCGCCAAGTCGGTCGGCACGACCGCCGATCTCGACAGCGCCACGATTGCGCTCGATCAGGCCAAGGCCAACCTTGTCGGCGGCGATGCGTCGATCAAGTCGGCAGAAGCCAACATCACCATTCTTGAAGCGCAGCGCAAGGAAGCCGAAGGCCAGGTCCGGACGCTGGAACTGCAGCGCGACAAAGCGGCCCGCGACTTGTCCTTTACCGTTCTGAAGGCGCCCTATGACGGGATTGTCGGCAATCGCTCGGTGCAGGAAGGCGATCTCGTTTCGCCGGGACAGCGGCTGATGGCGCTGGTGCCGACGCGCCAGCTCTATATCGACGCCAATTTCAAGGAAACGCAGATCCAGCATCTGGAGATCGGCTCCAAGGTGGAAGTGCATGTAGATGCCTATAGCGAGGAGCCGATCATCGGGACGGTAGAATCGCTTGCGCCGGCTTCCGGCTCGGTATTCTCGCTGCTGCCGCCGGAAAACGCGACGGGCAACTTTACCAAGATCATCCAGCGCGTTCCGGTCAGGAT
This sequence comes from Velazquezella soli, assembly GCF_977018685.1. Lineage (NCBI taxonomy): Bacteria > Pseudomonadati > Pseudomonadota > Alphaproteobacteria > Hyphomicrobiales > Rhizobiaceae > Velazquezella > Velazquezella soli. The sequence continues at coordinate 1,102,371 of NZ_CDRNXF010000004.1, forward strand.
CGCCCTGCCGCAGGATGCGCTCGACAGCGGTCGTCTCAGGGCGGGTCTGAGCGTTGTCGTCGACGTGGACATCCGCACCGCACCCAAGACGTAACTGGGCTTTGGCCTAACAGCCCCATCGGGGCGGAGGTGGTCCCATGGCTGGGAGCGCAACGACAACTGCAGGATCGATATCGTCTGCTGCGCCGGCATCGGCTGCGCCAAAAGTGGACGAGAAGATGCCGACCGGCCGGCTGATCGCGTTTTTCGCGATGGTCGTCGGCATGTTCATGTCGATCCTCGACATCCAGATCGTGTCTGCCTCGCTGTCTGAAATCCAGGCGGGCCTTTCGGCAGGTTCCGACGAGATCGGCTGGGTGCAGACGTCGTATCTGATCGCCGAAGTCATCATGATCCCGCTTTCTGGCACCTTGGCGCGTATCGTCTCGACGCGCTATCTGTTTGCGTTCTCGGCTGCCGGCTTTACGGCTGCGAGCGCGCTTGCGGCGACGGCATCCAATATCGACCAGATGATCGTCTACCGCGCGATCCAGGGTTTTATCGGCGGCGGCATGATTCCGTCTGTGTTTGCGGCAGCCTTCACCATTTTCCCGCCGTCGAAGCGGGCGTTCGTCTCCCCAATCATCGGGCTGATCGCGACGCTTGCGCCAACCATCGGGCCGACGGTCGGCGGCTATCTCTCGAATGCGTTTTCGTGGCACTGGCTGTTTCTGGTCAACATCATTCCCGGCATCTTCGTGACGATCCTGACTTGGCGGTTCATCGACTTCGACAAGCCGGAACTGTCGCTGTTCAAGAAGTTTGACTGGTGGGGTCTTGCCGCGATGGGCGTGTTCCTCGGCGGTCTTGAGTATGTGCTGGAAGAGGGCAATTCCAACGATTGGTTCAACGACCATATGATCGTCATCGGTGCCATCGCATCGGGGCTTGGCTGCCTGGTCTTCTTCTATCGCGCCTTTACCTCGGAATTTCCCGTCGTGGACCTGACGGCGTTTACGAACCGGAACTTCGCGTTCGGCTCGATCTTCTCCTTCGTGATGGGTATCGGGCTCTACGGGCTCACCTATATCTACCCGGTCTATCTCAGCCGCATCCGCGGTTACGACAGCCAGATGATCGGCGAGACGATGTTCGTCTCGGGTCTTGCCATGTTCGTCACGGCGCCGATCGCAGGCAAGCTGTCGACCAAGATGGACCTGAGAGCGATGATGGTGATCGGTTTCATCAGCTTTGCCTCCGGCACCTATATCATGACCGGCATCACCGCCGATTGGGACTTCTACGAGCTTCTGATCCCGCAGATCCTGCGCGGTTTTGGCCTGATGATGTGCATGGTGCCGATCAATAATATCGCGCTTGGCACTTTGTCTCCGGCCCGCATCCGGGGGGCGTCCGGCCTGTTCAACCTGACCCGCAACCTTGGTGGCGCGGTGGGGCTTGCGATCATCAGCACGCTTTTGTCCAACCGCCAGGACGTGCATTACGAGCGGCTGCGCGAGCATCTCGACTGGGGCAACCGGATCGCTTCCGACCAGCTCGACTCGATGGCGTCCAATCTGAACACCTACGGTCTAGATGGCGCGACCGGCGCGATCCGGCAGATGGTGCAGCTGGTGACCAAGCAGGCCGTGGTGATGTCGTTCTCGGACGTTTTCCTGATCCTGACCGTGCTGTTTGCGATGATGATCCTCGGCGTTGCCGCCATCGAAAAGCCAGCACCCCAGGGCGGTGGGGGTGGCAGCGGCCACTGATCGCGGACTTCGCGCTGAAGATTTCTAAGAACCACCGCCTGCAGAGGGGTCGTCGCAAACCGCGGCGGCCCCTTTGCGATTCATCCAGCGCGTTGTTCGAATAAATTTGATTTACGTACCTCAAATTCTCCGTTACGAAGATCGGCGGAGGACCGCATGAAGCCAACCGTACACGATATCGCGCGTAGCGCCGGCGTCAGCCTGGCGACCGTCGACCGTGTGCTGAACGGTCGGCCGGGCGTGCGGCGCATCACCCAGGAGAAGGTCGAGGAGGCGATCGCCGTCCTCGGCTACGTGCGGGACGTGGCGGCTGCGAACCTTGCCAAGGGACGGACTTACGCCTTCACCTTCGTGCTGCCTGAGAACGACAACTCGTTTATGATCGGCTTGCGCGAAGAGGTGGAGCAGGCGGTTGGTCGCTCCGGCGCCGAACGAACCCGTATCCGCGTCGTCGACGTGCCGCCTTTCGACGGGCAGGCCTTGTCGACCATGCTGGACGGCGTGCTTGCCGACAGGCCTGACGGTGTCGCGTTCGTGGCGGTCGAAAGCAGCGACGTGCAGGCAGCAGTCGCACGGTTGCGGGAGGCGGGCATTGCCGTCGTGACGCTGGTGTCGGACCTGCCGGGCTCGCAGCGGCACCATTTTGCCGGGATCGACAACCACGCGGCCGGGCGCACCGCTGCCAATCTCCTCGGAAGGTTTCTCAGCGGTCGCGACGGGCGGGTGGCGATGGTTGCCGGATCCATGCTGGTGCGCGATCACCGCGAGCGGCTGGAGGTGTTTCTGTCCGTGCTCTCGGAGGATTTTCCGCGACTTGCCATCCTTCCCGTGATCGAAGCGCGCGACGATCCTGCAATTGCCGAGGAATTGGTGACGGGCCTGTTTCGCCGCTATCCGGATGTGATCGGGCTCTACAGCCTCGGCGCCGGCAATCGCGGGATCCTCAAGGCTGTGCGCAGCCTGCCGGAAGCACGCAGACCTGTGATTATCGCGCATGAGCTGACGCGATCGACGCGGGTAGCGCTTGCCGACGGTGTCGTCGATGCGGTGCTGAACCAGGATGCGGGCCATGAAGTGCGCAGCGCCATAAGGGTGCTGAAGGCGAAGGCGGACGGGCTTCCCGTGATCGCCGCGCAGGAGCGCATTCGTATCGACATATTCTTGAAGGATAACCTGCCCTGACGGGCAAATCGCGCTCCGGAACGTGTTAAGCAGCTCGGACACGACGCGTGGCGAAACAAAGATCTGCCGAAACGCGGCAGCAACAGGAGAAGGCAAGCATGTATCTCGGTCTCGATCTGGGCACTTCCGGCGTCAAGGCGATGCTGATCGACGGCGATCAGGCGATCATCGGCTCGGGGAACGGGTCGCTCGACGTATCGCGCCCGCATTCGGGTTGGTCGGAACAGGAGCCGGCTCACTGGATCCGCGCCTGCGAAGAGGCGATCGACGGGCTGAAGGCGAAGTTTCCCAAGGAGCTTGCCGCAGTCAAGGGCATCGGCCTTTCCGGCCAGATGCATGGCGCGACGCTGCTTGATGCCGACGACAAGGTGCTGCGGCCCTGCATTCTCTGGAACGACACCCGCTCCTTTAAGGAGGCAGCGGCGCTCGATGCGGATCCGCGGTTCCGTGCCATCACCGGCAATATCGTGTTTCCGGGCTTTACTGCGCCGAAGCTTGCCTGGGTGAAGAACAACGAGCCCGAGATTTTTGCGAAGGTCGCCAAGGTTCTGCTGCCCAAGGATTACCTGCGGCTGTGGCTGACGGGTGAGCACATTTCCGAAATGTCCGATTCGGCCGGCACGTCCTGGCTCGATACGGGCGCGCGCAAGTGGTCATCGGAACTCCTGGCGGCGACCGATCTTACCGAGGATCAGATGCCGACGCTGGTCGAGGGCACCGAGGAAGCCGGGCGCCTGCGGGGCGAGCTGAAGTCGAAATGGGGAATTGCCGGCGATGTCGTCGTTGCCGGCGGTGCCGGCGACAATGCGGCGTCTGCCTGCGGCATGGGCACCGTCGCCGAAGGGCATGCGTTCGTCTCGCTTGGCACATCCGGCGTGCTGTTTGCCGCCAACGCCTCCTATCTGCCGAAGCCGGAAAGTGCCGTGCATGCGTTCTGCCACGCGCTGCCGAAGACCTGGCACCAGATGGGCGTCATCCTGTCGGCGACGGATGCGCTCAACTGGCATTCGAAAGTGTCCGGCAAGCCTGCCGCCGATCTGGTCGCCGAACTCGGCGAAGGCCTAAAGGCCCCGACCGGCGTCACCTTCTTGCCCTACCTTTCCGGCGAGCGCACGCCGCATAACGATGCCGTCATTCGCGGTGCCTTTCTCGGGCTCGAACATGAGAGCAGCCGTGCGGTGCTGACCCAGGCGGTGCTGGAAGGCGTGACCTTTGCGATCCGCGACAATCTCGAAGCGCTGAAATCGGCGGGAACCTCGATCTCCCGCGTCACTGCAATCGGCGGCGGTTCGCGCTCGCGTTACTGGCTGTCGTCGATTGCCACTTCGCTCGGCGTTCCCGTGGATATTCCGGCCGACGGCGATTTCGGTGCGGCCTTCGGCGCGGCCCGGCTCGGACTGATCGCGGCGACCGGTGCCGATCCGGTTGCAGTTTGCTCCGCTCCCAAAACGGAAGCGGTGATCGAGCCGGAGGCTGGGCTTCACGATGCCTATGAGGCTGCATACCAGCGCTACCGGGCTGCCTATCCAGCAATTCGCGGCTTGCTGAACTAACCGGCAAAGGGGAGGAGACATCTCCTCCCCCAAGTCGGGCAACTCGAACCACGCTTTACCGGCTACAGTGAGGTACGTACCTCACCTTGACGCACTTACCAGAACCAAGTTTCTACCAAGGAGGAAACCACCATGAGCACAGGCTTTTTCGGCGATATCACCAAGATCAAGTACGAAGGTCCTGACAGCACCAATCCGCTGGCATTCCGGCACTACAACCCGGACGAGATGGTTGGCGGCAAGCGGATGGAAGAGCATCTGCGGTTTGCCGTTGCCTATTGGCACACGTTCACATGGCCGGGCGGCGATCCCTTCGGCGGCCAGACATTCGAGCGTCCGTGGTTCGACGACAGCATGCAGGCGGCCAAGCTGAAGGCGGATGTCGCGTTCGAATTCTTCGATCTGCTCGGTTCGCCTTACTACTGCTTCCACGACGCGGATGTGCGTCCTGAAGGCGCAAACTTTGCGGAAAACACGAAGAACCTCAACGAGATCGTCGACTACTTCGAAAAGAAGCAGGCCGACACCGGCGTCAAGCTTCTGTGGGGCACGGCGAACCTGTTTTCGCATCGCCGCTATATGTCCGGCGCTGCCACCAATCCCGATCCTGATGTGTTTGCCTTTTCGGCGGCGACCGTCAAAACCTGCCTGGACGCCACCAAGCGTCTCGGCGGTGCGAACTATGTCCTGTGGGGCGGTCGCGAGGGTTATGAGACGATCCTCAACACCGACTTCACCCGCGAACTCGACCAGATGGGCCGCTTCCTCAACCTCGTCGTCGAATACAAGTACAAGATCGGCTTTGAGGGCACGATCCTGATCGAGCCGAAGCCGCAGGAGCCGACCAAGCATCAGTACGACTACGACGTTTCCACCGTGTATGCCTTCCTGCAGAAACACGGGCTAGACAAGGAGGTGAAGGTCAATATCGAGCAGGGCCACGCGGTTCTTGCCGGCCATTCCTTCGAGCACGAAATCGCCATGGCGAACACGTTCGGCATTTTCGGCTCGATCGACATGAACCGCAACGACTACCAGTCGGGCTGGGATACGGACCAGTTCCCGAACAACGTGCCGGAAATGGCGCTGGCCTATTACCACGTGCTCGCCGGCGGCGGGTTCAAGAACGGCGGCACCAACTTCGATTCCAAGCTGCGCCGCCAGTCGCTCGATCCGGCAGATCTGCTGATCGGTCATATCGGCGGTATGGATTGCTGCGCCCGTGGCCTGAAGGCTGCGGCGAAGATGATCGATGACGGCGCACTGAAGACGCCGCTCGATGCGCGCTACGAAAAGTGGGACAGCCCGGAGGCGCAAAAGATGCTGCGCGGCGAGTACAAGCTCGACGAAATAGCCGCCCGCGTCGAGAAGGAAGGGATCAATCCCGAGCCGAAGTCCGGACGCCAGGAATATCTCGAAAACGTGATAAACCGCTACGTCTGATCAACGCTACCCCATCGTGCTGTGACAAAGCTGTGAACGGCCCCGAAATGCTGACCTTCAGCGCAACATTTCGGGGCTGGAAACGTTTGATCCCGTGCTTATGTTAAGGCTTGGCGAACGGGATCATCCTGCGACCCTTTCAAACGTGAGTTCTGCCGAGGCCTCGGTCGCGAAAGCGGTCGGCAAAGGCCTCCAACGACACGAAGGAGAATGACATGAAGTGGACTGCACCTAAGTTTGTCGAAGTAAGCTGCGGCATGGAAATCAACCGTTACGCACCTGCAGACGGCAGCGAGCCGGTTCTGTTTTAATCATGAAGAGCACGGGACCCACGACCGGTCTCCGGTTTCTGGTGCTCGGCTCTGCAGCCGGCGGCGGATTACCGCAGTGGAACTGCAATTGTTCCAACTGCGCCGCCGCCCGCGATCCGTCTTCGGGACTTCAGCCGCAGACGCAGTCGTCGCTGGCCGTCAGTGTTGACGGAGAGACCTGGGCGATCTTCAACGCCTCGCCGGATATTCGCCAGCAAATCCAGCAGACGCCGCAGCTTCATCCCAGAGCACTCCGCCACAGCCCGATCGCAAGCGTCGTCATCACCAATGCCGATGTGGACCATATCGGCGGTCTCCTGACGATCCGCGAGAAGCAAGCGTTTTCGCTTTTCTCGACCGCCGCGATTGGCTCGGTGCTCGACGCCAGCCCCGTGTTTCGGGTGCTCGATCCGGATTTCGTGGCGCGCAAGACGATCCGTCTCGACGAAGATTTCTCACCGCTCGACGGGCTTGAGACGCGCATCTTCGCTGTGCCCGGCAAGGTCGCGTTGTTTCTCGAGGAGGGCGAGCCCGAGCTTGGTCTCGAAGGCGAGCAGACAATCGGCGTCGAGTTCGTGGCAAACGGCAAGCGAGCCTACTATATTCCGGGCTGTGCGACGCTGCCGGACTGGCTTTGCGACCGCATCCGCGGCGCCGACCTCGTGTTCTTCGACGGCACCGTGTTTACCGATGACGAGATGATCCGCGTCGGTACCGGCATCAAGACCGGGCAGCGCATGGGGCACATGCCGATTACTGGCGACGACGCCGGGGGCGGCAGCCTCGAAGCGCTGTCGAAACTTGGCATAGGCCGCATGGTCTATGTCCATATCAACAATACGAACCCGATCTGGCGCCAAGGCCCGGAGCGGGACGCGGTCACAGATGCCGGCTTCGAAGTCGGCCATGACGGCATGGAGATCGAACTTGCCTGACGCCCTGAAGCTTGCCCTGAACAGAACCGATTTTGAAGCCCGGCTGCGCGCCATCGGTGCTGCGCGCTATCACGACAAGCATCCGTTTCACGGCATGCTGCATGGTGGCGGTTGCTCGATGACGCAGGTGCGCGCCTGGGTGATCAACCGCTTCTACTACCAGAGCCGCATTCCGCTGAAGGATGCCGCTTTCATGTCTCGCTGCGAGGACATCTCGATCCGGCGGGCCTGGCGCAAGCGGATCGAGGATCATGACGGCGGCCGGGAAGAGGGCGGCGGTATCCGGCGCTGGCTGAAGCTTGCCGAAGCGGTCGGGCTTGATCCGGATTACGTCGAATCAACCCGGGGCGTTCTGCCGGGCACGCGGTTTGCCTGCGACGCCTATGTGCGTTTCGTGCGCGACATGCCGATGCTCGATGCGGTTGCCGCTTCGCTGACCGAGCTTTTTGCGCCGACGATCCACAAGAGCCGCATTGCCGGACTGCTCGAGCATTACGCGTTTGCCAATGAGGACGCGCTCTCCTATTTCCGCAAGCGGCTCGATGAGGCGCCGGTCGATGTCGCCTTCGGGCTCAACTACGTTCTCGACCATGCGGACACGTTGGAAAAGCAGGATGCGGCCGCGGCTGCGCTGACCTTCAAGACGGACGTTTTGTGGGCGCAGCTTGATGCGTTGCAGAGCGCTTATGTATCGCCGGCACTTCTGCCGCCGGGTGGATGGGACGGCAAGGAGGGCGTGATTGGCGCTCTCGATCAGCCGGCTCTGAGAGAACCTGCGCGGGGAGCGGCGGGATGAGCGAACCTTCCGCAGTCACCGTGACCGCGCAGACGGTCGCCAAACTTGCCCGCGGCGTGCGGCTTCGGGAGGACCCGGTGCGCGGCCAGACGGTGCTGCTTGCGCCGGAACGGGCGCTGGCGCTCGATGAGATCGCCGTGATGATCGTCAACGCGCTCGACGGTGTGCGTGATCTGGACGCGATCGCGCAGGAATTCTCCGTAAAATTCGAAGCGCCCAAGGAGCAGATCCTGGTCGACGTGATTGCCTTCGTCGACGAGTTTTCCAAGCGGCGCATGCTGGAGTTGAAATCGTGAATGAGCATGTCAGCATTGCGCGGACAAGTGCCAAGACTACCGACAGAACGAGCGAATGGACCGACCGGGACGGCGTGACGGGTCGTATCCGCATCCCGGCACCGATCGCCATGCTCGCGGAGCTGACGCATCGCTGTCCGCTGGCCTGCCCCTATTGCTCCAATCCGCTGGAGCTGGAAGGCATCAGCACCGAGCTTTCCACGCAGGAATGGATCCGGGTGTTTCAGGAAGCAGCAGCGCTTGGCGTGCTGCACCTGCATCTCTCGGGCGGCGAACCGGCGTCGCGGCGCGATCTGGTGGAGCTGACGGCGGCTGCCGCCAAGGCCGGGCTTTATACCAACCTGATCACGTCGGGCATCGGCCTCAACGAGAAGCGCATCGCCGAGCTGTCCGCAGCCGGGCTCGACCATCTGCAGCTTTCGATCCAGGGCGCGACGCCTGTTCTGGCGGACAAGGTGGGTGGTTACAGAGGCGGTTACGATCGCAAGATCGCGGTGGCCGAGTGGACGCATGCGGCCGGCATTCCGCTCACCGTCAACGCCGTCTGCCACAAGCAGAACATGGACGAGCTGGGCGCCATGCTGGATCTTGCCGTCGAACTCGGTGCGCGCCGCATCGAGATCGCCACCGTGCAGTTTCACGGCTGGGCCGAGAAGAACCGCAAGGCGCTGATGCCGACCAAGGAACAGGTGCTTCACGCCAACGCCTTTGTTGAGGAAGCGCGCAAGCGGCTGGAAGGCATCATCGTCATCGATTACGTGCCGGCCGATCACCATTCGACCTTTCCGAAGGCCTGCATGGGCGGCTGGGGACGGACGGGCCTCAATGTGACACCATCGGGCAAGGTTCTGCCCTGCCATGCGGCCGAAAGCATTCCGTCGCTCAACTTCGAGACTGTGCGCGACATGTCGCTGACCGACATCTGGTATGACAGCCAGGCCTTCAACGCCTACAGGGGCGATAGCTGGATGCCGGACCTCTGCCGGTCCTGCGATCGCAAGGGCGTCGATTTCGGCGGTTGCCGCTGCCAGGCGATGGCTCTCGCCGGCGATGCCGCCACCACCGACCCGGTCTGCATCCTGTCGCCGCTGCGGGGCCTTCTGGTCGAGCAGGCGGAAATCGACAGCCGCGCCGAGCCCCCTGAATTCGTCTATCGCGGCCGCTAACGCCACTTCCGGTGGTGTCGCGAATGTGAACGAAGCTCATGAGCTGAAACTGCTTTACGTACCTCAAATTCTTCGATAGCCTGAAATTCAGGGAGGAATTTCAGTGCATCACACCACTTGCGAGGAGGCAGGTGTTGTGGGCGTGCCGCGTTGCGGCTGCTTCACGACGCTTCTGATTTTGAGGCCGGTGCATGGTTGATGCGCCCGCGCACACGGCTGCGCCTCTGCTCGACGCACGCGGCCTTTCAAAGACGTTCGGCATTGTCGAAGTCCTCAAGGATATCGCGCTCACTGTTCGTGCCGGAGAGGTCCACGCCATCATCGGCGAGAACGGCGCCGGCAAATCCACCTTGATGAAGATCCTTGCCGGCAACCATCAGCCGACAAGCGGCGAACTTGCGATCGACGGGCAGGTCGTCAGCTTTTCGGGGCCGGTCGATGCGGAAAAGCATGGCATCGTGCTGGTGCACCAGGAAATCCTTCTCGCACCGGATCTGACGGTGGCGCAGAACATCTATCTCGGACGCGAGGTTCGAAAGGGCATCGCGCTGGACGACCGGGCGATGAACGCGGGCGCCGCAGAGGCGATCCGCGATCTGGGCGCCGACATCGATCCCGAGACCATCGTCTCGCGACTTTCGATCGCGCAGCGCCAGCTGGTGCAGATCGCGCGGGTCCTGCTGGTGCCGCATCGCATCGTCATCTTCGACGAACCCACGGCGTCGCTGACCCCGCATGAAACCGAAGCCCTGCTGAAGGTCATCACCGATATCCGCGCCAAGGGCGTCGGCGTGCTCTACATCTCGCACCGGCTGCCGGAGGTAAAGGAGATCGCCGACCGCGTGACGGTGCTGCGCGACGGGCGGCTGGTCGCTTCGCACCCGACAAGCGAGCTGGAACCGGCCGACATGGCGCGGCTGATGGTGGGTCGCGACGTGGCAAAGCTCTATCCGGACCGGCAGGCGGCCATCGCGCCCGAAACGGTGCTCGAGGTTAAAGGCTTCGACGTGCCGGGCTATGCCCGCAATGCCGGTTTCACCCTGCACAAGGGCGAAATCCTCGGCTTTGCCGGACTGATCGGCGCCGGTCGCACGGAGCTCATGGAAGGGCTTGTCGGGCTTCGACCGGCCAAGGGCAAGGTGACGCTGCGGGGCCGGCCGGTTCAGTTTACCGACGTACATTCGAGCCTCAAGGCGGGCGTCGCCTATCTCTCCGAGGATCGCAAGGGCAAGGGCTTGCTCTTGACCAAGGACCTCACCGTAAACCTGACGCTCGCCTCGCTCGGCAAGTTCATCCGCGGCCTGCAGATCGATCGCAAGCGGGAAGCGCAGGCGCTCGACAAGGCGATCGAGGATTTCGACATTCGCACCGGCACGAAGACGATCCTCGCGGGACAGCTTTCCGGCGGCAACCAGCAGAAGCTGCTGCTTGCCAAGATGATGCTGCTCGATCCGCAGGTTGTCATCATCGACGAGCCGACGCGCGGCATCGATATCGGCAACAAGGAACAGATCTACAAATTCATCGCCGCTCTGGCTGCGGAAGGGCGCTCGATCATCGTCGTCTCTTCCGAAATGCCGGAGCTGATCGGCATCTGCGACCGCATTCTGGTGATGCGCGGCGGCCGGATCGTCGGCGAAGTTCAGGGAGACCACATGACGGAAAACGAGATCGTCCAGCTTGCAACCGGTGTCAATGTCGGCGCGGGGGAGGCGGCATGAGTGCGGTCGTAACCGAGACGAAGGCGCCGAAGACTTCGCGCGACTGGGACATGGCGGCCATCGCGCCGTTTGTTGCGCTGGCGCTGCTTCTGGTGCTCGGCTATTTCGCCAACCCGAATTTTGTGTCGCTCGCCAACCTCACCAACGTCATCACCCGCAGCGCCTTTATCGCGGTGATCGCGCTTGGGGCGACCTATGTGATTTCGGCGGGAGGGCTGGATCTCTCGGTCGGGGCGATGGTTGCCTTTGTCGCGAGCCTGATGATCCTGTTCATGAATTCCGGCGTGATTGCCGATCCGATGCTGATGCTGATGGCCGGCATGGCGGTGGCGCTGGTTCTGGGGGCTGCCTGCGGGCTGGCGAACGGCCTGATCACCACGCTCGGGCGGATCGAGCCGTTTATCGCGACGCTCGGCACGATGGGCATCTATCGCGGCCTGACGACCTGGCTTTCCCAGGGCGGCGCGATCACGCTCAAGGACCGGCAGCTGCAGCAGCTATACCGGCCGGTCTATTTCGGCGACGTGTTCGGCGTGCCGATCCCGATCATCGTGATCTTCGTGACGGCGGCACTCGCGGCCTTCGTGCTCTACCGCACCCGCTACGGCCGGCACGTGATCGCCGTCGGGTCGAACGAGGAAGTGGCGCGCTATTCGGGCATCTCGGTCAACAAGGTGCGTACCATCGCCTATGTGGTGCAGGGGCTCTGCGTGGCTGTTGCTGTCATGATCTACGTGCCGCGGCTGGGATCGACGTCCGCGACGACAGGCATCCTGTGGGAGCTGCAGGCGATCACCGCCGTCGTCGTCGGCGGGACGGCACTTCGGGGCGGGGTGGGTCGCATCTGGGGCACGATCTGCGGTGCCTTCATTCTGGAAATCGTCGGCAACATCATGATCCTGTCGAACTTCGTGTCGGAATATCTGATCGGAGCGATCCAGGGCGCGATCATCATCATCGCCATGCTGGTGCAGAGGTCGCTGATGCGAAAGTAAGAGGTTGTTACGGGACCCCTCCGGCCTGCCGGCCATCTCCCCCACAAGGGGGGGAGAAGACTTGACGCAATCGCCTGCCTCGATCGAGTGTTGGCGATAGCTGCCGGGTTGAGCCCGCCCCCTTGTGGGCAGGGCGGGGAGGGGTTTCGGGTCGCGGAGACCAATGGTTTGGCCGGGCCTCTGGGGCGGGTCCGGTTTCGGGAGGATGACCCCTTAAACTCTGGGAGAGAGAACATGCATAGAAGAACATTCGGTCTCGGCGTTGCAGGTCTTGCAGCGTCGGTTGCCGCCGCACCAAGTCTCGGGCTTGCACAGGAGGCGAAGAAGGTCACGATCGGCGTGTCCATTCCGGCAGCCGACCATGGCTGGACGGCGGGCGTGGTGTTCCATGCCGAACGCGTCGCGAAACTTCTGATGGCCGAGCACAAGGGCCTCAATGTCATCGTGAAGACCTCGGCGGATCCGGCGAGCCAGGCAAACGCGGTGCAGGATCTGGCGGTGCAGGGCATCGATGCGCTCGTCATCCTGCCGAGCGATCCGGATCAGCTGGTCACCGCGATCCAGCAGGTGAAGGACGACGGCAAGTTCGTGGCGCTGGTCGACCGTGCACCATCGGTCAACGACAACACGATCCGCAATCTCTACGTGGCCGGCAACAACCCGGCGCTTGGCGAAGTAGCCGGAAAGTTTATCGCCGAGAAGACGCCGGAAGCGCAGGTCGTCGTGATCCGCGGCCTGCCGATCCCGATCGACCAGCAGCGCCAGGACGGTTTCGACAAGGGGATCGCCGGTTCCAAGGTGAAGGTTCTTGAGCGCCAATACGGCAACTGGAGCCGCGACGACGCCTTCAAGGTGATGCAGGATTTTCTGACCAAGCATCAGAAGATCGATGTGGTCTGGTGCCAGGACGACGACATGGCCGTCGGCGTGCTGGAGGCGATCGAGCAGGCGAAGCGCACCGACATTCAGTATGTCGTTGGTGGTGCCGGCTCCAAGGACATGATCAAGCGCGTCATGGACGGCGACAAGATGATGCCGGTCGACGTGCTCTATCCGCCGGCGATGGTGGCAACGGCCATGCAGCTGACGGCGGCCAACTTCTACGATCAGGTCCCGGTCAGCGGCAACTATATCCTCGACGCCACGCTGGTGACGAAGGAGAATGCGCAGAACTTCTACTTCGCCGACTCGCCGTTCTGAGATCGACAAGGCGAGAGAGGGCGTTTGTCGCAAGACGCCCTCTTTCCTCGCGTCATCCCTGTGCTCGTGCCAGGGATTTAAGCCAGCCCAAGTCGCTGGGCTGAAGAAAGTTTCACTGACCCGACGGAAATCGGGTCACTGGATTCCTGTGACAAGCACAGGAATGCCGGAGAGTTTGCGGAACGCACCGAGCCCGACATCGAGGGCGGCATATCGGAAAGGAAACACCATGAAGACGATCAAGGGTCCGGGCATTTTTCTCGGTCAGTTTGCCGGAGACAAGGCGCCGTTCGACAGCTGGGACGGCATCACCAAATGGGCGGCCGACAAGGGTTATCTCGGTGTGCAGGTGCCGACCTGGGCGAGCCAGCTGATCGACCTCAGACAAGCTGCCTCGTCGAAGGATTACTGCGACGAGTTCGCCGGTGTCGCCCGCCAGAACGGTGTCGAAGTGACCGAATTGTCCACCCATCTGCAGGGCCAGCTGGTCGCCGTGCATCCGGCCTACGATGACGCCTTCGACGGCTTCGCGGCGCCGGAAGTGCGCGGCAATCCGAAGGCACGTCAGGAATGGGCGGTCGAGCAGGTGAAGATGGCGATCACAGCCTCGAAGCATCTCGGCATCACGGCGCATGCCACCTTTTCCGGCGCGCTCGCCTGGCCCTACATCTATCCCTGGCCGCAGCGCCCGGCCGGTCTGGTCGAGACCGCCTTCGACGAGCTTGCCCGCCGCTGGACGCCGATCCTCGACCATGCGGACGAAAACGGCGTCGACGTCTGCTACGAAATCCACCCCGGCGAGGACCTGCATGACGGCGTCACGTTCGAGATGTTTCTAGAGCGGGTAAAGAACCATCCGCGCGCCAACATGCTCTACGACCCCTCGCATTACGTGCTGCAATGCCTGGATTATCTCGACAACATCGACATCTACAAAGACCGGATCAAGATGTTCCATGTCAAGGATGCGGAGTTCAATCCGACCGGGCGCCAAGGCGTCTATGGCGGCTTCCAGAGCTGGGTGAACCGGGCCGGACGGTTCCGTTCGCCGGGTGACGGCCAGGTGGATTTCGGGGCGATCTTCTCCAAGATGGCAGCCAACGATTTCGACGGCTGGGCCGTGGTCGAATGGGAATGCGCGCTGAAGCACCCGGAAGACGGAGCCCGCGAGGGCGCGGAATTCGTGAAACACCACATCATCCGCGTGACGGAACATGCGTTCGACGACTTTGCGGCGGGTGGAACGGACGACGCGGCCAACCGGCGGATGCTGGGGCTTTCATAGAAACCCCTCCCCACCCTCCCCACAAGGGGGAGGGCTTAACCTGCCGCACCTTTCGGTCATTAGCGGAGACGGTGCGGAGGGGTCTCTCCCCCCTTGTGGGGGAGATGGCCGGCAGGCCAGAGGGGGACTTTCCCCGCAATGAATTTCCAAGGAGACACAGGACATGACCATCGAAGCCAAGGACGAACAGACACGCGCACCCCGTATCCGGCTCGGCATGGTCGGCGGCGGATCCGGCGCCTTTATCGGCGCGGTGCACCGGATGGCGGCGCGGCTGGATGACCGGTTCGAACTCGTCGCGGGCGCTCTCTCCTCGACGGCGGAAAAATCGGCGGCATCGGGGCGGGAACTCGGGCTTGATACGGAGCGGACCTACGGTTCCTTCGAGGAGATGGCAAGCCGCGAGGCGGAGCGCGAAGACGGCATCGAGGCGGTGTCGATCGTCACGCCGAACCATGTTCATTTTGATGCCGCCAAGGCGTTTCTCAAGCGCGGTATCCACGTCATCTGCGACAAGCCGCTGACCTCCAACCTTGCCGACGCGAAGGCGCTGAAGCAGGTAGCCGACGAGAGCGGCGCACTGTTCATCCTCACCCACAACTACACCGGCTATCCGATGGTGCGCCAGGCCCGCGAGATGGTCGAGAGTGGCGTGCTCGGCGATATCCGTATCGTCCAGGCGGAATATCCGCAGGACTGGCTGACCGAGGCGGTCGAACAGACCGGCGCCAAGCAGGCGGTGTGGCGTACCGATCCGGCCCAATCGGGTGCCGGCGGCTCGACCGGCGATATCGGCACGCATGCCTATAACCTTGCCTGCTTCATCACCGCCTTGAAGCTCGATAGCCTTGCCGCGGATCTAGACAGTTTCGTTGAGGGCCGCCGGCTCGACGACAATGCCCATGTCATGCTGCGCTTCGCGGCAAGACACGGCGAGAAGCCGGCCAAGGGCATGCTCTGGTGCAGCCAGGTGGCGCCGGGCCACGAGAACGGCCTGAAAATCCGCGTCTACGGCACCAAGGGCGGCATCGAATGGGTGCAGGCCGATCCGAACTACCTGTGGTTCACGCCGTTCGGGCAAGAAAAGCGGCTGATCACCCGCAATGGCGCCGGTTCCGGCGCCGCTGCTGCGCGTGTCTCCCGCATTCCATCGGGTCATCCGGAAGGTTATCTCGAAGCCTTTGCAACGATCTACACGGAGGCGGCACTGGCAATTCACGCCCACCGGACGGGCGCGAAACTGGACGAGGCGGTTATCTATCCAACCGTCGACGACGGCGTGAAGGGCGTCGCCTTTGTCGAGGCCTGCGTGGAGTCGTCTCGGAACAATGGTGCTTGGGTGAAGGTGTAAAGACTTGGTGGGCGGCGTCTGCCCCTCACCCTAACCCTCTCCCCGTAGACGGGGAGAGGGGACGTGGCTCGATCGGGGCAAGGCGCGTGCGGCAAAGGACCTTCTCCCCAACTGCGGAGAGAAGGGTCCGCAGGACGCAGCCGGATGAGGGGCCTGGGGAAGAGGTGGCGGCACCCGGATAGGCGTTGGAACCCTCGCCGCGGCCGGATCTACCTCCAGTGTCAGAGCCCAATATTGACACTTCCATTCAATCTGTACAGATATATGTACATTCTGAGAGGAGAGCATTGTGGCCCACGTTCGTTTGACCGAGTTTAGGCAGAACATTGCGACCCACTTCGACAACGTGATCGCCTCTCGCGCTCCTTTGCTGGTCACGCGTCAGGGGTCAGAGGCGTTGGTTCTGATTGCTGAGGGCGAATACGAGAGCATGCAGGAAACTCTGCACCTTCTTTCCACTCCAGCGAATTCTGATCGGCTGCGCGAGAGTATTGCGCAGCTTCGCGGAGAAGAGCTGATCGAAAAAGACCCGACTCTCTGACATGAACCTTCTCTGGACGGGAAACGCCTGGGAAGAGTACCAATACTGGCAAAGCGTCGATCAATCGATGGTCGAGAAAATCAACGAGCTGATCAGGGATACGAAGAGATCGCACTTCAAGGGGCTTGGAAAACCGGAACCGCTGAAGGGCAGTCTCTCCGGGTTTTGGTCGAGGCGCATTCTCGGGGAGCATCGACTGGTGTATTGTGTGTCGGGTAAAGGAAGCACCCAGCAACTCGAAATCATCCAGAGCCGTTTTCACTATGAGAGATAGTATAGAGCGCACTTAAGGCGATAATCCCGAACGACATCGTCGCGCTGAACGGGTTTTCGCGCTCCAAAACCTGTACAACGGGCGGGCATTTGGGTACACGTCGCTGCTATGACGGCCGGGGTCATTGTCTCGGTCGCACCTCCATATGGCGGCATCCTGATGACTGATCCAAAGACCCTCGCAGCCCGTTTCCCAGGCGATTTCACCTTTGGCGTTGCGACCGCCGCCTACCAGATCGAGGGATCGACCAAGGTGGATGGCAGGAAGCCTTCCATCTGGGATGCGTTTTCGAACATGCCGGGGCGGGTTCACAACCGCGACAATGGCGATATTGCCTGCGATCACTACAATCGCTGGGAAGCGGATCTCGATCTGATCGCGGAGATGGGTGTTTCCGCCTACCGGTTCTCGCTGGCCTGGCCGCGGATCATTCCTGAGGGCACCGGCCGGATCAACGAGCAGGGGCTCGATTTCTACGACAAGCTGATTGACGGATTGAAGGCGCGCGGCATCAAGGCATTTGCAACGCTCTATCACTGGGACCTGCCGCTGGCGCTGATGGGCGACGGCGGATGGGCCGCGCGATCGACGGCTTACGCCTTCCAGCGCTATGCCAAGGTGGTGATGGCGCGTCTCGGGGACCGGCTGGACTCTGTCGCGACATTCAACGAGCCCTGGTGCTCGGTCTGGCTCAGCCACCTCTACGGCGAGCATGCGCCGGGCGAGCGCAACATGGAGGCGGCCCTTGCCGCCATGCACCACACCAACCTCGCGCATGGACTGGCGGTCGAAGCCATCCGGCATGTGACGCCGAATGTGCCTGTTGGTCTCGTCCTAAACGCGCATTCCGTCATTGCCGGTTCCGATAGCGCAGAAGATAGCGCTGCTGCCGAGCGTGCCTTCGATTTCCACAACGGCGCGTTTTTCGGCCCGGTGTTCAAGGGCGAATATCCGGCGTCGCTGATGTCGGCGCTCGGCGATCGCATGCCGAAAGTGGAAGAGGGCGATCTTGCCGTCATCAGTCAGAAACTCGACTGGTGGGGCCTCAATTATTACACGCCGATGCGCGTTCTTGCAGATACCGCTGAGGGTGCGGAATTCCCGGCGACAAAGCCCGCGCCTTTCGTCGAAACGGCGGTGACCGATATCGGCTGGGAGATCTATGCGCCCGCCATGAAATTGCTGGTCGAGGATCTCTACCGCCGCTACGACCTGCCGGAATGCTACGTCACGGAAAATGGCGCCTGCGACAATACCGATATTGGTGCCGACGGCACGATCGATGACACGATGCGGCTCGACTACTATGTCGAACATCTCGGCGTCGTCGCGGATCTCGCCCGCGACGGTTATCCGATGAAGGGCTATTTCGCGTGGAGCCTGATGGACAATTTCGAGTGGGCCAAGGGCTATCAGATGCGGTTCGGCCTCGTCCATGTCGACTATCAGACGCAGGTTCGCACGATCAAGCAGAGCGGCAAATGGTATCGGGATCTGGCTGCAGAGTTCCCCAAGGGTAACCACGCACCGGCTTAATTTTGCGCTGCGTAGAAGATTTTTTCTCGTTTCCGCTGAATTTGAAATCTCATCCCTGTAAAATGTGGCGCAGGCGGGGCATTGATGCGCCATCAATAACGAGGCCTCCCGGCTTCCATTGAAAGCCGATCGAATGCTCCGCAAAGTCACCTGTCATCGAATGTGCCGCCCGGCTGCATGAATTGAGACGGCGACCCTTGTCGCCGGGATGACCTGACTGAACGTGTGAGCTTATCATGACACTTGTTACTGCCGTGGCCGATGCCGCTTCGCCTGACGTGGCGAATGCTGCGCCCATGGTGTCGTTCGAAAAGGTGGTGAAGCGGTTCGGCGGTGCGTCCGGGCAGCCCGAATTCACCGCGCTCGACGGTATCGATTTTTCGGTCGCCCGCGGCTCCATCGCCGGTATCATCGGCCGATCCGGGGCCGGAAAGTCGACTCTGATCCGGCTGGTCAACGGGCTTGAAAAGGCGACGTCCGGCACGGTCGTGGTCGATGGCGTCGAAGTGGGCGGGCTCGGCGAAGATGGTTTGCGTTCGCTGCGCCGCCAGGTCGGCATGATCTTCCAGCATTTCAATCTGCTGTCCTCGCGAACCGCGTTCGACAATGTGGCGCTGCCGCTCAAGATTGCCGGTGTGGACAAGGCGGCGATCAAGGCCAAGGTCGGGCCTCTGCTCGATCTCGTCGGTCTCGGCGACAAGGCCGGGCGTTACCCGTCCGAGCTGTCGGGTGGGCAAAAGCAGCGCGTCGGCATTGCCCGCGCGCTGGCGACCGATCCGAAACTGCTGCTCTCAGACGAAGCCACCTCGGCGCTCGATCCGGAGACCACGCATTCGATCCTTGATCTTCTGAAGCGCATCAACGCCGAACTCGGGCTGACGGTGCTTCTGATCACGCACGAAATGGAAGTGGTGAAAACGGTCGCCAGCCATGTGGCGGTGATCGATGCGGGTCGCATCGTTGAGGCCGGGCGCACGTTTGAGGTCTATGCCGATCCCAGGCACGAGACGACGCGCACGTTGCTTGCCTCTTCGCTCAACCTGCCGGAATGGCTGCGCAACGGCATCAAACGTCAACCATCGGCGGGAGACCGGGCGCTGGTGCGGCTGGTGTTCTTCGGCGACACGGCTTTCAAGCCGCTGACGGGACGTCTGGTTGCCGAACTGGGCGCCGACGTCAACATTTTGGCGGGCGCGATCGAGGAGATCGCGGGCGAGCCGTTCGGATCGCTGGTCGTTTCCTATTCCGCGGACCCGGCCGTGATGGCGCGGGCGCAACAATTCTATGCCGAGACCGGCCTGAAGACGGAGGTGCTCGGCTATGTCGCTTGAGATGCTCATCAACCTTCTCACCAAGGCGCTGACCCAGACGCTGCAGATGGTGGCGATCGCCGGCTTGATCGGCTCGGCCATTGGGCTGCCGATCGGCATTTTTCTTGCCACCAGCGGCCGTGGCGAGCTGTTTCCGGCACCGGCGGCCAACCGCGTCATCGGCCTCATCGTCAACGCCGCGCGCTCGACGCCGTTCATTATTCTGGTCGTTGCGATCATACCGTTTACCCGGTTGATCACAGGAACCTCGATCGGCACCAATGCGGCGATCGTGCCTTTGACGATCGCCACCATTCCGTTCTTTGCGCGGCTTGTGGAGGCGGCGATCCGCGAGATCGACAGCGGTCTCATCGAGGCGGCCCGCGCCATGGGGGCTTCGCCGATGCAGATCGTCTTCAAGGTGCTGCTCGCGGAAGCCCGGCCCGGCCTGATCCTCGCGCTCACCATGACCATGGTCAGCCTGATCGGCTATTCGGCGATGGTCGGTGCGGTCGGCGGCGGTGGTCTCGGCGATCTCGGGATCCGCTACGGGTACCAGCGCTTCATGCCGGAAGTCATGCTTGCCGTCGTCGTGGTGCTGATCGTTCTCGTTCAGCTGGTCCAGAGCGCCGGCGACAGTCTTGCCCGACGGTTCGACAGGCGCAACCGCAAGACCTGATCAAGAACAAGCCATTCATTCTTTCAAATCCAAGGAGACAGACATGAAGAACATCATTCTCGCGGCCGCCTTCAGTGCGCTCACTGCCGCATCGGCCTTTGCCGAAGACATCAAGATCGGCGTGACGCCCGGTCCGCACGCGCAGATCATGGAAAAGGTCAAGGAAATCGCAGCCCCCAAGGGCCTCAACATCGATATCCTCGAATTCTCCGACTATGTCGTCCCGAACCAGGCGCTGGCTGATGGCGAGCTTCAGGCCAATTCCTTCCAGCACAAGCCGTATCTCGACAATCAGGTGACCGACCGCAAGTTCGACCTGATCGCCGTCGGCACAACCGTCAACTTCCCGATGGGTGTCTATTCCAAGAAGGTGAAGACCCTCGACGAGCTCAAGGAAGGTGCTACGGTTTCGATCCCCAACGACCCGACCAATGGCGGCCGCGCGCTGCTGATCCTGGCCGACAAGGGTCTCATCAAGCTCAATGCCGACAAGGGCCTTAAGGTCACGCCGGCAGACGTCACCGAAAACCCGAAGAAGATCGAATTTGCCGAGCTCGACGCAGCTCAGCTTCCGCGTTCGCTCGATGACGTCGATGCGGCCGTGATCAACACCAACTTCGCGGTCGAGGGTGGTCTCAACCCGGCCAAGGACACGATCGCCAAGGAAGGCGAAAAGGCACCTTACATCAACATCATCGCGATCAACGCGAAGGACAAGGATGCCGCCTGGGTGAAGACGCTGGTCGACAGCTATCACAGCCCTGAGGTGAAGCAGTTCGTGCTCGACACGTTCAAGGGCGTCGTCATTCCGTCCTGGTAACACGTCGAAAGACGGTAGGATCTCAGAGTGAAGTGATCTAATCGAGGCCGGTCTCCGCGGAGACCGGCTTTTCTTATTGAAGTTAACGATATCTGAAGAGATCGCCGTCCAATGTGGCCCCCTTAATGAAGGGGCGGGCTATTGTTGTTCATGCCGTCACATTTCCGGCGTTCCGTTCCGGCCGGCCGTCGGTCTGTCGTGGCGATGCAACTTGTCCTGTTCGCAGTCGTCGTCACGCTCGTGACCGTCTTCATTCTGACGGCCGTCGGCCGCATTGCAGATTATGCCAACCGGTATGACGACAGCCGCTCGATGCAGACCACCGAAGGCGCGCTGCAGACCTTCCGAACCCAGCTTCAGGCCACCCTCAACGATTATTCGGCATGGGATGATGCTGCCCAGTTCGTCTATGCCCAGGACGGACAGGATTGGGTTGTCAGCAATTACGGCGATATGACGTCCAACAGCGGCCTGTTCGATATCGCGATCGTGATGGACACCGAGCGCAACGTGCTGATGTCCTATCAGGAGGGACGTCCGGCAGGGTGGAACCCGCGCGAGTATTTCGATACGTCGCTCTGGACCTTGTTCGATCGGGTCCTGTCCACGGGTCGCGACGGTCTGCCGGAAGCCACGGGCTTTGTTCAGACACGCGACGGCGTTGCGGCTGTCGGCGTCGCCCTGGTGCGCGAAAAATCCGGCGCGCTCGACAAGCCGCTCTCGGAGAGACGGTTTCTCGTCTTTGCCCGCCAGCTGGACGAAAAGAAGGTGGCGGAACTTGCAAGGACCTATGTTGTCGAGGGTTTGCGGTTCATCGACAAGACCGATCAGACCAGCAACAGTGTCGAACTTCGCAACCTGCACGGCAAGCTTTTGGTCAAGCTGTCGTGGCAGCCGCGGCGTCCGGGCGACCTCGGCTTCTCCCAGGTGCAGCCTCTGGTCTATGGCGCGCTTGCCATGGTCGGGCTGTTTTTCCTGCTGCTCGTGGTCAGTGGCAGCATCACTCTAAATCAGCTCAAGCGCGACGAAGCCGATGCGAGACGGCTCGCGATGTGCGACCGGTTGAGCGGGCTTTTGAACCGTTCAGGTTTCTTTACCGCTCTCGACGCCCTTGTTCTCGAAAGCCGGGCGCAGGGCGCGCATGTTTTGCTTCTCTATCTGGATCTCGATGGCTTCAAGGAAGTCAACGATGCCTATGGTCACGGGACCGGCGACAAGCTGATCCGCGGCGTGGCGGCCGGGTTGAAGACGCTTGTTGGCAGCGAGGCGATCCTGGCGCGCGTTGGCGGCGACGAATTCGCTATCGCTCTTCCGGTGATGGGGGCATCTCCGGTGGCACCTATTCTCTGCGACCGCATTCTCGGCTTCTTCGGCGAGCCCTTCGTCATCGGCGAACGGGTGGCTGTGATCGGAACCAGTATCGGTGTCGCCATCTCGCCGCGCGGCAACGTGCCGGGAGAGGAGCTTGTCCGTCGGGCCGACATGGCGATGTACCGTGCCAAGGAAACCGGCCGCGGTCGCTATGAGAATTACCGGCCGGAAATGGATGCCGAGCGCGAAGAGCGCAACCGGCTGGAAGTGGACCTGCGGATCGCCATCGAGCGGCGCGAAATCAATATCGTCTACCAGCCCGTGGTGGATGCAACGAACTGGCGGCTGATCGGCGTCGAAGCGTTGGCCCGCTGGACCCGCAAGGGTTACGGACCGGTGCCGCCGGACGTTTTCATTCCGATTGCGGAATCAAGCGGACTGATCGACCAGCTGGGTCTGTTCGTCATGCACCGGGCCTGCGAGCGCATCGCCGACTGGCCCGGCATCAAGCTTGCCGTCAATATCTCGCCCGGCCAGTTCCGTGATCCCGAATTTTCGCAGCATGTGGCCTCGATGTTCCGCAAGACCGGAACCGATCCATCGCGCATCACGCTGGAAATGACCGAGGGGTATTTCATTCAGAACCCAGACCGCGCTCGCGCAGCGATTGCCAGGCTGAAAAAGCTCGGTGTCGAAATTGCTCTCGACGATTTCGGCGCTGGTTTTTCGAGCGTCGGATATCTGCGGCAGTTCGGTTTCGACCGGATGAAGATCGATCGCTCGCTGGTGCATGCAATGTCCGAGGGTGACCACGCGGTTCAGACGTTGCAGGCGACCGTGGCGCTTGCCCGTTCGCTCGGCATGCCGGTGACGGCGGAAGGCGTCGAGAGCGAGGACCAGGCGCTGAAGTTGCGGATGACGGGCTGTGATGAATTGCAGGGCTATTTCTTCGGTCGGCCGATGGAAGCCCATGAGATCGACGTCATCTACCGCACCGACCGGGGACGGGACGGAAAGCGGATTGCATGAAAACGTCTCAGGCTAGAGATGCCGCGGCACCTTTGTCTTCAGGATCGCAACCAGGCCCGCATCCA
This sequence comes from Velazquezella soli, assembly GCF_977018685.1. NCBI lineage: Bacteria > Pseudomonadati > Pseudomonadota > Alphaproteobacteria > Hyphomicrobiales > Rhizobiaceae > Velazquezella > Velazquezella soli. The sequence continues at coordinate 1,125,921 of NZ_CDRNXF010000004.1, forward strand.
TGAACCCGTAGTCGTCGGGGATATCGAGACAGATCAGCCGCTTGCTTTTGAGCTGCGAGCGATATTTCTGCTGGATCTTTGCCCGGTGGGTCCGTTCCATGACGAACAGGATGTCGGCCCATTCGATCAATTCGGCTGAGAGAGGGTTTTCGGCATCATTGTTGGTGCCGGCGGACGACACCTCGACGCCGGGCCACTCAGCGAAAACCTGCTCCGCCGTCGGGCTCCGCAGCTTGTTCTGGCTGCAGACAAAAAGGATGTTTTTCAGGTTAGTCCATCCTTCTCGTGGACGCTTTAGCTGCCGATATGCTTGACGCCGCGCTGTTTGGCGAGGGCGATCTGCAACTGCCGCTGACGGTAACGCAACCGGTCTTCCTCGGTGCGGCTGTCGTAGCAATGGGAGCAGGAGACGCCTTCCTCATACTTGGGCGAGGTGATCTCTTCGGCGGTGATCGGATTGCGGCAGGCGTGGCAGAGCTTGTGGTTGCCTTCCTTCAGTCCGTGCTCGACGGAGACGCGCTCGTCGAACACGAAACACGTGCCTTCCCAGAGGCTTTCTTCTTCCGGCACCTGTTCCAGATATTTCAGGATGCCGCCCTTGAGGTGGTAGACGTCCTCGAAACCCTGCTGCTTCATGAAGGCTGTCGCCTTCTCGCAGCGGATGCCGCCAGTGCAGTACATGGCGATCTTCGGCTTGTTGTGCAGGCCGGTATTGTTTTTCACCCAGTCCGGGAATTCGCGAAACGTCTTGGTGTTGGGATCGACTGCGCCCTTGAAGATGCCGATCGCCGTCTCGTAATCGTTGCGCGTATCGATGACGATGGTCTCGGGATCCGAGATCAGCGCGTTCCAGTCCTTGGCCTCGACATAGGTGCCGACGATTCTGTTGGGATCGATATCCTCGACCCCCATCGTGACGATTTCCTTCTTGAGCTTTACCTTCATGCGCACGAAGGGCATTTTCGATGCGCGGCTTTCCTTGTGCTCCAGACTGGTGAATTCGGGCTGGGCGCGCAGAAATGTCAGAAGCTCGGCGATGTCACTGTCGGAACCCGCCACCGTACCGTTGATGCCTTCGCGCGCGATCAGCAGCGTGCCTTTGATGCCGCGCGCGTCGCAGAAGGCCTGCAGCGGCGTCTGGAAATCCGCAAAACGTTCGAACCGCGCAAAGTGATAGAGCGCGGCAACGAGAAATGCGCCCGTGGCTTCGGGGCGGGGGAGAAGGTGGCTTTCGGTCATGCCGGTCCCATACAACCAGATGCGCTGTTGCGCAATGGATCGGGCGTCGTCGTCGTCACGACGCCGCGTGTTTCCAAAGGAGTGCGACAAGCTTGCTTTCCGTGGCGGCACTGTCGGAAAACACCGATTGGGCGATCGGCAGTGCTTCTTTCCGGAGTGCCTGCTGGCGGGCGATGATGGCGGCGAGTAGCCGCGCCAGCGTGTCGCTGTCGCCGAACAGGTCGGGGCTTTCGTTGACGAGGCCCGAGAGAACGGAAAGATCGTGCTCGTGACCCAAGAGATCGACCAGCGATTTCGCCTCGGCCTGTTTGGCGCGCATCGCCGACGGCCAGATGTCGCGCAGGAGGGCAAGATGCATCAAGTAGGTCTGGCCGCTCTTGCGCAATTCGTGGAATGCCTCGGCATGGGCATTGCCCTCGCATTCCTTGATCGCGGCAAGCGCCTGCAGGCGCTGTTTCTTCCAGACCTTGGCAAGCCGGTTGGCGGTCTTTTCCGGCCGGTCGTCGAGGGAGAGGCCGTGCAATGCGTCGATGGCTTCGTGGCAGATGATCACCGCCGTCGCCATGCGGGCGGGCAAGTCTTCCTGGTGCTTGGCAATCTCGTCGCGGCGTTTGGAAAGGGCGTCGCGGGCAAAGGCAAGTGCTGCCTGTTCTTCCGGCAGCGTCGACTGGCCGGCAAGATAATCGACCGTTTCGACGAGCGCCGTTGCATCGCGCACGGCAGAGAGGCTGCGGGCCATGTCGCCGATCCGGGTGTTTTCCCGGCTTCTGAATTCCTTGGCGTCCGGCTGGATCAGGCGGTACAGCGCCCGCACGCGCTTGAAACGCTTGCGCGCATCGTGGATCGCCGTGTGCGCCCCATCAGGCTTGTCGGCGAGATATCGGACCGCCTTCGACAGCTGCTGCTCGGCAACCGCGACGAACTCGGCGGTAAACGGCTTATCGGGTCGCAGGTGGTAGGCCATCGAGAAGCTCCCGGCTCAGATCCTGGTTGGCCATGACGGCATTGGAATAGCGGCGATCGCCGGTGACGTCGTCGCCGATCCAGTCCGGTATCGGCGGACGTTCGGTTTCGCTTTGAAGTTCGACCTCGGCGACAACCAGGCCGTTATAGACGCCTTCATAGACATCCACTTCCCAGGTGTAGCCCTGATGCTCGACATTGAAGCGGGTCTTGTCGAGGACGATGCCGGTGGCACCAGCTGCCATGTCCTTGGCATCGGCGAGCGGAATCTCGTATTCGAACTCCGAGCGCGAGAACAATTCCGAGCCGATCTTGATCGTCAGCTTGGCCTTCTCGTCATCCATGATGCGAACGCGAACCGAGCGATCAGCGGCAACGGCGATATAGGCCTGCAGGAACCGCGAGGAGGATGCGACCTCGTTCCGCCAGGCATCGTTCTTGACCAGATACTTGCGCTCGATTTCCTGTCCCATGGGCCTCGTCTTGGTTGTGGAGATGTACCGTAGCGCAAAGATGCACAAGGGCAAGAGTATCGGCAAGAGCATGGTAAAGCGGTGCTTCGGCCGGGTGCTCAAGAGAAGCACGCAAGCGGCGATAGGTTGCGTCGATCGGGGGATTTGTCCTCGACAATGACGTGATCGACCGTTATTTCCGGGCAAGGGATTTCAATCGTTTTAGGGAGTGTTCTTCATGGCTGACCAGAACCCGGGCCAGAACCCAAGCAAGACCGAAAAGCTGCTGACCATTCTGAAATTGCAGCCTGTCGTTCCGGTGCTGATCGTCGACGACGCGAAGTCGGCTGTCTTGCTCGCCCGGGCGCTGGTCGCCGGCGGGCTGCGGGCGATCGAGATCACCATGCGCACGCCGGCAGCACTCGACGCCGTGAAGGCTGTTGCAGCCGAAGTCGAAGGCGCCAATGTCGGTGCCGGCACGATCCTCAATGCGAAGGACTGGGAAGCTGCCGTGAAGGCGGGCTCGACCTTTATCGTGTCGCCGGGCGTTTCTCCGGGCGTGCTGTCGGCCGCCAAGGATTCGCCGGTTCCGCTTTTGTCGGGTGCAGCGACTGCCAGCGAAGTGATGACGCTCCGGGAAGCCGGTTACAACGTGATGAAGTTCTTTCCCGCCGAACAGGCCGGTGGCGCCGCCTATCTGAAGGCTCTTTCGTCGCCACTCGCAGGCACGCTGTTTTGCCCGACCGGCGGCATTTCGCTGAAGAATGCCAACGACTACCTGTCGCTCCCCAATGTCATCTGCGTCGGCGGCTCCTGGGTAGCCCCGAAGGAACTGGTCGCAGCCGGCGACTGGGCCGCCATCACCAAGCTCGCCTCCGAAGCGTTCGCGCTCAGAGCTTAAATCCGTTCTGACATTTTCGTTATCGGCAGCGCGGGAAAATTGTTTTCCTGTGTTGCCGTTCCTATCTCCGTGTTCGAATTCAACAGTAGGAGATACGGATGTTCGACGCAAAAAAGCTTCTTGACCAGTTCCTGGGTTCGCAGGTTCCCGGTCTTTCGGGAAGCGTGAAGGGCCGGGCTGGGCAGTTCGGCGATATGGCGAAGAACAATCCGTTGAAGTCTGCAGGCATTGCCGCAGCACTTCTCGGCACCAAGACCGGCCGCAAGATTGCCGGCAATGTGGTGACCGTGGGTGGCATCGCAGCCGTCGCGGGTCTCGGCTATCTCGCCTACAAGAACTACAAATCCGGGCAGTCGCCGCAGGCCGCGATTCAGCCGACGCCGTCTGCTGCAGAGCCTATCGCGCTGCCGCCGCCGGACAGCCCGTTTTCGCTGCAGTCGCCTGAGCTGACCAACGATTTCGCCCTGACCCTGGTGCGCGCCATGATCGCCGCCGCTAAGGCAGACGGTCATATCGATGCGGCCGAGCGGGCCAATATCATGAACAAGGTGCATGAGGTCGATCTCGGCGACGAGGCGGAAGCCTTCATCCGCGACGAGCTTGCGAACCCCGTCGATATCGACGATCTGGTCGCCGCTGCCCGCACCGAGGAGCAGAAGGTGGAGCTTTACACCGCGACCCGCATGACCATCGATCCCGATACACGGGCCGAGCGCGGTTACCTCGATCTTCTCGCGGGACGCCTGGGTCTGCCCGATGCTCTGCTCGAGCATATCGATGCGACGGTCACCGCGGCAAAAGTGCCCGCTTAAAGGGCGAGAACATGGGTAACGATCTCGGTGACATCTACCGCGATTACATCCATTGCCTGAACCGGCAGGACTGGGAGCGGCTCGGGGACTTTGTGGATGACGGTGTCATCCATAATGACCGGCCGCTCGGGCTGTCCGGCTACCGCGACATGCTCGTCGGAAATTTCAGCGATATTCCCGACCTTCGCTTCAGCATTGATCTGCTGGTCGTCGATCCGCCGCATGTGGTCAGCCGGTTGCTATTCGAGTGCTCGCCTCGGGCCGAGTTTCTCGGGCTTCCGGTCAACGGGCGCCGGGTGTCGTTTAGTGAAAACGTCTTTTATCGGTTCCGCGACGGCAAGATCGTGCAGGTCTGGTCGATTGTCGACAAGGCCGCCATCGAAGCGCAGCTGTGAGCTCCATCGATCGTCTCCGCCGGTTGCCTTTCGACAGGTGCTGGCCTAAGCCTTGATGCCTCATCTGCAGCGGTTGCGACGCAGCCGCTGCGCATCTTGCTGGACCTGCCCGAATGCGCGATCTTTTCAATTACAAAGTTGCCGCCCCCAGCCCCGTCACCCTGACCGGACGGTTCGTGACGCTCGAGCCCTATGACCGTAAAAAGCATCTGGCTGATCTCTGGGAGGCGCTGGGCGGTGCCGAGGGGATCAACGAGCTGATCCGCTATTTTCCGAACGATCATTATTCGACCGCCGAAGAGTTCGGCGCGTGGCTGGACAATGTGAATGCGAACCTCGGCTTCGTAACGCTGGTTGCGCGCGAAAACGCCTCTGGCGCGGTTGTCGGCATGGCGAGCTATATGCGGCCGGACCCGAAGAACGGTGTGATCGAGGTGGGGTCCGTGGCGCATGGGCTTGCCATGAAGCGGTCGCCGATGTCGACGGAGCTGCATTACCTGATGGCTCGCCACGTGTTCGAGACGCTGGATTATCGTCGCTACGAATGGAAATGCCACAACGAGAACGAGCCTTCCAAGGTGACCGCGCTGCGTTACGGCTTTACCTTCGAAGGCGTGTTCCGGCAGCACATCATCTCACGCGGTGCCAACCGCGATACGGCCTGGTTCTCGATGATCGACAGCGAGTGGGCGGTGATCAAGGCCGGGTTCGAGGCCTGGCTCTCGCCCGACAATTTCAATGAAGACGGCCGGCAGAAAAAGCGGCTGGAAGATCTCAGGGCCGAATTTGCCGGCGGGAAAACCTCATGACGCCAGAAGCGAAATCACAGGCGATCGCGGCTGCCGCCATTCTCTTCGGCGCGGCGGTGGTCATCTATCTCATGCCGACCATCGTGTTGTGGATCGGCAATTACTCGCCGGTTCTGGCATTCGTGGTCGGCGCGCTGCTGGTGCTTGGCTTCTTCCTGATCTTCTGGCTGCGGGCCCGGTATCAGCGGCGGAAGTAGTTGCGAGGTTTGGTCGGGCGAAATCCCGAAACCGTCCTCATCCCCGTGTCTGCCACAGGGATGAGGTAAGCGTCGTGAGCTAGCAGCTCACCCTTAAGCCGACTTGGCGCCGATCGCTTCCAGCTCCGCCATCACATCTTCCGACAGTTCGATATCGGCGACGGCGAGGTTTTCGCGCAGGTGCCCGCGCGACGACGTGCCCGGGATCAGCAGGATGTTGGGCGAGCGCTTCAGCAGCCAGGCCAGTGCCACCTGCATCGGCGTTGCATCCAACCTTGCTGCAACATCCGACAGCGTCGAGGATTGCAGGGGCGAGAAGCCACCGAGCGGGAAGAATGGCACGTAAGCCGTGCCTTCAGCCGCGAGTTGATCGATCAGCTCGTCGTCGTCGCGATGCGCAAGATTGTACTGGTTCTGAACGCAGACGATCTGGGTGATCTTGCGGCCATCCTCGACCTGCTTCCGGGTCACGTTCGACAGGCCGATATGCTTGATGAGGCCCTCGCGCTGGAGTTCGGCGAGGATCGTCAGCGGTTCTTCCAGTGATCCTTCGGCGGGGCCATGGACATCCAGCATGGAGCGCAGGTTGACCACCTCCATCGCATCGAGACCGAGATTCCTGAGGTTATCGTGGACGGCCTTCGTGAGTGCTTTTTTCGAAAAGGCCGGGTTCCACGATGCGTCGTCGCCCCTGATGGCGCCGACCTTGGTGACGATGACGAGATCGTCGCTATAGGGATGCAGCGCTTCGCGGATGATCTCGTTGGTAATATGCGGACCGTAGAAGTCGCTGGTGTCGATATGGTCGACGCCGGCTTCGATGGCCTCGCGCAGCACCGCAACGGCTTCCGCGCGGTCTTTCGGCGGGCCGAACACGCCCTTGCCGGCTAGCTGCATGGCGCCGTAGCCGAGACGCTTTACGGCGCGGTCGCCGAGTTTATAGGTGCCGGCTTTTTCAAGATTGGTCATGGTTTTACTCCCTATCGGTGAGGCAGAGATAGGGCTATCCAGCCCGCGCGATAATCGGTTACAATTCGAACGGGCTGTACGGCAAGGCGGACAATGAAATACGACGCTGGTGATCTCGGAGCATTCGTCGCGGTGGCGAGGACCAGAGGGTTCCGCGATGCGGCCCGGCTGACCGGTGGCAGCGCTTCGGGATTGAGCGACGCGGTTCGTCGTCTGGAGGAGAAGATCGGCGTCCGGCTTCTCAACCGCACGACCCGCAGCGTGACGCCGACGGAAGCGGGGAGGGCGCTGCTCGACCGGCTGGGACCGGCGCTATCGGAAATGGAAGCGGCGCTCGACATGGCGGCCGGGTTTCGGGGCCGGCCGGCCGGGCTGTTGACGCTGAATGTGCCGGCCAGTGCGGCGCGGATTGTCCTGCCGCAGATCGTGCCGGCGTTTCTGGCCGCCTATCCGGATATCCGTCTCGACATCATGACCGACGAGAGTTTCGTCGATATCATCGCCGCCGGCTGCGACGCGGGCATCCGCTATGACGAGCGGCTGGAGCAGGACATGATCGCCGTGCCGATCGGTCCACGCGTTCAGCGTTTCGCATTGGCGGCGTCTCCCGCCTATCTTGCCGCGCGGGGCCGACCGGGCCATCCGCGGGATCTTTTGGCGCATTCCTGCATCCGGAGCCGGTTCAGGGACCGTCCGGTCACGCCCTGGGAGTTCGAACGCGATGGCGAGGAGGTGGTGGTGGATCCACCGGCGCAGCTGATCGTGCAGGCGGGTGGCGGGTCCGATCTCGGTGTGGACGCGGCGATTGCCGGCACCGGTATCGTCGCGCTGTTCGAGGACTGGCTGAAGCCGCATTTTGACAGTGGTGCGCTGGAGCAGGTGCTCGAGCCGTGGTGGCCCTCATTCTCAGGGCCGTTTCTCTACTATCCAGGGCGACGGCTGGTGCCGGCTCCGCTGCGCACCTTCATCGATTTCATCAAGGCGATGCCGCAGCCGGGTTGAGCGTTCAGCCCTGCAGCGAGGCGCCGAGCAGGGAAAGGCCGATCAGCAAGATGAACAGGGCGCCGCCGATCTCGATCGCATGGCCGATGCGTCGTCCGCTGCGCGAGCCGGGGCCTGCGAACTTGAGCGCGATATCCTTGGCGCCGACGGCTAGCGTTGCGAGGATCGTCACCGTGATCGCCGTGCCGATCGACATGGCGAGGACAGACAGCACGCCGCCGAGATAGAGGCCATTCAGAAGCGAGAAGCTCATGACGAGGATGGCGCCGGAGCAGGGGCGAAGTCCGACAGCAATGATCGCCGACCAAGCTTCCTTGAGGTTGAAGTTGCGGGCGCCGAGCGTCGACGGGTCAGGCATGTGGCTGATGCCGCAGGCCTCGCAGGTGTCGCTGTCTCCCTGAAATGCGTGGTCGTCGATCTCGACCGCCTGGAAATTGAGACCGGTCGCGCGTCGTCCGTTGGAAGAGCCGTCGAACAGCATGGCGGTCGATCCGCCGGCTGAAGTCGCCGCTGCCGCCGTGCGGCCGCGGTCTGGAGCGCGCACGACCCGCATGCGGAGTGCCCGGATCTTCTTGACCAGCAGCCAGGCGCCGAACAGGGAGACCATGGCAAAGCTTGCAACCTCCATGGTCCAGGTGGCCTGGGTCATGGTGATGCCGGTGCCGCGGAGCAGGACGAAGGCAGCGCCGACCACGAGGATCGCGACCAGGCCCTGCAAAAGCGCGGAGATGAAGGAGATCGTGACGCCGCGGCGCAGTTCGACTTCGTTGGCGATCATGTAGGAGGAAATCACCGCCTTGCCGTGGCCGGGGCCGGCGGCGTGGAAGACGCCATAGGCAAAAGACAGGCCGATCAGGCCGACAAGTGCAGACGGATCCTCGCGCATCGCCCGCAGCGCGCCGGTCAGAGAGCGGTAGAAGCCCTGCTGGTAGGCATTGATCCACTGGAAGAAGGGGGCGAGCGGCCCGCCTACCGAGAAGGAGGGTTCTGCTGCACCGACGCCGAGCGGAGACTGGGCGTGGGCGGCGGTGGCGACCAGCGCCGCCGCGAGAGCGGCAAACAGCAGGCCGGTCGACGCTTTCCTCAGCATGTCACTTCCATGCGGGTGGCAAAGAGCTTGGTCATGTCGGTCCCCGTCGGATCGTTGAAGAAAGCATCTGTCAGAGACGCGCTGTTTTGCGAAATCACGTCGTCTGGATCGGGCCGTACGACCTTGTGCTGGCACTTCTCGAAGCCCGCACCCTTCAGCACCAAATCCTTGTCGGTGGGGAAGTCGATCGCCGTGTACATGGTGGGATCGTAGATGCCGAAGGTGAGCTTGCCCTTGAGAGGGACCGGCTTTTCAGGCTTCACCGCAAAGATCAGCATCAACTGCTTGTCCTGCATCGTGGTGTGAAAGACGTCCGGCTTCTTTATGCCGATCTGTGCGCCATCCAGCGTCACGGTGGAGAAGTAGTGGTAGTCGGCAAGCGAGGTGCGGATGGTTTCGCCGAGTTCGGCGAGTTCATGCGGATCGAGCTTGAGATCGCCGTTCTTGTCGAAATCGAGGATGACGCTCGAGGAGAACACTTCATCGAAGCGCCAGACATTGCGCAGTTCCTGCACGGTGCCATCGGCGCCTGCGACAATCTCCAGCCGGGCCTCGGCAAAGATATGCGGATGCGCAAGTGCCGGCGCTGGAACGGCGAAGGGTGCAGCCATGGCCGCTGCCGTCAGAATTGTCGCAAGTCTGTTTCGCATATCCGAGCAGGTCCAGCATATTGCGCAGCGGCATTGCGTCCGGACCTGCGCCAAATCAAAAGGGGTGTCGTTCGTCCGCAAGCTGTGGTCTGGCCCCGAAATGGGACGGAATTTCGACTGCGGCGTTACAGCATTACAGGTCAGCGCGGCTGGCGGAACCAGTTGGCGAGGAAATCCACGAAGCTTCTCACCTTGGCCGGGAGGTAACGGCGATGCGGATAGACCGCATAGATGCCGCGTTCACGGGTGATGTATTCGTCGAACAGATTGACGAGTTCGCCCGACTGGATCGAGGCCATGGCGACGAAGTCGGGAATGATCGCGACGCCGAGACCGGCGCGGGCCGCGCGCAAGGTTGCCTGCGGGCTGTTGACCTCGATCGGGCCCGAGACCGCGACTGAAATCATCGAGCCATCAGGATCGACGAAGCGGATATTGTTGTGCCAGCGCGAATTGGTGTCGATAATGAACGGCACCTTGTTCAGCTGCTGCGGATGCGTGAGGGGCCCGTATTGCGCCACGACATCGGGCGTCGCGACCGCATGGACCCGGAAATCGGCAAGCTTCTTGGCGATCAGGCCGGAATCCTCCAGCCGGGTGATTCGGATCGCCAGGTCGAAATTTTCCTCGATCAGGTCGACAAACCGGTCATCGGCGACGATTTCCAACTGGACGTCCGGATGCGCCTTGGCGAAATCGATGAACGACTGGCCGACATCCGCATCGATGAAGGTGCGCGGCACGGAGATGCGAAGGCGGCCCTTGAGGTCGGCGTTGTTCTCGCGCACGAGGTCCGCGAGATTGTCGATCTCCTTCAGGATATCGGCAGCGGTGCGATAATAGGTGTGGCCCGCCTCCGTCATCGAGAACTGGCGGGTGGTCCGGTTGAGAAGAAGCGCGCCGAGATCGTCTTCCAGTTCGCGGACATATTTCGACAGCAGCGCCTTGGAACGGCCGGTGCGGCGTGCGGCGGCCGAAAAGCCCTCGGCCTCGACCACGTCGATGAAGGCGCGCATGCGGGTGAGTGTGTCCATGGGCGAAGGGTGCTCCCGATCTCAGAAGTCTTCTGTCTCCGCCAGGGCAAGCAGAAATACAAGCGCTGTGCTGAGCCGACGCATGTCTTTCTGGCTGACGGCGCCGATCTGCTGCCAATTTCAAGCAAGCGACGCCGATGAACTTGTCCGTCATGACCTGTGACGGATGCCGCAGGCCATTTTCCGGATCGGGTTCGAGAAGGATGCGGAAGTCGAGATCAAGACGTGTCGATGTCATTGGGCAGACGACGACCGTAGGACAAGTATCGGACAAATCGTTCGTCTGGATCACGATGGCCGGGCGGGGCTTCCCGTAGTCGCCGGAGATGGAAACGGTGACGATGTCGCCTCATTTCATTCTTGCCGCGTCCCTCCTGGCTCGTCCTCATTCCAATCCGCAACCCTCTCCATCCATTCGAGGATCTCACGTTCCTCTTCCGGACCAAGGCTTGCGATCGCGGCTGCCAGCCGAGCCTGAGCCTCGGGGCTTTTCAGCTCCAGAAGCTGCTCCCGAATTTCAGGCGAGATCACCGTTGAGGACGGTGATCCATGTGTGGTCTGCTTCCCAACCGTCGGCATCCAGTATCTCCAACGCTGGCCTGTTCCACCAGTGGAATCGTGCGCGTGCCCTCGCGGAAATTCTACCGGGGGCTGCCTTTTGATTATTTCCCCCCCCGCCCAAAATACCGCTTGATTATGACCGCGAATATTCTTATCTCCCGTGCAGCCCAAAGTCGCACGTGCCCGTGGGTGTCCGCCGACCCTCTATTTGGTGAGGTCATCGGTAAGGTACCTGGAACTAACCCCTCCAGTCGCTATTCCGGCCATCCGGGAAATGCGAGGACATCTAAAGCAACGACGGTGCGGGCCTTTTTGTTCTCTCCCGGCTTTCCAACAGCCGGGGTTACTGAAGAGGCACACCATCATTGCCGGAAGTGCGGTAGGGACCTCCCTCCAATCCATGGCAGACAAAGCCGGATTTTCGTTCTTGGCAGAACGTTGATCCACTTACCGCGCGTTTGAGCGTGTCAGGGAACCGGTGTCTCCACCGACTGGATCCTGGCGCATGTTCATCCGTCCTTTGTCCTCCGGTTCGCAAGCCGGAGCCTTTGAGATTTGGAAGGGATTGACCATGACCACTGCCCGCATCCTCGACTTCATCAAGACCCAGCGTCCCGATGGTCCCTACCTCGTGGTCGATCTCGATGTCGTGCGCGACAATTTCAACGCCTTCCGTCATGCCCTGCCGGACAGCGCGATCTACTACGCCGTGAAGGCCAATCCCGAGCCGGCGATCCTCAAGCTTCTTGCTTCGATGGGTTCCAACTTCGACTGCGCCTCCGTCGCCGAAATCCAGATGGCACTCGATGCCGGTGCAACCGCATCGCGCATCTCGTTCGGCAACACGATCAAGAAGGAACGCGACATTGCGCGTGCTTTCGCGCTCGGCGTTGGCCTCTATGCCGTCGACAGCCATGAGGAAGTCGAAAAGATTTCCCGTGCAGCGCCCGGTGCAAAGGTGTTCTGCCGCGTGCTGACCGATGGCGAAGGCGCCGAATGGCCGCTGTCGCGCAAGTTCGGCTGCGTGCCGCAGATGGCCGTCGACGTTCTCGTCTACGCACACCAGCTTGGTCTCGAAAGCTACGGCGTCTCGTTCCATGTCGGTTCGCAGATGACGAAGGTCGATGCCTGGGATGCGGCTCTGGCCGATGCCAAGCGCGTGTTCAGCCAGCTCGCAAAGCAAGGTATCGTTCTGCAGATGGTCAACATGGGCGGCGGTTTCCCGACCAAGTACCTGCGCGACGTGCCGAAGGCTGAAGAATACGGCCAGGCTATCTTTGCTTCGCTGCGTAAGCATTTCGGCAATAACCTGCCGAAGACGATCATCGAGCCGGGTCGCGGCATGGTCGGCAATGCAGGCGTCATCAAGGCTGAAGTCGTTCTCGTGTCGAAGAAGTCCGACAACGACAACCACCGTTGGGTCTTCCTCGACATCGGCAAGTTCGGCGGTCTCGCCGAAACCATGGACGAGGCGATCCGTTACCCGATCCGCACCGAGCGCGACGGCGACGAGATGGAGCCTTGCGTTCTGGCCGGCCCGACCTGCGATTCGGCCGACGTGATGTACGAGAAGAACATGTATCCGCTGCCGATCTCGCTTTCGATCGGCGACGAAGTTCTGATCGAGGGCACCGGCGCCTACACGACCACCTATTCGGCGGTCGCGTTCAACGGCTTCGACCCGCTCAAGGCCTACGTCATCTAAGGCGTTACAAGCCTTTCTACTTTCGCGGTTCCCGACCTCCAGACGGGAGCCGCAAATTCACAATGATCGTCCGATACCGTTTGAAACGGTTTTAAGTGCGGGAGGCCAAGATGGCCACTGTTCTTGATTCTGTCCGTGCGCTGTTTGCGCCCGCGTCCACATTCACCATCACTGCCGAAACTCCGGCCGACGTGGTGGCTCGTGAAAATCTGCTCGATCGCGCCATGGGCGCCGACCGACGCTTGAAGTCGTCCGAAAAGATCCGCCAGAACCGCGTGCCGGCCGAAGGCCTGGCGCTCGTTGCGCGCGACGAGGACGGTCATGTCATCGGCACCGTGCGTCTGTGGAACATCGAGGCCGGCATTTCGCCAGAAGGTAACGCCATCGACGCGCTTCTGCTTGGACCGCTTGCCGTCTGCTCGTCGCATGAGGGCAAGGGCATCGGTGCGGCTCTGATGCGTGCGGCGATCGGCCAGGCGCATGATCGTGGCCATGGTGCCGTGCTTCTGGTCGGTGACGCCGCCTATTACGAGCGCTTCGGCTTCTTCGGTGGCAAGACCGAGCATCTGGTGATGCCAGGCCCCTGCGACCGTGCGCGCTTCCTGGCGCTGGAGCTGAAAGCCGGTTGGCTGGAAGGTGCCGCCGGCATGATCGTTGCGAGTGGGCGCAAGCTCGCCTGAGCTGCTGCTGATCGAAATAACCATAGACCCCGTCTTCCCATAGAGGAGGCGGGGTTTTTCGTTTTCCGGCCGGCGACGGGTGGCGCAATGGTCTCACGCTCCGTCACCTTCGCGTGAATCGTTGGGCTCGGCCATAGTCGCGTGCTGGTCTCGACCTAGATTGGCATCCATGATCACACGCCGCACAGCCCTTCTTGCCACTCCCTTCGTCCTCACATCCATGCGGGCCTTCGCGCAGCAAACCGGCGGGACTGGCGTGGCGCAGGCGCCGCAGACGCTGAAGGCCGTGCTCGGCCGGGCGGCTGACCTCGAGCCGTTGAAGGTCGTGATGGTGTCGCGCAAAGGCGAGACGATTGCCAGGGAAGCGTTCAACGGCAGCGGCCTCAACGCCTCGACCAACATCAAGTCGGCGTCGAAATCGATCATCTCCTGCCTTGTCGGCATCGCGATCGATCGTAATCTGCTCGAAGGGCCGGACCAGAAGATTGCCTCGATCCTGAAGGCCGATCTGCCGCGCGACGCGGATCCGCGCCTCGCCGACGTCACCATCGGCAATCTTCTCTCCATGCAGGCCGGTCTGTCTCGGATGTCCGGCCCGAATTACGGGCGCTGGGTGGCCAGTTCCAACTGGGTTCGGTTTGCACTGTCGGAGCCGTTCGACGGCGAGCCGGGCGGTCAGATGCTCTATTCGACAGCGTCGACGCATCTTCTGTCGGCCATCCTCACCCGCGTCGGCAAACGGCCGACGCTTACGCTGGCGCGCGACTGGCTGGAGCCGGTCGGCGGGTTTCGCATCGGGGCCTGGGAGCGCGATCCGCAGGGCATCTATCTCGGCGGCAACCAGATGGCGATGACGGCTGCGTCCCTGCTGGCATTTGGCGATCTCTACCGCAACGGCGGGAAAACCAAGAGCGGCCGACAGATGGTCTCTCAGAACTGGATCGACCAGTCCTGGACGCCCCGCACGAACTCGCGCTTTTCCGGCGACGGGTATGGCTACGGCTGGTTTCTACGCCAGATCGGCGGACAGGATGTGAAGTTCGGCTGGGGGTATGGCGGGCAGATGGTCTACGTGGTTCCGGCGCTCGACATGACCGTGGTGATGACGTCGAAGGAGAGCGGTCCGTCTGCCCGGAACGGCTACCGTGACCAGTTGCACGACCTTCTCGCCGAGATTATCGGCGCTGTCGCGTCAGCGTAAGCGCCAAGCTCCGCCTTGATATGGGGGACTAGCATGCGGGGCAGGCCCCGCATGTTTTATTGGAAATAGAACTGTCAGCTCAGCCAGAAATGTCGATCACGCCGCAATCGCCGGCTTCCGACGAGAATGCGAGCAGCTTGCCGCTGGCGCTCCAGCTAAGGCCCGTGATGGCGCCCTTACCGGGTCGGCGCAGCAGTGCTTCCTTGCCGTCGGCAATGCGCACACCGAGGACCATGCCGTCGATGAAGCCGATGGCGAGCACTTCTTCCAGCGGATGAAACGCCACCTGCGTCACCATGATATTGGCGCGCGTGCCGAGTTCCATCGGTGCCTTGCCCATCGGGCCGTCCTTGGCCGAAAACGGCCAGACGATCGCGGCCGGTGCGCCGGAGGAGGCGAGCCACTTTCCCTTGACCGACCAGGACAGCGATTTCACCTTGGCCGGATAGCCGGTCATGCGCATGTGGCGGCTTTCGCCCGACTTGCTGTCGAGCTTCCAGCCGTGCAGGGCGTTTTCCTGCATCATGGTGACGAGGAAACGGCCGTCCGGAGAGAAGGTGACGCCGGTATGGGCGCCTTTCCAGTCGAGATCCTGCATCGGACTGTTGGTACCGACCCAATGCAAGGAGACGCCGTTATAGCGCGCTGCCGCGATCCTCAGCCCCTTCGGTGCGAAGGCGATGGCTTCGACGCTGCGCTCTTCCTTCACTTCCTTGACGGTGCCGTCGGAGAGCTTGACGAAGCTCGATTTCCCTTGCGCCCAGGCGACCGCACCCTGAGGGCCACCGGCAACGACGGAGATCCACTTGCGCGGCGTTTCCGAAATCGTGCTGACGGTGCCGTCATGGGAGATGCGCTGCACCCTGCCGTCTTCGCCGCCACTCAAAAGCGTGGCGCTGAAGGGGTGGCGGATGCAGGTCAACAGGCCGTGATGCGCGTCCGTTACCTTCTCACCGCCGTCAAGGCGGTGAATGGTGCCGGCTGCGGTGGCAAAGATCGGGATGTCGCCGAGAAAGTGAGCCGCGACGACATGACCGTCGATATCAAGAGGTGCAACGGTTGGCATCAGGCGACAGCAACCTCAGCCTGGCAAGCCATGAAGCTCTTCTGGATCTTGTCGAAGTCGAGGTCGCGGCCGATGAAGACGAGGCGGCTTTCACGCTTCTCGCCATCCTTCCACGGACGCTGGTGATCGCCTTCGACGATCATGTGGACGCCCTGGATGACGTAACGCTCCTCGTCGCCCTTGAAGGCGATGATGCCCTTGAGGCGCAGGATGTTGGGACCTTCTGCCTGGGTGATCTTCTGGATCCACGGGAAGAAGCGGTCCGGGTTCATCTCGCCGCCGCGCAGGGAAACCGATTTGACCGTGATATCGTGGATCGGCGACATCGCATCGTGATGCGCATGATGGCCGTGATCATGATGCTTGTGATCGTGCCCGTGATCATGATGATCGTGGTCGTGCGCGTGATGGTCATGCGCGTGGTGATCGTGGCTATGGTCGTGACCGCAATCGGGGCCGCAGACATGGTCTTCGTGGTCGTGGTCGAGGAAATGCGGATCGTTTTCCAGCGCCCGTTCCAGATTGAAGGCGCCCTGATCCAGCACGCGGGCGAGATCGATGCCCGAGCGGCTGGTGTTGTAGATACGGGCCGTCGGATTGATGGCGCGCACCACGTCTTCGACGATCTCCAGCTCTTCCGGGGTCACGAGATCGGTCTTGTTGATCAGCACGACGTCAGCAAACGCGATCTGGTCTTCGGCCTCGCGCGAATCCTTGAGGCGCAGCGGCAGATGCTTGGCGTCGACCAGAGCGATGACGGCGTCGAGTTCGGTCTTTGCGCGAACATCGTCGTCCATGAAGAAGGTCTGGGCGACCGGAACGGGATCGGCAAGGCCGGTCGTCTCGACGATAATGCCGTCAAAGCGGCCGGGGCGGCGCATCAGGCCTTCCACGACGCGGATCAGGTCGCCGCGCACCGTGCAGCAGACGCAGCCGTTGTTCATCTCGTAGATCTCTTCGTCGGACTCGACGATCAAATCGTTGTCGATGCCGATTTCGCCGAATTCGTTGACGATCACGGCGTATTTCTTGCTGTGGCTCTCCGACAGAATGCGGTTGAGCAAGGTCGTCTTGCCGGCGCCGAGATAGCCGGTCAGCACGGTTACGGGAATGGGCTTTGCAGCGACGGGAGCGGTGTTTTCAGTCATGGGAAACCTCTAAGGGTTCTGAAGCGCTCGGGGGAGCGCGGAAGCGTGTTGGCCTCATATAAGGGCAAGGCCGCGCGAGTTCAAAGGGGTTTTGAATGTTATATGATCACATGATCAGGGGAAGGCGTGCGCTGAGGCGATATCCGTCTTTGCGAAGTCTTCGCCGATGTACAGGAGGGGGCAGCCAAACTCCTTGGCTGTCGCATAAGCGAAGCAGTCGCCAAAGTTGAGCCCTGCCGGATGGAAGCCCTTGCCGAACTGTCGGTAGGCGGAAGAAGCGATTTCGGCACGGGCGGCGGTGACGTCGATGATGCTGAACGGGAGCGATGCGAGCAACTCGTCCAGCCCGGACCGGCATCCTTTCCTGACGGCAACAATCTGCGCTTCCAGCAACGTACCTGCTGATAGGATGAAATGTTCTGTCGGGACTTCGAGCACCGCAATACAGTGACTGGCCATCGGTTCGTTGCCGACGATTGCGATCAGCGCCGACGTGTCGACCGCGATCATACGGGCAGTCCGTCCTCATCGTAGAGATCATCGTGGCTTCGGTCGGCTGTGGGTTCCCCGGGTGGGAACGGGGGAGCCATCGCGCGGACCCGATCAAGGATGGCGCGCCGCTCTTCGCGGCTGAGCTGTGGCGCCGACCGGACGATGCGGGCAACCGTTACGCCGTCTTTTGTGAGCACAATGTCCTCGCCACTTTCGACGCGATCAAGCAACACACTCAGATTTTTCTGGGCTTCCTGTACCGATACCTGCATGCCGTCAGCCTCCGGTGTCCTGCGAAAGGTATGCGGTCTGGCAGAATGGTGCAAGGCTATCGAAACGCGTCAACATCAAACCGTGCCACATCCCGTAGCAACTCGATGATGCCGTTGACCGCATGCTTCACCAACTGCTCGCCCCGTTCTGCGGTGGCAGCGGTTGCGTTGCCGGCGGCGCCCTTGGCGTTGAGGTCCGACATTTTCCACCCGAACGCATGTGGGCCGTAGGCGCGCAGGTGACGAAAGTCTTTCGCGAAATCTGTCTGGCGCGATGGGAAGTTTTCGGCCCTCTCCATGTTCACCCGGTCCGGCCACAGTGCCAGCATGACAGAGGTCTCGATATCGCCGCCGTGGATATCGATTGCCTTGTCCTCCGGAGCGATCCAGCCTTCGGGCTGGCCGAAGCGGGTCCAGCTTGTTGCGACCGCCAGCATGTTGAAACGGACGCGGGCCTCTGTCGTGACGATCGTCAGCAGCGGCGCGTTGCCGCCATGGGCGTTCAGCATCACCAGTTTGCGGATGCCTTGCTTGTGAAGTTCCTCGGCGATTCCGAGCCAGCGGTCGATGGCCTCGGCGGCGGCCAGCGTCTTCGTTCCTGCCACATCCATGTGCTCGATCGAGTAGCCGACTGGCTCTACCGGCAGGAACGTCACCGGAAGATCAGCAGGAAGGGCAGGGATGATGCGGTCGACAAGGCCCTGTGCGATCAGCGTATCGGTCTCGAAAGGCAGGTGCGGACCGTGCTGTTCGTGGGCGCCGAGCGGCAGAACGGCGATCCAGTCGCCTCTTTTAGCGCTTTCTGTGGACGGGGGCGTAACATCGTTGTCATGATAGCGCGGCAAGGGATGCGGCATCTGGCGGTCAATTCCGGGTTTCGATAAGGGTGGCGTGGTATAGTTATAGCGCCGACTTCCATGACGCAAAACGGGCGGAGCCGATGAGCAAGAAAAAAGGCGACAAGAAATCCAAGTCGGGCAAGAAGAAGGACGGCGCTGGTCTTTCCGCAACCGACCTTGCGCCTGTCATTACACAGACCGCCCGGTCAATGCGCACCGCCTTGTCCCGCAGTCTGGTCGAAAGCGGCCTTTATGCCGGGCAGGACGGGGTGATCCTAGCGCTTTCCGAGGAAGACGGCATGACGCCGGGTCATCTTGCCAACCGCATGGGCGTCAAGGCTCCCACCATGACCCGCACGATCGGCCGCATGGAAGCGCAGGGATTTCTGGAGCGCCGGTCGGATGGAACGGATGGTCGCCTGACCAAGGTGCATCTGACGGAGCCTGGTCTGAAGAGCGTCGAGCAGATCGGCCGCGCGGTGGCCGAGTGCGGCGAACTGGCCGTCAAAGGTCTTTCGGACAAGGAGGTTCGCACCCTTCTCAAACTTCTCAAAGCCGTCGAGCACAATCTTCAGTCGGATGAGGGCGATCGCGACTGAGGGTTGCGTTTGCCAACCTGCTCGTCCGAAAAATCCCGTCACAGGATTGTCGCATGGAATTAAATTGTTTATTTAAACTTTAATTCGGGTGCTCTGCGTAAGAATGCAGGCTGCATGAGAACGCGGGGCTAGATGGCGCAGAAAATCAAACTGTCGACGATTGCCGAAAGTCTCGGTCTTTCTACAGCTACGATTTCGCTTGCTCTCCGGGACAGTCCGCTTGTCGCCGCTGATACCCGCGAGAAGATCAAGGAACAAGCGCGGGCGCTTGGCTATATCTACAATCGCCGTGCCGCCAGCCTTCGCACCTCGCGGTCCGGCATTATCGGTGTCGTCGTGCATGACGTGATGAACCCGTTTTACGGTGAAATCCTGAAAGCCATCGAGAGCGAGCTCGACCGCAGCCGTCATACGTTCATCCTCTCCAACCATTACGACTCGGTCGAAAAGCAGCGCACGTTCATCGAAACGCTGCTGCAGCTGGGTGGCGACGGCGTGATCATGTCGCCGGCGATCGGGACGCCGATCGAGGATATGAAGCTTGCCGAAGAAAACGGCATGCCGGCCATTCTTGTTGCCCGCTCGATGGAAGGCCTCGACCTGCCGACCTATCGTGGCGACGATGCTTATGGCATTTCGCTGGCCACCAACCATCTGATTGGCCTCGGCCACCGGGCGATCGCCATGATCGGCGGCACCGACCAGACATCGACCGGTCGCGACCGTTACCAGGGCTACGTCAACGCGCTGCTGAAAGCCAATATCGAGGTCGATCCGAACCTGCGCATTCCGGGACCCCGTTCGATGCAGGGCGGGTTCGAGGCGGCGGTGCACTTCCTGTCCCTGCCGCAAAAGCCGACGGCTGCGGTCTGCTGGAACGATCTGGTGGCGATCGGCCTGATGAACGGCATCGCGCGGGCCGGGTTGACACCGGGCGTCGATATTTCCGTCACCGGCTATGACGATCTGGAACAAGCTTCGATCTCGACGCCGTCTCTGACCACCGTTTCCAACGGACAGGCCGATGTCGGGCGCTTAGCGGCGCGGGCACTGCTCGATCGTCTTGCCGGGAGCCATGAGCCTGACGGTCTCCATCTGATCAAGCCGGAAATGCGTCTGCGCCAGTCGACCGGCGTCTTTCGTCCACGCTGATTTATCTTCATAAAGAGGTTGCTGCATGTCTGAGAATCCTGCCACCATCTTCGTGCCGGGCCGTATTCATCCGCGCGTTCTGGAGCGTCTGAACGACAGTTTCGAGGTCATCTCGGCTCCGCATGCCGAACTGGCATCCGTCGACGCCGAGACGAGGGCGCGCGTGCGTGGCATCGCGGTTTCCGGCAAATGCGATGCTGCCATCATCGATGCGTTTCCCAATCTCGAAGTCATCTCCAGCTTCGGTGTCGGTTACGACGGCACCGATACGAAGACGGCGGCCGAACGGGGCATCATCGTCACCAACACGCCTGACGTCCTGAACGATGAAGTGGCCGATACAGCGATCGCGCTGCTTCTCAATACGCTGCGGCAGTTTCCGAAGGCGGAGACCTATCTGCGCGAAGGCCGGTGGGCGAGCGAAGGGCCGTTTCCGCTGTCGCCGTTTTCACTGAAGGGCCGCAGCATCGGCATTCTCGGCCTCGGCCGCATCGGTCGCGAGATCGCAAAGCGGCTTGAACCGTTCAAGGTGACGATCGGATATTACAGCCGCAGCCAACGCTCGGATGTCGGCTATATCTATTATCCGTCGCTGAAGGAGATGGCTGAGGCCGTCGATACGCTCATCTGCATCGCGCCCGGGACGCCGGATACGTTCAAGATCATCAATGCGGAGATCTTCGAAGCGCTTGGACCGGGTGGCGTGTTCATCAATGTCGGTCGTGGATCGAGCGTTGACGAGGAAGCAATGATTGCCGCCCTCAGCGACAAGACGATTGCCGCAGCGGGCCTCGACGTCTTCTTCGACGAGCCGAACGTGCCGGCGGAGCTGATCGCTCTCGACAATACCTGCCTTCTGCCGCATGTCGCCTCCGCATCTGTTCAGACCCGCAATGCGATGGCCGATCTCGTCGTCGACAACCTGATCGGCTGGTTCAAGGACGGCCGCGTGCTGACGCCGGTTCCGGAAACCCCCGTCAAGGGATAACCGGCAAACACGGCGAGGGCGTTTGATTCACGCGGTGCGGGCAACCGGTGGGCTGGTCGCACCGCTTGTCGATGCCGCATAGGCGCGGGCCGCATCGCCGAACGCCCGGAACAGGGCGCCCGACGGTGCGTCGGTTTCGGCCCAGTATTCCGGATGCCACTGGACGCCAACGGCGAAATTCTTCGCGTCGATCACCGACACCGCCTCGATCGTGCCGTCTGCAGCCGTCGCCTCCACCTTCAGGCGGGGAGCGGTCTTTGCAATCGCCTGGCGGTGGAGCGAATTCACCTGGACTTCGCCGGCAAATCCGAGGAAATCCGCGATGCAGGAGCCTTCCTTGACGAAGACCGGCTGGCGGATCGCGTACATCGCGTCGCGGTCTGGCACGTCGGGCTTGCGGTGGTCCCAGTTGCCCGGCTGATCCTGGATCTCGCTTGCCAGCGTGCCACCCAGCGCGACATTCAGCTCCTGGATGCCGCGGCAGATGGCGAGAAGCGGAATGCCGCGCTCGATCGCGCGGCGGATCATCGGCAGCGAGGTGGCGTCGCGGCCGGGATCGAACGGGCCGTCTGCCTCGGTCGCTTCGTGGCCGTAGAGCGACGGGTGGACGTTGCTGACGGCGCCGGAAACCAGCACGCCGTCGACCCGGTCGAGGATCGTGTCGACATCGTTGCCCTCTTCGAAGGCGGGAACGATGAAGCTCATGACGTCCGCCACTTTCAGCGCCGCATTGACATACTGGTTGGGTGTGGCGTGCCAGAGGGCGCCTTCGAATTGCCTGAGATCGGCGGGAACGGCGACGATAGGCTTGCGGCACGAGACGGGCATGAACGATCTCCAGGCGGGGCAGTGGTTCTCATCCCGTATTGCTGCCGGAGGCGGGGCGAAGTCAAGCCGTAGCGACGCCGTGCAGCGTGAACCACGACGATCGCGGAAGACGAAAGTATAATGCGGTTTAACCTTGGTCCGCCGTCATTGTTACATGGTCTGCTTGCAAGCATTCAAGCAACATGATTACCTCATCTAGGACTGGCGAGGTATGGGAGGAGACATCTTCGCGGTCTGTTCAACCCGGGAGGACTTTTGATGGATCGTCGTTCATTCCTGAAAAAGACGGCAGTCGGCGGCGCGGGAGCCGCTGCAGCCACAGTGCTTGCTGTTCCGCTTTCGACACCTGCCATTGCCCAGCAGAACCCGAAGATCAACTGGCGCCTGACATCATCATTTCCGAAATCGCTGGACACGATTTATGGCGGCGCCGACGATATCGCGAAGCATGTTGCAGCCGCCACCGACGGCAATTTCACGATCCAGCCGTTTGCAGGTGGTGAGATCGTCCCGGGTCTGCAGGCGGCCGATGCTGTCTCCGCTGGCACGGTCGAGATGTGCCATACCTGCTCCTACTATTTTGTCGGCAAGGACCCGACCTTTGCGATCGGCACGGCGATCCCCTTCGGCATGAATGCGCGCCTGACGAACTCGTGGTTCTACCAGGGCAACGGCAATACGCTGATGAACGAGTTCTATGCCAAGCATCAGATCTACGGCATGCCGGCCGGCAATACCGGGGCCCAGATGGGCGGCTGGTTCCGCAAGGAAATCAACACCGTCGACGACTTCAAGGGCGTGAAGATGCGCATTGCCGGCATTGCCGGGAAGGTGCTCGAAAAGCTCGGCGCCGTACCGCAGCAGATCGCCGGAGGCGATATCTATCCGGCTCTTGAAAAGGGCACGATCGATGCGGCGGAGTGGGTCGGTCCCTATGACGACCACAAGCTCGGCTTCTACAAGGTGGCCAAGTATTACTACTATCCGGCTTTCTGGGAAGGCGGCCCGACAATCCATGCCTTCATCAACCTCGACAAGTGGAACAGCCTGCCAAAGCACTATCAGTCGGCGCTGACCGATGCCTGCGCCTTCGCCAATACCAACATGATGGCGAAATACGACCTGAAGAACCCGATGGCGATCAAGCAGATCGTATCGCAGGGGACGACGTTGCGGCCGTTCAGCCAGGATATCCTCGAGGCCTGCTACACGGCGGCAATGGACGTCTACAAAGGTATTTCCGCAACCAACGCGGATTTCAAGAAGGTCTACGACGACCAGGTCGCATTCAAGAAGGAAGGTTACCTCTGGATGCAGCTTTCGGAGTACACGTTCGACACGTTCATGATGATCCAGCAGCGCAACGGCAAGATCTGAACGTCTACAGCGTTGCTCAGACACGTACCCCGGATCGCAAGGTCCGGGGTTTTCTTTTGCAGCCGAGGGATGGCGCCAGACTGGATTCACGCAATAGACGCGCTGCACGTATGCCCGGTTGTGTCGGCTCGACAATCACACGCTGGTACATGTGATGGTGGCGTTCGAAGGCAAAAGCAGAGCACTCCGTGGCCAGCCGGAGTATCGGTGAAGACGGGCTTCACCGACTTAAGGCAAAAGCCTTGCCGTCGAACAGGAGGTGATGCGATGTGGTTTCCACTGAGCATTACGTTGCTGGTTAGGAAATACCGGACGGGCTGGTCAGTGTCCGTCCGGTTCATTTTCTACATCAGATAACAAAGGGAGAGCAGAGTTCGCGCTTTGCTCTCCACTCCAACGTACTACTGCGCCGGTTTTCTGGCAAGACGAAGCCGTTAAGGGTTGATCTTGGGTGGCTCGCCGAAGTTGGGCATGCCGGGTAGTCCGGGGGCAGGTTGCGCGCCGCCGCCCTGACCGGGCGCACCATCCATCGGCGGCAGGCCGAAATTGGGCATCTGGTTGTTGCCGCTATCATTGCCGAAGCCGGGGATTTCGATCTTGATCGTATTGAGATCGACGTCCGGCGCCTTGTCCAGCCAATAGGTGACGGATTCCGGCCAGAAGATGATGATGGCGACGAGGATCAACTGCATCCCGAGCCACGGAATGGCGCCGAGATAGATGTCCTTCGTCTTCACGGTCTTCGGCGCGATCGAACGCAGGTAGAAGAGTGCGAAGCCGAATGGCGGGTGCATGAACGAGGTCTGCATGTTGACGCAGAGCAGCACGCCGAACCAGATCAGGTCGATGCCGAGCGCGGTTGCGACCGGTGCCAGCATCGGCAGGACGATAAAGGCGATCTCGAAGAAATCCAGGAAGAACGCCAGGAAGAAAATGAAGATGTTGACGAAGATCAGGAAGCCGAGAGCGCCGCCCGGAATATGAGACAGCAGGAATTCGATCCAGAGCCCGCCGTTCATGCCCTGGAAGACCAGGCTGAAGCAGGTGGCGCCGACCAGGATGAAGACGACCATCGAGGTGATCGTCATTGTCGAATGCATGGCCTGCTTGACGAGGTCCCAGGTCAGGCGGCGGTGCATGGCAGCAAGCGCCATGGCGCCGACGACGCCGAGCGCGCCGGCTTCCGTCGGTGTGGCAAGTCCCATGAACAGGGTGCCGAGGACAAGGAAGATCAGCACGACCGAAGGGACCATGCCCCACAGCACTCTCAACACCAGCGCGGCATTGAGTTCGCCGCGGGCCTCCGGCGGCAGCGCCGGAACATCCTGGGGCCGGACGATCGAGGTGAAGAGAATGAACAGCAGGAAGATCACGACCTGCAGGATCGAAGGGCCGATGGCGCCGAGATACATGTCGCCGACCGAACGGCCGAGCTGATCGGCCAGAACGATGAGGACGAGCGACGGCGGAATGACCTGGGTGATCGTGCCGGAGGCTGCAATCACGCCGGTTGCGAGACGCGGACTGTAGCCGTATTTCAGCATGATCGGCAGGGAAATCACACCCATGGTGATGACGGAGGCGGCAACCGTGCCGGTGATGGCGCCGAGAATCGCGCCGACGATGATTACCGCATAGGCAAGGCCGCCGGGAATGGCGCCGAACAGTTTTCCGGTGCCTTCGAGCAGGTCCTCGGCAAGGCCGCAGCGTTCAAGAATGGCACCCATAAAGGTGAAGAAGGGAATGGCGAGAAGCAGGTCGTTGGAGACGATGCCGAAAATGCGCAGCGGCAGGGCCTGCATGAACGCATACTCGAAATGACCGGTGTAGATACCGAGGAAGCCGAAAAACAGCCCGACCGCCGAAAGGGAAAAGGCGACCGGAAAGCCGTAAAGCATGAAAATGATCATGCCCAGAAACATGGCCGGTGGCATTACGCCGTATTCAAACATGAGCTTGGTTTCCCCCCGGAATGGCGCGGTCTTATTGCAGTGGCTTTTCGTAGGTCGTGTCGACCTGGAGGGTGCCTGTGAGGCCGGCGATGCGCT
This sequence comes from Velazquezella soli, assembly GCF_977018685.1. NCBI lineage: Bacteria > Pseudomonadati > Pseudomonadota > Alphaproteobacteria > Hyphomicrobiales > Rhizobiaceae > Velazquezella > Velazquezella soli. The sequence continues at coordinate 1,151,390 of NZ_CDRNXF010000004.1, forward strand.
TGATCAGCTCGGACAGGCCCTGAAAGGCAAGGAGCACGAACCCCGAGACGATGATGAATTTGACGGGCCAGCGGATCAGGCCGCCGGCATTCGAAGACACTTCGCCTTGCATGAAAGACAGGGAGAAGAACGGCCAGGACAGCCATGCCAGAAAGAGGCATGCCGGGATCAGAAAGATCACCAGGCCGATCGCATCGATCCACAACCGCTTGCGATCCGAGACGGCGCCGTAGATCAGATCGACGCGGACGTGTTCATTGAGACGAAGCGTATGGGGTGCGCCCAAGAGAACGATAAACGCGAACAGATACCACTGTATTTCCAGCCAGCCATTCGAGCTGTAGTTGAACGCATAGCGGATGCAGGCATTACCGGCACTGATCAGGCAGCAGGCCAGAACGAGATAACCCGCAAATTTTCCGACGATTTCGCTGACACGGTCAATTAACGCGCTGAATTTCAACAGGCCCGCCATACTCACTCGCTCCCCAGCAGGTCTTTACCTCTGCCCGAATGAGGCGATGTAAACGAACGCTTATTAAAAGAAAAGACCCCCATGGGTCGCATAAATGCCGTTTCCAGGCATTGCGCGAAATATTATTGCGAAGGTGGTCGCGAGAGCGCATAATTGAGTTTGGAGAGTTTTAGCAATCCCTGTTACCGTTCATTGATCGCTTTTCGACGAACCCCCACAATCCAAGGGGTCGCACTCCGACAACAATCAATTTTTAAAACGTTTTCTCCATTGTAGGTCTGATGGCAAGGGAATGTGCCCCTATGAAGAATGCGGAAGCGCAAACGCTGCCGACAGAAGTGTATCTGTCGTTCGTCGAATCGCTGTTTAGAAATCGTGGAACGCTGTGGACTGGAATGGTGGTCCATATCCTGTCGTGCGCAGTGATTTTTGCCACGACGGGCTCTACCTTCTATATCATGCTGATTGCGGTGTTCTTGGCAGTCTTCACTTTCCGGGTCATCTCGTTCCGCCGCTTCGACAGTCTCGACCGTGCGGTTCTTTCCCGCGACGAGATCGAAAGCTGGGAAACACGCTACGTCTACGGCGCCGCGGCGACTGCTTTCCTTCTAGGTATCAGCAGCGCCTATGCGGTTCTTGTCCTGCGGGACATGATGGCCGCCTTCATGTGCATCGCGGTCACCATGGCGTCGATGGTGTCGATCGTCGGCCGCAACTACGGGTCTGCTCGCGCGGTTGCGCTGCAGACGACCGGCTGCTGCTTGCCGCTGATCATTGCCTGCGTGCTGACCGGCGAAATCAATCTTGCGCTGATGGCGCTCTTTCTCGTGCCGTTCGGGTTGACCACCCAGTCGATGGCGACGGGGGTGCGGGAATTTCTCTACAAGAACGTCATCGTTTCGCGCGAGATGAAGACGGTTGCCGACCAGCTCGACAGTGCGCTCAGCACCATGACGCATGCGCTGATCATGCTGGACGCCGATGGCCGGGTGCAGGTCGTCAACCGGCGCGCGCACGAATTGCTGGGACTGGGCGATGCCGAAGACCTGATGGGCGCGAGTTTCATCGCCGCCCTTCGCGACCGCGAAAATGCGTTTCCGGACGAGATCCTGACGCAGATCGGCGGCTTGCTGGAAGGGCAGGCGGGCAAGACGCTGCTGCGTCTCAATGACGACACCTATCTGGAATTCTCGCTCAGCCGCCGTTCCGAGGGCGGTCTCGTGATGATCTTCGAGGATGTCAGCGCGAGGGTCGCTGCCGAAGAGAAAATCCTTCACCTTGTTCGTTTCGACACGCTGACCGGCCTGCCGACACGGGGACATTTCACCGAACAGGTCAAACGTCGGCTGGCAAATGCAGGTCCGGAGATGTGGGCCGGGCTTGCTATTCTTGATGTCGACGGGTTCAAGCATGTCAACGACATGCGCGGCCACGTGGTGGGCGACAAGCTCCTTGCAGCAATTGCCGAACGGGCAGCGGCGTTTGCGAGCGACGAGGTTCTGATCGGCCGGCTGGTCGGTGACGAGTTCGTTCTGCTGGTGACCGGCAAAGACGGTTCTTGCGCGATCGAGGCGCGTATCCGCGAGATTCATCGGACATTCGAGGGGGATTACCGGGTCGACGGGCTCAGTCTTTCGGTATCGCTCAACAGCGGTTGCGTCATTCTGCCCGCTGAAGATTTCGACATGGAATCCTGGCAGATCAAGGCGGACCTTGCCCTCAACGAGGCAAAGTCGACCGGCAACGGCACGGTTAGAACCTTCAGGCCGGAAATGGATGGTCGGTATGTGGCCGAGCAGCGTCTGCGGACCGATCTGCGCCATGCCATCGAAAACGGCCATCTGTCCGTCGTCTACCAGCCGATGTACCGGCCGGACGGGTCCGAGATGGAATGCTGCGAGGCACTGGTGAGATGGTCGCATCCCGAGCGCGGCTGGATCGGCCCCAACATCTTCATCCCGCTTGCCGAAAGCATGGGCCTGATTTCGGACGTCACCCGGTTCGTGCTGGACAAGGCATGCGCCGACTGCGCCGAATGGTCGGGCGGCATGGCGGTCTCCGTCAATCTCTCGGTCAAGGATCTTCGTGGCGGTGCGATCACGGCAATGGTGGCCGAGACTTTGGCGCGCTACAGTCTGCCTGCCGCACGGCTGCATCTGGAAGTAACCGAAAGCTGCTTCATGGAGGAGCCTGTCGCCGTGAGTGCGACGCTCAGCCGGTTGCGCGCCAACGGCGTGACGATCGCAATCGACGATTTCGGCACCGGGTTCTCGAGCCTCAGCTATCTGGATTCCCTGCCGATCGATATCGTCAAGATCGACCGCGCCTTCGTGCGCGACATCGGTACCGATCCGCGCCGCATGAAGCTTTTGAGCGGCATCGTGCATCTTTCACGCGAGCTCGATCTCCGCATCGTTCTCGAAGGCGTCGAAACCCAGGAACAGCTGGATCTCGTGCGCAAGCACAATTTTGCGGACCTGGTTCAGGGCTACATCTTCTCGCCGCCGGTGCCGGTCGATGCGCTGGAGAGTCTGCGCGTTAACGGCGTTGCTCTCAGCAAGGCGGGTAGTCGTGCCGTATCGGGCCGCAAGAACGACGCGCCGCGGTCACTGAGCGCGGCTGGCTAGACGCGCTTCCCCATATCTTCACGGGCTATTTTTTGCACCCGCGGCATAAGGTTACCGTTGGCGGTTAACTATTTCTGTTTAAAGTTTGTTAAACATAATTTCGGCGATTGCGATCAAGGCTCAGTTCACGGTTAATCCTGGGTTAACGTCCCATGGATAATTCACATGCCGATAAAGCAATCTGTTCCTGAAGCACCATTTTCCGAAAAGCTCCTCGCATCCCTCGACCACATCGAATACCGCCGCATTCAGAGCGCCGAAGATTTCGAAGATATCGCCAGATTAAGATACAAAGCCTACAAGGCGCAGGATGTTCTCCCCGTCGGTGCGGTGGACATGCTCGATGAGATCGATTTCGACCGCAACGCCTATGTCTTCGGCATTCATCATTACGAAGAACTCATCGCGACGATCCGCGTCCATTACGTGACGCCTGACCATCGTGTGTGCCAGTCGACAGGCGTGTTTCCCGATGCGGTCCACGCTTTCCTCGATGCCGGGATGACGCTGATCGACCCGGCCCGGTTTGCGGTCGATCCGGCTGTCGTCGCCGAATTGCCGACGATCCCTTATATCACGCTGCGGCCCAGCATCATGGCTGCGATCCATTTCGATGCCGACCGGGTGTTGCAGCACATCCGCCCGCCGCATGCCTCGTTTTACAAGCGCATCTTCCTGGCGGATATCGTCGTGCCGCCAACGATGGCCGGCATCTACGGCTTCGAGCTCACGCTTCTTGCGTCACGCGTCAAGGAGGTAAGGCCGCAGTTGATGCGGCGGTTCCCGTTGTTCCGGTCGGAGGCCTATGAACGGCGGATGATGTTCGGCAACGAAGCGCAGTTCGACAGTCCGCCACTCACCGTTCTGCCGACCGCGAGGATCGCGGGAAGGCCGACCTCTCAGGAAATGGCGTTCGCCGAGTAGGTGTTAAAGGACCAGCCGCGGCGTGGCGCGATTGCGCTTTGAAGCGGTGTGTGTAATCTGGATCGAGAGGCGCTTTTCGGTGATCTGCCAAGGATTCGAAGAGCGAGGAGGAGGCTACCGCGCCACCCCGCCGTGATCGGCTCGTGGGCGCGGCGTTGAAGGAGATCGATGATGGACAATCACAAGAGCGGACCTATGGAGACCGGTGCTCCCATGGATTATCGCGAGCACGAGAAAACCTACGAGGGTTTTCTGGCCGCTGCAAAATGGGGCACGATGTCTACCGTCGTTCTGATGATCGCCATGGCGGCCGGCTTCTTCGGCGGCGCCGGACTTCTCGGCGGCCTCATCGTTTTCATCATCCTGAATATCGCTGGCGTCTTCCTGCTGCGCTAAGCCGGATCTGTTTCTGTCGGAGCGCGGGTGTGACGTTGCACCCGCGCGACCGTGCCGGCAGGTACTCCAGGCGCTGTTTCATTCCATCTTCACAACACTCGTTCGCAATCTGCGAACAATCCGTCTGCGCCCAATTCGCGGCAGGGCCCTAACGGATGCTGCTCCGGCATGCCATGTAGGGGGCAACACCTCTTCTCATGCGCATATTGCCGGAGCCCTATTATGAAGAAAATCGGTTTCCTATCATTCGGCCACTGGACGCCGTCGCCACAATCGCAGACGCGCTCTGCGGGCGACGTGCTGTTGCAGTCGATCGATCTTGCCGTCGCTGCCGAAGAACTCGGTGCCGACGGCGCCTATTTCCGCGTTCACCATTTCGCCCGCCAGCTGGCTTCGCCGTTTCCGCTTCTGGCCGCCGTCGGTGCGCGCACGTCGAAGATCGAGATCGGCACCGGCGTCATCGACATGCGCTATGAAAACCCGCTCTACATGGCGGAAGACGCGGGATCGGCGGATCTGATTTCGCAAGGTCGCCTGCAGCTTGGCATCAGCCGCGGTTCGCCGGAACAGGTGATCGAGGGCTGGCGCTATTTTGGCTACGAGCCGGGCGAGGGGATGACGGATGCCGATATGGGCCGCCGCCACGCCGAAGTCTTTCTCGACGTGCTGAAGGGCGAGGGTTTTGCCAAACCCAACCCGCGCCCGATGTTTCCTAACCCGCCGGGCATGCTGCGTCTGGAGCCGCATTCGGATGGGTTGCGAGACCGCATCTGGTGGGGCGCAAGCTCCGATGCAACGGCAGTCTGGGCGGCCGGGAAGGGCATGCACCTGCAGAGCTCGACCCTGAAGAACGACGAGACGGGCGAGCCTTTCCACATCCAGCAGGCAAAGCAGATCCGCGCCTATCGCGACGCCTGGAAGGCGGCCGGCCATCAGCGCGAACCGCGGGTATCGGTCAGCCGCTCAATCTTCGCGCTGACGGACGATCGCGACCGGGCCTATTTCGGTCGGGGTGGCAAGGAGCAGGACTCGGTCGGATATATCGACGACAGCACGCGGGCTATCTTTGGTCGTTCCTATGCGGCAGAACCGGAAGCCCTGATCGAGGAGCTGCGCCAGGATGAGGGCATTGCCGAGGCCGATACGCTGCTTCTGACCGTGCCGAACCAGCTTGGCGTCGACTACAACGCCCATGTCATCGAGTCGATCCTGAAGCATGTCGCGCCGGCGCTCGGCTGGCGCTGAGGGCTGTCAGCTAAAGCGCGACAGACGGTAGGGGGCGAGAAGCGGTTCTTGCGCCCCTTCCAGGATTTCGGTGGCGGCGAACAGGCCGATCGCCGGAGCGAGCGTGATGCCCGAATGGGTGACGGCAATGTAGAGGCCGGTGAGGGTTTGACCGGTCTGATCTTCGGCACGTCCGATGATCGGAAAGCCGTCCTTTGGCGTGGGGCGATAACCGACGGTGTAGAAGTCCATGACCAGGCTGTCGCCGCCTTTGACGAACCGCTTCAGTTTGCAGAACAGCTCTTCCGCCGCGCCATCCGGATCGGTACCCGGATCCATGCCGCCGAAATCGGTGCCGGCGACGAGCCGACCCTCCGCGGTTTGCCGCACATGCAGTTCCGGCGCAATGACGAGGCCGTTAAGAATCGGCGCGACCGGCGTCGAGTGGACGAGGAGGCCGGGTGGTGTTTCGACCGGAACGTCTATTCCGACAGAAGCGGCAAGGGTCGCGCTGCCGGCGCCGGCGGCGAGTACGATCTCACCGGCTGCGAATTCGCCGCTATCGGTGACCACAGTTGCGACATTGCCTTCGCCATTGCGCCTGAGGGCAGTGACCCGGACGCCTTCGATGAGGAGCATGCCGCGTCTTTGGGCGTCTGCGATGAGGATCTCGGCGCTCGCCTGCGGCTCGGCTACACCCTCCATCGCGGCGTAAAGCGCGGTGTTAGGCACGTCGTTCAAGGCCGGTTCGATGGCGGCAATCCTAACGGCATCGACCTCAGCAATATCGTAGCCCCAGCCGGAATGCTGGCTGGCGTAGGTCGTCAGGTCAGCCTGCGACATGTCCCAGCATAGGCCGCCCGCGAAAGATAGGGGCAGGGTGGGGACGTCCTTCGCAAGGCGCTTCCATTCGGCGATGGCGCGCATGCGCAGGTCGAAATAGGCGCGCGGATTGCCCCAGCTGGCGTTGATCCAGGCGAAGGAATTCGGCGTCGCTATGCCGCCCGGTTTCTCAGAAAGAAGATGAACTTTGGCGCCTGACACCGTGAGGTGCCAGGCAATCGAGGCGCCGACAATCCCGCCGCCGATGACGATGATATCATGGCGACCGGACTGCTGCATCGTCATGGCTCCGCTTAGCTATTGCCGCCGCGCGTACGTGCCGCGCCGTCCTGGGCCGGCTTGTAGTTCGGGTCCAGGCGGACGGCATGCGAGAACGAACGGTTGGCGCGGGCACGGTCGCCGCGATGCTCATACACCAGCGCCTGGTTTGCCCAGGATTCGGCAAGCTTGTCGTTCAGCTCGATGGCACGGTTGAAGTCGGCAAACGCATTCTCGTCGTCGTTCATGGCGAGATAGGAAATGCCGCGGCCGTTATAAGGCTCGGCCGAGCTGGAGGAGAGCGAGATCGCCTTGGAGAAGTCGTCGATCGCCTGCGCATGCTGATTGCGGGCCTGATAGATCAGGCCGCGGTTGTGATAAGCGCGACCATCGGTCGTATCGAGATCGATTGCCTTGTTGAAGTCACTGAAGGCTTCGTTGAGGCGGCCGGCCTGGCGATAGATATTGCCGCGGCCGATCAGGGCTACGTCGTAATTGGCATTGATCTGGAGCGCGCGGTTGTAATCGTTCGCGGCTTCGACAGGCTTGCCCATGTTGCGATAGACGAGCGCCCGGTTCGCATAGGCCTGATAGAACTGCGGATTGATCTGGAGCGCGCGATTGAAATCGTCCAGCGCCCGCTTGAATTCGCCGGCGCGACCATAGGCCGATCCGCGAATGTTGTAGCCTTCCGGATCAGACGGGTTGGAGCTGATGACGGAGGACAGGGACGAGATGTTCTGTTCCGACCCCTGGGCGCGATCGACGCTGATCATGTCCGTCGACGTGGTCGTCGAGCAGCCGGCCAGCGCGAGCACTGCCACGATACCGATCGGAGCGAGGGCCTTGCGAATTGGGGCGACGGTCAAGGAATGGCCGGAGTTTCGGGTTCCATCGGAAAAAACGGCAGTCTTGGCGGCCATCAGGCGCTTGTCCTCGTATCGGGCTGTCAGGATCGGCAGAACGTGTCGGAATGTCGACTGTTCCGAATCAAAAAAGCGGCGGCGCCCATGTCGCCACCGCTCATAATCACATGAAAACGTCGAAAAAACGACCGATCAACGAGCAGCCGGACGGGCGGTTGCCGGGCGCGGCGTTGCCGGAAGAAGACCTTCGCGCTGCATGCGCTTGCGGGCCAGCTTGCGGACGCGGCGAACGGCTTCAGCCTTTTCGCGGGCGCGCTTTTCCGAAGGCTTTTCGTAGTAATCACGCATCTTCATTTCACGGAAAATGCCTTCGCGCTGCATCTTCTTCTTGAGAGCGCGGAGAGCCTGATCAACGTTGTTGTCGCGGACAAGTACCTGCACGTGAAATCCCGTTCCTTTGGTTTGTTATCGCCAGGGAATCTGCAGGATTCGAGGCGAGAGAATGTCGGAGCCCGGCGGATAGCCGAAGCGATTGGTGAAGGCACTTAACAGAGGAGATGTCAAAAGTCTACCCGCGGCTGCGGGCTTCTCAAGAATTTTACAGCCGCTGCTCCGCGCGGGGTTATATCAGCCTAGCGATGTCCTATATCCGCCACCAAGCCATAGTCGATTTGCGCCCATGCGGGAACCTGTTCCCAACCGGCCCAAGCCTTGTCCTGCCGAGCCACGCGGGACCGAACGGAGAAATCTCATGCGTAGTGCCATTCATTCCAGTTTCGGCGATCCGTCTTCCGTCCTGTCGATCGAGGATCGCCCAATTCCGCAGCCCGGCCCCGGCCAGATCCGGATCCGCATGTCGATGGCGGCGATCCACAATCACGATCTTCTGACGGTTTCCGGCGATTACGGCTACAAGCCCGACCTGCCCGCCGTCGCCGGTACCGAAGGAACCGGTGTCGTTGATGCGCTGGGCGAGGGTGTCTCGCACCTGAAGGTCGGGCAGCGTGTGGCGGCCTCAGGGCAGGGCACCTGGGCGGAGTATTATATCGCGTCGGCCATGGCGGCCGTGCCGCTTCCCGAATCGATTTCCGATGAGGCCGGCGCGCAGCTGATCTCGATGCCGCTCAGCGCCCTGACACTGCTCGATTTTGCGGGTGTCGAAAAAGGTGACTGGATCATCCAGAACGCGGCCAATGGTGCGGTCGGCAAGACGCTCGCGATGTTTGCAAAGCCGCGTCAGATCAATGTCATCAACCTCGTCCGACGTGACGAGGCGGTGCGCGAACTGGCGGATCTCGGCATCCAGAATGTCGTCTCGACGTCGCAGACCGGATGGCGCGAGACGGTCAATGCGCTCTCGGGCGGAGCCGCGATCAAGGCGGGGGTCGATGGCGTCGGCGGCCCGGCCTCCGGAGACCTGCTGTCGGTGCTTGGCGAAAACGGACTGCTGATCTCGTTCGGATTGATGTCGGGAACGCCGATGCAGCTTTCTGCCAGCGACATGATTTTCAAGCAGGCTGTGGTCAAGGGTTTCTGGCTCGCCAAGATCGCGCCCAAGCTTCCTGCGGAAAAGATGAAGAGCCATATCAGCGCGATTGTCGAGGCGGTCGCCAACGGCACCGTGACCCTCACCGTCTCCGAGGTCTTTGGTCTCGATGACATCGCCAAGGCGGCCAAGGCAGCCGGCGAGCACGGCCGCACCGGCAAGGTGCTGCTCCGGGCCTGATTTTGCCTCTCGATGACAAACCGGGGAAACTTTCCCCGGTTTCTGTCTGTCCAATTTTCCTAGGAAGCCTGTGGCCGCGTTAACGGCCGGTCGCTCTAACGTCACGACCCCATCTTCCCTCCGCCGTCGTCACATGACCGTCGGCCGGGCCTTTCGTCCGAGGTTCCCGGGCCTGTTTTCCGCGTGTGTCGAAACAATCCTCTGAGGCGTCGCAAAACGGCCATTGCGGCGCATATTGATTTGCGATGGGTATGGTTCTACCCAAGAGCCTTACCGGCGGATCAAGGAGAAGCGGCCTCATGCGCAAATATTCGGTTTTCGCCATAGCCCGCGAGGCACTGCGCGCCCACAAGGGATGGGAGGCGCAGTGGACCTCTCCCGAGCCGCGCAGCTCTTACGACGTGATCATCGTCGGTGCCGGCGGTCATGGTCTCGGTGCCGCCTATTATCTCGCCAAGGAACACGGCATCACCAATATCGCGGTGATCGAGAAGGGCTGGCTCGGCGGCGGCAATACCGGCCGCAACACGACCATCATCCGCTCGAACTATCTCTACGAAGAGAGCATGGACATCTACGAGCATTCCCTCAAGCTGTGGGAAGGCCTGAGCCAGGAGCTCAACTACAACGTCATGTATTCGCCGCGCGGCGTGATGATGCTGTCGCACAACATTCATGACCAGCAGTCGTTCAAGCGCCATATCAATGCCAACAGGCTCTACGGCATCGACAACGAATGGCTGACGCCGGAACAGGCCAAGGCCTTCGTTCCGGTTCTCGATATTTCGAAGACGGCACGCTACGCCATCAATGGTGCTGCCCTGCAGCGCCGCGGCGGCACAGCCCGCCACGATGCCGTCGCCTGGGGCTATGCACGCGCGGCGGCCGATCGCGGCGTCCATATCATTCAGAATTGCGAAGTCACCGGCATCCGCCGCGGACCGGGTGGCGAAGTTCAGGGCGTCGAGACTTCCAAGGGCTTTATCGGTGCCAACAAGGTCGGCGTATCGGCTGCCGGCCATTCGTCGGTCGTCATGGAAATGGCAGGTGTTCGCGTGCCCCTGCATTCCAACCCGCTGCAGGCGCTGGTGTCGGAACCGCTGAAACCCATCTTCCCTTGCGTCGTCATGTCGAACACGGTCCATGCCTATATCTCGCAGTCCGACAAGGGCGAGCTGGTGATCGGCGCCGGTACCGACCAGTATAATTCATACTCGCAGACCGGCGGCCTGCAGATCATCACCCATACGCTTGATGCGATCTGCGAACTGTTTCCGATCTTCCGCAGGGTCAAGATGATGCGGCAGTGGGGCGGCATTACCGACAACACGCCGGACAGGTCGCCGATCCAGGGTGTCACGCCGGTTCCTGGACTGTTCGTCAATTGCGGCTGGGGAACCGGCGGCTTTAAGGCGACGCCCGGCTCGGCCAACCTGTTTGCGCATCTGATCGCTAAGGGCGAACCGCATAAACTGGCGTCGGGTCTCAATCTCGACCGGTTCCGCACGGGCCGCCTGATCGACGAGGCAGCTGCTGCTGCCGTCGCGCACTGATAGTGAGGGGATAGACTAGATGCTTTTGATCCACTGCCCCTATTGCGAAGAAGATCGCTCGGAACTGGAATTTCGCTGGGCCGGCGAGGCGCATATCGCCCGGCCGGAGAATATCGCGGCAATTTCCGACGAGGAGTTCGCGGAGTTCTTCTTCCTGCGCAACAACGAGAAGGGTCTCACCTATGAACGGTGGCGGCATATTCACGGCTGCGGCCGCTTCTTCAACGCGGCCCGCGATACGGTGAGCGACAGGTTCCTGATGACCTACAAGGCAGGTTTGCCGAAACAGCCGATCCCGGTTGCAAGCCATGCTGCAGCGATTGCCGAGGAAAAATCCGTCGAAACCTGGGAAGCTACGGAAGGAGACGCGAGATGAGTTCTTCCTCCAACTCGGGCGAATTCCGCATCAAGGGCGCCGGCCGCCATACGCCGGCCCGCACGGCGCGCTTCACCTTCGACGGCAAAAGTTACACGGCGCTGGAAGGCGATACGGTCGCGTCAGCGCTTCTGGCGCACGGCGTGCATCTGCTCGGCCGCTCGTTCAAATACCACCGTCCCCGCGGCATCCTGACCTCTGGTCCGGAAGAGCCGAACGCGCTGCTCGACGTTTCGCGCGATGCCGCCCGGCGTCAGCCGAACGTGCGCGCCACGGTGCAGGAAGTGTTCGACGGCGCCAAGATCGCCTCGCAGAACCGCTGGCCGTCGCTCAAATACGATATCGGCGCCTTCAACGACATGCTGTCGCCGTTCTTTGCCGCGGGTTTCTACTACAAGACCTTCATGTGGCCGCGGGAAGCCTGGCACAAACTCTATGAGCCGATCATCCGTCGCGCTGCGGGTCTGGGCGAAGCACCGAAGGAAGCGGATCCCGATCATTACGCCAGCCGCTACGTGCATTGCGACATCCTGATCGCTGGCGCCGGTGTTGCCGGCCTGACGGCGGCACTTTCGGCGGCTGCGACGGGCAAGAACGTCATTCTCGTTGATGAGCAGCCGGAAGTTGGCGGTGCGCTGCATTTCGACAGTTCCACGGTGATCGACGGTCAGAACGGTTTCGACTGGGCGCAGGCCACGGCTGCAAAGCTGAAGGCGATGCCCAACGTTACCGTGCTTACCCGCACCACTGTGTTTGGCTATTACAACCACGGTTTCCTCGGTCTTGTGGAACGGGTGACCGACCATGTGGCGCTGCCGGGCAGGGACCTGCCGCGCGAGCGCCTCTGGCAGGTGCGTGCGAAAAAGGTCGTGCTGGCGACCGGCTCGATCGAACGGCATATGGTGTTTGCCAACAATGACCGACCGGGCATCATGCTGGCGTCTGCCGCGCGCAGTTTCCTCAACCATCACGGCGTTGCCGTCGGCCGCAATGTCGGCGTCTATACCGCGCATGACAGCGCCTATGAGGCGGCCTTCGACCTGAAGCGGGCGGGTGTGTCGATCGCGGCGATCATCGACAGCCGCAGCCATCCGGGCGATGCGGTGCTGGCCGAGGCACGTGCGCTCGGGATCGACGTGCTGACAGGCCATGCCGTGACCGACACGTCCGGCCGGCTGCGGATCAACTCCATCACCGTCACCCGCAATGGCGGCGCCAATGCGCGCAAGATCAAGGTTGACGCGCTGCTCATCTCGGCAGGCTGGACTCCGTCAGTGCATCTGTTCTCGCAGTCTCGCGGAAAACTGCGGTTCGACGAGGCAAACCAGCGGTTCCTGCCGGATATCTACGCCCAGAACTGCATCTCGGTCGGGGCCTGCAACGGAACCGACGATCTGGCCGATCTGATCGACGAGGCGATTGCCGCAGGCGGCGGTGCAGCTGTGGTCTCGGGCGAAAACCGGTTCGAATGGACCGGCGGCATGATCGGGGCGGCCGAAGGGGCGGGACCGGAGGATGCGGTCAAGGCGTTCGTCGATTTCCAGCATGACGTGACCGCCAAGGACATCCGTCTTGCGGTGCGCGAGGGCATGCATTCGATCGAGCATATCAAGCGCTTTACCACCAATGGCATGGCGTCCGACCAGGGCAAGCTTTCCAACATGCATGGCCTCGCCATCGCGTCGGAAATGCTCGACCGGCCAATCCCGCAGGTGGGTCTCACCACGTTCCGTGCGCCCTATACGCCGGTCACCTACGGCACGCTGATCGCCCATTCGCGCGGCGAGTTGTTCGATCCGGCCCGGAAGACGCCGATGCATGCTCTGGAGGCGTCCGAAGGCGCCGAGTTCGAGGATGTGGGCAACTGGAAGCGGGCCTGGTATTTCCCAAAGCGCGGCGAAGACATGCACGCAGCCGTCAACCGCGAGTGCAGAACCGTGCGTGAGGTCGGCGGCGTGTTTGATGCCTCGACGCTCGGCAAGATCGAGGTGGTCGGCCCGGATGCGGCGAAATTCCTCAACCTGCTCTACACCAATGCCTGGGATACGCTGAAACCCGGCAAGAGCCGTTATGGGATCATGACGCGGGAAGACGGGTTCATCTATGACGACGGTGTCGTCGGGCGCCTGGCGGAAGACCGTTTCCATGTGACGACCACGACCGGCGGTGCGCCGCGGGTGCTGCAGCATATGGAAGATTATCTGCAGACGGAATTCCCGCATCTCAACGTCTGGCTGACATCGACTACCGAACAATGGGCCGTGATTGCGGTTCAGGGTCCGAAGGCACGCGAGATCATTGCGCCGTTCATCGACGGGCTCGATATTTCCAACGAAGCCTTTTCGCATATGAGCGTTGCGGAGTGCACGATCATGGGCGTTCCCGGCCGGCTGTTCCGCATGTCGTTTACCGGCGAGCTCGGGTTCGAGGTCAACGTTCCCGCCGATTTCGGCGCGGCGGTGTGGAAGGCGATCTGGGAACGGGCGCAATCGATGGGGGCCTGCCTCTACGGCACGGAAACCATGCACGTTCTTCGCGCCGAGAAGGGCTATATCATCGTCGGCCAGGATACGGACGGCACGGTCACGCCTGACGATTCCGGCTATGGCTGGGCCGTCTCGAAGAAGAAGACCGATTTCGTCGGCATCAGAGGGCTGAAGCGTCCGGATCTCGTGCGCGAGGGACGCAAGCAGATGGTCGGCCTGTTCACCAAGGATCCGAAGGATGTGCTGGAAGAGGGAGCGCAGATCGTTGCCGATCCGAACCAGCCGAAGCCGATGACCATGCTCGGCCATGTGACCTCGTCCTACTGGTCGGAAACTCTCGGCCGATCGATCGCGATCGCGCTGGTTGCCGATGGTCGGGCGAAGATGGGCAGCACGCTCTACGTGCCGATGGCCGACAGGACGATTTCGGTTGAGGTGACCGACATGGTGTTCTTCGACAAGGAAGGAGGCCGCATCAATGGCTGATTTTGCAATGGCTCAGCGCGTAGTCCCGATGACCGGTTTTCACGGCGGATCTTCCGTCGTCCGGCTCGAACCGGCAGCTCCGGCCGGCCGCATTTCGCTGCGGGCGAAGGCGGAGGATGTATCCGCACTTTCAGGCTCGCTCGGCGTCGATCTGCCGGTCAGGCCGAAGACGTCCGCATCCGCCAATGGCCGCACCGCGCTATGGCTCGGACCGGACGAGTGGCTGGTGATCGACGAAAGCGAAAGCGGCCTGATGACCGCTGCCGCCAATTCCGGTGTGCTGCATTCCGCGACCGACGTGTCTCACCGCAACACCGCGATCCTGATTTCGGGTCCGGGTGCGGAGGCCGCGATCAACACGGGTTGCCCGCAGGATCTGTCGCTTTCAGTCTTTCCGGTCGGTGCCTGCTCGCGCACGCTGTTTGGCAAGGTGGAAGTGGTGCTTCTGCGCACGGGCGAGGAGGCGTTCCGAATGGAAGTCTGGCGGTCGTTTTCCGACTACGCCTTCGGCCTTCTCTCGGAGGGCGCGAAAGACGCTGCGCTCTAGCTCTTCGACCATCGCCTGACTTGAATTGGGTTCGACAATACCGCACCCTCCCATTGCAGAATGGGAGGGTTTTTTATGGTGGACGCTGGTTGGCCGGATATTCAGTGGGTCTTGCTCGGGATCGCTGCCGCCATCGCCGGGGGCGCGGTAGCGGCGAAGTTGTCCGGCGTCGAACTGTGGAAGGGCATTCTGGTCGGCGGAGTAGCGGTCATTGCGGCGCTACTGGCTTCGCTCGTGCCGGGGATCGACCGCAGTCTGTCGATGCCGATCGCCGGGTTGATCGCGGCCGGGGTTTCCGGTTCTGCGCTGGGGCTGACGGCATCCCGGACGGCGCCCCTTCTCATCGGTGCCGCCTTGCCGCCGCTCATCGGGTTGCTGATGCTGGAATTGGGATGACGCGAGAGGAGATGAACGGGAGGTAACTCAGGCGTCTTCCGGCCGATCCTTCGGGTCGAACTGGACGATGGTGATCCATGTGGCGGTCAGTGCTGGCTTTTTCTCGTTCTCGATCTCGATCGAAACCTCGTATGTGGTCATCAGCATGCCGGCGCCGCGGAAGCGGCTGTCGGCCAGCGTGAAGTGGCCGCGGACCCGCGCGCCGCTCTTGACGGGCGACATGAAGCGGACCTTGTCGAACCCGTAGTTGATCCCCATCGTCTGTTCGCGGATTTTCGGCATGGTTTCGTAGTTCATGGCTGACAGCAGCGACAGCGACAGAAAGCCGTGGGCGATGGTGCCGCCAAATGGGCTTTCGGCCTTGGCGCGCTCTGGATCCACGTGGATAAACTGGTGATCGAGCGTCGCATCGGCGAACTGGTCGATCATTGTCTGGTTGACGGTAATCCAGTCGGAAACACCCAGTTCCTGACCGACCAGTCCTGCAACATCGGCGAGGGAAATTTCACGCATGCGCTGCTCTTTCCGTTGGTTGTGATGCGGACTCTTACAGGCTTTGAAGGACTTGGCGACAGGTTTTTGCAGTGCATCAATTTTCGATGCAAAAGCGGACCGACCGGGGGGCAAGTGCCGTATCCCACGGCTGGTTATCAGGATAACAACGCCAGTTCAGGCCGGGAAGGGCGAAGGTTTGCGGCGTGTGGCCGCGGTTGATGATGATGGCGAGCCGCGTGGCTTTTCCGGTCGTTGCATCGTCGGTTTTCAGCATGAAACCGAGGACCGGATTGGCGGGGTTTTCCCAGTCGGACACCTGCATCGGCTGGCCGCTTGGCGAGATCCATTCGATATCGCCATCGCCCGTGAGCAGGCTGGTTTCGGAGAATACGGAGAACCGCTTGCGGAGAGCTGAAAGCATTGCCGTGTGCTCGACCAGCGCCTCGTCGAGCGTTGCCCAGTCCATCCAGGTGATCTCGTTATCCTGCGCATAGGCGTTGTTGTTGCCGCGCTGGGAGCGGCCGGCCTCGTCGCCCATCGTCAGCATGATCGTGCCTCGGCTGGCAAACAGCGTCGAGAGCAGGGCTTCGGCGTCCCTTCGACGGTCGGCGAGGATATCGCGGTCGCGGGTCACGCCTTCGGTGCCGTTGTTCCAGGACATGTTGTCGCCGTGACCGTCGCGGTTGTCTTCGCCGTTCGCCTCATTGTGTTTGTGCTCGTTGGACACGAGATCCATCAGCGTGAAGCCGTCATGGGCGGCGAGGAAATTGACCGTGCGCGTGTGTCCGGAGAAAAGGTCAGACGAGCCGGCAAGCCGGGTGGCGAGCGCGCCTGTCGTCCACTCGTCGCCGCGCCAGTAACGGCGGATGTCGTCGCGGGCGCGGTCGTTCCACTCGAGGAATTTTTCCGGAAAATTGCCGAGCTGATAGCCGCCGGGGCCGATATCCCAGGGTTCGGCGATCATGACGCGGTCTTTCAGGACCTCGTCTTCGAGCATCGCGGTCAGCGTTTCGCTATCGGCGTCGAAACCGTTCGAGGTGCGACCGAGGATCGGCGCCAGATCGAAGCGGAAGCCGTCGACGCCTGCATGAATGACGAAATGGCGCAACGTATCGACGATCAGGCGCCGGACTTCGGGATGGTCGCAGGCGAGCGTGTTGCCGGTACCGGTGTCGTTGATGAGAAGGCCGGGCTCACCCTGCGCGTGACGATAATAGGAGAGGTTGTCGATCCCGCGCATCGACAGGGTTGCGCCGTAGCGATCGCTTTCGCCCGAATGGTTGAACACGAGATCGAGGATGACGCCGATGCCGGCCTCGTGCAGGGCGGTGACGGTGTCGCGCAGTTCCTCAACCCCGCCCGGGCAAAGGCGCGGGTCGAGCGCCATGAAGGCGATGGGATTGTAGCCCCAGCCATTGGTGAGACCGAGCGACGGGAGGTGCCGTTCGTCGATCCAGGCGGTGATTGGCATCAGCTCGATCGCGTCGACGCTGATCCTTTTGAGATGGGCGATGATCGCTGGATGCGCGAGCGCTGCGACCGTGCCGCGGATATCTTCCGGCACGTCGGGGTGGAGAATGGTGAAGGGTTTTACGGCGACTTCGTAGATCAGTCCGCCGGGGGTAAACCGCGGCGCCTCGATCTTGGCTGCGACGTGCTCCGTGACGATCGCCTTGGGCACCAGGCCGGCCGTGTCGAAGTTGAACTGCGAGAGGTTCGGATCGTAGACGAAGGGGCGGTCGAGTTCTTTGGCGTAGGGGTCGACAAGCAGTTTCGACGGGTCGAACCAGAGGCCTTTATCCGGATCGTAGATGCCATGCGCACGAAAACCATAGCGCTGGCCGGGTCTGATCGAGGGAAGGTCGATGCGGTAAAGGTTGTCGTCGCCGCGCGCCATCGGGTGGCGGGCGGTTTCCGTCTCGCCATCGGCATCGAACAGGCAGAGTTCGATCTTTTCCGCATGCTGCGACCAGACCGAGAATTCCGCCATCTTATCCAGGAGAACAGCGCCGCGTCTTTGAGCGTGTGCGTGAGACATATCGGGTTCCTTATCGCTCATCCATTTCGCCAGCGACCCTGCGTTCGCGGCTGACAATCAGCCTGCCTTCTCTCCGCTTGGTGGGAAGAAGAGACGTGTCCTATGGAAGTAGGGTCCCGTGTCGCTGCGGCAAATCCTTCTCCCCGATTGCGGGGAGAAGGTTGCTGTCGCCGGATGAGGGGCAATGTCACCCGGCAGCCTCGATCAGGTGATCACCGTCGGGGCATCCCGGCCGGACCGCTTCTTGAGATCCGAAATCTCGTCTGCCACTGCGATCAGGTCGGCGAGCGCCGTCTGGGTCTCGATGTCGTGGCGGCTGGCATCGGGTTCGTAGCGCTCGACATAGACGCGGATCGTCGCACCCGACGTGCCGGTGCCCGACAGGCGGAACACAACGCGAGAGCCGCCTTCGAAC
This sequence comes from Velazquezella soli, assembly GCF_977018685.1. NCBI lineage: Bacteria > Pseudomonadati > Pseudomonadota > Alphaproteobacteria > Hyphomicrobiales > Rhizobiaceae > Velazquezella > Velazquezella soli. The sequence continues at coordinate 1,169,521 of NZ_CDRNXF010000004.1, forward strand.
AGGATGCGGATACCCTGGTTCTTCGAAACGGAGCCGTCGATCGGGTCGAGATAGGCGAAATCGTCAGCAAATTCGACCTTGAGTGCGCCAAATGTCTGGCCGGGTAGATTGGGAAGCTTTTCGCGCAGGGCTGCGACGAGAGCGTTCGCCGCATCCGAATCCACTTCCTCGTAGTCGTGGCGGGAATAGTAGTTGCGGCCGTATTCGGCCCAGTGCGACTTGACGATCTCGGCGACGCTCTCGTTTCGGGCTGCCATGATGTTGAGCCAGAACAGAACCGCCCAGAGGCCGTCCTTTTCGCGCACGTGGTCGGAACCGGTGCCGAAGCTTTCCTCGCCGCAGACGGTGGCCTTGCCGGCATCGAGCAGATTGCCGAAGAACTTCCAGCCGGTCGGCGTTTCGTACATGCCGATCTTCAGCTTTTCGGCCACGCGGTCGGCTGCCGCACTTGTCGGCATCGAACGGGCAATGCCTGCAATACCCTTGGCGTAGCCCGGTGCGAGCGTCGCGTTTGCTGCGATGATCGCCAGGCTGTCCGACGGTGTCACGAACATGCCCTTGCCGACGACCATGTTGCGGTCGCCGTCGCCATCGGAGGCGGCACCGAAATGCGGGCCGCTCTTGCTCATCACGTCGTCATAGAGTTCCTTGGCATGGACAAGGTTCGGGTCCGGATGATGACCGCCGAAGTCGGGAAGCGGGATCGCGTTGCGTACCGAGCCCTCGGGCGCGCCAAGCCGGTTCTCGAAGATTTCCACGGCATAGGGGCCTGTGACGGCGCCCATCGAATCGATCGCAATGCGGACGCCGCTCGCAAGCAGAGCGCGGATTGCCACGAAATCGAACAGCTGCTCCATCAGTTCGGCATAGTCAGCGACCGGATCGATGACCTGGACTTCCATTCCGGAGATCTTGAACGTTCCGACTTCGTCGAGGTCGATATCGGCGGAGTCGACGATCTTGTAGGTGTCGATCACCTTGGTGCGGGCAAAGATCGCGTCGGTGATCTTTTCAGGCGCCGGGCCGCCGTTGCCGGTGTTGTACTTGATGCCGAAATCTTCGTTCGGGCCGCCGGGATTGTGGCTGGCCGACAGGATCAGGCCGCCGAAGGCGTGGTATTTGCGAATGATGTTGGAGGCGGCCGGCGTCGACAGGATACCGCCCTGGCCGACCATGACCTTGCCGAAGCCGGAGGCCGCGGCCATCTTGATCGCCTTCTGGATGACTTCGCGGTTGTAATAGCGGCCGTCGCCGCCGATCACCAGCGTCTTGCCGGCAAATCCCTCGAGACTGTCGAAGATCGCCTGGATGAAGTTTTCGGCGTAGTTTTCCTGGGCGAAGACGGGCACCTTCTTGCGCAGGCCGGAGGTTCCAGGCTTCTGATCCTGATAGGGCGTGGTCGATACGGTTTTGATCATCTCAAATGCCTTTTCTTGCAAGTAGGTCGGAATAGAGCGCGGCATAGAGGCCAGCACTCCTGTCCCAGGAAACGTCGGATTTCATGCCCTGCTTCTGCATTTCCGTCCAGACATCAGGGTCTTTGTAGAGACGGATGGCGCGGCGCAGGGCGCGGCCAAGATTGTCGGCTGTTGCCGGGCCGAAGGAGACACCGGTTGCGGCCTTCGCAGCGAGTGCGGCGGGGCTAGCGTCGATGACCGTGTCGTTGAGGCCACCGGTGCGGGCAACGACCGGGATGCAGCCGTAACGCAGACCGTAAAGCTGGGTGAGGCCACACGGCTCGAACCGGGAGGGGATGATGATGGCATCGGAGCCGCCCTGAAGCAGGTGCGACAGCGGCTCGTCATAGGTAGTCAGAACCGAAACGCTGCCCGGATGGCGGCCTGCAGCGGCGTGAAATGCGGTTTCGAGCGCCTGATCGCCGGAGCCGAGCACCGCCAGCCTGCCGCCGGCTTCGACAAGGTTGTCGATCTCCTGCGCCAGCAGATCCATGCCCTTCTGCGAGGTGAGGCGGGAGATGACGCAAAACAGCGGACCGTCGCTTTCGACGAGGCCGAACCGCTCCTCGATCGCCCGCTTGTTGCCGGCGCGGCTTGCAAGGCTTTCGGCACCGTAGCGGGTGTGCAGGTTGATGTCGGTTTCCGGGTCCCAGATTTCAGCGTCGATGCCGTTGACGATACCCGTCAGATCCACGGAGCGGCGAGAGAGCAGGCCCTCGAGCCCCATGCCGTATTCGCCGCTCAGAATTTCCTCGGCATAGGAGGGAGAAACGGTAGAGATTGCCCAGCTCGTCTCCAGCCCGGCTTTCAAATAGCTGATGCCGCCGAAATATTCGATCCCGTCCATGGCAAATGCATGGTCCGGCAGGCCGAGAAAGGGAAAGATATCGGCGCCGAACATGCCCTGGAAGGCGATGTTGTGAATGGTGATGAGCGTCGGGATTTCGGGCGTTTCCGAGTAGCGCATATAGGCCGGAAGCATACCCGCCTGCCAGTCGTGCACATGCGCAATGTCGGGCTTCCAGCCCGCGATGCCGTCCTGCGCGATGATCGCACCCGCCTTGGACAGTGCCGCGAAGCGTCTCCAGTTGTCGGGATGGTCCTTGCCTGTCTGATCGAGATAGGGGCCGCCCGGCCTGTCGAAGAACATGGGGCAGTCGAGCACCAGGAGGTCTAGCCCCTGGTGCGTGACTTCGAGGATATCGGCACTGGCACCGAGAAGGTCGTCGAAACTCATGACGAGTTTTGCATCCTTCAGCACCCGCATGACAGCCGGATAGCCCGGCATCAGGGTCTTCACCGAGATGCCCTGGCTCTTAAGTGCCAGCGGCAGAGCGCCGGCCACATCGGCGAGGCCGCCGGTTTTCACCAGCGGAAAGACTTCGGACGCGACCGACAGAACATTCATCGGAGGATCCCGTTCACAGCTCGAGCTTGTCGATCATCGCCTGGGTGATCAGGCAGATACCGCTCTCGGTGCGGCGGAAGCGCTTGGCATCGAGTTCCGGATCCTCGCCGACGATCAGGCCTTCCGGAATGGTGACGCCGTGGTCGATGATGACATCGCGAAGCTGGGCGCGCCGTCCGATCCGCACGTTCGGCAGCACAACCGCGCCTTCGAGCTTGGAATAGGAATTGGCACGCACGCCGGTGAAGAGAAGGCTTCGGTTGAGCGACGAACCGGAAATTATGCAGTCGCCGGAAATGACCGAGGACGTTGCGGACCCGCGGCGGTTTTCGTCGTCATGCACGAACTTTGCCGGTGGGGTGATTTCCCCGAAGGTCCAGATCGGCCAGGACTTGTCGTAGAGATCAAGGCCGGGCACGATTTCTGTCAGGTCGATATTGGCCTGCCAGTATGCGTCCACAGTTCCAGCATCGCGCCAGTAGGGCTCGCGCTCGAAATCGGACCGGACGCAGCTATCGGCAAAGCGGTGCGCAACGGCCTTACCGTGCTCGACGATATAGGGAATGATATCCTTGCCGAAGTCCCGGCTGGAGCCTTCGGCTTCCGCGTCGCGTTTCAGCGCTTCGATCAGGAATTTGGTGTGGAAGACGTAGATGCCCATCGAGGCCAGCGCGAAATCCGGATTGCCGGGAATGCCCGGTGGGTCGGCCGGCTTTTCGACGAAATCGATGATCTCGTCCTTCTCGTTGACATGCATGACGCCGAAGCCCGTGGCTTCCATGCGCGGAACTTCGAGGCAACCGACAGTGACGTCGGCGCCGGAGTTCACGTGCTGCTGCAGCATGTACTCGTAGTCCATCTTGTAGACGTGGTCGCCGGCAAGGATGACCATGTATTCCGGCGCGTAGCCTTCGATGATGTCGATGTTCTGGAACACCGCGTCGGCCGTGCCTTCATACCATTGCGTTTCCGAAACGCGCTGGGAGGCGGGCAGGATGTCGAAGCTTTCATTGCGCTCTGAACGCAGGAAGTTCCAGCCGCGCTGCATGTGGCGGATCAGCGAGTGCGCCTTGTACTGGGTCGCAACGCCGATGCGGCGGATGCCGGAATTCAGCGCGTTCGACAGCGCGAAATCGATGATGCGCGCCTTGCCGCCGAAGTAGACCGCTGGCTTGGCGCGGCGATCCGTCAGTTCCTTCAGGCGACTGCCGCGGCCGCCGGCCAGGACATAGGCCATCGCGTCGCGTGAGAGTGGCTGTATGCGTTTGTCGTTCATGGTTCTCCCTCCCGGTCGTTATTGCAATTCCAGCATGATCGTCGCCAGAGGCGGCAACGTGATGTCGGCGGTGATCGTTCCTCCCGCATTCACCGCCTGCACGCGTCCGCCATTCCCCTTGCCGGTGCCGCCATAGATCTCGGCATCGGTGTTGAGGATTTCCCGCCATCTGCCCTCGCTTGGCAAGGGAATACGGTAATTTTCCCGGTAGACCGGGGTGAAATTCGTGATCACCGCCACCGGCTTTTCCCCCGGCGCCATACGCAGCCAGGCAAACACGGAGTTTTCGGCATCATCGGCAATCAGCCAGCGGAACCCTTCGCTCTCGCAATCGCGGGCATGCAGGGCGGGCTTGGAGCGGTAGCAGAAGTTCAGATCGCGGACGAGACGGCGCATGCCTTCGTGCGGGCTGTATTGCAGCAGGTTCCAGTCCAGCGACCGCTCCTCGCTCCATTCGCTCCACTGGGCAAATTCCTGGCCCATGAACAGCAGCTTCTTGCCCGGATAACCCCACATGAACCCGTAATAGGCGCGCAGATTGGCGAATTTCTGCCAGTCGTCGCCGGCCATCTTGGCGATCAGCGACCCCTTGCCGTGCACGACTTCATCATGGCTGAGCGGCAGGACGAAATTTTCGGAATAGGCGTAGACCATGCCGAAGGTGATGGCGCTGTGGTGATGCTTGCGGTGAACAGGCTCGCGCGCGAGATAGCTCAGCGTGTCATGCATGAAACCCATGTTCCACTTGAACCCGAAGCCGAGACCGCCTTCGTGGACCGGCGCCGAGACCTTCGGCCAGGATGTGGATTCCTCGGCAATGGTCATCACACCGGGATGATTGCCGTAGGAAAGCGAGTTCATCTTCTGCAGGAAGCGGACAGATTCCAGGTTCTCGCGGCCGCCATACTCGTTCGGCACCCATTCGCCCTCGCGGCGGGAATAGTCGAGATAGAGCATCGAGGCGACCGCATCGACACGCAGGCCATCGAGGTGAAATTTCTCCGACCAGTAGAGCGCGTTGTTGACGAGATAGGACAGGACTTCGAGACGTCCGAAATTGTAGATCGCCGTGTTCCAGTCGGGGTGGAACCCCTGGCGCGGATCTTCATGCTCGTAGAGTGCGGTGCCGTCGAAATGGCGAAGCCCGTGGGCGTCGACCGGGAAGTGGGCTGGCACCCAGTCGAGGATGACGCCGATGCCGACCTTGTGGCAGCCGTTGACGAAGCGGGCAAAGCCTTCCGGCTCGCCGAAACGGGCCGACGGAGCATAGAGGCCGGTGGTCTGGTAGCCCCAGGACGGATCATAGGGATGTTCGGTAATCGGAAGGAATTCGATATGGGTAAAGCCCATGTCGGTGCAGTAGGGGATTAGTTCGGCGGCAAGCTCGTCCCAGGAGAGGAACGAACCATCCTGCTTGCGGCGCCATGAACCGGCGTGCACTTCGTAGATCGAGATCGCCTGCCGGCGATGATCAGCCTTTTCCCAGAATTCGCGGTGGGCTTCGTCATCCCACTTCTGCACCAGTTCCGGCGTGGTGACGGACGCCGTCTTCGGGCGCATTTCGGCGCGCCGGGCGTAAGGGTCGGCCTTGAGGGGCAGAACTTCGCCGTCGCTGCCGACGATCTCGAACTTGTAGGGGGTGCCAGCCAGGATATCGGGCGCGAAGATTTCCCAGATGCCGGTGTCTTGACGCAGCCGCATGATGTGGCGGCGGCCATCCCAGGTGTTGAAATCACCGACGACGGAAACGCGCTTGGCATTCGGTGCCCAGACGGCGAAATGATATCCCTCGACGCCCTCGTGCTTAAGGGGATGGGCGCCCATCTTGTCGAACAGGCGCAGATGCGATCCCTCGCGGACGAAATAATCGTCCATCGGTCCCAGAACCGGGCCGAACGAGTAGGGGTCCGTCACCGCCCACTCGTCATCACCGCGGCGGGCGCGGTAACGGACGGGCTGGCGTTGCGAGGCGGAGACGATGCCTTCGAAATAACCGGCTTCGTGGCGGCAGGTGAGTTCCCCCAGTTCCGTGCCGTTCAGCGCCGTGGCCGTGACGGCCTCGGCGCCGGGGATGAAACAGCGGACCCTGTAGACGTCCCCGACCTTGTGCAGGCCGAGAACGGCAAAGAGGTTTGTATGCCTGCCTTCCAAAATCGCCTCGATCTCGGATAACGGGATTTCTCCAGGAGCTCTCCCGTCATCGAGCGTACGCGGCGCTTTTGTCATCAGGCTCTCCAGATTTCCGACGCGTATTGGCGAATGGTTCTATCGGAGGAGAACCAACCCATGCGGGCGGTGTTGAGAATGGTCTTTGAATACCATGATTTAGGGTCCGACCAGATTTGGTCAACGCTGCGCTGCGCCGCTGCATAGGCATCGAAGTCGGCGGCAACCATGAACCAGTCGTGATTGTAGATCCCGTCCATCAGGACCGTGAAACGCGACCGGTCATCCGGCGAGAACACGCCTGTCGCGATGGCATTCAGGGCCTGTGCAAGTTCCGGAGACTGGTCGATAACGGCGCGGGGATCGTGGCCCTCGTCGCGGACCTTCTGCACCTCGTCCGCTTTCAGGCCGAAGATGACGATGTTGTCTTCCCCGACATGGTCGCGCATTTCGACATTGGCGCCGTCGAGCGTGCCGATCGTCAGTGCCCCGTTCAGGGCAAACTTCATGTTGCCGGTTCCCGACGCTTCCATGCCGGCCGTCGAGATCTGCTCGGAAAGATCGGCCGCGGGGACCATGATCTCGGCGAGAGACACGTTGTAGTTGGGTATGAAGACGATCTTCAGGAGACCGCGCACCGATGGGTCGTTGTTGATGACGCGAGCGACGTCGTTGGCCAGCTTGATGATCAGCTTGGCGTTGTGATAGCTCGGCGCCGCCTTGCCGGCGAACAGTTTTACGCGCGGCACCCAGTCGAGTTCCGGATGCGAGCGGATTTGGTCGTAAAGCGCTACCGCCTCGATGATGTTGAGGAGCTGGCGCTTGTATTCGTGGATGCGCTTGATCTGGATGTCGAACATGGCCGACGGATCGAGCCTGATGCCCATGCGGCTGCCGACCAGATTGGCGAGTGCGATCTTGTTGGTGCGCTTGATCGCTGCAAACTTGTCCTGGAACGAGCTGTCGCTTGAGAATTTCTCAAGATCTGTCAGCGCCTCGGTGTCATCAAGGAATTTGTCGCCGATGGCGTCCTGGATCAACGATGTGAGGCCCGGATTGCACTGCATCAGCCAGCGGCGAGGGGTGATGCCGTTGGTCTTGTTGTTGATGCGTGTGGGATAGAGCGTGTGCAGGTCCTGAAACACAGTGACCTTCATCAGGTCCGTATGCAGGGCCGAGACGCCGTTGATCGAATGCGAGCCGACGAAGGCAAGGTTGCCCATGCGCACGCGGCGCTCGCCGCCCTCGTCGATCAGCGAGATCGAACGGATCTGGGTTTCGGAGAAATTCTTCAGCTTGCGCGCTTCGAGCAAGATCTTGGTGTTGATCGCATAGACGAGCTGCATGTGGCGCGGCAGCAGGCGCTCGAACAACGGTACCGGCCAGCTTTCTAGCGCCTCGGGCAGAAGCGTGTGGTTGGTGTAGGAGAAGGTCTTGCGGACGATTTCCCAGCTCTCGTCGAAATCCACGCCGTGAATGTCGACCAGAAGGCGCATCAGCTCGCCGATCGAAATCGCCGGGTGAGTGTCGTTGAGCTGGATCGCGACCTTGTCGGGAAGATTGGTGAAATCCGGATACTGCTGCAGGTGGCGGCGCAGGATGTCCTGGAGCGAGGCCGAGGAGAAGAAGAATTCCTGGCGCAGGCGCAGTTCCTGGCCGGCCGGATTGGCATCGGCCGGGTAGAGGACGCGGGTGAGGCTTTCGGCCTTGTTGCTTTCGCGCAGCGCACCGATGTGGTCGCCGGCGTTGAAGGCATCGAGCAAGATCGGATCGATCGGCTGGGCCGACCAGAGGCGCAGCGTGTTGACGCGCTTGCCACGCCAGCCAACGATCGGCGTGTCGTAGGCCATGGCGATGACGCGTTCGGCCGGCTTCCAGACATAGCGCGGCGCATCGTCGTAACCGCCGACGGTATCGACCGTGCCGCCGAAGCCGATTTCGTAGGAGCTTTCGCGGCGCTCGAATTCCCAGGGGTTGCCGTGGGCGAGCCAGGTTTCCGGCAGTTCCACCTGCCAGCCATCGGCCATCTGCTGACGGAACAGGCCGTGGACATAGCGGATACCGTAGCCATAGGCCGGGATCTCGACGGTCGCCATGCTTTCCATGAAACAGGCGGCGAGACGGCCGAGGCCGCCGTTGCCGAGGGCGGCATCGGGTTCGAGGCCGGCAATGACAGCCACATCGACGCCGAGCGATGTCAGCGCGTCGCGAATTTCCGACATCAGGCCGAGATTGCTGACGGCATCGCGCATCAGGCGGCCGATCAGGAATTCCAGCGATAGATAGTAAACGCGCTTCTCGCCGGTCTTGTAGACCTTGCGGGTCGAATCCATCCACCGGTCGATAATGCGGTCGCGCACCACGAGGATCGTTGCGGTCAGCCAGTCATGCGGCTTGGCGACCTGCGCATCCTTGCCGATCCGGTAGGTCAGGCGCTCGATGATCTCCTCTGCCATGATTTCAGGCCGGGAGCTGCGTGGTGCCGGAAAGGGGAGTTCGACGTTAGAAGAGGTCTTGTCCATGTCGCGCTAACTTTCTGGTTAAGCGTGAGAATTGCGTCCGATTCGGACCCTCGTTGAAGATCTGGGAAACCAGTTATGCACCGTTACGAAACGCTTGCAACGGGCAATGATATTGGTCTTGAAATATGTCATGGGCATGTAAAATCGCAAAAAAGCAAAACCCCGCCGGTTGGACGGGGTTCTGCAAATAATCAAACGTTCCGAGAGACTTAGACTGCTGCCTAGTTGGTGAGGCGAACCGCGGATTTTGCCGCCTTGTTGGCGATATCGCCGAACGCGTTGACGAGATCGGTCATGTCTTCAGGCTCGTAATAGTAGTCGCTGGCGCTTGCGCAGGTGCTCAGCAGCGACTTGCCCTTGTCCGGTGCCATGAAGGCAACGGTGAAGATCTTGATGCCATCGGCCTTGGCGGTTTCGCACTGGCTGCGCACTGTTCTGTCCAGCGCCGGATTCCAGTTGGCGCTTTTGCCGGTCATTTCGCCATCCGTCATCAGCACGATGTAGCGGTTGAAGGTGGCGTTGCCCTTGGCCGTATGCGCCGTTGCCTCGGTCGTGTTGCTCGATTTCAGCGCATTCAGTGCGAGGGTCATCGCGCCGCTGGCATCGGTGCCGCCGGTCGGAACGCTTGGAAGCGCCGCCACGTACTTGGCAGCCTCGGTCGTGCCCCATGTCATCGGTGTCGGAGACTGCGTCTCATCGGTGTAGGAAACCGCACCGACACGGATCAGCGTATTTTTCGGGTCGGACGTCTTCAGCGACGTGAACAGCCCCGTCGCCGCCGTCTGCAGGGCCTCGATCTTGCGGATGTAGCAGGGCCAGTAGAAGGCGACCGACGGCCAGTCAGCGTTGGTGTAGTTGTCACAGTAGGACCGCAGTGTATTCCTGTCGCTGGTGACAAAGGACATCGAGCCGGACCGGTCAAGCGCCAGGTACATCGAGATGCCGTTGGTCGTTTCCGAACTGCTGGATGCCGTGGCCGCAATATTCAGCGTGATGGACTGGCCGCCGATCATGCTGGTGATCGGGTTCAGCTTCATCGTGTACTTGGTGTTGAGCGCCACCGTATAGCCCTTGCTGGAAGCGCTGTTGTTGGTGGTCTTGGCGCTGACGGCGGTGGCCTTGCGGATCGCCTCCTGCTGCGCTGCCTTTTCTTCAGGTGTGGCGTTCGCGTCTATGCCATTGGCAAGGATCTGGCCGGCGAGGTAGTCGGTCGCCAGTTCCTGGGCGTCCTTCTCGTTCATGCCTTTCTGGGCCATCGATGAGGCAGCTGCCAGTGCCGCGGAATCCGCCAGACCCTGCATCTTGCTCTTGATCTGCATGGCATTGGTGAAATCAAGCGCGACGCCCGCCGAACCCAGGAGGATGGGCAGGAGCACCGCTGTCATAAGGCCGAAATTTCCGTCGCGGTTCTTGGCAAACCGCGTCCAAATTGATGCTGTCATCGCACTTACCCCCGTGCCGTAACCGCGCAACTCATTTGCACTAACACGTGGTCTTGATAGCGCGGAGCGGGTGGAGGAACCGCTAAATCAACCTCTAAAAATTGAACCAACACGACGATTCAGCGCCAAAACGGGTCTATCTGACCGGTATCACATCAACCGCCTGGATGATCTTTCGATTTCCGTAACCTTTGAGCACGCCGATGACAGGTGCGATATCGGAATAGTCACGGCCGTAGGCAACCACGATATGGTCGGTGCCGGCCATGATGTCGTTGGTGGGGTCCAGTTCGACATAGCCGACCGCCTCGCCGCACCAGACCTTGACCCAGGCATGCATCGCGTCCGCGCCTTCCAAACGCTCCTTGCCCGGGGGCGGCAGAGTGCGCAGGAACCCGGAAACATAGCCTGCGGGGATGCCGAGGCTGCGCAGCGCCGTGATCATGATATGGGCAAAGTCCTGGCAGACGCCGCGCTTCAGCTTGAAGGCCTCGCGCGGGGTTGTGTCGACCTTGGTCGCCTTGGAGTCATACTTGAAGTCGTCGTAGATGCGGGTGCAGAGCTCCTTTGCAATCTCCAGCACCGTCTGGCCCGGCTTGACGACGTCGCGGGCATAGGCGGCAATCTGCGGATCTTCGGGCAGGCGAGGGCTTGCGCCGGTCAGGTTGTGCGGCGAGCTGCCGTCGACGCTAAGATACGCTGCAAGCTCCCGCCTCAAGCCATCGAGCCGTGGCGACAGATCCGCGGAGATCGTCGGGGTCTCGACCATGACGCGCGCCTGCATACGGATGTCGAACCGTTCATGCGGCGCGCGCAGCAGGATTGAGGTCGCCTGCTGGCCGAAGAAATCAATGAAGGTGGCTTTCTCCTCTGCGTTCGGCGTGACGGTGATCGTGCCTGCAATCAGCCGCTGGCGGCCGGGCAGCGACAGGGGCAGGACCCGGATCACATGCCGTGCGACCGAGGCCGGCTGGTCATAGACATAGCCCATGTGCATGGAGAGGTCGTAAAGCATGGCGTGTCCTCTCCCGCTCAGTTGAAATAGGTTCGGGCGAGAATGTCGGAAAGCCGTTCAAGCTCCTGCTCAAGCTTACGGTAAACTTCCACGTCCATGCCCTCGGGGGTCATGACTGCAAGGCCCGAATGCAGTCGCACTGCTTCCCGATAGAAGGGCGACATCTGGCCGTTCACAACGGCATTCGGCAGCTGCTCGACCTCGGTGCGGATCTCGTTCAACTGGAAGAGAATGGAACGCGGGTTGAGCGGATCGAGGGCCAGGAGGTCGGCGACGGTCAGCCGCGCGGTGTTGACGTTGTAGCGGCGCCGGTGGGTCATGACGCTGTCGCCGATTTCGAGCAGCATGTCGAGCGAACCGTCCGGCGCGTCGGGGCCGGACATGTGGGCGAGCAGCCGCGTCATATGCAGACCGCGCTCGAGATAGCGGCCGATCGACAGAAAACGCCAGCCCGTGAAGCGATACATGTTTTCGTGCACGAGACCGGCAAACCCCGCCAGCTTGCGCAGAAGGATGGTGCTGGCATGGGCGGCATCGTCGCCGGGTTGTGCCGATTCATGGAAGCGCTTGGCGGTCTTGGCAAGGTCCGTCAGTGCCAGCCAGCCATCCGGTGAAAAGCGGTCGCGGATGTTGCTGGCCGAATAGATGGCGCTGTTGAGGTGGGACAGGAGCGGTGCCGGCACGGCCTTTGCCATGTCCATATCGATGGATTTCAGGTAGTCGGCCACATCGACCAGAAGCGGCGCGTCCGGATCGGCGGATTCCGCGTATCGCAGGTGCCAGGAGCGCAGGATGCGCAACGCACCTTCGGAGCGCTCGATATAGCGGCCGAGCCAGAACAGATTGTCGGCGGCGCGCGAGGGCAGCGAACCCGGCATGTTGCGGGTAAAGCTTTCTTCCGGTGGCAGCAGCGTCGGCTTGTCGACGGGCTTGTCGGAAACGATCCAGACATCGGCCGCGGTCCCGCCGGCCTGCATGGCGATTGCGGCCACGTCGTCGCCCGAACCGATACGGGCAAAACCGCCGGGCATAAGCTGCCAGCCATCTTCGGTGCGGGCCGCAAAGACGCGCAGCGACATCGGACGCGGGACCAGCTTGCCGTCGACATAGGCAGGCGTCGTCGACAGCGTCACGACTTCCTGGCCGACGAGCTTGGCGCCTTCGCTCGACAGCCACTCGCCGATCGATTCTCTTGCGGTCTCTCTCAGAGCAGAGCCGAGAACCGACTGGCCGTTGTCGTCGAAGAAGGGCAGGCCGGAATAGGCCGGACCGATCACCATCCGACCGATATTCTTGGCCACATGGTCCCGCTCGGCCTTCTGGCCGCACCACCAGGTCGCGATCGACGGCATGATCGGCGCTTCGCCGAGAAGGCGGCGGCAGATGGCGGGCATGAAGGCGAGCAGCGCCCGGGTTTCGAGAATGCCGGAGCCGAGCGCATTGACGAGTGTCAGCGACCCGGATCGCAGCGCCTGCACCATGCCGGGCGTGCCGATATGGGAGCTTTGGTTCAATTCCATCGGATCGGCATAGGACGCGTCGAGGCGGCGCCAGAGAACGCCGATGGGTTTCAGACCCGCAGCGGTGCGGACCATGACGCGGTTGTTGAGAACGGTCAGGTCCTCGCCTTCCAGAAGCATGAAACCGAGATAGCGGGCGATATAGGCGTGTTCGAAATAGGTTTCGTTGGCGGGGCCGGGGGAAAGAACCGCGATCCGGTCGTCGGGATATTGCTTGTGGCTCTGCAGCGCATCGCGGAAGGCGCCGAAGAACGAGGCTAAGCGGTGAACATGGCTCTCGGCATAGATATCCGACAGCGCGCGTGTGGTCGCAACGCGGTTTTCGAGCGCAAAGCCTGCGCCTGATGGGGCCTGTGTGCGGTCCGCCAGGACCCACCAGTCGCCATCCGGACCGCGGCCGATTTCGAACGAACAGAAGTGCAGGTAATGGCCGCTGACCGGCTTTATGCCTACCAGCGGACGCAGAAACTCAGGGTTGCCGGCAACGAGCTGCGGCGGCAGAAAGCCTTCCTCGACCAGCTTGTTGTCGCCGTAGATATCGGCAAGCATCGCTTCCAGAAGGTCGGCGCGTTGCTTGAGGCCGCGGGAAATCTCTTCCCATTCCTTTTCTGCGATCAGGACCGGAATATGGCTGATCGGCCAGGCACGCTCGCCGCTGCCGCTTCCGGCCGTGCTGCCGGGTGCCGCATAGGTGCGATAGAACACGCCGGCATCGCGCAGGTAGCGGTCGGCGCGGGCAAAGCGTTCATGCAGCTCGGCTTCCGAGAGACGGCTCAGATGCGCGATCAGGTTCTCCCAGACCGGCTTGATACGACCTTCGGCGTCCAGCATCTCGTCGGTGACGCCGGCCAAGGCCGCGTAGCCGAGGATCGGGTCAATGCCGATCTCGCCAACGCCTGTCTCGCCAATGGCGGCTTCCGCCTTGGCGTGCTCTGTTGCCGGTCCGTTGGACATGGCTTGCTGTCAACTCCAGTTAAAACCCAGGCGGTCCGTTCAAATCCCGGGTGGCCGGCGCAGATCGAGTGTCAGCGGAAATTCGGGCGATGGCATTTCCTGCATCAAAGCATAACTGCCCGCCGTGTGTCCCCACGGTTCGAACCGTGCGAGCCTTCGCGCTTCCGCTTCGTTGCCATTGACCGGAAAGGTCTCATAGTTGCGACCGCCCGGATGGGCAACATGGTATATGCACCCACCGATCGAGCGGCTGGACCATGTATCATAGATATCGAATGTCAGCGGCGTATTGACCGGCAATACCGGATGCAGGCCCGATGACGGCTGCCAGGCCTTGAAGCGCACGCCGGCAACCGAGACCCCGGATATGCCCGTCGGCGTCAACGGCACGGCGCGGCCGTTGCAGGCGACGGTATAGCGCTGCGGATTGCTGGTTTCGAGCCGCACCTGCAGGCGCTCCACGGAACTGTCGACATAGCGCACCGTGCCGCCGATCGCGCCCTGTTCGCCCATCACATGCCAGGGCTCCAGCGCCTGGCGCAGTTCCAGCTTGGCGCCCTCGTACTCGACTTCGCCGAAGAACGGGAAGCGGAACTCGAGCTGTGCCTCGAACCATTCGGGCCTAAGGTCGAAGCCGTTTTCGCGAAGGTCCGCCAGCACGTCCATGAAATCGGCCCAGATGTAATGGGACAGCATGAACCGGTCCGCCAGCGCCGTGCCCCAGCGGGTAAACCTGCCCTGAACCGGGTTTTTCCAGAAGCGGGCGATCAGTGCCCGCACAAGCAGCTGCTGCGCCAGCGACATGCGCGCATTCGGCGGCATTTCGAAGCCGCGGAATTCCACGAGGCCGAGGCGACCGGTCGGACCGTCGGGGGAAAATAGCTTGTCGATGCAGATTTCCGAACGGTGGGTGTTGCCGGTGACGTCGGTCAAAAGGTTGCGGAACAGTCGGTCCACGAGCCATGGCAGCGGTGCGGCACCCTGGCCCGGCATCGGCACCTGTGCCATCGCGATTTCAAGCTCGTACATCGAATCGTGGCGGGCTTCGTCGAGGCGCGGTGCCTGGCTGGTCGGGCCGATGAACAGGCCGGAGAACAGGTAGGACAGCGACGGATGGCGCTGCCAGTGCAGCACGAGGCTTTTGAGCAGGTCCGGGCGACGCAGGAACGGGCTGTCGTTCGGGTTGGCGCCGCCGACCACGACGTGGTTGCCGCCGCCGGTGCCGGTGTGGCGGCCGTCGATCATGAACTTGTCGGCGCCGAGACGGCTCTGGCGGGCCTCTTCATAGATCGCCGTTGTGGTCTCGACCGTCTCCTTCCAGCTTGCGGCCGGATGGATGTTGACCTCGATGACGCCAGGATCGGGCGCGACGCGGATGACGTTGATGCGCTCGTCATGCGGCGGCGCGTAGCCTTCGATATGGACCGCGAGACCGAGCTTCGTCGCAGCGTTTTCGGCGGCTGCGATCAGTTCGAGATAGTCCTCGATCTTTTCGACCGGCGGCATGAAGACGCAGAGACGGCCATCGCGCGGCTCGACGGAAATCGCCGTGCGCACCGCGCCGCCGATTTCACCGAGCGTCTGCTCGACGCGGCCGGGATTGACCGGGTCGCCTGCCGTGAACGACTGCTCCGGCATCGCGCGACCCTCCGTCGCCTCGTGACCGGGCGGGACGATCACGTCGGGCAGGGCAGTTCGGGGGATCGAGGGATCGGCTTCGTGGATATAGGGAAATTGCGATGGCGGGATATAGGGAAGCGTGCCGAGCGGCAGGCGGTAGCCGACCGGGCTGTCGCCGGGCACAAGAAAGATCTTGCCGCGACGGGTGCTCCATTTTTCGCTGATCCAGCGCTTTGCGCCCATGCTGCCGCCTCTCGCATGCGACTGCCAGGCCTGCACAGGCAGGATATAACCGGACGGGTTGGTCAGGCCGCGTTCGAAGACGCGGGCGATGCGGTTGCGCTCTTCCGGGTCCTTGAGTTTCGAATTGGATGGATCGACATTATCAGGCAGCGAGCCCTCCTTGATGATCCACTCGGCCGGATCCTCATAAGCGGGCACAACCATCTCTGCGCCGATATCGAGTTCCGCTGCGAGTGCCGTCAGGAATTGCTGCGAGTCCTGTTCGCCGCTGCCATAGTCGCGGCCTTCCTCGGCCACCAAATCCGGATTGCTCCAGATCGGCTTGCCGTCCTTGCGCCAGTAGAGCGAGAACGTCCAGCGCGGCAGGCTTTCGCCCGGATACCATTTACCCTGGCCGTAATGCAGGAAGCCGCCAGGCGCGAATTTTTCGCGCAGCTTGCGGATGAGGACGTCGGCCTTTTCGCGCTTGGTAGGGCCGACGGCGCCGGTGTTCCATTCGTCGGATTCGAAGTCGTCGATCGACACGAAGGTCGGTTCGCCGCCCATGGTGAGGCGCACGTCCTGGGCTTCCAGCACGCGGTCCACCTGTTCACCGAGATCGTTCAGCCCGTCCCAGCTGTCATCCGAGAAGGGCTTGGTGATGCGCGGATGTTCGGCAACGCGCGTGACGTTCATGGCGAAGTCGAACGACGTGTTCGCCTCGCCGAAGTAACCGCCTGAAATCGGCGCGGCGTTGCGGTAATGGGGCGTGGCGGCCAGCGGAATGTGGCTTTCGCCGGTCAGCAGGCCCGATGTCGGATCAAGGCCGATCCAGCCGGCGCCTGGCAGATAGACTTCGCACCAGGCATGCAGATCGGTGAAATCGACTTCGGTGCCGGAGGGGCCGTCGAGCGCCTTCAGGTCCGGCGTCAGCTGGATGAGGTAGCCGGAGACGAAACGGGCGGCAAAGCCCAGATGGCGCAGGATCTGCACCAGCAGCCAGCTCGAGTCGCGGCAGGAGCCCATGGCCGAGGTCAGCGTCTGCTCGGGCGTCTGGACGCCGGGTTCCATGCGGATGACATAGCCGATCGCCTGCTGCAGGCGGGCATTGATGCCGACGACCATGTCCACGGTCGGCTGGCCGGGCGACATGTCCAGCGTCTTCAGGTATTCAATGAGCGCCGGTTCCGGCGGCTCGGGCGTGCGGTAGATCGACAGGTCTTCGATGAGATCAGCCGGATAGGTGAACGGCCAGGCCTGCGCCTCTTCCTCGACGAAGAAGTCGAAGGGATTGTAGACCGTCATGTCGGCGACGAGGTCGACCTCGATCTTGAATTCGGTCACCGGTTCGGGAAACACGAAGCGGGCGAGGTAGTTGCCGTAGGGGTCCTGCTGCAGGTTGACGAAGTGATTCTCCGGCGTGACCTTCAGCGAATGCGACAGCACTTTTGTGCGGGAATGGGCGGCGGGCTTCAGCCGGATGATCTGCGGCCCCATGCGGACCGGCCTGTCATAGCTGTAATGGGTGAGGTGGTAGATGCTCGCCTTGATCGACATTATGCCCCTTGCCGGCCTTGTTGAACGGGCCGTTACGTCATCGTTGCCGCGAGTTTGTGCAATGCATGAAAAGAATGCAAGGCGGGGCAGGCTGTTTTCCCGCTCGTGTCGAAAGGTGAGCTTCGTTCGGTTTTCGATGGTCGTGCCGGGGTAGGCTCATCCGCCCGCGACTGCCCATCATCCGGCTGCCGCCACCTTCTCCCCGAAGGCGGAGTGAAAGACGCGAGCCGCTTGCTCTACGCCTCAATCAAGGCACGTCCCCTCTCCCCGCGAGGGGGGAGAGGTTTAGGGTGAGGGGCGCCACAGATATTTCCGCTAAGCGGCGACGGCTTCCGTCGGGACCTTGGCGCCGGTCATGAAAGCCACCGCGTCCGACATCGTGTAGTCCTTCGGGTTGATGACGGTCAGGCGTTTTCCGAGCCGGTGGATGTGGATACGGTCGGCGACTTCAAAGACATGCGGCATGTTGTGGCTGATCAGCACGATCGGAATGCCGCGCGAGCGCACGTCGAGGATCAGTTCCAGCACCTTGCGGCTTTCCTTGACGCCAAGCGCCGCCGTCGGTTCGTCGAGAATGATGACCTTGGAACCGAAGGCCGCAGCGCGCGCCAC
Organism: Velazquezella soli; assembly: GCF_977018685.1. NCBI lineage: Bacteria > Pseudomonadati > Pseudomonadota > Alphaproteobacteria > Hyphomicrobiales > Rhizobiaceae > Velazquezella > Velazquezella soli. Next base: position 1,187,292 of record NZ_CDRNXF010000004.1, read on the forward strand.
CGCCACACCCTGGCGCTGACCGCCCGAGAGTGTCTCGACCGCCTGGTTGATGTTCTGGATGGTCATCAGGCCGAGCTCGGAGAGCTTGCCGCGGGCAAATTTCTCCATGGCGCCATGGTCGAGCTTGCGCAGGTATTTCCCCATGAAGCCCTTGCTGCGGATCTCGCGGCCGAGGAACATGTTGTCTGCGATCGACAGTGCCGGCGAGAGCGCGAGGTTCTGGTAGACGGTCTCGATGCCCGCATCGCGGGCTTCGATTGGCGAGCGGAACTGCACCGGCTTGCCTTCCAGCGTGATCTCGCCCTCGTCTGGACGGATCGCGCCTGAGATCGCCTTGATCAGCGAAGACTTGCCGGCGCCGTTGTCGCCGATGACGGCGAGGATTTCACCCGGATAGAGGTCGAAATCGGCGTTGTCGAGGGCGGTCACCCGGCCGTAGCGCTTGACCAGGCCGCGGGCGGCGAGGATGGGTTGAGTGTTCGGATCGCGTGCCATCAGCCGGCTGCCTTTCTGATCCATTGATCGATTGCGACGGCGGCGATGATCAGCACGCCGATCAGGAGGTACGTCCACTGGACGTCGGTGCCGAGCATTCGAAGGCCGAACGAGAACACGCCGACGATGAGGGCGCCGAACACCATGCCGAGGATCGAGCCGCGGCCGCCGAACAGCGATATGCCGCCGATCACCACGGCGGTGATCGATTCGATGTTGGCGAACTGGCCGACCGTCGGGGAAACCGAGCCGTTGCGGCCGATCGAGACCCAGCCGGCAAGCGCGCAGATGGTGCCGGCCAGAACGTAGACCGAAATCAGCATGCGCTTGACGTTGACGCCGGAAAGCTCTGCCGCTTCGGGATCGTCACCGACTGCGTAAAGATGTCTGCCCCAGGCGGTCTGGTTGAGCACGTACCAGAGGACGGCGACCAGCAGCACCATCGCGACAACGCCGAAGGTGAAGACGGCGCCGCCGACCTTGAACGTCGTGCCGAGGAACTGCAGAAGCGGGGCCGTCGCCTCGATTTCCTGCGAGCGGATCGTCTCGTTGGAGGAATAGAGGAAGTTGGTGGCAAGTACGATCTGCCACATGCCGAGCGTGACGATGAAGGGCGGCAGTTTCACGCGGGCAATCAGGAAGCCGTTGATGAAGCCGCAAATCGCGCCGACCGCGAAGCCGCAGGGAATGGCGATCTCGACAGGAACCCCGTAGCGGAAAACCATCTGGCCCATGACGACAGAGGAGAGGACCATGATGGCGCCGACCGAAAGATCGATGCCGGCGGTCATGATGACAAGTGTCTGCGCCGCGCCGATAATGCCGGTGATCGCCACCTGCTGCAGGATCAACGTCAGGGAGAATGCGTTGAAGAATTTGCCGCCGAGAAGGATGCCGAACACCAGCAGGGCTGCGACGAGGACGATCAGCGAAACCGCTGACGGGCTGGTATGCAGGAAATGCTGGAACTTCTGGACAGGCGTTTTCTTGTCGCCATCGAAGGACGCGACGTCGGTCGAACTGTCCTTCAGAACCTTTTCGTAGTCATGATGCGGCGATGCCGCCGTTGGCTCGGTCATGGATGTTCCTCCGAGAAATTCCGTTGTCGCTCGACAGTGAGAGACCCTCTCCGGCCTGCCGGCCATCTCTCCCACCCCGGTGGGAGAAGACTTGCGGCGGACGCAGGGATTGTCTGAGCGGTTGCCGCCGGATCAAGCCCTCCCCGTTGCGGGGAGGGTAGTGGTTTGATCTTTCAAATGCAGGTGGGGATCAGCCCCAGCACTTGTTCAGACCTTCCTTGGTGTCGATCGACTTGATCGCGGGAACCGGCTTGTCGGTCACGAGCGTCACGCCTGTGTCGAAGAAATCCTTGCCGGCAGTCGGCTTCGGCTTTTCACCGGTATCGGCGAACTTCTTGATCGCCTCGATGCCGAGCGACGCCATCTGCAGCGGATACTGCTGCGAGGTTGCACCGATGACACCGCCGGCAACGTTCTTGACGCCTGGGCAGCCGCCGTCGACGGAGACCAGAAGCACGTCCTTCTCGCGACCGACGGCCTTCAGCGCTTCATAGGCGCCGGCTGCTGCCGGTTCGTTGATCGTGTGAACGACGTTGATGGTCGGATCCTTCTGGAGAAGGTTTTCCATCGCGGTGCGGCCGCCTTCTTCATTGCCGTTGGTCACGTCATGGCCGACGATGCGCGGATCGTCCTCGTCGCCGATCTTGTTCGGATCCTTCGGATCGATGCCGAAACCGATCATGAAGCCCTGGTCGCGCAGGATGTCGACGGAAGGCTGCGACGGGGTAAGGTCGAGGAAGGCCACCTTGGCTTCCTTGGCCTTGTCGCCGAGCGTTTCCTTGGCCCACTGGCCAATCAGCTTGCCGGCCAGAAGGTTGTCGGTCGCAAACGTCATATCGGCCGCATTGATCGGCTCCAGCGGCGTGTCGAGCGCGATGATCAGCATGCCGGCGTCGCGGGCCTTCTTGAGGTTCGGCACGATGCCCTTGGTGTCGGACGCGGTGATCAGAATACCTTTGGCGCCATCGGCGATGCAGGTTTCGATCGCGGCAACCTGGCTTTCGGAATCGCCATCGATCTTGCCGGCATAGGATTTCAGCGTGACGCCGAGTTCCTTGGCTTTCGCAGTCGCACCGTCCTTCATCTTCACGAAGAACGGATTGGTATCTGTCTTGGTGATGAGGCAGGCGGAGACGCCGGCTGCGTGCGCCGGAGCGGAAAACGCAACGCCGAGGACAAGCGCCGCAAAGGCGCCAGAAAGCACAGTCTTTTTCATGATATCTCCTCCCGAGAGACCTTTTCCCCAAGCCTGGGGCGATTGATGCAAATGTTCAGAAACACCGGGTGCCATCGAATTCGACGAGCGCCGTCTCCAAGCCTCCCATGTCCTCTGCAGCCCGGATTAAGACCAGTTTTCCATGAGCTGTCAATAATTAATTCCGATTGAATTATTTATCCACGGTGGCATATTCGGCGTGCGTGGAGCGACGATCCACGGCGAGTTTCGGGAGGAGTTCCAATGTCGATCGCGGGAAGTACCGCGACAGGGTCGATGCCGCTCGGCAGTTTTTCGGGCGGATCGAACCAGGTTCGCGTGCGTGCCTATAACGAGAGGCTGGTCCTTTCGCTTGTTCGCATGCACGGCGAAATGTCGAAGGCGGACATTACCCGCGCCAGCGGACTGTCGGCGCAGACTGTGTCGGTTATCATGCGATCGCTCGAAAAGGACGGGCTTCTGCTGCGCGGCGAACCGATCCGCGGCCGGGTGGGGCAGCCGTCGGTACCGATGCGGCTCAATCCCGATGCCGTGTTTTCCTTCGGGGTGAAAATCGGCCGGCGCAGCGCCGATCTGGTGCTGATGGATTTCGTCGGGCAGATCCGGATGCATCATCACGAAACCTATGCCTACCCAGTGCCGCAGAAGATCATCGAAATCATCGGCAAGGGGATCGGCAGGCTCGAGGGCCAGCTCAGCATGGTCGAGCGTGAGCGGATAGCCGGCATCGGGATCTCGGCGCCGTTCGAACTGTGGAACTGGGCAGATGAGGTCGGCGCGCCTGCGGGCGCGATGGACCTCTGGCGCGATTTCGACCTGCAGCAGGAGGTCTCCGCCTCGACCAAGCATGCCGTCTACCTGCAGAACGACGCGACCAGCGCCTGCGGTGCGGAGCTGGTGTTCGGGATCGGTCCATCCTATCCGGACTTCGTCTATTTCTTCATCGGGTCATTTATCGGCGGCGGCATCGTTCTGAACTCCGCCGTGTTTTCCGGCCGAACCGGGACTGCCGGCGCCGTCGCGCCACTTCCGGTGCGCGGCAGGGACGGTTCAACCCGGCAGTTGCTCGACGTCGCTTCGATTTTCGTTCTCGAGAACATGCTGAAGGAAAAGGGGATCGATCCGGAGCCGCTCTGGTATTCGGCCGACGAATGGATCGATTTCGGGGCGCCGCTCGATCTGTGGATCGGCGAGACGGCGGCAGCGCTTGCCCAGGCGATCATTGCCAGCGCCTCGATCATCGATTTCGGGGCTGCCGTGATCGATGGCGGATTTCCGTCATGGGTGCGCAAGCGGATCGTCACCGAGACGATCGAGGCCGTCAAGCGGCTCGATCTGCAAGGTGTCATCATCCCCGATATCATCGAGGGCAAGGTCGGCAGCCACGCCCGCGCCATCGGCGGCGCCAGCCTGCCGATCTTTGCGAAATACCTCACCGATCCGAGTGTGCTGTTCAAGGCGATGTGACGAGCGGACGTCCGCATTCGATCGTGGGACGCTCGACGCTGTTCCCGGTCAGCCGTGAACGGCACGCCTTTCTCGCACCTTCGCAATTCCCTTGTGGTAGTTAGGACTCGACACAGACAGGCAGGAGCCGGCGGCAGATGGTGAATTCGCAAGATAAGGCGGAGCCCTATGAACTTCCTCTGTCTGGCCAGCTCAAAATGATGACAGGGGCGTTCTGGGCGTCCCCGGTGCGCAATCCCGTTCTCGCGCTCACGGCCGCGCTGCTCTGCGTCATCTTTGCGACCACCTACGCCACCTATCGGCTGAACGAGTGGAACGGACCGTTTTACGATGCCTTGGCGCGGCGCGACATGCCCGAATTCCTCCACCAGCTTGTGGTGTTCGGAGTCCTCGCCTCGCTCCTGACACTGCTCAACGTCATCCAGCAATGGCTGAACCAGATCGCTGCGATGCGGATGCGAGAAGGGCTGGCCCGCGATCTCGCCGATGTCTGGCTGACGCCGGGGCGGGCCCTGAAGCTTGCCGGCGCTGGCGCGATCTCCGACAATCCGGACCAGAGACTGCATGAGGATACCCGCATCCTTGCCGAAAACACGACGGCGCTGTCGATCGGGCTGGTCAACTCCACCATTCTTCTTGCGAGCTTCATCGGGGTGCTGTGGACGATCTCTTCCGACTTCGGCCTGCAGATCGGCGGGCGGACGATCGTCATTCCCGGCTATATGCTGTGGGCGACGATCCTTTATGCGGTGACCGGCTCGGTCCTCAGCAACGTCGTCGGGAGCCGGCTGGCGCGGCTGAATGCCGAGCGCTATGCCCGCGAGGCGGATCTGCGCGCGACGCTCGTGCGGGCAAACGAGAACATGAAGCCGATCACGCTTGCGCGCGGCGAAGCAAGCGAGGTGTTTCGGGTTCACACCGCGATCGATGGCGTGCTCGGCATGCTGCGCAAGCTTGCCTGGGCGCTCACCAACCTCACCTGGGTGTCTGCCGGTTTCGGCTGGCTGGCGCTTGTCGCGCCGATCATCATTGCCTCGCCGATGTATTTCTCCGGCAGCCTTTCGTTCGGCGGTCTGATGATGGCGGTCGGCGCCTTCAACCAGGTCAACCAGGCGCTGCGCTGGTATGTGGCGAATTTCAGCGTCATCGCCGACTGGCGGGCGACGCTCGGCCGTGTCTCCTCGTTCCGCAATGCCCTGGTTTCGATGGATACGCCGGCGATGGAAGGCTCCGTCCTCACCTACCGGAAAAGCGATGGGGAGGACGTGCTGTCCGTCACCGACCTTGCGGTCTTCGGCGAACCCGACAAGGGTGGGGACGGCCATGGCATCAGGGTCGCGGAAGGCGCCTTCACCATCCGACCCGGCGAGCGCGTGCTGATCAACGGCAATCCGGGGACAGACCGGCATCTTCTGTTCCAGGCACTGTCCGGTATCTGGCCCTGGGGCAAGGGCGAGATCCGACTGCCGGCCGCAGATCGGATGATCATGATGCCGCAGGAAGGTTATCTGCCGACCGCATCACTGCGCGAGGTCATGACCTATCCGGCGACTGGGCCTGCTGGCATGCGCGATGGCATTCCCGACATGACCGACGCGGCGCTGGCGCAAGCGTTGAAGAAAGTCGGTCTGCATCGGCTCGTCGATAAACTCGACGAGGTGGAGCGATGGGACCGGCTGCTCGACAAGGACGAGGAAGTGGCGCTGCAGATCGCCAATGCCGTGCTTCGAAAGCCGGACTGGCTGATCATGGACGACGTTCTGGAGGGTCTCGAACCGGAGACGCAGGCGCTGTTGCTCGACGTGCTGGCCGGGCTTACCGGCTCGACACTCCTCTATATCGGCCGCTCCGACGTGTTTTCGGACAGATTTTCACCAAAGGTATTTCATCTGGCGCCGCTCCTGGCTGTCGATACGAAGAACGAGGCTTGAGACAATGGGTAAGCATGCTTCTCAAACGACAGGGAGAACCGGGCAATGCCTCATCTGCGGTCGCACGTTTGCGGTATCGAAGCTTCACAAGGCGGGCACTCTAAGGCCGCATCTCTTCGAGATGATCGCGGAGGAGGTAAAGACCTGTAGCGCCGACAGTCTGATCTGCGACGAGGATCTGGCGCGCTTCAGGCGGCGCTACGTGGAGGCACTGCTGGAAGAGGAGCGGGGCGAGATCACCGAGCTTGACGCCCGCGTGCTCGACAGTTTCGAAAAGGGAACGCTGACGGTTCAGGCGGGCGCGCCCGCCGCAATCGACCAGGCGGAAACGTTCGGGGAAAGGGTCGCCGACAGGGTCGCCGCCTTCGGAGGCTCCTGGACCTTCATCCTGTCCTTTTTAGCCGTGCTGGTTTTGTGGATGGCGCTTAACGTGGTCGGTTTGTCCGCCGATCCGTTCGACCCCTATCCGTTCATCCTGCTCAATCTCGTCCTGTCCTCGCTTGCCGCCCTGCAGGCACCCGTCATCATGATGAGTCAGAGGCGGCAGGAGGACAAGGACCGGCTGCGCAGCGAAAACGACTACATGGTCAACCTTCGAGCCGAACTCGAAATCCGCCAGCTGCATGAAAAGATCGATCACCAGATGGCCAAGCAGTGGGAACGGCTCGCAGAACTCCAGCAGATCCAGATCGAGTTGCTGGAGAAGCGGTGACGAGTTGCGCGAGGGGATACGCTTTACGTGGATGTCGAAGATTGATAATTTCGGTGAAACAAGGGTGGATCTTGTGCCTTCCAGTTATGAACTCGGCCCCCATTACGAAAGCTTCGTGCGCAAACTGGTGGAAAGCGGACGCTATGCGAGCGAAAGCGAGGTCATGCGCGATAGCCTTCGCCTGCTCGAAGAGATGGAGGAGCACGGCAAGGCTGGGCTCGATGCACTGAAGGCGGATATCCGCACCGGGATCGAGAGTGGGCCGGGCATTCCGGCGGATGACGTCTTCCATCGGCTTGAAGCCAGATATGGCGGACGCCGCTCCTGATGCGCGACCGGGCTTCGTTGCATCCACTTCAAACGGTACGTGATGTTCTACACCGTGTCCCAGGATGGTGTGAGAATTGAGCGCATCCTGCACGGCGCGCGCGATATCCCCGCAGCATTCAAGGAACAAGACTAAACCGATCTCACGGCGGCGTCTGTTGGATTCTTCCGGCGTTCGGGCGTCGCAGGTTGAAGAGGTTGCCGGCGAGGATGAGGATTGCGCCGGCGGCGGTCAGGCCGTCGATGGCTTCGGCGTAGAGAAGGTAGCCGATGAGGGCCGAGGCCGGCACGCGGAGATAATCCATCGGCATCGCCACCGTCGCATCGGCATAAGACAGCGCCTTTGCCATGCAGTAATGCGCGAATGTCCCGGTGAACGCGATCAGGAAGATCCACGGCCAGATCCCCGCGGACGGCCAGGTCCATACCCTGATTGCCGGGATCAGCCCGATGATCGACTGGATGATCAGCATCCAGAAGATGATCTTGGTGGCGCTGTCGGTGCGCGTCAGGAGCTTGGTGGTGATGAAGGAGATGGCGAAGAAGAAGGCAGCACCCAGCACGATCAGGTGGCCGGGGTTGAGCGGGGCGGCGCCTGGCCGCAGGATCAAAAGCACGCCGGCGAGCCCGAAGCCGATCGCCGCACCCTTGCGCCATGTCAGCTTCTCCCCGAGGAAAGCCGCTGCCATCAGCGCCGCCCAGATCGGGGCGGTGAACTCGATGGCGATCACCTGCGCGAGCGGGATCAGCGTCAGGCCCATCAGCCAGGCGAACTGGCCGATATAGTGGGCGACGTTGCGGCCGATATGGGCCGGCAGGATGGTGGTCCGCATGGCTTTGAAGCCACCCTCGCGAAACACCAGCGGCAAAAGCATGAAGAAGGCGATGATCGAGCGCATTTCCATCACCTGGAAGACGTCGATCTCGCGGGTGATGATCCGGCCGGAGATCGCCATCAGCAGCAGCAGGCTGATCGACGTCAGCATCCAGGCTGCAGCCTTCTTCGTCGACGGGGCCGGCTGGGCTGACGACGTCGCCCGCGAGGCCCTTGCCGATTGATTGCTGTCCACTTCAGTCTCCTTCGACGCAGAACGGTCGCTCTAAAGCTTTTTCGGTTTGAAAGGAAAGCCTTTCCGCCCACCGGTTGTGTCTGCTGCTTATCCCGACGTCAGAATTCCCATCGAGCGGAGCAGGTTTTCGTGCTGGTCGCGGCTGACAGTCATGCCCTTGAACGACGCCATGGCTACAAGATCCATCTCATCGAAGGTCGCCTGCGACAGGTTGGCGAAATCCAGCGTCGCGCCGGTGAAATCGATATTGTTGAGGCTCGATCCCATCAGGCTGACGCGGCTGAGATTGCTGTCGACAAACGAGCAGTCTCTGAGATCGCAGCTCTCGAACCGGCTCTCTTCGTAGCTTGAGGCCGCAAACACCGCGTATTGCAGCTTGCAACGCTGTAAGACGACGCCGCCAAACATCATGCGCTTGCTGATCTTGCGATGAACCTCGGCATCGAACTGCAGACCGACAGCCGACGAGTCGGTAATCTCGAGCAGGAAGGCCTCGCATTTGACGATGCGGTTGTTGGAAAGGTTGCAGGCCTTAAACTTCGCCTCGTTGAGGTCGCAGTAATTCCACGCAGATCCTGCCTGCGTTTCGCGATCGACGAAGATGCAGTTGAAAAACTCGGCTTCCTTGAAGGAGCAGTTGGAAAAGCTGCAGCCGATGAATTCGCATTCCCTGATCTTCGCGCCGTCGAAGACGCAGTCGTTGAACCGGCAATCTGCGAATTTCGACTCGGACGTGATGAAATCGGTCAGGTCTTCGGATGCAAATCGGAGGCCGATGACGGGTTCCTTCATCGAGAATGCGGCTTCGAGCGACGATTTCTCCACCACGCAATCTCCAATGTCGGGCGTACTGCCTATAAGCCCACGCCACATTCTCGGTGTGACAGCGGGTTCTCGTTCGCTCTAAGGGTCAGCGCCACATGCCGCGCATTCTTGCGGTTACGTCGATGCGGATCTGGTGGCGGGCCTGGCGTTCGGCTTCCGTCATCTGCGCCACCACCGGCCAGGCGGTGCTTTCGAAGAACTGCAGGAGCGTTGCCGGGATGAAGCGGGAGCGCGAGGCGTAGACGTGCCTGTCGCCCTGGGAATGCTGGCCGTGGGTAAAGAAACGCTGCGGCGTGATCAGGTGAAGGTGATCCTTCGCCCGCGTCATCGCCACGTAGAGAAGCCGCCGTTCCTCCTCGATTTCGGCCGTCGTGCCAGTGCCGAGATCGGAGGGAATACAGCCGTCGACACAGTTGAGCAGGAAAACCGAGCGCCATTCCTGGCCCTTGGCGGAGTGGATTGTCGAAAGGATCAGGTAATCCTCGTCCAGCAGCGGCACGCCGGCCTGGTCGCTGGTGGCATCCGGCGGATCGAGCGTCAGTTCGGTGAGGAAGCGTTCGCGCGACGCGTAGCCGGAAGCGATCTGCTCCAGTTGCAGAAGGTCGGCCTTGCGGGTGTCGGCATCTTCGTGGATGCGGCTAAGATGCGGTTCGTACCATTGGCGGGCGAGCCCGATTTCGGAAGGCCAGCCTTCGCTTTTCCTGACGGCGCCGAGCATCTCGACAAAGGCCGGCCAGTCTTCTCCGGATCTCGGAGGCGAGGGGATTTCCTGGAGTGCCGCCAGCGGTTCCGGATCAGCTGCGATCGCATCGAGGATCTTTGCCGCTGTCTGCGGGCCGATGCCCGGAATGAGCTGCAGCAGGCGGAACCCCGCAACCCGGTCACGCGGGTTCTGGGCAAAGCGCAGGGCCGCCAGCATGTCCTTGACATGGGCGCTATCGAGGAATTTCAGGCCGCCGAACTTGACGAAGGGAATGTTGCGGCGCGTCAGTTCCACTTCCAGCGGGCCGGAATGGTGCGAAGCGCGAAACAGCACTGCCTGCTGTTTCAGCAGCATCCCGGTTTCGCGGTTCTCGAGGATCTTTTCCACGATATAGCTTGCCTGCTCGGTCTCGTCCTTGACGGTGACCAGACGCGGTCTCTCCTCCGACTGGCGGTCGGTCCACAGGTTTTTCGTGAACCGCTCGCGGGCAAGTTCGATGACGCCGTTGGCCGCTGCCAGGATCGTCGTGGTCGAGCGGTAATTGCGGTCGAGCGTGACGATGTTGGCGGGCGGATCGAAGGTCGCTGGAAAATCGAGGATGTTGCGTATCGTGGCGGCCCGGAACGAATAGATCGACTGGGCATCATCGCCCACCACCGTCAGCCCGCGGCCGCCGGGCTTCATCGCCATCAGGATCGAGGATTGCAGGCGGTTGGTGTCCTGGTACTCGTCTACCATGACGTGATCGAACCGTTCGCCGACATCCTGCGCGATCAGCGGCTCGCTCATCATCTGCGCCCAGTAGAGCAGAAGATCGTCGTAATCGAGCACGTTCTGCGCCTGCTTGGCGTCCACATAGGAGGCGAACAGGTCGCGCAGCTGCGGTTCCCAAGCAAGGCACCACGGGAAAGAGGTCTTCAGCACCTCGTCCAGCGGCGTCTCGGAATTGACGGCGCGGGAATAGATGGCAAGGCAGGTGCCCTTGGTCGGAAACCGGCTCTCCGTCTTGGAGAAGCCAAGCTCGTGGCGAACGAGGTTCATCAGGTCGGCGGAATCCTCCCGGTCGTGGATGGTGAAATCCGGGTCGAGGCCGATCTGTTCGGCATAGATCCGCAACAGCCTTGCGCCGATGCCGTGAAACGTGCCGGCCCAGGCGAGCGCATCGGTCATGACGCCGGACTTTGCACCCATCACTTCACGGCAGATACGCTGGACGCGGCGGCCCATTTCGGAGGCCGCACGGCGGGAAAACGTCATCAGCAGCAGGCGGCGCGGATCGGCACCTGACACGATCAGGTGGGCGACGCGATGGGCAAGCGTGTTGGTCTTGCCCGAGCCTGCGCCTGCAATCACCAGAAGCGGTCCGGCAGCGCCGCCATCCGGCACGTCCGAACCATGTTCGACCGCGCGGCGCTGGGCCTCGTTCAATTTTTCCAGATAAGCAACCGACATTCAGCTTCCGCGGCTTGTTCTTGATGTGTTCGTTTCAGCTCTACCTGATTCGCCGGCATTTGCCGCAATCGGTCTCCATCCCCGTTCGATTCTTAAACTTGACTACGCAGGTCGGCTTTGGCTATCGATGCGATGACGCTTATGAATTGGAGGCAAACTTGAAAATTCTGTCTGCTCTTTCGGCCGGAGCTTCGCTCGCCGTTTCGCTACTCGCTCTGTCCATGCCGGCCAACGCGCAGGTCGCTGACAGCCTGACGATCTACAATGCCCAGCACGAGGGCCTGACCAAGGAATGGGTCGAGGCCTTCAAGGAAGAGACCGGCATCGTCATTACGGTGCGCAACGGATCCGACCTCGAAATGGCAAACCAGATTGTGCAGGAAGGCGCCAACTCGCCGGCCGACCTGTTTCTGACGGAAAATTCGCCGGCCATGGCGCTTGTCGATGGCAAGGGGCTGTTTGAGCCTGTCGACAAGGCAACGCTTGATCTCGTTCCCGAGCAGTTCCGCCCGGCCAACGGTCACTGGACCGGAATTGCCGCGCGCTCCACCGTGTTTGCCTATGACAAGACCAAGCTCACCGAGGACAAGCTGCCGAAATCGATGCTCGATCTCGCCAAGCCCGAATGGAAGGGCCGTTGGGCCGCATCTCCGTCGGGTGCCGATTTCCAGGCGATCGTCGGCGCGTTTCTGCAGCTGAAGGGTGAGCCGGAAACCGCTGCCTGGCTGAAGGGCATGAAAGAGAACTTCACTGCCGTGCGTGGCAATTCCACCGCCATGAAGGCCGTCAATGCGGGCCAGTTCGAAGGCGCGCTGATCTATCACTACTACTATTTCGGCGATCAGGCGAAGACCGGCGAAAACAGCAAGAACGTTGCGCTGCATTACTTCAAGAACCAGGATCCGGGCGCCTTCGTGTCGATCTCCGGCGGTGGCATTCTGGCCTCTTCCAAGCACAAGGAGCAGGCGCAGGCATTTCTGAAATGGCTTGCCGGCAAGGGCGGCCAGAAGATTCTGCGTGACGGCACCTCGTTCGAATACGCCGTCGGCAAGGACGAGGCTTCCAACAAGGCGCTCGTTCCGATTGCCGACCTTCAGGCGCCGAAGGTCGAGCCTTCGAGCCTCAACAATGCCAAGGTCACCGACATGATGACAGCCGCCGGCATTCTCTAAACACCATCGAATCCTGTTGCGCACGGACATCGCAGGGCGTACCTGCGATGTCTCTTCTTTCTTGAGCACGCGATGACGTTTACCACCGAGAGCATGGTTGCCAGCCGGCCGCGCCGGAAGCCTGCGGGGAAACCCCTTGCCGGATCGTCTTGGACGCTGGCAATCGCCGTTGCGATTGCCGCCCTGACGCTGACGCCGCTCGGGTTCGTGTTCTGGGCAACGGTTGCGACCGGCTGGGAAACGGCATCGCAGCTGATCTTCCGTTCCCGTGTCGGCGACCTCCTGTTCAATACCGTTGCGCTGATCGTCTTCACGGTGCCGGTCGCGACGGTTCTTGCAACGGCGCTTGCATGGCTGACGGAGCGCACCGACCTGCCGGGCGCAAAGCTATGGGCCTGGCTTGCCATCGTGCCGCTCGCCATTCCCGCCTTCGTGCAGTCCTATGCCTGGATCGGTATGTGGCCGCGGCTGAACGGGCTTGGAGCGGGCGTCGCGATCTCGGTCGTGACCTACTTTCCCTTCGTCTACCTTCCCGTGTCGGCGGCCCTTCGGCTGATCGATCCGGCGCTCGAGGATCAGGCAGCCTCTCTCGGTCTTTCGCCTGCTGCGGTCTTGCGGCGCGTCGTGTTGCCGCAACTCAGACTGTCACTGTGTGGCGGGGCGCTGCTGATCAGCCTGCATCTCCTGTCGGAATACGGGCTCTATGCGATGATCCGGTTCGACACGTTCACGACGGCAATTCTTGACCAGTTCCAGTCCACCTACAACGGCGTTGCAGCGCATATGCTGGCGCTGGTGCTGGTGGCCTGCTGCTTCGTGCTGATCGGCGTCGATGCCGCTGTGCGGGGCCGCCGTCGCTATGCCCGGCTGGGCTCGGGCGTTGCCCGCCATCCGGTGCGCGCCTCGCTTGGCGTCTGGCGATATCCCTGCCTGCTGCTGCCGGTCGTGACCACTGCGTTTTCGCTGGGCGTGCCGGTGCTGACGCTGGGGCGCTGGCTGATCGCCGGAGGCGCTGATATCTGGCAATTCAGCGAGATCGGGTTGGCCCTTTCCCAGACGCTGACGATCTGCGTGATCGGCGGTGTGGCAACGGCTGCTGCTGCCGTGCCGATCGCCTGGCTTTCGGTGCGCCGCCCGACGCGTTCCAGCCGGTTTCTCGAAGGCTGCTATTATCTCGCAAGCTCGATGCCGGGCGTGGTTGTCGCGCTCGCTCTGGTAACGATCTCGATCCGGGTGATGCTGCCGCTTTACCAGACGGTGGCGACGATCGTCATCGCCTACGTCATCATGTTTCTGCCGCGGGCGCTGGTCAGCCTGCGCGCCAGTATCGCGCAGGTGCCGGCAGAGCTGGAACAGGCGGCCGAAAGTCTCGGACGGTCGCCGGCGCGGGCGCTGTGGTCCACCACAGTGCGGCTGGCGGCACCGGGCGCTGCAGCGGCGATGGCGCTGTCCTCGCTCGGCATCATGAACGAGCTGACCGCGACGCAGATGCTGGCGCCCAACGGCACGCGCACGCTTGCCATGGCATTCTGGGCCCTGACCAGCGAGATCGATTATGCGGGGGCTGCACCCTATGCGCTGCTGATGATCCTGTTTTCGCTGCCGCTCACCCTTCTCCTTCACCACCAGTCAAAAAAGATCGCCGGGCGATGACGCTGCTTACCCTTTCCTCCGTTGCCAAGAGCTACGGTTCCGTCGCAGCCGTTGCCGGTGTCGACCTTGCAGCCCAAAGCGGAAGCCGCACGGCCATCGTCGGCCCTTCCGGCTGCGGCAAGACCACGCTTTTGCGGCTGATTGCCGGGTTCGAGGTTCCTGACGCCGGCTCGATCACGCTTGGCGGCGAGATCATGTCCAATGCGGACGCGCATGTTGCTGCCTACCGACGTAATATCGGCATCGTGGCGCAGGACGGCTGCCTGTTTCCGCATCTCTCGGTGCTCGACAATATCGGTTTCGGCATGGACGCGGATCGCGACGCCAAACAGACAAGGGCTGCGGAACTGATGGAGATGGTCGGACTTGACGGGGCGATGCTTGCCCGCAAGCCGGATCAGCTCTCCGGCGGCCAGCAGCAGCGCGTGGCGCTGGCAAGGGCGCTTGCCCGCAGGCCACGGCTGATGCTGCTGGACGAACCCTTCTCGGCGCTCGACATGGGCCTGCGGACCGCGACCCGCAAGGCTGTGGCCGACGTGCTGTCGGCCGCTGGCGTCACCACCATTCTCGTCACCCACGACCAGGCAGAAGCGCTGGCCTTCGCCGATCAGTTGGTCGTGATGCGGGCCGGCAAATTTGCCCAGGTCGGCACGCCGCGCGATGTCTATCTGAAACCCGTCGACCGGGCGACGGCCACCTTCCTCGGAGAAGCGGTCGTGCTGCCGGCCGTGGTCGGCGACGGGATAGCCGACAGCCCGATCGGCCGACTAGAGGTAGCGGACGTCACCTATCGCGGCCGGGCGCAGATCATGATCCGGCCTGAGCAGTTTACCGTCAGCCGGATCGAATACGCGCCGGACAACGGGGTCTCGGCTGTGGTCAGCGACGTGGTTTTCTGTGGGCCATCGCTTGATGCGAGGATAACACTCGCCGGAGACGGTATCGCCGAGGGCGAGATTTCCTTCCGCCTGGATATCCCCGGCCGCGAGCTGATTGCGTCAGGCGACCGGGTGTCGATCGGCATCTCGGGACGAGTGCATCTGCTTGCCGACGCGTAGTTCACATTTTTGCCGGAATATTTCTTCGCGGCCATCACGGCGCTGGAACCTGGAACCTTTTGTCACGTTGTTCCCGCATCAAATATGAAGGAATAATACCATGCTGAAATGGGCTCTCATCTTTCTCGTCATCTCCGTGATTTCAGGCTTCCTCGGCTTCTCCGGCGTCTCCTCTGCCACCGCGGGCATCGCGAAAATCCTGTTCTTTATCGCTATCGTGATCTTCCTGATCTTCCTGGTTCTGGCACTGACGGCAGGCGCCGTGGTCTTCTAAGAAAGACCCCAAGGATCAAAACAGCAAAGCCGCCCTGGAGCTTCCACGGGCGGCTTTTGTTTGCGGTAAATTCGGGAAGTGAAGCGCTATTGAAGCGGCCGGAGCCCCACACGACCCCGGCCGCCTGAGTGCCACTGGCCGAGAGGCCAGCCACAAACTCAGACCCACAAGCTCCCGCATCCGCAAGCCTCGCGCTATTGGTATTGTTACGGATGGAAGAATGGTGACGGGACGTTATGCGGTCGGTTAACGGCTTGAAACGAAAAAGGCTTCCGGTTTCCCGGAAGCCTTTCGTGCCTTGCGGCTAATCAGGATGGTGGGCGTAACAGGGATTGAACCTGTGACCCCTACGATGTCAACGTAGTGCTCTCCCGCTGAGCTATACGCCCATCCGATGGGCGGCTTAAGACCACAGAAACCGATGTGCCGTCAATAGGCTTTTTCCGGTTTTGTGAAGTCTTTTTGACAGCCGCCGGAAAACCGGGCTTACGCGGCCAGAAGCTTGTTCACTTCGTCCACAAGATCGCGCAGGTGGAAGGGCTTGGAGAGAACCTTTGCATCCTTCGGGGCCTTCGAATCAGAATTCAGAGCGACGGCGGCAAACCCTGTGATGAACATGACCTTGAGATCGGGGTCGAGTTCGGTCGCGCGGCGGGCGAGCTCGATGCCGTCCATCTCGGGCATGACGATGTCGGTCAGGAGCAGCGAGAAAGGCTCTTCGCGGAGCCGGTCGTAGGCGCTGGCGCCGTTGTCGAAGGAAATGACCTTGTAGCCCGCCTTTTCCAACGCTTTCACCAGGAACCGGCGCATGTCGTTGTCATCTTCGGCGAGAAGGATTTTTGGAAGCATCTCGGGGACCGCTATCTGTCTATGAGTCGTGGCTGTATGGCCGTCTACACTCTCAATTGACGGTAAACATCCGTTTAATAAGAGCCGAAGCAGCCTTGGTGGGATTACATAGTATGGACTTCCCGCCGGGCAACTGGCAACATACCTCATCCGACTTGTTCATGACATGGTAAAAACGGAATGGATTTCAACGCCGGCGATCCTGAGCATTTCGAGGTAAGGGAACCCGCCAGGCAAACCATTCCCTTCGTGTACAACTCTCCCCATAGCGGCCGGTGCTACCCGGAAAGCTTTCTTGCCGACAGCAATCTCGACTCGATGGCGATTCGCCGTTCGGCAGATCATTATGTCGACGATCTCTTTGCCGATGCGCCGGAACTTGGCGCGCCTCTGCTTGCCGCGCATTTTCCGCGGGCTTATCTCGACGTCAATCGCGAGCCGTTCGAACTCGATCCGCGTATGTTCGATGGTCCGTTGCCGCCTTACGCCAATATCGGATCGATGCGCGTTGCCGGTGGCCTCGGCACCATTCCGCGCATCGTCGCCGAGAACATGGATATCTACCGGCGCAAGCTTTCGGTGGCGGAGGGCCTGTCCCGGATCGAGGCAATCTACAAGCCATACCATGCCTGCCTGCGCCGGCTGATCGCGGCCACGCATGCCCGGTTCGGCATCTGCATGTTGATTGATTGTCATTCGATGCCTGGCAATATCCGGCTTTCGGGTTCGAACGTGAAGCCCGACTTCATCATCGGCGATCGTTACGGCACAAGCGCGTCTGCCGAAATTTCGCGCGCAGCGCTCAGCTTCCTGAGCGAGATGGGTTTTGCCGCCGTGCGCAACAAACCCTATGCTGGCGGCTTCATCACCGAACACTACGGCCGGCCCGTGCGCGGCCTGCACGCGCTGCAGATCGAGATCAACCGCGGGCTTTACGTGGATGAGGGGACGCTTTCGAAGCGGCCGGAATTTGATGCGATCGCCGCCGCACTCTCGCTCTTCATGCGCCAGATGGCGGACTTCGTCGCTGATTTCTCGGCCGGCGATACCGCGCTCGCCGCGGAATAGTATCCCCGCATCAGGCTGACTTCGATCGCCGAGGTAGCCGACTTCCCTGACAGAACGCATTCGATGCCGCTGGACGCAGAAATCTGCGTGCTCATCGCGATACCCTTCCACCCCTGTATTTTGGACAAAAAAAACCGCGCTTACAGCGCGGCTAAGTCTAGGGAGGAAACACCCAAGGAGGGTATTTACAGTCAAAGACTGTATGAAGACGCTACGTCCGTTATGCACATCTGTCAATCAATTATTTTGTGTGATGAAAATTGCATCATTATTTGGCGATGTGACCGCGTTTTGGTCACTCGAAGAACGGTTCAGGCCTTTCTAAGCGTCAAGACCTGCTTTAGAACGGGGGCAGCTTTTCTGGGACGGAGTTGTTGATGCTGCCTGATCGCACCTTTTTCGATACGCTCGCCGATGCCGCCCGCGAGCAGACGCTGCCGCGCTTCCGCACCGGTGTCTCCGTCGTCAACAAGCTGGCCGGCGGGTTCGATCCGGTGACCGAGGGCGACAGGGCGGCGGAAACCGCGATCCGGACCCTGATCGAGGCGCGGTTTCCCGAACACGGCATCCTGGGCGAAGAGCATGGCAATGTCGGGCTCGACCGCGAGCATGTCTGGGTCATCGATCCGATCGACGGGACGCGGGCCTTTATCTCAGGCGTGCCGCTGTGGGGCACGCTGATCGGCTTGCAGTCGAATGGTCGGGCCACGATGGGCATGATGGACCAGCCGTTTACCGGCGAACGCTATTTTGCCGATGGCAAGGTCGCAACCTATCGCGGCCCGGGTGGTGAGGCCGTCCTTGCCGTGCGTGACTGCGGACAGCTGTCCGATGCGGTTCTCTTCACCACGTCACCGCATATTTTCGAGGGCGAGGATCTGGCACTTTACCGCTCGATCGAAGAAAAGGTGCGGCTGTTCCGCTATGGCTGCGATTGCTACGCCTATTGCCTTCTGGCGGGCGGGCATATCGATCTCGTGGTCGAGAATAATCTGCAGCCCTATGATGTCGGTGCGCTGATCCCGATCATCGAGCAGGCGGGCGGCATCATCACCGATTGGGATGGTGGCCGGCCGGAGAACGGCGGCAATATCATCGCCGCCGGTTCGCGTAGCGTGCACGCCGAAGCGCTTGCGCTGCTGGCGCGCCGATAAGACGGGTCAGGCCGCGGTTTCGCTGAGGTCTATGCCGCCATCGAGCCCAGGCATGAAGGCCTCGAGCGCCGCCATCACCTGGGCCCGGTAGATATTCTTTTCCTGCAGCAGCTCATGGCGGCCGCCGGTGATGGTGATGAGCTGTGCCGCCCGGAAATTGCGCGAGAGTTCCTCCTGGGCCGAATAGGGCACGACGCCATCGAGGACAGGCGCGATGATCAGCGTCGGAATGGTGATCCGTGTCAGATGCGCCTGCGACGAGACGCGCCGGCCTGCGCGAAGGGTCTCGTGAACCCAGCCGGCCGTCGGTGCGCCGACTGTCAGTTCCGGATAGGCAGCGTAGAGGCCGAGATTTCGCTCGAAGCGGGTGCGATCGCCGGTCAGGCCGTTTCGTTCGAAGGGTATGAAGCGCTTGTCTCCGCCAAGCTGGATCTTGCCGAACCCGGTCCAGCGCATGACCGTCGAAAGCGGCCAGACGATGCGTTCCGGCAGGGCCTGGCCCTGAAAGCCGATATAGGGCGACAGCAGCGCCATGCGGCTGATCCGGTTGGCGAGTTTCGGCGCCGACGACAGGGCGATCAGCGCGCCGGTGGAATGGGCGATCAGAAAAAACGGCAGGCGTGCATCCGGAAGCACGATCTGCTCGAGAAAGATGTCGAGGTCTTTCTGGTAGTCGGAGAAATGTCTGACATGGCCTTTTTTCGGATGCCGCGTCTCGCGGTCGGAACCGCCCTGGCCGCGCAGATCGTAGGTCGCGACCCACAGGCCCATCGCGTTGAGCTCGCGGATAGTCTCGAAATATTTCTCGATGAACTCATTGCGCCCCTGCAGCAGCACGATCGTGCCGCGGGCTGGTGAGACCGGTGAGCGGAAAAGCGCGTAACGCAGCTTCGTGCCGCGGTGACCGGTGAAATGGCCAGCGGTGTAATCGGCCGGCGCCGGGTTTTCCGGCGTCGATCGCAACAGGGTCTGTGAGGCGTGGGGCGTGTCAGTCATGCCGACAGGCTCAAGCGATCCGGGCCGCCACGTCAAGTGAAATCATCTGAAATGGTGGATGCGGATAGAGGCGAGGCCGGAGCGGAGAACTCTGACCTGTCGGCCTATAACCAAGAAGCCGAGCCCGTCACGGGATGAATTTCCCCAATGAAAAAACCTCTTGAATGACGGAAAATCAATTCCCATCTTTCCTCTGCAGGCGCCGAAAGGGCCTGCAGAACGGGGTCTTCATCGCCAGAACGGGGTGAGACGCCAAACCTAAACCGCAACGTCGCTTCAATGGAGGACTTTATGCGTCACGTCGATTTTTCCCCCCTTTACCGCTCCACCGTCGGTTTCGACCGTCTCTTCAATCTGCTCGACAATCGCAACCTTGGCGATCAGGCGCAGAGCTATCCGCCCTACAATATCGAGCGGACCGGCGACAACACCTATCGCATCACGATGGCTGTCGCGGGATTTGACGAGAAGGAACTCTCGATCGAATTCCAGGCCCATTCGCTGACCGTGAAGGGCGAGAAGAGCGATGACGAAGCCGGTGCCGAGACCGAATATCTCTACCGCGGCATCGCCAAGCGCGCCTTCGAGCGCCGCTTCCAGCTCGCCGATCACGTGGAAGTCGAAACCGCTTCGCTGAAGAATGGTCTCTTGCACATCGATCTGGTGCGCAACATTCCGGAAGCGCTCAAGCCACGCCGTATCTCGATTGCGGCCGATGCGTCCGACAGCGTCAAGACGATCGAAGCACAGATCGCTCCGCAGCAGGTCAACTGACCCGCCACGGAGAGTAATGACAGCCCAATGACCTCCAGTCACGGGTAGCATACAGACGCCTCTTCCCTTGCCGGGGAAGGGGCGTTTTTTGCGTGGGATTGATCAGGGCCAAAGCTTCGGCCCTGATTGGCACACCTTAAGGTCTGCACGCCGGTTTCAGGCTGCGGCGACCTTGGCGAGGGCTTCTTCCTTGGCCCTGGCGCGATCGGCGTATTTCTGGGCGATCGCGGCGCAGGCCATCAGCTGGATCTGATGGAACAGCATGATCGGCAGGACGATGGCGCCGATCGAGGCCGACTGGCCGGAGAAGATGGCGTTGGCCATCGGTACGCCGCTTGCCAGCGATTTTTTCGAGCCGCAGAAGGTGATGGTGATCTCGTCTTCCTTCTTGAAGCCGAGCAGTCTGCTGCCGAACATGGTGATGCAGATGACGACGGTCAGAAGCAGCATGTCGATGACGACGACTGCGGCGATGTCGCTCACCGAAAATCGGCTCCAGATCCCTTCGATGACCGCTTCCGAGAAGGCGAGGTAGACGACCATCAGGATCGAGCCGCGGTCGACGGGCGAGAGGATCTTTTTCTTGGAGCGGATCCAGTTGCCGATCCACGGCTGCAGGATCTGGCCGGCGATGAACGGTGCCAGAAGCTGAAGACCGATCTTCTGGATGGCATCGGTCGAAACGCCGGCGTCGCCGGTCGTCGACAGAAGCAGGCCGACCAGAAGCGGGGTCAGGAACATGCCGAGAATGTTGGAACCGGATGCCGCAACGATTGCCGCCGGCACGTTGCCGCCCGCCATCGAGGTAAAGGCGATCGACGACTGCACGGTGGACGGCAGCACACAGAGGAAGAGGATGCCCATGTAAAGCGGTGCCGGCAGGATGTCTTCCGGAACGAAACCGATCATGAGCCCAAGGATCGGGAAGATCGCAAACGTCGTCAGAAGGATCGTCAGATGCAGGCGCCAGTGCAGGACGCCTGCGACCACCACATCCCGCGACAGGCGAGCGCCATGCAGAAAGAAGAGGAGGCCGATGGCGATGTCTGTCGCCACCCCGAACCATTCCGCCCATACGCCCTGGATCGGCAGGAAGGAGGCGAGGATGACGGTGCAGACGAGCATGACGGTGAAGCGATCCGGCAGGTAGCGGCGCATGGAAAATCCTTCGACGATTTCATTGTTTGTCGAGGCTGTCTTCGCTTATCATGAATTTGAATGCAAACACTAACAGCTATCGCGAAGTCGGATAACCATGCTCAACCTGCATCACCTGAACAGTTTTCTCGTGCTGGAGCAGACGGGAAGTTTTACCGATACGGCGGCACGGCTGGGGCTCGGGCAGTCGACCGTTACCCAGCATATCCAGCGGTTGGAAAAGTCGCTCGGGCGTCAGCTCGTTTCGCGGGATACGCACCACGTGCGGCTGACGACGGAAGGGGAGGCGCTGCTGGGCTATGCGCGCGGAATGCTGGATCTCAACAGCAAGGTGTCCTCGTTGTTCGGCGAAAGCCGGCTGCGTGGCAGGTTGCGGCTCGGCGTTTCCGAGGATGTGGTTGCGAGCCGGCTGACCGGCATTCTCGAAGATTTTATTCGTCTGCATCCACTGGTCGATCTGGAGCTGACCGTGGCGCTGTCGGCCGTGCTCAATCAGATGCAGGACGCGGGCGATCTCGATCTGGTTCTCGCCAAACGGCATGTTGGGGAAACCCATGGGCGTCTGCTCTACCGCGAGCCGCTTGTGTGGCTGGCGCGTGATCCGGAGCGCATGATCGACCGGACCGATGCTCTGCCGCTGATCGCCTTCCCGTCGCCCTCGATCACGCGGCGGGTGGCGCAGGAGGCGCTGGATGGAGCCGGTATGTCCTGGCGGATCGTCTGCACCTGCGGCAGTCTCAGCGGTCTGACGGCTGCGGCGCGGGCGGGAATGGGCGTGCTCGTGCAGCCGCGCAGCATGGCGCCCGAAGGCCTCAAGGAGA
The DNA here is from genome assembly GCF_977018685.1 of Velazquezella soli. Lineage (NCBI taxonomy): Bacteria > Pseudomonadati > Pseudomonadota > Alphaproteobacteria > Hyphomicrobiales > Rhizobiaceae > Velazquezella > Velazquezella soli. The sequence goes on from NZ_CDRNXF010000004.1 coordinate 1,209,546, forward strand.
TCACCGGGGACCGTTTGCCAACGCTGCAGGATGTCGAGTTCGTGCTGATTTCCAGGCGCGGCGCAGATGCAGCGCTGGTCGAGGCCCTGTCCAGCCTGATTACGGCGCAGATTGCGCCGCAAAAGCAGGGCTGACGATTAGGTGGAAGCGCAGATCGACAGGAACTGGTCGACGTCTTCTTCCGTGGTCGCAAACGATGTGACCATGCGGATGAGCACTTCGTCTGCCTTGACCTTTTCCGGAATGTCGCGGGGTGCCGGCCAGTTGTAGAAGCGTGCGCCCTGTTCTTCGGCGGCCTTGGCTGAGGCTTTCGGCAGGACCGCGAACACTTCGTTCGATGTCGTCGGCCAGGCAAGCCGGGCGCTGTTGAGCGCGCCGAAGCCAGTGCGCAGGCGATCGGCCATGGTGTTGGCATGGCCGGCGAGACCCATCCACAGGTCGTCCTTCAGATAGGCGTCGAACTGGGCTGCGATAAAGCGCGATTTCGAAAACAGCTGTGCGCTGCGCTTGCGCAGGAATGCAAAATCCTTGGCGAGATCAGGATTGAAGAACACGATCGCCTCGGCGCACCAGCAGCCGTTCTTGGTGCCGCCGAAGGACAGCACGTCGACGCCGCGCTTCCAGGTCATCTCGGCGGGCGAGCAATCAAGCGCGACCAGAGCATTGGCGAAGCGGGCCCCGTCCATGTGCAGCGGCAGACCGTTGTCCTTGGCGATCTTTGCGATCGCGTCGATTTCATCGAGCGTATAGATCGTGCCGACTTCTGTTGCCTGCGTCATGGTGATGGCGGCGGCGCGGCCGTGGTGAATGGCGTCCTGCGGGTAGCGTGAGATGCGCTCCACGAGGTTTTCCGGCAGCATTTTGCCGGCCGGGCCCTCGACCGCGACCATGCGCATGCCCGAGAAGAAGTCGGGTGCTCCGCACTCGTCCTCGATCACATGCGCTTCGGAATGACAAAAGGTGAGGCCGCCGGGGCGGGCGACGCTGGCAAGCGCTAGCGAATTGGCTGCCGTGCCGGTCGCGACAAAGAAGACGGCCACGTCGCGTTCAAACATCTCGTTGAAGCGAGCCTCGATCGAGCGGTCGAGCTCGCTGTTGCCGTAGGCCGCGGCAAAGCGGGTGGATTCCTTCGACAAGCGTTCATTGATTGCGGGATGGGCGCCAGCCCAGTTGTCCGAGGCGAAGAACATGACGGTACCTTGCAAGCGATGTGGGATAAGATGCGGGGCTTTGAGCGAGGCGGACCATAAGCCTTTTGGACCGTTGATCAATCCGGAAACATGCCGAATGAGCGGTGTCTGCTCGTGCCGCGTAATCAAAGCCGAGTTTTATCATTTGCGGCGCAAGATTATTTCGATCTGGCATCGCAACCAGTAATCAACTGTCGTTTAGCCTTAACTTTTTCGTGGGCCGGGGATTGAAGACAGGCGGCACTTATGTCATAAAATTCGAGAATTAGGACAGAATTGTTGTCCTAATTTTTTGAAATGAAGGCGGTTTTTCGTTTCCGAGCGGTGACCGTCGACGTGTTCAAGGGTATGCTTCGTGCTCTCAAGGGCTTCCTGCTTCCGCAGTCTGCCACCTGAAAGGACGAGGCATTTCTTCGGGTGAAATGAAGAATACGCCGTTTGCAAGCTCGATCGTGAGTGGCCAACAGGAGGAATAGCAATGACGAAGAATGTTCCTGAAGTGCACTGTCTGCCCGCTACCGCAACCGCGGCGGAAGCTGGCTCGGGCGTCGAACAGCGTCTGCCATTCATTGCCTCCGGCATTCCGGCAGCGCAGGGGCTTTACAACCCGCGCAACGAGCACGATGCCTGCGGCGTCGGCTTCATCGCCCATATGAAGGGCCAGAAGTCGCACCAGATCATCAAGGATGGCCTGTTCATTCTGGAAAACCTCACCCATCGCGGCGCCGTCGGCGCTGATCCGCTGATGGGCGATGGTGCCGGCATTCTGCTGCAGATCCCCGACAAGTTCTTCCGCGAGGAAATGGCAAAGCAGGGCATCACCCTGCCCAAGGCTGGCGAGTATGCCGTCGGTCACTTCTTCCTGCCGCGTGACCCGGATCAGATCGAGCACTTCAAGAAGGTCATCGTCGATGTGACGGCCGAAGAGGGCCAGCAGTTCATCGGCTTCCGCGAAGTGCCCGTCGACAACTCCTCGCTGTCCAAGGCGCCGGATATTGCCGGTACCGAGCCCTATCACCTCCAGGTGTTCATTGGCGCCGGCCGCGATGCTGCGACCAATCAGGATTTCGAGCGCAAGCTCTTCCTCATTCGCAAGGTCATCTCCAACCGAATCTACGATCAGTTCGGCGGTCAGGAAACCGGCTTCTATCCGGTATCGCTGTCATCGACGACGATCGTCTACAAGGGCATGTTCCTCGCCTATCAGGTCGGCGCCTATTACAAGGATCTGGCCGACCCGCGGTTTGAAAGTGCTGTCGCCCTCGTGCACCAGCGGTTCTCCACCAACACGTTCCCGTCTTGGAAGCTGGCGCATCCATACCGCATGGTTGCCCATAACGGCGAAATCAACACGCTGCGCTCCAACGTCAACTGGATGGCGGCGCGTCAGGCATCGGTGTCCTCGCCACTGTTCGGCGACGACATTTCCAAGCTCTGGCCGATCTCCTACGAGGGCCAGTCCGATACCGCCTGCTTCGACAACGCACTCGAATTCCTGCTGCGCGGCGGCTATTCGCTGGCGCATGCGATGATGATGCTGATCCCCGAAGCCTGGGCCGGCAACCAGTCGATGTCGAAGGAGCGCAAAGCGTTCTACGAGTACCATGCGGCTCTGATGGAGCCATGGGACGGTCCGGCTGCCGTATGCTTTACCGATGGCCGCCAGATCGGCGCGACGCTCGACCGCAACGGTCTGCGCCCGGCCCGTTACCTCGTCACCGACGACGATCGCATCATTTTGGCATCCGAAGCCGGCACGCTGCCGGTGCCGGAAGAAAGCATCATCAAGAAGTGGCGTCTGCAGCCTGGCAAGATGCTGCTGATCGACATGGAAAAGGGTCAGATCATCTCCGACGAGGAGTTGAAGACGACGCTTGCGACCCGCCATCCTTACGAAAAGTGGCTGGACCGCACGCAGCTGATCCTCGAGGACCTGAAGCCGGTCGAACCGCGGGCGCTGCGCCGCGACGTGTCGCTGCTCGATCGCCAGCAGGCGTTCGGCTACACGTCCGAAGATACCAAGATCCTGATGTCGCCGATGGCGACGACCGGTCAGGAAGCCGTGGGATCGATGGGCACCGACACGCCGATCTCGGCGATGTCGCAAAAGTCGAAGCTGCTTTACACCTATTTCAAGCAGAATTTCGCGCAGGTGACGAACCCGCCGATCGATCCGATCCGCGAAGAGCTCGTCATGAGCCTCGTCTCCTTCATCGGGCCGAGGCCGAACATTCTCGACCATGAAGGTGCCGCCAACGCCAAGCGTCTGGAAGTGCGCCAGCCGATCCTCACCAACGGCGATCTGGAAAAAATCCGCTCGATCGGTCACACGGAAGACCGTTTCGACACCAAGACGCTCGATTTCACCTACGATATCGAGCGCGGCGCCGAAGGCATGCCGGAAATGCTCGATCGCCTCTGCGAGCGTGCGGAAGCGGCGGTCAAGGGCGGCTATAACATCATCGTCCTCTCCGACCGCCAGATCGGACCGGACCGGATTGCCATCCCGGCGCTTCTCGCGACAGCTGCCGTGCACCACCATCTGATCCGCAAGGGTCTTCGCACCTCGGTCGGTCTCGTCGTCGAATCGGGCGAGCCGCGCGAGATCCACCATTTCTGCCTTCTCGCCGGTTACGGTGCCGAAGCCATCAACCCTTATCTCGCCTTCGACACGCTGACTGACATGCATATGCGCGGCGAGTTTCCGAAGGAAGTGGACAGTTCCGAGATCGTCTCGCGCTACATCAAGGCGGTCGGCAAGGGCATCCTCAAGGTCATGTCCAAGATGGGCATCTCGACCTACCAGTCCTATTGCGGCGGCCAGATCTTCGATGCCGTCGGTCTGAACACCGAGCTGGTCAACCAGTATTTCTTCGGCACCGCGACGTCGATCGAAGGTATCGGCCTCGATCATATCGCCGAGGAAACCGTTACCCGCCACCGTGCAGCCTTCGGCAAGGATCCGGTTCTCGCCTCGTCGCTCGATATCGGCGGCGAATATGCCTACCGCATGCGTGGCGAAAGCCATGCCTGGACGCCGGATGTGGTCGCCACCCTGCAGCATGCCGTGCGCGGCAACAGCCAGGATCGCTACCGCGAGTTCGCCGAAATGGTGAACGAGAGCGCGGTGCGGATGAACACCATTCGCGGCCTGTTCAAGATCAAGTCGGCGGAACGGTCCGGCCGCAAGCCGGTGTCGCTCGACGAGGTGGAGCCCGCAGTCGATATCGTCAAGCGGTTCTCGACCGGCGCCATGTCGTTCGGCTCGATTTCCCGTGAGGCGCATACGACGCTTGCGATTGCCATGAACCGCATCGGCGGCAAGTCGAACACCGGTGAAGGCGGCGAGGAAAGCGATCGTTATCTGCCGCTCGCCGACGGTTCGATGAACCCGGAGCGTTCGGCGATCAAGCAGATCGCATCCGGCCGCTTCGGTGTGACGACCGAGTATCTGGTCAATGCGGATATGCTGCAGATCAAGGTGGCGCAGGGTGCAAAGCCCGGCGAGGGCGGTCAGTTGCCCGGCCACAAGGTGGATGCGACCGTTGCCAAGACCCGTCACTCGACGCCGGGGGTCGGCCTCATCTCGCCGCCGCCGCATCACGATATCTATTCGATCGAAGATCTGGCGCAGCTGATCTATGACCTGAAGAACGTCAACCCGACCTCCGACATCTCCGTCAAGCTGGTCTCGGAAGTGGGCGTTGGCACGGTTGCGGCTGGCGTTGCGAAGGCACGCGCCGACCATATCACGGTCGCAGGCTTCGACGGCGGCACGGGTGCTTCGCCGCTGACCTCGCTGAAGCATGCCGGTTCCCCTTGGGAAATCGGCCTTGCCGAGACCCAGCAGACGCTGGTGCTGAACGGTCTGCGGTCGCGTATCGCGCTGCAGGTCGATGGTGGCCTGAAGACCGGCCGCGACGTCATCATCGGCGCGCTGCTCGGAGCCGACGAGTTCGGCTTTGCGACGGCGCCGGTCATTGCCGCCGGCTGCATCATGATGCGCAAGTGCCATCTCAACACCTGCCCCGTCGGTGTCGCGACGCAGGATCCGGTTCTGCGCAAGCGCTTCAAGGGCACGCCGGAACACGTGATCAACTACTTCTTCTTCGTGGCTGAGGAAGTGCGCGAGATCCTCGCATCGCTTGGCTTTACCAAGTTCGACGAGATCATCGGCCTTTCCGAGCTGCTCGAGAAGGACGACATGCTGGCGCATTGGAAGTCGCAGGGCCTCGACTTCACCAAGCTGTTCCACAAGGTTGAGGCTCCGAAGTCTGCGACCTACTGGACCGAGCGGCAGAAGCATCCGATCGACGATATTCTCGACCGCAAGCTGATCGAGAAGTCGCAGGCAGCCCTTGAAAGCAAGGAGCCTGTCGTCTTCGAAGTGCCGATCAAGAACGTCGACCGGTCCGTCGGCGCCATGCTGTCGGGTGCGCTGGTCAAGCGCTGGGGCCAGAAGGGTCTTAAGGACGATACGATCCATGTGACGCTGCGCGGCACGGCCGGTCAGTCGTTCGCGGCCTTCCTCGCACGCGGCATCACGTTCGATCTGATCGGTGACGGCAACGACTATGTCGGCAAGGGTCTGTCGGGTGGGCGCATCATCGTGCGGCCTCCGGAAAACTCCAGCATCGTCGCTGAGAACTCGATCATCGTCGGAAACACCGTGCTTTACGGCGCAACGACCGGCGAGTGCTACTTCCGCGGCGTTGCCGGCGAGCGTTTCTCGGTGCGCAACTCGGGCGCCATCGCGGTGGTCGAGGGCGTGGGCGACCACGGCTGCGAATACATGACCGGCGGCATCGTCGTCGTGCTCGGCGAAACCGGCCGCAACTTCGCAGCCGGCATGTCGGGCGGCGTGGCTTACGTGCTGGATGAGACGGGCGATTTCGCCAAGCGCTGCAACATGGCGATGGTGGAACTGGAGCCGGTTCCGGAAGAAGACGACATGCTGGAAAAGCTGCACCACCACGGCGGCGACATCATGCACAAGGGACGCGTGGACGTTTCCGAAGACATGACGCGTCACGACGAGGAGCGGCTCTACCAGCTGATCTCCAACCACATGCACTATACCGGCTCGACCCGCGCCAAGGACATTCTCGACCGCTGGAGCGAGTTCCGTCCAAAGTTCCGCAAGGTCATGCCGGTCGAATATCGCCGTGCACTGGTGGAGATGGAACGGATGCGGATGGGCGTGGCTGCGGAGTGAACCGCATTGGACGCATCGTTCATGCCGGAACGGCCGTGGCAATCGCCGCGGCTGTTCCAACGGTCGCCGCACTGGTCAACGGTGCGCTAGTTTTGGAATTTGTGGTGCTGGGGGCGGTGATCGGTTTCGCCTACTGGTACTGGGGGCCGCAATGGCCGCCTCTGTGAACTGAGGGAAAGACTATGGGCAAAGTTACGGGATTCATGGAAATCGACCGGCAGGTTGGCAAGTACCAGCCGGCGTCCGATCGTATCCGCCATTTCCGCGAATTCACCATTCCGATGTCGGATGCGGAAGTGACGAAACAGGCGGCCCGCTGCATGGACTGTGGCATCCCCTATTGCCATGGCCCGACCGGTTGCCCTGTTCATAACCAGATCCCCGACTGGAACGACCTCGTCTACAACAACAAGTGGGAGGAGGCGATCCGCAACCTTCATTCCACCAACAACTTCCCGGAATTCACCGGTCGCGTTTGTCCCGCGCCGTGCGAGGAAGCTTGCACGCTCAACCTCGAAGATGCGCCGGTCGCGATCAAGACCGTCGAGCAGGCGATTGCCGACAAGGCCTATGAGCTGGGCTATATCGTGCCGCAGCCGGCGACCGTGAAGACTGGCCGCAAGGTTGCCGTCATCGGCTCCGGTCCTGCTGGCATGGCGGCGGCCCAGCAGCTTTCGCGCGCCGGGCACGACGTGCATCTGTTCGAGCGCGAGTCCAAGGCCGGCGGTCTGCTGCGCTACGGCATTCCTGATTTCAAGATGGAGAAGAACTTCATCGACCGCCGCGTCGAGCAGATGACCGGCGAAGGCGTCACCTTCCACTACGGCGTCAATATCGGCGTCGACAAGAAGGTCGAAGAACTGACTGCGGAATTCGATGCCGTGCTCTATTGCGGCGGATCGGAAACCCCGCGTCCGGCCGGCATTCCCGGCACGGAACTGCACGGCGTCTATGATGCGATGCCGTATCTGGTGCAGCAGAACCGCCGCATCGGTCGCGAGAATATCGACAGCGTCGCCTGGGCGGCCGAGCCGATCCTCGCCGGTGGCAAGCATATCGTCGTCGTCGGCGGTGGCGATACCGCGTCTGACTGCGTCGGCACCGCGTTCCGCCAGGGCGCCGTCAAGGTGACCCAGCTCGACATCCGCCCGCAGCCGCCGGAAAAGGAAGACAAGCTCGCGGTGTGGCCGTTCTGGGCCACCAAGATGCGCACCTCGTCCAGCCAGGCCGAAGGAGCGATCCGCGAATTCCAGGTGGCAACACTCGAATTCGTCGGCGAAGACGGCCAGCTGACCGGCGTTCGCTGCTGCGAGGTAGACGATCGCCGCCAGCCGATCGCGGGCACCGACTTCATCATCAAGGCCGATCTCGCCTTCATCGCCATCGGCTTCTCCGGCCCGGCAACGGACAGTGTGCTGTCCGAACTCGACGGCAAGCTGGCGCTCAATGTCGACCGCCGCGGCTCGACCAACGTCATCGCCAACGAACGCGACTACAAGACCTCGGTCGATAAGCTGTGGACCGCCGGCGACGTTCGCCGCGGCCAGTCGTTGGTGGTGTGGGCGATCCGCGAAGGCCGTCAGGCAGCACGAGCCATCGACGAAGCGCTGATGGGATCGAGCGTCCTGCCGCGCTAACTGATATGTCAAAATGAACGGCCTCTCTCCGTTTCGCGGGGAGGGGCCGTTTTTGTTTCGGGAGAATCAGGTCATGCTTGCCCATGACCATCCCGCAATCGATCTTGGCCTGCTCGATACGCTGTGCATCGCCCGGATCAGTAATTTCACGATCCGATTCCTGCGCGCAGACGGTCATCAGTAGGATCGAAGCGAATTGCTGCTTGGGCGACGCTTGCTTTCCACAATAAGCGCCTGGTTTTGTGATCGCATCACTCGCTGCTGGAGAGAAACGCGTCGATCATCTTGACGGTGGCATCCGGCTGTTCTTCCAGCAGCCAGTGGCCGGCATCGGCGATTACGCCCTCGCTGACCTGCGTGGCTGCGGTGCGCATCACCGCCGCCATGCCCGGCCCGAAGGACTTTTCACCGCCAACGGCCAGAATGGGCATTTCCAGTTTTGCGCCCGTGGCTGCCCAGGCGCGGTTGTCGATCGCATCCTGGTCGAAGGCCGCGAACTGGGCGAAGCCGGAATGCATGGCGCCTGGCAAGGCATAGAGGGCGGCATAGTGTTTGCGGGATGCTTCGTCGAACCGCTTTGGGTCGGCGGAAAATTCGTTCCAGAACCGGTCCAGATAGATCCGCTCGCGCCCGGCGACGAGACGCTCCATGTCCGGCCCCCCGAAGCGGAAATGCCAGAGAAGCGGGTTTTTCAGGATCTCGTCCCATGGGCCGATGCCGGGAACGGGCGCATCGAGCAGCGCGAAGCGAGTCACGCGGGCGGGTTGCTGCGTCGCGAGGGCAAAGCCCACCATGTTGCCGATATCGTGCGTGACCAGCGAGAAACGATCAATGTGCAGTCCGTTCAGAATGGTGGCCAGGTCGCGGGCCTGGCTTGCCTTGTCGAAGCCGCCTTCGGGGTGTGATGACAGACCCATGCCGCGAAGATCGGGAACGATGACCAGATGATCCATCTCGAGCTTTGCAGCCAGCGGCGCCCACATGTCGCCGGTTTCGCCGTAGCCATGTAGCAGAACGACGGCAGGTCCCCTGCCGCCAATCCGGAGATGGATGTCTACGTTGCCGACATGGACAGTTTGGGTCCTGAAGGTGGATGGAAACGGCGGAACGTCTGCAAGGACCGGCGTCGCAAGCAGAATCGTTGATACGATAACGCGAAAAAGCAGGTTCATGCGGGCACTCCGATAAAAGAGATCAGCTAGGCCATGCACGTCTGAACTGGGAATTTATGACTATGTAGCACGTTTTTTCGCGAAGCTACAGGCGAGAGCTCGCGCTCGTGTCAAAGACCTACTGGGTCGTGAGCCGGTAGTCGTCGATCCGACCGGCCGGGGCGGGCTCGAGTTCGCCGCGTTTGACCAGTTTGTCGCGCGGCGTTTCCGTTAGACGGGCCGGTGGCGCATTGCCGCCCAGAAGCTCCTGGCCGCCGTCCAGCTCCGGGTCAACCAGGCTGATCGGCCGTACGGGCACTTCGGGGTTGGCAGGAGATTCGAGCGTCTGGAGCGGCGGGAGGGTGCTGCTGTCGAATTTGGCGAGATCGGGGCTTGCCATGTCGCCCAGATGCCGGCGCAGGACCTTGTCGACATAGAAGGCGAGCTTTTCCTTGCCGGGCTTGGTGAGCGTGATGCCGTCGGAATTGCGCAGGCGTACCTGCTGTCCGTTGACGTCCGAGCCAGTCAGGACGAACCTGCCGTCCTCGTCGACGAAGCCGTCCCAGATGTCGACGAATTCGCCGCCGACCTTCTCCACCTGTCCCCGATAAAGCGTGTTGAGCGTGACCGCGTCCGCCATCATCGATGGCGACTGGAACGCCGGCAGGCCGACCCAAAGCAGCGTCAGCTTGCGCTGCGCGATCATGCCGGCAAGCTCCGCGACACGGGTTTCATATTGTTTGAACCAGGCATCCGTGCGGAATTTCTCGCGTCCGCTGGCGGTGTCCATTTGCTGGCGGTCGTTGGCACCCAGCATGACGACCACGATCGCGGGTTTGGCCTCGTCGAGAATAGCCGGCAGTTGGCCAAGCCAGTCGTAATGGTCGTCGCGCACCAGGCCGGAGGATCCGTCGCTGCGGCTGATGATCGAAACCCCCGGGGAGGTCGCAAACGTCGCTTCCAGCTCACCCCCGATATTGCCGGCGAGAAAATCGCCGATAACGAGGATCTTTTTGGCGGTTTCCAGTTTGGCGACGGGTTCGGCCTGGGGCTGAGAGGGTATCGGCGCCGTCCTCGTGCGGGGAACCGCAGCCTGCGGAGTGGCACGGCTTCTCTGCCGGCGTGGCGCCATCTCAATGATCGATCCATCCTGCCGGTCATATCGCCGGGTCGGACGTTCGTAGCGTTCATATCGCTCTGTGCGCGGCGCACCGAACAGCATGTCGAACAGGTTGCGCCGATCGCCGCCGTCCTGGGCAAACGAAACGGTTGATGGCAGCGACAGCACGAGGCTGGTCGCTACCATGAATACCGTCCGGACCAGGCGTCGGTTTGGCCTGTTGTGGCGCAAGAGCTTCATCGTTTTCATGCCTTTTGGCCGCACCGTTCACGATTGCGGCGCATCGCATGCTAGCCTCAACGGATCGCCTTGAGAAGAGAATGCGACGGCTCGCCATCCGGCTGCATGCCGAGACGCTTCTGGATGGCGGAGATCGCGGCCTTCGAGCCGGAGCCGAAATTGCCGTCCACTTCGCCTTCGTAATAGCCGAGTTCCTTCATGCGGCTCTGCAGCTCGAACTTTTCCTTGATGTCGAGCGTGCCGTTGGGGCGCGGCCAGGACTGCTGTACACCGCCGAAACCGGCGATCTCGTCGGCGAGAAGACCGACCGCGAGCGCGTAGCTGTCGGCTGCGTTGTAGCGCTTGATGGTGAAGAAGTTGGAGAGCATCAGGTAGGCTGGACCGTTCGCGCCGGCCATCAGCTTCAATGTCGCGCGGTCTGCTCCGCGCGGAAAACCCTTGCCGTTCGGACGCTGGAAGCCCAGCGCTGCCCACTGTGCCAGGGTCTTGCTCTGGCCTTCGTATTTTGCGGCGCCGGCGGGAAGCACGGATTCGTAGCCCCAGGTCTTGCCGGCAGTCCAGCCGTTCTTGGCCAGGAGGTTGGCGGAGGTCGCCAGCGCATCGGGAACCGAATGCCAGATGTCGCGCTTGCCGTTGCCATCAGCGTCGACCGCATAGAGCAGGTAGCTCGTCGGGATGAACTGGGTATGGCCCATCGCGCCTGCCCAGGAACCGGTCAGCTGCTTGGGGGATACGTCGCCTGCCTGAAGAATCTTCAAGGCGGCGATCAGCTGGTTGCGCGCGAACTTGCCGCGCTTCGGATCGCCCCAGCCGAGCGTCGCTAGTGCCTGTGGCACGTGGTGCAGACGTTCGGGGTTTTCCAGAGCTGCGCCATAGTTGGATTCCATCGACCAGATGGCGAGGAGAATGTTTCTGTCGACACCGAAATGCCGCTCCACGGCGTTCAGCGTCGCGCCATGGCGGGCAGCCATTTCGCGGCCGATCTTGACCGTGTAGGGATTGACGCGGCTGTCGAGATAATCCCAGATTTTCGACTTGAATTCCGGCTGGTACTCGGCCTTGCGCAGGACTTCCTGGTCGGGACCGCTGATGCCTGCAAAGGCGCGATCATAGGTCGAGCGACTGATGCCGCTTTTGGCAGCAGTCGAATAGAAATTTGCAACCCACGTCTTGAAACCGGCATCGGCGCGGGCATCTATCGCGCAGGTCGATATGGCAAGGCCGGCGACAAGCGAGAAGATCGTTGCGCGGAAGCGATTGGGGCTGATTTTTTTCATCGGCAGTCGGTCCATTTTTATTCTGGCCATCATGGCGAGATCGGGATGCGGCTCAGCGATGTGATAACAGGATAGGGTCAACAAATTCTTTACCATGAAACGCGCGGCCGGGGCAGATCTTTGCTAAAAGGTAGCAAATGTTTATTACAGCCGACAAAAGACCCGAAACCGCACAGCGAAATGCATCAGGAGGCATGAGTGTCACAAGAACGGAAAATTCGTAAAGCAGTCTTCCCTGTTGCGGGCCTCGGCACCCGCTTCCTGCCGGCCACAAAGGCTGTGCCAAAAGAAATGCTGACGGTCGTCGACAAGCCGGTCATCCAGTATGTCGTCGATGAAGCGGCGGAAGCCGGCATCGAACATTTCGTATTCGTGACCGGCCGTGGCAAAGGTGTGATCGAAGACTATTTCGATATTCAGTTCGAACTCGAGCAGATGCTGCGCGAGCGCAACAAGAATGCCGAACTGACGCTGCTCTCGCATATCCTGCCGAAGGCCGGTACGGCGAGCTTCACCCGCCAGCAGGTTCCGCTCGGTCTCGGTCACGCCGTCTGGTGTGCGCGCGACATCGTCGGCAACGAACCCTTCGCGGTCCTGTTGCCGGACATGATCATGTCGTCGGAAAAGAGCTGCCTCAAGGGCATGGTCGAACTTTACGACCAGACCGGCGGCAACGTTCTCGCGGTCGAGGAATGCGATCCGGACCAGGCCCACAAATACGGTATCGTCGGCAAGGGTGAGACCGTCGGCGACGGTTTCAAGATCACCGAGATGGTCGAAAAGCCTGCCAAGGGTACGGCCCCTTCGAACTTCTTCATCAACGGCCGCTACATCCTGCAGCCGGAGATCTTCAAGATCCTGGAAACCCAGGAACGTGGCGCCGGCAACGAGATCCAGTTGACCGACGGCATGCTGGCGCTGGCCAAGAGCCAGGAATTTGCCGGCTACCACTTCAAGGGCGAGACCTACGACTGCGGCGCCAAGGACGGCTTCATCATGGCCAATATCGCCTTTGCCCTGCAGCGCCCGGATATCCGCCCGGCGATCGAAGAGCCGCTGAAGGCGCTCGTCTCGAAGCTGATGTAAGCCTATCCGTTACTGCAAAAGAAAACGCCCCCGCGAGACGATCGCGGGGGCGTTTTTCGTTTCGGGGACCGATGCCTTCGATCAGGCCGCCCTGTGACCTTTGAGGCCGTAATAGGCGATGTAGAGGTAGCATATCGCCGGCATCAGGAAGGCGAGGTGGATGCCGACCGTATCGGCCAGCATGCCCTGCACGACCGGCAGGATGGCACCGCCGACGATGGCCAGGCAGAGGATGCCCGATCCCTGGCTGGTGTGGCGACCAAGACCCTTGAGTGCCAGGCTGAAGATGGTCGGGAACATGATCGAGTTGAACAGGCCGATGGCGAGCACCGACCACATTGCCAGCGAGCCGCCGGCAAACACCGTGAGCAGGATCAGAAGGATCGCAACACCGGCATTGAACGCCAGCGCCTTGCCGTCGTCGACGAAGCGCATGACATAGGCGCCGACGAAACGACCGATCATGGCGCCACCCCAGAAATAGGCGACGTAATGAGCGGCTTCCGATTCCGGCATGCCGGCGATGCTTGGTTCTGCCAGGTAATTGACCAGGAACGAGCCGATCGACACTTCGGCGCCGACATAGACGAACAGGCCGATCGCGCCGAGAACGAGGTGACGGTAGGCCCACGCGGAGCTACGTTCGCCGCCTTCAGCGACCGTCGTGTCTTCCGTTTCGACATGCGGCAGCTTCAGGGCTGCAAAGACGGCGGCCAGCACGAGGAAGGCGATTGCCAGAAGCATGTAAGGGAAGCGGACGGCATCAGCCTCTGCGAGGCGCAAGGCTTCGAGTTGTTCGCCGCTGGCGCTCTGGATGTCGCCGGTCGCGGCCGACAGGATGAGGAAGGCGCCGAAGAGCGGTGCGATCGTGGTTCCGAGCGAGTTGAAGGCCTGGGTCAGCGTCAGCCGGCTCGAGGCAGTTTCAGGGGCGCCCAGCTCCGTCACATAGGGATTGGCGGCAACCTGCAGAATGGTGACACCGCTTGCCAGCACAAACAGCGCGCCGAGAAACAGCGCATAGACGCGGTAGCTGGCAGCCGGGATGAACAGCCCACAGCCGATCGCTGCAATCAGCAGGCCGACGACGATGCCCCATTTGTAGCTGATGCGCTTCACAAGCGCGCCGGCCGGCAGCGACACGATGAAATAGGCGCCGAAGAAGCACAGCTGGATCATCATCGACTGGGTGTAGTTGAGCTGGAAGACGTTCTTCAGGTGCGGGATCAGAATGTCGTTCAGGCAGGTGATAAAGCCCCACATGAAAAACAGGGAAGTCAGGGCAACGAGAGCGAAGCGGTAATTGTTACCTGCCGTCGAACTTGTTGCTGTGCGCGGTGTGGTCGCGCTGTCTGTTGGAATTCCAGCCACGTTGAGCCTCTAATCTATCAGGATGTATCGATGGAGTGCATTAATGCTGCACTGCGACAATTCGTCGTGAGCGCTTATATGTTGCGCACAGTCCTGAGGGGAAGTGGGCGGAAGCCCGGGCGCAAGCTTTGTACAACGTGCATGGACGGCTTGATCGGCTGGAGAAGCCATGCGCTGGAGGAGTAGCTGGAGCAACGATTGCTGCAGTGCGGAAATAATTGTTCGCGGGAAGGTATGTTGGAGACAGAACCCATTCCGATCCCGGGCCGTTTAGCGCGACTTCGTACTTTATGCCTATTGTGAAGGCACACATGTCGAAGCGTTGGCGCCGAGTGGCGGCAGTACCGGGATAGATATCACGGAAACGTGATTGCCTGATGGACGCTATCGCTTCAGAGTCAGCCCCATGCCCGCGCGAACGATGTTCTGTTCGGTGCCGCCCGTGGTTTTCTCGTATTCAACGTCGCTCGTGAGATCGAGATAGCGGTTGATTGCCCATGTTATCCCCGCGCCGGCAAGCCAGGTGACCTCGTCTTCGCTGCCGGAATCAAAGTTGCGGAACACGGTGCTGCCGCTCAGGCGTGCCACGACGCTGTCGCGCATCTCGTGCGCAAGCGCTGCGGTGAGCTCATACTCCACCCATCCGCCTTCGCCGGGCGTTGTGGAATCCTGGACTGTCGTGCGCAGACCGAGATTGACGTCGGTGCCGCGCTGTGGTGACCAGGTCGCATCGCCATCAAAGCTGATGCCACCGACATTCTTGAGGCGGTTATCCTCGTAGTCGACGACCTCATAGCCCGTTCCCAACTCGCCGCGCAGTTTCTCGCCGAAATCGAACTCGACGCCGGTGCGCGCGGCATAGGTCTGCGATGAGCGCTGATAGCCAGAAGCATCGCGCTTGCGATCGTAGAATGTGTGGCCCGATGCGATTTCCCCAAACGGGATGAGGGCAGGCGAAAGTTCATAGCCGAGGCGCAGTCGACCATCGATGCCGCTGCGATTGCGGTCTTTCATGTTGAGCGTGCCGCCGTCCGCAAGCTTTGCCTCGGTATAGACATATCGAGAGCCGTTGACGGCGGCGAGTGCTCTAATCTTGCCGATGTCGCGACCGATCGATGCCCCGGTCTGGAACAGGTGCACGCCGGACTGGACGTCGGCGCCACCGACGGCGTTCGGGTCGTCATTGTCCTCACGGGTAAAGCTGTAGCCGCTGGTCAGATGCGCAACGGTATCGTCTGCAAGATCGAGACGCAGATCAGCGCTGATCTTGCCCTCCGGATCCTCGCCTTCCTTGCTCTTGGTGAAATTGTGCTCAATCGTGGTTTCGCCGGTAACTGTCAGCGCATGCCGTGACCAGTCGGAGGTCAGCGTTCCGCGAATCCCGGTTGCCGCGTAATTGCGCGTTTCCTTCGATCCGTTCTCGCGGGTGATTTCTGTGTTGATGCTCTGATTGATGGACGGGCGCAGCATGAACGTGCCGAGCCGGATGCCGGTCGGATCCACCTCTTGACGCGGAGCCTCCTGCGGATCGATTGCCTCGGGACCATCATCGAGCGGCTCGAGATCGGACGGACCGATCGGCTGGTTGAAGTCGACTTCCGGCTCCTGAACACGCGCGGCCGCACTCTGTTGCGCCGTCGTATCGGCGGCCCGTTCGTCTCCGGCAACGGCGACTATGCCGGGAATCGTCCCGCCGACCGGTGCAGTCGGGGTGTTGCGGGTAATCGTCGATGTTCCGGCTGTTCCGACCTGGCTGCTGGGAATGGCTGGAAGCGCGCTGCCACTGTCTGGAAAAAGGCTCTGCGAAACGGCAGCCGACGGGAGGATCAGTGCCGAGCCGGCCAGCAGCAGTCCATACGCACGGCCGCGCAACGAAAGCGTCGTGGCTTTTGTCCTGCTGATAATCATCGGACTGCCCGGAAATCGGAAATGCTGATCCAAAGGCAAAGTCCAGCGTCGCTCCGCATCCACAGGTCCGTCCTGGCTAAGTGTATGCTTTGAAACACGAATGTCACCTTGTCGGATTTATCGCGAAGTATGCCTCGAAAGGGTTAGTTTATGGTTAACAGTTGGTGAAACCGGCCGCGTGGGGCTGCGCGACTGCCCTTCACGCTATCCGTCCACTCGCCAGGAGATGCCACTACATTTGCATGAACATTCCCAGCGCGCATGGATGGTCGCAGGGCACAAACGCCGGTTGCCCAAGGCTGGCGAATTCGCGCGTTTACGGTGATTTAACCAAGTCAAACGTGACATTTACACACATTGGATTTGTTTAAGCGCATTAAGAAAATGTATCTACAGTTGAAGTATAGAAACTTGATATCGGAGCAATTCCGTTCCGAGGGGCGAGTCAGGGAAGAGTTATATGTCAATTCTTGCACGCATGATGAAGGATGAGTCGGGCGCGACTGCCATCGAATATGGCCTCATTGCCGCACTTATTTCCGTTGCTTTGATTGCCGGCGCAACAACGCTCGGCGGCGCTTTGAATAACCAGTTCAGCAACATAGCAGGAAAGCTCACCTGCGACGGAAGTGCCACCACTTGCTGATTGCAGTCTGCGAAATGCCATAGAAGGAGCCGTCTCGACATTCGAGGGGGCTCCGTTCGTCATCAGGCTGCAGTGTGCTGGGGGCCGTTGGACGTATTTATTCCGCGAATATCTTGGAACGCTGAGCGCGTCAGTGATGTACGCAAACAGCTGTGCGATTTCCCGTTGCCCGGTTCTTTCCTTGCTCAGCGACACTCTAGCCAGCGACCGGTTTCGAAGATCGACGCATTGTTTTCTCGAAGTCCGCAATACTTGCTCAGCGGCTAATGCGATGGACTTGACCAGGAAAAAGCGCTAAGCCTGCGACATGATAAAGAGAGCGTTGCAGGCCGCAGAGGTCGATGTCATTGATTCCGCCCTGCGGACGATTGCCTTTGGAAAACAGGGCCTTGTAGCCCTTGATCATGCCCTTCAGAATGGCCTGGGCGGCCCGTTCCGCGCAGCGGCCGAGCTGATCGGTGGCATCAGCGGTCGTGTCATCGTGACCGGCATCGGCAAGAGCGGCCATATCGGCAAAAAGATTGCTGCAAGCTTTGCCTCGACAGGAACGCCGGCCTTCTTCGTGCATCCGGTCGAAGCAAACCACGGCGATCTCGGCATGATTGCGCCCGGCGATGTCGTGCTGGCGCTGTCCTGGAGCGGCGAGACCGCCGAGTTGCAGGGGATCGTATCGTTCACCCGTCGCTTTTCTATTCCTTTGATCGCACTCACGTCTGGTGAGGTCTCAGCGCTCGGCAGAGCGGCAGATGTCGTTCTGCTTCTGCCGAAGGAACAGGAAGCCTGTCCGCACGGGCTGGCTCCAACCACCTCCACGCTGATGCAGCTTGCGATGGGCGACGCGCTCGCTGTGGCGCTTCTGGAAGCGCGCGGTTTTTCGGCAACCGATTTCCGCGTCTATCATCCCGGCGGCAAGCTCGGCGCCATGCTGTCGCATGTCAGCGACCTCATGCATGTCGGCGACAGCATTCCGTTGGTGCGCCAGGGCGTTCTGATGCCGGAAGCGGTGCAGGAACTGTCGCGCAAGCGGTTCGGCTGCGTCGGTGTTACCGATGATGAGGGCCGGCTTGTCGGCGTCGTCACCGATGGCGACATTGCGCGCCATCTCGACGTCGACCTGACGAAGATGTCCGTGGACGAGGTCATGACCGTTCGTCCGAAGACTGTCGGCAAGGATACGCTGGCGACTGCGGCTCTCGCGCTTCTCAACCAGTATAGTATCGGTGCACTTCTCGTCGTCGGCGAAGATCAGCGCCCGATCGGCATCGTCCATTTCCACGATCTGCTCCGCGTCGGCGTCGCCTGAAACCCATCTGAGTTTCAGGCGGGACGCAAGACGGTGGCGGTTGCTTCGACGCGAAGATCGCGGCCATTTGATTCGATGATCACGACCTGCGTGCCGGCTGGCAGGTCCGGCCCGATGATCGACCACCACGTATCATCAAGCCTGATCCGTCCGCGACCTTCCGCGATCGGCTCGTGCAGCGTTGCGGTGCGCCCGACGAGGCTTTCGCCACGCCGGTTGAGGTTCGGCTGATCGCTCTCGCCGCCACGGCTCGAATAGAAGCGACGCCCTACCACCGCCAGTGCGACCGCGAGCACGGCAAACAGCAGAAGCTGCACCTGCCAGGTCCAGATGCCGGTATCCCAGAGTGCCAGAGACAGCGCGCCGATGATGATGGCGGCAAGCCCGATCCAGATCAGGAAGGCACCGGGAACGGCAAGTTCTGCTGCGAGCAGGACGAGGCCGAGGAGCCACCAGCTCCACGAGCCGAGGCTGCGTACCAGATCGATGATCATTGCAGCCTCATTTGTCGGAGGAGGGCGTATAGGGCGGGATGACGGCGGTCACGCTTGGCGTGCTGCGGGTGGTGCGCGAAGGCTGGCCGGGTTGCGTGCGGGGCGCTGCCGGGGCAGGGCCGTCGCCATCTCCGAAGACTTCCTTGGCGATGGCGCCGATGCCGCCGAGCGAACCGATCAGCGACGAGGCTTCAAGCGGCATCAGCACGATCTTGGAATTGTTCGCCTTGCCGATCTCGACCAGAGCTTCGGTATATTTCTGCGCCACGAAGTAGTTGATCGCCTGCACGTTGCCGGAGGCGATTGCTTCGGAGACGACCTGCGTCGCGCGTGCTTCGGCTTCTGCCAGACGCTCGCGCGCCTCGGCATCGCGGAACGCTGCTTCGCGTTCGCCTTCGGCCTGCAGCACAGCGGCCTGTTTCGCGCCCTCGGCCCGCAGGATCTGCGCGTTGCGTGAGCCTTCGGCCTCGAGGATCTGGGCGCGCTTCTCGCGCTCCGCCTTCATCTGGCGGCCCATCGATTGCACGAGGTCTGCCGGCGGCTGGATGTCCTTGATCTCGACGCGGGTGACCTTGATGCCCCAGGGATGAACCGCTTGGTCGACGACGCGCAGCAGCCGTTCGTTGATGACTTCGCGGTTGGACAACAGCTCGTCGAGGTCCATCGAACCCATGACCGAGCGAATATTGGTCATCGTGAGGTTCTGGATGGCGAGTTGGAGATTGGTGATCTGGTAGGCGGCCTGCGCGGCGTTGAGCACCTGATAGAAGGCGACGGCATCGGCCGAAACGCTGGCATTGTCCCGGGTAATGACTTCCTGGGTGGGAATGTCGAGCACCTGTTCCATGACGTTCATCCGCGCGCCGATGCGCTCGATGAACGGTGTCAGGATATTGAGGCCCGGCTCCAGCGTGCGCGTGTAGCGGCCAAACCGCTCGACGGTGTAGTTATAGCCCTGCGGCACGGTCTTCACGAGGGCAAAGAGCAGGAGTATCGCGAGGATTACGATACCGATGACAAAATAGTCGAAACCGTCCAGGCTCATGAAGAGGCCTCCTGCCCAATAAATTGCGTTCGTTTCATACCCGACAACCCTAGAGATGTGCGGAGGTGTTCACAAGCGCATGTTCTTGCACTAGAAACCGCCGGACACACGGGTCGCAGCCTACCCCGACAAAACAAGGACCAAAACCATGAAGACCATCGTCGTCTGTTCCGGCGGACTGGATTCCGTTTCGCTTGCCCACAAGATTGATGCCGAGCAGGATTTGATCGGGCTCGTCTCGTTCGATTACGGCCAGCGACACAGGAAGGAACTCGACTATGCCGCGGCCTGTGCGCTGCGGCTGGGCGTACCTCACCAGATCATCGATATGCGCTCGATCGGTGACCAGCTGACGGGATCGGCGCTGACGGACGATCTGGACGTGCCTGACGGTCATTACGCTGAGGAAACGATGCGGGTCACCGTCGTGCCGAACCGCAACGCGATCATGCTCGCGGTCGCGTTCGGGGTGGCGGCGGCCCAGAGCGCGGATGCGGTGGCGATTGCCGTCCATGGCGGCGACCATTTCATCTATCCCGATTGCCGGCCGGGCTTTATCGACGCGTTTCAGACGATGCAGGATCATGCGCTCGACGGATACGCCTCGGTGCGGCTGCTGGCGCCTTATGTGAATGGGTCGAAGGCCGATATCGTCACCGACGGCGCAAAACACGGTACACCGTTTGGCGACACCTGGTCCTGCTACAAGGGTGGCGAAAACCATTGCGGCCGGTGCGGCACCTGCGTCGAGCGTCGCGAGGCGTTTCATCTCGCTGGCGTCGCGGATCCGACCGAGTATGAGGATGCCGAATTCTGGAAGTCCGCAACGGACGGGTTTCGCGCCGACGAAGTGCGGTAAGCGCTATTCGGCGTAGATCATCTTCTTGGTCATGCCGCCGTCGAGCGTCAGGACCTGGCCGGTCATGAAGCCGGCACTCGACAGATAGAGAACGGCGTCGGCAATGTCCTTCGGGCGACCGACGCGGCCGACAGGGTGCTGTGCGTGGTCCTCGTCGCTCAGCTTCGTCTCATTGGTGATCCAGCCCGGCGCGATGGCATTGACCCGGATTTTCGGGCCAAGGCTGATCGCAAGTGCGTGGGTGAAGGCGACCAATGCGCCCTTGGACGCGGCATAGGCTTCCGTATCCGGTTCCGACATGAAGGCGCGTGTCGACACCATGTTCACGATGGATCCTCCTAATGACATCAGCGGAACTGCAGCGCGGGTCATCAGGAAGGCGCCCGTCAGATGGCTATCGGTCACGCGGCGCCAGTCGGCAAGCGACAGCTGCGCAATCGGGCCATGGTTCGGGCTGGCGATGCCGGCATTGTTGACGAGCAGGTCGAGACTGTCCCAGCCGAGTAGCGCAAAGGCTTCCTCGACCGAGGTTTCGTCGGAGACATCGCAGAGAACGGGCTGAACGCCCTTCGGAACATCAGCCGTTTCGCTGAAGTCGAACGAGGCGACCTCGAAACCGTGGTCGGCCAGATCAGTGCAGATCCCGCTTCCGATCAGGCCGGCACCGCCGGTAACGATGGCTCGCTTCATCGCGATCTCCCTAAAGCTCAGACCCAGCCCTGCAACTCGCGACGAACCACCGTCTCAAGCACGTTGATGCCGTCGACGCTGTCGTTGAGGCAGGGAATATGGACGAAATTCTCGCCGCCATGGTGCATGAAGATCTCGCCAGCCTCGCCGGCAATTTCCTCAAGCGTTTCCAGGCAGTCGGAGACGAAGCCGGGGTTCATGATGGCGACGCGCTTGATGCCTTCGGCGGCAAGCGTTTCCATCGTCTTGTCGGTATAGGGCTGCAGCCATTCCTCAGGCCCGAAGCGCGACTGGAAGGTCAGGCGCAACTGCTTCTCGGTATAGCCGAGCTCTTCGCGCAGCAACCGTGCGGTCTTGTAGCAGAAACAGTGATAGGGGTCGCCGGCCTTGAAGTAGGACTGCGGAATGCCGTGGAAAGAGGTGATCAGCAGCTGCGGTTCCCACTCGAGCGTCGACAGCGTCTGGCGAACGGAATTGGCCAGCGCCACGATATAGGCGGGGTCATCGTGATAGGTTGGCACCGTGCGCAAGGCCGGCTGCCAGCGCTGCTTCATCAGGTATTCGAACGCCTTGTCGTTGACGGTCGCCGTCGTTGCAGCCGCGTATTGCGGGTAAAGAGGAAACAGCAGGATCCGGTCGCAGCCCTGCGCCTTCAGCGCGTCCATGCGCTCGGCGATGGAGGGCTTTCCGTAGCGCATGCCCCAATCGACCACGACGTTTGGCAGATCGGCCAGACGCTCGGCCATTTTCTCGCCTTGGCTGCGGGTGTAGGTGCGCAGATAGCTCTCGTCGAGATCCTTGTTCCAGATCTCCTCATAGGCCTTGCCGACCTTCTGCGGACGCTTGTTGAGGACGATGCCGTAGAGGATCGGATACCAGAACAGCCGCGACCATTCGATGACACGCTTGTCGGACAGGAATTCGGCGAGGTAACGCCGCATCGACCAGTAGTCCGTGCCGTCGGGCGTGCCGAGATTGACGAGCAGTACGCCAACTTTGCCGAAGGTAACCTTCGGATGACCGGTAGGCAGTTTTGAGGGCACGATATTCATGCGGTCACTTCCGATCGGGTTCGACCGCAGGATGCGGCCGGAGGATTGTCTGGCTCTATTTAGAAACAATCAACGGCCCGGGGAAGCCCCGAGCCGTCGGTTGCATCAGGACAAATTGTCCCGCTTTCGTTTTTATCTGGCCGGCAGTTCCAGCTCCTTGCCGATCTGGATGACATCCGGGTTGCGAAGGCTATTGGCCTTGGAGATGTCCATCCACTTCTCGCCGTCGCCATAGGTGCTTTCGGCGATCTTCCACAGCGAGTCACCCTTGACCACGGTGTATTTGCTCGGGCCAGCAGGAGCCGGGGACGCCGTCGTGGCCGGTGCAGGGGTGGCTGGTGCAGGTGCGGCTGGTGCAGGTGCTGCCGGTTCCGTTGTCATGGGCACGGGGGCGGCTGGAGCCGCTGGTGCAGGAGCCGGTGCTGCTGGTGCGGGGGTCGCAGGTGCCGGGGTTGCCGGTGCCGCTGGCGCCGGTGTGGCCGGAGCAGGAGTAGCCGGAGTGGCCGGGGCGGGAGTAGCCGGGGCAGAGGGGGCAGGAGTGGCAGGAGCTTGGGCCGTCGTTGCCGGTGCAGCCGGTGCGGGAGTTGTAGCAGGCGCCGGAGCAGGAGTTGCGGCAGGCGCCGGAGCAGGCGTTGCAGCCGGTGCCGGTGCCGGGGCGGCAGCTGCCTTCGGTAACGGCTTGTAGTCTGCCGGTGTCAGGTCGGTGATGCGGCCATCGGTATAGGGCTTGTAGGGGCTGTTGGCCGAGATGTAGTCGGCAACGGCGTTTTCGAGGTTGGGTCCGAAGTCGTAGGCGTTGACGGCCGCGGTGTTGAAGATCTTGTAGCCGTCGCCGCCGGTGCGGACGTAGTTGTTGGTAACGACGCCGTATGTCTTGTTCGGGTCGATCGGAACGAAGGCCTCGCCTTCCTTGACCTGAACGTCGCTGATGCGGCTGCCGCTCGACTTCGACCGGTCGAAGGAGAACTTCATGCCTGCCACCTGCGGGAAGCGACCGGCGCCGTCGTCGATCTGGCTGACGCCGTTTTCAAGGGCGGTGACGACATCCGAGCCTTTCAGCTGGAAGGTTGCGATCGTGTTCTGGAACGGCAGGACGGTAAGGATTTCGCCCATCGTCACTTCGCCGGAATCGATCGAGGCACGCAGGCCGCCGCCGTTCTGGATGGAGAGCGTGATGCCCTGATCCTTGACGCGGTCAAGCTGTGCATCGGCAAGCAGGTTGCCCATCGTGCATTCCTTAGCGCGGCAGTTGAGGCGATCGCCATCGATGACGCCTTCGGTCGAGCCGACGACCTTCTTCTTGATCTCTTCGAGCGGGCCGCCGAGTTCCTTGACCTTGGCGACAAACGCCGCGTCCTGCGGAACGCTGGAATCGAGCAGCTTCGGTGCCCCCGCGGAAGACCTCACGACGCCGTTGTCATCGAAAACGACCGAGAGATCACCGAGATATTTGGAATAGGCGTAGGACGTCACGATCGGAATATCGACGCCAGCAGGGCTTTTGACGATGGTCGGGTAGGGGCCGGATGCCTTGGGGTCGGTGCTGGACAGGTAGGTATGGCTGTGGCCGCCGACGATCACGTCGATGCCGGCAACGGCTGCCGCGATTTCCTTGTCCTTGACGTAGCCGACATGGGAGAGGAGCACGATCTTGTTGATGCCCTGCGACTGGAGATCAGCCACGGCATTCTTCACATAGGTGATCTCGTCCTCGAAGGTGATGTCGGGACCCGGCGAAGAGGTTTCGCTCGTATCTTTCGCGAGAACGGAGACGATGGCAACACGCTGGCCGCCGAAATCCTTGATCACGTAACCCTTGTACTTGTCGGCCAGCGGTGTTCCAGCCTTGGCGATGGTATTGCCGGAAATGATCGGAAACTTCAGCGCGGTAATGAACTTCAGCAGTTCCTGCGGGCCGTCGTCGAACTCGTGGTTGCCGATCGCCATCGCATCGAAGCCGATGCCGTTCATGAATTCGGCAACGGGCGCGCTCTTGTAGGTGCTGTAAAACAGCGAACCCTGAAACTGGTCGCCGGCATCGAGAACGAGAACGTTCTTGCCCTGCAACTCGCTGCGGCGGGCGTCGATGGCCGACTTCACGCGCGCGATGCCACCGAAGCATTCGTTCTTTTCGGTCTCGGCGGGCGTGCAGGTGGAATCGTATTTGTTGATCGGCTCGATACGGGAATGCAGGTCGTTGATGTGGAGAATATTGAGTTCGAAGTCGGCCATCGCGACGCCGCTCGAAAGGGCAATGACCGATGCGGTCACGATCCCCAATCCGATAGTTCTCATCATCATCTCTCTCCTTTTATGATTGCGCGCGTGTGGGCGTGCATGTTCCCGATTTTTGTATCACGCCATGGTGACGATCGTTGTGCAGCGCATGTTTTCACCAAGCAAAACTGGTTTCAAGGTAAATGTGACAAGGCCGGAGCTATTCGCCCTCGCGCACAACGCGAAAGGCCCCGCATCAAGCGAGGCCCTCCCTAACTCTGGAATGACTGTGAAGCTGGGCGATCAGCTGCGGCGGGCGAGCGAAAACTGCGCGCCGCTATCCTGCGTGCAGTTCAGCTGGCTCTGCGTGACCAACGAGCAGTTGACGCGCGACTGCGTCTTGCGCACCAGCGAGGTCATGTTGATCTCGACCAGCGTCGGCGAGAGCTTGTTATAGGTGCCGGAGGCGAGAAGCGCGTTGCTGTCGCTTGCACGGGTGTTGAACGTGCCCGCCTGGAAGGTGGAGACGATACCGTTCGGATCGACCCATGCACCCTCGACGCCCTGCGGCTGCACTGGTGCTGATACCATGCGTGGCGGCGGAGAAGAGACGCAGGCCGTGAGGCTGGCTGCCGCAATGAGCACGAGGCCCGTTTTGAAGTTCATGATCTGTCTCCCGCGATTCGGTCCGGCTTGTGGTCTGCAACCATGCCTTCTGGAGCCTATGTAAAGCAAGACTGCGGATTGGGAAGACTGGGGACAGGCAGGAGTTTTCGCTTTGTGAAGAACGGGCGCGGGTGTGGCTTTTATACGCTCCAGCCGGTTCTTCCCGTCATGGCCTGGAAGAGGCCGCAAGTTGCCGCCGCAAGGCGCGATCGAGGCGGGGTTCCGCTCCGCGCAAGCGGGAGAGGGGGTGGGGCCCGCGGCTGACGCGAGCCCCCTCATTGATTCCTAGCGAACCAGGATGTTCTTGAACTGCCAGGCGTCCTTTTCGTCGATGTCTTCCGGGAACAGACCCGGGCGACCTTCGAGCGGGGTCCAGTCGGTGTAGTGGCCTTCGACCGGGCCGAGATACGGCATCTGCACTTCGAGGCAGCGCTTGTAATCCACCTCGTCGGCTTCGACGATGCCGGCCTTCGGGTTTTCGAGCGCCCAGACCATGCCAGCGAGAACCGCCGAAGTTACCTGCAAACCGGTTGCGTTTTGGTAAGGCGCGATGCGGCGGGTTTCTTCCAGCGACAGGCGCGAGCCGAACCAGTAGGCATTCTTCTCGTGACCGTAGAGCAGCACACCGAGTTCATCGACACCGTCTTCCAGTTCATGCTCGTCGAGCACGTGCAGGACGGGCTGCTGAGTGCCGCCATTGCCGAACATTTCGTGCAGCGACAGAACCGCGTCATTGGCCGGGTGGTAGGCATAGTGGCAGGTCGGACGGTAGACGACTTCGCCGTCCTTTTCGACGGTGAAATAGTCGGCGATCGAGATCGACTCGTTGTGGGTAACGAGGAAGCCGTATTGCGGACCCGGCGTCGGGCACCAGGTGCGAACGCGGGTGTTGGCGCCCGGCTGTTCGAGGTAGATTGCGGCCTGGCAGCCCTTCTTGTGCTTCTTGGCGTTCTTCGGCATCCAGTTTTCGTGGGTGCCCCAACCGAGTTCGGCCGGCTGCAGACCTTCCGAGATGAAGCCTTCGACCGACCAGGTGTTCCAGAACACGTTGAGCGGCTTGGGGTTCTTGGTGCGCTGGGTGTCGCGCTCGGCAATGTGAACGCCCTTGACGCCCAGCTTCTTCATCAGCTTCGCCCAGCCTTCGCGGTCGTGCTGGTCCGGCTCATCGAATTTGAGGCCGGTGTCATTGGCAAGGTTGACCAGCGCCTGCTTGACGAACCAGGAAACCATGCCCGGGTTTGCGCCGCAGGTGGAAACGGCCGTGGTGCCGCCCGGGTTCTTCTTCTTCTCGTGGCGCACGGTCTCGCGCAGCGCATAGTTGGTGCGCTCGGAGTTCTTCATGCTCTTGTCGAAATAGAAGCCGAGCCAGGGTTCGACGACGGTGTCGATATAAAGGACGTCAAGCTTGCGGCACATCTTCATCAGATCGAGCGAGCCCGTGTCGACCGACAGGTTGACGCAGAAGCCCTGGCCTTCGCCTTCGGTCAGAAGCGGCTTCAGCAGCTCCTTGTAGTTTTCCTTGGTGACATGGTCCTTGATGTGACGGATGCCGTGCTTCTTGAGGATCTCCATGTCGGAGGGCTCTTCGCGCGGGTCGATAACCACCATCCGGCTCTTGTCGAACTTGAAATGGCGTTCGATCAACGGCAGCGTGCCGCGGCCGATCGATCCGAAACCGATCATCACGATCGGACCGGTGATTTCGCCATATACCGGATAGGTCTCGTCTTTCATCGTATTCTCCCTGTGGGTGGACTGCTCTTACACCGCCGCAGCCTGGCTTTTTCGAGGCGTAACGGACCCGTGTGACATGCATCTGATGCCCGGCCTAGATCACAAAATTTCGTCACAATAAAGGGGTCGCGTTTGAGGCGTACGCTGGAATAACGGTCCCGAGGTTGTTTTCGCCCGACCGGCGCGCCGGGCGCCCAAAATGTGGTTTCCGCTCGGTTGGTCCGTTTTGCGTGGATAATGCTAAATCTAGCACCTGTCCCTTGGAACCGTTTTCGCGCACCCTAAAATCTGCTGGGAACGACCAGGGGAATGTCATGTTGAAATTCGGTTTGCGTTTGTCGCCGAATAGGTCAGGGCGCGGGGGCATCGGGGCGATCGTGGTGCCGTCGAAGCTTAGCAGGATCCGTCGCGGCAATGTGTCGATGGGACGTGCTTTTCCGGCGTGGGGATTGTGGGTCGTGTTCTGGTTGGTGCTGGCGCTTGGGTGCACCATGGCGGTGGCTGTCGCCCGGTCGCCCGCCTGACATCACTCATCTGGTCCCTTGCAGGTGATCCACCAGAGCGCGCAGTTTTGGCGCCATGTTCCGCCTGCTCGGATAGTAGAGATAGAAGCCCGGAAACCACGGGCTGAATTCTTCGAGCACCGGCACCAGCTCGCCCGTGGCGATCGCCGGGCGGAAGCTCTCTTCCATGCCGAAGCTGATGCCCGCACCGGCAATGGCCAGGCGAACCATCAGCGCCATGTCGGTCGTGGTGATCGTGTCAGAAACGGCGACCGAGAATTCCTTGCCGTCTTGCGAAAACTCCCAGCGATAGGGCGCCTGATGGACGGAGGCCCGCCACCCGATGCAACGGTGAACGCCAAGTTCGCGTGGGTGAGCCGGGGTGCCGTAGCCTTTGAGGTAGCCCGGCGAGGCGACGGCGATCTGGCGCTGGTTTCCGGAAACCGGCACGGCGATCATGTCCTGCGCGATGACTTCGCCGAGCCTCACGCCCGCATCATAGCCCTCCGCAACGATATCGAATTCTTCGTCGGTCACAGTGATATGCAATGTCACCTCCGGATGTTCCTCGGCGAAGGACGCGAGCACGGGGCCGGATAGAAAGCTCTCGGCAATCGAGGAGACCGCAAGGTTCAGGCGGCCGCGCGGACGTCCGTGCAGGTTTGCTGCCGCCTCGGTGGCGCCGCGCATCTCCGACAGCGCTGGCGCAACCTCGGAATAGAGCCGCTCGCCCGCCTCCGTCAGGGCAACGCTGCGGGTGGTGCGTGCAACGAGCGCGATGCCGAGCGTCTCTTCCAACCGGCGGATCGTCTGGCTGACGGCCGAGCGGGTGACGCCGAGGCGGTCGGCGGCGGCACGAAAGCTTTTTTCTTCTGCGACCAGCGTGAAGACCGCGAGCGCATTGTAATCAGTCAGCATTGGTTAGAATTCCTTGCCACTGTGGAAACAGCTGGGCGGCTTATCGCGACAATGGAGGAGGAATAGGGTCCTTGCAATCCGCAGGCAAGCGGAGAGCGAAGGAGCTAATCACATGGACAAGGTTGTTCTCATCACCGGCGCATCGAGCGGGATCGGTGCAGGTATCGCCCGCGAACTGGCAAAAGCCGGGGCGGCACTGATGCTGGGCGCCCGCCGCACCGACCGGCTGGAGGAGCTCGCCCGGGAACTCCGGGACTTGGGCGCCAAGGTCGCGATCCGCAGGCTTGACGTCACCGATCGCGCCGATGTCGCGGCATTTGCGCAGGCGGCGGTGGCGGAATTCGGCCGGGTCGACGTGATCGTCAACAATGCGGGCGTCATGCCGCTATCGCTGATGTCTTCGCTCAAGGTCGACGAGTGGGACCGGATGATCGACGTGAATATCAAGGGCGTGCTCTACGGCATAGCTGCCGTGCTGCCTCTGATGACGGCGCAGGGCTCAGGCCAGATCATCAATATCGCATCGGTCGGCGCTCTCAGTGTTTCACCCACGGCTGCGGTCTATTGCGCCACCAAATATGCGGTGCGGGCGATTTCCGACGGCTTGCGGCAGGAGCATGACAACCTGCGCGTCACCTGCATCCATCCGGGCGTGGTGGAAAGCGAGCTTGCCGATACCATCACCGATGCCGTCGCTGCCGAGGCCATGAAGACCTACCGCGCCATTGCCCTGAAGCCGGATGCGATCGGTCGCGCCGTGCGCTTCGCGATCGAGCAGCCCGACGATGTCGATGTGAACGAGATTGTCGTTCGCCCGACGCGGGCGCAGTGAAGGGTACGGCTGCCATGAACCGCCGCCATCTCCTCCTTGTTGCCGCCGCGTCTTTCGGCGCGGCGCTTCCTTCCCATGCAGAGGACATCATGGACAACAAGATCCAACCCGCGGGTCATCCCTACGTCGGAATGTGGGTAACGGCAGACGGACATATCCGTCACGAGCTGCAGCAAGATAACCGCTATGATGAAGCACGCGGCTCTCGCAAAAGCGCGTATCAGGGCCGGTATCTCGTCACCGGCGATCACATCGATTATTGGGACGATACCGGGTTCACCGCCGATGGCGACTTCATCGACGGCGTGCTGCATCATGCGGGGATGGTGCTCTACCGGGAACAGTAGGGGCTTCGCGTCAGACCAGTTCGGCCCGGATCAGGCCGCGCAGGGAATTGCCGACGAAGAGGCGTTTCCCGGCAAGGTCGGTCTGTTTCACAAGGCCAGACTTGGCGCGGCCCTCGCGGATCAGATCGCCGCGCAGGATCCCCGCAAGCAGACCGGATGAGATCGGCGGTGTCGTCAGCGTGCCGTCGGCCTGCTCCACGAAGAGATTGGTGCGCGTGCCTTCGCAGACCTCTGCGCGTTCGTTGAGCAGGATCACCTCGTCCACGTCTTCAGGGAATTCGGCGCGGGCGGCGTCATAGACTTCGCGGCGCGATGTCTTGTGGCGATACATCGGATCATCCGAGGGCAGGCGCGTCTGCGCGATCCCGATCCGCCAGATCGCATCCTTGGCAACGGGCGCGAACGGCGTGGCGACGATCTCGACCTTGCCGCGGAACGTCATTTCCAGCCGCACGCGAAGCGGCGTCTCTCCTTCGACCGAGGCCTGGAGCTGTTTCATCAGGTCTGGCGGGGCCGGGCGAAAGCCCAGGGCATCGGCCGAACGGTTCAGCCGACGCAAATGCTGGTCGATCCGGGTAAAACCGGAACCCGGCTCCCAGCGCATGGTTTCGATCAGTGAAAGATCCACCGGTTTTGCACCGCGACCCTTGGCCTTCACAGACATCGCAACCCCTCCGACCTGCGTTTGACCGTCCGTTGATCAGACAGCCTTGTCCAAAGCTTCCAACTCGTCGATCAGACCTTCGATCATCGACAGGCCCTTCGACCAGAAGGACGGATCGGTGGCATCTAGGCCGAATGGCTTGAGCAATTCCGAATGATGCTTGGTGCCGCCTGCCTTCAGAAGGTCGAAATACTTGTCCTGGAAGCCGGGGGCGGCGTTCTGGTAGACCGCGTAGAGCGAGTTCACCAGGCAGTCGCCGAAGGCATAGGCATAGACGTAGAAAGGCGAATGGATGAAGTGGGGGATATAGGTCCACCATGTCTCGTAGCCTTCCGAGATCCGGATTGCCGGGCCGAGGCTCTCGTTCTGGACGGACAGCCACAGTTCGCCGATCTGCTCCGACGTCAGTTCGCCCTGCTTGCGGGCCGTGTGGATCTTGCGCTCGAACTGGTAGAAGGCGATCTGGCGGACGACCGTATTGATCATATCCTCCACCTTCTGGGCGAGCATCGCCTTGCGTTCGCGCTTGTCCCTGGTCTTTTCCAAGAGTGCCCGGAACGTCAGCATCTCGCCGAACACGGAGGCGGTTTCGGCAAGCGTCAGCGGTGTCTGGCACATCAGCGCGCCCTGGCCGCCGGCGAGAACCTGATGCACGCCGTGGCCAAGCTCGTGGGCAAGCGTCATCACGTCGCGCGGCTTGCCCATATAGTTGACGAGAACGTAAGGGTGGGCAGAGGGCACGACCGGATGCGCGAACGCGCCCGGTGCCTTGCCGGGACGTGCCGGCGCGTCGATCCATTCCTCGTCGAAGAAGCGGCCGGCGATGGCGGCCATTTCCGGCGAGAAGGCGCCATAGGCGGACAGGACGGTGTCCTTTGCTTCCGGCCATGAAATCAGGCCTTTCGGCGTTTCCGGCAGTGGCGCATTGCGGTCCCAGTAGTTCAGCTGGTCGACGCCGAGCCATTTCGCTTTCATCGCGTAATAGCGGTGCGACAGGCGCGGATAGGCTTGCGTCACCGCTTCCGAGAGCGCGTCGACGACTTCGCGTTCGACGCGGTTCGCCAGGTGACGGCTATCGGCGATATCCTCAAACCCGCGCCAGCGGTCGGAGATTTCCTTTTCCTTGGCGAGCGTGTTGGTGATCAGCGTGAACACGCGCAGGTTTTCGCCAAACGTTTTCGACAGTGCTACGGCCGCCTTGGCGCGGGTTTCCGGCTCGGGCTCTACCAGCATGTTGAGCGTGATTTCGAGCGGTTGTTTTTCGCCATCTACCTCGAAGCGAAGTTCCGACATGGTTTCGTCGAACAGGCGGTTGAAGGCGGCGGCCGACGTCATCGACTTCTCGAGAAAGAGCTGCTCGAGCTTGTCGTCCAGCTGGAAGGGCTTATCCATTCTCAAGTCCACCAGCCAGGGGCGGAAATGGCCGGTTGCGGGATCGCGGTCCATCGCCGCATTGATGACCGCATCGTCGATCCGGTTCAGTTCCAGCGCGAAAAACAGGAGATGCGAGGAGAGATCCGTCAGCTTTGTCTGGATGTCGCCGTAGAACTTGCCGTTTGCCGGGTTGGACGTGTCCGAAAAATAGGTGAGGCCGGCGAACGAGCCGATCTTGCCGAGGAGGTCGTCGAGCGCGTCATATTCCGACAAGGCCTCGCCAAGTCCGCCGGCACCGGTCTTTGCGGCAGCGTCTGCAAGCTTGCCTTTCCACTTTTCCTCGAAAGCCAGCGACAGCGTGCGCGCTTTTTCCAGATCGGCCACAAATTCCGGGGCATCCTTGGCAGCGTAGAGATCGGACAATTTCCAGACTGGCAGGACACCGAGCGCGGGGTCGGCGGGCGAAGCAGCGGGGGACGCGCCGGAAAAAGCAGGAGAGGCGGTCATGGTGTGCCAGTTACGGAAATTTCTCACGGTTTTCTCCTGTCGATGGCGATCCTGTGCCAGAACCGACTGTTTTCCCCCTCGGCCGTTAAAATGCAAGCTTTTCTCAAAAGGGGATGTTCAAGCCTCTCTGACACAACTTGCAGCATAAGAGCCCATCAAGGGTGCACGATGAACGTTGCAGGAGCCGAGCATGATTGCCCATGTCCTAGTCGTAGATGACGATCCGATCCAGCGCCGCCTCTTGAAGAATGCCGTCGAACGGTTCGGACATGTCGCCCATCTCGCCGAGAACGGCCTCGTTGCTCTCGACTTTCTCCAGAACCTCAGCGGACCGGTCAATGTCATCGTGCTTGACCTGATGATGCCGGAAATGGACGGGCTGAGCTTTCTTTCAACCATCCGCAGCATGGGCATCGATACGCCCGTCATCGTGCAGACCGGCCAGGGCGGCATCGAAACGGTGGTGGAAGCCATGCGCGCCGGTGCCTTCGATTTCGTCGTCAAACCGGTGTCACCGGAGCGGATCGGTGCGTCGATCGGCAATGCCTTGAAGGTTGGCCAGAAGGAAACCAAGTCGCGCACCGGTCGACGTCGCGCCGGCATCGTCGGTTTCAACGATATCGTTTCGGCAAGCCCGGATATGCTGCGCGTCATCGATCTGGCGCAGCGCGCGGCGCATTCCACCATTCCGGTGGTGCTCGAGGGCGAATCGGGCGTCGGCAAGGAAATGGTCGCCCGCGCCATCCAGTCTGCCAGCGACCGCGCGGGCAAGCCTTTCATCACCGTCAATTGCGGAGCCATTCCGCACAATCTCGTGGAAAGCATCCTGTTCGGCCACGAGAAGGGCGCGTTTACCGGCGCCTCCGAGCGACACACGGGCAAGTTTGTCGAGGCTGACGGCGGCACGCTGTTCCTGGACGAGATCGGTGATCTTCCACTTGAAGTTCAGGTGAAGCTTCTGCGCGCCGTGCAGCAGGGTGAAATCGAGACGGTTGGGGCCGGCAAGGTCCAGAAGGTCAACGTGCGGCTGATTTCGGCGACCAACAAGGACCTGATCGAGGAAGTCCGGGCAGGGCGGTTCCGCGAGGACCTCTATTACCGTCTCAACGTCTTCCCCATCACCATCCCGGCGCTGCGTCGCCGCAAGGAAGACATTCCGCATCTGGTCCGGGTTTTCGCCGAGCGCTTTTCGGTGGAACAGAAGCTCGAACGCAGTGTCGGGATCAGCGCCAGCGCGATGGCACTTCTGACCGCCTACGACTGGCCGGGCAATATCCGCCAGCTGGAAAACGCGATCTTCCGCGCCGTGGTTCTGACCCAGGGCGACAAGCTGACGGACGAAGATTTCCCTCAGATTGCAGCTCAGCTGCCGGAATTCCGCAGCGAAGAATTGGCCGCGACCGGCGCTGCCGTGCAGCCTTCATCGCTCGAGATGGATCCGCGTCCGCGTCTGCGGCACGAGGCCGTCGTCGATGGTGGCTTCCCGATCCCGGTACGGTCCGCCATGCATACCCAGCCAATGCGGCCCGATCCGCGCGCGCTGCTGGCGGCCGCCTATCCGGCTTCCGACAACGTCATCGTCAGCACGGACGACACCGGCGAAGTGCGTAAACTGGCCGACGTGGAAGAAGAGCTGATCCGTTTTGCACTGAAATTTTATCGCGGACAGATGAGCCAGGTGGCGCGCAAACTCGGCATCGGGCGCTCGACCCTCTACAGAAAACTCAAGGATTATGGCATCGATCCCGACGATCCGCTGAAGGAAGCGGCCTGAATCGGCGCGAAATCGGGATTTTAATGACGATAATCTTCGCGCAAGCCTCTTCCCCTAACCTTGTCAATCTCTCATTAGCAATTCATTGACTATACGAGAGGTGCTTGTGCTTGTGTGACACATTTGCCATGCTGTCACCGCATTTAGCAGTCAGATGAGACGACGAGGGTAGTTGTCGACAGGACGGGGAACGCTTTGCCGTATTTCAAAGTTCAGAAAACGCCTTCGGGTGTGCGCTCTGACGATGACCGTGCGGCGCGCGTTGGCGCCGGATCTGGTCGTCTTGCAGGGATCAGATCGTCGATCTTCAAGCGGATCGCCAAGCGTTTCGTCGTGGCGTCGACCCTTGCTGCAATCGCATTTACGATTCTTCCAGCTTCGGTGCACGAGGCAGAGGCCGCTGGCGATACCCGCAGCCTGAAGCTCTATTTCGTCCACACCGGCGAGAAGGCCACCATCACCTACAAGCGCAATGGACGATTCGATCCGCGCGGTCTGGCACAGCTCAACCAGTTCCTCCGCGACTGGCGCCAGAACCAGCCGACGAAGATGGATCCGCGCCTGTTCGACCTGGTTTGGGAAGTCTACCAGCGCTCCGGCGCCACCGATTCCATCCACATCGTCTCCGCTTTCCGTTCGCCGACCACAAACGGCATGCTGCGCGGTCGCTCGCGCAAGACCGGCGTCGCGAAGAACAGCCAGCACATGCTCGGCAAGGCGATGGACTTTTACATTCCGGGCGTGAAGCTCTCGACCCTGCGGGCGCTCGCCATGCAGATGCAGGTGGGCGGCGTCGGCTTCTACCCGACTTCCGGTTCCCCTTTCGTGCATCTCGATGTTGGCGGCGTTCGTGCCTGGCCGCGCATGACCCGCAAGGAACTGGTTCAGATCTTCCCGAAGGGCAACACGCTGCATCTCCCGGCTGACGGCAATCCGTTGCCGGGCTACGAGGTCGCTCTCGCCGATTACAAGAAGCGCGTTGGTTCTGACTCGATTGCGATCGCCAGCACAGCCGGCGGCTCGATCCGCGGCGAAGCACCCAAGCGTCGCGGGTTCCTTGCCGCACTGTTTGGCGGCGGTGGTGCCGACGAGGTCGAAGACAACGAAGACATGAAGGCACCAATGGTCGCCAGCCGTGGAGCACCGCGTTCCGCTCCGGCTGCCGACGATGGCGAAGAGGCACCGGTCGCGACTGCACGGGTTGCGCCGACGCCGACTGCGCCGACGCCTACTGCACCGACACTCGTTGCTGCTGCTGAGCCGGTCGAGCCGGCGATTGCAGCGCCTGTGCCGCTGTCACGGCCGGCCTTCCGTTCCGATTCCAGCACCGCGGGTCCGGGTGGGCTTGCCACGGCGCTCTATCAGCCGACCCGCAATGCGGCGCAGGACGCGCTTGCCATGCAGACGGCTGCTGCAGCCGATGTGCAGCGGGCTGAAAATTTCGCCGATCTGTCCGGTTACGCCATTCCGGTTCCGACCCTCCTTGGTCCTCGCGGGCTGAAGGGTGATGCGGAAACCAGCGTCTTGACTGCCTCCATAGAGCCGGCGCCATTCGAAAACCTTGGCTCCGTGCCAGTTCCGATCCACCGCCCGGGTGCTCCAGCAGCGCCGCTCGTTGCATCGCGCCCGCAGAGCGATCAGCAGAGCCTTACGCCGGAACTGGTGGCAGCGCTGTCGCGAAGCGTCGAAGCGCCGGTTGTTCCGGCACCGCAGGCGGCGCCAGCAAGAGCGCCAGCCCAGGCCGTCGCCGTGTCGGCACCGGTGCCGATGGCCGCGCCTGCGCAGCGCCAGATGGCGGCTCTTTCGCCCAAGGTGATTCAGCCGTCCACCAAGCAGATGCAGTTCGGCGACGGGTTTGACGCGCCGCGTCCTGCAACGGCGTCGCTGGGTACCATGCCGAGCTACGGCACCGCCAAGAGCGGCCGCGCTGGCAAGCCTGCGACTGCACAGGGGCAGGCCAAAGCTGGCAAGAACGGCTTGACCGGTGACATGGTGGCGAAATGGGCGGTGAACAACAATCGCGCTGAAGGTCAGAACCCGGTTTCGATGAAGGCGCCTCGCGTGGTCAGCCGGACGCTCGATCGTGATTATTCGGCCGGTTACACCAGCAGCGGCTTCAAGCCTGTGAGTGCTGCCGTCGCCATCGATCCCAACCGGTTCAGCGGCCAGGACTGAGTTTCAGGACTTTGGCCGCCACCTGTTTGCCGGCGACGATCGCCCCCTCGACATAGCCCGGGAAAGACGGCGACAGTTCCGACGATGCGAAATGTACCGGCGGCATGCCGGTTGTCAGGGTCGCTTCCGCGTCGTTGGCGTCGAGACTGGTGATCACGTCACTATAGGCGCCGTCGCTCCAGCGGTCGTCGACCCAGTCACGCATGCGAATGTCCAGACTGTGTCTGGCCTCGTCGCCCAACGCCTCCGCCAGTTTCTCAATTACGAACGTTTCAAGCTCACGGGCGGGCTTGTCGTGCCACGTCGCCGCCAAAGGTCCGCTAACGAAGACGATCAGTCCGGCGTAACCGTCGCGACTGGCGTCGCAGGCAAACAGGCCTTGCGGATCATTCCACATGGTCATGCCGCTGAGATCCCGGTCTCGCCAAAAGGGTCGCTCAAAGCGGATGTTGAGCTTGATGACCATGCCAGGGCTCCACGCATCCAGTGCTCTTGTCAGATGCGGCGGGAGTGCTGGGGCGTACGACAGGCGGCGCGCCATGATGGGCGGCACTGCGAGCACGACCTGCGCGGCCGTCATTTTTCCCGTGCCGGTCATCACCGTGACGCCGCCACCGGAAATGGCAACCTCATTGACAGGCGTGCCAAGCCTTAGCCGATCGCCGAGAGTTGCCGCAAGATCGTCGGCCAGCGCATGCATCGTGCCGGCGAGAAACAGCTCGAGCTCGGACGTGGTGTTGGTGATGCGTCTGTCGTTTGCCGCGAGATAGGTGAAGGCAATCTCCTCCGGCGCGCGGCACCAGAGGCCTGTCACCATGCGCAGAAACCCCTGCCGTATATCGTCCTCGACCGGCTGTCTCTGCGCCCAGTCGTAAGCCGTCAGCTTTCTGAGCGCCGGATCGGAAAGATCGGTCGCGATCATCGTCTCGCGCAGTGCATCGACGCCGTTCCAGATCGCTTCTGCCCGCCCGCGGGGGACTTCGGGAAGGTATGTGGTGTCGCCCTCGGCATAGGTCTTCACAAAGGTCCTGCCGAACTCTCTTGCCAATGAGACCACTTCCGGCATGTCGCGGCAAAAGAACTGTCCGCCCGCATCGACGGCCGTGCCATCCTCAAAAACCTGCGCCTCGACGCGTCCGCCGACGCGATCCTGCGCTTCGAGCAAAACAACCTTCACGCCCGCTCTCATCAGCTGCGTTGCGGCAGTCAGGCCGGTGAAACCGGCGCCAACGACGATGACATCATAATCCATGACCGATTCCGAGTGTCTCTGAGGAAGATGCGATGCTTGCGCCCATGAAAAAACCCGCCGTTGCCGGCGGGTTCCTTGTCGTCTTCAAAATTGTTTAGGCGGCGTCCTGTTCGGCCGGGCTTTCGATCATGCCGAGGGCTGCCAGATAGGTGTCGAGGATGAGGTCCTCTTCCATCCGCTCCTGATCGTCCTTCTTGCGAAGGGCGATGACCTTTTTCATGATCTTGGTATCGTAGCCCATGCCCTTGGCCTCGCCATAGACATCCTTGATGTCGTCGGCGATGGTCTTCTTCTCTTCTTCCAGTCGCTCGATGCGCTCGATAAATGCGCGGAGCTGGTCGCGGGCGACGCCATGAGCATCAGACATCGGGGCCTCCTGATCTTGATCTGTGTTGATTGGCTGTCACCTGCCGAAAAGCGGCGGCAAGGTCAAGGCCCAAATACGCGGGCCTTGTCCGTGGGCGTCAGCCATGGGTCGGCTTGTTGCCCTCGAATGCGGCTTTTTGAGCGCCTGTGGATTCCGACTGGTGCAGATTTTTCCAGTCCTCGTAGGGCATGCCATAGACGATCTCGCGGGATGCATCCTTCGTGAGCGCAAGGCCTGCCTCGTCGGCTGCGTCCTTGTACCAGTTGGACAGGCAGTTTCGGCAGAAGCCGGCCATGTTCATCAGATCGATGTTCTGGACGTCGGTCCGCTCGCGCAGATGTGACACGAGGCGACGGAAGGCTGCAGCCTCGAGCTCGGTCTGCTGTTCCTTGGAAAGTTCGGTCATCGTGACCTCCTTTGTCTGAACGCTCACGCGGGGTAGGGGCCGGTGCGCGACGGAAAGATTTTGTACTCGTGCAATGTGGGGTCTGCATTGAGCGTCGTGAAGATCGGCGCCAGTCTTTGTGCCCAGTCCTCGATGCCTTGCTCGTCGCCGATAAGGTCCTGGCGCACTTCCAGCAGGGTGTGGGGAATGCCGGGGATCATGCAGTGCCGGTACATCGTGTCGCCCTTCAAGGCGCCGTCATAGGGTTCGTTGTCGCCGACGACGATATCGCCGGGAAGGCGAAGCTGCTCGATCAGCGGCACCACGACCCGATCGTCGGTATCCCACAGTACGCCCGCATGCCAGGGCCGCGGGGTGTCGCGCCAGAACGGCGTGAAGGAATGCAGCGACAGCACAAGCGGTGCCCGGCCGGACGCGCTGGCTCTTGCAATCGTCTGCTCGACGGCGCGGTGATAGGGCCGGTGGTAGGTGGCAAGCCGAAAATCCCATTCTTCCTGGGTGATCGGGTGATTGCCGGAAACGATGGCGCCGTCGGAGATCTTCATGATCAGCGTCGGATCGTCTTCGCCGCGGTTGGGATCGATCAGCAGGCGGGAAAAGCAGCCGAGCACGGCCGGCACGTCCATAATGTCGGCCAGCCGGCGGGTCAGTCCCTCGATGCCGATATCGAAGGCGATGTGGCGCCAAAATGCGTCTTCTGGCAGGCCAAGATCGCCGTAGCGGGCGGGCAGGCGATTCATCGCGTGGTCGGCGAGAAGAACCATCCCGCCGTCATAATCGCCGTCTATGACTTCGAACGGTTGGAAGTCGTCTGTGTCCATCGGGGCTTGTACCATTGTTTTGCGCAGCCTGTCCCGGTGATATCTCGGCCGTTTCCTGCCATGGTCGCCGCGGACAAGGCAAGCGGCCCCCGGCGGGCGTTCAGAATATAATCGATTAGATTGCGTTGACTTTCAAACCCTGCCGCGCGAGAAAGTGCATCACGAATAACCATGGAGTCCTGACGGAAACCGTGTCGAAAAAATCCCTTAGAACATATCTTTCCGCCCTGTTTTCTGTGCCTGCCGTGGCATCCGCGCTCTGCGTCAGTGCGCCGCTGTTGATGGCGTCTCCGGCACTTGCGGATTTCCGCGTCTGCAACGGAACCCAGAACCTCGTCGGCGTGGCGATCGGCTACCGTGCCAAGGATGGCTGGAACACCGAAGGCTGGTGGCAGGTACCCGCATCAACCTGCGCGACGCTGATCGAAGGCGAGCTGCAGTCCCGCTATTATTATCTCTATGCCGAGGACGCGGCCCGCGGCGGCCGCTGGACCGGCGGCGTCAACATGTGCGTCGCCGAGAACGAGTTCAAGGTCGTCGGCGTCGACGACTGCTTCACCCGTGGCTTCCAGCGCATGGGTTTCAAGGAATATGACACGGGCCGTCAGGGCAGCTGGATGGTCCAGCTTTCAGACACGTCCGGATCCCAGGAAGGCCAGAATTGATGAGGCGATACCGCAAAGTTAAGATCCTTGCCACACTCGGCCCGGCATCCTCCGACGAGGAGATGATTGCCAAGCTGCACGAGGCAGGCGCGGATCTTTTCCGCATCAACATGAGCCATTCGAGCCATGAGATGATGCGGACGCTGATCGAGCGTATTCGCTCCGTCGAAAAGAAATCCGGTCGCCCGATCGGCATCCTCGCCGACCTCCAGGGTCCGAAACTGCGCGTCGGCAAGTTTGCCGATACCAAGGTGACGCTGGTCCCAGGCCAGACGTTTACACTCGACAATAACGAGGCTCCCGGCGACGAGAACCGAGTCTTCCTGCCGCATCCCGAAATTCTCGAATCGGTGAAGGTCGGCGATCGCCTGCTGATCGATGACGGCAAGCTGGCGCTGCGGGCCGAAAAGGTTGACGGCACGTCGATCACCTGCACTGTCGTTGCCGGCACCGGCATTTCCGACCGCAAGGGTGTTAGCCTTCCCGATACGCTGCTCGCCGTTGGCGTTCTCACCGACAAAGACCGCGCCGATCTCGATGCCGTGCTTGAGACCGACGATGTCGACTGGGTCGCTTTGTCCTTCGTTCAGCGCCCGGAAGATCTCGCCGAAGTTCGCAAGATTGCCCGCGGCCGCGTCGGCATCATGTCTAAGATCGAAAAGCCGCAGGCACTCGAGCGGATCGATGAGATCATCGATCTCTCCGACGCCGTCATGGTGGCCCGTGGCGATCTTGGCGTCGAAATGCCGATCGAGGCGGTCCCCGGCATCCAGAAGCAGCTGACACGCGCATGTCGCCGTGCCGGCAAGCCGGTCGTGGTCGCGACCCAGATGCTGGAATCGATGATCAGCGCGCCGGTTCCGACCCGCGCCGAAGTTTCCGACGTCTCGATCGCCGTGTTCGAAGGTGCCGATGCGATCATGCTGTCGGCCGAATCGGCGTCCGGTCAGTATCCGGTCGAAGCCGTTTCGATGATGGCGTCGATTGCCCGCAAGGTGGAAGACGATCCGCTTTATCCAAGCATCATCTATGCGCAGCGCGCGACGCCGGAAGCAACCGGTGCCGACGCAATCTCGCTTGCTGCCCGCCAGATTGCAGAGACGCTGCGGCTTGCCGTGATCGTTACCTACACATCGTCGGGCACAACAGGCCTTCGCGCTTCGCGCGAGCGTCCGAACGTTCCGATCCTGGCACTGTCGCCGAGCGTCAAGACCGCGCGTCGACTGTCGATCGGCTGGGGCATGCACTGCGTCGTCACCCACGACGCGACTGACCTCGACGACATGGTCAACAACGCCTGCCGCATCGTCGCCTCCGAAGGTTTTGGTAAGCCGGGCGACCGGATCATCATCTCGGCCGGCGTGCCACTGGGCACACCTGGCGCCACCAACATGCTGCGCATCGCCTATATCGGTGCAGATGGGCAGAGTGGGGTTTAAACCCGCTATCAACAGCGTGAAATGAAAACGGCCGTCGGAGTGATCCGGCGGCCGTTGTCGTTTCAGGTCTTTTCGATCGAGAAATCCATGTCCGGCATCGGCTCGTCGACCACTTTCGCCAGTCGCGCCTCGACCCTGCGGGCAACGGACTGCAGGTCGCGGTGGTGACCCGCAAGCTTCTCGATCCCGGCGATGGCGAGATCGGTCGCGAGGTAATCCGGCTTGTGGCCGAGGCCGCGGATGACGACCAGTTCGGCGCCGGCGACGGCGGCCGTCAGCGCCTTCGCATGGATATCCATCGAGACAATCTTGTCGCTGTCGCCGTTGATGATCAGCGTCGGTGCGGTGATCTCGCTGTAGCGCGGTGCGACCC
This sequence comes from Velazquezella soli, assembly GCF_977018685.1. Taxonomy (NCBI): domain Bacteria; kingdom Pseudomonadati; phylum Pseudomonadota; class Alphaproteobacteria; order Hyphomicrobiales; family Rhizobiaceae; genus Velazquezella; species Velazquezella soli. The sequence continues at coordinate 1,250,861 of NZ_CDRNXF010000004.1, forward strand.
TGGTGACGTAGTCGTTGAGATTGGCGACGTCGATCGCGTTGTTGCGGAAGTTCTCAGGCCGCAACACCAGTGCGGTGGCGCCGCCGTCGAGGTAGCGGTCCGGACGGGGGTTGGGATGGAAGACGGCATGGGTTGCCTTCTCCATCAGCACCAGCCCGGCAGGCAGCGCCAGGAAGCGGGTAAACAGGCGTCCGAGATAAGGGCGGGCTGCGAGATTGTAGTACCAGTCGACGCCGCCCGGCCAGGGATGGGTGGCGGGCGCGAGAAGAAGCAGGCCTGCCGTCTTTTCCGGATGGTAGAGCGCGAAGGATGTGGCGATCGCACCCCCGAAGGAATGGCCGACGATGATCGCCTTCTCGATGCCGTAGCGATCCATGAGGCGAGCGATCGTTTCGGCCTGGCCATCCGGAAAGCCGTTCTCTTCGCCGCCACGCTCGGAATAGCCGTGACCGGGACGGTCGACGAACAGCATTTCGGCGCGCCCTTCTAGCGGTCTGCGGAACGCTGCTTCCTGGTCCTTCAGATTGCCGCTGGCGCCGTGGATGAAGACGATCGGGGGAAGGTCGCCCTCGGCTGGTGCTGCGACATGAAGGGCGTTGATACGGATATCGCCGAGATCGGTGAGTTCACCGTCGTTCGGAAGGTTGGCCTCGATCGCTTTCGCCTTCCAGGCCGTGAAGCCGAAGCCGAATGCGATGAGAGACAAGATAAGAGGTACAATCCCCATGGCGGCCCATCAGGTTCGGTTGCCGGCGATCTTTTCGGATAGCTTGGTCACAGCCTCCTGCGCCTCGCGATCGGCGGGGTAGATGTCGAGATAACGCTCCCACGCATTCAGCGCCTGGCTGTCCCGTCCGGCTTCGGTGAGGATTCCGGCAAGACCGGCCAGCGCGCCGAAATGGCGAGGCTCACGCTTCAGCACTTCGGCAATATCGGCCATCGCCTTGCGCTGGTCGCCCATCGCGTAATGCATTGTGGCGCGGCGGTTCCAGCCTTCGATATAGGCGGGATCGATGAGAGTGACGCGGTCGAGGAAGTCGAGGGCGGCGGCGTTGCGCTTTTCCTTGGCGGCCGTGGCCGCCCAGCCCATAAGAAGATTGACTGTGGGACTGCCCGACTCACCCATGTTCATGGCGATCTGCGTGGCGATTCCGCGCGCCTTTTCCGGATTGCGCTCACGTTTCAGCGCCGCAAATAGCGGGTCGACCCTGGCGTTGAGAGGCTGGCCGGCATTTGGTGCTGCTTCCGGACCTCCCTGCTGCGGACTTTCCAGCGGCGGAGCGGGAGGCATCGGTTGGGATGGCGGCATGGGCTGGGGCAGGGTCTGCGCAAAGGCAGGCACCGCAACACACACAGCAAGGATCACGAAGCTTGAACGAAAATAGCGCATGCGGATAAAGTAATCCGCATGCGCCGAAGGTCAAACCCGAAATTTCACGCTACCGACAATTTGATCGTCTCAGGCGTGCCCGGACAAAACGTCGATATCAGCGCAAATCAGCCCTGGCGGGCCTTGAAGCGCGGGTTCTGCTTGTTGATGATGTAAACGCGGCCCTTGCGGCGAACCAGACGGTTATCGCGATGACGAGCCTTCAGCGCCTTGAGCGAGTTCTTGATCTTCATTGTACTGGTCCAGAAGTCTGTGGGCTCAAAGAGCCGCTTGTCTCTATCAATCGAAAGCGTGCCGCCTATCTGTCGACGAGGGGCGCGCTCAGGTTGGCGTGCAGATAACCCGTGGCTGGATGCGTGTCAACCTTGTGACGCACTTTATGACCGGGTTTTCCGCCCCTTCAGCTCCGTGACATGGCCCATTTTCCGGCCCGGACGGGATTCCGTCTTGCCGTAGAGGTGGACCAGCACGTCGGTCCTCGCGAGCCAGCCGGGCACGTCGAGGATGTCGTCGCCGATCAGGTTGGTCATCACGCAATCGGAATGACGGCGCGGATCGCCGAGGCTTGCGCCGGCCACCGCGCGGATATGCTGCTCGAACTGCGAGACCACGCAGGCAGCCTCTGTCCAATGACCGGAATTGTGCACGCGCGGTGCGATCTCGTTGGCAATCAGGGTGCCATCGGCCATCACAAAAAATTCCATGCCGATCACGCCGACATAGTCGAGGGCAGCGAGGAGCTTTTCGGCGGCACTGCGCGCGGTCTGCGCGGTCGTGTCTGGAATGGTCGCGGGCAGGGTGGAGGTATGAAGGATGCCGTTGCGGTGGATGTTCTCGGCCGGATCGTAGCAGGAGACCGTGCCGTCCTTGGCGCGCGCGGCGATGATCGAGATTTCGCGCTCGAAGGGCACGAAGCTTTCAAGAACCATCGGCACCGAGCCGAGGTCCGCATAGGCGCCATCGGCCTTGTCGTCGCTGGAGCGGAACACGCGCTGGCCCTTGCCGTCGTAGCCCATGCGGCGGGTCTTCAAGACACCCTTGCCGCCGAAGTCTGCAAGCGCTGCTTCGAGATCGGCTTGGCTGTCGACGGAATGAAACCTTGCGGTCTCGATGCCGCAGCCGTTGAGGAACTGCTTTTCAACAATCCTATCCTGCGCCACTTCCAGGGCCTTGGCCGGCGGGTAGACTGGAGCCGACTGCTGCAGGAACTCGGCTGCCTCGACCGGTACGTTTTCAAATTCGTAGGTCACGACGTCGCAGCGGCTGGCGAGATCGGCCAGCGCCGCCCTGTCGTCGTAGGCCGCCGTGATCTGTTCGTTCGCGACCTGGGCGGCTGGGCAATCCGCCTGCGGTTCGAGAATGATGATGCGGTAGTTCAGGCGTGCGGCAGCGATCGCCAGCATGCGGCCGAGCTGGCCGCCGCCGATTATGCCGATGGTGCGGATCGTCATGATGTTTCTCAGGGTGCTTCGTCGATGGGATATTCGGCGACCGATGCGGTGTGGTGCGCGCGATAGGCGTCGAGTCGGTCGGCAAGGTCATCGTCGGAAAGGGCAAGCACCGCTGCAGCAAGAAGGGCGGCATTGATCGCGCCGGCTCGGCCGATGGCCAGCGTGCCGACGGGGATGCCGGCGGGCATCTGCACGATCGAGTAAAGGCTGTCGGTTCCGCTCATGGTCTTTGACTGGACGGGCACGCCGAACACCGGAAGCGGCGTCAGGGCCGCTGTCATGCCCGGCAGGTGGGCAGCGCCGCCGGCACCGGCGATGATGACCTTGAAGCCCTCGTCGCGGGCGCTTTTGGCGAATTCGTACATCCGGTCCGGCGTGCGGTGTGCCGAGACGATCCGTGCTTCGTAACCGATGTCGAGCGTATCAAGCGTGTCGGCGGCGTTCTTCATGGTCTCCCAGTCGGACTGGCTGCCCATGATGATGGCGACTGCGGGTCTTTCTGACATTCCAGGCCCTTTTAAGGTGAACTCAAGCGATGATGTCGGGAATGATCTGGTCTTCGATCTGGGTCATCCGGTCCTTGATGGCCAGCTTCTTCTTCTTCATGCGCTGGATGCGAAGAGCCTCACAGCCGACCTTGATCATGGCATTGATCGCGGCGTCGTAATCTTCGTGTTCCTGGCGAAGTTTCGCGAGTACCAGCCGGTTATCCGCCTGTTCCTGATCACGCATGCTCAGTCCCCATTCTTTACGCCGGCTTTTTGCAAACCCCGGCTTCATCCGCAAGCTCCTACCATCAAACCGCGTTAACTGGAAGTTAGCCGACGCCACGAATTTGCCGCTGAGAGACCATGATTTCTCCTTCGACAAAGCGGACCAACCGTGTCACACTTCTGTTGCAAACCTGAAGCCTTGGCTCAGAGGAGTGCCAAGGCAGGTACCTAAGGAAGGAACATGCCACATGACCGTCCAGGCGCATATCGCATCGCTTGAAAAGAAGCACGGCGACCTCGAAGAGGAACTCCAGTCCGTTCTCGCATCTCCATCCGCCGACGATCGTGAGATCGCAGAGCTCAAGCGCCGCAAGCTGCGCATCAAAGACGAGGTGGAGCGGTTAAAGACCGACACCCGTCATTAGGCGATCAAAAGCGCCACGCGCCTCACGTACATTCGTGAGAGGGTGCCCACAGCGGCACGATAAATTCCAAGACTAAAAGCAACAGTTCTGGTCGTAACGTCACAGTCGCGGCCAGAATTCACGTCCAGAACTGGTCGAGCCACAGGTTGAGCCGGGTGAAGCCGCTGCCGTTCACGGCATAGATGCGCCGCGTTCCCTCTGGTGTGACAGTCACGAGATCGCTGTCCAGCAGTGCTTTCAGATGCTGCGAGACGGCCGGCCTGCTGATCGGCAGCCCTTGTGCAAGTTCATTCACGGTTTTCGGCGCGCGTCTCAGCTCTTCGAGGAGATGGCGCCGGTTCGGGTCGGCAATGGCTGAAAACGGATCGAGTGTCATAGTTTGAAGCTAAGCATAACTTGACGAAGCATCAACCGTTTTCGTGTCTCGCGACCGGTGGAAGGCCTTATTGTAATTGGGTTTTTTATGATGTTCGGATGGACCGGTCAGATCGGCAGGCCGTCCCACAGAAGCTTTACGCCGGCAACGAGAGCGAGCGCGTAGGTCATCGGATAGAACACTTCCGACTTCAGATGCTTGACGATCGCGGCACCGAGCATGGTCGAGACCAGGGCTGCCGGCAGCAATGTCGCCGAGATCGTCAGGTTTTCGGCCCCCAATGCGCCGAGAAGGAAATAGGGGATGATCTTGACGGCGTTGACGATGGCGAAGAAGCGGATGCTGGCCCCGGTGTATTTCTTAGGATCCAGCTTCATCGGCAGAACGTAGATCTGGAAGGGCGGGCCGCCGGCATGCGCCACGAAACTGGCATAGCCCGACAGCGCGCCCCAGAACGTGGCGGCCGCCGGACGATGCGGCAGTGCGGCGGCGGGACGGTTCTTAGCTGGGCCGTAGACCTGCCAGAAGTAACGGAGGGCGAAGAAGATCGTTGCCGCGGCAATAACAATCCGCAACGCGTCGTCCGAAACATAGGCCGAGGTCGCCCAGCCGAGCGCGATGCCGATGACGCCGCCCGGCAGGATCATCAGCAGGGTTTTTCTGTCGTTGAAATGGCGCCAGGACCAGAGTGCCACGATATCCATCAGGATCAGGATCGGCAGGAAGATCGCCGCCGCTTTGACCGGGTCGACGGCAAGCGACATCAGCGGCATGCCCATCAGGCCGATCGCGCCGCCAATGCCGCCCTTGGAAAGCCCGACCAGCATCACGGCGGGCACCGCTGCTGCAAAGAAGGCGAGGCTGAGCGTATCGGAGGAAAATATGTCTGGCATGGGCACTTCAGGCTTGCACCGTTGAGGCGGGCAGATGGGATGAGCGGTTGATTGCGCAATCCTTCCGGTCTATCGAATCATTCAAGAGAAAACGAGTGCGGATCGCCGGGTTGCGGTTCGCTGCATGGGAAGAAACATGAAGAAACAGGAAGAGCGTTGCCGTCTGGTGCTGATCGTGCCGCAGGATGCGGATGCGAAAGCGCAGGCGGACCGGTTGGAGAAGGCGCTTGCGGGCGGCGATGTCGCCTCGGTGATCCTGCCGCAATACGATGAAGACGATACCGCGTTCCAGGACCGCGCCGAACTCATGGTGCCGATGATCCAGGCTGCGGGTGCCGCAGCGCTGATCGCCGGAGACAGCCGCGTCGCAGGTCGCGTCAAGGCAGATGGCCTGCATATGGCCGGTTCGATGGAAGAGCTGGAAGAAACGATCGAGAAATTCAGCCCGAAGATGATCGTCGGCGCCGGTGGTGCATCCGAGCGTCACACGGCGCTCGAAGTGGGCGAGCGCCGCCCCGACTATATTTTCTTCGGCAAGCTCGATGGCGACATCAAGCCGGAGGCGCATCCGAAGAACGTCGCGCTTGCGGAATGGTGGGCTTCGATGGTGGAAATTCCCTGTATCGCCATGGGCGGCACGGACATTTCCTCGGCGCTCGAGGTTGCCGAAAACGGAGCGGAATTCGTGGCTTTGAGACTGGCTGTCTTCGATCATCCCGAAGGACCGCAGGAAGCAGTTCGACTGGTCAACGCCGATCTGGACGAAAAAGCGCCACGGTTTGAGGCTTGATGGTCTCCATGCCATCGATTCGTCGCGCCTCATCCACCGTCCTGATGCTTGCCGCCAGCCTTTCGGCGTCGGCCGTCTTGCCGCATCCGGCAATTGCGCAGGTGCAGCAACCCGGTGCGGTGGAGCAGGAGGGGCCGACGGCGGCGCAGTCGCGTCAAGTGGTGACGAGACCGGTCGCGCCGGATGCAATGGGCGTCGAACGCGGTGCACAGCCCGATGGCATCGTGCCGTCCGCCGGTGTCGAACTCTATCAGCGCATGGGCGTGACCTTGCCGCCACTGCCGCCGGAGAAGCCCTATACGGGCCCGATCGACGAGGCCTATGGTGCGTTTCAGCGCGGCTTGTACGTCAAGGCGCTCGATGTCGCACTGAAGCGTGCGTCGGCCGGCGATGCGGCGTCGCAGACGCTTGTCGCCGAAATGATGAGCAAGGGGCTCGGCATCAACCGCGACGCAAAGACCGCGGCCTTCTGGTACGGGCAGGCTGCCGAGCGCGGCGATCCTGCCGCCATGTTCCAGTATTCGCTTCTTTTGATGAGCGGCCGTTACGTGCCCGCCGACAAAAAGAAGGCCGACGACTATATGCGCAAGGCGGCGGAAGCCGGCAATTCGTCGGCGCAGTTCAACTGGGGCCAGATCCTGGTGTCGGACAATCCGGGCGACAAAGGTTTCAAGCTGGCGTTGCCATTTTACGAGCGGGCGGCAAAGCAGGGCGTGGCGGATGCGCAATATGCGGTGGCCCAGCTCTACGTGAACATGAAGGGCGTGCCCGAGGAGAAGAAGGCCGAGGCTCGCCGTTGGCTGGAGCGCGCGGCGAAGGCCGGGTTCGACACGGCGCAGCTCGACATGGGCATCTGGTTCGTCAACGGAGTCGGCGGCGAACGCAACTACGACAAGGGCTTCGAATGGCTGCGGATTGCGGCCCATCGCGGCAATGTGGTTGCCCAGAACAAGCTGTCGCATCTCTATATCGAGGCGCTGGGGACACGACCGAACCCGGTCGAGGCCGCCAAGTGGTATGTGCTTTCAAGGCGTGCCGGGTTGCAGGATGCGGCGCTTGAGGATTTCTACCTCGGCATCAACGACGAGCAGCAGCGACAGGCGATCGATGCGGCGAACCGCTTCCGACGCCAGTAGTCAACCGCCAGTAGTTCGAGTGGTCAGGCGGTTGCCTTCATCGCCGCCAGCGTGAACAGGGCGTGGCGGATGATAAAGCCGTGGGCAAGCGCCAGGATCAGCAGCGTTACCAGCCAGACGATCAGGTAGATGCCCGGCGAGGCCTTGATACGGCCGCCCATGCGGGGGCCAAGTGCGAACATGGCTGTCACGAAGAGCGCGCAGGCCGGCAGAAGCAGCAGCGCGATCATGGCCGGTGCCGTGCTGGTCGGTGTGCCGGTCAGGGTGAAGTGGATCGGCAGCTGGGTATCGGCCGGCAGCGCCGAGATCAGACCCAGCGACAGCATGGTCATCACGCCCACAAGTCCGAGGCTGATGCCGAATGGCAATGCGATCTTCACGGCGATACTCCTATAATCTCGATAGCCGGCGTTCTGGCAGATCGCAGGCAGGCGGGCAATGTCGCATTTTGTCCGTTCACGCGGGGTTTGTCGGCTTCGACTTGAATTTCCCTTGGTTTTGTGGTCTTGAACCGGCCAATCAAGACAATTCGCCACAGACACGTCCCGGCTGATGCATGTTCGGGACCATACGATCAGGATTTCCCGCATGGCCCGCTCAGCCCTTCTCAACGTCATGGTTCAGGCCGCCCTCAAGGCTGGCAAGTCGCTCTCCAGGGATTTCGGCGAAGTTCAGAACCTGCAGGTTTCGGTCAAGGGACCGGGCGATTTCGTGACCCAGGCGGATCTCAAGGCGGAAAAGATCGTCCATGACGAGCTGATGAAGGCGCGCCCGACCTACGGCTTCCTCGGTGAGGAAAGCCAGGAGGAGAAGGGCACGGACGGCGCTCATCGCTGGATCGTCGATCCGCTCGACGGCACGACCAACTTCCTGCACGGCATTCCGCAGTTCGCGGTGTCGATCGCGCTGGAGCGCAATGGCGAAATCGTCGCCGGCGTGATCTTCAACCCGGGCACCGATGAACTCTATACGGCAGAAAAGGGCGGCGGCGCGTTCTTGAACGACCGTCGCATTCGCGTTGCCGCACGCCGGGTCCTGTCCGATTGCGTGGTTGGTTGCGGCGTGCCGCATCTCGGCCGCGGCGATCACGGCAAGTTCCTGGTCGAACTGCGCCATGTGATGGGCGAAGTGGCGGGCGTTCGTCGCCTTGGCGCTGCGTCGCTTGATCTTGCCTATGTCGCTGCCGGTCGCTTCGACGGTCACTGGGAAATTGGTCTTTCGCCGTGGGACATCGCTGCCGGCCTCGTCCTCATCCGCGAAGCGGGCGGCTTTGTCAGCGACATCAAGGGCTCGACCGACATGTTCGGCACCAAGAGCATTGTTGCCGGCAACGAGCTGATCCAGAAGGCGCTGCTGGAAGTTTCCAATCGTCCGGTTCCGTCGCGCTGATTGCTGATGCGGTGACGGCCGGAGTGCTGCTTGTCATTTGAAATGGCGAGGAAAAAACTTCGGCTTGTCCCGGTCTTTGCACCGTGGCGACACTTCAATTCGTCGCAATTTTGCTCTAGCCTCCGCGCGACGCGACCCAGAGGCGAGGCTTATTATGGCGAATGCGACAGTGGACGATCTGGACGAAACTGAAGCTAACCGCCGCCGTTTTACCGAAAAGCTTTCCAACCCGGCTTCCTTCCTCTGGACGATGCTGATCTTCCTGATCATCGTCGGTTTTGTCTGCTCGATCCTGTACCGTCAGGCCGCACAAGCGTTCCAGACCAATCCGGGTCTGAACGGTCTGATCCTCGGCGTCCTGTTGATTGGTATCGTCCTGGTTTTCCTGCAGGTCATCGGCCTTATTCCGGAAGTGCGCTGGTTCAACTCGTTCCGCGCTGCCGGCACCGTCGACAAGGTGGGCCGCGAGCCGAAACTTCTGGCGCCGATGCGCTCGCTGATCGGTGGTCGCCGCAAAACGGCGCTTTCGACCGCAACCTTGCGCTCCATTCTCGATTCGATCGGCACCCGCCTCGACGAATCTCGGGATACGTCCCGTTACCTGATCGGCCTCCTGGTGTTTCTCGGCCTGCTTGGCACGTTCTGGGGCCTGATCGGCACGATCGGCTCGATCAGCGACGTCATCGGTGCGCTCGATCCGGGCGCCGGCGGCTCCAATGACATTCTGTCGGCGATCAAGACCGGTCTTGCGCAGCCGCTTGCCGGCATGGGCACGGCGTTTTCGTCGTCGTTGCTTGGTCTGTCAGGCTCGCTGATCCTCGGCTTCCTCGATCTCCAGGCAGGACGTGCGCAGAACCGCTTCTATACGGAGCTCGAAAACTGGCTTTCATCGGTGACCGATACGGGATCGGACGCGCCGGTTGCGGCGGCAGGGCTTTCAGCTGGTTCCTCCGGCGAATTCAAGACGCTCGCCGACGAGCTGCGCAAGATTGCGGCGGCTCAGGGCAGAACCGGCAGCGGTGATGTCCAGCAGAACGAGAAGTCGCTTGCTGCCATGGCAAACCTTGCCGAAGGCATTCAGGGGCTGGTCAAGAACATGCGCAACGAGCAGCAGATGCTGCGTGACTGGATCGAGGCGCAGCAGGAGGAGTCCAAGGCCCTGCGGCGCACGCTGGACCGGCTCTCCGACAAGATCGGTCAGTCCGACAAGATCGGGAGCAAGTAGACCATGGCGCTGGGCAAGAACCGTCGCCGCCAGCACGGCGTGGACTACTGGCCGGGCTTCGTCGACGCGCTGACCACGCTTCTGATGGCGATCATGTTCCTACTGACGGTGTTCGTGCTGGCGCAGTTTCTGCTTACCCGCGAGATTTCCGGTCGCGACGAGGTTCTGAACCGGCTGAACAGCCAGATCGCGGAACTGACAGAGCTTCTGGCGCTGGAAAAGGGCAACAATCAGGATATCGAAGACCAGCTCGCCAACCTGCGATCGTCGCTGGCGGTTGCTGAAAGCGACCGGTCGCGGCTGCAGCAGCTTCTCAACCAGGGCAGTGGTGCAAGCGACGCGGCCAATTCCCGCGTGACCACTCTGACGGGTGAACTCTCCAACGAGCGGCAGGTCAGCGCCCGGGCGATGAGCCAGATCGAGCTTCTCAACCAGCAGATCGCGGCGCTTCGGGCCCAGATCGCCGCCGTCGAACAGGCACTGCAGGCGTCGGAAACGAAGGACGCCAACTCGCAGGCGCAGATTTCGGATCTTGGTCGTCGCCTCAACGTGGCGCTTGCGGCCCGCGTACAGGAGCTCAATCGCTACCGCTCCGACTTCTTCGGGCGTCTGCGTGAGATTCTCTCCGATCGCGAAAATATTCGCATCGTCGGCGATCGGTTCGTGTTCCAGTCGGAAGTTCTCTTCCCGATCGGCGGCAACGAACTCGATGCGGCTGGTCTCGTGGAGATGGACAAGCTTGCCGCCGCACTTCTCGATCTCGCCAAGGAAATTCCGGCCGAGATCAACTGGGTGCTGCGGGTCGACGGACATACGGACAACGCGCCGCTTTCCGGCACCGGACGCTACCGCGACAACTGGGAGCTTTCGTCTGCGCGCGCGACGTCCGTGGTCAAGTATCTGATCTCGAAGGGCGTGCCGGCCAACCGCCTGGTGGCCGCGGGCTTTGGCGAGTTCCAGCCGATCGCGGCTGGCGATACGCCGGATGCCAGAAACCAGAACCGCCGCATCGAACTGAAGCTTACCGAACGCTGACATGACCTACAGCAAGCCCGATATCGACGCGATCGCCAAGGCGGTGGCAGATACGCCTCGCCGCGACAATACCGCCTACCACGAGGCGATGGCGCAGGCGCGTCGGGCCTTCGAGGAGGCGCAGGCTGCGTTCGGCGAGCAATCGGTGCAGCTGAAGATGAAGACCAAGATCAAGCGCAACGGCGATCATGTCGTCAAATGGACGTTCAAACGCGCAAAGTGATCAGGTGCCGGCGTTTTTGTGCTTAGGCGGAGTGGCCGGATAGCGGAATCCCAGCCGGTCGAGGCCGCGGCGAACTTCCGGAGCGGCCATGAACAGTTTCCACAACAGACCCGAGCGGTGGTTCTCGATCATCGCGACGATCGGACCCTGGTCGATAGCGATGTAGGTCGATGCGACCCAGCCTGTCTTCGGCGCAAACGCGTCGGCGAAGCCGAAGCGGTTGACCAGCCGTCCGTTCTCGTAGGCAAGGAGCGCGCGCAAGGCTTCTTCCGCATGGCCGGGCACGAAAGGAAAGCTCGACAGTGCTGCAGACGGTGCAATCGCGCCGAAATCGACCAGCGGCGAATTGGCGGCGTAGCCGGCCTGGGCTTCCGATGCCGTCAGCCCCCAGACGCCGGCTGCGGCATATTCCGGCACAGTCAGGCAATAGGCGCGGTTGATCCGTGAATGCGCGACCGCCTGGCGCCAGTAATCGGCGTAGCGATCGGACAGGCCGCGTGGATTGAGTGCACAGAAGGAATATTGCGACAGGAACAGCGGCCCGCCCATGGGTTCGCCCAGCGGCAGCTGTATGCCGAAATATTCCTCGCCGTTCTTCATGGCGCCGTTGCGTGCCCATCCGCAGTGATAGGTCTGCGGATCGATCGGAAACGTGTCCGAGCCGGCGGCAAAGACATAGGTTGACAGCGCCTCATTCCAGCCGGTGATCGGCAGGTTCATCGCCCACTCGTTGATCGGGCTCCAGTGCCAGTAGATCGGGCCGTCGGTCTTGCCGCGGGTGTACCAGGTCCACTCGACCTCGTCGAACAGCCGGGTGATCGCGGTGCGCAGCGATTTCTCGGAAATGGTCTCTGCCGCGAAATATTCACGGGCGCAGATCAGGCCCTGTAGGAGAAGCGTCGTTTCGACGATGTCGCCCCCATCATCCAGCGCCGAAAACGGAATCATTGCGCTGGTAGCGGGATTGATGAAGTGAGAGAACGCGCCGTGGTAGCGCGGTGCCAGTTCGAGGCTCTCGACAATCGTGGTGATGCGAACCAGCGCCTCGTCGCTGGTGATCCAGCCGCGTTCGCAGGCAACCAGGATCGCCATCAGGCCGAAGCCGGTGCCGCTGATCGAGATCGCATCGATGCCGGGTGTGCCGTCGAGAAGGCATTTGTCATAAGGGAGGCCGCTCTGCGGATGAGCACCATCCCAGAAATACCGGAAGGTGCGCTGCTGAACGTCATCGAGCAGACTATCCAGATCTGCGGAGATGATGGGGGTCGCGTCCATCAGATCGCGCTGACGGAAGTTTGCTCGAGATCATGGAATTGCAGCCGCGCGAGCTTGGCATAGAGACCGCCAGCCGCCACCAGGCTCTGGTGCGTGCCTTCCTCGACGACGCGACCGTTTTCCAGGACCAGGATCCGGTCAGCTTTCAACACCGTCGCAAGGCGATGGGCGATGACGAGCGTGGTGCGGTTGCGCATGAGACCGTCGAGCGCCTTTTGCACCAGTGTTTCGCTTTCCGCATCGAGCGCCGAGGTGGCTTCGTCGAGCAGCAGGACCGGAGCATCCTTCAGGATCGCGCGGGCGATAGCAATCCGCTGGCGCTGGCCGCCGGACAGGGTGATGCCGCGTTCGCCGGCGAGCGTGTCATAGCCGTTGTCGAGCTTCGCGATGAACTCGTCCGCCTGTGCGGCGATTGCTGCTGCACGCACGGCGTCGCGAGTCGCGTTCGGGACGCCGAAGGCGATGTTGTCGTGGATGGAGGCTGCAAAGATCGTCACGTCCTGCGGTACGATCGCAAGCCGTGAGCGGATGTCTTCAAGGGTCGCATGGCGGAGGTCGACGCCGTCGAGGCGGATCGATCCGGCTGTGGGATCGTAGAAGCGCAGCAGCAGCGAAAAGATCGTGCTCTTGCCGGCACCGGAGGGACCGACGATGGCGACAGTTTCTCCCGGTGCCACATGCAGGGAAGGCGCATTGAGCGTGATGGCGCTGACGCGTGCCGGATAGGCGAACGAGACGCTGTCGAACGCGACATCGCCGAGCGGGGGTGAGGGGAGCGCTTTCGGGTGTTCCGGGTCACGCACGGCGGACACTTCATCCAGCAGTTCGGACAGCCGTTCGGCGGCGCCGCCTGCAGACGACAGTTCGCCCCAGACTTCCGACAGTGTGCCGAGCGAGCTTGCCGCAATCACCGAATAGAGCACGAACTGGCCGAGCGTGCCCGGTGTCATCGTGCCGGCAAGCACGCTCTGGGCGCCGTACCAGAGGACGCCGACGATCGAGCCGAAGATCAGCACGATGCCGAAGCCGGTCAGAAGCGCGCGGGCGCGGATCGACTTGCGGGCGGCCTCAAAGGCATTCTCGACTGTGTCGCTGTAGCGCGAGGTGGCGACAGCCTCGCCGGTGAAGGCCTGAACGGTGCGTGTGGCGCCGATCGTTTCGGCTGCATATGCCGAGGTCGCGGCCAGCATGTCCTGTGCGGCGCGCGACCGGCGGCGCACCGAGCGGCCGAAGCCGACGAGCGGAAAGACGATCAGCGGGATGGCGCCGAGTGCCAGAGCCGAGAGTTTGGGGCTCGTATACACCATCATGCCCATCGCTCCGAGACAGAGGATGGTGTTGCGCAGGGCCTGGGACGCGGCAGAACCGAAGGCGGACTTGATCTGGGTCGTATCGGCGGTCAGCCGCGAGACGATCTCGCCGGACTGGTTGACGTCGAAGAAGGAAGCAGACAAACGCGTCACATGCGAAAAGACTTCACGGCGAAGATCCGCCACCACGCGCTCGCCGATGGTGATCACATAATAGTAGCGCATGCCGCTTGCGATCGCGAGAAGGACCGCCAGAACGAACAGCATGACAAAATAGTTGTTGATGAAATGTCCGTCGGAGGATGCGAATCCATGATCCACCATGCGGCGGACAGCCAGCGGCAGCGCTAGTGTGGTGCAGGCGGCAAGGACGAGAAAAAAAGTCGCGCCGGCGACCATGGCTCGATAGCGGGAAAGATAGGGGAGCAGTCGGGAAAGCGGCTTGAGACTGCGGTTTTTCTTCTGATTTTCTCGGCTTTCGGCCATGTCGTCTCCATGGCCCCCGGGCAGCGGAATCTCAGCCTTTCGGGGACTTGTACTTGCGGCGCCCTTCCTGTATAGGCTCCGCATCCAATTGGGAAGCCGTGACCGCGCCGGTTTGCGGCTTCATTCATTAAAGACGGTTCTTGCTCGCGCAATGCGACGAATGGACCTCGCAGAGCAGGAATATCGACATGAAGGCTGGCATCCATCCCGACTACCACAAGATCAAGGTCGTCATGACCGACGGTACCGAATACGAGACGTTCTCGACCTGGGGCACCGAAGGCGCCACGATGAACCTCGAAATCGACCCGACGTCGCACCCGGCCTGGACCGGCGGCAACCAGCAGATGCTGGACCGCGGTGGCCGCGTTTCCAAGTTCAACAAGCGTTTCGGCGGTCTCGGCCTCTAATCGCTTTTTGCATTTTGACAAAAGAAGCCTGGCGAAAGCCGGGCTTTTTTGTTTTTCTAGAAGGCATGGAGGAGAAGGCCGACTGTCTGTCCAAGCTACCGCTTCCGCTCTGCCGCGTGCTCATTTTCGGCAATGGCGGATCGGGTAAGACGTGGCTTGCGAGAAGGATGGGGGAGGCGCTCGGCCATCACCCGATTCATCTGGACGACGTCCACTGGGAGCCGGGGCGTTACGGCATCGCCCGTGACAGGCAGGTCGTTGACGACGACGTTCGCCGGATTGCAGCACAGGATGTCTGGCTGATCGAGGGCGTCTATGGCCGGCTTGCCAGCCTTGCCATCACCCGGGCAACGACGCTGATTTTTCTCGACATCGCCGACGACGTCTGCCTCGAAAACATTCGCCATCGCGGTCTTCAGGGTGGGGGAAGCGTTGCGTCCTTCGAAGAGCTACTCCTTTGGGTGGCGGGCTATCGCTTCCGACACAACAACTGGAATTCATTCGAGGCGCATGACCGGATGTTCAGCGCCTTCGAGGGCCCGAAACACCGGCTGGACTGTCGTGACGGTGTCAACGCCTATCTGGCGTCGCTATCTACATAGTTCCAAACGCAAAAAGGCAGGCCAATGCCTGCCTTTGGACTGTCGACGTTCAGATCTCAGCCACCAAATGCGGTGTGAAGCAGGTTCTGCTGGGCGCGGACGCTGTTTTCGTTGTCGGAGATGACAACGGCTTCCGGGGCGCGATAGATTTCGCGGTCCAGAAGAGCGACGCGGTTCTGCAAACGAAGCGAGCGTTCGACAAGATCACGGAAGCTTTCCGGCAGATCGAGCCAGCCCGGAGCATTGCGATCTACATTAAAGCCGTCGAGACGCACCTTGCTCTTTTCCGAAAGCACCTGATCGCGGCTCATCTCGCCGTTGTTGACGGCACGCTGAAGCAGAAGCCACGATGCCATCTGCATCAGGCGAGTCGTCAGACGCATGGATTCAGCTGCATACAGAACCGAGGCCATGCGCGGCAGAACCTTGGATGCAGCACGACCCTGACCGTCCAGATAGCTCGCTGTCTCTTCAACAAGGGCCATGCCTTCGGAGTATAGTGACTTGAACTGGGCAGAGCTTGCGGCGCGGCCCGCAAAACTCACTGTGTTCAATCCCTGCTCGGACATCGAATTCATTCCTGCTAATGCTTTCTTACTCAGGCAATGGCGAAGTGGCTCAAAAAGTTCCATCTGGCCCGCTGAATGAAGTGAACATGATCCTTATACTGGAAATCCGCAAGGCGTTTCTTAATGAAAGGTTAATACCCACAGGAACCGGTAAACGCCCTCGATCTTCTTGAAATGAAACAGATCTTGCGAAAGCGCAAGTCCCCTGAAAATGGCCTTGGGAACGGGTTTTTGATGGCTGCGTGAGCCTGTACAGACCGACAGCCAAAAAAAAGAGCCGCAAAAGCGGCTCTCAAGGTAAAACAGGGAGAAATCAGACCATTCGCCGAGCGGTGAAACTGTCTGAGTCCGGCAGAACCGAACATCGCTATATTCTCTGTTAATGATTAATGTTTGCTTAAGATTGGTCGTGGTTTTGCGGTTTATTCTTAGTCCGGCACATCAGGTCCGGAAAAAGCTGTCAGCGGCCTTGCGACCCTCAGCCTTCCTCGCCTTCTCCGCTTCCAGTCTCGCGATCTCTTCCTGCAGGATGGTGATGCGCGTCTGCAGTTCGTCCGCAGAGAGCAGCGAAAGATCGGCGCCGATCTCGTGGGCTGCGGGTTTCTTCGGGCGGTCGTCGTCGAGAAATGACATTTCAAGCCTCCTTGGCCGTTATGGCGTCGTCTGCTGTTCAGACGCGGCTGCATCCTTGGGTCTTGCGCGCGGATCGAGCGAGAGGCCCTCGGGTGTCGCGAGTGGTCCGTTGGTTCCTGTCACCGTCGTGTAGGCATCGCGTTCGCCGGCAGGGACGGGTGCGCGCTGCCGGCTTCGGACAATCGCATAGACAGTGATCATCAGATGGGCGACAGCCGTGACGCCAAACAAAGCGTGCGGGCCGGCCCAGGTCATGACAGGACCTCCGAGCGTCGGGCCGATGATCGTCCCGATGCCGTAAAGAAGCAACAGGCCGCCGGAGACCTTTACGAAGTCCTCGGGCTGGGCGAAGTCGTTGGCATGGGCAACGGCGATCGGGTAGAGCGCGTTCGCGGCGGCGCCGTAGGTCGCGACGAGGATAACGATCGTGTAGACGTTGGTCGGCGCAACCAGCACAACGGCAAGGCCTGCCAGCGCACTGACGCCGGAGAGGACTGCAAGGACATGACGGCGATCCAGCCTGTCCGACAACCGGCCCGCCGGAAACTGCATGATCGCGCCGGCAAAGATGGTGATCGAGACCATTGCGGCGACCGATCCCTTGTCGAGGCCGACCTTGGTGGCGAACACGGCGCCGAGGGTGCCATAGGCGCCGTTGGCGATGCCGACCAAGAGAATGCCTACGCAGGAGATCGGCGAGTTTCGAAACAGTCCCTTGAGATCCAGCCGCGCGCGTTTCAGCGGTTGTGGTGACGCAGCCTTGGACAGCGTCGTCGGCAGGGCGGCGATCGAGTAGAGGATGCCGCAGACCATGAACAGCGTCGGCAGCGTCACATCGGCAAACGGCACCATCAACTGGCCACCGACAACGCCGAACAGGGTGATGGAGATATAGAAGGAAAAGATCGTGCCCCGGTTTTCCGGTGTGGCACGTTCGTTGAGCCAGCTTTCGATGATCATCGACGTACCGGCAGTGCAAAAGCCGGTGATTGCCCGCAGGATGAGCCACGCGACGTCATCGACCAGCAGGCCGGTCATAAGCACGTTAAGGCAGATCAGGGCCAGGAAGCCGGAGAAGGCGCGAACGTGCCCGATGCGGCGCACGACATTCGGTGCCACGAAGCAACCGATGACGAAGCCTGAGGCCCAGGTTGTGCCGAGGAGGCCGAGAACCTCGTTCGAGTAACCTTCGATCGAACCGCGCACCGGCAACAAAAGACCCTGCAGGCCATTGCCGAGGAACAGAAAGAGCGTACCAGTGAGGAGGGCGAGAACGGGAAGGAGATTACGGCTCATCGTCTATACTGTCAGCTCTCTTCGTGGTCGGTGATCCGCCGTGCCGTGCCGGAGCGATGTTGCGCAGACCGGCACAGGACGTTAACGAAGGTAAGGCAGATCAGAGATCATGACGCAACAGACCCCGATTCTCCTCCCGGTCTAACTGTGGTGGAGAGCAAAAATGTCCAGCCTGTGGCGAGCCTTTGAAACAGTGACGAAAGACAGATGACAAAAACAATCTCCGTCCTGTTGATGCTGGCCATGGTCGTGCAGATCATCAAGCCATTGAACCTCCCGGGCCTCAGGCGCCGAATGGATTTCTGGAAGCTGGCGCTGGTCGCCTTCGCGCTCTGGTCCGTGGCACTGCTGCTGCGCGAGTTCGTCGGCTGATTACAGCTCGATCCGGCCGCTCATCACCTTCACGCAGCTTCCGCTGATCCGCACATCGGTGACGCGACCCTGTCTTTTGACCATGGCGAGGTCGATCACGCTGCGGCGGCCCATCTCCACACCCTGTTCGACGGTCATGCGGATATCGGCGTCGGTTTCAGGGTCAAGCATCGCAAGGAACGCGCCGAGCGCTGCAGACGCGCTACCCGTTGCCGGGTCTTCCGGCACATTGTCGAGCGGTGCGAACATGCGGGCACGGATATGCAGGGGATCCTTGGCATCACGGACATAGAGAAACAGCGAAAACTCCATCTGATCGCCCGGGCTGATCTCGGCCGCGCGATGGAATGACGTGAGATCCGGCCTGGCCGCGGCGAGCGCCTGCAGGCCGTCCAACTCAGCAATTGCGAATGGCAAGCCGACCGATGCGAAGACGGGTGCGTGATTGTGCGTGACGACATGCCCGACGCCGATGGATACGCAGTCGGCGATACGTTCAGGTTCGATCTCGGCGCCCAGTTCAAGTGGCCGCGGTGCCCGGATGGTTGCGCCGACAACCACATCGCCCTCCCGGATCAGGTCGATCTCGACCAGTCCGGCGATTTCCTCGAAGCGGAGCGTGTTGCCTGAAGCGTTGCCGAACAGGTCGGGCAGGTTTCCAAGGACGAAGGCAGTTCCGACATTCGGATGGCCGGCAAAGGGAACCTCTGTCGTCGGCGTGAAGATGCGCACGCGCGCCGTGTTGGCTGGATTGTCCGGTGGGAGCACGAACGTGGTTTCGGAATAGCCGAACTCCGTTGCGATCGCCTGCATCTCATCGCCCGAAAGGCCGCGGGCGTCTGTGATGACCGCAAGCGGATTGCCGAAGAAGCGCTGGTCGGTAAAGACATCGACGGTGACGAAATCGGCAACAGGCATGGACAGGCTCCCCAGTTGAGGCCCCACTTCTAGAGCCTGCGATCTCCCATCACCAGACAATGGTTTTGATGGAAGACATCAATCCTGATTGTCTGGGCAGGGTCTGGAAACGAGAAAGGCCGCACCCCCCGGTGCGGCCTCTTCCTCCCATGAAAAGGGCCAGAGCTATTAAAGCTGAGGCGGCCTTTTCCAGGTTCGTGTTCCCGATGCCGCAGCATCAGGGTTAGAGCATCAGGCCTTGTTGACGCTCGCGGAATAGATCCCGTCGATGGTTTCAGCCAGGCTCGCGTCGAAATCTGCATCGCTCATCGATACGCGCAGGTTTTCGGTGAGCGCGCGCGAGAAGCTCGCGATCATGTCGCGGTTGTGGCTGAGCTTTTCGCAGGCGTCGGCACGGCTGTAGCCGCCGGACAGGGCGACGAGGCGAACGACCGACTTGTGAGCGGCAAGATCCGCATAGAAGTCGGCGACCGTTGGGATCGTTACCTTCAGCATCACGTCTTCGCCCGGACCGAGCGTGTCGAGCTGCTGGGCGATCTCGTCGCGCAGGATGGTCTCAGCTTCAGCCTTGGTCGGGCTGTTAATGAGGATCTCCGGTTCGATGATCGGAACGAGGCCCTGTGCGATGATCTGGCGCGCGACTTCGAACTGCTGCTGCACGACGTCAGCGATGCCGGCCTTGTCGGCAGAGGCAATCACCGAGCGCATCTTTGTACCGAAAATTCCCTTTTCGCGGCCGCGGATCAGGAGAGCGTCGAGATCAGGCATCGGCTTCATCAGTTGCACGCCGTTTTCTTCGGCAGCGAGGCCCTTGTCAATCTTCAGGAAAGGCACGACGCCGCGCTTTTCCCAGAGGTAGGAGGGAACAGGTTCGCCATCGACATCGCCATCCATGGTGCGCTCGAACAGGATGGCGCCGACAACCTTGTCGCCTGTAAAGGCCGGTGCCTTCATGATGCGGGCGCGCATGGCGTGCATCAGGCGAAACATCTCTTCGTCGCCCTGGTATTCGGTTTCGGCAATGCCGTAGAGCAGCAGCGCTTTGGGTGTCGAACCACCGCTCTGATCAAGCGCCGCAATGAAACCGGGCGCCGACCTGACTTTGTCCAACATCTTCGCGTCTACCATAATCGCTCCTATCCCTCACAATGGCGCGTTGCGCGCGTGTGCCCATTCAATCTTCGGAGAGCCCGATATTGAAGAGCATATCCGAAGTTCTCTCCCGCCGATAACAGAAGTTCTTTTAAAGGGAAATGATGCTCTAAGCCATTGAAACGATTGAAATCGTTTCAATCGTTTAAAATATTGAATTTCTTTAAATCCGCCTTGCCGATCGGGCGCGGAAGCCTATGTCCCGCGCCTCTGACCCACCAAGAGGCATTCTCCGAACGCTGGCCGATCAGGCCTTTGTCAGAACCGAAACGCCGGGCAGTTCCTTGCCTTCCATCCATTCCAGAAAGGCGCCGCCTGCGGTCGAGACGTAGGAGAAATCGTCGGCCACGCCTGCATGGTTGAGTGCTGCCACCGTATCGCCGCCACCGGCGACTGAAACCAGCCTGCCGGCCTTCGTCTCAGCGGCTGCGAATTTTGCAGCGGAGACGGTCGCTGTGTCGAACGGGGTGATCTCGAAGGCGCCGAGCGGGCCGTTCCAGACCAGCGTCGAGGCCTTGCCGATCCATTCGTTGACGGCTTCGACGGATTTCGGGCCGACGTCGAGCATCATCGCGTCAGACGGGATGGCATCGATCGCGACGGTTTCGTTTGCGGCATTCGCCTTGAACTCGCGTGCCACGACGCCGTCTGTCGGCAGCACGATGGTGCAGCCGGACGCTTCGGCTTCCGCCATGATGGCGCGGGCAGTGTCTGCAAGGTCATGCTCGCAAAGCGACTTGCCGACATCGATGCCCTGTGCGGCAATGAACGTGTTGGCCATGCCGCCGCCGATCACCAGCGCATCCACCTTCTTGACCAGGTTCTGCAGCAGATCAATCTTGCTGGAGACCTTGGCGCCGCCGACGATGGCGACGACCGGGCGGGCAGGGGCGCCGAGGCCCTTTTCCAGTGCTTCAAGTTCAGCCTGCATGGTGCGGCCGGCATAGGCGGGCAGGCGGTGGGCAAGACCTTCCGTGGAGGCATGGGCACGGTGTGCGGCCGAGAAGGCGTCGTTGACATAGATGTCGCCGTTCTTCGCCAGTTCTTCGGTAAAGCCGCTGTCGTTCTTTTCCTCGCCCGTGTGGAAGCGGGTGTTTTCGAGAAGCAGGACATCGCCGTTCTTCATCGAGGCAACCGCATCTTCGGCTTCAGGGCCGATGCAGTCGGATGCGAAGAGGATCTTCTGACCGAGCACCTGATTGACGGCCATGACGATCTGCGACAGCGACATGTCGGCGACCGGTTCGCCCTTGGGGCGGCCGAAATGGGCAAGCAGAATGACCTTGGCGCCCTTCTTCGACAGTTCCGTGATCGTCGGCGCAACGCGCTCGATACGGGTTGCGTCCGTCACCTTGCCGTCGCTCACGGGAACGTTGAGGTCGACGCGGACGAGAATGCGCTTACCTGCGATATCGGTGAGGTCGTCGAGGGTCTTGAAGGCCGGCATGGTACTGATCCCGTTGCTTGATAAAGGGTGGCGGGACCATACTATTCTTGTCCGACGGCGCAAGGCTGTCGGTTCAACGAAATGACCTGGGCGCCGTCGTCGAGAGGCCGTCCGACGTTCAGGCGGAGGGGCGGCCGGGGACCGGTTTGCCGCGATACTTGCGGATCTGGTCCCTTATCCGGTGTGCGATTTCGCGCATATTGATGAAGATCGGCAGCTTGGTTGCAGGCTCCACCGGTTCCAGCGAGACGCCAATTTTGGTGACATGGTCCAGCTCGTCGGTTTCCCGCACGATCAGCACGATCGAGCCGAAGCGCATGCGGTCGGCATATTCCGTCTTGCCGCCCAGCCTGGAATGCATCAGTTCGCCGATCGTCATTGCCTGCTCGGTTGCCGAGAGCAGGCCCGGACCATAGGCGAGGTCCAGTTCGGTTGCGGGCCGTGTCGGCGAGATGGCGAAGGCGCCGAAGAACTCGGCATCGTCATCATCGACAGGCACGCGGCTCGCAAACAGCCGATCGAGCAGTTTCGTGTAGTTCGGCGTCACGAACAGATAGACCTGATCGTTCTCCCGCAGGCGTCCGGCATACTGGTAACGCAGGCTGCGGCCGTCGCGGATGACCAGCGACGGCATGGCCCAGCGGGGAATGCGTTCGCCGGACAGGATCGGGCTGTCTTTCAGGACGCGGTAAGAGATCAGTTCATGGGTCGCCTTGCCGGGAAGGTCGAGTTCCAGCTTGTCGACGGCGCCGATCCGCGGCGGGATGATCAACCCGAGATACCGCGCCACCGGCTTGATCGTCCAACCCTGGAGAAGAAGCGAGACGAGCACGATGATGAAGGTGACGTTGAAAAAGACGGACCCGTTTTCGGCGCCGGACAGGATCGGCGTGATGGCGAGCAGGATGGAAACCGCACCGCGCAGGCCGACCCAGGAGAGAAAACCGATTTCCTGCTGCGTGAAGTCATAGGCCATCAGGCTGATCCACACGGCAATCGGGCGGGCGACGAAAATCAGGAACAGCGCCAGACCGATCGCCGGCACGAGCAGGATCGGGAACTGGGATGGTGTCGCGAGCAGGCCGAGCACCAGGAACATGATGATCTGCGCCAGCCACGTCAGCCCCTCGTTGAAGCGCGTGATCTGGTGCTTGGCAAACATCTTGCGATTGCCCGAGTAGATGCCGGCCACATAGACCGCAAGGAAGCCGCTGCCGCCCATCGCGCCGGTAAAGGCGAACACGAGCAGGGCAAGCGTCAGGACGAGGATTGGCGCCAGACCCCGATCGGAGGTGAAGCGGTTCAGGACCCAGACGATCATCAAGCCGCCGAGCAGGCCGAAGATTACGCCGAGCCCCATTTCCTCGAGGAACATGACGGCGAAATGCAGGTCGAGGCCGCCGAAGCCCTGGCCGGTGGCCAAAAGCTCGGACAGCGCGATCGTCAGGAAGATCGCCATCGGGTCGTTGGTGCCGGATTCGACTTCGAGCGTCGAGCGCACCTTGTCACGTATGTTGATGCCGCCGATGCGCAGCAGGAAGAACACCGCGGCGGCATCAGTCGAAGCGACGATCGACCCGAGCAGAAAGCCTTCGAGCCAGCTGAAGCCTAGGAAATACTTCGCCGCGACGCCGAAGACGCCGGCGGTCAACAGCACGCCGACGGACGCGAGCGTCAGCGCCGGAACCGCGGCTATTCGGAAGGAGTGGAGCGAGGTGCCGAAGCCGCTGTCGAACAGGATGATGGCGAGCGCCAACGACCCCAGCATGAAGGTGAAGGAGTAGTTCTCGAAGCGGATGCCAAGACCATCGACACCGGCGAGCAGGCCGATCGATAGGAAGACGAGAAGCAGGGGAGCGCCGAACCGGAAGGCAAGCAGGCTGGAAAAGGCCGCAGCCAACACCAGAACCGTGCCGACCAGCAGGATGATGTAGAAAGCCTCCAAAGTCCCCGTCCTTCCTCTTGCCGCCGTTTACGGAAATCCATCCATCAGGCCCGGCGATTGCCGAATCCTGTGCCGCTGCCGCGATGCGGCAAGATAGCCATGGAGCAGATCCCGGTCAGTGGCCGGGCGATTCGATGTGCATATTCAAATAGACGGGAACAAATCCGGCAAGAGAAGGGCCGGGGCTTAGAAAAATCACGCCGGTGCGAAGTGAATGGTTGGCGCAGGCCGGTCCGGCAGCGACCTCGGCCACGATGGCGTCATTGTCGGTCAGCACGTCGTGAAGGTTGGTTTGGTCGCGGACACGCCGAAGAGCTGCTCGCAGCGCAGGTCTAAGGAGCGAAAAGCATTTCCCTTCGCTGCTATTACTCAGCGGCGACCCTGCCGATCACCGTCAGTGGATCGGCCGCACGTGCCGTGACGAACAGGAGTTCGCCGCTGGCAGGAACGATGTTGGTAAGCCCGGTTATGTTGACCTGGTGGGTGACCAGCACAACCGGCCGGCCGGGCGGCAAGCCCGTCATCCAGGCGCGCAGGGCCTGCGTCTGCGGCCTGCCATCTTCGGGACTGCCGAAAAACGAGTTGAGCAGCGGCTGCGGCTCGACCGGTCCAAGACCAAGACCTTTAGCGGTATCGAGGCAGCGGCACCACTGGCTGGAAAAGACCCGCGCCTGCGCCACGCCCTTCTCCCGGAAGAGCGTGCCGATCCGGCCCGCCTGAGCGATGCCCTGCGCGGAGAGATTGCGCTGCGTGCTGCAATCATTGACCGCAAAATTCGCCGGATCGCCGGTTCCGGGTGCAATCGCGTGGCGAAGCAGCACCAGAGCCGCGCCAGTGCGAAGCTCTGCCCACGGATCGGATTGCGCCCTTGCATTGCTGGTCAGGGCTAGAGCGGAGGCGATCAGCAATTGGCGTCGCAGAAACATGGCGTATCTCCAGGTGGTGCCGGCGTTCGTCTGTCCAAAGCCAATACGTGCTAGGATACTGCGTGGTTTCCACCCTCACGAAAAGTAACATTCCTCAGATGGGGTATGTACCGACGCCGGCAGTCATGATCGCAATTGGGTCGTGCCAGAAAGTGTGCTAAGCGCCGGCGAAACAAATGACTGGAGCATGACATGAGCGAACCGACCGTAGCCGAAGCGACAAACCGCATTTATGAATCGCTTCAGGACAACAATGCCGATCTCGACACGCATATCGCCACCCTCAAGGCAGCGCTGACCCAGGCTGGCCAGAAGGAAGCCGAGTTCGACCCGGCGCGGATCGTGCAGAACAATCGTCAGGGCCGCAAGCTGATGCAGGCCTATTTTCGCCAGCGCGGCGTGACGGTGAAGTTCACAGCGTCCTGAGGATTTTCGCGCGGGCGACCTCTCTCCCGACCATGTCCTATAACGCAAAACCCCCTCCTTTAAGGGGAGGGGGTTAAAAGCCCGAGCATCAAGACCGGTCCTTGAGAACCGGCATACGCGCTTTCTTTAGATCAGCTTGCCCATGGCAACAGCGGTATCCGACATGCGGTTGGAGAAGCCCCACTCGTTGTCGTACCAGGTCAGGATGCGCACGAACGTGCCTTCGAGAACCTTTGTCTGGTCGAAAGCGAAGATCGAGGAGTGGCTATCGTGGTTGAAGTCGCGGGAAACCAGCGGCTCGTCTGTGTAGCCGAGGATGCCCTTCAGCTTGCCGTCGGCGGCAGACTTGATGGCGTCGTTGATTTCGGCAACCGTCGTGGCGCGCTTGGCGACGAAGTTGAAGTCGACGACCGAGACGTTCGGGGTCGGAACGCGGATCGACGTGCCGTCGAGCTTGCCCTTCAGTTCCGGCAGAACGAGGCCGACGGCCTTGGCTGCACCGGTCGAAGTCGGGATCATCGACAGAGCCGCTGCACGGGCGCGGTAGAGGTCCTTGTGCATCGTGTCGAGGGTCGGCTGGTCGCCGGTGTAGGAATGGATCGTCGTCATGAAGCCGTGGTCGATGCCGACGGCGTCGTTCAGCACCTTCACGACCGGAACCAGGCAGTTCGTGGTGCAGGATGCGTTGGAGATGACCAGGTGGTCCTTGGTCAGCTGATCGTCGTTGACGCCGAACACGACCGTGAGGTCGGCATTGTCGCCGGGAGCCGAGATGATGACGCGCTTGGCGCCGGCCGTCAGGTGGGCGGCGGCCTTGTCACGGGCGGTGAAGATGCCGGTGCACTCAAGTGCGATATCGACGCCCATTTCGGCGTGCGGCAGCTGGGCCGGGTCACGCACCGCGGTCACCTTGATCGGCTTGCCGCCGGCAACGATGATGGTGTCGCCTTCGACCTTGACGTCCGCCGGGAACTTGCCGTGGATCGAGTCGTAGCGCAGAAGATGGGCATTGGTCTCGACCGGGCCGAGATCGTTGATCGCGACGACTTCGATGTCGGTGCGGCCGGATTCGACGATCGCGCGCAGGACGTTGCGGCCGATACGGCCAAAGCCGTTGATGGCAACCTTTACAGTCATAGAGTTCTCCCGAGAAATTAGTTTGGCAGTAGGACGGGGCGGGCGGTTTTACCGTCGCCCCGTCGTTTGAATGATCAGGCGAGCTTTGCATCGGCTGCGGCGACGATGGCGTCAGCCGTGATGCCGAAGTGCTTGAAGACATCCTTGGCAGGACCCGAAGCGCCAAAGCCCTTCATGCCGACGAACGAGCCTTCAGGACCGATAAAGGCATCCCAGCCTTCGCGGACAGCTGCTTCAACCGCAATCTTGACCGGCGAGTTGCCGAGGATTTCGCGGCGATAGTCGTCCGGCTGTTCGAAGAACAGTTCGGTGCAGGGCACGGAAACGACGCGTGTGCTGATGCCCTTTTCCTCGAGTGTCTTTGCCGCCGCAATCGCCAGTTCGACTTCCGAACCGGATGCGAAGATGGTGACCTTGGCATCCGCATTGCCCGAGAGCGTGTAGGCGCCGAGCGTGCAGAGGTTCTTTTCCGAATATTCGGTGCGGGCCGGTGCAAGGTTCTGACGCGTCAGTGCAAGAGCCGACGGACGGTCCTTGGTTTCGAGCGCGATCTGCCAGCATTCGGCCGTCTCAGTCGCATCGGCCGGACGGAACACCATCAGGTTCGGGATGGCGCGAAGGCTTGCCACCTGCTCGACCGGCTGGTGCGTCGGGCCATCTTCGCCAACGCCGATCGAGTCATGCGTGAGGACGTGGATGACGCGAATGCCCATCAGGGAGGCGAGGCGGATCGGCGGACGGCAGTAGTCCGAGAAGATCATGAAGCCGCCGCCATAGGGGATCAGACCGCCATGCAGGGTCACGCCGTTCATGGCGGATGCCATGCCGTGTTCGCGGATGCCCCAGTGCATGTAGCGGCCGGAGAAGTCCGTCGGCGTGATCGAGACCATCTGGCTGGTCTTGGTATTGTTCGATGGCGTCAGGTCGGCGGAGCCGCCGAGCGTTTCCGGCACGAAACCGTTGATGACTTCCAGAACGTCTTCTGACGCCTTGCGGGTCGCAACGGTCGGCTTGGTTTCAGCAAGCTTCTTCTTGAAGTCGTTGATGGCAGTGTCGAAACCCGCAGGGAGGTCACCGGCAAAGCGGCGGTCGAATTCGGCCTTGTGGGCAGACGCTGCAAGGCGGCCTTCCCAGGCCTTGACGGCTTCCAAAGAGCGGACGCCGGCTTCGCGCCAGTCGGACAGGACGTCGTTCGGGATGACGAAGGGTTCGTATTCCCAGTCCAGGGCCTTGCGGGTCGCTGCAATTTCCTCGGCGCCGAGCGGCGAACCGTGAACCTTGTGGCTGCCGGCCTTGTTCGGCGAACCGAAGCCGATCGTGGTCTTGCAGGCGATAAAGGTCGGACGGTCGGACTTGTGGGCCTGCTCGATCGCGTCTGCGATGGCGGCCTGATCGTGACCGTCGATCTCGATCGTGTTCCAGTGCACAGCCTTGAAGCGGGCGATCTGGTCCGTCGAGTCCGACAGCGACACGGCACCGTCGATGGTGATCGAGTTGTTGTCCCAGAACAGGATCAGCTTGTTCAGCTTCAGGTGGCCGGCAAGTGCGATCGACTCGTGGGAGATGCCTTCCATCAGGCAGCCGTCGCCGTTGATCACGTATGTGTAGTGATCCTGCAGGTCGGCGCCGAATTCTTCGCGCAGCTTGCGTTCGGCGATTGCCATGCCGACGGCGTTGCCGACGCCCTGGCCAAGCGGACCAGTGGTGGTCTCGATGCCGGTCGCATGGCCATATTCCGGGTGTCCGGCAGTCTTGGAACCAAGCTGACGGAAGCCCTTCAGGTCGTCGATGGACATGTCAGGGTAGCCGGTCAGATACAGGACCGAGTACAGCAGCATCGAGCCGTGGCCGGCCGACAGCACAAAGCGGTCGCGGTCGGGCCAATGCGGCTTGGTCGGGTCAAATTTCAGGTATTTGGTAAACAGGACCGTTGCGACGTCAGCCATGCCCATGGGCATGCCCGGGTGTCCGGAATTCGCCTTTTCGACGGCATCCATGGCAAGGAAACGGATCGCATTGGCCATCCGGTCGTGTTGTTCGCGAGAAATCATGGCTAATCCACTATCGTCCGAGTGTCGGTCAGGCCCTATGATCGGGCCTCGTCAGGAAGCGTCCGATCCATATCAGGTGGGGCGCGCAAGTCAACAAAAGGCGGGCCACCGGCGGCACATAATGATCGGGTTTAGCACAGTCTGCCTGCTATTTCGGCACCGCCGCCGAGTGCCCTTGATCAGCGACGATCCACAGTTCGATGCGGTATCGTCTGCGTGTTTTATTGACCGGCTTTCAAGCGGTGAATAGTCTACGGCGCTTGTTGGCGAGGCGCTGCCGTACGATTCGGCGCCGATCGCGACCTCACGGGATATATGCATGCCGGCAGAAAAGACGGTGGATCTGGCGCTTTCGGAACTTCGGGCTGCGATAAGCGGGCTGGAGAATGCCGTCGATGTGCGCATCGAGCAGCAAAGAGACCAGGGCGAGATGGAAGGCGAGGTCAAGCGCGTGCATGCCGATCGATCGCGCCTGGCGCAGGAGCTGGATCAGTCGCAGTTTCGGGCCAATCGTCTCGAAGAGGTCAACCGCGAGGTTTCCCGCCGTCTGGTGACGGCGATGGAGACGATCCGCGCGGTTCTGGACCGGTAAGGAAAAAGAGATGGCCCAGGTAACGGTAACGATCGACGGCAAAGCCTATCGGATGGCTTGCGAAGAAGGTCAGGAACAGCACCTGACGGACCTCGCCGACCAATTCGACCGCTATGTCGGACATCTGAAGGGCCAGTTCGGCGAAATCGGTGATCTTCGCATCACGGTTATGGCCGGGATCATGATCATGGATGAGCTTTCCGAGCTGACCCGCAAGGTCGGTGCGCTCGAAGGCGAGGTGCAGTCGCTGAAATCCAACCGCGCCGGTGCCGCTGAAAACCAGAGCCGCAGCGACGAGCTTGTCGTCTCCGCCCTGAGCGAGCTTTCATCCAGGCTGGAAGGCCTGACCGCGAAGCTCAACGGCCGTGTGCCGGCGAACTAAGACCGTCTCACGCCGGTGTTCAGCGTCGCTGAAAGCCTGCAGAAAAAAATGCCTCGCGATGCCACTGGCGCGCCATCGACTTCAGCCTTATATTGAAAATGCGTTCTGCGCTTCTCGACAGGAACCACAATCCCTGGGGCCATACTCGATCCAAAGGGAGCTGTCCCTGGCCAGGCCCGTGGGCTTGGACATATGGCGCCCACCTACGTTTGTAGGCACCCAGGATCGTAAAAATCCATCGGTCGCCGCGGATCGCACCTTACAGAATTCGGGCTCGATCATTCATAATGGTCGGGTCCAAAAACGAAAAACCCCGCTCAAGGCGGGGTTTTGCACGTCTAGTCGATGGGATGCTTACGAGCGCTTCTCGATCGAGCAGACCAGGACGCGGGAAAGAACGCGCTCATAGCCGACGATTTCGCGGGCGATCCGCATAACGCGGGCATGGTCGCCACTGGAGCTGACAACGCCTTCAAGAACAATGAAGTCGCCGGTCACGTCGACAGTGAGGTTGCTGCTGTCGAAGTTGGGGAGGTAACTCAGTTCCGTTTCGATAGCGGTCTTTTCCATCATCATGCCGTGGTCATGGGCAAAGGCGAATGAAGCGGTAGGCTGAAGGCTGCTCAAGAACATTGTCGAAACTCCCAACATGAACGTCTGATGAATGAACTGTTGTCTTACGTTTATGTTCCGAATGTGTCCGCGCTTTTTCTAATTTCTTTTTCCGGTACACGAGTTCGTCAGATCGCCAGTCCGGTTTTCCCCTGATGTGGCATCAGGCGCCCCTGTCTGACGCTTGACAATGGCCGCGCCGTTTCCGAGTAAGTCTGCGTGTTTTCAATCGGCGGACTTCTTCATGCCCAACGCAAAAGCCACGTTCGCCCGCTCGTCGCTCCTGATGCTCGTCATCGGCGCGGCCATCCTGCTCGGCATCGTGATGTCTTCTTTCTTCCTGGCGCAGATGACCAGGACGTATTTCGATGACGTCACGAAGCTGAGAGCATTGCGCGCGACCACTGCCGATCTGCTTTTGCTTGTGCAGACCGCCGAGACCGGACAGCGCGGCTACCTGCTGGTGCAGGATCCGCTGTTCCTCGAGCCCTACCGGACATCCATCGGTGCGCTGCCGCTCCAGCTGCAGAAGGTGGAGCGGACGGCGGCCAATCAGGACATCGTCAGCGTTCCGCTGGACGAGATCCGCAGCCTGATCGCGCTAAAGACCAATGAGATGCAGGCGACGCTGTCGCTCGCAAGTTCGGGTCAGGTCGAGCAGGCAGTCGCGATCGTTCGCAACCAGTCGGGCCTTGAGGCCATGCAGAAATTGCGCGCCCTGCTTGGCGGCGTGATCGGCGAACTGGATGGACACCTGATTTCTGGAATCGGAGAGATTCGCGGAAGTTCCGAAAAGCTGCAGTGGTTCACCGTCGGCGGCGGTATCCTGATCATTCTCGTTCTCGGCGGCGCGATTGCCATCGTCTTCCAGCATGTCCGCCAGCTTCAGAAGGCCCGTGCCGAGGTGGAAACCTTGAATGCCGGATTGGAGGAGCGGGTCAACGAGCGTACCGAAGACCTCATCCAGGCAAACCGCGAGATCCAGCGATACGCCTATATCGTCTCGCACGATCTGAGAGCGCCGCTTGTCAACATCATGGGCTTTACCAGCGAGCTGGATAGTTCGCTCAAATCGATCTCCGCCTACGTGCTGGCCGATGACGTCAAGCCGAGCGAACTTCAGGTGAGGGACGCCCGGCTTGCAGTCGAGGAAGATCTTCCAGAGGCAATCGGTTTTATCCGTTCGTCGACCAAGAAGATGGATGGCCTGATCAACGCCATCCTGAAGATCTCCCGCGACGGTCGGCGTGAGCTGAAGCCGGAGCGGATCGACCTGAGCGAACTCCTGGAGGCAACTGCCGCGAGTGTCTACCATCAGGTCAACGAGGGTGGCGGCGAAGTGGCGATTTCCACGTCGGCCGCAAAGACCCTCGTCACCGACCGGTTCTCGCTGGAGCAGGTTTTCGGTAACCTGTTCGACAATGCGGTCAAATACCAACATCCTGACCGGCCGCTGGCGCTGTCGATCACGTCAACGCCGCTCGGGCGAAGCTTCGTCCGGATCGAGGTTGCCGATAACGGCCGCGGCATTGCGCCGGAAGACCACGAACGGGTGTTCGAGCTGTTCCGCCGTTCCGGCGTGCAGAACCAGCCCGGCGAGGGCATCGGCCTTGCGCATGTGCGATCATTAGTCAGAAATTTAGGTGGCGAGATTACGATCACGTCAACCTTGGGCGGCGGTGCGACATTCATCATCCGTCTGCCCACCGATCTGTCCCAATATGTCAGGAGTCATGGGTCATGAATGCTGCCGGCAAAGAAGTTACCATCGTTATGGTCGAGGACGACGAGGGGCATGCGCGCCTCATCGAAAAGAATGTCCGTCGAGCAGGCGTCAACAACGAGATCGTACCGTTCACGAACGGAAACGCGGCGCTCGATTATATTCTCGGCGCTGACCGCCTGGGAGCGGCCAATGCGGATCGGTATTTGCTGATCCTTCTCGACCTCAACCTCCCCGATATGTCGGGTATTGACATACTTGAGAAGGTGAAGTCCAACCCTCACTCGAAGCGACTGCCTGTGGTCATCCTGACCACGACCGACGACGAGCGAGAGATCCAGCGGTGCTACGATCTCGGTGCCAACGTTTATATAACGAAGCCAGTGGATTATGAGAGTTTCGCACACGCCATCAGACAGCTCGGTCTGTTCTTTGCCGTGATGCAAATTCCCGGACAATGACGAGACGTGATGCAGCACACCATTCTCTACGTCGATGACGACCTTGCCCTTGCGCGGCTTGCCGTGCGCAATCTGGGTCGCTTCGGCTATCAGGTCGTCCATGCCGTGGATCTGTCCGCGGCAATGGAGACCGTTGAGAAGGGTGGCGTGCACGCAGTGGTTCTCGACCACTATCTCAGCACCGGTACCGGCCTCGAAATCCTTCACAGGCTGAACGAGATGGGGGCGGGGCTCCCGGTCATCTACGTCACCG
Source organism: Velazquezella soli (assembly GCF_977018685.1). Lineage (NCBI taxonomy): Bacteria > Pseudomonadati > Pseudomonadota > Alphaproteobacteria > Hyphomicrobiales > Rhizobiaceae > Velazquezella > Velazquezella soli. Next base: position 1,282,885 of record NZ_CDRNXF010000004.1, read on the forward strand.
GTTCGAGCGATGCGACGATCGCGATCGACGCGCTGAAGAACGGCGCGTCCGACTATGTCATCAAGACGGTGGGCGACGAGTTCTGGCCGCTGATGCAGAGCGCGATCGGCCAGGGGATTGCGACCGCCGAGCTTCGCCGCGCCAAGGAGCGCGCCGATCAGGAGATCCGGCTTGGCAAGGAACGCGCCGAGGTGCTGTTGACGGAAGTCAACCACCGCGTCGCCAACAGCCTGGCGCTGGTCGCCGCGCTGATCCGCCTCCAGGTGTCGAGCAGCAAGAACGACGACGTCAAGGCGGCCCTGTCGGAGACGCAGGCGCGCATCTCCGCGATCGCCGGCATGCACCGCAGCCTCTACACGTCCGACGACGTGCGCCAGGTGGAGATGGACAAGTATCTCGGCACTCTGGTCAAGGAAGTGCAGGGCACGGTCAACGATCACCAGAGCGCGACGATCCTTTTGCAGGCCGACGAACTCTCGCTGAAGTCCGACCGGGCCGTCTCCGTCGGGATGATCGTGACCGAACTTCTCACCAATGCGCTGAAATATGCCTATCCGCCGGGCGCTGAGGGCGAGGTGCGTGTGCTTCTCAAGCGGCAGGATGATGACAAGGCGCTGCTTGCGGTGGAAGACGATGGCGTCGGCTGGAAGGAAGGCGACATGCCGAAGGGCACGGGTCTTGGCAGTCGAATCGTCAAGTCGATGGCGGCAACGCTTGGTGCTTCCATCCAGTATGTGCCGCGCGAAAGCGGCACCCGCGCCGAACTGCTGATCGACCTGACGGCGTGATTTCTCCCTTTCCGACCGGACGCTCGCAAGTTCCACAGTGACGGCCATTGCATTGGACGCATGCTGACCCTATGATTTCCACCGCGAGCGAAGGTGCATAGCTCCGAGAACCCCCAAGGATTGCGGGCGGTTTTCCGAACTGTGCGCGAAGCAGCGCCGAGGCGCCCATAGGGTGCGTTCGATAACGGTTCTCGTTGAAGTGGGCCGTGGCGTCAGTTTTGCAGGCAGGATATTGTTCCAGATTAAGAGCCCCTTTTGTTAACCGAAATATTCATCGTCGTTGCACTCACCATTCTCAATGGTGTCCTCGCAATGTCGGAACTTGCCGTCGTGTCCTCGCGTCCCGTGCGTCTCCGGGTCATGGCAGAGCAGGGAAATCGTGGCGCAGCTGCCGCCATCAAGCTGGCTGAAGATCCAGGCCGCTTCCTTTCCTCCGTTCAGATCGGCATCACTCTTGTCGGCGTTCTCTCCGGTGCGTTTTCCGGTGCAACGCTCGGCACCCGTCTGACCAACTGGCTGTCCGAGCAGGGTATGCCGCAAAACTTCGCCGACTGGCTCGGCGTCGGCGGTGTCGTCGTGGTCATCACCTATATGTCGCTGATTGTCGGCGAACTCGTGCCGAAGCAGATCGCATTGCGGGCGCCTGAGCTCGTGGCCGCCAAAGTGGCGCCGGCGATGAAGATGGTCGCGACAATCGGTGCCCCGGTCGTGTGGTTTCTCGATATCTCGGGTCGGTTTCTTCTGGCCCTTCTCGGCCAGAGCGGGGAATCGAACGAGAAAGTCACCGACGAGGAAATCCGCACCGTGCTTGCCGAAGCGCATAGCGCGGGCGTGATCGAGACCGAGGAATCGGCGATGATCTCCGGCGTCATGCGACTGGCCGACCGTACCGCGCGCGGCCTCATGACGCCACGCCGCGATGTGGAGGTGCTCGATACCGAAGATGAGCCCGAAGAGCTTCGTGCCCAGCTGCGGGCGACGACACGCTCGCGTCTGCCTGTACGCAAGGGCTCGTCGGACGAGATCCAGGGCGTGCTCTTCGTCAAGGACGCCTATGAATTCATGGCCGGCGGCAGGGGCGGCGATCCCGCCTCGCTGATGCGCGAAGCGCCTGTCGTTTCCGACCTGACCGGCGCGCTCGACGTCATTCAGGCTTTGCGCAAATCCCCGGCTCACATGGTTCTCGTCTATGACGAGTATGGCCATTTCGAAGGTATCATCACCTCGGGCGACGTGCTCGAAGCCATCACTGGCGTGTTCCAGGAGGACGAGGTTGAAGAACCCGCCATCGTTGCACGGGAAGATGGATCCTACCTCGTTGCCGGCTGGATGGCGGTTGACGAGTTCTCCGCACAGATGGGCGTGCCGATCGAAGAAGATCCGGGTTACGAGACCGTTGCAGGCTTCGTTCTCGACGAGCTGAAGCATCTGCCGGAACTGGGCGAGAAGTTCACCTCACGAGGCTGGGTCTTCGAGGTGATCGATCTCGACGGCCGCCGGATCGACAAGCTGCTGCTTTCCAGAGCACCAGACTGACGGCACGAAACCGATGAGCGAGCCTCTTCCCGACAACCCCATGCGCAAGACGGAACTGCGGCGCCAGAGACTTGCCGCACGGGACGCTTTGTTGCCTGCCGAAAGGGTCGAGAAGAGCTTGGCGCTTGCGGTTCACAGCGCAGGCGCAATCGCGTTGCAGGCCGGAGCGATCGTTTCCGGCTTTCTGCCGATCCGGTCGGAGGTGGATCTCCATCCTCTGATGACGTTGCTGCGGGATCGCGGCGCGCGCATCTGCGTGCCCGTCGTCCTCGACACGGAAACGATCGTGTTTCGCGAACTGACGCCTGAGACGGTGCTTGTGCCCGGTACGTTCGGGACCTCGGGTCCTGGACCCGAGGAGGAAGAACTCGAGCCCGAGATCATGCTCGTGCCACTGGCCGCATTCGACGCCCGCGGTCACCGGATCGGCTATGGCGGCGGATATTATGACCGGGCCATTCACCGTTTGCGCGAAAAAGGCTTGAACCCGTGGTTGATCGGCATTGCATTCGACTGCCAGGAAGTGGCATCAGTGCCTGAAGAACCTCATGATATGAAGCTCGATGCCGTCTTGACCGAAAGCGGCTATCGGCCTTTCGCGGATATGCCCGCGTAGATTGGACAAGCATGCGTCTTTTGTTTCTGGGTGACATGGTCGGCAAAACCGGCCGTACGGCGGTTTGGGACAAGTTGCCGGGGCTGGTGTCCGACCTGAAACTCGACTTCGTCATCGTCAACGGCGAGAATGCCGCTGGTGGCTTCGGCATTACCGAGGAGATCTTTCTCGAGACGATCAATGCCGGTGCCGACGTCGTCACGACAGGCAACCATGTCTGGGACCAGAAGGAAGCCGTCGGGTTTGCCGGTCGCCACGACCAGTTCCTGCGCCCGGCCAACTATCCGGCCGGCACTCCCGGCAAGGGATCCGGCATCTTCTACGGCCGCAACGGCGCCCGCATCCTCGTCGCCAACATCATGGGCCGGGTCTTCATGCATCCGGAACTCGACGATCCCTTCAAGTCCGCCGAGGCGATCCTTGCCGCTGCTCCGCTGAAGGAACAGGCGGATGCCATCATCTTCGACTTCCATGCGGAAGCCACCAGCGAAAAGCAGTGTTTCGGCCATTTCGTCGATGGCCGCGCATCGCTCGTCGTCGGCACCCATACGCATGTGCCGACCGCCGATTGCCAGATCCTGAACGGCGGCACCGGCTACATGTCGGATGCCGGCATGTGCGGCGACTACGATTCGTCGCTAGGCATGGACAAGGAAGAGCCGCTCAACCGGTTCATCTCGAAAATGCCGAAGGGCCGTTTCGAGGCGGCAAACGGTCCCGCGACGATCTGCGGTCTCGGCATCGAGATTTCCGACACGACGGGACTGGCCGAGAAGATCGAGCCGCTCCGGATCGGGCCGCGGCTCGCGGAGACCATTCCGAGCTTCTGGCGGTAGAATGGTTCGGGCGCTGCTTCTGTTTGCGGTTATGATGCTTCCGGTTTTCGGGGCATCGGCACAGCAAAGCGTCCAGCCTTCAGCCGGAACGTGGGCTCAGAAGAAGTGCAGTTTCTACGCCAAGGCCTGGCACGACCTGCTTTCGATGTCCGCTGGCGGCGACGTTACTCGTGCTTTCATTGCGGGGAACGAGGGCTTCATTGCAGCCGGCTGCTCCAACGGTGCGGATGTGTGCCCGTCGTCCAAGGGTGATATCGATCTTGCCAATAGCCTCACCATGGCCGCGATGAACTTCGGGACAGCGAGCTCATTCCTGCCCTTCGTCTGCCGGACGCGTTGAGGCGCTAACCACTCAATGACATGATTGTGAGACGACCACGGCGCTTCGTCGCTGGACGCTTCGCCATGCTTGCCGCATCCTGAGCCCCGGAATGGCATGAACGCATCGGCTCGATTTTTCGCAACGCGGTTCGGGGTGTGGCATGAAGCTGCGAACGCTGGCATTCGGTTTTTCGGCTCTCATTCTATCCGCCATATCGGCGCTGGCGCAGGAGGGCGGGTTGCCGGTCAGCCAATGCCAGGCGATTGCGCAGAACCTGCCGGGCGAGAATTTCCCCCATGTCCGCTATGCCAGCTTCAATCCCTCGGGTCCCACGCTTGCGCCAGTCATCAAACCGGTAAACCTGTCGGCGCGGGAAGAGGTGAAGATAACCTTCGTCGGCCACTCGACCTATTTTATCGAGAGCCCCGACGGTATCGGCATCGCCACCGATTACAGCGGCGTTCACCAGCCGTCGCGGATGCCTGACGTGGTGACGATGAACAAGGCGCATTCCACCCACTACACGATGATGCCGGATCCTGCGATCGCCCACGTGATGCGCGGATGGAGCGATGTGCCGGGTGAAAAGGCCGAGCATCGGGAAATGGTCGGGGATGTCTATATCCGCAATGTCGTCTCGGATATCCGCAACTGGGGCGGCGGGATCGAGCCGGACGGCAACTCGATCTTCATCTTCGAAGTCGCCGGTCTCTGCATCGGGCATCTCGGCCACCTGCATTTCGAACTCAACGAACAGCAGTACACGCAGATCGGTCGGCTCGATATTCTGATGGTGCCGGTCGATGGTGGTTTGACGATGGGGGCGGACAGCATGAGCCGCGTCGTTCAACGGCTGCGGTCGTCGCTGATCCTGCCGATGCACCGTTTCGGACCGCCGCTCGAGCGGTTCCTGTCGATGTTCGACGGCAAGTTCGAGATCGCCTACGCGCCAAGCGAGACGATCACCGTGTCGATGCGCAGCCTGCCGAAGAAGCCGACGATCATGGTGCCGCGAGGGCTGTGACAGGGGCTGCTTAAGCCCCTGTCTTTCGTTTGATCAGGCGTGACGCGTGAAGGTCAGGCGCTTGTTGACGCCGACTTCCGGCATCTTCTCGTCATTCAGGTTCGCCTTGGCGATTTCCCAGCCGAACTTGAGCGTGCTGTCGGTCGACGCCCAGATTTCGGCGTCGTCGACGCGGAAGGCCAGCATGGTCAGATGCGGATCGGACTTACCGTGTTCGTACCAGGCAGCCGTCACGGCGCTCCAGTATTCATCGATCTTCGCCTCGTCCTTGCGGACTTCCAGGGTGCCCGAGAGGCAGGCGTGGTAATCGTGATCCTTGCCGACCACGTTGAAGTGGGCGCGGGAGGCTGTGCCGAGCGCCTTCACCAGATCCGTATCGGTCCTGGTATAGAACCAGATCGTGTTGGTCTCGGAATCGACATTCGGCGCCATCGGCTGGAAGTGCATGTGCGCACCTTCGATGCCGAGCATGCCCGCATGGATTCCGTTGATTTCGTCCCACATCTGACGTTCGGGGGCTTCGCGTGCTTCGGTAAGGCTCGCCATCTATAATTCTCCTTCTTTGTCGTGCGGTTGAAGAACGGAGGCGGGGCGGGGTTTGTTCCTCATCCGAAAGGCTCTTGAACGGCCTCCGCTTCGAAACTATAAGGCGGCACAATTCCAGATAATGATGCAGACAGGGGTGCCATGGCTGGCCATTCACAGTTCAAGAACATCATGCACCGCAAGGGCAAGCAGGACGGTATCCGTTCCAAGATGTTCTCCAAGCTTGCACGCGAAATCACCGTTGCGGCAAAATCCGGTCTACCCGACCCGGATATGAACGCGGCGCTGCGCCTTGCCGTTCAAAACGCCAAAGCGCAGTCGATGCCGAAGGACAATATCGACCGCGCCATCAAGAAGGCGTCGGGCGCCGATGCTGAGAACTATGACGCGGTGCGTTACGAGGGCTATGGTCCCGGCGGCACAGCCGTGATCGTCGAAGCGCTGACCGATAACCGCAATCGTACCGCCTCCAACGTCCGCTCGATCTTTACCAAGGCCGGCGGCGCTCTTGGCGAAACCGGTTCGGTGTCCTTCTCCTTCGACCATGTCGGCGAGATCACCTACAAGGCGTCGGTCGGCGATGCGGATACGGTCATGGAAGCTGCGATCGAAGCGGGTGCCGACGATGTGATTTCCGACGAGGAAGGCCACACGATCATCTGCGGGTTTGAGGCGCTCGGTGAAGTCTCCAAGGCGCTCGACGCCACGCTCGGCGGTGCCGAGACCGTCAAGTCGATCTGGAAGCCGCAGAACTCGATCGAAGTCGACGAGGAACGCGCGCTGTCGCTGATGAAGCTGATCGGCAATCTCGAAGACGACGACGACGTGCAGAACGTCTATTCGAACTTCGAAGTCTCTGATGAGGTCATGGCCAAGTTGTCGGCCTGATCGCCTCTCTAGTCCTGAAATGAAGCGGGCCGGTCGTTGAGACCGGCCCGTATTCGTTTACGCGGCTCGCTGCAGCTGGCTATCCATCAGCGACAGCTGCGAAAACAATTCCACCGAGCGGAGACGCTTGTCGATATCGTGGATCGGCATCGAGATGATGAGCTCGTCGGCCTGGGTTTCGGCCAGGAACTCACCAAGCTTGCGTTCGATGGTTCGCGGCGAGCCGACCGCTGCGTAGCGCAGCGTGTGCTCCACATTCATCTTCTCCATCGGCGTCCAGAAGCCGTCCATCGTATCGAGCGGTTTCGGGAAAAGGCCGCGCACGTTCTTGCGCAGGTTGACAAACTGCTGCTGCGACGAGGTGAAGAGCCTGTTTGCTTCCTCATCCGTATCTGCTGCCACACCCATGACACCGGCCATCACATACGGTTTGTCGAGATCCGCCGAGGGCTGGAAGCGATCGCGGTAGATGGCGATCGCGTCGAGCAGCATATCTGGCGCAAAATGCGAGGCAAACGCGTAGGGGAGACCCAAAACTGCCGCCACATGGGCGCTGTAGGTCGAGGAGCCGAGCAGCCAGATCGGCACATTCGCCTCGGTTCCCGGCACGGCAAGGATTGCCTGGTTCGGGACGGGCGTTCCGAGCAGATGCTTGAGCTCAACGATATCCTGCGGGAAGTTCTCCGCGCCGGCATCGAGATTGCGTCTCAGCGCATTTGCCGTTCGCATGTCGGTTCCGGGCGCACGGCCGAGGCCGAGATCGACGCGGCCGGGGAGCAGCGCTTCCAGCGTGCCGAACTGTTCGGCGATCACAAGAGGAGAATGGTTCGGCAGCATGATGCCGCCGGAGCCAACCCGGATGGTCTTGGTCGCGGCGCCGACATGGGCGATGACGAGCGCGGTGGCCGCGCTGGCAATGCCCGGCATGCCATGGTGTTCGGCAAGCCAGAGGCGGTTATAGCCATGCTGTTCGGCTTTGATCGCCAGCCTGCGGGACTGGTCGAGAGCCTGGCTGACGGAATACCCTTCGCCGATCAGCGAAAGGTCGAGAATGGAAAACGGGATCATCGGCATATCCTGAAATGGATAGGAAAACGTGTTCTCCCTATCTAGGCAGCCGGTCTTGCAAATACGACCCCGCCGGCGACGAAAGTCGCTCGGCGGGGTCGGTGGAGGTCCGACAGTGAGGTCGCTGCCTCAGGTCTTGATCAGGCGCAGGAAGGGCTTGCGACCTCCCGACGACGGGGGCGATCCTTCAGGCGGAAAGACTGGTGGCGCCGGCAAAATGGTCACGTCGGAGTAGCGTGCGGCAGCGCGATCAATCTCGCCGATGCTGCGGTTCAGACTGTCGAGAACAAGCGGCGTGGTCAGGATTTCGGGGGCCCGGGCATCCTTTGCCTTGGCCATTTCGTCGAGCTCGCCACGGATAGCCTCGGCCTCGGCCGCCTGAGCATCGGCGGATTCGGTCAGTTCCTCGACATTCTGGGCCAATGCATCGACGTAAAGGCCGATCGCACGCAGTTCGCGCTCGATCTCTTCGGTCTTGGCGCGGATTGCGCTCATGCCTGTATCACTGGGCGTACCGGCCGACAGTTCCATCGTCTCAATGAGCTTCAACGCGGCAGCGACCGCTTCGCGCGGTCGGCGCATGTCAAGCTTGGTGTTGTGGGCGATCGTGCCGACATGACGGGTGATTGCCTGACGCTGCTTGGCGCTTCTCTCATGCGCGCTGGTCTTTGACTTCGCGCGGGTAATTCTGTCTGCCTGATCCTGGCGGGCCTGAGCCTGGCTGCGCAGGATGGCGGCCATGGCTTCGGTGTCGGCCCGCATCGTCTCGACACTCGAAACGACGGTGCCGATGGTCCGGTCGATTGTTGCGAGGCCACGATTGAAATCGCGGCGCATGCCCTCGAAACGAAGGGGCATGGGTTCATCAAGTGTGGTGCGGATATCACCGCTTGCAAAGCGGCGCAGACCGCCGTCCAGGATGTCGGCGGTTCTGCGAAGATCGCGCAGCTCGGTCTCATTCCGATCATAGTCCCGTATCATTCGGGCGCCTCCTCGTGATTCTTAAGAAACCCTTTGTGACGAACCAACGCCATTAGGAAAAGGTTGTTGCGGTTGGATCACCACTTCTGCCCAAAACGATGCGGTTATGGTTAACAAAATATGAACGCTTCCGACGGCTTCGGTCCGCATGTTGGCCTGCAGAGTCACTCCGCGTTTCGGCCTTGGCGCAGGATTCCCGGCGTGACACAACAGTTGCCATGACAAAACCGATTCGCATCATCGGCATCGATCCGGGGCTTCGCCGCACAGGGTGGGGTGTTATCGAGACACTGGGAAACTCGTTGCGCTTTGTGGCATCGGGGACGGTCGTGTCCGACGGTGATATCGACCTTGCCTCGCGCCTCTGCCAGCTGCACGATGGTCTGGCCGAAGTTGTGCATACCTACACGCCAGACGAGGCGGCGGTCGAGCAGACGTTCGTCAACAAGGATGCGGTGGCGACGTTGAAGCTTGGTCAGGCGCGTGGCGTCGTGATGCTGGTGCCGGCGCGTGCCGGGTTGCCTGTTTCCGAATATGCGCCAAACGCGGTCAAGAAAGCGGTCATCGGCGTTGGCCATGGCGAGAAGCAGCAGATCCACATGATGGTGAAGATCCTGATGCCGAAGGCGGAGTTCAAGGGTAACGATGCCGCCGACGCGCTGGCGATCGCCATCTGCCACGCCCATAACCGCGTTGCAAACCGCATGCGCCAAGCTTTGGCCGGCTGACGCATCAGCCTCCTCTGTTCTTGACTTGTTCTGCCGCCCTCAGTAGGTATTTCGGCAGAGGCCGTACGCTCGCATCGGCTTCTGACGCGCGATGCAGCGCGCTATCGTGCCTGTTTCCCGATGCTCGGCATCATGATTTCCGGAACCCATTCTCCTTCATCCTCAGCGGCGGACCTAAAACATGATCGGCAAGCTCAAAGGCACTATCGACGAGATCGGCGAGGACTACGCGCTCGTTGACGTGCACGGCGTCTGCTACGAAGCCTTCTGTTCGGCCCGCACGCTGGCCCGCCTCAATGTGGGCGAAGCGGCAGTGCTGTTTATCGAGACCTATGTGCGCGAGGACCAGCTGAAACTGTTCGGCTTCCTGTCGGCACTGGAGCGCGAGTGGTTCAACCTCCTGCAGAGCGTGCAGGGCGTCGGCGCCAAGGTGGCGCTGGCCTTGCTCTCAACGCTGACACCGGGCGAACTGGCCAATGCGATTGCGCTGCAGGACAAGACCGCAGTTTCGCGGGCACCCGGCGTCGGCCCCAAGGTCGCCGTCCGCATTGTCACCGAACTCAAGAACAAGGCGCCCGCCTTTGCCGGCGAGGCATCCGCCAATATCGGCTTCAAGCAGGAACTGGGCGAGGGCGTGGCGTCTGCGCCCGTCAGCGATGCGGTCTCGGCGCTCACCAATCTTGGCTATTCTCGCGATCAGGCGGCCAATGCAGTCGCCGCAGCTTTGAAGGCAGCCGGTGAGGATGCCGACAGCGCCAAGCTGATCCGGCTGGGTCTGAAGGAACTGGCGAGGTCGTGATATCCGGGGTAAGCACTGGGATATCGATAGGGCCAGACGATTACGGGAAGTAACAGATTGGGTGCGTTCACGACTATGGCTCTTGAAGGTCAGATCAGGATAGCGATCAAGGGTCGCGACGTGCCGAGAGTTGCTGCTCCACATGGCCGGTGCCACTGCTCCATGACATCAGACACAAAGGCCGCATGCGCGCCCGAGATGGAATTTCTTGCATGACCGACGAAAACCGCCTCATCTCGCCGGAAAAACGGGGCGAAGATTTCGATACGGCGCTGCGCCCGCAGTCGCTCGACGAGTTTACCGGGCAGGCAGAGGCTCGCGCCAACCTCAAGATCTTCATCGAGGCCGCCAAGAACCGGGGCGAGGCCCTGGATCACGTGCTGTTCGTCGGCCCGCCGGGTCTCGGCAAGACCACGCTTGCGCAGATCATGGCCAAGGAACTGGGCGTGAATTTCCGCTCGACCTCCGGTCCCGTGATTGCCAAGGCCGGCGATCTGGCGGCGCTTCTCACCAATCTCGAAGACCGCGACGTGCTGTTCATCGATGAAATCCACCGTCTCAACCCGGCGGTCGAGGAAATCCTCTATCCGGCGATGGAGGATTTCCAGCTCGATCTGATCATCGGCGAAGGGCCGTCGGCACGGTCGGTCAAGATCGACCTGTCGAAATTCACGCTGGTTGCGGCGACCACCCGTATCGGGCTGTTGACGACGCCGCTGCGCGACCGGTTCGGGATTCCCGTGCGCTTGTCGTTCTACACGGTCGAGGAACTGGAAGGCATCGTCCGGCGTGGTGCGCGCCTGATGAACCTGCCGATGACCGATGGCGGCGCGCGCGAGATCGCACGGCGCGCCCGTGGCACGCCGCGTATCGCCGGACGGCTGTTGCGCCGTGTGCGTGATTTCGCCGAAGTGGCGCGTGCGGAAGCCGTGACCAAGGAGATCGCCGACGAGGCGCTGATCCGCCTCAATGTCGACCACGCCGGTTTCGACCAGCTCGACAAGCGCTATCTCAACATGATCGCCGTCAACTTCGGCGGCGGGCCCGTGGGTATCGAGACGATCGCGGCGGGACTTTCGGAGCCGCGCGACGCGATCGAGGACATTATCGAGCCCTACATGATCCAGCAGGGCTTTATCCAGCGCACGCCGCGGGGCAGGGTGCTGACGGCAGTCGCCTGGAAGCATCTCGGCCTGCAGCCGCCCAAGGATATGGAAGCGGCCCAGTTCAGGATCAGTTTCGACGATGAGTAAAAGCGACGAACCCCAGGATTTGCGCATCCGGATGAAGTTCAAGCCGAAGCGCATTTTTCAGATGCGCATCGCGGGGCTTGGTTTCCGCGATGGCCATGTGCTGGTGCACCGCGCCGTGCATGAGACGTTCTGGACCTTTCCCGGCGGACGCGCGGAAGTGGGCGAAACCTCCGAGGAAACCCTGAAACGCGAGATGGTCGAGGAACTCGGGGCGGAGGTGAAAGTCGGACGGCTGCTGTGGGCGGTCGAGAACTTCTTCCGCTATGAAGAGCGCGACTGGCACGAACTCGGCTTCTACTATCTGATGGAGCTGCCGGAGAGTTTCCCGTTTCATCCGACCGATATCGTCCATCGGATCGTCGACACGCACGAACTCGAGTTCAAGTGGGTGAAGGCGACGAGGGTCTCGTTGAAGGCGCTGGATATCCCGCCGTATTTTATCGCGGAGGAAATCGAAGATCTGCCAGCGAGCCCGAAACACGTGGTCTGGCGCGATGGCGATCTCGATCTGAAAGACTGATGTTGGAACATCCTTTGCTCGCTTGAGTTTTTTCAGGAGTAGAAGGAGATGATCCATGCAGAAGATCAGCGTCGGAAACGAAGTCGAATGGAAATGGGGAAAGTCGAAGGCCGAAGGTAAGGTCGCCGAGAAGTTCACCAAGGATGTCGAGCGCAAGATCAAGGGCAAGACGATCAAGCGCAAGGCGGATGCCGACAAGCCCGCCTTCCTCGTCAAGCAGGAAGACGGCGACAAGGTTTTGAAAAGCCAATCGGAGCTGAAGAAGACCGATGGCTGAAAGATCTTCGCACGACCATCAGCACGAGCAGTCTAAGACTCGCGCGCGCAGCCCGTCCAAACCATCGCAGCTTGACCACAAGCCGCCGGCCGACGTTGCGGCTGCGGCCGAGAAGGGCTTGAAGCTGCGCGCCGAATACCGCCGCGGCGGCACGACGGTCGGGATAGCACGCGCTCGCGATCTTCAGCATCGCAAGCATCTGTCGGAACAGACGGTGAAGCGGATGGTGAGCTACTTCAAGCGTCACAATGTCGACAAGCGCTCCGACAATTTCGGCGACGACGGCAACCCATCTGCTGGTTACATTGCCTGGCTTCTGTGGGGCGGCGACGCCGGCCAGAAGTGGGCTGAAGAGCACATGAAGCAGATCGACAAGACGAAGCAAGAGGCCAAGACGCAACGCGCCTCGTCCCACTAGGTCGTAGCGTGGATGAGATCAGGAGGAGGCGAGGCGGCGAATTGTTTGCGCAAGCAGCGGTTTGCCACCGCCCCTCCAGCCAAGCGCCTCGATCTTTGCCGTCGGCATGACGCGCACTTGCGACAGATCAGCCTTCTCGGGCAAGCGGCGGCCATTGTCGACGTGACTGAGGATTTCGCTTCGATCGGTGAGTATGTCTGACACGTTGAAACTTTCGCCGGCGATCCTGGAGGCTTCGGCTTCCAGCATCAGACGAACGGCGGAGCCGACATCGCTGCCGTTTACTTCCGTTCCCGCACGCGGTTCAATGACGCCGCCGGAACGGTAGGTTTCAAACATCTGATCCCATTTGTTGGGTCTCAGATGTCCGTAGACACCAGTCAACCGCAGGCTTGCGGTCGAAAAGTGCGCGTCGCAAAGCCCGGCGACTGCCAATTCGCCTTTATGCTTGATTTCGCCGTAGAGACTTGTCGGTGACAGATCCGTGTCTTCGATCAGCGGCAACCCGTCAGGCAGGCCGTCATAGACAGCGCGGCTGGAGATGAGGACGGCGCGGCGGAGACCGGCTCGTTTGGCAGTCTCGAACAGTTTCATCGTGCCATTGAGGTTCATGCGGGCAAACCGCGTGGGATCGTCGCCTTCGCCGCCCCGGTATTTTCCCGCGACGTGGTCGAAGGCGGCGTGGACGAAGAAATCGGCACCGGTGAAGACATCACTCTGGTCGAGATCGGGATCGAGCGAGAGGGGGACGAATTCGACTGGTTTCGAGAACAGGTCGGGTTGCGGCCGTGTCCGGCCGCCGACGGTGACCGTGTAGCTGGCGTCCAGCAACGCTTCGACGATATAGCGGCCAACGAGTCCGGTCCCGCCGGAGACGAGGACTTTCATGGTAACGGCGCCGGATTGGGCAGCGCGGTGATGTCGGGCGAGCGCCCTTCGTAAAAGTTCCACCAGAGATCGATCAGAGGTTTCAACTGCTGCGCCTTCGGGTGATCCTTCTCCCAGGGCTTTTCATACTGGTAGTGGAGGATGCCGATGCTTTCCCAGTTCCAGAGATCGGGCATTGCGAACCACACATATTGCAGCATGTTCATGGTCACCGGCAGGCCGTGCCAGTCCGGAAAGAAGTGTTCCAGAAACGTCTGGTCGGTGCGCCGCCAGAAGGCGTCGGGAACGTCCAGCGCCGCCATCATACCGTCGAAGGTCTGCAGCGATGGCTTGGCCACGAACACGCCGGAGTTCATCCGGTGGAAGTCGGCCATGCTCTCGTAGACGTTCGGTGCCGCGGAAAACTCCGGATAGGCAAACAGCTTGTCGATGTTCTTCAGCATCAGCGCGTCGGCATCGATGAAAACTGTTGTGTCGTACTCGGTCAGTTGCCACAGGCGCAGCTTGCAGAAGTTGTCGAGCGGCGTGTGGAACTCCGGCTTGTTGCCTTTGGTAAAGGGCGCCGCCCCATGCAGGTTCTTTCGGGCGTGACGGTCGTTGAACGCGTCGGACAGGGGGAGGTGCGCGACTTCCACCAGCCTGCAGCCCAGGGCCTCGAGCGGGCCAAGGTCGGAAGCTGAGACCGCAGCCGTATGCAGCACGACGATCTCGGCCGTGGTCCCGGTCAGTTTGATCGACCGGGCCAGTGCCGTGGCGCCCATCGCGTAATCGGCATTGGTGACGAGGGTGACGAAGGCGTTTTTCATTGCGCCATCACGAGACGGATTTCAGCCGCATGCCTTCCGGATCGTGCTCCACTTTGGCGGCGATATCGCGCGTCCAGGCGGAAACGGCGGGGACACGGCTGCGATCGACGCGGTAGGCGTATTTCTTCGCGACATCAACGATCTCGGCGAGCAGGCCTTCGCCGAGCGTGGTTGGCTGCAGGCCAAGGCTCAGGAACTTGTCGTTCTTCACGACGAGATCGTTTTCGGGGGCTTCCTTGCGCGGGTTGGGCAGCCAGGCAATCTGCGCGCCACTCATCTTGGAGATCATTTCGGCCAGATCGCGCACCCGGTGGGTTTCCGTCATCTGGTTAAAGATCTCGACCCGGTTGTTGCGGGCAGGCGGTGTGTTGAGCGCGATCTCGATGCAGCGCACCGAATCCTGAATATGGATGAAGGCGCGCGTCTGGCCGCCGGTTCCGTGTACCGTCAAGGGATACCCGATCGCCGACTGGATCAGGAAGCGGTTGAGAACAGTGCCGTAGTCGCCGTCGTAGTCGAACCTGTTGATCAGCTGCTCGTGGCGGCGGGTCTGCTCCGTGTGGGTTCCCCAGACGATGCCCTGGTGGAGGTCGGTGATCCGCAGGCCGTCGTTCTTGGCATAGAAGGCAAACAGCTGCTGATCGAGGCATTTCGTCATGTGGTAGATCGAGCCGGGATTGCTCGGGTAAAGGATCTCCTGGCTGACGGTGCGGCCATCCATCGTCTCGATACCGACCGGGAGATACCCTTCCGGGATCGCCGCGCCGACGGTCGAGTAGCCATAGACACCCATTGTGCCCAGGTGGATGAGATGCGCGTCGAGGTCGAGCTCGACCATGGCGTTCAACAGATTGTGCGTGGCGTTGACGTTGTTGTTGACAGTGTAGTTCTTGTGGCGGTCGCTCTTCATCGAATAGGGCGCTGCCCGTTGTTCGGCGAAATGGATGATGGCGTCTGGCCGGTTCGCCGCCAGCCAACCCTTCAGAAGCTCGTAATCCTTGGCAAGGTCGATCAGGTGAAAGTGGATGCGGCGGCCGGTCTCGGCGTGCCAGATGCGGGTCCGTTCCTGAATGCTGTCCATCGGCGTCAGCGACTGAACACCGAGTTCCGTATCGATCCAGCGGCGCGACAGGTTATCGAGAATATGCACCTCGTGGCCGGCATCGGACAGGTGAAGCGATGTCGGCCAGCCGACGAAACCATCGCCGCCGAGGACTGCAATCTTCATGAATGTTCTCTCCGTTCGCGGGTGCCCTATTTTATGCGGGCGGGAAGTATGACAGGACACCGAAAGTGGATCGGTATTCCGCCTTTATCCAGGGGATGAAGATGGAATTTCAAGGCAAGCTTATGACAGAGCAGAATTTTTTGTTATCCGGAGAACTGATCGAGGGCGGTCACAGCCTCGTCCAGCGGGTCTATTACGAGGACACGGACTTCTCCGGCCTTGTCTATCACGCCCGCTACCTGCACTTTCTCGAGCGCGGCCGAACCGATTATCTGCGTTGCCTCGGCTGCGAACAGAGCGTGCTTCTGTCGGCGGATGAGGAGGGGCTGGTCTTCGTCGTGCACCGCATGGAGATCGACTTCAAGCAACCGGCCCGGATGGACGATATCCTGACGATCCGGACGATCACCGAAAAGGCCGGTGGCGCCAAGATGGTGCTGACCCAGGAAATCCGCCGCGGCGAAACGCTGCTGATTGCGGCGAAGGTGGTCATCGCCGTCATCAACAGACACGGCCGTCCACGACGACTGCCGGAGGCGATCGTGGAGAAGTTTCTAACAGTGCCGATCTGAGCTTCAGACAATAGAGCCAAAGCGCTGATCAAGCTTGCGGCCGTAACACATTATTAACGATAATGTAGTCTTACTAACCCGTGAGGAATTTGTGCAACGCACGCCTTCCTTTGACCAAATTTGAAGGCGAGAAGCCAAGCTGAAAACTCAGGACATCTTGGGCGTTAGGCGGCGATCTCGGCGGACAGAAACATTCTCGCGAGAGCGCGCTTTGGAACCCGCCCGGTTGTGAAATGCCGGGCGTTTGGATTCGGGGATTGAAGACAGATGGAACAGGTAGCTCTGGAAGCTGCGACGCATGACGTGAGCCTTTGGGCGCTGTTCATGCAGGCCGGACTGATCGTCAAGATGGTGATGATCGGGCTGATGGGTGCCTCGGTCTGGACCTGGGCGATCGTCATCGACAAATATATGGCCTTTTCAAAGGCGCGGCGTCAGTTCGATCAGTTCGAACAGGTGTTCTGGTCGGGTCAGTCGCTCGAAGAACTCTACCGCACCCTTGGCGAGCGCCAGAATACAGGCCTTGCCGCCATCTTCGTCGCTGCCATGCGCGAGTGGAAAAAGAGCTTTGAACGCGGCGCCCGTTCGCCGATCGGTCTCCAGATGCGTATCGACCGCGCCATGGACGTGACGATGTCGCGTGAAGGCGAGGCCTACGAGGCACGTCTTGGGTCGCTCGCAACCATCGGTTCGGCCGGTCCGTTCATCGGTCTGTTCGGTACCGTCATCGGTATCATGACCTCCTTCCAGGCGATCGCCGGATCGAAGTCCACCAACCTTGCGGTCGTTGCACCGGGTATCGCCGAAGCGCTCTTGGCAACCGCCATCGGCCTTGTCGCCGCTATCCCGGCGGTTATCGCCTACAACCGTTTCATGGGCGAAGCTGGCAAGCTTTCATCGCGGATGGAAGGTTTTGCCGACGAGTTCTCGGCCATCCTTTCGCGCCAGATCGACGAGAAGCTGCAGCCACGCCAGGCCGCTCAGTAATCAGGCACAACGCCAGGAGTAAGCACCATGGGCATGTCGGCCGGAGGAGCAAAGTCGGGAGGCGGTCGTCGCGGACGTCGCGGTGGGCGCAGCCGTAGCGGCGCGATCAGCGAAATCAACGTCACGCCGCTTGTCGACGTCATGCTCGTGCTTCTCATCATCTTCATGGTCGCCGCACCGATGATGACTGTCGGCGTGCCGATCGACCTGCCTGAAACCCAGGCCAAGGCGATGAATTCCGATACGCAGCCGATCACCGTTTCGGTCAATCCGGAAGGGCAGATCTTCCTGCAGGAAACCCCGATCACGATCGACGAGATCCTGCCGAAGCTGCAGGCGATCGCCACGACCGGCTATAACGAGCGCATCTATGTGCGTGGCGACACTGCCGCTGCCTATGGCGTGGTGATGAAGGTCATGGCCCGCATTTCGTCTGCCGGCTACAAGAACCTCGGCCTCGTTACCCTTCAGGAACAGGAGCAGTGATCCCACGCCATGAAGGGTAGTATCGGCACATCGCTGGTTCTCCATTCGGTGCTTCTCGGCTGGGCGCTTGTCTCGCTGAGTTCACCGATGCAGCTCAACGTCGCCGACGTCGAGGCGCTGCCGGTCGACATCGTCCCGGTGGAATCGATCACCCAGATGCAGCAGGGCGACAAGAAGGCGCCTCTCACCGAAAAGCCTTCGGTGAAGGAAACCAAGAACCAGAAGGTCGTCGAAAACGCCGAGAATGCCGGCGAGAGCGACATCGACCTGAAGTCCCCGCCGACACCGGCCAAGAAGCCCCTGAAGACCGAAGCCGCCGCCGCGCCAAAGCCGGTGGAGCGCCCGACGCCGACCCCGACGGACGAGGACAACCAGGTCAAGGATATCGTCAAGGAAGAGACGGCGCCGAAGCCTCAGGAAGTGGCAGCGCTGCCGCAGCCGAAGCCGGAGCCGACCCCGCCAAAGCCCGAGCCGACGCCGCCCAAGGCCGAGACACCGCCACCGACCCCAACTCCGACCGAAGCCAAGACCGAGGAAGCGCCGCTTCCCAACAGCGTTCCGCTGCCGGCCGCCAAGCCGAAGCAGGAACCGCCGAAGGAGCAGGCAAAGCCCGTCGAAAAGCCGGTCGAGAAGAAGCCTGACCCACCGAAGCCGACAGAAACCGCCAAGGCGGATACCAAGGCGACGGAAGCTTCAAAGCCGACCGACAAGAAGGAAGGCAAGAAGCAGGAGACGGCCAAGTCCTCGTCTTCCAAGGCCAGCGACTTCAATGCCGACCAGATCGCAGCGCTTCTCAACAAGCAGGATGCGTCGGGCGGCGGTGCGAAGCGTTCCACTTCGTCTGCTTCCACGGGCAGCACGAAGCCGTCGACCGGTTCGAAGCTCAGCGTCAGCGAAATGGACGCACTGCGCGGCCAGATCGGCAAGAACTGGTCCTATATCGCCGGCATCGAAGGTGCAGAAGGCGTGGTCATCCGCGTCCATATGCGGCTCGACCAGTCGGGCATGATCGTCGGCGAACCCGAAGTTTCCTCAAGCGGCGGTTCAGATACGGCCCGCCGGACGCTTGAATCCAGCGCGCGCCGCGCTGTCTTGCGTTCGTCGCCGTTCAAGAACCTGCCGGCAGACAAATACGATGCGTGGAGCGAAGTCATCGTGAACTTCAGCCCCAGCGATCTTGATATGCTTTGAAAGGCCAAACCATGATCAGACGTTCCTTCCTCGGGCTCATGATGGCGTCCGCCGGTGCCGCCGCGATCTCCAACCCCGCAAACGCGGTGGTCGAGATCAACATCAACAAGGGCAATGTTGAGCCGCTGCCGATCGCGATTACCGATTTCCTGTCCAACAACGAGCTTGGCCCGCAGATTTCGCAGGTTATCGCCGCCGATCTTCAGCGCTCGGGCCTCTTTGCGCCTGTCAACAAGCAGGCGTTCATCGAAAAGATCACCGATCCGGGCCGCGCGCCGCGTTTCGAAGACTGGAAGGCGATCAACGCCCAGGCGCTGGTCGTCGGCCGTGTCAGCCGTGAAGGCGACGGTCGTCTGCGCGCCGAATTCCGTCTCTGGGATACGTTTGCCGGCCAGCAGATGACCGGCCAGCAGTTCTTTACTCAGCCGGAAAACTGGCGTCGTCTGGCGCACATCATCGCCGACGCGATCTATAAGCAGATCACCGGCGAGCAGGGCTACTTTGACACCCGCGTCGTGTTCGTATCCGAAAGCGGTCCGAAGACTGCCCGTCAGCGTCAGTTGGCAATCATGGACCAGGACGGTTTCAACGTCCGCATGCTGACCGGCACCAAGGATCTCGTGCTGACGCCGCGCTTTTCGCCAAGCCGTCAGGAAGTCACCTACATGTCGTTCGAGGGCAACCAGCCGCGGGTCTACCTGCTGCAGCTGGAAACCGGACAGCGCGAAGTGGTGGGCAATTTCCCCGGCATGACGTTCTCGCCGCGCTTCTCGCCTGACGGTCAGAAGGTGATCATGAGCCTTCAGCAGGAAGGCAACGCCAATATCTACACGATGGACCTGCGTTCGCGCACGACGACGCGCCTGACGTCGACGGCTGCGATCGATACCGCGCCATCCTATTCGCCCGATGGTGCGCGCATCACGTTCGAAAGCGACCGAGGCGGCCGCCAGCAAATCTATGTGATGGGTGCAGACGGTTCGGGCCAGAGCCGCGTCTCGTTCGGCGATGGTTCCTATTCGACGCCGGTCTGGTCGCCGCGTGGCGATCTGATCGCGTTCACCAAGCAGTCGGGCGGCAAGTTCTCGATCGGCGTGATGCGTCCGGACGGTTCCGGCGAGCGCATTCTGACATCGGGCTTCCATAACGAGGGTCCGACCTGGGCACCGAACGGTCGCGTTCTGATGTTCTTCCGTCAGAATGCCGGTGCCGGTGGTCCGCAGTTGTATTCGATCGATCTCAGCGGCTATAACGAGCAGATGGTCAAGACACCGGCATTCGGGTCCGATCCGGCCTGGTCGCCGCTTCTTGAATAGGAGGCACGTTTGAGGCGCGGCAGATCTGCCGCGCTTGCGTTCCAACCGGCAGCGAACGAGTGAAAAATAGGGCACCGGAAGGAATTCGTTAACCATAAGCGTTTGATCATGGTTAACCTAAATCCGTTAGAGTTCGGCAACTCTTAAATTAAATGATCAAGGAGAGAACGGCCATGAGCCGCATTCATACCCCGGCGATGAGCCGTATGCAGACCCTCGCTCGCAACCCGGCCGTCATCGCTCTGACGCTGGCCCTCGCTCTCGCAGGCTGCGCGAACAAGAAGAACCTTCCGAACAACGCGGGTGACCTTGGCCTCAACGGCGGTGGCGCCGGCGGCTCGGCGACACCTGGTTCGAGCCAGGACTTCACGGTCAATGTCGGCGACCGGATCTTCTTCGATACGGACTCGACCTCGATCCGTGCAGATGCCCAGCAGACGCTCGATCGTCAGGCTCAGTGGCTGCAGCGTTACCCGAACTACGCGATCACCGTCGAAGGCCATGCCGACGAACGCGGTACACGCGAATACAACCTGGCACTCGGCGCCCGTCGCGCTTCGTCCACCAAGGAATATCTTGCTTCGCGCGGCATTCCTGCCAACCGCATCAAGACCATTTCCTTCGGCAAGGAACGTCCGGTCGCAGTTTGCGACGACATCTCCTGCTGGTCGCAGAACCGCCGCGCGGTTACCGTTCTCGGTGGCGCTGGCATGTAATGCCGGTGAGGGGCGGGGCCAGTCCCCGTTCCACACATGACATTTTGGTGAGAAAAGGTGGCCTTCGCGCCACCTTTTTTGTTTTTCCTTAGTTTGGCCCCGTTTCCCTTGATTTTGAACGTCGACTTGGTTGCTTTTTGACGGCAGTTCAGAAAAATCCGTATTGCGCCAATCCGGCGCAAGCTACAGCGCCGCGCACCGGGTTTCCGATGCGCACAGCGCGTTGTAGAACATAGGTTGCGCTTCGTTCTTTCCGAAAGCCATTCCGGCTTAAGGGCCGAAGCGCGGGAAGCAGGACGGACGACATGAAGAAAATTGTCTTGGCAGCGATGCTGGGGCTGGCGGCGATGGCGGGCCCTGCTGGGGCCTTCTCATTTCCGAAACTCTTCCAGGGCGAGCAAAGCGTTCCGCAACAGCCGCAGGCCGAACAACGGCCTGTGATCCTCGCGCAGGGCGGCGATGCCGTCCGGACGCAGCAGCTTCAGGAAGAGGTACGGCAGCTTAACGGCCGTATCGAGGAAATGAGTTATCAGCTCCTGCAGATGCAGGAACAACTGCGCAAAACGCAGGAAGATAACGAATTCCGTTTCCAGGACCTGGAAAAGAAGAAGAGAAGCGACTTGGGCGACACGGGCGGGCAACCGGCCGTGGCGTCCAACCGCCCTTCGTCTTCGGCTTCCTCCGGCGAAACCTCCCCACCCGCCGCGCAAGGCGCCGACGACGTGGCTCGCATCATCGGTGAGCCATCCAGCCCATCCGCGACCACAGGCAACCGCGCCGCACCTGCGCCAACAACGCTTGGATCGATGAATCTCGACACGAGCGGAAATACTGTCGGTGCGTCCCGCAACGACAATGCCCGCAATTCGGCCGGTCTTCCCGGTGTTGCTTCCGGCTCGTCGCGCAGCGGTGGGTCGCAGGATCCGCAGCAGACGGCCTCGCTTGGCAGTGAGGGCGACAGCTACAAGATCGCCTATGACCATGTTCTTTCCGGCGACTACCCGCTCGCCGAGAAAGAATTCTCCAGCTACCTCGCCAGCTACCCGAAGAGCTCACGGGCCGCAGACGCCAATTTCTGGCTCGGCGAAGCGCAGTTCTCGCAGGCGAAATATGCCGATGCGGCAAAGACCTTTCTCAACGCGCACCAGACCTATGGCAAGTCCGCCAAGGCGCCGGAAATGCTGCTGAAGCTCGGCATGTCGCTTGCGGCTCTCGACAACAAGGATACGGCCTGCGCAACGCTTCGCGAGGTTCCCAAGCGCTATCCGAATGCGCAGCGTGCCGTGCTCGGCAAGGTGACGACCGAGCAGAAGCGGCTGTCCTGCTGATCCTGCGGCGGTGACCACCCCGGATCCATCCCCGCCGTCAGCGGTTCGTGAATTTGTCGCCGGTCTTTCAAGGCCGGCGAAACTGCTTGTGGGGATCTCCGGCGGCAGTGATTCGACCGGGCTTCTGCTCGCGCTTCAGGAGGCGCTGGCCACTGACCCGGAAGGCGGAATCGAACTTGCCGCCGCCACGATCGATCATGCGCTGCGAGCCGAATCAGGCGCGGAGGCCGGCGCGGTGGCATCTCTTTGCGCACGCATGGGCATCCCCCACACGATCCGCCGCTGGGACGGCGACAAACCAACGACCGGCATTCCGGCTGCTGCACGAGAAGCTCGCTACCGGCTGCTGATGGAGATCGCTGATGAGATCGCAGCCACCGCCATCCTCACGGGCCATACGCTGGACGACCAGATCGAAACGGTGGCGATGCGCGCAGTGCGCAACGGCACGAAGGGCAAGCTGGGTCTGGCGGGCATGGCAGGTGCAGTCCTGCTCGACAGACGGCGCTGGCTGCTGCGACCGTTTCTGTCTGTGCGTCGCTCAGCGATCCGGGATTTTCTTGCAGCGGGAGGCGAGGGCTGGATCGACGACCCGAGCAATCTCGACAGCCATTACGAGAGGGTCAGAACTCGAAATGCCCTCACGGGCATCGAAACGGTGACGATGGACGAGATCGCTGCGGCCGGCGCTTCGCGAACGCGTCTGTCCCGCCAAGCGGCGGAACTGGCCCGCGAGCAGCTGACCATCAGCCATGGGGTTCTCTCCTACCTGCGGGTCGAAGCATTGGGCGGCGATCCACTGGCTCGGGACCATCTGCTCGGACATCTCATCGCGCTCCTGGGCGGACGGGAACACGTTCCTTCGACCGAGACGATGACACGGGTCGCGGCATTTTTGGATGGCCGGCACCTCGGCCGAATGTCTGCAGGGCGGGTCATCTTCGATCTGCGTCGGGATGGGCTGTATCTTTACCGGGAAAGCCGCAATCTGAACCCTGTTCGCATCGCGGCGGGGGCGTTGAAGGTCTGGGATGGCCGATACCGCGTCCACAACCCAACCAATAGCGAAATCGTGATCGGGCCGACAATTCCCGATCGCACGCTGGCGGGCTCGCTTTTCCCGAATGCGCCCGGGTCGGTCGCGATGCGGGCCATGGCGGCAATGCCACAGGTGCAAACACTCGAAACTGGCCTGCTGCACGCGATTGACATGCACCCGGTCCTGGGGACGTTCGAACGCTTCCTGTCGCAGTTCGAGCTCGAGATTGCAGCCCGGTTCGCCGATTTGGTCGGATGCGACGATATACCCCCGCTTCCGGTTAAGCTTTCGCAGCGGAAAAGCTAGGCGTCCGTGCCGGTTCGCCTTGGCAATGCCAAAGCTCAACCCTATGTTAGGTTCCAAGAAGGGCGGTCGCCATGATGTGACCGTTGGCATACTGGGGAGTTCGATGAACCCAAATTTTCGCAATTTTGCCCTCTGGGCCATTATAGCCCTGCTGCTGATCGCTTTGTTCAGCATGTTCCAGACGGCGCCGTCGCAGACGTCCTCGCGCGAAATTCCGTATTCGCAGTTCCTGCGTGATGTGGATTCCGGCCGCGTTCGCGACGTCGTCGTGACCGGCAATCGTGTCCTCGGCACCTATACCGAGAACGGCACCAACTTCCAGACCTACTCCCCGGTCATCGATGACAGCCTGATGGAGCGTCTTCAGTCGAAGAACGTCTCGATCATGGCTCGCCCCGAGACAGACGGATCGTCTGGCTTCCTGAGCTATATCGGCACGCTGTTGCCGATGCTGCTGATCCTCGGTGTCTGGCTGTTCTTCATGCGTCAGATGCAGGGTGGCTCACGCGGTGCGATGGGCTTCGGCAAGTCGAAGGCGAAGCTTCTGACCGAAGCGCATGGCCGCGTCACGTTCGAGGACGTTGCCGGCGTCGACGAAGCCAAGGCCGACCTCGAGGAAATCGTCGAATTTCTGCGCGATCCGCAGAAGTTCCAGCGGCTCGGCGGTCGTATCCCGCGCGGTGTGCTGCTTGTCGGCCCTCCGGGTACCGGTAAGACGCTACTCGCCCGTTCGGTCGCAGGTGAAGCCAACGTGCCGTTCTTCACGATCTCCGGTTCGGACTTCGTCGAAATGTTCGTCGGTGTCGGTGCATCCCGTGTGCGTGACATGTTCGAGCAGGCGAAGAAGAATGCGCCTTGCATTATCTTCATCGACGAAATCGACGCCGTCGGCCGTCATCGTGGCGCAGGCCTCGGCGGTGGTAACGACGAACGGGAGCAGACGCTGAACCAGCTTCTGGTCGAGATGGATGGCTTCGAGGCAAACGAGGGCATCATCCTCATCGCCGCGACCAACCGCCCTGATGTTCTCGATCCCGCTCTTCTGCGTCCAGGCCGTTTCGACCGTCAGGTCGTCGTGCCGAACCCTGACATCGTCGGTCGCGAACGCATCCTCAAGGTGCATGCACGCAACGTGCCGCTCGCTCCGAATGTGGATCTCAAGGTTCTTGCCCGCGGTACGCCCGGTTTCTCCGGTGCCGACCTCATGAACCTTGTCAACGAATCTGCCCTGATGGCAGCGCGCCGTAACAAGCGCCTTGTCACCATGCAGGAATTCGAAGACGCCAAGGACAAGATCATGATGGGTGCCGAGCGTCGCTCGTCCGCCATGACCGAAGCCGAAAAGAAGCTTACCGCCTATCACGAAGCCGGTCATGCGATCACCGCCCTCAAGGTGGCCGTTGCCGATCCGCTGCACAAGGCGACCATTATTCCGCGCGGCCGTGCGCTCGGCATGGTCATGCAGTTGCCGGAAGGCGACCGCTATTCGATGAGCTACAAGTGGATGGTATCGCGCCTGACCATCATGATGGGTGGCCGCGTTGCTGAAGAACTGACGTTCGGCAAGGAAAATATCACGTCGGGTGCATCCTCGGATATCGAGCAGGCGACAAAGCTTGCCCGCGCCATGGTCACCCAGTGGGGCTTCTCCGACATCCTCGGTCAGGTCGCCTATGGTGAGAACCAGCAGGAAGTGTTCCTCGGCCATTCGGTTTCGCAGTCGAAGAACGTCTCCGAATCGACGGCCCAGAAGATCGACAGCGAAGTTCGCCGCCTGATCGACGAAGCCTATACGGAAGCGCGCCACATCCTGACTGAATACCACGATCAGTTCGTGGCCATCGCTGAGGGCCTTCTCGAGTACGAAACCCTTTCGGGTGACGAAATCAGAGCGCTGATTCTCGGCCAGAAGCCGTCGCGTGACCTTGGCGACGATTCGACGCCAAGCCGTGGTTCGGCTGTGCCGAGCGCCGGTGCAAAGAAGGACGAGCCGAAGGGCGATGCGCCCGAAGGCGGTCTTGAACCTCAGCCGCACTGATCTCTACTGCATCAAACCTATTGAAGCCGCTGCGGAAACATCCGCGGCGGCTTTTGCTTATCGACCTTAGCAGGGCTGGTTCGGTAACGGGATATAAGCGATTTTGACGGTAATTTAGGTGCCAACGCAGATGAACTGTGGCATGAGCCGATCTTGGACGGCAGTGCCGCCGATCCGCTCGGGCATGTTGCACATACAGACATAACCGGGCGAAGACCGCGCTTTTGAGAGCGCGTGTACCAGGGAGCTTACATGACACGCCGCTATTTTGGGACTGATGGCATCCGCGGGCATTCCAACGTCTATCCGATGACGCCAGATCTTGCGATGCGCGTCGGTATTGCCGTCGGAACAATTTTTCGCAACGGAACGCACCGCCACCGAGTGGTGATCGGCAAGGATACCCGTCTTTCCGGCTACATGCTGGAAAATGCCATGGTCGCAGGCTTTACCGCAGCCGGCCTCGACGTGTTTTTGCTTGGCCCGATCCCGACGCCCGCCGTCGCCATGCTGACGCGCTCGCTGCGTGCGGATGTCGGCGTGATGATTTCCGCTTCACACAACCCGTTCGAGGATAACGGCATCAAGCTGTTCGGCCCCGACGGCTACAAGCTTTCCGATGAGCTGGAAATGCGGATCGAGGATCTGCTCGACAGCGACCTCCATTCGCAGCTGGCAAAATCGGCCGATATCGGTCGCGCCAAGCGCGTCGAGGGCGATATCTACCGTTATATCGAACAGGCCAAGCGCACGCTCCCGCGTGACGTTACGCTGCACGGTCTTCGGGTCGCGATCGATTGCGCCAATGGTGCCGCCTACAAGGTCGCGCCGCTGGCTCTGTGGGAACTCGGCGCCGAAGTGGTCACGATCGGCAACGAGCCGAACGGCACCAACATCAATCTCGATTGCGGCTCAACCAGCCCGGCGGCGCTGCAGCGCAAGGTCCACGAGACGCGCTCCGATATCGGCATTGCGCTCGACGGCGACGCGGACCGTGTCATCATCGTCGACGAGAATGGCGATATCATCGACGGCGACCAGCTGATGGCGGTTATCGGCGAAAGCTGGGCGGAAGACGACAAGCTGACCGGTGGCGGCATTGTCGCGACCGTCATGTCCAATCTCGGGCTCGAGCGCTTCATGGAGACGAAGGGCCTGACGCTTGCGCGCACCAAGGTCGGCGACCGGTATGTGGTCGAGCACATGCGCAATCACGATTTCAACGTGGGTGGCGAACAGTCCGGTCATATCGTGCTGTCGGATTTCGGCACCACCGGTGACGGTCTTGTCGCAGCCTTGCAGATTCTTGCCCGCGTCAAGCGGCTCGATCGCCCGGTGAGCGAAGTCTGCCGCCGGTTTGAGCCGGTGCCGCAGCTGTTGAAAAACGTACGCTTTGCCGGTGGAAAGCCGCTGGAAAATGCCGCTGTGCGGCAGGCGATCGCGGATGCGGAAGCTGAGCTTGCCACCAAGGGCCGCCTCGTCATCCGCCCGTCGGGCACCGAGCCGCTTATCCGTGTCATGGCTGAAGGCGACGACCGGGCCCAGGTGGAGCGCATCGTCGGCGATCTCGTCACGGTAATTGCCAACGCCAGACCGGAAGCGGCCTGACGGATCGTTCGGATCTAGCCTCTCCCGGCTATGACGGGAGAGGGGGCGCGACCTCGTGGCCGTTCGCTGGTTACGGCCGCCACTGTCTGAACTTGCCGTCCAGTGCGCCGTCGAGGTAGAAGGCGGCGCTGATCAGGGCGAGGTGGGTAAAGGCCTGCGGAAAATTGCCGAGGAACTCACCGCGCGGATCGAATTCTTCCGCATAGAGCTGCAGGTGATTGCCGAACAGGAGCAGCTTTTCCATGTTGATCTCGGCTTCCGCCAGGCGACCGGCGCGGGCGAGGCACTCCACATACCAGAATGAACAGGCGGCGAAGAAGCCTTCATCGCCGTCCAGGCCGTCCTTGCGCTTGTAGCGCATGACGAGCGCATCATCGGCAAGTTCGTTGCCGATTGCATCGAGCGTCGCCAGCCAGGCCGGGTCGGTGGCACTGATGAAGCGCACGAGCGGCATCATCAGCATGGACGCGTCGAGATCACTGCCGCCCTTGGCATGAACGAAGTGCCCGAGATCGGCATTCCAGAAGTTTGCCCAGATGTCGTCGCTGATGGCATTGCGTGCCTCGACCCAGCGTCCGAACGGAGCTGTTAGCGACCGCTTCTGAGCCAGCCGGATGGCACGATCCACCGCGACCCAGCACATAAGCCGGGAATGCAGATGTTCCTGCGGCTCGCTGCGGATTTCCCATATGCCGGCATCGGCGTCCTGCCAGATGTCGCAGACGTGGTCGACGATGCGCCGGACTGCATTCCAGTTGTCGTGGGAGATCGCCTCGCCGTATTTGTTGCTGATATAGACCGAATCGAGAAGCTCGCCGTAGATGTCCAGCTGGATTTGTTCAGCTGCGTTGTTGCCGACGCGGATGGGTTTGGCGCCACCATAGCCCGAGAGGTGGTCGAGTTCCTGTTCGGTGTCGACGCGACTGCCATCGAGATTGTACATGATCTGTATTTCCCCACCTGGCGACCGGTCCGTCCTGTCGACGAGCCAATGGGAAAATGCGTTCGCTTCGTCCTGATAGCCAAGGCGCATCAGCGCGTAGATCGTGAAGGAGGCATCCCGGATCCAGGTTGCACGGTAATCCCAGTTTCGCGGGCCGCCCGGAGCTTCGGGCAAACCGAATGTGCCCGCTGCGGCGATGGAACCGTTCTTTTGCGAGGTCAAAAGCTTGAGCGCCAGTGCCGAGCGGGTGACGGAGGAGCGCCAGCGACCGGTATAGGTCGAGCGTTTTGCCCAGCCCTGCCAGTATTCTATGGCGTCCGCGATTGCAGCGCTGACAGCGTCCTTGTCCCAGACGTCGCCGTCATTTCCGTCCAGAACAAAGTCGGCCGTCTCTCCGGCTTTCAATGAAAACGTGGCGCTGACACCGCCGTCTTCCTTTTCGAAGGTCACCGGGCCCGAGAGGCGAAGGGTGAAATCACCGCAGCGGAACGTTGAAACGCCGCCGTCGACCGTGACCTCGGGCACCTTGCGCGCATAGTCGAAGCGCGGCCAGCAACGCAGCGAAAACGTCATCTCGCCGCGGGTGACTTCAACCCGGCGGATCAGGTTCTCCACCCCGTCCTCGGTTTTTGGCACCGGCATCAGATCGACCACTTCGGCGCTCTGGTGCTGTCCGAGCCAGCGGGTGAGGAGGACGTTGGTCTCGGGGATATACATCTGCAGACGACGGGCATCGTCGATGTCAGGCGAAAGCTCGAACGCGCCGCCCTTTTCCGGATCGAGGAGTGCGGCGAAGATGCTGGGACTGTCCAGATCCGGCCAGCAGAGAAAATCGATCGCACCATCGCGCGCAACCAGCGCCAGGGTTCTCAGATTGCCGACCGCACCATGTTCGGCGATCGGTCGCGGCACGTCGGCGTGGACCGCCAATGATTTCCCAGTATCGGTATTCAGTTGTGTCAAAACCTGACCCTTTCCTATGCAGAACGGACAACTCCGAAGCAGCAGATCGGTTCGCCGATAACGTCTTGGCTCGCCAAGAAGTTACCCCTGATTTTTTAGGGATCGAACTTCGAGATGGTGCGTTCTCTTTCCCGCAAGGACGGGATGGAAGAGATGCAGCACGTGAAAATCGAAGCTGTCCGCAGGGCAGCGGTCAAACTTGTCGCAAGGCATGAGCAGGAAAAACTGAGGACTGCGCTCGCCGACCATCTTCGATCCGTGGCCGAGCTGAAACGCAAAGCCAAAGCGGACCGGGAAGGCTGACCGACGCGAGTGGGCGGCAGGCGAGGGCGTCATTCACGAAAAATTCGCCGATAATTTTTTAGAATTCACTTATATAATGTGAACATGTCGTTAAGAGCAGTGTGCTGTTAACCGCAAATCTTCACGAATATAACCTTGCTGGGGTTATAGTTAATCAGCATTTAACCTTTTTTCTTCATTCTTCATTGTCAAAGAGGTGGCCGGGCGTCGTGCCTGCCATTGACGCGACAAGCTTGGAGATGAGCCATGAAGAAGTGCCTAGCAGCCACGATGGCGTTCTTGCTGACGACCACCGTTGCCTATTCCGCGGATGTCTATCAGCCGCAGCCGGAAGCCTTTCAGGATGCACCGGAAGTGACCGTTCAGGAGTCGACCGGGTGGTACCTGCGCGGCGACGTCGGTTATTCCTTCAACAAGCTGCGCGGCGCCAAGTTCTTTCAGGGCGGCAGCTCGGCAAGCGAAACGGATTTCCGGTCGACGGATATCGACGACAGCTTCACGTTCGGCGGTGGTGTCGGTTACCAGATCAACAACTACCTTCGCTCGGACGTGACTTTCGACTACCTGACGAAGAGCGACTTTGAAGGGTCGACGAGCGGCAGCTGCGGCGTGGCGGCGGACTGCATCTCCAAGGATCGTGCATCGATGAGGGCCTATAGCCTTCTCGCTAACGTTTATGTCGATCTCGGCACATACGCCTATTTCACGCCCTATGTCGGCGCCGGTATCGGTGCGACCTACGTGAAATGGGACAAGCTGCGCAACACGTCCTGCGCCACCGGAAACCCGGCGCTGTGCGATGATTCGGTTGAACACGGCGGCAAGGGCTCGTGGCGCGCGACCGGTGCCCTGATGGCTGGCGCGACCATCGACGTGACCTGCAACGTCAAGGCCGATGTCGGCTACCGCTTCCGCTATGTCGACGGCGGCGACATGTTCGGTTACGCCTCGAATGGTGGTCCGGGCCGCGACAAGGGCTTCTACAGCCACGAAGCACGCCTTGGCGCTCGCTACGTCTTCGGCGGCTGCGCGACACCCGTCGCCTACGAGCCGGAACCGGCTCCGCTGGTCTATAAGTAAGCTTTATCTCGACCTCGAGAAAAAAGGGTCGCCTTCCGGGCGGCCTTTTGTCGTTTGCCTGTCTCGGACGATGACCGGTTGCCTCTGCCCTTTCATCTCACTGGTACAGTAAGAGCGTCACGAGGAGGCGCGCTAGAGCCAGATCGCGGCGTCAACTGTCTAGGCGACCAATCCAGGGCTTTCAGGGAAGTCTGATCGACGGTCAGTCATCGAACGGACCGTCGATCCTGTGTCTGTCGATTATGCGCAGGCTACGATCAGGTTCGATGACGTAAGTTTCGCTGATCCGTTCACCGAACTGATTGCGAAATTCATGGGGTATCCTGCTGCCCACCGGTGCGTTTTTCAGCCGCGTGTGAGGCTGCCCTTTGTATGTGATGCTCCCGGGGATGGGGGAAAGGTCGACCTGTGATGTCGAGCAGGCCGTGAGGAGGCCTGTTGCAGCCAGTACAAGAAAGCGTTTCATGGTCTGCTCCTGGATCTGTAGGTAAGCTGTCAAACAGCCTGGGCGGAGAAAAATTTTCCTGACAGGCTGCGGGCTTCAGGCTCATATTGCTGAAGACGCACTGACGTTGCAGGGCTGCACGCCATTTCGACAGTATTGGCGCAATAGTCTTTTGAACTTTGCAAGGGTGATCAGTCGGGGGATCGGCATATCAAACATATGCTAGCAGACCGATCCCGGTCTTGTGCTACTCCGGCTCCATCAGCGCGATCTTGCTAGCCGCACTCTCCAGAAACCCATTTCCACTTGCGCTTTTCTCATCTTTCCACTATCCACGGCGGCGGGACACTCCTCCCCAACGAGGAGCCAATTACCTGGAAGGGTATACATATGGCCACTGCCGCAAAGCCGGACCTGCGTCCGAATAACGCCCATTTTTCTTCTGGCCCTTGCTCGAAGCGCCCCGGTTGGTCGCTCGACGCTCTCTCCGATGCCCCGCTCGGTCGTTCGCACCGCGCCAAGGTTGGCAAGGACAAGCTCAAGCAGGCCATCGATCTCACCCGTGAAGTTCTGAACGTTCCGGCCGATTACCGTATCGGCATCGTTCCCGCATCCGACACCGGCGCCGTTGAAATGGCGATGTGGTCGCTGCTTGGCGAACGCGGCGTCGACATGGTCGCCTGGGAGAGTTTTGGTGCCGGCTGGGTCACCGACGTGGTCAAGCAGCTGAAGCTGAAGGATGTCCGCAAGATCGAGGCCGATTACGGTGTTCTTCCCGACCTTTCCACTATCGATTTCGACCGTGACGTGGTCTTCACCTGGAACGGCACGACGTCTGGCGTTCGCGTTCCGAATGCCGACTTCATCCCTGATGACCGCAAGGGCCTCACCATCTGCGACGCAACGTCGGCCGCATTTGCGCAGGACCTCGATTTTGCCAAGCTCGATGTCACCACCTTCTCCTGGCAGAAGGTGCTGGGCGGCGAGGGTGGCCACGGCATGATCATCCTGTCGCCGCGCGCTGTCGCCCGTCTTGAAAGCTACGTCCCGGCGTGGCCGCTTCCAAAAATCTTCCGCATGACCTCGGGCGGCAAGATTTCCGAGGGCATCTTCAAGGGTGAGACGATCAACACGCCGTCCATGCTCTGCGTCGAGGATTATATCGATGCGCTGCAGTGGGCAAAGTCGCTCGGCGGCCTCAAGGCGCTGATCGCCCGTGCCGACGCCAATGCGAAGGTGATCTTCGATTTCGTGGCGGCCAACGACTGGATCGCCAATCTGGCGCAGGTCGATGAGACGCGCTCCAACACCTCGGTCTGCCTGAAGATCGCCGATGCCGATGTCGCCGCTCTCGACGCTGACGCACAGGCAGCCTTTGCCAAGGGCGTGACCTCGATCCTCGAAAAGGAAGGCGTCGCACTCGACGTCGGCGCTTACCGCGACGCACCGTCCGGCTTGCGCATCTGGGCTGGCGCCACCGTCGAAGAGGCGGACATGAAGGCGCTGATGCCGTGGCTCACCTATGCGTTCGAAACGCAGAAGGCCGCGCTGTCCAAGGCCGCCGCCTGATCGAATTCCGGTGCCGCCGCTTTCCCTTTGAGGGACGCGGCACCGTTTCATCCGCTTTTAGAGATTACACCCCTTAATCAGGAGCCCAACCCATGGCACCTCGCGTTCTCGTATCCGACGAACTCTCCGAAACCGCTGTCCAGATCTTTCGCGATCGTGGCGTCGAAGTCGATTTCCAGCCGAAGCTAGGCAAGGACAAGGACAAGCTCGCCGAAATCATCGGCAATTACGATGGCCTCGCCATCCGTTCCGCCACAAAGGCGACCGAGAAGCTGATCGCTGCCGCGACCAACCTCAAGGTCATCGGCCGCGCCGGTATCGGCGTCGACAATGTCGACATCCCGGCTGCCTCGAAGCGCGGCATCATCGTCATGAACACGCCGTTCGGCAACTCGATCACGACGGCTGAACACGCGATCGCGCTGATGTTCGCGGTTGCCCGCCAGTTGCCGCAGGCCGATGCCTCGACGCAGGCCGGCAAGTGGGAAAAGTCGAAGTTCATGGGTGTCGAAATCACCGGCAAGACGCTTGGCGTCATCGGCGCCGGCAATATCGGCGGCATCGTCTGCAAGAAGGCGATCGGCATCGGCATGCATGTCATCGCATACGACCCCTTCCTCTCGGCTGAACGCGCGCTGGACATGGGCGTCGAGAAGGTCGAGCTGGACGATCTACTGGCGCGCGCCGACTTCATCACCCTGCATGTTCCGATGACCGACAAGACCCGCGGCATTCTCGGCAAGGAAAACCTTGCCAAGACCAAGAAGGGCGTGCGGATCATCAACTGCGCCCGCGGCGGTCTCGTCGATGAGGCAGCGCTTGCAGAAGCCATCAAGTCCGGCCATGTCGCCGGTGCCGGTTTCGACGTGTTCGAAGTCGAGCCTGCGACGGAAAGCCCGCTGTTTGGCCTCGACAACGTCGTGTGCACGCCGCATCTGGGCGCCTCCACCACGGAAGCCCAGGAGAACGTGGCGCTGCAGGTGGCTGAACAGATGTCGGACTATCTGGTCAAGGGTGCCGTTTCCAACGCCATCAACATGCCCTCGATCACCGCTGAAGAAGCACCGATCCTGAAGCCGTTCATCCGTCTTGCCGATGTTCTCGGTGCCTTCGTTGGTCAGGTCACGGAAGATCCGATCAAGGACATCGAGATCCTGTTTGATGGCGCAACGGCCGGAATGAACACCAAGGCGCTCACCTCCGCGCTTCTGGCTGGTTTGATCCGTAACCAGGTGGCAGACGTGAACATGGTTTCCGCGCCGATCATGATCAAGGAAAAGGGCATCGTCCTGTCCGAGGTCAAGCGCGACAAGACCGGTGTCTATGACGGCTACATCAAGCTGACGGTCACCACCGACAAGCAGAGCCGTTCCGTCGCCGGCACCGTCTTTTCCGACGGCAAGCCGCGGTTCATCCAGATCAAGGGCATCAACATGGACGCCGATGTCGGCGCCAACATGGTCTACATCTCCAATACCGACGTACCCGGCATGATCGGCTTCATGGGCACCACGCTCGGTGATGCCGGCGTCAACATCGCCAACTTCCATCTCGGCCGCGAGAAGGATGGCGGCGATGCGATCGCGCTGCTTTATGTCGATGGTCCTGTTTCGAACGACGTGCTCGCCCGCCTGACCGCCAACCCGGCGATCCGTCAGGCCCGCCAGCTGGTCTTCAACGTCGAATAAACCATCCTCCCGGATGACCAAGACAAAGCCCGGTGCCAGCGCGCCGGGCTTTTTCGTTGTGATCAAGCCGATGTGATCGGTCCATACGCTAAATCTCCCGCTGGTTGTATTTGCATCGCTTGGCTCCCGTTTCATCGTCCGATATCTACTTCGGCGGGAAAAGATGGTGGTGGCTCTAAAATTCGCGCCTGCCACTCTCTATATCTAGGATCACGACCGCATCGGGCGGCCAGAGGAGAAACCAATGTTATCCAAGCTTCGGCGTTTCCAGAAACTCTTCGCGATCTTCGCGGTCGGAATGGCAGTTTCGCTAACAGCCGTCGATATGGCGGAGGCGCGCCGCGCCGGCGGCGGTTCCAGCTTCGGCAGCCGCGGTACACGCACATTCGCACCGCCGCCGACCACGAACACGGCACCAGGCACGGCAACCGGCATCAATCGTTCGATGACGCCCAACACGCAGCAGAACGCAGCGTCTCCTGCTAACGGCGCAGGCGCTCAGGCGGCTCAGCCGCGTCGTGGCCTGTTCGGCGGCATGGCCGGTGGTCTTCTCGGCGGTCTGGCTCTCGGTGGCCTGTTCGGCATGATGATGGGCAACGGTTTTGGCGGTATGGCCGGCATGTTCGGCATGCTGTTGCAGATCGCGCTGATCGCGGGTCTTGCCATGCTGGCCTTCCGCTTCTTCGCCCGTCGTCGCCAGCAGCAGCACCCGGCGGGTCCTGCGGGCAACGCGCGCGATAACGGTTTCGGCGGTAACAGCCGTGACAACAATAACCATGCCTACCAGGCACCGCAGAACAACGGTGGCGGCTTCCAGATCCCTAAGATCGGTTCTGGCGGCGGTGCGATGGGTGGCTTCGGTGCCACGCAGGCTGCGTCTGCTCCGCGTCAGGCGGGTCCCGACACGGATGAAGTCGGTATCACCGGTCGCGATCTCGGCCTCTTTGAAAAGATGCTGACGGATGTCCAGGCTGCCTATGGCGCGGAAGACTACGCGAAGCTTCGCAATCTCACCACGCCGGAAGCCATGTCCTATCTGGCTGAAGAGCTTGGTGAAAACGCCACCAACGGCGTGAAGAACGAAGTCCGCGACGTGACCCTGTTGCAGGGCGACCTTTCGGAAGCCTGGCGCGAAAACGGCCAGGAATACGCAACGGTTGCGATGCGCTACTCGAGCGTCGACTTCCTGAGCGATCGCAACACCGGCGCTGTCGCCGAAGGGGATCCGAATGCCGTCACGGAAACGGTCGAGATCTGGACCTTCGTGCGCAAGCCGGCCAATGACTGGAAGGTCTCGGCCATCCAGTCGGCTGCCTGATCAGCCAATCCCCAGCAGCGCGATCGTCTTGTCGTCGCGCTGGCCGCCGAAGAACTTCTCAAGGGCTCGCTCGAAAGGCGAGCCCTTTTCTGTTGCGGCTTTATCGAACAGCGTCATCGAACTGCGAAACTTCATGTCGTCGGGGAACCCGAGGATGGTGCGCGCCGAAAGTCCTTCATGCGGAAGCATGGCGTGCGTGCATTCGAGGAGACGTGGTCCAAGCACCGGATGGTCGAGATAGGTCTGGGCTTCTTCCAGAGAGGTAAGTGCGAAGCGTTGTGACATGATTGAGGGACCAAGACCGGCGATCTGCGGGAAAATGTACCACATCCAGTGCGACTCTTTGCGGCCGTTTCGCAGTTCGCTCATGACCTGCGCGTAGACCGGGTCTTGTGCATCCACGAACCGGGTAAGGTCGGATTTTCCGTTATCGACAGTCATGCCGCGCTCCTCGCCTCGTCTCCCAACGGCCGCCATGAAGACACCGCAACTGTGAAATTTTTGCGGCAGGGGTGTTTCATGCTGCACTGCACCCTAAATCGGTTGGATGGATTTTTTGATTACAGAGTTTCGTCAATATACCGACTGGCTGCCGAACTGGATGGTGAGCGTCGGCCTTCTCGTGGGCGCGGTCCTGATTGGTCTGGCGATCCACCGTTTCGCGTTCGGTATCTTCAAGCGGCTGGTGGAAGACAAGGACCTGTTCTGGCGATCGCTGGTGTCGCGCGGGCGCCGGCCGATGCGTTTGACGGTTCTGACATTCACTGTATCGTTTGCATCATCTATCGCACCGCTTGCGGCTCGACCCGCCGAAATCATCCGGCATGTGCTGCTGCTGGGTTTCATCCTCGTGCTCGGCTGGGTCGCAAAGACGGCTTTGCATATTTGGATGACGGTCTATCTGCGCCGCTTCAAGCTGGATGCGGAAGACAACCTTCTTGCCCGCACCCACGTGACCCAGTCGCGGATTGCCGAGCGCATTGCCGGCGCGATGATCGTCATCGTCACGGTCGCCGCGATGCTGATGACCTTCCCGGCCGTCCAGCAATACGGCGTCAGCGTGCTCGCCTCCGCCGGTGTCGCCGGTATCGTGCTGGGTCTTGCCCTGCAGCCCATGCTTAAAAACATCTTTGCCGGCATCCAGCTTGCCATCACGCAGCCGATCCGCATCGACGATGCGCTGATCGTCGAAGGGGAGTGGGGCAATGTCGAGGAGATCACGTCGACTTATGTGGTGGTGAAGCTGTGGGACTGGCGGCGCATGATTCTGCCGCTCTCCTATTTCATCGAGAATCCGTTCCAGAACTGGACCCGCGAAGGTTCGGCCCTGATTGGCACTGTGATGATCTATCTCGATTATTCCGTTCCCGTCAGCGCCATCAGGCGCAGGGTCGAGGAAATCGCCAACGAGTCGAAGATCTGGGACAGGCGCGTGGTCAATGTTCAGGTGACGGATTTCAAGGAAAGCGTGATGGAGATCCGTATCCTGGTCTCCGCCAACAACGCGCCGAAGACGTTCGACATGCGTTGCGAGATGCGCGAGAAGATCATCGACTTCGTTCAGCGGGAATATCCGGCAGCGCTGCCTCGTCTAAGGGCCGAAGGTGCGAGCAACAGCAACGGGCACGCAAACGGCGCCGTCGCGGATACGGCCCTGCGTCACGCGAACTTCCAGTCCTGATGTTGCTGCTCTCTGACACTGAGGGCACAGATGGGGTGAACGGGCTTCTCTTGCGCGCCAGCTCATTCCTTTCTATATCCTCTTTCTGAAAGCCTTTGCGCGGACGATCCCGCACATCTGGTGCCACTCTGCCGGCGTGCTTGCTGCCGCGGCCTGAGAGACTTTAAGAGAGTACCCCGTGAATACGCTGGATTTTGACAAGAAGCCGGAAGATACGCGCGTCGTGGTCGCCATGTCGGGCGGCGTGGATTCCTCCGTCGTGGCCGGCCTTTTGAAACGCGAAGGCTATGACGTGATCGGGATCACGCTTCAGCTCTACGATCACGGCGCGGCCGTGCACCGGGCGGGTTCCTGCTGCGCCGGCCAGGATATCGACGACGCGCGCCGGGTCTGCGAGACGCTTGGTATTCCGCATTACGTGCTCGACTATGAGAAGCGTTTCCGCGAGACGGTGATCAATCCATTTGCCGAAGCCTATGCGATGGGCGAAACGCCGGTTCCCTGCGTTGCCTGCAACCAGACGGTCAAGTTTGCCGATCTTTTGGCGACCGCGCGCGAGCTCGGGGCCGATGCTCTGGCGACCGGCCATTACATCCGTTCGGCGCCGAACCCCACGGCCGACAATCCGGGCCGGCGTGCGCTGTTCAGGCCGATCGATGCGGACCGCGACCAGAGCTGGTTCCTGTTTGCGACAACGCAGGAGCAGATCGACTACCTGCGCTTTCCGTTGGGTGGCATGGGCAAGGCGGAGGTGCGCGAGCTGGCCGAAGACATGGGGCTGGTGGTTGCCAAGAAGGCCGACAGCCAGGATATCTGTTTCGTCCCTGCCGGCAAATATGCCGATATCATCGCCAAGGTGAAGCCGAACTCGGCTTTGGTGGGCGATATCGTCCACATGGACGGCCGCGTGCTGGGCCGCCACGAGGGGATCGTCCATTACACGATCGGTCAGCGCAAGGGTCTGGGCGTTGCGACAGGCGAGCCGCTCTACGTGGTTTATCTCGATGCCCGCTCGCGCCGCGTCATCGTCGGGCCGAAGGAAGCGCTCGATACGCACCGCGTCTATCTGCGCGACGTCAACTGGATTGGCGACGGGACGCTGCAGGATGATGCGGGCAACGGCTTTGCGTGCTTTGCCAAGGTACGCTCGACGCGCCCGCCGTCACCTGCCACGCTGCATACGGATGAGCGCGGCGTCTATGTCGATCTGGCGATCGGCGAGCAGGGCGTGGCACCCGGTCAGGCCTGCGTTCTCTATTCCGCCGAAGGTGCCGATGCGCGCGTCCACGGCGGCGGCTTCGTCGAACGGTCCGAACGGGCGGCCGATGCCGAAGCATCGCTGAAGGCGCTTCTGGCGACCCCTGTAGCCGCTTGAAAGACCGGTTTTATTCGGCCTGGAGAATGAACGAGGGATCGGGAAAATAGCGGCTCAAATCTCGCCGTTTTTCTCCCATCCTGCGCTTGACACTTCAGTGACGCGGGTTCTATAAGCCGCACATCCAAACGGATCGAGACACTCGATCAACCCTGTGGCGGGGTAGCTCAGTTGGTGAGAGCGCAGGATTCATAACCCTGAGGTCGGCAGTTCAATTCTGCCCTCCGCTACCAAATTTCCCTAAATTTCTATCTGATCTCAGCTGTATCCTGCGGGTGATATCCGAGGCTTGGCCCGGATGCTTCTGCGCCCGCAGCTTCTCGGTGCGAAGTGCTGCAGCCCGCACATTTTCACAGGCAGCAGCTGTTGCGGAAAATCACTTCGCCCGCGCGGCCAGCGCCTTCGCCCGCTTCATCCTGGCGAGGCGTTTCTTTGCGAGGTTGCGGCGGTGCTTGCGAGCTCTGATCTTGAGCTTGGCCTCCCGGTTCTCCAGTCTTCGCTGCAGGCGGACCTGATCGCGGAAGTGCTTGTCGTACGCAAGCGCGCGCGCGCGAACTGCGAAGAACACGGCTGCAATCAGAAGGACCAGGAAACCCAGCAGTGTTACGAGAATGGTGACCATTATTGCGATGCGAACCTTTTTGCTCGCATGAGTAATAGCTCACTTTCCGATAGGGTCAATGTCGCGAAGTTGCAGGAGTGCGCAGGCGTCCGTCGAGAGCGCACTCCTGCGCATCTTTGCGCGTCCCGGATCAACCGGTACGTTCGATGCGCTTTCCGGCGCTGTCGAAAAGATGAAGGTGGTGGGGCGCTGTCGTCACGGGCAGTTTCTCGCCGATCGCGATGCGGGAGCGGCCGGGGACCCGGAAGACAAGAGGGCTTCCGTCCGACGTCGCACCATGGACGTAGCTTTCTGCTCCGACCAGTTCGACGGCGATGACCTCGACCTCGGCTCTGAAAGGCGAGGAAACCTCTCCCTCGGCAATCACGATGTCTTCCGGACGAATGCCGACGGTGGCGACAGTGGAGGGAAGGCCTTCGGCCACGCTCCAGCCGCCGGGCTTGCCAAGTGTCATCAGGTTCATTGACGGAGACCCGATGAAGGTTGCGACGAAGGTGGTCGCGGGTTTCTCGTAGAGCTCGATCGGCGTGCCGACCTGCTCGATCCGGCCGGCATTGAGGACGACGAGGCGGTCGGCGAGCGTCATCGCTTCCATCTGGTCGTGGGTGACGTAGATCGACGTCGTGGCCAAGGACCGCTGCAGACGGCGGATCTCGACCCGCATCTGCACGCGCAGTTTCGCGTCGAGGTTCGATAGCGGCTCGTCGAACAGGAAGGCTGCGGGCTTGCGCACGATCGCGCGGCCCATCGCCACACGCTGCCGCTGGCCGCCGGAAAGCTGCCGTGGCTTGCGGGCGAGGAACGGCTCGATTTCGAGTGCGCGCGCTGCCTCGGTGATGCGCCGTTCGATCTCGTCCTTCGAGGTTCCGCGGTTCTTCAGACCGTAGGCAAGGTTCTGCTTGACCGTCATGTGCGGATAGAGCGCGTAGTTCTGGAACACCATCGCGATATCGCGCTCGGCCGGTTCCATGTCGTTGACGCGCTTGCCGTTGATGATGACGTCACCACCGGTGATGCTTTCGAGCCCGGCAACCATGCGCAGCAGCGTGGACTTGCCGCAGCCGGATGGGCCGACCAGAACGATCATCTCGCCGTCTGCGATGTCCAGTGACACGCCCTTGATGGCGTCGATATTGCCGCCATAGACCTTGCGGACGTCTTTCAGTTCAATTGTTGCCATTACTTTTCGGTCTCCACCAAACCTTTGACGAACCAGCGCTGCATGAGCACCACGACGATGACGGGAGGGATGATTGCCAGGATCGCCGTGACCATGACGTAGTTCCAAGGAGTTGATGCATCAGTGAAATCGACCATGCGGCGCAGGCCGATGATGATCGTGTTCATCTCCGCGCGGTCGGTGACGAGCAGCGGCCAGAGATACTGGGTCCAGCCGTAGATAAACAGGAT
Organism: Velazquezella soli; assembly: GCF_977018685.1. Taxonomy (NCBI): domain Bacteria; kingdom Pseudomonadati; phylum Pseudomonadota; class Alphaproteobacteria; order Hyphomicrobiales; family Rhizobiaceae; genus Velazquezella; species Velazquezella soli. Next base: position 1,323,391 of record NZ_CDRNXF010000004.1, read on the forward strand.
GACGAACAGGGCCGCGATATTGGTCGTCGACAGCGGCAGCAGGATATCGCGCATGAAGCGGAACGGTCCTGCATTGTCGATCCGCGCCGCCTCGACCATTTCGCCGGGAATGGTGAGGAAGAACTGGCGAAACAGGAAGGTCGCCGTTGCCGATGCCATCAGCGGCAGGGTGAGGCCGGCATAGGTGTTGAGCAGGCCGAGATCGACGATCACCTTGTAGGTCGGCAGGATGCGCACTTCGACCGGCAGCATCAGGGTGATGAAGATCATCCAGAAGAAGCCCATTCGGAACGGAAAGCGAAAGAAGACGATGGCGAATGCCGACAGGAACGAGATGATGATCTTGCCGACAGCAATCGCGACCGCCACCACGAAGCTGTTGAACAACAGCCGCTCCAGACTGACGCCGACGACGCGCTCGACACCGCCGGAAATGGACTCGCTATAGTTCTCGACCATATGGCCGCCAGGCAGCAGCGACAGCGGTGGTCGGATGATCGCGCTCGACGTCGCCGTCGAGGCAATGAATGTGTAGTAGATGGGGAAGGCGACGATGATGATCCCAAGGATCAGCATCAGATGCGCCATCAGGCGTGCGACAGGACGGTTCTCGATCATCTGATAATTTTACCCGTAATGGACGCGTCGCTCGACGAAGCGGAACTGGAAGGCGGTCAGCGCGATGACGATGACCATCAGGATCACCGACTGGGCCGCAGACGAACCGAGGTTGAGGTTCACGAAGCCGTCGTTGTAGACCTTGTAGACCAGTGTTTCGGTGGCCTTTGCCGGTCCGCCGCCGGTCACCGAATGGATGATGCCGAACGTGTCGAAGAAGGCGTAGACGGTGTTGACGACCAGAAGGAAGAAGGTGGTCGGTGCAAGCAGCGGGAAGACGATCGTCCAGAACCTTCGGCTGCCTCGCGCGCCATCGATCGCGGCGGCTTCGAGCAGGGATTTCGGGATTGCCTGCAGGCCGGCGACGAAGAACAGGAAATTGTAGCTGATCTGTTTCCAGGCGGCTGCCACAACGACGAGGGACATGGCTTGATCGCCGTTCAGCAGCGGGTCCCATGCAATGCCGTTGCGCCGCAGGATATAGGCGAACGTGCCCATGGCCGGGTTGAACATGAACAGCCACAGCATGCCGGCAACGGCCGGCGCCACCGCATAGGGGATGATCATCATCGTGCGGTAGAAACCCTTGCCGCGCACGACGGTATCGGCGGCGGTCGCCAGCAGAAGCGCGACACCCATGGAAAGCAGCGCGGTTGCCACGCTGAAGACGACGGTGACGCGGAGCGCGTGAAGATAGCTCTCGTCGGCCAGGATGGCGGAAAAGTTGGCGAAGCCGACAAAGCTGCTCTGCAGCCCGAACGGATCTTCGCGCATGGCCGACTGGTAGAGCGCCTGGCTGGCCGGCCAGAAGAAGAACACGACGGTCAGGACAATCTGCGGCGCCACCAGAAAATAGGGCAGCACCTTGTTAGGAAATACGACGCTTTGCACGGGCAGGCTCCGTTGAAATGCTGCAGGCCGCCCTCGACAGTCGCCGGGGCGGCCCTAACGCTTACCGCTTACTTGCCGATGGCTTGCTGGATGGCGGCATTGCCCCGCTGCACAGCCTTGTCGAGAGCGGCCTTGGCATCCTGCTTGCCGGCGAGCATCGATTCGAACTCTTCGTTCATGATGTCGCGGACCTGCGGCAGGTTGACGAGGCGAACGCCCTTGGAGTTCGCGGTCGGTGCCTTGCCCATCATCTGCAGCAACGGCGTTTCGCGGGCCGGGTTCTTCTCGTAGAAGCCGGATTTCTTCGTATCCTCATAGGCTGCCATCGTGACCGGCATGTAGCCGGAAACCTGGTGCAGCCTAGACTGGATCTTGGTTTGGGACAGGAAGTTGAAGAAGGTCGCGACCCCCTTGTATTCGGCATCGCTCTTGCCGCCGAAGACCCAGAGGCTGGCGCCGCCGGGGATGGTGTTCTGCGGGCGTCCCGGACCTTCTGCATAGGGCAGCTGGCCGATGCCGTATTTCAGGCCGGACTTGACGATGTCGCCCAGACCGCCGGAGGATTCGGTCAGGATGGCGCATTCGCCTGATGTGAACAACTGCTTGGCTTCAGACGTGCGGCCGCCGTAACGGAACGTGCCGTCCTTGGCGAGATCGGCGATTGCCTGGAAATGCTTGACGAAGGGTTCGGCGTTGAAGGCAAGCTTGACGTCAGTGCCGCCAAGGCCGTTTTCATTGCTGCCATAGGAAAGGTTGTTCCAGGCCGCAAAGTTTTCCGTCTGGATCCATGTGAGCCATGTCGAGGTAAAGCCGCAGGGAGCGGCACCGCTGGTCTTGATCTTCTTGGCAGCGTCAAACACCTCGCCCCAGGTCTTCGGCGGCGTGTCGGGGTTGAGCCCGGCCTTCTCGAAGATATCCTTGTTATAATAGAGGATTGGCGAGGACGAATTGTAGGGGAAGGACAGCATCGTGCCGTCAGGCTTCGAATAGTAGGCAACGATCCCCGGCAGGTACTGGCTCTTGTCGAATTTGAAGCCACCCTTTTCCAGAACGTCCGCAACCGGCACGATGGCGCCCTGGGCGCCCATCATGACGCCGCTGCCGGCGTCAAACACCTGCATGATGGCCGGTGGCTGCTTGGCGCGGAAGGCGGCGATGCCGGCGTTCAGCGTTTCCGGGTAGGTGCCCTTGAAGACAGGCATGACCTTGAAGTCCGACTGGCTTTCGTTGAATTCCTTGGCGAGCTGGTCGACAACCTCATTGTTGGCGCCGGTCATGGCGTGCCACCACGAGATTTCCGTTGCGGCCATGGCGGTTGATCCCATCAGAAACGATGCGGTCGCCAGAATTGCCGAGCCTGTAATGACTTTCATGAAAATTCCTCCCTTGGCATGAATACCGGTCGAGATCCTCCAATCCCGATCGACGCACCGTGTCGATGACGGCGCATTGGCGGCGACTATGTGTTGGCGAGAGCGCCCACGTCAACACCTGTCGTTCGCGGCGAGCCGATGGTTGTGGATAGAGAAAGCAGATGAAGCGGTGTCACTTCAGCCTTCAAAGCGGCTGACCGGCCCGAAGCGTGATCCGGGTCAGTTCGGAGGGAACACCGATCCGCAGCGCGAAACCGGGCCAAATGCCCGTGCCGTTGTTGACGTAGAGGGTCATCCCGCCGATCTGATAGCGGCCCGAAACAAAGCCGTTGTTGGCGCGTGCGACCACGCGATCAAGGCCGACAACCATGCCGCCATGGGTATGTCCCGACAGCTGGAGGGCGATCCCCGATGCGGCGGCTTTCTGTGCCAACCTGGGCTGATGGTCGAGAAGAATGATCGGCGCGTCGGCGGGGGCATCCGCAATAGCCGTATCAAGGTCCGGGGCCGGCGCTCCGTGTCCGCGTGCCGAAAGGTCCGTGACACCGGCCAGCACGAGCCTGCCGCTCCCTCGCGTCAGCACAACGTGGGCATTCTGAAGCATCGTCATGTTCAAGGTTTCGAGGTGGCGCATCCAGTCCCGGTAATCGAAGAAGTATTCGTGGTTGCCAGGGATGGCATAGACCCCATCGCGCGCCCGCAGGCTTGCCAGCGATGCGACGTCGCCGCGGCGGTCTGCGACGCTGCCGTCGATAAAGTCTCCCGTGATGACGATGAGGTCCGCATCGAGCGCGTTGGTTTTCGATACGACCGCCTCGGCCCATTTCGCTGGGAACAGCCGGCTGATGTGGAGATCGGTCAGCTGGACGAGGCGATAGCCCTCGAATTCCGGCGGCAGGTTTGCGATTGCAATCTCGATGTCGTTGAGTGGCGGTACACGGATTGCCTGGCTGACACCATAGGCGGAAAGGCAGAGCGCGACGCCACCCATGGCATAACGGAGCCCGGCGGGTGCGGCGGGGAAGTGTCCGTTGAAGGGCATGATCAGGAGCGAGGCGACATCGAGTGCGATCTGGAAGACGGCCACGAAAACGATCGCGCCAAACAGGAGGTTGAACGCAATGATCAGCGGTCGCGGAAACTCCGGCGAAAAGACCGAGCCGGAGGAGAGCCGGCTGAAGAAATGGTATTGCGAGGCGATCAGCAGAAGCACCGCCACTGCCACCTTCGCCGACCAGTGCCAGGGCAGCGGCTGAATGAAGCGGAAGACGACAATCAGCCAGGGCAGTCCAAAGATGAGATGAAACATTGGGTACTTTCAGTTGCGCATGTCGACTGCGGCGCCGGTTCCGCAATCCTACCTATCCCTCGTCGATAGGGTGTGAAAGAGCCGAGCGGGCCGTGTCTGCTCGAAGTAGCGCAGATCAGTCCCGTATCTTTCCGTTTGACGGCTTGAGGCAAGTGCCATGTTCGTGGCTGCGGCTGTTTGATCCTCCCCTTGAGTCGCGGCTGGAGTTCGTTAACATGCCTGTTGGAGGAGGGGCTTCGCTTCTCGATGGAAACCGCGGAGACTGACGGTCAGACTGTGCGAAGTCATGCGCAGGCTGACTGTTTGTTCGCGCGATCGGTCGAGAAAGCGGACGTGTGATGCTGTCGTTTACGGCTGTGGCGCATCCCTCGAAGCTGGCTATCTGTTTTCCCAAAAAAAAGGACGCGACCTTGGACATCAAACAGATCATCGGCGGCCAGTTGGCCGACGCCATTTCGGGCAAGACGTTCGAACGGATCAATCCCTTTACGGGCGATGTCGCGAGCCGATCGCCGGCGTCCGGCATCGAGGATGCCAAGGCAGCCGTCGCCGCAGCGCAGACCGCCTTTCCGGCATGGTCGACGACCGGTCCCGGTGCGCGTCGCGCGCTTCTCAACAAGGCGGCCGATGTTCTTGCGTCCAAGGGTGGCGAGCTCACCGAGCTGATGACCGCCGAGACCGGCGCGACCGGCGGATGGGCCGGCTTCAACGCGCATCTTGCGGCAAACATGCTGCGGGAAGCCGCGGCCATGACGACCCAGATCCAGGGTGAGATCATCCCGTCGGACAAGCCCGGAAACCTGTCGATGGCGATGCGCCAACCGGTCGGCGTCTGCCTTGGCATCGCGCCGTGGAATGCACCGATCATTCTCGGCGTGCGGGCCATCGCCATGGCGCTTGCCTGCGGTAACACGGTCATCCTCAAGGCCTCCGAAGCATGCCCCGGACTGCATGTCGCGATCGGCAAGGTGTTTATCGAGGCCGGTTTCCCGGATGGAGTCGTCAACGTCATCACCAATGCACCCGAGGATGCCGCCGTCGTTGTCGAGGCGCTGGTTTCGGCACCCGAAGTCCGCCGCGTCAACTTTACCGGTTCCACCAAGGTCGGCCGCATCATCGGCGAACTCTGCGGCCGCCATCTGAAGCCGGCGCTTCTCGAACTGGGCGGCAAGGCACCGATGCTCGTGCTTGAGGACGCCGATATCGATGCGGCCGTCAACGGCGCGATCTTCGGCTCGTTCATCAACATGGGCCAGGTCTGCATGGCGACCGAAAAGCTGATCGTCCACGACAAGATCGCCGATGAATTCGTGGCTAAACTGTCCGAGCGCGCAGCCAAGCTTCCGGCGGGCGATCCCCGCGGTCACGTCGTGCTCGGTTCGCTGGTGACAATCGGTGCCGCGGAGAAGATGGAAGAGATCATTGCCGACGCGATCGCCAAGGGGGCCAGTCTCACCGCGGGCGGCAAGCGCACCGGCAGCGTCGTGGAGGCTACGGTGCTCGATCACGTCAAGCCCGGCATGCGCATCTATGACGAGGAGTGCTTCGGTCCGGTCAAGCCGATCATCCGGGTCAAGGACGAGGAGGAGGCGATCCGGATCGCCAACGATACTGAATACGGTCTCTCGGGTTCGGTCTACAGCCGCGATATCCAGCGCGCGCTCGCCGTCGCCGGCCGGGTGCAATCGGGGATCTGCCACATCAACGGCCCCTCTGTCGCGGATGAGGCACAGATGCCGTTCGGCGGCGTCAAGGGCTCCGGCTATGGCCGCTTCGGCGGCAGGGCTGCGAGCAACGAATTCACCGATCTGCGCTGGATCACCATCGAGGATCCGCACCAGCACTATCCGTTCTAGCGCGAACGCGGCTGAAGAGGGAGGCCGGCCATTGCGTACGGCGCGCGGGGTTACCTCGTGACGTCGATCACGATCCGGCCGCGCACCTTGCCGGCGATGATCTCTTCTGCCAGTTGCGGCAGGTTGGACATCGGTTCCGTTCTGGTGATGGCGGCAAGCTTTCGGCTGTCGAGATCGCGGGCAAGGCGCGACCAGGCGGTGAGGCGTTGTTGGCGCGAGGCCATGACCGAGTCGACCCCGATCAGGGTGACGGCGCGCAGGATATGGGGAAGGACCGTCGCTGGCAGGTCGGGTCCGCCGGCAAGGCCGCAGGCTGCGATTGCGCAGCCCCGCATGGTCTGCGACAAGGCGTTGGCAAGCGTCGTCGAGCCGACGCTGTCGATGCCGCCGGTCCAGCGCTCCGTCTGCAGCGGGCCGCCCTTTTCGGCAAGCGTCGTGCGATCGATGAAGCTGGTGGCACCGAGCGAGGCCAGATAGTCGTGGGTTTCGGGGCGACCGGTCGAGGCTGTGACGACGTAGCCGCGCGCCGCCAGAAGCGCGATCGCCACCGAGCCGACGCCACCGGCGGCGCCGGTCACGAGGACTTCGCCTGCGCCGGGTTTAATCGAGCCCCATTTTTCAAGCGCGTCGACGCAGAGTGCCGCGGTATAGCCGGCCGTGCCGATTGCCATCGCCTGTTCCATCGTGAAGGCGTCGGGCAGCGGGATCAGCCATTCCGGTTTGACCCGCTGGTAGCGGGTATAGGCGCCCCATTCCGTTTCTGACAGGCCCCAGCCGTTCACGACCACCTTGTCGTCCGGCTTCCAATCCGGGGAGCGTGATTCGACCACGGTTCCGGCAAGATCGATGCCGCCGACCATCGGCATGCGGCGGGCGATCCGGCCCTTGCCGGTGATGGCCAGACCGTCCTTGTAGTTGACCGTCGAATAGGCAATCTCGACCAGAACGTCATTGTCAGGCAGATCGGCGAGGGAGATTTCCCGGAAGGCGCCTTTCGGCTTGCCGTCGACGGTATCGATCACCATGGCGGTAAATGTCTCGGTCATGTCCATGCCTCCCGGGCTCTTCAGGTCTTGACGAGTTGAACCTTGTCTATCCAGATCTCGATGCACTCAGGCGCGTCGGCATCCATGACCCCACAGGTCAGGCCTGCCTGCGGGGTGCTCCGATCAGGCGACGAGCGGCGTGGTCTTGCGCTCGCGAGGCCGGCCGATCCGCTTCGGCGCCTTGATCTCGACCGCCTGGGCGGTGGTCAGCGCGCCACGAACCGCATCGGAAATGGTGGTGACGACAAAGTCTGCATCGATGTCCTCTGTCGCAAGGGGGCTTTCCCGCTGACCGTCAACGCCGGTGATCATGATCCCCACCCGAACCGACGGCTTCTGTCGCTTGAACCGGCGGACGGCCTGGCGGGCGTGGGCTTTGGAGCCGCCATTGAGGAAAGCGATGAGGACCGTGTCGACGTCGGTCAGGTTCATCAGGCTTACCGTCTTGCCGCTCACGGCCGTGTGGTCGGCCTGAGACACGGTGGCGCCCTGAATGGCGAGAACCTGCGACAACATGGCGGCCGCGGCATCGTCAATCGCGCCTCTGCCGCCGAGGCAAAGAACGGATTTCCCTTCGCCGCTGGGCAGGTCGATTTCACCGGTGATCTGCTCTGTGACAGCGGCTTCGCCTTCGACCGGATCGTCTTCCGCTTCTTCCTCGATCGCGATCTCCGCCAGATTGCCAATCAGCGTCTGGGTGGTGGAGGCAAACAGGGCAATCTGGGCCTCGCTCATCACGCCGCGCTGCCGGTCGAGTTCACCCAGCCTGAGTGCAGGCAGTCCGACTTTTTCATAATAGTCGACGAGATACTCCTCCTCGAGAAAATCCTCCGCGTTGTCGGTCGCCTCGTTGGGATCGCCGGCAAGCAGTCTCTGGTAGAGTTTTTCCTGCGGTTGCAGAACCGGCTCATTGCCGAGCAGCACGTCGAGAAAGCTGAATTGCGGGACGTAGCGACCGAGAACGACGAGACAGACGGTGAGGGGCGTCGAAAGCATCAGCCCGACAGGCCCCCACAGCCACGACCAGAAGATGGCCGAGACGATGATGGCGAGCGGCGAAAGCCCCGTATGGCTTCCATAGAGCCACGGTTCGACGACGTTGTTGCTGACGAGTTCGGTGACGATAAACAGTGCGGCGACCCAGGCAACCAGCGACCATCCGGGGGCAATAGCCAGTGCCAGAAACAGCGGCAGGATCATGCCGATGACCGGACCGATGTAGGGGACAAAGCGCAGGACGAGCGTCAACAGTCCCCACAGGATGGCGTTCGGGATGCCGAGCAGCCAGAGGCCGATCGAGATCGGCAAGGCATACAGCGCGTTGACGACCAACTGCATCAGCAGATATTTGCCGACGCGTTTTCCCGCGTCCTGAAGAGCCGCCGTTGTCCTGTGGAGATCGCCGAGGCCGACAAGGCGTATGAACCGGTCGCGCAGTTCCTCCCGCTCAAGCAGCATGAAAATCACGAGGACGATAACCAGACCCGCGGTTGCAAAGGGACTGATGAGTGGCAGAATGAAATTGCCGAGCGTTTCGATCGGGTTGGCGCGGGTTACGATCTCGACAGGCATCGGATCGCGACGCTTGATCTGTGGCGGCGCGTCTTCCTTGCTTTCTTCGGCGTTGTCCTGCAGTTCCGAGCCTATGCGCTCGACGACCTTACTGAGATGTTCGAAAACGCCGTTGCCGGAGCCCGCCTGGCTGAGAGAGTGCACCTTAGCGACGATGTTGCGCTGATAGGTCGGAATATTGTCCGCGAGATTGGCGACCTGTCCGGCCACGATGAAACCGAAGGCTGCAATGACAAAAAACGCGGTGGCGACGGCGAGGAGGACGGCGGCGATCCTCGGGACGTAGCGCTTGCGCAGGAAACTGACGATGGGTGCGAGCGTGAAGGTAAGAAGGAGTGCGAGCGCAAGCGGCACAAACACTTCCTGGCCGACATAGAGGATCACCGCCACGCCGATGAGAATAAGGATCGTTCGGCCCGAAAGGGTCGGCGCGCTCAGCCCTACAGGCTTGTTCGCGATCCCCGCCGCTGCGATAGCCCCTTTACTCATGTCGCTCATAGCCGTCCCCGATTGAATGCGCTGCTGCCAGAAGCCAGGCATGACAGTGTAAATGCGCTTGGAACAAAACTTATCGAGCGGTGACGCAAAAATAATTCGCGACAGCCGTTTGCGGGTCACGCTGACGGGGAAAGTGGAAGCGTTCAAGCCAAGCAAAACCGCAAGTCGTTGCGGCACGGTTTGTCCCAGAAACGATTAGCTGGACGCAAATCGCGAGAGCGAGACCTCGGCCGACCATTCGAGATCGCCGGGGTTGTAGTGGACGTCCCGTTCGGAAAACGACAGCGGATTGAGGCCGTAGCACTCGGTCCAGCTGCCGCCCGGCTCGATGATCTTGTCGCTTCGAAGCGTTGCCCTGTAGATCAGCGAGCTGTGACCCGCCTGGCGTGCACTCAGCGTGAAGGATGTCGCGAGCAGCTGTCTGTCCGCGTTGTTGGTGAAGGTGACGGAGACGGGCGCGCCGGGTGCCTTGCATGTCTCGCCTCCGGAGCTTGCGACCACGGCGACGGATTGGTTGGTCGGCACTTTCGAGTTGATCTGTCCCGACATCAGCCAGAGGCCGACATAAAGCACAGCCAGAACGGCCACCGCCACTATCCCCGCCCGTCGCGAGTACAGGTAGAGAACCACGACGGCTGCTGCGCCTATTACCCAAATCATCGCGCACCTGTCTTTTCCGGAGTGATATCAACTCCGTATATGTAAGGATTTGGAGGTTAAACCGCAACGGGAACTCCGCAAAGGCCAAGCCCTAAGCGGCCGACGGCAAGGTACCGACACGCGAGCGTGCGGGCAAATTCCTATGCGGTTTATATTTCTTAGGCTTCTGGGCCATCTCGAATCCCTATGGGGTTCCGCCGCATATTGAGGACGAGACGGATCGTGATCGTCTCCAGCCGGAGAGAGAATGACGCGTTATCAGAACGACGCCCTTCCTGGCTGACACCACGAACAACCAGGATTCCAGAACAATGATGGATCTTATTCTCGTCGCGGCGACCGTTGCCTTTTTCGGTCTCTGCCTGGTCTATACCCGCGCCTGCGACAGGCTTTGAGGAGGGATGCCATGACCCTCGATTATATCCTCGGCGGCGGTGTGACCGTTTTCCTCGCCCTCTACCTCACCTATGCTCTCATTCGCCCCGAACGCTTCTGACCAAAGCTTCAGCTTGCCCGAAAGTCTCTTCCCATGACCTTCAACGGATGGCTACAGATCCTCGTCTATTGCGGGATCCTCCTTCTGCTCGTCAAACCGCTCGGGGCCTATATGACCCTTGTGTTTTCCGGCGGGCGTACCTTTCTCTCCCCCGTGTTCGGTCCGCTCGAACGCGGGCTCTACGCGCTGGCCGGCACAAGCGAGCGTGAAGAGCAGCATTGGACCGCCTATGCGTTTTCCGTGCTGATGTTCAATCTCGCCGGTTTCCTGCTTTTATACGGTATCCTGCGGCTGCAGGACGTTCTGCCGATGAACCCGGCAGGTCTCGCATCGCCCGGACCGGAATTGTCGTTCAACACCGCTGTCAGCTTTGTCGCCAACACCAACTGGCAGAGTTACGGCGGCGAAAGCACCATGTCCTATTTCAGCCAGATGACTGGTCTCGCGGTGCAGAACTTTGCCTCGGCTGCGACAGGCATGGCGATCGCCATCGGTCTCATTCGCGCGTTTTCGCGGGCATCGGGCAAGGCGATCGGCAATTTCTGGGTCGATACGACCCGCGCCACGCTCTACATCCTCCTGCCGCTCTGCGTCGTGCTGACGCTTATCTATGTCTCGCTCGGCGTTCCCCAGACGTTTTCGGCCTATGTCAATGCCACGACGCTTGAAGGCGTCCAGCAGACGATTGCGGTCGGCCCTGTCGCGTCGCAGCTTGCCATTAAGATGCTCGGCACCAATGGCGGCGGTTTCTTCAACGCCAATTCGGCGCATCCCTTCGAAAACCCCGACAGCATTTCCAACATGATCCAGATGCTGTCGATCTTTGCGATCGGTGCCGCCTTTACCAACGTGTTCGGCCGGATGGTCGGCAACCAGCGCCAGGGCTGGGCGATCCTCGCCTCGATGGGCATCCTGTTTCTGGCCGGCGTCACCGTCGTCTACTGGGCAGAAGCCTCCGGAAACCCTATCATGCATACGCTTGGCCTTTCGGGCGGCAACATGGAGGGCAAGGAAGTCCGCTTCGGCGTTGTCATGTCGTCGCTGTTTGCCGTGATTACCACTGCGGCCTCGTGCGGTGCGGTCAATGCCATGCACGGCTCGTTCACGGCACTCGGCGGGCTTATTCCTCTGATCAACATGCAGCTTGGCGAAGTCATCGTCGGCGGTGTCGGCGCAGGGTTCTACGGCATCGTGCTGTTCATCATCGTCGCCGTGTTCGTGGCGGGTCTGATGGTTGGCCGTACGCCGGAATATCTGGGCAAGAAGATCGAGGGCAAGGACATGAAGATGGCTCTTCTCGCCATTCTCTGCCTGCCGCTCGCCATGCTGATCTTTACGGCTGTCGCCAGCGTGTTGCCGTCGGCGGTCGCCTCGATCGGGACTGCCGGTCCGCACGGCTTCTCCGAGATCCTCTATGCCTATACCTCGGCTGCCGCCAATAACGGCTCCGCCTTCGGGGGACTGTCCGCCAACACGCCCTGGTTCAACATCACGCTCGGCATCGGCATGCTGATGGGCCGCTTCCTGGTCATCATTCCGGCGCTGGCAATTGCCGGTTCGCTGGTCGCCAAGAAGACGGTTCCGGCGTCTGCCGGCACGTTCCCGACCGACGGCCCCCTGTTTGTCGGTCTGCTGGTCGGCACGATCATGATCGTCGGTGGCCTTACCTTCCTGCCGTCACTGGCGCTCGGTCCCGTCGTCGAGCACCTGATGATGATCGCCGGCCAAACGTTCTGAGGTCGCACCATGCGTAACCGTCAGACGCACCCCGCACAGTCTCCTCCCGTCACGCCAAAGCGTGGCGGGACGGTCTCCCGCTGGTGGTGCGGATCGAACGCCATTCTCGTGATGATGACGGCCGTGCTCGCCATCGTCGCAACACTAGAAATCCTTCGTGGCTGACCTTTTCCCGGTCGCCTCCCTTTCCAAGGCTGGAGCCTCATATGAGCCAGGCAAAATCCGATAGCGCACCAAGATCCGCAAGTATCCTGGACAAGCGCATCCTCGTTCCGGCAATCGGCGGTGCTTTCACCAAGCTGAACCCGAAAACCCTCGTCAAAAACCCGGTCATGTTCGTCGTGGCCACGGTGTCGGTGCTGACCACCGTTCTGTTCCTGCGCGATCTCGCCGCCGGCAGCGACGACCTGGGCTTCTCACTGCAGCTCAACATCTGGCTCTGGTTCACCGTCCTTTTTGCCAATTTCGCGGAAGCGGTTGCCGAAGGACGTGGCAAGGCGCAGGCGGAATCGCTGCGCAAGGCCCGCACCGAGGTCCAGGCAAAACTTCTCACCGGCAAAGAGCGGACCGATTTCCAGATGGTCGCCGGCACCACTCTCAAGCTGAACGACATCGTTCTCGTCGAAGCCGGGGACATCATTCCCTCCGATGGGGAAGTGATCGAGGGCGTCGCCTCCGTCAACGAAGCCGCGATCACGGGTGAATCTGCTCCGGTCATCCGCGAATCCGGTGGTGACCGCTCGGCTGTGACAGGCGGCACGCAGGTCCTGTCCGACTGGATCCGCGTGCGCATCACGGCAGCCGCCGGTTCGACCTTTATCGACCGGATGATTTCGCTCGTCGAAGGCGCGGAACGTCAGAAGACCCCGAACGAAATCGCGCTCAACATCCTTCTCGCGGGCATGACGCTGATCTTCGTTCTGGCAACTGCGACCATTCCGGCGTTTGCCTCCTATGCGGGCGGCTCCATCCCCGTCATCGTGCTGGTCGCGCTGTTCGTGACACTGATCCCGACGACGATCGGCGCCCTGTTGTCGGCGATCGGCATTGCCGGCATGGACCGTCTGGTGCGCTTCAACGTGCTCGCCATGTCCGGCCGCGCAGTTGAGGCTGCCGGCGATGTGGATACGCTTCTCCTCGACAAGACCGGCACGATCACGCTCGGCAACCGCCAGGCGACGTCCTTCCGTCCGGTCAAGGGCGTGTCGGAACAGGACCTTGCCGATGCAGCCCAACTGGCCTCGCTTGCCGACGAAACGCCTGAGGGACGTTCCGTCGTCGTGCTTGCCAAGGAAAAATACGCGATCCGCAGCCGCGACATGGCGAGCCTGAAGGCAACCTTCGTTCCGTTCACGGCACAGACCCGCATGAGCGGTGTCGATCTGGACGGAGAGCAGATCCGCAAGGGTGCCGTCGATTCCATCCTTTCCTATATACGCCAGAATGCCGTGGCCGGTGGGCCCGTCACGCAGGACGCCGTTCTGGTGGAATGCCAGGCGATCGCCGACGAGATCGCCAAGGCCGGCGGCACGCCGCTGGCCGTTGCCCGCGGCGGGAGGCTGCTCGGCGTCATCCAGCTCAAGGATATCGTCAAGGGCGGCATCCGCGAGCGGTTTGCCGAATTGCGCCGCATGGGTATCCGTACCGTGATGATCACCGGCGACAATCCGATGACGGCGGCAGCGATTGCGGCCGAGGCGGGGGTCGACGACTTCCTTGCCCAGGCCACGCCCGAAAACAAGCTGTCGCTGATCCGCGAGGAGCAGGCCAAGGGCAAACTGGTCGCCATGTGCGGCGACGGCACCAACGATGCGCCGGCGCTCGCCCAGGCCGATGTCGGCGTCGCCATGAACACCGGCACGGTGGCGGCGCGCGAAGCCGGCAACATGGTCGATCTCGACAGCGATCCGACCAAGCTCATCGAGATCGTCGAGATCGGCAAACAGTTGCTGATGACCCGCGGCGCGCTGACGACGTTTTCGATCGCCAACGACATCGCCAAATACTTTGCGATCATCCCGGCCATGTTCCTGGCCTTCTATCCGCAACTCGGCGTTCTCAACGTGATGGGACTGGCGACACCGCAAAGCGCCATCCTGTCGGCGATCATCTTCAACGCGCTGATCATCGTTGCCCTGATCCCGCTGTCGCTGCGCGGCGTCAAATACCGCGCCGTCGGCGCCGGTGCGCTGCTGTCGCGCAACCTTCTGATCTACGGCCTCGGCGGTATCATCCTTCCCTTCTTTGCCATCAAGGCGATCGACATGGTCATCACAACCATCGGTCTTGCCTAAGGAGCATTCGTCATGTTGAAACAGATCCGTCCGGCAATCGTCATGATCGTTGCCGTCACCGTCATCACCGGTCTTGTCTATCCGTTTGCCATGACCGGCATCGCCCAGGCGATCTTCCCCGTCCAGGCGAATGGCAGCCTGATCGAACAGAATGGAAAGGTCGTCGGCTCCGCGCTGATCGGCCAGGCTTTCACCGGCGAGCAGTTTTTCCATGGTCGCCCGTCCGCTGCAGGCGATGGCTATAACGCAGCCTCGTCGTCCGGTTCCAACCTCGGCCCGACCAGCCAGAAGCTGATCGACCGCGTGAAGGCCGACACGGAGGCTGCGAAAGCGACCAACCCGGGCGCGGATGTGCCGATCGACCTCGTCACCGCATCGGGCAGTGGTCTCGATCCGCATATCTCGCCGGAAGCGGCGCTGTTTCAGGTACAGCGTGTTGCAAGGGCGCGCAGCATGGATGAAGGGGCCGTTCGCGCCCTAGTCGAGCGGCATATCGAACAGCGGGAACTGGGCTTTCTGGGTGAGCCAGTGGTGAATGTGTTGGCGCTGAATATGGCGCTCGACGCCGAGAAGTCGTAGTTGAACGAGCGGCGGTCAGTTTGGCCGCCGCTCGTTTGCGGAACGAAAGACCTCCATGCCGGACGCAAAACACGAAGGCGCTAGCAGACCATCACCGGACGCTCTTCTCGAGTACGCCCGGCAGGAGGGGCGTGGCCGCCTGAAGATCTTTCTCGGGGCCGCACCCGGCGTCGGAAAGACCTATGAAATGCTGATGTCCGGCCGCAGCCGAAAGGCCGACGGGATAGATTTGGCGATCGGCGCGGTCGAAACCCATGGACGCAAGGAAACCGAAGCGCTGGTCGAGGGCTTCGAAATGATTCCCCGCCGCGTGTTCGACTATCGCGGCCAGCAGCTCGACGAGATGGATCTCGATGCGATCCTTGCCAGGAAGCCCCGTCTGGTTCTGGTCGATGAACTGGCTCACACCAACGCCCCCGGCAGCCGCCACCCGAAGCGATATCTCGATGTCCTCGAAATCCTTGCCAGTGGCATCGACGTCTTTTCGACGCTCAATATCCAGCATGTCGAGAGCCTGAACGACATCGTCGCGCAGATCACCCGTATCCGCGTTCGGGAAACGGTGCCGGACTCGGTGATCGACCGCGCCGACGATATCGAAATCATCGATATTACGCCGCAGGATCTGATCAAGCGTCTGCATGACGGCAAGGTCTATCTGCCGACGACTGCGCGCCGTGCGGTCGAGAATTATTTCTCTCCGGGCAACCTGACGGCGCTGCGCGAACTGGCGCTGCGTCGCACGGCGCAGCGGGTCGATGATCAGCTCCTCAATCACATGCAGGCGCATGCCATCGCGGGTCCCTGGGCTGCGGGCGAACGCATTCTCGTTTGCCTCGATCATGGCCGAAACGGTGCGGCACTGGTGCGCTACGCAAGACGGCAGGCAGACAGGCTGCGGGCACCCTTGACGGCGCTGCATCTGGAGACGCCCGGATCCGCCAATCTGGGCGAGGCCGACAAGGACCGGCTATCGGCTGCGATGCGGCTCGCCGAACAGCTCGGCGCCGAAACCGTGACACTGCCCGCCTCGCGGGTGTCGCGGGAGATCATCGCCTACGCCAATGCCAACAACTTCAATCACCTGATCATCGGCAAGTCCACCAAGCCGCGCTGGCGGGAGCTCTTGGATGGGTCGATCACCCACGATCTGATCCGCTATTCCGGGGCGATCAGCGTCCACGTAATGTCCGGCGGCAGCGAAGAGGCCGTATCTCCAGGTGTGCGGACAGCGCTGCCGGCGAAGAAGCTCAATCCGAAACATTATATCCGCGCATCGCTGTTCATGACGGCTGCAGTTGCGATCGGCACGCTGCTCGACCGGGCGCTCGACGTGCAGAACCTGGCGCTCGTCTTTCTGATGGGGGTGCTCGCTTCGGCAATCCGGGGAGGGCTGGGGCCGGGTCTCTATGCGTCCTTCATCGGCGCTCTCGCCTTCAATTTCTTCTTTCTCGAGCCGCGGTTCACGTTCACGATCCGAGATCCGGAAAGCGTCGTTGCGCTTCTCTCGTTTCTCGGAACAGCCGTTGTCGCGAGCAATCTGGCCGCTTCGGTTCAACGGCAGGCGATCGCCGCCCGGCAGAGAGCGCGCACGACCGAGGATCTCTACCTGTTCTCGAAGAAGCTTGCTGGAACCGGGACGCTTGACGACGTGCTCTGGGCAACCGCGTTCCAGATTGCCTCCATGCTGAAGGTTCGAGTTGTCATTCTGTTGCCCGAGAACGACACCCTCGCCGTCCGGGCCGGCTATCCGCCTGATGACACGCTTGTCGATGCCGACATCGCGGCGGCGAAGTGGACATGGGAACACAATCGTCCGGCCGGCCGCGCTGCCGATACGTTACCCGGCGCCAAGCGGTTGTACCTGCCGTTGCGCACCGGACGCGGGGCGATCGGCGTTGTCGGGCTCGATAACGACCGGCAGGGACCATTGCTCACCCCGGACCAGCAGCGTCTGTTCGATGCGCTGGCCGATCAGGCCGCACTCGCGATCGAGCGCATTCAACTCGTCGCTGATGTCGACAAGGCAAAGCTTGCCGCCGAGACGGACAAGTTGCGCACCGCGCTGCTGACCTCGCTTTCCCATGACTTGAAGACGCCACTTTCGGCCGTGCTCGGGTCGGCGAGCACGCTCAAGGATTTCGGGGCGAACCTGACCGATCACTCGCGAGACGAACTTCTGACCACCGTGATCGAAGAGTCCGAGCGGCTCAACCGGTTCATCGTCAACCTGCTCGACATGACGCGCATCGGTTCCGGCGCCATGGAGCCAAACTTTGCGCTTCATTATGTCGGCGATATCGTCGGGACAGCACTGAAGCGGGCGCAGAAAATTACTGCGGATCACAAGCTGAAGGTGGCTATTCCATCCGAAATGCCGATGATCAGAAGCGATCCGGTCCTTCTGGAGCAGGCACTCTTCAATCTCATCGACAATGCGGCCAAATATGCGCCAGAGGGCACAACGATTGAAGTTCTGGGCTGGTCAGATGCGAAATACGTCACCCTCGCCGTTCTGGACGAGGGGCCGGGGATCCCCGATGCCGACCTGGAACGGGTGTTCGACACTTTCTACCGGGTGCGCAAGATCGATCATGTCAAGGCCGGCACGGGCCTTGGACTGTCCATCAGCCGCGGTTTCATCGAAGCGATGGGTGGGCGTCTGACGGCGGGAAACAGACCAGCGGGTGAGGGAGCGATCTTTACGATCCGTATGCCAATTCCGGCCCAGCTGCAGATTGACGGAGACATGCGATGAACCAGGCCGCCACGAGAATTCTGGTCGTCGATGACGAGCCGCCGATCCGCAAGCTGTTGCGGGTCGGGCTTTCGACGCAGGATTTCGTCATCATCGAAGCGCCGAACGCGAGGACCGCGATGGAGCTCGTGGCTGCCGATCAGCCCGACCTCGTTCTGCTGGATCTCGGCCTGCCCGATATGGCCGGGCACGATCTTCTGGCGAAATGGCGGGCCGAGGGGCTGACGCTGCCGATCGTGATCCTGTCGAGCCGGACGGATGAGGAGGGGATCGTCAAGGCGCTGGAAATGGGTGCCGACGACTATCTCACCAAGCCGTTCAACATGAACGAGCTGATTGCGCGGATCCGGGTTGCGTTGCGCCACCGGCTGCAGACCCAGGGCGAAAAGCCGATCTTCCAGACGGGTGATCTCAGTGTCGATCTCGTCCGGCGCGTGGTCAAGGTGAAGGGCGAGGAGGTGAAGTTCTCCCGCAAGGAATACGACATCCTGCGAATCCTCGTGCAGCATGCGGGGCGCGTGCTGACCCACCGGTACCTGATCGATCAGGTCTGGGGGGAGGTCACCGACATCCAGTATCTGCGCATCTACGTGCGCCAGATCCGCCAGAAGATCGAGGAAATGCCCGACCAGCCGCGATACATCCTGACCGAAACGGGCGTCGGCTACCGGCTGGCCGAAAGCTGAAATCCGGCCGCGGGGTGATCTGGCCGGTTGATCGGTGTATGTCTGCAGCCTGATTCCCGACTGTGATGCGCATCCATGGAAACCTCCCTCTATCTACCGGTCAAATCCTTCCTCGAGACTGCAGGCTATGTGGTGAAGGGCGAAGTCGGCGGCTGTGATCTCGTTGGTCTGAGCGAGGGCGATCCGACCGTCGTCGTGATCTGCGAGCTCAAGCTGAGCTTCAATCTCGAGCTCATTCTGCAGGCGGTCGACAGGGCGGCTATCGCGGACGAGGTGTGGATTGCGGCAAAGCTTTCGCTGAAGGGCAAGGGCCGCGAAACGGACAAGCGCTACCGCGACCTCTGCCGCCGGCTTGGCATCGGTATTCTCGGCGTTTCGGCCGCAGGAGATGTGAGCGTCATCGTCGGCTCCGTGTCGCCGATGCCGCGGACCAATCCGAAACGACGTTCCAGGCTGATGCGCGAACACCAGAAGAGACGCGGCGATCCCGTGCTGGGCGGCAGTACGCGGGTTCCCGTCATGACCGCCTATCGCCAGCAGGCGCTTAGCTGCGCCGCCATGGTCTCCAACGGTCCGTCCCGCGTGCGCGATATCAGGGCGGTTGCCCCGGATGCCGGCAAGATCCTGCTTTCCAACGTCTATGGATGGTTCGAGCGGCTCGACAGAGGCGTCTACGGCCTCACCGAAGCTGGCCGTGAGGCATTGAAGAGATGGCCTCAGACTGATCCCCGCCCTTCTGACGTTTGATTACGGGCAGGGGCTCCCACGACCACGCCAATGTTCCATGGCTGCATCAGTTTGATGAGGAAATGCGAGAATTATTTGCGACACTTAATCGCAAATTAACTTGTGTTCGGATTCACGAAGTCTCAATGCGTTTGTAGTTCAGTGTGGCGAGCTGAAAGCCGCCAGGCGCGTCCGCGTGGTCGCTTCGAACAGTATTGGAATTATCGCATGCTTGCTTTGATCGACCGCTACATCAAGCAGGCCTGTGCGTCGGACCGGTTCGAGACGCGACGCAAAGTCCTCGCATTCGCTTTGCTCATGACCGTTTGCGTCACCGTTGTTGCCGACATTCTCAACGTTGCGGCCCACTACACGCTTCATGGATTGGGATGGCTGCCGTATGACGTCGTGCCCGCCGCAACGGTTGGGGTTATCATCTCGACTGTCGTTGCATCGGCGCTGACATTTTCGATCGTCTATATCGTTGGTCTAGCAATCCATCACCTCACGATCTCCCGGGCGGCTTTCGAGCATTTGAGCCGAACGGACATGTTGTCGGGGCTGATGAATCGGCGAGCGTTCCTGGATGAGGTGACGCGCGCTCCCGCCGCATCTTCTCTCATCCTGTTCGATATCGATAAATTCAAAGCGATCAACGACCGCTTTGGCCACGATATCGGGGACCAGGCCATCATTGCAGTTGCGCATCAGCTCGCCGAGATCTTTTCGCAAAGTCGTGCCGTTGCCCGGATCGGTGGTGAGGAGTTCGCAGTCCTCGTGTCAGCGCTTTCGCCGACGGAGCGTCTCTCGCTCGCGCACCGCTGCAGGGCCCTGATTGCTGCGCGGCCCATACAAGCGGGCAAAAGGCAGGTCGATATCACGGTGTCCGGTGGCGTTGCGGACCAGGAGGACTACCCTACGTTCGAGGATCTCTACAAGGCCTCCGACAAGGCGCTGTTCGTTGCCAAGGCGTCCGGGCGCAATTGTGTCGTTCACAGCAAAGACATCGCGGTCATTCTCGACGCGCATAAGGTGGCCACGATGTAACGGCCTGTCCGGTAGGCGGCGAGAACACGCTCCAATTCGTTCAGGCCGCTGTCAGCTTGCCGTCATACCCATCCGGTGATGACAACCGGAGGTAAACCCATGCTCACAATCCGAAACACCGCTATTGCACTTGCCCTTTTCGTTGCTGCAACGCCTGCACTGGCCGGCTCTATGGTCAAGGTTGTCGAGTCCGGCGAAGCGGGTGAGCCGATGACGTTGACGATGGATCAGACGACCGTTCCGGCAGGCGACACAACGTTTATGGTCCACAACGACGCGACGACCGAGGAGCACGAAATGGTGCTCGTCAAGTTGAAGTCGCCAGATCAGACACTCACCGTGGTCAAGGCCAAACATCGCGTCGATGAGAAGACGCTGAAAAGCCTTGGCGAAGTCGCCGATCTGAAGCCCGGTGCCGATGGCCAGTTGAAGGCCAAGCTTGTCCCCGGAACGTATATGCTCTTTTGCAACATCAAGGGCCATTACGAAGCCGGCATGCATGCGACCCTCACGGTGACGAAGTAATCACCGCTTGCTTGCGGGCTCCGCCGCCTCGTAGCGGCGGCCAAGTCACGCTCGGATCGTCAGGCAGACGTGGTCGCCAGCGAAAGGCGTTGCAGCTGTGCAACGCCTCAGGTTGAACCGCGGCTCGATGTCAGGGACGAGCGGTTTCGCGGGAGATAGCGGCCGCGGCTTTTGGGCCCGGTCAGCTCTCCGTCCTTGACGATGGTCTTGCCGCCAAGAAGCACCTGCACCGGCCAGCCGCGGATCTCGAGCCCTTCATAGGGCGTATAGTCCGCGCCGTGTTTCAGGAGGTCGTTCGTGACGGTGACGCGCTTGTCCGGATCCCAAAGCGCGATGTCTGCATCGGCGCCGATCGCGATCGTGCCTTTGCGGGGATAGAGACCGTAGAGTTTGGCATGATTGGTCGAGGTCACGGCAACGAACGTGTTGATGTCGATGCGCCCCTTCATGACCCCTTCGGAAAACAGGATCGGCAGGCGGGTGGCGACGCCCGGTATGCCGTTCGGGATCCAGCGAAAGTTGCGCTTGCCCTTTTCGTTCAGCTTACCTTCCGGATCGTCGAAGCGGAAAGGGCAGTGGTCGGAGGAGAACAGGTCGAAGACGCCCTGTTCCAGTCCCTCCCAGCAGGCATCCTGGCTCGCCTTGTCGCGCGGCGGCGGCGAGCAGACGAATTTGGCGCCTTCCATCTCCGTCTGGTCGAGATCATCAGCCGTCAGCATCAGATATTGCGGGCAGGTTTCGCCGGCGATCTTCTGGCCGCGCTTTCGGGCGCGGCGGATCTCTTCCATCGCCTCGCGGTTGGAGACATGCACGATGACAACAGGCACATCGACGATTTCGGCCAGCGACAGCGCCCGGTGGGTGGCTTCGCGTTCGGCGGCGATTGGTCTGGTCGTGGCATGGAATTTCGGGGCGAACTTGCCTTCTTCCTCATGCCGGCCGATCAGGTAGCGGATCGCATCCTCGTTCTCGCAATGAACCATGACCAGCGCGCCGGTGCGCCGTGCGGTGTCGAGCGTGGCCAAGATCTCGTCGTCGCGCAGCCGCAGACCCTCATAGGTCATGAACACCTTGAGCGAGGTGTAGCCGTCCTCGACGAGTGCCGGCAGTTCCTGGCCGAGGACTTCAGGGGTCGGATCGGTGATGACAAGATGGAAGGCGACGTCGACATGGCATTTGCCTTCGGCCTTGGCGTGATAGATCTTCAGCGCCTCGCGCAGGCTCTGGCCCTTCTCCTGCATGCAGAAGGCCAGAACCGTGCTGTTGCCGCCGATCGCCGCCGACCGGGTGCCTGAATCGAAGTCGTCTGCCATGACGATGCCGTCGCCGGACGGCTGGTCGAGATGGACATGGCTGTCGATACCACCCGGCAGGACCAACAGTCCTGTCGCGTCGATCACCTCATCGGCTTCGGTAAGCTCTGCCGCAAGGGCAGCGATGCGGCCGTCCTTGATGCCCACATCGCTCACGAACGTGTCGCTCGCTGTGACCACCGTGCCGTGTCTGATGACCGTATCGAAGCGCATGATCCGTTCCTTCTTCAAGCGGCGGCGGCCGCGCGACCGGCGTCGGTTGCGAGGATCCGATCGAGTGCTGCGGTGAAGCGATCGATCTCTTCCAGCGTGTTGTAGTGCACCATCGACACGCGAACCATGCCGCTGTGGTCGGTCAGCTCAAGATATTCGGCAAGCCGGCGCGAGTGGAAATCGCCGAAGCGGATGGCGATCTTGTCGCCGTCCATCGCCTTGCAGACTTCGCCGGCGTCGCGGCCATCGAAGCGGAACGCGATCGTCGGGACCCTCGTGCTACCGCTGTTTGTCGTCTGGCCGACGATGCGGCAGTCGTTGCGTGTGCGCAGGTAAGCGAGAAGGCGTTCCACCAGCAGGTTTTCCTGAGCGGTGATCGCAGCGAAGGCCGCTTCGATCTTCTGGCGCACCGTGCCGGTCTCGCCGGCCTGTTCGCCGAGCGCTGTCAGGTAATCGACGATGCCGCAGGTTGAATAGGCGAGCTCGTAATTCGGGTTGCCCGGCTCCAGCTTGCCCGGCACTTTGTCCTTGCCGTAGAAGTAATGGTAGAGCGTGTCGAGCTCGGCCAGCAGATCGTATTTGCCATACATCAGCGCGTAGTGCGGACCATAAGTCTTGTAGAGGCTGAAGACGTAGTAATCGACATTCAGCGCCTGCACGTCGACGGCGCGGTGCGGGGCATAGGCCACGGCATCGACGCAGATCTTGGCGCCACGGGCATGCACGAAATCGGCGATCTCTCTGATCGGGTTGATCGATCCGAGGATGTTCGACACGTGCGTCACGCAGACCAGCTTGGTGCGATCGCTCATCAGCGGTGCAAGGTCGGCCAGATCGAGCGTCAGCGTTTCCTTGTTGAGCGGCCAGAACTTGAGTGTGATGCCGCGCTCCTGCAGCCGGTCCCAGGGGCCGATATTGGATTCGTGATCGCTGACCGTGACGATGATCTCGTCGCCGGGCGAGAGCTGGCTCTGCATGGCACGGGCAAGGTTCTGCAGCAGCTGAGTGGTGGAAGCGCCGAAGACGATTTCTTCCGGACGCGATGCGTTGACCAGATGCATGGCAGCAGTCCGCGATTCGTAGAGTGCGGCGGCCGCTGCCTGCGAGACCGCGTAGGAGCCGCCGATCTGGACGTTCTTCTCGATCAGGAACGTGTTGATGCGCTCAACGGCACCTTTAAGGATCTGCGACCCTCCGGCGTTGTCGAACAGCGTCCAGCCGCGGGCGAGGCCGGGGAACTGGCTGCGCACGTAATCGAGATCGAGTGGAGATTTGGTGTTCATCCCTGTAGTCCTGCGTTTGTTGTTCTTCAATGATTGAGTACGGCGCGCAAGAAGCTGCGTGTCCGTTCTTCCCTAGGATTGTCGAAGATCTCGGCCGGCGTGCCCGCCTCGACAAGGCGTCCCGCATCCATGAAAATCACCCGGTCGGCGACCTGGCGGGCAAACCCCATCTCATGGGTGACGATGATCATGGTGACGCCGGTGCCGGCGAGCTTGCGCATCACATCCAGCACTTCGCCGACCATTTCCGGATCGAGCGAAGAGGTAGGCTCGTCGAACAGCAGCACGCCGGGTTCCATGGCAAGCGCCCGAGCAATCGCCACGCGCTGCTGCTGGCCGCCGGAAAGCTGGCCCGGAAACTTTTCCGCCTGTTCGGAAATGCCGACCCGCGCCAGCAGTTCACGGGCTTTGCGCTCGGCCTCTTCGGGTGATGTCTTCCTGACGCGCATCGGTGCCAGCATGACGTTTCTCAGCACCGTCATATGCGGGAAGAGGTTGAACGACTGGAACACCATGCCGACCTCGGCGCGGACTTTCGCAAGCGCGGGTCCCGGCGCGACGCGGATGCCGTCGACGGTGATCGTGCTGTCCGGCGAAAAGGCCTCGAGGTGGTTGATGCAGCGGATCATGGTCGATTTGCCGGAGCCGGAGGGGCCGATGATGCAGACCACTTCGCCTTCGGCCACATCGAGATCGATATCGTGCAGAACGGTGAATGTGCCATAGGCCTTGTTCAGGCGGCGGATCGAGATGAGGGGGCCGGTTGTCTTCGCCATCAGCGTTTCCCCCGGCTGTAATGCTTTTCGAGACGGGCGACGACGGCCACCATCGGCCAGAGCAGCGCGATATAGATGAGAGCAGCCCCGATCAGCGGCGTCGGGTTGGCGTTGAGCGCCTGCGCCTGGGTTGCCTGCTTGAGCAGATCCGGCATGGCGACGACGGAGGCAAGCGCCGTGTCTTTCATGACGTTGATGCAATTGTTGGTGAGCGGCGGAATGACGATGCGGATCGCCTGAGGCAGGATGATATCCATCATCGTGCTGCGACCCGACAGGCCCAGCGCTGCCGACGCCTCGAACTGCCCGTGCGGAATGGCCTCGATGCCGGCGCGAAAGATCTCGGCGGTGTAGGCGGCCGAGACAAGCGACAGCGCGGTGACGGCCGACAGGAACGGCGACAGGCGGATGCCGACGAAGGGGAGGGCGTAGTAGACGACAATCAGCAGAACCAGCAGCGGTATCGAGCGGAAGATGTCGATATAGATGCGGATCAGGGCCTGAAAGAATGCCGGAGCGTAAAGCCGTGCCACTGCCAGAAACAGTCCGCCGCCAAGGCCGACCAGAATGCTGGTGATGCCGATCTGCAGCGTGACGACCAGACCCCAGAGCAGTTGCGGCAGACTGTTCAGGAAGACCGGTATGTTGAAGAATGTATTGAGAAGGTTCATGCCGGATCGGCTCCCTTGGCAAGCCGACGGAGCGTTTGGCGCTCCGCCGGATGCAATTCAAGCGTGCTCGCGTGAGCCTTACTTGGCCTTCGGCATGTCGAGGACGGCGACGGTCGAGGTCGTGTCTTCGGCCTTGGCACCGAACCATGTCTGGTGCAGCTTGGCGATAAAGCCTTCGCCCTTGAGCGTGGTGATTACGGCGTTGACTTCGGTTGCGAGCGGATCGCCCTTGTTGAACATGATCGAGTATTTTTCACCGGTCGGGATGCGCTCGACGACCTTCAGTTCCGGCTTGTCCTTGGCGTAATAGAGCAGGGCCGGGATATCGGAGATGTAGCCATCGACGCGGCCGGCAACGAGATCGAGCATGGCCGGCTGCAGGCCCTCGAAGCGGCGGATTTCGCCGAGCTTGTATTCGCCCTTGTGGCTGTCTGCCCACATGTCGCCGGTCGAGCCGGTATCGACGCCGACGACCTTGCCGCTCATGCCCTTGAGGCCGGTGATGCCGGAAGCGGCCGTAACGGTCAGCGACTGGTCGCTGTCGTAATAGGGCTGGGCGAAGGACACCGACTGCAGGCGCTTCTCGGTGATGGTGATCGACGACACCGCCATGTTGATGCGGCCGGACTGGACGGCCGGGAACAGGCCGTTGAACGGCGTGTTGACGAATTCGACGGTCTTGCCGAGGCGCTTGGCGATTTCGTTGACGAGATCGATCTCGAAACCGGTCACCTTGCCGCTGGCGTCTTCGAATTCCCACGGCACATTGCCGATATTGGCGCCGACGGTAAGATCGGCGGCATGAACGCCGATTGCGCCGAGCGCTGTAAACAGGCCGGCGAGAACTGTGGTTTTGATGCGTGACGCGTGTAGCATTGAGAGAACCCCTTGTTTTTATGATGAGACGCAATCTATGTTGGTCTAACTGGTCAGACCGGTCCGACCAAACAAGCACGGCACTTTGGGCTTTGCAAGATAGGTCGGGGAAAAATATATCTGACAGGCCGCAGGGGCCCAGCTGGAATAGGTTCGCATGCTCAACAAAACGCTCGTTCCGCAGTCGGTGGCCCGCGAAATCCAGACGATGATCCAGGCCGGCCAGCTGAAGGCCGGGGAGAAGATCCCGTCACAGCGTGAGTTTTCGCAAAAGTTCGGGATCAGCCGGGCGTCTTTGCGCGAGGCGCTGCTGACCCTGGAAACGCTAGGCCTTTTGAAGACCGAAGCCGGTCGCGGCACGTTCGTGACGGCGGGTTCGAGCTCGGTCTCGGACGGCGCCATCAGCCAGTCCGGTCATATGGCGCCGTGGCGTTACTCGGACAGCTATTCGGTGTTCGACGTGTTCCAGACCCGCATCCTCTTGGAAGGGGAGATCGCGCGTCTGTCCGCGGGCCGCCTGTCGCAGGCGCAGCTCGAGAAGATGGAAATGGCGACGCAGACGATGGAGGATTGCTGGGCCCGCCAAGACCTGCTCGCCAACGTCGAGGCGGATCTCGATTTCCACGGCACGATCGTTTCGGCCTGCGCCAATACCATGCTGAAGGCGCTCTACCAGACGGTGCGCGATCAGGTCACCGAAACCCAGCGGCAACCGATCCCGATGACGGATCCCGAGCGCATGCGACAGTCGATCGCCGAGCACCGGCGCATCATTGCGGCCCTGAGATTGAACGACGCGGCGTTGGCGAGGAGCGAAATGGAAACGCATATCCGCAACACGGCACGCTGCGCGGGTCTTCAGCCATAGGCTGAAGGCGGCCGCATCCGGTGGCCGAAGGGTCACCCGGGCGGCAACCCGAGTGGTGGTGGATGCTCTGATAAATTGTGCCTTTGCCCTCTAGTGTCTGTTGCATAAAGGCTTTAGCGTTCGGACTCTTCGAATTCCTCAATGTCAGAGTTCCCCCATGACTGAGCCTTCTCTGTTTGCCCGCGTCGTCGCCTTTATCGGCCAGGGCGCTGTTCTTATTCGTCATTCGGGGGATGGCCCGCGACAGCCGGTGTTCGGCACGACGCCGGCCATTCCGGCCGCAAAGCCGCAGGGCAAGATCCCGACCTTGAAGATGCCGACAGCCAAGGGCTGGGAGGGCGATCACAAGCCGACGGCAGCGGCGGGGCTCAAGGTCAATGCATTCGCACGCGGGCTCGTGCATCCGCGCAACATGCATGTTCTGCCGAATGGCGATGTGCTGGTGGCGGAATCGATGGGCGAGCGCGGCAATCCGCGCAGTCTCTTCGACCATGCCATGTCGGCGACGATGCAGCGGGCGCGCGCTTCCGGCGACAGCCCCAACCGTGTGACGCTGCTGCGCGACGCCGATGGCGACGGGGTGGCCGAGCAAAGTTTCGCCTATATCGAAAACGTGCGCCAGCCCTACGGCATCGCGCTTGTCGGTGACACGCTCTATGTGGGAGGGAGCGATGCGCTTCTGGCCTACCCTTACGTGGCCGGCGCGACGAAGATTACCGCGCAGCCGAAGAAGCTGATGGATCTGGTGCCCGGCGGACACTGGACGCGCAACCTGATCGTCAGCAAGGATGGCACCAAGCTTTACGTGGCTGTGGGATCGCTCAGCAATATCGCTGACGAAGGCATGGGCGTTGAAGAAAACCGCGCCTGCATTCACGAATACGACCTTCAGACGGGCCAGTCGCGCATCTTTGCCGGCGGTCTTCGCAATCCCGTCGGCATGGCGTTCGAGCCTGAAGGCGGCATGCTGTGGACGGTTGTCAACGAACGCGACGGCCTGGGTGACGAGACGCCGCCGGATTATCTGACATCGGTTCGCGACGGCGGGTTCTACGGCTGGCCCTACTGCTACTGGAACCGGGTCGTGGACGACCGGGTTCCGCAGGATGCCGCAAAGGTGGCATCCGCGCAGCAGCCCGACTATGCGCTGGGCGGCCATACGGCGTCGCTCGGGCTCTGCTGGTTGCCGGCGGGCACGCTGCCCGGCTTTCCGGCGGGGATGGCGATTGGCCAGCACGGGTCGTGGAACCGCTCCAAGCTTTCCGGCTACAAGCTCGCCTTCGTCGCTTTCGAGAACGGCAAGCCCGTGGGAATGCCGCGCGAGATCCTCACCGACTTCCTGTCGAAGGACGAAAAGCACTCCTTCGGCCGCCCGGTCGGGGTGGCGCTCGCCGCCGATGGTGCCGTGTTGATGGCGGACGATGTCGGCGATGTCATCTGGCGCGTCACTGGCGCCTGATGGCGGACTGACGAAGGTCATTCATTCTGATTAGATTGCTGCGTGCCGCCTCATGGATGCGCAGCAATCGCGGTGATCAATCTGCAAGCTCTTGCGCCATGATACGTCCGGCAAGGCGAGCAATGGCCAGGAGACGGTCGAGTTCCAGCCCGCTGCGGGCCTTGGCGGACAGGCCGGTCATTGTGGTCGCGACGAAATCCGTCAAACTTTCCGCCTTTTCCGGATGGCGTGCTGCAATATAGCTGCGGATCACATCTTCCGCCGCTGCCTGCAATGTACGGGTCGCCGCGCGTGCCTCCGGATCATCGCAATGGGTTCCCTCCAGAACGAGACAGCCTGCGGCCGCGGGGTCGGCCGCATAGCGCCTGCAGGCATCTTCCAGCACGGCCGCTAGGCATTCCGCTACCGGCCGGTCGGGCCTCAGGATATCAGCAAGCGGAACGGCTGCCGTGAGCGAGTAGCGGTCGAGAACGCGTGCGTAGAGCCCGGCCTTGTTGCCGAATGCGGCATAGAAGCTGGGCGGATTGATGCCGAGTGCCTGCGTGACATCGGCAACCCCCACGGCATCATAGCCGCGCGCATGGAACAGCTTTTGGGCGATCTCCACACCTTGGTCGGCATCAAAACGACGTGGGCGACCGCGGGTACGCGGAATATCTGTAGTCATTATTACAAAATACCTTGACGATGAACCCTGATGATTTATGTAGCAGTCATTACTGTATTTCTCAAGGATCTCAGATGACGACTTTTCAGGGAAAATCCGTTCTGGTTCTCGGCGGTAGCCGGGGTATCGGCGCCGCCATCGTGCGGCGGTTTGCAAACGACGGTGCCAACGTGACCTTCACCTATGCCGGCTCTCGCGCGGCGGCGGATGAGCTGGCGGCAGAGACCAAGACTACGGCTGTTCAGACCGACAGCTCCAGCCGCGATGCCGTGATTGCCCGGGTGCGGGAAAGCGGCCCGCTGGACGTGCTGGTGGTCAATTCCGGAATTGCTGTCTTCGGCGATGCGCTTGAACAGGATCCGGACGCGATCGACCGGCTTTTCCAGATCAATATCCATGCGCCCTATCACGCCTCGGTCGAAGCGGCGCGTCAGATGCCGGACGGCGGGCGGATCATCGTCATCGGTTCCGTCAATGGTGACCGGATGCCTGTTCCGGGCATGGCCTCCTATGCGGTGAGCAAGTCTGCCCTGCAGGGACTGGCCCGCGGGCTGGCGCGCGATTTCGGGCCACGCGGCATCACCATCAACGTCGTTCAGCCAGGGCCGATCGATACGGATGCCAATCCGGAAAACGGACCGATGAAAGACCTGATGCACAGCTTCATGGCGATCAAGCGCCACGGTCGTCCGGAAGAGGTTGCCGGAATGGTCGCCTGGCTCGCCGGCCCGGAGGCGGGGTTCGTCACGGGGGCAATGCACACGATCGACGGGGCGTTCGGAGCGTAATCCCGGCATACCCCATCCGGGGCGACATCGCATAAGGCCAGTCGCACGACTGGCCTTACAGCTCTGGACTCAGCAATCTGCGATCTGCTTGCCCAAGTCTTTCAGCGCGTGGGAACAACGGCGCGGGTTTTCGGTTCCTCTCTCTCAGAAAAGAGAGGATTATCGATGACGCAGATCGTTTTCGTGCATGGCATGTTTCAAAATCCCAAAAGCTGGGACAACTGGGTTCGCTACTTCAGCGACAAAGGCTACGACTGCAGCGCCCCGGCATGGCCTCTCCACGATGGCGATCCGAAGGCATTGCGCGACAACCCGCCAGCCGGGCTCGGTGAGCTGAGCCTCGATGCCATCTATGCATCCATCAAATCGGCGGTCGCAGGCCTCGATAAGCCTGTCGTCATCGGTCACTCTGTCGGAGGTCTCATCGCGCAGAAGCTGCTCGCGGATGGCCACGTCTCGGGTGCAGTGGCGATCTCGTCGGTTGCGCCGAATGCCATGCTCGATTTCGACTGGGGCTTCATCAAGAACAGCGCCATAATCACCAATCCGCTGAAGGGTGATGAGCCGGTCTACATGGACGCAAAGACGTTCCATGGCTCCTTCGCCAACACGCTATCGGAAGAGCAGGCGGCTGTCGAGTTCGAGAAGACGGCGACCCACGACAGCCGCAACGTTCTGCGCGACTGCATGGGTTCGTCCGGCAAGATCGATCTCAGCCGTCCGCATGAACCTTTGCTTCTGGTTGCCGGCGAGAAGGATGAGATCATTCCCGCCGATCTCAACGAGAAGAATTTCAAGGCCTACGAGAATACCGGCAGCGTGACCGACTTCCGCGAGTTCCCCAACCGTGGCCACTACATCTGCGGTGAACCCGGCTGGGAAGAGGTCGCCGCCTATATCGACGGCTGGCTTCAGCAGAACCGGTTCGACGTCGACAACCGTATCTATGCTCCAAGCGCGATCTGAGGGACAACCATGACCAATATCAAAGCACGCGGGTTCGAAAGCACCGCTCTTCTCAATGAACATCTCGACGAGTTGGACGACGTCGCCTATGGCGAGCGCGGCGCATCGGCCGGGGCCATGTCCGGCAGCGAAGCCGAAATGGAACGGCTGCGTCGGGAAGTCGTCTATCTGCGCAACCGGATTGCCGAGATCGAAGGCGAGGGCCAGACCCGGCGTGCATCGCCGTCCTCCCAGACCCCAGAAAATTCGTGGGTGAAGCTGATCGGAACCGCCACGGCAACCTTCGTTCTTGGTCGGCTTGCACAACGGTTGCGGCTTGGACCCGTGGGGACGGCTGCCGTTCCGCTGATCGCCGGACAGCTTCTCAGCCGTATCCGCTGAACCACTGACATATTGCACCGGCGGCAGAGCTGCGGCCGGTGCATTCTTTGCATGGATTACGCCTGGTCTGGTGGCTGAACGAAGCCTCCCGTGAAGATAGACAGGCGAATGTGGGAACACTCCCCGTCCACCTTAGTTCTTGGGTTATAATCCAGGAACATTATCGTGCCGACATTCCCACCGCTCATTCTTTCGCGCCGACACATGCTTGCGTCCACCACAGCGGCGCTCGCCGCTTCGGCGTTGCCGGCATTTTCTCAAGATACGACTGTAAAGGCATCCATTATGGAAGACCCGACGACCAAGTACCCGCAGCCTCCGTTTCAGGAGCAGACCCAGCCATTCCCAGGCTTGGCCGGCAAGATGACGCCGAAGCCGGATCACGGCGAGACCTCGTATAAGGGCTCGGGCCGGCTGGCCGGTCGCAAGGCTCTGATCACCGGCGGCGATTCCGGGATGGGCCGTGCGGCTGCCATCGCCTATGCCCGCGAGGGTGCCGATGTCGCGATCAACTATCTTCCCGATGAAGAGCCGGATGCCAAAGAAGTCATCGCCCTGATCGAAAAGGAAGGTCGCAAGGGCATCGCGCTTCCCGGCGATCTGCGCGACGAGGCATTCTGCGTGAAGCTTGTCGAAGATGCCGCAAAGGCTCTGGGTGGTCTCGACATTTTGGTCAACAATGCGGGCCGGCAGCAGCAGGCCCAGTCGCTGTCGAATATCACCACCGAAGCCTTCGACGCGACGATGAAGACGAACATCTACGCGATGTTCTGGCTGACCAAGGCGGCGCTCAAGCATCTGCAGCCAGGATCGTCGATCATCCAGACGACGTCCGAACAGGCCTACGATCCGTCCGAGAACCTGGTCGACTATGCCATCACCAAGGCGGCCGGCATGAGCTTCACGAAGTCGATGGCCAAGCAGCTCGGCCCGAAAGGCATCCGCGTCAACGGCGTTGCGCCGGGCCCGGTCTGGACGCCGCTGCAGGTGTCGGGCGGTGCGACGATGGAAAAGCTGGTCGAGTTCGGTGGCGATACGCCGCTCGGCCGACCGGGTCAGCCTGCCGAGCTTGCGTCGATCTACGTCCAGCTTGCCGACAACGGCGCAAGCTTCTCGACGGGACAGATCTACGGTGCTGCCGGTGGCAGCGGGCAACCTTGAACATGAACATGCGCATGAACACCAACGCGAATGCAACACGACCGGAGGTTAGAACGTGAAAGCTCTTACATGGCACGGCAGCGGTGATATCCGCTGCGAAGAAGTAGACGATCCAATCATTCAGCATGACCGCGATGCGATCATCAAGGTCACGAGCTGCGCCATCTGCGGCTCGGATCTTCACCTTTATGGTGGTTTCGTTCCCGGCATGCACGCAGGCGACGTGATGGGCCATGAAACGATGGGTGAGGTGGTCGAAGTCGGCCGCGGAAACTCGAAGCTCAAGGTCGGCGACCGCGTGGTCGTGCCGTTCACGATTTCCTGCGGCGAGTGCCGTCAGTGCAAATGGGGTCAGTTCTCGCTTTGCGAACGATCCAACCCCAACGGCGCGATGCAGGCCAAGCAGATCGGCTATCCGACGGCCGGCCTGTTCGGCTTCTCGGAAATGTACGGCCAGATCCCGGGCGGCCAGGCCCAGTACCTGCGCATTCCCTACGCCGATGTCGGGCCGATCGTGGTGCCGGATGGATTGACCGATGAACAGGTCCTGTTCCTCTCCGACATCTTCCCGACAGGCTACATGGCGGCCGAAAACTGCGACATCAAGCAGGGCCAGACGGTTGCCGTGTTCGGTTGTGGTC
Organism: Velazquezella soli; assembly: GCF_977018685.1. Classification (NCBI taxonomy): domain Bacteria; kingdom Pseudomonadati; phylum Pseudomonadota; class Alphaproteobacteria; order Hyphomicrobiales; family Rhizobiaceae; genus Velazquezella; species Velazquezella soli. The sequence continues at coordinate 1,356,125 of NZ_CDRNXF010000004.1, forward strand.
CGGTCGGCCTGTTTGCGATCAAGTCGGCGTTCTTGCTCGGTGCAGAGCGCGTGATTGCGATCGACACCGTGCCGGAGCGCTTAGCGCTTGCTCAACAGTCCGGTGCCGAGACGCTTGACTATGCGGATGAGGATCTGCAGCAGCGCATTCTCGACATGACGAACGGTCTTGGGCCGGATGCGGTCATCGAGGCGGTGGGTCTTGAGAGCCATGGCGCCGGTGGCGTGATGGAAACGCTTCAGACCAAACTGTCGGCAACCGAGCGTCCTTACGCGCTCAACCAGGCAATCCTCGCCTGCCGGCCCGGTGGTACGGTCTCTCTTCCCGGCGTGTTTGTCGGTCCGGCCGTTCCGACGTCGCTGGGCGCCTTCATGGGCAAGGGCCTGACCCTCAAGACCGGTCAGACCCACGTTCAGCGTTATCTCGAGCCACTGATGAAGCTGATCCAGGATGGCAAGATCGATCCGTCATTCCTGATCACGCACCGCATCGGACTTGAGGAAGGTCCGGAGGCCTACAAGACGTTCCGCGACAAGCAGGACGGCTGCGTCAAGGTCGTGATACGCCCGAACGGCTAATCAAATCGAATGGCCTGCGGCATCTGCCGCAGGCCATTCTCTTGTAAGCATGAAGAGGATGCGGCGAAGCACCGGGCATTCAACCGCATTGTCGTTTTGATACCTTGATTTTAACGGAAGATGCCGGTCGCGAGCGCGCGCTGTATGCCGCGCACATCGGTGCCCTTTTTCAGCGTTTTCGCAATCGGGCTGTCGCTACCCGATACCCAGATTTTCAGCTCCGAATCCAGATCGAACGTTCCCGCAGTCTCGACCGAAAACCGGGTGATCGACCGGTAGGGAATAGACATGTAGTCGACCTTACTTCCCGTCATACCCTGGATGTCGACCATAATGATGCGATACTGGGTGAAGACGAAGAAATCGCGGATGAGCTTGAAGGCAAGTTGCGGCTGTTCTCCATCGATCAGCACGCCATCGAGGCGCTTGTTCAGGTCCGCCGGGTCGACTGTCGATCCATGGCCCAGAAATCCGTCAAAAAGGCCCATGATTGCAATCTCCCGGCAAAGGTTTTTGGTTTTTAGTCCTGAAGCGGCTTGATCGTCTCGATCACACCACCGGCGTCGATGACGCCGCGAGAGAGATCGGTTCGGCCACGCGCAATTTCAATGACGGTGTAGAGCTTTTCGTCCCGGAACGCGCTGGCGATGTCGGTGCTGACGCCTTCGGCAGGCGCTGCGTCAACTTGCTGGAAGTCAACTTCCTGGCTGGTCGCGACAATCCTTGCATCGCCGGCAGTCCTTGCGGCAACCGTGACTGCGCCCTGCATGGGAGCATTCTGCCACCGCGGATCGTCGCTACGGGCGGTCGGTTCGAGCCTGTAGATGTTGAGCGTTTCGCCGGGCGTGGTCGTCACCGACGCGTCTCTGATCTGGGCCTGGCTTTCGACCGATTGCCCAACCCTTGTCTCGCTGATCGAGGTGTCCGAGAATTTGTCACCGTGGATGTCGTCGATATCAGACATTGCGTTTTCTCCTGCAAGGTTCCCGAACTGACGGCGGGTTGCACAGTTCCACTGCTCTGCTCGTTTACCGACAAGTGTTGCGATCGGTCGTTCGAGCCGTCTGGTTAAATGCGGAAGGCGACACCATATATTGGCGAGACGGACGAACAGGAGATACATCATGACAACCGAACGCGCAGTTTTAGCAGGCGGCTGCTTTTGGGGAATGCAGGATCTGATCCGCAAGCTTCCCGGTGTCCAATCCACACGCGTGGGCTATACGGGCGGAAGTGTTGCAAACGCGACCTATCGCAATCACGAGGGCCACGCGGAGGCGATCGAGATCAATTTCGATCCGACCAAGACGACCTACCGCGACCTGCTGGAGTTCTTCTTCCAGATCCACGATCCAAGCACCCGCAATCGGCAGGGTAACGACGTCGGCTCGAGCTATCGCTCCGCGATCTTCTTCACCAGTGACGAACAGAAGAATGTTGCCGCTGACACGATCGCCGATGTGGATGCGTCCGGTATCTGGCCGGGCAAGGTCGTGACGGAAGTCGTGCCTGAGGCAGAATTCTGGGAGGCGGAGCCTGAGCATCAGGATTATCTGGTGCGAATCCCCAATGGCTATACCTGCCACTTCCCGCGGCCCAACTGGCGGCTGCCGAAGCGTGCAGCGTAACGGGTCGCCCGATACATTATCCCGAAACGCACTTGGGCCCGGTGGAAACACCGGGCCCAAGTCGTAATGCCATCCCACGTAAGGACAGATCAGCTTACAGCGAGATCTGGCCTTCGTCGCTGCCGTCCCAATAGCGGATCGTCTTAGCCGTCACGCGGATCATCACGACACCGGGGGTGTCGATCCCTTCCGGGAAATACCGGTCGAGGTCCTTGGTCCAGTGATCCTTGAATGTCGCTTTGTCGGTGATGAGCGTTGCCGCGCCTTCAACGCCGACAAAGAGCGGCGAACCACCCAGCATGCCGACTGCGCCCGTATAGGTAAGGCCGACTGCGCTGTCGGCGCGGATTTCCGCAATCTTTCTCGACTGCTCGTAGGCGAAGAAATAGCTGTCGCCGTCGTACTCGACGTCGCCGTTGTTGCTCATCGGCCGCGAAGTGAGGTTGCCGGATGATGTCGTGGTGGTCAGCATGGCAAAGTCCAGCTTTGCCATCTTCTTCGACAGGTCGTGCAGCGTAAGTTCGGACATGGTTGCTCCAGGTGTTGCTCGAATGGAGTAGGAACTGGCGGTTCTCTCGTTGGTTCCGGTGCGCCAGTCTCGGGCGCCATAGACCGGCATCCGGTCACCTACCTACGTACGTTAACGTACCCTTCCCGGATTGGGCGTCATCGAACGGAACGATGAGCGCAACTGCGACTTGAGTTACCTCTAGTAGGAGGAGACGAGAATGGATGCCGATCTCAGATTGCACCACGAAGTCGTAGCACTTATTCCAGCGCTGAGGCGTTTTGCGATGCGCTTCCATCGAAACGCGACCGATGCTGACGACCTTGTCCAGGAAACCTTGCTCCGGGGCCTCGCGGCGCTGCCTTCGTTCGCCACCGGGACCAACCTCAAATCATGGTTGTTCACCATCATGCGCAACACCCATCATACCGCCTTTCAGCGGGCAAAGCGCATGAGCATCGGAACCGAAAATCTCGAGCACCTCATGCCTGCAGCGTCTTCGCCCCAGGAATGGGCCATCCGCAAGAGCGAGTTCGACCGGGCACTGATGGCGATGCCGGAGACGTACCGGGATGCCTACAAGCTGGTGATCGAGGACGGTCAGTCCTATGACGTTGCAGCTGATAAATGCAATGTCGCCGTCGGTACGGTAAAGAGCCGGATCAGCCGCGCAAGGCATTTCCTCGCCGCCCAGATGGGCGAGACTGTTTCCACCGTGGCATCGATCTGAATGCCAGATGACCGGATCGCGTCAGGCTGAACACAGTGTCAGCCAGACGACGCCGGTGAAGCAGAAGGCGGTCGAGAACAGGGCGGCGATCGACACGTAGATCGCAACGCCGTTGATGAAGCTGGAGGTCTCGGAGACCGGTGCCTTCAGGCGCGGTCGTAACTGGCGCAGCAGGATGACGACAACCGCCGCAACGCTGGCGATCATCATCGTTATCAACAGCAGCCGGAGCGGCGATGTCCAGGCTCCAAGGTTGCCACTCTGCCAGTCCAGGCTGCAGCCGGTCGCCTGAACCGCGTAGATCGTCAGGAATGCACCACTCCAGACCACGAACGCCGAGATAGCAAGCAGAAGCGGGTGGCTCATCTAGAGGCCTCCTTCGCCGATCAGGCTTTGCAGAGCCAGATAGAATGCCGCGGCACCGATGCCTGCTGCTGCCGTATAGTCATGCCAGAGCCTGCCAATCCGGAGATCAAGGGAGAGAATAGCCTTCCTGTTTCCGATGCTCGTCCAGAGAGCGTGGGCCGCAAACACGGCGCCGATCGTCCCGTGCAGGGCGGCATAGATGAAGATCACGAACACGGAGGCGATCGCGGCGTGGCCTGACGGGGCGGGAAGGACCAGCAATGCGATGGCGAGGAACAGCCCGGTCGAGATCAGGTGTCCGAGCAGCGCCAGCGCGCTGCCCACCGTCACTGCCCCGTTGCGCCGCGCGGCGATGCGACCTCCAACACAGCTCATGATCACCCCACCGACGGCGAGCGCCAACAGCTTCACGTCGACGACAAAGCCGGCCGGCGGCCAGTTGGGGGCGGAAACCCACAGGAAAAGGCAGCCGAACAACAGGGATATGTAGAGCGTCGCATCAGCGACAAGCGTGAGAACCATCGCCAGATAGGATGGCGGCGTGCTCGCATGGAGGTGAACCGGCACGCTTAACCCATGCCCGATCGGAACGAGATCGTTTTCGACGGGGAGGGGGTCGCGGCGTGTCCAAAGCCAGAAGCAGGCGATGATGGAGATCAGCGCCAGGGGCGTTGCCCAATAGAGCTTGAACAGCATCATCAGGAAAAATGCGCCTGTGGCGATCGCGGTCCAGAGCGGCAGGTATGTCTGGCGCGGCAGCATCACCACCTGGTCAGGCTCTCCCGTTATCGGATCCACGCCCAGCACTTCCATGCGATCATTGCGGGGCATGCCGAGATAACCGCGTCCAGCCGCAAGGTAGGGGCCGAGCGTATTGGGATCGAGCAGATCTGCGCGTTTGTCGATCCGCGGAATGGAAGCGAAGTTGTAGGACGGAGGGGGTGTCGGCATCGCCCATTCCAGCGTGCCGGCCTTCCAGGGATTTCGTCTGAACGGCCGACCGAACTTGAACAGAAGGATGAAATCGAGCGCCACCAGCGCAAACCCCATCGCCATGATGAAGCTTCCCATCGACGAGATGAAATTCAGGGTCTCCCATCCGAACTCGGTCGGATATTCAAAGACACGCCGCGGCATGCCGAGCAGACCGGTCAGGTGCATGAAGAAGAAGGTAACGTTGAACCCGATGAAGATCATCCAGAACGCCGCATTCGACAGGTGTTGAACGGGCTGTTTTCCGGTCAGATGCGGCAGCCAGTAATAGGCCATGGCCAGCATCGGGAAGATAAAGCCGCCGACGAGAACATAATGCAGGTGGGCGACCACGAAATGGGTGTCGTGGGCCTGCCAGTCGAACGGCACCATGGCCAGCATGACACCCGTGAGGCCTCCGATGACGAAGACGAAGAAGAACCCGAAGATATGCAGCATCGGAATGGAAAAGCGCGGGCGCCCATGCGCCATGGTGGCGAGCCAGGCAAAGATCTGGACGGCCGTCGGCACCGCGACCAGCGCGCTTGCCGCCGAGAAGAAGGAGAGCGCCACATGCGGTATGCCGACCGTATACATGTGATGCACCCAGAGGCCGAAGGACAGAAACGCCATCGAGACGATGGCCGCGACAATCACCCGGTAACCCGCGAGCGGCGTGCCCGAGAGCACGGGGAGAATGGTCGAGATCGCGCCGGCTGCGGGAAGAAAGATGATGTAGACTTCCGGGTGACCGAACAGCCAGAACAGATGCTGCCACAAAAGCGGATCGCCGCCTCGCGTGGGGTCGAAGAACGGCAGGTCGAAGGCGCGTTCCACCTCGAGCAGGATCGATCCGAGGATGAGCGGCGGAAATCCGACCAGCATCATGGTTGCGACCACGAGCATGTACCAGGCGAAGATCGGCATCCGGTCAAGCGACATGCCGGCGGCGCGGATCTTCACGATCGTCACGATGATCTCGACGGCAGCGGAGAGGGCAGAGATCTCCACGAAGGTGATGCCGAGCAGCCAGACGTCGGAATTGATTCCGGGAGAATAGACCGATGAAGATAGCGGCGTGTACATGAACCAGCCGCCGGAGGGCGCAACGCCGCCGATCAGCGCGCCGATCAGGATCATGCCGCCGAACAGGTAGCACCAGTAGCCGTAGGCCCCGAGACGGGGAAAGGCGAGGTCGCGGGTGCCGAGCAGTTTCGGCAAGAGGTAGATCGCCATGCCCTCGAAGAAGGGGATCGCGAACAGGAACATCATGATGGTGCCATGCATCGTGAACACCTGCCCGTAGGTCTCGGCGTCCATGAACACGCTGTTGGCGGAGGCAAGCTGGGTGCGGATCAACATTGCCAGGATGCCGCCGATCGCAAAGAACACGAGAGCGGTCAGCATGAAACGGACGCCAACCACATTGTGGTTGACGGCGGCGAGACGACCCCAGCCGGGCTTTCCAGCCCATAAGCGGTCCAGCGCGCGATGCAGCGCAATCGGGTCGTGCCCGGGCGACGTGGGGTCGGTCATCGGGCGAGTTCCCCGATGATTGCCTTTTCGAAATCGTCAGCCGTGTGCGCCCGCACCTCGAAACGCATGCCGGCATGTCCGGTGCCGCAATATTCCGAGCAGACGCCGCCATATCGTCCGGGCTGGTCGGCGCGGATGCGCAGCCGGTTGGCATGGCCGGGAACGGCATCAATCTTGCCGCCAAGGCGGGGAACCCAGAAACTGTGAATGACGTCCTCGCTTTCGGCGATGATTTCGATGGTCCTGCCCGCCGGGATATGCAGGAGGTCGGTTGCGGTCCGGCTGCCCGGCAGGGACGGGTAGGAGAACTGCCATTGCCACATGCTGCCGAAAGCCCTGACCTCCAGCACGTCCTCGGTCTTGTCGCTGCCGCCATTCAACAGAAATTCGCCTTGAGAAAACGCGTAGAAGGTCAGTGCGGTGAGGACGGGCAGGGGAAGAACGAGGCCGCCCCATACAATCCAGCCGCTCTGGGAGAGGCCGCGTCCAAAGCGCGGGCGAAACAGGGTGGCGGCAAAGAGCCCGACGACGAGGGTAAAGAGGACGACAGACCCCCACAGCATCACCCACCACAGCTGGGCAATCGAACCCGCGGATGGTCCGGCGGGGTCGAGCGCGGAGAGGTCGCCGGTGCAACCGCTGAGCGCTGCAGAAACAGAGGCCAGCGCGAGGACGCGGAACCAAGTGCGGACCTGATGGATTTGCCCTGCGAACGGAGGGACGTAATGAAAGACGATACCGAAACGACGAACCCGGTCGTGGCCGATGTCAGGGACAAGGATGCCAGCTCGGCAATTGCCGTCGCCGGGCACCCGCTGCATGCGATGAGCGTGCACTTCCCGATCGCCCTTGCCTTCATAACGCTTGCGGTCGATGCGCTGTTCTGGTGGTCCGCCGATCCGTTCTGGCTGCGGGCCGGTCTCTGGAGTTCCGGTGGCGTCTTTTTCTTCGGTCTCGCAGCCGGTGCTGTCGGCACGATCGAGCTTTTGTCGGTGCCGGGCATTCGCGGCCGCGTCGCCAGCTGGGCACATGCGATCGCCGCGGTGACGCTGATCGCCTGCGCCGGTCTCAACTGGGGTCTGCGGGTCACTGGCGCCGGCGACGTGTTGCCGCATGGAATTCTTGTGTCTCTGCTCACCTGCATCATGACGGGCATGGCTGGATGGCATGGCGGCAAGCTGATTTTCGATCATGGTGTCGGCCTCATGGTATCGGCCAAGGACTGATGCGTTCGGCCAGCGTGCGCAGGCCGCCCGGGCGCATGAATTCGCCGGGCAATTCCAGTCCGATAAACGGTTTGGCGAGGGCGACGAAAACGATTGCTCCGACGACCGCGGTGGTGACGATGGTTGCCGCAACAAAGCGCCAGACGGGATACGTCTCCCCCTCCTTGAAAAGCCGGATGATGATCAGGCCGGTCAGGACATGCAAGATGGCAAGCAGGCCAACGAACAGCAGCTTGATCGAAAACCAGCCAGCAAACGTCTGCTGTCCAAAAATCAGAGCCGTGCCGCTGGCCACCGCCACGAAAGCCGCGGGCGAAATGATCGCCACATAGGCGTAGCGTACGATCATCTGAAGACGGTAAAGCGCATCCTTATCCTTCACATGGGCACGTTGCACGTAAAGGCCCGGCAGGCTGATCAACCCGGCTGCCCAGATGGCAATCGTGGTGATGTGAACGAATTTCAGGAATGCGATGATCAATACCGGCCCAATGCATGACGGATGTGGTGCAAGCGTGCGTAAATGGAGCCGTGTACCCGTCTTTCCAGGACACGAATCTGTGAGGACCTCGTAGCGGCCGTCCGTGCGCGGGGAGATCGAAGGCTGTGGGACTATCCGAGCAACCCGTCGCGCCCGAATTCTTCCCAGCCCGACAGGCCCGCGCCCTCGTTGTCATCAGCCGTTTTTCCAGCCGTCGATTGGCGTTTGGCGGCGGTCTTCAGCGATCGGGTCAGCTTCGTCTTGAGCGCGACCCGCCGTCTGTTTTCCGCCGCCATCGCCTTGTCGTCCTCACGCCACTCGTCGACCGTGCCACCGTCGAGCAGCTCTTCGACGAGGCGGAGATCGAAGACACGGAAGGTGATCTTCTTCGCGCGTCCCGCCAGCCGCACGGTGCGAGTTCCGGCGCTGGGCAAGCGGCCATCGGTGAGCCAACGAAGTCGCTCGGTCGGGGAGATCGTCAGGATATCCTGGATTTCGCGCGGTATCACGGCGAGGCTTTCGATGCCGACGAGCGCTTGGCTGACAACGCCCGACACAAAACGAAATTCGGTCTTCGACGTCTCGGGCATCGCAAGCACAAGGCTGCCTCCATCGAGATCCAGCAACTTGCGCGACGCCATAGGCAGGCGCGCGCGGATCTCCAGCAGGATCCCCTTGGCGCGGACCGCCGAGCCGAGCGTTGCCTTGGGAGGCAGGGGCCACTGTTTGAACAGTTCCGGCGCCTCATTCGTCTTTTGTTTTGGCATCAGGGATAGATGGTCCGCGGGGCCTCTAGCGTCAATGCCGATTTCGGCTGTAGCACGCCGGATGAATGCCTGGTGCGAAATGACTCATCTGAGGTCCTGCCAGACGAGCAGTGCCTTCAACTTGTTAGGAACACATTCTCATGACATGGTCTGCGCATCGGCATTGCTGATGAGCGTCGGGCTATTCGATGTTCGCAACTGCCGCTTTCGCTTCCTACCTTTGACCACGGATGTACTGGCACCGGTGAATGAAGCGACGATGAGGAAGGTCGGTGCAATTTTGCCCGGCCTTTTTTCATTCTAAACATACCGAAAGACAATCATGAAAAAGACCGATGCGGCGCTGCTTCTCAAGAAGGCTGAGCGACAGATTGCAAATACCAGCGGCGGTGGTCATCTCGGTGGCACAAATCACGGCCAAGGCTATGATGCCAAGACGACCGGCGCGCACAGCCAAGGCCGCAAGGCGTCGCCCCGCGGCGGCTCCGCCAAGAAGTAAACGAGCTACCAGACCATTGATCAGACCCGTCGTTCACCACGGCGGGTTTTGTCGTTTTAGGGCTTGGGTATTCGGCGACCGCGCTTTTAAGCGCTGGTTTCAGCATTTTGGCACAATTACTTCGGTTTGCGTACCAGATTGGAAAATTATCGCTTTCCCAACGCAAACTGGGATGTCAGACTTTGCATCTGAGAGGGCAGATCGCAATGTTGGATACAGATGCATATGCATCTCCCGCGCCGCCGGAAGGCAAGGCGGGAGTGGCGGAACGGGCGTTGAGGAGCGCGATCGTCGGTTGCGTTCTGATGCCGGGAGAGCGTCTGTCGGAGACTTCGCTGACCACCGAATTCGCGCTCGGTCGCGGTGCCGTACGCGCCGCACTGGCGCGGCTGAAGGCGAGTGGGCTTGTATCCTCGACTGCCCGCAGCGGTTGGGAGGTCGCTCCGATTTCCGCGGCAGAGATCCGCGAACTGATAGCCGCACGCCGCCACCTTGATCCGATACTGTGCTCGGCTGCTCTCGACGACGCCGCTAGACGGCGGCTGACCACGCTGTCCCAGATGCATATGGCGCTGCTGCAGCGGCCGGATCTGGGAGGCGATGTGCTACCCACCATTCGTCGCTGCGAGCGGGACATGCTGGATCTCCTCGTCAACGCCCTCGGCATGCCTGTCGTCGCGGGTTTTCTTGCGGACCTCTGGGATCGCTCCAACAGGCTCGTGAACTTCTTCGAGCGGAGCGGGCGCGCAAAATTTTTGCCGACGAGGTTTTCGTCTTTCGCGGAGGCTCTCGTCGAGGGCCGCACCGCCGATGCAATCGCACATCTCGCGTCCGCCAACGTGGCGCTGGAAGCCTATCTGCTCGATCGCTTTCTCGAAACCGACGCGATGGTTGGCCGCAAGTCCGGCCGTCGCGCCGCGAACAAAGATAAACCGGGTCGCAATCAGCGACCTCAACCGCCCACTGGAAAAACAAGGACATTGTAGATGATGATAGTCAGTCGTTCGATGCGAGCCTCTCTGGCAGGCCTGCTTCTGGCCTGTTCGCCAATGGTCCTGTCCCAGGCAATGGCCAAGGATCAGCTGGTCGTTGATCTCGTCAACGAGCCTTCGTCGCTCGATCCGCACAAGCAGTGGAACCCGGACAGCTACTACGTCTACCGCAATATCTTCGACAACCTCGTTACCCGTGACGATGCCGGTGCCATCGCGCCGCAGATCGCCACCGAATGGAAATACTCTTCCGACAGCGAAATCGTCTTCACGATCCGCAGCGACGTCAAGTTCCACGATGGCACGCCGCTGACCGCCAAAGACGTCGCTTTCAGCGTCAACCGCATCATCGACAAGAAATTCGCCAGCCCGCAGCTCGGCCAGTTCAACAAGATCCTGTCGGCGGAAGCCACCGGCGAACACGAAGTGACGTTGAAGACGGATGGCGCCTATCCGGTGCTGCTTGCCCAGCTCGTCAAGCTGTCGATCGTGCCGCAGCACGTCGTCGAGGAAAAGGGCAATGACGGCTTCAATGCCGCGCCTGTTGGTTCCGGCCCCTACAAGTTCGCCGCATGGCAGCGCGGGGTTTCGGTTTCGCTCGCCCGCAACGACGACTATTGGGGCGAAAAGGGCGTGTTCCCGACCGCCGAATTCCGCGCCGTGCCAGATGCCGCCACGCGCATTGCAAACCTCGAAGCGGGCGCCAGCGACCTCGTCGTCGGTCTCGATGCGGATCTTTCCGAGCAGCTCAAGAGCTCCGGCGCCGCCAAGCCGCTATCGGTTCTGACCGAGCGGATCGGCTATGTGAAGCTCAACCCGAACCTTCCGCCATTCAACGACAAGCGCGTGCGTGAAGCGGTCGCTCGCTCCATCGACAAGCAGGGGATCGTCGACGGTCTTCTGGGTGGCGTCGACAAGCCGCTCGACCAGATGGCGACATCGGCGCATTTTGGTTACGTGGAAGGCCTGAAAGGCTACCCTTATGATCTTGATGAGGCCAAGCGCCTGATCAAGGAAGCGGGTGCGGCCGGCAAGTCGGTCGCTTTTGCGACATCTCCGACATTCGACCAGCGCATCGTCCAGGCGGTGGCACAAATGATCAGCGATACCGGCCTGACCGTCAACATCGAGATGACGGATATGGCGACCTATCTAAAAAAGGCCCAGAGTGCGCCGGCCAGCCAGCCGCCAATTTCCTTCGGGCGCTGGTCCTGCGCCTGCCAGGATGTCGATGGCGTGCTGTTCTCGCTGCTGCATTCGTCCAGCGCGTGGGCTTCGATCGCCGACCCGAAGATCGACAAGCTCTTGGAAGACGCCCGCAACACGCTGGATGAGAAAAAACGTCTCGACGCCTACAAGACGGTGAGCACCTACGTCGTTGAGGAGGTGCCGATGGTGCCGATCTATCAGGCCGCGATCATCTACGGCGCAGCGAAAAACCTCGAATGGCAGCCGACGGCGAATGAAAGCCTGTTTCTCAACCGGATGAAGTGGACCGATTGATTTCGGTTCAGGGCCGGCCCCGGTTGCGGGGCCGTTTTGCCCGCAAGTCACGAAGTGGACTGCAATATTGCCGGCATTCTTCCTCAAGCGCGCGTTCCAGGCCCTTATCGCCATTATCGGCGTGATGACGCTGATCTTCTTTCTGCAGCGGCTTGCGGGGGATCCCGTTCTGCTGCTCGTGCCTGAAAATGCCACCAAGGCTGACATCGAGGCGCTGAGGGCGTCGCTCGGTTTCGATCGGCCTCTTTCGGTCCAGTATCTCGAATACATGGGCGCGCTTCTGACCTTCGATTTCGGCCGCTCCTATGTCCAGAACGTGCCGGTCTGGACGCTGATTGCCAGCCGTCTTCCCTATACGCTGATGCTGGCCGGCGGCGCGCTCGTCGTCGCCTTCGGTGTCGGCATTCCGCTGGGTGTGGCGATGGCGGTGCGCCGCGGCTCGGCGGATGCCAAGGCGATGATGGGCGTGGTTCTGGCGGGACAGTCGATGCCGACATTCTGGAGCGCCATCCTGATGATCATGGTGTTTGCGGTGTGGCTCGGCTGGTTGCCGCCATCCGGCGCGCGCGACTGGCCAAGCATCATCATGCCCTCGATCGCGCTCGGTCTTCTCTCCATGGCAACCTTCGCCCGTGTTTCGCGCACCGCGGTTCTCGACGAACTGGAAAAGGACTATGTCCGCACCGGCCACGCCAAGGGCTTGCCGATGATCCGCATCGTGATGCGGCATCTGCTGCGAAACGCCGCGATCCCGGTGGTAACCGTTGCAGCTCTCGAAATCGCCAATCTTCTGGCGGGTGCCGTGATCGTCGAGACGGTGTTTGCCTGGCCGGGACTCGGCCAGTTGACCGTCCAGGCCATCAACGCGCGTGATTTCATGCTGGTTCAGGGCGTCGTTCTGCTCGGCGCCATCACGGCCATCGTTCTCAACCTCGTCGCCGATCTGCTCTACAGCATCATCGATCCGCGCATCCGCATCGAAGGGAGCGCCTGATGGCAGTGACCACTCCCGCACCGCGGACGGCGTCGCGTTCACGACGCATGCCGTGGACTGTGGTGCCCTTTGCCGCCATTCTGGTCGCTCTGGTGCTGATGGCGATCTTTGCGCCTCTCGTGGCGCCGCTCGATCCCAATGCCCAGAACCTTCTGGCGCGCTTGAAGGCACCGGGGTTTCAAAGCCGCGGCCTTGTCTATTATCTCGGCTCGGACGAACTCGGCCGTGATGTTCTCAGCCGGACGATCTATGGCGCAAGGGTGTCGCTGCTGGTTGCCTTCGCCTCGGTCATCCTGTCGGGCATTTTCGGAAGCGCGCTCGGCATGATCGCTGCCTTCTATCGCGGCTGGGTCGAAACCATCATCATGCGGCTGGTCGATATCGTCTTGTCGGTGCCCGCCATTCTTCTCGCGATCATCACGGTTGCGGTACTCGGCCCGAGCCTTTCCAACGTGGTCATCGTGCTGGCTCTGACGCGGTGGCCCCGTTACGCGCGCGTTGCCTACGGCCAGACGCTGTCGGTCGCGAACATGCCCTATGTCAGGCTCTCGCGGTTCATGGGCGCAGGCTGGTTCCGGCTGCTGTGGCGCCACATCCTTCCCAATATCGCCGGCGGCCTGATCGTCGTCGCGACGCTCGAGTTCGGCCTGATGGTGCTGTTCGAGGCTGGACTTTCGTTCCTCGGCCTCGGGGTGCAGCCGCCAACGGCGAGCTGGGGCGCAATGCTTTCCACCGGCCGCAACTATGTCGGGTCTGCCTGGTGGATCGCGACATTTCCGGGACTGGCGCTGTTTCTGCTGGTTCTCTCCATCAATCTGATTGGCGATCATGCCCGCGACCGCCTCGATCCGCGTGGGCGATAGGAGTTTTCATGAATTTCGAAAATGAATTCAAGGCGAAGAAGGTCATCGTCACAGGTGCCTGCGGCATCATCGGCGGATGGATCGTCGATGCGTTTGCGCGCGAGGGGGCAGAGGTCTGCCTGACCGACCGCGATGCCGAAAAGCTCGAGGCGAAACTGGCGACGCTGCCCGGCACCGGCCATCTGGCGATCGCCGCAGATCTCACCGATACCGGCTCGATGACCGCATTTGCCGATGAGGTTTCGGGACGCTGGGGCGCTCCGGATATTCTCGTCAACAATGCCGGCATCTATCCGTCGGGGTTCCTGCTCGACATCTCGATCGACGACTGGGACGACATCATGGGCGTCAATCTGCGCGCGCCGTTCCTGTTGTCGCAGCTGTTTGCCAAGCAGATGATCAGCGCCGGCAAGCCAGGCTCGATCGTCAACATTTCGTCCGGGGCCGCGCGGAAAATGCGCACGACGGTGGTTCCCTATTGCACATCCAAGACGGCGCTCGACCGCCTGACCAAGGGTTTTGCGCTGGAACTCGCTGAATACGGGATCCGCGTCAATGCGGTGGAGCCGGGGTTCATTTCCGGCAGCGATGTCAGCGCGCTGGCGCAGGATCATATCGACACAGTCACAGCCTCCATACCGCTTGGCAGAACGTCGTCGGCGCAGGATGTCGCGTCGGCGGTTCTCTATGTCACATCAGCGGGCGGCGCCTACATGACCGGCGCGACTGTCACCGTCGATGGCGGCAATTCGATCGGCTCCCAGGTCGTTTTCCAGGCAAAGAAAAAGGCGCTGTAAAAAGCGCTTCAAGCGAGGTCGGATGTCAAATCCCCTGCAGATAAAGTCTCCCTGGCCAGCCTATGAGTGGCCGCAAGGCAAGCAGTCGGCAGTGCTGCTGTCGGTCGACGTGGATGCGCATGTGCCGTTCATGTGGGCGAACAAGGACCATGTGCCGGACCGGATGGGCACGCTCGAAATCCGCCGCTTCGGTCCGCGCACGGGGATCTACCGGCTGCTCGACCTGTTCGCCCGCTATGAGGCGAAGGCAAGTTTCTACGTGCCGGCGCTGACGGCCGAGACCAACCCCGAGATGCTTGCCGCCATTCTCGAAGGCGGCCACGAGATCGGTCTGCACGGCTATTTCCACGAGATCGTCTCGGAAGTCTCCGACGACGAATTTACCGGCGCGCTCGAAGCCAGCATGGAACTGCTGACGCGGGAAACCGGGGTAAAGCCCGTCGGCTTCCGCTCTCCGGCCTGGGAAATGACGCCGCATATGCTGCGTGAGCTGCGTCGTGTGGGCCTCGCCTACGATTCCTCGCTCTCGGGCTTTGATCATCCCTACGAGATCGACGGTGTGGTCGAGATCCCGGTGCAATGGGCGCTCGACGATGCGATCTTCTTCAAGTTCGAAGGGGGAGGCCGCGACAAGTGGCCCTATCAATCCGGCCGCGCCGTGCTGCAGGACTGGATCGCGGAATGGCAGGCGCTGCACCGCTTTGGCGGGTTGTTCACGCTAACGGTACATGACTGGATTTCCGGCCGTGCCCAGCGCATCGCGCTTCTCGAAGAACTGCTCGATACGATCACTTCCGAAAAGGGCAGCTGGATCGCGACGGCCGCCGAGATTGCTCATCACCACGCCACATCCGGCAATGCCGGCCGCTTTGCCGTTAATGGCAAGGCTCCCGAGGCGATCGGAACCCGCAGGTTCGGACAGGATATTGGACATAGCCATGGGTGAACACTGGAACGTGCAGAAGGGCGAGCGGCGCAGTGCCGGCGGGCTCGTTGCCTGCCAGAACTGGATGGCAGCGGAAAGCGGCGCCGATGTGCTGTCGCGCGGCGGCAATGCCATGGATGCGGCCGTCACGACTGCACTGACGCTCAGCGTCGTCGAGCCCTGGCTTTCGGGCGTCGGCGGTGGCGGGTTCTTGCTGCGGGCCGACGGGCAGGACGGCCGGGTCGATACGCTCGATTTCAACGTCCGCTCGTCGCGCAACATCGATCCTGCCGATTATCCTGTCGTGGCGGGCCGCGACGGGGACTGGTTCGACTGGCCGCAGGTGCGGGATGATCGCAACCTGATCGGCTACAGCTCCATCTGCCTTCCTGGCGCCATTGCAGGCCTTTCGGCAGCGCTGGAACGGTTCGGCACGATCAGCTTTGCCGAGGCGCTGCAGCCGGCGATCGACCATGCCCGCCGCGGTCTCGCGCTCGACTGGTTCACGGTGCTCTGTCTTGCCATCGATACGGAAGGCCTCGCACGCTTCCCGGCATCGTCGCAGCTGTTTCTGAAGGATGGCCGCGCGCCGCGGGTGCAGGAAATCGGACCGGGCAGCACAATCCCGATGCCGCGCAAGGCGACCATGCTGGAACGACTGGCAAAGGCCGGTGCCCGCGATTTTTACGAGGGCGAAACCGCAGCATCGATCGTCAGCGATCTCAACGCCGGCGGATCGCCGATCGACCTTGCCGAAATGCGCGACTACCAGCCGCGTTGGTCCGACCCGCTCCAGATCGACTACCGCGGCATGACGATCAATGCGATGCCGGGTCTTTCCGGCGGTCCGACGCTTGTCGAGGCACTGTCCGAGCTTGACGGAACGTTGCCGCAGGATGGCCCGCTGTCCGGCGGGACGGCGCTTGCGTTTGGCCGCGCCATTCGTCGCGCGTCCGAGCATCGCTTGCGCACGCTTGGCCACGGGAGCAGCGGAGAAAGCTGCACCACGCATATCAGCGTTGTCGATCGCGACGGCACGATGGTCTCGCTGACCAATACGCTTCTGTCGCGCTTCGGCTCGAAAGTGGTTCTGCCTTCGAGCGACCTTCTGATGAACAACGGCATGATGTGGTTCGATCCACGCCCCGGACAGCCCAATTCGATCGCCGCAAACGCTCGGCCGCTGGCCAATATGTGCCCGATTATCGCAACGAAGGGCGGGCGGCCGAAGCTTGCTCTCGGGGCTGCCGGCGGACGCCAGATCATGCCGGCCGTGGCGCAGATCCTCTCCTATGTCGCAGCCTTCGGCATGTCGCTGGAAGAGGCGATGCACGCGCCGCGGATCGATGCGAGCGGCGTCACGCTGCGGGTCAACGACAAGGCGAAACCCGATGTCGCATCACGGCTCGGCGAGGAGTTTCCGGTCGAGATCATCGCCGATACGCTCTACCCGGTGAATTTCTCCATTCCGTCAGCGGTTCTTCGCGACGGAGCAGAGAATGTCGGGATGGCGCATCCCAACCATCCGCTTGCGGCCGTCGGGGCGGAGCGCACATGACCGGACCTGTGCTTGTGGTTGATGACCTCAGGGTTTCGATCGGCGCGCAGCCGGTGGTCGATGGCGTCAGTTTCCACGTCGATCAGGGCGAGATCCTGTCCGTCGTCGGCGAGTCCGGTTGCGGAAAGTCGATGACAGCGTTTTCCGTGATGGGCCTGCTGCCAAAGGTCGCCCGGGTCGATGGCGGCCGCGTCCTGTTCGGTGGAGAAAACCTGCTGACCGTGCCGGAAGCCAAACGGCGACAGCTGCGCGGCAATGATCTTGCGATGATCTTCCAGGAACCTGTCGCCTCACTCAACCCGCTGATGAAGATCGGCCGGCAGATCGAGGAAAGCCTCGTCGTGCATCGCGGGCTCGACGGCAAGGCCGCCCATCGTGCCGCGATCGCCATGCTGGAAGAGGTGGGTATTCCGGAGCCGGAAATCCGCTCCGGCCAATATCCGTTCGAGCTTTCGGGCGGCATGTGCCAGCGGGCGATGATTGCCATGGCGCTGATCTGCAAACCGAAACTTTTGATCGCCGACGAACCGACGACGGCGCTCGACGTCACCATTCAGGCGCAGATCCTCGACCTGATGAAAAGGCTGCGCGACGAGACCGGAACCGCCATCCTTTTGATCACCCACGATATGGGCGTGGTTGCCGATATGGCGGACCGGGTTGCGGTGATGTATGCCGGGCGGATCATCGAGGAGGCGCCGGTCGATACGATTTTCGCGCGTCAGGAACACCCCTATACGCGGCTGCTGCTATCGACCATCCCGCGGCTGGACGGAAAGCCGAAGGCGCTGCTGCCGACGATCGAGGGGCTTGTGCCCGACATCGGCCAGTGGCCGGTCGGCTGCCGCTTCAGCCCGCGCTGTCCGCTGGCGGACCAGCACTGTCTCGACGAAATCCCGCCGCTTGCGCCTCGCCGTGACGAGGGCAGTGCCGCCTGCTGGCATTCGGAACGGGTGGGAGAAATGCTATGACTGAACCGCTTCTGTCGCTGTCCGGCCTCAAGGTGCATTTTCCCATCCGCGGCGGCCTGCTCGGACGTCCGACCGGGTTCGTCAAGGCCGTCGACGGCATCGATCTCGACATCGCCCACGGCGAAAGCGTCGCTCTTGTGGGCGAGTCGGGCTGCGGGAAATCCACACTCGGCGCGGCCATTCTGGGCATGACCAAACCGTCGGCAGGCAGCATCCTGTTCGAGGGCAAGCCAATCGTTCATGGCGAGACCGCGTCTCGGCGCGCCCTGTCCCGCGAGGTACAGATCGTTTTCCAGGATCCGGTTTCGGCCCTCAATCCGAAAATGTCGATCGGCGAGAGCATCGGCGAGCCGCTGGCGATCCATGGTGTCGGCAATGCTGCAGAGAGGGCCGAGCGCGTCGCCGAGCTTCTCGCCCTCGTTGGACTGCATCCACAGCATGCGGAGCGCAAGCCGAACGCGTTTTCGGGCGGGCAGCGACAGCGGATCGTGATCGCGAGGGCCTTGGCGCTCAACCCCAAACTGCTGATCCTCGACGAGCCTGTCTCCGCCCTCGATGTGTCGATCCGCTCGCAGATCCTCAACCTGCTTCTCGATCTGCAGAGGCGGTTCGGTCTGTCCTACCTGTTCATCAGCCACGACCTCTCCGTCGTCCGGCATTTTGCCGACAGGGTTGCGGTCATGTATCTCGGGCATCTGATCGAAACGGGCCGGACGGACGATGTGTTTGCGCGCCCGGTGCATCCCTATACGGAAGCCCTTTTGTCGGCAGTGCCGCTTCCAGATCCGGTGGCGCAGCGAAAGCGCCAGAGGATCGTGCTGAAGGGCGATTTGCCCAGCCCCGCCAATCCGCCCAAGGGTTGCAAGTTCGTGACCCGCTGTCCTCTGGCTGTCGATATCTGCCACGTCACGCACCCGCCGCTGGTCTCGACCGGGCCGGGCAGGGAGGCCGCCTGTCATGTCCGCGCCGGAACCGTTGCCGCGGTCTGATCGCATGGCGTTGTTTCGGCGCCGCCGATGGTGCCAACTGTCCCAAAGTCGATCGGGTCACTACACGAAAGTGTAATCGCCGAGGGGCAATCGTTGCCGCGGGTTTCCGGAACGATTTGGGATGGCTGTGGTTTCGGGTGGGATCAATCAGGAATACCCATGCCGCGCCTGAACTTCGCCGTCCCGTTCACATCTGCTTCCATCTTCTTGATGACGCTTCTGTCCAGCCCGGCTCATGCCGTGGATGCCTCGGGAACGCGCGCTGACCTGCGCGCGCCAAAACCGGTTGCAGGGCCGATCGAGGCGGGCGTCCCTCTTGTCGATCAGGCGAAAGGAGAAGTTGCCATCAAAACCTCTCAAACGAAACCGCGTCGTCTGGTGATTTTCCTGCACGGCATCAGAGGCTCCGGTTCGGTCATGGCGGCCATCGGCACTTCCTGGCAGTCGATCCTGACGGACACGCGGTTCGTCGCGCCGGATGCGCCGTTTGCGCATCGGTCCGGCGGTCGTCAGTGGTTTGCGGTCGACGATCAGGTGCTGCGGCCGGACCGTATTGAGCGTGCCAGAAAGGCTTTCAACAGCCTGATGTCCGACATCGTCGAACGCGAAGGTTTCAAAGGTGATCTGGAAAGTGTCGCCTTTGTCGGCGTGTCTCAGGGTGCAATCATGGCGCTGGATGCCGTATCCTCCGGGCGCTGGAAGGTCGGCGCAGTCGTCAGTATTGCCGGCCTGTTGCCGCTGCCGCCCAAGGCCTCGGCCTCGAAGATACCGGTTCTTCTGATGCATGGCGAGGCGGATCAGACGATCCCGTCCGTGGCATCCGTTGCCGCCGCCGGCCAGCTGCGGGGCGCGGGTTACGACGTTACTTTGAAACTTTATCCCCAGGTCGGGCACACGATCTCGTCCGAAGAGGCGAGGCAAGCCGTGCTTTTTCTGCGCGACCGGTTTGATCGCTAGCAACAAGCACGGGGCACCGTTCGGGTGCTAAGGTCGGTCCTCGTCAAACTGCTCCGCGTCCGGCAGCGCGGCAAGCCATGGCTCCCGTCGTTTGATCCAGAGTTCGTAGGTCGGCACTATACCCGAAGGCGCGTCGCGCAGGCTTCCGAGCTTGACCTCGGCTTCGTGCTCGTCGCAGGCGAAAAGCCTTGAACCGCACGACGGACAGAAGCGCCGTCCCCCTTGTTCGGCCGTCGTTCCTTCACTCAAGAAAGCATGAGCAGGCCAGATGCCGAAATAGGTGAAAGCCGATCCGCTCTCCTGACGGCAGTCGGTACAGTGACAGAGCCCAACCCGCGTGGGTTCGCCCGCCACACTGAATGTCACCTTGCCGCAGAGGCATCCACCCTTTCGCACGACCGTCATGACGACCTCCTCCGGAATGCGCTTCGTCTTTGTCTGGAACATCATCGTCCGGTGCTGGTTCCAATTGCAAGATCCAAGAAGGAACCGATATGACCCAACTGGCCGACAATTTCATCGCTGCCCTTCATCGTCTGGAAAAGTCCAGCGACGTCGATACTATCGCCCGCCTGTTCCGCGACGATGCTGTCCTGTCCAACCCGTTGTCGATCCATGATTCAGCCGAGTCGGGAGCCGCACAGACGTTCTGGACGGCCTATCGCGCCGCGTTTTCAACGATCGAGTCCGAATTCATCAACGTCGTCGAAACCGATGGCGTCGCGATACTCGAATGGCGCAGTGACGCGGTTGTCGAGGGGCAGTCCGTGGCCTATTCAGGCGTCAGCGTTCTCGAAAGCGATGGCGAAAAGATCAAGTCGTTCCGGGCCTATTTCGATCCTCGCGAGCTTGTCGCCAAAGTCGATACCCGTGCGGTGGATGCAACGCCGAGCGACGTTGAGCCCGCCTGACTTTATGTCGAGATCGTCATCGCGGCCAAATCCCGTCTGCCGAAGCCCCGTCAGACCAGGGCGGCAGCGTTCTCCCGGGCGCTGTTCAGGCGCCCGGTCTGGATCTTGCCATGAAGCTCGAACCGCACGCCGTCGAAGTTGTAGAGGGTCTTGCCTTCGCCTTCAAAATACGCGGGCACGATCTTGTTGGTCAGCCGTGATCCAAATCCCGTCCTGGCCGGAGCCATTACGGGTGGGCCCCCGGTTTCCTGCCAGACCAAATGGAACGTCCCATCCGCAGTCACTTCCCACGAAATTCCGATCCGCCCGGTCTCTGTGGATAAGGCGCCGTATTTCACGGCGTTTGTCGCAAGTTCGTAGACCGCGAGCGAGAGTCCGATCGCCTGCTGCGATGCCACGTAGAGGTCCGGCCCGGAGATCACCGCACGATCGGACCGATCGAGATGCGCTGCAAGGGCTGCCTCGACGATCCCCCGGACGGGGGTGTTGTCGGCAGAATCGTGCAGAAGTTCCTGCGCGCTCCCAAGCGCGGCGATCCGGTCCGAGACGGTGGCCCTTGCCTGGTCGAGGCTGCTTGCCTGACGCAGCGTCGAGGAAACGACCGCGGCTGTTACCGCAAGCGTATTCTTGACGCGGTGTACCAGCTCGCGCTGCAATGCGCGCTGGTTCCTGCGGGCGAGCACTCCCGGCGTTGCGTCGAGGGCGATGTTGATCATGCCCTTGATCTCGCCCTTCTCGTAGAGCGGGCTGTAGGAAAAGGTCCAGAAGGTCTCTTCGTCGTATCCGTTGCGCCGCATCGTCAGAGGAAGTTCCTCGGCCCAGGTTCCATCTCCCGACAGCGCCTGGTTGACGAAAGGCTCGATATCCGGCCAGATTTCCGACCAGACCTGTTTGGCAGGCTGACCGAGGGCGCCGGCTTCCTTTGCGCCCAGAAGCGGTGCGTAGGCATCGTTATAGAGGATGTTGAGTTGCTCCCCCCAGAACACGCAGATCGCATGCTTTTGGCCCAGCATCATTTCGATGACAGAGGTCAGCGCTTCGGACCATGACGAAATCGGTCCCAGCGATGTTGGCGACCAGTCGTATTCAGCCGTCAGCCTCGCCATCCGGCCGTTGCCAATATTGGACAGAGGTCTTGTCATCTCGTGGTTCTTTCGCGGTGGGCGATCTCGATGTACCTCATTCAGATCGTTGAAGATAATCCCAATTCGAAGAGCGCGACGCTGAGCTGGCGTTCCGAGATCGGTTTCGACAGGAAGCGTGCTCCCTGCGGCAAACTACCCTGATCGGGCGAGAAACGTCCAGAGATGACGATGATTCTGCATTCCGGCCACCGCGAAGCCGTCAGGTTTGCGAGTTTGATGCCGTTCATCGATCCCGGCATGTCGATATCCGTCAGCATCGCCTTGACCGGAATGCCGGCCTCCAGAAGCGCAAGCGCCTGATCGGCATTGGCGGCTTCGACCACATCGAAGCCGCTGTCGCTGAGGACGTCCGCCAGATCCATGCGGATCAGACCGTCGTCTTCGACCACGAGGATGGGATGATGTTTCATCAATGTTCCTGCTGGAAACCCTGGAGGTCTGCGTCAATCCGGAAGGTGAGACCTGAAGGCTGGAATGTGAAGGCGACGGTACTGTCTGCGGTCCCGTTAAGCCCGGCATTGATCAGACGCAAACCGGAACCGGGGCCTTCGGGTTGTTGCACCGGCGGCCCGCCTGTCTCGCTCCAGATAAGTTCGAAGCGATCCGATTTCGGGCCGGCGATCTTCCACTGGATATTGACCCGCCCGTCCGGAAGCGAAAGGGCTCCGTATTTGACTGCATTCGTCGCCAGTTCGTGCAGGATCAACGAGAGAGAGAGCGAAGGGCGCGAGCCGACCTTGATATTCGTGCCTGTAACGGTGATGCGGGGATTTGCAGGGTCGTCGTGAAGGGACGTCATCTTGTCGACGAGCTGCGTGACAGTCGAGGCGCCCATACCGCCCAGCAGAATGGTATCGTGGGCGGCGCTGAGGACGGCGATTCGGTCCGAAAGGCGGACGCGGGCGCTGGCGAGGTCTGTCGAATTTCTAAGCGTCTGCGATGCGATCGCCTGCACCATTGCAAGCTGGTTTTTCAGGCGGTGCCCCAGTTCATGCGACAGCTGTGCCTGTTTTTCCTCCTCCGCTCGAAGCTCCGTGACATCGATTGCCTGAACGAGAATGCCGATGACCTTGCCGTCGTCCTCCACCATGGGCTGATAGGCGAGATCGATGACCCGGTCTTGCTTTTCGCCGGCGGTTCCTCTGTTCAATTCGATCCGAAGGTTTTTCGCAACGAAGGGTTCGCCCGTCTGGTAAACTCTGTCGAGGATGTCGATGTAACCCTGGCGGACCACTTCCGACACGGCCTCGGCGACGGTCTTGCCGATGATGTCGCGGCCGCTGCCGATCATCGAGTAGTACACTTCGTTGGCGTATTCAAAGACGTGATTGGGTCCGGTCAGCATGGCGATACCGCCGGGGCTGAGCTCGAAGACCTGCTCGAAGCGCTCCCGCAGGGTCCGTTCGGCGTTTCGTGCCGCCACGGTCGATGTCTGCTCGGTGCAGGCGCAGAACATTCCCAGCACCGTTCCCCAGGGGTCTCGGACCGGCGTGTAGGAAAAGGCGAAATGCGTTTCTTCGGGAACGCCGTTGCGATGCATGACGAACTCGATATCGTCCATCGACGTACCTTGTCCGGCATAGGCTGCAGAAATGATCGGCTCCACCTGATCCCAGATGTCGTGCCACAGTTCGCCGAAGGGTTTTCCAAATGCGGCCGGGTGCCGCTTGCCGCACATTTCGGCGTAGCCGTCGTTGTAGAGCGTGGTCTGTGAGGGGCCCCACACGATCAGCATCGGTTGCAGCGACCCGAGCATGACGTTCACCAGAGTCCGCAACTCCACGGCCCAGCGATCCTTCGGGCCGATATCTGAGGATTCCCAGTCATATACGTCGAATAGATTTCGACACTCTGGATTGGTTTCCAGCGTCAATTCCTTACCGTCCTTCATCAGCGCGCGCACAGGAACGCGGTTACCGGTCGTTTGTTCCAGGTGCTAGAAGAGTCTTCTACGGCCGCTCATAAATCATAACTTTCCCCTGCTTCCAATGGCTGGGAAGCAGGGAGCAACGACGGAGCTGCTTCGTACGGGGGCGGACTGAGCGGATCAAGCTCAGCTCATGGAGCGGGCTGCGATGTAACCGCAGGCGCTGGCGATGCCCGTCAGGACTGTTCCCCAGATCATGTCGATGACGACAAGCGAAGCCGGCCAGTTTTTCAAAGTCGAGAGATTGGTGATGTCATAGGTGCCGTAGGCGGCCAGACCGAGCAATGCGCCACATCCGATCGCAACCCACAAGGACCCTCCATCGAGACCCGGCTTTACCGCCAAGATGACGATCGCAACCGCGAAGAAGAGGTAGAAGATCGCAGCGATCCCGAGATTGGGAGAGGGAAGCATGAGGTCGCCGAGTTTTTCCCGGTACATCTTGCCGGCAACAAGGCCGAGCCACACAGCGTCGATTGCGAGAAAGGAAACAAGAGTGGCCACATAGGCAATGGCGAGAGATTTCATGAGGCGTTCCACATCAGGGTTGAAGTGCAGAGATAACCCTGTGTTGTTCACCTTGTTCCGCCCGACCAATGTGGTTGTGATCGCAGGCGGCGAGGACCGTTTGCGCAGCGGTCAATCGACGACTTTCTCGAGACGGAAATAATACCGGCGTGGGTCGCCTTCGACGATCATCTTGCCCGCGATCTCTGTATCGGAGATCCGCCGGAACATGTCGGTAATCGGTTGCTGGTCGTAGACCATCGCGGCAGTCAACACGTCGCGATCCATCCTGTTTTCCAGGGATGCGGTGGTGGATTTTGCGCGCACGCGCGGGCGTATGTGGGAAAACAGGTTCACCGCGCTCGAGGTGCGGCCGAACCTTGCAAGACGGATCGCCCACCGGATGGGAAACACTTTCGGGTCGACTGCAACCAGCCTGCCCGGTGCGCCCTCAAAAAGCAGCGCATCAGCCCGCCCGTCCGGATGGAAGCGCTTTCCGAACCAGCGCAGGTTTTCAAGGACGCCATCGAGCGGATGGTCGGACGGGTGGCCGCGGCCTCTCCACAGGCCGACCATGTCCTGAGGCCTGACCGGCTCAAGGGACGCGAACCACTCGGCGCTTTCATCCTGCAATGCCTGCGCTGGGCTTTTTGTCATTGTCTTCGCGGGTCCTCAGCCGCCGCCCGGCGAAACGCTCTCGTCATCCGTATCCGGCAACGAGCCCGTACCAGGCGTCTTGCTCTCATCCATCAATTCAGGCTTGGCGTGCGGACCGGCGGCAGGGCTATCCGATGTCGCCGGCGCTTTCTTGCCAGTTTCTTCGACGGCTTCCTGAGCGTTCTTGTTATCGTCCATGATATCTCCCATTCGGCTGCTACAAGACTGTAGAGGCTCAGTCAGGAATGGGTGGGCACGGCAAAATGTTCCATGGGGGCCGTTGTCCGCCGCATCACCGGTTGGCAAAACTCTGTGTCAACGGCCTGAGCGCGCGTCCGTGTCCAGGCGCGATCGAATCGCGGCGGCCATCTCTACGGCTTCTTCTCTGGCATTGTGAAAATAGCTGATAAGGCCCGGCGTCATGCCGATGAACCAGAGGCCTGGAATATCAGGGCCGCTCGGGGATGGGACGTGACTGTTCTCGATGGCCAGTTCGCCAAGAAGCGATTGATGCTGCGCGCCGTAACCGGTCGCGTAGATGATCACATCCGGGGCTGTCACCACGCCGTTCTTGTGCAGAACGGTGCCGGCTTGCGTGAATTCGACAACTTCGCCGACAACCTTGATGCGGCCTTCACGTACGGCCTTGATAGCGCCGTCATCCACCGGGATCGCCACATGATCGCGGGCAAGCCGCGTTGCGGCCTTGTGCGATGATCTGGGAAACCCGAGCTTGGTCAGATCCCCGAAGGCCATGCGTTCCGTCAGCGAGATCGCGATATCGACCAAAGGCGTGGGAAGACGTGCCAGCCATGGCGAGAATTTATGGACGGCCACGCCGAACAAACGCTTGGGAAGGACCGATGAACCGGTGCGAACGGAAAACCAGCAGTCGGCCAGATCGACCTTCGCCAGGTGATTGGCAATGTCGAACCCCGAATTGCCGGCGCCGATGATCAGCACCCGCTTTCCCCGGTACTGCTTCGCATCCCCGAACTCGCAAGCGTGTATGCTTTGTCCGCCGAAGTTTTCCGCACCCTTGAACAAAGGTTGCCACGGATCGCCATCGCGTCCTGTGGCGACCACGACGTTGCGGCACAAAACCGGACCGGCGGATGTTGCAAGATGGAAGACGCCGTCGCGTCTGCTCAACGCCTCAACCGAAACGCCGTGTTCAATATCAAGGGCGTTGTCACGGGCAAACTGTGCCAGATGAGCGGCAACAACGTCCCGTTTGGGAAAAGCCGAGGTTCCGCTCGGGTATTGCAGCCCCGGCATGTGGGAAATGTCGCGATGCGTGTTGAGAGAGAGCTGCGGATGGCGCTTGCGCCAGGTCGATCCGACCTGCTCTTCACGGGCAATGATTCGGGCGCGGATGCCGCGCCTTCCCAGCTCATAGGCGGCGGTCATTCCAGAAAGCCCGGCACCAATGACCACGACATCTTCGATTTGGAGAGGCTCAGCGGGCAGATTCATGGCCAGACAATGCTGAAAAACATGCGCTGCTGCAACACCCAATCCTGAAACAGCGGGGAGATGCCCTCCCAGTTTAGAATATCTCTATGTACCGTAAGACGCGCATGCCAAAAGTACGGACATCGACTTTGAGGAAAATCGTATGGCAGGCCTCCGCGGGTATATCGACTCGGTTCTTGACCGTGGCCTTCCGAATCTCGCGTCCGCTCAGTTGTCAGATGAACGCAGGATGGAGCTTTGCCGGCAACACGGCGACTTCTCGCTGGCGTATTCGACGGCGGTTCAGAAGAACCTCAGCCACTTCGGCGACGACAAGGGATATATCGCCTACGCGACGAAGATGGGGCACATGTTTGCCTTGGGCGATCCTGTCGCCGACAAGGCCGATCGTGCCCGGTACGTGTCCGATTTCGTCGCAGCGGCCGAACGTCCCTGTTTCGTGCAGATCGGCCGGCAGACGGCAGAGACACTGTCTCGGCTCGGCTACCGGATCAATCAGATGGGCGTCGATACCCATCTCGTGCTCAACGAGCATTCGTTTGCCGGAAAGAAGAACGAGACGGTCCGCTACTCCGAGCGGTGGCTGCTGAAGAACGGTTACCGGATTGTCGAGTGTGACGGCAGTCTCGCCAGGCCCGACCAGATCAAGGCCGTTTCCGAAGAATGGCGCGCTGGCCGCATCGTCCGTCGGCGGGAAATGTGTTTCCTGAACAGGCCGTTCAAAGCCGAGCTGTCGGCGCATATGCGCCGGTTCCTAATCCTCGATCCGCAAGGCGAAACCATCGCCGTGCTCGATTTCGATCCGATTTTCGATGCGGGGCAGGTGACGGGATACACGTCCACGTTCAAGCGGAAGAAGACGGGGACGACCCCGCATGCCGAGATCGGTCTGACGAAGTTCGCGACGGACCGCTTCAGGGAAGAGGGCAGGTCGCTGGTGACGCTTGGGCTTTCGCCCCTTGCGGCGATCACGACAAGCGGGTTTGCGGAAAGCGCGTTCTGGCGCGGCAGGTTCGAATATGCCTACAAGTCGCCGGCCATCAACAAGAGGATCTTCAACCTGCAGGGACAGGCGGCATTCAAGCGCCGGTTCCATGGCGCCGAAGAGCCGACCTACATCGCCTTCAAGCGTCGCAGCCCTCTGGAAATGCTTGCTCTTTTGAGACTGCTCAAGACCCTCTGAGCCGAGGTCACTTCTTAACCGGCTTTCCGTAAGCCGCAGAATAGGCGAGGGCCACGAAGGCTCCGCCGATCACATTCCCGATCGTTGCCGGCAGCAAGTTGCCGAAGATGTCGCTGATGCCCAACAGCGCCGTCGAGGGTTCAAGCATGCCCTGGACGAGAGTGGCATAGGTCAGCAGATACATGTTGGCGATGGAGTGCTCGAAGCCTGCCGCGACGAACGCTGCGACCGGCAGAAGCAGACCGAAAATCTTCTGCGTGACCGTATGGCCCGCATAGGCCAGCCAGACACCGAGACAGACAAGCGTGTTGGCAAGGATGCCGCTTGCAAGCGTTGTTGCGAACCCCTTGGCAGTCTTCGTGTCAGCAAGCTCGAATGCCGCGCGACCGACCGCTCCGTCGCCGGCCTCATGCAAGCCGGCGAAAACCGCGACGACAGCGAGCGCAATCGAACCGGCGAAATTGGCCAGATAGACAGTCGTCAACGCCCCCGCCGCCCGTCCAGCGGGGATCCGTCCGGCAACCACCGGACCGATCATCAGTGTGTTGCCGGTGAACAATTCTGCGCCGGCGACCATCACCAGTGCGAGACCGAGCGAAAACACCGTGCCGGCGAGGATCTGCGCGACGCCGAAGGGAAGGCTGTCGGCGCCAGCCAGTGCCACCGTCGCAAACAGTCCACCGAAGCCGATGTAAATGCCGGCAAGCATGCCGAGAATGATCATCTTACTGAGGGGAAGGCCGGCTTTGTCCTCGCAGGCAGAAAAGACCGTCTCGCAAAGGTCGGGCGGTGGCGGCAGTGAATTGGTGTCCGACATGACATCCTCCTGTCGATCGTGTCCGGCGAGGACGTAGATGAGACAGTTGACGGATCCGGGAAGGGCACGATCCCGTGAGCCTGTTTTGAGGAGGGTGTCGTGCGCCTGCGTCCTTAGAGGTCGGACGTGGTTCCACTCAGTTTCGCGCTGAGAGCGTTTATGGTCGCCAAGGTCGCGTTGACTTGAGGCTGATCCATGCCGACGGCATCAACGATGCACTTCGTCACGGCGTCCGACTTCTCCTGCAGGGCGCGGCCTTTTTCCGTTAGGTAGATATCGACGCGGCGCTCGTCGTCGTCCCTGCGCATCTTTGTCACAAGACCCATCAGCGAAAGCCGCTTGATCAATGGCGTGGTCGTGCCGGAATCGACGCCGAGCCTTTGCGAGATCTCGCCCACGGAAAGGCTGCCCTCGCTCCACAGAAGCTTCATCGTGAGAAACTGCGGATAGGTCAGCCCCGTCGGCGCCAGCGCAGTCCGGTAGACCCGGTTGAAGGCCTGTTCGGCTCTATAGACGGCGAAGCACAGCATTTGGTCGAGTTCAACCGATGCCGGTTTTTCAGGGATATCTGTCATTCGCGCAATCTATATTGTGCGCAAGGTAATTGCAAGCAATTGACAGGCGCTGCAGAGCGCGATATCAATGGCGTGCAATTGAGTTGCGAATTAAGAAAATTCATCCGCCCCAACCCAGGAGAAGACTATGTCTGTCGACGCGAAGTACAAGACCAGCGCAACTGCATCCGGCGGTGGCCGTGACGGCAAGACGGCGCTTTCCGACGGGACGCTGGAACTGCAGCTGGTCGTGCCGAAGGAACTCGGTGGCCCCGGTGGTGATGGCGCCAATCCGGAGAAGCTGTTTGCACTTGGATATTCGGCCTGCTTCCTCGGCGCCCTGCGCGTCGGCGCTACGCAGCTGAAGACCAAGGTTCCGGATGGTTCGACCGTTGATGCAACCGTCGGCATTGGCCCGCGCTCGGAAGGTGGCTTTGGCATCACCGCTGCCCTGGATGTTTATCTGCCGGGTATGTCGGAAGCCGACGCACAGAAGCTCGTCGAGGTCACCCACGACATCTGCCCATATTCCAACGCGATCAAGGCAAGCGTCGACGTCGATTTTACGATCCGCACCTGATCGAAAACGGAAGTCGTTCGATTGGGAAAATGTGATGGACGGCTCTGGAATAACGCCGCCCAATAGTAATTCTGTCTGACAACTATCGCAGGCGGCCGGCAACGGTCGCCTGTCGGTTTTGGCCGCTACTCGCCGTCGCTGCACCCGGCAAGCGGTGTCCGCCGAAAATCAGCATCTGTAGATTAGCATCTGAAAAAACAGCATTATCTGGAACATAAGGCCCTCGTCCCGGTTAGCTAGCCATCTAAACCGGAGACCCGACATGAAGTCCTCAATGTTTGCGAAAGCACTTCCTCTCGCACTGATAATGGCCGCCCCGCTTGCCGCCCCGTCGTTTGCGCAGGAGATGGCAAAACCCACCACAGATATGCAGGCGGTGCTCGACAAGCTTGGTGCGCTAGACGCCAAGCCGTTCTCGAGCTTGAGCGTTCCGGAAGCCCGCACACAGGCAAGCCCTGCCGATGCTGCGAAGGCTGTCCAGTGGGAAAAGCGCCTGTCGTCCAATCCCGAAGCGCAGGTGACCACCAAGGACATCACCATTCCGACGGCTGAAGGCGGTATCGCCGCGCGCGTCTACATGCCGGCCGGCAAGGGTCCGTTCCCCGTCGTCGTCTACTATCACGGCGGTGGCTGGGTGGTTGCCGACATCAACGTCTATGACGGCGCACCGCGTGCCCTTTCGCTCGGCGCCAAAGCCATCGTCGTCTCAGTCGAGTACCGTCATGCGCCGGAGCACAAGTTCCCGGCTGCTCATAACGATGCCTGGACGGCCTATAAGTGGGTTGTCGAGAACATTCACGACATGAACGGCAACTCCGACAAGATCGCGGTTGCGGGCGAAAGCGCCGGCGGCAACCTGGCGGCCAACGTCGCTCTGATGGCCAAGGAGATGAAGGCGAAGCAGCCGGTTCACCAGCTTCTCGTCTACCCGGTCGCCGGCAACGACATGGAAACGGCGTCCTACAAGGAAAACGCCAATGCCAAGCCGCTCGGCAAGGCCGATATGGAATGGTTCGTCAAGAACACGGTCACGTCCATGGATGAGACCAAGGACCCGCGCATTAACCTCAACGGTCGCTCGGACCTTGCAGGCGTTGCTCCGGCAACCGTGATCCTCGCCCAGATCGATCCGCTGCGGTCCGACGGTGAAACCTATGCGTCCAAGCTCAAGGACGCCGGCGTTGCGGTAAATACCAAGACCTATAACGGCGTGACACACGAGTTCTTCGGCATGGGCAAGGTGGTTCCGGAAGCCAAGCAGGCACTGGATCTCGCTGTCGCCGATCTCACCGCAGCCTTCGACAAAGCCAAGTAAGGAGAGCCCCTATGAACAAGATGATTTCAGCCTCGCTCGTATCGCTCTCGCTTCTGATGTCCTCGGCAAGCTTTGCGGCACAGCCCGCCAGCGCCGACAAAGCCGCTGCCGCGTTCAACGTCGACAAGGCGTCCTTCGTCAAAGCCGTCACCAGCTCCAACGCCTTCGAGATCGAGTCGAGCAAGCTCGCCGAACAAAAGGCCAAGGATGCCGGCGTGAAGAAGTTCGCGTCAGAGATGATCAAGGATCATACGATGGCGGGCGAAGAACTCAAAAAGGCGGCCAAGCTCGGAGACGAGGCACCGGTTATGTCGCCAAAGCATGCGGCCATGCTTGAAATGCTGAAGGGTGCTTCTGACCAGGACTTCGAGCCGCTGTATATCGACATGCAGGCAGCAGCGCATATGGAAGCGGTCAGCTTGTTTGCGACCTATGCCAAGGGCGGTGACGATGCGGCGGTCAAGGAGTTCGCGGCCAAGACTCTGCCGAAGCTTGAAATGCACAAGATGCACGTGACGAAGCTCGTCGCGGCTCACTGAGGCGGGCAGCATCTGGAGCCTGCGTCCCAGCAGGCCGGGTGACTGTCGAGACGTTTAAGACAATGGCCGCTTCGGAAACGGGGCGGCCATTGTTGTTCCAGGGGTTGGGGAGAGGACGGTTCAAGCTGGAACGGGTGACGATCCTGCGGCCGTTTTCGGCAATGTGATGGTTTGGCGCAGTCCCTTATCGTCTTGATTGCGAAGCGCAATCTTTCCGCCATAGAGCTGTGCGAGTTCATTGGCGATCGTCAGGCCGAACCCATCTCCAGCGACCGTCTCATCCATCCGCACACCCGGCAAAAATGCTTTCTCGATCGTATCGTCGGAGATGCCGGGGCCATCGTCTTCGAGCGTGATGACGATCGAGCGTCCGTCCGTGCGGGCATCGATCGCGACAAGGCTGCCAGCCCATTTGAACGCGTTGTCTAGGAGATTGCCGACGATCTCGTCGAAATCCTCGGCCGCACAGGCAACCGAAATTTGCGGCTCGATCGTGCATTGCACCGAGATGCCCCGGTCAGCGTGGATGCGCGACATGACAAGCACAAGATCGTCTATGCGGGGGTTCACTTGTGTTGCCGAAACGGTGCCGCTGGAGGCAGTCTTGCGGGCACGGGCGAGATGATGGCGGATGCGCTGGTCGATCCTGTCGACCAGATCGCGCATCTCGCTGGTGGGATCGTTGGCGCCGTTCAAGGCTAATTGCAGGCTTGCAACGGGGGTCTTCAGGCCGTGCGCGAGGTTTGCGAAATGCAGGCGTGTTTCGGCGAGCCTCTCGGCATTCTTGTCCACGAGGCGGTTGATCTCGCGGGATGCGGGCTGCAACTCCTCGACGTCCTGATCCGGCAACCGCGGCAGCCCGCCTGCGGAAATGGATGCGATGTCTGACGTCAGTTGTCTCAGCGGTCGAAGCCCGTAGCGGACCTGCAGCAGGATGCCGCCGACGAGAACGCCACCCAAAAGAAGCATCGCAGGAACCAGCCACAGCAATGCCCGCCGGGCGGGTGCGCTCAGGGAAGATTGCGGCGCCGATGCAATGATCTCGACCGTCCGATCTCCGACCATCGTTTCCAGCGTTCGCAGATACAGTGTCTCGTCGCGGAAGGCGACACGATCGGCCGGATGTGGCTTGGGCTCCGCCGCGTGGCGCCAGTCGAAGGGGCGGGGCGGGCTTTCCAGGGTTTCCTCGGCCAGCGACCGGGAGGTTATGCGGGTCCGATCGTCGGACACCTGCCAGTACCAACCGGAGCGCGGACGATCGAATGGCGGGCCGTCGAGGTCTGCAGAGAGGACGACGTCGCCGGCACTGTCGGTGGTCAGTGCATTTCGCAATCCCTCGATCTGGGTGTCGAGCCGCTGATCGATCTGCTCCCTCACCACGCCCGCCACGATCAGGTAGAGAATGACGGATGCGACGATCACCGTCGCCGTCACGAAGATGATGGAAAAGCCGGCGAGCCGCCGGGCGATCGACGCCTGGCCGGATAGGTTGAGCCCGCTCATGGCGCTGCCGTCAGCATGTAGCCGCGGCCGCGAACGGTTTCGATCAGTTCCGCGCCGATCTTGCGGCGCAGGCGCGCGACGATCACCTCTATCGAATTGGAATCGACCTCGGCATCGCCTTCGTAGACGCGCTCGATCAGCTCGCGCCGATCGACGATGACGTCCTTGCGCAGGATCAGGCAAGAGAGCACGCGCCATTCCAGCGCGGTCAGCTTCAGCGATAGGCCATTGAACTGGAAGGTGCCGAGCTGGGCGTCGAACTCCAGGGGACCGCAGAGGATTTTGGAGGATGCATGGCCCGTGGCGCGGCGGACGAGGGCGCGCATGCGCAGCACCAGTTCCTCGATCTTGAACGGCTTGGTGAGGAAATCGTCGGCGCCCGCCTTGAAGCTCTCGACCTTGTCCGGCCATCCGTCGCGCGCGGTCAGGATCAGGACGGGGAGGGTGCGGCCCGCGGCCCGCCACGATTTCAGAACCGACACGCCATCGATCTTCGGTAGGCCCAGATCGAGAATGGCAACGTCGTAGAGTTCGGTCAGGCCTGCGTGCTCGGCATCCTCGCCGTTCTTTGCAATGTCCACGACAAAACTTTCGGCCCGCAGGCTGGCTGCGATGCGTTTGGAAAGATCGGTGTCGTCTTCGACCAGAAGTACGCGCATGTGCAACCCGTTTGCCGTGGTGGAGAGACGCTGTCCTATGGCGGCAAGGCTTAACTCAAACTGAACCACAAGGTTCAGGCTGTTATCGGTCGTCGGCTGATAAATCTCTCCTGGCATACCAAAACAGGAGAAGACCATGTCAATTTCGGACAACAACACGACCGTCGATCAGAAGGATGGTTCGGCCGACAAGCCGCATGCACCCAAGCCCCCGCACAAGACCGGCAACGGGCGCATGGCAACCTTCGGCGTCACGGCCTTGGCGATCCTTGCCATCGGGGCCGCGGCCGGAGCCGGCGCAATGAAGCTGACCGGGCCGAGCGTCGAGCTTGCGCCCATGAACCCGGTCGCCATCTCCGCCGTCAAGGAGGACAGCCTGGTGACGGTTAAGGGGACGGTAGCCGAGGTATTCGGCAACAAGTTCGTCGTTCAGGACGACAGCGGACGGGCACTGGTTGAAACCGGGCCATCGGGAGACGACGGCAAGCTTGTCGATCTCAACGAAGCCGTCAGTGTCCAGGGTCGCTTCGACAACGGCTTCCTGCACGCGACCTATATCGTTCGCCAGGACGGCAGCATGGAAGCGCTCGGCCCGGCCGGCGGCCCTCCGCGTCACGGACCAGCTGGTGGCCCTCCGCCTCATGGCCCGGCCGGCGGCCCTCCGTATGACGGTCCGCGCGGTGATATGCCGACACCCCCTGCGCCAAAAGGGTAAAGCCCTGGTTGCAAAACTTGGTGGCGGAGCCCTGACGGCAGGGTTGTAACGGGAAAGCGTTGCCCGATCTTCTTTCGGGCACGCTGGAACCCCGCGTCCGCCACCGGCGTTGGACGCCACAATTTTCAAGCATGTAGCATGATGAAGCGAGGCTGGCATGCGATCCACCCTACAGACAGGCCTGACTGATCGATCCCTGGTGGCACTTGCCGTCCTCAACTTCTTTCTCGCCGACGCCCGCGACGGGCTTGGACCGTTTCTCGACGGGTTTCTCGCTACCCACGGGTGGTCGCCGATGACGCTCGGCTTCATCGCCACGCTTGGCGGTGTACTCGGAATGATCGCCACGCCGCTGTTTGGGGCGTGGGTGGATGCCTCCAAGCGCAAACGCACGCTCATCATCATCCCGGTGATCCTGGTGACGGCGGCAGCCTTGTGGACGCTTGCCAGCCCCGGAAACGCATCGGTGTTCGGCGGTCAGTCGGCAACCGCCATCGTTGGCGCCGTCGTCGGTCCGGCGCTGATGGGGCTGACGCTTGGCCTTGTCGGCGAAAAGGCGTTTTCCCGTCAGGTGTCGCGAAACGAATTCTGGAACCATCTCGGCAACGTCGTCTCGCTTGCCGGCATCTATGTTGCGACTGTTTACTTCGGCGTCAGCGGTGTCATCGGATTGATGATCGTCACGGCGGTCGCCGCCATTCTGGCAGCGCTTGCGATCGACCCGGGGCGTATCAATCACAACGCGGCGCGCGGTCTGGCGCATGACGATGGAGCGCCGGGTCCCTCCGGCTATTCCGTCCTCGTGGGCAGCAAGGGGCTGATCCTGCTCGCCGTGACGCTGATGATCTTCCACTTCGGCAACGCGCCGATCAGCCGCCTCATTGCCCAGGACTTCTCGATCCATCTCGGGACGCCGTTCCAAACGACGGCGGTGACGACCGGCGTGTCGCAGCTGTCGATGATCGTCATGGCTTTAGCGGCGCCTTTCCTGATCCGGCGGTTCGGGCTGGCGACGGTCTTCCTCATCGCGCTGCTTGCATTGCCGATCCGCGGTGCGATTGCGGGCTCCTTCAGCAATTTCGCTGTGATCTATCCGGTGCAGATCCTCGATGGAGTTGGCGCAGGCCTGATCGGTATCGCGACCCCGATTGCGGCGGAACGGATCCTCGCGGGGACCGGTCGTTTCAATGTCGGACTGGCTGCGGTCATGACCGTTCAGGGCATCGGCGCATCGCTGAGCAACGTCGTCGCCGGCTGGCTGACGGATGTCGGCGGCTATGCGCTTGCCTACTGGGTGCATGGCGGCGTTGCAGCGCTGGCGGTTGCGGCCTTTCTCACCGGGCGCAAGAGCATTGCCCCTTCCCAAAAAGGTGCGAACAAGGCAGGAGACGATCGCGAGATCCCTGTCGCACCATAATCGTTTCGGTTGGACCATCCATGAACGCATTGACCATGACCTGGAGCATCGCCGGCCTGACAGCGCTCGGCGTCATTACCCGGCCGTTTGCCTGGCCGGAAGCGATATGGGCCGTGCTTGGCGCATCGCTGCTTCTGGCGTTCGGCCTGATCGCCCCCTGGGATGCCTGGGCCGGTGTTGCCAAGGGGCTCGACGTATACTTGTTCCTGATCGGCATGATGCTCTTATCGGAACTTGCCAGACGGGAAGGGCTGTTCGACTGGCTGGCATCGATTGCGACCGCCTATGCAAAAGGCTCGCCAAAGCGATTGTTCGTCCTGATCTATGGGGTCGGCATCGTCGTCACCGCGTTCCTGTCGAATGATGCGACCGCGGTCGTGCTGACGCCTGCCGTTTATGCGGCGTGCCGCACGGCAAAGGTGAAGGATCCGATGCCCTATCTTCTCATCTGCGCCTTCATCGCCAATGCCGCAAGCTTCGTGCTGCCCATCTCCAACCCGGCCAATCTGGTGATCTTCGGCGGCGGAACGATGCCGCCTCTGTCGCGCTGGCTCGCCACGTTCGGTCTTCCCTCGATCGTCTCAATCGTCGTGACGTTTATCGCACTTTATTGGACGCAGCGCTCGACCATCGCGGCCGACAGCGTGTCCCCCGTGGTTGAAAGCGTGCCGCTGTCGCATAGCGCAAGGCTGACGGGGATTGCCTTGTGCGCGACTGCAGTCCTGCTGCTCGGAGCATCGGCGCTGCATTTCGATCTCGGGTTGCCCACCTTTGTGGCCGGCTGCATCGCGACGGCGGCTGTTCTCGCGATCACCCGGCAGAGCCCTGTCGAAACGCTGAAGGGCGTGTCCTGGAGCGTGCTGCCGCTCGTCGCCGGCCTGTTCGTCGTGGTCGAAGCCCTTGACCGGACGGGCCTGATCGATGCCTTGGCGCATCAGCTGACCCAGAATGCCTCGCTCTATCCCGCCCAGACGGCGGCGATCGCCGGCACGGTCGTGGCGCTCGGCTCCAACCTCGTCAACAATCTGCCGGCCGGCCTTGTTGCCGGAAGCGCCGTGGAACTGGCGCATGTGTCCGACAAGATTGCCGGCGCGGTGCTGATCGGCGTCGATCTCGGCCCCAACCTCTCGGTCACCGGGTCGCTCGCGACCATTCTGTGGCTGACGGCGCTGAAGCGCGAAGGGTTGCACATCGGCGCTCTGAGCTTTCTCAAGCTGGGCGCCGTCGTCATGCTTCCGGCGCTCGCCCTGTCGCTTGCGGTGCTGCTCATCCAGTGAGGCGCTGGCGCGCTTTGCGGGCTAGTCCATCAATAGACCATCGCATCGAGGTCGGAGATCAGCGTTGGGCCGGTCGGGTGCCAGTCGAGCTTTGCTTGTGTCTTTGCGCTCGATGCCCTCATGTCCAGACCGACGAACCGTGCCATCGCGCCAAAATGCTCCGAAGCCTCGTCGGCTGAGATGGAAACAACAGGGACATTCAAGCCGCGACCCAGCGCTTCCGCGATAAGGCGCATCTCCACGCCTTCTTCGCCGACCGCGTGATAGCGCGCACCGGGTTCCGCTTTCTCGATGGCAAGGCGGTAGAGGCGCGCAACATCGTTAAGGTGACCGGCCGACCAGCGGTTCGTTCCGTCCCCCACGTAAGCTGAAACGCCTTTTGCTCTGGCAATGTCGAGGAGCGGCGAGATGAGGCCCTGCTTGAACGTGTTGTGGACCTGCGGCAGACGGAG
Source organism: Velazquezella soli (assembly GCF_977018685.1). Taxonomy (NCBI): domain Bacteria; kingdom Pseudomonadati; phylum Pseudomonadota; class Alphaproteobacteria; order Hyphomicrobiales; family Rhizobiaceae; genus Velazquezella; species Velazquezella soli. The sequence goes on from NZ_CDRNXF010000004.1 coordinate 1,393,599, forward strand.
CACGGAGACGTTGATCCCTCCGCCCAGAAGCCGGTTTCCAGCGCGCTCAGAAGCAATGCGCGGGTTTGGGTGATCCGTATCGAAGACGTCTTCGACAGCGAGCTCGCCTTTGCCGCGCGCGCCCATCGCGATGCTCGAGGTGATCAGCAGCGGGCGTTCGGAACCGGCAAGGGCTGATCCCAGCGCTTCGATGACCCGCCGGTCCTTTTCGCAATTCTCGGCGAACCGTTCGAAATTGTGGTCGAACGCCGTATGGATGACGGCATCCGCATTCCGGGCGCCGCGTTCTATGCTTTCGAGGTCTTCGAGCGTCGCCAGATGTGGCTCGACCCCTGATGCGATCAGCTTTTCGGCGCCTGCCTGCGAGCGGGTCATGCCGATGACTTCGTGGCCCGCGTCGAGAAGTTCAGGAACCAGCGCGGAGCCGATGAAGCCCGTGGCTCCGGTGAGAAATACACGCATTGTCATTCTCCAGTTGCTTTGACAGCGGGACTATCTGCGCTCTTCTTATTCCGTTAAAGTAGTGACCGTATCAGGGTATAATTGCTAACAGGGTATCGATGCCGGACATCACGCCGAATTCATTGGCAGCGTTTCTGAAAGATCGCCGGACGAGGCTCGACCCTGGCGCCTTCGGGTTTTCGGGAAGACGACGGACGCCGGGGCTTCGCCGCGAAGAGGTTGCTCAACGCGCCAATATCAGCCCGACTTGGTACACGTGGCTCGAGCAGGGCCGCGGCGGCGCGCCCTCGGCTGACGTGCTGCACCGGATCGCTTCCGGGTTGATGCTGACGGAGCCGGAACGCGAACACCTTTTCATGCTCGGTCTCGGACGGCCGCCGGAGGTTCGCTACAAGTCTACGGACGGGATTACGCCACGGCTCCAGCGTTTGCTCGATACGCTCGATGCGAGCCCAGCCTTCGTCAAGACTGCGACCTGGGATGTGGTGGCGTGGAATGCGGCAGCGGCCGTGGTTCTGACCGACTACGGGAAACTGCCCGAAGGCCAGCGAAACCTCCTGCGACAGATTTTCTTGAGCCCGTCGCTCCGCGCCAAGCAACATGACTGGGAAGGGCTCGCCCGGTTTGTCGTCGGCGCCTTTCGCGCCGATGCCGCACGGGCCGGTGCGATGTCGGAGGTTTCGGATCTCGTCGACGAGCTCTCGAAGTCCAGTCCGGAATTTGCGGCATTCTGGGGTGAAAACGACGTTAGGCTTCAAAGCGATGGCCTGAAGCGGATCGAACATCCGGATCTCGGCACGGTCGAGCTGGAGTATTCGGCCTTCTCCGTCGACGGTCGGCCGGATCTCGGCATGATGGTCTACAACCCGGTCGATCCGGCGATGGCCGCGAGAATCCGGCAGCGCGTCGCGGAGCGCACGGCATCAGCTAAACCCTGACCGCTCTATCTTACCAGGGAATACTGCTTCCATCATAGGCGACGAAAGAGCCGGAATTCTCCGGGGCGAGGCTGTTCAGCGTTGAGAGGATCGACGCTGCCGCCTGTTCCGGGCTGACCGTGTTGTGACCGCGTGAATAGGGGTCTGATAGACCCGTGCGAACCGTCCCCGGATGAATGGCGGTGATGACCGCTGCCGGATGGGTGCGGCCATATTCGATTGAAACGGTGCGGACAATCTGGTTGAGCGCCGCCTTGGCGGATCTGTAGGACACCCAGCCGCCGAGCCTGTTGTCGCCGATCGATCCGACACGGGCCGACAGGAATGCGGCGATCGAGCGGGTTTCGCGATCAAACAGTGGGAGAAAGTGTTTTGCCACAAGCGCCGGTCCCACGGCGTTGGTGCGGAACTGGGCCATCATCGTTTCGGGATCGAGCTGCCGCAGAGACTTTTCCGGGCCGCGGCCATCGGTCGTCAGGATGCCGGTGGCGCAAATGAGGAGGTGGATCGGCTTTGCCGAGATTGAGCCTGCAGCGTCCGCCACGCTCGCCTCGTCGGCGAAGTCCAGACCGTCGCGGCTGCGGGAAAAGGCGATCAGTTCGCCGAGATGCGGCTCGTTTTGCAGACACTCGCAGATCGCGGAACCGATACCGCCGCTTGCCCCGATCACTGCCGCACGGAACCCGTTCGGCAGCGATGCGAGAAGACTGGTTTCAGTGCCTGCCATGTCTGACATATCCGAGATACGCGCGTGTAGGTCGCTTCTTCATCGCACTATGCCCGAACTCCACGGTATTGGGTAGGCGTCGTCAGTCGGAGTTGATGGTCGGCAGATGGGTTTCAACTTCTCGAAGGCGCGCGGCTTCGAGCGGTTCGATCTGCGTCTTCCAGAACTCGTCTGCCTCGGCCGGTTCGTCATCCCACTTGCGGACGTCGGCGATGTTGTCATCGAGCTTCGCGCGGCGTGTGCCGCCGAGTTCGAGATACTTCATCGCGAGTTTCTTGGTCGAGGTTTCCTGATCGGTCATGAACCGGTTCCTTCCCGTTTCGTCAGTGTCTGCCAAGTCGCCTCAACCTCGTTCAAGCGCCGTTGCAGGCGCTCACGAGATCGGACCTTGAGTTAGATTAACGGCGCCCCGGTCATCCTGTTCCTGCCGCTGCACGTTTCCGGTGCAAGATATCGGCGGGTCTGGAACAGAAGCCAAGCTCGCCAGTTGACCCGCGTCATCAAAAGGAGAAATCGCATGGCTCACATCGAAGACGAACACGAGAAGGTCTGGGACCTTGCGGAGAAGATCGGATTTTGCATGCTCACGACCCAGTCGGGTACGGATCTGCGGGCTCGGCCGATGGCGGCCTATGCCGAGCGTCTTGAGAATGCGTTCTACTTTCTGACGGATGTGGCAAGCCACAAGGACGAGGAAATCGCGCGCTACCCGAACGTTTGCCTGGCGTTTGCCGATTCCAAGGGCCAGAAATACGTGTCCATTTCGGCGACGGCAGAAGTGCAGAACGATCGCGAGAAGATCCGCGACCTCTGGGCGACACCGGCAAAGGCCTGGTGGGACAGCCCCGAGGATCCTTCGATCCGCGTCCTGAAGATCACGCCGTCAGCAGCGGAATACTGGGATAGCCCTGGCACAGTCATCAGCTACATCAAGATGGCGGCAGCCGCCGTTTCCAGTTCGAAGCCCGACATGGGCGACAATGCCAAGGTTCAGATGTAACCTTCATGGCGGACGGGCAACCGTCCGCCATTCTTCTGCGGCCCGCATAGACGGGCCGGCGTCTCAGTTGAAATCGCCGATCGTTCCGGTTTGAAAGATAATCACCGGTTCGCCTTCCTCCCCGACAGCTGGCGATGCCTCGCGCTTCCAGACGACTGCTCCGGCATGTCGATCGCCGAGTTTGCGGGCCTCATCGATCGCAGCCGTCTCGTCTTGTGCTTCCCTTACCGCGAACACCGGAACGGTCTGCCCTCTCTCATCAAGATCGAAGGCGAGGACGAAGATAGATTTGAACGCTCCGGGCATCAGTTTTCATTCCTTGATATGGCTTTGGACGCCGGCACGCTCGCTTTGATGGCGACCGGAAACAACGGCGTCTCGATCTTCCGCAAATATCGCGGAGGTTTCATGCTGCCAGGGTCCATCGAGGTATTTCCACAGATCAACACCTGTAATCTCGATGGTGTGAGGCTGAAACGTCGCGCGAAGCTCCTGATACAGCCGGTCGGCCCGGTCCTTCGATACCTTGTTCTGGATCGTGATATGCGGCTGCCATTTCTGCATGTCCTGCGGGCCGAGCCAAGGAAGGAAGGCCTCCTTCAACCGGGCTCGCACATCCTGAAGCGCGGCACTGTCGATCGTGAAGGCGACGCCCGCACCGAGATGGCGGACGGCGCTGACCTCGGCTTTGATCGATGACCCAGCCTCGGCGACCCGTTTGAGGTGCTCGACGATCCGCTCGGTGTATTCGCCCGGCAACCGATGAAACATCGTCAGATGCGCACCGAGGAAATTCCGGTCCGGTGGGAAATGGGTTTTTCGCAATAGATCGAAAGACGCTCTGTCGCCTTCCGTGATACGGGCTGTCAGGATCAGCGGCTGAAGCGTCTTCACGGGGATTGAACCTTCTGGGTCAGGTTTCGAACGGGTCTTTGAAAGTCGAGATCTGGGATGCGGGCTTGCTATATCAATCTTTCAGTTGCGCGAACCAATCCGCATAGGGCGTGTTCTTGGCCATATGCCGGTTGAGGTCGGGCTCGCCGTCATCCCACCAGACGGGGCCGCGTTCGCCAAGCTGAACCTTCGCATCGTCCACGCGGCGGCGCGCTTCGGCCTTCGCCTCGGTTTTGCCTTTCGCATCGCGGACGGCCCGGCGTGCCGACATCAGGTCCGAAACCAGCCGCTGACGCGTCTCGGCGTCCAGCCCCGGGTTGCTTCGACGCCAGAGCCTGCCGCGGACGACGAAGTATTTGCCGTCGGGTGTGTCGGGATACTTTTCCTCACTCATCGTCCAACCCTGGTTTTCGCCATACCGATTAAAGGAGTGTTCCCTGCGGCGGGTCAACGAGGGGCGGCTGTGGTTGTTCACCGCGGCGCGTCAATTCGGTGCGGGCGCTGAAGCGGATATCGATATCCCGGTCTTCCGCGAGGTCTCGAAGCGCATCGTCGCTGATCCGGTCCCAGGTCTTGCCGCGATCCGCGCCTGATGGCACGCGCGGCAGCAGACCCGGCTCGCTGCTCCAGGCCAGGAGGTCTTCGAGTGATGCCTCGTTGAGGAGGTCGCGCAGGTGGTGCGCCGTGACATAGGCATCGGGCATGGCACGATGAGCCGGCAAGCCGATCTCGTGGACCAGACCTTCGGGCATACGCAGGTAGCGCAGCATCTGGTTGGAGAACCGCGGCAGTTCGGGCCAGACCCGCAGGCTGCATTTCCAGGTGCAGATCCAGGGCAGGCCACCCGTCAGCCGCGGTGTACAGTATCGCTGTTCGAAGGCTGCGCGATGGGCGGCAAGCGCTTCGATCCGGTGCGGGGGACGCAGGACAGTCGGTGCGATATCCTTCCAGAACGGCGCGTCGGCGACATGGCTGTCGAGGATATGATGGATCGCGATCGTGTCGGGTGACATCGGACGGCCGGGATTGACCAGAAGTGCACCGCGGTCCTCGTCGACCTGCCATCTTCCGTCTGCCCCTTGGGTGACATCCTGCCAGCCGATCTCGCAGACGTCGTTCGGTCCGTTGCCGCCGGTCTCGAGGTCGATGACGCGGATGGTGGGATTGCTCATGTCGAAGTCCTTACCCGGCGCTCTTGATGTGCTTGTCGATTATAAATCGAGACCGAGCTGCGGTTGTTCCACATCATCCGGCCCGGCGCCGACCAGCGACGAGAGGGACACACCCAGCAGCCTTACCGAACGCCGGAACGGATAGACGGTTGCCAGGAGCCCCGATGCCGCCGCCAGCACTTCCGCGACGCTTGCATAGGGGAGGGACGCCGTGCGGCTGCGTGTCGCCTGGGTGAAGTCGGAATATTTGATCTTCACGGTGACGGTCTTGCCCGAAATGCGATGCGCTTCGCAGTGGCGCCAGACCTTTTCGGCGAGCGGCTTCAGTTCGGCCGTGGCGAGGTCGAGGGCGTCGATATCCTCAACGAACGTATCCTCGGCGCCGACGGATTTGCGGATCCGGTCGGGACGCACCTGTCGCTCATCGATGCCGCGCGCGATGCCGTAGAAATACGGTCCGGATTTGCCAAAGCTCTCGGCGAGAAACTGCAGCGACTTCGACTTGAGGTCAGCGCCGGTCTCGATGCCGTATTTTTTCATCCGCTCGGCAGTCGCCGGCCCGACGCCGTGGAATTTCTTGACCGGCAGCGATTCCACGAAGCCCGGGCCGTTCTTTGGCGTGATCACGGCCTGGCCGTTCGGCTTGTTGAGGTCGCTTGCCATCTTGGCGAGGAACTTGTTGTAGGAGATGCCGGCCGATGCGTTGAGGCCCGTCACCTGCTTGATCTTGGCCCGGATCTCCAGCGCAATCTCGGTGGCGATCTCCATGCCTTTCAGGTTCTCGGTAACGTCGAGATAGGCCTCGTCGAGAGACAGCGGTTCGATCAGCGGCGTGTATTCCGCAAAGATCTCGCGGATTTGCCGGGACACCGACTTGTAGACCTCGAAGCGCGGCGGCACGAAGATCAGATCCGGGCATTTGCGCTTGGCAGTGACGGAGGGCATGGCGGAGTGAACGCCGAAGGCGCGTGCTTCGTAGCTTGCGGCCGCCACAACGCCGCGCGCCGCGGATCCGCCGACAGCCAAAGGCTTGCCGCGCAGGTCAGGATTGTCGCGCTGCTCGACGGAGGCATAGAACGCATCCATGTCGACATGGATGATCTTGCGGGTGGATATGGAGGCCGTGACATTCATGCGGGCGTGCGGTTTGCTGGATCGTATGGAAACAAAAAGAGAACATAGCAGTCTTCCGACAAATATCCAAGCTCTCTGCCCAGCTTCCTGTGCATGAGGGAAACAAGCGGGCTTTGAAGGCGTTTGCTTCTGGTGATCATCAACAGGAGACAGTTTCATGGCTGACGACAGCACGACAACCATTCGAGCGACTTTCGACACCCGTGCGGCCGCAGACCTTGCGGTCGAACATCTGGTGCAGCAGCACGGTATCTCGCGTCCGGATATCTTCATCCAGTCCGTCGGTGCCGACAACACGGTCGGATCCGCTCCGTCGGGTGGCGATGCGTCGCATGATGGCGGAGAGCGCACCGATGGCCCGCTGGAGGGCGAGATCGAGGTTTCCGCCGATATCACTGAGAGCAAGATGGCGGCGGTGCAGAAGAGTTTTGGCGAAGCAGGCGCGATACGCGTGACCGGCCGCTGACTTCAGTGAACCGAGGGGCCGGCTCTCAGCCGGCTCCATATGGCGGTGAGCTCAGAGGTTTGCTGCAATCGAATCGGCGACGAGCAGCGCATGTTCCGCAACCTGCGGAAAGCCCATCAGCTCGCCAAAATGTCCGCGTGCCAGCGGGCCGGCGATGAAAAGCTTTGGTTCGGGCTTGCCATCCGCGTCTATCGCGTTGGACTGCTCGTTGCAGGAAAGACCAAGCCCCGTCGGATCGAGGTGCAGAAAGCCGTGATCGCCGAGTTGCCGCAGCCATTGCTGGCTCTGCAGCACGTTGCCGTGGGCGGGGCCGGTCGTGACCGCGACGGCATCGAACTGGTGGACTTCGACACCATCCTGCCCGCGCCGCTTGATGGTGACATCGATGATGTCTCCGTCGGTGCTGACGTCGACGATGCCTGCGGCGAGGATGTCGAGCCTGCCGGCTGCCGCTTCCGCGTCGAGCACGTCTTCCACCTGCGGCGCAATCCGGAAGCGGTGGACGTCCCAATAGGGACGCAGGTGTCGCACGATCCGGCGGCGTGCCTCGAGCGGCAGATGCTTCCAGATGCCGCCGCCTTGCGAGCGCAACTGGTCGAGAACCGCATGCCAGGTCTGACCATCTGCCTGTGCTTCCCTGATCGCGGCCCGCACGCGGTGTAGGATCTCGGATGCGCTAGTGGCGGGATGGTCGAGAAAGTCGCCGAACGGTTCCTGCGCGAAGGTGGCGTGTCCGCGCGAGCGGAGGCCACGGCGCGAGAGGGCGGTAATGCTGCCGCTATGCCCGCAACGCTTCAACGAAGCGATGACATCTGCGGAGGTCAGCCCGTTGCCGACGACGAGGACCCGATCGTCGGCCCGGATCGGCGCCAATGCGTTCGGCGCTGTCGGGTCCGCGACATAGCGCGGATGCTCGGCCAGTCGTCTCAAGGAGCGTGGGGCAACGGGAGCAGGGTGGGTGGCAGCGATCACCAGGATATCGGCAACCAGCGTCTGCCCGGTGGTATCGGTGACATGCCATTGGTCGTGCCGCTTTTCGACGCCGTTCACCGCGGCGCAGATATGGCGGACGGCTCCTGATGCCAAAAGAGGTTGAAGGTTGGACAGGACATAGTTTCCGAAGATGCCCCGGCGCGGAAACACGTTGCCATCGGCGCGAAATGCCGCCTCATCGTCCGCAACGGAGCCGGTCGTTTCCATCCATCTCGAAAAATGCTCGGGATCGCCAGGAAGTATGCTCATTCGCGTTGCCGGGACGTTGATCCGGTGCACCGGGTCGCGCGTATCGTAGGCGAGACCCCTGCCGATTTCGGCACGCGGCTCGAAAATGGTGATGTCGACGGCGTCCGCCTTGTGGCCCGTCGCGAGATGGAAAGCGACCGCTGCCCCGGTCACGCCGCCGCCGATAATGGCGATTGAAGATCGTGTTTGTTCAGGCCGTTCAGACGTCTTCGATGCTGTCACTGTCAGTCACTTCGGTTAGACGCGGCCGCTCTTTTAAACTCGCACGGTACGTCGTTGAATCAAAAATCGATAGGCGCTGCGCTTGCAAAAACGGGCTTTTTCCTAGGCATCGGAAACGGAGCACGTTTATCCCTTGGCGCGGCTAAATTTAGTCCAGTGTTCTCGCAGGCAATATTGTTCACGACTCCCTCTGACGCGACATTACACATCAAAGATCGGGAAGGAATGGAGAGCGTGATGATTGGTGGCGGCTTTTCGATATTTGGGATCGATCTGTTCGGATCGACAAGGCAGTTTGCCGGTGACCGAAAAGAAGAAGCCGCGGCATTGCCACGGCTCGAGACGCAGAAGGTCGAGGAGACTGATGCCGATCGACTGACGGATACCGACCAGCAGGACATTTTTCTCTGGAGTACGTCTCTCGCCTACTGATACATGACGCGGAAGCCGGTCTCAGCCGGGCCTTCGTCATGTCTCAACCGTCCGGATGACGGGAATCGCAAGCAGTTTTCATCAGATAGAAGTTCGGGCGCCCGCAGTGGAGCGCCCGAAACCATTAATCGAGAAGTTCGGCAGGCACCTTGCCGCCGTTTTCGGACAGCTTCTTCAGCAGCGCCTTGTGTAGCCACATGTTCATCGTGGCGGAATCGCTCTGGTCGCCGGTGTAGCCGAGTTCTTCGGCCAGTTCCTTGCGCTCCGAAAGGCTCGCGTCCATGCCGAGCGCCTTCATCAGGTCGACGATCGAATGCTTCCAGTCGAGCTTCTGGCCGCTCTTCTTGACGGCTGCGTCGAGGACCGGTGCGATATCGACGGTCTGCATCGTGGCAGAGGTCGAGCCTGGAGTTGCGACTGGCGGTGCGCCTGCAGTCTTCGGCGCAGCCTGGGCTGTTCCGCCGACCGGCGGGGCTGTGGTCGCAGCAGGTTCTGGCGTCGCCATGGACGTCGGTGTCGGCTCGGCGCCTGTTGGCGAAGCCGGTGCAGCTGCTGCAGGATGACCGAAGATGGCGTCCTTGATCTTGCTGAATATGCTCATGGATAGTTCCTCCGTTGGTTTATGCCATACATGGTACGAGATCGCGTCGATGACGGATCACTTTAGTTCTGCGGGACGACGACGCGATCGCCGCGTGAGCCGCGGTCTGAACGGTCCGGTCCGCCACGACCGCTGGAACGGTCACGGCCATCGCGACCACCCCGATCATTGCGGCCGTCGCGGTCGTTGCGGATGTAGCCGGGGCGCTCCGGGCGGTCGCCACGGTTCCAGTCCCGATGCGGGCGATCGTTGTCACGGTCGGGCCGGCGGCCGTCGTGACGGCCGTGGTGGCGATCGCGGTCGCGGTGATGACGGTAACGGTAGTTCGGACCGTCGTAACGGTTGAACCGGTCGTAGCGATCGGACGAACGGCACTCGGTGTAGGTGCCGCCTTCGCTGACGCAGCCCGCCAGCATCAGGCAGGCAAGACCGACAGCGGTCACCGCCTTCAATGCTCTGAATTTCATGTGATTGCCCCTGTTACCATTTTATCGAGTGCTAAACAGGAGAAGGGGCCAAGAAGTTCCTCATATACCTCTTCGGGCGTGCGTGGCGCTGCAACAGTTTTTGATGTCGTAATCTGAGGTGACCTGTCGCGTCTGTCCCTCTAGTATCGCGGCTTCACTCGGTTGGGGCATGCAATGGCAGAATTTCCGCAAAAGGCTAAGGTCGTCATCATCGGGCTCGGTGGCATCGTCGGTGCGTCGATCGCGCATCACCTTGTCGAGCGCGGCTGGGACGATATCGTCGGCATCGACAAGTCTGGGGTCCCGACCGATATCGGGTCGACCGCGCATGCCTCGGACTTCTGCTACACGACCAGCCATGACTACCTGTCGGTCTGGACCACCCAGTATTCGGTGGATTTCTACGAGAAGATGGGGCACTACGCCCGCATCGGCGGCCTCGAAGTCGCCCGCACCGGCGACGATGCCTGGATGGAAGAGATCAAGCGCAAGCTGACCTCTGCCAAAGCCTTCGGCACCCGGGCGCATTACGTCTCGCCGTCCGAGATCAAGGCGATGTTCCCGCTGATCGAGGAAGATCAGGTGCAGGGCGGTCTGTTTGATCCAGATGCCGGTCTCGTCATTCCGCGCTCGCAGACAGTCGCCGGCAAGCTGGTGGACGCCGCCGAAAAAGCCGGAAAGCTCAAGGTATTCGGCAATACGGCGGCGCAGTCTCTGATTATCGAGGGCGGCCGCATCAAGGGCGTCGTCACCCACCGCGGCACGATCATGGCCGACCATGTCGTCGTCTGCGCCGGCATCTGGGGCCGGCTGATTGCCGAAATGGCGGGCGAGGATCTGCCGGTCATGCCGGTCGATCATCCGCTGACCTTTTTCGGGCCCTATAACGAGTTCGAAGGCACCGGCAAGGAAATCGGCTATCCGCTTTTGCGCGACCAGGGCAATTCGGCCTATATGCGCGACACCGGCGATCCGAAGACGACCGAGGGTGGTCAGATCGAGTGGGGTTACTACGAGACCACCCATCCGCGCCTCTGTCATCCCCGCGACATTCTTGAAAAGCACGAAGCGCGGCTGTCGCCGTCGCAGCGCGATCTCGACATGGAACAGATCATCGAGCCGCTGGAAAAGGCGATCGAGCTGACGCCGATCCTCGGCGAACTCGGCTATAACGAAGGGCATTCGTTCAACGGCCTCTTGCAGGTGTCGGCCGGCGGCGGTGCCTCCTGCGGCGAAAGCCAGAAGGTGCGCGGGCTCTGGTACTGCGTTGCCATCTGGGTCAAGGACGGCCCGGCCTATGGCAAGCTGATCGCCGACTGGATGACCGACGGCCGCACCGAGATCGACCACAACTCCATTGATTACGCGCGCTTCTATCCGCATCAGCTGACGGAAGAGTTCATCGAGGGGCGCACCTTTGAGGCGGCCCAGAAGATCTATTTCCCGGCCGTTCATCCGCGCGAACCCTATGCGACGGGCCGCGGCGCCAAGCGTTCGCCGTTCCACGACCGCGAACAGGAACTCGGCGGTTACTTCATGGAACTCGGCGGCTGGGAGCGTGCCCACGGCTACGCGGCCAACGAGCATCTGCTGGAGAAATACGGCGACCGGGTGCCGAAGCGCGAAAACGAGTGGGACAGCCGCCACTTCTGGCGCGTGTCGAATGCCGAGCATCTGGCGATGAGCGAGGATTGCGGCATCGTCAACCTGTCGCATTTCCACATGGTCGATATCGAGGGGCCCGACCATGTCGAGCTGCTCGAATGGCTGTGTGCGGCCAAGATCGGTGGCGACGGCAATATCGGCAAGGGTATCTACACCCACTTCCTCGACGACGAGGGCATGGTGCGGGCAGATTTCACCGTCTTCCGTCTGGCTGACCGCGGCCGTCTCGTCAACGGCGCCGATGCCGGCCCGCGGGACCTGCTCTACATGAAGCGTGTCGCGCAGGATCGTGGCCTCAACGTCACCATTACCGATGTCTCGGAAAAGTTCATCACCATCGGCATCTGGGGCCCGAACGCTCGCGAAAACCTCAAGAAGGTCGTGGCCGACCCTGAAGGTCTCGATGTCGAGAACTTCGCCTTCGCCGCGATCAAGCCGATCGAGATCGCCGGCAAGCATGTCACGGCGTTCCGCATCTCCTATGTGGGCGAGCAGGGCTGGGAACTGCATATGAAATACGAGGACGGCGTTGCCGTCTGGGATGCGCTGCGTGCCACCGGCGTGATGGCCTTCGGCGTCGAAACCTATGCCAACTCACGCCGCATGGAAAAGAGCCTGCGCCTGCAGAACGGCGATCTCCTGACCCAGTACAACCTGATCGAAGCGGATCTTGCCCGTCCAAAGGTCAAGGAAGCCGATTTTTGCGGCAAGGCGAAGCATCTCGAATACAAGGCCCGCGACCATCAGCCGGCGATGCTCTGCACGCTCTTGATGACCGACAATGTCGATGCGTCCGGTGTCGCCCGCTATCCGGTCGGCTCGCTGCCGGTGATGGATCCTGACACGGGCGAGGTTCTAATCGACGACCTTGGACGGCGTTCCTATACGACCTCGATCGCCTACGGCCCGACGATCGGCAAGAACATCGCGCTCGCCTATCTGCCCTGGTCGCATTGCCAGGTCGGCCGGAAACTGACGGTGGATTATTTCAACGAGGCCTTCCCGGTGGAAGTCGCAGCGGTCGGTTACAAGCCGCTCTACGACCCTGAAAATCTCAAGCCGAGAAGCTGATCGGCTTCGGGTCTGACAAACAAAAAACGCTCCGCGGATGTCCACGGAGCGTTTTTTTATTAGCTGAGACTGATCTTAGTACTGCGCAGTCGGGGACGAAGAGCCCTGCTGGTTGCCGTTGAGGCCGGTTGCGACGACCGACACGCGGAACTTGCCGTCGAGGTTCTTGTCGAAGATCGCGCCGACGACGATGTCGGCCTCGGCTTCGACTTCGTCACGGATGCGGCTCGCAGCTTCATCGACTTCGAACAGTGTCATGTCGGTACCGCCTGAGATCGAGATGAGCACGCCCTTGGCGCCCTTCATCGAGATGTCGTCGAGCAGCGGATTGGCGATGGCGGCTTCGGCGGCGATCAGCGCGCGGCCATCGCCGGAAGCTTCGCCGGTTCCCATCATCGCACGACCCATGCCCTTCATCACCGATTTCACGTCGGCGAAGTCGAGGTTGATCAGGCCTTCCTTGACGATCAGGTCGGTGATGCAGCTGACGCCCGAAAACAGCACGCGGTCCGCGATCATGAAGGCGTCGGCGAAGCTGGTCTTGGCGTCGGCAATGCGAAACAGGTTCTGGTTCGGAATGACGATGACCGTATCGGCGGCTTCACGCAGGGCTTCGATACCCTCGTTGGCCGTCTTCATGCGGCGGTGCCCTTCAAACGAGAAGGGTTTTGTGACGACCGCAACCGTCAGGATGCCGGCAGAGCGTGCTGCGCGTGCAATCGCGGGGGCCGCACCCGTTCCGGTGCCGCCGCCCATGCCGGCGGTGACGAAACACATGTGCGAGCCGGCGAGATGATCCATGATCTCGTCGATCGATTCTTCGGCCGCCGCGCGGCCGATATCCGGCAGCGAGCCAGCACCGAGACCTTCGGTCACCTGCGCACCCAGCTGGATTCGGCGCGACGCCTTGGATGTTGCCAGAACCTGGGCATCCGTATTGGCGGCGATGAATTCCACGCCGTGGAGATTTTCCGTGATCATGTTGTTGATCGCGTTACCGCCACCGCCTCCGACACCGATCACGGTTATCTGCGGTTTCAATTCGGTCAAGCCGCTCTTAATATCCGTCATCTTCGTCTCCTTCAGCTCCTTCCGGTCGTCCCATACCAGAAGGACGGCGAATCGCCCCGCAGGCTATCTGTCCGCAAGGTCATAGACCAGAGCGCTGTCAGGCCAAAGAGGCAGGAGTAGGGTGAGGGCGATGTCATCGCGATTTAATGTACAGCATCCCTGAATTGAGCGCCTCACAAAGGTCGCGACCAATCCAAAATAGACCGTTGCGTAAATTGGTATGTTATACTATTACACTCAGCAACGGCAGAGATCGCGCGGGGATCGCTCTGGACAAGCACCGGCGTGTTCCCTATCAGTTGGAGCGCTACGGTTCTGCAATCGCAGATGAAAAGGGAATGCGGTGAGGCTTTCGGGCCAAGTCCGCGACTGCCCTCGCAACTGTAAGCGGCGAGCCAGCCATCGATACCACTGATCATCCGATCGGGAAGGCGATGGAAGGCGTTCGAGCCGCAAGTCAGGAGACCTGCCGTGGCATGGACAACCAACACCGGACGAGGGGTTCCGGCAGGGAGATGATTATGACGCAAGCAATGCGCTCGTGCGCCATTTTGACGTCGAGCCGCGATGCGGCTTCAGGTCGTCCTGCCCTTTTTTCCGATTATTAAAGGACAGGACATGAAATCAGGGCTTATCGCCGCCTTAGTTGCGGCACTTCCCACATTCGCCTTTGCCGCACCGACCAGCTACCCGCTGACGATCGAGAATTGCGGTCGCCCCGTCACGTTCGAGAACGCGCCCCAGAAGATCGTTTCGATCGGTCAGGGCATGACCGAAGTGCTTTATTCGCTCGGGTTGGCCGACAAGGTGGCGGGCACTGCCGTCTGGGTCGGGCCGGTGCTTTCGCCCTATGCAGAGGTGGATGCGAAGATCAAACGGCTTGCCGACAACGACCCGAGCTTTGAATCGGTCGTCGGTCTCGAACCGGATCTGGTTGCTGCCGAGTTCGAGTGGCATGTCGGGCCGATGGGGTCCGTCGGCAAGCGCGAGCAGTTTTCCGATCTCGGCATCAACACCTATGTCTCGCCCGCCGATTGCGTCGCCAAGACCAATGTCGATGGCGGGGACGGCGTTCGCAACGAACTGTTCAAGATGGACCTGATCTACCGCGAGATTACCGAGCTCTCGAAGATCTTCGACGTCGAGGACAAGGGCACGGCCCTGATCGCAGACCTGAAACAGCGCGAAGCCGCAGCCGTCGCATCGATCAAGGGCGTTGAGCTAAAGAACCTGCCGATCGTCTTCTGGTATTCCAGCAAAGAGACCAAGGGCGACGCCTTTATCGCGGGCAAGAACAGCGCACCGGCCTATATCCTCAACACGATCGGCGCCCGCAATGTGGTGACGACGGAAGAAGAATGGCCGCTGGTCGGCTGGGAAACGATTGCTGAGGCCAACCCCTCCGTCATCGTCGTAGCCACCATGGACCGTCGCCGCTATGCCGCGGATGATCCTGCCGTGAAGATCAAGTTCCTCGAGACTGATCCCGTCGTCAGCCAGCTGGATGCGGTGAGAAAGAAGCGTTTCGTGATGATGGACGCCCAGTCGATGAACCCGACGATCCGCACGATCGAGGGCATCGAGACGCTCGCCCGGGGCATCCAGTCCTTCGGCCTTGCGAATTAGGGTGCGGCGGGAGATGATATCTTTCCCTGTTTCCGCCATCGTCGATGAGGCGAATTTGCCCGACCTGCCCAGGCGCCCCAAGTGACGCGATCCCGTATCGGACGTTGGGCGCTAGGTGCCGCAGGCGTGTTCCTCGTGCTATCGGCGCTTCTCGTCGCCATCGTTGCCGGGGTGGCGATCGGTGAGATGACCATTCCCATGGAGACGACGATTTCTGCGGTGACAAACCGGCTCGGCTTTACGGCCGTGGCCTTGCCGCGCATCCAGGAAGCGGTGATCTGGGACTATCGCCTGTCGCGCTCACTGGTCGCGGCGTTTTGCGGCGCCGGCCTGGCGCTGTCGGGGGCGATCCTCCAGTCTCTGCTGCGGAACTCGCTGGCCGAGCCTTACGTGCTCGGCATCTCGGCTGGGGCATCGACCGGTGCGGTCAGCGTCATGCTGCTCGGCTTTGGCGCGGGCGCGATCTCGCTTTCCGCCGGAGCCTTTGCCGGCGCGCTGATCGCCTTCGTCTTCGTGGTAATGTTGTCGAGCGGACGCCAGACGGCGGACCGGACCATTCTGGCCGGCGTCGCCGCCTCGCAATTGTTCAACGCGCTCACCTCCTACATTGTCTCGACCTCTGCCAATGCCGAACAGGCGCGCAGCGTGATGTTCTGGCTGCTCGGCAGCCTTGCCGGCGTCCGCTGGCCGGAGGTGACGCTTGCCGCATCGGTCGTGACCGTCGGGCTCGTCGTCTGCATCTGGCATGCGCGGGCGCTCGATGCGTTTACCTTCGGCGAGGATGCGGCGCGTTCGCTCGGCATTGCGGTACGGAGGGTCCGCGTGGTGCTGTTGCTTGTCACGGCGCTGATGACGGCGACGATCGTCAGTATGGTCGGCGCGATCGGCTTTGTTGGGCTCGTCATTCCGCATGCCGCCCGGTTTATCGTCGGCCCCGGCCATATCCGGCTTCTGCCGGCCTGTGCGCTGATCGGGGCGCTGTTCATGGTGCTCGCCGATATCGTCTCGCGCATCGTCATCGCACCGCAGATCCTGCCGATCGGGGTGGTGACGGCGCTGGTCGGCGTTCCCTTCTTCTGCGTCATTCTCTACCGGGCGAGGAGGGTCGCATGACAACCGATACCGTCTCCGCCCCGGTTTTGGCCGCCAGTGCGGTTCGCTGGCTCGCCGGGCGCAAGGTGATCGTCGATGGCGTCACCGTGTCGGTCGATGAGGGCCGGACGCTCGGGCTGATCGGGCCCAATGGTTCCGGCAAGTCGTCACTGATCCGCCTGCTTGCGGGTCTGCGGCCACCCGCCGCCGGCAAGGTCACGCTCGATGGCAAGCCGATGAGCGGTTTCGGACGGCGCGAGCTCGCCCGCCGGGTTTCCGTGGTCGAACAGCATTCGGCAACCGAGGCGAATGTCACCGTCATCGACGTGGTCCGGCTTGGACGCACACCATACCGGTCGGCGCTGTCGCCATGGACGCAAGAGGACGACCGGATCGTGACCGAAGCCTTGGTGCGCGTCGGGCTGGATGATCGCCACGAGCAGTTCTGGCATACGCTGTCGGGTGGCGAGCGTCAGCGCGTGCAGTTAGCCCGGGCGCTCGCACAGTCGCCGTCGGTGCTGATCCTCGACGAACCCACCAACCATCTCGATATCCAGCACCAAATCGACATCCTGCGGCTCGTCTCGGAGCTACCGCTGACGACGGTCGTTGCGATCCACGATCTCAACCTCGCCGCCCGGTTCTGCGACGTGATCGCCGTGCTTTCGGAGGGACGGCTGGTCGCCTGCGGTTCGCCCACCGATATTCTGACCGAGCAGATGATCGCCGACGTGTTCTGTGTTGAAGCCCATGTCTCGACCTCACCGCATCACGGCCGGCTGCATATCCAGTTCCTGATGTGAACCGATCTAGGCGGCGGCGATCTGCAGCAGGTTGCGCAGCAGCATCGCACGGGTGAGAGCGCCGACCGAACCCTGCGGCGGCGTCACCCAGCCTGCGACATCGGCGACATCGGCTGCGACATCCGAGACCATCGATCCATCTGCGCCGTAGCTGATGCCGACGCCGACGACGGCGGCACCGGGCTTGACCATGTCTGCGGTGACGAAACCGGGCTGGCCGAGGGCGGCGATGACGATATCGGCACGCCTGATGTCCTCGGCAATATCCTGCGAGCCGCTATGCAGAAGGGTGACCGTCGCATCGATTCCGCGAGCTGAAAGAAGCATGGCAAGCGGGCGCCCGACGAGCTGGCCGCGGCCGATGATGGCCACCCGGCGTCCGGCTAACGGTACGGCATTGTCCTGCAGAAGCGCAAGGATCGCAGCCGGTGTACAGGGCAGGAGCCCCGGCTTTCCCGCCAGGAGCAGACCGAGGTTTTGCGGATGCAGGCCGTCGATATCCTTGGCCGGCGACACGGCGGTCATGACGCGTGTCTCGTCGATGTCAGCCGGCAGCGGCAGTTGCACCATTTGCCCGTGAATGGCGGGGTCAGCATTCACGGCGGCAATCTGGTCGAGCAGGGCTTCGGTGGTCGTATCCGAGGGCAGGCGCAGGTCGATGGCCTCGATACCGACCTCGACGCAGTCTGCATGCTTTCGGCCGATATAGGTGGCGCTGGCCGGATCGTCTCCCACCAGCACCGTCACCATCTTCGGTGCAATGCCGCGGGCGCGGAGACCGGCAACCTCTGCTGCCATCTCGCGCCTCAGCCGGGCGGCGAGGGCTTCGCCGTCCAGCAGTGTTGCGGTCGTTCTTGGCAGGGTCACGCTCATTTCAGGCCGATCGAGGGATCGATGAAGCGGTTGGTAACGACCTGGTCCGGCTTCACATCCGGATCGGCGCGCTCGTCGAAGCGCGGCTTCACCAGTTTGAGCATCTCGGCGACGCGGTCCATGTCGAAATCGCCGATCGTCGCGTTGGGGCCGTTGCCGATAATGCCGGTGTCGACCATCGTCTTTGCGGCATAGGCCATCAGCTCGGGCGCCGTCTTCCACCAGCTTGCGGCATGACCGGCGGCGTTGAAGTCGACGATCACCTTGTTTGCCTCCGCCGGATCCCTGGCGTAGTCGGCGGTTGCCTGCTGCAGAAGCGGAACGAGCTTTGCCAGGCACGGT
Organism: Velazquezella soli; assembly: GCF_977018685.1. Taxonomy (NCBI): domain Bacteria; kingdom Pseudomonadati; phylum Pseudomonadota; class Alphaproteobacteria; order Hyphomicrobiales; family Rhizobiaceae; genus Velazquezella; species Velazquezella soli. The sequence goes on from NZ_CDRNXF010000004.1 coordinate 1,411,899, forward strand.
GCCAGCTCTTCCATTTTCGATGTCGCGACGGAGAGCATGCCGGTGTAGTTGCGATAGCCGAGGTCGTTCATGTTGAGATAGCCGATCGGCTTGCCCCAGTTGTTGCCGTGCTCGAACTTGTAGACTTCGCTGGTGACAAAGCCCTGGTTCAGCCATGTGCCGTTGTTGGTGACGAAATTCTCGCCGTCGCCGCGATAGCCCTCGACGAACACGTCTGCGGGGACGCCCTGCTCGACGAGGTAGAGGCCGAAGGTGCGCTTGATCGTCGAGACGTAGATCTTGCCCTTGCCGCTCTCTGCGAAGGTCTTGAGATCGGCAATCGACTTGAAGCCGTCAGGATAGGTGGCCTTGTCCCACAGGAGAACCGTTGGTGCGATATCGAGCGGCGCCATGACGCCGACCACGGGAAAGCGCTTGGAAAAGATAAAGGCGTTGTCCAGTTCCTGATAGCCGAGATGCGGCGTGACGCCGGCCTTGGAATTGCCCATGTAGAGCGCCGAATAGGCGGTCTCGCCATCGCCCATGCCAAGCCCGCCGCCGCCCTCAAGGATGGTCAGCTCGATGCCGGTCGCGCCGAGCGGGCCGGTATATTGGCCCGACGTCATCTCTCCGCCCGAGCCGATCAGCTGGTAGAGGGGACCTTGCTCGGCCTGGGCCAGCCAGTCCTTCTGGATGATGAACGGGCTGGGGCAGACATCGGCGAGCGGCGTCTTGTAGTGGCTCTTGGCGAACTCGCCGGCAGACGCACCGTTTGCTGTAGACAAGGCCGTTGCGAATGTGGCGATCGCCATTGCGGCGGTCAGTGTGGCAGTCAGCTTTTTTGTCATGTTCGTTCCCCTGATTGCTTTTTTCTAGGTCAGTTCAACAGCGATGTCAGCGTTGCCTGTCGCTCGATTCGTGCCAATGCGCAAACAGACGGTTCCCGAGCCAGTTGAAGGACAGGTAGACGGCGATCGACAGGGCAGAGGCGACAATCAGCGCGGCATACATTTGCTCGTATTTGAAATCGATCTTGGCATTCATCAGCAGCTGACCAAGGCCTCCCTTGCCGGACAGGAAGAACAGTTCAGACACGATCGCGGCGATGACGGCGAGGCTTCCGGAAATCCGCAGGCCTGCAAAGAGCGTCGGCGCGGCAGACGGCAGCGCGGCCTTGCGCAGCATCACCCACCAGGAGGCATTCTGCAGCTTGAAAAGTTCGAGAATGTTGCGGTCGACGCTTTTGAGGCCGAGCAGCAGCGTCGTTGGAATGGCGAAGAAGGTGAAGAGCGCGACGATCAGCACCTTGGGCAAGAAGCCGAAGCCGAGGGCGCTCTGGATCAGCGGGATGATCGCCATGATCGGGATCGACTGCAGCGCGACGAGATAGGGGAAGACGGCCTTTTCCAGCGCATAGACGCGGAACATGACGATGCCGAGCATGATGCCGACGGGGATCGAGACTGCAAGTCCCGCAATCGCGATCGAGATCGTGGTCAGGGCCCGCGTGAGCAGCTCGGTGCGGAAGCTCGCAATGCCGAATGCCTGGTTCCACAGGCCCTCCGCACTCGGCATCAGGAACTGGCGATGCGCTGGAAGGTCGGCCCGGATCAGGGCGTAGGCTGCGACGATCAGGATGCCGAGGATGAGAGGCGGTGCGAAGCTTAAGACGAGGCGGCGGCCGACGCTTGGTGCCGGTGCAAGCGGGACGGGGCTGTAGCGCTCGACCTGCGCCTTCAGCGGCGTCGATTTGTAAGCGGCGACAATAGGATCCGACATGGCGCTCAGGCCTCTATGGCATGGCGAAGGGCACGCGATACCGCTCCGCACAGTTTCGAGAATTCCGGCTCGTAACGCAGGTCCGGCTGGCGCGGGAAGGGAAGGCCGATGTCGAACGTATCGATGATCCGGCCCGGACGGCGCGACATCACCACGACCTTGCTCGACATGTAGACGGCCTCGGGAATGGAGTGGGTGACGAAAATGCCGGTGAAACCTTCGCGGCAATGAAGGTCGATCACCTCGTCGTTTAACCGTTCGCGGGTGATTTCGTCGAGCGCGCCGAACGGTTCGTCGAACATGAAGACGTTGGGATTGAGCGCGAGCGACCGTGCCAGCGAGGCGCGCATCCGCATTCCCCCCGAAAGCCTTCGCGGATAATGGGCCTCGAAGCCGGAAAGGCCGACGAGCTCGATCTTTTTCTTCGCGATTTCGCGGCGCTTCGCGGCGGGGTAACCGCGCAGCTCCATCAGCAGTTCGACATTCCCCTGCACGCGCCGCCATGGCAGCAGGGTCGCATCCTGGAACGTGTAGCCGAGCTGCTGCCGATCGACCCAGACATCGCCGGAACTGTGGCTCGACAGGCCGCTCGCGATCCGCAGCAGCGTCGATTTTCCGCAGCCGGACGGGCCGACGATCGACACGAACTCGCCATGGCCGATGGCAAGGTTGACATCGGACAGCGCCTCCGTTCCATCCGGGAACGTCATCGAGACCTTTTCGAACACCACGGCATTGCCGCCGGGCAGGGGCGGGTGGGGACGTGCACCAATATCGGCGGCGTTGACTGTCGGCGATCCCGTCATGACAAATCCCCTTTTCTCATCTCAAAACCGCAGCATGGACGTGCGGACCTGCTCGATGAAGGCCTCCGTGCGCTCATTGGTGACGTTGTTGATATCGTAGAGCGCGTGATATTTCACCTTGACCCGCGGATTGCAGACGACGCGCAGGAAGCGGGTGGCGTTGCGGCGTGGTGGATCGCCGAGAACCATCGCACGCCAGCGTTTCGAGCCGTAGGTGGTGACGGTCGCGAGCTTGCGGATATTGGTGAGGCCCGGCGAAAGCTGCCCGTCCTGCAGCTTGAACGACACGTCGGGCAGAAACACCCGGTCGAAATAGCCCTTGAGGATCGCCGGCCAGCCGAAATTCCACACGGGATGGCAAAGAACCAGTGCATCGCAGGACATCAGCCGGTCGACATAGGGCGCGACGCGGCTGCGATTGATGGAAAGGTCATGATAGTCGCGCCGATCCTCCGCCGACAGAACCGGATCGAACCCTTCCGCGTAAAGATCCAGGTCGTCCACCGTATGCCCGGCCTCAAGGAGGCTCGCAACGACCGTATCGTGCAGGCGCGAGGCGAGGCTTTCCTTCAGCGGGTGGGCGTAAATGACATGTACCTTCATCGGTCCATAATTCTCGTTATCGGTTGAAAAGGAAGATGCGGCCTGGAGCGGGGACCCAGTCAGGATGCGTCCAGGCGATCATCTTGCCGGGGTTGAGCAGGCCCTTGGGATCCGTCTGGCGCTTGAATTCGAGCTGGGCCGGATCTGTGCGTTTCATGCCGCCTTCTTCGAGCGTTACCCGGTGCGGGTTGAACACCGTGACGCCCAGCCGTGTTTCCAGGATCTCGACCACCTCTTCGAGCCGCTCGGCGCTCTCGTATCGCAGCAGCGGCATGGCGACGGCGGCGACCTTGCCGGAAAACCGGGTGAATTCGAAATGCAGGATCAGCTCGTCGCCGAATGTCTCGGCGATGCGGTCGATCGCGCCATAGAGATCGTCCTGCGGCAGCATCATCTGCAGGTAGGTGATCGACGGATCGATCTTGATCGCCCGAAGCGTCGTGTGGTTCCAGGCGAGCTCATAGGCTGGCGGCAGGCGCATGCCGGCACCATCCCGGTCGGCGCGGAAGCGGATGACGGCGCCGGCGGTATCGTCGACTGCGGTCACTAGCGTATCGAGATCCTGCCTTGCAACCATGACCGCAATCAGGGCCTCGCCGGATTGCAAAAAAGGCGCGTGCCGGGTGAAATACCGATCGGGAATGGCGCTTTCGAAGGTAGAGAGCATACGCAGGCTGATCGCGTCATCCTCACCGAGACGAAAGGCAAGACGGTTCGCGGAGGCAAAATCGGGTGCGCCGATCAGCACGTCGACCCAGTCTCCGGCCGGGTCGACCGGGATCTCGATCTCGGTGATGACGCCGTTGACGCCGTAGGCGTGTGCCGCCTTGGCAATGTCGTCGCCGACAAGGTCGATGACGCGGGGCTCTGCCTCCATCGTCACGAGACGCAGGCGGCGGATATTGGCGGGATTGCGCAGGCCGCCCCAGCGGATGGCGCCGACACCGCTCGATCCGCCGGCGATGAAACCGCCGAGCGTCGCAGTTGCCGTGGTGGACGGAAACAGGCGGATTTCCAGGCCCTTTTCACGCGCCGCCTGTTCAAGATCCGCCATGACGGCGCCGGCTTGGGCAACGAGATGATCGTTGCCGATGCGAACGACCCCGTTCATGTGTTTCATATGGAGGACGACGCCGCCCTGTAGCGGCATGGACTGGCCGTAGTTGCCGGTGCCGGCGCCTCTCACGGTAACCGGCACGTTGCAGCGGTGGCAGATCGAAAGGATCTCGATCACCTCGGCTTCGCTGCGGGGAGCAACCACCAGATCGCCGCAGACGTCTTGCAAAAGATCCTTCAGGACCGGGCTGTACCAGTAGAAATCCCGGCTTTTCTGCTGCACCGTGCGCGGATTGTCGTCGATGTCGAACCGGGCGAGGGCTGCCCGGCAGGCTTCCAGCTCTGCACTCACGCGCGCCTCCGTTCGATACCTGCCGCTTCGGCAGTCTCGATGCCCAAGGGTTTGCCGTTGCGCAAAACAGTGCGGGCGGTGTTCGTGCGGGAGAAGAGGTCGGTCCAGCCGGTCGCTTCGAAAATGATGGCATCCGCCGGTCCGCCGGCGCGGATCATGCCGGCGTTCTCGAGACCCACGGCGGCCGCCGGTCCAGAATGGCAGGCGGTGGCCCAGCCGGCGGGATCGCTTTCGAGCTGGCCGAGGAATTGCGCCTGGCGCATCACATCCAGCATGTCGAAATCGCCGTAGGGGTAGAATGCGTCCTGCACATTGTCCGAGGCGAAGGCGACGTTGACGCCGGCGGCGCGCAGTTCCGTGACCGGGGCAAGGCCGCGAAGCCGCGGCGTGCGGCCGGCCTTGCGGTCCTGCAGGAAGCCGTTGGTGAGCGGCAGCGCCACGACATGGATTCCGGCTTCGGCAATGCCGGATATCAGGGCCTGCGATTCGGTTTCGTCTTTCAGAGCAAGCGCGCAGCAATGTCCGGCGACGATACGCCCGGCAAACCGGTGCCGCAGGGCCGTCTCGACGACGAGCGAAAGGCCGTCAGCGGACGCGTCCGTCGTTTCGTCCACGTGAAGATCGAGGTCCAGTCCATGTCTTTCGGCTGCAAGAAACAGCCGCTCGATCCGCTCCGGCGTGGCGCTGCCCGGTCCGATAAAGGCGCCAAGCACGCCGCCGCGCTTGGCGATCTGGGCGCAGCGACGATCGAAATCGTCCTGCTCCACCCGAAACAACGCCATCAGGGCGACCGCCTGCAGGGTCAGCCGATGCTTCCAGGCGGACTGGATTTCGCCAAAGGCGATCCAGGCGGGGCTGTTTTCGGGTTCCTCGAACGTATCGAGATGGGTGCGCAGCGCGACCGTGCCATGCTGTTCGGCCTTGTTGAGCGCGCGGTCCATGCGCTCCGCGATATCCTCGACGGTCCGGTTGGGCGCGTCGGCCATCGCCAGTTCGACGGCGCCGGCAAGGCCGTTGTCGGAAAAGCCGGTTCGCTCGGAAGTGAAAGCCTTGTCGAGATGGACGTGCATGTCGATGAAGCCGGGCAAAGCGAGTCGGCCCTGCGCATCCCACTCGCGCTCGCTTGAGGTTGGCGCATGGAAACGACCGTCGCGGATCGTCACGTCGAAGGTGACGAGGCCGCTTTTGCTGTCTGATGCGTGGTGCGGCAGTCCATCGACCAGCGGCGCTGGTGCGCGAAGGTTGCGGATGGTGATCGGCGCGTCGCCGAACGGTGGCATAACGGCGCTCATAGCGATTGGGTCCAGGTAGCTGCCATGCCCGGATGGGCAGCGACTTCGTCCAGAAGTTTGGCGTAGCGGGTTGCCGCATGGGCAACGATGGCGGCGCCGATCTCCGGCGTTGCGGACGCGGCATCGCCGGCGACTCCTGCCGGGTGCAGATCCTCCGCGACCCAGCCGGCGCTGATCGGGCCGAGCAGGCGAAGCACCTCGTTGTTGTCAGCGACGGCCGCCGAGGCCGGCACGAAATTGCGGGCTTCGTTCATATCGACAAGATCGGGCCGGAAATGCCGCATGGCCGCGGTTTCGACCAGTCCGCCATGGATGCCGTCGCGCTGTTCGAGCGCCGAGACGAGGCCCGGCGGAAAGCCCATCGAGATCCATCCTGCCGACACCACGAACAGCTCCGTTTCCAGCCGCAGGCTTCTCGCGGCGATTTGGAGAACCGGAACGTTGCCGCCATGGGCATTCAGAAACACCAGCTTGCGGAAGCCGGCGCGGGCAACGCCGTGACCAATCTGGGTGAGGGTTGCCAGAAGCGTCGCGGCATCGAGCGTCAGCGTTCCGGGAAAGGACAGGTGCTCGTCGGATTTCGCGTAGGCTATGGTCGGAAGTATGTAGACGGCTGCATTCTCGACACGCTGAGCCGCCTCGATCGCCATGCGTTCGGCAAGGATGCTGTCGGTCGCCAGCGGCAGGTGCGGGCCGTGTTGTTCCGTCGCGCCGACAGGCAGGACTGCGACAGCGCGACCTTTGTCGATGGCTGCGAAATCGGTGGTCCTGAGGTCTTGCCAAAACTGAAACGACATGGTCTGTTCGCTTATCGAGCAATTGTTCGCTAAATCGTAACTCATGCCACCGGTTCGTCAAGGTGAAAAATGTTGCGATGCGGAAAAGATAGGCAGATCGGGGCTGAAGCTCTGATCTGGAAGGAGCGCCGGTGCTGGACGAAAACGACAAGGAAGTCTCGCTGACCTTCGCCAAGGGGCTTGCGGTCCTGCTTGCTTTCGATGCGAAGGATCGCGCCATCACGATCAGCGAGATTGCCGACAAGGTCCAGCTCAACCGCGCCGTTGCACGGCGGTTGGTGCGGACGCTGGAGCAGCTTGGCTATCTCGCCTGCGATCGCGGCCGCTATGAGCTGACCCCCCATGTGCTGCGGCTGAGCCAGGGTTTTATCGAGGGCCGGGGCATTCCGCAGATCATCCAGCCGGTGCTGCGCAATGCGGCGCAGGAGGTCGGCGAGTCCGTGTCTTATGCGATGCTGGACGAGACGGATGCCGTTTATGTCGCCCATGCTTTCCTACCGTCGAAATTCACGCTCAACCGGGTCACGACAGGCACGCGGGTGCCGTTGCTGCCGACAGCTTCGGGGCGGGCGATCCTCGCATTCCTCGATACCGTCCGGCTGGATGCGATCCTCGACAGTGCCGCCTACTCTGCCCATACCGACCAGACCGAGACCCACCGGGATCGCCTGGAGGACGCGCTGAAACAGATCCGCGAGCGCGGCTATGCGCTGACCGATAGCGAATATGTGAGCGGCGTCGCATCGCTGGCGGCCCCCGTGTTTCACCCCGGCATCGGCGAGGTCGTCGGTGCCGTGTCGATCATCTTCGAGCATGGACAGTATGACGAGGCGGCGCTTTCCGAAATGGCTTCACGGCTCAAGGTCTGCGCCGGGCAGATCGGCTCCACACTCTAGGGAAGTCACATGCTTGAGATCGTCACCGGGTTCGAAATTGCAGCCGGGATCAATGCCGAAACACGGCGGCGCATTTCGGCAAGTGGTCGGACGGTTCGCTGCGTCGTGCTGCTCGATGACAGCAATCCCGGCATGGCCGCTTATGCCCGTCGTCAGCAGGTCAGCGCGCAGGAGGTCGGCATAGATCTGCAGCTCGAAGCCTATCCGTCGGACGTCGAGAGCCTCACGGCGCGACTGGAAGAACTGGCAGCGCTGGCCGAGATCGACGCAGTCGCGACGCTCTATCCGTTGCCGGCGGGCATGGATGCGCGCACGGCTGCGCTTCTGATTGGGCCGGACAAGGACGTGGACGGGTTGCACCCCCTCAACGCCGGTGATCTGGCGCTCGGTGCCATGACCCGCCCGCCGGCGACGGCGAAGGCGTGTCTTCTGATGGCGCAGGCGCTGGCCGGTTCGCTCAGGGGACGCGAGATCGTGCTGGTTACGGCATCGCGGATCGTCGGTCGACCGCTCGGCAACCTGCTGCTCGACGCGGAGGCGACCGTCACGATTGCGCATGCGGCGACACGGGATCTGGCGGCTCATACGCGCCGCGCCGATATCGTCGTCACCGCGGCGGGTGTTGCCGGGTTGATCGGTTCCGAGCATTTGCAAGATGGCGCGATCGTGCTTGATGTCTCGATCAATCGCGGCCCGGTCGGGCTCGTCGGCGATGTCGATCTCGACTCGGTTGCCGGTCGCAACGTAACGGTGACGCATGTGCCCGATGGTATCGGACCGGTCACCACGGCCTGCCTGATGCGGAATGTCGCGGATGCGGCACTCGGAGTGTCCTGACGGAAATCAGGCTGATGTCGTCACGAGTATATTGCGCTGCACCAGAATTTGCGCTTTTCTACTTATATCCGAACACAAGTTCGATAAACGAACAACGACGGGGAACTCACAATGACCTTCCATCTGCGCAGCTTCGTGCTCAAAACGCTTTCCGCCGCTCTCGTCGTCGCCTCCGTTGGGACAGCACAGGCTGCGGATATCCGTCCCGGCGTCACTTTTGCGGGAACGCCGTCCACCGATCCCGCGCGTGCCGCCATGGAGAACCTGGTCTTCGACCTCGCATCCGCCTGGGCATCCTGCAACCGCGACCTTATGACGAACGCGGTCACCGAGGACGTGGCCTTCTCCTATCCGACCAGCAGCATCACCGGCCGTGACAAGATGCTCGCCGACCTCGACACGTTCTGCAAGGCGGCCAAGGATACGAGCATCTACCTTCCGGAGGACGCGTTCTTCATCGATACGACGACCGGCCGCATCGCGGTCGAGCTGCAGTTCCGCACGTTCCAGCGCGGCAGCCGTCAGGTCGTCAATGATGTCTGGATCGCGCATGTCAAGGACGGCAAGATTTCGGTGATCAAGGAATATCTCGACGGCCGGGTGAAGGATCTGCAGGCCCTCGGCGTACTTCAGCTCGAGGAAAGCCCGAAGACGCTGACGCCATGGCCGGCGCGCACCGAACAGTGGAAAGGCTGCTTCCCGATCGTCAAGGCAGCACCGGTCAACACCTGCCCGTGATCCTCAAGTCATGAAGGCAGCACGCGAGCTTTGGGGTCGCGTGCTGCAGATTTCAGGTTATGCCGAGAGCAAGACGCTCATCTGGTAACCGCCTTCGAGTTCCACGACGACGCGTCCGGCGCCTGGCAGCGGCATCGCGCCCGAGAGCGCTCCTGTCGTGACCGCCATGCCTGACGTGAGTGATGTGGCCGGACGGGCGGCGTCATTGGCATAGGCGACCAGCCAGGCGAGCACGTCGCCGACCGGATGGCGTGCCGGACCGTTATAGACCGGGCTGCTGTCGTGGGTGACCTTCAGCGCAAGCCCGCCGACCGTGTCGATCAGCGTCTTCGGGACCTTCGGGCCGAGCGCATAGCCGCCATTGCCGATGCGGTCGGCGAGGTAGAGAGGGAAGGAGACGCTGCCACCTTCCTCGACTGCGGTGACAAGCAGTTCCGAGCCGAGATAGGCATCCGCCACGGCGTCCAGCACTTCCGCCCTTGTATAGGCTTCGGATCTCACCGGCAGATCCGCACCGAGCTTGACGGCGATCTCGACTTCGAACCGTGTGCCGGGGGAATAGGGAAGCTTCGCTTCGCTGGTCGTTTCCACGTAAGGGAACAGCGGCGCGATCACCGGCTGCTTGTCCGTCGACATCGCGACCTTGATCATCTTCGCGCTGGCGCCGATCCTCTGTGCCACGGCGTTCTGTGCCGCCATGCCGGCGCTCAGATCCTGGGGCAGGGCAAAGCTTGCGGACGGCGCCTTGCGGCCTTCCTTGCGCAGCGTGATCAGGCTCTCGGCCAGCGTTTCTGGATTAAACGCCTGGGTTGAGAGTTCGGCCATGAATGTCTCCGATCGAATGATTTGCGGCTGAGCTTTGTGGGGCTCGTGCCAACGTTTCGCTGTGGTTCAGCGGGGTGGAGATCGTCGCGAACGCAGAGCCGTCCGTCAAGGTTTTGCGGGCAATATCCCGGCCCGACGCGCATGGATCTGTTCAGCAGGCCGACTTAACCTGCTGATATCGTTCGTTGAGAGGACAGGATTCTTGGTCAGTCGACGAGATACTTGTCGTTCTTGGCGCTCGGTATCTTCACCACTGTCAGCGTAGCGTCCGTCAGCGCTTCGAACGCGTTGACCGTGCCGGGCTCAATGACGATCAGGCTGCCTTCGCCCCATTCCCTGTCCAGCATGCGGACACGGCCGGAGACGACGAGCGTGATTTCCCGGGCGATCTTGTGGTAGTGCCGGGCATCGCGATCGCCCGCCTTGTAGCTCTTGACGCCCACTTCGAACGCGTCGGTCTTGACGACGCTCGGATCGAAATCGCCGACGAACCAGCCGCCGATCATGTTGTCGAGATTATAGGACGGTTCGCTCATCTTAACCTCTCAGATCGACAGTTCGCTCAGCTGGCGGTCCGATTTGATCGGATGATAGTCTTTCGCGTCGATCGGGTAGACGCCGATCTTCTTGTCCTCGAGAACGAGCTCGTTATAGACCGGGCAGACATAGAACATGTCGTTGTGCCGGGCATCCTTGCGGATCGCCGCCTTGGCTGCCTTGACGAAATCGGACCCTTTGCGGAAGTAGTAAAAGCCCGCCGTCGCGTTGTCGCTGATCGGGTGCTTTTCGGCCGCCTCGACCACCATCTGGCGCTCGTCGAGACGGACGAACGAATAGCGCGGGTGTACCGACCGGAAGGTGACGGTGCCGCCATCGAGCTCGCGCCGGCTGAAATCGGCGATGATGGTTTCCATCGGAACGGTCAGGAATTCGTCGCCGTTGAGGATCAGAAGCGGTGTGTCGTTGTCGATGCTGCCGGCGGCCAGCAGCGCGGTGCAGGCAGCACCCTGGGTCTTGTCCTTGACGGCAACGATCTCGGCGGTCGGATCGATCAGCCGGACGACGTCGTCGAGATGATAGCGGCGCAGTTCCTTTTCCTGCATCGCGATGATCACCCGGTGGCCGGTGATCCGCGCGCATTGTTCTAGCAGGCGCTGCACCAGCGGCATGCCGTCCACCTCGACCAGCGGGGTCGGGAAGCTGTCTGCGGAAAGGATGCGGGGCTCGCCCGCCATGAGGATCAGGATGTTCATGCGACCACCTGCAATGCCGGAAGCTCGAACGATGCCTGCAGCTTGTCGATAGACTTGCAGATCGACTGGTAGTTCACCTCGGACACGTCGTTGACAACCATGACATGGGCACCGGAAGCGCGCGCTGCCCGAATTCCGTGGTCGTTGTCCTCGACGATCAGGCATTCTTCAGGCGCAAGGCCAAGGATGCCGATGGCCTTCAGGTAGATTTCCGGGCTGGGTTTGCCGACGCTCACGTCTTCGTTGCTGAGCTGGAATTCCAGGTAGTCCTCAAGGCCGGCCTTCGCCATCATCAGGTTGACGGTGCTGCGGATGGAGTTCGAGGCGACGCCGAGACGGTAGCCTTCGCCACGCAGGCGCGCGAGCGCATATTGCTGGCGAAATACCGGCTTGCATTTTGTGTGGATCAGCTCGGTCGTATAGCGCTGCTTCATCTCGTTGACGAAGCCGTGCAGGGATTCCGGAAGGCCGCGGGTGGAGGTCAGCATCTGCAGCTTGGTGCGGGTCGGCAGGCCGTCGAACGTGGTCAGGTGCTCGTGCAGCGGAATGGTAAAGCCGAACAGTTCCAGCGCGCGGTTGAGCGCTTCGTAATGCCATTCGCGGGCATCGATCAGCACGCCATCCATGTCGAAAATTACAGCCTTAATCATCGTCATCAAACCTCGTGCGCCAGACTTTGCGCTATACGCGCAGCAGTTCCTTGGCTTTCTCGGGAAAATCGGTGCAGATCATCAGCCCTTCGCGATCGCGCAGGCCGGACGAGACCAGCCAGTGCAGGAAAGGTTCGTATTCGTCTTGCCGGCGATGCAGGTCGGGCGCGACCAGCGCGACCAGCTTGCCGTCATCCAGCAGTTTTTCGACCAGCGGCGCTTCGTACCAGCGGCCGGGCAGAAAGTTGTCCAGCCAGACGCCGGTGATGCCGGGTTCGCTGTAAAGCGAAGGGACGCGCTCGTATTCGCTCAGTCGGGTAAACGAGGTCATGCCGCGCTTCACGCCCTGGATCAGGTCCGGAACCGAGCTGTCGAACAGGAAATAGTTGTCGTAGCCTTCGGCGGTCAGTACCTCGGCCAGCATATCATGCAGCCCGTCGGCCTTGATATTGAGTGCCAGCGTCGGAGACCCGTGCTGTCTGGCGAGGCTCAGAAGATAAGCGAAGGAGATTTCGGTGCCGTTTGGAATGTCGTGCGAGATGACCAGCCGCGGCTTGCCGCCAACGAGGCAGTCGCGCACATCGGTCTCGGTGCCGTAGCCGAGCGAGAACGACCGGACGAAGGCCTCGACCGTGTTCTTTTCTTCGGGGAATTTCCAGTATCCCCGATGACTGAGGATCTGGATCATGCCGGTTCCTTGATGGACTGAGTCACTCTCAGAGACAGCGGCAGATTGCGGAAGCTCTCAAGATCTTCGGGAACGCCGAGGCCGTGCATGCCCTTGTCGACGGAGCCGATCGAGTAGGCGCCGATCTTCATGCCGTCCTCGATCATGAAATTGTAGACGGGAGCCACGTAGAACTCACCGTTGACGCGGAAGTCGCGCTCGATCATCCGGTCGGCATGGGCGACGAAATCCGATCCCTTGCCGAAATTGTAGATGCCGACGGTGGCATGGTTGGAGATCACCTGTTTTTCGACGACGTTGTCGATAAAGCCGTTGTCGCCGAAGGAGACAAAGCTCCACTTCGGATCGTCCGCCGACATCGTCATGATCAGGCCATCGAGACCGTCTGCGGCGGCAAGGTAGGCGTTGATGTCGACATCGACATACTGATCGCAGTTGGCGATCATCATCGGGTTGCCGTTGTCGATGGCGTCGCGGGCCAGAAGTACGGTGCAGGCGGCACCCTCGGTTACGGTTTCGACCAGATAGATATCGCAACCCAGCGCCCACTGGCGCAGATGCGCGTCGAGACCGTAGTCCCGGACATGCGATGCCTGGCAGATGAAGATGAAGTGGTGCTCGGCCTTCGGCTTGAGGTTCTCGATCACCAGACGGATCATCGCGACGTCATGCACAGGCAGGAGCGGTTTTGGAAGCGTATAGCCGGCTTTTGCAAAGCGGCTTCCATGACCTGCCATCGGCACGACGATATTGAGCATCTGCGGCGGTATCCAAAATAAAAGTTTGCAGTTGATCTAGTGCCTGAAACCTTAAGGCTTGAAGCTGGTGCCAAGCTGTCAAACGGGTCAATTTCCAGCGTCCGCGCCCGACCGCGGGCAAGGTCGAAACGCCTATTCGGCCTGGATTTCGCCGAGCTGCATGCCCATCGACGGCGACGGCGTGGTCAGTCGCGGCCGGTTGAAGATCTTGTAGAGCGGGTTGTCGCATTCCGGATTGGCAAACAGCGTGTTGGAATCGAAGTAGCCGTCTTCGATGAAGCGCAGATTTGCGTGCATGGTGCGCAGGAAATAGTACATCAGATGCAGGTGAGCGCGGCCCGAAAGCTGGTTCATGATCATGGCATTGTAGAAATGCGAAATCGCGCTCTTGCCGATCACATGCACGGCGTCGCCGACGCGCCAGTGGTCACGCCAGTAGGATTTATATTCCTTGAAGGGAAAGTAGATGCTGTCGCGGCTGATATCGACCTTCCAGTCCGAGATCTTCTTCCTGAACTGCAGGTCGAAGCGGATCACGGCGAGCGCATCGTATTCGTCTTGGGCGAAGACGTGCTTGAGGCCTTCCTTGTAGGTCTCGATCTGCGAGCTGCCCTGCGCATCCAGCTTGATCAGCTCGCACGGTCCAAGCTTATCCTGAAGCTCGGCCAGGGCCGGGCTGTCATAGGTGGCGAGGTAGATTTTCGCATCGGGATTGCTTTCACGCACCGGCGCGACAATGTTCTCGATGATCGAGTCGATGTTCTTGCGCGCATCCATCGGCAGGCCGAAACGGTCCTTCTCGATGTAATTGTTGCCCCGGATCAGTACGGAAAGTCTCAACGTTGCCCCCTATGGAAACGATTATCGCAGTCGCTGATCAACGTCTTGCCCCCGCCGATCCTGTCTCTCTGCGATAGTCCCCGTAGCTGGTGCGGAGCAGGTCAGGCCCTCTTTCAGGCCGGAATCGACGCCGCCTGCACATCGGTCGCGGTCTGTTTCGGCTTGCCGTAGAGCCCGATATTCTCGTCGCCCCAGGCCTTTAACGCGGTCAGGATCGGTTTGATGGTGAGGCCGAGCGGCGAGAGGCTGTATTCCACCTTGGGCGGCACCTGCGCATAGACCTTGCGAGTGATCAACCCGTCCGCCTCCAGCTCGCGTAGCTGGTTGGTCAGCATGCGCTGGGTCACGGCCGGGATCTGCCGGCGGATCTCGTTGAAGCGCAGCGTGCCGTCCAGAAGATGGAACAGGATGACGGACTTCCACTTGCCGTCGATCAGGCCGATCGCCGCTTCGACCGAGCAGCCGGGGCTGCAGTCGAACCTGGTATGGTGGGCCTTGGCCATCACGGTATCCTTTTTGACACTATAGGCTGTTTTTGTGCGTATTGGCTTTGGATGATCATAGCGCCATATGAGGCTTACATCAATTCTGCCCGCAAAGGAGAACGCCATGAAAGCCATAGCCTACAGAACTGCCGGGTCGCTCGATCGGGACGACGCGCTTGAAAATGTCGAACTGGACCGGCCGAAGGCGACGGGGCGGGATATTCTCGTTGCGGTGAAAGCGATTTCGGTCAATCCGGTCGATTACAAGATCCGCAAGAACGTCTCGGCTGAAGACGGCCAGTGGAAAGTGCTGGGCTGGGATGTGGCGGGCGAGGTGGTCGAAGTCGGCGATGACGTGTCCGCCTTCAAGCCGGGCGACGAAGTGTTCTATTCGGGTTCGCTGATCCGGCAGGGCGCCAACAGCGAGTTTCATCTGGTCGATGAGCGGATCGTCGGCCACAAGCCGAAGTCGATCTCGAATGCTCAGGCGGCCGCCCTGCCGCTGACGGCGATTACCGCCTGGGAAATGCTGTTCGACCGGCTCGATATCGAAAAGCCGGTTGCGGGTGCAGCCAATGCGATCGTCATCATCGGTGGTGCCGGCGGTGTCGGATCGATCGCCATCCAGCTTGTCCGGGCGCTGACCGACCTCACCGTGATTGCGACGGCGTCACGGCCGGAAACCCAGGCCTGGGTCAAGGAACTGGGCGCCCATCACGTGATCGATCATTCCAAGCCGATCGCCGAACAGGTGAAGGCGCTCGGGATCGGCGCGCCCGGTTTCGTTTTCTCGACGACCGAAACGCCACGTCATACGAAGGAGATCATCGAACTGATCGCGCCGCAGGGTCGGTTCGGGCTGATCGACGATCCGGAAACCTTCGATATCACCGGTTTCAAGCGCAAGGCTCTTTCCGTGCATTGGGAGCTGATGTTCACCCGGTCGATCTATGAAACGGCCGACATGGACGAGCAGGGAGAGCTTCTGAACGAAGTCGCCGCACTGATCGATGCCGGCCGGATCCGCACCACCGTCACCGACGTGATGAGCCCGATCAATGCGGAAAACCTGAAGAAGGCGCATGCCACGCTGGAAAGCGGCAAAGCCCGCGGCAAGATCGTGCTCGAAGGGTTCTGAGGCCTGCGAAACAATGATCCGGGGTCAGCCCCGGATCACCTCTTCCAGGCCCATGGCAGCGGTCAGAAGCTTCTCGTCGTCGTGAGCAACCGCCGACAGGAGGAATCCGACCGGCATGCCGGCTTCGCCGGTTCCGCAGGGGATCGACACGCCGCACCAGTCGAGGAAATTGCCGTAGCCGGTATTGCGGAGCGTCCTGCCGTTGGCCGCGAAAAACGCCTCGTCGTCGGCCTTCAATGGCGCAATGGCTGGTGCCACATGGGCGACGGAGGGGAAGGCGACGAGGCGACCGGCGATCAGGGCCTCGGTCTCTGCCGTCATCCGGGCGCGAGCATCGATGATTGCGAGATAGTCGGCGGTCGTGGTCTTTTCGCCAAGCCTGGTGCGGGCAACGACGCGCGGGTCCATTCCGCCAGCATCCGCACTCGCCAGTCGTTCTCGATGGAGCGCAAAGGCTTCCGCCGTCACCATCGGTCCGTATTTCGCCATCAGTTGCGGCAGTTCGTCGAAGGACGGGAAGGCGAGGCGGGTGATGCGGGCACCGCCTGCTGCCAGCCTCTCGATCGCTGCCTCGAACGCCTCGACCACACCCGGCTCGGCGCCGTCGAACACGCCATTGGTGGGGATGACGATATCGAGCGTCTGCGCGGGCTTTCGCGGCGTCAGCGGCGTTCCGAGACCCCGCATTGCCGCGTCGATCCACACGGCGTCCTGTACGGTATTGCAAAGCGGTCCGAGCGAATCGAGGCTTCTCGCCAGCGGGAAGACGCCGTCCATGGCATATCGGCCACGGGTCGCCTTGTAGCCGACGACGCCGTTGAAGGCAGCCGGGATGCGGACCGAGCCACCCGTGTCGGTTCCCATGGCAACCGGCACGAGGCCCGCTGCAACGGCCACGCCAGCACCTGACGAGGATCCGCCCGGCACGCGGGGCATGTCTGTCGAGCGCGGATTTTCCGGCGTGCCGTAGGTCGGATTGATGCCGATGCCCGAAAATGCGAATTCGCTCATGTTGGTGCGGCCGATCGCGACCATGCCGGCCTGTTTCAGGAGATCGACGACCGCTGCATCCTTGGTCGCCGCCGGATCTTTGGCCATCACGCTCGAGCCTGCCGTGGTCGAAAGGCCTTCGATGTCGAATAAGTCCTTCCAGGCGATCGGGATACCATCAAGAATGCCGAGCGAGCGGTTTTCGCGCAGGCGCTTTGACGCAGCCTGTGCTTCGGAAAGCGCACGGTCCCGCAGAAGCGTCACGAACACGGCCTTGTCGGAATAGGATTCAATCGCCGACAGGACCGATTCGGTCACTTCAACCGCATCAACTTTGCCAAGCTGCAAAAGCGTCGAAAGCTCGGCAATCGACATCGATCCGTAAGACTTGGTCACAGCGCTCATCCTTTATCCGTTCACCTGGGATCAGAGGTGTAACGGATTCGTGCAAAAGGAGAAGACATTGCCGCTCCAGCTTCAGGAAGCGTGTTCCGGCTTTCCCTTGCGTTTCGTGGAGGCCAGTTCTTCGAGCTGCTTTTCGCTCATCGACTTCTCCATGCTTTTGGAAGCACCCTTCAGTTCCGATTTCTTGGTCTCGCCGCGCTTTGCGGAAAGCGCGGCGCCTGCTGCCTTTTGCTGCGCACTTGATTTTGCCGGCATGTCGTCCTCCTTCGTTTCCGTTCAAAACTTGGCAAACCGTGTCCCGGTTCCCGACAGCACGGAACCTCTGCAGCGTCTCGGCGGTTTCCCCACCGGCTCGCCACATTGCTGGCCTGACGACGTCAAAGGAGACCATGATGGAAAACGAAAAGCACGAAGACGACAAGGCGCGCGAACCGGTTCGTGACGAATTGAGCGAGCAGATGGAAACGACCAACCCGGCAGCCGTGCGCGAAGCTGCGCGTCGCGGCGAAATCGACCGTTTCATGGTCAAGACCGATCTTGAAGACATCGACCAGCGCGAAGACGGCGACCAGCCGGACGGACGCCCAAGCCCGATGGCCAATGCGGACAACCAGGAAAAGCCGTGAGGCTGAGCCTGACGCTCAGGCGGGAAACAGCGGGAAAACGCGCTGTTCCCGCTACCCACTGACATTCGGAGAAAACCGATGAATGCCGATGTAGAAAAGCGCCATGGGCTCGCCCCCGCACCGACGGCGGCGCGAGAAACGCCGCCCCATCCGCTCCAGGCAATGCCCGATCTCGAGGTCAAGGCGGCGCCGTTTCTGGCCGATGCCGATGCGGAGGCCTTCGTTGCCGTAGCGCTGGAGGATCTGGTCGATTGCCACATCCCGTTTCTTCTGGCCGGCACGTTCGCGCTCAGCGCCTATACCGGCATTACCCGTCAGACCAAGGATCTCGATATCTTCTGCAAGGCCGGCGACTACGCCCGGATCCTCTCGCATTTCAAGCAGAAGGGATATGAGATCGAGGTCGAAGACGACCGCTGGCTGGGCAAGGTGAAGAAGGGCAAGCACTTCTTCGATGTGATCTTTGCAGCCTCCAACGGCACGATGCCGATCAGCGACAGCTGGTTCGAGAATGCCAGACAGATCGAGATGAACGGCCACAAGGTCCGTATTATCGCCCCGACGGAGCTGATCTGGTCGAAATGCTTCGTCCAGCTTCGTCACCGCTACGACGGCGGCGACATCGTCCACACGATCCTGCGCGCCCATGACCAGATCGACTGGGAGCGGCTGCTCAACCATATGGAAGTGCATTGGGAAGTGCTGCTGATCCACCTTCTCAACTTCCGCTGGATCTACCCGACCGAGCGCGACAAGGTTCCTGATTGGCTGCTCGACGAGCTTCTCGACCGCCTGAAGGCGCAGCGCGAACTGCCCCTGCCGCAGATGAAGGTCTGCCGTGGCCGCATGTTCAGCCGCATCGATTTCGAGATCGATGTCAAGGAATGGGGTTTCGCCGACGTCGGTGGCGAAGGAGAACTGCGCGCGGGCGTCGATGAAAAAACTTTGGAAGGAGGCCCGGTATGAGCAAGTCTGACAAGGCTGCCGAAAAACAGAAGAGCGATCGCAAGAAGCCTGCGGGCCTGCAGCGCATCGCTGCCATGGGCGATCTCCACGTCAAGGAACACGGCTCGGAATCCTACAAGGACCTGTTTGCCGAGATCTCGCTGGAGGCGGACATTCTGGTCCTGACCGGCGACCTGACCGACCTCGGCAAGGTCAAGGAAGCCGAACTGCTGGCCGCCGATCTGCGCTCATGCTCGATCCCGATGGTCGCCGTACTCGGCAACCACGATTATGAATGTGGCTGCGTCGAGGAAGTCACCCACATACTGAAGGACGCCGGCGTCCACCTTCTCGAAGGTCAGGCAGTCGAAATCAACGGCGTCGGTTTCGCCGGAGCCAAGGGTTTTGCCGGTGGCTTCGGGCGTCACATGCTGGGTTCCTTCGGCGAGCCGGCGATCAAGGCGATGGTGGCCGAAAGCGTCGAGGAAACGATGCGGCTCGAAAACGCGCTGCGTCAGGTTCGCTCCGAACGCGCCATGGTCGTGCTCCACTACGCTCCGATCCGCGAGACGGTGGAAGGCGAACCGGAGGAAATCTTCCCCTTCCTCGGCTCGTCGCGTCTGGCCGAAACGATCGACCGCTTCCCGGTCAAGGCCGTTGTCCACGGCCATGCCCACCGCGGCCGCTACGAAGGCAGGACGCCAGGGGGCGCGCCGGTCTATAACGTTGCTTCGCATATCGAAAAGCCGACAGGTCGGCCTTATGCGCTGCTCGATCTCTGAGCGCTTTCCAGGCTGAAAAACATCAGCCTGCGAAAATCACTGATCGTGAAAGGTTTGCCTGTTCCATGATGGAACTGTCACGCCTTTCACTCGTTTGCCGGTCGCTCTCAACCTGATGAAAGGGACCCCATGTCGGACGTCAATGCCGTCGCCGAACTCCGAAGCTTTCCGAAAACCTGGGGAGCGGAATATGTCGCTGCTGGCGAGGTAAGGTTCCGTCTCTGGGCTCCGGGCCAGGAAACGGTCGTGCTCCGTCTCAACGGCAAGGATGCCGAGATGAGCCGCAGCGACGACGGATGGTTCGAGGTCCTGGCAACCGGCGTCGAACCAGGCGCGGAATACAACTACGTGCTGGCCAATGGTACCGTTGTCGCCGATCCCGCATCCCGTGCCCAGAAGTCCGAGGTCAATGGCGCTTCGCTTGTCATCGATCCGACCAGCTACGACTGGCAGACAACGGAGTGGACTGGGCGCCCCTGGGAAGAAACCGTCGTTTACGAGATGCATGTCGGCACCTTCACCCCTGACGGCACGTTCCGCGCCGCGATCGAGAAGCTGCCCTATCTCGCCGAACTCGGCATCACCATGGTCGAGATCCTGCCGATTGCGCAGTTCGGCGGCAACCGTGGCTGGGGTTACGACGGCGTTCTTCTTTATGCGCCGCATGCCGCTTATGGCTCACCAGATGATGTCAAAGCCTTCGTAGATGCCGCTCACGCGCATGGCATCTCCATTGTGCTTGACCTCGTGCTCAATCATTTCGGCCCCGAGGGCAATTATCTGCCGCTTCTGGCGCCCGACTTCTTCCACAAGGAGCGTCAGACACCGTGGGGTGCGGCCATCGCCTATGACGTCGATGCGACCCGCCGCTACATCGTTGAGGCCGCGCTCTACTGGCTGCATGAATACAATTTCGACGGCCTTCGCTTCGATGCGATCGACCAGATCGAGGATATTTCCGACAGCCACGTGTTGAACGAGATCGCCGAGCGCATCCGCGCCGAGATTACCGACCGGCCGATCCACCTGACGACCGAGGACGCCCGCAACATCATCGACCTGCATCCGCGCGACGAAGACGGCAACGCACCTCTGTTTACCGCGGAGTGGAACGACGACTTTCACAATGCCGTCCATGTTTTCGCGACCGGCGAAACGCACGCCTATTACGAGGATTTCGCCAAGCAGCCGGAAAAGCTCGTCGCCCGGGTTCTGGCCGAAGGGTTTGCCTATCAGGGCGAAGTCTCGCCGCATGCCGGCGAAAAGCGCGGCGTGAAAAGCGCAGGCCAGCCGCCCGTCGCTTTTGTGGATTTCATCCAGAACCACGACCAGGTCGGCAACCGCGCCGAGGGCGAACGTCTGATCGAGCTTGCCGGTGCCGATCGCACCAAGGTTCTGCTCGCCTCGCTTCTGTTCTCGCCGCATATCCCGCTTCTGTTCATGGGCGAGGAATATGGTGAGACGAACCCGTTCCTGTTCTTCACCGATTTCCACGGCGACCTTGCCAAGGCCGTGCGCGAGGGCCGTGCGAAGGAATTCCAGGGCCATGCCGGCCACGAGGGCGATGTCGTCCCCGATCCGAATGCCAAGACGACCTTCGACGCCTCCAAGCTCGACTGGAAGAAGCACGATAGCCGCGATGGCAAGGAGTGGCTTGCGCTGACGAAGGAACTGCTTTCCCTTCGCCAGCAGCACATCGTGCCGATGCTTGCAACGGCCACCGGCAACTCAGGCAAGGTTCTGAAGACCGGCGAGGGCTTCCTGGCCGTTAGCTGGACTTTCCCGAAAGGAACGTTGTCGATCGCGCTCAACATCGGCGAAAAGGCGCAGCCGCTTCCCGATCTGCCGGGTGAGACGCTCTTTGCCTGGCCGTCCGAAACGCCGGATCTGCCCCAGAACTCTATCATCGTCCGCCTCGCGCCCGCCGGAGACATCAAGTGACCATCCCGACAGCTACCTACCGTATCCAGTTCCGCAACGGCATGACCTTCGATCGCGCGAGCGAGCTCGTGCCTTACATGAAGCGCCTCGGGATCAGCCACCTCTACGCGTCGCCGATCTTCACGGCCACGTCGGAGTCAACTCATGGCTACGACCTGACCGACGCCAACGAGATCGAGCCATCGATCGGCGGTCGCGAAGGCTTCGATCGCATGGTGAAAACGTTGAAGGACGCAGGTCTTGGCCTGATCCTCGATATCGTTCCCAACCACATGGCCGCTTCGCTTGAAAACACGTGGTGGCGCGATGTTATCGAAAATGGCCAGAACAGCCGGTTCGCAAAGCATTTCGACATCAACTGGTCGCGCCCGCTGACGCTGCCTTTCCTCGGCGACTCGTTCGAGACCGCACTTTCCAATGGCGATATCTCGGTGAAGCCCGACCCGAAGACCGGCAAGCCGGCTTTCGCCTATTACGACAGCTACTATCCGCTCGCGCCGGAAACCTATCAGGGCCGCGAAACCGAGGTGATCAAACTTACCGACAAGACATCGCTTGCAGAGCTGCACGAGCGCCAGCCCTACCGTCTGATGTCGTGGCGGGAAGCGCCGCGCGATCTCTCCTACCGCCGCTTCTTCGAGATCACCGGCCTTGCCGGCGTCCGCGTCGAAGACAAACAGGTATTTGACGACACCCACCGCCTGATCCTCGAACTGGTTCACTCCGGCGCCGTCGACGGTCTGCGCGTGGACCACGTGGACGGTCTCGCCGATCCAAAGGCCTATATCGAGCTTCTGCGCCAGGAAGCTGGTCCCGATTGCTACATCACCGTTGAAAAGATCCTCGGCGAAGGTGAGCACATCCCGAGTGACTGGCCGATCTCAGGCACGACGGGTTACGAGTTCATCGCCTCGCTGTCCGACGCTCTTGTGGACGGTGCAAAGATCGCCGGTCTGCGCAAAGCCTATGACGACGTCGTCGGCAAGCCCGTCGACATGACGGCCGAACTGCGCGCCGCCAAGCTGCTGATGGCCGACAAGAATTTCGAGGGCGAGTTCACGACGCTTCTGAAGCTCGCCGTCGCGATCGCCAACACGGATGGCATCAGCGTGGACGAGAAGACCACGAGGTCTGCACTGCGCGAACTGCTGGTCGCATTCCCGGTCTACCGGACCTATGGGACGGAAACAGGTCTGCCGCCGGAAGGCCACGAGATGCTGAAGAGCGTCGTCGACAAGGTCAAACAGGGCCCGAACGCGCCGGATCAGGCAGGCCTCGATCTGATCACCCGCATCCTCGGCAACGAAGTCTCCGAGAAGGCCTCTCACGATGCAGCGAATTTCCGCACCCGCTTCCAGCAGCTGACCGGCCCGCTGATGGCAAAGTCCGTCGAGGACACGCTGTTCTTCCGTCAGCATATGGCGCTTGCACTCAACGAAGTCGGCGCCGAACCGCTGCCGCGCGATTTCTCGATCGAGCGTTTCCACCACGACATGGAAACAAGGCTGCAGCGTCAGCCGGATGCGCTGTCTGGGACATCCACGCACGACACCAAGCGCGGCGAAGATGCCCGTGCCCGTCTCTACGTGCTGACCGAGGCGCCGGAACTCTGGTCGGAATGCATTGCCCGCTGGCGCAAGATGAACGAGACGAAGGTTGTCTCGCTGGATGATGGCCCGGCACCGGAGCCTGCGGTCGAATGGATGCTCTATCAGGCGCTCGCAGGCGTCTGGCCGACGATGCTGCAGCCGAAGGACGAGAGCGGCCTCAAGGCACTCGAGGAGCGTTTCCTTGCCTATGTCGAGAAGTCGATCAAGGAAGCCAAGCTGCGCACCAACTGGGGTGACAGCAACGAGGCGTACGAACAAGCTGTGCTCGACTACGCCCGTTACATGCTGTCGCCGAAAAACCAGGAATTCCTGGCGGACTTCTCCTCGGCGCTCCAGCCCTTCATCCGGGCCGGTCTGGTCAACAGCCTGACCCAGACGATCGTCAAGCTGACGGCACCGGGCGTGCCTGACATCTATCAGGGCAGCGAGGCGCTTGATTTCAGCCTTGTCGACCCCGACAACCGTCGCGAACCGGATTTCGCCATGCTGCAGGACCTCCCTGCGGAGAACGACAATCCGGACTCCTCGACAGAGGACGGATGGTTGAGCGGACGGCTGAAACAGCACCTGATCCAGCGTCTGCTGCGCCAGCGTCGCGACGCGCCGGACCTGTTCCGCAAGGGCGACTACGTGCCGCTCAAGGCGACCGGAAACCGGGCCGAAAACATCTTGGCCTTCGCCCGCACCGATGGCGATCAAGCCGTGATCGTAATCGTACCGCGGCTGGTCTTCGGCGCGCTCAACGGCGACGTCTATCCGTCACGGGGCGAGCGCTGGGCGGAGACGGAAGTGGAGCTGCCTACACAGCTCGCCAACCGTCGCTACCGCGATCTCTCTACCGGCAAGGATGTCGAGGCCAAGGACAGCATCGCCGTCAACCTCGCCTTTGCCGATCATCCGTTTGCACTGCTGACTGCCGAATAGGCGAGCCCTCGTCTGATCACACTGCTCGCCGAAGTGACGGCGGGCAGTGACCCACCCAGGGGGGACGTCACGAATACGAAAAAGGCGCCGGTTCGATCAGAACCGGCGCCTTTTTGTTTCTCCACCTGAACCTGAAGTTCAGTGGAAAAGGGCAATCAAATCAAGCGAATCCAACGAGGTTCAGAACCGCGATTACGATGACGACTGCGCCTACCAACCATACGATGCTATTCATGATAGTGTCTCCTTTTGCTGTTGGGAGGTGAACGGTGAGGCGTAAAAAAGGTTCCTGAAAACGTGATCTCTGCGTCGACAGATGTGAGTCCGCCTCAGGCGCCGGGCGCTGCACTGCCATCGCCCCGGCGCAACCGCTTCAGCTGGTTGACGACGCGCAGGGAATTGTTGGCTCGGAGGGCCGATCCGTCGGAGCTTGTGGACAGGATGCGAAGCATGTCTTCTGCCTCATCCACCGAAATGGTGCCTCTTGCGGCAAGGCCGTCGATCATCAGCAGCATTGCGCCCTCAAGCGCCAGCGACCGCCGCTGTGCTTCCGTCTCAGTCTCTTGCATTTCCGGCATGACAGGCTCCTTGCTTGTCATGTCGAATGGTTGGCGCGGGAAATTGTTCCGGTACTCGCGCGACGAGCGGCAGTCGGAGACCACCCGGTCGCACCAGAATCAGACGTCGTTCGGGCTTCCTTGCAATCTGCCCTCCCGCGCCCGGTAGATATATTGGCTGGCGACAAGCCAGCCTTTCAGCGGTCGCAACGGCAGGATGCAGGTCAGAAGCAGGAAGGGGAGAGAGATGAGAAGATGCACCCAGAACGGCGGCGAAAACACCGTCTCGATCCACACTGCGAGTGCCACCGAGGGCACGCAGGCAAAGCAGATGACGAAGAACGCCGGACCGTCTGCGGGATCCGCAAAGGCGTAATCAAGCCCGCACGCTTCGCATCGCGGCCTGATCGTCAGAAAGCCCTTGAAGAGATGGCCCTGGCCGCAGCGCGGGCAGCGCCCTCGCACGCCCGTTGCGTAAGGCGAAAGCGGCGCCCAGTTCCCGTCGTCTGCCATGTTGCCTCCCAATCATGCCATGTCGATCTACCCGACACGGAATAAGTGCAACGGCTGCAACCCACAAGAGGCGCGCGTGAGGCGCGTCAATCTGCCTCGCCCGACGAAAGTCGATCGCAGGGCGCCCTCTAGTCGGAGAAGGACTCTGAAATCACGTGCCGATCGATGATGCGCAGGCTGCGGTCCGGCTCGATCACATAGGTCTCGCTCACCCGGTCGCCGAACTGGTCGATGAACTCATGCGGAAACGTGCTGCCGATGGGGGATTTGGTCAGCTTCGAACGCGGCTGGCCGCCATAGGTGATGCTCCCCTTGATCGGGGCAATGTCAGATCCGCCGCCACTGGCGCCGGCGGTCGTGCAACTGCTGAGCGCCAGGGCAAGTCCCAGAAGGCCGGCAGAGAAGGCGACGATTTTCATGACATTATCCTCATTGGTTAGCACACACTGCACCCACCTCTATCCAACTTAGGGTCCAGAGCGCTTTTGGCTAGATTGAACCATTCTGCCTGTGCGCTCATGCCGTCGGCAGCGGGCGAGCGGGAACCGCGGGCGCCATTTCTTCTCGACGCAACGGTGTCAGTGGGGCATTCTTGTAAACGGACAACCTCCTGAAAGCTCACAGATCGAGCTCGATTCCAATCAACGATCGAAGGGATGAAACAATGGCGCCACGGACGATACCCGCAGAACTCGATGCTGCCTTAACGGCGTTGCCTCTGAGGACCGGCATCTATGTGCCGGAAGATCTTCTGGAAGACTGGTTTGCGCCAGGGACGGGCATGAGCCCTGTCAGTGCCGAGGCGTTGTCGCAGGCCGAAACCTACGGCCGAAAACTCGAGTGCGAGTTCAAATATTATCCGGAAAGATTGGAAGGCGTGTTCTGGAAATGGGTGCCGGCTCTTTAAGGAGCCTGTGGTTGATGAGTCTGCGCTGCTGCGCAAATCGTGTAGGTTCGGAAAATATCCAATCCGAACCTACATCACTCACAGGCTCGCGTAACGATCGCGCAAAGCCTCGAATTTCACCAGCTGATCCGCCATCAGTTCGCGGCCAGCGTCGCGCTTGACGAAAACCTTGAACATGGCGGCGCCTTTCTGGTTCATGAACCAGACCGAGCAGGAACGGCGACCATGGAACGCACGGTCGACGAAGGTGATCGAGGCGCAGTTGTCCTTGCGGATGTGGCCACCGATCGGGCTGTCGCCGTGGATGTTGAACCAGCCGTGGCTTTCCGATCCGGCCGGAAGGATGCCGTCGATCTCGGCCACCACGTCCTCCGTGTGAACGAGAAACAGCACGACGCCCCAGGTGGTCAGCTCCGACCAGATTTCGTCGAAGCGTTCCTTGCCGGCAATGACGGCCGACCCCTCCGGCAGGACTGCCAGGATTTCTGCCGCCGTCACATCGGCGCCTGCTGCAATCGATTCAATGACGCCGTCGGGCTTTTCTGAGAGGGCTTTGAGCGCGCGTTCGCGGCGGTCGGGCGCGATCTCCGAGTGGGTGTCCATTGCGGACCTCAGGCTGCGTCGGCGGCGCGGACGCCGTTCTTGTCTTCACTGATGATGACTTCGAAACCTTCAAACTGCGGGCCGGAGAGGTATTCGACCTTGCCGCGGTTCTGGCCGGCATTGGCATGGGCAGCGCGGAACTGTTCGGACTTTGTCCAGGCCAGAAAATGCTCAACGGTTTCCCAGATCGTGTGGGAGGCATAGAGCGTGTGATCGTCGGCCTTCGGTCCCTTCAGCATGTGAAACTCGACATAGCCTGGCACTTCGGCAAGCCGGCCCTGGCGGCTTTTCCACATGTCTTCAAACGCTTGCTCGAAGCCCGGCACGACGCGGAAACGGTTCATGGCGATGTACATGGAATCAATCCTCACATAAGTTTCACTTCGCACTCAAGTTATCTCTTGATGCCTGTCTTGAAAACCGGAAAAAACTTGTCTAGTCAACTCAAGTTATAGGGCGGCTGGGGCGGATCGCATCGCAACCGAGTTTGCCCTCTGGTATCACAAGGGCGGGTCTCATGGTTTTCTCTCTCCGGGTTTCCTCACCAAGGTTTGCACATCTGCTTGCGCTTGCCGTCGTCACGTCCGCTGTCGCATTCAGCAGCGCCACGGCATCGGAAACGGGCAATCCGGACGCCCGGCGCATCGTTTCGATCGGCGGCACGATCACCGAAATCCTCTACGATCTGGGCGCCGAGGACCGTATTGTAGCGCGAGATTCCACCAGTTCCTATCCTGCCGCCGCAAATTCCAAGCCTGACGTCGGCTATATCAGGGCACTCTCTGCCGAGGGCATTCTGGGCCAGAAACCGGATCTCATTCTGATGGAAGAGGGGTCCGGTCCGCCACCGGTGCTGGAAATCCTTACGGCCAGCGAGATCCCTGTCGTGGTCATCCCGACGCCGCCGGCTGCGGACAAGATCGGCCAGAAGATCCGCGACGTCGGTGCGGCCGTCGGCCTTGGCGACAAGGCGGGGGTACTCGCCGCAAAGACCGAGGATGGGCTGAAGGCGCTCGCTGACGATGTGGTGAAGATTGCCGGCGAAAAGAAGAAGGTGCTGTTCGTTCTCTCCGTCGCCAACGGGCGGCTGATGGCGGGGGGTGCCGATACGGAAGCCGGCGCGATCATCGAGATGGCGGGTGGCGTCAATGCCGCGCCCTCGATCAAGGGCTATAAGCCGCTGTCCGACGAGGCGGTGATTGCCGCGGCTCCTGATGTGATCCTCTCCATGTCGCGGGGCGACCATTCGACCACGCCGGATGAGATGTTCGCGCTGCCGTCGATGCAGACGACGCCGGCCGCCGCGTCCAAGTCGCTAATCTCGATGGACGGCCTGCTGCTCTTGAGCTTTGGTCCGCGAACGCCCGAGGCCGGCCGGGCGCTTGCCGAAAAACTCTATCCGGATGCGATGCACTGATGATGAAGGCGCTGGCCATGCCGTTTCGCAACACGGGCGAGGGCGATCGCACGTCGCAGGGCGTGCTGGTCATCGTCCTTCTCGTGGTGCTCCTGATCGCCGCCTGCCTTCTGTCGCTCGGCGTCGGCCCGACCGGCGTCGGCCTTCGCGATCTCTTCGCCTACCTGACCGGCAACGGTGACAGGCTCACCACCCAGGAACGGGTCATCCTCGAAGCCGTCCGCCTGCCGCGCACGGCGCTCGGCCTTCTGGTCGGCGCGGGGCTGGCTGTCTCAGGTGCGATGATGCAGGGCCTGTTTCGCAATCCGCTTGCCGATCCCGGCATCGTCGGCGTCACATCAGGTGCAGGCCTTGCGGCGGTGCTGGCGATCGTGCTCGGCGGCACGGTGCTTGCCCCGGTCTCGATGCTGCTCGGAAACCAATTCCTGCCGCTGATGGCGTTTTTCGGCGGCTTGATCAACACCTGGATGCTCTACGTCATCGCCACCCGCGACGGGCGAACCTCGACCACGGCGCTGATCCTTTGCGGCATCGCGATCGGTGCCCTGTCGGGCGCCTTCATGGGCCTTCTGATCGTGATGGCCGATGACCGGCAGTTGCGCGACATCACGTTCTGGAGCCTCGGTTCCCTCGGCGGTGCCACCTACGGGCGGGTGCTGTCGATCCTTCCGTCTATCGTCTTCGTGATGGCGATCATCCCCTTCGTGGCGCGCGGTCTCGATGCGCTGGTGCTCGGCGATGCGGCAGCCTTCCACATGGGCGTGCCGGTGCAGCGGCTGAAGCGGATCGTCATCGTCGCGGTCGCTGCCGCCTGCGGCTCCACGGTTGCCGTCGCCGGTTCGATCGGCTTCGTCGGGATCGTGGTGCCGCATCTGTTGCGCCTTGCGATGGGGCCGTCGCACCGTTTTCTGCTGCCGGGCTCGGCGCTCGGCGGCGGCGCGCTTCTGCTGATCGCCGATGCCGTGGCCCGCACCGTTGCGGCCCCCGCGGAACTGCCGATCGGGGTGATTACGGCGCTGTTCGGCGCGCCGGTCTTTCTGTTCCTGCTGATCGGACGCAACGGCATCGGCATCGGCATGCGGGACCTGCCATGAGGGGCATACGACGAGGACGGGCATGATCAGGGCAGAAAACGTCACCGTCAGCCGCGCCGGTCGCAAGCTGATCGACAGCGTCAGCCTGACGCTGGAGCCCGGCCGTTTCAGCGTGGTGATTGGCCCGAACGGTGCCGGAAAATCGACGCTGATGAAGGTCCTGTCCGGCGAGATGGTGCCGGATAGCGGGCATGTTTCCTATTACGGTGCCGATGTGGCGGCCTGCAAGCCGGTCGATCTGGCGAGGCGCCGAGCGGTGCTACCGCAGGCGACGCAGCTGGCCTTTCCTTTCTCGGCGCTGGAGATCGCCCGCATGGGTGCGGTTGCCAACGGTTCGCTCAATCCGGGAGAGGAAGCGCGCAAGGCTCTGGCACGGGTGGGCCTGCGCGGTTTCGAAAGCCGGCCCTATCCGTCGATGTCGGGCGGCGAGCAGCAGCGCGTCCAGTTTGCCCGCGCGCTGGCGCAGGTGCCAAGGGCGGTGGTCGACGGCGTGCCGTGCGCGCTGTTCCTCGACGAGCCCACAGCCAGCCTCGATCTCGGCCACCAGATCTCGGTGCTGGAAACGGCCCGCGATTTTGCGGCTGCCGGCGGCATGGTTCTCGCCATCCTGCACGACCTCAACCTCGCTGCGGAATTTGCCGACCATCTGGTGGTTTTGAACCACGGCTGCGTGGTGGCGGAAGGTCCGTGCCATGCCACCGTGAGCGACGAGATGATTGCTTCCGTCTATGGCATCGCCGGTGCCGTCGGTCGCGTGCCGGCAGCGCATGTGCCTTACGTTCTGCCGCAGTCGCGGCATCGCTAGCTCAGGCGTCCGGTCGCGTCAGCATGAAGATGGCCGGGCCGATCATCAGCGCGGCGACCAGAATGGCGAGCCAGGCTGCCGGGTGCGAGCCGAACCAGAAGCCGGTATAGCTGACGGCCATCAGCGAGATCGCCG
The DNA here is from genome assembly GCF_977018685.1 of Velazquezella soli. Lineage (NCBI taxonomy): Bacteria > Pseudomonadati > Pseudomonadota > Alphaproteobacteria > Hyphomicrobiales > Rhizobiaceae > Velazquezella > Velazquezella soli. The sequence goes on from NZ_CDRNXF010000004.1 coordinate 1,441,925, forward strand.
TGACCTTTGCCCGTCGCGAAATAGCGCCGCGCTCGCGCCAGTTCCTGAGCGGCGGGCCCAGCGTCTCATGGTCCATCAGCCATGCCTCCAGCTTTGGCGACGAGCGCGCAAAGCAGGCGACGGCCAGCAGCAGGAACGGCGTCGTCGGCAGGATCGGCAGGAAGGCGCCGATCACGCCAAGCCCCACGAACAGCCAGCCGAGACTGAGAAAGATGTAACGCATCAAAGGACCTACGGGAATCTGCTGACAAGGATAGACAAGTTCGCGGCGCCCGTCTTCATGTAAAGAATCAACTGCACGGGGATGCTGTCTGGTGTTCTGCCATGGGGAGCGGGACCCCTGATATGGCCTCTACCCTTCCCATTTGAAACCCTGTCGGTATAGTGCCGCCGATTTCGAAGAAGCAGGAGCGATGATGTCTAAGAAAAAGGTGCTTGTCGTTGGTGGGGCAGGGTATATCGGGTCCCATACGTGCCTCGTTCTGGCGGACCGGGGTTACGAGCCCGTCGTTTTCGACAATCTCTCCAACGGCCACACGGAATTTGTCCGTTGGGGCGAGCTCGAACAGGGCGATATCCGCGACCGTGCACGGCTCGACGAAGTGCTCGCCAAGCACAAGCCGGACGCCATCCTGCATTTCGCCGCGCTGATCGAAGTGGGCGAATCCGTCAAGAACCCGGTCGGCTTCTACGACAACAATGTCATTGGTGCGCTGACGCTTCTGTCGGCCGCGATCGATGCCGGTGTGAAGGCCTTCGTGTTTTCCTCGACCTGCGCAACTTACGGTCTTCCAGACCGGGTGCCGATGGACGAGACTCACAAGCAGGCGCCGATCAACCCTTACGGCCGCACCAAATTCATCATCGAGCAGGCGCTGAAGGACTACGGCACCTACAAGGACCTGAAATCGGTCATGCTGCGCTATTTCAACGCGGCCGGTGCCGATTTCGAAGGCCGGATCGGCGAATGGCATACGCCCGAAACCCATGCGATCCCGCTTGCCATCGAGGCAGCGCTTGGCCGCCGTCAGGGCTTCAAGGTGTTCGGCGACGATTACGACACGCGTGATGGTACCTGCGTCCGCGACTATATCCATGTTCTCGATCTGGCCGACGCGCATGTCCGCGCCGTCGATTACCTGCTCGCCGGCGGCGATACGGTCGAGCTCAATCTCGGCACCGGCACCGGCACCACTGTCAAGGAACTGCTGGACGCCATCTCCGATGTGTCGGGCAAGCCGTTCCCGGTCGAATATGTCGGCCGCCGCGAAGGCGATTCCACCTCGCTCGTCGCCAACAACGACAAGGCCAAGGCCGTGCTCGGCTGGGAGCCGCAATATTCCCTGGAAGACATTATCCGCTCCGCCTGGGACTGGCACTCCAAGTCCAACCACATCCTCCAATAGAGAGCGCCCCTCATGGCAAAGATGGTGCACTCGATGATCCGCGTGCTGGACGAAGCTCGCTCGGTCGAGTTCTACGACAAGGCGTTCGGCCTGAAGGTCGCCGATCGCCGGCCGTTCGCAGGGTTCACGCTGATCTACCTCTCCAATCTCGAAACCGGTTTCGAACTGGAACTGACGGTCAACGGCAATCGTTCTGAACCCTACAACCTTGGAGACGGTTACGGCCATCTGGCGGTGACGGTCGAGGATGTCGAGGCGGAACACAAGCGCTTCTCCGAACTGGGCCTGACGGTGGGCAAGCTTGCGGACATGCCGCATGAGGGCCGGCCGTTTGCGAAATTCTTCTTCGTCACCGATCCGGATGGCTACAGGACCGAAGTCATCCAGCGCGGCGGACGTTTCACCTAAAGGACACCTGCATGGCGGACGGCGATATCAAGCTCGAGGAAACCTGGAAATTCGCGCTCGAAACCGAGTTCGAGGATCCGTATATGGCGGATCTCAAGAGCTTCCTTGTGTCCGAGAAGAAGGCGGGAAAGCTCATCTTTCCAAAGGGTTCGGAGTATTTCCGCGCACTTGACCTGACGCCGCTCGATGAGGTGAAGGTGGTGATCCTCGGACAGGACCCGTATCACGGGGAAGGCCAGGCGCATGGCCTGTGTTTCTCCGTCCGGCCCGGTGTTCGTATCCCGCCGTCACTCGTCAACATCTACAAGGAAATGGAAGCAGATCTCGGCATCGCGCCGGCAAAGCACGGTTTCCTTGAGCACTGGGCCGAACAGGGCGTGCTGCTTTTGAACAGCGTGCTGACCGTGGAAGAGGGCAAGGCTGCGGCGCATCAGGGCAAGGGCTGGGAACGCTTCACCGATGCTGTCATCCGCACCGTCAACGAGGAATGCGACGGCGTCGTCTTCATTCTCTGGGGCGCCTATGCCCAGAAGAAGGCGGCCTTTGTCGATGAGGAACGGCATCTCGTCATCAAGTCCGCCCACCCGTCGCCGCTCTCGGCCCATAACGGGTTTCTGGGCTCGAAGCCGTTTTCCAAGGCGAATGAGTATCTGCAGTCCATCGGCAAGGATCCTGTCGACTGGCAGCTGCCGGAAAACGTCTGAGTGGTGAACGCTTAGGCCACCTCGTCAACGAAAAATGAACAATCCGTTCGGATGTGATCCTCTATCCAATTCGCATCCGATCCCCAATTATCACCCCAGACAACGGCTCGCTCCCGAGCCGACAAATTGAAAAGGGGTTTGACATGATTACCCAGATCAAGGGCCTCCACCACGTCACGTCGATGGCGGCCAGCGCGTCCACCAACAACCGGTTCTTCACCGATACGCTCGGCCTGCGCCGGGTCAAGAAGACCGTCAACTTCGATGCGCCTGACGTCTATCATCTCTATTATGGCGACGAAATCGGCACGCCCGGCTCGGTCATGACCTATTTCCCGTTTCCGCATATCGCCAGGGGCCGCCCGGGCTCAGGCGAGGTGGGCACAACCGTGTTCTCCGTACCGCAGGGCTCGCTTGGCTACTGGACGGATCGCCTGACGAAAGCCGGTGCCGATGGTTTGAAGGCGGATGAAGCATTCGGCGAAAAGCGCCTGCAGTTTGCAGGTCCCGACGGCGACGGTTTCGCACTGGTCGAAGTCAAGGATGACAACCGCGCCCAGTGGACGGGCAACGGCGTCGGTGCCGACGAAGCGATCCGCGGCTTTCATTCCGCATCGCTCCGACTGCGCGACGACGGTGCCAATGCCGAGCTTTTGAAGTTCATGGGCTATGAACAGGTTGATGCGAGAGACGGTGTCACCCGCTTCGGCATGCCCGGCGGCAACGGCGCCGACTTCATCGACGTCGAGACAATGCCGAACATTGCGGGCGCCCGTCTCGGGGCAGGCTCCGTGCATCACCTGGCCTTTGCGGTTGAGAACCGTGAAAAGCAGCTCGAAGTCCGCAAGGCACTGATGGATACGGGGTACCAGGTCACGCCGGTGATCGACCGCGATTACTTCTGGGCCATCTACTTCCGCACCCCCGGCGGCGTGCTGTTCGAGATCGCGACCAATGAACCCGGTTTCGACCGCGACGAGGATACCGCGCATCTGGGCGAGGCCCTGAAGCTGCCGACCCAGCACGAGCATCTGCGCTCGACGCTGGAGGAGCACCTGGAACCGCTGGCCTAAGGAGAGTGACGATGAGTTTCGACAGTTATGTGCACCGGGCGCGGCCCGGTGCTCCCGGTGCGCCGATCCTGTTCACCTTTCATGGCACCGGCGGCGACGAGAACCAGTTCTTCGATTTTGCGAGCCGGCTCGTGCCGGGTGCTACGATCGTCTCTCCGCGCGGCGACGTCGCCGAGCATGGGGCTGCGCGCTTTTTCCGACGCAAGGCGGAAGGGGTCTACGATCTCGACGATCTCGCCCGCGCCACCAGGCGGATGACGGAATTCGTGGAGGCCAATCGCGACCGCTACGAATCCTCGACCGTGCTGGGCCTCGGATTTTCGAACGGTGCCAACATTCTTGCCAATGTGATGATCGAAAGGCCCGGCCTGTTCGAGGCGGGCGTGCTGATGCATCCGCTCATCCCGTTCACGCCGCCTGCGCGGACGACGGGCGAAAAGGCGCATGTGCTGATCACGGCCGGCGAGCGGGATCCCATCTGCCCGGTCCCGCAGACGCAGGCACTCGCTGGTTATCTCCGCGCGGCCGGTGACGAGGTCACGCTGGAATGGCATGCCAGCGGTCACGAGATCCGCCCGAACGAGATCGAAGCGATCAAGACGTTCCTGGCGCCCTACGGCGCCCGTAGCGAGTAAACAGATCAGCCGAGCCCGCATATCCGCCGGCTCGGCGATCTGTCAGATATGCGGCTCGGAATAGGCCGTGCACTCTCCGACATCCTGCCATGTCGGCCTTCTGCCGGCGCGCTTTGCCTTGCGGTCGGAATGGCCCAGATAGAGATCGAGGCGCCGGTCGTGCAGGCCGGGAACCAGGCTCAGCGGTGAGAAGGGCAGCGGTGAGAACGGATTGGTGCGGTGATAGGCATGCAGCTCCACCCGCATCGTGTGCTTGAAGCTGACCGCGCGCGAATGGAACGCATAGGTATCGGCAACGACAAGCGTATTGGCCGGCACAGTCACCTTCTTCGGCTCGAAATCACCAAGCGTGGTCAGCTCTTCCGGCGTGATGCGGAATGATCCGTCCGCGTGATGGGCGCGGTTGTCCGTACTGGCGATCAGGCTTTGCCGATATTCCCATTCGATCCGCTTTTCCGTCAGCTTGTGGCTGCCCGGCACGAATACGAAGGGACCGTTGTCCGCCTCCACATCATCGAGAAACAGCCAGGCCTTGGAGGTCGAGTGAAACGTGTCCGCGTGCAGTGCGGTCTGCGGATCGGCCTTGGCCAGCGCCGGTTCGGCAATCACCGTCTGGATGAAGTGGATCGGATCGCCGCCGGCACCGCCGACATAGCGCAGGAGGCCGGCGATCGACTGATTGTGGCTGAAGCGAGCCAGATCCGGCAGGCGCTTCAGCGCTGTCGGGCCGATCGGAATCATCCGCGTCACCGCCTGTCCCTGCCGCATCTCGCGTGCCGGCAGAGGCTCGCTCTTGAGGAAATCGCGGATGCGCAGGAAGACGTCCTGCGGCAATGCGTTTTGCCGGATCACGAACCCGTCGCGATCAAACGCGCTGCGTTCCTCCGGTCTGACCTGTGACCCCAGGATGCGGCGACGGTAGTCTGCCATCCGAGCGGCTATCCGCACCCGCTCCCGATGCAGGCCAAGCTCGTTCAGGTGCGGATGGCCGATCAGCGGGTTTTTGCGAAACGACTTGTCGCTGCCAAGAATGCCAAGCGCCAGCCGCGGATAGCGCCACCATTGAATTGTTTGCTGCGCCATCCCCAACCCCGTATCTTCGTCGCTGCGATCATACCATCAGGCATTGAGGCCGCAAGGGATCAGGTCGCCTGCTCTTTGCCCCGTCCCAGGCTCGTTTTCAGGGGAGGGTTGGCTTGCAGCGTCGGCCGTTGAGAGGTCTAGTGCGCCATTGCCATGCTTTGAAGAGAGTAGCACTCCTCGATGAAGACGACATTCAATCCGCCATCCGTCCGTCAGCCGTTCGGCGCCTACAATCACGGTCTGCTCGTGCCGCCAGGCGCCAGTCTGCTGGTCACCTCGGGCCAGCTCGGCATTGGCCTTGACGATGCGATCCCGGCCGATGTTACCGCCCAGGCAGAACTCTGCTTTAAGGCGATTGGGGCGATCCTTGACGAGGCCAAGATGACCTATGCCGACGTCATCCGCATTTCCGGCTTCGTGACGAGGCGCGAGGACTTCCAGGCCTACATGGCGGTGCGCGATCGTTTCACGCTCGACCCAAAGCCAGTCTCGACGCTGATCATCGTCGGCGGATTCACCCGCGCGGAATTTCTGGTCGAGGTCGAGGTGACGGCTGCAAAGGTATTTTAGGGCGGATCTCGCTTTGCCACGATACTATCAGGATCAAATGGTAATAATCTTGTCAGTTGATGGCTTTTTTTCGAAATTTACTGTGCCGATTAAACAAAATTCAAAATAATCAACGACGGGCACGCTAGACTATATTGAAACGTTTCTCGCAAAGTGATGATGTCTTTTCAGGGTAAGGGGCTTTCCGGGGGACATTTCATGCGCCACTACATGGTTGGAGCTGCACTGTTTTCGTGCGCGCTTGTCTTTGCGTCGTCGGCACTGTCCGCCGGCCTGGTCGCCAGCGTCAGCCTGTCGTCCCAGACGATGACGGTGAGCGAAGATGGTGTTGATGTCTACCGCTGGCCGGTATCGACCGCTCGGAAAGGCTACAGCACGCCGCTCGGCAGCTGGAGCGCAAAATGGCTGTCGAGGAGCCACAGGTCGCGCAAGTACGACAACGCGCCGATGCCGTTCGCCGTGTTCTACAATGGCGGCTATGCCGTGCATGCGACGTTCGATACCAAGCGCCTCGGTCGACCAGCCTCCCATGGCTGTATCAGGCTGCATCCGGAAAATGCCGCAACCTTTTTCGCGCCGACGAGCCGGTATGGAACCGCTAACACCCGCATCGTCGTCGGCTATTAGGCCGTGTGCAGCTTAGCGTGCACGGGAACCAAGGTTCAGTATCCGCAACGGCGCAGTTGCGCCTCGTATCTGGCTGCCATGGCGGCGGATTTCTTTGCGGTCTGGCGAACCCCGCCGCCGAACTGGCCGCGCTCATAGCCGCCGTGGCCGGTATAGTAGGCGAGGTAGAGGTTGTAGGTATCGCTGAGGGGGATGTTGTTCCGGATATGGCTCTGGTGGTGATACCAGCCGACAAAGCGGATGGCATCGCCGAAGTCACTGCGGCTGGCGGCCCAGCGACCCGTCGATTTGCGGTAACCGTCCCAGGTTCCGTCCAGCGCCTGTGCGTAGCCATAGGCCGAAGAGATACGGCCCCACGGGATGATGCCGAGCACATATTTGCGCGGCGGGCGGGCGCGGGCGCGGAAACTCGACTCGACGTAGATCGTCGCCATGAGGATCGGGACCGGCACGCCGTATTCGCGGCTTGCCGCGCGCGCCTGGCGGGCCCAGTTGTTGAAAAGCCCGTCTCTCTGCTCGAAAATCGCGCAGGCATCTCCGATCCGGCTCGGCGCGGAGGCGCAAGCCGTGAGGGACATCATCAGAAGGGCGATGTAAAACGCATTACGCATCGCGCGTTCTTTCAGGCTTGGACTTAAGGCTCTATCTCTGAGGTTTCAGATTGGAACAATGCCACCAAAACTTAACGAAAAGTTTAACGGCCCGGAAAGCAGCCAAAAGGCTCCACGTGCTCGCCTCGGCGCGATGGTTTGCGATCGTCGACATTGAAGGGGTTGCGGAGACGAGGACTAATCGTCGAGGTATCTTTCGCGGTCCTCGACCGTCGCTTTTTTCGAGAAGGCTGACTGGATCAGCGCTGCGGGCAAAAGCACTATAAACGCGACCACGGTGGCGACACCGTAGGCGAGGGCTGCCAGCGCCCATAAAATGCGGTTGATCATCGGCTTCATCCAGGTTGCCCGATCCGTTGCCTCGGCCCGCACACATAGCACGAAGATCTCTCCAATTCATGAGTATGTTTTCACATACACCAGCTGCGCAGAGAAGTTTTATAGCGCAGTAACAGGGGCGTTCGCGGAAGCCCCGATAACGACAGAAAAAGGCCGCTCAATGGAGCGGCCTTGATCATGTCTGCGATACGCCAGAGGGCGATCAGCAAGTTGGATTGGTTTCCATGGTCATCATGGCTCCACCGGCGGTACCAGTGTTGGTGCTGGCGCCCGGATTGGAGTTGTTGCCGGAAGCCACGCCCGGATCCTTCATCGTACCTGCCTGGCAGTTGGTCGATGGCGTTGTGCCGGATGTGCTGTTGGTCGAGGACGAATCCACGCCCGGCAGCGACGTTGTCGGCGCGGTCTGTTCGACACCGGACATCGGCATCGACTTGCCGGTGCTTCCGGATCCGTCATTGCCGCCCGAACCGGAGCCGCTGGTCTGTGCAAAAGCCGAGGTTGCGAGACCGAGCGAAAGGGCTGCGACGGTGAATAGTTTAATGCTCATGGGAATGTTTCCTTCTTGTTGTCCTCACAGTTACCAAACCGCCCCAGGTGCAGTTGGTTCCTATTGCGCGCCAATTCCTTTTGTGTGCCAGCGCGGGAAAAAAATGGATTTCAATAAAATTGCATCTATTCGCTTAAGCGCGCCGCAAACCTGGGTGCGTATGGTCGTCCCATAACGAAACGAGGTGGCAACAGAGCCATCCGCCAAACAGGGTACGGGCCATGATCAAGAAGCTCATCATTTCCGCGATCGTACTGACCGCGCTGGTTGCAGGCAAGGAAGCCAATGCTGCAGGTCCGGGCTCGTTTGCCCGCTCGCTCTCAGGCGTTTCCGCTCTCCACATTCAGGTCGCCCAGAACCGTACCCATGGCGCTGAAGGCTCCAAGACGATTTCCGAATTTACCATCGACCAGGCCGTTGAGCTGAAGCGCGTCAACGACGCGGTCGACGGCACGCTTGCAGCCGTCGACGGCTATCTCGACACGTTCACCGGCGACCTCGCGGTCGATCAGGATCTCTGCCTCGATTGCGCCGATCTCAAGCGCGACCGTCTCGTTTCCATCGGCTGGGATAGCCGCAACCTGACGATCGGCTACGCTCTCAACGACGAGGGCCGGATCGAACGGGTCCTGGTTGTTGCAACGCCGCGCGGCGACATCGTGCTCTCGCATGGCGGCCTGACGGTCGACAGGACTGCCCAGACGATGACCGAGACCACGAAGGCTAGCGATGCTCTGCCTGAGCCAGCTGCAACTGCCGGCCATTACGATATCTAAAGCTCACTGACCCTGCTGGCCGGTGGCGTCGACGTGCCCTGACGCTGCCGGCCCTTTTTTTCCAAGTTGTCGCCCGCCCGCGTCTATCGCTGTGCGGGCTTTCCCCATTCTGCGATGGCTATGCCGCCAAGCGCCAGAACCAGCGCCACGATGTGGAATGCCTGCAGGTTTTCGCCAAGCACGATCACCGAAAGCAGGGTGCCAAAAACCGGCACCAGATTGATGAACAGGCCAGCCCGGTTGGCACCGATCTCCTCGACGCCGCGGATGTAGAGCACCTGCGCGATCAGCGATGCGAAGACGGCGGTGTAGACTGCGATGATCCAGCCGTTGGCGTCCGGCCAGATCATTCGGTCAGCCGAATATTCCCACGCGGCGGCGGGAATGCTGCCGAGCAGGGCGAACAGCGCCGGGATTGCCATCAGGCTGCGCCAGCTGATGGCCGGGCGAAAACGCAGCGCCACCGTATAGACCGCATAGGCGACGATCGCGATCATCATGACCGCATCGCCGAAATTGACGCTGAGCGTGACGATGGTCGACAGGTCGCCATGGGCTGCCGTCAAAAGCCCGCCCATCAGGGTCAGCGCGAAGCCGACGATCTGCAGCCAGGATACTTTCATCCGGAACAGCACGAAATTGAACAGGAAGATCAGCACCGGAATAAGCGTCTGCTCGACGGTGACGTTGATCGCCGTGGTGTAATTGACCGCGGTGTAGAGCGCCGCATTAAAGACGACGTAGCCGACGAGGCCGAGAAAGGCGAGAAGCGGCAGGTTCGACCGGATCACGGGCCAATCGCGGCGAAGATCGGGTATGGAGATCGCGAAAATGATGACGGTCGCGAACGCCCATCGCCAGAAGGTCAGGAGCATCGGGCTGATATGACCGATGGCAAGCTTGCCCGCGACCGCATTGCCGCCCCAGCACAGCGTCGCGACGATCAGGAAGATATAGGCTCTGCGGTACACGATAATCTCCTCCGCGTGCCGTATCGACGGCCCGTCCTTGCCCTATCGTCTTTCGTCGGCGCCGACCTTGGCCGGAACGCTTGGCGTGGGCCATAGCGTGGGAATTTGCAAATTGTCACGCAAAAACCGTCCAGCATTCACAAACAGGTCGCTTTCCTCGGGCCAAGGCATTATAGATGCGCGCGTTTGCAGGGGCGGGTCCGGCGCGGTTTCGGACGAGCGCCCTTGTGGGAGAGAACTCTATCTGGCGCTCGCAACGCCGCTGTCTCAGAGCAGCGGTGCTGTCGCGGCGCCGTGGCGTGCTTGAAGGGCAGGCCCGAAACGCAGGAAAGCAAAGATGACGAATGTAGTCGTGGTTGGTTCGCAGTGGGGTGACGAGGGCAAGGGCAAGATCGTCGACTGGCTCTCTGAACGGGCGGATATCGTCGTTCGGTTCCAGGGCGGCCACAATGCCGGCCATACGCTCGTCATCGACGGTGTCAGCTACAAGCTGTCGCTGCTGCCCTCCGGTATCGTCCGCGGCAAGCTTTCGGTTATCGGCAACGGCGTCGTCGTCGATCCGCACGCGCTGGTCGCTGAAATCGCAAAGCTCGACGGGCAGGGCGTCAAGGTCACCCCGGACGTGCTGCGCATCGCCGACAACGCGACGCTGATCCTGTCGCTGCACCGCGAGCTGGACGGCCTGCGCGAAGATGCGGCATCCAACACCGGCACCAAGATCGGCACCACCCGCCGCGGCATCGGCCCGGCCTATGAAGACAAGGTCGGCCGTCGTGCGATCCGCGTCATGGATCTTGCCGACCTCGATACGCTGTCGGCCAAGGTCGATCGCATCCTCACCCATCACAACGCGCTGCGCCGCGGTCTGGGCGAGCAGGAAGTCAGCCATGAGACGATCATGCAGGAACTGACGTCCGTCGCCGAACAGGTTCTGCCGTTCCGCGAAACCGTCTGGGAACTGCTGGACAAGGAGCGCCGCAAGGGTTCGCGCATCCTGTTTGAAGGCGCGCAGGGCTCGCTGCTCGACATCGACCACGGCACCTATCCGTTCGTGACGTCGTCGAACACGGTTGCCGGCCAGGCTGCTGCCGGTTCCGGCATGGGCCCGGGCTCGCTGGGCTACATCCTCGGCATCACCAAGGCCTACACGACGCGCGTCGGTGAAGGCCCGTTCCCGACCGAACTCCATGACGAAATTGGTCAGTTCCTCGGTGAAAAGGGCCATGAGTTCGGCACCGTCACGGGTCGCAAGCGTCGCTGTGGCTGGTTCGACGCGGCGCTGGTTCGCCAGTCGGTCGCGACCAACGGCATCACCGGGATCGCGCTGACGAAACTCGACGTTCTCGACGGTCTGGAAGAACTGAAGATCTGCGTCGGCTACATGCTCGACGGCCAGCGGATCGACCATCTGCCGGCAAGCCAGGCGGCACAGGCTCGGGTCGAGCCGATCTACGTGACGCTGGAAGGCTGGAAGGAATCCACCGTTGGTGCAAGGTCCTGGGCGGACCTGCCGGCACAGGCGATCAAATACGTTCGTCAGGTTGAGGAATTGATTGGCGCGCCAGTTGCGCTACTTTCCACAAGTCCGGAACGCGACGACACCATACTTGTGACGGACCCGTTTGAAGATTAATGTCAACTATTGATTATCCATTCAGCCGGCTTGAGCCCGGCGACAATGAGAAGTGCTGATGGCAGATTTTGTAGCGGTGATCCGCCGCGCTGTTGATGGTCTGGCGACAAACTCGCCTGAAGCCCGCGCGAAAGTGTATGAAAAAGCGCGTGGTGCCGTTCAACGGCAGCTCGAGAACATGAAGCCGCGGCCGCCGGAAGAAATGCTTCGGCGGCAGATGGACAAGCTCGAAACGGCGATCGTCGAAGTCGAGAGCGAGCATGCGGAGGCGCTGGCGCCGTTCGAGAACGAGGCTGGTTTTGCCGACGACGAATTTGCCGCCGGCCAGCCTGCGCCCGCTGAAGAGACGGTGTTGCCGGCTCCACCGGAGCCCGAGCAGGAACCGGCACCCGCTCCGGGCGAAGAGCCCGAACAAGCAGCACCGCTCGCCGCTACCGAGCCGGCTGGCTATTCGTATGACGAGCCGCCGCGCTACGAGGAACGGCACGAGCCTGTTGCTCCTGTTGCAGCCGAAGAACGCGAACCTGACGTTGCCCCTTACGAACCGGCTGTAGAGCCTGAAACGTATGAGGCACGCACGGCCTACGAAGATCGTCCTCTTTACGAAGAGCTTGCGCCGTCCGAGGAGCAGGACACTGTTCATCAAGGTGGATGGCCGGTCGGCGATGTCGCTGCCGTCGGTGAACGCGATGAGCAGGTCCACAACGAACCTGTCGCCGATGACGGCCGGGCACATTCCATCGACGCGCCGATCGAGCAGTATCCCGGGACTGTCGACGAGCCTGTTGCAAACGAGCGGGATGATGATCTTCCCTACTCGGCTGCCCGTCAGGACGATGACGTCGCCCACGTCCAGTGGCCACCGCAGACCAGTGCGGAGCCAGCGCGCACGGAACATGCGCCGCTCTTCGAAGAGCCCACCTGGCATGAGCCGGCGCATTCCGAAAACACCGCCGCAGCCGCCTGGGACGACGTTCCGGAACTGGTGCCGGCCGGTCCCGTCGAGCCGGTCCATCAGAACCAGCCGCAGGCCGATCTTCACAGTGGTGATCGCGTCGACGCGCATTTCGACCAGGAAACCCATGTCTCTGCCGATGCAGTTCGCATGCCATCGGTCGCTGAGCTCCCAAGTTTCGGCCAGACCGGGACGGAGACCGGGCGCAAAGACGACAGCGACGATTTCTTCGCAGGCTACCAGCTTGACGCAAAAGCGGATGAGCAGGCACAAAAGCCTGCCGGCAAGGATCACGAGAAGGATCCCTGGAGCGATCTGGATGACCTGATCGGGTACAGCAAGGGCGCGGCAATTGCCGGCGCCGGCGCTGCCGCCTCGAGCCCGAGACAGGCCCAGTCGGATGACAATCTCGAAGGCCTGATGCCGACCCCGGCTAAGCCATACCGGGTGACGACGACGCGCAAGCGCAATTACGGTGGCCTCGCACTCGGACTGGTCGGCCTTCTGCTGCTGGGTGGCGCTGGTTATGCCGCCTGGATGAACCGCGACGCGCTGAGCGAGATGGTCGAAGGCTTCATGCCATCTTCCTCGACGGACACGGCGGTCTCGACCGCTGAAACGCCCGCGACCTCGCAACCGGCCTCCGGGAACGCAACTACGGCTCCGGCAGCAGCGCCGGCCAACCCGACGCCTTCGACGCAACAGGCAAATGGCCAGCCCGCCGGTCAGACGAGCCCGCCGCCAGCCGCGGACGGTTCGACCGCCAGCCCGAAATTCACCCAGCGTCTGATGCCGGATGGCACAGAGGTGGATGAAGGTCCGGGTTCGGCCGGAAGCCTTGCCCAGAACGCCGAAGGGCAGTCGGTGGCGCAGCTCAACGCCCCGCCGACCACGCCGCCTGCGGCGCCTGGCGCTGCCGCGACGGCTGCAACCGCGCCCGGCGCACCTGCAGCGCCTGCCCCCGACGCCAATCCGGCAGCGACCCCTGCGGTCTCCGGCGAAAAGATGTTCCTCTATGAAGAGCGTCTTGGCCAGACCGCGCCGACCGCGATCGACGGAAGCGTTTCCTGGTCTCTGCAGCGCGAGCCGGGTTCCAACGGCGGTCCGCCTCAGGCTGAAGTCCAGGCCCGCATCACCATACCCGGTCGTGGTCTGACCGCGCTTGTAACGTTCAAGCGCAACTCGGATCCGTCGCTGCCCGCGAGCCATCTGATCGAGATCGTCTTTGCCGTCCCGCCGGACTTCGAGGGCGGTGCCATCGACAGCGTCCAGCGCATTGCGATGAAGACATCCGAGCAGGATCGCGGCAACGCCCTGATCGCGGTTCCGGCCAAGATCACCGACGACTTCCACATGATCGCGCTCAACGACTTCCCGGATGCCCGCAACACCAATATGGAGCTGCTGCGCACCCGCAACTGGATCGACATCCCGGTCGCCTATCGCAACGGACGCCGCGCGCTGTTCACGCTCCAGAAGGGGCCTGAAGGCGAGAAGGCGTTCAACGAGGCCATCCGCGAATGGGGCCAGGCCGGCGGCCAGACGGGCCAGTAATCGACCGGTCGCAGGACATAGGTCATACGAGAAGGGTCGCGAGAGCGGCCCTTTTCCATTTCCAGCCTCCCATTGCGAACTCCCATGGCTCCGGCCAAAGAAAAAGGCCGCAAGATGCGGCCTTCGGTCTGCGAGTGCTGGTGTCTCTCGTTACGCGTCGACGACGCGCAGGGCCTGAGCCTGGGCGAGCGCTTCCTTGCGTACCGCATCCTGCACCTTTTCGAATGCGCGGACCTCGATCTGTCGGACGCGTTCGCGGCTGATGTCGAACTCGGTGGACAGTTCTTCGAGCGTCACCGGGTCTTCCGACAGACGGCGGGCTTCGAAGATGCGGCGCTCGCGTTCGTTCAGCACGGCAAGTGCCTTGCCGAGCATGCGGCGGCGCGTGTCGAGCTCGTCCTGCTGGATCAGGACCGCTTCCTGGCTCTCATGATCGTCGACCAGCCAATCCTGCCACTGGCCGGCTTCGCCTTCAGCCGCCCGGATCGGGGCGTTGAGCGAAGCGTCGCCGGAGAGGCGGCGGTTCATCGAGATCACTTCTTCCTCGGATACGTTCAGCTTGGTGGCGATCTCGGTCACCTGGTGCGGCTTCAGATCGCCTTCCTCGATCGCCTGGATCTTGCCCTTGAGGCGGCGCAGGTTGAAGAACAGCCGCTTCTGGTTGGCGGTCGTGCCCATCTTGACCAGCGACCAGGAGCGCAGGATGTACTCCTGGATCGAGGCCTTGATCCACCACATTGCATAGGTCGCCAGACGGAAACCGCGTTCCGGGTCGAATTTCTTGACGGCCTGCATCAGACCGACATTGCCTTCCGACACGACTTCGCCGATCGGCAGGCCGTAGCCGCGATAGCCCATGGCGATCTTTGCGACGAGACGCAGGTGGCTCGTCACCATCTTGTGTGCGGCAGCGCGGTCGCCATGCTCAGCGTAACGCTTCGCGAGCATGTATTCCTGCTGCGGCTCCAGCATCGGGAATTTGCGGATTTCATCGAGATAGCGATTGAGACCGGCTTCGCCGGCGGTAATCGAAGGCAGATTGTTCCGGGCCATGAAGCACCCCTTTCCGATCGTTGTCGGTTCCCGGCAGATTTCATCTGCCCTTACGGCGAACCGATTATGGCGCGGATCGTTCCCGACCCCGCACCAATGCAAGTGTCAGATAAGTGTGGCGGAAGAGCGATTCAAGCGTTCACACCAACGTTATGACATTACAATTGCGTAATGATCGGCTGGACTTCCGGCGACGGTCAGGCCGTCATTGCCGCAGGGCTTCGATCAACTCTTCCAGGTCGTCGGGGATCGGAGCCTCGAATTCCATCACCTCGCCGGTGCGGGGATGTTCGAACACAAGCAGATAGGCGTGCAGCGCCTGGCGCGGGAAGGCGCTGACGACGGTGCGGGCGGGCTCGGGGATCTTGTTGACCTTGGTCTTGAAGCCACCGGCGTAATCGAGGTCGCCGATCAGCGGATGGCCGATATGAGCCATGTGGACTCGGATCTGGTGCGTGCGGCCGGTTTCCAGACGGCATTCGATCAGGGCCGCCAGCGAGGTTGCCTCGGGCGTCTCGTGGAAACGCTCGATCACCTCGTAATGGGTCACCGCCTCGCGCGCGTCCACGGCATTCTCGCGGGTGACGGCGCGCTTGGTGCGGTCGCCACCGGCGCGGCCGAGCGGTGCGTCGATCGTGCCCTTCAAACCTTTCGGGCGGCCCCAGACGACGGCCATATAGGCGCGTTCCAGCGGACCGGAACGGCCATGGTCGGCAAACTGGTCGGCGAGGTGGCGATGCGCCAGATCGTTCTTGGCGGCAACCATCACGCCCGACGTATCCTTGTCGAGCCTGTGGACGATACCTGGCCGCTTGACGCCACCGATGCCGGAAAGAGTGTCGCCGCAATGGTGGATCAGCGCGTTGACGAGCGTCCCCGTCCAGTTGCCGGCGCCCGGATGCACGACGAGACCCGGCGGCTTGGCGATGACGATCAGGTCCTCGTCCTCATACAGAACATCGAGCGGAATATCCTCGCCCTTGGGTTCGGGATCCTCCGGTTCCGGCAATGTGATCTCGATTTGATCGCCGGGGGACACTTTCTTCTTCGGCTCGGTGCAGGCCTTGCCGTTCAGCAGTACGACACCCTGTTCGATCAGCGCCTTGATGCGGTTTCTGGAGAATTCGCCGTCCAGAACCTGTGTCAGCCACGCATCCAACCGCCCTTCTGCTGCCTCATCGGCAGTCAGGACTTTCCTCGGGGCTTCGGCTTGTTTAAAGGGGTCGTTCATTCCGGTTTCCGTCAATTCGCAATCTTGCACGCATAAGGACAATTCATGCCCCAACCAGAAGTCGAGGAAAAGGAAGAGCCGCTTGATCCGGCGATGGAGAGAATCCGCCGGAAGATGGTGCTTCTGCAGCTCGTTTCGGGCGGGATCCTGTTTGTCTGCTTTATGGCGGTCCTCGCCGCGATTGTCTACAAGATCTCCCAGCGGCCCGCAGACGGCCCGGCAACGGTCGCCACGTCGGGAAGTTTCACCGTCCCGTCCGACCAGCCGCTGAAGGCCACCGCCGCACTGCCGACCGGTTTCCAAATCGACAATGTGTCGATGTCCGGCAGCCAGCTCGTCTTCCTCGGCCAGCTGAACGGCGCCCGCAAGGTGTTCGTGTTCGACATCGTGCTCGGCCGGATCGTCGCCGACGTGACGATCGCCACCGGTCCGTGATGGAGACAATCCGCATCGAGGATGCGGACGACCCGCGGATCGCCGAATTTCAGGCGGTCCGCGATCGCGACCTGACGGGCAGGGGCGGGCGGTTTATCGCCGAGGGCACTGTCGTGCTGCGCATGCTGGCGCAGGCACACCGGGCCAAGTCCGGCTTCGTCGCGGAGAAGCTTCTGCTTCTGGAAAATCGGGTGTCCGGGCTGGAAGACATCCTTGGCCGTTTCCCTGACGATGTTTCGGTCTATGTCGCATCCTCTGCCGTTCTCGACCGGATTGTCGGCTTCCACCTCCACCGCGGCGTGCTGGCGATCGGTCGCAGGGCTGAGGAGCCGTCGATTGCGGACCTCCTGCAGAACCTGCCAGAAAAGGCATTGGTCGTTGCGGCCTTCGGCATTTCCAACCACGACAATATCGGCTCGATCTTCCGCAATGCGGCCGCTTTCGGCGCCGATGCGGTGCTGCTGGACGCCGCCTGCTGCGATCCGCTCTATCGAAAGTCGCTGCGGGTTTCTGTCGGCTCCGTGCTCTCGGTGCCCTATGCCCGCACCGGGACGATGACGGAGCTTCTGGACGCGCTGATGCTGCGCGACTTCGCGATCTGGGGCTTGTCGCCTGCCGGACACGTCGAAATTCGCGAAGTGTCGCCGCATCCGCAGATGGCGCTGATCACCGGGACCGAGGGCGAGGGGCTTCCAGCGCATATCCTCTCCGCAGTCAAGACCGCGCGCATTGCCCAGATGCCGGGACTGGACAGTCTCAACGCCGCAACCGCGACAGGTATCGCGCTCTACGAGATCGCCATGCGGCAGGGCCGGCTCTAGGAATTTCAGGTGTCGTTCAGGACGACGACTGCTCGTTCAGTTTCGCCATGGCCTTCTTGGCCTTGGCAGCCAGGCTTTCGCGATCGCTGTTGCCGGATTTTCCAGACAGGATCGTGTTGATCGGCGAGGCTTTGCCTTCGCGCGCGGCCGTGAGCGCCACAAGACTTGCAGCGATGGTTGCAAGCTCCTGCCGAAGTGCTGCATCGTTAGCGCCATCGCGACTCTTTAAAAGCCGTTCCGACACTGCGGTCGCCCGGTTGCGGGCATCTTCTGCGAGATCGATCATGGCCGGCGTCATCATCGCAGCTGTCATCATGGTGGGCTCTGGGTCCATGCCCGTCGGGCGGGCGACGGCTAACACACCCTCCTCGAGGAGATGCGCCGCCTGGATGTCTTCGGGACCGGGCGTGTTGATCTTGCCTGAATTCGACTTCGGTTTTGATCCGGCTGGCGACCCGGTTTTGCGCAGGGCCCGGCTCGCGTCACGGGCTTCCGCATTGGCAGTTTTCAGTTTTTCGCGCAGCCGTTCGATTTCCTGCTGACGGCGGTCCAGCGCCTCTGCCCTGTCGGCACCCTCGGCGATCTCCCGGTCCAGCCTTTCCTGCAGCGCTATCCGGCGTTGCTCTTCCAGCTTGACCTTGCTCTCGGCTTCTTTGGCGCGGGTGGTCATGTCGCGAATTTCCGTGCGCAGCGTCTCGCGTTCGTCGCGAAGATTGCCGATCCGGGCCTTGAGCCCTTCCATCTCTGCCGCATGAGACGAGAGGTCGATGCGGAAATTGTCCGTATCGGCAATCAGCCGGGCAACGTGCTGCTGGCGTTCGCCGATCTCGACATCGCGCATCCTGAGGTCGTCGTGGGACTGTTCCAGCGCCACCTTCAGCTCCTGGATATAGCTGTCTTCCTGGCGAAGACGCGAGCGGGTGGCGGCAGCCTCGACATCCAGCGTGTCGGCCTGCATCTTCAGGTCCTGCCGGTCGTCTTCAAGCGTGCGGATGGTCGCGTTCAGCGCCTCGATATCGAGCATCAGGCGGGTGTTTTTCTCGCGCGCCTGGATCAGTTCCTGAGAGGTCCGGGCGTTTTCCGCCGCATAGACGGCACGTGCCATATCACGCTGGGCACGCACTTCCTCAGGGCTGATCGGCAGTGTCGCGCGGATGCGGTTTTCCGTGTAGCGCACGATCCGCCTGTGGATCGCCGGCGAAATCAGGATGGCAAGCAGCGCCGCGCTGAGGAAACCCAGGCCAAACAGGAGTGCGTATTGGATCACGGAAAGCCGTTCTTTGTGTCTGGAGCGGACAGGCTCTTTTTAAGCACGGGCGCCTGCACCCGGCAAGTGGGCTCGCCCGGTGGAGGTGTCAGCCTGCCGCTCAGAAGGGGTTCCAGGTGGCTTCGCGGGTCATCTTCAGATAGCCGACATTGATGCCGAGACGGGCGCCAAGGCCGGTGCGGATCGGCACCAGGATCACGTTGTTGTTGCGCAGGACAGTCATCCCGACGCCGGCGACTACGAAGGCCGAGCCGGAAACGCCGCCGAAGCGGGCATAGAGCGAATCGACCGTCGGCAGGTCATAGACCAGCATCATAGCGCGGGTGCCCTGGCCGCCGTAATCGATGCCGAGCGATGGGCCCTGCCAGTAGGTCGGATGCTGTCCGGCGTTTTTCGTGTATAGCTGGCCTTCGCCATAGGTCAGGCCGGCGATGAAGGCGCCGGAGCCTTCCTGGCCGAGAATGTAACCGTTGGGCAGGCCGTATTTCGAGAAAGCGTTTTCCACCACCTTGGCGAGACCGCCGCTGGTGGAGCCGAAAAAGCCGTGGCCGGCATCGACAATTTCCTGCATCGAATACTGCGAAGCATTCTGCTGGGCGGATGCCCTTTCGATTGTGACACAGAAAGCGGTTGCCATGACCACGAAAGCGGTGGCAAAGCGAGCGAAGGCGGAAAGGTTCTGGCGGCGCATATTGAAGTCCGTTTGTTAAATCTTCCGTTATCAAGCGTCATGCTTAAGCCGCCTCTATCTTGGCGGCATGACGTTAACAATCGGTTTACCACAAATGGTGTCATTATGGCGGCATCTATACACATTGACCGTCGACAATCCCCGCGCAATGTTGCTGTGGCACATGCGCGAGGGAATATTTTCATCCAGCCGGAGACACGCATGCCTAAAAATCCCAATCTAACCCTCGGCGGTCCGGATCTGGCAGCTCTCCTCTGCAGCCGGGTCTGCCACGATATCATTTCGCCGGTCGGCGCCATCAACAATGGCCTGGAGCTTCTCGATGAGGGAGCCGCCGACGCGGATGCGCTCGACCTGATCCGTACATCCGCCATGAACGCCTCGGTGCGTCTGAAATTCGCGCGGCTTGCTTTCGGCGCCTCCGGCTCTGTTGGTGCATCGATCGATACGGGCGAGGCCGAAAAGGCTGCCAAGGAGTTCGCGGTCGCCGAAAAGAAGACGGAAGTCTCCTGGAACGGCCCGCGCGCCATCATCCCGAAGAACCGGGTCAAGCTGCTCCTCAACCTCTTCACTGTCGCTTACGGCGGCATTCCGCGTGGCGGCTCTCTCGATGTGACACTCGAAAACCCGGAATTCGACGCGAAGTTCATCATCACCATCAAAGGCCGGATGATGCGCGTGCCGGCGAAATTCGTCGAAGTGCTGTCGGGTGCCATGGAAGAGGCGGTCGATGCCCACACGATCCAGCCCTATTACACGGTTCTGCTGGCCGACGAATGCGGCATGGATTTGAAATACGTGGTGTCTGAAGACAAGATCACCTTCATCGCGGAAACCGTCCCTGCCGAAGTGCCGGCCGTTTCCGAAGAGGTCTGAGACCCGATCAAGCGCTCTGACATGTGAAAAGCGCGGGTTGCCTTGAGGCGGCCCGCGCTTTTCGCGCTGCGCCTGACGCGTAACTCTTTCTTAGCTTCATTCGGGTCATGGTGGATGTTGCCCAGGGACGGGCACAGCATCAGGGGAAACACGATGCAGCGAATGATGATTGCAGACAGTTCGGACATCGTGCGCAAAGTGGGCAAGCGCATTCTCTCGGAGATCGGCTTTCTGGTTTCCGAAGCGGGCACTGCGCAGGAAGCACTGACCGGCTGCCGTGCAACCTTGCCGAACTTCCTGATCGTCGATGCAGGCCTCGACGACGCGCTCGGTCTGATCGCCTCTGTCCGGGCAATGGATCGCGGCAAGGACGTCAAGATCTTCTACTGCGTCATCGAGACGGACCTGAAGAAGATGATGGCCGGCAAACGCGCCGGCGCCAGCGATTTTCTCCTCAAACCTTTCGACCGCAAGATCCTGACATCGGTGTTCGGCGGCTTCGCTGTTGCGGCTTGATAGTTTCAGCGTTTGCGGCGTGCGCTGAGTGAAGCCGCGTCTCGGAGGTGTCCTGTGAGCGAAGACAAACTTCTCGTTCTCTACCCCGTACCCAGTCTCATCGCGACGCTACTTCAAAGCGAGAGAGCGAAGGGGAGCCCTCTGACGGAAGACGAGGTCCTCGAAATCACCGACACGTGTGAGGTCATCGCAGTTTCCCGTGATGTTGCGCAAAAAATGGACGAGCAGCGCGGCTATCTCGACATCGATCCTGAGAACTGCTGGGACGAGTGGCAACAAGCTCGAACCGTGTTTATGGAAACTTGATCCGGACACCGCGCTGAATTCGTCAATCCTCAGCGCTTTCACCTCGGCAATCTCAAACGCAAAAACACCCGCTTGCGCGGGTGCTCTTCAATCCGGGATAGGGAAAAGTTTTCAGGCTCAGGCGGTTTCTGCGAGCTCGACATTGTCAGGTTCGCGCAGCACGTAGCCACGGCCCCAGACAGTCTCGATGTAGTTCGCGCCACCGGCCGCATTTGCGAGCTTCTTGCGCAGCTTGCAGATGAAGACGTCGATGATCTTCAGTTCCGGCTCGTCCATACCGCCATAAAGGTGGTTGAGGAACATTTCCTTGGTGAGCGTGGTCCCCTTGCGGAGCGAAAGAAGCTCCAGCATCTGGTATTCCTTGCCCGTCAGGTGCACACGCTGGCCGCCGACTTCGACGGTCTTGGCGTCGAGGTTCACGATCAGTTCGCCGGTGATGATGATCGACTGGGCATGGCCCTTCGAACGGCGAACGATGGCGTGGATACGTGCAACCAGTTCGTCCTTGTGGAACGGCTTGGTCATGTAGTCGTCTGCGCCGAAACCAAGGCCTCGTACCTTGTCTTCGATGCCCGCCATGCCCGACAGGATCAGGATTGGCGTCTTGACCTTTGACAATCTCAGAGTGCGAAGCACTTCATAACCCGACATGTCGGGGAGATTGAGGTCAAGAAGAATGATATCGTAGTCATACAACTTACCAAGGTCGACGCCTTCTTCGCCAAGGTCGGTCGTATAGCAGTTGAAGCTTTCCGATTTCAGCATCAGCTCGATCGACTGGGCCGTCGCGCTGTCATCTTCGATGAGTAGAACCCGCATAATTTTCCCCTTTACCGCCGCGTAAGGTTACCGATGCCCCCTTACTCGATACGGATCCAGACTGAGCCTGATTTGGAAGCTGCCAGAAACTGGTTAACAAATTATGAGCGGTCCTGGCAAGGTGCATCATTTTGTTAAGCAAAATTAGTAGCAGCCTGTTTTACTTTAAGGATTGGCCATCGCCAGCTTGATTCAGCGGAGGAGGAAACCCCGCTAAGTGATTCAAACGACTCCGACATTGTCGTGACCGAAAACCGGCCTTGGCATTTACCGACCCTTAAATGATCAGGCTTATTGTTAATGATGCCTGTAAATGAAAGGTTAACGCGGCGCCAAATTTGTTAACGCCTCGGAAATTTTTTGAGCCTCGCACTGTATTGAACAGGGGTTTACCGGCCTGGGTCTCGCTATCCACGGAGTATTGCGTATGAAATCGCGTGACAATCTTGTTCGCCTGAAGAACTTTCAGGTTAACGAAAAGCGTCGTCAACTGCAGCAGTTGCAGACGATGATGGCCGAATTCGAAAGAATGGCGAAGGAACTGGAGCACCAGATCACCGTCGAGGAGAAGAAATCGGGAATTTCCGACCCGAATCACTTCGCCTATCCAACTTTTGCCAAGGCTGCCCGCCAGCGGGCCGACAATCTGCAGGTCTCGATCCGGGAACTTCGGATCCAGCAGGATGCCGCCGAGCTTGCGCTGGAAGAGGCGGAAGCCGAATTTGCAAAGGCGTCGGCGCTCGAAGAGCGCGACACCGGTATGCGCGCCCGCGCCTGATGCCTTACGGCTGGTTGCCAGCCGAGCGCATCACACGATAGCGAGAGGACTCTGACGAGGGGACCGCATAACGGTGCCCCCGTTTTTGCTTTTTCGACTTTTCCCACGGAGCGGCAGGGCAGACGTGTGGCCCAAGCTTTGCTATGGGTGCCGGATGAGAAGGCTTATCTGGTTTTCGCTTTATGCGGCCGCTTGCGTTTTTCTGGTCCTGGGACTTTCCCTGCCGATCATTCGCTTCGAGCGGCTGTATTTCTTTCGCGAGACGCCGTCGCTGGTCGAACTCGTTTCTGCTCTATGGGGGCAGGGCGATGTCGCGCTTGCGCTCATCGTCGGACTGTTCTCGATCGTCTTCCCGGTTGCAAAGCTTATGGCGCTCGGCGCGCAAGCCTTTCGCGGCAATCGTCAGCCGGGATTTTTCGCGCGCGTGATGCCGCATCTTGCGAAATGGTCGATGATGGATGTGATGCTGGTGGCACTCGTGGTGTTTGCGGCCAAGACGTCCGGCCTCGCGCAGGCAGTAACGCAACCCGGCCTGTGGTTCTATGCGGCCTCGGCGATCATCGCGGGCATATTGCCGCAACTGGCGCGGCGAGAACCGTCCTTGTCCCGATAAATTTCAAACCAGGGCAAATAAAAAGTGCCGCTGCGGTGAGGCAACGGCACTTCGATTTTACCGATGAACAGTGGTCTGCTGACTTCGCCTAATGGCGGTACTGCTGAATGCGGGTGGTCCGAAGACCGGCCAGGCCGTGGTCGTTGATAGACGCTTGCCAGGACAGGAATTCTTCGACGGTGAGCGTATAACGCTCGCAGGCTTCTTCCAAGCTCAACAGGCCGCCGCGAACCGCGGCGACAACCTCTGCCTTACGACGGATAACCCAGCGGCGCGTATTGGCCGGCGGAAGATCCGCAATCGTAAGCGGGCTGCCATCGGGACCGATGACATATTTAACTCGGGGACGTATCATTTCGGTCATTGGACTCTCTACACAACGCAAGACCACAAACGAGAGCCTACCGGGGCAGTTTTAACATTTGACTAAACGAGACGCGCCATTTGTGGCCAAACCCGCATTGGTCGCAATTCACTTGATTCGAGCCGACAAAAACCTTTTAAAACAAGGCATTGTTAGAGTTGTCTTAAGTGATGAATTTCTTGTTTTATTTCATGGCTGCTCCGGAAGAGGACACATTGTGGCCACCGCGCGGGTAAAATGGCCGATCTTTGCAACTGGAATTGCGATAATCGGCCACGTCGATTTTAGTCAGAGCAGGGTCAGCGAGAGCTCCGTCTTGCCGGCACCCAGTGTCACCTGTGCGGTGCCGGAGTGCTGAAGCGTCAGGCTATCGCCTGCGCTCAGCGAAAACACGCCGCTTGCGCCTTGCGACTGCGCGCCACCCGTTATGCCGTTGAGTGTCATCAGTGTCTCCGTACCGTTGCGCAGCAGCACCGCCCCATGCCCAGACGATGTGGTGACGACGAGATTGAGGGTGACGAGGTAGATGCCGGCTGCTGGAACCGTGATCCCGTTGCCGCCGCCGGCGGCCGAAGCCCCAAGTCCGAAACTGCTCTGGTTGAGGGCGTAGGTGGTAAAGCCGCTCTGCTGGCCTGATGTCGGCGTGAATGTGGTGCCGGTGCGATAGGCGCGCGCTGCCGGCTGGTTGGGTCGGCTGACACGACCTGTCGGGCTGATGGCGAGACCCGTGCGCCAGGTGGTGCCGTCGCTGATCTTGATGGAGAATTCGGTGTTTCCGGCAAGCCCCATTTCTGCGAACCCGGTCCAGTTGGACTGGAACAGCAGCGATGCGGTGTCGGTTGCGGCCGCCTTGTTGACCTTGATCTGGTGGCCGTTGCCGGCGTGGTTGAAGAGGCTTGCAGGAGACGACAGCGACAGTCGGTTGGTGGCATCGGCGACAGCGTTTATGCCGAGCAGGCTCAGGGTGCCCTGATCCGGCAGCGGAACATCCCGCCATGCAGCACCATCAAACACACGCAGGCGAGAAGTTTCCGCAAACCATGCCCGCCATCCCGTCTTCACGGTCAGGAAGGTCCAGGCGCCGTCCTGCCAGGCGGCGACGCACCCGGTCTTGCCCGTCCATTCACCGGTTGCGCCAGCACCGACCAGATGGCGATTGCCCTCGGCCGGCGTCGTCGGCGGAGCCGACAGTTCGGAGAGGATTGTCAGATGCACCAGCGCGTCAAGAACAAGCAGCGCCTCGTTGTGGGTGACATGTTTTTGCGCCTGCGACGGCAGGATGAAGGGCATGTCGAGAAGGGTGGTCGTATCGGGCATGTCGCGCTCCCAAAGGTTGGCCAGTGTTGGTCGTGTGGATTTTACGGCCGTTCCGCAGCGTGAGGATGTAACCGGTGTTAAGTCGCTGAAATATAATACGTGGCTGCGTCAAAATGGGAGCCCGCAGGGTCCGTCGTGGCGTGTCTGCAACGGTACGAAGGCTTGTCTCGCCAAGGCTGGAAACTGGCGTTTCGATGTCCCGATTGCCCTTGTTTCTTCGTCCGCATGTGCGAATGTGGGCGCAACGAGCACGGGAACACGGCATGCGATATTCCGCCTTATCGATCATCAAGCAGGCGCTTTCGGGCAATCGTCGCTGGACGCCGGCATGGCGCGAGCCGGAGCCGAAACCGCATTACGATGTGATCATCGTCGGCGGTGGCGGGCATGGTCTGGCGACGGCCTACTACCTTGCCAAGGAATTCGGCATCACCAATGTCGCCGTGATCGAGAAGGGCTATATCGGGTCGGGCAATGTCGGCCGCAACACCACGATCATCCGGTCCAACTACCTGCTGGAAGGCAATAATCCGTTCTACGAGATGTCCTTGAAGTTGTGGGAAGGGCTGGAGCGGGACTTCAACTACAATGCCATGGTGTCGCAGCGTGGCGTGCTGAATCTTTTCCATTCCGACGGCCAGCGCGATGAATACGCGCGTCGCGGCAATGCGATGCGGCTTCACGGCGTCGATGCGGATCTGCTCGACCGCGAACAGGTGCGCAGGCTCGCACCCTATCTCAATTTCGACCACGGCCGCTTTCCCGTCATGGGCGGTCTGCTGCAAAAGCGCGGCGGCACGGTGCGTCACGATGCGGTCGCCTGGGGCTATGCGCGCGGTGCAGATGCGAGAGGCGTCGACATCATCCAGCATTGCGAGGTGACCGGCATTCGTCGCGGACCGGGCGGCGAAGTCGAGGGTGTCGAGACGACGAAAGGCTTTATTGGCTGCAACCGGCTGGCGCTGGCCGCTGCCGGCAACACGACGACGGTCGGGCGGATGGCGGATCTGGCTTTGCCCATCGAGACGCATGTGCTGCAGGCTTTCGTGTCGGAGGGGCTGAAGCCTGTCATCGACAACGTCATCACCTATGGCGCGGGACATTTCTACATCTCGCAGTCGGACAAGGGCGGTCTCGTGTTCGGTGCCAATATCGACTACTATTCCTCCTATGCTCAGCGCGGCAATCTTGCGACCGTCGAGGAGACGATGCAGGAGGGCGTGTCGCTGATCCCCGGACTTTCGCGCGCCAAGGCGCTGCGGGCCTGGGGTGGCGTGATGGACATGTCGATGGACGGATCACCGATCATCGACCGCACGCCGATCGACAATCTCTATCTCAACGCCGGCTGGTGCTACGGCGGCTTCAAGGCCACGCCGGCCTCGGGCTTCTGCTTCGCGCATCTGATTGCCAAGAACGAAACCCATCACGTCTCGCGCTTCATGCGGCTCGACCGGTTCGAGCGAGGCTATGTGCTCGACGAGGGTGGCAAAGGCCCGCAACCGAACATGCACTGAGCCGTATCCGCACCGAGACGAAGACCCAAGACTGAGCCTGACACAAAGACCGAGATTAAGACATGGCAAGCCTGATTACCTGCCCCCATTGCGGAACGCGGCCGAAGGAAGAGTTTTCGGTGCGCGGCGCCGTGATTGCCCGCCCGTCGGCGTCCGAAAAGGACGAGGCCTGGCACCGCTATGTCTATGTCCGCGACAATCCAAAGGGCCGATATCAGGAATACTGGCATCACGCGGCCGGCTGCCGCCGCTGGCTGGTGGTCGATCGCGACAACCTCACGCATGAGGTCTTCGGTGTGACGGATGCGCAAGCATCTCAGGAGGGGAGCCGATGAGCGCCTATCGTCTTGATGCCGGCGGTCTCGTCAACCGGGCCAATCCCCTGACATTCACGTTCGACGGCAAAAGCTATACCGGGTTCGACGGCGATACGCTCGCCTCGGCGCTGATCGCCAACGACCAGATGCTGATGGGCCGCAGCTTTAAGTATCACCGCCCGCGTGGCCCGGTGACATCAGGTTCCGCCGAGCCCAACGCATTGATGACTGTTGGCAGCGGTGCCCGTTCCGAGCCGAACGTGCGCGCGACGGTCGCCGAGCTCTACAACGGCCTCACCGCCGTCAGCCAGAACCGCTGGCCGTCGCTCGCCTTCGATATGGGGGCCGTCAACGGCTTGCTGTCGCCGTTTCTTGGCGCCGGCTTCTACTACAAGACATTCATGTGGCCGGCGATGCTTTGGGAAAAGCTCTACGAGCCTGTCATCCGTCGTGCCGCCGGTCTCGGCAAGCTGACCATGGAGGCGGATCCGGATCGCTACGAGAAAGCCTGGGCGCATTGCGACCTGCTGGTCGTCGGCTCAGGGCCCGCCGGCCTGATGGCGGCACTTTCTGCCGCCCGCGCCGGGGCGCGTGTGCTGATTGCCGATGAAAGTGCCCGCTTTGGGGGCTCGCTGCTATCCGAAAACGTCGTGATCGGTGGGCAGGCGGCGAGCGACTACGCCGCCGGTCTGGTCGAGGAGCTCGCGTCCTTTCCGAACGTGACGATGATGCCGCGCACCACCGTGTTCGGCTGGTATGACGACATGGTGTTCGGCGCCGTCGAGCGGGTTCAGAAGCACGTGGAAACGCCGTCGCCGGATCTGCCGGTCGAGTGTGTCTGGCGCATCGTCGCCAAACGGGCGATCCTTGCCTCCGGTGCCGAAGAGCGGCCTCTCGTGTTCGGCGGCAACGACCTGCCCGGCGTGATGACCGCCAATGCGGCGCGCACCTATCTCAATCGCTACGGCGTCGCTGTCGGCTCCAAGGTGGCCGTCTTTACCAATGGCGGCTCCGGTTATCGCACGGCGGGCGATCTTTCAGCCCGTGGCGTGGAGGTGGCCGCGATCATCGATGCGCGCGCCGCGTCCACCGATCCGGCTCCCTACGGCGTTCGCGTCATCCATGGCGGTGCCGTCGTCGCCACAAGGGGCCGCAACCGCATCGATGCGCTGGTGGCAGAGCGTGTCGGCTTCGAGAAGGAGATCGCCTGCGATGCGCTGGCCATGGCGGGCGGATGGTCGCCGATCGTGCATCTCATGTGCCAGCGCGGTGCCAAGCCCGTGTGGTCGGACGCGGCGCAAGCCTTTCTGGCGCCGGATGTGGGATCAGGCTTTGTTGCTGCCGGATCCGCTGCCGGTGCCGACAGCATCGCCGCCTGCCTTCGCGACGGGGCATCGAAGGCAGCTGCGTTTTCGACCGAACTCGGCTTTGCCGCCTATGAAGCAAACATTCCCGAGGTGGAAGGCGAATACGATCCTGATTTCGCGCCGCTCTGGTATGTGCCGGGGGCCAAGGACAAGGCCTTCGTCGACTTCCAGAACGATGTCCATGTGGGCGATCTCGGCCTCGCCCAGCGCGAGGGGTTCAGGCATATCGAACACACCAAGCGCTACACCACGACAGGCATGGCGACCGACCAGGGCAAGCTCGGCAATGTCGCAACGATCGGCATCGTTGCTGCCATGCGCGGCGTATCACCGGCCGAAATCGGCACCACGACCTTCCGGCCGTTCTACACGCCGGTCTCGATGGGTGCGCTTGCCGGCACATCGCGGGCCGAACATGCAGCTCCGGTCAGGACCTCGCCTTTGCATGGCTGGGCCAAGAAGAATGGCGCGACCTTCGTCGAGAGCGGCCTCTGGTACCGCTCATCCTGGTTCGCGCGCGACGGAGAAAAGACCTGGCGCGACAGCGTCGATCGCGAAGTGCGCAATGTGCGCGAAAACGCCGGTCTCTGCGATGTCTCGACGCTCGGCAAGATCGAGATCTTCGGCACAGGTGCTGCTGAATTCCTGAACCGGGTCTATTCCAACGCCTTCCTGAAGCTGCCGGTCGGCAAGGCGCGTTATGGCCTGATGCTGCGCGAGGATGGGATGGTGTTCGACGACGGCACGACCAGCCGCCTGTCGGAAAACCACTATGTGATGACCACCACGACGACTTACGCGACAGAAGTGATGGCGCATCTGGAATTTGCAAGCCAGACCTTCTGGCCTCATCTCGACGTGCGCTTCGTCTCCTCCTCCGACCAGTGGGCGCAGATGTCGCTGGCCGGACCGAAGGCGCGGATCATCCTTGCCCGGATCGTGGAAGACGACATTTCCGATGCGGCGATGCCGTTTCTCGGTGCGAAGGTCGTCACGCTCAAGGGTGGGCTGAAGGCGCGTCTGTTCCGCATCTCGTTTTCGGGCGAGCTGGCCTATGAGCTGGCAGTGCCCGCAGGCTACGGAGAGGCGGTGGCCGATGCGATCATGCAAGCGGGCCGCGAGGACGGGATCTGCGCCTACGGCGTCGAGGCGCTCAACGTCCTGCGCATCGAAAAAGGCTTTGTCACCCATGCCGAACTGGAAGGCCGCACGACACCCGACGATCTCGGTTACGGGAAGATGATGGCGATGACCAAGCCGGATTTCATCGGCAAGCGCCTCTCGACCCGTTTCGGCCTCACCGCCGCCGATCGCCTTCAACTCGTCGGCCTGAAGCCTGTGGAAACCGACAAGGAGTTCATGGCGGGCGCCCATCTGTTGAAAGATGGCGCGGCAGCGACGCTTGCGGGCGACCAGGGGTTCGTATCATCAGCCTGCTATTCGCCGACGCTCGGACACACGATCGGTCTCGGCCTTCTCAAATCCGGCCGCGAGCGGATCGGCGAGAAGATCACTGTCTGGGATGGACTTCGCGGCACCGAAGTCGCGGCGGAAGTCTGCCTGCCGGTCTTTGTCGATCCACAAAACACAAAACAACATCTTTGAGGGCATGACGATGGCTTTGACACTTCTCCACCGCCATGCGCTCGAAGATCACATCCTGGGCTTCGAGACGAGCGCCAACCCCAACCACCTGTCCGTCGCGCGGCGGCCGGTGATCTTTTCGGTGCTTGCCCATGCGGGCCAGGAGCAGGCCGTGGGCCTAGCACTCGAGGCTGCCCCGGATATCGCGCCGCGCTTCTGCGGCCCGGCGGAATGGCTGGCGGTGTCGCTCACCGCAGGCTCAGAGACCGTTGCCGGTCACTTATCCGAAATATCCGGCGCCTCCGTCGTTGATCAGAGCGACGGCAAGGTGCTGATGGCGATTTCGGGACCCAGCGTGCGGCAGATCCTTGCAAAATGCGTCGGCGTCGATCTGCATCCGCAGGCGTTTGCGCAGGGGCATTCCGCAAACATGCAGTTCGGCCACGTCGCAGTGAATTTGGCGCGCACCGGCCCCGATGCCTTCGAGATCATCACGCCCCGGTCGTTCGCCGGCTCGGTCTACGAAGAGCTGATGGAAATGGGCCGCGAATTCGCCCTGACGGCATCGTTTTCGGGCGGGTGACGGTGGTGGGCGGTTGCCCAAACTCCCCTCATCCTCGCCCTTGTGGCGGGGATCCAGCGACACGACGTCTGTCGGGTCAAAGACTCCTTCAGCTCAAGGACTTGAGCTGACTGGATCCCCGCCACAAGGGCGAGGATGAGGGAGGATAGGGTGTCGCTCTCGTCAAATGAGCTTCTTCAAGGTTGTCAGCGGTCTGAGCATCGAAGCGCCTCAGTGCTTCTCGCGAACGAAGCTCCAGAGACCCTTTTCTTCGGATGCTGCCATGACGAGGTCCGGCCGCTTTTCGAGCGCCGGGACGAGACTGGAAAGGCCTTCGACGCGGTTCAGGAGGTCGACGAATTCGGGGGCGAGGTCCTCGGCGAAATCGCGGCAGAAGCCCTGGATCACGCCGAACTCGATTGTCTTGCGCGGTGTCGCGTCGCGCATCGTGGTCAATACGCTGCCTACCAGTTCATCGAAGCTCAGCACGTTTGTCATGGCGCTATTCCCTGTTGCGTGGCGTTCATGACAAGGCATACGCGGCGATTGAAAAATTAGTTTCAGGCTCCGGTCGCAAGATGGCGCGAAACGAACAGCGACTATGTCGGAAACGACAAATCCGGGTTCGCAGAACAGCCTATTGGCAATTCTCGGGAGGTTCTAGGCTCACCCCAAACAGGCATCAAGTTAGGGGAACGGGATCCATGAAAAGCCATGCTCGAGTTGTCGTCATCGGTGGCGGTGTCGTCGGTTGTTCGGTCCTCTACCATCTGACCAAGCTCGGCTGGAGCGATGTCGTGTTGCTCGAGCGTTCGGAACTCACCTCCGGCTCCACCTGGCATGCAGCGGGGGGCATGCATACGATCAACGGCGATCCGAACGTTGCCAAGCTGCAGAAATACACGGTCGAGCTCTACAAGGAGATCGAGGCCTATTCCGGTCAGGACATTGGCCTGCACATGACCTCCGGACTGATGCTGGCGGCGACGCCGGAGCGGTTCGACTGGTTCAAGTCGCTGCTCGCCAAGGGCAAATACGCGAATGGTGAGGCACGGCTCGTCTCGGTCGAGGAAGCGCATGCGATGATGCCGCTGCTCGACCCGACCCAGTTTGTGGGCGCCGTGTTCGATCCGCATGAGGGCCATCTCGACCCCTACGGCACAACCCATGCCTATGCGAAATCGGCCAAGAAGAACGGCGCCGAGATCTACCTGCACACGAAGGTCGAGGATCTGGTGCAGCTTCCCGACGGAACATGGCGGGTGATCACGGACAAGGGCGAGATCCGCTGCGAACATGTGGTGAATGCGGCCGGTCTCTGGGCCCGTGAAGTGGGGCGCATGGTCGGGCTGGAACTGCCGGTTCTCGCCATGGAGCACATGTATCTGATCACCGAGGACATGCCCGAGGTCATCGACTTCAACAAGACGTCCGGCCGCGAGCTGATGCACTGCGTCGATTTCGATGGCGAGATCTACATTCGCCAGGAACGCAACGGCATGCTGATGGGCACCTATGAAAAGGATTGCCGGCCCTGGTCGCCGATCGAGACGCCCTGGACGTTCGGCCATGAACTCTTGGGCGAGGACCTTGAGCGCATTACGAACGAGCTGGAGGTTGGCTTCCGGCATTTCCCGGCCTTCAACAATGCCGGCATCAAGACGATCATCAACGGGCCCTTCACCTTTTCGCCAGACGGCAACCCGCTTGTCGGGCCCGTGCGCGGCATGACGAATTTCTGGTCGGCCTGCGCTGTCATGGCCGGGTTCAGCCAAGGCGGCGGCGTCGGGCTGGCGCTTGCCAACTGGATCGTCGAGGGCGATCCCGGCTTCGACGTGTTCGCCATGGATGTGACCCGTTACGGCGACTATGCGTCGCTTGCCTATACCAATGCGAAGGTGCGCGAAAACTATTCCCGCCGCTTCTCGATCCGCTACCCGAACGAGGAACTGCCGGCTGCGCGGCCACTGTTGACGACGCCGATCTACGACGCGCTGAAAGCGAGGGGTGCAGTGTTCGGCGCGTCCTACGGGCTGGAAACGCCGCTGTGGTTTGCGCCTGAAGGCGTCGAGGATGCGTTTTCCTGGCGCCGTTCCACAGATTTCGAGCATGTCGGCCGCGAGACAAAGGCGGTGCGCGATAGTGTCGGGCTGATGGAGACATCCGGGTTCGCCAAATATTCGATCGGGGGCGAGGGCGCGCATGCCTGGCTCGATCATATTCTCGCGGGCAAGGTTCCAGCCGTCGGCCGCATGGCGCTGTCGCCGATGCTGAACGAGGCCGGAAAACTGATCGGCGATTTCACGCTTGCCAATCTCAGGGACGATGCGTTCCTGCTGATCGGCTCCGGCATTGCCGAAGACTATCATATGCGATGGTTCGAAACACATCTGCCGGATGACGATTCGGTTTCGTTCGATTGTCTCAATCTCGGTCTGGTCGGCCTGTCGATTGCGGGGCCTCGGTCACGCGATGTGCTCCAAAAGCTCACCCATCTCGACCTGTCGGATCAGGCTCTGCCGTTCATGGGCATCGTCGAGATCGATCTCGGCATGGCCCCGGTCATCCTCGGCCGTGTCAGCTATACCGGTGATCTCGGCTTCGAGCTGTGGATGAAGCCGGAATACCAGCGCTATCTGTTCGATCTCATCATGGAGGCCGGTGCGGAGTTCGGGATCACCCTGTTCGGCCTTCGGGCGTTGAATGCGCTGCGTGTCGAAAAATCCTTCGGCAGCTGGTCTCGCGAATACCGGCCGCTTTACGGTCCCGTGGAAGCCGGGCTCGGTCGCTTCATCGCCTATGGCAAGGAGGCCGATTTCATCGGAAAGGCCGCGGCGATCGAGGAAAAGGCGGCGGGCGGCGCGCTGCGTCTCGTCACCTTCGTCGTCGATGCAAAAGATGCGGACGTGCTCGGCGACGAGCCGATCTCGCTTGACGGCCAGGTCTGCGGCTGGGTGACCTCGGGTGGATACGCCCATGCCGCCGGCGTGTCGGTCGCCATGGGCTATGTGCCGAAAGAGGTCTCCCTAACGGAGGAGGGGTGGCAGATCGAGGTGCTCGGCGAGATGCTCATCGCCCGGCTTCAGCCGCATCCGATCTTTGACGCCAACGGGTCGCGCATGCGGTCCTGACCGTCGAAAGCTGAAGAAGCGGATAAGCCAAGACCGAAGCAGACCAGAGGTTATTTCTCTATAGTTTTTGCCATTCGTGTGGAAATCGTGCCGTTTTTTCAACAATGCCAAGCGGATTTGCGTCACGTGCTGCAAAAGCCACTGAAATTATGTCTGCCTCTTTCTTTTGCACTTCACATTTCGATCGAAACCGGTAGGAATCAAAAAAATTGAAGATCCTATCAGGGACATTCAAGCGAAAGATGCGGCCGCCAAGGATCGCATCCGCAGGGGAAAATATATGGAATATTTTATCCAGCAGCTCATAAACGGGCTGACTCTCGGATCCATCTATGGGCTCGTGGCAATCGGCTATACGATGGTTTACGGCATCATCGGCATGATCAACTTTGCCCATGGTGACATCTTCATGCTCGGCGGCTTTGCCGCCCTGATCGTGTTCCTGCTTGCCACATCCTTCTTCGCCGGCATTCCGGTGGCGCTGCTGCTTTTGCTGATGCTGCTCGTCGGCATGCTGATGACAGGCCTGTGGAACTGGACGATCGAGCGGATCGCCTACCGTCCGCTGCGCGGCTCGTTCCGCCTGGCGCCGCTGATCACCGCGATCGGCATGTCGATCTTCCTGTCGAACTTCATCCAGGTGACGCAGGGTCCGCGCAACAAGCCGATCCCGCCGCTGGTCACCGACACCTATCATTTCGGTGCGATCACGGTGTCGCTGAAGCAGATCCTGATCGTCGTGATCACCTCGATCCTGCTGTTCGCGTTCTGGTACATTGTCAACAAGACGCCGCTCGGCCGTGCCCAGCGCGCCACCGAACAGGATCGCAAGATGGCGGCTCTGCTCGGCGTCGATGTCGACAAGACGATCTCGATCACCTTCATCATGGGCGCGGCTCTCGCCGCCGTCGCCGGTGCCATGTACCTGATGTATTACGGTGTCGCCTCGTTCAACGACGGCTTCATTCCGGGTGTGAAGGCATTTACCGCAGCCGTTCTCGGCGGCATCGGCTCGCTGCCGGGCGCTGTTCTCGGCGGGTTGCTGATCGGCCTCATCGAGAGCCTGTGGTCGGCATATTTCTCGATCGCCTACAAGGATGTCGCGACCTTTGCGATCCTCGCCTTCGTGCTGATCTTCAAGCCGACCGGCATCCTCGGTCGTCCTGAAGTGGAGAAGGTGTAACATGGCGACCGTATCGGAAACCGTTCCCAACAACGTCATGGCCAAGGCGATCAAGGAAGGCATCTTTGCAGGCGTCATCGCCTTCCTGATGTTCCTCCTGTTCGTCGGCATCGAGACCTATCAGGACATCAACAACCAGCTCGTCTGGCGCACCCGCTGGGGCCTGCTTGCAGTGTTCGTGGCAGTCGCTGCCGTCGGTCGCTTCATGACCGTCGCCTTTATCAAGCCCCATCTCGACCGTCGTAAACTTGCCAAGGCAAAAGCCGGCATTCTCGAGATTTCGGATGAGAAAAGCTTCTTCCATCGCCACTTCCTCAAGTTCGCGCTGGTCTTCCTGCTCATCTATCCATTCCTGTCGCTGCTGATCGTCGGCAAGCAGGGCTCGCTGAAATATGTCGACAACTTCGGCATCCAGATCCTCATCTATGTGATGCTCGCCTGGGGCCTCAACATCGTCGTCGGTCTCGCCGGTCTGCTCGATCTTGGCTATGTCGCCTTCTATGCGGTCGGCGCCTATTCCTACGCGCTTCTGTCATCGTATTTCGGCTTCTCATTCTGGCTGCTGCTGCCGATGTCCGGCATTCTCGCCGCGCTCTGGGGCGTCATCCTCGGCTTCCCGGTGTTGAGATTGCGGGGTGACTACCTTGCCATCGTGACGCTCGCCTTCGGGGAAATCATCCGGCTTGTTCTGATCAACTGGACCGACGTCACCAAGGGCACGTTCGGTATCTCGGGCATTGCCAAGGCGTCGTTCTTCGGCATCTGGTCGTTCGATACGGGCTCCCCGAACAACTTCGTCAAGGCCTGGGGTCTTTCGGCTTCGTCGGTCTATTACAAGATCTTCCTGTTCTACATCATCCTCGCGCTCTGCATGCTCACCGCTTACGTCACCATTCGCCTGCGTCGCATGCCGATCGGTCGCGCATGGGAAGCGTTGCGCGAAGATGAAATCGCCTGCCG
This sequence comes from Velazquezella soli, assembly GCF_977018685.1. Lineage (NCBI taxonomy): Bacteria > Pseudomonadati > Pseudomonadota > Alphaproteobacteria > Hyphomicrobiales > Rhizobiaceae > Velazquezella > Velazquezella soli. The sequence goes on from NZ_CDRNXF010000004.1 coordinate 1,477,528, forward strand.
TTCGCTCGGCATCAACACCGTCACCACCAAGCTCACGGCGTTCGCCACGGGCGCGATGTTCGGCGGTTTTGCAGGCTCGTTCTTTGCGACTCGCCAGGGCTTCGTCTCTCCGGAAAGCTTCGTCTTCCTGGAATCGGCGGTCATCCTGGCCATCGTGGTTCTCGGCGGCATGGGTTCGCTGACCGGTATCGCGATCGCCGCTGTCATCATGGTCGGCGGCACCGAAATCCTGCGCGAGATGTCGTTCCTGAAGATCATCTTCGGCCCCGACTTCACCCCGGAACTCTACCGCATGCTGCTGTTCGGGCTGGCGATGATCATCGTCATGCTGTTCAAGCCGCGTGGCTTCGTGGGCTCGCGTGAGCCGACAGCCTTCCTGAAGGAGCGCAAGGCCATCTCCGGCAGCTTCACCAAGGAAGGCCACGGCTGATGGCGACGGATATGACGACTATGACGAAAGACACGATCCTGAGGGTCGAGCATCTGTCGATGCGGTTTGGTGGCCTGATGGCGATCGACGACTTCTCGTTCGAAGCCAAGCGCGGCGAAATCACCGCGCTGATTGGCCCGAACGGCGCCGGCAAGACGACGGTGTTCAACTGCATCACCGGCTTTTACAAGCCGACAATGGGCATGCTGACCCTGCATCGCAGCAACGGCCGGGAGTTCCTTTTGGAACGCCTTCGCGATTTCGAGATCAACAAGGTCGCGGGTGTTGCCCGTACCTTCCAGAACATCCGGCTGTTTTCCGGCCTGACGGTTCTCGAAAACCTGCTGGTCGCGCAGCACAACGTGCTGATGAAGGCTTCGGGTTACACGATCCTCGGCCTCTTGGGTCTGCCGACCTACAAGAACGCTGCCAAGGCCGCGATCGAAAAGGCCGAATACTGGCTGGACAAGGCGGATCTGACAGACCGCGCCGACGACCCGGCCGGCGATCTTTCCTATGGTGCCCAGCGCCGGCTGGAAATTGCCCGCGCCATGTGCACCGGGCCAGAGCTTCTGTGCCTGGACGAGCCCGCCGCCGGTCTCAACCCGAAGGAATCGCTGACGCTCAACGCGCTGTTGCGCGGCATCCGCGACGAAGGCACGTCGCTGCTCCTGATCGAGCACGACATGTCCGTCGTCATGGAGATTTCGGATCACGTCGTGGTTCTGGAATACGGCCAGAAGATTTCCGACGGAACGCCTGATCACGTGAAGAACGACCCGAGGGTGATCGCAGCCTATCTCGGCGTCGAGGATGATGAAGTTGAAGAAATCGAGGAAAAGCTCGACAAGGGCATTATTGAAGAGGGGTCCGTCTGATGGCCGGTGAACCCCTTCTGAAAGTCCAGGGCGTCGAAACCTACTACGGCAACATCCGGGCCCTCGACGGCGTCAATGTCGAAGTCAACAAGGGCGAGATCGTCAGTCTGATCGGCGCCAACGGTGCCGGCAAGTCGACGCTGATGATGACGATCTGCGGCAGCCCGCAGGCCCGCAAGGGTCAGGTCATCTTCGACGGCGAAGACATCACGCAGGTGCCGACGCATCTGATTGCGCGCCGCCGTATTGCCCAGTCGCCGGAAGGCCGCCGCATCTTTCCGCGCATGACCGTGCACGAAAACCTGCAGATGGGCGCCGGTCTCGACAACCTCAAGTATTTCAAAGAGGACGTCGAAAAGATCTTCACCCTGTTTCCGCGCCTCAAGGAACGCCAGGCCCAACGCGGCGGCACGCTGTCGGGCGGCGAGCAGCAGATGCTGTCGATCGGCCGTGCACTGATGGCGCGTCCGAAACTCCTTCTTCTGGACGAGCCGTCGCTCGGCCTCGCACCACTGATCGTCAAGGGCATTTTCGAGGCGATCAAGAAGCTGAACAAGGAAGAGGGGCTCACCGTGTTCCTCGTCGAGCAGAACGCGTTTGCGGCACTCAAACTGTCCGATCGCGCGTATGTGATGGTCAATGGCAAGGTGACGATGTCCGGCTCCGGCAAGGAACTGCTCGCAAATCCCGAAGTCCGCGCCGCCTATCTCGAGGGGGGCCGGCATTGAGCACCATGATCATCATTCCGGCGACCGGGGGACACTGAGATGCAGGGCCTGTTTTTCGAAACCGATACTGGCGTGCGTTATTTCCTGCGCGCACTCGTCATGGTCCTCGGCTTCTGGACGGCGTGGCGCGCCGGCAAGGCGGTCGCAGAAGGCTGGAACGGCTATGGCCATGTCATCGCCTACACGCTGCTTCTGGCCGTCGCGATGCAGTTCATGCACTACGCGCTGTTCCAGGGACCGTTCATCAGCCCGTTCCATTACATCATCGATGTGGTGCTGCTGATGGCGTTTTCCATCTCCGGATTCCGCATTCGCCGCACCCGTCAGATGGTTCAGAACTACTACTGGCTCTATCAGCCTGTCTCCGCTTTCTCATGGAAGAAGAAAGATTGACAGTCGCTCATTTCTGACTTCAGATTGGGTTGGGTCAAATAAGAATACACCAGAGGGTGGAACATTTCTCCGGCGCAATGATGGTGGGTATTGCGTCCGGGTCCCAAAAAACCGCTCACCTAAAAACTGGGAGTAAATCAATGAAGAAGTCTCTTCTTTCCGCCGTCGCGCTGACGGCGATGGTCGCATTCAGCGGCAACGCCTGGGCCGATATCATCATCGGCGTTGGCGGCCCGCTGACCGGCCCGAATGCTGCATTCGGCGCGCAGCTGCAGAAGGGTGCTGAACAGGCTATCGCCGATATCAATGCCGCCGGCGGCATCAACGGCGAAAAGCTGGTCATCGCGCTCGGCGACGACGTTTCCGATCCGAAGCAGGGCATTTCCGTTGCCAACAAGTTCGCGTCCGATGGCGTGAAGTATGTTGTCGGTCACTTCAACTCGGGCGTTTCGATCCCGGCTTCGCAGGAAGTCTATGCCGAAAACGGCATGCTCGAAGTCACCCCTGCAGCAACCAACCCTGTCTTCACCGAGCGCGGCCTGTGGAACACGTTCCGCACCTGCGGCCGTGACGACCAGCAGGGCGGCGTCGCCGGCAAGTATCTCGCCGAGAAGTTCGCCGATGCAAAAATCGCGATCATCGACGACAAGACACCTTACGGCCAGGGTCTCGCTGAAGAAACCATGAAAGCCTACAACGCGGCCGGCAAGAAGCAGGTCATCCGCGAAGGCGTCAACGTCGGCGACAAGGATTTCTCGGCGCTGATTTCCAAGATGAAGGAAGCCGGCGTTTCGATCATCTACTGGGGTGGTCTCCACACGGAAGCCGGCCTGATCATCCGTCAGGCGAAGGATGCTGGCCTCAAGGCAACGCTCGTATCGGGTGACGGTATCGTCTCCAACGAACTGGCCTCGATCGCTGGCGATGCAGTCGAAGGCACGCTGAACACGTTCGGTCCCGATCCGACACTGCGTCCGGAGAACAAGGAACTGGTTGCCAAGTTCAAGGCTGCCGGCTTCAACCCTGAAGCCTACACGCTCTATTCCTACGCAGCCGTTCAGGTCATCGCCGAAGGCATCAAGCTTGCTGGCAGCCCTGACGACGCAGAAGTCGTTGCCAAGGCTCTCAAGGAAAAGGGTCCGTTCAAGACCGTTCTCGGCGACATGGCTTTCGACGCCAAGGGCGACCCGAAGCTCCCAGGCTACGTCATGTACGAGTGGAAGAAGGGTCCGGACGGCAAGTACAGCTACTTCCCGCAGGGCTGAGCCTTCAAGGCTTGAACCATCATTCGACAGGAAGCCCGGCCATTGGCCGGGCTTTTTGCATTGATGCCTGCAGGGTTCAGATATCGAGCTCTAAGTTTCCCGAGCTCAAACCCTGAAAATCCCATCAGAAACTTTCGGGGGTGAAACTGGCAAAGCGCGCCGCGGGAAGAGGGCCGGCGGTCATCAGTGTGAAATCGAAATTCGACTTTGCTTCCGATCCCAGAACGTATTGACGGTGCACGCGCAGGAAATCGCGCTTGATCCTGTTGTAGCGCTTGGGCGCCATCATCCGCTTGACCCTGATGAAGGCAAGCGTCGCCTGGGGTGCATCTTCATGTCCTGCAAGCGCCACGACGCGGCTCTTGTAGAAATGAATGCTGTCGGTGAGGCACTGAACCTCCAGCCAGAAGATCTGTGGCGATCGGGCAATGCGGCCGACACATTCGCGCAATGTCGTAGCGGGCCGCAGCAGCGAGCATTGCAGGATCGCGCCACCGAGCGTCACGAAGCTCACCTTGCGTTCGCTCCGAGCGGGGCCCCGCCTGAACGCATCAGGACTTTCCGCAAGCAGCATGCCGATCACGTGGGTCGCGACAGCCGATCCCATGCTGTGCGACGTGATGAGATATTCGTCCGCATCCTCAGTCAGTGCCTCGCGGACACCCTCCATGCAACTCGCCAGCCAGGCGTTGACATCGGGCCTGTCGAGATTGCCCATCGCGTCGGCCATCTCCCAGTCGGCAAACAGGTGCAGCGTGTGAAACCGCGCCATGAAGGGGAGGAGGGCGTAGCGGAACAGCGCAAGACCAAGCGGTATGCTCCACAACAGATGCAACATATTGAGCCCGAGCAGCGCGGGCAGGGCAGCGATCACGGCGGTGAGCCCAAGCGCTACCGCCACCAGCAGGAATGGAAACAGGAAAAACAGGCCGAACCGCCACGCATGCCTGAGATAGCCGGCCATGCCGCCCTGGGTGACGATGCGCAAGGCGCTTCGATAACCGTCGAGGATACGGCGCGGCAGCGGCTTGCCGTTCAGGCTGTTGACCAGCGCGCAGTGGTCGAAGATGTAGAACCGGCTTTGCGTGACGCCATCATCAGCATTCGGGGCGCGACAGATGATGTCGAAATACGCCGTCTTTGCGGTCCGCTGCAGCTCACCTGTCTGGAGATCCAGGTTCCATGTCTTGGCGCTCTGTGCCGCCGCGCGCGCATAACGGGCATGGTGCATGCCGGCGTCGAGCGGCTCGAAGCCCGGGAAATGCAGGACGACGCGTTTCCTCACCCGGTCCGCCGTCGGGGAGTTGTCTGCGTCGGTGGGCGTCTTTGCCGTCAAAGGCGATTTTGTAGTCATCACTGCGGAGTTCCGGGTGCGGCTCGTCTAAGCCGATAAGCGTGCGCGCGGATTTATCCCTTGGCATCGCCGACTGCAAGTGTCTGGCCCCGGTCGGTCCGTTTGCGTCTAGTCGGGACGATCGCCTGCGTGCAGGACATTGGCGGCCATAACTGCTGCCGAGGCGCGGTTTTCGACGCCGAGCTTGATGTAGATCTGTTCGAGATGCTTGTTCACGGTGCGGGCGGACAGACCGAGGATATCGCCGATATCCTTGTTGGCCTTGCCCTTGGCGATCCATAAGAGCACTTCCGACTCCCGTTGCGTCAGCGGAAAATGCTGGCGCAGGATTTCGTCGTCCGGCCGCTTGATGACGGCGGCCGACAGCCGGAACAGGAATTCGTCGGCGCCGATCGCGCCGAGAAACGCAAACTGCAGGCTGGTCTGCAGGTTTTCGGACAGCGAGAAGGCGGCGTTGCGGGCAAAGCCTGCCGTATCGCGCTCCGCCATCCAGGCGCCGATGCGGCCTGCGACGATCGCAATTCCGTCGTCGCTTTCCGTCGCCGCGTTCATCAGCCGCGTTGCCTGCGGCGTCGACCAGCGGATCGAGCCGTCGTTTCTGACCGCAAGCAGATGCCGGCCGGCGGCATCGAGCGCGACGCGGGCGCTCTGGGCGGAGCGGGCGTTGGAAAGATGCACCCGTATTCTCGCCCGCAGCTCGTCGATATTGATCGGCTTGCTCAGGTAATCGACGCCGCCGCTGTCCAGCGCGTTGACGACGTGTTCGGTTTCGGTCAGGCCCGTCATGAAGATCACGGGCACCTGCGCTGCCGCATGCGCCTTCAGTCTGCGGCAGGTCTCGAACCCGTCCATGCCGGGCATCACGGCGTCGAGCAGGATCAGATCGGGCGTGATGCGCTCGACGATTGAGAGGGCTGCCTGACCCGACGTGGCGATCAGCACCGAAAAGCCGGATTGCTCCAGCGCCTCGGTCAGAAAACCGAGCGTGTCGGGACTGTCGTCCACCAAGAGGACGATATCGCGCGGTGTCGTCGCGTCAGCCATCGCTCTTTTCCCGTTCTTCCAGTTCCTGTGTCTCCATGCGTTCCAGGTATTTCATGTAACCGGCCATGTCGAAGGCCTTTACATAGGTTCCGAGCTCTTCCGCGAACGGGCGGTGCGATTGGTCCGTGGCGAGATCCGCGAGCTTGGCTTCGATGCCGCGGACGTAGCCAATTTCACCGAGCCGCAGCAGATCCTGAAGATGGCCCGTCCCGGGGCTGATGACCGGCTGCTTGACCAGCGCCGAAAGCGTCAGCGCCGGCGCTTCGTCCTCGTAGACCCATTTAAGGGAGAGATGCGAGGCGAGCTTGTCGGCAAGGCGGCGCAGGTTGACGGGCTTGGACAGCGTATCGTCATGCCCTTCGCCACCGGCATCTGCGGTCGTGCCGTCGCCGATATTGGCCGAAAGCATGATCATGGGGGCCGTCTGGCCTTCTTCGCGCAACCGCGACACGAGCTGCCAGCCGCTCATGCCGGGCATGGAGATATCGACCAGAAACAGATCCGGCCGCACACCCTCGATCAGCGTCAGGCATTCCGGTCCGTCGACGGCCGTCAGGATGACGAAATCCATCGGCGCCAGCACCTCGCGCATCAGGTCACGGTGATCCTGGTTGTCGTCGACCACGACGATGGTTCGGCGCGGCCCGGTATAGGAGACGATCTTGCGCTCGGCCTCCGGCGTCGTATTCGGCCGCTCGATGGCCGAGAGCATGAGGCGCACCTTGAAGGTGGAGCCTTCACCCTTCGTACTGGCAACCGAGATTTCGCCGCCGAGCGTGTTGGTCAGAAGCTGCGTGATCGTCAGGCCGAGCCCAAGTCCCGGCATCGGCCGTATGCTTTCCGCCTCGCCGCGCTGGAACGGCTCGTAGATGCGGCCGAGATCCTTCTCCGCAATGCCACGGCCGGTATCGGTCACGGTGAAGGTGGCCACCTGACTGCGATAGGCGATCTCGAAACGAACAGTTCCCTCTCCGGTGAATTTGACCGCGTTGGAAAGGATGTTGACGAGGATCTGGCGAAGCCGCTTTTCGTCGGTGCGGACATATTGCGGAAGCGTGCGGGCGCGCACGTGTTCGAAGGCAAGGCCCTTGGCCTGCGCCTGGAGGCTGAACATCTCGACGATCTGGTCGAGGAAATCCTGGATGTTGATCTCGTTGGAATAGACCTGCAGCCGCCCGGCCTCGATCTTGGAAATGTCCAGCAGCCCGTCGATCAGGCCGGAAAGATGATCCGCGCTGCGCTTGATGACCTTGATTGCCGACTGCCGCGGGGCAGGGATGGTGTCGTCGCGCTCCAGGATCTGGGCATAGCCCAACACGGCGTTGAGGGGCGTGCGCAGCTCGTGGCTGAGGCCGACGACATACCGGCTCTTGGCGCGGTTGGCAGCTTCTGCGGTTTCCTTGGCATCCTGCAGCGCCGCATCGGTCTTCTTGTGTGCCGAGATTTCCTTGAGCAGAAGCGTGTTCTGCCGCGAGGATTCCTCCTCGGCCACCATCCGGCTGTCATGGGCCAGCACGTAGAACCAGGAAAAAATGCCGGTGATGATGGCAAAGACGAAGAAGACGATCAGGATCGTGCCGTAGATGACATCGGCATTGGCGGGTGCCGCCTCGCCCACCTGATAGGCGATCAATGACAGGATGGCGCCAATCGCCGAGATCGAGATCACAGCCGTCATCCCGTAGCGGCCAAGCCGGGTCGTCAGCTTTGCAATGACGCGTTCGGTGAGAAAGTTGCGGCCGACGGTGCCGATCTGCGCGTTCAGCCGCGCATGCGGCTTGCACATGTCGTGGCAGCGGCTGTCCAGCGAGCAGCAGAGCGAACAGATCGGCGCCGCATAGGCCGGGCACCAGGCCATGTCCTCGTGCTCGAACGGGTGTTCGCAGATCGAGCAGGTGATCGAACCGAGCGTCTTCCAGCTCTGGCGCGGCTTTCTGGCGAGATAGTATTTGCCCTTCGTGGCAAAGGCGATCGCCGGCGACACCAGGAAGGCCGTCAGTGTCAGATAGGTAGCGAGCGACGCCATCAGCGGGCCGAACAGGCCGAGATGGGCGGTCAGTGCGATGCCGGTCGCGGTGAACATGGCGCCGAGCCCGACCGGGTTGACGTCATAGAGATGGGCGCGCTTGAACTCGATGCCGGGCGGCGACAGACCGAGCGGCTTGTTGATGAAGAGATCTGCCGAGATCGTGCAGAGCCAGCTCATCGCGACGATCGAGAAGATGCCGAGCGTTTCCTCGAGCAGCCGGTAGATGCCGAGTTCCATCAGAAGCAGCGCGATGATGACGTTGAACACCAGCCAGACGACGCGGCCCGGATGGCTGTGGGTCAGCCGCGAGAAAAAGTTCGACCAGGCAAGCGACCCCGCATAGGCGTTCATCACGTTGATCTTCAGCTGCGACACGACCACGAAAGCCGCCATCAGCATCAGCGCCGCGGTTTCGTTGGGGATCATGTAGCCGAACGCGGCGAGGTACATGTGGGCGGGATCGGCCGCGTCCTCGACCGGCACGGCGCTCGAAAGCGTCAGCACGGCGAGGAAGGAGCCTGCGAGAAGCTTTGGCACGCCGACCAGAACCCAGCCGGGTCCGGCCAGAAACACGGCGAACCGGTGGCGCCATTTGCGCTGCCCTTCCGGCGGCAGAAAGCGCAGGAAGTCGACCTGCTCGCCGATTTGGGGCATCAGCGCCAGGATGACGGCCGACGCTGCCCCGAACTCCACCAGATCGAACGGCGCGGCCCCGCCGACTTCGCCGTTCGAATGGCCGATGCCGGCAAAGGCGCGCCAGAGGTCGAATTTCTGCCAGTCCATAAAGGCGATGAAGACAAAGGGCAGAATGTTGAGGATGATCCAGAACGGTTGGGTCAGAAGCTGGAAGCGCGAGATCAACTGCACGCCGTAGATGACCAGCGGGATCACCACCGCGGCCGAGATGATATAGCCGATCCAGGGCGGAATGCCGAAGGCGAGATCTAGCGCGCCGGTCATGATCGACGCCTCGATCGCAAACAGCATGAAGGTGAAGCTCGCATAGATCAGCGAGGTGATGGTGGAGCCGATATAGCCAAACGAGGCGCCGCGGGTGAGGAGATCGATATCGACCCCGTGGCGGACCGCATAGCGGCTGATCGGCAATCCCACGACGAGCATGACGAGAGCTGCCACCAGAATGGCGAAAAAGGCATTGGTGGTGCCGTAGGAGAGCGTAATCGCCCCGCCGATCGCCTCCAGTGCCAGAAACGAGATCGCACCGATCGCTGTCTGCGAAATCCGGCTCGACGAAAACCGCCTAGCGCTCTTTGCGGTAAACCGCAGCGCATAGTCTTCCAGCGTCTGGTTTGCGACCCAGCGATTGTACTCACGGCGAACCGGTATGATGCGTTGGCGTGCTGCCATGCCTAAAAACGATCGCCTTTATCGGGGAGACTGATATTTAGGCAGTTTCGACTTTGGTGCGGGGTTTTGCAAGGGCGGTTTTACCGCCGCTCACACCTCGCTTCGCTTCAGCAGATAATCCAGCCCACCGGCGCGATACCAGCGATAGCCATAGGGCTCGATCACGATGTGATGCTTGCCGTTGTCGTCCGCTGTGCTGTCCGAGTCGTCGGCGATATCGATCAGGTTGCGCCCCGCATCCTCGAGGCCCACGTCGAAGGTGATCTCCACCGGCCGGTCGTGGAAATTGTGGAGGATCACCAGCGCGTTGTCGCGCCAGTCATAGCGCATGGCGAGCACACCGTCATCGCCGGTGTCGAGGCATTCGAATGTGCCCCAGCCGATCTCCGGTGCTTCCTTGCGCATTCGGATCATCCGCTCTGTCCAGTTGAGCATGGAATCGGGATCGCGACGCTGGATGGCGACGTTGACGTGGTCGAAGCCGTAGGGTCCCTCGTGGATAACAGGCAGGATCGGTTTGTCGCTCTTGGTGAAGCCGCCCTGAGGCTCGTTCGACCACTGCATCGGCGTGCGGGCGCAGTTGCGCTCGGGCAGCGACAGGTCGTCGCCCATGCCGATTTCGTCGCCGTAGCGCAGAACCGGTGTGCCGGGCAGGGAATACATCAGGCTGTAGGCAAGCTTCAGGCGGCGCGGATCGCCACCGAGCATCGGCGCCAGACGACGGCGGATGCCGCGGTCGTAGAGCTGCATGTCCTTGTCCGGACCCATTTTGTCGAACACTGTCTGGCGCTGCTTGTCGGTCAGGCGGCCGAGGTCGAGTTCGTCGTGGTTGCGCAGGAAAATGCCCCACTGGCCGGTCGCCGGGCGTTCCTTGGTGTCGTTCATTGCCTTCGCCAGTGGCCTCACGTCTGCGCTGGCCATCGCGTAAAACAGCGACTGGTTGACGTGAAAGTTGAACATCATCTGCATCCGGTCGCCGTCGTCGCCGAAATATTGCAGGTTCTCCTTCGGAACGACATTCGCTTCGGCCAGAATGATGCTGTCACCCTGGCGCCATTGCAGGAATTCGCGGAAGGACCGCAGCATGTCGAACTGCTCCTTCGGCTTTTTCACGTCGGCGCCCTTTTCGGCAATCACGAAGGGCACTGCATCCATTCGGAAGCCTGAGACGCCGAGCTGCAGCCAGAAGCCCATGATCTTCAGGATCTCGGCCTGCACATGCGGGTTGGCGGTGTTGAGATCCGGCTGGAATTCGTAGAAGCGGTGGAAGTAGTACTCGCCGGAAGCTTTGTCGCGCGTCCAGGTCGTCTTCTGGATGCCCGGAAACACCATGCCTTCATCGGCATTGGCCGGTTTCGTCTTCGACCATACATACCAGTCGCGGTAGCGCGAATTCTTGTCGGCACGGGCTTCCTCGAACCAGGGATGTTCGTCCGATGTGTGGTTGACGACGAGATCGATCAGGACACGAATGCCGCGTTGCTTGGCACTGTGGGTGAACTCGACGAAATCGCCGAGCGTGCCGTAGCGGGGATCGACGTTGTAATAGTCGGAGACATCATATCCGTCGTCGCGGCCGGGCGAGGCCTGGAACGGCATCAGCCAGATCGCTGTTACCCCAAGGCCGGCGAGGTAATCCAGGCGCCGCTGCACCCCTTGAAAATCACCGACGCCGTCGCCGTTGGAATCCATGAAGGTTTCAACATTGAGGCAATAGAAGACGGCATTTTTGTACCAGAGGTCGTTGATCACGGGATGCTCCACGGCTTCGATCGATCCGGGGCAATTGCATCAGACGTTGAATTGTTCCCGTCCGAGTGTGAGTTTGCGATCAAGCGTCGGAAAATGCCCTATCAAACCGGTGTAATAACGCTTGCTATTTTACCCGGATCAGAGGCTATGCTTCACCATCAACATGAGGAGATAGGTCATGGCCAAGGGTCAGGTACGCGGCAACAAGGAAACGCGCAAACCCAAGAAGGACAAGGCCGCTCCAGCGGCTGCGCCGACTTTGGGTTCGCAGGTCAAGTCGGCCGAAAGCAACACCAAAAAGAAGTAATCCGCGCCGTCGTCATGCCGCGGTCTCCTTGGTCGCCGGCAGACACAGGACGGCTTCAAGACCTCCCATATGCGACCGGGAGAGGCTCAGCTTCCCGCCGTAAGCATTTGCGATGTCGCCGGAAATCGCCAGGCCAAGGCCTGTTCCGGCGCCATCGTTGTCTTCCTCCTGCTGGCCGCGGACACCGCGCTTCAGCATGGAGGCGTAACGCTCCGGCGTGACGCCCGGGCCATCGTCCGCGATACGCAGCAACACCATCCCGCCGTCGCCCCTCGATGCCGTCAGCGCGATGCGCCGTCTTGCAAAACGGACAGCGTTGTCGAGAATGTTGCCGATCGCTTCGGCCGCATCGGCCGGGTCCGCCTGGACCGTGAGCGCCGGATCGATGTCGAGCTCCCAGTCGATCCCGCGGTTTTCTGTGACGGGCGACAGCACGCTCACAAGCTTTCCCGAAATGCCGAGAAGCGATGTCGTCGCCATCTGTTCGACGCCCATTCGTGCGGCCTGCAACTGCCGGTCGGCGCGCTGGCGCACCAGCTCGATCTGCTGCAGGGCCGTTTCGCGACGGGCGCCCGGCAAATCTTCGACGAGATGGGACAGAACGGTCAGAGGCGTCTTCAGGCCATGTGCAAGATCGCTTGCCCGGGCGCGCGCCCTCTCGACGGCATTTTCCCGCTCCGACAGAAGAAGGTTGATCTCGTTGACGAGCGGCGTGACTTCGCTTGGCCCCTGCGCACCGATGCTCGGCAGGCGACCCGCCCGGATATCGGCTACATCTTGGCGCAGGCGGGAAAGCGGCCTCAGACCGACGAGGCTCTGGAGGAGTGCGGCAAGGAAAAGCAGGGCACCGATGGCGATCAGCATCATGACCAGGGGCCGGTGATAGGTGGCGAGCGCTTCTTCCATGTCGTTCTTGGAGAAGGCGGTGTAGAGGGTGAAGCGCTGCAGGGCATCGCCTTCGCCGATCGACATCTCCCTGACCGTGATCAGGATCGGGCCACCATCGGGTCCCTCGGTCTGGTAGAAGCCGCAATAGAGATCGGGAGAAAACAACTGCCGCGAAAGTTCCTGGTCCCAAAGCGAGCGCGAGCGCAGCGGAGGTTTCCCGTTGGCTGGCGATATCTGCCAGTAGAGGCCACCGGCCGGGATCTGGAAGCGTGCATCGGACGGCTCGCTGGCCAGGGAGAGACCGTTCTGCTGAATGGTCAGCCGGGCGCCGAGCGCGTCCGAGACGGCCGTCATCTCCGCGGAATACTGGTCGGCGACATAATCCTCGAACAGGTGACCGAGCACGAACCAGGCGAGCCACAGGGCCACACCGATCGATATCAGGGCGCCGATTGCCAGCCGGAAACGCAGGGAGCGGATCACGGGCGTTTCTCCGGCAAGACATAGCCAAAGCCGCGGCGGGTCTCGATCGCGTCGCTGTCAGTTTTCTTGCGCAAGCGGGCAACCATCGCCTCGACGGCGTTCTTGGCGGCGTCGTCGTCGCGGCCCTGAACCTGGCTTGCAAGCTCCGCCGGTGTCAGGACGGCGCCCGGGCGGTCGATGAACAGCGAGATCATACGGTATTCCAGAGGGCTCAGATCCAGCTCGCGTCCGTCGAACGTCACACGGCGGGCCTGCTCGTCCAGCGTGAACCGGTCGGCCGATTTGACGCGGGCCTGAACCTTGCCGGTTCGGCGAAGCAGGGCCTTCAGGCGGGCGAGCAGCTCCTCGCTGCGAAACGGTTTCGGCAGGTAGTCGTCGGCGCCCGCGTCGAAGCCATCGACGCGTTCCATCCAGGACCCGCGCGCCGTCAGTACGAGGACGGGCGTATCGACGCCGCTTGCCCGCCAGCGCTTGAGAATTGAAAGCCCGTCCATCCCCGGCAGGCCGAGATCGAGGATGATGGCTGCATGGTCGCCTGTCTCTCCCCGTTCCCAAATGGCTGGTCCGTTCGACAGCGTTTCGACAAAATAGCCCTCGCGACTGAGCTTCTCGACGACGAGCGCTGCGATCTGGGCGTCGTCTTCGGCAAGCAGGATCTTCATGATATCAACCGCCTCCCAGAAGCGAGCCGCTTCTCGCATCGACCCGCAGGGTGCGGATGGCACCAGCGTTGTCGCGCAGTTTCAGTTGGTAGACGTCGCGCGACTGCGAGCGGCTGAGACGGATGTCGATGATGCGACCATATCTGGTCGCGTCGATCTTTCTCAGCATCGTCTTTAGCGGCATGATCTGACCGCTGCGAACCGCATCGCGGGCCCGATCGGAATCGTTTGGGCCATAGCCGCCCCCCGATGCGTCATGGCTTCCCGCACCGTCCTTGCCGTCGTCATCACCGCCATCGTCATCGCCGCCGTGGTTATCGCCATCATCGCCACCGCCGTCATTGCCCGAGCCGGAAGATCCGCTGCCATCGCCGCCGCCGTCGCCATCCTTGGCGAATGCGGGCGCAACGGGTGCGACAATCGCCGACCCGAGTGTGGCCGCGAGCAGCGCAGCAAGACAGATACGACGGGTCACGCCCATTGATACTCCGGATAGGACTGTGTGGCAGCGCTTTTGAGCCGCGAAACACTACTCTGCCATGATGGCGATGTTGCTGCAAACGGCCGCACCCCCGCCGGCATCCGGCGGGGGTGCGGACAGTGGTCGGACAAAGCCTATTTGTGGCCGCCGCGCGTGCCGCCCTTGTGGTCGTTCTTGTTGTGGTTTGCAGAGTCATCGCTGCTCTTGCCGCCGCGCTTTCCGCCCTTGTCGTCGTTCTTGTCATGGGTCGCGGCGTCATCGCTGCTCTTTCCGCCGCGCTTTCCGCCCTTGTCGTCGTTCTTGTCATGGGTTGCAGCGTCGTCGCGGCTCTTGCCGCCGCGCTTGCCACCCTTGTCGTCATTGGCATCATGGTTCGGACCATCGTCCGCACCCTGGCGGGCAAAGGCTGCGGATGTGCCGGCAAAGGGAACGGCTGCCTGGACCAGTGGCAGCGAAGCGGTGAGGGCGAGTGCGGCGGCGAAGGTCGTCAGAGCAAGTTTCGTTTTCATGGCATGTTTCCTCTCGTATTTGGTTGACGAGTGCAGAATGCCATCGGGGCCCTGACAGGCCACTGAGTGCCGCTGTCAGCAAACTGTCAGACTGGAGAGGACTTGCCCTCCAACGGGCCGGTTCACCCCTCCCGATACGTCATTCGACGTATACGTTTTTGCGGTGCAGCAGCCGATAGTCCGGTTAAGCAACGGTTAAATCTCCGGTTGCTTGAACGAACAAGAAGAGGGGTTCGACCAATGACATTCAGGGTGAAACTTACCGGCGCGCTGCTTGCCGCTGCCATGTCCGCCACGGCGCTTTCGGGCGCATACGCTGCCGACGATACGATCAAGATCGGCGTTCTGCATTCGCTGTCCGGTACGATGGCGATTTCCGAGACGACGCTGAAAGACGCCATGCTGATGATGGTGGAAGAGCAGAACAAGAAGGGCGGCGTTCTCGGCAAGAAGCTCGAAGCCGTTGTCGTCGATCCGGCCTCCGACTGGCCGCTGTTTGCCGAAAAGGCCCGCCAGCTGATTTCGCAGGACAAGGTTGCAGCCGTCTTCGGTTGCTGGACCTCGTCGTCGCGCAAGTCGGTTCTTCCTGTCTTCGAAGAGCTGAACTCGATCCTGTTCTACCCGGTCCAGTACGAGGGTGAAGAATCCTCGCGCAACATCTTCTACACCGGTGCCGCTCCGAACCAGCAGGCCATTCCGGCGGTCGATTATCTCGCCAAGGAAGAAGGCGTCCAGCGCTGGGTTCTCGCCGGCACCGACTATGTCTATCCGCAGACGACCAACAAGATCCTCAAGGCCTATCTGATGTCGAAGGGCGTCGCCGAGGCCGATATCATGGTCAACTACACGCCGTTCGGTCATTCCGACTGGCAGACCATCGTTTCCGACATCAAGAAGTTCGGCTCTGCCGGCAAGAAGACCGCCGTTGTTTCCACCATCAACGGTGACGCAAACGTGCCGTTCTACAAGGAACTCGGCAACCAGGGCATCAAGGCCGAAGACATTCCGGTCGTGGCATTCTCGGTCGGCGAAGAAGAGCTCGCCGGTCTAGATACCAAGCCGCTGGTCGGCCATCTCGCCGCCTGGAACTATTTCCAGTCCGTCGATGCCGAGGTCAATGCGTCCTTCATCAAGGAATGGCATGCCTTTACCAAGAACGACAAGCGCGTGACCAACGATCCGATGGAAGCCGCCTATATCGGTTTCCAGGCCTGGGTTAAGGCCGTCGAATCCGCCGGCACGACCGATACGAACGCGGTTCTGGACTCGATCATCGGCGTTTCGGTGCCGAACCTGTCGGGTGGCTATTCCACCGTCATGCCGAACCACCACATCACCAAGCCAGTGCTGATCGGTGAAATCCAGGCCGATGGCCAGTTCGAAATCGTCCAGGAAACCCCTGCCGTCGTCGGTGACGAATGGTCGGATTACCTGCCGGACTCCAAGAACCTGATCTCCGATTGGCGCAAGCCGATGTCCTGCGGCAACTTCAACGTTGCAACCGGCAAGTGCGGCGGCAAGGGCGGCAGCTGATCCAGTCTCGGCCATAGTTAAGGTTGCCCCTCACCCTAACCCTCTCCCCGCAAGCGGGGCGAGGGGACTTGGGCACGCGAGAGCGTGACCGGGGGGCGGTGAGGGCGTGACGATCATCCTTCTCCCCGCTCGCGGGGAGAAGGTGCCGGCAGGCGGATGAGGGGCGATCGAGCCCTCCGCCCCTTGCGGTCATCCGGGGGACAAAGACATGCCTATCCGTTTTTTCACGCTGATTTTTCTGATCTTTTCGTTTGCAGCACCGGCCTTTTCGCAAGGGGCTGATCCGAAGCCGCTGTTTAACCAGCTCGCCGATGCCGATTTCGGCCAGGCTGAATCGATCGTCGCAAAGATCGCCACCAGCGGCGATATCCGGGTGGTGCCGGGGCTCGAGGCGTTTGCCGAGGGCGATCTTTACTTTCGCAAGGCCGACAAGGCCGTGTTCGTCGCCAAACCTGCCGGCTCGCAGCTCGATCTGATCGATCCGGTGACGGCGGAGAGCGCTGGCCAGGTCGCCAAGGGTGCCGTTACCAAGATCCGCGTCAACAACACGCTGCGGCGCGCCATTCGTGCAGCGCTTGGCGGTCTGACGCTGATGAGCCCGGATCGCGGTGTCCGTCTTGCCGCAGCCGATGCGATCCTTTTGTCGCCGAGTGCGGAGGCGCTCGATCTGGTCGAGGCTGCCATTGCCAAGGAAACCGACCGCGACGTCAAGTTCCGCATGGAAGAGGCGCGCGCCGTCTCGGTGCTCTCCTCCGACCGCTCGCTCGACGAAAAGCGTGCCGCGATCCAGACCATGGGCAATCTTGGCGGGCGAAGCGCGCTCGGCATCCTCAGTTCGGTCTCGTCAACGATCGATCCGAGCCTGAAGGGCGATCTCGATGCGGCGATCAAAGCCATCCAGAACGAGCAGCAGCTGTGGGATCTGGCCCAGAACGTCTGGTACGGCGTGTCGCTCGGTTCCGTGCTGCTCTTGGCCGCCATCGGGCTTGCCATCACCTTCGGCGTGATGGGCATCATCAACATGGCGCATGGCGAAATGGTCATGCTCGGCGCCTATTCCACCTATGTGGTGCAGGAGGTGATCCGCAGTCACGCGCCCGGCCTGTTCGACTGGTCGCTGACGATTGCGCTGCCGGTCGCCTTTCTCGTGACCGGTGCCGTTGGCTTCGTCGTGGAGCGCGGCATCATCCGCTTTCTCTATGGCCGGCCGCTGGAAACCCTGCTCGCCACCTGGGGCGTGTCGCTGATCCTGCAGCAGACGATCCGCTCCATCTTCGGCCCCACCAACAAGGAAGTCGGCAATCCGTCCTGGATGTCCGGTTCGTTTCCGCTCGGCGGCATGACGATCACCTGGAACCGCATGTGGATCGTGATCTTCTCGCTGTCGATCTTCTTCGCGCTGCTGGTGGTAATGAAGAAATCCGCCTTCGGCCTCAACATGCGCGCCGTCACCCAGAACCGCCGCATGGCATCCTCCATGGGCATCCGCACGCCATGGGTCGATGCGCTGACCTTCGCGCTCGGCTCCGGCATTGCCGGTATCGCGGGCGTCGCGCTCAGCCAAATCGACAACGTCTCGCCCAATCTCGGCCAGAGCTACATCATCGACAGTTTCATGGTCGTGGTGTTCGGTGGCGTCGGCAATCTCTGGGGCACGCTGGTCGGCGCTCTCTCGCTCGGGGTGCTCAACAAGTTCCTCGAACCCTCGGTCGGCGCCGTTCTCGGCAAGATCCTGGTTCTGGTTCTGATCATCCTCTTCATCCAGAAACGTCCGCGCGGTCTGTTCGCGCTCAAGGGAAGGGCGATCGAAGCATGATTACCGGCTTCATTCTGCGTGCACTCGAAGGCAAGATCGTCGTCGCGATCGCCATCCTGCTCGGCGTCGCCATTCTGGTGCCGGCGCTCAATCTCCTGACGTCGCCCGACAGCGCGCTCCACATCCCGACCTATGCGATGGCGCTGATGGGCAAGTATCTCTGCTACGCGCTTCTGGCGCTGGCGCTGGATCTGGTCTGGGGCTATTGCGGCATCCTCTCGCTCGGCCACGGCGCGTTCTTTGCGCTCGGCGGCTATGCGATGGGCATGTATCTGATGCGCCAGATCGGCTCGCGCGGCACCTACGGCAATCAGCTGCTGCCCGATTTCATGGTCTTCCTCAACTGGAAGGAACTGCCGTGGTTCTGGTACGGGTTCGATCACTTCGCCTTTGCGATGCTGATGGTTCTGGTCGTGCCCGGCCTGCTGGCCTTCGTCTTCGGCTGGTTCGCCTTCCGGAGCCGCGTCAACGGCGTCTACCTGTCGATCATCACCCAGGCGATGACCTACGCGCTTCTCCTCGCCTTCTTCCGCAACGACATGGGTTTCGGCGGCAATAACGGCCTGACCGATTTCAAGGAAATCCTCGGCTTCAACGTGCAGGCCGGCGGCACCCGTGCAGCGCTGTTTGCGATGTCGGCGATCATGCTTGCTCTCTGCCTGCTGGTCGCCTCGGCGATCACCCGTTCGAAATTCGGCAAGGTGCTGGTTGGCGTGCGCGATGCGGAAAGCCGGGTCCGCTTCCTCGGCTTCCGGGTGGAAAATATCAAGCTGTTCACCTTCGTCGTTTCGGCCATGTTCGCCGGCATTGCCGGTGCGCTGTTCGTGCCGCAGGTCGGCATCATCAATCCGGGCGAGTTCGCGCCTGCCAACTCGATCGAAGTCGTCGTCTGGACGGCGGTCGGCGGCCGCGGCACGCTGATCGGCCCGATCATCGGCGCCATCCTCGTCAATGCCGGCAAGAGCTATTTCACCGGCGCCTTCCCGGAGATCTGGCTGTTTGCGCTGGGCGGCCTTTTCATTGCCGTCACGCTGTTTCTGCCGCGCGGCATCGTCGGCACCATCCAGCACGGCTTTGATGGCCGCAAGGCGCTGAAGGCGGCGGTCGAGGCGGAAAAGGGCAGGGATGCCGGGGCGGTCCCGGTCGCCCGACAGGTTCAGGCAGCGGAGTGAGACGATGAACACGATTGCCGAAACACGCACGAAAAGCCTGCTCTATCTGGAAGACGTCTCCGTCTCCTTCGACGGGTTCAAGGCGATCAATTCGCTGTCGCTCGTGGTCGAACCGGGAGAGCTTCGCGCGATCATTGGCCCGAACGGTGCCGGCAAGACGACGATGATGGACATCATCACGGGCAAGACGCGTCCCGACACCGGCCGGGTGATCTTCGAGGACACGATCGACCTCACCAAGAAGGACGAGGCCGATATCGCCCAGCTCGGCATCGGCCGCAAATTCCAGAAGCCGACCGTATTCGAAAGCCACACCGTGTGGGACAATCTCGAACTGGCGCTCAACCGGTCGCGCAGCGTTTTCGGCACGCTGTTCTATACGCTGTCTGCCGACGACAAGGCGCGCATCGAGGAGATCCTCGAGACGATCCGCATGACGCATCGCAAAAACGAATATGCCGCCAATCTTTCGCACGGCCAGAAACAGTGGCTCGAGATCGGCATGCTTCTGGCGCAGGAGCCGAAGCTGCTTCTGGTCGACGAGCCGGTCGCCGGCATGACGGATGCCGAGACATCCGAGACCGCATTGCTGCTGAAGGAAATCGCCAAGACCCGCTCGGTCGTTGTTGTCGAACACGACATGGGCTTCATCCGCGATCTCGGCGTCAAAGTGACGTGTCTTGCGGAAGGATCGGTGCTGGCCGAAGGGTCGATCGATTTCGTGTCGAATGATCCGAAGGTGATCGAGAATTATTTGGGGCGGTGAGGGATTACCCTCCCCTTGAGGGGGAGGGTCGGCGCAAAGCGCCGGGGTGGAGTGATCTTTGGGATCCCGGCGGTCACCCCCACCCGCAGCTTCGCTGCGACCTCCCCCCTCAAGGGGGAGGTGGAAGGATGCCGCAAGCTTGTCGATCCTCCAACGGCCGACACAAAGAGAAAAGAGACCGACCATGCTGACAGTCGAAAACGTCAATCTCCACTACGGTGCAGCCCAGGCCCTGCGCGGCGTGTCGATCAAAGCCGATATGGGCAAGATCACCTGCGTTCTCGGTCGCAACGGCGTCGGCAAGTCGTCGCTGCTCCGCGCCGTCACCGGGCAGCATCCGGTGTCAGCGGGGACAATCAGCTTCCAGGGCGAGACGTTGAACGGCCTCGCCCCCTATCACCGCGCCAGGCACGGCATCGGCTATGTGCCGCAGGGGCGCGAGATCTTTCCGCTGCTGACCGTTCAGGAAAACCTGCAAAGCGGTTACGCACCGCTGGAGCGCAAGGACAAGTTCATCCCGGATGACATTTTCGCGCTGTTCCCGGTGCTGAAATCCATGCTGGGGCGCCGCGGCGGCGATCTGTCGGGCGGCCAGCAGCAGCAGCTGGCGATCGGACGCGCCATGGTCACGCGGCCGAAGATCCTGGTGCTGGACGAGCCGACCGAAGGCATCCAGCCGTCGATCATCAAGGATATCGGCCGGGCCATCCGCTACCTGCGCGACAGTACCGGCATGGCAATCCTGCTGGTCGAACAGTATCTCGACTTCTGCCGGGAGCTGGCAGATCATGTCTATATTATGGATCGTGGCGAGATCGTGCACGAAGGCGCCGCTGAGACACTGGATACGGCAGAAGCAAGGCGACACCTAACTGTTTAGGGGTCAATGTTTGCATGGCTTCTATTCGTTAACGCGGTTTCAAAGCCTGGGCCTGTATGCTAGATGAACAGCAGATGAACGCATCTTCCGAACATCGTAGATAACCCCCGCACCCCATGATGAGGCGCTGATGGTCTTTGAACGCATTGTTGGTTCTCGTTCCCGCTCCGCCCTTCGCGCCACCGCGACCGGAGCGTTTTTCTTGGCCGCAGGTGCCGCTTTTGCCGGCTGTGGCCAGCCTATGACGCCGGGTCTCCACCCGGTCACCATCGAGACCGACGGTATCGAACGCCAGGCCGTCTACTTCGTGCCGTCGTCCTATACAGGCAAGGACAAACTGCCCGTCGTGTTCGATTTTCACGGCAGCAACTCCAATCCGGTCGGCCAGTTGAAGCGCTCTTCCTGGGACAAGGTTGCCGAAAAGAACGGGTTTATCGCCGTGGCGCTGCAAGGCAGCCTGTCCGGCAAGGCGCCGGGCACCTATGGCTGGAACGTTCCGCATGTGCAGGTGAGCCAGGCTATTCTTCCCAATGGCGCCCAGGGCGGCCAGGACGAGATCGCCTTTATCGAGGATGCCGTCGAAGAGGTGAAGGATGACCTCTGCGTCGATCCGAACCGGATCTTTGCCTCGGGTTATTCCGGTGGCGGCCGCATGCTGTCAGCCTATGTCTGCTCCGGTCAGGACGATTTCGTCGCAGCCGGTTTTGTCAATTCGCTGCGCGCCGGTCGTCCCGTCGAGACCGATGGCAAGTGGGGGCCCGATGCCGCCAACTGCAATCCGGCCAAGCCGATCTCGATCGTGGCGTTTGCGGGCGAAAAGGATGCGCAGAACCCCTATGCCGGCGGCGGCAGCGCCTATTGGCAGTACAGTTTCAAGACGGCGATCAAGCGCTGGACCGATCTCGACGGCTGCAAGGGCAACGGTAACGCAAAGACTGTCGAAGGCGTGACCTACACGATGTACGGCACCTGCACCAACGGCGCCCGCATCGCCACCTACGTGTTCGAAAAGGGCACGCATGACTGGCCGAAGCCTTCAGAAGCCCGGGAAGCGGTGATGGCTGCCGCCAAGGATGGCGTTGCCGGTGTCACCAAGGTTTCGAGCGTCGTGCCGGCCAAGGCTGCCTTCGACGCCAATGTCGATCCGGCTTTCCGCATGTGGGATTTCTTCTCGAAGGCCGACACGACGGATATGGTTGCCACGGCCGCGCCTGCGAAATCCTCTGGCGGATCGAAGTCTGGCACGACTGTTGCGTCTGACTGCTCGACACAGATCAACATGCAGGACACGACGTGCAGCAGCATACAGCCGACGACACCCCGCCGCAGCGGGCAAGGGGTTCGGGACGCCTTGTAACCAAGGCTTTCGCCGGACGCACACGGCTTGACCAGTTCTTCCAGGAAGGCTGCGCAAAAATACGCCTTCCGGAAACCTTTTCGCCTGAAATGGAGGCGATCCTCATCAACACGTCAGGGGGACTGACGGGCGGCGACGTGATCGATTGGTCCGTCGCCGCATCCGATTCCACCCGCCTCTCGGTCACCACGCAGGCCAACGAGAAGATCTACAAGGCGGCCGCAGACACCGCCTCCGTCTCCACCCACATCACCGTCGGCGAAAACGCTTCCGTCCACTGGCTGCCGCAGGAAACCATCCTGTTCGACCGCGCCTCGCTGACGCGAAGGCTCGATGTGGATCTCGCCGAAACCTCCGAATTTCTCGCGGTCGAAGCCGTCATCCTCGGTCGCAAGATGATGGGCGAGGCGGTCAATCTCGGCTTCTTCCGCGATCGCTGGCGTGTCCGGCGCGCAGGCTCGCTCATTCATGCAGAAGAAATGCGTTTCGACGGCGAGATCGCGAGACTGGCGGAAGCAGCCGCCGTCCTTTCCGGCCAGGTCGCGTTCGCAACGCTGTTCTATTCCGGACCGTTGGCAGAAGCTCTGTTTCCGAAGCTGCGCGACTGTCTCGGCCCCACATCCGGCGGGGCGAGTTTCTTCAACGGCAAGATCGTTGCGCGTCTCACGGCACCGACAGGGTTCGAGCTGAGAAAAAGCCTGGTACCGGCAATTTCCGTATTGCGTAACGGCGCGCCAGTGCCGAAAGTCTGGAACATCTGATTTGTCATTGATGACGCCGATTGCGGGAAGCCCATGAACCTCACCCCACGCGAAAAAGACAAGCTCTTGATTTCCATGGCCGCGGTCGTTGCCCGCCGTCGCCTGGAGCGGGGCGTCAAGCTCAACTATCCGGAAGCGATCGCGCTGATCACCGACTATGTGGTGGAAGGTGCGCGCGATGGCCGCTCCGTGGCCGCTTTGATGGAAGAGGGCGCGCATGTCATCACCCGCGACCAGGTGATGGACGGCATCCCCGAAATGATCCACGACGTGCAGGTGGAGGCGACGTTCCCGGACGGAACCAAGCTCGTCACCGTGCACGAACCGATCCGCTGAGGAGTTCGCGATGGCTCTCGAACTGCGCCCCAACTGCGAATGCTGCGACAAGGATCTCGCGCCCGACAGCTGCGAGGCGATGATCTGCACGTTCGAATGCACCTATTGCATCGATTGCGCTACGAGCGTGCTTGCCGGTATCTGCCCGAATTGCAATGGTGAACTGGTGCGTCGTCCGGTGCGCCCGGCTGCTGCACTCGTCAACAATCCGGCCTCGACGGTGCGTGTTCTGAAGGCCGAAGGCTGCCAGCCAAAATTAGCATTGAGCGCCTGAGGAGGTGGACCATGATACCCGGTGAAGTCTTTACCGTTGCAGGCGAGATCGAACTCAATGTCGGCGCCCCGACGATCTCGATCGAGGTTTCCAATACCGGCGACCGGCCGGTGCAGGTGGGCAGCCACTACCATTTCTTCGAGACCAATAACGGACTTGCGTTCGATCGCGACAAGGCGCGTGGCATGCGGCTCGATATCCCGGCCGGCACTGCCGTCCGCTTCGAACCGGGGCAGACCCGATCGATCACGCTGATCCCGCTGTCCGGCGCCCGCAAGGTCTACGGGTTCCAGCAGAAGATCATGGGTGCCCTATGAAATCGCTGGCGCTTCTCGCCGCCTGCGGCTGCGTGCTGCTGATCGATGCCCCGGCGTCCGGCGAGGACAGGCCGGACGTGGACTGCGACAACGCCCAGGTCCAGATGGAGCTGACCTACTGCGCCGAGCAGGAATTCATCGCCGCCGACAAGCTTCTCAACACGCAATACAAGAAGACCCGCGACCTGATGCGGGTCCGTGATGCGGATGCCGATCCCTCCACGACGGGTGCGGAGAAGGCGCTCGTCGCCGCACAACGCGCCTGGGTCGCCTACCGCGACGCCCAATGCGCCTCCTACGGCTTCCAGGCCCGCGGCGGATCGATGGAACCGATGCTGATCTACGGCTGCCAGGCGGGGCTGACCGCGAAGCGGACGGACGAGCTGAAGGAGCTGACGGAAGAGGGGAACTGAGCCTCTGCTGCTCCAGAAGCGACATTGGTTAGGCAGGAATTTTTGCGGTAAACTAGGCGCTATCGATAGCTCCGGAGCACGATAATGGGCAGGTTCGAAGCCAAAACATCGACGGATGGCGAAGCAACGATCCCGGTCGAGGTGCGTCAGGCGCTCGGCCTGAAGCCTGGGGGCTCGGTGCAGTTCATCGTTGATGACGAGGGCAAGGTCACCGTCGAGGCGAAGAAAAGCGATCTTTCGCATCTGCGCGGCATCTTCGGCAAGCACGACGGCCCGCCAATGGATATCGAGGAGGCGATCACAGAGACGGTCGCCCGCCGGACGTCTCCCGGTCGCTCGGAGGATGATCCTTGATCGGTCTCGATACCAATATTCTTGCTCGATATTTTCTGGACGATGACCCTCTTTGGTCGCCACAGGTGGCGCAGTTTTTCGACGAAAGACTTTCCACGAGCCGGCAGGGGTTCATCAATCCCATCACGCTGGTGGAGCTCGTCTGGGTACTTCGTCGCAAATCCGGTTACGATCGCGAGCGATTGGCCAGCCTTATCGAAGGACTTATCTCGTCCGACCGTCTCGTCATCGGCGAAGCTGATGCGGTTGCCAGAGCGCTTGCGTCGTTCAGGACGGGAACTGCCGGCTTTGCGGATTACTTTATTGCCGACCTCAACACGGCTGCCGGCGCGTCACCGACCGTGACACTCGACCACGCCGCCGCCACGAACATGCCTTTCATTCTGCTTTCTCAGGAAGTCTGATCCATGCCCTACAAAATGTCCCGCGCGTCCTATGCTTCCATGTTCGGCCCGACCACCGGTGACAAGGTGCGGCTTGCCGATACCGAACTCATCATCGAAGTCGAGAAGGATTTCACCGTCTATGGCGAGGAGGTCAAGTTTGGGGGCGGCAAGGTCATTCGTGACGGCATGGGGCAGAGCCAGGCAACGCGGGCCGAGGGTGCTGTCGATACTGTCATCACCAATGCGCTGATCGTCGATCACTCGGGCATCTACAAGGCGGATGTAGGTCTGAAGGACGGCCGGATCCATGCGATCGGCAAGGCCGGCAATCCGGATACGCAACCGGGCGTGACGATCATCGTCGGACCATCGACCGAGGCGATTGCCGGCGAAGGCAAGATCCTCACCGCCGGCGGCATGGATGCACATATCCACTTCATCTGCCCGCAGCAGATCGAGGAAGCGCTGATGTCCGGCATCACCACAATGCTCGGCGGCGGCTCGGGACCGGCGCACGGTACGCTTGCAACGACCTGCACCGGCGCCTGGCATATCGAGCGCATGATCGAAAGTTTTGACGCGTTTCCGATGAACCTCGCGCTGGCCGGGAAGGGCAATGCCTCGCTGCCGGCGCCGCTCGAGGAGATGATCCTCGCCGGCGCGTCATCGCTGAAGCTGCATGAGGATTGGGGCACGACGCCCGCTGCCATCGACAACTGCCTGACAGTCGCCGACGCCTTTGACGTGCAGGTGATGATCCACACCGATACGCTCAACGAAAGCGGCTTCGTGGAAGACACGATCGGTGCTATCAAGGGCCGCACCATCCATGCCTTCCACACGGAAGGGGCCGGCGGCGGTCACGCGCCTGACATCATCAAGATCTGCGGCAATCCCAACGTCATTCCGTCCTCGACCAATCCGACGCGGCCCTACACGATCAACACGCTGGCCGAACATCTCGATATGCTGATGGTCTGCCACCACCTGTCGCCGTCGATCCCGGAAGACATCGCCTTTGCCGAAAGCCGCATCCGCAAGGAGACGATCGCTGCGGAAGACATCCTGCACGATATCGGCGCCTTCTCGATCATCTCGTCGGACAGCCAGGCGATGGGCCGCGTCGGCGAAGTTGCCATCCGCACCTGGCAGACGGCCGACAAGATGAAGCGCCAGCGCGGCCATCTGGCCGACGAAACCGGCGACAACGACAATTTCCGCGTCAAACGCTATATCGCCAAATACACGATCAACCCCGCGATCGCGCACGGCATCAGCCATGAAATCGGCTCGGTCGAAGTCGGCAAGCGCGCCGATCTGGTGCTCTGGAGCCCTGCCTTTTTCGGCGTGAAGCCGGAAATGGTGCTGCTCGGCGGCTCGATTGCGGCAGCACCGATGGGTGATCCCAACGCGTCTATCCCGACGCCGCAGCCGATGCATTATCGCCCGATGTTTGCAGCCTATGGCAAGCTGCGCACCAATTCCTCCGTCACCTTCGTCTCCCAGGCATCGCTCGATGGCGGCATCGTCGGCAGACTGGGGGTTGCTAAAAAGCTCTTGGCCGTCCGCAACACCCGTGGCGGCATCTCGAAAGCGTCGATGATCCACAATTCGCTGACGCCGCATGTGGAGGTCGATCCGGAGACCTACGAAGTGCGTGCTGATGGAGAGCTCCTGACCTGCAAGCCGGCAACGGTTCTGCCGATGGCACAGCGGTACTTCCTCTTCTGATGCAATACCTTTCCGGACACGGCGCATGATGAGGCTTGCAAGGCGGTTGCTGCTGGCGATCCCTGTCATTGCTATCCTGATCGTTCTCGCCGTCGCCGTTGGCACATTCGTGCCGCGGCCATTGTTTGCGCCGGATCGCCCCCACGCTGCCGAAAACACGCGCCGGATTCTGGTTCTTTCGAACCCGATCCATACGGATCTCGTCATCCCGCTCGATGCGGAAACGCGGGCGTCCTATTCGTTTCTGGAAGCATCAGGCATTCCCGTCGCCGATCCCGCGGCAGAATGGCTGGTGATCGGCTGGGGAGGGCGGTCCTTCTATCTGGAAACGCCGACCTGGGCCGATCTCAAACCCATGCCGGCCTTCCGCGCGCTGACCATCGATTCCTCGGTCATGCATGTCGATGTCGCCGGCGGCATAGACGACACGCATCCGGCCGTGCAGGCGTTCGATCTCGATGCAGATCAATTCCAAGCCATGTCCGACTTCATTCGTGCCAGTTTTGTGGAGGTGGATAACAAGGTCGTGCCCATCCCCGGCGCAGGCTACGGCGTCTATGACCGCTTCTTTGAAGCGCATGGATCGTTCAACGCGCTTGTCGGCTGCAACACCTGGACAGCAGGGGCGCTGAGGGCCGCGGGACTGCGCACGGGGCTGTGGAATCCACTGCCGCAGTTGCTGGCGCTGTCGCTCCGGATTTTCAATTGACGGCCCATGCTTTTCCCGGCCACGGATTTTGCAGCCGGGGCGTAACTAGGCCTTGTGCCGAGCATCGCGCTTGGTGATTATGCCGCCTTCAAGGAGACTTTCATGCAGCATATCCATTCCTATCGTCCCGCCGGTGAAATCAGCGATCCGCCGGTGGATGTCGTCACCTTGCCGCATGATCTGCGGCACCTGCGCCGCAAGCTGCTGCATTTGTCGAACGGCGACATGGTGATGCTCGATCTCAAGGAAGCGGTGCTGTTTCACCATGGTGACCGGCTGGTGCTTGAGAACGGGGATACGGTGGAAGTGCAAGCGGCCCCGGAAAAGCTGTTCGAGGTCAAGGCGCGCGATCCGCTGCACCTGATCGAGCTTGCCTGGCATCTGGGCAACCGCCATCTGTCGGCGCAGATCGAGGAGGGCCGTATCCTCATCCTGCGCGATCACGTCATCCGCTCCATGCTGCAGGGCCTCGGCGCTACCGTCACCGATATCGACGAACCCTTCCAGCCGGCCCGCGGCGCCTATCACGCGCATGGCGGCCATGATCACGGCAGTCACGGTCATCATGCCCATGACTGAACCGGTATGACGCAAGACCCGGCATTGCAGGGCGAGGTCGTGCAGGGGCTCGATACGCACGCCTTGCTCCGTCTGATGGCGTGGCTGTCTCCGGCGTTCCCGATCGGCGGCTTCGCTTGGTCGGGCGGGCTGGAGCGCGCCGTGGCGGATCGGATGGTGACATCGGCCTCCGATCTCACATCCTGGCTCGAAACCATCCTGCTTCACGGTTCGCTCTGGAACGATGCGGTTCTGTTTTCGAGCGCGTTCGAGGCTGTCGACCAGCGGGATGCGTTGAAGGACCTGTCCGAACTCGGTCTGACGCTGGCAGGCTCGGCGGAGCGTCATGCGGAAACGTTATCGCTCGGGCAGGCCTTCGTCACGGCGGCCATCGCCTGGCCGCACGCTGTGCTGCAGCTTTTGCCGAAACAGGTGCCGTTTCCGGTCGCGGTCGGCGCCATCTCGGCGGCCCATGGCGTGCCGAAGACGAGCGCAATCGCCGCCTATCTGCATGCGGCTGTCTCGCAATCGGTCTCGGCCGGCATCCGCCTTGGTGTGTGCGGTCAGGCCCACGGCGTCGGCATTCTGGCCGGTCTTGAATCTCTGGTCGGCGATGTCGCGGAGAAGGCGCAAGGCGCAACGCTCGATGATCTCGGCGGTGCCGCCGTGCAGGCGGAGATCGCGTCGCTTCGCCACGAAACACAGCATTCGCGGCTGTTCCGGTCCTAGCGACCGGGATAAGCTGCTTCAGCAATCGAAAGGATAATCCGCATGAAATCGGCAAACGGACCGCTTCGCGTCGGGATCGGCGGGCCGGTCGGCTCCGGCAAGACGGCGCTCACCGAAAAGCTCTGCAAGGCGATGCGCGACAAATATTCGGTCGCCGTCGTCACCAACGATATCTACACGAAAGAGGATGCCGAAGCGCTGGTGCGGATGCAGGCGCTGTCGTCTGACCGGATCGTCGGTGTCGAGACGGGCGGATGTCCGCATACGGCGATCCGCGAGGACGCGACGATCAATCTTCAGGCGATCGCCGGTCTCAACGAGCGCATTCCGGATCTCGATGTCGTGTTCATCGAATCGGGCGGCGACAATCTGGCGGCCACGTTTTCGCCTGATCTTGCCGACATCACCATCTACGTGATCTCCACCTGCCAGGGCGAGGAAATCCCGCGCAAGGGTGGGCCCGGTATCACCCGTTCCGATCTCCTGATCATCAACAAGAAGGATCTGGCACCCTATGTCGATGTCGATATCGACGTGATGGACAGGGATGCTTCGCGGATGCGCGAGATGAAGCCGCATGTCTTTACCGACCTCAAGCGCGGCGAGGGCGTCGAGCATGTGGTGCGGTTTCTGGAGACCCACGGCGGGCTGTGAGATCGCAATGACGAGGTCTGCGGTTTCCTGATCCGTTGAGGCAAGCCATGCTGACGCGAGTGGCCGGCCTGCTCAGGCCGGCCTCCCGGGTTACTTGCTTCGACGGTTCAGATTTCCCGCAGCGCCTGTACGTCCACCACCTGGATGATGCGGCCGCGAACCGTGACGCCTGTCTTGCGCAGGGACGAAAAGGCGCGCGACAGGGCTTCGGGAGCCAGTCCCAGCATGCCGGCGAGCAGGCTTTTCTGGAACGGCAGGCGGATGGCTGCCGGTCCACCGTCAACCGGGCAGCGGCTGAGGATGTAGTTTGCCACCCGTTGCGGCGCCGTGAACAGCCGGTCGTTGGCAACACAGTCCATCGTGCTGATCAGATGACGCGACAGGGTCGTCATCACGGCGCGGGAGATACCGGGATCCTCTTCAGCCAGATCCTTGACCGTCTGCAGGTCGAAACGCACCAGCGTGCAGGTCTCTGCGGCCTGGGCGAAAAAGGGATACTTCCGGTCCGCATAAAGCATGCACTCGCCGAACGTATCTCCCGGTGCGGAAATGCGGATATCCGCATCGCGCCCGTCTCGGCTCAGCCGGTAGAGGCGGACATAGCCATTCAGCACACAGTAAAACGCTTCGGCACGTTGGCCCTCTCGCACGATGAGGTCACGGGCGGACACTGTCTCGACACTCATCGCCGACAGCATCTTGACCAGCGAGTTACCGGTCAGGCCGTGCATGAAAGGCGTTTTCATGAGAACCGCGCGGTCGCGATTGTTGAGTTTGATGTCGCCGTTGCCCATGTCCGTTCTTCTTTTCTGGCGGGGAGCTTCCTAGAATGTAATTATTCTAAATTAACACGTGCTCCGAAGCGCGTTTTGACGTCGATCAAATCGTCCAAGATTCTTTGCGATCGGGATGCGCTTTTGCATTTCCGCACCCTTCGACGTCTCCTGCCCCACCCGGAATCGCTTGCTCGGAACGGTGTTTTTACTCCGCAGCCATGGGCGGAAGCCGCAGGACCTTGGCGCCGCCAGAGGCGCTGAGCATATCGTGGTCGATGCCGTTTTCGCGTTCCAGCCGGCGAAGCCGCTCGCCGAGGTCACGGTTCTCCTGGGTCAGTTCCTCGTTGGAAAGGCCGAAATCCTCCTCTTCTTTCTTGCCGACCAGGCGACCGAAGATCCGCCCGAGCAGGCCGGAAAGATCGTCCATGATGAGGAAGAAGGCGGGGACAACGAGGAGCGACAGGACGGTGGAAACGATGATGCCGCCGATCACGGCGATTGCCATCGGGGCGCGGAACGATCCGCCTTCGCCGATACCCATCGCCGAGGGCAACATGCCGGCCGACATGGCGATAGACGTCATGATGATCGGGCGGGCGCGCTTGCGGCCGGCTTCGACCATCGCGTGAACACGCTCCAGTCCGTGGCGTTTCATCTCGATGGCGAAATCCACGAGCAGGATGGCGTTCTTCGTGACAATCCCCATCAGCATCAGGATACCGATCAGAACCGGCATCGACAGCGCGTTCTGGGTGACGATCAGCGCCACCGCCACGCCGCCGATCGCAAGCGGCAGCGAGAACAGGATGGTCAGCGGCTGGATGACGTCCTTGAACAGCAGGATCAGCACGACCAGAACCAGAAGCAGGCCCATCAGCATGGCATTGCCGAAGCTCTGGGTCATTTCCGCCTGCACCTTGGCGTCGCCGCTTTCGGCCAGCCGAACGGATGGCGGAAGGTTGGTTTCGTCGACGATGCGTTTGAACTCGGCCGACGACGTGTCGAGTGCCGTGCCGAAGGGCACATCCGAGCCGATCGCCACGACGCGGTTGCGGTCGTTGCGCGTGATCGAGCTCGGGCCTTCCGAATAATCCACGTCGGCAACACTGGTGAGTGGCACCGTGGCACCGCTTGCGGTCCTCAGCTTCAACGCCTTGATCGCTGCTAGATCACGCCGCACATCGAGTGAGGTCTGGACACGGATCGGGATCTGCCGGTCATCCAGGTTGATCTTGGCGAGATTGGCGTCGATATCGCCGATGGTCGCGACGCGCACGGTCTCGGAAATCTGCTGCGGCGTAATGCCGAGGCGCGCGGCTTCCGCCATGCGCGGACGGATCTGCAGTTCCGGCCGGGGCAGGGCGCCGTCGGAGGAAACATTGGCAAGGATCGGCGAAGCGCGCAGGCGCGATTCCAGGAGCCCGATCGCATCGTTCAGGTCCGCCTCGTTGTCGGAGAGGAAGTTGAACGCTAGTTCGCGCTCGGCACGGTCGTTGACCTTCGAGATACGCACGTCCGGGATGTCGCGGATTGCGGCAAAAATGTCCTTTTCCACGTCCCATTGCGGACGGGTACGGCCATGTTCTTCCATTTTCGGCAAAGAAGAGCCGATCAGCGGCAGGCTGCCCAGCCCCTTGTTGACCAGCGTCTTGATCAGCGAATGGTCGATGTTTTCGAGGATGACACGAACGGTCGAACGACGCAGTTCGAGATCGCCCTTGGGCGATGCGCCACCGAGCACGAAGACGCTTTCGACGCCGTCGATATCGCGAACCGCGCGGTCGATCTTTTCAGACGTCTCGGCGGTCTCTTCCAGTGTCGCATTGGGCGGCAGCTCGACGGAGAGAACGACGCGCGAGGAATCGTCGGGTGGCAGGAAGCTGCCGGGCACCTTGCTCAGCAGCATGAGCGAGCCGGCGAGGAAGGCGATGGCGCCGAGAAGCGTCGCATAGCGCCAGTACCATTTGCGGGTCGTGCCGGTGACGAGGCGCGTATAGGCGCGCATAATCCAGCCGTCATTGTCGTGATGGTCTTCCATCCCGTCTTCGGCGCGCATCAGATAGGCCGCCATCAGCGGCGTGATCAGGCGCGCGACCGCCAGCGAGAAGAAGACCGAGAAGGCGACGGTAAGGCCGAACTGGATGAAATACTGTCCGGGAACGCCCGGCATGAAGGAAACGGGCACGAACACGGCGATGATGGTGAAGCTGGTCGCGATGACGGCGAGCCCGATTTCGTCGGCCGCCTCGAGTGCGGCCTTGTATGGCGTCTTGCCCATCTTGATATGGCGGGCGATGTTTTCGATCTCGACGATCGCGTCATCCACCAGAATACCGGTCGCAAGCGTCAGCGCCAGGAACGAGACAAGGTTGAGCGAGAAGCCCATCAGGTCCATGACCCAGAAGGTGGGGATTGCCGACAGCGGCAGGGCGACGGCCGCAATCAGCGTAGCGCGCCAGTTGCGCAGGAACAGCATGACGACGATGATGGCAAGGATCGAGCCCTCCACCAGCGTGTGAAGGGCCGCTTCGTAATTGCCGTAGGTGAAATAGACGGAATCGTCGACCATGGCGATCGCAACGTCGGGATGCGCCTTGCGCACGCCGTCGAGGCTTTCCGCCACGGTTTCGGCGACCGAGACTTCGCTTGCACCCTTAGCGCGGAAGACGGCGAAGGTGACGGCCGGCGTGCCGTTGAAGCGCGAGAAGGATTTCTGCTCCTCATAGGTATCGGTGACGGTGCCGAGTTCCGACAGCCGCACGAAACGGTTGTTGGAGAGGCTGATCGACGTCTCGGCCAGTTGCGCGACATCGCGCGCATCGCCGAGCGTGCGGATCGTCTGTTCGTTGCCGGCCACCTGGCCGCGGCCGGAGCCGAGGTTGACGTTGGTGCCGCGGATCTGCTGGTTCACGTCGGCTGCCGTGATGCCATAGGCATCGAGCTTGGCGGGATTGAGCGACACGCGCACTTCGCGATCCGAGCCGCCGTAACGGTCGATTCGACCGATACCGGCCTGGCCTTCAAGCGCCCGCGTCACTGTGTCGTCGACGAACCAGGAGAGTTCCTCGAGCGTCATGTTGGGCGATGAGACGGCGAATGTCTGGATTGCCTGTCCTTCGACATCGACCTTGGTGACGATCGGTTCCTCGATGCCGGCCGGCAGGTCGCCGCGGATCTTGTCGATCGCGTCCTTGGTATCCTGCACCGCTTCGGGCGTGGGCTTTTCGATGCGGAAGACGACGACCGTCTGCGACTGGCCATCGGTGATGGTGGACTGGACTTCGTCGATGCCGCTGATCGAGGCGACGGCATCCTCGATCTCCTTGGTCACCTGTACTTCCAGTTCGGCAGGCGATGCGCCGGACTGGACGACGGTGACGGAGACGACGGGCACGTCGATATTCGGGAAGCGGGTGATCGGCAGCGCATAGAAGGACTGGATGCCGACGTACAGCAACAGGGCAAAGCCGAGAAGCGGCGCGATCGGGTTGCGGATGGACCAGGCGGAGAAGTTCATCTTCGCGTCCTCAATTCGAAACGGCGGCGGGCGGGGCCCGGTCAGCTTCGGCCTTGTCGGCGCCAGCCTTTGAGCCCGGCAGGACCGGGTTGATCTTGTCGCCGTCGCGCACAAAGGCGCCGGCCTTGGCGACGACCCGGTCGCCCTCGGCAATGCCACTGACGATCTGGATGAAGCCGCCGTCCTGAATGCCGGTTTCTATCTTGACCTGCTTGACGGTGTCGCCTTCCACCTTGCGGGTGACCGAGCCCGAAGGCGCGGTGGTCACGGCCGAGAGCGGCAGGGCCAGCGCCGTCGTTTCGGTGATGACGATCTCCGCACTGCCATACATGCCCGATCGGGCACCACTCTCGTCATCGACGACGATATGCACGGCGCCGAGGCGGGTGGTCGCATCGACGGAGGGCGAAACGATCCGCACCTTGCCTTCGATCTTGCGTGTGCCGCCGGCAATGGTGATGATCGCCTTCTGGCCGAGCTTCACCTTCTGGATGTCTGTTTCCGAAAGATCGGCCACGAGTTCGATCGCGCCGTCCTTGATGATGGTGAAGAGCGGTTCGCCGGCGCCGGCGGCAATCGCGCCGATCCGCGCATTCTTGGCCGTGACGACGCCATCAACCGGGCTTTTGACGCCGGTGCGGGCAAGGTTGAGGTCGACGTCCTTGATCTGCGCATCGACGACCTTGACGTCGGCCTCACCGACGGAAACGGCCTGTTTCGCCGCGTTCAGCCGTGCTTCGGCGACTTCAACCTGGGCCTGCGTCTGTTCGACCTGGCTCTGGCTGCTGGTGCCGTTTTGTCCGAGTTTTCTGGTGCGGTCGCGCTGGCGGATGGCGTCGGCCAGATTGGCTTCGGCCTCGATCACCTGCGCCTTGTATTGCGCGACGCCGGCCTCGGCCTTGGCCCTGTTTGCCTCAAGCTGGCTTTTTTGCAGAATGAGCGAGTCGTCGTTGAGGGTTGCGAGAACCGCGTCCTGCTTCACCTCGTCGCCGACATCGGCATCGACGCTGCGGATAGAGAGACCGTCGACCAGAGGCTGGATGTAGATTTCCTCGATCGGGCGGATCGTACCGGTCGCGATGACCCGATCGGTCATCGGGCGGGTTTTGGCCTCGGTCACGATGATCGACGGAAGGTTCTTCTGCGGTGCGGTCGGCTGTGCTTGCTGCGCCAATGCCGGAAAGGCGAGGAGCGTGATCAGGGCAGGGGCGAGGGACGCCGCCAACAACGCGAGCTTTGACGAAATGCGAAACATGCGACGACTTCCGATGCACCAGAGGGTCTTTATTTCGCTGTCCGGGATCCGCGCCCCTCCCTGCGCAGTTCCTGATGAGGTGGTGACGACCCAAAGCCGCCACAAGTCCGTCACCCGACAAATTCATGTCCCGTGTTTTTACGGCTTCCGTCGCCGCAAATCAATCTGCTCGCGGAAATGCCAAGACCAAGATCAGTGATGGTTACCGCCCCATAAAATATGCCCGGCAGCGCGCCGGGCATATACTGTTTTCGGCAGGTTAGATCGGCTCGATCAGGCCCTGCTTATTTAAGAGCGGCGGTCGTTACATCGGTCGTGTAGCCACCATCCGGCTGCTTGGTGATGATCTTCTGGTCGAGCAGCGCCTTTACCGTGCGCTCGTAGGTCGCCATGTCCAGCTTGCCGTCGCCGATCAGCTTTGCCACTTCGCCCATCATGCGCTTCTGGTGGTTCTCGTCCTGGCCGCCATTGTCCATGACGATCTCTGCGGCTTCTTCCGGGTTCTCGATCGCGTATTTCCAGCCCTTCATCGAAGCGCGCACGAACTTGACCATGTTCTCCTTGAACTTTGGATCGGCCAGCTTTGTGTCGAGAGCGTAGAGCCCGTCTTCCAGAAGGTCGTTGCCGAGCTTGGTATAGTTGAAGACGACCAGATCTTCGGCCTTGAAGCCGGCGTCGATCGCCTGCCAGTATTCGTTATAGGTCATGACGGAGATGCAGTCCGCCTGCTTCTGGATCAGCGGCTGGACGTCGAAGCTCTGCTTCAGAACCGTCACGCCATCCGTACCGCCCTCGGTCTTCAAGCCGATCTTGTTCATCCAGGCAAAGAACGGATACTCGTTGCCGAAGAACCAGACGCCGAGCGTCTTGCCCTTGAAATCGGCTTCCGTCTTGACCGGGCCGTCCTTCGGGCAAATCAGCTCGAGACCGGACTTGGCGAAAGGCTGGGCGATGTTGGTCAGCGGTACGCCCTTTTCGCGGGCAACCAGCGCGCCGCCCATCCAGTCGACGATCACGTCGGCGCCGCCGCCGGCGATCACCTGTTCCGGAGCGATATCGGGACCACCCGGCTTGATCGTCACGTCAAGGCCTTCCTCCTCGTAGAAGCCCTTGTCCTTGGCCACGAAATAACCGCCGAACTGGCCCTGGGCGACCCATTTCAGCTGCAGCGTCAGCTTGTCGGCGGCGAATGCATTGGATGCAGCGAGCGAGAACGCTCCCGCCATCAGTGCCATGATCATCTTTTTCATTGTCGTTTCCCTCTTTTGTTGCCGCCCCCGTTTTCGGGATGCGGATCGTCAGCGACTAACCCCCACGGTTAGACGGATGCCAGAATGTCGTTGCTCTCTCGGCAAGGGCGACGACGCCATAAAAGAGCGATCCGGCGAGCGCCGCAACCGCGATTTCGGCCCAGACCATGTCGACATTCATGCGCCCGATCTCGGTGGAGATGCGAAAGCCCATGCCGACGATCGGCGTGCCGAAGAATTCCGCAACGATGGCGCCGATCAGCGCCAGGGTGGAGTTGATCTTCAGCGCGTTGAAGATGAACGGCATGGCGGCCGGAAGCCTGAGCTTCATCAGCGTCTGCCGGTAATCCGACGCATAGGAGCGCATCAGGTCACGCTCCATCGATCCGGAGGCGGAAAGCCCGGCCACCGTGTTCACCAGCATCGGGAAGAAGGTCATGATCGTGACGACGGCCGCCTTCGACTGCCAATCGAAACCGAACCACATGACCATGACCGGCGCGACGCCGATGATCGGGAGCGCCGACATCAGATTGCCGATCGGCATCAGTCCCGCGCGCAGGAAGGCGAAGCGATCGGCAAGGATCGCCACCACGAAGCCCGCGCTGCAGCCGAGGATGTAGCCCGCCAGCACCGCCTTGAAGATCGTCTGCTGCACGTCCGCCCAAAGGATGGACAGCGCGGCGGCAATCCGCAGCCCGATCGAGGAGGGCGGCGGCAGGAGGATGAAGGGCACGCCGAAGCCGCGGGTGAGCGCTTCCCACAGGATCAGCAGCCATGCGCCGAAGATCGCCGGGATCGCAAGACCCAGAAGCCCATCCGCAAACCTGGAACGGGTCCGGATCTCCGACAGGAGACTGACGCAGCGCCATGCCAGCAGCCAGTTGGCGGCGATCATCAGGAAGAACGCCATTGCCGCCTTGCCCTCGTTTCCGGCAAGGCCTGAAATCAGGATGCCGGTCGAGAGGTGGCAGAAGACGAAGATCGCTGCCGCGAGAAACAGGGGCGGGAGCGGCAGAAACGAAACGACCGCGCCTGCAATCGACAGAGCGAAGATCGCAAATAGTGCCATCGGTGCTAAACGCGCCACCGCATCGGGATCGAGGAGCGGAAGGGTCGCAAGTGCGGCGAGCGACAGCGCCAGGGACAGCCAGCCCTGCCATGACGTGAGGAGGGAGGTTCGCATCAGCGCGCTCATGTCGGCTTTCCTCCCATGTTGCGGTTGACGATCTTTCCGGCGATCCCGACCACCGCCACCAGAAGCGATGCCAGCACCGAGCCCGCGACCAGCGCCGCCCAGATGTCGATCGTCTGGCTGTAATAGGCGCCGGCGAGAAGCTTGGAGCCGATGCCGGCGACAGCACCGGTCGGCAGCTCACCGACGATCGCGCCGACGAGACTTGCAGCAATCGCCACCTTCATCGAGGTAAACAGGAACGGCACCGAGGCCGGGACACGCAGCTTCCAGAAGGTCTGTGCGGCGCTGGCATGATAGGTGCGCATCAGATCGAGCTGGATCAGTTCCGGCGAGCGCAGGCCCTTCACCATACCGACTGCGACGGGGAAGAACGAGAGGTAGGTGGAGATCACTGCCTTGGGCACCAGACCGGAAATCCCGATCGCGCCGAGCGTGACGATCACCATCGGCGCGACGGCAAGGATCGGCACGGTCTGCGACGCGATGATCCACGGCATTAGGCTGCGGTCGAGCGCGCGCACGTGGACGATGCCGACCGCGATCAGGATGCCGAGAAGCGTGCCGAACCCGAAGCCCGCAAGCGTCGAGGAAAGGGTGACCCAGGCGTGATAGACGAGGCTGCGGTTGGAGTTGAGCTTGCGCAGAAACGTGTTCTCGAAAACATTCGACGCCACCTGGTGCGGCGCCGGCAGGATCGGCTTCGGCTGCGACATCGTCTTGCCGAGGAATTCCATCGGCGTCGAGGTCACACTGGCGCGCCGGTCGAGATCGCGCTGGAATGGCGCGTTCATAAAATACGCGCCGACATACCAGATCGCGACGATGACAAGGACGACGGTTGCGACGGGGAGAATGCGGTGACGGAAGAGGGTTTCCTTGTGCATCAGCCCTTCGCCCCCATCAGAACCATGGCAGCGACCCCGAGCCCGACGCCGGCCAGCTGCTGCGGCGTCAGCTTCTCGCCGAAGACCGCAAAGGCGATGACATTGATGAGAAGCAGCTGCGCGATCGCCGAAACGGAAATGGCGAGCCCCAGCCCGCCCTCGCGCATCAGCTTCACCATCATCAGGTTGCCGACGCAGTAGAGCACCAGCGACAGCAGGAGAAGGAGGATGTTGCTGGAGGCGATATAGGCGCGCGAGGCGGTTGCCGCCGCAAGAAATGTCGCCATGGCGCCGCACAGCCAGAGCAGGAAGGCAGCGTTCATGGGGAGATCTCCCAATGAACGCCTTTTGCCGCCGGAAGAGACCGAGCCTTCAGCGTGAGAGAAGAGTGCAAATCCCTATTCCTCATAGCTGTGCCCCGCGCGGAGACCTTCGCGGACCCGGTGAGCGATCGCCAGGAATTCCGGCGTCTCGCGGATATCCAGCGGGCGTTCCTTCGGCAGGGTCGAGGTGATCACGTCGGTCACCCGCCCGGGCCGCGGCGACATCACCACGATCTTGGTGGAGAGGTAGACCGCCTCGGGGATCGAGTGGGTGACGAAGCAGATGGTCTTTTGCGTCCGCTCCCAGAGTTTCAGGAGTTGCTCGTTCAGATGGTCGCGGACGATCTCGTCCAGTGCGCCGAAGGGCTCGTCCATCAGAAGGAGATCGGCATCGAAGGCGAGCGCGCGGGCGATTGAGGCGCGCTGCTGCATGCCGCCGGAAAGCTGCCACGGATATTTCTTGCCGAAGCCCGCGAGATTGACGAGATCGAGCGTCCGCTCGATGCGGCTCGCGCGTTCTGCCGTCGAGTAGCCCATGATTTCGAGCGGAAGGGCTATGTTGTTCTCAATCGTCCGCCAGGGATAAAGGGCAGGCGCCTGAAACACGTAACCGTAGGAGCGGCTTTTGCGCGCCTCCTCCGGCGTCATGCCGTTGACGAGGATTTCGCCCGAGGTTGCCCGTTCCAGATCGGCGATCACCCGCAGAAACGTTGTCTTGCCGCAGCCGGAGGGGCCGATGAAGGAGACGAAGTCGCCCTTCTTCACGTCGAGATCGACATCAGACAGCGCATGAACCGGCCCGTCGCCGGTCTCGAAGGTGAGGCCGAGATTTCTCGCGGAAACGACGGAGTAGGTCATGGGCGCGCTCCGTCGTAAGCGTGGCTGATCGTTTGAAGGGCCGGGTTTTCTGGTATCATGGAGCTGCACATCCGGCCGTCGGCGCCATGAAGGCGGCCGCGGCTCCGCTGGAGAGGGGGAATTTCAATGGACACGTCATCAAGACCGACCTGCCGTATCGTCAGGCCCGACGCTGCCTATGACGGCAAGCAGGGCCTCACCTATGTGCAGGGCATTTCGGCCGAAACGGTCGGCTCCAAGGGCATCTGCATGCATCTTCTGACCATTCCGCCGGGGGCAAAAGCCAAGGCGCATCTGCACGAGACCCACGAGACCGCGATCTACATGCTCTCCGGCTCCGCCGACACCTGGTATGGCGACCGGCTGGAGAACCACGTCGTGCTGCATGCGGGCGAGCTGATGTACATCCCGGCCGGCGTTCCGCATCTGCCGGCCAACCGGTCGGGCACGCCCTGCACCGCGATCATCGCGCGCACGGATCCCAACGAGCAGGAAAGCGTGGTCCTGCTGCCGGAACTGGACGCGCTGGTGGACTGAGCCACCCGCCTGCGCTCCATGGGGTATCGCTGTCATCAAGCCGCTCATACGCCTGATGCCGGGATGCCAGCGCGTTCCACCTTGCGCGGCGCGGTGATCTCCTTCCAGGCTGACAGCGCCCTGCTGACTGCCGGGAAGGGCGGCCGCGACACGAACTTGCCGTCGCCCGGCTTGGTGCGGATCTCGCCATTGGCATAGGCGACGTTGCCGCGCGACAGCGTGAAGCGCGGCAGCCCGGTCACATGCTTGCCTTCGAAAACGTTGTAATCGATCGCCGATTGCTGGGTTGCGGCGGAGATCGTCTTTGAGGCCTTCGGGTCGAGCACCACGATATCCGCGTCGGCTCCAACAAGGATCGCGCCCTTCTTCGGGTAGATGTTGAGGATCTTGGCGATATTGGTGGAGGTGACCGCAACGAACTCGTTCATGGTGATGCGGCCTGTCTCGACGCCGTGCGTCCACAGCATCGGCAGGCGGTCTTCAAGGCCGCCGGTGCCGTTCGGGATCTTGCGGAAATCGCCGCGCCCGGTACGCTTCTGCTCCGTGGTGAAGGCGCAGTGGTCGGTCGCCACCACCTGCAGCGAACCGGACGCCAGGCCCGCCCAAAGCGAATCCTGATGGCGCTTGTCGCGGAACGGCGGCGACATCACGCGGCGGGCTGAGTGATCCCAGTCTGGATGGGCGTATTCGCTCTCATCGAGCGTCAGATGCTGGATCAGCGGTTCGCCATAGACCCGCATGCCGGACTGGCGCGCGCGCCTGATCGCCTCATGCGCCTGTTCGCAGGACGTGTGCACCACATAGAGCGGCACGCCCGCGGTATCGGCGATGATGATGGCCCGGTTGGTCGCCTCGCCCTCGACGGAAGCGGGGCGCGAATAGGCATGCGCCTCTGGCCCGTCATTGCCCGCATCCATCAGCTTCTGCTGCATGGCGGCGACGATATCGCCGTTTTCCGCATGCACGAGGGGCAGGGCGCCAAGCTCGGCGCAGCGCGAGAACGAGGCGAACATCTCGTCGTCATTGACCATCAGCGCGCCCTTGTAGGCCATGAAGTGCTTGAACGTGTTGATGCCATGGTTGCGCACCACCGCCTTCATCTCGTCGAACACCTGCTCGCCCCACCAGGTGATCGCCATGTGGAAGGAATAGTCGCAGTGCGCGCGGGTCGCCTTGTTGTCCCAGCGCTTCAGCGCATCAAGCAGCGACTGGCCCGGCTCGGGCAGGCAGAAATCGACCACCATCGTGGTGCCGCCCGAAAGCGCCGCGCGCGTGCCGCTATCGAAATCGTCGGCCGAATAGGTGCCCATGAACGGCATTTCCAGATGCACATGCGGATCGATCCCGCCCGGCATCACGTAGGCGCCTGACGCATCCAGAACCTCTTCGCCCCGGAGATCCGGCCCGATCTCGACGATACGACCACCCTCGATCTTCACATCCGCCTTGTAGGTGAGGTCGGCTGTCACGACAGTGCCGTTCTTGATGATGGTGGTCATGGCTCGCTCCCTTATTTTATTGTGGCGATTGGCAGCACCGATTGCCGCAGGCCGATAATACTGATCAACGCACTCTCAAGTCGCTGCATCTCGTCGTCACCGAGATGCCCAATGATCTGACGGATCGACGCCTTTCTAAGGTGGGTCATCTTGTCGGTCATGATCTGGGATATTGCCTGCAGCCCGTTCGATGCTGAGGGCGTCAGGGTCGGTCGAAAATCCGGAGAGTCAGAGAGAAACGTCGTCAGCGGGCATAGGAGAAGCGTGACGTGGCCCTCGATGAACTCGTCGGCGTGGACGATGACAGCGGGTCTTGGCTTGCCAAGGTCACCCTGAAACGCTGCAGTGACCATGTCGCCTCGCTTCAAATTCACGGCCGGTCCCAGTCTTCAGCAGGACTTTCGTCAGTGAATTCGATGATGCCAGCCTTGCGATCCGCCTCTGCCGATGCCTTCGCCTGCAGCGCCGCCCGCAATCGATAGACCTCGCTGGTAAAGTCCGGCACCCAAACCTCGATCGGCCGGTAGCCCTTGCGGATCAGCTCGGCGCGTTCTTCCTCAGAGACTTCGCGTGGCCTGCCCATGTCATCGCCTCCTGTCACTGATGGCGCGATGCCGCGCTATGGACGAGTTTTCCGGATCGGGCGGCAGGTGACGGCCGGCACGCTGTCAGACCCACATTTCCGCGTCGCGCTGACGGCGCGCAGAGGCTCGAAATCAGGGTTTTCCGGTGCCGTTGACATGCGGCTGGCTCCGCTTTTGCTGCCGGCTTCGAGTGTAGCTCGGATCGGCTCATGCCACAATCTCCGCCGTTTCCAGCACCGCATGCAGCAGCACGTCGCAGCCGGCTGTCGCCCAGTCCTTGGAAATCTCTTCGGCCTCGTTGTGCGAGACGCCGTCGACGCAGGGGCAGAAGATCATCGTCGAGGGTGCCAGTCTTGCCGCCCAGCAGGCATCGTGGCCGGCGCCGGAGATGATGTCCAGGTGGCTGTAGCCGAGCTTGACCGCGGCATCGCGCACGCGCCCGACCAGAACCGGATCGAAGATGACCGGATCGAAATGACCGACGGCTTCCACCGCGCAGCCGACGCCGAGCGCTTCGCAGATCTCGATTGCGCCCGCCTCGATCTTTTCCCGCATGCGGTCGAGCTTTTCCTGCGTCGGCGTGCGCATGTCGACGGTAAAGGCGACCTTGCCGGGCAGCACGTTGCGGGAATTGGGCGAGAAGAACGCCTGGCCGACGCCGGCGACAGCGCCCGGCTGCTCCGCCATCGCCACGTCCTGCACCAGTTCCAGAATGCGGCCGAAAGCGAGCCCCGCATTGACGCGCCGGTCCATTGGGGTGGAGCCGGTATGCGCTTCCTTTCCCGTCAGCGTGAATTCCAGCCACCACAGGCCCTGGCAATGGGTGACGACGCCGATCTGCTTTTGCTCGGCTTCGAGGATCGGGCCCTGCTCGATATGATATTCGAAATAGGCATGCATCTTGCGGGCGCCGACCTCTTCGTCGCCCAGCCAGCCGATCCGCTTCAGCTCGTCGCCATAGGTCTTGCCGTCCGGATCCTTGCGGCTATAGGCGTAGTCGAGCGAATGAACACCGGCAAACACACCGGAGGCGAGCATGGCCGGCGCAAACCGCGCACCTTCCTCGTTCGCCCAGTTGGTAACGACGACAGGATGCTTCGTCTTCACCCCGAGATCGTTCATCGAGCGGATAACCTCGAGCCCTGCCAGGACACCGAGCACGCCATCATATTTGCCGCCGGTCGGCTGGGTATCGAGGTGGGAGCCGATATAGACCGGCAGCGCATCCGGATCGGTTCCGGCGCGGGTCGCAAACATCGTGCCCATCGTGTCGGTGCCGACGCTCATGCCGGCGTCTTCGCACCAGCGCTTGAACAGGTGGCGCCCTTCGCCGTCCTCGTCGGTCAGGGTCTGGCGGTTGTTGCCGCCGGCAATACCGGGGCCGATCTTCGCCATCTCCTCCAGCATGTCCCACAGCCGGTCGCCGTTCACACGCATGTTCTCGCCCGGTGCTGCCGCCATCATCCTGTCCTCACCCGTTATGCCTGCTTGAGCCGCGTTCCAGACCGACGTTTGCACGATCTGAAACATCGGCATTGCGTTTGTTTTGTCTGTGATCGATAATTTGACCGACTGGTAAAACATACAATGTCCCGACCGCCACTCAAGCCGTAAATGACGAAAAATACTCGCCTATTTTCGCGCCACATGCCCTGAAAATGGGCCTCGTGATACGAATCTGGATCAGCGTTTGGGACTGCAAGACAGGATACGGATGGCCATTCCACGAGCGGCGAAAACGCAGCGGCGCACCCGCATCCAGGAGGAGAAGGAAGAGGTCATTCTCGAGGCCGCTCTCGAGGTGTTTTCGGTCAGCGGTTTCCGCGGCACGACGATCGACCAGATCGCCGAGGCGGCCGGCATGTCGAAGCCGAACCTGCTCTATTATTTCCGCACCAAGGAAGCGATACACCGCCAGCTGATCGACCGGGTGCTCTCCACCTGGCTGGAGCCGCTCCGGGCTTTCGACGCCACGGGCAATCCTGCATCGGAAATCCGCTCCTATATCCGCCGCAAGCTCGAAATGGCGCGCGATTTCCCCCGCGAAAGCCGTCTTTTCGCCAACGAGATCCTGCAGGGCGCGCCGCATATCGAGGACGAGCTGAAAGGACCGCTGAAAGACCTGGTCGATGAAAAGGCCGACGTCATCCGCGCCTGGTCGAAAGCCGGCAAGATCCGCACCTGCGACCCTTATCACCTGATCTTCTCGATCTGGTCCACCACGCAACATTACGCCGATTTCGACGTC
The DNA here is from genome assembly GCF_977018685.1 of Velazquezella soli. Taxonomy (NCBI): domain Bacteria; kingdom Pseudomonadati; phylum Pseudomonadota; class Alphaproteobacteria; order Hyphomicrobiales; family Rhizobiaceae; genus Velazquezella; species Velazquezella soli. The sequence goes on from NZ_CDRNXF010000004.1 coordinate 1,521,774, forward strand.
CAGGTCCGCGCCGTCCTCGGCCAGGACCGGGACGACGAGGACCGTTTCGAGGATGCGGCGCGGTTTCTGGAGGGGCTGTTTCTGGAGGGGCTGAAGCCCTAGGGCTTCCCGGAGGACTTTGCGTCTCAAGCGGCAGCCGATGTTGCATCTCCGGCGGCAGCCGTCTTGGCGAGGCGTCCCTCACACACTCCCTCATTCCTGTGCCTTTCACAGGAATCCAGGCTGCCCAAGTCCTTGGGCTAAGGAGAGCCTTCCCGCGCCGCAGACGCGACGCTGCTGGATCCCTGTGACGAGCACAGGGATGAGGGTGGAGAGAGCTTTTGCGCCTCAAGCGGCAATGGCTCCAGCGTCCTAAGCGACAGCCGACTTGGGATCACAAGCGGCAGCCGTCTTCGCGAGCGGCCCTCCCACACTCCCTCATTCCTGTGCTCGTCACAGGAATCCAGTCAGCCCAAGTCCTTGGGCTGAGAAGACCCTTCCGCGCCGCGGACGCGACGCTGCTGGATCCCTGTGACGAGCACAGGGATTAGGGTTTGGAGAGGGTTCAGGGTGCGGAGAGGGGGATGAGGGCGGATAGGGGTGAGCCCTGAGCCCTGAGGGCGGAGAGGTACCGATCCAGGGGAGCGTGCCGGGAAAGCCTCACGTGCAGAACCCCCGAAACAAAAAAACGCCGGCGCGAGGCCGGCGTCTTCGTTGTCCTTGGGAGGACGTTGTGTCTTAAGCGGCAGCGGACTTTGCGAGCGGCACTTCCGAGATCGTCTTCAGAACCTGCGAGGCGATCGCGTAGGGGTCGCCCTGGCTGTTCGGACGGCGGTCTTCGAGGTAGCCCTTGTAGCCGTTGTTGACGAAGGAATGCGGCACGCGGATCGATGCGCCACGGTCGGCAACGCCGTAGGAGAACTTGTTCCACGGAGCCGTTTCGTGCTTGCCGGTCAGACGCAGGTGGTTGTCCGGGCCGTAGACGTCGATATGGTCCTGCAGGTTCTTGTCGAACTGCGCCATCAGCGCCTCGAAATACTCCTTGCCGCCCACTTCGCGCATGTACTTGGTCGAGAAGTTGCAGTGCATGCCGGAGCCGTTCCAGTCGGTGTCGCCGAGCGGCTTGCAATGGAACTCGATGTCGATGCCGTACTGTTCCGTCAGACGCAGAAGCAGGTAGCGGGCCATCCAGATCTGGTCGGCGGCGCGCTTGGAGCCCTTGCCGAAAATCTGGAATTCCCACTGGCCCTTGGCCACTTCGGCATTGATGCCTTCGTGGTTGATGCCGGCTGCGAGGCACTGGTCGAGATGCTCTTCAACGATTTCGCGGGCAACCGAACCGACGTTCTTGTAGCCGACGCCCGTGTAGTACGGACCCTGGGGAGCGGGGTAGCCGCTTTCCGGGAAGCCGAGCGGACGGCCGTCTTCGTAGAAGAAGTATTCCTGTTCGAAACCGAACCATGCATCTTCGTCATCGAGGATGGTCGCGCGGCTGTTGGACGCGTGCGGGGTAACGCCATCAGGCATCATCACTTCGCACATGACCAGCGCACCGTTGGTGCGGGCCGGATCCGGGTAGATGGCGACCGGCTTCAGCACGCAGTCGGACGAACGGCCTTCGGCCTGATTGGTCGACGAACCGTCGAAGCCCCACAGCGGCAGCTGTTCCAGCGTCGGGAAGGTGTCGAATTCCTTGATCTGCGTCTTGCCACGCAGGTTCGGGACGGGGGTGTAACCGTCGAGCCAGATGTACTCGAGCTTAAACTTGGTCATATTTTATCTCTCAGGCCGTGGTGTTCATGGTTGAGCCATCCAGAGACTGCGACGCGAAAGCGCTGCATCCCGGGCATGGGACATAGAACGCACATACCGTGCCAGTTTTTGTCGTTGCCCGAAAATCGCGATAAAAAAGTCGTATGATTGGCCGGGCTTACATGTCTGCGGGTGACGACTGTAACGCCATCATCCCAGCCCGTTTGAAAATCAATCGATTTTTCGCGCACCCACCGGGGGTCTTGAAACAAGGAATTCTGCTTCGCGTCTGAGTTCCGCCGACGAAACTATATCGCCCTGAGCTCGTTTGCTTTCATTCGTGCCTAGCGCCGAACAGGCAAATGATGTAAAATAGTGCAGAAAGCACAAAAAATGTGCATATCTCTGGTTGGTATGCGTTTGAGTGCGCATTGAGGAGGAGGCGATAGGATGGTTATTGGCATCCATCGTGAGACAGCGCAGATCCTGCAATTTCCATTGACGCCACGGATCCGTCTTGAGAACGGCGCCACGGTGCCGGTCGGGACCTACCCGGTCGCGGTGCAGGACCACTGCTGGTATCATGAAGAAGCAGTGAGCAGTGCGCTGGTCGACACCAAGCCGGAACAGGGGCCGAAACCCTGCTGAGCGTTGCGGGCCATCGCCGGATGGCCGATTCGAATTGAAAAATCCCGAGAGCATCGCTGCCCCCGGGATTTTACGGTCTGATTGTCCAGGCTTTTATCAGGCCGCGCGCATCCGGCGTGCCATGCCGCCGAGATCGCTGCCACCTTCCAGCTTGAAGTTGGAGAGAAGCGCCTGAAGCTGGCGGCTTTCGGCTGCAAGCGTCTCGCTTGCAGCGGTCGTTTCTTCCACCATCGCGGCGTTCTTCTGGGTCATCTGGTCCATGTGGTTGACCGAGGAGTTGATCTCGGCCAGCGCCGTCGACTGCTCGCGGGCAGCCGTGGCGATGGATTCCACATGTTCGTTGACCTTGTTGACCAGGCTTTCGATCTCGACAAGTGCTGTACCGGTCGAGCGCACCAGCGAAACGCCGCCTGCGACTTCGGAAGCCGAGGCGCTGATCAGCGTCTTGATTTCCTTTGCCGCATTGGCGGAGCGCTGGGCGAGCTCACGCACTTCCTGAGCGACGACGGCAAAGCCGCGACCGGCTTCGCCAGCACGGGCGGCTTCGACGCCGGCGTTCAGCGCCAACAGGTTGGTCTGGAAGGCAATCTCGTCGATGACGCCGATGATCTGGCTGATCTTCGTCGAGCTGTCTTCAATGCGGCTCATGGCGGTGACGGCGCTGCGAACAATTTCGCCCGACTTTGCCGCACTCTGCTTGGTCTCATAGACCATGTCGCGGGCTTCGGTGGCGCGGGCAGAGGCGGCACGCACCGTCGTGGTGATCTCGTCGAGGGCGGCTGCCGTTTCTTCAAGCGCTGCAGCCTGCTGCTCGGTCCGCTTGGAGAGGTCGTTTGCCGCCGAAGACAGTTCGGCGGAATTGTCGTTGATCGTGCCGGCTGCGCCGCGCACGTTGCTCATGGTGGCGCTCAGCCGGTCCATCGTCGAGTTGACGTTGGTCTGAAGCTCGGCAAATGCACCCTGGAACTGGCCGTTCATGCTCTGGGTCAGGTCGGCATCGGCAAGCGCTGCGATGACGCGGCGAACTTCCGTGACGGCATTGTCGACGCTTTCCACCAGCTGGTTGACGCCCGATGCAAAGCGGTTGAGGTCTTCGTTCTGGTAGTCCTTGCGGATGCGGCCGGAAAAATCGCCGGCGACAGCAGATGCGACAACTTTCGAAATCGACGTCTGCAGGTCGCTGGAACGCTCGTGAAGGGCTGCTTCCTGTGCCTTGAGGTCGGTCATGGCGACAGCGTTGGTATGGAATACCTCGACGGCGCGGGCCATCGCGCCGATTTCGTCGCCGCGGCTTGCGTCGACGCCATCGATGTTCATATCGCCCTTGGCAAGGCGGGTCATGGCTTCGGTCAGCTCGCGGATGGGGCGAACGATGCCACGGCGTGCGACGATCGTGCTGATCGTGGCGCCGATGATGATGAAGGCGAGGGCCGACAGCGCCGAAACCAGCATGGCGGTGGTCGAGGACGCAACGGCTTCTTCGCGGGCCACAGCCAGTTCCTTGCCCGAATAGGTGCTGTAGACCTTGACGGAGTCGGTGACGACCTTCTGGCCATCCAGCGCCTTTTTCAGCGCAGCCGAGATGGCGGCGGTGTCGGCTGCATTCTTTTCGGCGGTGTCCACCATGCTGCGGATCGAGACGAAATAGCTGTCGAGGGCGGCTCTCACCGTCTTCAGCTGGTCCTGTTCGGCAGCGTCCGCGGTTGCTTCGATCTTCGGCAGGCGTGCCAGCATTTCGCCGGCGCGCTTTTCGGCGTCGATTCGGAAATCCTTGGCTTTGTCCGGCGCCGCGGCCAGTTGATAGGTCATGCGGCTAATTGCGATAATGTCGACCCGCAGATCCATCGCTTCACGAGCGACTTCTTCACGCGCGCCGACTGAAATGATTGCCTTTTGCAGCCCATAGAGCCCGCTTCCCGCAACGCCTGCAATAATAAGAGAAGAAAGGCCCATTACGACGGTAACGAGGCCGAGTTTCTTCGAAATAGCCATATCCCGAATTGCCATAGTGCACACCACTTCAACTTGCCCAACAATACATCCCAACCCGCCAATTCTCGGCATGCGCGAGGACGCCCACCTAACCTATTGCCGTAATTGCGCTAATCGCTGGTTAAAATAGCGGGCGAATATTTGTCCGGACTTGGGCGAAAACTGACAGTACACGCCAGGGTTTGAATTTATTCTCGGTTCTGAGCAAATGCTCAGTATAGGGTACGCTAAAACTGCTGCGAATCCCGAGGCTTCGTTGATCCAGCTGTAAGCCCACGCCGGCCTCGCCTATCGATGCCCCTGAAAACCACGGTCCGCTAACATACGCTAAGTGAGCAGAAAAACTGCCATTCGGCGCTCGTGTCGGTCGAAAACGACGCGGGCTGTGCCCTAAATTAATATGAGTGAAAGAGTCGACTTTAATCTTTACTCTCAAATTCAAGTTTCATATGGTGCGCCAACGACGGGGTTTGCCCCGAATTATTCCGGCCCAATACGGAGAGCATCATGGCGAAGAAACAGAAGCGGAAAAACACGAGTGGCGGCAATGCCGCATCCGATGCTGCGGCATCCTCGAACCGCAGCGCTGCCAATGGCGCCTCCGGGATCGGCGGGGAAGTGGTCTACATCCGCAGCTTTCTCTATGTCGGCGGCCGGGACTGCCAGGTGGCCCATCTGCGCGCCATCGCCACCCGCCACGGCGCGGAACTGATCCATCACGACGGTGGGTTGCGCGAGGCGGTTTCCCGCATCGATACGGTGCTTCCCTCGGTTGACTGCGTTTTCTGCCCGATCGACTGTATCAGCCACGATGCGTGTCTGCGGGTAAAGACCGGATGCAAGAAGTTCGGCGTCACCTTCATCCCCTTGCGCAACGGGTCGAAGTCAAGCCTTGAGCGGGCGCTGCAGACCATCAAGGATCGCAATGATGAAAACAGGTTATCCTGATCAGCCTATTCTCGATCGCGAGGGGCGGGATCTCGACGCGATGGCCGTCCTGCACAAGCTCGCCGAGCAGAGCGGCGACGGCATGGTGACCGAGCTTTACCGGCTCGCGATGGACCGCTCGCAGGATACGGCTGTGCCGAGATCGATACCTTCGAGCCGAACCCGGACGTTCTAGCGCCGGGCCACGGCGCGCAAAAACGCTCCGATCGCGATTGCGAGCCAGCCGAGAATCATAAGATTGCCACCGAGTGGCGCGGCAAACGGAAACAGTCGGCTTCCGAGATAATGACGCGCCACCAGATCACCCGCAAACACGATCGTCCCAAGGCCCAGAATGAGACCGGCCAGCGTCGCTGTGCGGATCTGCTGATGTCCAAGATAAAGAGCGAGCAGCACCGGCGCGTGCGCCAGGCACATCATCGAGGCAGAGCCGAGCAGAAGCGTATCGCCGCCATGACTTGCGGCAGCCGCAAGGCCTACGCCGCAGGCGCCCATCAGACCGCTCGCAAAGAGAATGAACGGCCGCAGTTTATCGAGTCTCGCCAAGGCTCTATTCCCTGTTTTGCATGTGATGAGCCAGCCGCTCGATCGGCGGCCAGATGATGTCGCGCAGGGCCGGGCTTGCGATCGTCTCGTCCATGGCGCGGCGGAAGCACAGCAACCATTCGTCGCGCTCCACCGGTCCGATCTCAGCCCCGAAATGGCGCGAGCGAAGGCGAGGGTGCCCGTGTTTTTCCACATAGACGGGCGGGCCGCCGAGATAGCCGGTCAGATAGTCATAGAACTTCGCTTCACTTCCCGTCAGACTTTGCGGATGAACGGCCCGGCAGCGGGCAGCTTCCGGCAGCGTATCCATCAGGGTGTAGAAGCGCGCCGCGAGGGCCCGAACCGTCGCATCACCCCCGATCGCCTCGTAAAGAGTAATCGTTTCGCCGGATGTGGTCTGCCTGTCCTCGTCTGCCATCACGGTTTCCATGGCTCACCCATCCGGCGTCTTAGACGGATCAAGGGTGGTTGATCGTTCAAGGCTTGGTAGGCCGGAGCAACCGTCAGGGCAAGACCCGGACTAGGGCCTGAGGCGCAGAGCGATGCCGGGCGACTGTCAGGGAGTATCTCTGCATCGATGGTGCCGCCGACGCGGGGTCGGCGGGCACGATGGAGTGCAGCGGCCTTTTTCAGGCGAGCATTCTGACCTTTTCGGTCACGCCTGCATCCGCATTCGAACTCATGGGTCGAATTGAGCTTGCGGGCGACGATGTCGTGGTTGAGCCACACGACAGGACCGGTCGGGTTCGAGGTTTCCGCAAAGATCAGCTGTCCGGTTGCCTCAACGACCAGCGTGCTCAACAGATCGCTGATCAGAACCTTGCTATCCTTGTGCATCTGCGTGATCTCGGCCGAGGTGCCGATGGTGAGATCGGACTGTCCCTGGCTGTTTGGCATCGGCCAACGCTTGAAATCGTAGAAGGGCTGCATGACTTCGTCTGCCTGAAGATCGATGATCTTCTGCAGCGTGTCTTCAACCGTGTAGCCGTCTGCCAGGCGCTCCTGGCAGGCCTGCCACAGTTCTTCAGCCCAGGCGCCGCCGCCTTCCTTCTTCAATGCGAGAAGGAGAGGGATGAGAGGCAGTTCGATACCGGCAAACACGTCGGACGAGTTGGTCCGGATTTCCGGGCAGTTGTAGACGGTCGCCTTGACGCCATCGGCCCAGGCCTTGCGCGCTACATCCTCAAGCCGCATCTTGGCATAGCCCTGCGTGTAGTTGGTGTAGGTCTGCCAGCGATATTCGTCACCGATCAGGATGCCGGTGCCGTGATATCCATAGGCCGTGTAGCGCACCTGGTTGCCCGCGGCTTCGATCCGCGTGCGGATGGCGGTGCTGAGTTCGATCAGGTGGTGATAGGTATTGGCGGAAACCTCGTCGAAGTTTGCAAGGATCAGCTTGCCCATGTCGCTGTCGAGCAGTGTCTGCGAGGACATGTGGCGGGCGCCGCGGCCCTTGTAGATGCGGTTGGCGATGACGAGAAACGCCTTCGCCTTGGGGATGCCACCCGCCATCGTATGAGCAAAGAAGACATTCTTGCCGGCCGGGATCATGTCTTCGAGGATCGCCATGACTTTCGTCAGCGAATTCCGGAAGCGCTCCACGCCGACTGTGCGGCATGCTTCGATGTGATCCCAGTCCAGTTTGTCGGTCTGCCAGCTTTCGAGCGTCATGTCGGCCAGAAGATCGGTCGGGGTCGGCGTGCCGGCCGGTGAGTCGAGATCAAAGCCCGCCATCAGCGGAACGTTGATGATCTTGCCGCCGAGCTGCGTTTCCGCAGCCTGCAGTTCGTCATCGGTCAGCGGACGCAGCGCGTTGTTCTCGTCGCGGCGCCCGACGGTGATGCCGACGATCTTCATGCCCGCACGCTTGGCCTCTTCGATCAGCCCGGTCGCGTAACCGCGCCCGAACAGCTCGCCGAACAGAACAAACACGTCACCTTTGCGAAAGACGACATTTTGGGAAATGCGTTTCAGGGGGATCGGATTTTCCATGGCGCAAACTCTCTCAAAAAGGACCGGAATCGATCCCTCGAATATCTTTGAGACCTAGTGCACCATAAAAACGCGAAATGGGAACTCATTTTGCGTGTCCAAGTATGTCGATTCGTGAACTGACGCGGTGATCAGGGCGGTTGTTAAGGCCGATCGTCCGCCTAACAGCCGTGCCGAAACCGTATTCGGACGGCAACCCGTCCGTCTTCCACGACCATCCCCGCCGTGCACAGCGCAACGCCGGCACGTGCGCAAAAAGGCGCGTTGCATCAGATCTTGTGAGTTCAGTCTTGGAATAATCCTGCGGCGGCAGGGCCTATACGCGCTGCATGCGCTCTTGGAGCGCATCAACGACGGCCTGCAGGAACGCCTTGCGCCGCTCGTCCGTCGTTGCGTCAGCCGTGACCTTGAGGGGGCCGCGGATATTGTTCATGAAACCGGAGTGGTTGAAACTGTCGGCCGCCACGTTGACCTCGACCTCGTCCATGTAATGCGACAGCAGGGGCGCCAAAGCGAGGTTGGTGTCCTTCTGGTACTGGTGGGCCATCACCTGAGCAAGCTTACCCATCTGCACGTACGGACCGAATTCGGCGCTCATCTGTCATCGTCTCCTTCAATTCATGGCCTAGGCGCCTAAGGTAGGGTGAACGCGTCGCAACGCAAATGTCGATCGGGGATATGCGCGCGTTTTCCGAAATGGTCGCGAAAAGTTGAACGAATTAGCGCCGTTGCGTGCCACGGATACCCCAACCTCGTCCGAGGTCATTCAGCCTTTTCCGCCGCGGCGCATCGGCATGCGATCGATCAGGTCGAACATCTCGACGTCGCTGACGACCGTATCGCTTTTCAGCTTCACGCCGCCATCCTTGCCGACAAGGACGACATGAAACGCACCGTCCGCAATATTTGCCTCCGCGCGCAGCCTGCGCGCGTCGATCCGGTCGGCGTCACCATAGATCGTTTCCACGACATCTCCGGAAACCTGCAGCACAACCATGTCGCGCTCCGCCAATTCCGCCTTTTGCGATGTCAGGATGCCGACCTGTCTTGCAATCGATGCATCGCCCTTGTCACCGAAAAGGATGAGGACACGCTTTTTCCATTCGAGGTGTGAAAGGCTGTCCATGGCAAACACCTGCGAGGTTGCGAGCGAGAGGGCGAAGGCGATGAGTGTTCGTTTCATGCGGTCATCTCCAGATCTACCGAAGGAACGCAACAAACGCGTGATGGTTCAGGTGCTTCCTGTCTGTACGCCCTCTCTGGATTCTTGAGCTAGTCGCTCCCATCTTATGATCATCAACTGAAATAGGGAGGTTGCGATGGCAGATACCTCTGCGCACGCACGCGATGGCAACGTCATGGAAATTCTGTCTCCCACCCGGGTCGCCGGCCCGGGCTCGCCCATCTGCGACTGCTGTCGACAACCAAGATCCGTGGAGGAGTTCGATCAGGATTGCTGCGGGATCTGCATAACCTGTCTCGAGTGTGACGACATGCTGGTGGATGTGGAGCCTGAGGCATCGCCTTGCACGGCAAGAGGGCGTCCGGTGCCGTGAGCGGCCAGATGGTGGCAATGGTGTAGGGCAGGGTGGCCTCGATACGCGCCACAGCGGAACCGCGGTGAACCACCGAACGCCTGGTCATGACGATGTCGACCAGAGAATGAAAGGAGGGCTGGATCCGTGACAGAACTTCGGCCAGCGCTCCAGGTGCGTTCAGGAGTTGAAGAGCTGCATAATCGTCTCGCTGCTGCTATTGGCGATCTGCAACGCCTGAACGGCAAGTTGCTGCTGCGTCTGGATTGCGGACAGCCTGGCGGAGGCTTCCTCCATGTCCGTGTCGACAAGGCGGCCTACACTTCAGGAGCCGTTGATCGTACTTCCGAGATACAGCCGTCTGAAAGAAGAGCGACCGAAGAATTGGCTGCGTAATTCGCCTTCAGTAATCGGTGGGCAGTTTTCGAAACTCGTGAAACCGTGATGCACTTCGGACCCCAAACATTCGATGCTGCAATAAATTCAACGAATTTTAGCGTTCTATCGTTAATCCAGGTTCATGGACGCGAACAAAACACCCGCGACAATTCTACAGAAGGTCAGCCTGCCAACAGGCTTCCTTTCGCTGCTTGCGATCTGGTGGTTGATCACTGCGTCCTTCGATATCCCACTGAGTGTACTGCCATCCCCGGCCGATGCGGTGATCGCGCTACTGGAGAGCAAGGGCGTGTTTCGATCGCTAGGAGTAACAATCCAGACGACGCTGATCGCCTTACTGGTTTCCGTCGTCGCGGGCGTCGCCATCGCACTTCTTCTGCATCGCTGGCTTCTGCTACAGCCGCTCGTTCTGCCGCTCTTGGTGACGCTCCAGGTCACTCCCGTTATCGTGCTTGCGCCGGTCGTGGTCGTGGTCGCACCACCCGGGCTGACGCAGGTCATCGTCGCCTTCCTGGTGGCGTTCTTCCCGATCACCGTCAGCACTTTGCAAGGGCTAAAGAGTACGCCATCGGTTCTGCTCGATGCGATGCGGATCTATCCCGTGTCGCGATGGCAGACATTCTGTTATCTGAGATGGCCGTTCGCCTTGCCGTTCTTCTTCAGCGGGTTGCGCACCGCAGTCGGGCTGGCGCTTGTCGGCGCCGTCATTGCTGACATGATGACCGGTCGCGGCGGACAGTATTCCGGTATTGGCATGCGTATCCAGAGCGCACTGCAGGGCAATATCCGGCTTGTGTTCGGCGAAGCCCTGCTCGTCACCGCAGTTGGGATCCTGCTCATCGAAGCCGTTGGAATGATGTCCAAATTGTCGCTTGGCCAATGGCGCGGCAATGACGGTTGACTTTGCATGATGATGGTTGCAATTCCTGAACCTGAAGTTGAACTTCTTGTAGGTCATCTGTGAAACAGCAGTCTGGGTCGACATGCTGGCGAAAGTGTAGATGTCCCGAGCTGGGTTGGGAAACCGTCATGCACATTCGATTGAAAACTGCATCCATCATCGCAATTCTTGCAGGTTGCAGCGAGGAGGCTCTCGCAGCCGACAAGGTTCGTTTCGGCACCGACTGGCTGGCGCAGGCCGACCATGGCGGCTTTTATCAGGCGCTAGCGGACGGCACCTATGCAAAGCATGGGCTCGATGTGGAGATCATACCCGGCGGCCCGAATGCGGCAAACCAGGCGTTGCTGACGTCCGGCAAGATTGATTTCTATCTTGGTACGCCCCAGAACGTGATCAACGCGACGGTCGATGGCAGTCCCCTCGTTGATATCGCGGCAATCTATCAGAAAGCGCCACAGATCCTGATGGCCCATCCAGGTGTCGAGACGTTCCAGGACCTGACACGGCTTGCCGACATATTCATGAGTGCAGGCGGCTACGAGAGCTATTTCGCGTGGATGCTCGCGTCATTCCAGGGTTTTTCCGAGGAACAGTACCGGCCATACAATGGCAGTCTCACGCCCTTCCTCACCAATACTCATTCCGCGCAACAGGGCCTTTTGACGTCTGAGCCGTACTCGGTGCAGCTGCAGGCGGGATGGTTACCGAAAGTGTTTCTACTCGCAGACCAGGGCTACAAGCCCTATGCCCAGACGATCACCGTGCGACCATCGCTGATTGCTGACAGGCCCGATGTCATCCAACGTTTCATCGACGCGACGATTGAAGGCTGGAATACCTACCTTTACGGCGACAACCATTCGGCAAACGAGCTTATTAAGATCGAGAACCCGGACATGACGGACGAGCTTCTCGCCTACGCACTCAATGTCATGAGGCAATATGGCCTCGTCGATAACGACGAGACGGAAAAAACCGGCATCGGCTGCATTACCGAAGAACGCTACAGGTCATTCTTCGACACTCTGGTGGCGGCCGAGACGATCAGCGCAAACTTCGACTACCGTCGGGTTTTCGATGCGCAGTTCGTCTGCAAGGGCGTCGGCGTCGCCTTCCGGAGATAGCTCAGCGAGTTTGTGAGGAAATGATGAGGCCGCTCCATGTCGGCCCCACCTCACGCGACCGGTATCGATCAGTTGAACAACTGCATGATGGTCTCCGGTGCGCTGTTGGCAATCTGGAGCGACTGCACGGCGAGCTGTTGCTGCGTTTGCTTCGCCGAAAGGATCGCCGATGCCTCTTCCATGTCGGCGTCAACGAGGCGACCGACGCCTTGTTCGATATTGTCCATGAGCGTCGCATTGAATTGTGCCTGTATGTCGATCCGGTTTTCCGCCGCACCCAGCGTCGCACCACTCTTGATGACGCGCTCCAGCATCATGTCGAGACCGTTGATGTAGTTGTCGAGATCATTGGCCGGATCGGTGATATCGACATCGAGGATATCGAAATTAGGGCCCCGAACGTTGTCTTCGACGTTGTCGATCGAAAACCAGGAGCGATTGCCCTTGTCGGGATAGAGGGAGCTGTCGATAGTGAAGACGACACTTCCTCCACTAGAAGAAACGATAACGCCGGATGTCGAGAGCGTTCCACCATCTCTGTTTTTTGCCAGATTGAGAATGGAGGCGAGATCCGCTGAGGAATTAACCATGCCGTCAGCCGTTCCGAGCGCGGCATCAACGATATCGCGCGTGACGACGAACTCCTGCTCCTCGGTGTTCGGTAAATTCAAGTCGAAGGTGAAATCAACATCACGATAGATCTGGAAGGGACCGGTGAACGCAAAGGAGGTCTGCGCGTAGCTGCCCGGGGCATCCTGATACGGCGTATCCTCGAACCCGCCGGCAGTAGCCGCTGGGCTTCTGATTACGTTCGTCACCTGAATGCTCGACCCGCTGTTTCCGCTCTGCTCTGTGCTTACGATGGAGAGGAGGGAGCTACTATAGGAGCTTCCATAGGTCGAGACGCGGCTTGAGAGGCCTGCATCTGCGAGGGCTTTGCGGATCACGGTGGCATAGTCGTCATCGTCCGAAATGATGCCATCCGTGGTGCCAAGCGCCGCATCGACAGTCGCCTTGTCGATGGAGACGTTCGTTGCCGCCGTTCCATCAATTGAGATATCAAATGAGATGCTCTCTCCGGCAGCCAACGTCACCGGTCCGGTCATCTCCCATTGCTGATAGCCGTTGCGGTTCTGGCCAGCCGGATCGGCATTGCGGAAGCCTCCGATACCACCGAGCGAGCGAATGTCCTTCTGCAGTGAGCCGCCGCCGCCAACATTGAACACGCTGACATCAGCGGTATCAATCTCCGTCTTGTCGACCTGAACGGTCCCATCCGGTGAACGGATGAAACCGGAGACCACGTAGTCCGGCAGGGAAGAAAGGACCGCAAGATTGTCGTCGGACTTGGTGTTTAACCAGTTCACGCCGCTAAAGCTCGCAGATGTCGCTGTGGCCACCAGCTGCTCTTTCAGTGCATCTAGTTCGCTTTGAACCTTCGACCTGTCGATGCTCGTTTCTGTCGCCGTCACCAACTTTGCACGGAAGTCGCTCACGATATCGATCGTCGTGTCGATCGCCGCCACCGCGACGTCGATTTTTGCAGATCCAATGCCGATGGCATCATTGACTGCCGAGTTGGCCTTGTTGTCAGAGCGCATCGTGGTCGAGATCGACCAGTACGCCACGTTATCGGACGCGGTCTGGATGCGAAGGCCGGAGCTGACTTGCTGCTGTGCGGTATCGAGCTGGTTGTTGACCGTGCGAAGGGTCTGAAGTGCCGCTGTTGCGGAGGTATTGGTTAGTATGCTGGTCACGTTAAAAAGCCCCAAGAGCAAGGGCTAGCCCCCGGACGCGAAAACGGGTCCGGCGAAGTAAGCTAGCAATGATCGGAACATCGTTAACGGTTAACCCAAAGGGTGCCCGTCGTAATGGCGGGACCGTAACCTTTGAAACCCCAGGTCTGGGGTTCTAAGGCTGCGCAGCAATTTTGTGGTGTAAGTGATCGCCGTGCACTTGTGTTGTAGTTTTCGACCGGAAATGGTTAACGGACGGTTAAAAGCTGCAAGCAAAACTTGATATTCCGCAAATTTCTGCGGGGGCAGTAAGGGCGAGGTACGCTGTGGAAAAGCATTCCGACCGGCAGCCCGATCGCCCGGTCTACCGCCTACCAAGGACAGTCGCGACCAGTTCCAACTCCGGGTCGAAGTCGCTGACGAGCATCTTCAGCTGCGCTTCGATTTCCCCGGAATTGGTAATGTCGTTCAGCGGGATCACGTTCCTGCGCAAAAAGCGTGAGTAGAGCCTACCCGTTTCGGCTGCGTCCGGCTGGAACTGAATGCGGTCAAGATTGCTGGCGACGGCCGCGGTCTTGATCGCCTCGATCATGCCTTTCCGAACCTCGTGCGAAGAAGCCGGGCCGACCTCGGCATTCAATCGCAGATATCCTGATATGCCGTCCTCGCTCACCCGCATCTCGGCCAGAAGGATCATTGGATAACCCGCCCACCATCTTTCGCAACCCTTCCAGACAATACCCATCTTGTCGAGCTCATCCCGCCATTGGATAGGAAGGAAAGCCACAAGGTTCTTAGCCGATCCGGCATAGAGGAAATGGCGACCCCCGATCTCGACCTGTTGCTTGAGTCTCAGTTCGCTACCGAACACACTTCGGATCGCACTATCGAAACCGGTATTCGCATTTGCCTTTGCAAGCAGGCCAAGCAGTTTTTTGCTGTCGAGATAAAGCTGGCGCGTATGTTTTTTCATTTCGGAGCGTTCACGTTAAATCAGTCGGTTATTATTTTGGCGCAGGTAGAAATAAGCATCTAGGGGACTGAATGCGTTGAGGAAAGAACCTTGGGTGGAGAGGGTAATCATTGTGCTTACGCTGCGCTAGCGTATTTCCGATCCATTAGAGATCGAGAATAAAAATAAACATCAATGATTTCTTTGCTTTAGTGGCGCACCCGACAGGTTCCTCTATCCGTTATGTGGGGCTCTAACATATTGATGGAATTGACTTTATGTCAACTTAGAACTGCGGTTTTTGAGCAGGATTAATCTAAATTCTGAGCAAATAATTGTGGTACCCACAGTTGAGTCGGCACCATTCTCCTACAGACTGACACAAACCAACAGCTTAGCTACGTTAGCACTCGTCAACTCAAGCGAGTATATCAAGCAACCCGGATACGCATATATCGCGGTGCGTGAGCCTGTACTCGAATTTTACTTGAGATTGTATCGAGGCGGTAGGCTTAGGAGAGCGATGCCGAGGCTTTCAGGTGGTTGCGGTCCAAGTGGCTTCAGATCTTGTTCAAAAAGATCAACACAGAGTATTAGATCTTTGTTATCATCATTAAATAGCTAAGCAGTAAAATAGGGGTAAGATGACGGTTTTGACTGTAATTTGGGAATTCGTAACAAACGTAAAGACTGAGCATTTGTCTTTGTTGGTTACATCTTTAGGTGTATTAGCTGCTTATATCGCAGTCTATAGGTGGCACATCGAGCAACGGTGGAAAAGAAAGGAGGCTCTTTTTAATTTTTTGGACAGCTTTCTCGATACACCAGGCGCTCACAATGCGACGATGATGTTAAATAATCAAGAACGCGAAATTCCGCTCTGGAGTAAATCAGCGCCTGAGGACAGATATACTAAGGTGAGTTGGGGCGATATTGCCGTAGCGTTCACCGTCGATAGCTCGGGAGCTTTATCAAGTAATCCAAAACATACAGCTATCAGGGATTGCTTCGGAGACTTCTTCGGGAGGCTCAATCGCCTTCAACTTTTGAGGGAGGAGAAGCTTCTTCCGATCAAACAGGTTGGTTTTGTTATGGAGGCCTGGGTGAGGATTTTTGCCAGAGATTACCGTGAGCCTCACATGACAAAAATTAGAGAGTTTTTGGAAGCCAATCGCTATAGCAAAATTCAAGCTCTTTTTTTTGAGCATGGCCTCAACCTGAAAGTCACGAACAATCCGAACAACGGATAAATTCCAGTATGGGCAGGGATCATGA
Source organism: Velazquezella soli (assembly GCF_977018685.1). Lineage (NCBI taxonomy): Bacteria > Pseudomonadati > Pseudomonadota > Alphaproteobacteria > Hyphomicrobiales > Rhizobiaceae > Velazquezella > Velazquezella soli. Next base: position 1,537,553 of record NZ_CDRNXF010000004.1, read on the forward strand.
GGTCGTATAACTGCGCTGATCAATTGAGCAAGTCGCTGACCATTGACATTCGCGACCCGTCCGACACGACTGCGATGCTATCGAAGCGGAACACATAGGCGAGCCTCATTAGGGTCGCAGAGCCAGCATCGTGCTACAGCTCCCGGTACGAACTAAACAGAAGCCGCGAGTTATCTTGATTGCTGGAAACTTCCTTGATGCGGTCTTCAGTAGTCTGAAGCTTTCCAATCGATTTCCCAGTCACAGCTGTCAGCAAACTCATCGATCACCCGCCACAGGTCTAACACAACACCCTCGTCGTCACCCCGACGAACTGTGTACCGGGTCCAAGTCATCACAGCCGTTGAAGGGTCTTGAGAGCTTATCTCAGGAACCGACATAAGACGTTGCGCGAAAGGGCCGACTTTAGACGCGGCCACCCGAACCACGATTGACTGTTTCCATCGTCCAAACCCATTACTGTTCAATAATTTCTCCTTGATTTTAGGACGGTAGCGGTGCGCGCTCTGCGATATTACGCTACGTCAATCGTGTATGAGCCCGCATCACTAATCGATAGGTGTACGGGTCGCAGACGCGAGTGAGACGCTGAAACGGGACAAAGTGCTTCCATACGGATCATGGTTCGCCAAACTGCCTCCAGGCCGCCACAATGGTTAATTCGAGCTTTACTTTGAATAGCTACTATTCGCATCGAATCCAGATTTGGTGCGTTTGGTGGCCATGACAGACCATGATCACCTCCCGAGATGGATCGCAGCGGCGTCGAGCGCCAAAACTCACCGCGAGATCTACAGCATAGCTCTGGAAATCCATGAGGCTGACGACGTTTCTCGGGAAGTCCGAAAGGCTGCTCGGAAAGTCGTGAAATGCCTTCGTGATGTTATCAACCTCCCCATAGCGGAAGCGAGCGTCTTGGCGAAGGCCGATCGGAAATTTGCGGAATTGGTCGAGGTGCTGAGATCAACTGCTGACCTACAGAGGTATGTCGCATAGGCCAGTTTCATCTCAAAACGATCAGCCTGGTTTCCCTATACTCGTCAATGGAACTGTAAGGGGTAGGGCCGGGGTGCGCTGCCCGGTGGGACGGACGACTTTGGCCTTGCGATCGATTTCGCCGGTAGCGCAGCCGTCCGCTCCGGAGAAAGCTGACGACAGCGGCTGGTTCCAGTGGACGCGGTCGGCACATTCACGCAACCGAAAGGCGAAGGCGGCATAATCACCTAAATGGCTTGGAGTGTGAGATGCGTTTCATGAAAGTAACAGCGTGGATATGGCTTGGCCTTCTCGGTGCTGGTGTTGGTCTTGCGGCTTTCGGGCTTGAGAAGCTGCCGATCATGGCTGGATTGATTATCGGCTGCGGTGTGGGCCAGTTGTTCGTTGCCGAGGCGATTACTGCCGATCCCGGCTATGCGGCGAAGGCAAACGTTATTGCGTTACTGCCAGCCGGGATCATCGTAGTTGGAACCGTGTTATTGTACGTTTGAAGCGACCGCTGTGTCTCAAGCGCGTGCGATCACTCGCTTCACCGCTGTCGCCGTCCACTGTCCGCCCCGTGGCGTTGGCTTACCGCTGGCATTGAGGGCGTCTGCGATTGCTTGAAGGGTCTCATTGTTCTCTCGCATCGACAAGATGATTGGCGCGACTGAGTGAGCGAACTTATCAGCATTGGCCTTGACCGCTACATTCCGCATCATCGTGGCATCACGCATACCGCCAAGCTTTACACCCCGTGCTTTCGCTGCCTGAAGAGCCGACTTTGTCCGGGCGCTGATAAAGTCGCGTTCTTGCTCAGCCAGAGCGGCGTAGATGTGTAGCTGGAACTTGTCGGCATTAGGCATAGAGGCAACGCGAAGATTCACCCGCTTATCGTCCATGATCTTGGCGATAAAAGACACCTTACGGCTAAGCCTGTCCAGCTTTGAGACCAGCAATTCGGCACGGGTCTTGCGAGCCAGTGCGAGTGCTTTCGCCAATTCAGGACGTTCGTCGTCGGCACCTGATAGGACATCTCGGAATTCGGAAATGACTTCGTAAGGTACGTCTGAGAACTGGGTAAGGAAGATGTCGATGTCGCGCTGCTGAGCTTCCAGACCCAAGCCTGATTTGCCTTGCTCTTCGGTGCTAACACGGGTGTAGACGATGTACTGCTTCAACGGCTTAGTCTCTGTGGCTGATACGACAGATATCACCCGCAGTACTTCATTGTCAAATGTCATAGGTCGTTGTGCTTGATATGGACGCCAGTTGCGAGCGGTTGTCAACTGGAAGTGAACAGTAGATGCGAATCGTTCGCAATTTGTCCGAATGTAACGGTATTACGTGGTTCGGCAGGGAGTTTCTTCCGGATCACGCAGGCCGGGCGCGAAACGTGGTCAATGTCGGATGGCTGACATTAGTCGACAGGGTATTCAACTTCCGTAATGTCATTCACCCGAACAGATAACTTCCCGCCTCGCGATCGTACCTTATTGGATGCCGTAGGATGCTTATCTGTGATTGCGTCGAGAAAGAGAGGGACGTCTTCAACATTCCCGAAGACGTCCTTGTACCGAATTGTGACCGCAAAACTAACCTCATTCCCGGACGTGAAGGTGTTATAGCGACGTTCGTCACTGCTGGTCGGTTCGGCTTCACTGGGGAAATCGTACTCCCAAAAGAAGGCTATATTCTCAAAGGTGATGGCCTTTGTGGTGACCGGCTGACACTGTATTCTCGAAGTTTTCGAACTTACCCCATTTGCCACGCGAAAATTTGATCTGGTTCCCAACACCTCATTTATTGTGACGTACCCAAACACCTCAACCGCCACAGCTGGTGAGTTTCCAATGTTTTCGATTTTAATATCGGCTGTCACCACGTCGCGCCGAAATGAGTATGTGGCAGCAGCACAGATGAGATACGCTTTAGTCTGTGCCTCACCAATCGACTTCGCGATGTCGGCAGCGGCTCTTGTATACTGAGCGGCGTGCTTGGCGTAACGAGCAGCCAGAGCGGCAGCAGCAAGCGTCCCTGTTCCTACCACGGTCCCTAAGACACCAAACAACCAAGCGGCCTTAGATGAACTCTGTCCAGCTTCTGCTGCTTGCCACTGAGCACATATGTCATTGCGGGTTGTTTCATCGATGGCGCATCTTGGATCTGGTTCGGTTGGTAATTGTGTCGCAGGTGCTGCCATCATTGGCGCGGGGACAACTGCGGCTGGTATCGGCGTCGATGGTAAGGTCGTCGCTGCTGAGGGTGCGATAGTGGCTGGTGAAGGCTGTTCGACCCGAGCGACCATGCCCTCTGTCGCTGCTGATGCCATGGTCGTACCGCTTACCAATAGGGTGAGTGCGACTGCTAAAATGGCAAAGCGCGGCATTGAATGAATTCCTGCGAAAATAGATGTTTGGTGGCCCTGGAAGATACGAAAAAGCGTCCCTGTGAAAATCAACAGGGACGCCATACAGTTTGACGACTTCTACTCAGACTGAAGGCTTCGATGTCGAGCGACGCTGCGGCTTAGGCTGCGCTTTGGGTTCGACCTTTGCCGGGGCCTGACCAATGCGGTTCAACACGATATGAGCAGGGTTCGGAAAGTGGTCCAATGCGGCACCAGTAGCAGCATCAACACCTATGCCAATGACACCGCCGATGAGTACGTTTCCAGCCAGACCGGCTGCTCCGTTACCGCCGACCTTGGTTTTGATTTCAATCGAGCCCTTCTCGTACCCTTCCTTTTCCGCAAACGCTGTAAACTCGGTCTTTCGCTTCACTTCAATGGTACAGGGCGAACGTGGGCAGTATTGTCCAGTCGATGTACTGATCTTAGCGTCGTCTGGAGATGCGGTGATTGTCACAGATTCCGTTGTGCCACGAGTGATCGACCCGCAACCCACCAGCGCGAGTACAGCGGCAGATGCCGCAAGCATTTTCAACTTCATGATGTCCCCGAGATTGCCCATTCTACTTACGTAATAAGTAAACTGCGTAAACCCGGAGTTGTCCATACGGAGCGGGGCAACTCAGTAAAAGAAATCTCGTGTCATCCACAGAGTCCAATCGCGGGTGGTAGGAAACACGTCGCTAACACCAATTCGGCCAAGGTGCTAAAACGCGATCTCATCATCTAACTTACGGTCGCAAGGATCTTTGTCTGGTGCTGGTAACTGCTTGCGTGGCGCTTCCAAACACTCGCGTATTTGAGCGGTGGGGTGACTTTGGGCGGCGTAATCTCTGATGAACCACGATGGACTAACAAGGTGGACCGATACTGAAGAGCAAGGCAAGATCGATTGATCCTCGCTTATTTGGAGCAGCTTGATGATCCGCCTCATCTTGGCTTTAGTCGTACTGATTGTCCTTTCGGTTTTTGCCATTCCATTCGTGTTGGTGAAGACGGCCACTCCATTGGAGGTCATCTACGTTGTTCCACTCGCACTCGGTATCGCCATTATGATTAAACGCCTCACTGGTACTGAAGGTCGAAGAAGTGATGATCGGGCAGCGAAGCTTGGCGAGTGGGCGGCGAAAAAGATTGCCGAGAAATTTGGTCTTCAGCCGCGAAAAGAGCCAACAAACCAGGAAAGAATGATCGCGGCTGCTGTTGGTACCGCCGTTGTTATGCTTCTCGTGATAGCGGTTTACTTCACTCAGGCCGGAGATCGCTGGTACGGCGTTATATTCGGCTTATGGCTTGTTGCCATGTTTACCTCGTGGGCCGTACGCCGTCCGAGCTTACAATCGCCCAATGAAAGTGAGTAATCTTTTCCCGAGGTTCTGACATGAGACAACGGCGCGTCTGGAAAAAGCTTCGCTCGGTGGAAGCCCTACAAAGGCATCAGATCAAACCAGCTTGCTTGCCGCGTTCATCGCATGGGCTCTGCTGGTCATTGATCATATTGGTACCGGTCGCCGGGGCGGGCTGGTCGTCGCCTTATTTGAGCCTGTCGTCGCGATTTGGTTATTCCGAATACTCGGTGTGATCTTCATCGGTTTGACTGTTTGGTCCATCTGGTTTGAACGCAGACAGGATCGGCAACTGAAGCGACAAATCGAAAGAAGACACGACATCGACAACAGCATTCGTCGGGACGTCTGATTTCGACTTCCTTTACCAGAACCGTCATCGTCTCTTGATCCCGCATTCGGGGCTGGATAAGCCGCTGCTCGGAAGACCCCCCCATCATCGACCATGATGCTCCTACGACCTCCAGAAGGGCAGGGCGATCCGATCCAGCCTTGCCCTTTGGCGTCACATCATCATTATCCGCCGTTCTTCGCTTGCCTTGCGTTACCTGACCGGCGTTGATAGTCATTCCGCTGGTCCGAAGCCAAACCCGGACCTCCGACTTGGAAGGTTCTGTCTTCGTGACAGCCTTCCCTTTTTCGAGCGGTCGAAGTGTGTTACATGCCCTGCCAGTCAGGGGCTTCCGATTTTCCCTGAGATTAAACGCGTTTTATATTCAGCGGCAGTGGCGATACCTGGTCTTTCGACACTTAGCGAAAATTGCCGAAAACGAGCCTCTACAAGCCCTATGCCATAAGGGTTTTGAGCTGTTTCATTTCCCTAAGATTAGCCATCGTGGATCGGGTGACGCCGGGCACCACTTCAACCCCTTGAATTACGGTTCGGTACTGGATCACTCTGTTCGATGTGGTTTTGTCCCGTCGCGCCATCCAGATCCGAACAGCGGATCGCAGAGATTGGCAGTCTTATCCATTAATCTGAATTGAATCTGGCAGGGTTCAACAGGTCGCTACAAGGTCCAGCAGCTACCTTGAGGTTAGCCATTAGATAGGTGGAAAATATAATCTTTACCGATCTCATTACCACGAGTTCTATGGGGCCGCGAAGCGGAACCATACTGGCGTAGCCAGAGACTGGATTTGGTAAGGATCGATTTTCTTGACTGAACCCTATTGAATTTCATTCGTATTAATTCAGAATCATTGGCTTCCCATAAAGATATCTATCTATACCAAATTCATTTGAATCTCATGTGACCATGTCGTCTATGAAATCTTATGTTATTGATTGGCTTACTTCGCTACGCTCGTAAGCTGCCGTCTTTTCGCTACGCTCAAAGCCGCCAGTGACTTGTGGTTTTGACATTAGATTCCATTACCGATCCATGGAATCATAAGAAAAGTGATCAGATAACCTCTTATATTAAAAGAGAAAAGCTAATCACCAATAGGATCTCTGATGTGGTGCCCGATCACTCAGAAGCAGGCGATTTTCTCGTCTGGAATGGTGTTCTCTCGATCGAGAAACAACGCAATAATTTTCTACCCAAGATCGCGTCTGGCCGTGTGTCTGGACGCTAAATAAAGCCGGAACCGAAACCTCGTTGGACTGTGGTCTTCCGTTCCGAAGGTCATGTCCGAAGGTTAGGTTCCATTTCCCGTATTGATTTGAAAAGGTCAAAGGGTCTGGTGAACTGTCCAACGAGGCACCAGACCCTTTTTCACGTCATCAATCAACAGGAAGGGAAAATGCTCCATCAATCACTCAAAATCCCCCACGCGAAGCCGACATTTCATTACGTAGATGCCCATGCCGGAAGCGGCAAAACACACTTGGCGCATCAGTTGATTCTTCAACAAGGCGGCTTATTCACCATCGCCACCCAGACAAACGACCTATCCGATCAGCAAGCGAAAGATCTTGAGAGTATCGGCTTGAATGCGACTGTAATCAAGCAAATCAAATCCACCGACAACTGTACAAAGAAGTACGTTCGCCATTGTAAGGACGGTCGCGACAGCGTTGCCCTTATCAACCAAAACGTCGCGCTTCAGGATATCGAAGAAGCCGCCAAACAAAACCTTATTGTGGATGAATTCTGTAATCCGGTTCGGAGGACGACCCTCACCGAAGACATATCCGCTACTCGCGAATTTATTGGCGGACTGATCAAGGCAAAGCCTTGCGAATACCGAGGCTGGCTTGAAGTCGTGGACACTGATGACACCGCCGAGATTGCCGAGTTCGGCAGAAAGCGGAAGTCATCCATTCAGTCTCACGTCATCGAGCTTTGTAAGCAAATTCATAGTCGCCATTTTCGGAGCTTCGTATACGCCAAAAACTACGTTGGGTTTAAGTCTGGCTTGCCAGATGATGACGGGGTTTTCCCGGAACACGACGATTCAAAAAAACGGTTGGTGGTCTATTCATTCGTTCAGCCATCCATTCTCGCCAATTACAAATCGGTGACGTTCATGGGCGCGAATTTTCACTATTCCAAGCTCTATCGATATTGGGCTGATAAGGTGGACTGGACCGCGCATCCGGACATGACTGGCGTTCGCTATCAGGACTTTGCCCACAAAGCTCCGTTGATAGATCTTTATCATCTATCGGAAGACCTGTTGTCGTGGTCCTTCCTCGACAAGAAAATTGGGTATGAGAACTTCGTAAGCTCAGTCGAAGGCGTCATTGATCAGCAATTCCCGTATCAAAAACACATAGTAACTCTCAGCGCTAAAAGCGATGCTGAATGGCGGCTCAAAACCGGCACTGCGATATCCCCGAACCCAGTTGGTCTAAACGCGTATCAAGACATCCGGCTCGCTGTTCATTTGGCACCTTTACGCCAGTCCGACATGGACAGCGCCATATGGGAAGCAGTTGCCGGAATGACGGCAGCGGATCTGTTCGTCTCACAAGCTATTGAATTGCTGTACCAATTCTTGGCGCGTACCGCCGTCAGGGATGGCAAGCCTCACTCCGAATGTGAGCAGCGTCTTTCCTTTGTTGGGCTCGACCGTGCGCAAATGGAGTATGTTGGGACGATCTTCGGTGTGAGCAAACCATCGGTGCTGCTCAACGTCCCGGCACTGACCGAGTACGTGGCTGCGCCACGCAAAGTTCGGTCTGACAAGATGTCTCCCGAAGAGAAGAAGACGGCAAGGGCTGAAGCTACGAAACGGTATCGCGAAAAGCGGAAAGCCGAAGCCGCGTCTTCTCAGCCTGCGGCTTGATTCGAAGCTGTCATAGATGTTTCCGCCAGTCGAAAAGCGTTGGTTCTGGCTGTAGTGTCTCTTGAGGTGTATGGTTCCCCAAAATAGCATTCAGGGCATCAGTAGGGAGTGGAGCAGCGAGTTCGGTGCCATTGAACTCAAGGACGCGGAGAACTCGTCGCTCTTTGACCTTTCCGTCGACAATGCGGCTTGCCAACTGAACCACAAGGCTGTCCGTCACGTCGGTGTGGAGGTCTTTCAACTTCACGCGATGCCAAAACTCCTCATCGTCAATGACGAAATAACAAGGGTGGTGCCTTACGTCCTGTCCTTTCCACTTACGTGTTCTTTGATCCTCTTTATCCCAATTTGGCGAACTGACATGGATGCGTTCAACCGAAACAGTCCACTGTGGGGGGGCGTCCTCGTCTTCCTTTCTGGTGGGCTTCTGTGCCCGTCCGGCAAAGGAACTACGAGGGATCGGAAAGTGATCTTCTGGTGAAAAGCCCAGACGGCGCACGTGTTGGTTATTGTAACAAGCGGCATAAAAATCAGCACGAGCATCAAGCGCCTCCACAAGATCGCCCTCCGCCAGACCAAAACTTTCGAGCTGTTCGGTTTCTTTCTCAAGGATGTTGCGCGTCATCGTCGTCAGGAAGTTTTCTGTCGTACGGCAAAGCATTTCGTCCCGCTTTTGAGCGACCAGATCCACCTTAGTCGAAGATTCGGCGGGTTTGTTTGCGACTGCCGGCTGAACGGCGAGCTCCGCTGTTTGCTCGATTAACTCACCTAAAGATTTTGCCCATTCAGACGGCGGTTTGCCGGTCAATCCCTCGATAAAGCCCGCAGGGGTATCGCTATCTAAAAAGAGAACTATTCCGGCTGCGACTGGAACTATAACCTTCAGTTTTTGTAAAAAATGACCTGAGACCCTAAACTTCCGCCAGATTTTGGTAGAGTCCGTCACATCAAGGAGACGGACGAATGAAGCGTTCACGGTTCACGGAAGAACAGATCATCGGGATATTGAAGGAGCAGGAGGCGGGTGCGAAGACAGTTGACGTCTGCCGCAAGCACGGCATCTCGGACGCAACCTTCTACAAATACAAGGCGAAGTATGGCGGCATGGACGTGTCCGATGCCCGCAAGCTGAAGGCGCTCGAGGACGAGAACGCCAAGCTGAAGAAGCTCTTGGCCGAGGCCATGCTGGACAATGCGATCCTGAAGGATGTCGCGTCAAAAAAATGGTGACGCCCGATGTGAAGCGGGATGTGGTGGCTCATGTCTGTGCGCAGCATGGGGTGAGCCAGCGTCGGGCGTGCGAGGTTCTGTCGTTAGATCGGTCGAGCATGCGATACCGCAGCGTGCGGCCTGACGATGCGACTATTCGGGAGGCAATGAAGAAAGTGGCGTCGGAGCGCCGACGCTTCGGTTATCGCCGCATCCACGTGATGCTCGACCGTCAGGGGATCGTCATGAACCTGAAGAAGCTTCGACGTCTCTATCGGGAGGAGAAGCTGACGGTGCGCAAGCGCGGCGGCCGAAAGCGGGCCTTGGGGACAAGACGCCCCCTGGCTCTGCCGTCACGCCCCAACGAGCGCTGGAGTTTGGACTTCATCAGCGATGCCTTCACCGACGGTCGCCGCTTCCGGGTGCTGGCGGTTGTCGACGACTTCACCCGCGAATGCCTGTGCCTGGTCGCCGACACATCTCTGCCGGGCGCTCGGCTTGCCCGCGAGTTGGACACCCTTATCGTCAGACGGGGGAAGCCGAAGACGATTGTCTCGGACAACGGCACGGAGATGACCAGCATGGCCATCCTCAAATGGTGCCAGGAGACAAAGGTCGAATGGCACTACATCGCCCCCGGCAAGCCGATGCAAAACGGCTTCGTCGAAAGCTTCAACGGCAGCTTCCGTGACGAGTGCCTCAACGAGACCCTGTTCTCGTCACTCACCCAGGCCCGCGCCGCCATCACCGCATGGAAGGAGGATTACAACAGGAACAGACCCCACTCGTCGCTGGGCAACATCACACCCAGAGAGTTCGCAATGAAAATGGCTATGGAAAAACAGGCCGCATGAGGCCAGATTGAAAACCCAAGACTCTCTCGAAAACTGGAGGGGAGTTGGGTCTCAGGTCAAAAAGTGCCTTCGTCTGGTGGTAGAACAACAACCTCATAATTGAGGCTACTGCCAAATAACGCGCTATCAAGAGATGAGATGATACGACGTGCGCTTTCAGCGGTCTGAATGAAGGTATCGAGCCGGATGTGATGTTCTTCCACATCGAAGTGTATGGATAGAGTATTAGCCTGGCCGTCGTAATCGAATGAAACGTCTGTCGGCATAGAGCGTGTTTCCTCACATCCTCAACCATCACGCTAATCGTCGCGACGCTCATAGAGCAAGTAGTGAACCACTGCTTTTGCGTCGAAGCCGGTGGAAAAGTATTTCATGCCCGTTGGAAAGCGGCGTCACGACCGGCTGGTGGCTGATTTCAACTCATCGACCGAGTTGGCGAAGCTGTTGATCCGAGATCAGTTGTCGCTGACCCGCATGGATGACCACATCAGTTCCAGTAGGGTCTCATTCGATAAGGCGTCTATCAATGCCTGTTTCTCATCCCGAAGAGCATCGACGGCGGCGTTCTCTTTTTCCGTGAGAGACAGGACTGGGTTTCCAAATTCATCCATTGCCCCGATTTTCGATCGGCGAGACAGGTAGTCATCTACACTCTTAGCCAAGTCAGAAATGTACTGCTCGATATCAGTGCTGAACACGAAAGCGCTACCAAGAGCAATGTCGTCGAGGGTGCGTGAGGTTGCGGTACTTATCCCGAATTTGATCATATCTTTGTGGACCTTCGACAGTCTCTTGAATAGCTCGAACCGTTTGTCGAACAAGTTCAAGCGATATGTCTGGCTTGCGCTTTTCTCTGCCTGCTGATGTTGAAGAACGAGCAGTTCATTTTGGCTGCTGATCGTCTTCATCTGGGCGTCAACGACCTTTTGGTTCTCCCCAAACTGGTCGCGAGTTTCGTCCAGTTCCTGCCGTTGGGTTAGGACCGCCGCAACAAGCCAGATGAAGGCCAAGGGGGAAAATACCCCGGCCAAGAAGTCACCGATCTCATTCAGCTCGCCAGTTGTGATGAACGTCCATGCTCTCACCGGTCCGACAATCCACAGTGCGCCAGTCAGATAGACCACCGTGAATATGCCCGCCGCCCAAAGCCAATTAGCCTTCTTCGCCCAATCCGTCATCGATCCTGCCAAAGGTCGCGAGTAGCCCGCGCAAAGAGGCAGGGTTCTTGTTTATTCTACAGATGTTCGTGACTGGTTCCGCAGATATGACTTTTTGCCAACAAGATATTTTTAAGCTGTTGTTAAGGCGCTGGCCCATCCGAGCGAGATAGTCGCTGGAACGGCACGACATTATGACCAGCAACCTCTGTCTGAACGTCCTGCCGCTGATCCGGTCGCTCGAAAATCGTGCCGGTGTAGAATGAGGGCAAGCCCGTGGTATCGTGTAGGCATCTGCCGATGGACATGACCTTCTTCATCCGAAAGCCGTCAAACACCGTGTAGCAGGTGGAACCCGCTTCACCACTAAGTATGCCGGAGTGAACTTCGAAAGCGATCCTCTCACGATCACCGGGGATGATGCGTGCCATGACATCTTCGACAGTTACGCCTCTGACGACCTGTTCCAAGGTGAATCCGTAGAGACTGGCAAATATCGCATCGCCGGTAAGGCAATTATCTACCACGTTCCAGTTGTAGAACCCTAAGTTAGGAACGTCGTTTTCACTGAAGGCCATCTCAAACCCCTGATCGAATCATACCAATTCTGCCATTAATGCGAGTATTCGTAATTGCTAATTTTAACCAGTGAGTTGTAGTAGTAGAGTCAGTTAGCGCAGGGGTCGCGTAGGTCAATCGTCCCAGACGGACGGGCGAAGGTTGTGCCTTGCCGCCTACGCCAACAGCGCGGAAGTCAGGCAGACGACTCCGATCATCAGTCCCATCGCGATCATCGTTACAAGATGGTTTTGCTTTGGCCTGTTACGGCAAGGTGTCGCTGGAGTGGGTGTTCTGGAGGTCGCCAGATAGGCCATGAAGTTCTTCCTCTTATCAATGAGGAAATGACAAATGATCAGTTTGGTTCCGCCTGTGAATAATGCGGGAGACGCCGTTGACTCAGATCAAAGAAGAGAACACAACAGGAACACTCGCTACCGAGATCAGGTGCCATGATGTATGCCAGTTACACCTTCAATCCCCATGACACCGACACCGATCTTGCGGAGACTGTCTTGGCGGCACACAGCGGCGATGCTCTCGCTGCCATACGAAGCGTGATCGCGGACGCGGCGCATTTACATGGCCAGTTGGAGATAGCAGCGGCATTGTTGAGCCGTGGGGCAGGGCGCGGATGGAAACCAAATTTTCGGCGGGATTGAGCAGTGGACGCGGCTGAAGCTGTAATTGACTGCTTGAGCAAGCTTGGTTTGAAGCCCGGCGATGAGGTCAATATCTTCGCCATCGGGGCACCGCTCGTAGACAAGGGGTTTGACCCAGATGCCATCATTGATGGGCTGTACACACTGGAAGCTCAGAAAGTAATCCGGCTGGTGTCCGGCAATCAGATCTCACTCCTAAAGCCGCTTTAGCAAACATATTCGTTTGATCTAATCAACAACGTTGTCTGCTGGCGAGACTCGATTTGTTCCAGTCTTTCGACTACGTGTGATGATCGTGTGAGGACCGGGGCATATACATGGACAGCATATACATCGTGACGGTCTTCCAAGACGATGTCGGGCGTGTGTTCTTGTGCTCGATGGTGATGCTGTCACCGGACGGCCTTTACTTAGTATGCCAAGACGGTGGCGAGTATCGTTTCCCATCAGCCGATCTAATCGGGATCGAGTCTGTTAGATCGGCAACGGACGTCGCAGAGCGATGGGATCGGCGGTAGCAGACCCAAACGAAAAAAGCCCGTGCGGAAGGAGCCACCACCGCACGAGCTTTTGTCCATCACCAAGGCGCTGTCGGGTGTCAGTCGAAAATAGAAACTTCCTCATATATGCGTTTGCGATTTTTGGCGTGTTTGGCTGCGCTTTCGAGGTAATTCGATCGCCGTAGTTCACTAATCATCGAGTCGTATATGCGGAAGAAGCTTCTTCGGATTTTTTGATCGTTTATCAGGTTTTCATAGGTGAAGTTCATTCGTATCTTCCAGAGAAGCTACGACGTCTTTCATGATATATCCGTGTTTCGCGTCAGTCGTTGCGAGTTGCGTTAGTTGGTTTTCTTGCTTTTTGAGCGAAGGTATTCCGCTTGTTCGAGTGATTTCAAAAGTCCATCGAGCTTTGATTCCAAATCAAACCCAAGACCGTAATCGCCCGTTTGCCCGGCGTTGTGACCCACGATTGATTTCAAGCAATCGTCCTTCACGCCCTTGTGGTTTCGGAGCAGATCTACGAGACGATGCCTGAAGCTGTAGGTCGTCCTGTCTGGCGCAACGGTCTGTATGATCTTGTTCATTGACTGCGTCAGGTTCTCAGCGCCTCCGCTATAACAATAGCGTGGGAAGCCGTTAGGATATCGCTTGAAGATGTCCAGCGCCTCCGGGACGAGTGGTATGGATCTATGGCGAGCACCACCAGTCTTCAGCCGTCTGCGATTTTCATTGACGCCAATCTTGATGTAGGGGATCTCGACGTCTTGACCGACATGGATATCGGAGGGTGCGAGCAACGCGATTTCCTTGGCGTGGCATCCCGTCAACTCCAGTACGATGGAAATTGCCTTCAACTCATCGTTCGCATTTGAAGCCGCCATAGCTTTGCGGACGGCAATGATCTCGTCTTCAGAGAACGGCTTGCGGGTTTCGCCATCCCCTTGATGTTCGATAACAGCGTTTTCAAACGGATTGCGATTGTCCGGATAGTCCGCTTGGAAGACTTTGCGAACTATGGCATTTAGAAACAGCAGCTTCTTCTTAGCTGTCTCCGATTTCATCGATTTTGCGTCAATCAATTTTCCGAGCTTCGCGGCATACTCGAATGCTACGAAAGGCTTGATGTCGAGCACATCGAGATCGCCCATCGTGGCTTTGAAGTGGGCGACGGGTTCAGCGTAACGATTGAATTTCTTACGCTTGGCGTCTCGATCCAGATCCGCCCATTTGCCAGAGGAAAGATCTTGATACCGGGTGAAAAGCTCTTCGAGCGTGAGCTTGGGCTTCATCGCCCCTGCTAATGCGACCTTCTGAACATCGTTCGGCTTCGCCAGCATATCCCAAGCGTTCAGGCGAGGGCTTAGAGCCCCGATTGTATCGATCACAGACATCGCCGCGATCTTTGAATCGGTCTCATAGTTTATTCCATGAGCGGCACACGCGTTCTTGATGTGACCGAAGTCAGTAGGGTCAGTCGTTGCGAGTGACCGAGCAAGGCGATGATACTCTTCGATCTTGGGTGATGCTCGCGTGATGGCAATGCCAGGGTCATCGGTCTTCAAACTTTTCCAATATTGGGTCTTGTTGAGAAACGGCAGAAGTCGAGTCGGATAGACAATCCGAAGATGAAAGATTCCCTTTTTTCCACGGCGGGTTATTGAGCATTCGTTAGACATAGGTTTGTTCTCAGCAGTTTTAATTGCGCGCACGTATAGATCTCTCCGAGAGAAATTTGATTTATTACAATTTTTGGGGGATCGATTGCGCGTCACGGCTGTATTTTGAACAGTCCAGAATGACGGCGGAAGCGTCAGATATTGCGTATCTGTGGTTTAGTCAAGTCCCACCGGAACTTTTTCACATCTAAGCTTCGTTATCTCCGAAAATCCCACAAAATTTGCTTTCAAATTAAATTTTGATGTTCGAAGACTAACTGGATATACTTGATTTTGTTCGCGATAGGAATGATTTGCCGATCGCAACGCTGTTGCGAGCCTTGATCGCAGTCGAATCAGCAGTCAACTGACGGCGATCTGAGCAAGTCTTGTCGCGTTTTGTGCGAAAAAACATCGGATTTCGTTGAAAACGTTGAATAATTTCTAATCTGGAAACGAGAGAATGGCGCACCCGACAGGATTCGAACCTGTGACCTTTGGAATCGGAATCCAACACTCTATCCAGCTGAGCTACGGGTGCATGCCGAAAAGCGATGACTCGCTTCGTCCGATGAGACGGTTCTTAACCCAGGATGCTTGCGGCATCAATTGGCAAAATCGGGAAATCGCAGCCTGTGGGCAAGATAGCGGCCGTGGGCGTCCCGCGGGGCTGCGTCGGGGAGAGGGAAAGTGGGAGTGATCCCTTGCAATTTTCGCTGGGGACAGGGATATCGTCGGGGCAGGGCCGTATCTGGCCGCGAGGGGAGCAGGCACGCATGATCGATCCGAACCACCCGTTTTATGGGCCGCTCTGGCGGCGGATCCTCATTCCGGCGATCTGCTTCGGCTGGGCTGTGTTCGAGCTTTATGCCGGTTCGGTCACCTGGGCGGTCATTTCCGGGGGTCTCGGCCTTTATGCGGCCTACAAGCTGTTCCTCGAAAAGCGGCCGGCTGCACCGGTTACGATGGCCGACCCTGTACAGGACCAGGATGCGCCGGCCGACGATGCGCAGGTGCGCAATGCGTCTGAACTGCCTGCCGACAGGACGTTCGACAAGACCTGAACCTTAAAATCAGCCGAACATCCGCGCGTGGATTTCCCGCGCCCTGATCGCCTGGTCGATCAGCAGGTTGGCGATCTGCATCCGCGTGGTCGCCGCCGGACGGAACCGCTCGGCCACGCCGTCCGGATGGTTGGTCTTGGCAAACCGTCTTCGCTTGTCGTTGAGCGTGGCTTCCGTGTCGACGTCGACAATATCAAGTTCGCCGGCAATCTCATCCGTCGTCAACCGGGTCAGGTGTACAGGTATAGACGGTTCTACCGGATCGACCGGCTGCGGCTGCGGGGTTTCGGATGTCAAATCACCTGGCGAAGGCGGAGCTTGCGCCTCCATCTCTTGCTGCGTGCCGGCTCCCGGTTCCAGTTCCGAGATGTCGGCGAGGTCTGCGAAATAGGCGTTGGTGTCGCCAGTCGCACCTGTCTCGGGTTCCTCGTCGGTCGTCGAGACGACGAAACCCGTTCCAAGGCCGCGGACGCGGAAATCCGCTGCCGCCTCTGTCGGTTGGTCGTCGTCGCGCTCGCGCTTCAGCCGTGTCAGCACCGACTGGAAGATCGATTGTCCCAGCAGCATTTCCGCTCCCTTGCTATCGGCGCAGACAATCATGCCTGGATGGTGCCGGGCTTGCGCGAGAGTCGTTTAAATTTACGTAAACAACGACGGCTGTCTTAGGCAGCCGATCCCGATGTCACGACTGGCTTTGTCCTTGCGTGGTCTGGCTCTGCCCGCCCTGAACCTGGCTCTGTCCACCTTGGCTTTGGCTCTGTCCACCGCTCTGGCTTTGCGAACCCTGGGTCTGTGAGCCTTGAGCTTGAGTCTGGCCCTCATCCTCCACCGTCAGCGACACCTTGAGGTTTTCGCCGAACGTCTCGGAGACCCGGCCGATGCGCATGCCTGAGATCGGGGCTGCGTCGCGGTAGTCGAGGCCGGTGGCGAGCCGCACATAGCGCTCGTCCGGGCAGACGTCGTTGGCCGCATCGAAGCCGACCCAACCGAGGCCCGGAATATGCGCCTCCGCCCAGGCATGCGTCGCCACCTGTTCGGTCGTGCCCTCCATCAGAAGATAACCGGAAACATAGCGGGCAGGGATATCGCGCAGCCGCGCGGCGGCCAGGAAGATGTGGGTGTGGTCCTGGCAGACGCCGGTCTTTGCGGCAAGCGCCTCTTCGGCGGTGGTTTCTGTCGTCGTGGTGCCCGGCGTATAGGCCACGGTCTCGTGGATCGTTTCCATCAGCGCATGCATGCGGGCAAGCTCGCTGTCGCCGGTCAGGCCTTCTGCCAGCGCCTTTACCAGCGGGCCGGCTGCCGTGCGCGGGGTTTCGCGGAGAAACAGCCAGAGCGGGCAGAAGCCCTGATGGGTGCCGAAAACGCCGGCCTTGTCCACGGTTTCCACCTCGCCTGAGGCGACGATGCGGATCGTGTTCTCGCCGCCTTCCGACGACACCAGTTCGACGCGGTTGCCGTACTGGTCGGCATAGCCCGCCTCGACCGTGGCGCCATCCACGCTCACCGTCCAGTTGATGATCTTCTGGGTGGATCCTGCGGTCGGCGTCAGGCGAAGTCGCTGCAGCGAATAGGGCAGCGGTTCGTCATAGGTATATTCCGTCGTATGGGAAATCTTCAGGCGCATTGTTTCAAATCCTCAAGGGACGCCACTCGGCCCGTCCTACTGGTAAAAGCGATAGCCTTGCGAAATCTCGGCGCTCAACTGGTTGTTGCGCGATACGAATTCCTCGAGAAACTCATGCAGGCCGTGATCCATGATCTCGGTGATCGATCCCCGCGTCAGCGTCGCGCGGATCGCGTCGGCCGTGTCGTGGGCCGTGTGCCGCTCTGCGTATTCCCGCTGCAGGTAGCCGAGATTGCTGACGATCTTTTCGTAGCAATAGGCAAGCGAGCGCGGCATCTGAACTTTCAGGATCAGGAAGTCGGCGATATTGCCGGCCTGATAGTCGCCGTCATAGACCCAGCCATAGGAGCGGTGTGCGGAAACCGAGCGCAGGATCGATTCCCACTGGAAATTGTCGAGTGCGCCGCCGACCTGGCTGACGGAGGGCAGAAGCACGTAATATTTCACGTCGAGAATGCGGCTCGTGTTGTCGGCGCGTTCGATAAAGGTGCCGATGCGCGAGAAATTGTAGAGATCGTTGCGCAGCATGGAGCCGTGAAAGGCACCGCGGATGAGGGCGCAGCGGTGCTTGATGACGTCGATCAGTTCCGGCAGTTCGGTGGCCTTGAGGTTGCGCGCAAGCCGTGCCTTGAGATCGAGCCAGGCCTCGTTGGTGGCCTCCCAGGTCTCGCGCGTCAGGGCGGTTCTCACCATGCGGGCATTGTTGCGGCCCGATTCGATACAGGACAGGACGCTCGACGAATTGGCCGTGTCGCGCAGGAGATAATCCACCGCGTCGGCTGCCGTCAGCTTGGCATGCACCTGCTTATAGGCATCGCGCACGCCCGCACTTTCCAGAACGCCGTGCCAGTCCTCGTCGGAGGATCCGGCCCGCGTCAGCGAGACGCGCAGGCCGGCATCGACGAGTCGGGCGATGTTTTCGGCACGCTCGATGTAGCGGAACATCCAGTAGAGGCCGTTTGCAGTTCTTCCCAGCATGTTTTACGCCCTCAATCTTCCAGTACCCATGTGTCCTTGGTGCCGCCGCCCTGGCTGGAATTGACCACCAGTGAACCCTGTTTCAGGGCCACGCGTGTCAATCCGCCGGGAATGATCTTCACCTTGTCGGACACGAGGACATAAGGGCGCAGATCGACGTGGCGGGGGGCAACGCCCTTGTTGACGAAGATCGGCACGGTGGACAGAGCCAGCGTCGGCTGGGCGATGTAGTTGGTTGGTCGCGCCTTCAGCTTTGCGGCAAACTCGGCGCGCTCGGCTTTCGTCGCGGTCGGGCCGACCAGCATGCCGTAGCCGCCCGATCCATGCACTTCCTTGACTACCAGTTCCTCGAGATGCTCGAGCACGTATTTGAGGCTGTCGGCTTCCGAGCAGCGCCAGGTCGGCACGTTTTCCAGAAGCGCCTTGCGGCCGGTATAGAACTCGACGATCTCAGGCATGTAGGAATAGATCGCCTTGTCGTCGCAGATGCCGGTGCCCGGCGCATTGGCGATGGTGATGTTACCGGAGCGGTAGACGTCCATGATGCCAGGAACGCCAAGCGCCGAATCCGGCCGGAATGTCAGCGGATCGAGGTAATCGTCGTCGACGCGGCGGTAGAGCACGTCGATCGCCTCATAGCCGCGCGTCGTGCGCATCTTCACCTTGCCATCGATGACACGAAGGTCCGATCCCTCGACCAGTTCGACGCCCATCTGGTCGGCCAGGAACGAGTGCTCGTAATAGGCGGAATTGTAGATGCCGGGGGTCAGCACCGCGACACGCGGCCGTCCCTTGCAGCCGGGGGGTGCGAGCGAGGCCAGCGACTGGCGCAGCTGGCGCGGATAATCCTCCACGCGCTGCACCTTGTTCAGGGTGAACAGCTCGGGGAACATCTGCATCATCGTTTCGCGGTTCTCCAGCATGTAGGAGACGCCGGACGGGGTTCGGGCATTATCCTCCAGCACGTAGAACTGGTCCTCGCCGGTGCGCACGATATCGGTGCCGACAATGTGCGTATAGACGCCGCCCGGCGGCTTGAAGCCGATCATTTCGGGCAGGAAGGCCACGTTCTTCTCGATCAGCTCGCGCGGAATGCGGCCGGCCTTGATGATTTCCTGCTTGTGGTAGATGTCGTCGAGAAAGGCATTGAGCGCCACGACGCGCTGCTCGATGCCTTGCGCGAGCTTGCGCCATTCGCGGGCGGCAATGATGCGGGGAATGATGTCGAAGGGGATGAGTTTTTCGGAACTGTCGGCAT
The DNA here is from genome assembly GCF_977018685.1 of Velazquezella soli. Classification (NCBI taxonomy): domain Bacteria; kingdom Pseudomonadati; phylum Pseudomonadota; class Alphaproteobacteria; order Hyphomicrobiales; family Rhizobiaceae; genus Velazquezella; species Velazquezella soli. The sequence continues at coordinate 1,557,043 of NZ_CDRNXF010000004.1, forward strand.
GACCATAGACCGCGAAGGTGATGCCGGTCTTGCGGAAGATGTTTTCGGCATCCTGCGTCTTGCGGATCAGATGCGCCGTATCCTGGCTGGCATACCAATCGTGGTAGGTCTTATAGGGCAGACGCGGCTGGTCGTCCGCGGTTAACATTTCATCAAATGCCAAAGGTATGTTCCCCATTTTTGGTCATAAGAATACAACGGCATTGGCAATGCAAGAACCATGCTCAGTTGCGTATGACAAATATACGACCCGTCCTGATGCGGTGAGATAGGGCCTGAACGACGATCAAAAAGGGCAACTGCCGATGGAATTAGCGACGGCTCATCTTCGGTCGTAGAAAGACCGCTCGTCAAAGCAGCAACTGCCTCATCGCTGATCACACCGGAGACCGGATCTTAGTCGCACACCGTCAGATGCGCTGATGGGAACGGTGAGTATTTCTACTTTGACCGCGTCGCCGCCACAGCCTAATCAGACGCCGGATCATTTCCCGTCCACCGGCCTTGTCAAAGCCACTCTCCGGAACATTCCGATGCTCGACCGCCTGGCTCCGGCCGTTTTTGTTTTCCTGTGGTCGACCGGGTGGATCGTCGCCAAATATGCGTCCGCCCATGCGGACCCCGTCACCTTTCTGGCCGCCCGGCATGCACTGGCGGCCGTCGTCTTCCTTTGTCTCGGGCTTTCCCTGCGGGTCACGTGGCCGAAGACCGGACGCGAGATCGGCCATGCGGTGCTTTCAGGCATTTTTCTGCACGGGCTTTATCTCGCCGGCGTCTGGTATGCGATCGGGCACGGCGTGCCCTCGGGGTTGTCGGGCATCATTGCCGGGCTGCAGCCGCTGATGACGGCGGCGGTCGCGCCGTTCCTGCTTAGCGAAACGCTCAGCCGCCGGCAGAAGCTCGGCCTCGCGCTCGGCTTTGCCGGTATCTTCATCGCCATCTCGCCGCAGCTTTTTAGAAGCCTGTCGGCCGGCATGACCGGGCTTGGCCTGCCGCTTCTCCTCAATCTCATGGCGATGGGGTCGGTCACCTACGGCACGATCTACCAGAAGCGCTACCTGCAGCAGGGCAACCTCGTTGCCATCGGCACGCTGCAATATGTCGGAGCGTTCATCGTGACGCTGCCGGTCGCCTATCTGATCGAGCCCATGCGCTTCGACTGGACCACCCAGGCACTCGCCGCCATGGCCTGGTCCGTCATCGGCATCTCGCTCGGTGCCGTCGCACTGCTCCTCTACCTCATCCGCCGCGGACAGGTTTCACGCGCAGCCTCGCTGATCTATCTTGTGCCGCCCGTCGTTGCCGTCGAAGCAGCAATCCTCTTTGGCGAACCCGTGACCCTCCCCATGGTCACCGGCACCGCGATCGTGGTTCTCGGCGTGTATCTGGTGAACCGCAAGGCGAGGGCGGGGTGAGGGCCATTTGAGGCTGAACCTCTCTCGCTCCGACCTCCTCTGCGTCAACATGGCGGATGTTGTACGCAGCCGTTCTCATGTACTGCTCCGCCACGCTCGTGAATGCACTCAAAAGCCTGGATATCACCGACATGTGGGATTGGTTCCCGATCGTCTTCTTCCCGCTCAAGATCATCGTGCTCGGCACAGGCATGTTCTTCGCCATCAAGTGGCATAGGGATCAAGAGAAGAAGAAGTAGCGGGATGTCCGCACGGTGAGCGTACGAAGCTGGCCCTCGTACAAGCGGTCCGATTTCTGGAAAGTATGGGCAGTGAGACTATGTGGCTTTGAGCCGCTAGCGGACGAATGCGCTTCGGCAGCGTCGCGCCATTTGCAGTCATTCATAAGCTTCCACGCCGCTTTGCTTGGCTGTAGAAAAAGTGTGCTGAATAGCAAGTGAGCTGCGTGAACTTGGCGGCGATGATAACGAATGCGATAGCGGCAGCGTAGAAGATGACGGGGTTGTCCACGGCTCTTACGAGAGGCCCTCTTCTACCTGGTATTTCACCAATAAAGAGGCACGTTATTGCGAGGCCCAAGAAAATCGGTCCCGACAGACCTACGCCTATTATGACGCACCACGTCTGCAATTTATCCTTCATGTTCGTCAATCTCCCGCAGCCGAAGATAGCGACTTTGCTGCATCAATTGAGTGAAGGAAAAAGGTAAAATTACATAGCGGAGCTATGACCGCTCCGGCCCAACTGCGGTCATTCACTGCCAATTTTACGACAACGCTGCCAGGGTGTTGAGGAAGGCGCGGACGGCGGGGTTCGACCGTCGGCTCTCGGGCCACAGCGCCGTGATATTGTGCCGGTCTACCGCATAATCGGCCAGAACCGGCACAAGGGCTCCACGCCTCACCCAAGCGCTTGCCATGAAACTGGTTGCCATTCCGATGCCGCTACCCGCTGCGATCGTCGCAAGCACGGCTTCGCTCGCGTCCACGATAATGCCCGAGGACGGCACGATCTCGATCTCCCTGTCCCCAACGCGGAAAGGCCAGCGGAATAGCTGGCCGCTACTCTGGTAGCGCAGGCTGACAGTCTCATGCTCTGCCAATTGGTCCGGGTGGGTCGGCGGACCGCGCCCGGCCAGATATTCGGGCGAGGCATAGCAACATAGCCGATGCGGCAGGAGGCGGCGTGAAAGCAGGCGCGAGTCTGCCAGATCGCCAATGCGGACCGCGACATCGAAGCCGCCTTCGATAAGATCAACCATGTGATCGCTCAAACGCAGGTCTATGTTAACCTTCGGATGGAGCCTGCGAAACTGAGGAAGCACCGGCGCTATGACGTGCAGGCCGATTGGCAAAGAGGCCGCGATCCGTAATGTGCCGGCGGGCTCAGTGCGCGCTGCTTTCGCCGCCTGCTCGATCTCTTCTGCGTCGTGCAGCAGCCTGAGCGCACGCTCATGCAGATCGCGCCCTTCGGGCGTCAGCGTCAGGGAACGTGTCGTGCGCGCAAAAAGCGAAACGCCGAGCTGCTTTTCCAGCCGCTGAATGCTTTTGCTGACCGCCGACGGTGAGATGGACAAGGAGCGGGCGGCGGCAGTGTAGCTTCCGAGCGAGCCGGCGCGAGCGAATGCAATCAGCCCCGTCAGCCTATCAATTCCCATTTGTTCCTTCATGGCACTACTAAAGCGAATTATCTGGTGATTATCAATCGAAGGAGTTGATCGTATCTTCAGTCATCGAAACGACTATCCAAGCGAGGCCATGATGACTGACATGATGAAAGCCGTGCGATTGCACGAGTTCGGTGGACCAGATGTCCTCCTCTACGAGGATGCGCCCCGACCGGAAATCTCGGCTGTCGACGTGCTTGTTCGCGTCCATGCCACGAGCCTCAACCCGCCGGATCTCTATCTGCGCGACGGTTACCGAGCTCTCCCGCCGGAATGGCAGCCCAATCCAAGCTTTCCGCTGATCCTTGGTACGGACGTTTCCGGCACGGTTGCGGTCGTCGGCGAAGACGTGTCGCAGTTCAAGGTCGGCGACGAGGTCCATGCGATGGTCCGGTTCCCGCATGACCTCATGACGGGAAGCAGCGCCTATGCCGAATATGTTCGTGTTCCCGCATCGGACCTGGCGCTGAAGCCCGTCGGGATCGACCACGTCCAGGCCGCCGGCGCGCCGATGTCGCTTCTGACCGCCTGGCAATTTTTGGTCGATCTGGGACACGATGCGCCGAACCCTTTCCAGACCTTCCCGCATGCACCGGCTCTGCTCGACGGCAAGACCGTGCTGGTAAACGGCGCCGGCGGCGGCGTCGGCCATCTCGCAGTCCAGATCGCGAAATGGCAAGGGGCGAGGGTGGTTGCCGTTGCTTCCGGCAAGCACGAGGCGCTTCTCAATGATCTTGGTGTCGATATTTTCATCGACCACACGAAGACGGCTGCCGAACGAGTGGCGAAGAATGTTGATCTGGTGCTCGATGCCGTCGGCGGCGCGAATATGGAACGCTTTCTCCCCAGCATTAAGCCGACTGGCGCCCTGTTTCTCGTCAACCCGCTGGGCTTTTCAGGTTATGACGAAGCCGCGCGGCGAAAGATCACCGTCTCGACGACGCAGGTGCGCTCGAACGGCGCGCAACTGGCAGAGGCCGGCCGTCTGCTTGAGGACGGCTCCATACGGGTGGTGATCGACAGCACCTATCCGCTGGCGGAGGCATCGGCAGCGCATCGTCGTGCTGCCGAAGGGAGCATCCAGGGCAAGATCGTTCTGGTCGCCGTCTGATCACCACTTGACCAGTCAAGCCCAGGCCGCCGCGGAACAGATGGTCGGGGCGCTGATGGAGGAGCTATCCCCATGCTGATTATCACCGGCTACATGCACGTCGATCCAACCGATCTGGCGCAATGCATGACGGAACTGAATTCGCTGGCATCCACAACACGAAAGCGTCCGGGAAGCATCACGTATGATGCTGCCGTGGACGATCCACAGTCAGGTCGATTGCTGATATCGGAACGTTGGGTCGATCAGGCCGCGCTTAGCGCTCATTTGCAGGCAGCCGACACGATCGCGTTCGTCAGCCGCTGGATCGGTAAGATGCGAGGCGAACTCAAGAAATACGACGCATTGAACGAACGCGACATCATGGATTGCTGATGCTGCTACTGGGTTGGAGGTCTGCGTCCGCATTGGGCCAACAGCCGACCTCGGCAGTTCTGCCCCTACACGCGACACTGCGGACGATCGTAGAACTCCCTAGTCTGCCACGTCGCAAAAAGCAGAAACATAAATGTCGCTTTCATCGTGAGTTTCCCGACACGCGGCGTTGGTTCACAATTGGGGCGCCGGATATGCTGGGTCTCTCCGATCGATCTGCCAGCCGGAAATCCAGACGCTGCGCAGCCGATCTCCCTCTTTGGGGAAGTGGTTTCCCGTCAAACTGCAGCTCTCCACGCGGTCAATCCGGAAATTCCGAATTGCCTGTCTCAGCTCGCACCATCCGACGATGACGGCATTGTCCAGATAGTAGATCAACGCAAGTGGCCAGACGATGCGACGCGTTGGATTGTTCTGCTGGTCACGGTAGTCGAGCAACAGCTTTTCCTCGTCGCGGATCGCACGACGGACAATCCCGAAATCGATGCCTTCCGGAGCTGGAGTGCTTGCGCCCCATGCGTGAAGGGCACGCGATGTCAGTGCTTCGCGCAACGGCGCGGGCACGGCAGCTGCGATTTTAGCGACGACCCGTTCGGATGCCTTTTTGAGGTCAGTGTCGCCTGTACGCTCGATCAGCGCCATGCCGAGAACGACAGCCTCGGTCTCCTCAGCCGTAAACATCAGTGGCGGAAGATCAAAGCCGGGTCGGAGAATATAGCCGATCCCGCGCTCGCCTTCGATCGGCACCCGCATAGCCTGAAGGCCGGCGATGTCCCGGTAGATCGAGCGCATGTTGACTTCCAGTCGGGCTGCCATCTTCGCCGCCGTGACAGGCGTCTTTGCCAGTCTCAGAATCTGGATGATCTCGAAGAGCCTGGAAGCTTTGCGCATGCTGATTACCTCATCACAGCTGACACACCCCTGTCAGTTGAACCCCTGTATAGCACGCCCAACAAGCTGAAAAACAGGCGGTATCGAGACCGTCAGTCGAATGGAACGGGCGGCAACTGACATGACCTGCGTCGAAAATCTCTGGCTTTTCTTCCTTCTGCTGACGGGCATTATCGCCGTTCCGGGCATGGACATGGTGTTTGTCCTTGCGAACACTCTTGCGGGTGGAAGACGCGCCGGGCTCGCAGCGACTTTCGGGATGATGGCCGGTGGAGCCTGCCACACCTTGTTCGGCGCTTTCGCCGTTGCCGGGCTTACCAGGTTGATCCCGGCTGTTTCCGGCCCCATGCTCATACTCGGGTCGGCCTATATGATCTGGATCGGAGTCAGTCTTGCCCGCAGTTCCATCGTGATCGGGTCCGTTGATAGCGGTGCGGCTCGATCTTCCGGGCGGGTCTTCATTCAGGCCGTCGTCACTTGCCTCCTCAATCCGAAGGCATGGCTGTTCATTCTCGCCGTCTATCCACAGTTCCTGAAGCCTGCTTTCGGGCCGCTCTGGCCCCAGACACTTGCGATGGGTTTGATGACCGTGCTCGTTCAGCTTGCCGTTTACGGTGGACTGGCTCTGGCCGCCGCGAGAGGACGCGATGCCATTGTCTCCAAACCCGCTTTGACGATCTGGACAGGAAGGGTGGCTGGTTTGGTGCTGGTTGCGATTGCCGCATACATGTTTCTGCGCGGATGGAATGAACTGTGATCGAGCGATCCGGTTGTCGCAGAAATCCTGAGTGCCGGGGTGAAAGCGGCCTCACCCCCCAATAACCCACACAAAAACGGCCAGGATTTCTCCCAGCCGTCTGAACTCTCTCAACTGCTTCTCGCGTTAAGCGCGTGTGGTGCGCTTGCGGCCCTGATGGCCGGCGGTGCGCTGGTCGATGGGGGCCTGGCCGCGGTTGTCGTTGCCGAAGCGGACCGGGCCGCGACCGTCGCCCTTGGGGGCTGCGGCCGGCGTGTGCCGGTTTGGCTTGGCTTCGCCGGATGCGGCGGCCGCATTGCCCTGATGGGCCTTGCGCTGGCTGCCGGCTTCATGCGCGCCGTGGCTTGCATGGTCGCGGTTGCCGGAACCGGCTGGCTTGGCTGAGCCACGGTTGTCGGGACGACCGCCAGTCTTTGCGCCCGGGTTGCCGAACTGCTTCTTGACCGGACGGAAATCCGAAGTCGAGGACAGATCGTTGTCGGGCGCTACGCTTGCCGCTGCCGGCCGTGCAGCCTGTGAACGGGGAGCCTGGCTTCTTGGCGCTTCTGCACCGTCACCAGCGAAGAACGGCTTGCGGGCCGGACGTTCGCGGCGCGGGCCACGGGCTTCGCCGGCAGCACCGGCACCGCGGCCTTCGCCGCCGCCGCCATTGCCGCGTGGCTGGCCGCCACGGCCGCCCTTGTTGCCGCCGCGGGCATTGGCGCCGCCACGGTTGTTGTTGCCGTTGGCGCGAACCGGACGGTTCATCGTCTCAGGGCGCTCGCCGGTCAGCGTCTTGATCTCGATGTTCATCAGCTTTTCGATGTCGCGCAGCAGCATCGTTTCGTCCGGTGCGCAAAAAGCGATCGCGATGCCTTCGCGGCCGGCACGGGCCGTGCGGCCGATGCGGTGAATATAGGCTTCCGCGACATCAGGCAGATCGTAGTTGTAGACGTGGCTGACGGCCGGGATATCGATGCCGCGGGCCGCGACGTCGGTCGCAATCAGCGTCTTGATCTCGCCATCACGGAAACCCTTGAGTGCCCGTTCGCGCTGGCCCTGGCTCTTGTTGCCGTGGATCGAGGCAACCGAGAAACCGATGTTTTCAAAGTGCTTCATCAGCTTTTCAGCGGTGTGCTTGGTGCGCATGAAGACGATCGAACGGCCATCCGGGTTGTCCATCAGCGACTTGCGAAGAAGGTCGGTCTTGTCACCCTTGCCGGCAACGAAGTGGACGAACTGGTCCACCTTGTCGGCAGCCTTGCCTGCAGGCGTCACTTCCACCTTGACCGGGTCGGTCAGGAAGTCGGCGGCCAGATCGGCGATCGCCTTCGGCATGGTGGCCGAAAACAGCATGGTCTGGCGCTTCTTCGGCACCATTTTCGAAATCTTGCGCAGGTCATGCACAAAGCCAAGGTCGAGCATCTGGTCGGCTTCGTCGAGCACGAGGAAGCGAACCGTCGTCAGGCCGATCGCGCGGCGCGAGATCAGGTCGAGCAGGCGGCCAGGGGTGGCGACCAGGATGTCGGTGCCCTTTTCTAGCTGCAGCTGCTGCTTGTTGATCGACACGCCGCCGACGACGAGATTGATCTTGAGCGGGCGGCCCTTGATGAAGGTCTTCAGGTTGGCGGCGATCTGGTTGACCAGTTCGCGGGTCGGCGCAAGGATCAGCGCTCGGGTGGTACGGTTGTCGGGGCGGGTCGCGTCGGCCATCAGGCGCTCGATCAGCGGCAGGCCGAAAGCTGCGGTCTTGCCGGTGCCGGTCTGCGCAAGGCCGATCAGGTCGCGGCCTTCGAGGAGAAGCGGAATTGCCTGGGCCTGGATCGGCGTCGGGGTTTCAAAACCAAGCTCGGTGAGCGTGGCGACGATCTGCTTGGACACGCCAAGAGATTCAAAATTCGTCAAGTCGAATACCTTTCGGGGCGCCAAAAGCGGACGCTCCGAAATGGCACCATGCCATCCGGGCTGCTTGTGGCGTCAAGAACCCCGCGTGATTTGGGAACTTGTGTGTTGGAAATTACTTTCCAGCGCTTGAACCCTCATCCCGAGGGCGATCTATCTGTGCGCCTTGTTCCTTCTTCGCGCTGTCAGTATGGACGCGGGGCAGCTCACGCGGCTGCCGGAAGGTGAAAGCTGGCATGCATTTGGTTGATTTGCCGTCGAAAGTCAAGGTTCTTCTGCAAAACGACGCAGGCTGTCCGCTAGCTGCGACCCGGTAGGCACTCACGTCACAGGGGATTTTCTCGCGTCGTCAGCCCTCCGAGCGGCGGCCACACGGACGGCGATCCCCAAGGTAATGGTCGCGCAGAGTGGCGGCACAAAACGAAAAACGGCGGTGCATCGCACCGCCGTATCGCAACTCTTGATGGACGCCTGGACGCTCTAGTAGCAGACCCGTGCGCGGTAGGCTTCGCCATACTCGTTTTCCACCCATTCGTGGTGGCACCGCGGTGGTGGTGGCGGTGCGGCATAATAGGCGCGACGATAGACGACCGGCGGCGGTGGCGGCGGAGCATATTCGTATTGCGGCTCCACATAGACCGGACGCTGTGATCCGGACACGATCGCGCCGCCGATCAGGCCGCCGGCAATCCCTGCTGCCGCACCCAGCAGCACATCGTCGCCGTGGTGACGGTAGTGATCGCGGGCCTGCGCTGCCGGTGCCGTCGCAGCAAGTGCGCCGGCGACTGAGAGAGCCGCAATGCCAGCAGTAATGGTCTTCTTCATGATCGACATGCCTGGTTCCTTTCCCCGTGGTGTTTCGAGGTACGATCAAAGCGTCGCTCTCAATCACGGCGGATTGATGGAAGTTTTATCGCCGTAGTCTGAACGCCTATTCAGACTCCACCGTGGAAAAATTGCTTTTCGAAAGGTGTCGGCAACCCAGGGTCTGCCCGGAGATTGAATTGCGGCGAAAACCCGGCAATTTTCGGGAGGAATTGTGGCTCGAGCTGTCTGGCGGTTTTGGCGGGCAAGAAAAAGCGCCGGGTCTAAACCCGGCGCTGGAGCTGATCAGCAGTTGTTCGTCGTGGTGCCGGAACCGTCGGTCGAACCGCTGGTTGCCGAAGGTGCGCCACCGACACCGGTCGTGTCGCAGCCGCCTTTGCTCGTGCCGTTTCCGGTCGTCATGCTCTTGGAGTCCGTGCTGCCCGTGGTCGTCCCATCGTTGGCGCTATTGGACGGCGTTTTGGACGGTGTGTTGGACGGCGTGTTGGACGGCGTCTGGCCGGTTGTGCCGCTGCTCGTTCCGGATGCAGCGCCTGCGCCAGACGCGCCGGAACCTGCGGATCCACCGGATGCACCTTGAGCGAATGCCGATGTTGCAAGGCCAAGCGTCAGCGTGGCAATCGTCACAAGTTTCATCATCGAAAATTTCCTTTGTTCGCTTCACGTCAGGGTTAACCGGCGTCGGCGTCCAAGGTTGCCTGATGCTGCCGATTTAGTGTCATTGCGTTGATCCTCGATGCGTGAAACGCCCCCGGCCGCACTCCATTCGAACTTGCGAAAACGCAAATATTAAACAACCCTGTGTTCCGGGCAACGTGTTGTTAATACTCGCTATGGTGTTATCGGGTCGGTTTCCGAAAAATGGTGGGATCCCGCATGCGCGGGAGTGAGCGGGGCAGGGTGCACACGAAGAGCGAACGCCTGGAAAGCAAGTTTCTGGAGCGGGCCTGCGCCCGCATCGTGGATCTCCCCGAACCCGCCTATATCAAGAACTGCCGGCTCGCATATGTCGCCGTCAACCCCGCCTATGCGGCCATGGTCGGCGCTCGCCCGGAGGAGCTCGTCGGCCAGACAAGCCGCAGCCTCGGCAGCGATGGCGAAAAGGACGAGCGCAAGGAAAAGGAATGCCGCGCCCTGGTGTTCGGTGCCGAAGAAAAGGCGCTGGCGTTCAACGCCGACGGGATCTTTTCCCACGAGATCCATATCGAACGGTTTCTGACGGAAGACGATCAATCCTACGTCTTCGGCCATTTCCTGCCGGTCGGCGCTGCATCGCGCCCAACGGGTAATGGCGTCCCCGCGCCGCTCGAGACAGCAGCGAAGCCGTTTTCGCTGTTTGAGAACGGTCTTCTCGACGACGCGATCGACATGCTCGAAATGGGCATCGGCATCTACGACCGCGACAATGTGCTCGTTTACTGCAATTCGCAGCTTGTCGACCATTTCGATGCCTGTGGCATCGTCATCAAGCCGGGCATAGCGCTGGAGGACATCATCCACCGCGCCTATGATCAGCGGGAACGTGCGGCAAGCGGCAATGCGTCCGTAACGCTTGCGCCGCGCGAGAAGTGGGTGGAACAGCGTCTGCGTGCCTTCCTCGTTCCCTATCACGAGCGGATCGACAAGCTGCCGGATGGGCGCTGGATGCGCAGTCTCAACAAACGGCTGGAAAACGGCCTGCTGATCGCCATCCGCCACGACGTCACTGACTTCAAGGACCAGGAGATGTTGCTGCGCAGCCAGGTGGCGGAAACCGGGCTTTTCCGCGCCATCCTGGAAGACCTGCCGGCCCCCGTATTCGTTCGCAACGAAAAGCACGAGCTGACCTATGCCAACCATGCCTACGAGCAAATGCTGGGCAGCGAACGGGAAAACTATCTCGGCAAGACGGAAGCCCAGATGTTTCCCTGGGCGGCGGAGCGGTTCTGGAACGAAAACGCCCGCGTGCTGGACGGCGAGGCGATCGACAAGTCGGAGGATATGACCTTCCCGGACGGTTCGGTCATTCCGGTTCTTACACGCCTGCGCTCGATCGAGGTCGACGAGGGCAGCCGCTATCTGGTCTGCTCGCGCACGGACGTGTCGCTGATCAAGGAAGCGCAGCAAAAGGCGGAAAAGGTCAGCCAGGATCTGCAGACGATCCTGTCGGCCCAGCCGGTCGGCATCGGTATTCTCGATGCGGATCTGGTTTTCGAATACGCCAACCCCGCCTTCTATACATCCTGGGATACGGACAAGCGCTTCGATCTGGCCGGCCGTTCCTACCGGGATTTCATGAAGGTCAATTACGACAACGGTATCTATGCCGGCTCGGACCTGGATTTCGATGCGATCTACAATGCCCGCATCGCCGCACTGACAGCCAGCAACGATCATCCGCCGATCGAGATCCGCACGCATGGCGGCCATTACCTGCTGATTTCGGGCACGCAGCTGACCGATGGCAAGATCCTCATCAGCCATACCGATATCACCGCGATGCGCCAACGCGATGCGGACATCCGGCAAGCGCAGGAAGCGCTGCAGAAACACGGCGCGCTGATGCGCGACGCAACCAGCGCAATGTCTCAAGGGCTGCTCATCCTGCATGACGGCGCGATTATCTTTTCAAACGATGCGCTTGCCGCCATGCTGGAGATGCCGGCCGACATGCTGTCGATCGGCAAAAGCTGGCGCAACGTCTTTGGCTATTGCGCAAAACGCGGCGATCTTGGCGATGCGCGCACCTCGACCGCGGCGTTGCGCGAATGGGAAGCAAGCGTTGCCTCTGGAGAGCCGGTATTTACCTCGTTCCGCGTCGAGGACCGCCGCTGGATCCAGCTCGAGGCCCGTCCGACCGGGGACGACCACTGGCTTGCGGTCTTCACGGACGTCACCGAGAGCAAGGAACGCGAGGCGGACCTGACGCGCCTGCTCAACCGGGCGGAAGCGGCCGACCGGGCGAAGTCGGAATTCCTCGCCAACATGAGCCACGAGATCCGCACGCCGATGAACGGCGTGCTCGGCATGGCCGAACTGCTCGCCAAGTCCAGCCTCGATACCCGCCAGAAGACCTTCGTCGACATCATCGTCAAATCCGGCAATGCGCTTTTGACGATCATCAACGACATTCTCGATTTTTCCAAGATCGATGCCGGCCAGATGAAGCTGCGCAAGGCGCCGTTCGATCCTGTCGAGGCAATCGAGGACGTGGCGACGCTTCTGTCGTCGGCCGCTGCCGACAAGGATATCGAACTGATCGTCCGGGGCGAGGTTTCGGTGCGCGAAACGGTCCTCGGCGATGCCGGCCGTTTCCGCCAGATCGTTACCAATCTGGTCGGCAATGCCGTCAAATTTACCGAAAAGGGCCATGTCTTCATCGACTTGAAGTCGCGGCCGATCGATGGTGACCAGCTGATGCTGTCGATCCGCATCGAGGATACCGGCCTTGGCATTCCCGAAGAAAAGCTTCGGTCGGTGTTTGAAAAGTTCAGCCAGGTGGATACGTCGTCCACCCGCCGTCATGAAGGCACCGGGCTTGGTCTTGCGATTACGTCCGGTCTGGTCGAGCTGTTCGGCGGTTCCGTCGAGGTCGAGAGCGAGCTTGGCCGCGGTTCGGTCTTTACCGTCAACCTGCCGTTTGCCGTGGTTGCCGAACGCAAGATGGAAGTGACGCTGCCGGTCAGCACCAGCGGTGCCCGGGTGCTCGTGATCGACGACAACGCTGTGAACCGCCGCATCCTCACCGAGCAGCTGAGCATGTGGGGCTTCGAGACCGTTGCCGCTGAAAACGGGGCGGAGGGTCTTGCCTTCCTCCACGAAGCAACCAGGCTCGGCATCGTCATCGATGTGGTCGTGCTGGATTATCACATGCCGGAGATGAACGGGTTCGACTGCGCCAAGGCGATCCGGCGCGACAGGCGCTTCGATTTCACCGGCATCGTCTTCCTGACGTCGATGGACATGGCAAACGACGAGACGATGTTTGCCGAGCTCAATGTTCAGGCGCATCTGATGAAGCCCGCCCGCGCAGCCCTTTTGCGCAGCACGATCATCGACGTCGTCCGCGTCATCCGCACCCGGCGCCGCGCATCCGGGCAGGCGGTGCCGCTCATTGCGTCGTCTACTCCAGCCGTCGACACAGCTGGCTCAAAGCCTGCAGAACCGGTGGCGCAGGAAAACACCGTCGCTCCTGTGATCAAACCAACGCTCGATGTTCTCGTCGCTGAGGACAACGAGGTCAACCAGATCGTCTTCACCCAGATCCTCCAGATGACCGGCTGGCTGTTCCAGATCGTCAAGAACGGGGCGGAAGCGGTCGAGGCCTGGCAGAAGTATGATCCGGCGGTGATCATCATGGACGTGTCGATGCCGGTGATGAACGGTCACCAGGCAACCCGCAAGATCCGCGAACTCGAAAACTCGACCGGCACGCATGTCCCGATCATCGGCGTCACCGCCCATGCGCTGGAAAGCGACCGCGAACTCTGCTTCCAGGTTGGCATGGACGATTATCTGTCGAAGCCGATCAGTCCCGAAGCGCTGGAGAACAAGATCCGCCACTGGCTGGACGGCGCCGTCGTTGTTTCGGCGCTGGACGGCAACTGAGGCCTTGGAGCCTCAGTCCCGGCGTCCGCTCAACATCTCGCGCTTGCCGGCAAAACCAGGCTTGCGTTCCACAGTGAAACCCGCGGCCGCCAGATTGCGGCGGACGAAGCCTGCTGCCGCATAGGTTCCGAACGTGCCGCCGGTGCGGGTTCGGTCAAAAAGCGCTTGCATCAGCTCCGGCGACCACATGTCCGGATTGCGCGACGGCGCAAAGCCATCGAGGAACCACGCGTCGAACTTGTCTCCCGCAGCCGTGACGCCGTCGAGCGCCGGGCCGCAGACAACCGTCAGCGTCGTCTGATCGTCGAGGTCGATGATGATCCGGCCGCTCGGCTCATTCGGCCATGCTTGCGTCAGTGCCTGCCGTTGCGCATCGATTTCCGGCCACCGCGCCAGTGCCCGCCCGATCTCGTCGCGCTGCATTGGATAGAGCTCGAACGATGTGAAATGCAGCCGCGTGCCGGGTTTGCGGAAAAGCGCCCACTGGCGCCAGGTCTCGCAGGCGTTGAGGCCGGTGCCGAAACCGAGTTCGCCGATCCGGAACGTGTCTCCAGCTGGCGACATCTCGGTCCAGCGCTCCGGCAGGCCGTTTCCGGCCAGAAACACATGGCCGCATTCCAGCCGGCCATCGGTGCGGCAATAAAAGTGGTCGCCAAATTCCGTCGAATACGGCATATCGCCGTCATGCCAGTCGAGCGCCGGGGCTTCAGGCGTGGCGTCGTCTTTTACAATTTCGGGATCGTGATTGCTCATGGAAGATGCGGATAATCCTCGAGGTCCCCGGGGTCAATCGCCAGCGATGCCGCATCTCCCCGGCGATCATGTCGATCTCCTGATCATCGGCGGCGGCATCATGGGCCTCTGGGCCGCGGTCAAGGCGGAACGGCTCGGCATCCGAACCCTTTTGGTCGAAGCCGGACGGTTGGGGCAGGGTGCCAGCGGCGGCATTCTGGGCGCGCTGATGTCGCATGTGCCCGACCGCTGGAACGACAAGAAACAGGCGCAATTCGACGCACTCGTCGCCCTCGAAGACGAAGTGGCGAGGCTCGAAGCCGAGGCCGGGCTGTCCTGCGGTTATCGCCGCTCCGGTCGGCTGATCCCGCTGCCGAAGCCGCATCTCAGACCCATCGCCCTACGCCATCAGCAGGAGGCGGAGGTCAACTGGCGGCACGACGGCGATCCGTTCCACTGGCATGTGCTCGATGCGTCGCCTTTCGACGGATGGCCGGACCCGGCCTTTACCGAAGCCGGCATCGTGCACGACACGTTTGCCGCCCGCGTTTCCCCCCGTCATCTGATGGCTGCGCTCGCCGCCTTCCTTGGCAACGCCCGGCATGTGAGCCTGATCGAAGGACTGCCGGCGGAGCGGATCGACCCGGTGGCAAACCGCGTCGAATTTGCCGATGGACGCTCGATCGGTTTTGGCCATTGCATGATTGCGGCCGGCCCGCAGTCGTTTCCGCTGCTTGGTCCCCTGTCTCCATCCATCTCGGTTCCGCTGGGACAGCCGGTGAAGGGGCAGGCGGCGCTGTTGAAGGCCGATATCGATCCGTCGCTGCCGATCCTGTTTCTCAACGGGCTCTATGTGATCGCCCATGACGATGGCCACGTGGCGGTCGGCAGCACCAGCGAGGAGGAATTCGACGCGCCGTTTGCCACCGATGCCAAGCTCGACGATCTCCTGGTCCGCGCCCGCGCGCTCGTGCCGGCACTTTCCGGTGCGGAAGTGGTGGAGCGCTGGGCCGGGCTACGGCCAAAGGCGATCGGTCGGGAGCCGATGGTCGGTCCGCATCCCGACCATCCGCGCGTCATTGCTCTCACCGGCGCCTTCAAGGTCAGCTTCGGGCTTGCCCACAGGCTTGCAGATGCTGCGCTCGGTTTCGTCATCGGTCAAGAGCACTCGCTTCCCGAGAGTTTTATACTTTCGGATCATCTTTCGGTTGCTACGCGTTAAACGCGCGTTTCGGCCCTTTCTCGTCGTTAATCTGTCACGCAAATCGCGTAACCCAATTCGTGGGGTTGATGAGCATGCGTGAATAAACGAACAGGGGCAGAAAAGGTGACGCATGCGCTACGCACTCTATTTTACGCCACCTGCGCATGATCCGCTGACGCTTGCCGCGGCGCAATGGCTAGGCCGCAGTGCCTATTCCGGCGAGGCGATGGAGCCGCCCGAGATCTGCAACCTTGGTTTGCACGAGATCGCCTATCATACCGCGCTGCCGCGCCGCTGCGGTTTTCACGCCACGCTCAAGGCGCCGTTCCGGCTCGCTCCTGATATTACCGAACAGATGCTGCTGCGCCATCTGATGCACTTTGCGGGATCGCATGATCCTTTCGAACTGCCGCTTCTCGAAGTGGCGCGTCTCGGCAATTATTTCGGGCTCGTTCCGGCTGTGCCTTGCGAGCGGATGCGGTTTCTCGCCTGCGCCGTCGTGCAGGAATTCGACGTGTTCCGGGCGCCGCTTTCGGAAGGCGAGCTGGAACGCGCCGATCCCGGCGATCTTTCAGCGCCGCAGTTTTCCAACCTCCACCGCTGGGGCAACCCTCACGTGATGGAGGAATACCGCTTTCACATGACGTTGACGGGCCCGATGACACCGGCCGAAATGCCGCGTTTCGAAACGGCCTTGCGCGCCCATTTCAATCCGTATCTGCTGCGTCCCTTGGAAATCGCCAACATCGCGCTGTTCGTCGAAAATGAGCCCGGTGCGCCGTTCCATGTCCATTCTCTGCATCCGATGGGGCGCGTTTCCGCCCGCAAGATCGCCTGAGCGATCACGTTCCGTCTCGACATCGGCGGAAAGGCTGGGCTACCTTCCACAAGAGATAATCGAGGTGGACCATGCCCATAACCATAAAAGACTACCCCCGCGATCTCGTCGGCTATGGCCGCCACACGCCCGATCCGAAATGGCCCAACGGCGCCAATATCGCCGTGCAGTTCGTGATCAACTACGAAGAGGGCGGCGAAAGCTCGATCTTGGACGATGATCCGGCGTCGGAAAACCTGCTGTCCGAAATCGTCGGCGCCGCCGCCTGGCCGGGCCAGCGCAATCTCAACATGGAATCGATCTACGAATACGGTTCGCGCGCCGGTTTCTGGCGGCTGCACCGGCTGTTTACCGAACTCAAGGTCCAGACCACCGTCTACGGCGTGACGCTTGCCATGGCCCGCAATCCCGAAGCTGTCTCAGCCATGAAGGAAGCCGGCTGGGAGATCGCCAGCCACGGTTACCGCTGGCTCGAATACAAGGATTTCGACGAAGCACGGGAACGCGAACACATTATTGAGGCGGTGCGCCTGCATACGGAGCTTACCGGCGAGCGTCCTTACGGCATGTACCAGGGCAAGCCATCCGACAACACGCTGAAGCTCGTCATGGAAGAGGGCGGTTTCCTCTATTCGTCCGACAGCTACGCCGACGATCTGCCCTATTGGGTTCCCGGGTTGGATGGCAAGCCGTTCCTGATCATCCCCTATACGCTGGAAACCAACGACATGCGCTTTGCCACGCCGCAGGGTTTCAACACCGGCGATCAGTTCTTCACCTATCTAAAGGATGCGTTCGACACACTTTACCGGGAAGGCGAGGAGGGGGCGGCAAAGATGCTGTCGGTCGGCCTGCATTGCCGCCTCGTCGGGCGCCCAGGCCGCGTGGCGGCGCTGCGCCGGTTCATGGAATACGTGCTCTCCCACGACAAGGTCTGGCTGCCGCAACGCATCGAGATCGCCCGCCACTGGCATGCCCATCACAAGCCCTCAGATGTGTCGGCCCCAAGCACGGTGGCTGCACGATGACCGCCCGCAACGATTTCGTCGCGACCTTCGGTGGTGTGTTCGAACATTCGCCCTTTATCGCCGAGCGCGCCTATGACGGCGGCATGATCTTCGTGCCGCTGACCGCCAAGGGCGTGCATGAGGCGATGGTGGCGGTTTTTCGCGCCGCGGACCCGCAGGAGAAGCTCGGCATCCTCAACGCCCATCCGGACCTTGCCGGCAAGCTCGCCATCGCCGGCGGATTGACTGAAGAGAGCAAAAGCGAACAGGCCGGCGCCGGTCTCGATCGTCTGAGCCCAGATGAGCACGCACGCTTCACCGAACTCAACGCCGCCTATGTCGCAAAATTCGGCTTCCCCTTCATCATCGCCGTCAAGGGCCTGACACGGGACGACATCCTCGCCGCCTTCGAGACCCGCGTCGGCAACGACGCGGACCAGGAGTTCAAGACCGCCTGCGCCCAGGTGGAAAGGATCGCGCATCTGCGGTTGCTGGCGCTTTTGCCGGAGACGTGAGGCGTTTGCTTTTCCCTTGCCTGTCCTTCGCCTATAGTGACCGCAACAGGAGTTATCGCCCACATGAGACCGTCGGAAGTGCTGGAGAAAAACCGTGTGGCTATCCGTGAAGCGACGAAACGCTTCAATGCGGCGAACCCGCGCGTCTTCGGTTCGGTGGCTCGGGGTGAGGACCGTCCGGATAGCGATATCGATATTCTCGTCGATGCACTGCCGGGCACCACGCTGTTTGATCTCGGCGGGCTGCTGGAAGAGCTGAAGGAAATGATGTCGGGCACCGATGTCGACCTTCTCACACCGGGCGATCTTCCCGAGCGCCTGCGTGAACGGATTTTGCGGGAAGCAAAGCCGGTATGAGCATCGAGCGGCTCCAGACCTATATCGATGAAATGCTTGAGGTCGGGCAGGAGATCCGAACCTTCGTCGCGGGCATGACCTATGAGGATTTCGCCGGCAATATTCTCGCGCAGCGGGCCATCGGGATGAACCTGCTGATGATCGGCGAAGCCTCCATGCAGCTTGCCAAGGAGTTTCCCGAATTCGTGGCCGACCATCCGGATATCCCGTGGATCAAGATCCGCGGAATGAGAAACCGCATCGCGCACGGCTATCGCAGCATCAATGTCGAAACCCTCTGGGATACGGTGCAGACATCCATTCCCGACCTTCTCGACCAACTCCACTCTCTGCGCAACTTCCGTGCCCAAGGCGAATGATTTGACTGACCCCTTCACCCTCCACATCCTCCCCCTCACCAAAGCCGCCTTCGCAGCCTATGGCGACGTGATCGAGGCTGATCCGGCGACGATGCGGCTGATCAACAACGGCACGACGGAGCGCTATCACGGGCTTGCCTCACCAGTTGTGGTCGGGCCGGCCGAGCGGCTGATCTTCAACATTTTTCGCGGCCAGCCGCGGAGTTTTCCGCACGAGGTCGGGATGATGGAGCGGCATCCGTTCGGCAGCCAGAGTTTCATGCCACTCTCAGGGCGGCCGTTTCTGGTGGGCGTTTCCGACGATGAGGACGGCCGGCCGGGGCGTCCGAAAGTCTTTCTGGCGCAGCCGCATCAGGGCGTGAACTATTTCGCCAATACCTGGCATCATCCGCTGATGGCGCTGGGTGAGATCAGCGATTTTCTCGTCGTCGATCGCGACAACACGGCTGCCAACCTCGAGGAATTCTTCTTCGACAAACCCTATCGCATCACGGAGCCCAGCCTATGACCGGCCTCACCACCCATGTGCTCGATACCGCGAGCGGCAGGCCCGCCGAGGGGCTCGTCATCGACCTCTACCGCATCGACGGCGACCACCGCGAACAACTCCTGACGGTCACGACCAATGCCGATGGCCGCATTGATGGCGGACCGATCCTCTCCGGCGAAACCTCCGTCATCGGCATCTTCGAGCTTGTCTTCCATGCGGGCGACTACCTGCGTTCCCGCGGCGTCGCGCTCACCGAGCCGGCCTTTCTCGACGTCATCCCGATCCGCTTCGGCATGTCCGATGTCTCGGCGCATTACCACGTGCCGCTGCTGATCTCGCCCTATGGCTATTCCACCTACAGGGGAAGCTGATGCGCTTTGCCGCGATCGCCGATATCCACGGAAACTGCGCCGCACTGCAGGCGGTGCTCGACGATATCGCAGACCTCGGCATCCGCGAAATCGTCAATCTCGGCGATTGTTTCAGCGGCCCGCTGGAGGCCGACAGGACCGGTGACCTGCTGCTGCTTCTCGATGAGGCCGCAGCGCAGACCGTGCGCGGCAACCACGATCGCTACCTTCTGGAAACGCCGCCAGACGCCTTGGCGGCCTCTGATCGGCACGCGCACAGGCAGCTGGCACCGCGGCATTTCAATGGCTGCGCAAGCTGCCGTTCAGCATGGTCTGGCGCGACGATGTTTACCTCTGCCACGCGACGCCTACCAATGACAATCTCTACTGGCTCGAAACTGTGTCTGCGGACGGCCATGTGACGCTGCGGCCGCAAGCCGAGATCGAGGCACTGGCCGAAGGCATCGCGCAATCGCTGATCCTCTGCGGTCACAGCCATGTCGCCCTTGTCGTCCAACTTTCCGATGGCCGGCTGATCGTCAATCCCGGCAGCGTCGGCCAGCCCGCCTATGACGACGATGCCCCCGTCTTTCACAAGGTCGAAACAGGCCATGCTCTGGCGTCCTACGCGGTGATCGAAAAGACCGACAAAGGCTGGACGCCCACATTTCGCACCGTTGCCTACGACCACATGGCAATGTCGCGGCTCGCCGCGAAGAACGACCGTCCCGACTGGGCAAGCGCATTGGCGACCGGCAGGGTGTGAGGGGCGGACGGGCCGCGCCCATGCCCCTTCAATTCTCTATCCACCGCTAAAATTCAAACGGAAACCATTCCGCAAGGCTTCTTCCAGATACTCCCCTGCGACGAGACAGGGGATGATTCGATGGCTCAATCACGCGCAAAACCGGCTGCGAAACGAAAGCGCAGCGCCGGGACCAAACGCTCTTCCTCGCGTTCGGGCGGTTCGCTCTGGCTCTGGGGGGCAGCCCTTGTCGTGGTCGGCGGCTCGATCGCGCTCTACGATCATTCGACTGCCGCGCGCCGCTTTGTGAGCAGTCTCACCTCTTCAAAGCCCGTTCAGACGGCCTCGAAGCCGGTGCAGCGCGATGACAATCCGGTACCGCCGAAACCGGTCGTTGCTGCTGCACCTTTGCAGCGCCCGATCACGCCGCGGCCGGCCGCTGCGCTTGACCAGAGCCAGACGGCCGCGATCATTCCGCCGGCGCCGATCGGCAAGCCGGGCCTAGACGCGGTTGCCGCACAGTCGGCGGCTCAGCCGGGGGCGCCGAGAGTGGGCGAGAAGCTTGCCGGCGCCTATGAGGCGAAGTTCTTTCTCTGCGGCACCGCCAAGCAGGACGACTGCGTCGTGTCCGCCGACCGCTTCGTCCTCCATGGTCAGAAGATCCGGCTGGTCGGCGTCGAAGTCCCCAATATCGCAAAGCCCCGGTGCGAGGCCGAGCGGATCAAGGCAAGCGATGCCAAGCTGCGGGTCCGCGCGTTCCTCGATTCCGGTCCGTTCGACCTGATGAGCTGGCGCGGCAACGATGCGGCGGTCGATGGTCACCAGTTGCGCGAAGTCACCCGCAACGGCCGCTCGCTCGCCGATATCCTCGTCAACGAGGGATTGGCGAAACGCCCGGGCGCCGGCAAATCCGGCTGGTGCTCCTGAGCCTCAGCCGCCTTTCGCCGTGGCCTCCGCCTTACTTCGAAGGCTGGCCGTTGGAGGCAGAGATTCCACCATCGACCGGCAGGTTGACGCCCGTCACGAAGCGCGCATCGTCGCTCGCCAGAAACGCGATCACGGCGGCGATATCGGCCGGCTCGCAGGGACCTTCCAGCGCAAAGCGCGCGTTGAACTGGGCCAGCCGTTCCTGATTGTCCATGATGCTATCGGTCATGCCGGAACGCGTCAGGCTCGGGCAGACCGCGTTGACGCGAATGCCGTCCTTGCCGTGATCCAGCGCCATCGCCCGGGTGAGATTGACGACACCACCCTTGGCGGCATTGTAGGCCGCCATGCCCCAGTCGCCACCGGTGCCGGAGACAGACGCGACGTTGACGATCGAGCCCCTGGTCGTCTTCAGATGCGGGATTGCCGCGCGGCTTGCGAAGAACACGCCGTCCAGATCGGTCGCCATCACCTTGCGCCAGTCGCTGGTCGACAGCGATGACACATCGCCCTGCACCGCCACGCCTGCATTGTTGACGAGAGTGTCCACGCGACCGAACGTCTTGACCGCGGCCTCGACCAGAGCGTTCACCTGGTCCTCGTCCGCCATGTCGCAGGCCTGCACGAGAACGCGGTCCTTGGGGTAGGGCGCTGCAACCGCCTCAAGCTTTTCGGGGGTGCGGCCGGCGATCACGACGAAGGCGCCCTCATCCAGAAACCGTTCTGCGGTCGCCTTGCCGATGCCCGATCCCGCGCCCGTGACGATGACGACTTTTTCGCTGAAGCGCTGCATGAAATTCTCCTTGTAAGCGATGCTGTTAGGGCCATCCTCCAAGGCTGCGAACGGGCAGGAACGCGGCGTGGTTCCACCGGCAGACGCGGCGAATATGCGATTGTTCGCATTTTATTAATATTGTTAGCAAAGACTGACGGACGGGACACATCGAAATCAGATGGCAGGCGTTGAGGGAGCGAACTACATCGGAGGCGAACATGGCTTTGTATCAGCGTACCGTGCTTGTCGTAGAAGATGAGCCCCTAATCCGGCTGCATCTGGCAGACACTTTGGAGGATGCCGGCTATACGGTTCTCGAGGCATCGAACGTGCTCGAGGCGGTGGCCGTCCTTGGGCAGTCCCGAACCGTTGACGCGGTCATTACCGATATCGACATGCCCGGCGCCCTCGACGGTTTCGACCTGATGAAGCTGATCTGCAGCTGCTACCGGGATACCGCCGTCATCGTCACGTCAGGCGGTCATGTCCTGTGCGAAGCCGAGCTTCAACCCGGCTGCGCGTTCATTCCCAAACCCTATGACCTGCCGAAAATGCTCGACATGCTCGCGGCACGGATCGCCCAGGCCTCCACGCGGTCGTCCCAGGCATGGCCCTGCGGCAGACTGTGGGCCTAGGCTCAGAAGAAGAAATCAGAACCTTACGTCGGCGATGATGTCGCGGCCGCAGGTTTCGATATCGCGCTTTCCGCACAAGGCCATCGAGATGTCCATTTCCTTGCGGATGATTTCGAGTGCTGCGGTGACGCCCGGCTTGCCCATCGCGCCGAGGCCGTAGAGGAAGGGGCGGCCGATATAGGTGCCCTTGGCTCCGAGCGCCACGGCTTTCAGCACATCCTGACCGGAGCGGATCCCGCCGTCGAAATGCACCTCGATGCGGTCGCCGACGGCGTCGACGATCTTCGGCAGCATGCTGATCGAGGAGGGGGCGCCATCCAGCTGGCGGCCGCCGTGGTTGGAAACGATGATCGCATCGGCGCCGGTGTCGGCTGCGGCCCGCGCGTCTTCCTCGTCGAGAATGCCCTTGATGATCAGCTTGCCGCCCCACAGGTCCTTGATCCAGCGGATATCGTCCCAGGAGAGGCGCGGGTCGAACTGTTCGGCGGTCCAGGCACCGAGCGACGACAGGTCTGAGACGTTGCTGGCATGGCCCACGATATTGCCGAAGCCGCGACGCTTGGTGCGCAGCATTTCCAGGCACCATTGCGGCCTGGTCGCCAGTTGCAGCGCGCTGTTGAGCGTCCACTTCGGCGGCGCCGACAGGCCGTTTCTGATGTCCTTGTGGCGCTGGCCGAGGATCTGCAGATCGGCGGTCACGACCAGCGCCGAGCAGCCGGCCTGCTTGGCGCGGCCGATCAGCCGTTCGATAAAGCCGCGGTCCTTGAGCACGTAGAGCTGGAACCAGAACGGCTTGGTGGTGACCGAGCGCACATCCTCGATCGAGCAGATGCTCATCGTCGACAGCGTGAAGGGAACGCCGAATTCTTCGGCCGCCTGCGCTGCCAGCATTTCGCCATCGGCGTGCTGCATGCCGGTCATTCCGGTCGGTGCGAGCGCCACGGGCATCGCCGCTGCCTGTCCCACCATCGTCGTTGCCAGCGACCGGTTGGTCATGTCGACCAGCACCCGCTGGCGCAGCTTGATCTTGGAAAAGTCATCCTCGTTGGCACGGTATGTGCCTTCGGTCCAGGCGCCGCTATCGGCATAATCGAAGAACATTTTGGGCACACGACGGCGAGCCATGGTCTTCAGATCGGCAATGGTCAGCGGCTTGGACATGCGCAAAACTTCCTCCTCGATGGTTGTCCGACAACTACCATATCCGGGCGACCTTGCCAGCGGAAACGTCGGTTTGGGGGAGCAGTTTTCTCAACCGCACCGCAGGTGCCGCGCCGCAACGGAAAACGGGCGGCCAAGGCCGCCCGTCGTAGTTTACTCAATCTGTGGCCGGGTTTTGTGGCTGAGCCTCAGAATTCTTCCCAGGACTGGGCCTGTGCCGCGGCCGATGACGAACCGCCGCCGAAGGCTGAAGCGATGCGGTTGCCGAGTGCTCGTGCCGGCGATGGTGTCTGGCGCGAGGCCGGCGATACGGCCATCGGAGCCGACGGAGCATGGCCGCGACGGCCAACCGATGCGGAGCGGTTTTCGCCCTGGCCGAGGTTGAAGCGCGACAGGAGGTCGTTCAGCGAGGCTGCTTCCTTGGCAAGCGAGTGGCTGGCCGCAGTCGATTCTTCCACCATGGCGGCGTTCTGCTGGGTGCCCTGGTCCATCGTGTTGACCGCCGTGTTGATCTCCTGCAGCCCGACCGCCTGTTCGCGTGCGGAGTCGACGATTGCGTTGACGTGCCGGTTGATCTCCTGGACTTCGGCGACGATGACTTCCAGCGCCTTGCCGGTCTCGCCGACCAGGTGGACGCCGGAGCGGACGTGTTCGCTCGATGCGGTGATCAGTTCCTTGATCTCCTTGGCGGCCTTGGCAGACCGCTGTGCGAGTTCGCGGACTTCCTGTGCGACGACGGCGAAACCCTTGCCCGCTTCACCGGCACGCGCGGCTTCGACACCGGCGTTCAGGGCGAGAAGGTTGGTCTGGAAGGCGATTTCGTCGATGACGCCGATGATGCTGGAGATCTCGCCCGAGGACTTTTCGATCCCCTGCATGGCGGTGACCGCATCGCGCACGACTGCGCCGGAACGCTCGGCACCGGCACGGGCCTTGGTGACGAGGTTGCCGACTTCTTCGGCGCGCTTGCTGGAATCCTTCACCGTGGTGGTGATCTGCTCCAAGGCGGCTGCGGTTTCTTCGACCGATGCAGCCTGCTGTTCGGTGCGCTTGGACAGATCGTCGGCGGCCGCACGGATCTCATTGGCGCCGCCGTCGATGCCGCGGGCATTGTTGCCGACGGCCTGCAGGGTTTCCTGAAGGTTGGCAACCGAATCGTTGAAGTTGTTGCGCAGTGCATCGAGATGCGCGACGAACGGCGTGTCGAGGCGGTAGGCGACATCACCCTGCGCAAGCTTTGCCAGTCCGCCGGCAAGCTGGTCCACCGCGAACTGGGTGTCAGCGGCGTCCTTTGCCTTTTGCGCGTCGCGTTCGATGCGTTCGCGATCGGACAGGCTCCGGTTGGCATCGGCTTCGCGTTCGAGGCGGATGCGCTCCAGCGCGTTGTCGCGGAACACGGCAACGGCTGCCGCCATGGCGCCAAGCTCGTCGCGGCGATCCTGACCTTCGATCGGTGCCTCTGTTTCACCCCGTGCCAATGACGCCATGCGTTCGCGCAGGTTGGCAATCGGCTTGGTGATGCCCTTGGCGGAGACGAGGAGCGCTCCGACGATACCGGCTGAAAACACGACTGCGAGAACGAGCAGTGCGTTGAAGATCGTCGAGTTCGTTTCGTCGGTGATCGCGTTGCTCTTGGTATTCACATCTGCGCTCAACCGCTCGAGGAATGCCGCGAGGTCCTTCGCCAGCGGCAGAACCTGCTGATCGACCTTCACAAGAGCTGCCTTGGCGATTTCGTCCTGGTCGTTTTCACCGAGGGCAACAGCCTCGTCAGTCAGCGTGAGGACTGCCTTGACGCGGGTCACGAGCGGGTCGAGGTCTGCCGCTCTGGTTGGCACGAGTGTACGGATATGCTCGAGACGCACCATCAGGTTGGTTTTGCTTTCCTTGTAGAAAGCAGTGGCAGCCGTCATCCCCTCGCTGCCCCTGGGATAGGCAAGGGTCTGGTAGGCGGCATAGCCCGTCGCCGCAAGATTGCGGTTGGCGCGGGCCATTTCCACAGCCGCAACGGTGTCTGTCGAAATAAAATCGGAGTAGCTGGTATCGGCAGCCTTGTAGCGGCTTGCAACGAAGCTTGTAGCGCCCAGGCCAACGACGCAGAGCGGGATAAGGACAGACAGTATTTTGGTGCGAATACTCGCATTTTTCAAAAACGACATAGAACCCCTCGTGGAGTAGCGGAGAAGCCTCCATTCCATCAGCGTTGCTGGCGCCAGCCGGGATCGCTGGAGCGCATGCAAACTGATCGATTGGTCAGGCAAACTTGTGTGGCATGACAGCTGCGCTCTGCCTTCATGGCTGCCAGGGGATATTCTGTCGCAGACAGGCGTAATAAGTTATAGTTTAAATATAATTAAGCGCTGATATTACAGTGAAAATGCATCACGACTGGATTCTAGACTTGGTGTTTCGTTCGCCGGTTGCGCCCGGAGGGATGGGGTATCCTGTCCCGACAGCCCGGCTACTTCGAGACGTCAGGCCTCCACGGCACCAGTCTGCATTTCATCGCCGCCCAGCCCCGTCTTCATCGCCTTGCCCGCAACATAGGTTTCCACCACCGCGCGGTCGTCGCCCATGGTCTGCAGCAGGAACAGCTCTTCGGGCAGGGTCTTCACCGTTTCCATCCGAAGCCGCATTGCGGGTGTCGATCCGGCGTCGAGGATGACGAGGTCGGCCATCGATCCGATGTCGAGCGTGCCGATGTCGGCCTCCATGCCCAGCGCCTCGGCATTGCCGCGGGTCATCAGGTAGTAGCTTTCGAGCGGATTGAGACGTTCGCCCAGCAGTTGCTGGATCTTGTAGGCCTCGTCCATGGTCTTCAGCATCGAATAGCTGGAACCGCCGCCGATATCGGTCGCGACGGAAACACGGACGGGCTTTTCGCGCCTCCTCAAGGCTTTCAGCGGAAACAGGCCGGAACCGAGGAACAGGTTGGAGGTCGGGCAATGCACGGCAATGCTGCCGGCTTCCGACAGCGCATCTGCCTCACGCTCGGAGAGATGGATGGCGTGGCCGAGCAGCGTCTTTTTCCCCAGCAGGCCGTAGCGGGCATAGATGTCGGTATAGTCCGTCGCTTCCGGATAGAGCTCGGCAGTATACTTGATTTCGTCGTGGTTTTCCGAGAGGTGCGTCTGGATGAACAGGTCGGGGAATTCCTGCGCCAACGCTTCCGCCGCCTTCATCTGGCCCGGCGTCGAGGTGATCGCAAAGCGGGGCGTGATGGCGACGTGGTTGCGGCCCTTGCCATGCCATTCGGCAATCACGGCTCTGGTTTCGTCATAGCCCATCTCGGCCGTGTCGAGCAGGCCCTGCGGTGCATTGCGATCCATCATCACCTTGCCGCCGACCATGCACATGTTGCGCTTCATCGCCTCGGCGAAAAACGCGTCGGCGGAAGTCTTGTGGACGGAGCAATAGGCAACGGCCGTCGTCGTGCCGTGGCGCAGGAACTCGTCGTAGAAATGTGTGGCGATGCGCGTCGCGTGATCGCTTTCGACGAAGCGGCATTCCTCGGGGAATGTGTAGGTGTTGAGCCATTCCAGAAGGTTGCCGGCATAGGACGCGATCACCTGCATCTGCGGAAAATGCACATGGGTGTCGATCATCCCAGGCAGGATGAGGTGCGGCCGGTGATCGATCTCCTCGATATCGGCTGGCGCCTGCGCCTTGACCTGCGCGTAGTCGCCGGTTGCGGTGATCCGGCCGCCGGACACGAGGAGGGCGCCGTCGTGCTCGTACGAATAGCTGTCGGTATCGGTCATCGCGAGGGGCGCACGCTTGAATGAAAGAAGGCGGCCGCGGATCAGGGAATCGGTCATCTAAAACTCTATTTCGACGCTATTGCACTTTCATACCACGCAACGAGAAGACGGCGCTCCTCGGGGGTGATGGCGGACACGTTGCCTGGCGGCATGGCGTGGCTCCGGCCGGCCTGGATATAGATCTCGCGGGCGTGGGCAGCAATCTCCGCATCGGTTTCCAGCTTCACCGATTTTGGCGTGAAGGTGATGCCCTCCCAGACCGGCTCTGCTGCATGGCACATCGAACAGCGCCCCTGAACGACGTTGCGCGCCGCGACGAAATGCGTGTCGGATGCGAATGTCTGCTGGATCGGCGTCATGGCCGATGCGCTCGATATCTCGGTCTCGCCGGTCAGCACTTTCGGCACGGTCGAAAGCCACATGATGGCGATGAACAGGAGCACCGTCACTAGCCAGGTCCAGGTCGGCTTGCCCTTGCGCGCATGGGTGGTGTTGAACCAGTGCCGGATCGTCACGCCCATCAGGAAGATCAGCGCCGCGATCACCCAGTTGAAATGGGTGGCAAACGCCAGCGGATAATGGTTCGACAGCATGAAGAAGATGACGGGCAGGGTCAGGTAGTTGTTGTGCAGCGAACGCTGCTTGGCAATCGCGCCGTATTTCGGATCGGGCGTGCGCCCGGCGATCAGGTCGGCGACGACGATGCGCTGGTTGGGCATGATGATCATGAACACGTTGGCCGACATGATCGTGGCGGTGAAGGCGCCGAGATGCAGGAAGGCGGCGCGGCCGGAGAATATCTGCGTGTAGCCCCAGGCCATTGCGACCAGAACCACATAGAGAATGCCCATCAGCGCCCAGGTGTTTTTGCCGACAGGCGATTTGCACAGCTGGTCGTAGATGACCCAGCCGATCCCGAGCGAGGCCAGCGACAGACCGATCGCCTGCAGGGATGACAGGTCCATCACCGTGCGGTCGATCAGGAACAGGTCTGCGCCGCCATAATAGACGATGCACAGCATCAGGAAGCCGGAGAGCCAGGTGGCGTAGCTTTCCCACTTGAACCAGGTCAGGTGCTCCGGCATCTGCGCCGGCGCCACCAGATACTTCTGGATGTGATAGAACCCGCCGCCATGGACCTGCCATTCCTCGCCATAGGCACCGACGGGAAGATGCGCCCGCTTCACCAGCCCGAGATCAAGCGCGATGAAGTAGAAGGACGAGCCGATCCAGGCGATCGCAGTGATGACGTGAAACCAGCGCGCTGCAAAGCTCAGCCATTCCCAGGCGATCGCGTATTCGTACATTCCGTGTGTTCCCGATTCAGTTCCCCTGCAGCGCACTTTGGGCAAAAAAGGATCGCGAGGGAAGAGGGTCGGACGCCACCGTCATTCCGATACAGATCATATGGCAATGAGGGGAGCGGGCGAGGTTGCCGTGCCCGTCCATCCGGACTAGCTTTCGGGCGTATCAGGATCGAGGAGCTACCCATGAGCGAAACCGCAGAACCCCATCATGCCTCGTGCCACTGCGGCGCGGTGCGCTTGCGGGTCAAGTTGTCGGATGGGTTCAACACGATCCGGCGCTGTGACTGCTCGTTTTGCCGCATGCGGGGAGCCGTCGTTGCCTCTGCGCTGCTGAGCGATCTCACCATCCTTGAGGGCGAGGACAGCCTGGCGCTCTACCAGTTCAATACGGGGACTGCGAAACACTATTTCTGCAAGACATGCGGCATCTATACCCATCACCAGCGACGCTCAAATCCGGAGCAGTTCGGCATCAATGTCGCCTGCATCGAAGGTGTCAGTCCGTTCGATTTCCCCGAAGTGACGGTCATGGACGGCGTCCGTCATCCGGCTGATACGGGTGCCGATCCAAATTCGGGGATTGCAGGTGTCCTCAGATACTCGACATCCTGAGGCTGTCAGACAGCGGCAGTAATCCGTCCCAGGCGTGTTTCCGGATCGAGGCAGACCTGGTTGCGGCCCCGCATCTTGGCGGCATAAAGGGCCAAGTCGGCGCGCCGGTAGAGGTCGGCGGCGCTATCGCCGCTGTCGCCGGACGCGATGCCTGCAGAAAACGTGTAGCGGAAGCTCTGCTGTTCCGCGACGGGCCGCGAGTGACGCACCGCCTCCAGCATCTTGCCGACGATCGTCAGCGCGTTTTCCGGTGATGCATTGGGCAGGATCAGCACGAATTCCTCGCCGCCGACACGGCCGAGAACGTCGGTCTTTCGCACATGGCTGTGCAGTGTCTTGGCAAAGTCCTTCAGCACCGCATCGCCGACCGAATGGCCGAAACGGTCGTTGATATATTTGAAATTGTCGATGTCGAGCACGGCCAGGCATCCGGCCGGCTGCGATGGCGCCCCACCTTGCGAGCGCAACAGATCGTCGATCTTTGCCATCGCGAACCGCCGGCTTGGAATGCCGGTCAGTTCGTCGATCTGGGAGACCCTGATCGCGTCGTCGCGGTCCTGCCGGAGCGTTCTTTCGTCGGGGCGCATCGAGGTGATGTCACTTGCAACGCACAGCATCCAGCCGTTCGGCTGCATGGTTTCCGTCATCCAGAGCCAGCGGCCGTCGTGAAGGTCGGTTTCGTAGGCGCGAAAGCCGGTCTTGCCGCGCCGCGAAAGGGTGGAGCGCAGCCATGTCTCGAAATCCGTCGCCTTGATGACCGTGCCGCGCGCTGACAGGAAGTTGCGGCGCATCATCTCCGACCAGAGCGGATTTTCGGTCTCGTCGAGGCACCAGGCGTCCCGGAACGCACGATTGGCGAAACGTAGCCTGTCGTCCTGATCGAACACTGCGATCAGGACGCCTGCAACTTCCATCAGCCCGGCCATCTGCCGCAGCGTCGCGTCGTCGTTCAAGGCCATGATGTCCCAGAATGTGAGTCTCTGTCTGCGTATTTCTTAGCTGTTACTTATGAATGATCAGTTAGGCAATTTGTTTCAACCCGCGGTATACGCGGTTGAGCAGCAGCAGTGACCGTGCAGTGGTGACAAATCATTTTTGCGCCCTATCTTAGCGTCAATTGCAATTTTCAGAGTTTCCCTTGCTCATCGCCGATCTCGACGAACACGCCGCCCTTCTCGATCGTCTCGAGGCCCTCGAAGCCTACGACATCATGGATTCTCCGTCTGAACCGGAGTTCGACGGGATCGTCCAGATCGCCACCGCGCTTTGCAAGGCGCCGGTGGCGCTTATCAGTCTTGTCGATGCGGAACGCCAGTGGTTCAAGGCGCGTGTCGGGTTCAGCCCGTCTGAAACGCCGCTCTCCCAGTCGGTCTGCCGCCATGCGCTCGCCAGTTCCGATCTTCTGATCATTCCCGATCTCAAGGACGATCCGCGCACGCGCGACAACACGCTGGTGACCGGCGAGCCATTCATCCGCTTTTACGCGGGCGCACCGCTGATCACGCCCGACAATATCACCATCGGCAGCCTCTGCGTCATCGACAGTGTGCCGCGGCCGCACGGTCTCGACAACGAACAGCGCGAAGGACTGCGCGCGCTTGCAGGCCAGGTGATTGCGCTGTTTGAAGCGCGCCGGCTGTCGCAGCGCAAGGACGATCTGTTTCGCCGGCAGAAGAGCCTGACATCGCATATGCGGGCCGCTGCAAACGAGACGCTGGCTGCCCAGGAGGCTGGCGGCGTCGGCACGTTCGAAGTGGATATCGAGACCGGTCAGGCCAAGACGTCGCCGGCCTTTTGCCGCATCTTCCATCTGCCCGTCGCACCGATCTATCCGTCCTCCCTGTTTGAGGGAATGGTCGTGGAGAGCGACCGGGGCTTGCAGTCGAGCGACCTCGGCCGTCGGGAGGCCACGGATTCGCTCGACGTCGAGTATCGCATCAATACGGATGTCGGAATCCGCTGGATTTCGCGCACCGCCAGTTTCGTTCACGACGAGAGCGGACGGCCGATCAAGATGATCGGTGCGGTGAAGGACGTCACAGTCATCAAGCGGGCGGCCGCCCGCGTCCAGGCTCTGCTCGATCTCGGCGACCGTCTCAATCATCTGACCGACACAGAGTCCATGGCGATGGCGGCGGCCGACCTGATGGCCAAGGCACTGGATGCCACCCGCGCCGGTTTCGGCATCGTCAACCTTGCTGACGAGACGGTGCTGATGCAGCCGGAATGGACGGCGCCCGGTGTCGTGTCTCTTTCCGGCCGGCATCACTTCCGTGATTACGGCTCGTTCATCAACGATCTGAGGCTTGGCAACCCCGTCGTCATCCCCGATGTCACGCAGGACCCGAGAACCCGCGACAATGCGCAGGCACTGCTGGATCTCGATATCCGCGTCCTCGTCAATGTGCCGATCATGGATCAGGGGCGTTTCAATCTGGTCGTGTTCGCCCATCACACACATCCCTATGCGTGGAGCACCGAAGAACTGGCTTTCTTGCGCAGCTTTGGCGATCGCATCCAGGCCGCGATTGCCCGCGTGCATGCCGAGGCCGAACAGATGGTTTTGCAGCGTGAGCTCGGGCACCGTCTGAAAAACACGCTTGCCATGGTGCAGGCCATCGCCTCGCAGACCCTGCGTCCGGTCAAGGAGCGCAACCACGTGGACGCTTTCGAGCGTCGCCTGCATGCGCTGAGCACCGCGCACGAAATCCTTCTCGAGCGTAACTGGAGCAGTGCCCCCGTTTCCAACGTCGTTGAAAAGACGCTCGACCGTCTCTCCGTGCGCGAGCGGATCGACATCGTCGGCGATCCGATCATGCTTGGACCCAAGGGTACGCTGTCGCTGTCGCTCGTGCTGCACGAGCTCGCCACCAACGCGATCAAGTATGGCAGCCTCTCCAACACGACAGGCCGCGTTGCCATCAATTGGCACGTGGAAGGCGAGGGCGATCTTTCGTCGTTCAACTTCAGCTGGCAGGAAAGCGGCGGGCCCCAGGTTGCCGAACCGCAGGCCAATGGGTTTGGATCGAAACTTATTCGTATGGGACTGGCCGGAACAGGCGGCGTTAACGTTCGTTATGAACCATCGGGCTTCGTCGCCCAGATGCACGCGTCTCTCCCTCAGCTCCAGCAGGCAGATATCTGAATGGGATCACATACCCCGCCTTCAAGGCACGTCGTACTCGTAGTTGAGGACGAACCGCTGCTCTTGATGATGGCGACGGACCTCGTAGAAGAAGCCGGTTTCGAAGCCGTCGAGGCTCGAAGTGCCGATCAGGCAGTCGAAATTCTCCAGGAACGTAAGGATATCCGCATCGTCTTTACCGACATCGATATGCCGGGCAGCATGAACGGAATGCGGCTGGCCGCCATGGTGCGCGACCGCTGGCCGCCGATCGAGATCATCATCGTGTCCGGCCATGTGAAGCTCGGCAAGGACGATATGCCGGCCCGCAGCGTGTTCTACAGCAAGCCCTACGATGCCGCCAAGATCGCCGCCCAGCTGCACCGGATGGTCTCGCACCTCTGAAAACCTGCCTGAGTGTTGGTTCCTTAAGAAAAATCTAATAGGCAAGTTGTGCGCCGCACTATTTTGTTTAGCGGCACCAGCCGACTCGCGTATTGTAAGCTTTGCAAGTCCTCCGGCGGTGCCGGGTATTGCGTTGAGCGCGTCGCCGGAGATGACATTCATCAACGGAGAACAGGCTTATGCGTAGCGACATGACGCCGAGCAGGCGGTGCCTTCCAACGGGCGCGGTGATTGCGTTTGTATCCGGTGTATCCACGTTCGGCATTCCCATCCCACAGGGGCGGGCGCACGAGGCCGTGAGCGGCTTCAAATACGAGTCCTACTGCTGCAACGGTAACAATCATACCGGCGACTGCCAGAGGATCCCGACCAGGAATGTCAGGATCACAAGCGGCGGTTACGAAATCATCCTGAAGCCCGGTGACCACCGTCTGGTCACCCGCACCCATGATTTCCAGCTGCCGCAGAGCGAGGCTCGCCGCAGCACCGATTCCGAATATCACATCTGTCTTTATCCGACGGAAGACACGTTGCGTTGTTTCTACGCACCCGACATGGGCTTTTGAACGACCAGCATGATCAGTCTCGGAAACTCGGCATCATGAGGCGCATGAAATCACGGAAGGCGCGGATCTTCTTCGAATGCCGCCGCGTCTCCTGATAGGCGAACCAATAGTCGTTGCCGTCCGAGGCCCTGAGTTCGAACGGCTGGATCAGTCGTCCGAGCGCGACGTCGTCGGCGTAGAACTCGGGCTTCAGGATCGCCACGCCCTGGCCGGCGATCGCGGCCGCCGCCTCGAAAGCCTGTGCCCCGAAACGGCTGTTCGGTCGTCCCCCGAGATCCGCATCGGGAATACCGGCCGCGGCAAGCCACAGCCGCCACCAGACATCGCCCGCGTCGATGATCCGCAGCTTCAGGATGTCGGCCGGCTCGCGAACGCCGCCGATCGTTTCGGCCAGCACCGGGCTCAGCATCGGCGTAAAATCGCTCTTCATCAGGAAATGCGAGGTCAGTCCCGGCCAGTGGCCGGTGCCGCTGCGGATCGCCACGTCGGCTTCGGTCCGGGTGAAGTCCACCACGGTCTGGGAGGTTTCGAGCCGCACCGCGATGTCGGGGTTCTGCATCTGGAATGTGCCGAGATGAGGGGCGAGCCACCGGTATGCGAATGTCGCGGTCGTGTGGATGACCAGCGTGCTCTCTGACAGTTCCTTCGTTCCCGCCACAGCCTCGTCCATGATGCCGAACGCTTCCGATATTTTTGGTGCCAGCCGCTCGCCTGCCGCCGTCAATGTCACCTGTCGCGGCCGGCGGAGGAAAAGCTGGTCGCCCAAAGTCTCCTCGAGAAGCTTGATCTGATAGCTCACGGCCGTCTGCGTCATGCCCAGCTCTTCGCCGGCCCTGGTGAAACTTAGGTGCCGCGCTGCCGCTTCGAAGACGCGAAGGGCGTTCAGCGGAAAGTTCGTCGACATTTTCATGGATAAGCCCTCTTCATCCATCCAGACGGATGTTCCATTGGAAACGGAGCATTTTTGCGCGCATCTTCCAAGCACAAACATCAAATCAATGATGACTCAACAAGGGAGAAGCGGCCATGTTCAGTGGTTTGCGCGCTGCATTTCTGCGCCTGAAAACAAGCGTGGTTTTTTTGACATCGATGATCTCGGGCTCCCGCCAGCGGTGCGACGTGGAGAATGTCAGCGAGGACGAACTGCGGGCCTTCGGTCTGCTCGACGAGAGGATCTCGCCCAGCACCGTCAAGCGTCGCTTCCGTTCCGAGGCGTGGGCCGAGGTGGATCGCTACCAGCGCTTTCCGTGAGGCGCGTGTCAGACCGAAGAACGTGCGGGCATACCCTCTTCGACCGGGTGCCCGGCGGGGACGCGGTGCAACAGTTCGGCGGCGACCAGCGCTGCGATCACCGCCGGGCGCTTGTCCTTGACGCTGTCATCAGCCGACACACTGCCGACCGGCAGCGTCAGCC
The DNA here is from genome assembly GCF_977018685.1 of Velazquezella soli. Classification (NCBI taxonomy): domain Bacteria; kingdom Pseudomonadati; phylum Pseudomonadota; class Alphaproteobacteria; order Hyphomicrobiales; family Rhizobiaceae; genus Velazquezella; species Velazquezella soli. The sequence continues at coordinate 1,591,835 of NZ_CDRNXF010000004.1, forward strand.
TAGATATCATCGCCGCACTCGTTTCGCGGTTCTCCGTCTGCCGCTGCAGCCAGTTTGCAAATGTCGCGCGCTTTGTGGCCGAGCCGATCATGCCGACATAGGCGAGGTCTCCCCGCGAGAGCGCCCGTTCGGCGATCAGGAAATCCAGCGCATGGTCGTGGGTGAGGATGACAGCCGCGCCACCCGGCGCAATCTCCGCCACATGCGCTTCCGGCATGGCGGCCAGCCGTGCGGAAACTTCTGGTGGCAGTCCCTCCAGCGCCTCGGCGCGTGTCTCGATGACGGTCACGGCAAAGGGCAGGGGCGCGAGAGCGCGTGCCAGCGCCAGACCCACATGGCCGCAGCCGAACAGGTAGATTTCGGGGCGCGTGTCCTCTTCGAAGCGGATACGGGTTTGCAGATCCGTAGCGACTTCAGGCGTCACGACAGTAAACACGAGTTTCGTGCGACCGCCGCAGCACTGGCCGATCTCAGGCCCCAGCGGAATATCCATCACCGCTGCGCCCAAGCCTGCCAGGATGGCACGCGCATTGTCGATCGCCATATATTCGAACTGGCCGCCGCCGATCGTGCCCCAGATCGCACTGCTGCTCACCAGCATGAACGTACCTTGCTCACGCGGCGTCGAACCCTTCGCCTCGGCGATCTCGACGAGGATCGATGCGGCGTTGGCGGCGAGAAACGCGGCAAGCGGCAGGGTCATGGTTGAGGCTCATGCGGCTGCGGCATCGCGGTTCACCCCAAAGCCTTCATCCGCTCGACCGCCATCAGCACCCTTTCCGGCGTGGCTGGCGCATCGAGCCTCGGGCAGGCGGTGTAGTCTGCAACGCTTGCCACCGCCATCGAGATTGCTTCCAGAACCGAGATCGCCAGCATGAAGGGAGGTTCGCCGACGGCTTTCGAGCGGCCGATGGTTGGTTCGGCGTTTTCCGACCATTCCGCCAGCTGCACGTTGAAGATCTTCGGCCGGTCTGAGGCGAGCGGGATCTTGTAGGTGGAGGGCGCGTGCGTTCTGAGGCGACCCTTGGCATCCCACCACAGTTCTTCGGTGGTCAGCCACCCCATGCCCTGCACGAAGGCGCCTTCGATCTGGCCGATATCGATCGCCGGATTGAGCGACTTTCCGACATCGTGGAGAATGTCGGTTCGATCCATCATGTATTCACCGGTCAGGGTGTCGATCGAGACTTCCGACACGCAGGCGCCATAGGCGAAATAATAGAACGGATGGCCTTTTCCGGCCGCCCGGTCCCAATGGATCTTCGGCGTCTTGTAGAAACCTGCGGCGGAAAGCTGGACCCGGTCGTAATAGGCGGCTTTGACGAATGTATCGAACGGCACGGTATCACCGCCGATGCGGATTCTGTTGGGCAGAAATTCCACCTCGGATTTCTCAACCTTCCACTGCCGGCAGGCGAAATCCACCAGCCGCTCCTTGATCTGCCGGCAGGCATCGTAGGCGGCCATGCCGTTGAGATCGGAGCCGGAAGAGGCAGCCGTCGCGGATGTGTTCGGCACCTTGCCGGTGGTGGTCGCCGTGATCTTCACCCGGTCGATATCCACCTGGAAGGCGTCGGCCACGACCTGCGCCACCTTGGTATAGAGACCTTGGCCCATCTCGGTGCCGCCGTGGTTCAGGTGGATCGAACCGTCGTTATAGACATGCACCAGCGCGCCCGCCTGATTGTAGGCGGTGAGCGTGAACGAGATGCCGAACTTGACCGGCGTCAGCGCGATGCCCTTGCGAATGACGGGGCTTTGCGCGTTGAATTCGAGGATCGCCTGTCGCCGCGCCTGATAGTCGCTCGACTGTTCCAGTTCCTCGACAATGCGGGCGATAACGCAGTCCTCGACCTCCTGATGATAGGGGGTCGTGGTGCGGCCGGAGCCGGGCTGTCCGTAGAAATTGAGCTTGCGCACCTCGAGCGGGTCTTTGCCGACCGCGTAGGCGATTTCCTCGATCATCCGCTCGGCGCCGAGCATGCCCTGCGGCCCGCCGAACCCGCGAAAGGCCGTGTTGGAAACCGTGTGGGTCTTCAACGGCTGCGACGTCAGGTGCACATGCGGGTAGAAATAGCTCGAATCCGCATGAAACAGCGCCCGGTCGGTGACGGGACCAGAGAGATCGGCGGAAAAGCCGCAACGCGCCGCGTAGGTCGCATCGACCGCGTGGATGCGGCCGTCCTCGTCGAAGGCGATATCGTAATCGACCCGGAAATCATGGCGCTTTCCGGTCATCGACATGTCTTCGTCGCGGTCCGGCCGGAATTTGACCGCCCGGTTGAGCTTCTTTGCCGCGACGGCCGCAAGGGCTGCGAACTGGTTGCCCTGGGTCTCCTTGCCGCCGAAACCGCCGCCCATGCGTCTGGTGCGGACTTCGATCGCGTGGTTCGGCACGCCCAGCACATGCGCCACCATATGCTGCACCTCGCTCGGATGCTGGGTCGAGGACCAGACGATCACGTCGTCATCCTCGCCCGGAATGGCAAAGGCAATGTGGCTTTCGAGGTAGAAATGCTCCTGGCCGCCGATTTCCATCGAGGCCTGAACCCGAAGCAGCGGCTTGCCGATCTCGGCCTCCGGCTCGCCGCGCTTCAGCGTCATCGGTTCGGTCACGAATGGCGCGCCATTGTCGCGCGCACCTGCGATGTCGCTCCAGTGGGGAAGGTCGCTATACTCGATCTTCGCCAGAAGTGCTGCCCGCCGGGCCTGGTCGCGCGTTTCCGCAAACACTGCAAAGATCGGCTGGCCATGGAACTGCACGAGATCGGTCGCCAGCAGCGGCTCGTCATGGCGTCCGGTCGAGCCGACGTCGTTGGCACCCGGAATATCGTCTGCCGTCATCACCCAAACGACGCCGGGGGCTGCTTTCACGACTTCGAGGTCGATCGAGACGATCTGCGCATGGGCGCGATCCGCAAGGCCCAGCCCGCCATGCAGCGTGCCCGCGGGTTCTGGAATATCGTCGATATATTCGGCCTGCCCGGTCACATGCTTGTGCGCCGAATCATGCTTTAGCGACACATGCATCGGGCCGTCGATCACGGGCTTCATCGGAAAGCTTGTATTGTCCATCATGCTTCCTCCAGCTCGAACCGGTGCAACTCGCTCGGTGCTCCCGCTGTCTCCAGGAAGAACCGCGTCAACAGGTTCTTGGCCGTCAGGCTTCGGTATTCAGCCGTCGCCCGCCAGTCGGTCAAAGGCTGGAAATCCGCATCGAACGCGTCGCGCACGGCCGATACCACGCCCCAGCTCCAGGGCTGTCCTATCAGCATATCTTCCACATGGGTCGCCCGTTTCGGGATTGCCGCCATGCCGCCGAAGGCGATGCGGATCTCCTCGACCAGCCCTTCCGCATCGAGCATCAGGTAAAACGCGCCGCACAGCGCCGAAATATCCTCGTCACGACGCTTGGAAATCTTGTAGACGGCGAAATGGCTGTCTTCTGCCGGGCGCGGCACGACGATCTTTTCCACCAACTCGCCGGGCTGCCGGTCCTGCTTGCCATAGGCGATGAAGTAATTCTCGAGCGGCATCGTGCGGCGACCGGAATGGGAACGCAGCGTCAGTTCGGCACCCAGCGCGATCAGGGGCGGCGGTGTGTCGCCGATCGGCGATCCGTTGGCGATATTGCCGCCGATCGTGCCCATGTTGCGCACCTGGCTGCCGCCGATCCGGTCGATCAGCCGGCCGAAGGCGGGAACCACCGCATCCATCACGCCTTGCGCATCCGCATAACTGACGCCGGCGCCGATGGAGACGCCTCCATCCTCAATGGTGATCGCCTTGAGTTCGCTGAGGTGGTTGATGAAGATGACAGGATCAAGCAGCCGCAGCTGCTTCGTCACCCACAGCCCGACGTCAGTGGCGCCGGCCACGACGGTTGCATCAGGGTTTTGGGAAAAGACTTCGGCAAAGGCCTCGACCGAGGCCGGTACGATGGAGCGTGCGCCGTCTTTCTCCACGACGATCGTGTCGGTCGCCGACTGCATGGAGAAAAGCTTGCCCATGATTTCGGTGCGGTCGCGTTCCAGCGGATCAAACAGCGCGCTCGGGCGGCTTTCCGCCACCTGTTCGGCCGCCTTGACGATCGGCTCGTAACCGGTGCAGCGACAGAGATTGCCCTGCAAGGCGCTTTCGATGTCCTGGCGCGACGGCTGTTCGTTGGAAAGCCAGAGCCCATAAAGCGACATCACGAAGCCCGGCGTGCAGAAGCCGCATTGCGAGCCATGACAGTCGACCATCGCCTGCTGCACCGGATGCAGAACGCCATCCTTTGCGGCCAGATGTTCGACCGTGACGATATGGGTTCCGTGCAGCGATCCGAGCAGGCGGATGCAGGCATTGACGCTTTCATAGATCAGGCCGCGTTCGCTCAGCCTCCCCACCAGCACCGTGCAGGCACCACAATCGCCCTCGGCACACCCTTCCTTCGTCCCCGTCAGCCGCCTCTTCAGGCGCAGATAATCGAGAAGCGTTTCCGTGGGGCCGAAATCTCCAAGGCTCAACTCTTCCGTGTTGAGAATGAAGCGGATCGCTGAACTCATCTGTCTCCTTCGTCCGCCGTTCCCGGCTTCTGCTGTCAATTTCATTGCGGCGGATGCCGAGGCATCCGCTCAAAGTCTCTGCCGCGACGCGACGCCCGACGTCTCCGCCGCGACACCCGCGCAACTCTCCTCATTCCTGTGCTCGTCACAGGAATCCAGCAGCGTCGCGTCCGCGACGCTGGAGGGCTTTTCCCACGCGAAAGACTTCGCGTGACTGGATTCCTGTGACGAGCACAGGAATGAGGGAAACGGGGGTGGGCGCCGTCGCCCACATCGCTTGCTTCGTGCAAGTCTACTGCGCAGTGCGGTCGACGTCGATGGAGATATTTTTGGCTGGGACGCGGAAGGCAACCTTTCCGCCGAGAGCGTTGTCCGGATCTTTCCGCCGCAGCGACCACCTAGCGTCTCCGTCGCAACACACGCCCAACTCTCCTCATTCCTGTGCTTGTCACAGGAACCCAGCAGCGTCGTGTCCGCGACGCGGAAGAGCCTCTCCACGCGAAAGACTTCGCGTGACTGGATCCCTGTGACAAGCACAGGGATGAGGGTCGTGGTGAGGACAACGCGCGGCCACGGAGAGCACGCGCAGGGAGACGGAATGAGGGAAGCGGAGACGTGCCGTTTCCTCAGTTGCACTCGCTCCCAATCGCCTCCCACGCCTAAACTACTGCGCCGTCCATCCGCCATCGATGGAGAGATGCGTCCCCGTGATACTTCTTGCCGCATCGCTCGCGAGGTACAGCGCCGCGGCGGCCACGTCCTCGACCGCGACAAATTCCTTCGTGGCCTGCAGCCGCAGCAACACTTCGTCTCGCACCTGCGCTTCGCTGATGCCCTTTTCGCGGGCCTGGGCGGGGATCTGTTTTTCGACCAGCGGCGTCAGCACGAAGCCGGGGCAGATGGCATTGACGGTGATGCCGGATTGCGCCACTTCGAGCGCCACGCTTTTGGTGAGGCCCATGATGCCGTGCTTGGCGGCCACATAGGCGGATTTGAACGGCGAGGCGACGAGGCCGTGGGCGGAGGCGACGTTGATGATGCGGCCCTTGCCTTGCGCCTTCATCAGCGGGATCGCGTGGCGCATCGTGTGGAAGGCGGACGACAGGAGGATGGCGATCAGCTGGTCCCATTTTTCCGGCGGAAAATCTTCGATCTTTGCCACATGCTGAATGCCGGCATTGTTGACGAGGACGTCGACCGTTCCGAATGTCTTCGCCGTGCTCCGGATCAGATCCTCGATCTCGCCGGGCCTGGTCATGTCGGCCGGGTGGTAGAGGACGGTTGCGGCACCCGCCTCGTCGAGCATCCGGCAGGCGGCCTCGATTGCGTCCTTTTCTCCAAAGCCGTTGATCACGACCGTATCGCCCGCGGCTGCAAAACCCTTTGCGATGCCGAGACCGATGCCGGACGTTGAGCCGGTGACGACGACGGTTCTTGCCATTTTTATAAAACCCTCCCTAGGCCAAAGCGTCCGCGCTTGAGCGGTGCCTCGACTGGAAAGGTACGCTCAAACCTTGCGCCCTGGCAATTGCCAAGGAGAGCCGAAAGAAGGGGAGCGAGCAAGGGCCAGGCGCCAGCCTTGCCCTTGCAGCAAGCTTCAGTTTGCCGGCTTGCCCGCACCGGTTGCGGCATGGGTCGCCTGCGCATGAGACGGGGATCGCGCCGGGTTGCCGGCCGTGTTTCTGGCGGCCTGGCGCACGCGGTTGCGCCCGCCTTGCTTGGCGTCGTAGAGCAGCGTATCGGCCACCCGCAGCATCTGTGCGAAGCTCTCGCCGGCCTCGCCCTGGTAGACTCCGAAGCTTGCGGTGAGACGTCCTTGAGCCAGCGGCGTGACAGTGGTCTTTGCGAGTGCTGCGCGCAACCGCTCGGCGATATCGGCGGCCTCCGTCTCGGTCGTCTTCGGCAAGACGATGCAGAATTCCTCGCCGCCGATCCGCGCCGCGAGATCGTAGGGGCGGACATAATTGGTGGCGATTTCGCCGGCTGCCACCAGAACCTGGTCGCCGACATCGTGTCCGTGACTGTCGTTGATGGTCTTGAACTTGTCGAGGTCGAACAGGATGACCGAGATCGGTTCCGCCTGGCGCTCGGCGCGTGCCAGTTCCTGCGCAACGCGTTCGCTCAGCCAGCGGCGGTTGCCAAGCCCGGTCAAAGGGTCGGTCATCGCTTGGTGGCGCAGCTTCTGCATCAGCGTTTCGACTTCGGCGACCATCGAGGTCACAGCCGTCGCGAGCACACCGATCTCATCATCGGCTTTGGAAAACATCCGTACCGGCTGGCCTTCGTCGCGATAGGTTTTGACCGCGCGCGTCAGGCTGCGAAGTGGCCGCAGCAGCAGCCAGAGGCCCGAAAGGCAGGCCAAGGTGCCGATCAGCGTGGCGCCGAGCAGCAACAGAAGAAGCGTGAGCGGCTGGGTTTCGAAACCGATCGCGAGATAGGCGATCACGGCGATCAAGGGCACGTGGATGGACAAAAAGCAGATCATGAAGATCTTGGCCGTCAGTGATTTCCTGAAAGGCTGCAGCGCCATCGGGGGGGTCGGATTCATCCCGGCTCCTTTTGAAGATACAAGTCCCCCTGCGGGGTCCAAAGACCGCATAAAGCTATGGGTGCGTCCAAAAGAGGGCGCTCGCTCAAAAAGGCAAATGCGAAATTTAGCAGTTTCGCCTCTGATCCTGTGGATAACGGTGCGGCACCCGCTCGATTCCAGCCTCCATGGCGGGGAGTTGCGGTTTGACGGCGACGGCGGCATCTGCTCAAACCGTGATCAACGCGCAAATGGTGAGGGAGGGCAGCATGGCGGGTTACATCCTGGCGATCGATCAGGGAACCACGTCGACACGGTCAATCGTGTTTGACGAAACAATGCAGATCGCCGGTGTCGGCCAGACCGAGTTTCCGCAGATCTTTCCGAAATCGGGCTGGGTGGAGCACGATCCGGAGGCGATCTGGGAGAGCGTTCTCGTGACGGTCAAGCAGGCGCTGAAGGCCGCAGGCCTTGAGGCATCGCAGATCGCCGCAATCGGCATCACCAACCAGCGCGAGACCGTCGTCGTGTGGGACCGCGAGACCGGCAAGCCAATCCACAACGCCATCGTCTGGCAGGATCGCCGCACCGCATCCTATTGCGAAAAGCTCAAACGCGAGGGTCTGGAAAAGACCTTCTCGAAGCGCACCGGCCTGCTGCTCGACCCGTATTTTTCCGGCACCAAGCTTTCCTGGCTGCTGTCCAATGTGAAGGGGGCGAGGGCGCGCGCCGCAAAGGGCGAACTCTGCTTCGGCACGATCGATACGTTTCTGATCTGGCGGCTGACGGGGGGAAAAAGCTTCGTCACCGACGCCACCAATGCCTCGCGCACATTGATCTACAATATCGCCGACAATGCCTGGGACCAGTCGCTGCTTGATATCCTCAAGATCCCGGCTGCCATGCTGCCCGAGGTGAAGGACTGCGCCGACGATTTCGGCGTGACGGAAAAATCCCTGTTCGGCGCCGAGATCCCGATCCTGGGCGTTGCCGGCGATCAGCAGGCGGCAACGATCGGCCAGGCCTGTTTCGAACCGGGCATGATGAAATCCACCTATGGCACCGGTTGTTTTGCCGTTCTCAACACGGGACGCGACATGGTGCCTTCGAAAAACCGGCTGCTCACCACCATCGCCTACCGGCTGGACGGCGAGACGACCTATGCGCTGGAAGGCTCGATCTTTATCGCGGGCGCTGCCGTGCAATGGCTGCGCGACGGAATCGGCGTCATCGACAAGGCGTCAAAATCGGGAGATCTCGCCGCAAAGGCGGATCCGCAGCAGGACGTCTATCTGGTGCCCGCCTTTACCGGCATGGGCGCGCCGCACTGGGATGCGGAGGCGCGCGGCGCCATGTTCGGCCTCACACGAGCGACGGGACCGGCGGAAATTGCCCGCGCGGCACTCGAAGCCGTCTGCTACCAGACCCGCGACCTCTTGGACGCCATGTGCCGCGACTGGAAGAACCGCAGCGGCGACACGGTGCTGAGGGTCGATGGCGGCATGGTGGCCTCCGACTGGACGATGCAGCGCCTCTCCGACCTCCTCGACGCACCGGTCGATCGCCCCAAGATCCTCGAAACCACCGCCCTTGGCGCCGCCTGGCTCGCCGGCTCCAAGGCCGGCGTCTGGCCAGACCGCAAGGCTTTTGCCAAAAGCTGGGCGAGAGAACGCCGGTTTGAGCCGGAGATGGACCCGAAGACACGGGTTGCCAAGATCAAGGGCTGGAAGGACGCGGTGAGGCGGACGTTGACGAAGGGGTGAGGGGGGATTTTGGCCCCAGCCCTCTTGCTTATCTAGCACCAGTCAATTTGTCGCTTGTTGACCGACCGCTCCCAGGTCGGGCTTGTAGCCGGGTTGACTGAATGGAGCCGGCTGTTTCCGCATCGATCGTGCTTTCGACTTGGAACGAACTGCGCCGACCGATGCTGCTCCGAGCATGATTCCCAAAAGTGCGGACGTCTTGATCGAGAGAAACGCGCCGCCGAACAGCGCCGTCGTGGTGATGTAGATCGATGCCATCAGTGGCAGGATCGGCGGTGTCAGGCGGGTCGAACTCAGGACGCCTGAAAAGAGGTAGAGGCAGAGCAACATGCCTGGCAGTGTGGCAGCGTAGACGAGATAGAGGATACCGCTGTCGCCGAACCGGCTCACGTTCAAGGCGCCCGAGAACAACTCGAAGATGTTGGTACTGGTGACGACATCGAATGTGATGGCGATGCGTCGAGGGGTTTCGGACTCGGCAAGCCGGCCATCACTCATCATGTAGAAGAAAAATGCCGCGACCAGCACGATGGCCGGACCCCAAGCCGACCATGCCATTCTGATATGCGACTGGAGACATGAGAGGCCGAAAAAGAGGATGATCATGGCGGACGGCACACGCGAGTCGGCCAGAAGTGCCAGGACCAGGCAGGCGGCAAATGCGCCCGCGCGTTGCCAGGGGTAGTGCCGGAACCAGACGGCGAAGAACATGCAGGCGACGACTGCGAAATATCCGAGCGACAGAGGTTCCAGAAACGGTCCACCGATCCGGTGATCGGTCAGGAAGCCGAAGAAACTTCCGCCGCCGCGGTTGGCGCCGAGATAAAGCCCCATCTCGTCCGAGCCGCTGGCGAGCTGGTCGGAGACCCAGACGCGGGTGTTGCGGAAGAACGAGAGGGGATTGAACAGCGTGGTATAGAGGCCGACCAGGAACGCATCCAGAAAGCAGATGACACCGACCGCAGCGATGATCAGCTTGAAGGCCTTGAACGGAAATTGCCTGATGACACTTCCGAAGATGATAAAGATCGGGATGACCATCAGGTCGTAGTAATGTTTCGAATTGAGCTCGTTCCAGATCGACGCCAAGAGTGCAAAAACAGCAAGGCAGGCGCAGGCGATCCAGAAGCTCAACGGAAGCTGCGGCCGCCGCAGGACAGCAACAGCAATCGCTGCTGCAGTAATCGCTAATTGAGCGACGGACGCGATAGTCGAATTGACCGGAAACAGTAGGCTGTTGGAGAAAGCAAGGGCCGTATTCAAAAGCGTTGCGGCAAACAAGACTATGCTTGCCGGCCTGTCGGCGTCGTTGTTTTCTCTGTAGGTCTGCAATGGCTGCCCCAATCCCGTCAACCGCCTCCGGTTTGTGGAACTGTTCTTAGCAGATCGATGTATTCATCGACAATCGCTCAGGATTTATTTCTCGCGCTTTCGTCTGCCCGCAGTTTGAGCCGTATCTTACGGACAGGTTGCTTATTTATCATCTTGGCACGACGATCCGTTCCGATTGGATCAGCGCAGGCCGCGGTCGCCGTCCGACCGGTGTCCCATAAAAAGACACATCATACCGGGTAAAATTCGGCAGCGCCATTTTCATGCCGGTATCGCTCGCCTATGGTCGCACCGCAAATTCGAGAAGGTGTAGAATGGTTCGGCTGCTGCGTGTTCTGTCGTTTTTTCTGGTGTCATGCTTGGCGGTCGCTGCCGGCCGGACCGAGGCGCAGGCAGGTTACGCGCATTTCATCTATGATGTGAGCGCGGGCAAGATTCTTGCGTCCGAAAATGGCGACGTGCTCAACCACCCGGCGTCGCTCACCAAGATGATGACGCTTTATCTCACCTTCGAGGCGATCAAGAGCGGCCGGATGACCTGGGACGAGCAGATCGTCATGACGCCGAACGCGGCGTCGAAGATCCCGTTCAAGCTGGGGCTGAAGCCCGGCGAGACGCTGTCCGTGCGCGAGGCGGTGCTTGCCACCGGCATCCGATCCGCCAACGACTCGGCGGCGGCGCTCGGCGATCGTCTTGGCGGTTCGGAAGAACGGTTCGCGACGATGATGACGGCAAAAGCCCGGGCGCTCGGCATGTCGAAGACGGTGTTCCGCAATGCGTCGGGCCTGCCGGATCCGGCCCAGATCACCACCGCCCGCGACATGGCGATCCTGGCTTTGTCGCTGATCCGCGACTATCCGAGCGAGTACCAGCTGTTTTCGATGCGGTCGTTCGTGTTCCGCGGCCGGACCATCCGCGGCCACAACAATCTCATGTACCGCTATCCCGGCATGGACGGGATCAAGACCGGTTTCGTGAACGCGTCCGGCTACAATCTCGCAAGCGCCGTTGTCGTCAACGGCAAGCGCTATATTGGCGTGGTGATGGGCGGCAAGTCCGCCCGCAAGCGCGACGACCAGATGGCGGCGCTGCTCGATCAGTATACCAACCCGATGCGGCCGGCAGGCGGTGCGCTTGTGGCAACGGCGGAGCCGCAAAAGCGTCCCGGCGTCCAGCCTGGGGGCCAGGCGGGAGCTCCGGCGGCGGGCCAGGTCCTCTCCTATGCCGAACAGCCGCGCCGTCAGATTTCGCCCGGCATGGCATCGTCGAGCCAGAGGACTGTCGCTGCCAGTGCCGGCGGCAGAACCCAGTCGCGCACCGGTATCGAACCGCCGGTTCCCTTGCCTTCCGCGCGGGTCGCCGATGCGTCGAGCGCTGCGTCGCAGGTGGATGCCGCGTCGAACGCCGCAGGCTGGAGCATCCAGGTTGCCGCCGCCGGCAGCCGCAGGGCAGCCACCGCGATGCTGGAGCGGGCACTGCCGGTTCTCGCAGGCGGGTTCGGCCCGGCGGCACCAAGCGTCGAGGGTTACAAGGACGGCGCCCGCGAGTATTTTCGCGCACGGTTTGTCGGATTTGCCAGCCGGGAGGTTGCCGCCAGCGCCTGCGCCTCGCTGCAGGCGAAGTCGATGACCTGTTTCGTGGTGCGCTGAGGCCTTACTCGATCGTTTCGCCGGGATAGACGCCCCACAGATCCGCCTGTCTGACGAAGCCGGCAAGCCGCCGGTTCTGCAATTGCGCGCGGCACCAGCGGCCGTCGCACCTGACGATATCGAGTTTCACCTCGGCTTGCAGTTGCGCCACCGGCCGCCCGTCGGATGCGGGCGCGATGCGCAACGGCACCGTCTCCTTGATCCAGGGGCCGACCACGGCGGTGCGGTTGCCGGAGAGAAGCGCTGCAAACATCCAGCCGCTCGCGCCTTGCTGGTCACGCACGCGCCGCCAGTTTCCGTATTCCTCGATGATCTCAAGCGGCAGGCCGCGGGCGGAATAGACAAAGGATGTCGGGTGATCCAGCGAGGGCCCGACCCGCATATGCGCCGTTCGTGATTTCAGCGACACAAAGCGGGGGATGGGAAACCCGGTCGAGCGGCCTTTCTTCCAGCCGTCGTTGAACGCGGCTTGCGCCTGCGGCACGCTGCCCCCCGTTTCGACCGGTGCCAGGATGGCGATCAGGACCAGGAGAGCGGGCAAGGCTCTTCTGGCGCGCGTTCCGATTTTTCCGTTTGTTTTCATCAACCCGCCATCGTTGCTGCAGCCAGCTAAGGCCGGCTGCGGCATTCAAGTCGGTCGTGGTTAGCAGGGCGTTAATCAACGCCACCAACGGGAACACGATGCACTCACGATGGGGTTATCGGTCGTCGCTCCCGGCCTGCGCCCGGTAGTCCCTGACGAGCCCTTCGTAAGCGTCCATCGGCGGAAATTCCGCAAAACTGTGGGTGGCGCCCGTGTTTGCCCAGGGGAATTTCGTCGAGGTGAAGGTTTCGATGAAGGGCGCAAACCAGTCGGCATCGTCCAGCATGGTCGGCCGGATGTTGACGAACCCGTCCATCCCTGTCGCCTTCGTGTAGAGCCAGCTCTTGCAGCGCGAGCAGTGGTAGTGATGGACATCGTCGCCATGCATGCCGCCGATGACAGGCTCTCCCGCTGTGAACTCGAAACCATCGGCAGGAATGGCGGCCGAGCAGGAGAAGGCGCTGGCGCTCATCTTCTGGCACCCCTTGCAGTGGCAGGCCATCGTGACCAGCGGCGCTGCACTGATCTGGAAGCGGATTTCGCCGCAGCGGCAGGACCCAACGATCGGCAGTTTCGGGATCGGCATGGTAATCTCCTCAGGTGATCCCGAGGAGATAGCGCATCATGCTGACAATGTCAGGCGGGGCGTTTCGGGATATCCAGTCCGCGCTGCACGGCGGGACGGGCTAGGCCGCGTTCCAGCCATTTCGGCACATGGACAAGCTCGTCATAGCCGACGAGGTCGCCGGCACCGTAAAAGCCGATCAGGTTGCGAACCCATCCGAGCATGGAAATGTCGGCGATCGTGTATTCGTCGCCCATCACCCAGTCGCGCCCGGCGAGCCGGGTTTCCAGCACGCGGATCAGCCGGGCGCTCTCCTTGGCGTATCGGTCACGCGGGCGCTTGTCTTCGAAATCCTTGCCGGCGAATTTGTGGAAGAAGCCGAGCTGGCCGAACATCGGACCGAGCCCGCCCATCTGGAACATCACCCACTGGATCGCCTCGTAACGGCCGGCCGGGTCGGCGGGCAGAAACTGTCCCGTCTTTTCGGCAAGATAGATCAGGATCGCACCGGATTCGAACAGCGCCAGAGGTTTGCCGCCGGGACCATCCGGATCAAGGATCGCCGGGATCTTGCCGTTCGGGTTGAGCGACAGGTACTCCGGCTCCCAGGTCTCGTTCGCCCCGATATTGATGAAATGCGGCTCGTAAGCCAGGCCCGTCTCCTCCAGCATGATCGAAACCTTCACGCCATTCGGCGTGGGCGTCGAATAGAGCTGAAGGACTTGAGGGTTTTGGGCGGGCCAGCGGGTGGTGATCGGATAAGCGGAAAGATCGGCCATGGGGGATCCTCGGGTTGAACTATCCAGAACACCCTAGTTCGGTGACTGCCCGTGGAAAAGAGGAAACGTTTCCGTGGCTGTCAGCCCGAATTGCACCACGAAAAAGCCGGGCGTCCTTGCGGACACCCGGCTCCATTCATTCCGTCCAGGCCGCCGCGATTACAACGCGATGTCCGGGACTTTCTTGACGTCGCCGGCGGGCGTTACCGTTGGGTTGGCGGCGGCTGCTGCGTTGACCGCCGGGGAGGCGATGGCCAGCTGCAGGCGGGCTTCCGTGGCGGCCCATGCCTTGGCCAGCATGTCCGGGTTCTCGTTCAGCTTCTGGCCGTAGCTCGGAACGATCGTGTGGACGCGTTCCTGCCATTCCGGTGTCTTCAGCTTTTCGGCGAACACCTTCTTCAGAACGTCGAGCATGATCGGGGCTGCGGTCGAGGCGCCAGGCGAAGCGCCGAGAAGGGCTGCGATCGAGCCGTCCTTCGCTGCGACGATCTCGGTGCCGAGCTTCAGCACGCCGCCCTTGACGGGATCGCGCTTGATGATCTGCACGCGCTGGCCGGCCTGCCACAGGCGCCAGTCCTCGGCCTTGGCATTGGGGAAGTAGACCTTGAGCGCTTCGAAGCGGTCTTCGTCGGACATGATCAGCTGGCCGGCGAGATACTGGACGAGCGCGAACTCGTCGGTGCCGACCTTGACCATCGGCCAGATATTGTCGAGCGTGACCGAAGCCGGCAGATCGAACAGCGAGCCTTCCTTGAGGTACTTCGTCGAGAAGGTGGCGAAGGGGCCGAACAGGATGTGGCGCTTGCCTTCGAGCACGCGCGTGTCGAGATGCGGCACCGACATCGGCGGAGCGCCGGTCTCGGCCTGGCCATAGGCCTTGGCGAGGTGACGTTCGACGATCTCAGGCTTGTCGCAGACGAGGAACGAGCCGCCGACCGGGAAGCCGGCATAGTCGTCGCCTTCCGGAATGCCGGACATCTGCAGAAGCGGCAATGCGCCGCCGCCGGCACCGATAAAGACGAATTTCGCCCGGACCGTTTCGGATGCGCCGGTGTCACGGTTGGAATAGCTGACCGTCCAGGTGCCGTCGTCGTTCTTCTGCATGTCGTCGACTTCCGACGAGGTGCGCAGGGTGAACGTCTGCTGGGCCTTCAGGTGCGCCACGTACTGGCGGGTGATTTCGCCCCACTCGACGTCGGTGCCGAGCGGGCTCCAGGTGACGGCGAGCTTCTGGTTCGCGTCACGGCCTTCCATCATCAGCGGAACCCATTCGGCGATCTTGGCGTGATCGTTGGAGAATTCCATGCCGGAGAAGAGCGGGCTCGCCTTCAGCGCTTCGAAGCGCTTGGCCAGGAACGCGGTGTTGTCTTCGCCCCAGACAAAGCTCATGTGCGGCGTCGAGTTGATGAACGAGCGCGGATCCTTCAGAACGCCGACATCCACCTGGTGGGCGAGGAACTGACGGGTGACCTGGAACGCTTCGTTGATTTCGATTGCGCGGTTGATCTGGACATTGCCGTTGCTGTCCATCGGCGAATAATTGAGTTCGGCGAGCGCCGAGTGGCCGGTGCCGGCGTTGTTCCAGCCGTTGGAGCTTTCCATCGCGACCTTGTCGAGGCGCTCGATCATTTCGATCGTCCAGGTCGGCTCGAGCTGCGAGATGAGAACGCCGAGCGTGGCGCTCATGATGCCGCCGCCGACGAGGAGAACGTCGACCGTCTTTTCGGGAGAGGTGGTTTGCGCCCAGCTCGGAAGCGTCGTTGCGCCAAGTGCAGCAGCGCCGCCCGCAGCGGAGCCGAGAAGCTGGCGACGGCTGACCGCCATGCCGCTTGTGGAGGACGAAATGTTATTGTTCTTGGAAGGCATCGCCACCTCGGAATTGTTGGTGTTTCGCTCCTCCCGCGGCGGTCTCTAAGGGATTTATCATAGACCGACAAGCCCCCGTTGCGGCATTTTGTCGGCAGGACAGCGTGACGCGGCGGCTGTTCTTCAAAAGATGATTGAATTCATCTTGTTTTGATCCGGCGGCGTGGATATAGGGCGCGTGCGCCCATCGTCCTTCAATAGGGAACCACTCTCGTGACAGCGATTAAGTCTCTTCTGGCCGTCTCCGGCCTTTGCGCCGCTCTTGGTCTCGCGACTGCCGATCTTGCCGAGGCGGCAACCCAGTACCCGCTGACGATCGACAATTGCGGCGCTTCCGTCACCTTCCATAAGGCCCCGGAACGGGCCGTCGGACTTGGCCAGAACAGCGCGGAAATCCTGCTGATGCTCGGGCTCGAGGACAGGATGGTCGGAACCGCTTTCTGGCCGAGCAAGGTTCTGCCGCAACTGGAAGAAGCCAATGCCAAGGTGAAGCTGCTGACTGTCGAATTCCCGACATTCGAGAGCATTCTGGCGCAGAACCCGGATTTTGCCGCCGCCGCGCTGCCGAGCCTGATCGGCCCGACCAGCAAGGTTGCCAAGCGCGAGGATTTCGAGAAAGTCGGCGTCCCCACCTATATCTCGCCCAGCACCTGCCTTTCCACCGAAAAGGTGAAGAACGAATACGGCAGCCGCGACCAGCTGTGGAACATGGATCTTCTCTACAAGGAAATCGCCGAGCTTTCGCAGATCTTCGACGTTTCCGATCGCGGCGATGCAGTGATCGCCGATTTTAAGGCGCGTGAGGCTGCCCTCCGGTCCGGCGTTGCCAAGGACGGCAAGACGCTTTCCTATGTGTTCTGGTTCTCCAGCCCATCGCCGACTGCCGATGCCTATCTCGGCGGCAAGAACGCGGCGTCCGGCTTTATCGCCGATCTCTTGGGCGGCAAGAATGCCGTGACCGCGGAAGCCGAATGGCCGACGCTTGGATGGGAAAGCATTATCGCTGCCAATCCCGATGTGATCGTGGTCGCCAATCTTGACCGTAACCGCTGGGAACTGGACAAGCCGGAAGCCAAGATCAAGTTCCTGACCACCGATCCGGCCGTCAGCCAGATCGCGGCCGTCAAGAACAAGGCGATGGTGGTGATGGACGGTCAGGCGATGAACCCGACGATCCGCACGATCTACGGCGCCGAACAGGTGGCCTCGCAGCTCAAGGCGCTTGGTCTCCTGAAGTGAGCGAAACGCAGCGACCGATCCCGCAGCAAAGCCGGCATACGGGCCGGCAGAACGGGCGGCAGCTTGCCGTCCTGTTCGGCCTGCTGCTGGCGTCGCTCGCCGCCATCGGTCTCGTGGTCGGAGTGAGCGTCGGTATCGGCGACCTGCCGATCCCGCTTTCGACGACCTATGCCGCAATCACCAACCGGCTGGGCTGGACCGCGATCGAGCTCAACCGCATCCACGAGACGGTCATCTGGGACTACCGCCTCAGCCGGGCGCTGGTCGCATCCTTCTGCGGTGCGGGTCTTGCGCTGTCTGGCGCCATCATGCAGTCGCTGCTGCGCAATCCGCTGGCCGAGCCCTATGTGCTCGGCATTTCCGCCGGCGCCTCTACCGGGGCGGTGGCAATCGTCATTCTCGGGCTTGGCGCGGGAACGGTGTCGCTTTCGGCCGGTGCCTTTGCCGGCGCATTCGCGGCGTTTTTCTTCGTGGCGCTTTTGTCGAACGGCGCGCGGGGCGGGGCTGATCGCACCATTCTTGCGGGCGTTGCGGCATCGCAGCTGTTCAACGCGGCAACTTCCTATATCGTCACCACATCCGGCAATGCGCAGCAGGCGCGCGACGTGATGTTCTGGCTGCTCGGCAGTTTCGGCGGCGTCCGCTGGCCGGAATTCATGCTTGTGTCTGTCGTCGTCGGGGTGTGCCTGATCATCTGCCTGTTCTATGCGCGGGTGCTCGACGCGTTTGCCTTCGGAGACGAGGCGGCCGCCTCGCTCGGCGTCAATGTCGGTCGGGCGCGCATCGTGCTGTTTGCACTGACGGCGATCATGACGGCGACGATCGTCTCGATGGTCGGAACGATCGGCTTTGTCGGTCTCGTCGTGCCGCATGCGGCGCGGTTCATCGTCGGGCCTTTGCATATCCGGCTGCTGCCGGCCTGCGCCATCGTCGGTGCAATCTTCATGGTGCTGGCCGATATCGCCTCGCGGGCGCTGATCCCGCAGCAGGTTCTGCCGATCGGCGTCGTCACGGCTTTGGTCGGCGTGCCGTTCTTCTCCGTCATTCTCTACCGGTTCCAGAAGTCGTCATGAGCATCGAAGCGGAAAATCTCAGCTGGAAGATCGGCCGCAAGACCATTCTCGACGGCGTGTCCTTCGCGGCCGAACCGGGCAAGATGGTCGGGCTGCTCGGGCCGAACGGATCCGGCAAGACCTCGCTTTTGCGCCTGATCGCCGGACTGAAGACGCCGCATGCGGGCAAAGTGACGCTCGATGGCCGCGATATCGGCACGATCGGCCGTCGGTCTATCGCCCAAAGGGTGGCGTTCGTGGAGCAGCATGCGACGACCAATTCCAGCCTGCGGGTCATCGACGTGGTCAAGCTCGGGCGCTTTCCGCACCGGTCGATGTTTTCGGGCTGGTCGCTGGCCGACGACGAGGCTGTGAGTGAAGCGCTGGAACGATCCGGCATGGTGGAAAAACGAAACGACCGCTGGCAGAGCCTGTCGGGCGGTGAGAGGCAGCGCGTGCATATCGCGCGGGCGCTCGCGCAATCGCCGAAGGAACTGATCCTCGACGAGCCGACCAACCATCTCGATGTCCAGCACCAGATCAGCCTCATGCGGCTGGTTGCCGGTCTGCCGGTCACAAGCGTGATCGCGCTGCACGATCTCAACCACGCCGCGATGTTCTGCGACAGCCTGATCATCCTGCAGCAGGGCAAGATCGTTGCATCAGGGACACCGGAGGAGATCATCACGCAGGAGCTGCTGCGCGATGTGTTTTCGGTCGATGCGCGGGTGGAAACCTCGTCGCATCATGGGCGGCCGCATATCCACTATCTGCGATAGATCCGAAAACCTCGTATTCGCGCTTCCCTTGCGACGCATTCGTTGTAGGCTCATGTCCTCAGCACGTTGAACACGCACGGGAGAGAGACGGATGACACACGCCGCTTACGCACTGCAGATCGTCCGCGAGTTCGATGTGCCGGCCGAGAAGCTCTACAAGGTCTGGACGACGCCTGAGCGGTTCGGCGAGTGGTTCTGCCCGCTGCCCTGGAAAGTGACGCAGGCGCGCGCCGACCTTCGCCCCGGCGGCGAGAGTTTTGTGCTGATGCAGGGGCCGGAAGGCGAAACGGTGCCGAATGCCGGAGTCTATCTGGAAGTCGTGCCGAACAGGAAGCTCGTGTTTACCGACGCCTATACGGCCGGATGGGTGCCCTCGGCCAAGCCGTTCATGACCGGCATCATCGCGTTCGAGGATATCGGCGGCGGACGCTCCCGCTACACGGCAACTGCCGTCCACTGGGCCGAGGAAGACATGATCGCCCACCGGGACATGGGGTTCGAGCAAGGCTGGGGCGTGGTTGCGGACCAGATGGCCGAGATTGCCAAGAAGATGTAGGTTTCACCGAGTCCTTTCAAGCTGTTGGGCCCTATTGCTCGTGTCCTTAATCCGCCAACGGTGCGGCTGACGACGTGAATCCGGGTTTGCCTTCAACTGTCTGAAAACGGATTCCTTTTTGCCTATCCACTCAATCGAACGAACCGTTCGAGAAAATCCGGTTTGCGGGATGTCTGTCCGGTGACTATGTGACTGGCATCAGCAACCGGATATCTTCTGACGATGGAACTCGGCCTTTACACTTTCGGTGATCTCGACCCGACCACGCTCAACAAGGGTGGGGAGGCGGCACGGCGGGTGACGAACCTTCTGGAGGAGATCGAGCTTGCCGACCAGGTGGGACTCGACGTGTTCGGGCTCGGCGAACATCACCGCGCCGACTATGTGATATCGTCGCCGGCGACGGTGCTTGCTGCCGCTGCAGTGCGCACCAAAAACATCCGGCTGACGAGCGCCGTTACGGTTCTGTCCTCGGAAGATCCGGTGCGGGTGTTTCAGGAGTTTGCGACCGTCGATCTGATTTCCGGCGGCCGGGCCGAGATCATGGCCGGGCGCGGCTCGTTCATCGAATCCTTCCCGCTGTTCGGCTACGACCTTGGCGATTACGACGACCTGTTTTCGGAAAAGCTCGATCTGCTGCTCGCGCTGCGCGACAACGAGATCGTGACCTGGCAGGGCGAAAAGCGGGCGCCGATCAATGGCCGTGGCGTCTATCCGCGGCCGTTGCAGAACCAGATGCCGGTGTGGATCGCGGTTGGCGGCACGCCGCAATCGGTGGCGCGGGCCGGCGCCATGGGCCTGCCGCTTGCGGTCGCCATCATCGGCGGGGAATATCCGCGCTTTGCGCCGTTCTTCAAGCTTTACCGCGAGGCGGCGACGCGGGCCGGGCATGATGCCGCCGCGCTGCCAACCAGCATCGCTGTCCATGGGTTCATCGCCGATACGACCGATATCGCTGCCCAGCAGTTCTACGGGCCGCAGGCTTCGGTGATGGACCGGATCGGTCGCGAGCGCGGCTGGGGACCGACCAACCGGGCGCATTTCGACCAGGCCCGTGGTCCGATCGGCAATCTCTTTGTCGGCGAGCCGGAGCTGGTGGCGGAAAAGATCATCGCTGCCCACACGGTGTTCGGCATGAGCCGTTTCATGCTGCAGATGGCGATCGGCCTGATGCCGCATGATCAGATCATGCGCGGCATTGAACTCTACGGCACGAAAGTGGCGCCGATCGTCAGAAAAGAGATCGGGAGCCCAAAAAGCATTTGACGGGCCGGGTCGTTGGCGCGAAACCGGCGACCTTACAGAGAGTGGACGTGCGGGACGGATGATCATTTCGAACGAAGACGAGCTTGCAAAGCTCAAGGAGATCGGCAGGCTCTGCGCCCGTGCGGTAGATCTGATGGGCAAGGCGCTCGAGCCCGGGATCACCACCCGCGAACTGGATGCGATCGGCCGCAAGCTTCTGGAAGACAGTGGCGCGCAGTCGGCACCCGAGCATGACTACCAGTTTCCGGGCGCGACCTGCATTTCCGTCAACGAGGAAGTGGCGCACGGAATTCCCGGCGACCGGGCGATTGCGGCTGGCGATCTCGTCAATATCGACGTTTCGGCGCTCAAGGATGGATTTTACGGCGATACCGGCGCGTCATTCTGCGTGCCGCCGGTCAAGCGCGAGGTCGAAAAGCTGTGCCGCGACGGCAAGCGGGCGCTGTGGACCGGGTTGCAGCAGGTGAAGACGGGAAAGCCGATTGCCGGCATCGGCAACGCGATCGGGGCGTTTGCCAAGAAGAACCGCTATACGCTGATCACCAATCTTTCCAGCCACGGCATCGGCCGCTCGCTGCACGAGGAGCCGGGTGAAGTGCCGACATGGCCGGATCCGCAGGAAAGCCGTATCATGGAGGAGGGGCTGGTGTTTACCATCGAGCCGTTCCTGTCTCTCGGCGGCGAATGGGCCGAAGACGGCGACGACAAGAGCGATCCGTGGACGCTCTACAGTGAACCCAAGGCGCCGACCGTGCAGTTCGAACACACGATCGTGGTGACGCGCAACGGGCCGCTGATCCTGACGCTGGCAGACTAGGCTATCCTAGCTCTGTCAGCAGACCGGCCGAAGAGTCGGCCGGGTCGATCCGATCAGCTTTTCTTGTGTTTGCTGCAGACGATATCCAGCCTGCGATAGAAAGCGTCGGCGCGCTCCTGATTGAGCTTGTCCATCATCAGGCTGGTCTGGCGACGGGCAGCGCTTTCGAGCAACTGGGCAAACGCCGCGTTGCCGATCTGGTCGGCCTCGCGCAGCTGCGAGATCAAAGGATCGGACATCACGTCCGAACGGGTAAGATCCTGGTTCATCAATATAAACTCCATCATCCCTACAAAATCGATCCGAACACCTGAAACGGCATTCGAAGGGTACGATGCGTAGATTTCCTAAAATGAACGCCGGCCGGGACATCCGAATCACCGGAGCCCCTGTCGACCTTCATATAATGCCCGTCATTCGTGTCAGCAAAGCGACAGAAGTCGTGATTTGTGGTGTCGGGAATGGGATTGCAGGTGACCCGAATTTGAGACTGCCCGACCACCCATCAGCGCTCGTCATCGCAGCGATGACAATTTCTGCATTGTGCAGCGCAACCGCCGCTGGGATAAGGCGACATGTTGCAGATCTCTACGCCTCAGGTTCGAAACCCCCTTATGATCGGCGTGTCCGGCGGCGTCGCTATGGCGGCGGCGATGGGGTTCGGCCGGTTCTTCTACACGCCGGTGCTGCCGGGGATGATTGCGGGCATTCCGATCTCGGCTGCCGATGCGGGCACGATTGCAGCCGGTAACTTTGCGGGTTATCTGACTGGCGCCGTGCTTTCGGCCTATGGCTGGGCGTCAGGTCGCGAGCGGCAGGTGGCGCTCGGAGGATTGCTGGCGACAGCGGTTCTTCTGGCGGCCATGGGTCTTTCGACATCGGTCACGGTGTTTGTGGTGATCCGTTTTCTCGCCGGGCTTGCGAGTGCGTTTTCGATGATCTTCACCTCGGCCGTGGTGCTGCCGCATGCGGCGGGCCGTCCGACTGTCGGCATGCTGCATTACGGTGGCGTGGGCGCCGGCATCGCGCTGTCTTCGGCGCTTGCCTTCATCGTCAACACGGTGGCGGGTGATGCGGCGCACGGGTGGCGGATCAACTGGTTTGCGGGTGCGGCGATCGCGCTCCTTGTCTTCCTCCTCGTGTCGCGCGGATTGCCGCGGCCGGCCGGGGAGACGCGGGCACCGGTCGAGCCCAGGCTCGTCTGGAACCGTCCACTGGTGCTGATAACGCTGTCCTATGGTCTGTTCGGCTTCGGTTACGTGATCACCGCCACCTTTCTTGTCGCGATCGCCCGGATGGGCAATGCCGGGTCGGTGGTCGAGTTTCTGGCCTGGTTCGTCACCGGCTGTGCGGCGGCGGTTTCGCTGTTTGCCTGGCAGCCCTTCGTCAGGCGGCTCGGGCTCGGGGCGGCCTATTGCGCTGCCATCGCGTTGCTGTGGCTCGGCGTGCTGGGCTCGGTGATGCTGCCTGCGGTTCCCGGTGCGCTGTTCGGCGGGTTGCTGCTCGGGGCGACATTCATGGTCGTTACCGCCTACGGGCTGCAGCTCGGGCGCCAGCTTGCGCCGCAAAGCCCGCGCCGCGCCTTTGCCTTCATGACCGCCGCCTTCGGCACCGGCCAGATCGTCGGGCCGCTCGTGGCGGGGTTTATAGCGGAGCGGAGCGGCAGTTTCACGCTACCGTCGCTGATTGCAGCCGGCGCCCTTGTCGTGTGCGTCGGGCTGGCATTGCCGCTGATCCGGTATGTGCCTCGACGGGACGCCTGAGGGCTGATGCTTACATTTATGTAACAATGGTGGGGAGCCATTGCCGCTCCCTTGGAACTGCCTTAGTTTCCGGCCACATCGTCCACCCCGACATCATCCTAGAATCGAACTCAGGAAAGCGCGCGCTCCGTGTTCCACTCCTTCTTTCCCCGACCAAAACTGTTTTTCCTTTCGGCGATCGCATTTGCGTTTGTCGCTGTCCTCGCCTGGTATTTTGTTTTTGCCGGTATCGGCGACAGTCTTGGCTTCGGCGCGCCGGAGGGGGCGGTGGAACCCTACGACCTCACCTTCTTCCTGATGCCGTCCAATGTCTTTTTCTATGCCTATTTTGCAATCTGCATGCTGTTGTTCGGCGCCGCATGGAGTTTCATCGATCGCTACAATCCGTGGATCGGCTGGTCGGTGTGGGGATCCCTATTGATCGTCGCCGTCACCTATTTCGGCGTGCAGGTGACCGTCGTCATCAACAACTGGCGCCGTCCTTTCGGTGATACGCTGATGAACGCCCTGCAGGGCAAGCCGGGGACGACGGCATGGGACTTCTACAGTCTGATGCTGATCTTCGCGCAGGTGGCTTTCCTCAGCATGGCCGTATCGATCCTCACGGATTTCTTCACCAGCCACTACATCTTTCGCTGGCGCACGGCGATGAACGACTTCTACATGTCGAAATGGGAGCAGTTGCGCCATATCGAAGGCGCATCGCAGCGTGTCCAGGAAGATACGATGCGGTTCTCCGCGACGCTGGAAGGCCTTGGCATCACGCTGATCAATTCCGTGATGACCCTGATCGTCTTCCTGCCGATCCTGTTCGGACTGTCGAGCTACGTGACGGAACTGCCGATTATCGGGCAGATACCGCATGCGCTGTTCTGGTTGGCGATCTTCTGGGCAACCTTTGGTACCGTTCTTCTGGCAACTGTCGGCGTCAAGCTTCCGGGGTTAAATTTCCGCAATCAGCGCGTTGAAGCCGCCTACCGCAAGGAACTTGTTTACGGCGAGGACCATGCCGATCGCGCCCAGCCTGCGACGGTCAGAGAACTCTACGGGAATGTGCGGAAGAACTATTTCCGCATGTACTGGCATTACCTCTATTTCAACGTCGCCCGCTATTTCTACATCCAGGCGGACGGGCTTTTCCTGCTGTTCATGCTGGTTCCAACCATCGTCGCCGGCAAGATTACCTATGGTATCTACCAGCAGATCGCCACGGCCTTCGGGCAGGTGTCGAACTCGTTCCAGTATCTGGTCAATTCCTGGACGACGATCATCGAGCTTCTATCGATCCACAAGCGCCTGAAGGCCTTCGAGGCGGCGATCGATGGTGAGCCGCTGCCGGAGATCGACCGGAATTATCTGGTGCGTGAAGCGGAAGGCGGGGAGATGGCGGCGAACAAGCCGACCTGACCGGCGCGTCGTTTCAAGATAACAGACAGCAGTTTTGGCCGCGCCGGGTGACTAGTCCGGCGCGGTTTCTCGTTCAGGGGAAGGGCAGGCGGCGCAATAAGGGTATTTTGGAGTTCAGGCTTTCCGCCTGCCGGGACCGTTTCTGATGATTTTCGGGATGCCGAAAACCGTCACTGCCATCATCGGAACCGGTTCTTTCGAACCTGTTGGTGATGCCGGTTCGCGAACCCGATTCCCCGCCGATGACGCAAGCATTATCGCCCGGCACGATTGCGTGAGGACGAGCGGTTCTCAGAAAAATGATAATCCGTTGGTTTCAAACGGAGATAACGTGCATTAGCGGATTTTTCGGACGCCTCAGGCGACAGCTTTGCGGCGGAACCGCATCTGGTTCAGCGCCCAGCCGGCAAGGCAGCCGATGGCGGCGCCTGCGGCCTTGACCAGTGCATCATCCATATGGGCATGGCGCGAGGGCGACAGGAGCTGCAGCATCTCGATGCCGCCAGCCCCGATCAAGAGCAGAACTGCGCAAAAAATCCACTGGCGCGGATAGGCGGCGACGAAGAGGAAGGCCATCACGGCGAAGGCCGCCGCCCGGTCGACATCCACGGGCAGGAGGTCGTGCGGCCGCAGGTCGATCGGCGAGATCGTCACGAAGACGATCGCGGCGAGCGCCAGCCAGGCCAGGGTCCTGGCCGGATTTGCGAGAAGGCGGTTTGTCATCAGGGTGTCATACCGAACTATGCTGCATTGCGAAAATCGAATCGTCGCCCGCGGTTAACGGCGTCCAGCAGACGGCTACAGGCCGGACGTTGCCTTGGCCTTGCGACGTTCTCCGATCATGGGGATGGCCTGCTTGTAGCTGACGCAGGCGACATCGTCCCTATTGCAGACTTCCGAGACCAGCCGTTCCATCGCCCGCCAATAGGCGCCGCCGTTCATCTCGACGAAATGAAAGCCGAGCTGAACAGGAATGCGGTCGCCGTCGTATTCGCGGTCGAAGGCGGCGCGGAATGCGGAATAGGCGCGCTCCTCGAACGTGGACGACTGGCTGGGATTGTCGATGCCGCCGGAATGGCGGATGAACAGGTTGTAGTCCATGGCGATGATCGGTCGCTGCGACGGGCCTTCGGGAATGAGCGGCAGGCCGAAGCGGATCAGCCCGTCCTCCTCTTCCGGCATCATCGGCCCCTTGGTGACGAGGCTTGCATCATAGGTAAAGCCCGCCTTCCTCTCGGCGACAGTCATGCCGGCGCTGGTGGAGAAATAGGGGGCGCGAAAACCGCTGATGTCGTTCGCCACGAAATCCTTCCAGCCATCCGGTTCGCTGTCGCCAGCACCGACCGCAGTCCAGGCATTGCCGAGCACGCGCGAGAAGGTCGTCATCTCCGCGCTCCAGTCTGCCGCGGACCAGTCCTTGCCGTCGAAGTGGCCGCAGGTGTGGCTGGAAATGCCGTGGCCTTCCTGATGCGCCTGCCAGATGTGGGAGAGCCGTTCTCGCGCTTCGTCTTTCGTCTGGGCAAAGCCGATATTGGAGCGGCCGGGCTTGTGGCCCGGTCCCTGATAGGTCGACCGCTCGGCGCGGGGGATCAGCAGCGTGCAGGACAGGAAGTAGGTGAAGTGGGCGTTGTTGGCCCTCGCAAAATCGCGGCTGCGCTGCCACAGGTGGTTGGGACCGGCGCCATCGAAGGAGACGATCAGCAACTGTTTCGGCCGCTCGTCTGCGCTCAAAGCCGGGGAGGCGAGGCAGAGGCAAAGGGCGATGGAGGAAGAGAGCAAACGCATGGCAACCCGGTACTGTGTCCAAAGGGGAGAATCGAGGCGAATTTCCCTGCGCCCGGATTAAGGCGAAGCTTTGAATTGGGATATGATAGAAGGGACCAAGGCTCCTTGCATCAACAAGCTTGTTTGAGAATTGCGTGAGGGGCCTTACATCCTTAGCAAAATAAGCTATTAGGCGCTCTTTAGATGGATGGGGCCCCAGCAAGGCCGGAGTGATCATGGCGCAGAACGACGACAGCTTTTTCCGTGAGGTCAACGAAGAACTTCGTTCCGACCAGTTGCAGTATGTGTGGAAGCGCTACAGCCGTATCCTGATCGGCGTTGCCGTTCTCGTCGTCCTCGGCACGGCCGGCTGGCGCGGGTACGAATACTGGGAAAACCACGGTTCGTCGCAATCGGGTGACCGGTTCATCGCGGCGCTCGATCTGGCCTCGAAGGGCAAGAACGACGAAGCGCTGGCAGCGCTGTCTGCGATCGAAAAGGATGGCTCCGGCGCCTATCCGGTTCTCGCCAAGATGCGCGCCGGCTCGGTTCAGGCCGCCAAGGGCGATACCGGCGCTGCCATCTCCACCTTTACAGCGATCGGCGGCGACACTTCAGCGCCGGCCGCGATCCGCGATCTCGCAAAACTGCGCGCCGCATGGCTGCTGATCGACGCCGGCACCTACGATCAGGTGTCTGCACAGGCGCAGGCGATGGCCAACCAGGGCCAGACGCTTGCCAATTCCGCCCGCGAGGCACTCGGTCTTGCCGCCTACAAGGCCGGCAACATGGCGGAAGCCAAGACCTGGTTCCAGCGGATCGCCGAGGATGCCAGTGCGCCGCGCAACGTTGCCAACCGCGCCCAGATCATGCTCGACAACATCGCCGCATCCGGCAAGGCGCCCTGATTTTTTCGCCACAGGGCAGCAAGGAACGACTATGAGCTTCACCGTCGCCATCGTAGGACGCCCGAATGTCGGCAAGTCCACGCTCTTCAACCGGCTGGTCGGCAAGAAGCTCGCGCTCGTCGATGACACGCCGGGCGTTACCCGTGACCGCCGCCCTGGCGATGCCAAGCTGATCGACCTCAGGTTCATCATCATCGATACGGCGGGCCTTGAAGAGGTCGGTCCCGATACGCTCGAGGGCCGCATGCGGGCCCAGACCGAGCTTGCCATCGAGGATGCCGACCTGACGCTGTTCGTGGTCGATGCGAAATTCGGCCTGACGCCGCTTGACAAGACGTTCGGCGAGCTTTTGCGCCGCAGCGGCAAGCCGGTCGTGCTGGTGGCCAACAAATCCGAAGCCAAAGGCTCCGACGGTGGCTTCTACGATGCCTATACGCTGGGTCTCGGCGAGCCGGTGCCGATTTCTGCCGAACACGGTCAGGGCATGATCGACCTGCGCGACGCGATCGTCGAGGCGATCGGCGAAGACCGGGCGTTTCCGGAAGGCGACGACGACGAGGCCGAGACGGATATCGACGTGCGCGACAGCGTGCTGGGCGAAGAGGCCGACGACGAGTTTGAGCCAGCCTATGACGATACCAAGCCGCTGCGGGTTGCCATTATCGGCCGTCCGAATGCCGGCAAGTCGACGCTGATCAATCGCTTTCTGGGTGAAGACAGGCTGCTGACCGGCCCGGAAGCGGGCATTACCCGCGACAGCATTTCCGTCGACTGGGAGTGGCGCGGCCGCACGATCAAGATGTTCGACACGGCCGGCATGCGCAAAAAGGCGCGCGTCCAGGAGAAGCTCGAAAAGCTGTCAGTCGCCGACGCGCTGCGGTCGATCCGCTTTGCCGAGACGGTCGTGATCGTTTTCGATGCGACCATTCCGTTTGAAAAGCAGGACCTGCAGCTGGTCGATCTGGTGCTGCGCGAAGGACGCGCCGCCGTGCTCGCCTTCAACAAGTGGGACCTCGTCGAAGAACCGCAGGCGGTGCTGGCCGAGCTGCGCGAAAAGACCGAGCGGCTGCTGCCGCAGGCGCGCGGCATCCGCGCCGTGCCGATTTCCGGCCAGACCGGTTATTCGCTCGACAAGCTGATGCAGAGCATCATCGACACCGACATGGTGTGGAACAAGCGCATCTCGACCGCCAAGCTCAATCGCTGGCTGGAGGGCACGCAGGTTCAGCATCCGCCACCGGCCGTTTCGGGCCGTCGCCTGAAGCTCAAGTACATGACGCAGGTCAAGGCTCGCCCGCCGGCCTTCATGATTTCCTGCACGCGTCCCGATGCCCTGCCGGAAAGCTACATCCGCTATCTGACCAACGGCCTGCGCGCCGATTTCCAGATCCCGGGCGTGCCGATCCGCATTCACTTCAAGGCGGGCGAGAACCCGTTCGAAAACCGCCGCAAGAAGCGATAAACCTGCTCGGTGATCGCGTTTAGTGCAGAGCGTCGATCATCAGCAGCACGAGCGATTTCGCCAAATGGTTGAAATATAAGCCGGAACGCGGGCTGAACGCAGCGACCGCTCAGGCGTTTCGCGCTCTGCTTGCATTCGGTTCGTCTTTATGATCCACTCCTTCTTGTCGACCCGGTGCTGTGGAGGGCGTTGGGCGGCCTTTTGGGAGGTTTTTCATGATCGTACTCGGTCTGCTGACTGCCGTGGGTCTTGGTGCTGGTGGTATCGGCTATTTCATCTGGCGCGGATAGGCATCAGCGGGACGTGCCGGTTCGACACGCAGGCTAGCGCATCGAACCCCGGCATAGCAGCAATATCCGTTATCGCGCAGTCAGTGCCTTGACGCCCTGTACCTTGAGCACGTTGCCGAGAAACTGTTTCGAGGCGGCTTCCCAGGTGTAGCGGCGGGCAAGGCGACTTGCGTCCTCGCGCCGACACGTCAGTGCTTCCAGGCAGGCAAGCCGCAGGTCTTCGTTGAGGGCACCGGCGCCTGAGCCCTGTTCGATGATGTCGATCGGACCCATGACCGGATAGGCCGCGACCGGGACGCCGCTTGCCAGCGCCTCGAGAATGGTGTTGCCGAACGTATCGGTTCTGGACGGGAAGACGAACACGTCGGCCTGGGCGTAGGCGCGTGCCAGGTCTTCTCCCGTTTTCATTCCCGTGAAAAGCACATGTGGGTAGCGCCGTTGAAGGTCGGCGCGGGCAGGTCCGTCGCCGATCACCACCTTGGAGCCCGGCAGATCGAGATCGAGAAAGGCGGGCAGGTTTTTCTCCACGGCGACTCGGCCGACCGTCATAAAGATCGGGCGCGGCAGGTCGAACGGCTTTGCCTCGAGTGCCACCGGGTGAAACACCGTCTGATCGATGCCGCGGCTCCAGCGCAGAAGATTTTTCACGCCGAGCTTGTGCAGTTCGCGCTCAAGGCTCGCGGTCGCCACCATGCAGCCGTTGCCGGCATTGTGGAACCAGCGGACGAAGCCGTTGAGCAGCCGGATCGGCACCGGAAAGCGGGCGGCCACATATTCCGGAAAACGCGTGTGATAACTGGTGGAGAACGGCATGCCGTTCTTCAGGCACCAGCGGCGGGCCGCAAGTCCGAGCGGGCCTTCCGTGGCGATATGCACGGCGGATGGCTGGGTTCCTTCGATGGTCGCGGCGACGCTGCGGAAGCTTGCGACCGAAAGGCGGATTTCCGGATAGGTCGGGCAGGGGATGCTTGAGAAATCCAGCGGCGTCACCATCGAGACATTGATGCCCATGCATGCCAGTTCGCGGTTGGTATTTTCGATCGAACGTACGACGCCATTGACCTGTGGATACCAGGCGTCGGTTACAATGGTAATCCTTGTCATGGTTTGACCCGGCCCCGTTGCCATGCCGGAACCGACTCGCGGCTGCCGACCATGTTTTCCGTTCCTTCATCGGAAAATATTGTAACAGGGCGATGAAGACGCGCTCTCAACGTTTGATTGTCGAAGCCGAACGCTGCTCGCAGCACCCCTCAGCAATGGACTTCCGCGGCCGGGATTGGTAGAGCCCCGGCATGCAGTACAGACCAGAAATCGATGGGCTGCGCGCGATCGCCGTCGTTCCCGTCATCCTCTTCCACACCGGTCTCGGGTTAATGCCGGGTGGCTTTGTCGGCGTCGACGTGTTCTTCGTCATCAGCGGCTACCTGATCACCGCGATCATCCTCAACGACCTGGCGAAAGACCGTTTCAGCATCGTCAATTTCTACGAGCGGCGGGTGCGGCGCATCGCGCCGGCGCTGCTTGTGGTGTGCATTGCCTGTCTGCCCTTTGCGGCACTGTGGATGCTGCCATCGGAACTGGACGATTTCGGCAAGGACCTGTTCCACTCGCTGCTGATGGTTTCCAACTTCGAGCTTTGGGACAATACGGGATATTTTTCGCCCAGTACCGAACTGAAGCCGCTGCTGCATACGTGGTCGCTATCGGTGGAAGAGCAGTTCTATCTGGTGTTTCCGGTGCTTCTGTGGATGGTGCGCAAGCAGACGCGGCAGGTGATCTTCCGCATCGTGGCGGTTTTGGCGCTGATCAGCCTGTTTCTGGCATGGCCGGTTTCAAGGGTCGATCCGGTCGCGAATTTCTATCTCCCCTTTACCCGTTTCTGGGAACTTGCCGCAGGCGCGCTTTTGGCGATCGGCGGCATACCGACCCGTTACTCTGAGCGGACCCGATCGGCCCTGGGGCTTGCTGGCCTTATCCTGATCGTCGGCAGTTGCCTGTTCCTGACATCCGAGCTGAAATGGCCGGGACCGGTGACGCTGGCGCCGGTCGTCGGCACGCTTCTGGTGATCGCCTTTGCCGGTCCGGGCAATCTTGCCGGACGGCTGCTTTCGCTTCGGCCGCTGGTGGCGATCGGGCTGATCAGCTACAGCCTCTATCTCTGGCATCAGCCGGTGTTCGCCTTTGCCCGTCTGCGCTCGATGGACATGCTGCCGGGCTGGTCCTACGGGCTGCTGGTGGCGCTCGTGTTTGCGCTGGCAATCGCAAGCTATTTTCTGGTGGAACAGCCGTTCCGGAAGCCGCAGGTCGGCCGTCGCTTGGTGTTTTCCCTCAGCGGGTCCTTAGCGGCGGTGCTGGTGGTGCTCGGCATCGTGACCACCAACGCGCAGGGCTTTCCGGGCCGCGATCCCGTGCTTACAGCCATGGGGGAGCCGAGCCTCGGCATCGGCAAGATCTGCAACGGCGAAGTGCGGCCGGATGTCTGCACGATCGGTCAGGGCCCGGAAATGGCGGTCTGGGGCGATTCGCTGGCGATGCATCTGGTCGACGGGCTGGCGGCGTCCATGCACGATACGCCGTCCGATCAGGGCGAGGGGCTGGTGCAGCTTCACAAGAACAGCTGCGCGTTTCCAACCGGCATCGCGCCCATCCCGCTCAACGATTCCGCGTCATGGCCGCTCGACTGCATTCGTCACAACGAGGCGGTAAAGGCCTATATTGCAAAGACGCCCTCGCTGCGCACCGTCGTGCTCGGATCGCAGTACCTGACCTATCTCAGATCTGACCGCCGGGTGATGACGGCGCAAGGCCAGGCGATGCGGACGGATTACGGCCGGATGCTTGCCGAGGTCGAGGCGACTGCCGACTGGCTGCGCTCGATCGGTCTGCGGCCAGTGTTCATGGCGCCGCCGCCGCGCGATGGTCGCGATATCGGCCGCTGTGTCGTGCGAAGCGCCATGCTGGATGTTGCAGACACGCCCTGCATGATGGAGCGGGACGAACAGCGCGCCCATGATGCCCTCGTGGAGCGGCTGATGGCGGACGTTTCGAAGCGGTTCCCGGTCGTGTCGCTCGAAGATTATCTCTGCGACGAAAAAAGCTGCCGGGTTGTGGATGACGGCGTTTCGCTGTTCCTCGACGACGAGCATTTTTCGCATCTGGGGTCGATCCATCTCGGTAAGACGCTCGATCTCTACGACGCGCTGACGGATGCCGCGCAACACGGTTGCGAGGCTGGCGTGAAGGTGGGCGAGCCGAAAGGGATCTGCCAGCTCAAGCCGACACATCCGGTCGCGGTGGTTCAGCCGGGCAGAAGCTCCGGACTGATCAGCGCGCCGTGATGGCCGATGACGGTGGCGGCGACTGCGGCGCCGTAGGCTGCGGCTTCGTGCGGTGCGGCGCCGCTTAAGTACTTCGACAGGAAGCCGGCGTTGAAACTGTCGCCGGCGCTGGTCGTGTCGACCACCTTGCCGGTGGTGACGGCCGGTGCATGACCGGTCACGCCCGACAGGCTGAAGGTTGCGCCTTCTGCGCCGTTCTTGACCACGACATCCGTGACGCCGAGACCATGGTAGCGGGCGATCGTATCGGCCACCGTGGCATCGCCGAAATAGGTCGCTTCATCGTCGAAGCTTGGGAGAACGATGGTGGCGGCTCTTGCGCCATCCTCGATCGTCTTCAGCATGATGTCCCGGCTCACCCACAGGCGCGGGCGAAGGTTCGGATCGAAGGCGACCGTCTTGCCGGCGGCCTTGGCGCGGCGCAGTTCCGACAGAAGCGTCTCGACGGCTTCAGGCGCCAGAATGCCGAGCGTGATGCCGGAGAAGTAGATGATGTCGGCGGTCTCGATGGCCGAGCGTAGATGATCGGCGTCGTCTGCGAGCTTTCTTGCGGCGGCGCTGTCGCGCCAGTAGCTGAAGGTGCGCTCGCCATCCTTGAGGGTGATCAGGTAGAGGCCGGGCGTCTTGCCGGGGATGCGGCGGATGAGGTTAACGCCGATGCCGGCCTGCTCCATCATATCAAGCATATCCGACGACATCGGATCGTCGCCGACCGCGGTCAGGTAATCCACCGACCAGTCTCTGGAGAGGCAGGCACGGGCATACCAGGCCGTGTTGAACGTATCGCCGGCAAAGCCCTTGCGCAGCAGGCCTTCACCCGCCTGCGACAGTTCCACCATGCATTCGCCGATCGAAAGAAGCTTTCCGCCCAATTGTCATCCCTCCCATGGGTTTGACGCTCGAATAAGCTGAAGCGTCCGCCATGACAAGAGTGTGTGGCGGTTCGTTTCCGCGTTGTCTTTTGATGGCATGGCTCTAGTTTGGGACCAAGGTTGGAATGAGCGATTTTCAAGAAGGAGCATTGTGGAATGGTATTGGAGACCACGAGGGACACCACTCGCAAGGTTGACGGCAACTGGTGGCGCGGTGCGGTGATCTACCAGATCTATCCGCGATCCTTCCAGGACACGACCGGCGACGGACTGGGCGATATCAAGGGGATTACCCAGCGCCTGCCGCATGTGGCTTCGCTCGGCGTCGATGCGATCTGGCTGTCGCCGTTTTTCACCTCGCCGATGGCCGACATGGGCTATGACGTTTCCGATTACTGCAATGTCGACCCGATGTTCGGAACGCTTGCCGATTTCGACGAGATGATGACAGAGGCGCATCGCCTCGGCCTCAAGGTGATCATCGACCAGGTCATCTCGCATACATCCGACCGGCATCCGTGGTTTATCGAAAGCCGCTCCAGCCGCACCAATCCCAAGGCCGACTGGTATGTCTGGGCCGACCCCAAGCCCGACGGCACGGCTCCGACCAACTGGCTGTCGATCTTCGGCGGACCGGGCTGGGAATGGGACGGTGTGCGCAAGCAGTACTACATGCACAACTTCCTGATCTCGCAGCCGGACCTCAACTTCCACAATCCCGATGTGCAGGACGCGATGCTGGATACGGTGCGCTTCTGGCTCGACCGCGGCGTCGACGGCTTCAGGCTCGATACCGTCAACTACTATTTCCACGACAAGCAACTGCGCAGCAACCCGCCGATGGTCTACGACACCGACGGCGCCGGCATGGAGACGGATACCAATCCGTATTCGATGCAGAACCATCTCTACGACAAGACGCAGCCGGAAAATATCGGCTTTCTGAAGCGGTTGCGGGCGCTGCTCGACAGCTACGACAACCGCGCCTCGGTGGGCGAAGTGGGCGACGGGCCGCGTTCGCTGAACACGCTCGCGCTCTATACGACCGGCGACGACAAGCTGCACATGTGCTACACGTTCGACCTGCTGGGCCCGGCGTTTTCTGCCGCCTATATCCGCAAGGTGATGCAGACCGTGCTTGATACGGTGGTGAACGGCTGGGTGTGCTGGGCGTTTTCCAACCACGACGTGGTGCGTCACGTGACCCGCTTTACCGAGGATCCGTCCGAGCAGGACCGCGTCGCCAAATTGTCCGCAACGCTGATCTCTGTCTTGCGCGGTTCGATCTGCCTCTACCAGGGCGAGGAGCTGGGCCTGAGCGAAGCGGAACTGACTTACGAGGATCTGCGCGACCCCTACGGCATCCGCTTCTGGCCGGCCTTCAAGGGCCGCGACGGATGCCGCACGCCGATGGTGTGGGAAGCGGGCGAGGCCCATGCGGGCTTCAGCGAGGGCGCCAAGACCTGGCTGCCCATTCCGGCCGATCACGCCAGCCGTTCGGTGGATGCGCAGGAAGCAATGCCGGATTCGGTGCTGCAGCACTACCGCGAAACCTTCGCCTTCCGCAAAAACCACCATGCGCTGATCGACGGCGACATGACGTTTATCGAGACCAACCAGGACCTGCTCGCCTTCGTCCGCGAAAAGGGCGGTGAGAAGCTGCTGTTCGTGTTCAACCTGACCCGCGAGCCGCAAAACTTCGTGCTGCCCAAGCGGATGGGCGACGTGATGCCGGTCGATCTTCCGGGGTTTGTGTCGAAGCTGGAAGCGGGTGCCGTGAAGCTCGATGCGCTGGATGTGTTCTGCGCGCGGGTGTGATGGCGTAGGTGTGAGTGGGATGGGAGGGGGAGGCAATCTTCCCCTCTTTCCTGTGATTGCCACAGGAATTTTGCCGACGCGTCGGTAGGGCGACGACGGTTCTTTCAGCCCAAGGACTTGGGCTGACTGGGTTCCTGTGACGAGCACAGGAATGCGGGAGTGTGGGGGAATGCGGGCGCCAAACTATCGGCGCCGTTGCCTGTGGATTGGTGCGGGAGCAAGATATTTTGGTGGTTCAACGCCCGTTGATCCCGCACCGCTTTCCCTGATCAGATCTCCTCGATCCGTCGGTCGTCTTCGGGGAGGATCGAGAGTTCGCGCCAGTCGATTTCCTCGAGCAGGAGATTGTATTCGTCGACGTTCAACTCGTAGGAAGCGCGGAGGTTTTCGAGTTCGGTGCGTTGTCCGGCGATGAAGAGAAGCACCAGCCGGCGGTAGGTGTCCATCGAGGCAGCACGGTCCGGGTAGTCGAAGGCCTGGTGTTCCATCGTGAGCTTCGCGCGCAGTTTTTCGGCTTCTGTTCCCGTCTCGCCGTCGAGGCGGCCGATGCCTGCCTTGACGACGCGGCGGCGCATCTCAGACAGTTCCTGCGCGCTGGTATGGCGCCGGTCGAGGCCGAGCCAGCGGATGAGCGGTGACAGCGTCAGGCCCTGCAGGACGAGCGTGGCGATGACGACGGCGAAGGCGGTCAGCACGACCATGTCGCGTTCCGGGAAATCGGCGGGAAGCGCGTAGGCCGTGGCAAGCGAGAGGAGGCCGCGCATGCCGCACCAGGAGGCGAGAATCGCCTGTCTGGTCGATGCCGGCTCCTCGCGGCCGTCGCGACGGGCCCGCCAGGCCTCGATGCGGTTATAGGCGAGGCAGAGCGCGAAGCGGGTGGCGATGACGATGGCGACGATCACGGCGGAAAACAGCAGAGCTTCGGCGAAATGGCCGACCTCCATGTCCGCGTAGATGTCGCGCACCTGCATGCCCATCAGCAGGAAGGCGACGACGTTGAGGACGAACACGACGACCGTCCAAACCGCGTAGGACTGCACCCGCATGCGCGCCGAGGACAGGCTTTCGCTGGTGCTGGCAATCGTCATGGCGAAGGTGACGATTGCGAGCACCGCCGACAGTTCCAGATGTTCGGCGAGGATCCACAGAAGGAAGGTCTGGACGAATTGCAGGAGATTGCCGCCAAGCGTGCCTGCGACGATGGCCGACAGGCGGCGGATTACCAGCGCCGCGACCCAGCCAAGCAGGATGCCGCCGGGAACGGCAAGAACGAGATGGGTCGTTACCTCGCGATCAAGCCCGCCGGCCGACTGGACGGCAAGGGCCGCCCCGAAGATCAGAAGTGCTGCCGCATCGTTGAACAGGCTTTCGCCGCGCAGGATGGCATCGGTGGTGCGCGGCACCGACATGGTGGAGAGGACGGCGGTGGAGGCGGCGGCGTCCGGCGGCGCGACGATGGCGCCGAGCACGATGGCGGCCGCAATCGGCAGGCCGGCCATCACATAGCCGGCGACCGCGACCGTCGCCGTGGTGACGACGACGCCGCCGAGCGCAAAGACCACGAGCGGCAGCCAGAAGCGCCTTGCGGTATTCAGCGGGAAATCGAAGGCGGCATCGAGCAAGGCCGGCGCGATAAACAGCGCCAGCGCGATCTCCGGATCGAGCGCGAAGTAAGGCGCGCCCGGCACCAGCGCCACCGCGACGCCCGCCAGAGCCAGCATCGACGGATAGGGCACGGAGAGCCGCCGCGACACCTGCAACAGCACGATCGCGACCAGCATCAGGATGAGCAGGCTTTCGAAAAAGGTCATGGGGGTGGCGTCATTTGCTGCAGGGGTGATCGACCGGGTGCGTCACAGCGCATCCGTCGAGCCTCATGTAGGGCAGGCGGACGAAAGGGAAAACGGTTTTCGGGCGGTTAAGGGTGATGGCGGGTCCGCGTGGGAAGCGGGATTTGGGCGATGCCAGGTCCAAGGTCTGTTTCGAACGGCATTGCTCCGGGTTGCGGGACGCGATATCTGCTGGAGGCAAGGGCTTTGCATCGATCCAGCCAGATGGAGATGCAGGGCCGGCAGCGCTCAACAGGTGATGGACCGATGGCCCGCAAGAACAGAGACGAACCGGCTTCATGGGACGAGGCTGCGCCGGAGCCCGTGTATTGTCCGATGTGCGAGCGGGTGATCCCGGAGGATCAGCAAGAAAAGCATTATCTTGTCCCCAAGAGCAAGGGCGGCAAGGAAACGGTTTGCCTGCACCGGATCTGTCACGACCAGATCCATGTGAATTTGACGGATGCCCAGCTCGCCAAGAAGTTCTCGACGATCGAGGCTATCCTTGAAGACCCGGCGATACGGACATTCGTTGCCTGGGTGAAAACAAAACCTCCGGGGTATGCGGCTCCGCCGAAGGAGCCGCGACAGGGCCGGGGACGCGGGCCGAAAGCATAGAGACGCACGACCGCCTCGCGGTGGCTCTGACCGTTGTCTTGGCTGAGGCCTCTGATGTCGCGGTAGCTTCGATTTCAGGCTACTTGCTGCCTGCCGATGGCTCCCGTAGCTTGACGAAGACAAGCCGTCACAGGGCAAGCAGACGAGGATCGCATGCATTACCTCGCCGTCTACAATTTCAACAATTTCCGGGTTCGCGCGGACGAGCCGGTAAACCAGGGTTTTCACGACAGGAACGACCTCAATTTTCGTGCGGCGGAAACGAGCGAGGGGTTTGTCGCTCGGTCGGGTTACGAGGGCGACGAGGGGCCTGAGAGTTGGGGCACTCAGGTGTTTCCGCGCTTTCACATCGACAATGGCGACGGCTGGGCTCCGGCGACCCTCTCCCTGTGGCGCGACCTGACCTCACTCTACGCCTTTACCTACTCGGCCATTCACATCGAGGCGATGCGGAATGCGCGGCAATGGTTCGACCCGCATACATGGCCTCCTTACGTTTTGTGGTGGGTCTCTGAAGGTCATGTTCCCACCTGGCAGGACGGCTGCGAACGTCTGGAGTACCTGCACGACCATGGGTCCTCTGCCTTCGCCTTCGACTTCAAGGCGCCGTTCGATCCGCATGGCCATCGCACGGCATTCGACCGAGCGGCGGTTCTGCGTTGAGGACAACCGCTTGTTACCTGGTGTCAGGAACCACTGAAACGACCCCTCACGTTTCTATCCTCAGGTCACATTTTCATCAGGAAAGACAAGCGCTTACCCTTGCAGTTGCGGGCCGGGTTATTTACGGAGGGGGTTCAAAAGTAAGGGATTTTCATGAGCAGAATTATTTTGGTCGTTTTGGTTGTTCTCATCGCAGCGACCGGGTTTATCGGGCAGCGCTGGTATAGCTACGTGTCGAACACGAGTTCGGCGTATGACGAGGTCGGTATCGAGATCAACAGCCGTCTGCCGGGACCGTTGAACAAATGGGGCTGCGACAAGCTGCATGCGACGTTCGGCGAGGTGCCGCCGCCCTATGGCTGCGCGAGCGCCGACGGGACGTCCTGGCGCTGAGTGGACGGGCCTGACTTTGCCTGGATGGTGAGGGCAGCCTCGTTTTCACATCGTTACAAAGAAAAAAGCCCGCGATCGCTCGCGGGCTTTTTTGATGCTTGAAGGGCTGATGTTCCGATCTCAGTCGAAATGCAGCTCGCGTTCGCCGTTTTCGTCGCGGATGCAGGTCTGCAGGCCGATCTTGTTCAAGATGTTGAGGAAAGGCTTTGGCGCCAGTTCTTCGACGTTTGCCATCTTCTTCACATCCCATTCACCTGATGCCACCAGCATGGCGGCGGCGACCGGGGGAACGCCCGCGGTATAGCTGATGCCCTGGGAGCCCACTTCGTTATAGGCTTCCTTGTGGTCGGCGACGTTGTAGATGAACACCGTGCGTTCCTTGCCGTCCTTGATGCCCTTCACGAAATCGCCGATGCAGGTCTTGCCTTCGTATTCCGGCGCGAGCGACGACGGGTCGGGCAGGCAGGCCTTGACGACCTTGAGCGGCACGACTTCGGAACCGTCGGCAAGCTTGAGCGGCTGCTCCGAGAGAAGGCCGATCGACTTCAGGACGGTGAAGACGTTGATGTAGTGATCGCCAAAGCCCATCCAGAAGCGCACGTCGGCGCCATCCATGTTCTTTGCCAGCGAATGCACTTCGTCATGGCCGCAGAGATAGGCGCGGCGGGTGCCGACGACCGGCAGGTCGTAGTCCTTGCCGATTTCGAACATCTTGTTGACGGTCCATTCGCCGCCCTGCCAGGCGTAGACGACACCGGTGAATTCGCGGAAGTTGATTTCCGGATCGAAGTTGGTGGCGAAATACTTGCCGTGGCTGCCGGCATTGATGTCGACGATGTCGACATCGGTGACCTTGTCGAGATAGTCATCCTTGGCAAGGCGGGCATAGGCGTTGACGACGCCCGGATCAAAGCCTGCGCCGAGGATGGCGGTGATGCCCTTTTCCTCGCATTCCTGCGCACGCTTCCACTCGTAGTTTCCGTACCACGGCGGGGTTTCGCAGATCTTGTTCGGCTCTTCGTGGATGGCGGTGTCGATATAGGCGACGCCGGTATCCATGCAGGCGCGCAGCACCGACATGTTGAGGAAGGCGGTGCCGACGTTGATGACGATCTGGCTGCCGGTCGCCTTGATGAGGGCTTTGGTGGCTTCGATGTCGAGGGCGTCGAGGGCGTGGGCTTCGAGCTTGCCTTCTACCTTCATCGCCTTCTTGTCGTGGACCGAGGCGATGATGGCGTCACATTTCGACTTGGTGCGGGAGGCGATATGGATATCGCCGAGCACGTCGTTGTTCTGGGCGCATTTGTGCGCCACGACCTGGGCGACGCCACCGGCGCCGATGATGAGTACGTTCTTTTTCATGGTGGGGACGAGTTCCTTCAAGTCCAATCGTCAGAAGCCGCTGAGCTTTGTGCTCAGGATAGGCTTTGTTCGTAGTCCGCGTAGCCGAACTCGCGGACCGTCCTGAGGCTGCCATCCAGTTCACGGATGGCGATTGCCGGCATTTGCACGCCGTTAAACCAGTTTTTCTTGACCATCGTGTAGCCGGCGGCATCCTGGAAGGAAATGCGGTCGCCAACTTTCAGTTCATTCGGAAAATCGAACTCGCCGAAAATATCCCCGGCAAGACAGGACTTGCCGCAGACCATGGCACGATAAGGCCCCTGGTTTGGATGAACCTTTGCGTTTTCACGGTAGATCAGGAGATCCAGCAGGTGCGCTTCGATGGAGCTATCCACCACGACAAGGTTCTTGCCGTTGTAAAGGGTATCGAGGACGGTGGTTTCCAGCGTCGTCGAGCGGGTGATCGAGGCTTCGCCGGGTTCGAGATAGACCTGGACGCCGTACTCGCCGGAAAAGCGCTTGAGGCGCTCGGCAAACAGGTCGACCGGGTAATCGTCGCCGGTGAAATGGATGCCGCCGCCGAGGCTGACCCATTCGGCCTTCTTCAGGAGGGGGCCGAACTTCTGCTCGATTTCGCCGAGCATGCGATCAAACAGCGAGAAGTCGCCGTTTTCGCAGTTGTTGTGGATCATGAAGCCGGAGATCAGGTCCATGACCGGCTCGACCTGCTTCTGGTCCCATTCGCCCAGCCGCGAGAAAGGGCGGGCGGGATCGGCGAGATCGAAGGTGGACGAGGAGACGCCGGGGTTGAGGCGCAAGCCGCGGGTGATGCCCGACGACTGGTTTTCGAAATGCTGCAACTGGCCGATCGAGTTGAAGATGATTTTGTCCGCATGCGAGACGACCTCGTCGATCTCGTAATCCGCATAGGCCACTGAATAGGCGTGGGTTTCCTTGCCGAAGCGCTCATGGCCGAGGCGGACTTCGTTGAGCGACGAGGACGTGGTGCCGTCCATATAGTCGCGCATGAAATCGAACACCGACCATGTGGCAAAGCATTTCAGCGCCAACAATGCCTTGGCGCCCGACGTCTCGCGGACAGCAGCGATCCTCTCCATGTTGCGGAGAAGCTTCGACTTGTCGATGAGGTAGTAGGGTGTCTGGAGCATATCGTGCGGTCGGCCTCGTG
Organism: Velazquezella soli; assembly: GCF_977018685.1. Taxonomy (NCBI): domain Bacteria; kingdom Pseudomonadati; phylum Pseudomonadota; class Alphaproteobacteria; order Hyphomicrobiales; family Rhizobiaceae; genus Velazquezella; species Velazquezella soli. The sequence goes on from NZ_CDRNXF010000004.1 coordinate 1,632,816, forward strand.
ACGGTCTAGGGAAAGCGTATGGCGCCTATTGCCTCAGGCGGCTGTCATCTTCAAGACCCGAGGGCCAAGATTGTCGAAAGGGCCGCGGTTTGGCGGCCCTTTTGACAGAGACGGAGACGGTTCCGTTTGCCTCGCGTTAGGCTGCGGGCGGCATCTTCGCAAAGCGCGCGAGGGCCGGGTCGAGGTGGTCCCATGGCTGGGCCGCGTCGGTCCACGTGATCATCTGCGGCCGATATCGGTCCGGTGCGTCGAGGCTTGCTGCGCGGATGACAAACACGTCCGGCATGGCCGGAAAGGTCATGGAGACAGGCGCGCCGCAGGTTGGGCAAAAGGCGCGTCTTTTCACGGTGCCGCCATCGCCAGTTGCTTCCCAGTGAATCGGCTGGCCCTCGATCGTCACCGTCGCTCCGGCAAAGACGAGATTGGACGTGTGGCCGGTGCCGCTTTCGCGCTGGCACTGACGGCACTGACAATCGACCATGGCGACGGGTTCGCCGGTGACGGTGTAACGGACGGCGCCGCAGGTGCAGCCGCCGGTAAAGGGTTCATGCATTGACGTTGCTCCATTTCTGGTTGCCAGTGCCTGAGGCTCGCGCCGGGGCGGGGTGTGGTCGCTGGAGGATCTCAGGCGGGAACGATGGCTTCGTATTCGTCGCGCAGGCGAAGCCATGCGGGCCAGAAGGCGGCAGGATTTTTGCCCGCTGCCTTGACCTCGAGGATGTCGAGGTGGGCATGCCAGCCAGCGCCGACCATGACCATGTTTCGACGGTCGGAAATGCGGCGGTGGGTGAGGGTCAGAAGAACATCCTTGCCGACGGCCTGCAGTTCGATCGAGACCTCGCCTGAAGGTGGCCAGGAGAAGACCACCCGGTGGGGTGCTTCGAAGGCGATCATCTCGCTCTGCATGCGCTGTTCTTCGGGAAAGCCTTCCGGGCGGCCGGCGGAATCATCGCTGAGTTCGTCATTGCGCCAGATGAGTTCGAACGTGCCGCCCGGCTGGCTCGGCATCGTGCCGGACGCGAGCCACTGGCGGCGCAGATCGCTGTCGGTGACATAGTCCCAGATGCGTTCGATCGGCCCTGGTAGCTTGCGCTGGATCGTCAGGGCGAGGGGTTCTGTCATGAAGGCGTGCCTGCTCAACGATGTCATGTCGGTCATTGATCGTCTCCCGGTTTGCTGTGCGGTTTTCCTTCGGCTTTGGTGGTGGCCTCGCCTTGCGGAACGGTGGTCTTGATCGCATCGTCCTCACGCAACAGCCGGTCGAGCGTGTCGAGGCCGGCGGTCCAGAAGCGTTCGTAGAAGGCCAGCCATTCGTGGGCGGCGGCGAGCGGGCCTGGCGAAAGGCGGCAGAGATGCGTGCGGCCCTGGATTTCGCGGCGGACGAGGCCAGCGGTTTCCAGAACCTTGATGTGTTTCGAAGCGGCGGCGAGCGACATGGCGTAGGGCGCTGCCAGTTGCCCGACTGTCTGCTCGCTGGCAGCCAGCGTCATTAGCATCTGCCGGCGCGTGGCGTCGCTGAGGGCCTGGAAAACCGTGTCGATCTGATGTTCGCTAAATTCAACCATATGGTTTAACATAGGCGGCCTGCAGGCATTGTCAACCGTTTTGTTGAATGTCGAGATTTGGCTTTTATCAGGAGTTGCAAAAGCGAGGCGGAATCATATTCTGCAGGCGCGGAGCGGATGCAGGGGCAGCCATTTGCAGACGTTCTCTCTCACTTGTCATCAACCGAGGGTAAGCCATGAGCAGCAGCTACATCACCACCAGCGACGGCACGCAGATATATTTCAAGGACTGGGGCAGCAAGGACGCCCAGCCGATTGTCTTCCATCATGGATGGCCGCTTTCGTCCGATGATTGGGACGCCCAGATGCTGTTCTTCCTCGACCAGGGTTACCGCGTGATCGCGCATGACCGTCGCGGACACGGCCGTTCCAGCCAGACCGATACCGGCAACGAGATGGATACCTATGCAGCCGACGTTGCCGAGCTGGCCGCGCATCTGGACCTGAAGCAAGCCATCCATGTCGGTCACTCGACGGGCGGCGGCGAGGTGACGCGGTATGTCGCGAAATTTGGCCAGCCGCAGGGCCGTGTCGCGAAGGCCGTGCTGATTGGCGCGGTGCCGCCTGTCATGGTGCAGAGCGACAGCAATCCGGGCGGCCTGCCACTGTCGGTGTTCGACGGATTTCGCACGGCGCAGGCGGCCAACCGGGCGCAGTTCTTCTTGGATATCCCGACCGGACCGTTCTACGGCTACAACCGCGACGGCGCTGAGGTTTCCGAGGGCGTGATCCGCAACTGGTGGCGTCAGGGCATGATGGGTGGCACCAAGGCCCACTATGACTGCATCAAGGCATTTTCGGAAACCGACTTCACGGAAGACCTCAAGGCGATCGACCTGCCGGTTCTCGTCATGCATGGCGACGACGACCAGATCGTGCCGATCGCCGATTCGGCGATGCTATCATCCAAGCTTTTGAAGAACGGTACCCTCAAGGTCTACGAAGGTCTGCCGCATGGCATGGCGACGACGCATGCCGACGTCATCAACGCGGATCTCCTGGCCTTCTTCAAGGCATAGTCAAAACAGAAATGGCTCGTCGCGAGACGAGCCATTTCCAAAGATTTCATCGGTTTCAAAAAATCTTACAAAGCAAATTTCAAAAAGAAAATATGCTACCAGCCATGCCGGCAACGCTGTGTGGATGCGTTCTGACCCGCCGCGTCATGCAGCGGACAAGATTTCAGGCGGCTGCAGATTTCGTCTCAGCCGGGATGCAGTAGATGTTTTCAAGCGTCGACAGGACCTTGAGAACCGAGTCCGCGGAACTCGAATAATAGATCGTCTGCGCATCGCGGCGCGTCTTCACCAATTTCTGCGCGCGCAGCTTGGACAAGTGCTGTGACAGTGCAGACTGGCTCAGGCCAACTTGAGTAGCCAGTGCCCCCACAGCTACTTCGCCCTTGACCAGGCAGCACAAAATCATCAGCCGCTTTGGATTTGCCATCGCAGACAGCAAATTCGCTGCTGCATTCGAGTGGTCTGAAAGTGGCATCGTTTCCATCATATCTCTATCCCCTCTTCCTGAGCATGCCGTGCTCCGGTAATGCCGTAGTCCCTGGAACTGACTAAACCAGCAGACATCAAAGTTGTATATCCCTAGATTTTGGGTAGTCGACTACACTGTTTTAGACATATTGAAAATATACTGGGACGCGTGCTCGGGGGACGATTGCAACGTCCTGAACTCATGTCTCAGCAATGTGTCTCCGGCGATCAGATCTAGCCCGGCGCTATCTGCACCGATGAACCGCCATTGACCAGCATTCTTTGCGCCGAGCCGTGCGGCAAGGCTGTTCGCTTCGTCCGTCAACTCTCTGATATCGCGCGAGAAATTACTCCATTCCTCGCCGCTTCCAGGGTTCGCGATGACAAAGTCGCTGCCATCCAAGGCATAGGCCCTGCCAAAGCCGCCGTTAAGCGAGGCCGACTGCGGAACAAGGCGAAAAAAGTAGAAATCCGGAAAGTCGATATAGAGTTTTGCTTTCGGATGACGGTCCAGAAACCGCTGGCGGATGCGCAGATGGACGGGACTATCCCTTTCCACTTTTTCCGCAATGCACTGAACGGTGATTCGCGGATGGGCGAGCGGATCGCCCTTGCCGGTCTCGCCGGCGAGTAGAGAACAGCGGGGATCGCCTGCCAATCCCTTCGTATGACCCGACAGCGCCGATACGAGAATCACCGGCACGCCATCGAGATCGGTTCCGGTCAGCACGCGGCTTGCGGAGGGAAAACCGCTTGCGGGATCAAGCACCGCAAGCGCCATGTGACGGGCGCCGCGCACCAGCATCCGCGCAAGGTGGCGTGCCTCCTCATCCGTGTCACGCAACACGCTTTGATCTTTCGAAGGTTCCTGCGCAGAGGTCGGTGGAAGAGCCTGTCTCACCGTCACTGCGCCCTGCAGGTCGTCGGTCAAAATATTCACCAGTTCTAAATTTCAAATCTCTATAACAGCAGATCATTAACAAACGAGTGTCAGTCCGCCTTGATTTGCATCAAGTCCGGCGTCGGTGGCGTGTCAGACCTGCAATCACGTCGTCAGCCGTAATCGCGCCGACGACGGCGCCGTTATCGACGACCGCGATCGATCCCCTCTGTCGGGCCAGCGCATCCATGATGTCGACCAGCGGCGTGGTGCTCTTCGCTGTTGCCGACACCGGCGGCGCCCCGGCATCGGCGGTTACGCCTTGCCGCATCACGTCGCCCGCGGTGAGCAGGCTGATCGGGTTCATGTGCTGGACGAAATCGGCGACATACTGGTTTGCGGGTGCCTGGACGATCTGCTGCGGGGTGCCGCACTGGACGATACGGCCGCCTTCCATGATGGCGATGCGGTTGCCGATGCGGAAAGCCTCGTCGAGGTCGTGGCTGACGAACAGGATGGTCTTTTTCAGGCGGCGCTGGAATTCCAGCAGCTCGTCCTGAAGTCGGGTGCGGATCAACGGATCGAGCGCCGAAAACGGTTCGTCCATCAGCAGAATCGGCGCGCCGGTGGCAAAGGCGCGGGCAAGGCCGACACGCTGCTGCATGCCACCGGAGAGTTCACCCACCTTGCGATCCGCCCACTGGCTGAGGTTGACGAGTTCCAGCTGTTCGTCGACGCGCTTGCGTCGCTCTGGTTCGGCGACGCCGGCAAGCTCCAGCCCGAAGCCGACATTGTCGGCGACGGTACGCCACGGCAGCAGCGCGAACTGCTGGAAGACCATCGAAACCGTGTGCATCCGAAGATCGCGGAGGGTGCGGGTGCCGGCCTTGTAGGGATCGACCGGTCCGGACGGGGTGGCGACGCTGACCGCGCCGCGCACGACCGGCGCCAGACCGTTGACGGCGCGCAGGAGCGTCGACTTGCCCGAGCCGGACAGGCCCATCAGCACGAGGATTTCGCCTTCGCGAACCGACAGCGTGGCATCGGCGACTCCGAGCACGATCCCGGTTTGTTCCGAGATCTGGTCGCGCGTCATGCCCTGGTCGAGCAGTTTGACGGCCCGTTCCGGGTTGTTGCCGAAGATGATATCGACCTTCGAGAAGGTGACGGCGGCAGGCGCTGTCCGGTTCATCGCGTCGGTCATGACTTGCCTCCCGGTTCTGCCGTTCTGAACATGCGGTCGAGAATGATCGCCAGGATGACGATGCAGAAGCCGGCATCAAAGCCGCGGGCGATGTTGACGGTGTTGAGCGCACGCACGACCGGTACGCCGAGACCGGGGGCACCGACAAGCGCTGCGATTACCACCATCGACAAAGACAGCATGATTGTCTGGGTAAGGCCTGCCATGATCTGCGGCATTGCGTAAGGGAGCTCGATCTTGCGCAGGACCTGCGACGGCGTCGCGCCGAAGGCGACGGCTGCTTCGGTCAGAGATCCGGGCGTCGAGATGATGCCGAGGCGGGTGAGGCGGACCGGGGCGGGGATAGCGAAGATGACGGTTGCGATGAGGCCCGGCACCATGCCGAGGCCGAACAGAATGAGCGCCGGGATGAGATAGACGAAGGTGGGAATGGTCTGCATCAGGTCGAGGATCGGCCGCAGGATCTCGTAGAGCCAGGGGCGACGGGCAGCAGCGATTCCGATCGGAATGCCGACCGCCATGCAGACGGCGGTGGCTGCAAGCACCAGCGCCAGCGTCTCCGTCGTCTCCTTCCAGTAGCCCTGGTTATAGATCAGCAACAGACCGATTGCGGTGAAGGCTGATATCGAGACGGATCGTCTCAGCCAGAAGGCGAGCGCCGTGACGATGGCGATCAGCACGAAGGGGTTCGGCCCCTGCAGCACGTACAGGATCGCATCGATGACCGCCGACAGCACGGTGGCGAGCCAGTTGAAGAACCAGTCGGCATTGGTGGTCAGCCAGTCGACCGCATCTTTCGCCCAGTTTCCAAGGCGGATCTTGCCGGTGGAATCCACAAGCCAGTTCGGGAGCGAGTTGGTTAGCCAGTTCACGTCGCGTGCCTGCCTCGTCTGGAAGGGTGATACAAGGAGCGAAAGCGTTACCCTCGAGGGCGCCCCCGAGGGTCTACCAACGTCAGCGGATCCTCGGGACGGGCCCGAGGATCACACCGCCGGCATTCGCCGGTTTGCGACGCGTCTTACAGGCCGAGTTCGGCCTTGACCGCGGCCTCGGCTGGCTTGCCGTCCTTGGTGGTGACGCCGGCAAGCCACGGGGTGATCGCAGCGCCATTGGCCTTCAGCCACGTGGTCGCCGCTGCTTCCGGCTCTTCACCGTCGTTGAGGATGCCGCCCATGATCTGGTTTTCCATCGGCAGCGAGAACTTCAGGTTCTTGATGAAGGTGCCGACATTGGGGCATTCCTGCGTGTAGCCGGCGCGGACGTTGGTATAGACTTCGGCGCCGCCGAAATTCGCGCCGAACACGTCGTCACCGCCGGTGAGGTAGGTCAGCTTGAAGTTGGCGTTCATCGGATGCGGTTCCCAGCCGAGGAAGACGACGGGTTCGCCGGCCTTGTCGGCGCGGGCGACCTGGGCCAGCATGCCCTGTTCAGAAGATTCCACCACTTCCAGCTTCTTGAGGCCGAATGTGTCCTTCTCGATCATGCCGAGGATCAGGCGGTTGCCGTCATTGCCGGGTTCGATGCCATAGATCTTGCCGCCCAAAGCATCGGCCTTGGCTGCGATATCCTTGAAGTCCTTGATGCCGAGTTCGGCGCCCTTGGCATTGGTTGCCAGCGTGTACTTGGCGCCGACGAGGTTGGGGCCGATGGATTCGACCGACTTGTCGGTGAGGAAGGGCCGGACGTCGGCTTCCTGGGTCGGCATCCAGTTGCCGAGGAAGACGTCGATATCCTTGTTCTTCAGCGACGAATAGGTGACCGGCACGGAAAGCACCTTCACATTCGTCTCATAGCCGAGCGCCTTCAAAAGGACGGAGGCGGTGGCAGTCGTGGCGGTGATGTCGGTCCAGCCGACATCGGAGAAACGGACGGTGCCGCAGCTTGCCGGCTCGGCGGCCGAAGCAGCTCCGCTCAGCGCCATCATGGAGACGGCGGCGGCCAGAATGGTCTTGGTCGAAACGGTCATGGTCATTTTTATGCTCCCCATTAAAATCATGCCCAACCTTATCAATATCTCTCCGAAACAGGCAAGCTTGTGCATCACGGCGTCTGAAGCCACCATTTGCGACAAGGCGCCGATTGATGGGTCGTTCGCGTATTTTTTGTGGGTTTTGCGTGGCAGCGCTTTTCTTCGATGCCGATCGGCATCACAAAGCCGCATGGCCAAGCTTTACTTCCACTATGCAACGATGAATGCCGGCAAATCGACCATGCTGCTGCAGGCATCCTACAACTACCGCGAACGCGGCATGCGCACGGCAATCTTCATCGCCGACTTCGACCACCGGGGCGGCCAGGGGCGCGTTGAATCGCGAATCGGCCTGTCATCCGACGCGATCCCGTTCAGCCCAGAGGACGACCTCTATGCGGAGATCTCAAAGCTGCATGGGCAAGAGCCGCTGACCTGCGTCTTTATCGACGAGGCGCAGTTCCTGACCTCCGAGCAGGTGTGGCAGCTTGCCCGCATCACCGACCGCGTCGGCATTCCGGTCATGGCCTATGGTCTGCGGACTGATTTCCGCGGAAAGCTGTTTCCGGGGTCGCAGGAGTTGCTGGCGATTGCCGACGAACTGCGTGAAGTCCGCACGATCTGCCATTGCGGACGCAAGGCAACGATGGTCGTGCGTGTGGATGCCGATGGCGAGGCGCTTCGCGAAGGCGCACAGGTTGAAGTGGGCGGTAACGACCGCTACGTCTCGCTTTGCCGTCGGCACTGGGAAGAAAAGATGCGCTGCTGGTAAGCGGCGACGCGAAGATTGGCATTGTTCCCGTTTGCGTTGAAACGCCGTAGCGATTTTTCCAGCCTGTGATACCTTGAAATTCTCCCGGACGGTGGCATGGCCGCGGGAGTGCTTTGGGGAGGGCAGGGCATGGGAGATTACCGGCGATTTCACGAGGAAATATCCCGGATCGCGACGGCGTTTCAGGCAATGTGGGACGAGCTCGCCACATCCGAAGCGATGCTTTCGCGAGGGGTGAAGGACAGACACGTTCCAGATGTCGCAGACCTCGAAGCCGAGGCCGAGCGGCAGGCACGGGTGACGATGATGGGCGACGGCCTGGAGGCAGATCTCGCCAAAGCGGTCGGCGCGTTCAGCGATGCGGTGACGAGGCTGCGGCAGACCTTCGACGATCCTGTCGAGCCCACCAGTTTGAAGCGCATACTCGGCTGGACCACGAAATGGTCCGGTCAACGTTCGGGGCAAAACAGGACGGGCATCGAGCCCGTGAAGCAGCTCCTCGATGTCGGAAATGCTTTCTACACGCTGCTCGACAAGGAACGTGTCGCGCTGATGATGGGACGCTACCGGTTCGAGAGGGGGCTTCTCGACCTTGCCGACCACCGCAGGGAGCTGGTGCGCGGGTTGATGGGCGAGGATCTGTCCAAACCCGACGCGGTGGGCCGGACGGAAGGCCTTTTCCGGCTGATGAACGGTATAACCGACCGGATGAATGCCAGCGTGATGACGCTCAATATCTTGCGCCACAAGGTGCTTTTCGACACCGGCGACCTGCTGGCGGTTCATCAGGCGCTCTGGCAGCGCGATCCACCGCTGCAGGGTCTTCTCCCCTACAGTGTTCCGGTAGCAGGGGTATTTGCCGAGAGTGCCTGGCGGGCCTCCGGTGCCGGGCAAGCAAAACGGGCGGCGCAACAGGCTTTTGCCGACCGGTTCCTGCCGAAGGCGGAGACCGATCCGGTGTCCGTGACCGATGGGAGCGAGCCTGGAGAGGTGACGGCTGTGAAGAGCGCCAGTGACGGGCGCTGGAGGATGCCGCACTGGCCGTTTGGCGGCTATCTGCGATCGTAAACCCGTGCTCCGCTGCCGATTTTTGTGCAGCGCGGTTGTTTGCCTGCTTGCGGAACCATATCTGTTGGAACAACCGGGCGGACCTATCGGCCCCACAGACAGGAGAACAGGATGCTCGATCGGCTCAAGGCCTCACTTCAGACCCTGGGCAAGGCGATCGCAAGGGGCATCGGACTGCTCGTCGCCGGGATCGTCTGGCCGTTTCGCGCCGCTCACGGCTGGTATGGCGAGCGGCACCTGATGGTGAAGGCGCCGATCCTGGCATTCCTCGTTATCCTGTTTGGTCTTTACGGCTATTTCTTCGTGCAGACCCAGATCTGGACCGGGTTCAACCCGAGCTTTGTCGATGCCTATCGCTGGAATGAGCGCACCGTGCCGGCCGGCCAGGATCTTCCTGCGACGGCGCCCGTGGCGGCTGCTGCTGCCGAAACATCGAACGGGACGGCCGCGTCTTCTCCGGTGCCCGCCGCGCCTGTTGTGGCTGCCCGCCAGTGCCAGTCGTCGGCGATCGTCGATGCGGCGGCGGATCTGACCGACGCCAACGTGAACCAGAATGCGTGGATCTCGTCCATGCTGCTCTACCGGCTCGGCTTCTTCGGCATCAGCTGGGACAACACGCCATTTCTCGACAACAAGGCTTCGTTCCAACGCGGCGTGAACCAGGCCGTGCGGCGCACGTCCAGCGAACTTGTCGATACGCTCGGCCGCGTGCGTGGCACGTCGGGTGTCAACACCAACCTACAGGATGCCCGCGGCAACCTGCAGTTTGATGAGTATTCCTGGTATTTCGGTGTCGATCCGTTTGGTTTCAAAACGCCGACGCCGAGCTACTATCGCACCGCGATCGAAAAGCTGCGCGCCTTCAACGCAGATCTCACCGCCTGCAACGCGACCTTCGACAGCCGCTCCGACAATCTCGTGCAGTTCGTCGACCGGATCGCCAATGATCTTGGTGCTACAGCGGCGATCCTGCGCGACCGGTCGGAAAACCATGCGGCCGGCTGGTTCGATACCCGTGCCGACGACCGTTTCTGGTTCGCCTATGGCCAGCTCTATGGCTATTACGCGGTGCTTTCCGCCGCCGGTGCCGACTTCTCGCAGGTCATACGCGAGCGCAACCTGACGCAGCTTTGGAACGAGACGCTGTCGCGTTTCCGCGCAGCACTTCGCATCCAGCCGTCGGTCGTGTCCAATGGGGCGGAAGACGGGATGATCATGCCGAGCCATCTGTCGGTGATGGGCTTCCATACGCTGATGGTGCGCTCCAACCTCGTTGAGGTGCGCGGCGTGCTGGATCGGTAAGACGGTGCGGCTGCGGGAGCGCTAGCTGATCAGCCGCAGTCTCAGCGCTTTTGCCACAAGCTGGGTGCGGTTGACGCAATCGAGCTTCTTGATGGCATTGGTCATGTAGGCGTTGACCGTGTGATCGGAGAGGGACAGGATCTTGCCGATTTCGGACGAGGTCTTGCCCTGTGCCGTCCAGCGTACGACTTCAAGTTCCCGCGTGGTCAGCGGCCCGAAGGTCGATGCCTGCTCCGATCGGCGGATGCGATCGAACACCGCGAAGGCGTGCAAAATAACCATGCCGATTTCGTTCAGTTCCGCCTGGGTCAGGCGCGGACGATCTCCCGACATGCGGATGCGGAAGCCGGTACCATCGACCGAATGAAGCGCCATGGCCACGCTGGTGATCATGCCGTACTGACGGCGCAGGGCGATCAGGTCCGGCGGGAGCTGGCCAGGCGAGTTGCGATCATCGAGACAGCAACAGTCCGGGAGCGACCAGCCGCTCGTGGCATCCGCCATCCGGGTGCGTGGCAGCAGCCGCAGTCGATCGAATTCGCGGATATAGTCCTTGGGAAGATTGGTCTCGACGATGATGCGGGACAGAAGCGTCTCGCTTGCAGGCGGAAGCTTGACCAGAGCGAAATGGCGCAAGCCGAATTCGCGTGTGGCCCGTTCAAAGACCGTCGAAATCTCCGCACGGGAGTAGGCTGCAGAAATTTCGCCGTTGAGGATCGATTGCCGCTCCAGCGTGATCATATTAGCTTCGAAAAAAGTGAATGGTTATTATGTTAAGCGCAACAAATATACTAATCGCTTTGTAAATCCAGCGGAAAAGTGAGCAAAAGCCCCCGTGCGGAGTAATTTTCCGAGATACTGTTATATTTGTCTCATGTATCGCCGAGATGGGCTCATTCGCAAGCACTTTTGCGGTTCGTCAATCACCGGTCCGGCCTGATCCGGGGTGATTTAGACGCTGAGTCGGTCAAAGCTTGGTCTCGTGTTTGTGGGCCTTTGTCGTCGCCATGATCTTCTCCAGCCAGCCGAGCATGACGGCCGAGACCACAAAGGTGAGGTGGATGATCGTGTACCACATCAGCGTGGTATCCGAGTACTGGTTGGCGTTGAGGAAGATCTGCAGGAGATGGATCGACGAGATGGCAACGATGGAGGAGGCGACCTTGATCTTGAGGCTTCCGGCATCCAGTTTGCCGAGGAACGAAACGTCGGCTTCCGTTTCGTCGAAGCGGCTAACGAAGTTCTCGTAACCAGAGATCATCACCATCACGATCAGGCTCGCAACGAGTGCCGCATCAATGAGACCCAGCATGGCGAGGATCATTTCGGCTTCACTCAGCGTGAAGACTTCCTTGGCGACTTTCCAGAACTTGAACATGAAAGACAGTGCGTAGACGGCGAGTGCGGCAACCAGGCCCAGATAGAAGACGACGAGCAGCCAGCGACTGGAGAGGATGATCTTCTCGACAAGCAGTTCCAGCGATTTCATGGGGGCCGTTCTCCGTTGCAGGCGCTGGAGATTCCCATAAGCCGGGCCGAAAACCGGTGCAAGATGCCTATTCTGACGAAAACGCCGCACCCCCTACGGGGAATGCGGCGTCCAGGATCAAAGGGCGATCGTCGGGGAGGGATCAGAACTTCTTCGTCACCGACAGTTTGAAGCTGCGGCCGGGCTCGCTGTAGAAGTCCTGCGCCGAAGCCGAAACGCCGTCCGGGACGCTGACCGCGTCAAAGTACTTCTTGTCGAACACGTTGAAGACGCCGGCCTGAACCTTGAGGCCGGAGAGATTGACGGTACCAACCTTTTCGGGTGCCCACCACACGGTCGTATCGACGAGACCGTAACCGGGTGCTTCGAAGCCGGTGCCGCTGACCTTGTTGCGGGAGGACGCAAGCGTCAGCGAGACGTCCGAGCCCCAGGTCTCGGATGAATAGCCAAGGCCGATGATGGCGCGCAGCGGCGCGACCGAGTTCAGGTAGTCGCCGGTATCGGTATCCTTGCCGTGCGAATAGGCAAACGAGCCCCAAGTGCGCCAGCTTGGATCGAAGCGCCATTCGCCGCCCAGCTCGATGCCGTAGATGCGGACGTGGTTGAGGTTTTCGTAGCCGGTGATGCCGCCGACCGGGTACTCACCGCCCGGAGGCGCGATGGTGACCGTGTCGATGAAGTTCTTGTAGTAGTTGTTGAAGGCGGTCGCCTTGAACGAATAGTCGGCCGCGTCGTATTTGGCGCCGATTTCAAAACCGTTGCTGGTTTCGGTTTCGAGATCGGGATTGCCGATGCGGGCATAGGAGCCCGGAGCGCCGTAATTCTGGTAAAGCTCGGTCGCGGTCGGTGCGCGGAAGCCGCGGGCATACTGGGCAAACAGTTCCAGTTCCTGGGTCGCCTTCCAGCCCAGGCGGAGTTTTGGCGAGATGCCGAAATCATTGTTGCTTTCGAGATAGGCCGGATCGTAGTTCGGGCTGTCCTCGAAGCTTGCGGTCGATTTCGGATCGTAATCGTACCAGTCGAAGCGCACACCGGGCGTCACCGTCAGGCGGTCCTCGAAGAACTTGATGTCGTCTTCGGCATACATGCCGAGGATCATCCCGTCGACGTCAGGCATATCGGACGAATTGGAATGGAGCATGCGGCAGGACTGGGGACCGAAGGGTTGCGGGATGGTCGTCCAGTCGACATCAGGGCAATTGTCGACGCCGGAGGAGTATTGATAGGTCTTCTGCCAGGAGAGCTCGCCGCCGAACCGGAATTCGTGGCTGACGCCGCCGATGGTCAGTTCCTTCGAGGCGCTGCCGGAGATGCCGTAGCTATCCTGTGTCAGCTGGTTGTCTCGGCTGTAGATACCGCTTGGGGAGCCGTAGAAGAAGGGGTCGCCGGGAATGATTGAGCCGCGTGGGTCGGTAAGGCGGAACCCGTCCGTCGTGTTGTTCAGTCGCTGCTTTTGCCAGTAGGTGATGATGCTCGCCTGATCGACGATGTCGCCGCCGCTGGGGGAGATAAAGTCGTAGGATGCCGACAGCCGCTTGCGATCGACCTCTTCGCCGCTCTTCAGCGTGCCCTGCTGGTAGCTCGTGGTCGTGCCGCGCATGTTGTCGCTGTCGATCTCCTTGTTGAAGAGTTCGCCGGTCAGGCCGAAACGATGGCCGCCCTCGATATACTGGTGGAACTTGGCGAGCAGGTTGCGCTGCCAGTAATCGGCGGGGTTGGCCTCCGTGCGGGTGGTGCCGTAACCGCCGATGTCGCCGCCGTTATCGGTTTCGTTGCCGCGCTTGTAGCCGCCCTGGAGCATGAACCAGCTGTCATTGTGTCGTGCGGCGATGGCGGCATTGTTGCCGAGGCTGCGGTCGGCGCTGTCATAGGTGCTCTTGGTCAGGGCGCCGAAATTACGGCCGTCCTCGATCAGGTCTTCCGGATTGATCGTGTAGAGCTGGACTGCGCCGCCAAGAGCGCCGGATCCGACGCGGCTCGAATCGGCACCCTTGGTGATATCGATCGTCGAAAGCGTGTCGAAATCGAAGGCGTTGTTGCCGCCACGGGCGCTATCGCGCGGGTCGGTCAGCCAGGGCTGGCGGATCCCGTCGATCGTCGTCAGGACGCGCTCGTTTTGCAGACCGCGAATGTTGATGCTCTGGCTCTGCCGGTTGAAGGTGACGCCGGCATCGACGCGGCGGGAGAAATCCTTGAAATCGGTGACCATCCGGTCCTGGATGACCTGACGATCTGTCGTCTCGGTCAGCGGCGAGTCCGACTTGCCGACGGAAGTCCCGTCGCGCAATACGATCGGCTTCAGGGCGGTCGTATCCTGGCCATCGGCAACCTGGGTCGCGGTGGTCGCTCCAGCGGCAGTCGTTCCAGCGGCGGTCTGGGCAGTCTCCTGCGCCCATGCCGGCGGCGCGGCCGTGATCAGCAGAAGTGCGGCAGTTCCGGCGTAGAGATGGCGATGCCGCGACGAACGGGTAGGCATGGTGGTTCCCCTCAAAAAGACATGCAGAGACATCGGGCGCGGCGATAGCCTGCGTCCGGGTAACGTTCGGATTGTTTGATTTCCGCCGAAGCAGAAGCCCCGCAAAAAGCCTTAGAAATCTAAACTAAATGAGTCAAGTTTGAATCTGAGTGAAATACTCATGTTTTTGAGCAGGGTGTGGTGAGAGCACGCCGTGACGAGCGTTGGTCGTCGTCACGGCGTGGTTGGTCAGTGGCTCGGTGGTGGGTTTGCGGAAGACGGGGAAGAGGCGACTGTCAGCCTGACGCTGCCGCGGTTGTTGCCGTAGGCGCCCCAGGCATCGTTGGCGAAGCAGTAAAGATAGCCGTCGCCCTTCGGTGTGAATTTCGCCTTGCTGCGGATCAGAAACACCTCGTGGGGCAGTTTGAGAATGCCGTTCTTGGGCGTCTGCTGCTGAGCGGGCGGCGGCACGTCGTTGGCGATCACGCCGATCAGGCTGAACCAGGGGAGCTCCTCCTCGCGACGGGTCCACCAGAAATCCACCTGCTGGTTTCCGGTCGACCATTTCCACGCCTTTTCGAGCTGGCCAAGGCCGCTCGAGGCAATATGGGCAATCTCACCGGCCTGGAAGTTTCCTCCATCTTTCGGGCCATCGGCGTTGCACAGGACCGTGCCATCGGTCCACTCGCCTTTCGCGACGAACGTGTAGGTAATGCCCTTTTGCAGAAAGATGCCGGTGTCGTTCCAGTGGTCGCGTGCGAAGACGTCGACCTCTGCGGGCAGGTCTGCGTTGGCGTGCCGGTAGCGCCCCTGCGACAAGGGCGGGGTGCGGTGCCGCTCAGAGGCGGAGCTGTGCAAATCTTCTGAGGGCGTTGCGGTCACGTGCGGTACGGCGCGCGGTCTCGTTTTCAGCTTGGCGAAGATGCCACTGGCGGAATCATGCAGCACGCCGCGCGGATCCGGCCTCAGCTGGTTTTCAGCCCCTTCGCGGAATACGAGGCCGCAGCTTTTTGCCTCGTTCATCATCCACAGGAGAGCGCCGTCCGAAAGGCCTGTTGCGGCATAGCCACCGCCGACATCACCATGCACGCCCGGGAACCAGACCTGTTTCAGCGTTCCGGTCCAGCCATCCGGCTTGACCCAGAGCGTCGGCATGAAACTTTGGCGGAACTCGTCGAGCGCCACCGCATGGCGGGCGTTGAGGACGGCGGAACCGAGTGTCGTATCGTGAAACTGATGGTTCTCCGGGTTGTCGAGAAGGTTGAGAAACCCCATGTCATCGGGAATGCCGAGCGCGCCGACCGTATCCCAGACGCCGATGAACTGGATGAGCGTTGAGGCATTGCGGGTGCCGCCTGGGGCGACGTTGTGGAAGTGGATCTTGCCGGACTGTTTGCGCTTGGTGCCGGCTTCGCTCTTGGCGCGGTACTCCGTGAAAATCGCCTCGATCGCCTTCCAGGTTCCCTCTTCGTCGAGCTTAGAGGCTTTGATATCCAGAAGGCCGCATTTGGAGATCATGCCGCCGAGGCTGCGGACCGTGTAGGCGCCACGACTGAAGCCGAACAGATAGATTTGATCTCCGGATTTGTAGGTGCTGGCAAGCCATTTGTAAGCACCCTTGATGTTGTCAGCGAGACCCTTGCCGGTACCGCCTTCCACCGCACGTCGCCACCAGGTTCCGTCTGTGCCGACACCGGGGTGATAGTAGGCATCCTGTTTGATGCCAGCGGCATCCTTGTCGGCGACTGCATTGTAAATCTTGCGAACATTGGTCGGGCTAGGCTGGCCGCCATCCATATCGTCGGGCGTGTTCCAGGTGCCGTCGCAGCAGAGAATAAGGTTCATTGGTCGTTCCCCCTCGATCCCCCATGGATCAGAGATATATAAGATTGTATCGAATTAAATTGCAACTTTGGTGTGTGGATGAGCGCGTTGTAGTGTGCATAATCAGGGCGCTGTTCCCGTTCCGGGCTTGTCGTGGGGAAGCGGCTGTGGCCATGGTTCACGCAAACCAACAAGCGAGAGACAAGCATGGCCCCCGTTCCATCCGACATCGAGATCGCCCGCGCGGCAAAAAAGAAACCGATCGCGGACATTGGCGCGGCGCTTGGCATCTCTCCCGAGGCGTTGGTGCCCTACGGCCATGACAAGGCGAAGATCGGGGCCGATTTCATCGGCTCGCTCCAGGGCCGCCCCGATGGCAAGCTGATCCTCGTGACGGCGATCAATCCGACGCCTGCCGGCGAGGGCAAGACGACGACCACGGTAGGCCTCGGCGACGGGCTGAACCGGATCGGCAAGAAGGCCGTGATCTGCGTGCGCGAGCCGTCGCTCGGCCCCTGTTTCGGCGTCAAGGGCGGGGCTGCCGGCGGCGGCTATGCGCAGGTCGTGCCGATGGAAGACATCAACCTGCACTTCACCGGCGACTTTCACGCCATTACCTCTGCGCACAATCTCCTGTCGGCGATGATCGACAACCATGTCTACTGGGGCAACGCGCTCGACATCGACACGCGCCGCATCACCTGGCGGCGGGTGATGGACATGAACGACCGGGCGCTGCGCCAGACCGTGACCTCGCTTGGCGGCGTGTCGAACGGCTTTGCGCGCGAAAGCGGCTTCGACATTACCGTCGCATCCGAAGTGATGGCGATCCTCTGCCTGGCGCAGGATCTGGCCGACCTTGAAAAGCGGCTCGGCGATATCGTCATCGGCTACCGGTTCGACCGCTCGCCGGTCTATGCCCGCGACATCAAGGCCGACAAGGCGATGGCGGTGCTTTTGAAAGACGCGATGCAGCCGAACCTGGTGCAGACGCTGGAAAACAATCCGGCGCTGGTGCATGGCGGGCCGTTCGCCAACATCGCCCATGGCTGCAACTCCGTGATCGCGACGAAGACGGCGCTGAAGCTTGGCGACTATGTGGTGACCGAAGCGGGTTTCGGAGCGGATCTGGGGGCCGAAAAGTTCTTCGACATCAAGTGCCGCAAGGCAGGGCTGAAGCCCGATGCGGCCGTGATCGTCGCGACCATCCGGGCGCTGAAGATGAACGGCGGCGTGAAGAAGGACGATCTCGGAGCCGAGAATGTCGAGGCGCTGACGCGCGGCTGCTCGAACCTTGGGCGTCACATCGCAAATGTGCGCAAGTTCGGCGTGCCGGTCGTGGTCGCGATCAACCACTTCATCTCGGATACCGATGCGGAAGTGGCGGCGATCAAGGACTACGTCTCGCATCACGGCGCCGAGGCGATCCTCTGCCGCCACTGGGCCGAGGGCTCGGCCGGCATCGAGGAACTGTCCTACAAGGTGGTGGAACTGGCGACAAGCGGTGCCGCCAACTTCAAGCCGATCTATCCTGACGACATGCCGCTGATGGAGAAGATCGAGGCGGTCGCCACCAAGATCTATCATGCCGGCGAGGTGACGGCGGAAAAGCCGGTGCGCGATCAGCTGAAGGCTTGGGAAACTGCCGGCTACGGCCATCTGCCGGTCTGCATCGCCAAGACGCAGTATTCGTTCTCCACCGATCCGAACCTGCGCGGAGCGCCGGAAGGGCATGTGGTGCATGTGCGCGAAGTGCGACTGTCGGCCGGCGCCGGCTTTATCGTGGCGATCACCGGCGAGATCATGACCATGCCGGGCCTTCCAAGCGCGCCGTCGGCCGAGCGAATCCATCTGAACGCGGATGGGCTGATCGAGGGGCTGTTCTAGGGCTGCTCAACGGCGGTCCTACTTTTTTCTCCGGATCGTCCTTGCCTCTCGCCTTCGCGGGTGAGGGGCAACGTCATGCGTCTGTCACACCGAAATGGTCTGTTCGTCCTTACTCTTGCGGCACTGGCGGTGACCCGACGATTCGGGGCCGGCCATCGGGAACATCAGGATGGATCTTGTTCTTGCGACACTCGCCATGGCCCTTCTGGCGATCAATCTCTTCAGCATCGCGGTTGCCGGCCTGCGGCTTTCGCATCGGGACAAAGCGAGTGACAAGCCGGCGGTGATCAAGCCGGACGGTGTATCGATCGTCATTCCGGTGCGCGGCATCGAGGCCTATTCCAGCCTGACGCTCGCGCATGCATTCAAGCTCGAGTGGCCGGATTACGAGCTGATCTTCTGCGTGCAGGACGAGGGTGATCCGATCATCGCCGAGATCCGCTCGGCGATTGCCGCGCATCCGGCGGTGCCGGCGCGGCTGCTGATCGGCGATGACCGGATCAGCGCCAATCCCAAGCTCAACAACTGCGCCAAGGGCTGGCATGCGGCACGACACGAGTGGGTGGTGCTTGCCGATTCCAACGTGTTGATGCCCAAGGACTATATTCAGAACCTCGTCTCCGGTTGGCGGGCCGATACCGGGCTCGTATGCTCGACGCCGATCGGATCGCGTCCGGACGGGTTCTGGGCGGAAGTGGAATGCGCTTTCCTGAATACGCTGCAGGCGCGCTGGCAATATGTGGGCGAGGCGCTGGGGCTCGGCTTTGCGCAGGGCAAGAGCATGCTGTGGCACAAGCCGTTTCTGGATGCTGCCGGCGGCATCCAGGCGCTGGCGGCCGAGATTGCCGAGGACGCGGCGTCGACCAAGCTCGTCAACCGGCATGGCAAGAAAGTGCACCTTGTGTCGGCACCGTTCGAGCAGCCGCTCGGGCGCCGCGGGCTGGAGGAAATCTGGTCGCGCCAGACGCGCTGGGCCCGGCTGCGGCGGGTGACGTTTCCGCTGTTCTTCACGCCGGAGATCCTGCTCGGAGCGCTGCCGCCTCTGGCGCTAGGGTTGATCGGCGCCGTCATGCTGGATCTCAATGTCGGTCTGGTGGCCGCGACCGTGTTTGCCGCAACCTACCTGCCGGAACTCGCCCTTGCGCGGGCCAAGGGCTGGCGGCTGTCGATCCTGTCGCTGCCGGCAATGATGGTGCGCGACGTGATGCTGCCGGCGATCTGGATCAGGAGCTGGCTTTCCGGCTCGTTCGAATGGCGCGGCAATGCCATGACGATCGGCACCCAGGAAAGCCGGCTGACCGGCTCGTCGCCGGCCTGACCCTGGCCCTCAACGACTACTCGCAGATGCGGTAGCCGCCATCCCTTTCGATGATGTCGAGATGAAGGTGATCCTCGTGGGCGGCATCGCTGCCGGGGGCGAGGACCGTGGTGAAATGCAGGCAGGCCCCGGCGGTGGCGGTCATCTGGAAGGCACCCTCCAGCGTATGATCGTCCTCCCGGCGCTTCATCACGACCTTCTCGCCATTGTCGAGCTTGAAGGCGGCGACATCGAAGGCGTTGCCGCGACCGTGCTCGGAGATCTTGCCGGTCGAGGCGCTGTTTCTGAGGCGGCACTGGTAGGTGGAGCCCGGGACAAGCCCGGTGATCTTGCGGCCCGGCATGGCGATGTTGAGCGCGGGCTGGACCGTATCCTTCAGCCAGTGGGCCATAGTCAGCGCCGTCTTGCAGCGCATGGTGGCGCCGCCGAGATCGACGCCGGGCAGAACCTGCGCCACCTCGATCGGCTGCTTGATGCCGCAGCCATTGCCGTCGTCGATCGGTTTGACCGATTCGAACTTGGCGCCGATGGCACCGAGGTCTGCAAGGCAGGCCTTGAGTTCTGCGGCGTCTTCCTCGACGAGAGGCGGAGGAGGCGGGGTCTCGGCCTGTTCCTGCTTTTCGTCCGCAGGCTTGTCGGCCGGAGTTTCGTCATCAGCGGCCTTGTCCTGCGGTGCCTTGTCGTCTGGCTTGGCGGCGTCCGGTTTGGCAGGTTCAGTCTTGCCGTCGTCGCTCGATGCGGCGGGCTTCTGTTCTGCGGGTTCTTCCGGCTTGGGAGTGGGGGTCGGGATGGTTTCTTCAGGAGCTTTACCGGTCTGTTCCGGGCTCTGGGTCTGTTCGGGGGCCGGGACAGGTGGCTCTGCGGGGCGCTCTGCAGGCTTCTCCGCAGGGGTTTCGGGCGGGTTCTCGGGCTTTGCTTCGACGGGCTTTGCGGCGACCTCAGGTGTAGCAGCGGCTGCGGCCGTTGCCGCCGTTGCCTCGGGCACGGGTTCACCACCCGGCTTCGCCATGGGAAGCGGAACGGTAGCGAGGGCGGGGGCGGCGGGGATCGCGGCGCGGCTGAGGTTCTGGGAACCCTGTGCGGGGCGGGTCGACTGGTTTTTGCCGGACGAGGATTTGCGCGTCGACTGTTTGCGGGTGCGTCCGGCATCGCGCATGAACTGGTCGATGATGTTGATTTCGACAACGTTCGGCGTCGAGCCTTGCGGTGCTGGGCGGGCGGGTAGAGGCGCTGCACCCAGTGTCAGCGGTGCGCTCATTGCCAGCGAAGTGCTTAAAGCGAGAAGGCATAGAGTATGCTTCATCCTTCGGTCGTCCTTTCCCATGTTTCGGAGACGCAACGCGGATGACCCTGTTTTGGTCGCATTGTGGCCAAATAAATCCACTTGCGCGTTTGCCGGAGCCGCGCTAACAATTCGCTCCATGATGATTTCGATGAGCAACAACGGTAACTGGTGGTGGGCACGCTGACGCGGCCTTGACCAGTCATGTCCATCGACAAGACTATGACCAAGCCGCCCGATTACCGAGGCGGCTTTTTTATTGGCCGCTTCTGAGACCCGGGCAGATCAACAGGGATTTCAAGAGGCAGACATGGCGACGATCATTCACGACGACGGGTCCGAGACCTACGAGACCAAGGGCGGAATCAGCGTCAGCCGCGCCCGCAGGCCGGCCGAATATGCAACCGCGATCTCGTCTTATGTCGACCGGCTCGACGAGCGCCGCGGCGCGGTGTTTTCGTCGAACTACGAATATCCCGGACGCTATACCCGCTGGGATACGGCGATCGCCGATCCGCCGCTCGGCATTACCTGCAACGGCCGGGCGATGTGGATCGAGGCCTATAACGGTCGCGGCGAAGTGCTTTTGTCGTTTATCGCCGACAAGCTTGCGACGATTTCCGACCTGACGCTCGGCGAGCGCACCGACCGCCGTCTGGATCTGACCGTCAACCAGCCGTCCCGCGTCTTTACAGAGGAAGAGCGCTCGAAGATGCCGACGGTGTTTACCGCGCTTCGGGCCATTGTCGATCTCTTCCATTCGGATGCGGATTCGGCAATCGGTCTGTTCGGGGCTTTCGGCTACGATCTTGCGTTCCAGTTCGATGCGATCAAGCTTTCCATGCAGCGGCCGGAAGACCAGCGCGACATGGTTCTCTACCTGCCCGACGAAATTCTGGTCGTCGATCACCATGCTGCAAAGGCCTGGGTCGATCGCTACGACTTTGCCAAGGACGGCGTGACGACGGAAGGCAAGGCGCAGGATATCGCGCCCGAGCCGTTCCTGCGCACCACGGTGACGCCGCCGAAGGGCGATCATAAGCCGGGGGAATATGCGAGCCTCGTTACCCGCGCCAAGGAAAGCTTTCGCCGCGGCGACCTGTTCGAAGTGGTTCCGGGCCAGAAGTTCATGGAGCGCTGCGACAGCAATCCGTCGCAGATTTCCAACCGGCTGAAGGCGATCAACCCGTCGCCCTATTCGTTCTTCATCAATCTCGGCAACCAGGAATATCTGATCGGCGCATCGCCCGAAATGTTCGTGCGGGTCTCCGGCCGTCGCATCGAGACCTGCCCGATTTCGGGCACGATCAAGCGCGGAGAGGATGCGATTTCCGACTCTGAGCAGATCCTGAAGCTGCTCAATTCCAAGAAGGACGAGTCGGAGCTGACCATGTGCTCCGACGTCGACCGCAACGACAAGTCGCGCGTCTGCGAGCCGGGTTCGGTCAAGGTGATCGGCCGCCGGCAGATCGAGATGTATTCGCGGCTCATCCACACAGTCGACCATATCGAGGGACGGCTGCGTCCGGATATGGATGCGTTCGACGGGTTCCTGAGCCACGCCTGGGCAGTGACCGTGACCGGTGCGCCAAAGCTGTGGGCGATGCGGTTTGTCGAGGCCAACGAAAAGAGCCCGCGCGCCTGGTATGGCGGCGCGATCGGCATGGTCGGCTTCAACGGCGACATGAATACGGGGCTGACGCTGCGCACCATCCGCGTCAAGGACGGCATTGCCGAAGTGCGTGCCGGTGCGACGCTGCTCAACGATTCGGATCCGCATGAGGAAGAGGCCGAGACCGAGCTGAAGGCATCGGCGATGATTTCGGCGATCCGCGATGCGCGCGCCGGCAACACTGCCAAGGCTTCGCGTGACGTCGCCAAGGTGGGCCAGGGGGTGAAGATCCTGCTGGTCGACCACGAAGACAGTTTCGTCCACACGCTTGCCAACTACTTCCGCCAGACGGGAGCGACGGTCTCGACCGTTCGCTCGCCGGTGCCGGAAGAGGTGTTTACCCGGATCGATCCGGATCTCGTCGTCCTGTCGCCGGGGCCGGGCAATCCGAAGGATTTCGACTGCAAGGCGACGATCAAGGCGGCGCGGGCAAAGGACCTGCCGATCTTCGGCGTGTGCCTTGGCCTGCAGGCGCTGGCCGAAGCCTATGGCGGCGAGTTGCGGCAGCTGGCGCTGCCGATGCACGGCAAGCCGTCGCGCATCCGGGTTCTGGAGCCGGGCATCGTGTTTTCGGGGCTGGCGAAGGATGTGACGGTCGGGCGCTATCACTCGATCTTTGCCGATCCATCGACGCTGCCCTCCGATTTCATCATCACCGCCGAAAGCGAGGATGGCACGATCATGGGGATCGAACACGCCAGCGAGCCGATCGCCGCGGTGCAGTTCCACCCGGAATCGATCATGACGCTGGGCGGCGATGCCGGCATGCGGATGATCGAGAACGTGGTGGCAAACCTTTCGAGAAAGCGCGCGACAAAGGCGGCCTGATGGACGATGCCGACACGGTGGGTGGCGCTGACGGCGTCACCATCGAACCGCTCCGGGACGAGCATATCGAGGGCTTTCACAAGGCGCTCGATATCGTCTGCCGGGAGCGGCGCTACATGGTGTTTCTGCGTGCCCCGCCGATCGACGAGATGCGGGATTTCGTGCGCGAGAGCGTGGCTGCTGGCAATCCGCACATCGTCGCGGTCGCTGACGGTGAGGTCGTCGGCTGGTGCGATATCCGAAGGCTGGAGCGCGATGTGCATGCTCATCGCGGCCTGCTCGGCATGGGCATCATTCCCGGGTTTCGCGATAGAGGCTTGGGCCGTCGGCTGATCGATACCGCGGTCGAGGCCGCGAACCGGTCCGGCATTCACCGCGTCGAACTCGACGTGCATGCGGACAATCACCGGGCGATCGCGCTTTACCGGAAGGTGGGCTTTCAGGTGGAGGGCGTGGCGCGCGATGCGTTGAAGATCGACGGGTGCTACCTGGACAGCGTGCGGATGGCGCTGATCTTCACCTGATGCCTGGTCTCTGACGCCCGATGCCCGCCTGCGACGATGCCCCGTTGTTGATAACGTCTGACGACGAGCATACCCGGCGACTGGACGCGCAAGACCGGCTTTGACAAACCGCGAGGCTTGCGCCATACAGCCGGCCATTATTCGAAACCGCCGCTGCGAGACGCTCTCGCCGCGGCGGTTTCGTCGTTTTGGGCATAGCTTCCTGCAAATCGCTTGCAGATGCAGGAGGATGATTAGTGAAGACGGGTATGGGCGATATGGACAGAGTGGCAAAGGACGACAAAAAGGTCGAGAGACTGGCGATGTGGGGCATCCCGATCTCGATCGGCGTGCTGTTCCTCAAACTTGCTGCGTGGTGGGTAACCGGCTCGGTGGCGCTGCTGTCGGACGGTCTGGAATCACTGGTCAACGTGGCGGCGGCATTCATTGCCTATTTCGTCATCCGCTATGCGCAACGGCCGGCAGACGATGACCACCACTTCGGCCATCACAAGGCGGAATACATATCCGCCGTGGCGGAAGGCGCGTTGATCGTGCTGGCGGCGATCCTGATCATTCAGGAAGCCTGGGGCGCTCTGGGCGCCCCGAGCATGCCGGAAACGCCATGGCTCGGGCTTGCCATCAACGCTACGGCAGGCGGAATCAATGCGGTCTGGGCGACCGTGCTGATCAGGGTCGGACGGTCGCACCGGTCTCCGGCGCTTCTGGCAGACGGCCAGCACATCATGTCGGATGTGGTGACGTCGGCCGGCGTGTTCGTCGGTCTGGTCCTCGCGGTTCTGACGGGTTACCTGATCCTTGATCCGCTGCTTGCGATCTTCGTCGCCTTTAACATTCTCTGGCAGGGTTACAAGGTCATCACCCACTCGCTGGGCGGGCTGATGGACAAGGCGCTGCAGCCGGAGGAGGAGGCGGCGGTGCGTGCGGCGATCACCGCCCATTGCGACGGGGTTCTCGATGTGCACGATCTGAAGACGCGACGGGCGGGATCGGCTGCGTTTATCGATTTCCACCTGGTGGTGCCATCGCGAATGTCGGTCGGCGAAGCCCACGAAATCTGCGACCGCTTGGAAGATGCGATCAAGGAGGCTATTCCCGGTGCCACCCTGGCCATCCATGTGGAGCCGGAAAGCGAACACGCGCATGGCAAGCGTGTTGCCATTGAAAGCCATGCGAATCTGAAGGGAATATGAAATGACGATGACGGATGTCAGCGGACTGTCGCAGCTCGGCAATCAGGTCGAGGCTCCAACGAGCCCCGAGACGGCGGTTCTGGAGAAGGTGCCGAACGGCAACCAGGGCACCGACTACGTGGTGCGCTTTACCGCACCCGAATTCACCTCGCTATGCCCGATGACGGGCCAGCCGGATTTTGCCCATATCGTGATCGACTATATTCCCGACGGGTTTCTGGTCGAATCAAAGTCGCTGAAGCTGTTCCTGCATGCGTTCCGCAACCACGGCGCCTTTCATGAGGACTGCTCGCTCTATATCGGCAAGCGGATCGTTGACCTGCTCAATCCGAAATGGCTGCGGATCGGCGCTTATTGGTATCCGCGCGGCGGCATTCCGATCGACGTGTTCTGGCAGACCGGAGAAGCGCCGAGGGGCGTGTGGTTGCCGGATCAGGGCGTGGCGACCTATCGGGGACGTGGGTAAGGTTTATTGGCAATCAGCCCGGCACGCACCGGGCTGATTGCGACACTCAACCCGTTCGGGGACAGGGCCATTCCGCTTCAGACATTCAAGTTGTCGTCGCCGCCGAAATCGCCGCCGCCGAAGTCGGACTGATCGTCGTTGCCGAAATCGGCCTGTTGCCAGCCGCCGTCATTGCCACCGGGATCGGGTGTTGCGTCGTTGCCGTTATCTGCGTCCGTATTGGAGGCCTCACGGATTGCGTCGTCGCCGATATAGGTGTTGTTGATGACGGTTTCCTCGGTTGGCCCGCCTGTGAACGGATTGGTTTCGGCTGCGGGATTGCCCAAGCCGAGGCCTGACATGTGGTTGCCGAACAGGCCCGAAAGCGAGTTGGCAAGCAGCATGCCGCCCGCCACGCCGGCGGCCGTGCCAAGTGCGCCGCGCAGAAAACCGCCGCCAGGTGCCTGGCCCTGCTGATAGCCTTGTGCCCCCTGCATCTGTGATGACCAGGGACCTGATGGGGCCGGTGCAGCGCGATAACCGTCGTCGTTGCCGCGGTATGGCTGGGGTTGCTGATATCCCGGTCGCGCACCCCAGGGGCCGGATGGCTGCTGGCCGGCCTGTTGGGACGGCATTTGCGGTGCCGGAGGGCGGGGCGCCTGGCCGGAGCCGAAAATAGAGCTCAGGAAACCGCCGCCCTGTTCGTCGCGCCTGGTGTCGCTTTCGCCGGCCTGAAGCTGCTTGACCTGTTCTTCGAGCTCGCGGATGCGGGCGGAGGCAGCCTCAAGGCCCTTCTCCTGAACAATCACCGCCTGGGCGAGGTAATAGGCGGCATAGGGCTGCTGGCGGGTCGCGTCATCGATCAATGCCTCCGCGTCACGGTCGCGCGGGGTGGTCGAGGCTGTTTTCACGCGATCGAACAATGCGGTCAGAAGCTGGCGTTCTTCCGGTGACATGGTCTCACTCCTTGTGGACGTCCCAAGCGGCCGTCATCTGACACAGGAGTTAGTCGGCATTTTCGGGATTTCAAACCCGCTGCCGGGTTAAATCTTGTTCATGTAGAACATGCGCCGCCTGACACTATGATTCAGGCGGCGCAGCCTATCTTGTTGTAATATCAGCCGAATGCGAGCGTCAGGCCGAGCACTGCGGTTGCTGCGCCGAGGATGCGGGTTACAGCTGGCGCAAAGCGCGCGATACCGAGGCCGAGCGCGATGCCGGCTGCGTGAAGAAGAGCTGTCGCGATGACAAAGCCGAGGCCGAACTGAAGCGCACCGGCGCTGCCGAGTTCGCCGCCATGGGCATGGCCGTGGAACAGCGCAAAAACGCCGACGGTTGCAGCGCAGGCGGCTGTCGGAAGCTTGACGGCGGTGGCGACCAGAAGACCGAGTGCGATGACCGAGGCGAGGATCGCCGGTTCAACGAAAGGCAGATCGAGACCGGAGACCGCGAGCACGAAGCCGAGCGCCATGGTGCCGACGAATGCGGCAGGCACGGACCAGATGGCCTTGCCGCCGATCTGTGCTGCCCAGAGGCCGACGGCGAGCATGGCAAGCACGTGGTCGAGGCCGAAGATCGGATGCGAAATGCCGGCCATGAACGAGCCATGTGCTTCAGGATCGAGATGGGCAAAGGCTGGAGCGGCAGCAACGACGACTGCGCCCGTTGCGAGCGAAATATGCTTCAGGGCGGTTTGGAAAGGTCTGGTCAACATTTTGATCCCCGATGAAATACATGATGCGTGAAGCGTAAAACGATAGGCAAGAGCAGTCACCGCGTCCATTGCCAATTGTAACGATCCGGCGATGCGGACTACGTCATTCACCTTAGTCGCTGGAAGCTTGCCATGTTCAGGCCGGGGTGCATTGTTTTGTGACCGCGAACACATTATGTCCCGTATATGAATTTCATGCAGGAGACTTTGACCGTGCTGAACGACGAAGACGACACAGAAGACAAGACGAAGGAACTGCCGCTCGGTAAGGAAACGGAGGCGAATCTTTTCAAGTCGCGTTCGATCTTCATCTACGGAGCGATCACCCAGGAACTGGCGCAGAAGGTCAACACGCAGCTCGTGGCACTTGCCGCAGCCAGCGACGAAGACATCCGCATCTACGTGAATTCCCCGGGCGGCCATGTCGAGTCGGGCGATTCGATTCATGATATGGTCAAGTTCATCAAGCCGAAGGTCTGGATGATCGGCACGGGCTGGGTCGCTTCTGCAGGCGCCCTGATCTACGTGTCGGTTCCGAAGGAACGCCGCATCGCGCTGCCGAACACCCGCTTCCTGCTTCACCAACCATCTGGCGGTACGCGCGGCATGGTCTCCGACATCGAGATCCAGGCCCGTGAAATCATCAAGATGAACGAACGCCTGAACAAGATCATGGCAGAAGCAACCGGCCAGCCGATCGAAAAGATCGCAGCCGATACGGACCGCGACTACTGGCTGTCGGCACAGGAAGCCGTCGCCTATGGTCTTGCATCCAAGATCGTGACGTCGCAGAGCGAAATCTGATCCAGACGTCGTTCTGACAAATCAAAATCCCTCGTCGGCTTCAGGCCGGCGGGGGATTTTTGCGTTTGAGGGCAATCGTTTCAGGCGCGGGTAGGGGCCGACAGGTCCGGATGACCCGAACCCTTTCGGCCACCGCGCGATATCAGGCGAGCTTGCGGGTGGGGACGGCGGTTGCCGGGACGCGGCCCTGCTGCCAGTGGGCGGCAAAATCCATGAACGCATCGGGCGACATCGGTTCCGCGAAGGCATAACCCTGCAGCACCTGGCAACCAAGGCCACGCAGGATATCCATATGGGCTTCCGTTTCGACGCCCTCGGCGACGATCTCGATCCCTTGCGAACGGCCGATCTCGATGATCGAAGCCACAAGCCGGTGCTGGGGACCTGACGCCTGAAGCGGAGAAATCAGCTGCCGGTCGATCTTCAGCCGCTTGGGGCCGAGTTCCAGCAGACTGACGATCGAAGCGTGTCCGGAGCCGAAATCATCCAGCTCGATATCGATACCCAAATCCTTCAGCGTGCCGATGATCTTGCGCAGGCCGCGGTCGTTTCCTTCAAACGAGATCGATTCCAGAAGTTCGAATGCAATGCTGCCCGGCGCAAACGACAGGTGCGACAGCTGCTCCAAGAGGTTTTCGTCCTTCAGGCGCTGGGCTGAGACATTGACAGAGACCCTTGGGACGGCAAGCCCGCGGGCACGCCAGCGGGTGGCCTGGAACAGCGCTTTTTCGAGGATGAGCGCGTCGATTTCACCGGAGCGATGAAGACCTTCGGCGATATCGAGAAACGCTTCGGGCGCGAGCAGGCCGCGGGTCGGGTGGACCCAGCGGGCCAGCGCCTCGACACCGACGATATCGAGGGTGACGGCATCGAACTGCGGCTGGAAGAAGGGAACGATCTGGTCGTTCTCGATTGCCGCGAGAAGCTCGTCGGACGTGCGTTTTACCTGGATCGCTGTCAGAAGCAGGGACTCGGAAAACACCTCGGCGCGGTTACGGCCGCGTTTCTTGGCCTCGTACAGTGCGACGTCGGCATTGATCAGCAACTGTCGCGGTTCTTCGCACGCAAGCGTCTGCATGGCGATGCCGGCGCTGCAGCCGACATGGCATTCCTGGCCGTCGATCGTCATCGGTTTGGCGATCGCCTTGACGATCGAGCGGCCGAGATGTTTTGCGCGCTCTTCCGGGGCCGGGCCGCTGGTGACGACCACGAATTCGTCGCCGCCGATCCGCGAGACGAATTCGTCATGGCCGATCAGTTCCAGGAGCCGGGCCGTCGTCTGGCGCAGGACCTCGTCGCCGGCCGCGTGGCCGAGCGTGTCGTTGACTTCCTTGAAGCGGTCGAGATCGAAATGGATAAAGGCTAGGCGGTGACTGTGCGTCGTCGCGTTCGAGGCTTCCATGAACTGGTCGAGAAAGCGCCGGTTGGGAAGGCCGGTCAGGGCGTCGTGCAAAGACTGGTGCTGCAACGTGCGGCGTGTCGCGCGCAACCGCTCGTTCTGTTCTTCAGCGCGGGCGCGCTCTTCCCGCAGTTCGATCTGCAGATTGACGTCATCAGTGACATCCCAATTGGCGCCAACGACGCGTTCGACGCCTCCCGATGTTTTGTAGGCCTTCCCGTGCGCGCGGATGTGACGGATCTCGCCCGAAGGTCGGACAATCCGGAACTGGGTAATATAGGGCTCGGTGGCACCGATGACCTCGTTCAGCCGATTTTCAGCCGTCTCGATATCGTCCGGATGAACAGTCGAACGCCAATCCTCGTAAGTGAAGATGTCCTTGCCCGGAGGCGCAGAATACAGGTCCTTGAGCCGCTCGTCCCAGAAAAGGCGGTCTGTGGCGCCCTCGTATTCCCAGACGCCGATCTGCGACGCTTCGAGTGCCAGCGTCAACCGGTGGTGAATGGTCTCGAACTGCTCCTCCCGGTGTTGCAGATCGACGATGTGGCGATTGCGCTGCCTCATCAAGATCCCCACCCAGATCATCGGGGCGACGATGCAGAGTGCGATCAGCGTCGCGTAGGCATAAAGCCAACCGATATCCGGAGGGGTCGTGTTCCAGCCGGCTTTCGGGACCGCTGCGAGATACCAGGTGTCGTATCCGAGCTCGATGCGGGCACGAACCGCATCGGCGGAGAAGATCGCCGGGTCACCGGTAAAGACGTCCTTCGCAACCGGTGCCGGCCGCCTGGAGATCGCGATGCTGAGGGGTTGCCGTTCGGTATCGAGGTCGATGTCGCGGAACAGGCGCTCCACGTCGATCACGCTCGAGACGATGCCCCAGAAACGTCCGTTGGCTTGCGAGAAAACCGGGTAGCGGGCCAGCAGTCCCAGTCCGCCCTGAGCGAGTTCGACAGGTCCGGCGATCGTGGTGGACCGGCGCTTGATCGCCTCCATGACGGACACTGACCGTTTGGGGTCGGCCGTGTAGTCTCGTCCGACAAGCTGCTTGTTCTGGTCGTAAGGGTAGACGTACCGGATCACAAGATCGGGTGCCACGGCGACGTTCTTCAGCTGCGAGGGAACAGCGAAAACTCGCTCGGAGAGCGCCGCAAACTGCGTTTGCGTGATGGATGGGTTTGCAGCGATCGCGGCAACGAGACCCTGGACCAGATTGACGTTGCCGCGAATATTGGTTTCGAGGCTTGAGGACACGCGCGCCAGTTGTTCCGACGCGACGAGCCGCTGCTGCGCCATGTATTGGGCGCGCTCTTCCAGATCGGCCCGGACAATTCCGAAAATGACCGCGGCGACCATAATGAAGGCGGGCAGATACCAGCCGAACCGGTAGAATCGCCGTTCCCGGCTTCGGCCGGGCTTTATCATGGAGGAAGAGAAGAGCATGCAATGTTCCAACAGGTCTCCCGCCAACATTTCAGACAAGGCTTAATTTAGTCTGAGATGGAACGGTGCCGGACGGGTCTTCGAGCCGAAATACTGGTCTCCACTCCAATATTTTTGAGAAATCCGGCCCTTTATACATGACTGAAAATCGGAAAAAATCAGTCGGCCTGGTCATCTCTTGGGCTTGTCTCGCGGCGGCGGGTCGTGCTCCATGCACCCTTCACCGCGTCGGGTTCTCATCATGTTCAAAGACTTCTCTTTTTCCGCCCTGACGATGGGGATGCTGACCGCGTTTGTCGGTTTCGTCAGTTCGTTTGCCGTGATCATCCAGGGTTTGCAGGCAATGGGCGCCAATAGCGATCAGGTCGCCTCCGCGCTCCTGGCGCTGTCCCTGGCGCTCGGCATCCTTGCCGTGAGTTTCTCGGCGGCGCTCAAGATGCCGATCAGCATTGCATGGTCGACGCCTGGTGCCGCTCTTCTCTCGGGGATCGGGATGATCGAGGGCGGATTTCCCGCAGCCGTCGGCGCCTTCGTCATCTGTGGCGGGCTGATCATGCTGTCGGGCCTGTTCCAGCCGCTCGGGCGCGCGATCCGGATGATCCCGGGGCCGCTTGCCAATGCGATGCTGGCCGGTATCCTGCTCGGCCTGTGTCTTGCTCCCGTGAAGGCGGTGGCGTTCGACCCGATGCTGGGACTGCCGATCGTGCTGACCTGGGCGGTCGTCGTGTCGCGCTGGCGGCTTCTGGCCGTGCCGGCCTCGCTTGCGGCGATGATGCTGGTGCTGATCTTCGGCGTCGACCTGCCGGCAGATACGCTGAGCCAGATCGGCGCTGCGATCCATCCGCAATTCGTGTTCGTCGAGCCGGTCTTCACCTGGCACGGCGCGATTTCCGTGGCGGTGCCACTGTTTATCGTCACCATGGCGTCGCAGAACATACCCGGCATCGCGATCCTCAAGGCCCACGGATACGAGCCGCATCCCGGACCGATGTTCGTGGCAACCGGCGCCCTGTCCTCGCTTGTCGGCGTTTTTGGCGGCGTGCCGGTCAACATGGCGGCGATCACGGCAGCGATGTGTGCCAGTACCGACGCTCATCCGGATCCCGCCCGGCGTTACGTAGCGGCGATCATCGGCGGCTTCAGCTACGCGGCGCTGGGGCTGGTGGCCGGCGGCATTATCGCCTTCGTATCGCTCGCGCCGCCGATCCTGTTGCAGGCCGTCGCCGGGCTCGGGCTGATCGGCGCGTTCTCGAACGCGGCATACGCCGCCTACCACAATCCCGCTACCCGCGAGGCTGCGGCCATCACCTTTATGGTCACCGCTTCCGGAATCGCCTTCGCCGGGATCTCAGGGGCGTTCTGGGGTCTGCTGGCCGGTGGCGTGATGATGGGTTTGCAGAAGGCTCTCAGACGCGAAAGATTGCCTTGAGAGGGAACCGCGGCCGTCGTTGCAACATCAAAAGCCGTTCGAAAGTGCACTTGCACGTTCTCTGCCCGCCCGCTATAGATTCTCCCATGACCATGACAGGTGCGATCATGTCCGACCGTTTGCCGACCCGCAGCTTCGCTGCCGGGGCGACGGTTTTCGTGCCTCTCTCGCTTCTTAGCCTCGACCTTACACTCGGTTGCCGGGTCCGTTGAGGAGCGCCCGGCGGCCGAAAGCCCGCCGGCGTAAGAGCTCCTCGCAAGATTTACCGATATAGCTGAGACAGACCCTGAGAGGTCGCCATCCTCACCAAGCAGGCCCCAAAAGTGCGGCGCGCGGCGGATGGAAAGGACGAGGACTTGAAGACCATGGACGCCAAGAATTCCAACGTGACTACTGCCAACAAGGCTAAGGGTATGGCCGACGCGGCGGTGAAATACCGTGCCTATCCCGCCATCAACATTCCCGACCGGACCTGGCCGTCGAAGGTGATCGACAAGGCGCCGATCTGGTGCTCGGTGGACCTGCGTGACGGCAACCAGTCGCTGGTCAACCCGATGGGCCACGATCGCAAGGCCCGCATGTTCAAGCTGCTCCTGGATATGGGTTTCAAGGAAATCGAGATCGGTTTCCCGTCGGCTTCGCAGACCGATTTCGACTTTGCCCGTTGGTGCATCGAAGAGGGTGGCGTTCCCGACGATGTGTCGATGCAGGTACTGGTTCAGTGCCGGCCGGAACTGATCACCCGCACGTTCGAATCGCTGGAAGGCGCCAAGCATCCGATCATCCACTTCTACAACTCGACATCGGAACTGCAGCGCCGTGTGGTGTTCGGCAAGGATGTCCGCGGTATCAAGCAGATCGCCGTCGACGCGGCGAAGATGATCACCGACATGGCTGCCAAGGCCGGCGGCGATTACCGGTTCGAATATTCGCCGGAAAGCTTCACCGGCACCGAGCTGGAAGTGGCGCTGGAGATCTGCAACGCAGTCATCGAGGTGGTAAAGCCGACCGCTGACAACAAGCTGATCCTCAACCTGCCCTCGACCGTCGAGATGGCGACGCCGAACATCTATGCCGACCAGATCGAATGGATGTGCCGCAATATCGACAATCGCGAGAACGTCATCATCTCGCTGCATCCACACAACGACCGTGGCACCGGGATTGCCGCGACCGAGCTGGCGCTGATGGCCGGCGCCGACCGCGTCGAAGGCACGCTGTTTGGCAATGGCGAGCGCACCGGCAATGTCGACGTGGTGACGCTGGCGCTCAACATGTACACGCAAGGGGTCGATCCGGGGCTGGACTGCACCGATATCGAGCGCATCAAGGACGTCTACGAATATTCGAACGAAATGGTCATTCCCGAGCGCCATCCTTACGTCGGCGAACTGGTCTATACGGCGTTTTCCGGCTCGCACCAGGATGCGATCAACAAGGGCATGAAGGCGATCAAGACGGCCAACCATCCGGTGTGGGAAGTGCCTTACCTGCCGATCGACCCGCGCGACGTCGGCCGGTCCTACGAGGCGATCATCCGAATCAACTCGCAATCGGGCAAGGGCGGCATCGCCTATATCCTGCAGCAGGATTACGGCATCAACCTGCCGCGCAACTTGCAGGTGGAGTTCCGCGAGGACATCCAGCGGATTACCGACGAAGAAGGCAAGGAAGTCGCTTCCAAGCGCATCCATGAGCGCTTTATCGAGCGCTATGTGGACCAGCCTTCAGCACGGCTGAAATTCGTCGATCACCAGACGTTCCCGGCCGGGATGGAGCACAAGGGCATCCGCGTCGTTTCCGCCGAGATCACCGATGGTGGCGAGACGAAGACGATCGAAGGCCGCGGCACGGGCCCGATCGCCGGGTTCATCAACGCGCTGTCGGCCTATCTCGGGATCGAGCTGTCGGTGAATGAGTATTCGGAACACTCGCTGCAGCATGGCTCGAACGCCTCGGCGATCGCCTATGTCGAGGTCGAGCATCCGGGTGGAAAGCTGTTTGGCGCTGGGATTAACAACAACATCGTGACGGCCTCGCTCGATGCGATCGTGTCGGCGGCGAACCGGGTGTTGGAAGAACGCGGCCGGTAAGCCGGGGCCTGTAGGGTATCAGAAGACACAAGCCGCATCGCTAGCCGATGCGGCTTTTTGCTGGGATCAGGTGGACCTGATCGCGCGTCGCTCAGATCAGTCCCGCGGCCTTGGCGGCGATCTCGTCGAGATCGGCGGCGGAGGAGGGGCCGACGACGACATAGGTCGCGAGCGGCGTGCTCCAGGACACAAGACCCGTATCGGCGCGGATGTCCTCGACCGGTTTGTTGGTGTCCGGACGGGTCTTGGAGAAGGTGATCGCGATGATCTCTCCTTCATCGCCGCGGCGGTAGAGGAGGAGGCCGGAGGGGCGGTTGTCGGCGGTGAAAAGCCGTGCGCCGGCGAAGGCGAGCCCGCTTTGCGACAGGTCCGGAATGCGAAAGGCGATGCCGGTGCCTGTGGTCAGCCATGCGAGGATATCGCCCGGCCTGTCGGCACCGATTTCCACCAGACGATCGGGCAAGCGGGTATAGAGCCGGTAATGGGCGACGACGTCGTCAAGCCAGTCCCGCGAATCGAGCTGCACTTCCGAGCCGCCGAGACGGGTCGATCCCGGCTGGGTGCCGAGCGCATAGCCGATGCCGCCGCCGAGGCAGAGACTGAGAAGACATGCGACAAGGGCCTGCGTTCTGCTTGGCTTGAACGAGAGTGCCTGACGCTTTTTGTCATCAGGCAGCCTGATCGCGCGCCGCGGCAGTGGTGCGTTCTTGATGGTGCGGACGAGTTCGAGCGGCAATGGTTCCTTCATGGCATCGTCGAAGACGCGCCGACCGAAATCCGTGCCGCGCTTCAGACTGTCATGCAGGGCCCGCGCCTGCGGCTCGTTGACCAGAAGCGCTTCGATCTCCTGCCGTTCGTGTTCGTTGGCTTCGCCATCCAGGAAGGCCGAAATGCGCTGTTCGAGCGCGGACGAGGAAGCACTGGCTTTCATGCGCGGCGCTCCGATGCTTCCGGCGCGATTTCCGACAGTCTGAGCCGTGCAGAACACAAGCGTTCGGCGAAGGCCTGTTCCGGAATGCCGAGTATAGCAGCCGCCTCGCCATAGGCGAATGCCTCGACGTCCACGAGAAGGAAGACACTGGCGAGGCCTGAGGGCAGGGACAGCAGGATCTGATCCGATGTGGCCATCGTGGAAATTTCGGTAGCCGATACGACGCCCTGTGCCTTCGGGGTGGAGGACGGCTGGGTCTTGCGGCGCTTCTTGATCTCGTCGGACCAGGCTGTTCGCATCAGGCTGAACAGCCAGCTTTCGATGCGGCCTTCGCCCTTCCAGTGATGGCTTTTCTGGATTGCACGCGAACAGACTTCGCGCACCAGCCTGTCAGCATCCTCGGCGGTGCCTGCAAGCGTCAACGCGAAACGACGAAGCCTCGGCAGCAAGGCTACGAGGTCACG
This sequence comes from Velazquezella soli, assembly GCF_977018685.1. NCBI lineage: Bacteria > Pseudomonadati > Pseudomonadota > Alphaproteobacteria > Hyphomicrobiales > Rhizobiaceae > Velazquezella > Velazquezella soli. Next base: position 1,668,257 of record NZ_CDRNXF010000004.1, read on the forward strand.
GCGAATGTCCATGGTCTGGGTCGGATTGTTCATGCGGAAACAAGCTTAACGGGGCTATGCGTTATGATTACGGCCATCTCGTTAAGCTATGAATCGAATGTGATGCATTTGCAACAGGCGACGCAATTAATCTACAAGATTTCGACGGTCTCGGGCTGGATCGCCGGCATAGGCATCGGTTGATCGCCATAAAAGACGTGGCTGCTGTCCAGCGCAATGCCGTCACCTGCCTGTGTCAGCCCGTAGCGTTCGCAAACCAGGTTCCAGTTGCCGGGTTCGCCCGACAGCGAAAACAGGTTGTAGGAAGCAGGTGGCTTGTGGCCGCCCGGACCCTGCGAAGCGGACGCTATACCGACGACCGGCACGGGCCGGTTATGGGTCTTGAGTTCGTAGACGGTGTTAAGATGCGTATGGCCGTGCAACACCAGTTCGGCGCCGCCGGTCGAGATGGCCGCAGCAAATCGACGGATGCCGATCATACGCTTGTGCGATGACGCTGCGCCGTGGATCGGCGGGTGGTGAATCATCACCACGCGGAACAGGCCACGTTCGCCGGCTTTCTTCAGCAGGTTCACGGTTTCGCGCGCCTGGCGCGGGCTGAAATAGCCGGATGCGGAAAACGGCGGCGTGGCATTGGATGTGGAGCAGCCGATAATGGCGATCGGGCCACGCTCCCGGTAGGTCGGGAAGATGTGATCGTCCTTCGGCCATTCGCCCGGATCGTCGTCGCTTTTCACGAAGGGATACCAAGCGGCAACCGACTTGTCGTGAGCGCCCGGCACATAGGCATCGTGATTGCCCGGCACGACGGTGGTGTCGGCGGGATTGCCGATCGTGTCGAGCCATTCGCGGGCAAGCCGGGTTTCGATCTTGGTCGCCAAATTGACCAGATCGCCTGTGATGAGCAACTGGTCCGGCTCCCGGTCCTTCATGTCGCTCAACAGCAGATCGAGCGTGTTGACGAGAAGGTGCTTTCGGCGGGTGCGGTGCCAGTTGACGAAACCGGTAATGCGCTTTGACAGAAGCTCGCGCATCGTCAGCCGCGGAAGAGGCCCCAGGTGGATATCGGAAATATGCGCGAACTTGAACATGGCGAAGACATAACGCATGAGAGAGCAATTGGTACCGAATTTATCGCCGCTCCCGAAGTTATGAAGTGGAACGCCTGAATGGCTGAGCAGGGCATTCCCGAAGTTACCGGCGGCCGCGCCCGCATTCTCGTCTGGCTGATGCACAAGGCGTTCATCGTCACACGAGGCATGACGATGGGTGTGCGGGCCGCCTGTTTCGACGAGGAGGGCCGGATTTTCCTGGTGCGCCACACCTATGTGCCGGGATGGTATATGCCCGGCGGTGGCATGGAACGCGGCGAAACCGCGCTTCAGGCGCTGCACAAGGAACTGCGGGAAGAGGGCAATCTGGAAGTCCTGGGAGTGCCGGAGCTGTTCCACGTCTACCTGAACCGCAACGCCTCGAAGCGCGACCACGTGCTGTTCTACAAGGTCAACGTCAACCAGACGGCGCCGCGCGCCGCGGATTACGAAATTGCGGAAAGCGGCTTCTTTGCCCTCGACGCGCTACCGCCTGAGGTCACCCAGGCAACAGCGCGCCGATTGCAGGAGCTTTCGGGAAAGATCGAGAAGGGGGAGTACTGGTGAGAGTTACCCGCTTTCCTACCCCCGCCCATGCGGTGCGTCGAGATCGAGCTCTGGTCCTGTCGGGACGATGCCGGTCGGGTTTATGGTTTTGTGGCTCTCGTAGTAGTGGTGCTTGATGTGGAGGAGATTGCAGGTCTTGGCCACGCCCTCGTGCTGGTAGAGATCGCGCAGATAGGCTGACAGGTTCGGGTAGTCGGCGATGCGGCGGATGTTGCATTTGAAGTGGCCGACATAGACCGGATCGAAGCGGATGAGTGTCGTGAACAGCCGCCAGTCGGCTTCGGTCAGCTTGTCTCCGAGCAGGTAGCGGCTTTTCGAGAGACGGGTCTCGAGACTGTCGAGCGTTTCGAACAGCTTTGAGACGGCCTCTTCATAGGCGTCTTGCGTGGTGGCGAAGCCGGCCTTGTAGACGCCGTTGTTGACGGTGTCGTAGATGACCGCGTTGATCGCGTCGATCTCAGTGCGCAGATCTTCCGGGTAGAAATCGACATCGGAGCCGGTGATGCCGTCGAAGGCGCTGTTCATCATGCGGATGATTTCAGCGCTTTCGTTCGAGACAATCGTGTTCTGCTGCTTGTCCCAAAGGACCGGAACCGTGACGCGGCCGGAATAGGCGGGATCGGCTTTGAGATAGACCTGGTAGAGATAGTCGGAGCCGAACAGGGCGTCGCCGGTTGCGCCGTCGCGTTTGCGGAATTCCCAGCCGTTTTCCAGCATCAGGTAGTCGACGACGGAGACCGAGATCAGATCCTGCAGTTTCTTGAGGTTGCGGAAGATCAGGGTGCGGTGCGCCCAGGGGCAGGCGAGCGACACATAGAGATGGTAGCGTCCGGCCTCGGCCTTGAAGCCGGATTCGCCCGACGGTCCGGGGGACCCGTCAGCTGTCACCCAATTGCGGAACTGTGATTCGGAGCGCTTGAAATGACCCTTGCTGGCCTTGGTGTCGTACCAGACGTCGTGCCACTTGCCGTCTACCAGCATGCCCATAGCAATCTCCTTGGTTGTGCTGCCCATTAGATACGGCAGTGCCAGACAATGACGAGGTGCGATTTGGTAAACGCTGCGTTTTTGGATTGGACGGGTGGAAAATTTTCTGATAGCTCGCTTGTCACGATTGTTCGGGAACATCAAGAAAATGACCGAAGTGCGGACACTGCGACGACGCTGAAGATCGACCACGACGCCTGAAAACGCGTCGCGATATCGCTCGTCCTGTCTGCTCTCTCCCTACGGCTTCGGTTCTCCATGTCCCTGCATCTTGTTGCGTCGCAATCCTCAACATCCCAGAATTCTTCGTCCGAAAACACCGCCAAGTCCATGGCGAAACACGACCTCGTCTATCTGACCGAGGATGCGTCTCACGATGACATCATCGAGGTGATCAACGAGGAGGCTTTCGGTCCCGGTCGGCATGTGCGCGCCGCATCCCGCATTCGCGAGCAGGGGCCGCATGACCGGTCGATCTCGTTTGTCTGCGCTGACGATGGTGAGACGATCGCTTCGGTGAGGATGACGCCGGTTCTGGCGGGAAGCGTGAAGGGCCATATGCTGGGCCCGCTGGCGGTCAGGCCGTCGCACAAGAACCTCGGGATTGGCCGCGAACTGGTGCGGATCGCCATCGATGCCGCGCGCCGGCATGGGTCGGAAGCCGTGATCCTGATCGGCGATCCGCCCTATTACATACCGCTCGGCTTCGAGAAAGTGGCCTATGATGCGCTCGATTTTCCGGGACCGGTCGATCCGGGGCGGGTGCTGGTCGTGCCGCTCAAGGACGGTGTGCATGACGGGCTGAAGGGCGTGATCGGCTGGCGGGAGCTGTGATCCGTCAGGACTTCGCGCCAAGCCCTTGATCTAGAATCGTTTTTCCAGCCACGTTACATCATGTCCGCCGGCGAGGCCTTCGAGCTTGCCGATCGGGTGGTAGCCGAGCTTCAGATACAGCGCGAGTGCTGCCGGGTTCATCGTATCGATATAGGCTCCGATACAGCCGCGCTTGGCCGCCTCCGCTTCGGCCATGGTCATGAGGCGGGCGGCGAGGCCCTTGGCGCGCATCAATTCCGGAATGAACAGCATCGAGATGTAAAGCCAGCCGCGGCCGGTATAGCCGACGAGGCCGCCTGCGATATCGCCGGCCGTATCACGTAGCGGGATTGCCAGTTCGCGACGGTCGCTCGCGCCGAAGCATTCGATATTGAAGGCTTTCAGCTTGTCGAGGATGATTTCTTCATCCTGCTGCGAGATGCCGTCGACGATTTCCAGATCCATATCCATGCTCCCAGATTGCGGCCGAGATGGATAGACTAAAGCGCTTTTTGAAGGAAGGTGCGGGTTCTGGTTTCGACGAAATTTGGAATCTCGCCAAACACTTGGTAGCCGTGGCTCTTGTAGGCCTTGAGGGCGAGTGGGTTGAACGTATCGATCCAGGCGCCCTTGCAGCCGCGGGTACGGGCTTCATTTTCGGCCTCGGTCAGGAGCTTTGCTGCCATGCCCTTGCCGCGCAGGGTTTCCGGAATGAACAGCAATTGCGTGAAGAGCCAGCCCCAGGACGTGTAGCCCGACAGACCGCCGATGACCGTGCCGCTCTCGTCGCGGATCAGTACGGCGAGCAGTTTCCTGTCGGAGGGGCCGACTTCGCCTTCGTTGAAGGCGGTGAGGCCGCTGCTGACGATTGCCAGATCGTCTGAGGTCGGCGCGTCGGTGAGATTAAGCTCGTGGCCCATCAGCGACCCTCGCGCCACCACATCGCAGCCATCGCGAACAGCAGCACCGACAGGCCGGCAAAGCCTGCAAACAGTGGCAGCGTGTTGATGCCGCGCAGCACCGTCTCGTCGGTCATGCGGATGACCATGCGGTTGGGATCGCTGACGCGAACCTCGCCGCGAACGGGGAGGATGTCGGGGATGGTGATGCCGTCGCCCGAGGCGACGCGGGTCACGAGGCCGCGGGTCTTGTCGGCATAGGGCCGCAAGGTTGCCTCGGTCGAGATCATTGCCTTGAACTCGGGCGAGTCGACCGCGCCGACATGAACAAGGGTCTGGAAGTCGCCGTTTCTCACTTCGAACAGGCCGGTTTCATCCATGCGGCTTTCATAGCGATACTCGCCGGGGCCGGCGGGCGCCATCTGCACGGTCTCGGTGCGGCCGGATGGGTAGCGGATGGTGGCGGGACCGGGATCGTCGCCGATCGTCTGGCGAGTGGCGGCAAGCGTTCGTCCGACGGAGCGGGCAGTCAGCGCCTCTTCCTCCAGTTCGGGCTCCTTCATCAGCCAGTGAGCGATACGGCGATAGAGCGCCACATGCGGGCCACCGCCCTCAAAGCCGCGTGCCCAGAGCCAGCCCTGATCCGACAGGAGCATGGCGACGCGGCCTTCGCCCTGACGGTTGAGGACAAGGAGAGGGCGGTCGCCATCGCCTTCCATTACCGTCTGGCCCTGCGGCGGGTCGACATCGATGGTGCGGAACCAGCGACCCCAGGCGGGCGGCGTCTGGTTGGAGCCTTCGAGGCCGCGGGTGACCGGGTGCTTGGTGCCGACTTCCGAGAGATGCGGGAAGAAGCCGGCATTGTGGACTTCGCCCGTCGGTGCGGCCGGCAGGACCTGTTCGAGCGGCGTCGCGGCGATCGAATCTTCGCCGGCATGTTCCGGGCCTGCCGCGATCAGCAGCGCGCCGCCGTTTTGCACATACTGGGAGATGTAGTCGTAATAGAGGATCGGCAGCACGCCGCGGTGCTTGTAGCGATCGAAGATGATCAGATCGAAATCCTTGATCTTTTCGACGAACAGCTCGCGGGTGGGGAAGGCGATCAGCGACAACTCGTTGATCGGCGTGCCGTCCTGCTTTTCCGGTGGGCGCAGGATGGTGAAATGCACGAGGTCGACGGAGGCGTCGGACTTTAGAAGGTTACGCCAAGCGCGCTCACCGGCATGGGGTTCGCCGGACACCAGCAGCACGCGCAGGTTCTGCCTGATGCCATCGATGACATGGACGGCGCGGTTGTTGGCGGTGGTCACTTCGCCAGGGAGCTCGGCAACCGAGAACTCCATGACATTGTTGCCGCCGCGCTGGACGTTGAACGAGAACGGGGTGGTGACGCCGGGCGTTGCCTGCAGCGTGGCGATCTGCTGGCCGTTCATGCGCACGATGACTTCGGCGGGGCCGCCGCCCTGGCGACCGTCGTCGAACACGCGCAGTGTCAGTTCCTGCTCTTCGCCGACAATGCCGAAGCGGGGCGCGCGCAGCACTTCGATGCGGCGGTCGAATTCGTTTGGCTGCCCGGTGATCAGCCCGTGGACGGGTGCGTTGAAGCCGAGATCCTGATTGATGCCGGGGAGATCATGGATCTGGCCGTCGGTGAGGAACACGGCGCCGCCGACACGGGCCGGCGGAACGTCCGACATCGCGGAGCGCAGCGCAGTGAACAGCTTCGTCGAAGGTGTGTCGCTGTCTACATCGTCTCCGGCCTCGACGATGCGCGTCTCGATGCGGGGATAGCGGGAGAAGCGGTCGCGCAGTTCCGCCAGCGCCTGATCGGTCTGCTGCTCGCGGCCAGCCGTCTCCTGGCTCTGAGAGCGGTCGACGACGATTGGCACGATGGTGGAGAGCTGTTCGCGATCTTCCTGGTTGAGCGTCGGGTTGGCGAGCGCCATCAGCAGGGCGGCAAGCGCCAGCGTCCGAAGGACCGCACCACGGACGCCGCGCAATAGGGCGGTCACAGCAAGGACGAGGGCCAATGCACCGAGGGCTGCAAGGATCGGCCACGAGAAGAAGGGGGCGAATTCGATGGTCATCTGTTACTGCCCCAGCCGTTCGAGGAGTGCGGGCACGTGGACCTGGTCGGCTTTGTAGTTGCCGGTCAGCATATACATCATGATGTTGACGCCGGCGCGGTAGGCGTATTCGCGCTGCATGTCGTCAGGCGGAACGGTCGGGAGCATCGAGTTACCCTGTTGATCGACTGCCCAGGCGCCGGCAAAATCGTTGCCGGTGATCAGAAGCGGTGTCACGCCGTCGCCGCCCGAGGAGAGCTGCGAGGTGGAATTGCGGGCATCCTGACGGGCTTCGACCCAGAGCGGGCCGCCGCGATAGCGACCGGGAAAATCCTTGAGCAGATAGAAGGTGCGGGTCAGCACATGGTTTTCCGGTGTCGGCTCGAGCGGCGGAATATCGATGCTGGCGAGGATTTCCTGCAGCCGCAATCCGTTGGGGCTGGAGCTGCCGTCGAGTGCTGAGACCTGGTCGCGGGTGTCGAACAGGACCGTGCCGCCGTTGCGCATATAGGCGTCGATGCGCGAGATCGAGGCCTGCGACGGCATCGGCGCTGTCGCGGAAATCGGCCAGTAGATGATCGGGTAGAAGGAGAGGTCGTCCTTGGCGATGTCGAGTCCGACAGGGGCGCCGGGCTCCAGCGTCGTGCGGTAGCTCATGTATTGGGTGAGACCATCGAGGCCCCGCTCGGAGATGCTGTCGACGTCGCTTTCGCCGGTCTGGACATAGGCGAGGTGGGTCGTGTCGAGGCGGTCGAGGATCTGGTCGTCGCCAGGCTTTACGCCTTCACCGGGCTGCATTTCGCGAAACTGCTGCGGCTGGGCCGATTGCGGTTGCGCCGCGGCAGCGGACGGCGAGGGTGGCTGCTGGGCGAGCGACGGGTTCGGGTTGAGCAGCGCCATTCCCAACGCGAAGCCGAGGATGAGGGTCGCGGCGGTGCCAGACGTCCGGGCGGAGGTCGGCTTGGAGCGTCCGGGGCGGCGGGAAAAGGCACCGTTCATGAAGAGCATTACCAGGCTATCGAGGACGAGGAGCGCGAAGGCGAGAGCAAACAGGGTCGGACGCAGCGACACGGCCTCGCCGCCAGCCAGTTGCTCCCGCGCCACCTGCGTTCCGCCGGCCGATGGATCGAAGGGGGCAAGCACGGTCGCCGGCGCAAGAAGATTGACGGCGGAGTAGCCGTCTTCGGTGCCGTAGAGGCCCGGAGGATGATCGAAGCTTGCGACAGGCCGGGCGTTGGCCGGAATGGTGATCGGGCGGGCAGCGCCGGTCTCGGTCGTCATCACGCCGTCGGCGGTGAGAAGGCGGTAGGGAGGCAAGGCTGCGGCAGCGCCTTCGGTACCCGGTGCACCGGACGCGCTGCCACCGGCAGCACCACCAACGCGGGCCATCTGCACCAGCCGGCGCAGCATTTCGACGAAATTGCCTGACAGCGGCAGGTTGGACCAGGTTGCCTCGGCGCTGGTGTGGAACAGCACGATACGGCCGGCTTCGACTTCCTTTTCTGTGACCAGCGGCGTGCCGTCGGCAAGGCTTGCCCAGGTGCGCTCGGCAAGATCCGGCGTCGGTTCGGCCAGAACCTGGCGGGTCACAGTGATATCTGCTGCGCGGGGCAGGCCGGCGAAGGGGCCGAAATTCGGGAAATCAGCCAGTGCCTGAGGCTCCGACCAGGACATGGCGCCGCCGAGCGCGCGTTCGCCCTGGCGCAAGGTGACCGGCACCAGCGGATCGTCGGCCGGTGCTGCGGCAAGGCGAGGGCCGGCGAAGCGGACCAGTGTACCGCCGCGCGCGATCCAGCGTTGCAGCGGCTGGGAGATTTCCGGCGGCAAGCGGCCGACATCGGCCATGATGATTGCCGACGGATTGTCCTCGAGGATCTGCGGGATCGATACCGAGAGATCGGCCGTGTTGGGCTGGATCACATCGGCGTAGGGCTGGAGAGCCCGGCTGATATAGTAGAGCGGTTGCAGCAGCGGCTGGAAATCGCTGCCGCTTTCGCCGGCGATCAGCGCGACGCGGCGGCGGCGGAAACCGTCGTCGAGAAGGTGAGCGGCACCCGCGGTTGCGATGCCCTCGACGGAGAGGCGGGCGAAATCGTTGCGCAGTTCGAACGGCGCGGAAATTTCCGTTGTTGCCGTGTTGGCGCCGTCGGCAAATTCCAGCGTGCCTGCGGCGAGCGAGCGACCCTGCGGATCAAGCGCGTTGACGGTGAACTGCTGCGTGCCAGCCGTGGAAAGGCGGGTGGCGCTGACATTCATTGCGGCGGAATTGTTGGTGGCGCCTGTGATCGCGACGACCGATTGTCCATCGCCTTCGAGGACGCGCATGTCGCCTGCCGAAAGGCCTGCAAGAGCGGTCATCGTTTCGGCGTCGGTCGTGGCGGCGATGCCATCGGAGACGACCGCCAGCGTGCCGGGGCGGGTGCCGTTGAGGGCTTCCCGGAGTGCTGTGACGGCGCGGGCGCGGTCGGGCACAAGCGGGCGCGGGCTTGCGGCGGCGAGCTTGTCGCGCGCTGCGGCGGCACTGCCGGGCGTTGCTTCCTGGTTCTGATCGGCGGTGAAGGCGATCGCGACCGGGAGGTCAGCGCTTTCGGCATCGTCGATCAGGAGATTGGCGGTCTCGACGCGGCGTTCCCAGTCGGTCGATGTCGCCCAGCCGTTGTCGATGACCAGCGCCAGCGGGCCGCCGGTGTTGAGCGAACTCGTGCGCGGGTTGATGACGGGATCGGCGATGGCCAGAATGATCGCTGCGGCCAGAGCCATGCGCAGAAGCGTCAGCCACCACGGGCTCTGGGACGGCGTTTCCTCGCGCTTCAGGACGCTTGCGAGAATGCGCAGGGGCGGGAAGACTTCCGACTTTGGTCTTGGTGGGGTCAGGCGCAGCAGCCACCAGATGGCGGGCAGGGCGATCAGGCCGAAGAGGATGGCGGGATAGGCGAAGGCGAGCGCGCTCATGACCTGTCCTCGATATTTCCGCTATCGATCCGTCTAGGCGCCGGCATGCCGGAGAGGTAGCCGTGGACGGCGACGAGCGCTTCGGAAGCGAGACGATCGGTGCGATGAAAAACGAAACTCCAGCCGAGACGGCGCAGGCCCTCGCCGAGCGCATCGCGGCGGGCGAGATAGGCGCGCTGATAGTCCTCGCGGATGTTTTCGGCGCGGCCGGAGACGAGCTTTTCGCCGGTTTCGGGATCGGTGAATTCGGTGCGGCCGGTATAGGGGAAGGTTTCTTCGGCGGGATCGGCAACTTCGATCACATGGCCGCGCAGGCCGCGGCGGCCGAGGGGCGTGATGCGGTCCATGACCTTGTCGGCGTCATCGAGGAAATCGCCGATCAGGACGATATCGCTCTGGCCGCGGATCATGCCCGTATCCGGCAGGCCGGTCGCCTGCGGTGCGTGCATAATGGCGGTCGCCAGCCGTTCGGCGGCGTTGCGGGCAGAGACCGGTTCCATGATGCCGGGGCATCCGATCCGTTCGCCGGAGCGGGCGAGGATTTCGGCGAGCGCCAGCATGATGACCAGCGCGCGGCTCTCCTTCGATACCGACCCGAATGTCGACTTGTACATCATCGACGGCGACATGTCGGCCCAGAGCCAGATCGTGTGCGCGGCTTCCCATTCGCGGTCGCGGACATAGGTATGGTCGTCGCGGGCCGAGCGGCGCCAGTCGATGCGGGACAGGCTTTCGCCCTCCGCATAGGGGCGGAACTGCCAGAAGTTTTCGCCCATGCCGCGCTTGCGGCGGCCGTGCCAGCCGGCAATCACCGTATTGGCGATGCGCTTGGCCTCGACCATGCAATCGGGCACCAGCATGGCACGCTGCTGGGCGCGATGGAGGACATCGCTGCTGGCGGTTTGGTCGACGATCTGGCCGATGGATGCCACGGAGGTTCCTTTCTAGCCTGAACCGGCGATCTTCAGCCGCGGGCCTGTTTGACCAGGCCGGCAATGACATCGCGCACCGACATGCCTTCGGCGCGGGCGGCAAATGTCAGCGCCATGCGGTGCTGCAGGACCGGTTCGGCAAGCGCGTGGATATCGTCGAGCGAAGGAGCGAGGCGGCCTTCGTAAAGCGCACGGGCGCGGGCCGTCAACATCAGCGACTGGCCGGCACGCGGGCCGGGACCCCAGGCGACATGCTTGTCGGTGGACGCGTTGCCGTGGCCCGGGCGGGCGGAGCGAACGAGCGACAGGATTGCATCGACCACCTTGTCGGAGACCGGCATCTGGCGGATCAGCGCCTGGATATCCTTCAGCCGCGTCGCGTCGATGACGCTGCGCGCCTTGGCTTCGGCGCTGCCCGTCGTGTCGAGCAGGATCTGACGCTCGGCGGCGAGTTCCGGGTAGAGAACATCCACCTGCAGCAGGAACCGGTCGAGCTGGGCTTCCGGAAGCGGATAGGTGCCTTCCTGTTCCAGCGGGTTCTGGGTGGCAAGGACGTGGAAGGGTGCCGGCAGGTCATAGCGCTGGCCGGCGACGGTGATGTGATATTCCTGCATGGCCTGCAGCAGCGCCGACTGGGTGCGCGGCGAAGCGCGGTTGATTTCGTCGGCCATCAGCAGCTGTCCGAACACCGGTCCCTTGACGAAGCGGAAGGAGCGGCGGCCGGTCTCATCCGTATCCATCACTTCGGAGCCGAGAATATCCGACGGCATCAGGTCGGGTGTGAACTGGATGCGGTTGGAATCCAGACCGAGGACGGTGCCGAGCGTCGAGACGAGTTTGGTCTTGGCTAGACCGGGAACACCGACCAGCAGCGCATGACCGCCCGAGAGAACCGCGAGCATGGTGTTTTCGACCACACGCTCCTGTCCGAAGATGACCTTGGCGACTTCCTCGCGGATGGCGGCGATATCGGCAAGTGCCTTTTCGGCCGAGGCGATGATGGCTTTCTCGTCGAGGACTGTTTGCGTAGAATTCATCATGCCCATGTCGTTCACCATCACCCTTGATTGGTATCCAGATCCAGCAGGCTTCGCCGAACCTATCCGTCCGACCGTGAATCGCTGCGTCACAGCAGTCACCTTAGACGTTGAAACTTATTCCGCCAAATAAGGCTGACAAGCACGCGATGAATGACTATCTCGTGAGAACATTCACCTTGGCTGATGCTTAAGGTCGAACCGGGACTGAAAAATGGCAGTAGAACCAATTAATACGGCGGCCGATGCCGCTGGTCTCGCGGCGATGATCGCCCATGCGTCGGAGCAGGCGAGTGGTGGCCCGCGGGGCGAAATGCCGGGCCTGCCGCCGGTCGAGCGGTGGAACCCGCCGTTCTGCGGCGATCTAGACATGGAAATCCGCGCCGACGGAACGTGGTTCTATCTGGGTACGCCGATTGGCCGTGCGCCGCTGGTCCGGCTGTTTTCGACCGTGCTGCGCAAGGACGAGGACGGCCGAACCTATCTCGTTACGCCTGTGGAAAAGGTTGCGATTCGTGTCGTCGATGCGCCGTTCGTGGCGGTGGAGATGCAAACGAGCCTACGAGACGGCCAGCAGGTGCTGACGTTTCGCACCGGTGTCGGCGATGTGGTGGAGGCTGGGAGCGATCATCCGATCCGGTTTGCGATCGCGGGCGAGGGACAGGAGCTGAAGCCTTACCTGCACGTCCGCGGACGGCTCGAGGCGCTGGTTTCGCGGGCGGTGATGTATGATCTCGTCGCGCTTGGCGAGACGATCGAGATCGATGGCGTCACGATGTTCGCGGTCCGCTCCGGCGATGCGGTGTTTCCGGTGATGCCGGCCGCCGAGCTGGAATTGTTGTCCCGATGAGCGGTCTCGGTTTTTATTCCGCTGATGAGTTTCGCCGCCGTTCGCGGTCCCAGAAGGGCGGGCCGATCGAGGATGCGTGGCGCGATCACGGCGATCATCTGCTTAACCCGGCCTGGGTGAACGCGACCGTTCAATCCAAGCTGAAGGATGCGGCCGTGCTGGTGCCCGTCATCGACGATGCCGATGGCGCCAAGGTTATCCTGACGCAGCGGACGGTCAAGCTGCGCAAGCATTCCGGCCAGATCGCGTTTCCGGGCGGTGCGATCGATCCCGAAGACGGATCGCCTGAGGTGGCGGCGCTGCGCGAGGCGGAGGAAGAGATCGGTCTTGACCGACGCTTCGTCGAGCCGCTGGCCAGGCTTCCCGACTATTATGCGGCGACCGGATTTCGCATCACGCCGGTGCTGGCCGTTGTGAGCCGCGGTTTCGAGCTGACGCTCAATCCGGACGAGGTGGACGCGGCTTTCGAAGTGCCGCTGTCCTTTCTGATGGACGAGGCGAACCACCAGCGCGGCACCCGCGACTGGAATGGCGCGACCCGGCACTTCTACGTCATGCCCTATGAGGACCGGGAAATCTGGGGCATTACCGCCGGAATTTTACGCACGTTGTATGAAAGGCTTTACGCATGACCTCCATTGCTACCCCCTCGGTTGCCGGTGAGGCATGGTTCAACGATGCCGCTCTGCAGCGGCTTCTTCTCCTTCTGAACGCCGATGGCGGCGAGGCGCGGGTGGCTGGTGGCGCGGTGCGCAACGCGCTGATGGGGCTTGCCGTCGCCGATATCGACGTGGCGACGACGCTTCTGCCGCAGGACGTGGTGGAGCGGGCAGAAGCTGCCGGCATGAAGGCCGTGCCGACCGGGATCGAGCATGGGACGGTAACGCTGGTGATCGACGGCACGCCGTTTGAGGTGACGACGCTTCGGCGCGATATCGAGACCGATGGCCGCCATGCCAAGGTTTCGTTTGGCACCGACTGGCAGGCTGACGCGGAACGGCGCGACCTCACCATCAATGCACTCTACGCGGATGCGTCGGGCGCTGTGGTCGATCTGGTCAAGGGATTGCAGGACATCGAGAGCCGGACGATCCGGTTTATCGGCGACGCTTCGCAGCGGATTGCCGAGGATCATCTGCGCATTCTCAGGTTCTTCCGGTTTTTCGCCTATTACGGATCCGGCCGGCCGGATGCGGACGGATTGCGGGCATCGGCACGCGCCAAGGACAGGCTTTCGACGCTGTCTGGCGAGCGGGTCTGGGGCGAGACGAAGAAACTGCTCGCCGCCCCCGATCCGTCTCGCGCACTTTTGTGGATGCGGCAGGCTGGCGTGCTGACGGAAATCCTGCCGGAAACCGAAAAATGGGGCATCGACGGCATTCATCCGCTGGTGGCCGCAGAAGCAGCGCTCGGGTGGACGCCGGATCCGCTGCTGCGGCTTGCTTCGATCGTGCCGCCCGATGCGGAGCGGCTGGCGGCGATGGCGAAACGGCTGCGGTTTTCGAATGCCGATGCGGCGAAGCTGGCCGTCTGGGCGTCCGCACCCGCCATTCCCGACGAGGTGACGGATGTCGGCTTTGATCGTCTGCTCTACCGAAATGGCGTGGCCGGCATGGTTGCACGCGTCAAGCTGGCGCTGTCGTCGGCCAGAGCAGCGGCCGAGGGCGATCCAATGGCGATGCGCAAGTCGGCAAGGCTGTCGGTTCTTCTTAAGCGGGCCGAGGGCTACGCCAAGCCGGTCTTTCCGATCGCGGGCGCCGACGTTCTCTCGGCAGGTGTGCCTGCCGGCAAGAGGGTCGGTGAGATCTTGAAGCAGATCGAGGACTTCTGGGTGGAGCGTAACTTCAACCCCGACCGGGCAGCGCTGGCCACCCGGCTGGACGAGATCGTGAAGCAGAGCTCCTGATCAATCCTCCTATTCGGAGATCGCCCAGGAGTGGAATACGGATGCCCGCTCCGCGGGAATCATCATGCGAGCGGCATTGGCCGCGCCGGATTCCGCCGACTTACCGGCAAGCTGCCGCTTCACTTGCTCGACACAGAAAGCGTGGGGCAGTTCGCCACCGCTTCTGGCTCGCATTTCGACGGCCAGACGCTCGACCAATTCGGGCGTCTTCATCAACTTCGAAACGGGGTATGAACTTGGTTTTGTCAGGCTGTTTGATGGGGTCATGGCTGTTCTCCCGTGCAACCAGAACGCACGCTAGCACCGAACACACCGATTCGAACATCGAATTTTTCGCAGATGACAACTACCAGTGGCCTTACAGTCATCAATTTCTTGAGAGCAGACTGCCCGGGCGTGCCAAAATGATCAGGGCCAGCGGACTGCCGGTGGCATCGAGGATAGAATCGATTCCACATTGCCGCCTGTCTTCAGGCCGAAAATGGTACCGCGGTCGTAGAGAAGGTTGAACTCCACGTAGCGGCCGCGACGGATCAGTTGCTCGTCGCGGTTCTCTTCGGTCCAGGGCCGGTTGAAATTGCCGCGGACGATCTTCGGGTAGAGGAGGTTGAAGGCGCGGCCGACATCCTGCGTGAAGGCGAAATCGGCATCCCAGCCGCCTTTTTCCGCATCCGAGTGGAGCCAGTCGAAAAAGATGCCGCCGACGCCGCGGGGCTCGTTGCGGTGCTTCAGGAAGAAATAGTCTTCGCACCATGCCTTGTAGCGCGGATAATCGGCGACCGCGTGGCGATTGCACGTGATTTCCATGACCCGGTGGAAAAGCTGGGTATCGGGGTCTTCCTGGCTGCGGCGGATGTCGAGGACCGGCGTCAGGTCGGCGCCGCCACCGAACCACTGGCTGGTGGTGACGACCATGCGGGTGTTCATGTGCACTGCCGGCACATTGGGATTGACCGGATGGGCAATGAGCGAAATGCCCGACGCCCAGAATGCGGGGTCTTCGTCGGCGCCGGGGATCTGCTTGCGGAATTCTTCGGAAAACTCGCCGTGGACGGTGGACGTGTGGACGCCGACCTTCTCGAAGACGCGGCCTTCCATCATCGACATCGTGCCGCCGCCGCCTTCGCCCTCGTTGCGAAGCCAGTTCTTCCGGGTAAAGCGGCCGGGCGGCTGATCGGAGAGCGGGCCGGTCAGCTCGTCTTCCAAAGCCTCGAAGGAAGCACAGATCGTGTCGCGGAGGCTCTCGAACCAGGCTCGCGCTGCTGCCTTCTTCTCTTCGAGATTTTCGGGCAGTTCCTTGGGCAATGCCGGCCGTTCCATGGTCTTTTCCTTTTCCGCTATGCCTTTGATCTGATTCCGTATCCTCGCCGGCGGCACTTAGCATCTCAGACTTGCGCCGGCCATTCCCAAGCGCGTGAGGCCGCCCTTTTTAAGCCAGGAAAACAGACTCGCAATGCGTGTGAGACCATATTATCTTGATGTCACCAGGTGCCGATAAGAGGGTTTGATGGCGAAATTCACACCCCCGCCACTCGACGGGCTGAAGCGCAGAATTCACCGCCACCGGCAGGAACAGGCCGGCGGACCGGGCAGTATGTTCGTGCGCGAGACATTTCTGATGACCCGCGAGGATGCCCGCGAAAAAGCGCGGCAATGGTTCGACGAATTTCCGAAGGCTGCCTACTGGACCGAAGTGGAAAGCTGGCGCCAGCTGGAGGGCGACCGCATCGAGTTCACCATGCGGAGACTTCCGACGGCGGACTAAGAAAGTCCCTCAGGCGCCGGGTTCGGCGAGGCGAAGGCGGCTTTCGATCAGTGCGCCGCTGTCATCGAGGATCGGATGCGCAACCGACACGATGTGCGCATTGATGCGTTTGAGGTCACGCAGCATGTCGAGATGCAGCGAGCTGGTCTGCAGGCTTTCCAGTCGTCCGTCACGCAACCGCTCCAGATGCTTTTCGGCGGACCGCTTTTCGAGCCGGCGGACTTCCACCTTGATTTCCATCAACTGCCGCGCCAGCGCCAGATCGCCGGTCTGGAAGATCGTCTGGGCGGTTCTCAGGTTGTCGACGGTCAGGCTGAGCAGCACCTGCAATTCATCGAAGCCGTCGTCCGAGAACTTGAGGCCGTGCGCGATCTTCTTGCGGACCTGTTCGGCGATGCCTTTTTCGATGATGTCGCCGATATGTTCGAGGTTGATCGCGTAATCGATGATGGCGATGGAGCGGCGCGCGTTCTCCGCATCGAGACCGGTGCGGCCCAGTTCCGACAGGTAGAGCTTCACATCCTGATGAAGGTGATCGACCCGTGACTCGAGCCCGGCGATGTCTGCAAGTGGTGCGATATCGTTACGTTTGAAGGCATTTTCGGTGCGGATCAGCATGCGCTCGATGGTGTCGCCGACGCCGAGCACTTCGCGCGTCGCGTTGGCGAGCGCCATCACAGGGTTGTCGAGCGCGTCCTGATCGAGGAAGCGGGGGCCGTCGTCTCGCTGCGGATCATCAGGGACGAGGCGAGCTGCAAGGCGGGAGACTTGGGCTGAGAACGGGAATACGACCAGCGCAAGCAGGATGTTGAAGGCGAGGTGTGCATCGACCGGGAGCTTTTCCGGCGACAGCGGCAGGGCTTGAACGGCATCGGCGACAGGGCCCGCGAGAGGCAACGCGATGGCGCAACCGATGCCGCGGGTTACAAGGTTGCCGAGCGTGATGCGTCTTGCAGCAGCCGGCGCAGAAAGAGTGGCGACGACGGGCGGAATGGCGCCACCGAGATTTGCGCCGAGGATGAGCACGATTACCAGGCCGGCGGAGACATTTCCGGTCGAGGCGAGCGAGAGGATCAGCACCACGACCGCCAGGCTGGACGACGAAACGAAAGCCAGAACCGCCGACAGGATCAGCGCCACCGGCCACGCGTCATCGAGCAGGCCGATAAAGGCCGCGAGCGCCGGCGACTGGCGCATCGGTTCGGTGGCGAGCCCAAGCAGATGCAGCGACAGCAGCATCAGGCCGACGCCTATCATGGCCGTGCCGCCGCCTTTGCGGGCTGGCGATGCACCGCGAAGCATGACCAGACCGAGGAGGATGAGAAGGGGCGACAGCCACTCGATGCCGGTCGCGACCAGCCAGGCGGTAACGGCGGTGCCGACATTGGCGCCGAGGAGCACGATCTGCGCCATGCGTGGACGCACCATGCCGCGTTCGGCAAACGACGCGAGCGTCAGCGCGGTGGCGGTCGAACTTTGCAGGGCGATCGTGGCGACAAGGCCGGAGACGAAGGATCGCAGGCTGCTGCTGGTGCCGCGGGCTAGACCCGTCTTGAGGCGTGTCCCGAAGGCGCGGGTGACGCCATCCTTGATCTGCGCAAGGCCAAACAGAAGCAGGGCCACGGCGCCGAAAAGATTGATGATCACGATGGTGGATTGCATATCGGATTGTCTTCGCCCGGGGACGGTTCCTATCGAATGAAGTGCGATAATGAATTGCCGGCTAACGAATATAGGCCGATTGCAGCGATGTGCAAATCACTGTTCGCGACAGTTTTTTACGCGTTTCCGCGCTGCCGCGGGAACGCGGATCAGGCAGCGTCTTCGATGGCTTGCTCTTTCACCATGACCGGCGTGAGTTCGAGACCCAATGCCTTCATCACCTTCAGGATGGTGGTAAATTCCGGGTTGCCTTCGCCACTCAAGGCCTTGTAGAGCGCCGCGCGGCTCATGCCTGTCTTGCGGGCAAGCTTGCTCATGTTGCGGGCCTTGGCAACCGTGCCAAGGCATTTCGCAATGAAGGCCGGATCGCCTTCCTCGAAGGCTGCGACCATGAATTCGAGACAGTCTTCCTCAGAGTTCAGGTGTTCGGAAATATCGAATGGACGAGTCTCCAGAGGCATCGAACTATCCTTTCCAAAACGCAGCCAATTTTCTGGCCTCAGCGATGTCTCTCGCCTGACTATCCTTGTCGCCCCCACACAGCAGGAGCAAAATGGTGCGATCGCGCCGCACGAAATACACGCGGTAGCCTGGGCCGTGGTGAATTCGCATCTCGCTTATGCCCTCACCGACGGGCTTGATATCGCCGAGATTTCCTTCCTTCGCTCTGCCGATGCGGGCCAAAATTCGCGTCGCGGCACGTCTGTCCACGAGGTCGTCGATCCAGGTATCGAATACGGACGTGGATAGAATTTTGTACATAATATGTACTCTATGGAGTGCAGTCGTGCAACATCATAGAATAAACTCAGGCGTGTAAAAGACGCGAAATGCGCGTGCCGTTTATGAGGCGAAACCCGTCTGTCTCAGCGCCTCTCCTGATATCATTGCGGCCGACATGGCGACGTTGATGGAGCGTTGTCCTTCGCGCATCGGGATCAGTATGCGGGCATCCGCCGTTTCGTGGATGAGGTCCGGAACGCCGGCGCTCTCGCGGCCGAACAGCAGGATGTCGCCGGGCTGAAACTGGAAGTCCACGTAGGGTTGGGCGGCCTTTGTGGAGGCGAGGACCAGCCGCCGGTTTTCGGATCTCCGCCAGTCGTCGAACTGCTGCCAGTTGACGTGGCGGGTAAGTTCGACGCTTGCCAGGTAATCCATTCCAGAGCGTTTCAGGTTGCGATCGGAAATATCGAAGCCCGCCGGTTCGATGATATCGACGCCGAGGCCGAGGCAGGCGGCGAGCCTCAGGATCGTGCCGGTATTGCCGGGAATGTCGGGCTGGTAGAGGGCGATGCGCAGCTTTGTCATGGTTTTCCTTAAAGCCGAGCCGACCGTGCGGCTCAAGCGGTTCTGCGCGGTTTCGATCGGATTGCTGCGGATTTGGGACTTTTCAAAATGGCAATCAACGGGTAAAAGGGCATCGATCTTTAACGCCAGCCTATGGAGGCCTACATGGATATGACCGTGCTTACGCGCCTCCGCCCCCCGGTATTTGTCCGACAGGCTTAGGCGTCCGCGGTTTCACGCAGTCCTTTTCCACCTTTGTATTTTGCACGGCCGATATCCGGCAGCGCTCACCACATAACTGACCGGTTCGCCGTCGGCGCGTTTGCGTTGCGTGAAGCGGGTCCGATTGACGGAGCTATCAATGTTTTCCTGGTTCGAACGGCGGGTTCACCCTTATCCCGAGGAGACCCCAGGCCTGCCGCCTGCCGGCCTGATCGCCTTCCTCTGGCACTATACCAAGCCGGTCTGGCCCTGGGTGCTGATCATGTCGGTCTGCACGATGTTCATCGCGCTCGGCGAAGTGATGCTGTTCCAGTTTCTGGGCAATATCGTCGACTGGCTGACGCATGCGGAGCGTTCGACCTTCCTTCAGAACGAGGGAATGACGCTGGTTGCCATGGCACTGATGGTGCTGGTCGGGCTGCCGCTCGTCGCCGGCCTCAATTCGCTTATCATGCACCAGATCCTGATGGGCAATTTCCCGATGATCGCCCGCTGGCAGATGCACCGGTTCCTGCTCAACCACTCGATGACCTTCTTTGCCAACGAGTTTGCGGGTCGCGTCTCGACCAAGGTCATGCAGACGTCGCTCGCGATCCGCGAAGTGGTGATGAAGGTGCTCGACGTCTTCGTCTATGTGGCAACCTACTTCATCTCGATGGTGGCGGTGGTTGCGGTCGCGGATATCCGTCTGGCGGTGCCGTTGGTGGTCTGGATCGCCTTTTATTCGGCAACCGTCGCCTACTACGTTCCCAAGCTCCGGAAGATCTCGGCAGCGCAGGCGGATGCGCGCTCGATGATGACCGGGCGTGTCGTCGACAGCTACACCAACATCGCGACGGTGAAGCTGTTTTCGCATTCCGGCCGTGAGGAAGACTACGCCAAGGATGCGATGGACGTGTTCCTGAAGACCGTGCATGGGCAGATGCGCAAGGTGACCGCGTTCCAGGTGCTGGTCTATTTCTACAACTGTGCAGCCCTGTTTGCCGTCGCGACGCTGTCGATCTGGTTCTGGCTGGACAGCGCGATCTCGATCGGCGCCATTGCCATCGCGATCGGCCTTGCAATGCGCATCAACGGCATGTCGCAGTGGATCATGTGGGAAGTCTCGGCGCTGTTTGAGAATATCGGCACGGTCTATGACGGCATGTCGATGATGACCAAGCCGCATGACGTCACCGATGTCGAGGATGCGTCGAAGCTTTCGGCGGCGAAAGGCCATATCGTCTACGACGACGTGCGCTTCCATTACGGCAAGGCAGCGGGCGTCATCGACGGGCTGACGCTGGATATCAAGGCCGGCGAGAAGGTTGGTCTGGTCGGGCGCTCCGGGGCCGGCAAGACGACTCTGATGAACCTGCTCCTGCGGTTCTACGATCTGGAAAGCGGGCGGATCACCATCGACGGGCAGGACATTGCCGGTGTGACGCAGGACAGTTTGCGGTCCTTGGTCGGCGTGGTGACACAGGACACATCGCTGCTGCATCGCTCGATCCGCGACAATATCGCCTATGGCCGGCCGGACGCGACCGATGCCGAGATCATCGAGGCGACCAAGCGGGCCAATGCCTGGGACTTCGTGGAAAGCCTTGTCGATCTTCAGGGGCGCAAGGGGCTCGACGCGCATGTGGGCGAACGGGGCGTAAAGCTTTCGGGTGGCCAGCGTCAGCGGATCGCGATCGCCCGCGTGTTCCTGAAAGATGCGCCGATCCTGGTGCTGGACGAGGCGACCTCGGCGCTGGATTCGGAAGTCGAAGCGGCAATCCAGGAAAACCTGTTTGCCCTGATGCAGGGCAAGACGGTCATCGCCATCGCGCATCGGCTGTCGACACTCACGGAGATGGACCGGGTGATCGTGCTCGACCGGGGCGCCATCGTCGAGACCGGCACGCATCGCGAACTGGCGGATCAGGGCGGCATCTATGCGGACCTCTGGAACCGTCAGTCCGGCGGCTTCATCGGGCATGAGGACGAGGGCCAGGCTGCCGAGTAAACCGTTGACGGAAGAGGCTTGCGGTCACCGGGAAACCGGCGGCCGACAACGGTCGTCACGCGTCCGATGGGCGCTGGACGCTTCCGATCGGCGGGAGGGCGCGACGCCAACGATTCATAACTTGTTGCGCATGTTCCGAGCCACCCCGGGATGGTCGCTCACGCTCTCGGCGGCTCCCTAGGGAACGACGCCGCGGTTAGCGAAACATTCAACAATGTCAGGTATTTGCGACGACGCTAATATTTTTTTATGGCCGAGACGCAGTAAGTTTTCCTTTATATAAAGCTGTCAAGTCTCGAGGGATTAAACTCCCTCTCATTTCGGCTCCGGTCCCAGATGTTCAGCAAGATAAAGATCAAGTTTCTTCTGCCCGCTCTCTTCGGCATCACCGTTCTGCTGGTGATCCTTCAGGGCGCACTCGCCATGCGCTCCGTCAACCAGCTCGATGCTCAGACGTCCAATATCAGCCGTCGCATGGAACGCTCGGTGATGACCTCCAATATGGACAGGATCCTGTCCGATATCCGGCGTCTTTATTTGATGGCGCTTTCGGCCAGCAATGCCGCTGACCAGAAGCAGTGGCTCGATCAGATCCGCGCCAAGACGCAAGAGCGTGCCGAGGCTTTCAAGACATTCGCCGACACGGCCAGCCTCGATGTGACCAAGGACAAGATCGAAAAGCTCGAAGCGATCGTTGCCGATTACGACAAGCTGGGAGCTCAGTTCGTCAGCCTGCTGGGGGCCTCGCGCGTCTATGAGGCCAAGGCCGTCATCGCGCAGATGGTGCCCAAAGGCGGCGAGGCCGGCGATGTGATGCTGGACATGATCAACGACAACCGGCTGCACAGCCTCGAATACGGCAAGGTCGCCGATAGCGCCGCACGGTTTGCAGCGATCTCGACGATTGTCGTCGTCGTCTTCGCAACACTTCTCGCGCTTGCTGCAGGGCTTTTGTCCTACTTCCGCGTTGCGCGCCCGATTGCCGACATTACCGGTTCGATGAACACACTTGCCTCCGGTAACGCGCAGGTTGCGATCCCTTACGCGGGGCGGAAGGATGAAATCGGCGAGATGGCAGCAGCCGTCTCCGTGTTCCGCAACAACGCCCTGGAGCGCGAGCGCCTGGAGCGGGAAACCGAAGCCAGCCGTTCGATGAGCGAGAGCGAGCGGATTGCTCGGGAGGAGCAGAAGGCGCATGAGGCTGCCGAGGTTTCGTTTGCCGTCGATAGTCTTGCCAACGGTCTAAACAGCCTGTCGCACGGCGATATGACCTTCCGCATCGGTCAGCCGTTCGCCGGACAGCTCGATCAGCTGCGCGTCAACTTCAACGCCTCGATGGACAATCTGCAGACTGTCCTTCGGTCGGTCGGCGACAATGCCCGGATGATCGATGCCGGTGCCAACGAGATCCGCTCTGCCGCAGACGATCTGTCGAAGCGTACCGAGCAGCAGGCGGCATCGGTCGAAGAGACCGCTGCGGCGCTCGAGGAAGTAACGACGGCCGTGAAGGATTCGGCAGCCCGTGCCGGAGAAGCCGGCAAGCTCGTCGAGCACACCCGCAACGGTGCCGAAAAGTCCGGCGATATCGTTCGCCAGGCCGTCGTTGCGATGGAAGCGATCGAAAAGTCGTCCGGCGAGATCGGCAACATCATCTGCGTGATCGACGACATCGCTTTCCAGACCAATCTTCTGGCGCTGAACGCCGGTGTCGAGGCAGCCAGGGCCGGCGAGGCCGGCAAAGGCTTTGCGGTCGTTGCCCAGGAAGTCCGCGAACTTGCCCAGCGGTCCGCGAAAGCGGCGCGTGAGATCAAGGTTCTGATTGGTGCTTCGGGCGAAAAGGTGCGTGACGGCGTTGCGCTGGTCGGCCAGACAGGGGCTGCCTTGCAATCGATCGTGACCGAAGTGCAGCAGATTAACACGAACGTCGCCTCGATCGTCGTGTCTTCGCGTGAGCAGTCGACGGGTCTGTCGGAGATCAGCACCTCGGTCAATCATATGGACCAGGGCACCCAGCAGAACGCGGCCATGGTAGAGCAGACGACGGCTGCCAGCCACAGCCTTGCCGCGCAGGCCGCATCGCTGATCGAGCTTTTGGCACAGTTCAAGCTGAAAGAGGGACGTAGTGCCGTCCGCTCGGCCACGCCTGCATCGCGACCGGCACAGTCACCCGTGCGTGCAATGGGCAACCGGATTGCCTCGGCATTCGGCGGCGGTCAGGCTGCGGCCAAGCAGGAATGGTCGGAGTTCTGATCCTCTGCCAAAATGATGAGTTCTGGAGACGGCTGCTTCGGCGGCCGTTTTCGTTTTGAAGCCCGCCTTATGAAAAGCGGGCGATTGCGGAATTATCCGGCGACAGCCGCATCCCAGCCTTTGCCCCTTTCGAAATCCGCCTATATCCTGCGGCATGATCATTCGTCTCTTCCGCGCCTTCGAAAATTATGTTCAGCCGTTTGCGCGCAAGGACGATCTGCGTCCGCCCGAAGACGTGTTCGCCTTTATCTGGTTCTACATCTCGCAGGCCAAGGCGCCGTTCTTCGGGATGCTCATTCTGGGTGGTCTGACGGCGGCGATCGAGGCGGCGCTGTTCTGGTTCGTCGGGCGGCTCGTGGATATCCTGTCGACGATCAAGCCGGGTGACGGCTGGACGGTGCTGCTCGACCAGCATGGCGGCGAGCTGTTGGGCATGCTGGTGCTGATCGGTGTCGTGCGCTTCCTGGTGACGATGTCGACCGCGCTGATCGACCAGCAGATCATTACGCCCGGGTTCTACAACCTGATGCGCTGGCAGTCCTACATGCATGTGGCGCGGCAATCGCTGTCGTTTTTCCAGAACGACTTTTCCGGCCGGATCGTCACCAAGGTCTGGTCGGGCGGGCAGGCGGCGGGCGATCTCGTCACCTCGCTGATGGAAAGCGTCTGGTTCGTCACGATCTACTCGGTCTCCATGCTGGTCCTGGTTGGCGGGCTCGACCTGCGGCTCGGCGTACTCGTCTGCGTCTGGGTGCTGGTGTTCGGGTTCCTCGCCCGCTATTTCGTGCCGCGCATCCGCTATCACTCGCGCGAGACGGCGGAGGCCGCCTCCATGCTCAACGGCCGCATGGTCGACGCCTACAGCAATATCCAGACGCTGAAACTGTTTGGGCGCGACGAGGCCAATGACCGCTACATGCGGCAGGGCTTTGAGACCTATCAGACCACGCTCATCCACTTTACCCGTTTCATCACCGGCGTCCGGGCGTCGATGGCGCTGCTGTCGGGCATCATGATCAGCAGCATGGCGGCGCTGTCGATCCATCTGTGGCTGTCCGGGCTGATCAGTTCCGGCGCGGTCGCGTTCACCTTGGCGCTGGTGCTGCGGCTCAATTTCCTGCTCGGCCGTCTGATGACCCAGTTCAACGGCATCATGCGCAATTTCGGCACCGTCCAGAATGCCGCCGAGCTGATCTCCAAGCCGATCGGGCTGGTGGACGTGTCCGATGCGAGGGAGCTTAAGGTGGCGCAGCCGGAGATCCGGTTTGAGAACATCCGGTTTCACTACGGCAAGGGCGAGGGCGTGATCGACAACCTGTCGCTATCCATCCGGGCGGGAGAGAAGATCGGGATCGTTGGACGATCGGGGGCGGGCAAGTCGACGCTCGTCAACCTGCTGCTGCGCTTCTACGATCTGGAGGGCGGGCGCATCCTCATCGACGGGCAGGACATTGCGACGGTGAGCCAGGAGTCGCTGCGTGCCAATCTCGGCATGGTGACGCAGGACACGTCGCTGCTGCATCGCTCGCTTCGCGACAACATCCTGTTCGGGAGACCCGATGCGACCGACGCACAGCTTCTCGATGCGGCCAAGAAGGCCGAGGCAGACGGGTTTATTCAGACGCTGACCGACCAGCGCGGCCGCCGCGGGTTCGATGCGCATGTGGGCGAGCGCGGCGTGAAACTGTCGGGCGGACAGCGACAGCGGGTGGCGATTGCCCGGGTGATGCTGAAGGACGCGCCAATCCTGGTGCTGGACGAGGCAACATCGGCGCTCGATTCGGAAGTGGAAGCGGCGATCCAGTCCAATCTGGAGCGGCTGATGCAGGGCAAGACCGTGCTCGCGATCGCGCACCGGCTTTCGACGATCGCGACGCTCGACCGGCTGATCGTGATGGACAAGGGCGCCATCATCGAGCAGGGGACCCATAACGAGCTGATTGCGGCGGGCGGTCTCTACGCGGATCTCTGGTCGCGCCAGTCTGGCGGGTTTCTGGGGATCGAAGACGAAGGCGACGTGGTCAAGGTCCGGTAATCGCGATGTCGGCGATCAGCCCGGCGTGGTTGGAGCCGTAGGTGTTCGGCATGCGAGTGAGCGACTTTATCTTGAGCGGGGCACGCACATAGACGTGGTCGATCGCCAGACCCAGCATCCGCGCCCGGACTGGCCAGGTGGGCGGCTCGAAGGCGGCGGTCTTCAGCCCCGTCGAGTTCAAAAACATCCGCATGTTGGGTGGCAGGCTTGAGGCGTTGAAATCGCCTGACAGAACCAGCGGGCCATCGGTGGCGGTGATGGCGAGCGCTGCATTCATGAGTTCCATCGTGTGGAAGTTGTCGAAATACGGCTTCGTCGTATGGATGCCGACGACATGGACCTTGCGCCCGGAGACCGTGACCTCGCCCATGATGAAGCGATTGTCGAAGATATTGCTCAGGCTTCGAACCGAAGCGTTTTCGATCGGGGTTTTTGAAAACATCATCTGGTCGCACTCTTCCATGAGCACGCCGCAGCCGACGCGGTAGGGATAGACCGTGGCGATCTGCGTCAGATGTTCGTAAAGCGATTCGCCTTCCATGATGTTCACCACATCGGCGCCCGATGACAGGATGGCGCGGGTGATGCCCTCGGCATTTTCGTAGTTTTCGGAGAGGATGTTGAAGGACATCAGCCGGAAGGTCGGTGCGCTCTGATCGGCAGGCGTGACCTCCGCCGCAATTTCGCGCGCCATCCACAGAGGGTGCGCGGTCAAAAGTAGCGCGACCAGAAGCAGGGCATAGCTTGCGAGGTTGCGGTGGATGAGAAGCGCGACCGCCATGGCGACGACGCAGGTCGCGGCCGCATGAAATTGCAGGCTGTGGAGCGTTGCGAGGATCCAGTGAGGCCGCAGATAGCGTGTCAAGATCGCGAGAAGGACCAGCGACACGATGACGCAGATGGCGACCGATAACGTCTTTCTCATTCAGGATTTCCGAGCCGGCTGCCATGAAGCTTTCTGCCGCCTAGCATGCCGTTCCGCCACTGGCAACGCAACAGGCCCGGCCGGGGGCAAGGAAGGGCAGGCGATCTGGGGTTGTGGCCGCTTCGCCACGCCCGCGCGTCCCGGGGTGGGGCAGTTCGAACCAATGCGGCGCATATCCGGCAATACAGGGGGACGGTCCGCATCCTGGCCAGAATGTGGCGGGCAGGCACTTGCCAAGTTGGGACTTTATCTGCGATCAAGCACATGAGGCGCTATTTGCTGGGATTCCCAAGGCATGAGTGTGTCGGGGGAGCCGCGCGGAGGAGCGATGCGGATTTATCCGCTGGAGCGTGAGAGGATGACTGACCGTGAGCGAGCACGATACGCATAGTGCACGCGTGGAGCCCCATTCGGGTGAACCCACGCGGCGCGATTTCCTATATTTGACAACCGGCATGGCTGGCGCCGTGGGCGTCGCGGCTGTTGCCTGGCCGTTCATCGACCAGATGCGGCCTGATGCATCGACGCTTGCGCTCGCATCGATCGAAGTGAATGTCGCAGCTCTTGAGCCGGGTATGTCGCTCACCGTCAAATGGCGGGGCAAGCCGGTGTTCATCCGCAACCGGACGCCGAAGGAACTCGAGGAGGCCAACAAGGTCGAGCTTGCCGCGCTCAAGGATCCGGTGGCACGCAATGCCAACCTGCCGGCCGATGCGGAAGCATCCGGCGTCGATCGTTCTGCCGGCGCCGGCAAGGAAAACTGGATCGTGATGATCGGCTCCTGCACCCATCTGGGTTGCGTGCCGCTCGGTCAGTCCGGGGACTTCGGCGGGTGGTTCTGTCCGTGTCATGGGTCGCACTACGATACGGCAGGCCGTATCCGTAAGGGACCCGCTCCGCAAAACCTGGCCATCCCGACGTTCGCATTTGCGTCGGATACCGTGATCCGGATCGGGTGAGGGGAGCATTCTCATGAGCGATCATTCGTCCTACCAGCCATCCACCGGCATTGAAAAATGGGTCGACCAGCGGCTGCCGCTGCCGCGTCTGATCCATGACAGTTTCATCTCGTTTCCGGTGCCGAGAAACCTCAACTACGCCTATACGTTCGGCGCCATGCTTGCGGTCATGCTGATCGTACAGATCCTGACCGGCGTCGTGCTGGCCATGCATTACACCGCATCGACGGTCGACGCGTTCGACTCGGTCGAGAAGATCATGCGCGACGTAAACCATGGTTGGCTGCTGCGCTACATGCACGCCAACGGCGCGTCGTTCTTCTTTATCGCCGTCTATCTGCATATCGGACGCGGTCTGTACTACGGTTCCTACAAGGCGCCGCGCGAAATCCTCTGGATCCTCGGCGTCGTCATCTATCTCCTGATGATGGCGACCGGGTTCATGGGTTATGTTCTGCCCTGGGGGCAGATGTCGTTCTGGGGCGCCACCGTCATCACCGGCTTCTTCTCGGCCTTCCCGCTGGTGGGTGAATGGATACAGCAGTTCCTGCTCGGCGGCTTTGCCGTCGACCAGCCGACGCTCAACCGCTTCTTCTCGCTGCATTACCTGCTGCCGTTCATGATAACGGGCGTCGTCATCCTGCACATCTGGGCACTGCATGTGACCGGCCAGACCAACCCGACCGGAGTCGAGATCAAGACGAAGACGGATACGGTGCCGTTCACGCCTTATGCGACGCTCAAGGATGCGCTCGGCGTTTCGGTGTTCCTGATCGTCTATGCCTGGTTCATCTTCTACATGCCGAACTATCTCGGCCATCCTGATAACTACATCCCGGCCGATGCATTGAAGACCCCGGCACATATCGTGCCCGAATGGTACTACCTGCCATTCTACGCGATGCTGCGCGCGATCACCTTCAACTTCCTGTTTATCGACTCGAAGCTCGGCGGCGTGCTGGTGATGTTCGGTGCGATCATCATCCTGTTCTTCGTGCCATGGCTCGATACGTCGAAGGTGCGCTCGGCCGTGTACCGGCCCTGGTACAAGACGTTCTACTGGATCTTCGTCGTCAACGCGATCCTGCTCGGCTGGCTCGGATCACAGCCGGCGGAAGGCATTTTCGTCGTGCTGTCGCAGATCGGGACGGCCTACTATTTCGGCTTCTTCCTCGTGATCATGCCGCTGCTCGGCCTGTTCGAGACACCACGCCGCATTCCGAATTCGATCACGGAAGCGGTGCTGGAGAAACAGGGCAGAACAGCCAATGCCGGCGTCGCGGCCGCTCAGGCAAATGCCTGAGCGCAGGCGGGAGGAGACATACATGAAGAAGATCACACTCGGCCTCGCTTCGCTCACACTGGCACTTGGCCTCACCATGGGATCGTTGAGCGCGCAGGAAAAGCATGACGTCGGCGCCGGCACAGCCGGTGGCGGCGGCGGTGACCATGCGGAAGGCGGCACGCCGCATTATCCGCTGCGTCATCCGGAACCTGTGGACTGGACCTTTGCCGGTCCCTTCGGCCACTACGACAAGGGCCAGCTGCAGCGCGGCCTCAAGGTCTATACGGAAGTCTGTTCCGCCTGCCATTCGATGCGGCTCGTGTCGTTCCGCACGCTTGAGGATCTCGGCTATTCGGACGGTCAGGTGAAGGCGCTTGCGGCCAATTACGAGGTGCAGGACGGTCCGAACGACGACGGCGAGATGTTTACCCGCAAGGCCGTACCATCGGACCACTTTCCGTCGCCCTATCCGAACGCCCAGGCAGCGGCGGCGGCCAACAACGGTGCTGCACCGCCTGATATGTCGTTGCTTGCCAAGGCGCGCGGCATCACCCGCGGCTTCCCGCAGTTCGTGTTCGACATCTTTACCCAGTACCAGGAAGGCGGCCCGGACTATATCCACGCGCTGCTGACCGGCTACCAGGATCCGCCTCCGGGCGTGGAAGTCGCACCGGGGACGCACTACAATCCTTACTTTGCCAATGCCTCAGCGCTCGCCATGGCCCCGCCGATCAGCAACGATCAGGTGAGCTATGACGACGGTACGCCGCAGACGGTGGATCAGTATTCGAAGGACGTCGCCGCGTTCCTGATGTTTACTGCCGAGCCGCATCTGGAAGAGCGCAAGCGCACCGGTTTCATGGTGATGATCTTCCTGGTGATCTTTACGGGGCTGATCTATCTGACCAAGAAATCGGTCTATGCCCGCAAGCCGCATTGATATTTAAGGTCTTCATGGAAAAGGCGGCTTCGGCCGCCTTTTTTGTTGTCTTGCGGCTGGCCGCTCAAAGGTCCCGGCAGTGATCAGAAATAGGTGACCGTGACGATCACCGTGTCGGTGTAGTTGCCGGCGGCTGCCGGTTGCGGAGCGACGCGGCCAAAGACCGGTATCGACTGCACAGCGCCGGCCCCCGTGCCGGAGACCAGTGCGCTACCTGTCGCACCCCAAGGTCGAGAATGGGCCTGATCGGCGTAAAGGCCGTAGGCGATCGTGTTCGTGCCGGAGCGCATCAACCGTTGTTCCGGGTTGGTGGCCGCAGCCAGGCCGCCATCCATGGCGATGCTGTAGGTTGCGTTCGGCGTGCAGGTGACGTCGACCCCGCCGCTCGCGGTCACTTCGGAATCGATCAGGCCGTGAAGACCGAAATCTAGGTTCGAAACGGCGATCAGGCAGTTTGCCGCAACGGTTGCCTGGACGGTAAAGCTTGCCTGCGCCAGTGTCGCCGAGGTCGGTGCCGCGCAGTCGAGGGTGCTTCCCTCTTCGTAGTAGAACCGCACCTCGCCGGTGGCGAAGGAGGAGAGGTAGGTGCCGGTGCCAGCGCTCGTCTGGCCGGCAGACAGCCCTCCGTAAAGCGTCACGGCGCCATTGGCCTCACCATCAGATGCGGCGATGCGGATCGTCCGTGGCTGGCCGAGTGTCGTATCGTCATACGAACCCCAGCGGGTCGCGCGGCCGGCGTCGGCGTAGAGCTGGTAACCGAGCTCGTTCGCGCCCGATCGCATGATGCGGGTCCCGCCGGATGTGCCACCGCTGCCGCTGCCGAGATTGCCGCAGAGCGTGACCGCGGTTGCGTTGGCGCTGACGGCGCTGCAACTGATCGAAACCTGCGCCGTCGCATCGGCGGATGCGCCCGAGAGCGTATCGACATTGCCGAAATTGGCGGAGTCGATGTCGACCGTGCAGCTTGCGGCCGCGGCGTCGGCGGCGCCGGCTCCATAGAGGAGCAGGCCGATCCCGGCCTGGAGAAGAAGCGTTCTGAGGCGCTTAAGGCTGGCATATCGCATCGGTAATACTCACCTGTTTGCCCCGCTGGGGCTTGTATTGGAAGGTTGCCACGCAGGTGGTCTCATCCGGCAGCGTCAGGGTGAGGCGGTTGCTGGCTTTCAGATTTTCCACGAGCGTCTGGCCGTCATAGCCGACGACGAAGGGCTCCGATCCGGTCTTCGTCGTGCCACTGGCGCCGACTGCGATGGGTTTTCCGTCCGGTCCGGAGAAGGTCACCAGTGCGGCGTTCGCATCGACGTCGACCTCGAAGTTGACGACGATCCCCGATCGGTCGGCCGGCACCACGACGGTGCGGGTGGTGTTGACGACGGCGTCGAGCGGCGGATCCTCGGGGTCGATCGCAATGTGGTTTTCCTGATAGGAGCGCAGGTTCGGAAGGAGCAGCTTGCCGCCGCTGTTTGTGCGGCCGGCTGGTCTGTTCTCATGCTGGACCTCGACGCCGGGCGCGCCTGCATCGACGATGGCGAACGCGTCGTTGATGCGGTTGGACGCGAAGACGCCGCCTCCGGCCGCGACCAGAGCTCCATCAACGGTCACACTGGCCCTTGTCTTGCTGCCGCGTTGGTCGACGCGCGCCGCCACTTTTCCCGCCGAAGCGCGGTAGCTGACGGCTGCCGAGTTGATCGCGTTTTCCGACTGCGTCCGGCCAACGCTCCAGCCGTAGTCGCCGATCTGCTGACCCAGCGTGCGGCTGACCGTCTGCGTCACGCTGGTTTCGTCTGATTGCGATGCTACCGATGTGGTGGCCGAGATCCGCTTGCCGATCGGGACGAAGAGGCTCGCATAGATTCCGACAGTGCCGTCGGTCGGGCTCTTGATCGCGGACACGGAAAATGTGCTGTCATTGAACACCGGGCGGCTGTAGGAAAGGCCGAGGATACGCTGCCGGTCACCTTCTGCGGTCTCGGCATTGGTGAAGCTGAAGTTCAGGTTCGATCGGTCGAAAGGCGTTGGGACCGACAGGGATACCTGGTCGAGCGCCTTGGGCGGCGCCGCTGATCCGAGCAAGATCCCGTCGGTGGAGCTGCGCTTGTCGGCCGTGACCGAGGCAATGTCCTGAAAACTGCCGAAGCTGCGCTGCATGCGGGCTCTGAGGTGAAAGCCCCGCATCTGTCTCTCCCAGGTCATGCCAACCTGCTCGCCTATTGCACCGTCGTGATAGCTGCCAGCGCCCGAGAGCGATATGACGCCACTCCAAGGGGCAGCGAACACCGCGCCGACACCGCCATGGACGAGATCCTCGCCGCCCTCGGCATGGCCTTCCATCGTCAGCCAGTTGGTCACGCCGGTGCGCAGGGTCGCCGATCCGTAAGGGCGTGAATCGTAGTCATTCGAGTCGATCCCGTAGCCGTGTCGCGCAAAGCCCAGCTCGGCGGAGAAATCGTAAAGCCCGCGGGCGAGCATCTGACTGGACGCGATGAAGCTGCTTTCGGTCGACACCTGCTGCCCTTGAGCGTCGGTGACGACAACCCGGGCATTGCCGCTTCCGTCGACGAAGGGCAGGTTGGTGATGTCGAACGGACCTGCGCCGACCGAACTGGAAAAGCGCTTGGCATCATTGAGATAGACATCGACGGTGGAAGGCACGGCAGCGCTTGCCGACAGTTCCGGCACGGGAAAGGTGACCAGGTCGGATCGCAGGGAGAAGCTGCGTTGCACCTGCAGGCCTCCGAGACGGGTCGGGCGCGTCCAGTTCAGGCCGCCGGTGATGACGTCACCGGCGCTGTAGGTGATCATCGAGTCCTGGTCCGAATAGCGCCAGGTCGTGTCCAGGCGCGTCGAGCCGTAGTAGGTATCGTCAGAGGTGCTGGCGATAAATGTATTGCTGAGGACGCCCAGCGGGCTGAAATACAGGGCTTCGAAAGCGCCGCTCACGCCGGTGAAGCCGAACCGCGAATCCTTTTCGGAATTGTCGGAAGACGCGACGATATTGTAGTTGAGGAGTGCACCGGACGAGGATTGCGCCTTCAGTCTCGGTCTCTTCGGCGCACCGCCGCGCGGCGCCTTGGCGTCGATGATTTTTGGCGCGCGTTCGCCGTTCGATGCGGTAAAATCGATCGTTTGCTGCAGATCGTCGTAGACGAAAGTGACTGATGGTAGCTGATCGATGGTCACGCGGCCATCTTCGCCGATTGCTGTCTTGGCGGGCTTGATGCCGATATTGCGCAGCTGCTCGATCTCGATGGAAAGGGATCCGTCCGGTGCCTGCCGGAAGGCGGCAACGAGATCGGTCTTTACGCCGTTGATCGATACGTACAGATAGAGGTCGCTCGGCCCGCCCGTATCGGTGGCCGCAGGGACGTCAAAAGGATCGGCGTCGGCCGCCAGATCGGCACCCGGAGACAAATCCCCGGATGCCGCATGACCTGCGGTCGGCAGGACGAGGACGGCGAGGCACAAGCACGCCAGGAGCAGGGCTGTCTGACGCGCCATGCGATCCCCTAATCGGTAAACCGAACGGGGATCGAATGCCGGATCATGACGCTAACCTGACCGGCTTTCTTTCGTCCGGCCTCGGGCAGCTGATCGATCAGAAGCCGGTAGGACTCGGTTCCGACAATCGGCTTCTTGCTGACACGGACAACTCTGATCGAGTTCTCAGTACCAGGCTTCAGCGTGGTGATCGGGGGGCTGGCAACCACGTCCGTGGTGGGATCGAGGCGATCCTTCCCATTGACCTTCGTCCAGCGAAAAACCCGCACCTGCACCTTGACCGGCCGCAACCCGTCTTCCCACACCCGAACCGTTCCCGTGGGGGAAGAGGCTTTCAGATCCAAAGTGATCGGAGAAACCCTCAAAGCAGCTGCTCCGGCACCGCCGGCTATCAGGCATGCGAATAGGCTCGCTGCCATGAAGCGCATGGAGATCATCTTGTCATCCTTATTTTAGGTTAGCGACACGCCGCGCCGCCGAGCTTGCCGAAAGGTTCGTGCTTAGTAGTTGATCGTTGCGATCAAGACGTCGGCGTAGGTATCAGCCTGGACGCTCTGGTTCGCTGCAAGCACTGCCGTGAACGGAATGACGTCTGCTCCGCCAGTCGCGGTGCCGTCAAGCGTGTTCGTACCGAGGGTGGCGCCCCAGATCGGGCCGGTCGCCAAGCCCTGGTGAACCGTATAGGTCGCCAGACCACCGTTGGCTACGCCTGTCATAAAGCGGGTTTCAACGGTTGCCAGGGCGCCATTGCCGACACCAAGCTGTATCTGATAGGGCGCATTCGCCGTGCATTGCACGGTCATGTTTCCGGGGACCTCGACGGCTACATCGATCAGGGCCTGATTGCCGAAGGCTACCGGATCAGTGGCCAGCGTGCATTCGGCAGCCACGGTCATGGAGACATCCATGTTGGCATCCAGTGTCTGGGCAAATGCGGCGCTGGACGTCAGGGAAAGGGCTGTAGCGGCGAAAATCGTCGCGAGTATTGTCTTCGTCATGAAGGACCTCAATGGGCGCGATCATTCGCGCTTTGATAGAAATTGGCAATGTTGCCAACCCTAGACTGCGGCCCAATTTGTTAACGAAACATTAATGCCGTTTCTTTCACAAGTAACTAATTTACTCTAAATCAAATAAAGTGATGATGAATCGGAAAATCGATCTTCCGCATTCAAACGAGCCAGCGCGTAATGCGAGTGCCGGGCGACAAGTTACCTATTCGTGATTTAAAGGAGGGCGAAATGTCGAGAGTGCAGGTATCGATTGCGGTGAATACTCAGATCGGTTTTGGTTGAAGAGACGGCGGACGAGAATGCGTCGCTGGGGGGCACTGTTGCGTCGGCGGGTAGTGCGCGGTTTGATCTGGACAATGTCGACCGCAGCTGCCTATTGCTTTCCTTTAGCAACGAACAACAAACAAGGCTCCCGCCCCAATGTCCTCCCGTGACGACACACTCGCCGCCTCCATCCGTGCCATCCGTGATTACCCGAAACCAGGTATCATCTTTCGCGACATCACGACGCTGCTTGGCGATGCCAAGGCGTTCCGTCAGGCGGTGGACGATCTGGTGAAACCTTATGCCGACATGTCCATCGCCCAAGTGGCCGGTATCGAGGCGCGTGGCTTTATTCTTGGTGGCGCACTGGCGCACCAGCTCTCGGCAGGGTTCGTGCCGATCCGCAAGAAGGGCAAGCTGCCGCA
The DNA here is from genome assembly GCF_977018685.1 of Velazquezella soli. NCBI lineage: Bacteria > Pseudomonadati > Pseudomonadota > Alphaproteobacteria > Hyphomicrobiales > Rhizobiaceae > Velazquezella > Velazquezella soli. The sequence continues at coordinate 1,702,877 of NZ_CDRNXF010000004.1, forward strand.
CGAAACCGTTCGCGTGGCCTATAGCCTCGAATACGGCGTCGACGAGATGGAAATGCATGTCGATGCGGTCAAGCCCGGCGAGAAAGTCATCCTGACCGACGACCTGATCGCGACCGGCGGCACGGCCGAAGGAGCGGTGAAGCTGCTGCGCCAGATGGGTGCGGAGATCGTATCCGCCTGTTTCGTCATCGACCTGCCGGAACTCGGCGGCCGCAAAAAGCTGGAAGCCCTCGGCGTCGAAGTGCGCACGCTGATCGAATTCGAAGGGCACTAACGAAAATCCGCAAATGCCGCCGGTTTTGAGGATTGCGACCGGCGGCGGAGGCGATATCCTTCACCCGTTCCGGACTTGACCGGAGCCTTAGGGAAACGGCCATGGATATCGCAAGCCTGACTGCCTTTGCCGCCGCGTTTCTGGTTTTCGCGGCAAGTCCCGGACCCGACAATGTGACGATCATGGCCCGTACGGTGTCGCACGGTGCGGCCGCCGGTCGCCTACGGAGCCGGAACGGTCACCGGCATCCTGATCTTTCTGTTCCTCGCCGTGTTCGGCCTGTCGCTGGTGGCGGAGGAGCTGGGCATGGCAATGACGGTGCTGCGCTATGCCGGGGCTGCCTATCTGGTCTGGATGGGCGTGCGGTTGTGGTTTGCCGAGCCGGTTCCGGCCGATCATGCCGTGGTAACGGGCCGGTCGGGGCTGGTGGCGACATTTGCGACCGGTGTCCTTCTCAATCTCGGCAATCCGAAAATGCCGCTCTTTTACATAGCGCTCCTGCCCAACGTCGTTGGACCCAATCTCACGATGGAGCAGGCCGGCGTTTTGGCGCTTGTCATCGTCGCCGTCGAGGTTCTGGTGATCGGCGGCCACGTGGTTCTTGCCGGGCGGGCGAGGGCAGCACTGAAGCGCCCAGCGGTTCTGCGGCGCGTCAACCGGGGCTGCGGAGCGGTGATGGTGGGGGCGGGCGTTGCTGCTGTTGCCGTGCGATAGTGGTGTCAGGTGAATTCGAGAACGGTGCCTTCGTAGCGCATCACCGTCTCGCCGTGTTGGTTGACGCCGTCATTTTCCGTCAGGTTGATGAAGGTGCCGGGGCGGCTTCCGAGCGGGCGCGATTCGATCAGGGTCACGGAATAGGTGATGCTGTCGCCGGCATAGACGGGTTTCAGCCACTGCAGCGACTTGAAGCCGGCGGAAGGGCCGAGTTTCGGGGCGGCGAGGCCGGCGGCTTCGAGGCGTACGACTTCCGCTGTCCAATATGCCATGAACGTCTTCATCCAGCCCGCGCATGTGTGCCAGCCGGAGGCGCAGAGCCCGCCGAAGACGTAGTGTTTTGCGGCTTCCGCATCCACATGGAAGGGTTGCGGATCGAATTTCCGGGCGAACCGGATGATGTCTTCAGGGGTGAAGAGCAGCGTGCCGGTTTCGATCCGCGTGCCGGGGGGAGAGAGTTCGATCAGCCTCATGCCGTGACCTCGGCCGCGTTTCGGAGCCGGATCATGATCGGGTTTTCACCGCGCATGACGATCTGGCCTCGCTGATTGGTGACTTCGTGCAGGAAGTTGACGAGGCCGATGCCCGGGCGGGAGCGGAGCAGGCGGGTCGAGGCCACGGTGGAGCGGCCGGACAGCGTGTCGCCAGCGAGGACCGGCTTTTTCCATTCCATCAGTTCGATGCCGGGCGAGCCTTCGGACGCTGCGCGCGACAGCCAGCCGTCATACATCATCCGCATGAACATCGACGATGTATGCCAGCCGGACGCCGAGAGACCGCCGAGAATGCTGGCACGTCCGGCGGCTTCATCGAGATGCATGGGCTGAGGGTCGAATTCGGTGGCGAACTCGACGATTTCCTCGGCCGTCACCTGCTTATCCGCAAGCGGGAAGGTGCGATCCGGGGTGAAGTCCTCGAAGTGATATTCGATTTCCATCATCTCGTTCGCGCCTCCGCGGGTTCCCGATCAGGTGTTGAAGCGGAAGTGGATCACGTCGCCGTCGTTTACGACATATTCCTTGCCTTCGTCGCGGCCCTTGCCGGCTTCCTTGGCGCCGACTTCGCCCTTGAAGGCGACGTAGTCATCAAAGCCGATGGTGAAGGCGCGGATGAAGCCGCGTTCGAAATCCGTGTGGATGACGCCGGCAGCGGCCGGGGCCTTGGTGCCGCGGACGATCGTCCAGGCGCGGGTTTCCTTGGGGCCGACCGTGAAATAGGTGATCAGGTGAAGGAGGTTGTAACCGGCGCGGATGAGGCGATCGAGACCTGCTTCTTCAAGGCCGAGCGCCGAGAGGAATTCCTTGGCTTCGTCTTCCGGCAGCTGCGCGACTTCAGATTCGATGGCGGCCGAGATGATGACGCATTCGGCACCCTGTTCCTTGGCCATCTCTGCCACGGCCTTGGTGTGCTCGTTGCCATCGACGGCATCGCTTTCGGCGACGTTGCAGACGTAGAGGACGGGATGCGAGGTCAGGAGGTTTAGAGCCTTCAAAATCTCGATGTCGTCGGCTGCCAGCGTCTTCAGAAGAATGCGGGCAGGCTTTCCGTCGTTGAGAAGCTTGATGACGGCTTCCATGACCGGCAGCTGGGCGACGGATTCCTTGTCGTTGGTCTTGGCGCGCTTGCGGGTCTGTTCGACGCGGCGCTCCAGGCTTTCGAGGTCGGCGAGCATGAGCTCGGTCTCGATCGTCTCGGCATCGCCGACCGGATTGATGCGGCCTTCGACATGGGTAATGTCGTCGTCTTCGAAGCAGCGTAGCACGTGCACGACAGCATCGACTTCGCGGATATTGGCGAGGAACTTGTTGCCGAGACCTTCACCCTTCGAGGCACCGCGCACGAGGCCGGCGATATCGACGAAGGAGATACGGGTTGGAATGATTTCCTTGGAGCCGGCGATGGTTGCCAGCTGCTGCATGCGCGGATCCGGAACCGCGACTTCGCCCGTGTTCGGCTCGATCGTGCAGAACGGATAGTTGGCAGCCTGCGCCGCCGCAGTCTTGGTGAGAGCGTTAAAGAGCGTGGACTTGCCGACATTCGGCAGGCCGACGATACCGCATTTGAAACCCATGGGACGGACCCCGTCTGACTAGAATTGTTCGTTGCCGTGGCTATGGGGGAAACAGGCCGGGCGGTCAAGGGTTGGCGGCTTGGGGGAGGCGGCGGGACGCTGGTAACGACGCAAAACAGAATTCGGAAACGAGACGTCGGCTTGCGATGCAAACGCAAATCAGACCCACCGGTCCCAATCGGGCAAATCACCGCAGTTGCTTGAATTTCCGATCCGTCGGTGCGATATAGCCAGCATACAACTATTGCTGTTTGAGCATGGCGAACGTCATCAGGAGATGCGGATGGCCGGAGACACCACCCTTTCGCCGAAGACGACGACAAAGCCCAAGCTGGAGCGGCCGAAGCTCTACAAGGTTATGCTCGTCAACGACGATTATACGCCACGCGAATTCGTGACCATGGTTCTGAAAGCCGTGTTCCGGATGAGCGAGGATACGGGCCGGCGGGTGATGATGACCGCCCACCAGATGGGTGTGGCGGTCGTGGTTGTCTGCACCAAGGATATTGCAGAGACCAAGGCCACCGAGGCGATCGATCTCGCCAAGGAAGCCGGTTTTCCGCTGATGTTCACGACCGAGCCTGAAGAATAGCCGGTCGTCGGCTCAGGAAGCGGTGACGCCGAGTGCTTCGGCGGAGATCCAGAACACTGCGTCTTGCGATTCTTCGGTTTCCAGCCAGACGAAGTCGAGCGCGGGATACTCTTCCTCGAGAATTTCACGGCCGGAGCCGATCTCGCAGATCATGCCGCCTTCGGGATTGAGGTGGTTTGCGGCTTCCGCCAGCAATGTCCGCACCAGATCCAGACCATCCACGCCACCATCGAACGCCATCGACGGCTCGGCACGGAATTCCGCCGGGAAGCCATCCATCGCGTCGTGATCGACATAGGGCGGGTTGGTGATGATCAGGTCGTATTTCCGGCCTGCAAGCGGCTGGAAGAGATCGCCCTGATGCAGGCTCACCTGCTGTTCGACCTCGTGTTCCCTAAGGTTCAGCTTTGCCACTTCCAGCGCGTCGGCCGACAGATCCACCGCATCGACGGCGGCGTTGGGGAAGAATTTGGCGGCCAGCACCGCAAGGCAGCCGGAGCCGGTGCAGATGTCCACAGCGCTCTCGACCATCATCTGGTCGGGCAGGAAGGACGATCCGTTCGGACCGAGATATTCGCGAAACAGGATCTCGCCGATATGCGAGCGTGGCACGATGACCCGCTCGTCAACCAGAAACCGGACGCCCTGGATATAGGCGCGGCCGGTGAGATATGCGGAGGGTTTGCGGGTCGTGACGCGGGCCTCGATACGCTCTGCGAGAAGCCTGCGCTCGGCCGGCAGGAGGCGGGCGTCGAGGAAGGGATCGAGCGCGTCGATCGGCAGGTCGAGCGTATCGAGCAGCAGAAAGGCCGCGTCGTCGCCGGCAGTCGTGGTGCCGTGGCCAAAGGAAAGATTGGCGGCGTTGAAGCGCGAGATTGCATAGCGCCAGTAATCGCGCAGCGTGACGAGTTCGGTCGTGAGAGCGGTCATATCTGGTGTCATCTTACTTGTCCTTGTCGCCGAACAGTTTCTTCAGCATGTCGGCCATCGGGCCGGTGGCCGGGATGTTCGGTTTCATGCCGCCGCGCGCCTGGTGGATATGGCTCTTGCCCGCTGGTTTTGGCGCCTTCGGGGTGGGCTTCGGCTTTTCGTCCTCGTCCGGCTGGCTGCCGACGGCAAGGGCGAGCTTGTTCATCAGCTGCGAATCCTCGCCCTTCACCAGCATTTCGGCATTGTCGGCGAGCGCATCGAGAAGCTGCGGCAACCAGGCCTGATCCAGCTTGTCGAAATCGCCGAGCACGTGGTTGTTGACGAATTCCTTGGCGCCGGGATGGCCGATGCCGAGCCGCAGGCGGCGGTAATCCTTGCCACAATGGGCGTCGAGCGACTTGATGCCGTTGTGACCGCCATGTCCGCCGGCCGTCTTGATGCGCGCCTTGCCGGGCGCAAGATCCAGCTCATCGTAGATCGCGATGATATTTTCAGGCCCGAGCTTGTAGAAGCGCATGGCTTCGCCGACCGCTTCGCCCGACAGGTTCATGTAGGTCTGCGGCTTGATCAGCAGAACCTTGTCGCCGGCGAGCTCGCCTTCGGAAATGAGGGCCTTGAACTTCTTTGCCCATGGCGAAAAGCCCGGCCGCCGCTGGATGGCGTCGAGCGCCATGAAGCCGATATTGTGGCGATTGCCGGAGTACTTGCTGCCGGGATTGCCGAGACCCGCAATGATCAACATGAAGTGCGTCCGAATTTTCGTACAGGATGTGGTCTCACCACCCCGAAACGGAACGGAAGTCAACCCGGTTTCGTCCCTGCCGACTGATTGGCACCGCTGATCGCTTGCTCAGTGTTCGGCCTTGAGGCCGTAACGCCGGTAGATCGTGTCCTGGCGGCCATCGCGGATCATGCTGTCGAGTGCGGACTGCATTTTAGCGATCAAGGCGTCCGGGACTGTTTTCTGACAGGCAATGCCGAGCTTCTCCTCGGAGAGGGGAACCACCCTCTCGACGTCGGTGCCATTGTTCTTCAGCCTCTGATAGACGCCTTCCGACATGGGCATCATGTCGATCCGGCCCCGGACGAGCTTGCGCAGCGACGTGTCGAAATCGGCGCTGAGATCGAGGTTCGCAAATCCCATCGATTTCAAAAGGTCCTCGGTAAAGTCGAGCCGATGGGTTCCGATCAGAAAGCTCTTCGCCTCATCGAGCGTCGTGGCGTGGATCGACGAGCCCGCCCGCTTGACCAGGATCGTATGGTTCACGGAGATCGTCATGACCCATTTGAACCGCGGCTTGCGGTCCGCTGTCTGCGCTGCCGAGAAGGCGCAGGTCATCGGCTCGGTCTCGGCGAGCGCGATGGCGCGCGCCCAAGGGATCATTTCAACGTCATAGGGTATCTGCGCTTGCCGCATGATGACATCGATCTGGTCTATGCCTGCGCCGCCATAGCGACCGTTCTGATCACGGTAGCTGAAGGGTGCATAGGGCTCTGTCTTGAGCTTGAGCCTGTCTGCGGCGTGCGCCTGCAGGCAAGACCACGGTCCGATTGTTGCAGCGAGAGCAAGCACGACGAGTGCTGCGCTTGTCATGCCACACCTGATCGAGGACATCTGCTGCTCCACATCGAGGGCCGGGATTTCAGCTTGCAATAGAATCAATTCGGTCGCCGCTTCGGTCGGCGTTCAACATCGTAAGGACATCGCCGATCGCTTGCGGTCGTGCGAAGTAGTAACCCTGAGCGTATTCGATGCCCATGTCGATGAGTGTCGAACGCTGATATTCGGTTTCGACGCCTTCGGCGACGACATGGCAGTTCATCTTGTGCGAGATCGCGGCAATGCCTTCGATCAGCATCTTGTTTCGACGATCGATATCATCATCGCCATTGTTGAGAGACCGGATAAAGGATTGGTCGATCTTGACGATATCGACCGGGAAACGGCTGAGATAGCTGAGCGAGGAATAGCCGGTTCCGAAGTCGTCAAGCGCGATGCGGCAACCGATGTTGCGGATCTCGTCGAGCAGCCTGCGGATTTCCGGATTGTCATGCATCAGCACGGCCTCCGTGATCTCGATGACCAGTCGGGACGGGCGGATTGCGTAGCGGCCGAGCAAGGTTGACAGCTTGACGGGAAGGCTCGCATCGAATTGCAGCGGCGATACGTTGACGGCGACATAGGTGTCAGACATGCCCGGTATCCGGGAGATGCGGGCAAGATTGGCGACGGCGTCCTCAAGGATGAGATTGCCGATCTGGCCGATCGTACCGGTTTCCTCGGCGACGCTGACGATTGCGCCCGGAGGGACAAGCCCCTTGCGCGGATGGCGCATGCGCATGAGCGCTTCAAAGCCGTTGCAGGCGCCGGTCCTGATATCCACGATCGGCTGGAGATGCGCTTCGAACCAGTTGGCGGCAAGCGCTGCTTCGATGTCGGTTTCGATTTCGGCACGTTCCCGCGTCTTGTCGAGGATGGCCGAATTATAGACCTGCGCACCGTTCTTGCCGTCGCGCTTGCGGGCATACATGGCCAGATCCGACTTCTGCAAAAGCTCGGCGCCGCTTGCGGCATGAGCAGGGTAGAAGGCAAGGCCGATACTGGCGCTAAGGCGCACACTGTTGGTCTCGATGCGGAATGGAACGTCAAAGAACTCGACGATTCTCTGGCACAGCTCGGTGCCGCGCCGTTCCGACCCCTCGCCACACAGAAGAATGGCAAACTCGTCGCCGCCCAGGCGCGATGCCGCGTCGTGGTCGCCCAAAAGCGGCAGCATCCGCTCGACGAACTGGCCAAGCACGAGATCGCCGGCCGCATGACCGAGATTGTCGTTGATCGATTTGAACCGATCGAGATCAACGAACAGACAGGCGATGTCGGTTCCGTTGCGATCCGCCTCGATGATTTTCTGCTCAAGCGCCGCCTCGAACCCCTGACGGTTGAGAAGACCGGTCAGGTGGTCGGAAATGGCCTGCTGATAGTTGCGGATTTCTGACTGCTTGAGCTCGGTGACGTCGGTCATCACGCTCAGCGAGCCGGTCTCGCCGTCGCCCGCGGAACCGAGTTCGGTCTCGGCGATAAGGACGTTCATCGTCTTGCCGGACTGACAGATGAAGCGCACGGTGACTTCGAACGCCGGTCCGCGCGATTGCACCTGCGATTTCCTGTTGTGGTAGAGGCTGCGGTCTTCCGGCATCACCAGTTCGCAGAAGGGCAGGTTCAATATGTCAGATCGGCTGTACCCGGTCGCAACGAGCCAGTAGTCGCTGACGGCGGCTATCCTGTCGTCGGCGTCGAGCGAAAACAGCATGGCCGGCGTGAGATTGTAGGTCTGCGTCGTCTTGCGATGTGCCAGCTTCAGCTCGCGCTCCTCGTGTTCGAGAAGGGTCTGCATCTCGTTGAAGCTCTTGGCCAGTCGTCCCATTTCATCGGTGGAGCGCCAGTCGACATGGTGACGAGAACCGAGGCGACGGGTCGCTTCGATTGCGGCGGTCAAACGCAGAAGAGGTTTGATCACCATCACGCGGTTGCCGAGAATGGCGGCGCCGAACACGGTCAGGATGGCGATGATGAAGATCGAGATGAAGGCGAACTCGAATTCGTGAAGCTTCGAGAACCAGCCGATTGTCGGGATGCTGACGCTGACCTTACCGACAACGCGAGCGCCGTAGTTCGACATGTAGGTGATGGGCTGTGAGCGGATCGTCAGGTCGCTCAGGGATATCTCTTGCGGCGTGACTTCCGATATATTCAGTTTGCCCGTCGTGTCGGTGACGCGAACCGCGTAGATGGTCGGATCTTTCACCATGGCGACGGCGATCTGGTGAACGCTTTCGGTATCGAGATCCCAGAGGGGCTTGGCAAGCGCCTGCGAGTTCGTCGCCAGAACGATGTCGACATGCTCTTCGAGCGCCCGAACCGCCTGCTGCGATGACAACGCCAAAAGCAGCGTGAACAACGGCACGACGACGGCCAGAAGCGCGCCCGAAATAATGGCTATGAACCGACTCTCAACGGAATGAGCCACCCGTATTCCCCGCCTGCTTGTAGTCGGTGTTAGCCGCCGACTGCGTGTTCCCCAACACAGTAATTGGCCGGATAATTCCAGCCATTGATTAAGCTTTACTGAAGCCGGGAAGAGTAAAGCGAAGCGGATCTTAAAGAGGGTTACGTAATCCTGACCGGAAAACGTAAAAGCCCGCCTTCGTTGGAAGGCGGGCTCTCAGAAAGACAAGACGAAAATGTCTTATTCGGCTTCAGGAGCCGCAGTCTCAGTCGCTTCTTCTTCTTCGACGCCTGCAGCAGGTGCAACGATCGTCGCGATGGTGAAGTCGCGGTCGGTGATGACAGGTGTCACGCCCTTCGGCAGCTTAACGGCCGAGATGTGGAGGCTGTCGCCGATCTTGGCGTCGGTCAGATCAACCGTGATGAATTCCGGGATCTGGTCGGCCGGGCAATGGAACTCGACCGTGTGACGGACGATGTTCAGAACGGCGCCCTGCTTGATGGCCGACTTGTCTTCGTTTTCGAAGTGTACCGGTACTTCGACGTTGACTTCAGTCTTGGCCGAAACGCGCAGGAAGTCGACATGCATGGTGAAGTCGCGGACCGGATCCAGCTGGTAGTCCTTCGGGAGGACCTGGATCTTCTTGCCGTCGAATTCGATCGTCGCGATGGTGGTCATGAAACCGCCAGCGTGAATGCGCTTCGTGACTTCGTTCGTGTTGAGCACGATCGACAGAGGAGCCTGCTTGTCACCATAGATGACTGCAGGGATAAAACCGTTGCGGCGAAGTTCACGGGAGGACCCCTTACCGACCCGTTCGCGCGCCTCGGCCTTGAGCACGTAAGTTTCCTTGCTCATGGCAATTCCTTTCGAGGTTGTTTGGAGAGTTCTTCGCGGACAGTGCCGCGTCAAACCGGAGGGCATCGTCCGACGCTCTCCATCCGCGTTGCCTCCAAGGGTGTCTACGCGGACGGGGTCCCTATAGTCTATCAGGGCAGGAGACGCAAGGGATCTGCGGCGTGGTTGGCTCTGCGAACCGGTCGTCGTCGTTACCTACCGCCAGATACCCGCGTGGCCAATATGAAACTTCCGGTATGTGCCGTTTTGCCATCCATTAATGACGTTCATTCGAAATTAGCGAGATTCGATAAATGCGAGGTCCGGGCGACCGAATTTGTTAAATTGTGAGGGTCAAGACGGTGTTAACTCCGGAGACCAAGATCTAACATGTACGCCGTTCTGTCCTGTCTGGCCTATGAGCACAATCTCTTCCTCGTCGTCGTGGCGGGGGCGCTCTGCTTCATTGCGAATGCGGGAACCGTGGTTTTTGCCGCCCGGGCACGACAGGCAAACGACCGCAGCCGCTACGGCTGGGTGATCGTCTCCGGCGGAGCAGGGGGCTTCGGGATCTGGGCAACACATTTCGTCGCCATGCTCGCCTACGATCCGGGCCAGCTCTTCACATTCAATCTGTCATTGACGCTGCTGTCGCTTGGTATTGCATTTCTCGCGACATTTGCGGCGGGACTGCTTGCCGTGCTGTTTACCGGCAAATCCGGCGCTGTGGCCGCTGGCCTGGTATTCGGTACCGGCGTTTCCTGCATGCATTTTACCGGCATGGCGGCGATCGAGTTCGGCGGCCTGATCGTCTGGTCGCAGCCGCTCGTCATCGCTGCCATCGTCACCGCGATCGTCATGTCGACGACAGCCTTCCTCATGATCCTGAAGGGAGGCCTTGCAAACAACATTCTTGCTGCAGGTCTCCTGTCGCTCGGCATCGTCTTTATGCATTTCATCGCGATGGGCGCGGCAACGCTTGTCCCGGGTTTCGGGATCCTGCCTGAAGACGGGATGCTGTCGAAGCCGCTGATGCTGGCAACGATCATTGCCGTCTCGCTGTCGCTGATCGGGTCGGGCCTGGCCGTTGCCACCATCACCGGGCGTGCGGCGCGGTCCTCGAAGGCCAGCGAAGCCAATTTCCAGATGCTCGTGCGCGGGGTGACCGACTACGCGATCTACATGCTTTCACCCGAGGGCGCCGTCTCCAGCTGGAATGCAGGGGCAGAGCGTGCCAAGGGGTACAGCGCCGACGAGATCATTGGTCAGCATTTTGCACGTTTCTATTCGGCTGAAGAACAAGCCCGGGGTCTGCCGGAACAGGCGCTCGCAACAGCGCGCACAACCGGTCTGTTCGAGGCGGAAGGCCGGCGCTACCGCAAGGATGGGAGCTGGTTCTGGGCACATGTGGTGATCCAGCCCGTCCTCGACGACGATGGCGTGCTTGCCGGCTACGCCAAGATCACGCGCGACATCACCCGTCAGAGACAGGACACCGACCGGATCGCCTCCGTGACGCAGAACCTGGATCTGGCGCTTGAGAACATGGCGCAGGGGATCTGCCTGTTCGATCGCGAGCAGCGGTTGGTGCTGACGAACCGGCGCTACGGCCAGATTTTTCGGTTTGAGGAAGGCGCTCTGAAGCCGGGTATGACATACCGCGAGATCGTGGCTCTTGGCTACAGGACCTCGTTTGCCGACGCGGCGGAGGCGGAAGCACGGGCAGAACAGCATTATGAGCGCAACATCGCAGCCATCAATTCCAGGCAGGAAGCCCTTCTACACCGACTGAGCGACGATCGGACGATCCGGATCGATTTCAGCTATCTCGATCAGGGCGGCTGGGTTTCGACATTCGAGGATATCAGCGAGCGGATACGGTCGGAGGAAAAGATCGCCTTCATGGCGAAGCATGACAGCCTGACGCAGCTTCCGAACCGTCCGGCCCTTATGGAATATCTCGAAGCCGAGGTGCGTAACGCGGAGAGCGAGGGCGGGCATGTTGCGGTCGTCGGCATCGATCTCAACAAGTTCAAGCAGATCAACGATCAGTTCGGGCACGCGGCCGGCGATGCCGTGCTCAAGGAAATTGCCGAGCGGATGAATTCGATCGTGCGGCCGCACGAGATGTTTGCCCGGTTCGGCGGCGACGAATTCGTGGCCGTGAAGCGCTACGGGGATTTGGCCGAAGTGTCCGAGTTCCTGGACCGATTGTCGGATGCGTTCGGGCAGCCGATCCAGATCGAGGTGCATCGTCTCAGTCCCGGCGCAAGCATGGGTGTTGCGCTCTACCCGCATGACGGTGCATCCCCCGATGCGCTGATCGCGAACGCGGACCTGGCCATGTACCGCGCCAAGGGATCGCTCTCGCGCGACATCTGCTTCTACGACATCGAGATGGACGAGGCCGCCCGCGACCGCACCAAGATGGCCGAGGATCTGTGGACGGCGATCGAGCAGGATCAGCTCAGGCTGCACTACCAGGTGCAGAAATCGGTCGCGACCGATGAGATCACCGGTTACGAGGTCCTGCTGCGCTGGAGCCATCCGGAGCGGGGCAATGTCTCGCCGGCCGATTTCATCGGGGTTGCCGAGGAGTGTGGCGCCATCCTGCCGATCGGCGCGTGGGTTCTGCGCGAAGCATGCCGGGAGGCGGCGAACTGGCCGAATGACTACAAGGTTGCGGTCAATCTGTCGCCGGTGCAGATCGCCCATGCCGACATGCCGGCGCTGGTCCATACCGTGCTTCTGGAAACCGGTCTGAAACCAAGCCGTCTCGAGCTTGAAATCACCGAAAGCTCGATCATCAGCGACAAGCAGCGGGCGATGAATGCGCTTCGCTCCATCAAGGCGCTGGGCGTATCGATTGCGATCGACGATTTCGGGACCGGCTATTCGTCGCTGGAGACGCTGCGCTCCTTCCCGTTCGACAAGATCAAGCTCGACCGGAGCTTCCTGACCGAAGTGGACCGCAGCGAGCAGGCAACGGCCATGGTGCGAGCAATTCTGGCTTTGGGGCAGGGCCTGCAGATCCCGGTTCTCGCGGAGGGTGTCGAGACGGTGAACCAGCTCGACATTCTGCGGCGGGAAGGATGCCACGAAGTGCAGGGCTATCTTCTCGGTCGGCCGATGCCGATGGAAGATCAGCCGAACCCGCAGTCTGGGTCAGAGATGGGCTCGGCCAACCAGAACGCTGCCTGAAGATCGCGGAAACGTTTGACCTAGCGTCGAGGTTCGCCGCCGGGGGCGTAGGCCGTTTTCTGCTCGAACCGGAATTTGTGGCCGCAGTCGCTACAGCGCAGCATGTATTTGCGCGGATCTTTCGAGGCGAACTCGGTCTGAAAACCTTTCGGGAGTTCGTCGATGCGAAAATCGCGATTGCTGGCGCGCTTGTCGTCGGACTCGGAGACTTCGGCATAACCGGCATGTCCGCACTGCGAGCATTCGAGTTTTCGGGAATAGCGGTCGCGGGCGGCCATGCGGAACTCCTTGGGTACCGCGCCTACATAGTCAACAGACGCCGCGAATGCAAAACGCCGGGATGAAAATCCCGGCGTTTATATTCTTGGCGTTCAACTCACGTCGCGATCAGCGGCGGCATTCGCCCGGAGAGACCGCGCCGAAGCCGGCATTGCGGGCTTCGCAGGCATTCGGGAATGTCTGGAGCCGACCGCCACGCTGGCCGCAGACCGGGCGATATTCGCGGGTGCACATGCCGCCGCCATTTTCAGGACGGTCAGGTCTGCCGGGACGATCCGGCCTCGAGGGGCGATCCCAATCCGGGCGGTCAGGCCTTGATGGACGATCCGGGCGATCGGGTCTGGATGGGCGATCCCAATCTGGACGGGGATCGGGGCGATCGGGCCGGCTCCAGCCGGGGGCGGGACGTTCCGGCGGATAGCCGGGGCCTGGACCTGCGTCGACGCAGGCGGAAAGCATTGGAGCCAGGATGAAAAGTGCAAGCCATTTCGGCTTGTTTCGTAGGATCGACATCGCGATAGGTCCTCCCTCTGCAGATGGATGGCAGACCTCTATCAGACTTACATAGCCGTGGGACAGGGGCCGCAGCGTTTTTGCTGCAAAGCCCGTCCCACGGTCATGCGTCAATCCTAGTCGAACAGGCTCGAGACGGACTCTTCCATGGCGGTACGGTTGATCGCCTCGCCGAGAAGGTTTGCCGTGGTGATGACGCGGATATTGTGCGCCGACTGAACGGATGTCGTCGGCTGGATCGAATCCGTGATCACCAGTTCCTTGAGCTTGGACGCCGCGATGCGGGCAACGGCACCGCCCGACAGCACGCCGTGGGTGATGTAGGCGGTGACGCTTGTGGCGCCGTTCTTCAGAAGCGCCTCGGCTGCGTTGCAGAGCGTGCCGCCGGAATCGACGATATCGTCGATCAGCAGACAGTCCTTGCCGGTCACGTCACCGATGACGTTCATGACTTCCGACTCGCCTGCGCGTTCACGCCGCTTGTCGACGATGGCGAGCTGGCAGCCGAGGCGCTTGGCAAGCGCACGGGCGCGAACCACGCCGCCGACATCCGGCGAGACCACCATGACGTTGTTGAGGTCGTAGTGTTCCTTCACGTCGCGCGCAAGAATCGGCACGGCGTAGAGGTTGTCGGTCGGGATATCGAAGAAGCCCTGGATCTGGTCTGCGTGCAGATCGAGCGTCATGACACGGTTGGCGCCGGCCTCGGTGATGAGGTTGGCGACGAGCTTGGCCGAGATCGGCGTGCGCGGCCCGGCCTTGCGGTCCTGGCGGGCATAGCCGAAATAGGGAAGCACAGCCGTGATGCGCTTGGCGGAAGACCGCCGGAACGCATCGATCATGATCAGCAGTTCCATCAGGTGATCGTTGGTCGGAAACGACGTGGACTGGATGACGAACACGTCTTCCCCACGGACATTCTCCTGTATTTCAACGAAGATTTCCTGGTCTGCAAATCGCCTTACCGAGGCTTTTCCGACTGGTACATTAAGATAGCTGCAGATCGCGTCGGCCAGATGCCGGTTCGAATTGCCTGCGAAAACCTTCATTGCGGTCCGCCTGTATTGAAGCTGGATGGCGGCCTTTTACCGGCGCCACCTTCGAATGCAATAGCGTTTTCCCTCAGGCCACCGTTTTTTGCGAAGAAACAGTGACCGTGTCACATCATGGTTACCTAACCGCCATGCGATTGCCGCCAGCTCATATAGTCCTGGATCGTCTTTGCGGCGATGAGTTCCATGGTTGAGGAGGGCACTGCGGCCCATGGATCCTGGCCGCTGCCGGGCACATTTTCCTGCCCCTGCATGCGGTGAAGTCTGGAGCCGGTATTGTCGAGAACATCCCAGACGTAGACGATGGTGATCTTTTCGCCATCGCTGAAGGCCGAGAAATAGCCCTTGAGGATCTGCTCGGTACCCGTATCGCTGGAGGGACGGATCGTCAGCCCGGCGGCGCGCGCCTCGGCGCCAAGCCTTCGCGACAGCGGCGTCACGGCCTGTACGGGGGCACCGATGATCGGCAGGAAGCGGATGGTGTTGCCTGCGGCGGCGGGCAGGGAAGCCTCCTGCTGGGGCGCTACAGCGGTAGACTGGGCTTCAGCCTGGCTTTGGCCCTGCCAGTCGGGCGGTGGGCCTGAAGAGGCGGGCGAGGTCTGGTTGCCAGACTGCATCGCCTGGGCCTGCGCCTCCAGCGTATTTTGCGGGCGCGGCTGGTAGGTGTCGTTTCTGTAGGTCTGATTGCTGTAGGTCTCGGGCCTTGGGGATCGGGCCATGCGTTCCGTATCGGCCTGGGTGACCGGTGTCGATGCGCGACTGCCGCCGCCGATCTCGGCGCGCGGCGTCAGCGCCTCGCTGGTGTTGCAGCCGGAGACGGTCAGCGCAACGATGCAGGCGGAAAGCAGTTTTCCGATAAGCCGCATGCGTTCGCCCCTTTGCCGGTTCCCATCCCGCGACAAGCTAAGGTCGGATTTTCCGGCCTGTCAATGATCGCGGGCTTCTCAGCCCTGGATAAGGTCGAGACCATGGCGTGAAAGCGGCTGGGGAGCGCCTTCCGTCGTCAGATAGGTCTGGCCGAGCGTCATGGCCGCGCCGCTGTCGCTGTCCATGATGATCATGTGCACGAACAGCGTCATGCCGGGCAGGATCTCCTGCGGATTGCCGAAGTGGAACATCTGGTGCTCCATCCACGACGGCGAGAAGCGGGCGCCCAGCGAATAGCCGCAGGCATTCAGCCGGTGACGGGAGAGGCCGCGTTCGTCGAGGATCCTGGCATGGGTATCGAACACGTCCCCGAATGTATGACCTGGAGACAGAACCTCCTCTATCGCCCGGATCGTCTCGAGGCAGGCCTTGTAGAGTTCCTTGTGGCGCGGCGATGGCTCGCCGACGAGCGCGGTGCGCATCATCGCGACGTGATAGTGGGCGGCCGTGCCGGCCCATTCGAGCGTCAGCTGGTCGGTGGCATCGAGCTTGCGGCGACCGGCCTTGTAACGGCACAGAAGCGCATCCTCGCCGGACCCGATGATGAATTCGTTGGCGGGATAATCGCCACCGCCGGAAAACACCGCGCCCTGCATCGCCGCGAGGATATCGGCCTCGTCGCCGCCGGCCTTGATCAGCGGCAGAGCGGCGTCGAGCGCATCATCGGCCAGTTCGGCGGCGCGTTGCACATGAGCGATCTCGGCCGCGCTTTTGACGAGGCGCAGGCGGCTGACCAGATAGGATGCGTCACTGAGCTGGCCGAAATTGGTGAGCTGGTTGTCGAGCAGGCGCGCGATGCGGCCGGTCATGCCATGCGTGTCGTATTCGACGCCGATCTTTGCGCCGAGCAGATCGAGTTCGCTCAAGAGGTTCTTGAGATCCAGCGTCGGATCGGCATTCACCCGGTCGACCCAGACCACGATGTTTTCGATGATCGAGGTCTGGCGGGCCTGGCGAAGGTCGGCAGAGCGCGTGAGCAGCGTCATCGAGCCATCGGCCTTCACGACCAGCGTCTGGAAGAAGCAGTAGCCGAACGTGTCGTAGCCGGTCAGCCAGTACATGCTTTCCTGCGCAAACAGCAGGATGGCATCGAGCTTTTCCTCGGCCATCTTCGTCGTCAGGCGGGCGAGACGATCGGCATATTCCGATCTGTCGAAGTGCAGAGCCATGGTAGTCCTCCCGAACTTTTATTGCTGAAGCGCGATGGCTGAAATCTGGCGGCCGTAATCCGGCTCTTGGTCATGCGTCGTGCGGCGATAGGAAAAGAAGCGTTCCCGATCCGGGTAGGTGTCGAGGCCGAGGTTCTCAGCGGTGACGCCTGCCGCCTTCAGCCGCGACATGGTGAGAGCGGGCAGATCGAACATAGAATGCTGTGGCTTTGGAGACGGTGTGAAGAAGGCTGCGTATTCGGGGTTCACGCCGAGGAAGCGTTCCACGAATTCCGGGCCGACCTCGTAGCTGTCAGGGCCGATCGAGGGTCCGAGAACGGCCACGATCTTTTCCCTTTCAGCGCCGAGCGACACCATCGCGTCGATCGTGTTTTCGAGCACGCCTGTCAGCGCGCCCTTCCAGCCGGCGTGAGCCGCGCCGATCACGCCATTGTCGCCATCGGCAAACAGGATGGGGCCGCAATCGGCAGACAGGACGCCGATCACGACGCCCGGCGTGGCCGCGACCATCGCATCGACCTGCGGGCGCTCGCCTGAATAGGCGGCATCGACCACGACCACATCAGGCGAATGGACCTGATGGACGGTTGCGAGCTTTTCGAGCGGCAGATCGAACCAGGCCGCAACCCGCCGGCGGTTTTCGAGAACGAGCGTCTGATCGTCTTTCGACCCGACACCGACATTGAGACCGGCGTAGATTCCGTCCGACACGCCGCCCTTTCGCGTGAAGAAGCCGTGGCGGATTTTGGCGCCGGCTGCTGCGTTCAAGACTGCGCTTTCGATCGGCGTCGGCGAGGCGTTCTCCGGCATCGGTTTATCCACCCTGCTGATTTTGTTGGTTTTTGCGTGATGCACCGTCGGCGGCACTCGCTGCTTCGATTGGGCGCGAGATTGGCGCAAGCCGATAGCGTGTGTCAATCCGCCCGGACGTGCTCTTTCAGTCGACCGGACGGAAGGGCATCAGATTGACCGCGGAGCCCGAGACGGCGATGACCTTGAAAAGCTCGCCCATCTTGCCCGCACCTTCGCCGGCAAGACGATCGACCGCGGCAGCAATCAGCCGCTGTTCGGACGGTTCCTTGTCGCGCGCAAGGGCTGAAGCCCGTTCGGCAAGGCCGAGGCCATAGAGGAACTCGCCCTGATGGAGGCCGCCGTTCAGATGAATGCCGGACGCCAAGGCGACCTTGGCGAGATCTTCGAAATCGACATGGCTGGTCAGATCTGCCTCGCCGGGGCTGGCAAGCGGCGGGTCATAGTCGTGGTTCTTTACGGCCTGCAGCGTATCGCCGAAACTGGTGACCATATGGCCGTAGTCGATGACGAGCGCACTGCCGCCGAAATGCCTTAGCCTTTCGCAGAGCGTCTGCATGACGGCCTGGCGGGCAGGGGCGAATTCGAAGATCGTGCCTTCCGGGATGGAAGCGACGGGGGCCGGCAGGAGGACCGGATCGAGCGTGGCGATGCCGGCGACGAAGGACAGCTCGTCCTCCGGGCCGAGGCCTACGAGCCTTTCGCGAAAACCGGTCGGGGTCCGCACGAACTGGCGGATCGGGATCGCGTCGAACAGTTCGTTGGCGGCGATCAGGGTGAACCCTTCCGGCACGTCTTCGAAACTGTCGTGCCAGGAAATCTTGGTCGAATAGGCCTCGAGCGTCACGCGCTGAACGCCGCGAAGGCGTTCGCTGGTTTCCACCAGATGGACACGCAGGCCGTCCATCAGGGATGGTGCGATGCGCTGGATGACGCGCAGCATGTCGGACATCATCGTGCCGCGGCCGGGACCGATCTCGACCAGGCGCACATCGCCCGGGCTACCCTGGCGCTGCCAGGCATGGACCATGAAGATGCCGACCATTTCGCCGAACAGTTGGCTGATCTCCGGCGCGGTGACGAAATCACCATGCCGGCCGAAAGGTTCGCGGGTGCGGTAGTAGCCGAATTCCGGATCGGCGAGGCAGAGCGCGAAATAGTCGGTGACGCTGATCGGTCCGCTGGCGCGGATCAGCGTCTTGATCTTTTCGGCAAGGGGCGTGGTTACTTCTGGGCTGTTCACGGGTGCCTCACACTTTCGCCGCGGAGGCGACGCGAGCCCGCGTGATCGCCCAGATGCCAACAGCAACCATCGGTAGTGATAGCACCATGCCCATCGTTAGCCAATTGGTGCCGAGCAAATAGCCGAGCTGCACATCCGGTTCGCGGAAGAACTCGACAAAAATTCGGCAGAGCCCGTAGCCGAGGACGAACGCGCCGCAGATGGTGCCGGGTACACGAAGGGCCTTGAAACGATAGATCAGGAGTGCCAGCACCAGAAGCAGGATGATGCCTTCCAGGCCTGCTTCATAGAGTTGGCTCGGATGGCGGGCGAACGGGCCACCGGTCGGGAAGACGACAGCCCATGGTGCATCGCTCAACCGTCCCCAGAGTTCGCCGTTGACGAAGTTCGCAATGCGGCCGAACAGCAGGCCGAACGGCACGACGGCGGCGACGATGTCGAACATGCTCCAGACGGGAATGGCATGGCGGCGGGCAAACACGATCATCGCGATCGTCGCGCCGAGGAAACCGCCGTGGAAGGACATGCCGCCGTTCCAGATCTCGATCGCGCGGATCGGGTTTTCCAGGATCGGGCCGAGATCGTAAAACAGGATGTAGCCGATGCGGCCGCCGAGCACGACGCCTGCCGCGATCCAGACGAGGAAGTCGTCGAGATGGACCGCGGTCATCGGGGCCTGACCGTTGGGCCACAGTGACGCGTTTGCGGTCAGCTTGCGGGCGTAAAGCCAGCCCAGCATGATACCGGCAACATAGGCAAGGCCATACCAGTGTACCGCAAGCGGCCCCAAGGAGAACGCGACCGGATTTATCTCGGGAAATGGCATGAGAGCAAAAAAATGAAGCGCTTCGTACAAATTACAGGTGTCTCGCTTACTCACAGTCGTGTGAAAAGATGGACTTGGGGACATCGCCGGTCAAGATGAATCTCATTCTGAGACGCGCGCAACAGTGGATGACGCTTGCAACGCGGCGACCCAAGCCCTACTTCAGATCCCATAGGACAAACACAGGCCGATATCGGGCCGATATCGCTGCCGATGGCAAGGAGACGGAACCTTATGTCGACCGGAACGAACCGCATATTCGACGATTTCGCACGGCTGATGACGGACGCTGCCGGCGCTGCACAGGGTGTGCGCAAGGAAGTGGAGACGGCTTTCCATGCCCAGGCGGAACGGTTCCTTAACAACATGGATCTGGTCAAGCGGGAGGAATTCGAAGCCGTTCGCGAGATGGCTGCCCGCGCCCGCGACGAGAATGTTGCGCTAAAGGCCCGTCTCGATGCGCTGGAGGCAAAATTCGGCCAGAGCCAGAGCCATGATCAGGGCCATTCAGGTCAGTAGGCCACTTCAGATCGGGCCATAAACTGTGGCCCCTCAGGGGATTCGCAATCTCCGTTTGAGATCGCCGTCAAAGTCCAGCGCCAAAAGCCTGCGCGGCGATCTTTCCCAGCCTATTCGCGATTGAGCGTCATCGCGTCTAATCGGCACAGTCAGGCGTCTGTTTTGCCTCGCCAAATCCCCATGAATTTACAAAAAATTAAGCCCTGTGGACACTCTTAAAAAAGCCAGCGTCCAGAGTCATTTAACCATCCGTTCTGATCTCATGCGCGAACCGGTTTCGGGGTTCAATCCACGGAAATCGGCATTCAGGGGATGGCAGCCGGACTCCGTCTAGCTACACTGATTTTACACGATGATTCGAAACGAGCCGGTGAGCTTCCGGTGGTGACCGACAGGTTACCGACGAGGCTGAAGGTAAGCTCCAGACAGGGTAACTCAGTTATTCTGGCGGCGACGAGCGATCATCGAAATGTAGTTCCGGTTAAGTGTTGGCGCGTTCCGCTCGAATTCGCAATCATTCCGGTCAAAAAGGTGCCGCATGAGCCTCATGGAATTGAACGTTGAGCGTCAGTCGAACCCGGTGGACATGATCGAGTTCGTCGCAGCTTCCAACGATTGGACATTCGAACGGTCCGGCGAAGACGAGATCGCCATGACCGTGGAGGGTCGGTGGACGGACTACCACGTGTCCTTCTCCTGGATGGAGGAGTTCGAGGCGCTGCATCTCGCCTGTGCCTTCGATCTAAAGATCCCCGATATCCGCGTGAACGAGGTCATCCGGCTTCTGTCCTACGTGAATGGTCAGACGCTGATGGGGCATTTCGACCTGTGGCGTCAGGAAGACGTGGTGATCTTCCGCCAGTCGCTTCTGCTGGCCGGCGGTGCCGAGCCCACGAACCAGCAGGTCGAGGTTCTGTTTTCCAGCGCGCTTGATGCCTGCGAGGCCTATTATCAGGCGTTCCAGTTCGTGGTCTGGTCCGGCATGGAAGCCAAGGCTGCCATGGATTGCGTCCTGTTCGAGACGGTCGGCGAGGCTTGATGGCGTTGCAGCTGGGTTCGATCGTTCTCGTCGGTGCCGGCAATATGGGCGGCGCCATGCTTTCCGGCTGGTTGAAGAACGGCGTTCCCGCCGCTTCCGTCACCGTCGTTGACCCATCGCCGTCCGAGGGGATGAGAGCGATGATGTCCGACGCCGGCGCGACGCATGTTACGGCACTTCCAGACGGTGCGTCGGCAGATATCCTGTTTCTCGCGGTCAAGCCGCAGCTGATGGATGCCGTTCTGCCGCCGCTGAAGCCTGTGGTCGGCGCTTCGACAGTCGTCGTCTCGGTCGCAGCCGGCAAGACGCTGTCCTCCATGCAGAGCCATCTCGGGGACGGTGCAATGGTGCGCGCCATGCCGAACACGCCGGCCATGATCGGCCGCGGCGTGACCGGTGCCTATGCCAACGACAAGGTGTCGGCCGCCCAGCGCGATGCGGTGCATGCGCTTTTAAAGGTCAGCGGTCCGGTGGAATGGGTTTCGAGCGAGGCGGATATCGATGCCGTCACCGCCGTTTCCGGCAGTGGCCCGGCCTATGTCTTCTATCTGGTCGAATGCATGGCGGAGGCCGGGCGCAAAGCCGGTCTTCCTGCCGATCTTGCGATGCGGCTTGCGCGCGAAACCGTGTCGGGTGCGGGAGAACTTCTGCATCAATCGACGGAGGATGCCTCGCGGCTTCGCCAGAACGTGACGTCTCCGGGCGGCACCACGGCTGCTGCCCTCTCCGTGCTAATGGCAGACGATGGGATGCAGCCGCTGTTCGACAAGGCAATCGAGGCAGCGCGGAGCCGCGCGGAAGAACTGGGACGCTGAGCAGCCATGTCTGACGAGATAAGCTTTGCCGACTTCGAGAAGGTCGATATCCGGGTTGGCACGATCGTCGAGGTCGAGCCGTTTCCGGAAGCCCGCAAGCCGGCCTTCAAGCTGAAGATCGATTTCGGGCCTGAGATCGGCGTCAAGAAATCGTCGGCGCAGATTACCGTCCACTATACGCCTGAAACGCTGCTCGGACGCCAGGTGCTGGGCGTCGTCAATTTTCCGCCGCGCCAGATCGGGCCGGTCCGTTCCGAAGTGCTGACGCTTGGCTTTGAAGACGAGAACGGCGCGATCGTTCTGGCTGCCGTCGAGCAGGGCGTTCCAAACGGCAAGAAGATGATGTGATCAGGCGCGAGGGCGTCCTCACCGGACACCTTAGCCGTTTCGCCAACAGTCTCCCCAACTCTCACGTGAGCTCTTTGACTGCCGGGCCTTCGCTCAGGCCGGAACGCGAACGATTGCCCTCAACCCACCGCTCGGACTGTCGTCCAGCGTGACATTGCCGCCATGCGAGCGGGCGATGTCGCGGGCGATCGCGAGGCCGAGGCCGGTTCCGGACGCATCGAGATTGCGGGCCTCGTCGAGCCTGTGGAATGGCTTGAACACGTCCTCGCGGGATTGCGCAGGAACGCCCGGGCCGTCGTCATCGAGGGTCAATGTCAGCCACTTGGCGCTGTGGCGCGCATCGATATGCAGGTTGTCTGCGTAGCGCTGGCTGTTCGAGACGAGGTTTCCAAGCAGGCGGTTGAAGGCGTTGGGCCTCACAGCGATCTCGTCATCGCCTTCGATGTGGTAGGTGAGGATCTGGCCGTGCAGGCTGAAACTTACGCGGAATTTCTCGAGAAGCTCGCTGAGATAGAGCGTACCGAAATCCTCCTCGGCCTCGCCCTTGGCAAATGCCAGATAGCCCTCCAGCATGGACTGCATGTCTTCGACATCCTGTTCCATGCCGGCGAGCTCAGGCTTGTTGCCGGCAAGTGCCAGCTGCAGCTTGAATCGGGTGAGGATGGTGCGCAGGTCGTGGCTGATGCCGGCCAGCATCGCGGTGCGCTGCTCCATCTGCCGTTCGAGCCGTTCGCGCATCTGGATGAAGGCAAGGCCTGCGCGCCTTACCTCGTCTGCGCCGCGCGGCGAAAAGCCTTCGGTCTTTTGTCCCTTGCCGAAACTTTCCGCCGCCTGGGCAAGTCTCAGAATCGGGCGGATCTGGCCGCGCAGGAACAGGATCGAAATCACCACCAGCACGAAGGCGGTGCCGATCATCCAGATCAGGAAGATGTGGGTGTTGGACGCGTAGGTAGAGCCGCGTCTGGCAAACACCCGCAGCACCCGTTCGTCCATTTTCACGCGGATCTCGACGAGCCGACTGTCGCCTACCGTATCGATCCAGAACGGCATGCGGATCTGACTGCTCAACTGTTCGGCAAGGATGTTGTCGAGGATCGCGAAGAAGGGGCGCTGGCGGGGCGGCGGGAGCTGGCCGTTCTCCTCGATTGCAATCGTCAGGCCGAGAGAGCTGTCGGCGATACGGCTGACTTCGTTGTAGTTGCTGTCCTGCGGATAACTGCGGATGATCTCGATAATGGCGGCGATGTCGCGAACGGTGCCTTCAGACAGGCGCTCCGTGACCATGCGCCAGTGGCGTTCCATGAACACCGCGGCGACGACTGTCTGCAGCAGGAGCATGGGGAGAATGACGATCAGCAGCGAACGGGTGTAGAGGCCCGTCGGCAGCCAGCGACGCAGCCAGCGCGTGAACGGACGCCAACCGGGGAGGGTCAACCGGCTGGTCTCTCGCTTCAGCGTGTTGAAAATTGCCATTCGCCGCCCGTTATCGTCCTGTCGTCGGTCTCTTGTGCATCAGTCGATACTCAGCCTGTACCCGATGCCACGCACGGTCTGGAGATAGACCGGGTTGGCGGGGTCTTCTTCGATCTTACGACGCAGCCGGTTGATCTGCACGTCGATTGTGCGCTCGCCGACATCCGTATCGTCCCCGATCAGTTCGTGGCGGGGGATCGTTTCGCCGGCGCGCAAGGCAAACAGCATCATGATTTCCTGTTCGCGGTCGGTCAGGCGGATCGTCTCGGCAGCCTTGCGCAGTTCCTTGCGCGGGATCGAGAAGGTGAACGGACCAAACATGATCTGCTCGATCTTCGGTGCATCGGCCGAGCTGCTGCGGCGCAGGATGTTGTTGATGCGCAGGACCAGTTCGCGCGGATCGAAGGGTTTCGACAGGTAATCGTCGGCACCTGCCTCGAGACCGGCGATGCGCGACTCCGCCTCGACCCGTGCCGTCAGCAGGATGACCGGGGTGGTCTTCTTTTCATAAAGCGACTGGGTGAGCGACAGGCCTGTTTCGCCCGGCATCATCACGTCGAGAATGATGAGGTCGAAATGCAGTCCTTCCAACTTGCGCCGCGCTTCGGCGGCATCTCCCGCGACCGTGATACGGAAACCCTGCTCCACCAGATAGCGGTTGAGGAGATCGCGGATGCGGGTGTCGTCGTCGACAACGAGAAGGTGAGGGGCGTCGTCCAAAAGCAGTGTATTGGTCATCTGTCTGTCCCGGTCAGATATCCTGACTGATGTCGATATCAGAAATCACGAGGTTCGGGTCACGTCCACGCATCCGTTGAAGGAAAAGGGTTACGCTTTCCCGCATCCCGGGGGTGAAGTCTTCCATGGCGCGTGCGATACGCTTGGATTGCGGCTCGCACAGGGCCAGCGCCAGTTCGCGGCCGGCAAGGGTCGGATAGAGGCGGCGCTGTCTGCGATCCTTGGCCCCGGCCATCTGCCGGATATAGCCAGTCTCGATCAACTGCTTCAGGACGCGGGCGAGGCTCTGCTTGGTGATCTGCAGCAGATCAAGAAGATCCGTCACCATCATCCCCGGCTGGCGGCAGACGAAATAGACAACCCGATGGTGGGCGCGCCCCATGCCGATCTTCGCCAGGATAGCGTCCGGATCGGACACGAAGTCGCGATAGGCAAAGAAGAACAGCTCGATCGCTTCGAAATCGATCTGGCCCTCGTCGACCACGGGCATCTGTGGCGGGACTTTCTTGACGGCTTTTCCCGTCGCTGCAGGCGGCACGCCGTTTCCTTTCGCTCGCTACGTTTTCATCGTGTGAAGCTGTTTAACGTAATCCTTTTGCGCTGTCGCCCGTGATAAATCGCTCTGGCGGTCAAAATTCGACCGGTTGTGTTGCTTTCAGGGAGAACACGCACTTTCTTTTGCGCGCATGACTTGTCCGGCGGAACCTTTATCCCCAAGCGCCATTATTCCCAGCGAACGACTGGAGATTATTCAATGAACGCGCACACTTATTCCGCAATGCCGCCGATCGAGCTTAACCAGACCAAGGCCGAAGCTCATCCGCTGCGCCCGGTCTTCATCACTGTGATTGCGCTGAAAGTCGTCGTCTCGGCATTTCTGCTGGCGACTGTATCGCTGGCCCCGCCGGTTGCTGCCGAAGGCACGTATCTGGCCGCCGCTATCAACTGATTTTGAGGCTGTCATCGGCAAGCCTTCCGGCTATGAAGAACGACAACGTTCAGGGCAGGACAGGCATTATGGGTCGATTGCAGGCAAGCGTCATTCCGGTGACGCCATTTCAACAAAACTGTACCGTCTTCTTTGACGACGATACAAAGACAGGCGTCATCGTCGACCCAGGCGGTGACATCGGGGTTATTCTGGACCTCGTGCGCAAAAGTGGCATTACCCTTTCCGAGATCTGGCTGACCCACGGGCATATCGATCATGCCGGAGGTGCCGATGAACTTCGCGAGGTGCTCGGCATTCCTGCCGTCGGACCCCACCGCGACGATCTTCCCCTTCTCGAAAATCTTGAAAAGCAGGCTCAGATGTTCGGTGTCGACGGCGACGTCCGCAACGTTGTGCCTGATCGGTTTCTTGACGAAGGCGAAACAGTCTCGTTCGGCGAGCATGTGTTCGAGGTTTTTCATTGTCCGGGACATTCGCCCGGTCACATCATATTCTACAACAGAGACCATGCCTTCGCACATCTTGGTGACGTCCTGTTTGCCGGATCGGTCGGACGGACCGACCTACCCGGAGGCGATCACGCGACCCTGCTGGACTCGATCCGCACCAAGGTTCTGCCGCTGGGAGACGAGATAGGTTTTCTCTGCGGTCACGGACCGGGAAGCCGGATCGGCGACGAGCGCCGCAGCAATCCATTCCTGAAGGGCCTGTAACCGGCAGCCGGTATCACGGGCATAAAAAAACCCGGCATCACTGCCGGGCTCCAACTGGAATGAGCGAGCTTTTAAAGCTCAACCGGAGATCTGCAGATTGACGGCCTTGGGGCCTTTTCCGCGACGATCCGGTTCCGTGTCGAAGCTTACTTTCTGGTTTTCAGTCAGCCCGGACAGGCCGGAAGCCTGTACGGCGGAGATATGAACGAAGATATCGGCGCCACCGTTGTCTGGTTTAATAAAGCCGAATCCCTTGTCCGTATTGAAGAATTTCACAGTGCCAGTCTCGGCCATGCAGCAGGTCCTTTTCCTTCTGTCCGTGTTCAGCGGCGGACAGCATCAGAGTGTGCCCTCACGGGCGGCGGCAGGCAGCTTTAAGAAAGGGTCCCTGTGTTTACCGCGGCGACTGGCAGATAAGGTATAAAACCAAGCCCCCAGTTCCCGCCCGAAGTCTTGGCGCCTTCGGAGCGCGTCATTATAGGTCTTCCCATGCTCGTAAATTGCCCGAACATGGACAGAGTGCTGTGTTTATCGAAAATTGGCAAGAAAAAGTTTTTTGAAAGGCAAGCCCGTTCCGGCCTGCCTCATTTGTCCAAAAGCGCTGAAAATGCGGGCTTTGCGCATGGTCCGAAGGAAGTTGGATGGGCAACGGATCGCTGGCGATGCTTCGCCCGATCGGCTCTATGCGTGTTCGCGTCATGTTTGTAGCCGTTTCCCAACGTCTACACTCTCTGCGGGAAGTCCCACTGCGAACCGGTGAAGGTGCGGACGGCTAGCTGCCCTGATGTCTGCGGCCGAAGGTTTTCATCCGCTTGAGAGGGGTGGCCGACGGAAACGGGGCGGCGGCAGAGACGCGAATGGCGGATGCAGGCGAGGGGCTCATGTCGAGGTCGCCGCCGATGCGCGGCAGGCCGTGTTCCGGGAATGTCCTGTCGAACGTGGTCGGGGCGAGTTCAGGCCGTGCGAGTGCATATCCCTGCACGAGAGACGCGCCGAATTCCTCGCACACCTCCACCTGCCACATTTCCTCCAGTCCTTCGATGATCGGCTCGATCCCGTCATCCAGCATCTGCTGCAGGACGACGCGCAGGAGTGCTGCTCCTGCCGGATTGTCGAGAAAGTCGCGGACCCAGCCGGGTTCGAATTTGACGTAGTCAGGCTTCACCCGCTTGAGGAGCGCCAGATCGGACTCGCCCGCACCGTAATCATCGATCGCCACCTGGAAGCCGATGGCGCGCATGTGGCTGGTGAAGTCGGCGATGACGGCGGCGTTGGTCTCGGCGGTCTGGCGGATTTCGCAGACGATCCGGTTGACGGCAAGTCCGGCTTCGTGGCTCGCAAGTTTGATGCGTTCGACTTCGTGGCGCATGTCTTCGGGCGTGCGCACC
Source organism: Velazquezella soli (assembly GCF_977018685.1). Classification (NCBI taxonomy): domain Bacteria; kingdom Pseudomonadati; phylum Pseudomonadota; class Alphaproteobacteria; order Hyphomicrobiales; family Rhizobiaceae; genus Velazquezella; species Velazquezella soli. Next base: position 1,730,307 of record NZ_CDRNXF010000004.1, read on the forward strand.
AGACCCGGCTGGAACTTGACGAAGATCTTCGCCTGGCGTCTGTCGAGCCGGCCGGTGTTGAGAATATGGATCGTCCGGACCATGCTGTCGATGTCGGCAACTTCGGCGGGATCAACGAGGCTGAAGAATTCGTGCGGGGGAACGGGATCTTCGCCACGATAGGCGCGCACGAGCCCGACAAAGGCTTCGATGGCCAGCCGATTGCCGGGTTTCGACGTTCTGAAAATGGGCTGAAGCGCGGATCTGAGAATGAAAGGCCCGTACGCGGTCGACCATGCCCCGTCGTCGCCGCGAACCAGGTTGGCGAAAATGCTTCTCGATGCCATACCCGTACCGTCTCCTGCGCAATTTTGCAGATTGTAGGCGAGACGGGTTACGCGGTCGTAAATACGCGTCCGAAGGTTTTAATCAGCGACATTGATGGCATTCATTCATGCTTTTTTCTTGAAAGGCGCCGGTTCATTCTCCATACAGCTTGAGGCGGCCGCTCGGCGGCGAATGAGCGCACCCCGCCGTAGTGTTCAATCAGCCCAGGACCGAAACGACATGGCCTTTCTTGCCGACGCCCTTTCCCGTGTAAAGCCTTCAGCGACAATCGCTGTTTCCCAGAAAGCTCGCGAACTGAAGGCGAAAGGGCGTGATATTATCGGTCTCGGTGCCGGTGAGCCTGACTTCGACACGCCTGACAATGTCAAGCAGGCGGCGATCGACGCGATCAACCGCGGTGAAACCAAGTACACGCCGGTTTCGGGTATTCCAGAGCTGCGCAAGGCGATCGTCGACAAGTTCAAGCGTGAAAACAACCTCGACTACAAGGTCGAGCAGACCATCGTCGGAACCGGCGGAAAGCAGATTCTGTTCAATGCCTTCATGGCGACGATGAATGCAGGGGATGAAGTGATCATCCCAGCACCCTACTGGGTTTCCTACCCGGAAATGGTCTCGATCTGCGGCGGCACGCCGGTAACGATTTCGACCAAGCAGGAAAACAACTTCAAGCTGACGGCCGAAGAGCTGGAAAGCGTGATCACGCCGAAGACCAAGTGGTTCATCTTCAACTCGCCGTCGAACCCGACGGGCGCTGCCTACAGCGCGGATGAACTTAAGTCGCTGACCGACGTGCTGCTGAAGCATCCGCATGTGTGGATCCTGACCGACGACATGTACGAGCACCTGACCTTCGGCGACTTCAAGTTCGCGACGCCGGTCGAAGTGGAGCCGAAGCTCTACGACCGGACGCTGACAATGAACGGCGTTTCCAAAGCCTATGCGATGACCGGCTGGCGCATCGGCTATGCGGCCGGTCCGATCGAACTGATCAAGGCGATGGACATGATCCAGGGCCAGCAGACCTCGGGCGCATCGTCGATCGCGCAGTGGGCGGCTGTCGAGGCACTCAACGGTCCGCAGGATTTCGTGACCAAGAACAAGGCGATCTTCGAAGGCCGCCGCGATCTCGTCGTGTCGATGCTCAACCAGGCGTCCGGCATTGTTTGCCCGAAGCCTGAAGGCGCATTCTACGTCTATCCGTCCTGCGCCGGCCTGATCGGCAAGACGGCTCCGACCGGCAAAGTCATCGAAACGGACGAGGATTTCGTGTCCGAGCTCCTGGAATCGGAAGGTGTCGCCGTGGTTCACGGATCGGCCTTCGGTCTTGGCCCGAACTTCCGCATTTCCTACGCGACGTCGGAAGACATTCTCGAAGAAGCCTGCAAGCGCATCCAGCGCTTCTGCGCAGCCTGCAAGTAAGTTTCGAGACACGAGTTTGATGGGAGAGCCCGGCCAAGCGCCGGGCTTTTTCGTGAGTGGTGGTCCAGTGGAGGGAAGGTCGGGGCGGGCCACGGCTATAGCCCCGACCGAGCCCCTTTTCGAGGATCCTGCGTTTAAGCCTTGGTTAGCTTGACGATCGTCGAGGAGCCGGAGCGGGTTTCGGTGACGGCGTAGACGGCGCCATCGGGGCCGACCTTGACGTCGCGGATGCGGGCCTTGAGCGGAACGTGTTCTTCGTGACTCACCTTGTCGCCATCCATATGCAGGACCACCACGCCCTGGGTTACCAGGCCGCCGACCAGGAATGCGCCCTTCCATTCGGGGATCGCATCGCCATCGTAGAAGGCCATGCCGGAGGGGCCGATGACCGGATCCCAGTAATAGACGGGCTGTTCGGTCTGAGCCTTCTCGGTGATGCCGTCGCCCACCTTGCCGCCGCTATATTCGACGCCGTAGGTAACCTCCGGCCAGCCGTAGTTCTTGCCGGCTTCCGGTCGGTTCAACTCGTCGCCGCCCTTGGGGCCATGTTCGACCGTCCAGAGGCGGCCGTTGCCATCGAGCGCTGCTGACTGGAGATTGCGGTGGCCGTAGGACCAGATTTCCGGTCGCGCTTCGGCCTGATCAACGAATGGATTGTCGGGCAGGGCCTTGCCGTCCATGTCGATGCGGAAGACTTTTCCAAGACCGCTTTTGAGATCCTGTGCCTGGACACGCGGCTCCGGATCGGACCGCTCGCCGACCGTGACATAGAGCTCGTTGTTGTTGCCAAAGGTGAGGCGCGAGCCGAAATGCTTGTTGCCGTCATAGCTTGGCATCTGCTGGAAGATCACCTTGACGTTTTCCAGCTTGCCGCCGCCATCGTCGTTGGCGACGAGCTTGGCGGAGGCGACGGATGTGCCGTTGCCGTCTTCACGCTCTTCGGAGAAGGAGAAGAAGATCATGCCGGACGTTTCGTGATCCGGGGCGAGGGCCACGTCGAGAAGACCGCCCTGGCTAGCGGACAGGACTTTTGGAACGCCTTCGATCGCAGGGCCGGGCTTGCCGTCCTTGATGATATGCATCGCGCCTTCCTTGGCGGTCACCAGCATGCGGCCATCGGGGAGAAATTCCATAGACCAGATGTGCGGAAGCCCTTCGGCAACGACTTCGGTGGTGATCTTAGGCATTTCCGCCGGCTGCGCTGCGCGGGTCTGACCGGTGAAGGCAGGCTTTTGATCCTTCGCATTTGGAGCGCTTGTTTCAACCGGTTTGCCACCGGTTTGCGCCATTGCGGGAGCGCCGACCAGTGCGAGAGCCAGGGCCGTGCCTGCAAGGAAGATGTTCGTGCGTTTCATGGGTCACCTCCGGACTTTGTCTTGATGCCTTTCAGTGGCGATCGCTCGCCAGGCATTGTCCCATCTAGGGCGGCCAGTCCCGAAGACCGAACACAGGGTGTTCAACTCTTCTTTATTGCAGATGTCACAATCCGATCATCGTCAGCATGATGAAGGTCGCAAACAGCACAAAATGGGTCATGCCCTCGATTGCGTTGGTCTGGCCGTCGTTGAGGTTGATCGCCGCAACCACGAGCGTGATTGCCACCATCACCGTCTGGACCGGCGTCATCGCCATGATGAAGGGCTGGCCGGTATAGAGCGCGATGCCTTCCATGACCGGGACGGTGAGAATGACCGTCGAGAGCGACGCGCCCATGGCGATGTTGACGACGGACTGCATGCGGTTCTTGAGCGCCGCCCGCATGGCGGTCAGGATTTCCGGCGCGGCGGAGATGGCGGCGACAACGACAGCGGTCAGCGCGATCGGCGCGCCGGAGCCTTCCAGGCCTTCGCCCATGAAGACCGACATGAATTCCGCCAGGAAGCCGATGATCAGAACGCCCAGAAGAATTATGCCGATCGATACGGCCGCGGAATCCTCGGCGGCCTCCTCCTGAGGCGCGGACGCTGTCCCGGCGGCTGCCGCCTTCTGGGTCCGCGGATAGGTGTAGCTGAAGAAGTAGCTGTGCGGCCCGACCTGCATCTTGAGAAAGACGCCGTAGAGCGCGATCATCGCGCAGATGGTAAAGGCGGAATAGTAGTGCCAGCTTTCACGCGGTACGAATTCCGGCACGATCATCGAAATGCCTACCGCCGTCATGATCATGACAGTGTAGGTGCGGCTTAAATCGTCGTTATAGGGTTGCTCGCCATGGCGCAGGCCACCGAGCAGGGCCGCGAGGCCAAGAATGCCGTTGATATCCAGCATCACCGCCGAATAGATCGTGTCGCGCACCAGCGTCGGTGAGGAATTCGAACCCATCATGATGGCGAGGATCAGGACCTCGACCGCCACCGCGGACAGGGTGAGGATCATCGTGCCATAGGGGTCGCCAACCTTGTGCGCCAAAACCTCCGCATGATGCGCGACACGTGTCGATGCAAGCACGATCACGCCGACGAAGAGCGCTGCTGCGATCAGCGACACCGTCTTTCCGGCCTCCAGAATTGAGTGTTCGATGAAGAAGCCGAGAATGGCGACAACGAGGGCGATCAGCAGGAATTTCTCCTGCCGGAGGTAGGTCGCGATTTGCACTGGAAGCTCCTGGAAACGATCTCGGAGAAACTAGGGTTGTCGGTCGACCTGCACAGAGGACGGTTTGCGATAATCGGTCTTTGGTGCCATTATCCTCGCCAGTGGAAGGAACTTCGCGGCGTATTCCGGCTTTTTTGCTCTACGCGGCCTTCTGGACCGAGACCGGTCGGGGCAGCCACGAAAAAACATACAGGAGGATCTATGACCAAGGTCGTTTACACAATCGTGCCACATGATGGCGGCTGGGCCTATCGACTGGGCGACGTTTATTCCGAAACATTCCCGAACCACAACGACGCGCTGCAGGCGGCCCGCATTGTGGCTGCCGAACAGCAGGTGGGTGGTGAGCCCGAAGAGATCAGCTGGCAGGACGCAAAGGGCGTCTGGCACACCGAGCACAGCGACGGCGGTGACCGTCCCGAAGCCGAAGTTGTGGATGGCGATCAGGCGGACGCGCGCTAAGCATTCGCTGCGACCAAAAAGAAGGCCATGCCCGGCGTTTGTGCCAGGCATGGCCGATTTCAGATAGTCGGGCCTAAAGCTTAGGCTTCTGCTGATTCAAGCGACGGGTAGTCGGTATAACCCTTAGCGCCGCCGCCGTAGAATGTGTTCTTGTCCGGCTCGTTGAGCGGCGCGTTTGTCTTGAAACGCTCGACCAGATCCGGGTTGGCAATGAACAGCTTGCCGAAAGCGACGCCATCCGCATAGCCGCTAGCTACAGCCTTTTCAGCCGTATCCTTTTCATAGCCATTGTTGACCACCCAGGCGCCGGTGCCGCCGGCGTTGCGGTAGGTATCCTTCAGTTCCTGGTAATCGAACGGCTTGCCGCCCTGGACATAGTCGCGGTCACCACCGGTCGCACCCTCGATGACGTGGATGAAGGACAGGTTGCGGGTCGCCAGTTCCTTGACCAGATAGTCGAAGACCGTCTGCGGCGCATCTTCGGTGATGTTGTTGGCAGGCGTAACAGGCGACAGGCGAATGCCGACGCGACCGCTGCCGATGGCTGCAGCGACGGCGTCAACGACTTCGAGCGCGAACCGGGCGCGGTTCTCGACGGAGCCACCGTATTCGTCTTCGCGGAGGTTGGCGCCAGTCTTCAGGAACTGGTCGATGAGGTAGCCGTTGGCGCCGTGGATTTCGACGCCGTCAAAGCCGGCCTCGATCGCAGCCTTTGCACCGGCAGCAAAATCGGCAACGACGCCCGGGATCTCGGAAAGTTCGAGAGCGCGCGGCTCCGATGTATCGGCAAACGCGCCGCTGCCATCCGGGTTGATGATGTAGGTCTTGCCCTTGGCGCCCAGTGCGGAAGGCGCGACGGGTGCGCCTTCATTCGGCTGCAGCGAGGTATGCGAAACGCGACCGACGTGCCAGATCTGGGTAACGATCTTGCCGCCCTTCTTGTGAACGGCTTCCGTCACCTTCTTCCAGCCGTCGATGGCCGGAGCGAGGTAAAGGCCCGGAACGTCGGCATAGCCCTGTCCCTGCTGGCTGACCGGGGTGCCCTCGGTGATGATGAGGCCCGCCGAGGCGCGCTGTTCGTAATAGGCGATGTTGAGATCGTTGGGGATCGCCTTCGGCGAACGGTTGCGGGTGAGCGGCGCCATGACGACGCGGTTCTTCAGTTCGATGTCGCCGAACTTTACCGGTTCAAAGAGTGAGGTCACAGGAATATCCTTCCATGCTGCTTTGGGAGTGATTGAGTTAAGGGGTGGCATTCAGAGAGCGGAGCGAAGATTGGTCACGAAGTCTGCGATCTTCTCCTCGTCGCGGCTGTAGAACGCCCATTGACCAACCCGGCTCGTTTTCACGAGGCCGGCTTTTTCGAGGGTCGAAAGGTGCGCAGAGACGGTCGATTGCGACAGACCACATCGTCTTTCGAACTGCTTGGCACAGATGCCCATTTCGAGCGGATGATCCTGATCGGAAAAATGCTGCTCGGGCTGCTTCATCCATTCAAGGAACTCAATCCTCGTCGGATGGGACAGTGCTTTCAGTATCTCGGTGCGATCCATCGTCTTTCCATATCGTCTCTAACCGATATATAGATCGTCTGAAGACGATTTAAAGGAATGACGTTCCCATTTTTTTGAGGAAGGCAAAAAAAAGGGCCTCCAGATTGCTCCGAGGCCCGTCAGGTGTGAAGGTCTAAAACCTCCAGAGGGGAACAGCCGGCGCTGATAACGGGGACGTCATCAATTGCTCCGGCTGATCCCTATATGGGCGCAGCGATTTGTGAGAGCAAGGGGGGTGGCCGAAATATTGACCGTTTCGGTCCAATTACTCTGACAGGCAGCCGAGGATTGCGGCGGGCCGGCAAACCGCAGGGCAAAAAAAGAGGGCCACCGGATCACTCCAGGGCCCTTATAATTATGAAGGTTAAAAACAACCTCCAGAGGGGAACAGCTGCTGCGGTGGAACTGGGAGGAAAGCCACCATATGCATCAGCTGAGTGCGATATGATGGTTTTTTGGGCAAGCGGCAACGCTTTTTTGCGCAGGACTGCCATGCACGTTCTGCACAGCTTACTCTAGTCACTGAGTCGTGTATGAAATCGCTGCGAGAATCCCGGTGCCCATTCTGAGCGAAACGTCTTCGACAGCGATCAGAAATTCCAGTTACGCGCCTTGGCGACGATAAAATCGCGGAAGACCTTCAGCTTGGCAGCGTTCTTCATTTCATCCGGGTAGCAGAAGTAAGTGTCGAATGAAGGGATGTCGGCGCTCAGCGTCAGCTGGATCAACCCAGGGTCGCGGCCGACGATATAGTCGGGCAGGCAAGCGATGCCGATGCCAAGCAGGCAGGCTCGTTTGATGGAGGTCTGGCTGTTGATCTGCAGATGCGGCGTGCGGGTGTTGTCCGAAGAACGGCCGGCGGATTCGAGCCAGTTGACGTCGAGAAGGTAATTCGGGGCAGGCTCGCCGAAGGAGATGATGCGGTGGGTGTCGAGATCCTCGACCGACTGCGGTTCGCCATAGCGGTTGATATAGGACGGGGCTGCATAGACGTGCATGTGCACGGTGAACAGCTTGCGCTGGATCAGGTCCGACTGCTGCGGCTGGCGAAGGCGGATGGCGCAGTCCGCATGGCGCATGTTGACGTCGACTTCCTCGTTATCGAGGATGAGCTGGATCGACATTTCCGGATAAAGCTGCAGGAACTCCTGCACCTTGTCGGTGAGCCAGCCCTGGCCAAGGCCGACCGTCGTCGTGACGCGCAGCTTGCCCGACGGCTTTTCCGTCGTCTCGGTCAGCTGCATCTTCACGGTTTCGAGCTTCAGAAGCACGTCATGCGCGGTGCGATAAAGAAGCTCGCCCTGTTCGGTAAGGATGAGGCCGCGGGCGTGGCGGTGGAACAGTTTGACGCCGACGTCCTGTTCCAGCGCGCTGACCTGCCGGCTGATTGCCGACTGGGACAGATGCAGCTTGTCTGCCGCATGGGTGAAGGATCCCGCCTCCGCCGCAGCGTGGAAGATGCGCAACTTGTCCCAGTCGAGAGGTACGCCCATGCTTACTCCGCAGCAATGGCAACCGGCTGAATGCCGGCGAGGTAACGTTCGGCTTCGAGCGCTGCCATGCAGCCCATGCCGGCGGCGGTGATCGCCTGTCGGAAGGTGTCGTCGGTGACATCGCCCGCGGCAAACACACCGGGAACGTCGGTCATCGTGGAATCAGGCGCCGTCCAGAGATAGCCGCCGTTCTTCATCTTCAGCTTGTCCCTGAAGAGCTCGGTCGCCGGCGCATGGCCAATCGCCACGAACACGCCGTCGATCGGCTGATCGGAGATCGTGCCGGTCCTGGTATCACGCAGGCGCACACCCTCGACCGATGGCGGCAGTGGCGCGCGGGCCGGCTTGCCGGTGACCTCGGCGATTTCGGTGTTCCACATGACCTTGACGTTGGGGCGCTGGAACAGGCGCTCGGACAGGATCTTTTCCGAACGGAACGAGTCACGCCGGTGGACGACCGTCACGGTCTTGGCGATATTGGAGAGATAGAGCGCTTCCTCGACTGCGGAGTTGCCGCCGCCGACCACGATCACATCCTTGTTGCGATAGAAGAAGCCGTCGCATGTGGCGCAGGCGGAAACGCCAAAACCCTGGAACTGCTGCTCGCTTTCGATGCCGAGCCATTTGGCCTTCGCACCGGTGGCGATGATGATCGTATCGGCGGTCCAGACGGTGCCGGAATCGGTGCGGACCGTGAAGGGGCGATGGTTCATCTCGACCTCGGTCACGAGATCGTTGACGATCTCGGTGCCCACATGGACCGCCTGCTGCAGCATCTGTTCCATCAGCCAGGGACCCTGGATCGGATCGGCAAAGCCCGGATAGTTTTCAACGTCGGTGGTGATCATCAGCTGACCACCCTGTTCCATGCCTGCAATCAAGACCGGCTTCAGCATCGCACGCGCTGCGTACACCGCAGCTGTATAGCCGGCGGGGCCGGAACCGATGATCAGAACCTCTGTATGACGGGCGGACATGATGACGTTTCCTTTCCAAGACCGTGTCGGGCGCCTGGCGCCGCTTCCTCATATAGGAAGCCATTATTCGGTCTGCCGCTTTTGACACGTCATGTAAGGGCCATCCATGCAACATTGCAAGGGCAGCCTTGCGATAACAACAAGACAGTTGGAACCGCCCGGCAGAAACGGCAGGTCAACTGCGATTGGATGTGTCTCCAGGTGCACCTCGGTTGACAACAACTGGACCGGCGCGCGAAATTTTCTTGCGTCGGAACGATGTTATTGTATGTCTTCGCGACACCGAGATGGATACCCGGGAGCCTGCGTGCTCCCGTCAAATTTGAAGGCAGGCACTACACATGGTCGTGAAAGTCGAACTCGATACCATCGACCTGAAGATCCTTCGCGAATTGCAGAAGGACGGACGCATGACCAATGTCGAGCTGTCCGAACGGGTCGGCATATCGGCGCCGCCCTGTCTGCGGCGCGTTCGCAAGCTGGAAGAGAACGGCATCATCAAGGGTTATCGCGCCATGCTGCAGGCGTCGCTGCTCGGATACGATCTTGTCGCCTTCTGCATGGTGGGACTGAAGCAGCAGTCGGACAGCAAGCTGAAGGCCTTCGCGGCGGATATGGAAACGCGGACCTTGGTGCGTCAGGCCTGGATGGTCTCCGGCGAGACCGATTTCCTGCTGCAATGCGTGGCCGAGAACCTCACCGTCTTCCAGGATTTCGTCATCGAGGATCTGACCGCGGTCGACAATGTCGATACGGTTCGCACCATGCTGACGATCCGGCAGGTCAAGGACGCACCGGTCGTGCAGATCTAGGATCGTTGAGATCGAGGTCCTCCGAGGGGCAGGGAGCAGGAACCAGAGCATGTCCAGCCACGACATCGAGCTTGTGATCACCTGGGTTGATGGTTCGGACCCGGAGCATCGCGCGAAGCGCCTGCAATACGATGACGTTGCGTCGAGCTCGCACGCGGTGGCGTCCAGCCCGACGCGGTTTGCCGATAACGGCGAGATCTACTATCTCATCGCCTCCGTGCTGAAATACGCGCCGTTCATCACCAAAATTCACATCGTCACGGACGGGCAGAAGCCGGAATTCGTCGACAGTTTTGCGCAGGCGGGTTTCTGCACGGAAGATTTCATCGCCATCGTTGATCACAAGGTGGTTTTCGACGGGCTTCCGGCCGTGCTGCCGACGTTCAATTCGCTGTCGATCGAGGCTGCGGTCTGGAATATTCCGGGACTTTGCGAGAATTTCGTCTACAGCAACGACGACTTCTTTCTGAACGCTCCGACATCTGCCTCCGCGTTCTTTCGCGACGGCAAGCCGATGATTTACGGGCGCGTGAAAAGCGGATTGCGATCCCGCCTCAAGCAGTGCCTGCGGTGGTTCAAGCGGCAGCGGGCGGAAGCGTCCAACGCTGTTCCGAGCTTTACCGTCGCGCAGGAGAAGGGGGCAGAGCTGGCGGGTGCGAAGAACCGGTTTCTGCAGGTCGGCCATTACTTTCACGCGGTCAGACGCTCAACGCTTGCCGATTACTATGCAGCGCATCCCGACGTGCTTCGCCAGCAGCTCTCCCATCGCTTTCGCAACATCGCCCAGCATTCGCCGGTTGCGCTTGCCAATCATCTCGAGATGGAGCGCTTTGGCGCGACCCCGTTACCCGAACACCGCACGGCCTATATCAAGCCGCGGCAGAAGCGGGCGGCCGCACCTGTGCTCGCCATGATCGAACAGGGCAGCGCCCCGTTCGGATGTATCCAGAGCCAGGACGAACTCAGCATCAAGCTTCGCCAGGCGCTGACTGACGTGATGATAACGAAATTTCACACCCATCTGCCGCACCGGCTTATCGAACACCTGCGGGCGGCAGGCTGACGAGGTTACCGGTGTAGACAGGACTGCCGAGGTTACGGCAGGAAGACTTGGAGAACGTGCGTGGTACGCAAGAAGAGTAAGCTTGAGGCACTGTTGTCCTTCAACCGCTACCGCAAGCGCTGGGGAGCTGCGAAATACGCCAAGCTCGACCAGGATTACGCGGGCATGAAGCAGCGGTTGATCGAGGATTCGGACCGCGAGCACCGGTCGGGCAAGCAGAAGTCGCTCGACGATCACATGGCGAACCTGAGACTGGAGTTCAAAGGCCAGCCGGAACTGCTGTTCTATCATGCACAGCTTATCGTCCTGATGCGGCGCGAATATAATGTCCGGGAGACGTACCAGCAGTTCAAGACGCTGTGGCAGAATGAAGCGCCGTTCCTCACCGCGCATCTCGATCTGCGTTGGCTGATCTCCGCGAGCGACAGCATCGCCGATCTCGACGAGGACCTGACGGCAAGGGCGATCGCCATGATCGGCTCGTCGCTTGCCAACACGATCAAGGTTTACGAGACCGACCGCTTCATCCATGGCGGGGACGAGCGTCCTGTCTCACAAGATGCGATCGAACAGACGCAAGGTGCGCCGATGCACAGGTTCAACGGGATGTATCTGTTCAAGGTGGGGACCGACGACACGCTGCGAAACATGCGCTGGCGGCTCGATCCGTTTTTCAAACAGGGGATTGCCGGCGAGATCGCGAAGGCGATCTACGACCGCCTGCAGGAGAACGACACGGCATTCAGCCGGTTACGAGCGCTCCACCACCGCGATCGCAGCGGGTGGTGGTAGCAGGCGCTTAAGCTGTCCCGGTTCAGGATGGCTCGCCATTCTTCGCTCGCTGCTTTTTGCGCTGCTTGACCAGCCTGTCCTTCTTGGACCTGATCCGCAGACCTCTGGCGAGATTGTAGATGACGCGAAGCGGCATGGTGATCGTGATCAGCTTGCCGAGGTTGCGGTTGCTGTTTTCCAGCCGTTCGGAAAGGACCTGGATCGCCGCGAACACGAAGTTGCTGTTGTCGATATCGGGGAAGTGGCGCGACAGGGCCTTGTAGGGATTGAAGGCTGTTCTTCCTGCCATTTCGAGCTTGTCGCTGTTGGCGAGGAGTTGCAGCACCGACTGTTCGAACGTCCAGTCGTGGATGTGGAACATCTGCCACTTGCGGCTGCGGCGTCCCGAAAAACCGCAAAGCACGACCTTGGCCTGCGGCACCTTCTCGCAGAGCCAGACCGAAAGGGCGAAGCCTGAACTGGCGGTGTGATCGAGCGGATAGAAATCTTCGAGGTAGCTGCAAAGGTCGATGGCACCTGCTGCGACGCCGCCGAACTCGGCCGGTTCCGTCACCTGTTCCATCGTGGCGGCGCGCATGCTCATGACGCCGGTAAAGCCGGGGCCCGGCAGCAGGGCCAGCACCTTGTCGAGAGCGTTGTCGTAGATCAGTTCGGACCCGACGCGGCTGGTGCGTGCCACCAGCAGCGAATTGCGCGTGAACGGCGCTTTCAGCACCTTGCTGACGTAGTTGAAAAAGACGAACAGCGTCGTTTCCGGATAGGCGGCGTGGATCTCGTTGAAGTTCTGCTCGTCACTGTTGGCGACAAGGACGATGTGGGAATAGCCGGCGAAAAACTGCTGCCAGTCTCCCTCGCTCAAAAGTCCGCTCGTCGTCGGTCTGTGCTGCGCCATCCCGGCAGAAAGTTCCGTCATTCGAAGCGTCCTCCATGCAGATGCGGGCAGAGCCGGACCGGTTGCGTGGCACCGAATGCCTCTGAAGTTTTCATGGTCTAGTCTCTAAAAGCGTTTCGTAGATTTCCGCCAGACTGTTGGCTTCCTTTTCGATAGCGAAGGCGACGCGAACATGCTCGCGACCGCTCCAGCCCTGCTGGCGGGCCAGTGCAGGGTTTTCGAAATAGGTGCGCAGCGCATCGCGAAGCGCCGTGTAATCGCCGGCCGGAACAACCGATCCGGTCTCGCCCTCGACGATCATTTCGGAATAGGCGCCGGCATCGCTTGCAACGACTGCGGTTCCCGATGCCATCGCCTCGAGCGGCGTCAGTCCGAAGCCTTCATTGCGGGACGGTGCCACATACAGAGACAGCCGACGGTACCAAGGCTTGATGTCGTCCACTTCGCCCATGAACAGGATGCGATCTGTCAGACCGCTCATGGCGACATCGGCTTTCAACGCATCGCCGAAAACCTTGTTGTCCGGCGTGACACGTCCGCAGACGACGCCCGTCCATTCGGGATAGGACGGCAACAGTTCGATCAGGGCGCGCACGAAAAGGTCTGTGCCCTTCTGATGCCGAACGCGCCCGAAGCAGCCGATCAGATGCTTGCCGAAACCATCTGCCGGGGAGGAAGGGTCGGATGGGCCGGAGGGACGGAAGAGATCGAGATCGACGCCGTGGTGCACCACCTTATAGGGCACTTTCAGGTATGAACCCGATCGTGCAGACGTCGCGACGACCGCATCCATCTTGCTGATCAGAAAACCCGTCCATGCGGAATGGGTTCGTTGCGCGGCGGAGGTGAACAAGAGCTTCAACGGCATCCGCAGCACATCGCGCATGAAGAGGCCGGGCAGCATCTCGATATTGCGGCGGGCATGCCAGACACGGGCGCGCCGCCCTGATGGCGGTGACCACAGCGCGGCAAGGTCGGCATAGCGGATGTGGGGAAGGTGGGAGGGCAGGCCAGGTCCCAAGACCGCGATCTTCTGACCCTTTGCCCATTGCACCGGAATCAGCTGGACGATCGTGGACGTCACGCCGGAGAGCCGCTTCTTGAAGTTCGGCGCGATCACTTCGATATCGGATATATCGACCACGGAGCCGGGAGCGATACCGCTGCCCATCTCCGTGGCGACTTCGCCAGACGTTTCCACGAGCGATCAGCCCCAGGAGATGGCGAGGATCTCGTAGGCCTTGGAGCCGCCAGGGGCGACGACTTCGATGCTGTCACCCTTCTCCTTGCCGATCATGGCACGGGCGATGGGTGAAGAGATCGAGATGCGGCCAGCCTTCACGTCGGCTTCCTGATCGCCGACGATCTGATAGGTCTTTTCCTCTTCGGTATCTTCATCGATCAGCTTGACGGTTGCGCCGAACTTGATCGTGGAACCGGACATCTTGGAGAGGTCGATCACTTCGGCGCGGGCCGTGAAATCTTCCAGCTCGCCGATGCGGCCTTCATTGTGGCTCTGGGCTTCCTTGGCCGCGTGGTATTCGGCGTTTTCCGAAAGGTCACCATGGGCGCGCGCTTCCGCAATCGCTTCGATGATGCGGGGACGCTCCTCCTGCTGGCGCCAGCGCAGTTCTTCCTGCAACTGGGTAAACCCCTTCGGCGTCATCGGTACCTTTTCAACCATTTTCTTGTCCTTAAGGCGCATGTCCGCGGATGCCGCGGACACAAAAAGAAACAGGTTCCGGAGCGGTAACTTCGGAACCATCTGCAGCATCTGAATTTAGGGCATCATAACAGAATTTCGACTGCTCCCGCTAGGAAAATCGAAATGGTGTCAGATGCGCCAGCTGGAGTTGAATGAATCAAACGTCCCTCGATTTGTCAACGGGTTGACGCAGTCATAAAGAACATATAGAGAACGCACTAATGAAGAAGTCGCTGAAAGAACGGTTGGCGATCCTGTCGGACGCTGCCAAGTACGACGCCTCCTGCGCCTCCAGCGGGACATCGAAGAGAGATTCGTCGGTATCCGGCGGATTGGGTTCGACCGAGGGGTCCGGCATCTGCCATGCCTATGCCCCGGATGGTCGCTGCATCTCCCTTCTGAAAATCCTTATGACGAATTTCTGCATCTACGATTGTGCCTATTGCATCAATCGTTCCTCCAGCAATGTCGAGCGCGCCCGGTTCACGCCTGAAGAGGTTATCTGGCTGACGCTGGAATTCTATCGGCGCAATTATATCGAGGGTCTGTTCCTGTCGTCGGGCATTATCCGCTCGTCCGATCACACGATGGGCGACATGGTACGGATCGCGCGGGAATTGCGGACCGTTCATAATTTTCGCGGCTACATCCATTTGAAGACGATCCCGGAAGCGTCGCAGCAGCTGATCGAGGAGGCGGGGCTTTATGCCGACCGTCTGTCGATCAACATCGAACTGCCGACCGATGCCGGGATCAGCCAGTTTGCGCCGGAAAAGCGGCCCGCCAATATTCGTCGCTCGATGGGCGATCTGCGCCTGAAGATCGAGGAAATGCGCGATCCGACGCTGCAGACCAAGCGTCGCAAGCGGTTCGCGCCTGCCGGCCAGAGCACGCAGATGATCGTCGGGGCAGACGGCGCCAACGACGCGACCATTCTTGGGACGAGCGCCAGACTTTATGGCAGCTACAGCCTGAAACGCGTCTATTACTCCGCCTTCAGTCCGATCCCGGACTCGTCGAAGACACTGCCGCTGATCAAGCCGCCGTTGATGCGCGAGCATCGGCTCTATCAGGCTGACTGGCTTTACCGGTTCTACGGGTTCGAGATCGGCGAGATTACGGCGTCCACGGAAAACGGCATGCTGGATCTGGACCTTGATCCGAAGCTTGCATGGGCGCTCGGCAACCGCGACAAGTTTCCGGTCGATGTGAACAGGGCGGACAAGGAGACGCTGCTGCGGGTGCCGGGTTTCGGGACCAAGACCGTCGGAGCGATCCTTTCGTCGCGGCGGTTTCGCAAGCTGCGTCTGGAGGATTTAAAGCGGCTGAGCGTGTCTCTGAAGAAGGTACAGCCCTTTATCACCTGCGAAGGGTGGACACCGCGCAAGCTTGCCGACCGGGCCGATCTGCGATCCATGTTCCAGCCAAAGCCGGAGCAGCTGTCGCTTCTATGATGTACCGAGTCTTGTTGCGGGGGAGAGGCGATCTGACCGAGTGGCGCGATGCTGCGCGTGCCTATCTGGCGGCCGGCATCGCACCTGATCGCGTCGAGTGGCGCACGATGGACGACACGGACGGATTGTTCGGGCTGGACGGCAACCAGTTGCCTGCGCCTGTCGACAAGCCGGTGACGCAGGGTGTTCCTCCAGCCTTTCTGAAGCTTGCCGCCTCGGTCATCTGCCATTCCGATCCGACGCGGTTCTCGCTTCTCTACCGGATGCTGTTTCGCATGGCGCACGGGCGCAATTTTCTGGGTATGGCGACCGATCCGGATGTGGTGGCGGCAAACCGGATGTCGAAGTCGATCGGCCGCGACTATCACAAGATGACCGCCTTCGTCCGTTTCAAGGAAATTCCACTGCCGGAGGGTGTTGCCGGACGCCGGCGCTTTGTGTCCTGGTTCGAGCCTGATCATTTTATCATCGACCGTGTGGCCCCGTTTTTCCAGCGTCGTTTCAACGACATGGACTGGCTGATCGTGACGCCCAAGGGTTCGGCGTCCTGGGATGGCGAGACCCTGCGGACCAGCGATGAGCCCGCCGAAAAGCCAGACCTTCGCGACGACACGGACGATCTGTGGCGGACGTACTATGCCAATATCTTCAACCCCGCGCGGCTGAAGGTGAAGATGATGATGTCGGAAATGCCGAAGAAGTACTGGAAGAACCTGCCCGAGGCAGAGCTTATTCCGGGCATGATCGCCAGCGCCGAGGCAAGTGTGATCGAGATGGGACGCAAGGCGGCGAGCGAACCCCTGGCGTTCCACCATCGCATCCAGGAAGCCGCAGCACGGGTGCCAATGCCAGAAGGGCCGACCGCCGGTACAATCGAGGCCTTGCGGGAGGAAGCACGTCGCTGCACCCGCTGCGCCCTCCATTGCATGGCGACCCAGACGGTTTTCGGCGAGGGGCCTGTCAATGCCAAGGTGATGATCGTCGGCGAGCAGCCGGGCGATCAGGAGGATCTGGCCGGGCGCACCTTCGTCGGGCCGGCGGGCAAAGTGTTCAACGAGGCGGTGAGCGCGGCCGGGATCGACCGGACGCAATTCTACATCACCAATGCGGTGAAGCATTTCAAATACGAGCCACGCGGCAAGCGGCGCATTCACCAGAAGCCAAATATGGGCGAGGTGCAGCAGTGTCGCTGGTGGCTCGTCCAAGAACTCGATCTGGTGCAGCCGAAGCTGGTCGTCGCGATGGGTGCGACCGCGCTGTTTTCACTCACCGAGATGCGCCACAAGCTGGAGGACGTCCGGGGCAGGCCGATTGCCATGCAGAACGGTCGGACGCTGTTTGTCACCGTGCATCCGTCCTACCTGCTTCGCATTCCCGATCTGGGGCGAAAGGCGGAGGAGGTGGCGCGGTTCAAAGAGGATATCGTGGCGATCGGACGCCTGGCTTCGTAAGCGAAGCATCAAGTTCATTGGTAGGCCCAGGTTTCAATTGACTTCGTCTTGAAATGAAAGCTGTATTCGGCGGGGTCTCTCAAGACTATAGCTGGGGAATATGTCGAATACAGACGTTGCGGCCACACCGCCATTCAAGACGCAACCTTTCGGATCCACGCTTCGGTGCGAATATTCGCTGATGGAGGCGGTCGGGTATATCATTCTCTGGGTGATCATCAGTGTGTTGACACTTGGGATCGGTGCGTTCTTCGCCGTTTACTACTTCTACAAGAGCATCATCAACAAGACCTACCTGATCGGCCGGGACGGCCAGCGGATCGCGCGGCTCGAATGCGAACTCAATCTGGCGGAGATGATCGGTCACATCCTGATCTGGATCCTGATCTCCATCGTGACGCTTGGGATCGGTCTCGTGTTCTACGTCTTCCGCACGCTGCGCCTCTGCTTCAACAAAACGAGGCTCGTCTATATCTGAGCGCGCTCAGTGTCCCGAGCCGATCGCGCTTTCGTCGATATGGGCGCGGGCGTAGATCGTGCGGGCGGTCGCTGCGAGGATAAGCAGGAGCAGTGAGGCGAGGAGGCAGCAGCAGGCAAAACCCGTCGAGAAGGATTGCCGGGCGGCCTCCAGCCAGACCGGACCTTCGCCTGCCTGCAGAGCGGTGCCACTGAGCCCGCGTGCCGTCTCGACGGCGCCGCCAATGGTCGCCCTGACCGTCGCGGCCTGGGCCGGGTTAAGGCCGGTTACATCGGCGCCATCCATCAGAATGCGGTAAACCAAAGTGCCGAAGCTGCCGAGAAGGGCGACGCCGAGAGCGCCGCCGAATTCGGCGCTGGTTTCCGAAATCGCCGAGGCCGACCCGGAGCGTTCTGGCGGCGCGGTGCCAACGATCAGGCCGGTTGTCGTCAGAACGACCGGCACGAAGCCGATGGCGATGATCATGGTCGAGCCGAGGACGCCGTAGAGGCTCTCGGAATAGGCAGCGATCGACATGGAGAACATGCCGGCCGCGTTGATGACGAGACCGATGAGGACGGTGTTGACCGGGCCGAACCGGTTGGTGAAACGGTAGGCCTGCAGCGACATTAGGGTAAAGACGATGGATGACGGGATCGACCAGAGGGCGGCTTCGAGCGGCGACAGGCCGAGAACGAACTGCAGGAAGAGGTTCTGGTAGAGAAACACCCCGAAGACGAAGAACATGCCCGCGAGATTGACGAGAAGCGAGGCGGTGAAGGCGGGGATGGCAAACAGTTTGAGGTCGATCAGAGGCTGCGTCAGGCGCTTCTGACGGCGGATGAACAGGTAGCCGAACGCAACGCCGACCGCGATCGGGACCAGATGCTGGCTCTGGAACCCATCTGCCGCCATGTGCTTGAAGCCGTAGATCACCGGCAGCACGGTCGCGAGCGACAGGACGACGCTGAAGAGGTCGAGCTTGGCACTGTCCGGGCTTTTGTATTCTGGCAGGAGGAACGGGGCGACGACCAGAAGCACCAGCATGATCGGAATGTTGATGAGAAACACAGAGCCCCAGTGAAAATACTGCAGAAGAAAGCCGCCGAGGAGCGGACCGATCAATCCGCCCAGTGCGAAGGCTGTGCCCCAGATGCCGATCGCCCGGTTGCGCTCGGCTTCGTTCTTGAAGAGGTTGACGATCAGCGACAGGGTCGAGGGCGCGATCGTCGCACCGGCGATGCCGAGAAGCGCACGGGCGGCGATGAGTTCCTGTGCTGTCGAGGAGAAGGCGGCAAGCGCCGAGGCGATCTCGAAGGCGAATGCGCCGATCAGCAGCACGCGGCGGCGGCCGATCCGGTCTCCGAGCGTGCCCATGGTGACGAGAAAGCCGGCGACCATGAAGCCGTAGATATCGTTGATCCAGAGCAGTTCGGACGCCGACGGATCGAGATCCACAACGATCGCGGGGACGGCGAGAAACAGGATGGACAAGTCCATCGAGTAGATCAGGCAGGCGATCGACAGGACGCAGGCACCGATCCATTCCCGGCGACCGGCAGGCTCGTGGCCCGGATGTTGCGACGGCGTCTGCATCGTTCCTCTCCCAGATATCGGCTTGCGGATTTACCGCACGTCTCAGGATCGGGCAACCGCGGGGGCCAGCAAAGAAAACGGGCGCCTGAAGCGCCCGTCGGAGAGTGTTATGCGAAGTAGCTTTGCAGCGTCCGCACTTCGAGATTGCCGGCCTTCAGCGCCTTGATCGCCATCGCAGCGGATTCGGCACCTGAAATCGTCGTGTAATACGGCACCTTCTGCATCAACGTTGCACGGCGCAGCGATTTCGAGTCCGAGATCGCCTTGTTTGAATCCGTCGTGTTGATGACGAGCTGGACCTGGCGGTTGCGGATGGCATCCTCGATATGCGGGCGTCCTTCCAGGACCTTGTTGATCTTGGTCGACTCGATGCCGTTTTCGGCGAGGAAGCGGGCGGTACCGCCGGTGGCGATGACCTTGAAGCCTATTTCCTTCAGCATGCGGATGGCCGGCAGCACGCGTGGCTTGTCGTCGTCGCGGACCGACACGAAGACCGCACCGTCGCGGGGCAGTTCGACGCTTGCACCGAGCTGGCTCTTGGCAAAGGCAAGTGCGAAGTCCGTATCGAGACCCATCACTTCGCCGGTCGAACGCATTTCCGGTCCGAGCAGGATGTCGACGCCGGGGAAGCGGGCAAACGGGAAGACCGCTTCCTTGACCGCGATGTGCTTGAGGTTGCGCGGATCGGGCTTGGTCCCGTAGGCCGCAAAGATCGCGTCAAGCTTTTCGCCAGCCATGGCACGGGCGGCGATCTTTGCGATCGGGGCGCCGATGGTCTTGGCCACGAAGGGCACCGTGCGCGAGGCACGCGGATTGACTTCGAGCACGTAGACGGTGCCGTCCTTGATGGCGAACTGGACGTTCATCAGGCCGACGACGTTGAGCGCCTTGGCCATCGACGTTGCCTGGCGTTCCAGTTCGTCGATCATCTCGTTGGACAGCGTGCGCGGTGGCAGCGAGCAGGCGCTGTCACCCGAGTGGATGCCGGCTTCCTCGATATGCTCCATGATGCCGGCGACATAGACGTCGGTGCCGTCGCAGAGGCAGTCGACATCGACTTCGATGGCGTTGGACAGGTAGCTGTCGAACAGAAGCGGGTTCTTGCCGAGCAGGGTGTTGATCTGGCCGGTCTTGTCGTTCGGATAGCGCTGCTTGATATCCTCAGGCACCAGTTCCGGTACCGTATCGAGCAGGTAGCTCTGCAGCTGGCTTTCCGAATGCAGGATCTGCATGGCGCGGCCGCCGAGAACGTAGGATGGGCGAACGACCAGCGGGAAGCCGATTTCCGACGCCACGAGGCGGGCCTGTTCGACCGAGTAGGCGATGCCGTTGTTCGGCTGCGTCAGGTCGAGCTTCATCAGGAGCTTCTGGAAGCGGTCGCGGTCTTCGGCCAGGTCGATCATGTCGGGCGCGGTGCCGAGGATCGGGATACCGTTCTTTTCGAGCGCTTCGGCAAGTTTCAGCGGCGTCTGGCCACCGAACTGCACGATGACGCCGACCACTTCTCCCTTTTCCTGCTCTGCCCGCAGGATCTCGATCACGTCTTCGGCCGTCAGCGGCTCGAAATAGAGGCGGTCGGACGTGTCGTAGTCGGTCGATACGGTTTCCGGGTTGCAGTTGATCATGATCGCTTCGTAGCCGGCATCCTTCAGGGCGAAGGCGGCGTGGCAGCAGCAATAGTCGAACTCGATGCCCTGGCCGATGCGGTTCGGACCGCCGCCGAGGATGACGACCTTCTTGGCGGTCGAGACTTCGGCTTCGGAGCGAAGTTCACCGACGAACGGTGTCTCGTAGGTCGAGTACATGTAGGCGGTCGGCGAGGCGAATTCGGCAGCGCAGGTATCGATGCGCTTGAAGACGGGCCGCACGTTGAGCGCGTTGCGCAGTTCCGCGACTTCCTTCGGGCGCTTCTTGGTCAGGCTGGCAAGGCGGGCGTCGGAGAAGCCCATGGCCTTCAGCATGCGCAGGTTCTCGGCATCGGCAGGCAGGCCGTGTTCGCGAACGCGGGCTTCCATGTCGACGATCGCCTTGAACTGGGCGATGAACCACGGATCGATCTTGCAGGCTTCATGCACTTCGGCTTCGGAGAGACCAAGACGGAGAGCCTGGGCGACCTGGCGCAGACGATCCGGCGTCGGCGTGCCGATGGCGGCGCGGATGGCGTTCTTGGAGCCTTCGCCCTCTTCCATGCCGGGGATCTCGATCTCGTCGAGACCGGTCAGGCCGGTTTCGAGACCGCGGAGCGCCTTCTGCAGCGATTCGGCAAAGGTACGGCCGATCGCCATGACTTCACCAACCGACTTCATGGCAGTGGTCAGGACCGGCGAGGCGCCCGGGAATTTCTCGAAGGCAAAGCGCGGGATTTTTGTGACGACGTAGTCGATCGACGGTTCGAACGAGGCAGGGGTTGCACCACCGGTGATGTCGTTGTCGAGTTCGTCGAGCGTGTAGCCGACCGCAAGCTTTGCCGCGACCTTGGCGATCGGGAAGCCTGTCGCCTTGGAGGCGAGCGCCGAAGACCGCGATACGCGCGGGTTCATTTCGATGACGACAAGACGGCCATCGGCCGGATTGACCGCGAACTGGACGTTGGAGCCACCGGTCTCGACACCGATCTCGCGCAGGACCGCGATCGATGCGTTGCGCATGATCTGGTATTCCTTGTCGGTCAGCGTCAGCGCCGGCGCGACGGTGATCGAGTCGCCGGTGTGGACGCCCATCGGGTCGATGTTTTCGATCGAGCAGATGATGATGCAGTTATCCGCGGTGTCGCGGACCACTTCCATCTCGTATTCCTTCCAGCCGAGAACCGATTCCTCGATCAGCACTTCGGTGGTCGGCGAGGCATCGAGGCCGCCGCCGATGATCTCGAAAAATTCCGAGCGATTGTAGGCAATGCCGCCGCCGGTGCCGCCCATGGTAAAGGACGGGCGGATGATGGCGGGTAGGCCGACGACGTCGATAGCCTGTGCCGCAATCGCCATCGCGTGGCTGATATAGCGCTGCTTGCGGTCGGTTTCGCCGAGGTTCCACTGGTTTTCGAGCGCGTCGAGCGCCTTGTCGAGCTCGGCGCCGGACAGTTCGGCCTTGACCTTGTTGCGCTCGGCTTCGTGCGTCTTGCGGTCGGCATCCTTGATGTCGGTGGCATTGGCCAGCATCGACTTCGGTGTTTCGAGGCCGATGCGGCTCATGGCTTCGCGGAAGAGGGCGCGGTCTTCGGCCATGTCGATGGCGGCGGGCTTGGCGCCGATCATCTCGACATTGTAGCGGTCGAGCACGCCCATTCTCTTGAGCGAAAGCGCCGTGTTCAAGGCCGTCTGGCCGCCCATGGTCGGCAGAAGCGCGTCAGGGCGTTCCTTGGCGATGATCTTGGCGACCACTTCCGGGGTGATCGGCTCGATATAGGTGGCGTCGGCCAGGCCCGGATCGGTCATGATCGTTGCCGGGTTGGAGTTGACCAGAATGACCCGGTAACCTTCTTCGCGCAGCGCCTTGCAGGCCTGGGTGCCGGAATAGTCGAATTCGCATGCCTGGCCGATGACGATCGGGCCCGCCCCGATGATGAGGATCGATTTGATGTCTTGGCGCTTCGGCATGATCTCTATCCACTTTTTTCTGCGCGAAAAACCGGCACGGGGCGTGAAGCTCCGGTCGGGTGGCGTGCGCATGTTTTTTCTGGCTAGACGCGGCTTATAGGGAAATGTGCCGGGGAACGGAACCCCATAATTGAGCATATCGACAGGAATCGACATGGCTGCCGGGTAGATTTGCCCGCGAGTTTCGAGGCGTACCGCAACGGGGTTTAGTGACATGGACAGGTTGCAACCGCACCAGTAGATTGCGCAAACAATAATATAAGCAGCAACGGCCCTCCATGACGACGACCGCTTGCGCGGAGGAAACCATGGCCGATGCTACTTCAAATGCCGCGATTGAACCCGCGGCAGCCGTCCAGGCGGACAAGACGGTGATGCCGATCATTTTTGCGGTCAGCTTCTGCCATATGCTCAACGACATCATGCAGTCGATGATCTCGGCGATCTATCCGATGCTCAAGGCCGACTACAATCTCGACTTCTGGCAGATCGGCATTCTGACGCTGGCCTTCCAGTGCACCGCATCGCTG
This sequence comes from Velazquezella soli, assembly GCF_977018685.1. Lineage (NCBI taxonomy): Bacteria > Pseudomonadati > Pseudomonadota > Alphaproteobacteria > Hyphomicrobiales > Rhizobiaceae > Velazquezella > Velazquezella soli. The sequence continues at coordinate 1,753,481 of NZ_CDRNXF010000004.1, forward strand.
CTGCAGCCGGTGATCGGCATCATCACCGACAAGAAGCCATTCCCGTACTCGCTGCCGATCGGCATGGGGGCGACGTTTGTGGGGCTGTTTCTGCTCGCCGGTTCGCATGTCTATCTGATGCTTGTGGCGGCGGCTGCGCTGATCGGCATCGGCTCGGCGGTGTTTCATCCGGAATCGTCGCGGGTGGCGAGGCTTGCGTCCGGCGGGCGCTATGGTTTTGCGCAGGCGACCTTTCAGGTGGGCGGCAATTTCGGTCAGGCGATCGGGCCGCTTCTGGCCGCCTTCATCATCGTGCCGATGGGGCAGGGCAGCGTCGCCTGGTTTTCGGCAATCGCGCTGCTCGGCATCCTCATCCTCTCCTGGGTCGCGCGCTGGTACAAGGCGCATATGCTGGCCAACAAGGGGCGCAAGAAGAGCCTCGGCATCCACAGCCTGCCGCGTCGCACGGTGATGGTTGCGCTGGTCGTGCTGGCGATCCTGACGTTTTCGAAGAACATCTACATGGCGGCGATCGGCAGCTATTACACGTTCTTCGTTATCGAGCGCTTTGGCGTCACCGTGCAGTCGTCGCAGGTCATGCTGTTCGTGTTTCTGGGCGCGACGGCGCTGGGCACGTTGATCGGCGGTCCGATCGGCGACCGGTTCGGCTCCAAGGTGGTGATCTGGATCTCCATTCTCGGCGTGCTGCCGTTCACGCTGGCGATGCCGTTTGCGAATTTGCCGATGACGATCGTGCTGTCGGGTATCGTTGGGCTGGTGATGGCGTCGTCGTTCCCGGCCATCATCGTCATGGCGCAGGAGCTGGTGCCTGGCCGGGTCGGGATGATCGCCGGCATCTTCTTCGGGCTCGCTTTCGGCATGGGTGGCATCGCCGCCGCCGTGCTCGGGATCATCGCCGACCACAGGGGCATCAGTTTTGTCTATTCCATCTGCGCCTTCCTGCCGGCGCTTGGCCTTCTCACCGTGTTCCTGCCCAGCAAGACGCAGCTGAGGGTCGCCTGAGCCAACAGCCTGACATCCCGACATGGATATTTGGCGGGCCTGTTCTATATCGTCGTCAAGGATCATTTCCGACCGAACTTATTAGAACCTGGGGTGCGATATGGAATGGAAAGGGCGTCGGCAATCCGACAATGTCGAGGATCAACGGGGTGCCTCGATGGGTGGCCGCGGTGGCGGTTTCCGCATCCCGATCGGTGGCGGCGGACGTGGCGGTGGTGGATTGAGCATCGGCGGCATCGTCGTCGTGCTGATCATCTGCTGGGTCACGGGCATCAATCCGCTGACGCTTCTTTCGGGCGGCGATACCGGCATGGATACGGGCACCAGCACCACGCAGCAGGCGCCGCGTACGCCGGCTGAAGACGAGATGACCGGTTTCGTCCGCACCGTCCTTGCTGATACCGAAGACACCTGGAACGAAATTTTCCAGAGCAACGGCGCTCGCTACGAAGAGCCGACGCTGGTTCTCTTCGGCGGTCAGGTCCGGTCTGCCTGCGGTTTTGCGTCGTCGGCAAGCGGCCCGTTCTACTGCCCGGGTGACCGCAAGGTTTATCTGGATACGGAGTTCTTCAAGGAACTCAGCCAGCGGCTTGGGGCTGGAGGCGATTTTGCCGAGGCCTATGTGGTCGCGCATGAAGTCGGGCATCACGTCCAGAACCTGCTCGGCGTATTGCCGAAATTCAACCAGGCGCGGCAGAATATGAGCGAGACCGAGGCCAACCGCATGTCGGTTCGCGTCGAGCTTCAGGCCGACTGCTTTGCAGGCGTGTGGGGCAAGCGGACCCAGCAGAAGGGCTTTCTCGAAAGCGGCGATCTGGAGGAGGCTTTGAATGCCGCCCAGCAGATCGGCGACGATACGCTGCAGAAGCGCAGTCAGGGTTATGTCGTCCCGGAAAGCTTCAACCATGGCACCTCGCAGCAGCGGATGCGCTGGTTCAAGCAGGGCTTCGACACCGGCGACATGAAGGCCTGCGACACGTTCTCAGGCAATGTCTGAGCAGTGATCTCTGCTGCTCCGGCGAGCAGCAGAGCCGTGACTTAGAGATCAATCTTCGAAAAATCGTGTGGGCGGCGAAACCGATCGCCCGCACTTTCTCGGTTTGGGCGTGCTAGACTCCGCAAAGCCGGGACCTATGCCGGGCTGCATTCGGCACCAGCCCGCGGCTATGGACAAGGCCGAGAATCCTTGCCGCACCATCCTCCCATCGATCGGTCCGTCAGACCTGTCACGTCACCCATCAACGTTGGTGAACTTCGCCCTACAATTTTTGCTGGATCGGTGCCGAGCCTTGATGAACCCCGATGCCTTCTTTATAGGCAGGGTACCGTGCCGCTGACCGTTTCTGGAAGCGGCTTTTTCCATTTGTAGGATTTATCGATGTCGGGCTTGCCGAACACTGCCGGTGCATCTGCGCCGCATGACGCCGTCATTACGGATCGTTCCTGGTCGTCGCATCTGCGCGGCACGTTTGCGCTCGGCATCCCGCTGGTGGGAGCCCAGCTTGCGCAGATGGCGATCCATACGACCGACGTCATTCTGGTCGGCTGGCTTGGGACGACCGAACTTGCCTCCGTGGTCATTGCGACGCAGCTGTTTTTCGTCGTGTTCATCTTTGGCACCGGGTTCACCAGCGCCGTCGTGCCGCTGGTTGCGCAGGCGCTCGGCCACGGCGACCGGATCGGCGTGCGCCGGTCGGTGCGCATGGGGCTGTGGGTGGTGATTGCCTATTGCACGGTTGTCGCGCCGCTGCTCTGGTTTAGCGAACCGATGCTGCTCGGCCTCGGTCAGGCGCCCGATGTCGCGGCCAATGCGCAGAGCTATCTGCGCATTGCGCAATGGGGCATGTTCCCGGCGCTCGGCCTGATGGCATTGCGCAGCTTCGTGACCGGGCTGGAGAAGGGCGGGATCGTTCTCTACATCACGATCGGCATGTTCATCATGAACGCGATCGTCGCCTATCTGCTGATCTTCGGCCATTACGGAGCGCCGCAGCTGGGTCTTCATGGCGCGGCGATCGCTGCTGTTTCCGCCAACCTGGTCGGCTTCCTGATCGCGATCGCCTATGTGCAGGCGCAGCCCGCCATGCGCGCCTATGAACTCTTCGTGCGCTTCTGGAAGCCTGACTGGTCGATGGTTCGGGAAGTCTTCCTGCTCGGACTGCCGATCAGCTTCACGATCCTTGCCGAAACGAGCCTGTTTGCGGCGGCTTCGCTGATGATGGGCAGTATCGGCAAGCTCGAGCTTGCCGCCCATGGGATTGCGCTGCAGCTTGCCTCGATCGCCTTCATGGTGCCGCTGGGTCTGGCGCAGGTCGCAACGGTTCGGGTCGGTCTTGCCAACGGTCGTGGCGACATGGTCGGTGTTCGAAGGGCCGGCGGGGCCGTGCTGATCGTCAGCATCATCTTCACGGCGATCGGCGGTGTCCTTTACGCCATGATGCCGGGCGCGCTGGCGGGGCTTTTCCTCGACACCAGCCAGCCGGACGCCGCTGCGGTGCTCGCGCTCGCCACACCGCTGATTGTCATTGCCGGCATCTTCCAGCTGGTCGACGGTCTGCAGGCCGTGGGGGCCGGACTTTTGCGCGGATTGAAGGATACGAAAGTGCCGATGCTTCTGGCGCTGATCGCCTACTGGCCGATCGGCTTCGTCTGCGCCTGGGTGTTCGCATTTCCACTCGGCTATCGCGGCGAGGGTGTCTGGTTCGGTTTCGTGATCGGCCTTGCCGCCGCAGCTCTCTTCCTGTGCGGACGGTTCTGGATTCTTTTGCAGCGTCATAAGCAAATGGCCCGCTGAGAGCAGCGGGCCATCTGATTGAAACCGTGACTTGAGAAGGTTTTAGCGCTCTGCGAGCGCTGCCTCTCCCTTGTTCTCGCGCACCATGTTGATGAAGCGGCGGAACAGGTAGTGGCTGTCCTGCGGACCGGGCGATGCTTCCGGGTGATGCTGGACGGAGAAGACCGGCTTGCCGGACAGACGCAGACCGCAATTGGTGCCGTCAAACAGGGAAATGTGCGTCTCCTCAACACCCTGCGGCAGCGACTTCGAGTCGACCGCGAAGCCGTGGTTCATCGACACGATCTCCACCTTGCCGGTCGTGTGATCCTTGACCGGATGGTTTGCCCCGTGATGACCCTGGTGCATCTTTTCGGTCGTGGCACCAAGTGCGAGGCCGAGGATCTGGTGACCGAGGCAGATGCCGAAGGTCGGGATGTCGGTCTTGACGATGTCCTGGATGACTGGGACAGCATAGGCGCCGGTGGCTGCCGGATCGCCCGGGCCGTTCGACAGGAAGATGCCGTCCGGCTTCAGCGCCAGAATGTCTTCCGACGAGGTCTGTGCCGGCACGACCGTGACCTTGCAGTCGAGGCCGGTGAAGAGGCGCAGGATGTTGCGCTTCACGCCGTAGTCGATGCAGACGATGTGATACTTGGCATCCTCGGCCTTCAGCTCTTCGGAACCTTCGTTCCAGATCCAGGGCTTTTCGGTCCACTGCGACGACTGGCCGGAGGTCGCTTCCTTGGCGAGGTCGAGACCTTCGAGACCACTCCAGGCCTTGGCTTCCGCCTTCAGCGCTTCGATGTCGAAATTGCCGTTCGGGTCATGGGCGATCACCGCGTTCGGTGCACCGTTCTGGCGGATCCAGGAGGTCAGCGCGCGTGTGTCGATGCCTGACAGGCCGATGACGCCGCGGCTCTTCAGCCAGGAGTCGAGGTCCTTTGCCGAGCGGTAGTTCGACGGTTCGGTGATATCGGCCTTGAAGATCGTGCCGACGGCGCCGCGGCGTGCGGCGGGTGTCAGGTCCTCGATGTCCTCGTCATTGGTGCCGATATTGCCGATATGCGGGAAGGTGAAGGTGACGATCTGGCTGAGATAGGACGGATCAGTCAAAATTTCCTGGTAGCCGGTGAGGGCGGTGTTGAACACCACTTCGGCGGTGACCTTGCCGGTCGCGCCAATGCCTGTTCCTTCAATCACGGTTCCGTCGGCAAGCACGAGAACGGCGGTGGGTTTTTTCGTGGTCCAAGGGGTGGTCGCGGTCATATCCATCCTTCTGCCCCAGCGGCCCGTTTCCCGAAACGGAAAACAGGGTGTCGAGGTCATCTCTCGTCGCAGAAAAGGGCGCGCGGAAACCCGCTTGCGGCCCACTATCCAATTGTTGTGCAGGTCCTCGACATAAACAAGGCAGAACAGCGGGTCAATTGCCGTTTATGAGAAAGCTGGGCGCAAAGGCCGGCAATCGGTGAGTTTTGCCGTGTCGGCAAAACGTTTGATCGCCGTTCACGCTTGTTCTATGACGTCGCAAAAGATCGGTCCGCTGCGGATCGAGTGACGTTCAAGGAGACAGGCCATGTTGCGCGAGAAGCTTTCCGAAGCGATGAAGGAAGCGATGAAGGCGAAGGAAACCCGCAGGCTTTCGACCGTGCGGCTGATCCAGACCGCCATCAAGGACCGTGACATCGCCAATCGCGGCACCGGCAAGGACGCTGCCACTGACGACGAAATCCTGCAGATCCTGCAGAAGATGGTGAAGCAGCGCGAGGAGTCGGCGAAGATCTACGAAGACAACGCCCGCCCGGAACTTGCAGCACAGGAACGCGAAGAGATCGCCGTCATCAAATCCTTCATGCCGGAACAGATTTCCGACGAGAAGGCGAGCGAGATCGTCGCTTCCGTCATCGCCGAGATCGGTGCTGCTGGAATGAAGGACATGGGCAAGGTGATGGCCATTCTGCGCGAACGCTATGCCGGCCAGATGGATTTCGCCAAGGCGTCCGGCACGATCAAGGCGCAGCTGAGCTGAGGTCTAGCCGCTACGCATAAAACGAGAAAGGCGGGAAGTCCTTCATGGAGTTCCCGCCTTTTGCTCTTCTACGCCTCCCATCGGCCGACCGCGGACATGCCACCGGTAGGAGAGGACGATCGACCGCAGTCATTGCAGGCAGCCGTCCTGAAGAGCAATCTCAGATGCCGTACCCGCCTGTCGAGGCGACTGACGGCACGTCTTGTCGGATTCAACGCTATGCAGGGAACCTGCGTATCGCAAGTTACAATTCGTTAATTTCTGTGGGTTGATCGGGTCGGTGGTCACGGGAGCGGCGGCCTGTGAATAGCGGGCATGATTTGCGGCCGGGCTGGCATTCCTGCGCACTGAGCATTAATATGGTCTCTGGCCCGCGAGGTAGACATGCGCTTTTCAAACAGTTTTCTTGATGAGATCCGGGATCGGGTGCCGATTTCGACGGTGATCGGCCGTCGTGTCACCTGGGATCGCAGGAAGACCAATGCTGCGCGCGGCGATTTCTGGGCCTGCTGCCCGTTCCATGGCGAGAAAAGCCCGAGCTTTCACTGCGAGGACCGCAAGGGCCGCTATCACTGCTTCGGCTGTGGCGTGTCGGGCGATCATTTCCGCTTCATGACCGATCTGGAAGGGCTGAACTTTCCAGAAGCCGTCCAGCAGGTCGCCGATATGGCTGGTATCGCCATGCCGCAACCCGATCCGCAGGCGGAAAAGCGTGAACGGGAGCGGATGTCGCTTCTCGACGTCATGGAAATGGCGACGCGCTTCTTTCAGGACCAGTTGCAGAGCCCAACCGGCGCCAAGGCACGCGCCTATCTTCGCGACCGCGGACTGACAGCTCGCACGATCGAGAATTTCCGGCTCGGCTATGCGCTGGACAGCCGCAATGCGCTCAAGGAGTTCCTCGCCGGCAAGGGTGTGGCCAAGGAGCAGATCGAGGCCTGCGGGCTGGTGCGTCATGGCGAGGGGATTGCCGTATCCTACGACTATTTCCGCGACCGCATCATGTTCCCGATCCTGTCGTCGCGCGACAAGGTGATTGCCTTTGGTGGACGCGCGATGGCGCCGGATGCGCCGGCCAAATACATGAACTCGCCGGATACCGAACTCTTCCACAAGGGTCAGGTGCTCTACAATTTTACCCGCGCCAGGCGGGCGGCCCAGCCAGGGCCGGGATCCAAGGAGCTGGGCACGATCATAGCCGTCGAGGGCTATATGGATGTGATCGCGCTCAGCCAGGTGGGCGTCGAGAATGCCGTCGCGCCGCTCGGTACGGCCTTGACCGAAAACCAGCTGGAGCTGCTTTGGCGGATGACGCCGGAACCGATCCTGTGTTTCGATGGCGATGGTGCCGGTATCCGTGCTGCAAACCGTGCTGCGGATCTCGCGCTTCCCTCCATCAAGCCCGGCCGCTCGGTGCGGTTCGCGTTGCTTCCAGACGGCAAGGATCCGGACGATCTCGTCAAGCACGAGGGAAGAGCGCCGTTCGATGGCGTGATCGCGCAGGCGCGTCCGCTTGCGGAGATGGTCTGGCAGCGGGAAACCAATGGTGCCGCCTTCGAGACCCCGGAAAAGCGGGCGGAACTCGAGGCAAGGCTCAAGCAGATCGTTTCCGTGATTGCCGACGAAAGTGTGCGCCGTCACTACCAGCAGAATGTGCGCGATCGTCTCAACGGCTTGTTCCAGCCGCAGCGCAATGGCGGCGGTGGCGATCGTCGTCAAAGCTACCAGCAGCGCGAAGGCGGCGGGTCTGGCAGAGGCGGTGCAGCCGGCGGAAGGGGTGGATCGTCTTTCCAGCAGCAGGGGCGCGGAATGGGTGTTTCCGACCGCCTGACGCGATCGGGGTTGGTGCGGGGACATCTCGACCTTCCGGCCCTGCGCGAAAGCGTGCTGGCGCTGACCATCGTCCATCATCCGCAGCTTCTGCTCAACGAGTATGACGAGATCGCCTCGATCGAATTCGAGAACCGCGATCTGAAACGGATGTGGTCTTGCGTGCTGACTATTGTCGGGCAGGCCGGTGCCGGTTTGACGGTGCAGGACCTGAAACGGGAACTCGGCGAGAATGGCTTTGAGGAACTGTTGAAGTCAATGAACAAGCAGATCCGCAATGCGCGGCTGTGGACCGCGACGGAAGAGGCCGATCCGCAGGATTCGCTGCAAGCCTACCGTCAGACCCGGGCACTGCATTCCAGAAACAAGGAGCTCCGCTGGCAGAAGATCGAGCTGGAGCGTGAACTCGCGGAGATGACCGAGGACGAGGCCGAGCGTGCCGAGATCCTGCTGCGTGCACTTCTGGAGGTACAGAATGAAATTTCCAGGCTTGAAAACCAGGAAGCGATCATCGACGGCTTCGGTGTTCTGTCAGGACGCGTCAAGGGCGCTGCCGTCAGTCACGGATAGCTGCCGTCAGTCACGGATAAAGGAGAGCTGCGCAGATACTAAACCGTGTTGAATTGGTCGCCTGATGGATTAACAGCGCGAGTGGAGTGGTCTATACAGCTCTTGATTGATCACTGTATTGTTGCAACGCATCGGAAAATGGCGTCAATCCCGCGCATTTCGGGTAGAGCCAAGGGTTTTTACCGGGCGGCGGGCTCTTGTCTTTCATTGTGCACCGCTTACATATGGCTTCAATATGACGGGAGTACCGCCAACGGGGACATGGTCGTAAGGTAATTTCCACTTTTCCTGGGCACAAGCTTTGGAAGAACTTGACGAAGCGTTATTTTGTGGGAATCACCATTTCGGGCAATATTGGTGGAGTGGGTCTAGCGCCGCGGCGATGTTCGGCATCTTCGTTCTGGCGGTCCCCGCGAGTAGCGGTCGCCGATGGTAATCGGGAGTTAAAGGTCATTCCGTTACGAGTTGGATATTGATTCGCGGCTGGTGTGGCTTTTGCCCTCCGCCGCAGGCCACGAAGCGCTGCGCAGTGGCGTTCAGGGAAAGCGACGACATACATGGCAACTAAAGTCAAAGAAAACGAAGAAGCCGATACCGAGCGCGAAGGCTCGGTCGACGGTCCGCTTCTCGATCTTTCTGACGACGCGGTCAAGAAGATGATCAAAGCCGCGAAGAAGCGCGGCTACGTGACGATGGACGAGCTTAACTCGGTTCTTCCGTCCGAAGAGGTCACTTCCGAACAGATCGAAGACACGATGGCGATGTTGTCCGACATGGGCATCAACGTCGTGGAAGATGAAGAAGCCGAGGAGGCCACCACCGAGGAGGAGGACTCCAACGAGAGCGAAGAGAGCGAAGGCGGCGAACTTGCCCCGACGTCCAGCACCGCTCTTGCCACGGCGAAGAAGAAAGAACCCACCGATCGTACCGACGATCCGGTGCGCATGTATCTGCGCGAAATGGGCTCGGTCGAGCTTCTGTCGCGTGAAGGCGAAATTGCGATCGCCAAGCGCATCGAGGCTGGCCGCGAGACGATGATCGCCGGTCTGTGCGAAAGCCCGCTGACGTTCCAGGCGCTGATCATCTGGCGCGACGAACTGAACGAAGGCACGACGCTGCTGCGCGAGATCATCGATCTTGAGACGACCTATTCGGGTCCCGAGGCGAAGGCTGCGCCACAGTTCCAGAGCCCGGAAAAGATCGAGGCGGACCGCAAGGCTGCCGAGGAAAAGGAAAAGACCCGCAAGGCTCGTTTCTCTGCTGCCAACGATGACGACATCACCGCTGTTGGCGGTGACCAGGGCTTGGAAGAAGAGGAAGAGGACGACGACGAGTCGAACCTTTCGCTTGCCGCCATGGAAGCGGAACTGCGCCCGCAGGTCATGGAAACGCTCGACACGATCGCGGATACCTACAAGAAGCTGCGCAAGCTTCAGGACCAGCAGGTCGAGCAGCGGCTTGCCGCCTCCGGCACGCTGTCTTCCGCTCAGGAGCGCCGCTACAAGGAACTGAAGGACGAGCTGATCACGGCAGTGAAGTCGCTGTCACTGAACCAGAACCGCGTCGAAAGCCTTGTCGAACAGCTCTACGACATCTCCAAGCGTCTGATGCAGAACGAAGGTCGTCTTCTTCGTCTGGCTGAATCCTACGGCGTCAAGCGCGACTCGTTCCTGGAACAGTATCAGGGTGCCGAGCTTGATCCGAACTGGATGAAGTCGATTGCCAATCTGTCGGCTCGTGGCTGGAAGGATTTCGCCAAGGCGGAGTTCAACGCCATCCGGGATATCCGTCAGGAGATCCAGAGTCTCGCGACCGAAACCGGGATTTCGATCACCGAATTCCGCCGGATCGTGTCGATGGTGCAGAAGGGCGAGCGCGAAGCGCGGATCGCCAAGAAGGAAATGGTCGAGGCGAACCTTCGTCTCGTGATTTCCATCGCCAAGAAATACACCAACCGCGGCCTGCAGTTCCTGGATCTTATTCAGGAAGGCAATATCGGCCTGATGAAGGCCGTCGATAAGTTCGAATACCGTCGCGGCTACAAGTTCTCGACCTATGCGACCTGGTGGATCAGGCAGGCGATCACCCGCTCGATCGCCGACCAGGCCCGCACGATCCGTATTCCGGTGCACATGATCGAGACGATCAACAAGATCGTCCGCACATCGCGCCAGATGCTGCACGAGATCGGCCGCGAGCCGACCCCGGAAGAGCTGGCCGAAAAGCTTGCCATGCCGCTCGAAAAGGTCCGCAAGGTCCTGAAGATCGCCAAGGAGCCGATTTCGCTCGAAACCCCCGTGGGTGACGAAGAGGATTCGCATCTGGGTGACTTCATCGAGGACAAGAACGCGCTGCTGCCGATCGATGCCGCCATTCAGGCGAACCTTCGTGAAACGACGACGCGGGTTCTCGCATCGCTGACGCCGCGTGAAGAACGTGTTCTTCGCATGCGCTTCGGCATCGGCATGAACACCGACCACACGCTCGAAGAAGTCGGCCAGCAGTTCTCGGTCACCCGCGAACGTATCCGCCAAATTGAAGCGAAGGCGCTGCGCAAGCTGAAGCACCCGAGCCGGAGCCGCAAGCTGCGCTCGTTCCTCGACAGCTGATCCCTGGAACAGACCCTTTAAAAAGCCCGGCAGGAATGACCCGCCGGGCTTTTTTATTGATCTTGTGATCGGGTCGGCCTCGATCCCGCCCGTTAACCATCCTACATGGGAGCCATGCCGGATTTGTCTCCCGCCCCGTCGCATAAGAAGGTGATCGCAACGGCGCTCGGGGCGTCCGTGGCTCTGCATCTGATCGTTGCCGGTGCGCTTCTCGTCAAATTGCCGGTGCCGAGCGAAGCGGCTCCCGAGGAGGAGATTGTTCAGGTGGAGATCGTGCCGCCACCGGAAGAGGAAAAGCCGGAGCCGGTCGAGGAGGCGAAGAAGCCCGACGCGTTGAAGCTCAAGGTAGAGGCGAAGGCCGAAGAGCCGCCACCGGAAAAGCCGCCCGAGCAGAAGCCTCAGGAAGATCCGCTCGAGGACCCCGTGATTTCGGCGAGCAAGGCTTCGGCACCCGAGGCTGCTCCGCCGCCTTCCCCTGCGCAGGACGAAAAGCCGGAGGAGACGAAGCCGCCGGAACCTCAGCCTCCCAAGCCTGAAGAACCAAAGCCCGAAGAGCTGCAGCCTCAAGAAAAGCCGCCCGAAGAAAAGGCGCCGGAAGAAGCGAAAGAGCCCGAGGCACCGCAGAAGGCCGAGCAGCCGGCACCGCCGCCGCCGCCTGCAAGCCAGACACCGGCCGAGGAGGAGAAGCAGGCGTCAGCTCCGCCGATGTCCGCACTGCGGCCTGTGTTCCAGTTTGGTGAAAAGGATAGCGGTCCGCGCCAGGCGCTTGACGGCACTGCTGCGGAGGATACGCCAGCGCCCGCTGCGACCGATGCCGATCCGCCAGCGCCGGAGGAGCCTGCACAGACGGCGGGGCCCGACGTGCAGGGCGAGGGCGCGCCAGCAGAAGCGCCGGTTCCGACCAATATGACGCCACCGCAGCTCAGTGTTCCAGGCTCCGATCCGTCGGGAATGCCCGGACCTGCCGGCGGTGCGTCTCCTGATGCGATGACGGCCGGGCTCTTTACAGGGCCGCCTTCCTCCGCACGCGTGCCGACGCAAAAGCCGGCGCCGCCGAAACCATCCGATGCGGCCGGCGATCTCAAGCCCGTGAGAACGCTGTTTTCCGCGCGCGGTACCGGTGATGCGCAGGCGACCGTCGCGATGGCCGGTATTCCGCGCGGCGTTCGGGCAGGGCAGCTCTGCTCGTCGGAACTCAGCGCGCAATTGCAGAACGGCTCGCCCGCCTACAATCCCGATGTCTTGCCCGCACCGAAGCTGCCCAATGGGACGGTTCTCGAGGCGCGCAATATCGGCTTTCGCGCCAAAGGCCAGTGGCATGATGTCAGCTTCCGCTGCGAAGTCGATGCCGATGCCACGAAAATCGTTTCGTTTTCGATGAATGTGGGTGGCCTCGTGCCGCGCTCGGAATGGCGCAAGCGCGGTTTTCCCGAGTTTTGATCTTCAAGCAGAGAAGAGAATTTCGATGCCGCAGACCGCGATCCAGATTTCGACCAGAGGCCAAGGGCTATACGAGTTCACGGATGAAGCCGAACGCTTCGTGCGCCAGGCCGGGCGCGACGAGGGCCTGCTGACCGTCTTTGTTCGCCACACGTCCTGTTCGCTGATCATTCAGGAAAATGCCGATCCGGACGTGAAGCGAGATCTGAAGGCGTTCTTTTCCCGCCTCGTTCCACCCTCGGACGATCCTTCGATGGGCTGGGTCAGCCATACGATGGAAGGACCAGATGACATGCCGGCACATATCAAGGCGGCACTGACGGCAGTCTCGATCGGCATTCCCGTATCCGGCGGCAGGCTGGTGCTTGGCACGTGGCAGGGGATCTATCTCTTCGAGCACCGCGACAGCCCGCACAGGCGCGAGATCGTGCTGCATCTTTCGTCGTGATGATCGTTGTTTTCCAAATGAACACATACTGAATGATCGGTTTTGCAGGCATTCAGCTGGGTTGGATAGAGTTGCATCGACCGTTGGCCCGAAAGGCCGACTCGAGACAGCCGGACAACCGGTGACAGGTTCAGGAGAAGCAAAAGATGACTACAATCACACGCCTGATGGCGAAGGCCGGCCTTGCAGCCTTGATCGCCCTGACAGGGATTTCGGCGTCCGCGCCAATCGCCGCCGCCGCCGGCCCGGAATTCGTACAGTACCGTGAGCGCGACTGGCGTCCGCATCACCCGCCGCGCTATGAGCGCCCGCGCCACATGCGTCCCGTCGGCTGCTCGCCGCGCTTGGCTGAACGTCGCGCCGAAGCGATGGGTCTGCGCCGTACCCGCGTCGTCGACATCTCCCGCCGCAGCGTGACCGTCGTCGGCGTCGATCGCCGCGGACGCGACCGGGTCGTGTTTGCCAACGTGCGCGGCTGCCCGCTCATCCGTCGCTAAGGGATCTCAAGCGTCCGAGTGTATCTTCAGCCCCGTCCGGCATTCGCCGGGCGGGGTTTTGTCGTTGAAGCGATCCGATCAGGGATCGATGGAGAACACGACGTTGACGTTGACCGTGTAGCTGGTCTCGCCGGCCGCCACCGGGACGCCGTTGCCGGAATCCTTTGCCATTGTCATGCGCATCATCGGCGGGGCCATGGGCGGTGCCGAATTCTCGCTGATCTCCATGATGCGGCCAAGCTTGACGCCGGCAGCTTCCGTCAGCGTCTTTGCCTTGGCGAGCGCTTCGGCAACGGCTGCCTTGCGCGCCTGCGTCATCACTTCGTCGGTATTGGTATTGGTGAACTCGATCTGTCCGCCCTGGTTGACACCGAGCTTGACCGTCTTGTCGATCAGACCGCCGAGCTTTTCGAGATCGCGCACCTTAAGCGTCAGCGTGTTGGACACTTCGTAGCCGATGATTTCCTGCGGCGGCTCGATGCCGTCCTTCGGGGCTACCTGGCGATATTGCGGGTAGATCGCAAAGCTGCTGGTCTGGACGTCGCGATCGGCAATGCCTTCAGCCTTGATGGCGGCGAGCACTTCGCTCATTGCCGTGTTGTTGGCGGAGACGGCCGCATCGGCGGTCTTTGCCTGCCTCACGACGGCAAGCGACAGGATCGCCATATCGGGCGCGACCGCGGCCTTGCCCTCACCGGACACGCTGATGATCGGTTCGCGCGGCGTGCGGGCTTCCTGCGCAGAGGCGACCGTTGCCGGAAACGGCGACAGCGGGAGGAAGGCCGTGCCGAGGGCAAGGGCTAGGAAAGCCGGCGCGAGAGAAGGGGCGGTGGGCAAACGGCGCATTGTGTCTCCTTTGATACTGGTTGTTCGACCTCGACGATCCCGGCCAAATGCCTGAGTTGAAAGCCGAACACCCTCTAGGTGACGTGTGATTGTGAACCTATTGCGGCGAGGCCTTGTGAGCGTTCACAATTTGAGCTAGACGGACCCTTGCGACCGGCGAACCATTGCGCCAGTCGTCATGCCTTCAAAGGGCAGGGCCTGTAGCTCAATGGTTAGAGCCGGCGGCTCATAACCGCTTGGTTGGGAGTTCGAGTCTCTCCGGGCCCACCATTGTTTTATCTATTGCTTCGTAGCCTCATTGTAGCCGGACGCGAATTTCCGGAATTTTGTCACGAGGTTTAGTAACTCCACATCTGTGTGGTGCCGGTTGTGAAACGTTAGATAGTCTCACCATGCTCCTCGGACAAATGTGTTCGTATCAGGTCTCTGCGGCTCGACACACGTCTCAGCGATTGCGATGGAGTAGTCACGAGGTCGCAACGCAATATGCGATCGATGCCTTCGTCACCTTGTTGAAGGCCGCCGTAGGGAACACCGCGCCTGCGGTTAGTAGCGCGAGGAGCAGTCCAGCTTGTTGCCAGCATATCCACGCACGCAGTCCTTCCAAACGAGAGCCAAATCGTTTCCAATTCCCTCGTAGTGCAGTTTACTTTCTCTGCTAATTTCCGATTTCACCACGCTGAAAGATCCGGAAGAGGTTGGGACCTCCCCATTGATGTAGTTGATACCTCCATTCGCTTCTGCCGATCTCTACGAAGAGAGACTCCGCTCACGCCGACTAATGGTTCAACATAGGCCCCGCCAGCTATCAAGTCGTCATCGACGATGACTGCAACCTACCTAGACCTCCTCGGGACCATTTGGGTATCGTTGCCGCCGATCAAATTTGTCATTGTGCCGAATAGCGGGCTCTTCAAAACCCCGTACCTAATCGCAACTGCGTCGTCTTTGCCTGCAAATTCAGGACTATTCGCGGTCCAATTGGGACTACCATTCAGAGCCGCGCAAAGCTGGCCGTGCAGCAGACTCAGTCAGTCCTGCTGCTTTTCTTTCAATCAATCCCCGAAGAAGCTCAACCCGATCAAGCCATTTGCGGCAAAGCCGGCGGCGGCCGTTGCAAGGGGGAGATAGATCCGCGACATAAGCGGACTCAAGGTACCCCATCTGAAGCTCGCGGCCTGCTTGATCTTTTGAGACTGGCGGATCTTTTCGGCATTCGCCTTGCGGATCTCGGTGGCCTGCTGGCGGGCCTGCGCCCGCTCGGCGATACGTGCATCTATCCGTTGCTGGCGTTTCACCTGCTTGGTTCGTTCGCGGATCTCTTCGTAAGATTTACCCTGGTTGAGATGTCCTTCCCGGCCGATCCGCTCATCGATAACGAGCGACTGCTGGTAGATCTGTTGAAGCTGTTCGGTGGGAATGCCTGGCGTGCAGAAATAGTGCTCGAACATCGCCATGTTGAAATGCAGCACGGATTGCGCCACGTGCCGGCCGTCCATCCCCCACTGGTTGCGATAAACGTGGCTCCCCGCCTCATAGGAGGGGAAATAATAGAGTGACGAATCATTCGGCGAACGGTCGCGATAGAACTGGTCAAAGGCGGCTCGGATAATAGCCTTGGAAACGGAGTTCGCCGCAATCGCACTCACCGACCGGAATGTAGCCGTCAGCGGAATCGGCGACACTGAAAACATGATCTTCGCCTCCGGCCGGAATCGGCGGATGATCTCGTAGATGGCGTTGATATTTCTCAGTGTCTCCTCGAAGGTGGAGACGCGGAACTTGTGGCGAGAAGCATCGAACTTGTCCTTCGGCACGGCGCGCCAGAACACTTCCTTGGTCGGCTCGTCATACCAGATCTCCGACAGGCCGAGCGTGATGATGAACATCTCCGCCTCGTCGAACAGTTGCTTGGTGACGAGCCGCACTTCTTCGCCATACCCAAATTCCTCGGCCTTGTAGCCGTGCCAGAGATCCCCCTCGGGCACCTTGTTCAGCCAGGCGCATTCGAACTGCTGCAGGATGGCGAATGTATTCACCATGCCATCGCCCATTTTTGTCACATAGGCCTTGTTGTCTTTCTTGGTCAGCACATTGTAGCCGCGATCGTGCAGATAGGTGCTGATATTGGTCGCGAAACAGGAACCGAAAGCAACGACCGGGGTTTCCTTCGCCAGAAAAGGCGCCGTCGGCTTCCAGCCTGCGATGATGTATTTGTCGATCGCGTCCGCCACCTTCAGCGAAGCGGGCGTGGGATAGAAATTCGTGTTCTCACCACGATAGAAGCTCTGGGAGGTCGTCTTCTTCTGGCCATCCTGCTCGTAGACAAATGTCGACATCTACAATCCCCTTCGAAATTCTTACAACGTATGCTTCCTGATAGCTTGTCAATTTTTCGTTGTGGATGCAACCTAACCGCGTCGCATGTTCCCTCGGATAGAAGCGTGTAGGCAACTCCCTCTGCGCGAGTACGATATGACCGGCCGAGCCTTCAATCCTGATGTCATCCGGCTGTGCGAGCACACGTCTTGATCGCTTCCTGGAAATAGATGAACCTGTCGGACGATCCCGGTTTTGACGGCGCTATATCTTCTCCGATGAAAGCTCCCAACTCATGGTGCTCAAGGCTTAGTTTATTTCGATGAATCTTAAGTTGCATCATTGAAGCACCTGAGCTTAGTGCTTGTACGCGACGTGAGCATAAGAGCTCACGATACATGTATTTGGATTCCCATGTGAGTTGGCACCGCATCAAGATACTTTGCGTCGCCGCCATGCTTAACGCACGTTGCAGCGGCTTCGGCAAAGTTTTTGCTGGTGCGTGGGAGACCTGTGACAGCAGTCGTTTCGACTGAGCGAGAGGTCTGGTTCATAGCTGATCCTGCGAGGTCGTCGTTCAAAAGATTGCAACAAGATCAGGGGGAGGGCGGAGGGGCGATTTAGCACTAACAGCATTGCTTTTGCTGCGCTAATCGAATTTCTCCGTGTCCACCACATCAACAGTACTTATTAACATCGTGCGAGCGAGCGATCCGTCCCCTCAGCATCGGCAGGTGACTGGAGAGCCCTCGGATCCGTTTTCAGCCCCTTTCGGCAAGGGCAACGGCCCGCGCGACGATACGGGCGAGCGTTCCGTCGTTGAAGGCCTGGGCCAGCATCCCCTCGTTGAATCGATCACCGCGCACCAGCGTTGTCAAAAGGTGGGCCATGTCATCCTGTGAAGCGGTTTCGATCGCCATCGGCGTCGTGATCATATGCTGGTAGCTCTGGCGAAGACCGTCGCTTGACCAGTCGATCTCCGGCCGCACCCAATTGGCCGAAACCACGGCTTCGATAAAACCAAGTCCGCCTTCCGAGAAGGCGTAGTAGGGAGATTGCATGACGCCGGCTTCCGTCCCTCCGCCGGACCAAGCGCCGAATGTGAAGTCCGGGTCGGCGAAGACGGCTCCGTACGCGAGGAGAGGGGCCATATCGGGTGGTGGCTGCATGGTGGAATGCGTCCTTGCGGCTAAAGGGGTCTTGTCGACGTTTCGATTTGGGTTGCAAACGTGCTGGCGAGTTAAACCGGGTGGCCGATCAACGGCAATAGAAGTTCGATCTGCGGGTCGGGATTTTCCCGGCGAGACCAATCTGGCCAGACTTGTCCGTCGATAATACTCCATGCCGATCCGCAATAAGTGGCCGCAGCGACAGATGATGCATTTTCTTATTCGGCTGCTGGGAAGGCGCGAAGCGACCAGCGCTGCGGATCAGGCCTGGGTTGATGCGATTGAGGCAGCCTATCTCGCCAACGAGTTCGGGCATTTGCGGATTTTTGCCGATGGGCGCAATGCCGGCCTGGATTACAGCCCGTTGCGGTTCGGCGGATATTACCGCTGCGTCGAGACGCTGCATGCCAACGGCGGCGGCGTGATGGAGGCCGGCGAAGAGGCATGGTTCCTTGGTTATTACGTTTTACCCTATGACAACGTGCTGCGGCTGCACTTCCACGCCGGGCGGCAGGAAAAGCTGATCACCTTTGCCGGGGTCTATCCCGAAACAGAAACGCTCATCTATTCGGCCTTTATCGAGCGACCGGAGCGCTACCTGGAACAGGTACCCGCTCCACGGGAAAAAGCTGCCGGACTTGCTGTGTTGCGCGAAAAGCTGATTTCGTTGCGGAGAAGCCGCAGCCGTTGGTGAAGGCTGATCCGGACCTCTTCCTATGCGCCGTCCGTGGCGGATCAATCGTTACGAACGGATCCTATCCCCAAACAAAAAAAGCGCCCCCCGCGGTATCGCGAAGAGCGCTTTTGGGGAAAAACTGCTGATTAGCAGTTGGTGCCCTGGACGGTTGTGCCGGTGTTGTTCGGGAGGTTGCCCGAGTTGGCTGCGTCACCTGGCTGGCCGCCGTTGTTGCACTTCTTGCTGCCTTCGCCCATCGTGCTGCTGCTCGGCATGGTGCTGTTGGTAGCTGTCGAATCGACGGTGCCGGAAGCTGCTGGCTTCGGCGGGATGTTGCCACCTTCGCCTGCGGTGTTCTGCTGTACATTGCTGCGGTCTGCGGCGGTGCCGGACGTTGCCGTCTGGGCCATAGCCGACGTTGCGAGACCAGCGGAAAGGATCGTTACTGCGAGAAGCTTCATCATTATGGTGTTTCCTTGTATTCCCTACGGTGACTTAACCCGATGGCGGGCAAAAGGTTTCCTCACATTAGCAAAAGATCTTCATGCGGGCGGGCCGTGGGTTTTTGATGATTGGCAGCTTCGTCGGTTCGGTTGCGTCATTCGGGAGCACGGTTGCCGGCAACTTCTAGGCCACTCGCTGGCGACTGGTCGGCCACGAGGCAGCTGGTGGCGTTCGTGCATGGTCGGTTCGCTTCGTTCGCCATGCCGTAGCCCCGCTCTGTGGATAACCCCATGTCGGGTGAATTCCGGCTTTTGTCACCCCAGCAATTTTCTTGACCTTCGGCTTCAATTATAAGCAGCCTGCAGTTCAGGACCGCATGGGAGGCGAGACGGTTGCAGACGATTTTGAGCATCGGTATCGATGCGCTCGCCTATGGCATGATCCTGTTCGTGATTTCGATCGGGCTTTCGGTGACGATGGGGCTGATGCGGGTAGTCAATCTCGCCCATGGTGCCTTCGCGATGATCGGCGGCTACGTCGCCTCCTACGTTTCGCGGGATCTCGGCCTTGGCTATGCGCCGGCTATCCTTGCCGCCGTGGTTGCGACGATCGTGATTGCGGTGCCGATCGAGCGGTTTCTCTATCGGCGCATCTATGGCGCGCCTGAATTGACGCAGGTGCTGATGACGATCGGCATCACCTTTTGCATCATCGGGCTTGCCAATTACCTGATGGGGCCGACGCTGAAGACCATTCCGCTTTCGGATGTGCTGCAGCAGCCGGTCGATCTCGGTTTCCGCAGCATTTCCGCGCATCGTCTGTTTGCAATCTTCTGCGGTCTTGCCGTGGCACTTTGCCTGTGGCTTGCAATCGAGAAGACCGGTTTCGGCATCAGGTTGCGGGCCTCGGTCGACAATGCGGCGATGGCCTCAGCGCTCGGGGTTCGCACGGAAATCATCTATGCGGTCAGCTTTGCGGTCGCGGTCGGTCTTGCGGCCTTCGGCGGCGTGGTCGGGGCCGAATTGCTGCCGGTCGAGCCCTATTATGCGCTGCGCTATCTCGTGACATTCCTGGTCGTCGTTTCCGTCGGCGGGGCAGGCTCGATCGGGGGCACGCTGCTCGCTTGCCTGCTGCTCGGCGCGGTCGATACGACTGGCCGCTATCTGCTGCCCGAGTTCGGCGAGTTCTTCTTCTACCTTGCGGTGATCGCCATCATCTGCGTGTTTCCGAACGGCCTCATGAAGGGGGCCAAGTAGAATGGCGGTTGATGTGAGTTCAAGGGATATGGGCGCCATGCGCCGGCGCCGTTCGCTGATGCGCGATGTCGTAGGGGTCGGCGTGATCGTTCTTGCCGCGGCGATCGGCTATTTTGCCTTTCCGGACAATCTAGCGCTTCTGACGCGCATCATCGCGGTGGCGCTGCTCGTGCTGTCGCTCGATCTGGTCACCGGCTATTGCGGCGTGGCGACGCTTGGTCATGCGGCGCTGTTTGGCAGCGGCGCCTATGCGGCCGGCATTCTGTCTGCCCATTTCGGCATCAACGATCCGCTGCTGATGACGCTTGCGGGTCTTATCGGTGGAGCGCTTGCCGGGCTGTTGTCGGGGCTCGTCATGCTGCGTGCCCATGGCCTGCCGCAGCTGGTTCTGTCGATCGCGCTAATTCATCTGTTTCACGAGCTTGCCAACAAGATGTCGTCCTTTACCGGTGGCAGCGACGGTCTTTCGGGGATCGCGCCGGATCCGATCTTCGGCCGTTTCGAATTCGATCTGTTCGGCAATACGGCCTATGTCTTTGCGGTCGTGATGCTGCTCGTCGTATTCGTTCTCCTGCGCATTCTCGTGCGGTCTCCATTCGGCATGCTGTGCCGCGGGCTGAAGGAGGATCCGCTGCGGATCCGGGCGATGGGCGCCTCGCCGAAGCGGGCTATCGTCAAGATGTATGGCATTTCCGGCGCGGTCGCGGGGCTGGGCGGCGCGCTCAACGCCATCTCCACGCAGGTGGTCGGGCTCGATACGCTGTCGTTTACCCAGTCGGCGGAGGCGCTGGTCATGCTGGCACTCGGCGGCACCGGCTCGCTGTTCGGGGCCCTTGCCGGCACCGTCGCGTTCATGATGTTCCAGGACTATGTGTCCTCCGTCAATCCGTTCCACTGGCTGACCATGGTCGGCGCGCTTCTGATTGCGGTGGTGCTGTTTGCGCCGAAGGGCATCTACGGAACGGTGGCGGCGCTTCTTGAAAAACGACGGGAGGGACGGCCATGACCGCAGCTGTCGGAAACCCCGTGTTCGAAGTCGTCTCCCTCAAAAAGTCGTTTGGCGGGCTGGTGGTCACGGACGATGTTTCGCTGTCCATGGCGGCGGGCGATCGGGTGGCGTTGATCGGCCCGAACGGTGCCGGCAAGACGACCTTCGTCAATCTGGTGACGGGAACGCTGGCCCCCAGTTCCGGCGAGGTGCGGCTGGGTGGCGAGGTGATCACGGGGCTCGACGCGAGTGCTCGCGTCAAACGCGGGCTGGTGCGGTCCTTCCAGGTGACACGGCTGTTTCAGGATATGACGGCGGCAGAGCATCTGGGCCTTGCGGTCCTGCAGCGGGAAGGGCGGTCCGGCCGCATCTTCGGCAATTTCCTGACCATGCCTGACGTGATGCAGGAGGTGGAGCACCGTCTCGAGACGTTGCGGCTGACCGCGCTCATGCACCGCAAGGTCCGCGAGATCGCCTATGGTCAGCAGCGTCTTCTGGAAATCGCCATCGCGCTTGCGTTGAAGCCGAAAGTGCTGCTGCTCGACGAACCGGCGGCCGGCGTGCCGCAGAGCGATGTCGGGCTGATCGAGCAGGCTCTCAACGAACTGCCGGCCGATCTGGCGGTGCTGATGATCGAGCATGACATGGATCTCGTCTTCCGGTTTGCCAAAAAGGTCGTGGTGCTTGCCGCCGGCGCCGTCATCTTCGACGGCGCGCCGGGCGACGCCACACGCGATCCCCGCGTCAGGGAAGCCTATCTGGGGAGCTATGCCGATGCCGGCCGCGTCGCTTGAGATCGAAAACCTGTCGGCGGGCTACGGCCCGACCAAGGTGCTGGAAGACATTACCATCACGGTTCCGGCCGGACGGCGGCTCGCCGTCCTCGGCCGCAACGGAATGGGCAAGACGACGCTGCTTGCGAGCCTTGCCGGGCAGACCCGTCGTTATGGTGGCCGCATCTCCCTCGACGGTGCCGATATCAGCACTGCCGCGAGCGCCGACCGGGCCCGTGCGGGACTGGGTTACGTGCCGCAGGAACGCTGCGTCTTCCCGAGCCTGACAGTGGAGGAAAACTTGTTCGTCGGCCTCAAGGCGCGCCCGAAGGATGCGATCGAGGAGGCCTATGCCATGTTTCCGCGGCTGAAGGAGCGGCGCAGCAATCTGGGCAACCAGCTTTCCGGCGGCGAGCAGCAGATGCTGACGACGGCCCGCACTATTCTCGGCCGTCCCTCGGTGCTGCTTCTTGACGAACCGCTGGAGGGTCTCGCCCCCGTCATCTGCGAGGAATTGATGATTGCCTTCGCGGCACTTGCGACCTCAGGCGACATGACCATCCTACTGGTGGAGCAGCGGATCCAGAGCGCGCTCGATTTCGCGGAAGATGTCATCATTCTGGAGCGCGGGCGCATTGCCTGGAGCGGCACGCCGGATGCTCTCTCGAAGGATCAGCAGACCGTGGACCGACTGCTCGGTGTCGGCGGTCTGCATTGACGGAGAGCTCGGGGCGGATCGCAAGTCTCGCGATGTATCTCGCGCCGCCACCGGTTGCGGAGGCGACCGATGCGCTGTGGGCGCTTGTTGCCCGCAGGCTGACCGATGCCGGCATGGAAGGGGTTCCCGGTACGCTCGATCGTTCGATCTCCCATGACGATGCCTGGCTGCGGCCGGATCTGCTATTGTCGCAGACCTGCGGATACCCTTACGTCACCAGTCTGCGCGCAAACGTGCGGCTGGTGGCGACGCCCTGCTATGCCTATCCGGGTTGCTACGGCCCGGATATGCGAAGCTTCGTGATCGTCCGCAAGGATGCGGGGATATCCTCGCTTGAAGATCTGCGCGGGCGGACGGCGGCGATCAACAGTCGCGACAGCAATTCGGGCGCCAATCTGTTTCGCGCCGCGATCGCGCCGATTGCGCGCGGACCACGCTTCTTCGGAAGGGTGATCGAAACCGGCGGGCATGCGGCCAGCATCGCGGCGGTTGCCGAGGGCAGGGCGGGTTGCGCTGCGATAGACTGCATCACGTACGGTCATATGGCGCGGTTCTCGCATGAAGATCTGGCTGATATCGTCGTGCTGGCAGAGACCCCGTCCGGCCCCGGCCTGCCGCTTATCACCCGGGCGTCTGCATCCGATGACGAGGTGGCGCTTTTGCGATGCGCGCTTGAGGCCGCCCTTGTCGATCCGTCGCTTGCGGATGCGCGTGACGTGCTGGCGCTGACCAGTTTCGCGGTTCTCGACGATTCCCGTTACGAGAGGCTGCTCGAGCTTGAGCGGCAGGCCGCAGCGCTTGGCTATCCTGCCGTCGCCTGACACATCGACGCCGCTGCCGGGACTTTGCCTTATCCCTTGAGACGCCTATCGTAGCGCCTTCGCCGACCCCGGCCTTTCAAGGGACGCTGCCCGTGACGATCCTTCTCGACAAGGCACTGACGTGGCGTGATGTGGCTCACGTTGCGGAAGGCGAGGATCTCGCGCTTTCGCAAGGGGCTTGGGACCGCGTCGCCTATGCCCGACGCATCGTCGAGGCGTTGGTGGAAAACGGCGCGAGGGCGTACGGCATCACGACGGGTGTCGGGGCGCTGTCCGATACGGTCGTCGATCGCGAGTCGCAGAGCCGGCTTTCGCGCAATATCGTCATGAGCCATGCCTGTGGTGTCGGGCCACTGCTTGGCCGCCGCGAGGTGCGGGCGGTGATCGCGGCGCAGATCGCCAATTTCGCGCATGGGTATTCGGGGGTACGCCCTGATATCGTTCAATACCTCTGCCGGTTTCTCGAGGCCGATTGCGTTCCGGATATGCCGTCCAAGGGCTCGGCTGGTTACCTCATCCACAACGCCCATACGGCGCTGGTGCTTATCGGCGAGGGGCATGCATCCGTGGCGGGGGAGCGGATGACCGGCCGCGCGGCGCTTGCCGCAATCGGGCTCGAGCCGCTGGTGCTCGGCGCCAAGGAAGGGCTCAGCCTCGTCAATGGCACCGCCTGCTCGACCGGGCTTGCCTGCGTGGCACTTGTCCGGGCCGAACGGCTGCTTAACTGGGCCGATGCGATTGCCGCGGTGACGTTGGAGGCTGCCGGGTGCCAGATGTCGGCTTTCGGCGAGGATGTGCTGGCGCTGAGACCTTCGGCCGGCATTGCCAGCGTCGGAGCGGCATTGCGGTCGCGTCTTCAGGGAAGCGGTATCATCGCGGCCGCGGTCGGGCGTCGAACACAGGATGCGCTGAGCCTTCGCGCGATACCGCATGCGCATGGCGCGGCCCGCGACGTGTTTGCCCATGCCTGCGGGATCGTCGATCAGGAGCTTGCCTCCGTCACCGACAACCCCGCAATCGCCGGGACGCCGGATGCGCCGCTGGTCTGGTCCGAAGCCCATGCGGTGGCGCCGGCGCTCGGTCACGCCGCCGATGCTCTGGCAGCTGCGATTGCCCAGGTTGCGGCCATGAGCGAGCGTCGCATCGACCGACTGGTCAATCCGCTGGTGAGCGGCCTGCCGCCGTTTCTCGCGACCGATGCGGGAAGCCATTCCGGTTTCATGATCGCGCAGTATACCGCTGCCGCACTCGTCAACGACAACCGCCGGCTGGCCGCGCCCGCGTCGACGGATGGCGGTCTGACCTCGGGGCTTCAGGAGGATTTCCTGGCGCATCCGACCGCGGCAGCCAACAAGCTGCTCGCCATACTCGACAATGCCGAACGGGTGCTTGCGATCGAATTGATGGCGGGCGTCCAGGCGCAGGACATTCTCGCCGAAACCAATTCTCCCGCAAACGGCACCCGCGTCGTGCATGATTTGGTGCGGCAGCATGTGGCCATCTACGCGGACGATCGCCCGCTGGGTCAGGATATGGACTTGCTGCGCCAACTCATCGCCGGCAATCCGCCGCCGCCTGCTTGACCTCCCTCGCGCATCTTATAGTATGAGTTAGGTCATCATGTATGATGACATTGTGATAGGAAGCTGTCCTGGGGAGGATCAATGCTGAAGAGACTTTTGCTGACCGGCGCCGCCGGCGGGCTTGCGCGCGGAATTCGTCCGCTGCTGAGCGAGCTTGCAGAAGAAGTGGTGCTGTCGGATCTCACCGACATCGATGATCCCGGTGCGAACCAGAGTTTCGTGCGCTGCGATCTGTCCGATGCCGCAGCCGTCGCCAAACTGGTTGAAGGCGTCGACGGTATCATCCATCTCGGCGGTGTTTCGATCGAAAAACCGTTCGACATGATCCTGCAGGCCAATATCGTCGGCCTCTACAATCTGTATGAAGCCGCCCGCCACAGCGGCAAGCCGCGCATCGTATTTGCCAGTTCCAACCATGTCGTCGGCTATTACAGACGCGACGAATTCATCGACAACAGCGTCGCACCGAAGCCGGACTCGCTCTATGGTGTTTCCAAAGTGTTCGGCGAGGCGGTTGCCAGCATGTACTGGCAGAAGTTCGCCCAGGAGACGCTGTCGATGCGGATCGGATCCTGCTTCGACAAGCCGCTGACCCGTCGTATGCTGGCAACATGGCTGAGCTACCAGGATTTCGTATCGCTTTGCGGGCGGGCCTTCTCCGCTCCAAGGCTTGGCCATACGGTGGTCTACGGCGCTTCGGCAAACGATGAACAGTGGTGGGACAACGGCAACGCGTCCTTCCTTGGCTGGAGACCGCAGGACACATCCGCCAAATGGCGCGTGGAAGTGGAGGCGGCGGCGGTTGACGATCCGGCCGATCCCGCGGTCATTTATCAAGGCGGTGCATTCACCACGGCCGGGCATCCGGACGATATCTGAGATAGGAATTTTGTAATGACGATCTACCAGAACCTGATTGCCGGCGAATGGGTCGGCTCGGATGCGTCCGAGAATATCAGCCCGTCCGACACGAAAGATGTCGTGGGGCTTTATGCAAGGGGGAGTGCCGAGGATACCAAGACCGCGATCGCGGCCGCCAAGGCTGCGTTTCCCGCATGGTCGCGTTCCGGCATTCTCGAGCGGCACGCGATCCTGAAAAAGACCGCGGACGAGATCCTGGCCCGCAAGGAAGAGCTCGGCAAGCTGCTGGCGCGCGAAGAAGGAAAGATCCTTCCCGAGGCGATCGGCGAAGTGACGCGCGCGGCGCAGATCTTCGATTTCTTCGCGGGCGAAGCGCTGCGCCTGACCGGCGAGATCGTGCCGTCGGCACGGCCGGGCATCACCGTCGAGATTACCCGCGAACCGCTCGGCGTCATCGGCATCATCACGCCGTGGAATTTTCCGATCGCCATTCCGGCGTGGAAGATCGCGCCGGCGCTTTGCTACGGCAACACGGTCGTGTTCAAGCCAGCCGAACTCGTGCCGGGCTGCGCCTGGGCGATCGTCGATATTCTCCACCGCGCCGGCCTGCCGAAGGGCGTGCTCAACCTGGTGATGGGAAGCGGCTCGGTGGTCGGTCAGGCCATGCTCGACAGCCGGGATCTCGGCGGTATCACGTTCACAGGCTCGACCGGCACCGGCAAGAGGGTGGCGCTTGCCTCGATCGAGCATAACCGCAAGTTCCAGCTGGAAATGGGCGGCAAGAACCCGATGGTGGTGCTTGACGATGCCGATCTTTCGGTCGCCGTGGAAGCCGCTGCCAATTCCGGCTTCTTCTCCACCGGCCAGCGCTGCACGGCATCGTCGCGGCTAATCGTGACGGAAGGTATTCACGACAGGTTCGTGGCTGCCATGACCGACAAGCTGAAGTCACTGATCGTTGACAACGCGCTGAAGGCCGGCACGCATATCGGTCCCGTCGTCGACGAACGGCAGCTCAAGCAGGATACCGACTATATCGAGATCGGCAAAAGCGAAGGCGCCAAGCTTGCCTTCGGCGGTGAGGTGGTGTCCCGCGATACTCCCGGCTTCTATCTTCAGCCGACGATGTTTACCGAAGCGACCAACCAGATGCGCATCAGCCACGAAGAGATTTTCGGACCGGTCGTGTCGGTCATCCGGGTCAAGGATTACGACGAGGCGCTCTCCGTTGCCAACGATACCCCGTTCGGCCTTTCCGCCGGCATCGCGACGACCAGCCTGAAGCATGCGACGCATTTCAAGCGGAACTCCGAAGCCGGGATGGTGATGGTCAACCTGCCGACGGCGGGCGTCGACTTCCACGTTCCGTTCGGTGGCCGCAAGGCTTCGTCGTTCGGTTCACGCGAACAAGGCAAGTATGCAGCGGAATTCTTCACGATCGTGAAGACGGCCTATACGCTGCCGTAACCAAAACTTTGGCCCCGGCGTAGCGGATGTTACGCCGGGTCCAATCACCGTGATCCTCTGCAGCAGTCGGCCGCAATTGGCAGGGATTGATGCACGCGCTTAAACTTGATAACCAAAGCCAAGTTTAATGTGCCACGGTGACTTCATGACCTTCCAGCCTCGGATGCGAAACCAGATCGAAGGTTTTTCGGTCATCGGCGGCATGCGTCGGCGGCACTGGAATGGGATCACTGCAGATCTGTGGGATGTGGAATGCGGTCCGCATGCGGGTGGCTACTATGTAGCGCAGGATCCGCGGCTTTTCATCCTGCTGGAGCACCGGGGTGGCGGACGGCCGTTGGTGAAATGCAGTCCGCGGGCGGGTGGCTCGCCGCAGGACAGCTGCGAGAGCCCGATCTCCTATATCCCGGCCGAAATGGATCTCTGGGTCGACATCGAAGACGTCCAGTATGTGCGGCACCTCGACATTCATTTCGATGCGGATGGTTTGCGGCGCAGGCTGATGGACGAACTCGATCCGCGGCGTCTGACCGAGCCGCATCTTCTGTTTGCCGATCCGCGCGTGATGTCGCTGGCGCAGCTGATCGCGACGGAAGTTGCCAGTCCGGACCCGCTCCATGATCTCTACGGCGATGGCCTGACGGTCGCGCTGCTCGTCGATGTGCTGAAGATCGCCAAGCTGTCGGACGCTCGCAAGCGCAGCACGCTTGCCCCGTGGCAGTTGCGGCGCGCCGTGGAATTCATCGAGGCCAATTGCCTTCGCAGCATTCGGCTGCAGGAGATCGCGACCCTGACGGGGTTGTCGCAATCGCATTTCAGCCACTCGTTCAAGGCATCCACCGGGTTTGCACCGCACGAGTGGCAGATGAATGCGCGTCTCGACCGTGCCAAGCAGATGCTGATTTCCGGCGCCCGGCCGCTGACCGAAATCGCGGTCGAGAGCGGCTTTGCCGATCACGCCCATTTCAGCCGCGTGTTCCGCAAGCATGTGGGCACCACGCCGTCGAAATGGAAAAAGTCACACTCGATTTGAATCGGCGGTGGCGAGGTCCCGTCGGCGAACTTTGCCCAAGATCGTTCAAATATCGCGGATGCGGGCAAGCGACGGCTTTTAATTTGAGTTAAACACTCATCTATTGTGCCAGGTAGTGTGGCGGCGTGAGTGGGGCGAATATGAGTGGAATTGTGGGGAAGAACAAGGTGAAGGCGGCGCTTGGGGCAGGGGTTGCCCTGATGGCGCTCAGCGCATCCTTTAGCGCGCGGGCGCAGGTGCAGAGCGAGGGGACAACGCTTGCACCGATCGTGATCGAGGGCCAAGGAACGGAAGGCGGCGGTACCGGCCCTGTTGAGGGTTACGTCGCCAAGCAGACCACGACGGGGTCCAAGACCGATACGCCGATCAATGAAATTCCGCAGTCCGTATCCGTCGTCGGGCGCGAGGAACTGGAGGATCGAGGCGTCGTCGATAAGGTCGATCAGGCGCTTCTCTATACGCCCGGCGTCTTTGCGCAGCCTTACGGTTCGGATCCCGATACCGACTGGATTTTTGTGCGCGGCTTCAACGCTTCGCAGACGGGTCTCTTCTACGACAATCTGGCTCTGACCAGTCACGCTTTCGGCAATTTCCAGATCGATCCGTTCCTGCTGGAGCGCGTGGAAGTTCTTAAAGGCCCGGCATCGGTTCTGCTCGGGGGCGCCAATGCCGGCGGTGTCGTGAACCTGGTGCGCAAGCGCCCCACGGACGAGCCCTATTTCTACACCGAGCTCGGAGTGGACAGCAACGGCAGCGGTTATGCAGGCTTCGACTTCTCGGACAAGGCGCTCGGCAGCGATGTCGTCAGCTACCGCTTCACGGGCAAGCTTTCCGGCGGCCAGGGCTATTCGGATGAGCAGGATGATATCCGCGGCGTGTTCATGCCGCAGATCACATTCCAGCCGACCGACACGACCAGCCTCAATGTCTGGGGCTCCGTCAGCAAGCTCGATCAGACCCATACGTCCAACGGTCTGCTGCCCTATACCGGCACGGTGGAAAACAATCCCGTGTTCGGCAAGCTTGACCGAGACGTGTTTGTCGGCGACCCCGATTTCGATATCGGTCGCTCAACCCAGGCAATGGTCGGCTACGAGTTCGAGCACGAATTCGACAGCGGCTGGAAGTTCACGCAGAACCTGCGCTACGCGCATCTCGACAAGCGCGAACGCCAGATCTACGCATTCGACTTCCTGTCCCAGACCGATGGCCTGGTGCTGACCTACGCCGATGATGTGCGGTCTTCGGCCGACTCCTTCAATGTCGATAACCGGTTGGAGAACGAGTTCGAGCTTGGCGGCGCCAGCCACAAGGTCATGGTCGGCGTGGATTACCGCTATTATCGTCTCGATAACGATCAGCTGGCGACAGCGTTCGGAGCCTATCCGCCGCAATACGATCCGCTCAACCCGAGCAATGACCTGCCAAACCCGACGCTCGTGCCGTCGACGCATCAGGTCTATACGATCAATCAGGTCGGTGCTTATGTTCAGGATCAGATCAAGTTCGGCGGAGGTTGGGTCGCCACACTCAACGGTCGCTTCGACTATCTCGAAAGCGAGGTTGACGACCGCCTCGGCACCGGTGATGCCGAACTGAACGATACCGCCTGGAGCGGCCGTGCGGGCATCGCCTACGAATTCGAAAACGGTGTGACGCCCTATGCCAGCGTCGCCACCTTCTTCAGCCCGCTTGTCGGCACCGGTGCGGATGGCGCGCTGAAGCCCGAAGAAGGCGAGCAGTACGAGGCCGGCGTCAAGTACGAGCCGACCTGGCTCGACGGAAGTCTGACGGCGTCTGTATTCCAGATCGACAAGCAGAACTACACGGTCAGTGTCCCGGCCATCGGTGACCGTCAGCTCGGCGAAGTCCGCTCACGCGGTGTTGAACTCGAAGGCAAGTTCAATCTCGATCGCAACTGGAAGCTCATCGCTGCCGCCTCCTACACCGATCTCGAGTTCACCGAAAACCCTGGCGATTCCTCGCTGGAGGGCAATACGCCGGCGGTGGTGCCGAACGCGCAGACTTCGCTCTGGCTGGACTACACGGTCACGGACGGACCGCTCGCAGGCCTGGGTCTCGGGGCCGGCGTGCGCTACCGCGGCGAGTCTTGGGCTGACGACGCCAATACGCTTCGCGTGAAGGATGCGACCGTGTTCGATGCGGGTATCCGCTATGAAAAGAACGACTGGAAAGCTGCTCTCAACGTGACCAACCTGTTCGACAAGGAATACGTCGCAGGCTGCAACACGATGTATTTCTGCGGCTACGGCGAAGCCCGTACGCTGACCTTGAAAGTCAGTAAGGTTTGGTAACTTGACAAACTGAGTAAACTTTAGCAGGAAGGCCCTACGGGGCCTTTCACACTGACCGGCTCATGAGACTGTTGACGAACGGGTGAGCGCAGAGGAGCGCGGCGGGAATGTTGATGGACAGGTTTACGCTTTCCGGCCAGGCAATTCCGGTCGACCCGGAGCGCATGCTGTGCGAAATCTGCGAACATTTCGTCGAGCATAGCGAGGTCAAGCGCGACGGCGACCACGTCAATCTCGCAAGCGAGGTTGGCGAAGCCAATATCCGCAAGCAGGGCGGCTGCCTTTCGATCGATATTTCCTGCCCGTCGGCGCAGTTGCTGCAGCTCGTGCGCAGCTCGATTGCCGAGCATCTTTTCATGTTTGCCGGCGAAGAGCCGCTTGAGCTGAACTGGCATGACGAAGCGGTCCTGACGCCGATCCCGGGCCTTACCGAAATTCGCGTCGTTGCCGCACGGCATGTAACGCCGCATATGCGCCGCCTGACGCTTGCCTGCGACGACATTGCCCGGTTCGTCGGCGCCGACTACCACATTCGCCTGCTGATCCCGAAGAAGGGCCGCAAGCCCGTCTGGCCGGTTACCCGTGCGGATGGTCGCCTCGGCTGGCTGAACGGCGAAGACGAAATGGTGATCCGCATCTACACGATCCGCAGCGTCGATGTGGTCCGCGGCGAGATGGATATCGACTTCGTTCTACACGAAAGCGACGGCCGACCGATGCCCGGTGCCGAGTTCGGCCGCCATGCCGAACCGGGCGATGTCGCAGGTCTGCTCGGACCCGGCGGCGGCGGTTTGCCGGATGCCCGGCACATGATCCTTGCCGGCGACGATACGGCCTTGCCGGCGATTTCCCGCATTCTGGCCGAAGCGCCTGCCGATGCGCGGCTGCAGGTGTTTATCGAAGTCGACGACGTTGCCGATCAGTTGCCGCTCTGCTCCAGGGCGTCGGTCGAGATCACGTGGCTGCATCGCAAGGGGATTGCGCCTGGCAAAGCCGGGATCCTCGGTCCCGTCGTTCTTCCTGTCATCGAGCAGGCGGGGCCCGACACCTTTATCTGGATCGGATGCGAGAAGTCCGAAGCTCGGCCGATCCGCAATCATCTCAAGTCCCGCGGCCACGACAAGAAGCGCATGTGCGTGATCGGATACTGGGGCGAGAACAAGCACTGAGAGCGATTGCCGTGGGGCAAAGGCCCGAATCGTCGGGTGTGAGCGGCAACATGGTTGACGCCGGCATGGCGAAGCAGATAGGACGCCATCGTTCCCTTTTAGGGAACGGTGCGGAGAGGTGGCCGAGTGGTCGAAGGCGCTCCCCTGCTAAGGGAGTATACCCGGAAGGGTATCGTGGGTTCGAATCCCATCTTCTCCGCCACTATTTTCCCAGATCGTTTCGTCTCGACATCTTTTCTGGGAACTTTTGTACCTTCAGAAAGATAAGTCAGGAACCACCTCGCGACGTACCCGTTGATAGTCATTCACCTATCAAGAAGGATACCCCATGGCTCGCGATATTTCCTCCGACATCGATCGTCTGTCCGATCAGCTCGCCGACCTGCGTTCGGCTCTCATGAAACAGGCCAGCTCTTCGGCAAGCGAGGCATCCAGCTATCTCGCGCCGCGTGCCCGTCAGGTGGCGCGGCAGTTGCAGCACGGCAGCCATGACATTTCGGAGGTCGTACGCCGCAACCCGGGTACCGCAACCGGTGCACTCGTCGGCGCGCTTGCGATTGGAGCCGCGATCGGCTTCCTTCTGTATAGTGCCGCTGAGCGCGACTAATAAGACCTGAAACAGGCGCATGGATTTCTTCCATGCGCCTGTTTGCACATTGGGGACCGTAGGGCTCAGGCCGACGGCTGCTTCGTCTTGCGCAGATACGGAAGAACTGTGTCGAACGATCCAAAACGCGCAAGCGCATCCTCATTCGAAACCCCTGCCGTAATGATCACATCGTCGCCCTGCTGCCAGTTGGCGGGCGTTGCGACCTGATGCTTTGACGTCAGCTGGATCGAATCGATCGCCCTCAAGATTTCATTGAAATTGCGACCTGTTGTCATCGGGTAAGTGAGGATCAGTTTGATCTTCTTGTCTGGACCGATGACGTAGACGGAACGTACCGTCGCGTTGTCTGCAGGTGTGCGGCCCTCAGACGATGACCCGGCGCTTGCCGGCAGCATGTCGTAGAGTTTCGCGACGTTCAGATCCTTGTCGCCGATCAACGGATAATCGACATCGTAGCCGGTTGCCGTGCGAATATCGTCCTTCCACTTGCCGTGGCTTTCGACGGGATCGACCGAGATGCCGACAATCTTGACGCCGCGTTTCGTGAATTCGCCTTCGAGCCCCGCCATCGTGCCGAGTTCGGTGGTGCAGACGGGCGTGAAGTTCTTGGGGTGGGAAAACAGAACCGCCCAGCCGTCGCCGATCCAGTTGTGGAATTCAATCGTGCCTTGGGTTGTTTCGGCAGTAAAGTCCGGGGCGATGTCGTTGATACGCAGGCTCATGGTGAAGTCCTCCAGTGCTTTTCGCATTGTGATCGGTGACGGCGACATACCCGGTCGGGCACCGCCTTTGGGTCACGTTGGATATTAGCGGTCGGCCCACTGAATACCACCACGTTTGTTCCAAATTGCGAGCGAGATGGGGCGAAAAGTTGCGCATCGAGTAACGATATCGAAGTCGCATTGCGCGGTCTGAGTTCGTCGCCGATGACCGGCATCTGAATGCAAATCAGCCCCGCATTCCTTTCGGAAGGCGAGGCTGACGGGAAATCCTTCGTCCGCAATTAGCGGATGATCTGGACGACCTTACGGGTCTGCGGATCGACGATCACGCGTTCCTCGTTGACGACCGTGTAGGAATATTCCGGCGCTTCTGGGATCTGCGAGAGAACGACGGTTTCAGGAACCGCCTGGCCGACCACGATGCGCTCCTTGACGACGACGCGTTCGGTTGGCATCGGCTGCTGCTCGACATAGGTGACGACGCGCTGCGGCGGCGGATCGATTGCGCTGCCGACGATCGCGCCAGCGACGCCACCAACGGCTGCGCCGACTGGTCCGCCGACGATTGCGCCGGTAACCGCGCCGCCTGCTGCACCATTAACCGTGCCCTGCTGCGCCATAGCGACCGGCGCAATGCCGATGCTAAGAAGGGTAGAAAGAACGAGGATCTTCGTTTTCATAACGTTTACCTTTCGATGCCTGCGACGGGACCGGCCCGGCAGTTTTATGTTCCGCCAGATGCAACGGTCGTTTTCGACCCCGTTCTGGATGAGTATAGCGATGTCCTGATACCCAAAAGGATAATGTGTTCAGCGCCTTGATACGACCTGACAATGGCCGAACGGATGGTTCGTTCCAGCCATTGGGCTTCAGTCCTGTGCGGTATGGGACCAAAGGCTGAGACATGCCGGATCTTGCCGAAGAGACGGAAAAGACGGAACAATTCCGGCGGCCGGTGGATTTCAAATATTCAGTGCACCTGCGCAGGCGGGATGCTGACACCTCATGTGGCAAGAGGCCGATACGACGGGCATTGCGCCGGTTGTCACGGCATATTTGAAGAGCCAACAGATGATCACACGCCGAGACATACTCACCGCCGTCACCACCGCAGCATTCGTCACGGTGTTTCTGCCTGCGCAGCTTCGTTTCGATGTGGCGTCGGATGGAATGCTAATCGGGATCGCCCAGGCACAGGCGCAAGGCAATGGCGGTGCAGGGTCTGGTGGCGGAGCCGGCGGTAATGGTGGCAAGGGAGGCTCGGGTCAGGGTGGCTCGGGGCAAGGTGGTTCTGGCTCGGGTGGCTCTGGCCCAGGTGGTTCAGGCCAAGGCGGGTCAGGGCAGGGCGGCGGCTCAGCGGGTGACGGCTCGGATGGCGGATCGAAGGGTGACGGGGGCAAGGGCGGCTCTGGTAGCGGTGCGCCGGGAGAGGGCAATCGCGGGGACGCGCAAAATGCCGGTACGTCGGGGACACCCTCGGATGCTCCGGCGAATGGAACCGTGACTGATGGACCGCAGAACACCGGCACCCAAAAGGACAATGCGATCGGGACGACACCCGAGACACCGGACGTCTCGGCCGAAGGACGGAAGAAGACCTCTAAGAATTCGCGCTCGCTGTCTGTTCGTCATGCGAACGGAACCACAGAGCGGATCTCAGGCGATCGGTACGAGATGCGGGATTCACGGCAAAGACCGATCGTGAACCGCGAGGCCACACGATCGGACCGAAAGAGACTTGAGACGCTGAGCCGCTAACGGATAACGCGCTAGGCTGCTCCGCCCGTCCGACTTTCGGTCGCATCCCTAAGGGCCAGCGCTGCTTCGGTGCGGTTGGAGACTTTGAGTTTCGACAGAATGCGCGTCATGTGGTGCTTGACCGTCTTCTCATGCAGATCGAGCAGTTGCGCCACCCGCTTGTTGCTGAGACCCGATGCCACGAGGTTGAGGACTTCCTGTTCGCGATCCGTCAATTCCGCCATCAGATCCTGCTTGGCGGCATTTTCCCGTTCCTTTGCCATGCCGGCGAGAAGCCGGGCGGAGAGGCTAGGGGCCAGGTAGGGTTCTCCAGAGGCAACGGTGCGGACGACATCGGCCAGTTCGCGGGATCCGATGCCTTTCAGAACATAGCCTTTGGCTCCAAGCTTCAGGGCACCTGCAATGTCCTCGTTGGCTTCCGATACGGTCAGCATGACGATCTTGATAGGGGGCCAGGCCTCGACGGCGCCGGCGACAGCCTGCAGTCCGTTTCCGGGCATCGAGATGTCCATCAGCATCACGTCGGGGCGTATATGCTCGACGATATGAAGCGCCTCGTCCTTAGAGCCACCTTCCGCCACGATCTCGAAACCCTCCATTTCAGAGAGGCTGCGGATCACTCCCTCGCGAAACAGCGGATGGTCGTCGATGACGGCTATTCTGGTTGGGGCTTTCATACATGCTCCGATTCATGAACGTTCAGCGACATTCTGACCGTTGTTCCACGAGAAGACGTCGCGAGATCAAAGGTTCCCCCGAGGCTTTCAATCCGCTCCCTGAGACCAGCGATCCCTAATCCTTCCGGCCTCATAGTGGATTTGTCGAAGCCGGGTCCATCGTCGCTTACCTCGACAATGATCATGTTGCCTTCGTAGGTTTGGGTGACTGTCTGGTTTGCGCCAGCGGCGTGCCTGTATCCGTTGTTCAACGCTTCCTGGACAAAGCGGTAGATACAGATCTTGGCGGAAGGAAGAAGCGGTCTGGCGGGCGATGCGATCTTGAGGTCAACGGTCGCCGCAGTCCGCTCGCGGTGAGCGCCAACGACCTTTTCGAGGATTTCCGGCACAGCTGCCGTCTCGATCTGCGGCAGGACAAGCCCGCTGCAGATGCTGCGGATCTCATCCATCGCTTCCTGCAAGCGCGCCTTGATTGCAGTAATCTCCGCTTCCCGGACATCGCGGGGAGCTTCCGGATCGACCAGGAGCGCGCTGTCGACGCGCAGCGCCGCATAGGCGACAAGCTGGGCGGGGCCGTCATGCAGGTCGGCGCCCAGCCGCCGGAGGTAGCCTTCGTTCAACGCTGTTGCGCGTTGCGACGCGCGCTGTGCACGGCTGTGCAAGGTCCTGTTCTGGGTCAGCAGGCTCTGCAGGTCCACCACCCGCTCCGTGAGGCTGCGCTGCTGCGCCTCGATCATCCGGCTGCCCTTGAAGACGATCGCCGACAAAAGCAGGAAGAACGTCGTCGTGACCCCGGCGACGGCCAGCCAGCTCTGAAGGCGCGCCTGCGACAGGCTTTGCTGGAAATCATCGGCGATCTCGTAGAATTCCGTGACCGCGATCACCTCGCCGGACCACGGCTGCAGAATCGGATTGTAGATTTCGAGAAGCGGCTTTCCGAAACTGCGCTGATCGAAACTTTCGGCATCATCGACATAGTCGAACTGTGCGACCATCTTGCCGGAAAAGGCTGCGGTCAGATCCTTGCCCGGCGGGAAACGTTTGCCCTGGATCGTTTTGTCCGTCGCATAGAGAACGGTGCCGTCTGCGCGCCATAGCCTGAAGGAGACGACCTGCTTCCCGAGAGCGCCCTGACCGAAGGTTTCGTCGAGAACGCGGTTGGTCACGTCGTCGAGCGTGTCCGTTGTCTTGAGATCCGGCAGGATCGGCGCAATGATGCTATCGACATAGAGTGCGGTGGTGGCCGCAGAATTGCGTGTGACCGCATCCTCGATGAGGTTCGTCACGAAGGCGCCGACCAGCAGCATTGCAACGATGGACACGATGCCGCCGGCAAACAGAAATTGCCGCGCCAGCGTCTGTTGGTTCCAGCGTTCCAAAATTCCTGTCTTCAGCAATGCCCCGGGGCCTCGATTGATTGAGCCATACCTATGGCAGCCGAAAGCCGGATCAATTGTGGCCGTGTCGTGAAAGGAGCGATGATGCCTCCACAACACATTCTTCATGCACCTTCTTTGCCTTCACGTCTCTCCTGCCTATCTGTTGCAGCAATGAAACCGACAACGACGTCGTCGCCATCGCGGCTGATGATGCAAACCCGGAGACGATGCCGTGCTGCAACGCCTGAGAACGATCATTGCCGAGCGGTTCATGACGTTTGAGCCTCTTGGCCTGATCATGTTCTCACTCCTGGCCGGTAGCCTCTTCCTGTTCATCAGCCTGACCGGTATCGTGATCGATGGCGAAACGCACGAATTCGACGAACGGATACTGCTTGCTCTGCGCCAGGCAGGCGACCCTTCGGTGCCCATCGGGCCCTATTGGCTGACCCATGCCGTCGGTGACATCACCGCGCTTGGCGGCATTACCGTGCTATCGCTTATGACCGTGCTTGCCACGATCTATCTTCTGCTCGCGGGCCGCCGCTCGATCGCCGTCTTCATGTTTCTATCCATTCTCGGCGGTTGGCTGCTCAGCAACCTTCTCAAGCTCGGCGTGGCGCGGCCTAGGCCGGACATCGTACCGCATCTCGTCAATGTCCACGACCTGAGCTTCCCGAGCGGGCATGCGATGCTTTCGGCGGTGACCTATCTCACCCTTGCGGCGCTGCTGTCACGTGCCGAACAATATCGCTCGACCCGCATCTTTTTCCTCGCGACCGGCATCCTGCTGACCCTGCTTGTCGGTCTCAGCCGCCTCTATCTCGGCGTTCACTATCCAACAGACGTGATGGCGGGGTGGTGTGCGGGTGCAGCCTGGGCTGCCGGCTGCTGGATTGTCGCACGACGGTATATTTCGTCACGCGCATCTTGAATGAAGCTACCGCGTCGGGAATGAGTGGGCAAACGAAAAGGCAATAGTGATGGCGGACATGCAACTCGACGAACTGTGCGACCTTATCCTGAAGACGGAGGAGGGAAAGTCTCGCTCGCTCATCGCGGTCGCAGGACCGCCCGGAGCGGGGAAGTCGACACTGGCCGACATTCTGGCATCCAAGCTCTCCGGACGCGGGGAGACAGCCGAAGTCCTGCCAATGGATGGTTTCCACATGGACAACGGCATTCTCAAGGAGCGCGAATTGCTCGCCCGCAAGGGCGCGCCCAATACGTTCGACCTGCGCGGTTTTATCGATGTCGTCCAGGCCGTGAAAGCGGCCGAAGATGAAGTGCTCGTGCCCGTGTTCGACAGGTCGCGCGAACTGGCGATCGCTGCGGCACGGGTCGTCTCGCCACGCCATCGGTTCATCGTGATCGAGGGCAACTATCTTCTCCTGGGCGAGGGTGGCTGGGAGCGTCTTGCACCGCTGTTCGACTACCGGATCCTGCTTGCCCCGCCGATCGAGGAGTTGCAGCGGCGTCTGGAGGCGCGATGGACGTTCTACGGTCTGTCCGGCCAGGCGTTCGAAGACAAGATCCACGGAAACGACATGCCGAATGTTCGGTTGGTGCTGGAAAAATCGAAGGGCGCCGATCTGGTTCTCGAAAGACTGGATCTCGAAGCCGCACGATAAGTGCTCCCGGGGGGCTACACAGATCGACTTCGTGATCCAAATATAACAGGGTAACGATCACAGAGGACGGGTGAAAACCAATGCGATCACCCAACACGCTGCTATCCCTGTTGTCCGAGGACGACTACTCGCACGCGGAACGCTGCATGGAGGAGCTCGAATTGCCGCAGGGCATGCTCCTTTCCGGGCCGGACGAAGTCGACCGATACTGCTATTTCCCCTATTCCGGGATCGGGTCGACCGTCGCGATCTCTGCGCGCGGCAAGCAGTCCGAGATCGGACTGTTCGGGCGGGAAGGCATGTCTCCCGCGTCGGCGATACTGGGATCCGATCGCAACCCGTACAAGGTCATCATGCAGGTTCCGGGACACGGCGCACGCATCGAGGTCGGGCAGCTGGTTGACCTCATCTGGAGCAGGCCGGAGATACGCCGGGTCTTTTTCCGGTGGGCGCATGTTTCTTCGGTGCAAGTTGCCCTGACTGCGCTGACCAATGCCACCCAGACGATTGAGCAGCGTCTGGCCCGATGGATCCTGATGTGTCACGACCGCACTGGAAGCGACGAAGTCAACCTCACGCACGAATTCCTGGCAATCATGCTTGCCGTCCGGCGTCCGAGTGTAACGACATCGCTGCATGTACTCGAAGGTCGGCAAATGATCCATTCGTATCGGGGAACGATTGTCGTGCGAGACCGTCCGGCGCTGGAGAAACTCGCAGCCGACTGCTATGGCGGAGGTGAGGTTGAATATCAGCGCGTGATGGAGATGTCAGCGTCAGTCTAAGCTCTGGCTGAAACCGCGGCGAGCTTCTGCTTGACGACGGAAACGATGAACGCTGGATCGGCCGGCTTGTCAATCCAGAGGCCATCGCTGAAGAGCTCGTTTTCCCAGTCCTGCGGCTTTTCACTGCCCGAGTAGACCACGAATGGGATGCGAGCGTCATGCAACACCTGGATGACCGCGTAGCAATCACCATCGGTCAGATGAAGATCGAGAATGACAATGCTCGGAACATTCTTCCGCAGCCATTCCAGCGCAGCTTGTTTCGAGCGCAGATTGATGACGTTATTCAGCCCAGCAGCCCCGAGCGCGTCCTCGATATCCAACGAAATGAGCGGCTGATCTTCAAGCAATAAAATCATATGTTTCGACAAACCAGTTCCAAAGGGTCACTGTGTTGAAAGCGCGGATTCGTTCTAATCAATTTGCTTCGGACTTTGTCCGTTGGTCTGATAGCGTACCGACGTTGGGAAGCGGGTTGTCTCGCTTATTTTATGGACATAGATGGAATCTTTCTATTCAGGCGGAGATATCTCCATAGGCCGAGCAGGCTGGTCTCTGCCTTCAAGGGTTGGCGATGGGTGACATTCAGAAAGATACGGTCCGGAATTCGCTTCTCCGGCTGATGCCCCGAGAAAGCTTCGAAGCAATTGCGCCGCATCTCGAACATGTCGATCTTCCGCGCGGAACCGAGCTATCGGCTCCGAACGAAACGCCCCTGCACGCCTATTTCCCGGAATCCGGTATCGCCTCGATTGTGGCGAGGTCTCCGAAAGGGCAGCATGCTGAGATCGGAATTTTTGGTCGCGACGGAATGACCCCCACGGCGATGGTCCTTGACGCGGAATCGGACCCCTATTCGATCTTTATGCAAGTGGAGGGCCGTGGTTACCGTCTGGCCTCAGATCAGTTGAAGCTGGCTTTGAAGGATCGCGCCTGTCTCAACCTTCTGACGCGCTACAGCCAGGCCCTGTCGGTCCAGGGGGCCTACACGTCACTGTCCAACGCCGTCCATCACATCGACGAACGTCTGGCCCGGTGGATCCTGATGTGTCACGATCGGACCGACGGCGACGAGATCAGCCTTACCCACGAATTCCTCTCGATCATGTTGGCTGTCCGCCGACCGAGCGTGACGACGGCACTGCATCTGCTCGAAGGTCGCAAGCTGATCTACTCCGAGCGTGGCATGATCATCGTCAGAGACCGTAGCGCACTCGAGGATTTCGCCAAAGATGCCTACGGGGAATGCGAGCGGGAATACGAGCGTCTGATCGGACCCTTGAGGTAGAAGTCGACCTCAGTTTGTCGCCGCGGGCAGGGAGAACTCCCCAACCTTCGTTCCCTTGTAGTCGCGAACTTCAATCATTGGAGAGACGGAAGGACGACCCTGTCGCAACCGGTCGGCCATGATTTCGCGCGCAGACGCCTCGGCCTCGGCCAGGGCGCTTGGAAGATCCGGAAGATCGTTGCCTTCTTCGTCTTCGATCAAATCTTTGCCGTCACGAACGTGGAAATAAAATCGGGGCATGTGGGTACCTAGCGAGCTTTTTATTCATACCCGCGAGGCTCGCTTAGGTTCCAGATCCGTGTTCATGTCGGCAAAGACTGTACGGTTGCGTACATAGGCTCAGGCGCGCTCTTCCCAGAGCTTGGCCAGTTCAACGATCGTGTCTACCGCCTTTTCCATATCCTGGCTGCTGACCCATTCCAGCGGGGAGTGGAATGCATGGCCGCCGGCAAAGATGTTGGGGCAGGGCAGGCCCATGAAGGACAGCCTTGAACCGTCAGTGCCGCCGCGGATGCTGCCGCGCTTCGGCGTCAGACCGGCCCGCTTGATCGCTTCGATCGCATTCTCGACGATCTCAGGATGACGGTCGAGCACCAGCTTCATGTTGCGATACTGCTCGATGACGGTGAACGTGTAGGTCGAACCGGGATAGTCGTGCATGACGTCCTTGACGATA
Source organism: Velazquezella soli (assembly GCF_977018685.1). NCBI lineage: Bacteria > Pseudomonadati > Pseudomonadota > Alphaproteobacteria > Hyphomicrobiales > Rhizobiaceae > Velazquezella > Velazquezella soli. The sequence continues at coordinate 1,794,643 of NZ_CDRNXF010000004.1, forward strand.
TCCTCGAGCAACCTCTCCTTGGTCTTCAAACCCTCGTCGGCGAAGTCCCTGATGATCAGGCTGATCTTTGCCTTTTCCATGCTGCCGCTCAGATCCGTCGGATGGATGAAGCCGTCCCGGCCTTTCGTCGTTTCCGGCGCCATGTGTTTTGGCAGGCGATCGACGATGGCGCCGGCGATGCGGATCGCGTTTTCCATCTTTCCGTAGGCGAAACCGGGGTGGATCGCGACGCCGGTGATGGCGATCTCGACCGCGTCGGCAGAAAACGTCTCATCCTCGATCGTGCCGACTGTTTCGCCATCCAGCGTATAGCCAAAATCGGCGCCGAGCTTTTGAATATCCACCTTTTCCACACCGCGGGCGATCTCTTCGTCGGGCGTGAAGAGGAGGCGGATCGCGCCGTGCTTGATGTCGGGGTTGTCGATCAGGTATTTCGCGGCCGTGACGATTTCGGCAAGGCCCGCCTTGTCGTCGGCCCCGAGAAGCGTCGTGCCGTCGGAGGTGATGATGTCGTGGCCGATCTGGTTCTTCAGTTCCCTGTGCTCGCTCTCGCGGATCACACGGGTCTCATGGCCGGGAAGCGCGATATCGCCGCCCTGGTAGTTACGGATTACCTGCGGCTTGACATCGGTGCCGCTGAAGTCTGGTGCCGTATCCATATGCGCGCAGAAGCAGACGACGGGCACGTTGTTCTTGCCCGTATTGGACGGCACCGTTGCATAGACATAGCCGTGTTCGTCGAGATGCGCGTCTGAGAGGCCGATCTCCAGCAGTTCTTCGACCAGAAGACGGCCGAGCGTCAGCTGTTTCGAGGTCGATGGCTGGGTGGGTGAGGAGGCATCCGACTGGGTATCGATGACGACGTATCGGAGGAAGCGGTCGGTAACGGTATCGGTCATGAGCAAATATCCGGATCAAATCAAAGCCGGACTGTAGCCTGACATCTCCAAAATGCAAAAGGTCCCGTGCTGGACGGGACCTTTGATTTCAGGAGCGATGACTATCCGACTTGAACAGCCTCGGCCTACTTGAACAGAGCCGGCAGCCAGAGCGAGAGGCCGGGGATATAGGTGACCAGCAGCAGCACGAAGATGCTGGCGCCGAAGAACGGCCAGATGGTCTTCATGGCTTCGCGGATGGTGATGCCGCCCACCGCGCAGCTGACGAAGAGCACGGTTCCGACCGGAGGCGTGTTCAGTCCGATACCGGCGTTGAGGATCATTACCACGCCGAAATGGACGGGATCGATGCCGAACGCCTTGACGACCGGCAGCAGGATCGGCGTTGCGATGATCACCATCGGCGCCATGTCCATGAACGTGCCGAGCACCAGCAGGATGATATTGATCATCAAGAGCACGATGATCGGATTGTCCGAGATGGCGGAGATCGCGGCGATGATCAGCGTCTGCACCTGCAGGAAAGCCATCAGCCAGCCGAACGAGGCAGCCATGCCGATCACCAGCAAGACCATTGCCGTGGTGCGGACAGCACCCATAACCGCTTCGACGAAACCATCCCAGTTCAGTTCGCGATAGACGATCATCGCGACAAGGAAGGCGTAGAGTACCGCGATGCAGGAGCTTTCCGTTGCCGTGAACACGCCCGAGCGGACACCGCCGAAAATGATGGCGATCAGGAGAATGCCCGGGAGCGACGCCAGGAAGTAGTAACCCACACGCCTGAAGCCGGGGAACGGGTCCGCCGGGTAACCGCGCTTGACGGCAACCCACCAGGCCGTGACCATCAATGCGGCGGCGAGAAGCAGTCCGGGAATGATGCCCGCGGTGAAGAGATCGGCGACGGAGACATTGCCGCCAGCTGCGATCGAATAAAGGATCATGTTGTGCGACGGCGGGATCATCAGCGCGATGATCGCAGCATTTGCCGTCACGTTGACAGCATAATCCCGGTCATAGCCGCGAGCTGCCATCTGCGGGATCATCAGGCCGCCGACCGCCGAAGCGTCGGCCACCGCAGAACCGGAAATGCCACCGAACAGGGTCGAAGCGACCACGTTGACCTGGCCGAGGCCACCCCGCATATGGCCGACCAGGCCGGCCGCAAAGCGGATCAGCCGAGTGGCGATACCGCCGCGTACCATCAGGTCGCCTGCGAAGATGAAGAACGGGATCGCCATCATGGCAAACACGTTCATGCCGGAATTCATCTGCTGGAAGACGACGATCGGGGGCAGGCCGATATAGAGCACTGTCGCGAAGGATGCGATGCCGAGGCAGAATGCGATCGGCATGCCGATGATCATCAGAAAGGTGAAGGCGCCGAAAAGAATGGTATAGGCCATTATGCGGCCTCCTGCACAAGTACGTCCGCTGCGATTTCCTCGCCGATCGCGACGTCGATGAAACGTTCGAGTGAAAAGATCGATATCATTGCGCCACCGACGATCATCGGAAAGAAATCCGTACCGCCGGGCCATCCGAGTACGGGGATGCGCGCCGTCCAGGTCCCGATCGCCAGAAGCGATGAGTAATAGGCCATGCCGATGCCAAACAGCACGATCAGTCCGAGGCTGAGCAGGTCCATGGCCCGCTGGATGGCCGGCGGCATGATGTAGCGAACAACGTCGAGCCCGAGATGGACGCTTTCGCGAACACCGACCGCAGCGCCCAGCATGATGAACCAGGACATCAGATAGAGCGACAACGGCTCCGACCAGCTGGGACTATCGTTGAGAATATAACGGCTGAAAACCTGCCAGCCGACGATCAGGGTCATCGAGACCATGCCGATACCAGCGATCCACAATGATGATCGGCTGATCATGCTAAGAACAGGTCTTATCGCCTGCATGAAATTTCGCATTGTCCCGTCCTCCAAAGCCCGACACGTTCCCCGATGTCGGAAAAGCACAGCCGACCCCGGTGTGGCGGGGCCGGCCGATCAGGGCTGTCAGTTGACGGCCTGGATTTCTTCCAACAGGCTCTTCATCTTCGCGTCGGTCACGAACTTGTCGTAGACTGGCTTCATCGCGGCCGAGAACTCGTCCTTGTTGACGGTAATGACCTTTACGCCGCCAGCGCGGACCTTTTCTTCCGAAGACTTTTCGCGGGCAGCCCACAGTTCGCGCATCTTGACGACGCTGTCCTTCGCGGCCTGGCGGATGACCTTCTGGTCATCGGGCGTCAGCTTGTCCCAGGAGACTTTCGACATGACCAGAATTTCCGGGTTCATCGAATGCTGGGTCAGCGAATAGTTCTTGGCGACCTCGTAGTGACGGGCCGATTCGTAGGAAGGCCAGTTGTTTTCAGCGCCGTCGACAACGCCGGTTTCCAGCGACGAGTAGACTTCGCCCATCGGCATCGGCGTCGGGTTGGCACCGAAGGCCTGCATCATCGCGATCCAGAGGTCGGACTGCTGGACGCGGATCTTCATGCCCTTGAGGTCGGCCAGTTTTTCGACCGGCTTCTTGGTGGTGTAGAAGGAGCGCGCGCCGCTGTCGTAGTAGGCCAGACCGATCAGGCCGTGCGGTTCGAAGGCGGCAAGGATCTTGTCGCCGATCGGGCCGTCGACGACCTTGTGCATGTGGTCGGTCGAGCGGAACAGGAAGGGCAGGCCAAGAACGACCGTCTCGGGGATGAGGTTGTTGAACGGCGCGGCATTGACGCGGTTCATGTCGATGACGCCGAAACGGGTCTGCTCGATCGTGTCCTTCTCGCCGCCGAGAACCGAGTTGTTCATCACCTGCACGCCGATGCGGCCGCTGGTGCGTTCCTTGACGAGGTCGCCCATGTATTTGACTGCTTCGACAGTCGGATAGCCATCAGGATGGATATCGGCAGAGCGCAGGGTGATCTCCTGCGCGCGGACGCTGGTATGGGCCGTGGTGGTGGCCAGCGCCAGGCAAAATGCGAGCCCGAGGGCTTTCGTCAGTTTCATGTCTTCCTCCTCCAAAAAGCCGTCGCCTCCACGCGCCGGCGGTGATTAAATTTATTTGGTCGATGCACTCCAGTCCGGAAGGCCAAACAGCTGTTCCGGGTTCTTCACGAGCGCCAGCTCAAGCGCTCCTTCGTCCGCCAGCCAGCTTAGAACCGTGTCGGTCAACGCGACGTCGTCCGGATAGTCCTTCTGCTCGCGTGCAAGGTTGTGCGGCCAGTTGCTGCCCCAGACGATGCGTTCAGGCGCATAGGCTGCGATGTCGCGCGAGAAGGCCGCGACATCGGCATAATCAGGTGCGCCGGACTTCGAGGACTCGTAGACGCCTGCAAACTTGAACCAGCATCTGCCGATATCCATCAGTCGCTTCAGCGCTGCGATTTCCGGGCCGTCAGGCGTTGCGCCTGAGAAGAACTTGCCGTGATGGTCGAACACCCAGCGGCTCTTGAGTTTGGCAAGGCGTGGCTCATGCTCAAGGATATTGCTGCCGTCGAACTGGACTGCGAGCATCCAGCCGCGGGCGGCAGCCTTGGCGTCGAGTGCTTCGAGCGCCGAAAGGTCCACTGCACCGCCGGGCAGATCCATGATGCGCAGGCCGACGATACCGGCTTCGGCGAGTTGGTCGAGTTCGCCATCGGAGACATCACCCGCGACTGCAGCGACGCCACGGGCAACATCGCCCATTTCCTTCAGGCAGGCGACCAGGTTGGTGTTGTCGCGCTGGTGGGCATTGCCCTGCGTGATCACGACACGATCGATGCCGAGCCATGCCATGAACTGGCGATACTGCTCCGCATCGGGAAGTGTGCCGACCGGCAGGCCGGGGCCGCCGGGCTGCGATGGGAAACCCGGCAGATACATATGCATCTGCGAGTCGACCGCGCCTTTTGGCAGTTTCGTCTTGGGCGCGTCTCCGGAGAGCGGACGAACAAGCATCAGACCTCTCCCGACTTCGGTTCAGGCATTTTGAACTCCTTCAGCGCGTCGCGGTTGATCTCGATCCCGAGGCCTGGGCCATCGGGGATCTGCACCACGCCTTGCCGATGTTCGATCGGCGTTTTGATCACCGCCTGGCGGAAAGGGTTGTCGGTGCGATCGAATTCGAGAATGGGTTCGATCGGATTGACTCGAACCGGGCTCGGGATCATCGCGGCCATGAACTGCAGGGCGGCGGCGATATGGACGGCCGTGCCCCAGACATGGGGCACAACGCGGATACCATGAAGCGCCGCGAGATCGGCGACGCGCTTGGCCTCGGTAAACCCGCCGACGCCTGCAAGATCGGGCTGGAGAATGTCGACGGCGCGGGTTTCCACCGGCTCGCGCATGCCCCATCGGCTGTGCCAGGTTTCGCCGCCGGCAACCGGTATCGGCTGGCGGGCACGGACTTCGCGATAGGCGGCCAGCTGTTCCGGCACGACAGGCTCCTCGAACCAGTCGATGTCGTATTGTGCCGCCGCGTTGCCGAGTTTGACGGCTTCCACCGTGTCATAGCCGTGGTTGGCGTCGATCATCAGGCGCATGTCGGGACCGGCTGCTTCCCGCACGGCGCGGATGACGCGAAGGTCTTCCTCGACGCCGAAGCCGATCTTGATCTTCGTCGCGTGGAAACCTTCGTCGCGGTAGCGGGCGACATCGCGGGCATTGTCTTCGACGCGGTCGACGCCATCGCGCTTGAAGCTGCCGGTGGCATAGGCCTTGACGCTCTCGCGAAACCGGCCGCCGAGCAGGATCGAGACCGGCACGCCGAAATGCTTGCCCTTGATGTCCCAGAGCGCGATGTCGATGCCTGAGAGAGCCGTGACCGCAAGGCCGCGCTGGCCCTGGTCACGCAGGGCGTTATAGAGCTTCGCCCAGATCTTTTCGGTTTCCAGCGGATTTTCGCCGATCAGCCAGTTCGCATAGGCCGCCACCACGGCCGCGTTGGGTCGGGCCGGGCCGAGGCATTCTCCCCAGCCGATGGTTCCGTCGTCGCACTCGATCTCGACCAGGATATGGGCGCGGCGGTCGAAGCGCATCGAGGCGCTTTCGAAGGCGACATCCAGCCGGTGTTCGAGAAGGTGAGTGCGGACCGCAGCGATCTTCATGGGTTCACCGCTTCTGATCGCCGATGAGCTTCAGCAGGATCTGCTCTTCTTCTTCCGTCAGGTCATCGAGCGGCGGGCGGACCTTGCCTGCATCAAAGCCCTGCAGGCGCACGCCGGCCTTGATGGCCGAGACGGCATAACCCTTGCGGCGGCCGCGAAGCGCCATGAAGGGGTAGAAGAATTCGGTGAGGATCTGTTCGCAGCGGGTGCGATTGCCGGCACGCAGTGCCTTGTAGAACTCGACAGCAAGACCCGGCACGAAGTTGAAGACGGCCGACGAATAGGTGGTGAAGCCGGCGCCGAGATAGGCTTCGGCGAACAGTTCCGCCGTCGGCATACCGCCGAGATACATCAGCCGGTCGCCCATCGTGGCCGTGATCTGGCGCACGAGGCCGATATCGCCGGTGCCGTCCTTGAAGCCGATCAGGTTGGGGCATTCGTCGCAGAGACGCTGCAGCGTGTCGACCTGAAGCACGGAATTGTCGCGGTTATAGACCATGACGCCGATGCCGACCGACTGGCAGATCGCCTTCACATGCTTGTACAGGCCTTCCTGCGGCGCATCGATCATATAGTGGGGCAGAAGCAGAATGCCGTCCGCGCCAGCCTTTTCGACCTTCTTTGCAAGATCGACGCCCACATGCGTGCCGAAGCCGCAGCCCGACACGATCGCGGTCTTGCCGGACGCTTCCTTGGCGGATTTCACGATGGCGGGAATTTCGTCGGGGGCCAGCGAGAAGAATTCTCCGGTGCCGCCGGCGGCAAAGAGAACGGGCGCCTCGAAGCCGGAAAGCCACTCGATATGACGCTGATAACTTTCAGGCTGAAACTGGCCCTCAGCATCGAAATGGGTCACAGGGAACGACAGCAGGCCGGCGCCAAGCGCCGCCTTGATCTCTTCAGGCGTCATGTAGTGTTATCCTCTCAGTGTCTCCTCCAGACAATGTTGTCGTACATGTATGATGAATTTGTGTCAACACGTCATCTGACAGATTGGCGAACTTCGCGCAGCAGCGTTCGATAGCGCAGTTGCGCACCGCGCAGATGGCTGCGCATGGCCTGGCGCGCACCGTCCTCGTCGCCTTCGGAAATCGCCACGACGATCGCGTCATGTTCCTTGTCGAGAAGGGCGATATAGGCCGCCTGGTCGGATTCGGAATCGTCCGGACGCAGCGCCGCGCGGGGGATCAGCCGCTTGCCGATCATGGTCAGGAATTCGCGGAAGCGAGGGTTGTTGGTCGCTTCGGCAATAGCGAGATGCAGTGCGAAGTCCGCCTCGCTGGTCGGCTTGTCTGCCTCGAGACAGGCGCGGACGGCATGGTGGTGCTCGAAGATACTTTCTTCCTGTGCCGGCGAGCGACGCACCGCTGCAAGGCCTGCAGCCTCCACTTCGACGGCGGTTCTGAGCTCCAGGAGCTCGATCATCGAGGACACCTGAGCAAGATCGATATTGTTGAGCGAGAGCATCGTGGGCTGGGTGTTTTGCCGTGGTTCCAGCACGAAGACGCCGGCACCCTGGCGCGCTTCCACAAGACGGTCGGCGCGGAGTGCGGCGATCGCCTCGCGCACAACGGTGCGGCTGACGCCGTGGGTCTCCGTCAGCTGCGCTTCGCTTGGCAACCGCGCACCGGCCGTGAACTGACCGGCGGCGATCGCCTGGCGCAATGTATCCGTCAGCTGAGACACTAGCGTTCCTGCACCCTTTGCCGGCTCCAGCCTCGTCTCTCCAGCCATGCGTCTCTCCTTGCGCTCTCGTTATCTGCTCCCGTTAACCTGTATGATAAGTCGGCTTCGTTGTCACGGCTTTTGCTTATGGAGCCTTTGCGGCAGTTGAAAGCGGCCGCACTTGTCTCTAGGTTGCGGCATTGATTTAAGATGTCGGGTGATGAGTGCGCGAGAGAGTTCGGTGTATCGGTCTGTTGTGTGCTCTTAGTCTCTGGCCGGCGGCGACGCAGGCGCAGTGGAAGCCGGTGGAGCAGGTGAAGACCTATCCGGTCAAAGGCACGTCCGGCATCGAGCTCTACTCCTCGATCGGCGAAAACGGCCCCAAGGTCGGCAGCCAGGTTCGGGCGATTGCTCATACGGATTTCAAGCTGACCTGGTCGCGCAAATACGAACCGCAGCCCGACGGCGCCTGCACGCTGGTTTCGGCACGCCCCAACATCATCATCATCTACACACTGCCAAAGCTTGTCTCGAAGCTGTCGCCCGCGCTTCAACAGAAATGGGACGCGTTTACTGACGGCGTGCGCCGGCATGAGCGGGTCCACGGCGCGATGATCGAGGATCTCGTGCGCCAGATCGAGGCGGCCAGTATCGGGCTTTCGGTGCCTAACGATCCGAAATGCACCAAGGTACGGGCTGAACTCCAGAGCAAGATCGCCGTCATCTTTCCCGCCCATCAGCAACGCAACCGGGATTTCGACAAGGTAGAACTCGGCGATGGCGGCAATGTGCAGCAGCTGATCCTCCAGCTCGTCAACGAGCGCTAGAGACAGGCGAATTTTTCAAAGGAAGCTTTCAATGACGCAGGTTATTTCCGCTGGTGATGTCGATGCCGAGGCTCTGATCGAAGAGCTGAAGGAGTGGGTGCGGATCGAGACACCCTCCGGCAATCCGGCGGCGGTGAACCGTCTGGTTGATCGCGTCGAAGCAATCGCGGAAAAGGCCGGGCTTTCCGTCGAACGGCTGCCGGGCACGCTCGGTTACGGCGATATTCTCTCAGTCCGATCACCCCGGCAGGCAGGGAGCAACGAGAGATCGGTTCTGGTGCTCGCTCATCTGGATACGGTCCATGCGATCGGCGTGATCGATAACCAGCTCCCTCTTCGCCAGGACGGCGACAAGCTCTACGGACCCGGCATCTACGACATGAAGTCCGGTGCGCTGATGGCGCTGGATGCGTTGAAGATCGCGGTTGCAAAGGGCAGCAGAGTGCCGGTCGATCTCGTTTTCGTGCCGGACGAAGAGGTCGGAAGCTTTTCGTCGCGGGCCTTCATGGAGGAATGCGCGCGCAGCGCCGGTTATACGCTGGTGGTGGAACCCGCGCGCGACGGCGGCAAGATCGTCATCGCCCGCAAGGGTGTGGCGATGTACGATATCGTCGTGCGTGGCCGGGCCTCGCATGCGGGCACACGGCCACAGGACGGACGAAGCGCCGTGCGGGCGGCAGCAAGGCTGGTGCTCGATCTGGAGGCGCTGAACGACTCAGGACGCGGCATTACCGTGACGGTCGGCACAATCAGCGGCGGCACCGGTCGCAATACGGTGCCGGCGGAATGCCGCATGCAGGTGGATGTTCGCGTGCCCGACGATGCGACAGCCACGGAAGTCACGGCGAAGATCGCCGCCATGCAGCCGGTCGATCCGGATATCACGTTCGAGATCAAGGGTCAGATGAACCGGCCGCCGTTTGCGCAGTCGGATGCGGGGCGGAGACTGTTCGATAGCGCAGCGAAGGTCGCAACGGATCTGGGCATCGCGCTGGAGGGCGTCACGACCGGCGGCGGTTCCGACGGCAATTTCACCGCAGCGCTTGGCGTGCCCACGCTCGATGGTCTCGGCGCTGATGGCGCAGGCGCGCATACGTTCGAAGAGTATATCTTGCTGTCGAGCGTTGCGCCGCGGACGGCCCTCTTGGCCAACCTGATGATGTCGCTCGAGCCCGAAGCCTGACGGGTGCCGCTTTGTGAACGGTGCGGCACCGGCCGCACCCATCACGGCATCTTTTCATCGTCCAGAAATTGCGTCCATATGGCTGATATCGAAGACCAATCGGGAATTCCGACATGACCAGCGGCCTGCACCACATCACCGCCATCACCCGCAAGATACAGGCGAATGTCGACTTCTATGTCGGCTTCCTCGGATTGCGGCTGGTGAAACGCACCGCCGGTTTCGAGGATGCGCAGCAGTTGCATCTGTTTTACGGCGACGGTGCCGCATCGCCCGGATCGATCGTGACGTTTCTCGCCTGGGAAGACGGATCGCTCGGTCGGGTCGGGCATGGGGCGCCGAGCGAGATCAGCCTGGAGATTTCGCCGGAAGCGATCGGCTTCTGGCTGACGAGGGCCCTCCAATATAACATCAAGCTATCCGGGCCTGCGCAGGAATTCGGCCAGCCCGTGCTGCGGCTGACGGATCCGGACGGTATCATCGTCAAGCTCGTCGGCGTCGAGGAGACGGGACCCTGGGTCTGGTGGCCGGATGGCGGTATCGCCGAAGAAAACGCAGTCCGCAGGCTTTACGGCGCGACGATTCTTTCCGAGAAGCCCGAGGAGACTGCTGAATTCCTTGTGAGGCATATGGGGTTGGCTGTCGGAAGCCGGGAAGGCAACATCCAGCGGCTGGTTTCGGATGCGCATGATATCGTCGATGTCCGCGACGCTTCAGGCTTTTGGACTGCAGCACCGGGGACGGGCGCAATCGATCATATCGCGTTCCGGGCCTTGGATCGCGTGGCGGTCGAGGCGGTGTATGGAGATCTTGTTGCTGCCGATTCGGGCGAGATGAACATCCACGACCGGCAGTATTTCCATTCGCTTTACGTGCGCGAGCCGGGCGGCACGCTGATCGAACTCGCCTCGGACGGGCCGGGTTTTGCCACCGATGAACCGGTCGAGACGCTCGGAAGCCAGCTGTTCATTCCGAACCATTTCAAGGGGGATCGCGAGGCGCTGAAGGTGATGCTGCCGCAGTTCGGTCTGCCGGGCGAGGAACGCGTCATCTACCGCGACCTGCCGTTCGTGCATCGGGTCCACATGCCTGACAACTGGGACGGCACGACGCTGGTGCTGATGCACGGCACCGGCGCCAACGAAACGGCGCTGCTGCCGCTCGGCCGAAAGGCGGCACCCAATGCGATGCTGATCGGTTTGCGCGGCCGCTCCGTGGACGAGGGCTATCCGCGGTTTTTCCGCAGGCTCAGCCAGACGACGTTCGACCAGAAGGAGATCGCCTCGGAAGTGGAGGCTTTCGTCGGGTTCATCGAGGATATCGGTCCGGCGTATGGCGCGGATCCGGCGCGCACCGCGTTCCTCGGTTATTCCAACGGCGGCAACATGATCGGAGCGACGATGCAGCTTTACCCTGAGCTGATCCGCAAGGCAGTGCTGCTGCGCTCGATGAACGTGCTGGAAGAGCGCCCCGTCGTTGATCTTTCCGGGACAGAGGTCCTGTCAATCAGCGCCACCAACGATTTTTACGGCCCACTTGCCGGCGAGATCGAGGACAGGCTACGGACGGCCGGGGCCGACGTGACGGCCCGGGTACTCGATGCCAATCATGGCCTCGACGCGGAAGACGAGGTCATCGTGCACGAATGGCTCAAGGAGCGGATTGGTTGACAGGTAACGTGTTCACGACCGGAAACGACAAGCCGGTATTCTGTGCCGATATCGGCGGTTCGTTCATCAAGTTCGCGGTGTCGCCGACGCATGGTGTCATCGAGCCTCTGGAGCGGGTTCCAACACCCGCGTCCGACTGGGATGCGTTCGTGGCAGCGCTGTCTGACCTGATCGCGCGGCATGCCCATCTGGTTAAAGACAATGACTCGACGCCGCTGGCGTTGTCGATCACCGGGATCGTCGATCCCAAGACCGGTGTTTCGATTGCCGCCAACATTCCCTGCATCACAGGACGTCCCGTGGCGGCGGAACTTTCCGCGCGGCTCGGAAGGCCGGTCGTTGCGGCCAACGACGCCGATTGCCTGACGCTTGCCGAAGCCAGTGAAGGTGCCGGCAAGGGCCATGACGTCGTGTTCTGCGCCATCATCGGCACCGGGATCGGCGGTGGTCTGGCGATTGGTGGCAAGCTGGTGCGCGGTGCGGGCGGCGTGACCGGCGAATGGGGCCACGGGCCGATCGTCAATACGACCGTCGAGATCGCCGGCGAGACGATCCACATTCCGCGCCTGGCCTGCGGTTGCGGCCAGTCCGGCTGTGCCGATACGGTCGGCGGCGCACGCGGGATAGAGCGTATCGACGGCCTGCTCCATGAGAGAGCCGAGACCAGTCACACGATCATTGAAGACTGGCAGGCCGGCGATGCGTTGGCGGAAAAGACGATCGCCGTCTGGCTGGAACTGATTGCCGATCCCCTGGCGCTTGCGGTCAACACGACAGGGGCGTCGGTCGTGCCCGTCGGAGGGGGACTGGCCTCCGTTCCGGCACTGATCGACCTGCTGGACGGAGCAGTGCGCAAACGCATCCTCAACCGGATAAGTCACCCATTGGTGATCCCGGCGCTTCGGCAGGCGGATGGTGGGCTGGTCGGGGCAGCGGTGCTCGGCCGGCAGGAGGGCTGATGGCGATGCGGATCACGCTCGAAGTCTGTGTCGATACGCCTGAGGGGTTCGAGGCGGCTGTGGCAGGCGGGGCCGACCGGATCGAACTCTGCGCGGCGCTCGATCTGGGCGGACTGACGCCGTCGCCGGGGCTGATGGCACTGGCGGCGAAAGCGTCGACCCCGGTCTATGCGATGATCCGACCGAGGGCAGGGGATTTCGTCTTCGGTCTCGGTGACGAGGCCGCCATGCTCGGCGATATCGACGCTGTGCGGTCCGCCGGGTTGGCGGGTGTGGTGATCGGTGCGAATCTGGCCGACGGCCGTCTCGATGTGGCGCTGCTCGAACGCCTGATGCGACATGCTGACGGTCTCGGTGTGACGCTGCACCGTGCCTTCGATCTGGTGCCGGATCCGGTTGAGGCCCTCGACGTGGCGATGACGCTCGGCGTTGAGCGCATCCTGACGTCCGGGCTGGTTCCGCGCGCCATAGACGGCGTGAACCTGTTGAAGCAACTGGTCGATCAAGCCGGGACACGGTTGTCGATCATGCCGGGCAGCGGGGTCACGCCGGCAAACGTTGTCGAATTGTTGAACTGCACCGGTGCCCGCGAGGTCCACGGCTCCTGCCGCGCTGTTCTCAAGCGCGGTGACGGCAGGGCTGTCGAGTTCGGTTTTCAAGCTAACCAATCATACCGGACAAGCGAAGTCATCGTGCGCGAGATGCGGACGATCTTGGATGGTGTCGGCAGCTGAGGGTTCGCTCAGCCTCAGGCGCAGAGGCTGGCGAGGGCCTTGAAGTCCTGGATCTGCACGCAGCGGACGCTTTGCAGTTTGATCAGGTTGGATGCGCGCAGCTTTGCGAACACACGCGAAACGGTTTCAATCGTCAGGCCGAAATAATCCGCGATGTCGAGCCTCGACATCGGCAGGTCGAAATGGTCGAGATTGCCCTGGCGGTTAGCCATGTCCAGCAGGAAGCCGGCGATGCGCTCCACCGCGGTCTGGCGGCCGATGACCGCCAGGTGCTCCTGGGCGCGCAGCATGCCGCGCAAGGCGAGCTTCAGAATGTCGTCGCCACTGCCGGGCTGGGAAAAGCTGCGCAGTCCCGTCGGAACGATCGCTTCCGCGAAAAAGGCATGCGTGCGGTCGGCTTCAAACCCAAAGGTCTCGCCGGCAAGGTAGAAGCCGATGACCTGACGGCGGCCATCGGACAGCAGCCGATGGAGGCGGACGGCGCCGAATTCGACCTCGTAGAACGTGCCGGATTTCTCGCCGGGCGTGTAGATTTCCTTGCCGCCGGCATAGGTCTGGACCTGGGTAACCCGGGTGACTGGTGCGGAGGAACACGGAAACGCGATCGGCGTTGCGTTTAGCATCTTTGCCTGGGCGTTCGCGACCGGAGCGTTCACGGCTCTTCCTCCAAGTGATCAGAGCTAGGATGCCGCAAGCCACTCGTCGGCGATATTGAGGTGTCTCCCTACGGAGTTCTACGTAGCAACCGGTGCTGGCGTGGCGTGGCTCAGATGGGCGAAATCCCTCACCATCCGCAGGAGTTCGGCACCATCGAACGGCTTTATCAGGATGCGCGCCGTGTTTTTGGATGGGATCGGCGTCATTCCGTCTGCCAGCATGATGAAACGGCTGGGAGAGTCGAGAAGCTTGTGCTGGGCGTCGAGGTTGCCGTGGACTTCGTGGGAGTCGATGATCGTGCACGCTGACGAGGCTGCCGAAGCGTGGCCCGCGCACCAGCTTTCATAGGAGAGGACCTGAAAACCTTCGACCTCCAGCGCGAACGCCAGCGACTGTCTAAGCCCGGCATCCGGAGCGATCACTGCAATAGTGGTCGAGGGTGACAACACGTGGACTATCCAGGATCCGGGGGGCGCTAGGGCGACATTGGACGCCGATTGTAATATGCGCGCCACGCCCCAAGCGGACTTTGCGTTAGATCAAGAAGTTGCAATTAAATCGCGGATTGTCCGTTTGTTCAGGTTCGGCGTCACTCCTGGTCGAAGCCGGCCGCCATGGTCATCCGAACCAGCTGCGGCAGGCTGCGCGCCCGCATCTTGGCCATCACGTTGGCGCGGTGGACTTCAACCGTCCGGGGGCTGATGTCGAGATCGTAGGCGATCGACTTGTTCGGCAAGCCGGCAACGACTGCCAAAAGGACCTGGCGCTCGCGATCGCTAAGCGACTGGAGGCGGCTCAACACTTCCTGCACCTCGGTCACTTCCGTCGGCTTTTCGACGAGAAGCTTGGCAGCCCGCTCGATTGCTTCGATGATGGTCGTATCGTCGAACGGTTTTTCGATGAAATCGACAGCGCCAGCCTTCATTGCTTCCACTGCCATCGCCACATCGCCGTGGCCGGTTATGAAGATCAAAGGCATCCGGATCTTCTGGGCGGCGAGTGACCTGATCAGCTCGAGACCCCCTATATCGGGCATCCTGAGGTCACTGATGAGCAGTGCGTTGCGAGTTCCGGGCGCAAATTTCAGGAAGGCCGTCGCGCTTTCATGCACGCGCACGGCAAATCCGTTCATCGTCAGCATGAAGGCGAGGGACTTGCGCACCGGCTCCTCATCGTCGACGATATGCACCACGTAGTCAGCGGTCGGCATTCTCTTCGTCCTCCTTGTACAACGGCAGCGTGAACCGGAACGTGGCACCTCCGGCGACATTTCGGGTGACCACCATCTCACCGTCATGGGCTTCGATGATACGTTTGCATATCGAAAGTCCGATTCCCATACCACCCGCCTTGGTCGTCACGAATGGCTTGAACAATTGGGCCTCGATCTCCTCCGCAATCCCGGGGCCTGTGTCTTCGACGACCACGGCCACGTGCTCGTCGTCCTGGACCAGCGTACGGATCGTGAGCTCTCTCCGCTCACTGTCGCGCATCGCTTCGATTGCGTTGCGCATCAGATTGGTCAGGACCTGCTGGATCTGAATCTTGTCAGCGACGACGATTTCCGGGCCGTCGTTGAATTCGAACATCGTCCGCACGCCATTTTCCCGAGAACCGACCAAGGCCAGAGCGGCGGCTTCTTCAATCAGCCGGCGGATGTTGTGGGGTGCTTTTTCCGTTTCACCCTTCGTCACGAATTCGCGCAGGTGCTTGATGATCTGCCCGGCGCGGAGCGATTGGTTGCCGGCTTCCTTCAGCGCGTCTCGCAATCGCGACGCCATGTCGTCGTCCATGTCCCGCAGGAGTCTTGCGCAGCCGTGGACATAGTTCGCTATGGCCGAAAGCGGTTGGTTCAGTTCATGGGCAAGGGTCGAGGCCATTTCACCCATCTCGTTCAGTCGCGCGAGACGGGCGACTTCACCCTGCATTTCCTGCAATCGTGCCGCCGATTCGGCGCGTTCGGTAAGATCTCGCACGAAGCCGGTATAGAAGGTCTCGCCACCCGACCGGGTTTCGCCAACGGCAAGCTTCATCGGGAAGGTGGAGCCATCCTTGCGACGGCCGACCACGACGCGATCCCGTCCGATAATCCGCTTCTCGCCGGTGCGCGCGTAGCGCTCGAGATAGCCGTCATGCTCCCTGTGGTAGGGCTCCGGCATGAGGATACGCAGGTTGCGTCCGACGACCTCGTCTTCCGTATATCCGAACTGGCGAACGGCCGCGGAATTGAAGGAGACGATGATGCCCTCCTTGGTAATGACGATGGTGGCATCGAGCACGGTGTCGAGGATCGATCGCAGATGCGCCTCGCGAACCTCGGCCTTGGCCTGGGTCTTTGCGATGATGATCCGTGCGATATGCAGGACCTTGCCGGTGACGGCGATTGCCAGGCTGGTCAGAGCGACCACTCTCAGTTCCGCCGAGGTCGCGCTGACGGGTGACAGTTCCTTCAACGCCCAGACACCGATTACGGAGAGGACTGCAGCGACCACACCCGGTCTCAAGCCTCCGATGACGGAGGCGAAGATGATCGACGGCACGAAAAAGAAGTAGATTCCCTTGCCGTTCATGGGAACGGACAGAGCCAGACGAATTGCAAAGCCGACCAGGAAGCCGACCACAGCAAGGAGATAGACCTCACCGCGGGTGAAATCACGTTTCTGAATGAACTGTACGAAGCGTTCGGTGCGCCCGGTCATTTCGCTTAGGATCATCGCTCATCCTACTGAAAAGGCGATCGACAGGCGCGCGGAGAGACGGGCGCGGATGTCTTGAACGCGTTGTAGCACAGGCTTAAATGCAGCGTCCAACGGGCAAATCGGGGAGGGGTCTTCATACACATGCTTTTCACCATATGTCAGAGAAACCGCGCATTCGCTCCGGAACCCTGTTCATCCCGGCGTGCAATTGGTCGGCAAACCCGATAAGGCTGGGCCTTGGCCTAAACATTCCGCTAGGTTATCAACCAGAATCAGACTGGTAACACACACGCAGCCATGGCTGCTGCCGGAGAATTTGATATGTCGACCGTAGCCGCCGAAGCAAATGAAGGGCGCGCCGCACCGATCAAGGTTTTGTTCGTAGAAGACGAAGCCCTGATCCGCATCTCTACAGCCGATTTCCTGCAGGACGCCGGCATGGGCGTCGTCGAAGCCGGCACAGCGGGTGAGGCGCTAGGCCTTGCCTCCGAGCAGCCGGTCGATATCCTGGTTACCGACGTGCATCTGCCCGACATGACAGGCCTGCAACTGACCATCAAACTCCGCGCGCAATTTCCGGATCTCCCGGTCATCTTCGCGACCGGCGATCGCAATGTCGAAGGCGCCGAAGGCCTGTCGCGTTCGGGCCTGGTGACCAAGCCCTATGACTACGACAGCCTTGTCTCGCTAATCCGCTCCATGGTCTCGGGTGGCTGACCGGCGGAACCGGCCGTCAGATTCGGCCGTCCGCCTCCACGATCATCTTCGTCAGGCTGCCATCCGCGGGAAACAGCGGGATGAGGCATGCCTGCAGCGCGTGATAGATGTCGCCCTTGCCGGGAAACAGGGTGTGAGCCGGGACCAGATCTTCCGTCAGTTCCTCGTGCCAGCCGCCGTTCTTGTGGTCGACGAACTTGTTGGCGATGGTGCCCCAGATCAGCCTGTAGCTGTCTTCGTAGAAGCTGTCTGCCGGCAGATGCTGGTTGATGAAATGCGCAGCGCCAGCGCCCTCGCACATCGGCCACCAGAGCTTGTTGGTCTTGGCGGGCTTGTCGTCCCAATCCAGCGTGTAGAAGAACCCGCCTTTTTCCTTGTCCCAGCCGAGTGACATGGCCTGCACGAACAGGTTCTTGGCCGCATCCGGCATCCAGGCGTGCTTCTTGTCGCCAAGCGTCCACAGTTGCAGCGTCAGGCGGGCCCATTCAAGCCAGTGGCCAGGTGTCGTGCCGGCCGGGCGGAACATCTCGTCTTTGTGGTAGTAATCCTTGTCGATCTGCCAGTCGGTATCGAAATGCTCGGCGACGCGGAAGCCGACGCTACCGGCAAGGCGCCGGATCACGAGGTCCGCAATGCTTTCGGCCTTGTCCAGATAATGCCGTTCGCCGGTTGCCTCAAAGGCCGCCATCAGCGCTTCGGTCAGGTGCATGTTCGAGTTCTGGCCACGATAGCTGCCACCGTCGATCGGCGACCAGTCGGCCGCGAATTCTTCGGC
Source organism: Velazquezella soli (assembly GCF_977018685.1). Taxonomy (NCBI): domain Bacteria; kingdom Pseudomonadati; phylum Pseudomonadota; class Alphaproteobacteria; order Hyphomicrobiales; family Rhizobiaceae; genus Velazquezella; species Velazquezella soli. Next base: position 1,812,513 of record NZ_CDRNXF010000004.1, read on the forward strand.
GATGGCGCCGTGTTCGCGATCCCAGAACCGCGTTTCCAGCACGTCGGTAACGTCGGCGAGCATCGCGTCGGCCAGCGGATGGCCGACGACCTTGGCGGAGGAGGCGGCGAGAAGCACGAAAGCGTGGCCGTAACCCTGCTTGTTGCTGTCGGCCGGGCCATCGTCGTTCATCGACCAGGCATAGCCACCGTTTTGTTGGTCGCGGTGACCGTTCCAGAGAAAATTCATGCCGTGGTCGACCAGGTCGCCCGTACCCGGACGTCCCAAGAGATAGCCGATAGAATAGCAGTGCACCATGCGGGCGGACGCGTGAATGCCGCGAACGGGATTGTCGCCGGGGAGCGGGTTGCCGGTAGGATCGAGATCGAAGAAGCCGCCCTTGGGGTTGATGGCCCTGTGCTGGAAGAAATCGAACAGGCCGTCAGCCTGTTGCAGCAGCCAGCGCCGGTGGTAGGGCAGATCGCTCCAGAATTTCGATACCTGGCCCGCGTCGCTCATGCTTCTCTCCCTTTTGCATTCTGCTTCAAGGCTATACCGTCAGGAGTATGGCCTGTCATCGACAATTCGTTTATTACTCACGGCACGACGGCTGGACATCATATAAACGCATCTTTATATGATTATGAATACCGTTTGATGCTGTTCAGGAGTGTGTCCCTTGTTTGATGAACTCTTCGGTCCCGAAGGCGATCGCCGCGACGGTGCGGAAATCCTTGCAGCTCTAAAGGCGGCCGCACGCGAACGAATTCTCGTGATAGATGGCGCCATGGGCACCCAGATCCAGGGGCTCGGCTTCAACGAAGAGCATTTTCGTGGCGAACGCTTCATCGGTTGCGCCTGTCACCAGCAGGGCAACAACGACCTTCTGATTCTCTCGCAGCCCCAGGCGATCGAGGATATCCACTATCGTTACGCCAAGGCCGGCGCCGATATTCTCGAGACCAACACGTTTTCCTCCACCCGTATCGCCCAGGCGGATTACGAGATGGAAGGCGCTGTCTACGATCTCAACCGCGACGGGGCACGCCTTGCCCGCCGGGCCGCGATCCGCGCCGAAAAGGAAGACGGCCGCCGCCGTTTCGTGGCCGGCGCCATCGGGCCGACCAACCGGACGGCCTCGATTTCTCCCGATGTCAACAATCCGGGCTACCGCGCCGTCTCCTTCGACGACCTGCGGATTGCCTATGGCGAGCAGATCGACGGTCTTATCGACGGCGGTGCAGATATCATTCTGATCGAAACGATCTTCGACACGCTCAACGCCAAGGCTGCGATCTTTGCCTGCGAGGAGCGCTTCGAGGCGAAGGGTATTCGCCTGCCGGTGATGATATCGGGCACGATCACCGACCTTTCCGGACGCACGCTGTCCGGCCAGACGCCGTCTGCGTTCTGGAACTCTGTGCGCCACTCCAACCCGTTCACGATCGGCCTCAACTGCGCGCTTGGCGCAGATGCGATGCGGCCGCACCTGCAGGAATTGTCGGGCGTTTCCGACACGTTCATCTGCGCCTACCCGAATGCGGGCCTGCCCAACGAGTTTGGCCAGTATGACGAAACGCCTGAGATGATGGCAAAGCAGGTCGAGGAGTTCGCCCGCGAAGGTCTGGTCAATGTCGTCGGCGGCTGCTGCGGCTCGACGCCGGAGCATATTCGCGCAATTGCCGATGCCGTCTCCAAGCACAAGCCGCGCGAAATCCCGGAGCACTCGCCGTTCATGTCGCTGTCGGGCCTCGAGCCCTTCACGCTGACCAAGGACATTCCCTTCGTGAATGTCGGCGAACGCACCAACGTCACCGGTTCGGCCAAATTCCGTAAGCTGATCACTGCCGGCGATTATGCGGCAGCGCTGGTCGTTGCCCGCGACCAGGTCGAGAACGGCGCGCAGGTCATCGACATCAACATGGACGAGGGCCTGATCGATTCGGGCCAGGCGATGATCGAGTTTCTCAACCTGATCGCCGCCGAGCCGGATATTGCTCGCGTGCCCGTCATGATCGACAGCTCGAAGTTCGAGATCATCGAAGGCGGACTGAAATGCGTTCAGGGCAAGCCGATCGTCAACTCGATCTCGCTCAAGGAAGGCGAGGAAAAGTTCCTGGCGCAGGCCAAGCTGATCCGCAATTACGGCGCAGCTGTCGTGGTCATGGCGTTCGACGAGACGGGGCAGGCGGATACCTATGACCGCAAGGTCGAGATCTGCAGCCGCGCCTACAAGATCCTGACCGAGCAGGCAGGCTTTCCGCCCGAGGATATCATCTTCGATCCGAACGTGTTTGCGGTGGCGACCGGGATCGAGGAACACAACAATTACGGCGTCGATTTCATCGAGGCGACGCGGACGATCCGCGCGCGCATGCCGCTTGTGCATATTTCCGGCGGCGTTTCGAACCTGTCCTTCTCGTTCCGCGGCAACGAGCCGGTGCGCGAGGCGATGCATGCTGTGTTCCTGTACCACGCCATCCAGGCGGGCATGGACATGGGCATCGTCAATGCCGGCCAGCTGGCGATCTACGAGAACATCGATCCGGAACTGCGCGAGGCCTGCGAGGATGTGGTGCTGAACCGCCGCGCCGACGGGACTGAGCGGCTTCTGGAAGTGGCCGAAAAATATCGTGGCGGCCCCGGCAAGGAAGCAAGGGTCCAGGATCTGGCCTGGCGCGAGCGCTCGGTCGAAGAGCGGCTGTCGCATGCGCTGGTCAACGGCATTACCGAATTCATCGACGCCGATACGGAAGAGGCACGCCAACAGGCTGCGCGTCCGCTGCACGTCATCGAGGGGCCGCTGATGGCCGGGATGAATGTCGTCGGCGATCTCTTCGGTTCCGGCAAGATGTTCCTGCCGCAGGTGGTGAAGTCCGCCCGCGTGATGAAGCAGGCGGTTGCGGTGCTGCTGCCCTACATGGAAGAGGAAAAGCGCCTCAACGGCGGCGACCAGCGCAAGACTGCCGGCAAGATCCTGATGGCGACCGTCAAGGGCGACGTCCACGATATCGGCAAGAACATCGTCGGCGTCGTGCTCGCCTGCAACAATTACGAGATCGTCGATCTCGGCGTGATGGTGCCGGCGACGAAGATCCTCGAAACGGCAATTGCCGAGCAGGTCGATATCATTGGCCTGTCGGGCCTGATCACGCCGTCGCTCGATGAAATGGTGCATGTGGCAGCCGAAATGGAGAGGCAGGGTTTCAACGTGCCGCTGCTCATCGGCGGTGCCACGACCAGCCGGGTGCACACGGCCGTCAAGATCCATCCGCGCTATGAGCGGGGCCAGGCCGTCTATGTCACGGATGCTTCGCGCGCCGTCGGCGTCGTCTCGGCGCTTTTGTCGCCGGACGCGAAGGATGGCTATGTCGAGACGATTCGCGGCGAATATGCGAAGGTCGCAGCCGCCCATGCCCGCTCGGAAGCGGACAAGAAGCGGCTGCCGATCGAGCGCGCCCGGGCCAATGCCGAGACGGTCGACTGGACATCCTATGAGCCCAAGAAGCCGAAGTTCTTCGGCACGAAAGTGTTCGAAGGCTATGATCTGGCGGAGCTTGCGACCTATATCGACTGGACGCCTTTCTTCCAGACCTGGGAATTGAAGGGGCGCTTTCCGGCCATTCTCGAGGACGAAAAGCAGGGCGAGGCCGCGCGTCATCTGTTTGCGGATGCGCAGGCGATGCTGGAGAAAATCATTGCGGAGAAGTGGTTCCGGCCTCAGGCGGTGATCGGCTTCTGGCCGGCCAACGCTGTTGGCGACGACATCAAGCTGTATACCGACGAGACGCGCAGCACGGAGCTCGAGACGCTTTTCACGCTGCGCCAGCAGCTTTCCAAGCGTGACGGCCGGCCGAATGTGGCGCTGTCAGATTTCGTCGCGCCGGTTTCGAGCGGCAAGGCCGATTATGTCGGCGGCTTCGTGGTGACAGCCGGTATCGAGGAAGTGGCGATTGCCGAACGGTTCGAGCGGGCGAACGACGATTACTCGTCGATCCTGGTCAAGGCGCTCGCCGACCGGTTTGCGGAAGCGTTTGCCGAACGCATGCACCAGCGCGTGCGCCAGGAGTACTGGGGCTACGCGCCGGATGAGACGCTCACGAGCGACGAGTTGATCCACGAGCAGTATGCCGGCATCCGTCCGGCACCGGGCTATCCGGCGCAACCCGACCATACGGAAAAGGAAACGCTGTTCCGGTTGCTTGACGCCACCAAGGCGACGGGCGTGACGCTGACCGAGAGCTACGCAATGTGGCCGGGATCATCCGTCTCCGGCTTCTATATCGGCCATCCCGCCAGCTACTATTTCGGCGTTGCCAAGGTGGAGCGGGACCAGGTCGAGGATTATGCGTCGCGCAAGGGCATGGCGATCGAGGAGGTCGAGCGCTGGCTCGGACCTGTGCTCAACTACATCCCGACCAATGTGGCAGCGGTCGAGGATGCCGCTTAGGCGGTCTGCCGCCATGTTCACAGATTGAATCAAGAAGCCGGCAAGTTGAATCACTTGCCGGCTTCTTCCGTTTGATATTGCGGTCTTGTTAGCGATCAAGCATTCGCCACTCGCGGCGCGCTGCGCCTATTCCTTGACCACCAGCAGGTCGCTTGCGGCGAAACGCAGGGTCACTGTTTCGCCTGGCTGCGGCAGCACCTTGTCCGGCGCGTTGAACATGTCGAAGGATATCTGGTTGCCGCCGACCGTGACCTTGGTGCGCACGACGGAGCCAAGGAAATGCGTCGAGACAACGGTGCCGGTCAAAGCCGTATCGCCCGTGGCGCTCTCGGAAAGCGAACCAGCTTCCGGACGCAGCGCGATCGATACGGTGTCGCCTTGTGCAAACGCGCCGATCGGTTCGCGCAGCGTGATGATGTTGTCGCCGATGCGGATGGTGTTGGCGGCCGGATCGACGACGATCGCATCGATGATGTTGAGCGTGCCGACAAACGAGGCGACGAAGCGGGTGGCCGGGCGGTTGTAGATCTCCGACGGCGTGCCGATCTGGTCGGCGCGACCGGCGTTCATGACGACGATCCGATCCGAGATGGACAGCGCCTCCTCCTGATCGTGCGTGACGAAGACGGTGGTGATGCCGAGCTTCATCTGGATCTGGCGGATTTCCTCACGCAAGGATACGCGGATCTTTGCGTCAAGCGCCGACAGCGGTTCATCCAGCAGCAGGACCTGCGGTTTTGGGGCGAGCGCACGCGCCAGCGCGACGCGCTGCTGCTGGCCGCCGGACATCTGGTACGGGTAGCGGTCGGCCAAATGTTCGAGGCCGATCAGCTTCAGCATTTCCTTTACGCGGGCGTCGATATCCGCCTTCGACATGCCAGCGACCTTGAGGCCGAAGGCGACGTTGTCGAACACGCTCATGTTGGGAAACAGGGCATAGGCCTGGAACACCATGCCGATATTGCGCTGGCTGGTTTTCAGGCCCGACTGGTTGCGGCCGTTGATGAAGATCGTGCCGTCGCTCGGGTTCTCGAACCCGGCGATCATCCTCAGAACCGTGGTCTTGCCGCAACCGGACGGTCCGAGAAAGGAGACAAATTCCCCTTTCTCGATCGCCATATGGAAGTCCTTGACGACCTGCGTCTGGCCGAAGCTTTTCTTGATACCGTCGAGAACGAGAAACGACATGAGGTGAAAATCCTTGAAGCGCAGTCCCTAAGCCCGGGAGGGTGCCATCTTGCTGAAACGGGAAACGAGCTGGAGCAGGCCCATCGAAAGCCAGGTGATTGCAAAGGCGATCACGGCGAGCGCCGAAGGCTCATAGGCCTTGTTTGCGCCCACGAGCTGGAGATAGGGACCGAATGCGGGTCGGTTTAGGAGGGCGGCCATGGTGAACTCGCCCATCACGATCGCAAAGGTGATGAAGGCGCCCGACAGCACGCCCGACATCACGTTCGGGAAGATGCAGCGAAACAGGATCGTCGGCCATTTGGCGCCAAGGATTTCCGCCGCTTCCGTGAGGGTTCGAACGTCGATGGTGCGCATCGCCGTGTCGACCGAGCGATACATGTAGGGCAGCGACAAGGTGATGTAGGACATCACCAGAAGCACGTTGGTGCCGAAGGTAGAGCCGGTGAAGGGGATGTAGGACGACGAATTGTAGAGCCGAAGATAGCCAAAGACGATGACGATTGCCGGGATGACCAGCGGCATCAAGGTGATGAACTCCATCACCGGGCGCATCTGCGGGACGCGGAGCCTGACCCAGTAGGCCGTTGGCACGATCAGCAGCATGCCGAAGATTATGGTGAGCAGCGCCATCAGCATGGAGAAGCCGAAGGTCGCCCGGAAAGCGGCATCCGAAAAGACCGAGTCATAGGCATCGAACGAGTATTCGCCGCGCCGCATGCGCAGCGAGAATTCGAACGTGCCGAGCAGCGGCACGAAAAAGTAGATGACGCCGATGGCTATGGCGAGCCAGGCGAAGAACTTGGTCATCTTCATCTCGCGCATCCTCACTTCTGCCAGCGTTCGGCGCGCATGCGCAGCCAGATGTACAAGACGTTGGAGGCGCCGGTGATGACGATCATGCCGAGTGCCAGCGCATAGCCGAGGTTTGGATTGTGCAGCACGTCGCCGCGGATTTGCGCATAAAGCAGGATCGGTACGATGTTGAGCGAGGAGCCGGTCAGCGCATAGGCCGTCGCGATCGCGCCGAAGGCGTTGGCGAACAGAAGCAGGCTGGTGCCGAGCAGGCTTGGCCACAGGATCGGCATCGCCACCATGCGCCAGTACTGCCAGGTGGAGGCGCCAAGGATCTCGGAGGCTTCACGCCATTCCTTCTTCAGACCGTCGAGCGCCGGGGTCAGGATCAGCACCATCAGCGGGATCTGGAAGAACATGTAGGTGAGGGTGAGACCGACGAAGGACAGGAGATTGAAGCCGGTCGAATAGAGATTGAAGCCGAACCAGTCGCGCATGAAGACGGTCACGAGCCCTGTGCGGCCGAGCGTGGCGATAAAGGCGAAGGCGAGGGGCACGCCGGCAAAGTTCGAGGCGACACCGGAGAAAGTCAGGAGGCTCGATCGGATCCAGGACGGCAGGCCACCAAGAACGATTGCCCAAGCGAGCGCAAAGCCGATGATCGCGCCACCGAGCGATGAGGCGAAGGAGACCTTGATCGAGATCCAGTAGGCCGAAAGGATTGTCGGCGTGAACAAGTCTGCGATATTCTTGAAGGTGAGTGTTCCCTCGGGCGTGAAGAAGGCGCCGACGACGAGATAGAAGGTCGGGACGATCAGAAACATCAACGCGAAGATCATGAACGGCGCGACGCCGAGCCAATCGACGACGGTACGGCGGTCGATGAAGGACGATGATGCGGTGGACATGAATCCAGTGTTTCTGTCGGAGGAGGAAAAAGGCCTCCCCGCGCCCATAAAAGCGGAGCGGGAAGGCCGTCTAGACTAGATTACTTGACGTTGGCGCCGACCACGGAATCCCACTTCGTGGTGATCGCGGTCTTGCCGGCAGCCTGCTCTTCGAGTGTCGGGAATACGGCCTTCTCATAGGACGCGGCCGGCGGCAGGGCGTCGAGCAGTGCCTTCGGGATCTTGTTGTTCTTGGCAAGATCGTTGAACCGGATCGGGTGGCAATAGCCCTTCAGCCAACCGAGCTGACCTTCGTCGGAATAGAGGTATTCCATCCACAGCTTGGCAGCGTTCGGATGCGGTGCGAAAGCGGAGATCGCCTGCACGTAGACGCCGGCGACGACGCCCGACTGCGGAACGACGACTTCGTAAGGCGGGTTGCCCTTCAGGCTTTCGCCCCAGGACAGAGCGTTGTAATCCCAGGCGATGATGATCGGGGTGGAGCCCTGTGCGAACGGGGCAGCCTTGCCGATGACGGGAACGAAGTTGCCGGCCTTGTTGAGTTCTGCGAAGAACTTCAGGCCTTCTTCGCCAGCCTTGGCGGCATCGCCCTTAGCGGCGGAGAGACCGGCAGCATAGACGCCCTGGACAGCCTGGTTGGCAGAGCGCGGGTCGCCGGCGAGTGCGACGGCGTTCGCGTAGTCGGACTTCAGAAGATCCTTCCAGTCCTTCGGCGATTCCTTGACGAGATCCTTGTTCACCATGAACGCGAGAACGCCGTAATAGTCGCCGTACCAGTAGCCTTCAGCATCCTTGGCTTCGGCCGGGATCGAGTCCCAGGTGGAAACCTTGTAAGGCTGGATCAGGCCTTCGGCCTTGGCGGACGGGCCGAAGGACAGACCAACGTCGATCACGTCAGGAGCCTGCGGGCCCTTGTTGCCCTTGTTGGCCTTGATGGCTTCGATTTCGTCGCCCGAGCTCGCGTCCGGGTTCAGTTCGTTGACTTCGATTCCGTACTTGGCCTTGAAGCCGGCGATCACGTCGCCGTAGCCGCACCAGCTGTGGGGCAGGGCGATGGTGGTCAGCGCGCCTTCCTTCTTGGCGGCGGCGATCAGTTCCGCGCTCGGCTCGGCTGCTGCAAGGCTGGTGGAAGCGATGAGGACTGCTGTCGTCAGAGACAGCAGACGATGGGCGTTCTTGAGCACGGGTGTCCTCCTGGGGTTGAGCGTCTCGGCGCGACTCGTAGAGCCATTGTGTGTATCGTATGTGACAGCGCGCATTCCAAGCGCATGCTAGAAATCAGGCCTGTATTTCAGGAATTTAGAAGATATCCCTCACCAATTGAATCCGTTTGTCCGGAGGGAACTGCGCTCGGACACGGCAATCGTGTTTGCCCTGTCATCACTGGTCAATCCTGCCGGTCATACGAAAGCCGTTCCCTCCGGTCTGCGCCGGTTTGTGACAGGATTAACATTCGTTTCCAGGACCGAGTCAACGGGGCCTATGGAGGAGATTTGAGATTACCGTTGACGACGCGGCGGAAGTGAAGAATTCTCGTCGTGGTTAATGCGTGTTCATACTTCACGAAATCGCTTCAAGACCGATGTCGGCGGGATCAAAGGACAGTCATCGCGTCCGGCACTGACTTCACGACCTAGACTATGAACGAGTTTATTCGAAACGAAGCCGCCTACGGTCGAGGCAGGCTTTCGACGGGCCGGTGTGGGAACTCTCCAGCCGGTTTACTGAGAGACCAGGGGAACAGCCAGAGCTGCGGGATACCGACACCGACAAAAGCGGGCGGATCCGGAATGGACGGGGACGGCGGGCCGGACGGCCTTGCTGCCTATTTCTTTGATCAGGAGAGAAGGCATGGAAAGTTCATCAGGGGGCGTCAGCTACAAGAAGGCGGATGCTGCCTATTTCGAAAAGCGCGGGCTTTCGCGCTATGCAGGGGTCTGGTCGCTTTGGGCGCTCGGCGTCGGCGCCGTTATCTCAGGGCATTTCTCGGGCTGGAATTTCGGTTTCGCGACCGGCGGATGGGGAGGGATGCTGGTTGCCGGCATCATCATCGCCGTCATGTATCTCGGCCTGACGTTCTCGATCGCCGAGATGAGCCCGGCGCTGCCGCACACGGGTGCTGCCTATTCCTTTGCGCGAACGGCGATGGGACCCTGGGGCGGCTTCATTACAGGGCTCTGCGAGAACGTCGAATACGTGCTCACGCCCGCCGTCATCGTTACCTTCATTACGGCCTATGTGAATTCGATCCTCGGCCTCGATCCCGTCTACTCGCCGATCCTGTGGATGCTGTTCTACATCATCTTCCTAGCGCTCAACGTGTTCGGCCTCGAACTGTCGTTCAAGGTGACGCTGGTCATCACGATCGTTTCGCTGGCGGTGCTGGTGTTCTTCTGGGTCAGCGCCATCCCCAACATGGACTTTTCCCGCTGGGCGCTGAACATCGGCGTCGGACCTGATGGTGCAGCGATCGAACTGCCTGAAGGCAATGGCGACTGGTTCCCGTTCGGGATCACAGGCGTGCTTGCAACGCTTCCCTTTGCGGTCTGGCTGTTCCTTGCCATCGAACAGTTGCCGCTGGCGGCAGAAGAATCGGTCGATCCGAAGCGTGACATGCCGAAGGGCATCATCCTCGGCATGATGACGCTGATGCTGTCGGCCTTCATGATTGTGCTCCTCAATCCCTCTCTGCCGGGTGTCGGCGCCTTTCATCTGAGTACGGCGCTGGAGCCGCTTCTCGACGGGTTCAAGTCCGTTTATGGCGACGGCGGCGTCGTTATCCTCGGTCTGGTGGCGCTGACGGGTCTGATCGCCAGCTTCCATACGATCCTCTATGCACAGGGTCGCCAGATCTACTCGCTCTCACGGGCCGGCTATTTCCCGACGGCGCTCTCGGTCACGCATCCGACCTACAAGACGCCCTACGTTGCGATGCTGGCTGGAGCGCTGGTCGGTCTTGCCGTGATGCTGGTCATCTGGTTTTCGCTCGGTGCAGAAGCAGGCGGCAGCGCCATCGGCAGCGTGTTGCTCAACATGGCGGTGTTCGGCGCGATGTTCTCCTACATCATGCAGGCGATCTCGTTCATCATCCTGCGCAAGAAACTGCCCAATATCGAGCGGCCGTTCCGGTCTCCACTGGGCATCACGGGTGCCGTCCTGACGATCGTCATCGCCGTGGTGACGCTTCTCTATCAGGTTCAGGATCCCAACTTCTTCAAGGGCGTCGTCTGGGTGGTGATCTGGTTTGCTGTCGCGATCGCCTATTTCGCGCTTGTTGGCCGCCATCGTCTGATCCTTTCGCCGGAAGAAGAGTTCGCGATGGAGCACAAGCAGGCGGCAGCGCTGGTCTGATCCCAGACATCCGTGATCAACATGTGGCCCGCGATCGCTTCGCGGGCCACATTGCATTCTCAGCCTTTTTAGGTCGGCATGCTGAAATGTGACAGGCAATATGCGTTAACCCTTAATTTACGTCTCGTTAACCAAGTTCATGAAGAATACGTTAACTGCGCATGAAGCGGCGTGGTGGTGAGCGATGCGGCTCTATTTCATCAAGGACCGAGAATGCCCGTAATTTCATTTGCCAATGCCAAGGGCGGTGCCGGCAAGACGACTGCAGCCCTGCTGCTTGCCACGGAACTCGCCCACCAGGGATTTCGCATCACGATCATCGATGCCGATCCGCAGAAGTGGATCAGCCAGTGGTGCGAGATCTCCGGCCCCGTGCCCAACCTCTCGGTGATTTCAGAAGTCACGACGGCGTCGCTTCCATGCCACCTGCGCGAGATGGCATCTTCGACCGACTACTTCATCATCGATCTTGCCGGCGCGCGAGACGCGCTGGTAACCACTGCAATCGGGCTTTCCAACCACGTCATCATCCCGGTCCAGGGCTCGGCGATGGATGCGAAGGGCGCAGCACAGATTCTCGATCTGCTCGCGCAGATGAAGGACAAGGCCAAGCTCGACATTCCCCATTCCGTCGTCCTTACCCGTGTCACCTCGATGGTAACGACGCGAGCCATGCTGGCGATCAAGGGGTTGCTGGCGGCCAAGGGCGTCAATGTGCTGGAGACGTCGATCGGCGAACGGGTCGCGTTCAAGGAATTGTTCGAGACCGGCGGAACCCTGCACACGCTCGACGCGACAAAGGTCAGCAATGTCGACAAGGCAAAAGACAATGCGCGCAGTTTCGCTCAGGAAGTGATGCGCATGATGCCTGTCCGCGTCGTGCGCTCGATGGGATCGAAACTGTTTCCGTTTCGCCGCAACGCCGCCTGAAGCCAATTTAACGTAGCCAAAAAAAAGCCTCTCCGGTTTGCCGGAGAGGCTTTTTGCGTTGTTAAGTCTGGCAAAACCTACTCGAGGAATTCGACGGTCGTGCCGGGTTTGACCATCTTGGCAAGTTCCGTCGCATCCCAATTGGTGAGGCGCACGCAGCCGTGGCTGTTGGTCTTGCCGATCTTGGAAGGCTCCGGCGTGCCGTGAATGCCGTAGGTGGGTTTCGACAAGGCGATCCAGACCGTGCCAACCGGGCCGTTCGGACCCGGAGGGATCTGCAGGATCTGGGTGTTGTTGCCCTGTGTGAAGTTGATCTTCGGATTGTAGGTGTAGCCCGGATCGAGCGCGATGCGCTGGACCGTATGGTTGCCCGACGGCGATGGCGTATCGCTCGAACCGATCGTGGCCGGATAAGCCGAAATCAGCACACCGTCTTCACCGTAGGCGAAGACCTGCTTGCGATACTTGTCGGCAACGATCCGCGTCACCTGTCCGGTCTTCGGCGTGCCGGGGTTGATCACCTTGATGGTCATGCCGGGAATGGTGAAGTCGACGTTCGGGTTGAGCGACTTCAGGTAGTTCTCATCCATGTGGAACTGCTCGGCGAGCTTTTCGGTTACGGATGTGTAGGACATCGCCGGCAGAGTGGCCTTGTGAGCGTAGTCTTCCGGGATAGACGCAACATATGGTCCGGCAGCGTCCGCGGCCGTGATCGTATAATCGATGATCGGCAGGCCGCCCGAATAGGTCAGGCGCTGCATGATGTCTTCGGAATTATTCGGATCAAGCGTCTCGCCGGTCATTTCCTGCCAGGCGGCGATCGCCTTGTTGACGTTGTCGCCAAGATGGCCGTCGATCACACCCGGCGAAATGCCCTCGCGGTCAAGAAACACCTGGAGTGCGGCGATCTCGGCCTGCGGCTTCTTAGTGACGGTGATGACCGGTTTGGCATCATGCTGCGGTGCCGGAAGCTGCGAGCCCGCATTCGGGTCGATCGAGGCTTCTTCGGGCTCGGAATAGTTCTCGTCGATGCCGGGAAGTGCATCGTTGGTAAGTGGCTCGCGGGTAATCGAACCGGGGCCGGCAATCGACCCGGTCACGGCACCCGGTTCTTCACCGGGACGATACTGGCGGTAATCCTGATATCCGCCCTGGTCTTGCGGATACTTATCCTGCTGCTGATAGACAGTGTCGCGACGGTTGCGGTAGCCACTCGGTGCCGGCGGATATTCCGCCTCCTGGGGACGGTAGGCATCCTGGCGCGTTTCGGTCGCAACGATGTTTCCGCGGCGATCGAGATAGACGCGGCGGCCCATACCGTCGCGGCTGATCACCACGTCGCGCGGATCCGGCATGTAGTCGAGTATGGCGCCGTCAGGTGCCACGAGGGTCGTCTGCTGCTGATAGCGATATCCGCTCTGAGCCTGCGCCGACGATGGCCCGAAGGCTGCTGATATTGCCATTAGGCCGATACTTGCGAGAATGAGACGCTTCACGTTTCCACCGAAAGAAATTATTCCGTCTACGGTAAGCGGGGAAATGCGCATATGGTTCCCGACTCCGTATCTGGTGCCATAGACAACGTAATTTCGACTTTACCGTGAGAAAAGTGAATTCGTTATGAACCGATGGTTAAATTCGATCACGATCCGGCGAGAGGCGCCGTGAGGGAGGTTTTATGAAAGCGTTTTCAGCAGGAAACGGGCCGAAGCTCACACTGGACGAGGCGTCTGTGCTGGATATCGGCGCGTGTTTCGTCGGCGGCATCGACATCGCGCCCGGCCGGGCCATTCCTGACGATGGCGATCCGCGAATCGACCATTCGCTGGAAGGGTTTTTGTTTACCTGCGGTCCCGACCACATCCGTCATCCCGAACCCATACCCGGTCGTCCCGATGGCGCGAAGTTTCCGCTGCACGGCTCCTACTCGTCGCACCCGGCCGAGATCGTGTTCTGGGATATGCAGGAGGATGCCGAATGCCGGGCGCGCGTTCCGGTCACGACAGCCGAGGGGGGATCCGCGCTTCTGGAACGCCGCTGGCGGATTGATGGAGTGACCGGAGAAGTCTGCCTGTCCGACAGGGTGACGAACACTGGAACGAAAGCCATCGCCCGGGTGCATATGTACCATATGAATATCGGGGCCTGGCTGCTGGACGACAACGTCCGTCTTTCGAGCGCGATGTTAGAGCAAAAAGAGATGCCCTGGAATTTCGGGCCCGAGCCAGGGAGCGTGTTCTGCGTGCCGGCAGCGGGCGGCGATCCCTGGGCGGAACTGGCCTTGGGACCGATCGCGGCGCTCGGTGGTCTCACGCTCAAAGTGCGTTTCAAGACCGACACGCTTCCATACCTGCAGATGTGGCGCAACCAGAAGCAGCCGGCGCATGTGCTGGGGATCGAGCCGGTCTCGCACCGGCTGGCCACCCGCGGCGAACTGGAGGCGTCAGGCGAGCTGAAATGGCTTCAACCCGGCGAAAGCGTCGACTACGGCCTGCGCTTCGTGTTTGCGTAAAAGGCCGCTTGGCGATTGACGCTCCCCGGGGTGCATCGTAAAGCTTGCCCCCTATCGAGAATGGAGGCTCTGCCATGGATATCCGCGAGATCAACGACGAATACTCGGTCTCAGGCCAGATCACGGTCGAAGACCTCGACCAGATCAAGGCGCTCGGCTTCAAGTCCATCGTCTGCAACCGCCCCGACGAGGAAGAGCCCGGCCAGCCGGATTTCGCCGCGATCGAGGCACGCGCCAAGGAGCTCGGTCTCGACATCCGCCATATCCCGGTCGGCCGCATGGGCCTGACACCGGAAGGCGTGACCGAGATGGTCGACGTGCTCGAAGATTTTCCCAAGCCGCTGCTTGGCTATTGCCGCTCGGGCGCACGCTCCACGGCGATCTACGAACAGAGCCTGCGCCTGCGCGGCTGATCGGTTCGAAAGCCTTTCCACGCAAGGGCGCGGTATGCCACGCCCTTAATTTCCGAAGCTCAGCATTCAGGAGCATTTTATGAGCATTCAGCGTATCGAGCCCGGCGCCCGCATGAGCGGCGCCGTCGTCCATGGCAACACCGTCTATCTGGCCGGCCAGGTTGGCGAAGGCGACAGCGTCACCGACCAGTGCAAGGACGCGCTTGCCGAAGTCGATCGTCTGCTGGCCGCTGCCGGCTCCGACAAGTCGAAGATCCTGCAGACCCTGATCTATCTCTCCGACATTGCTGATTTCGCCGAAATGAACGCAGCCTGGGAAGCATGGGTCGATCCGGCCAATACACCGGCCCGCGCCACCAGCGAAGCCAAGCTCGCTGCGCCAAAGTACAAGGTAGAGTTCATCGTGACTGCGGCGATCTGATCGCTCGGCTCATACGGACATGAAAAAGGGGGCCGGTGAAAACCGGCCCCCTTTTTGTATCGACGATCCCTTGGGATCACGGCTCGCCCGGCGTCATGCCGATGAAGTAGTAAGCCGCGAGTGCGAGACCGATAAAAAAGATGACGGCGACGAAGGTCGTCATGCCACCCAGTGCTTTGCGTTTTGTGTCATTTGCCATGCGCCATCAACGGCATGGCCGGCGGAATGTTCCGCCGAGTGATTGCGCAGATGCCGCCGTTTCAGTTCCTGTTGCGGATCTGCGTCAGCGTTTTGGCCGGCGTGATCGCTTCCGGATCGAGCCTGACTTCGATGATGGCCGGCTTTCCGCTTTCGCGGGCACGCAGGTAAGCGGGACCGAAATCCTCCGTCTTCTCTACCAGTTCGCCATGCCCGCCGAAGGCTTGCGCATAGGCGACGAAATCCGGATTGACGAGATCCGTCGCCGAGACGCGGCCGGGGTATTCTCGCTCCTGATGCATGCGGATCGTGCCGTAGATGCCGTTGTTGACGAGCACTGTGATGATCGGCAATCCGTAGCGGACCGCGGTGATGAATTCCTGGCCGTGCATCATGAAGCAGCCATCGCCCGCAAAGCAGACGACTTCGCGTTCCGGAAACAGCTGTTTGGCCGCGACTGCTGCCGGAAGGCCGTAGCCCATCGATCCTGATGTCGGTGCCGACTGGGTGTTGTATTTCCGGAACCGGTGGTAGCGGTGCACCCAGGTGGCATAGTTGCCAGCACCATTGGTAAAGATCGCGTCGGTCGGAACGTTTTCCTCGATCCAGGCCATGATCGGTCCCATGTGGACGTCGCCGGGGCCGCTTTTCGGGGGCGTCGACCACTTCAGATAGGAATCGTGCATCGACGATTTGCGCTCGGTCCAGAGCGGCAGTGCCGGTGGCTGCAGTTCCTTGATGGCCGCAACGAATTCTGCCGGTGCCGCGCAGATCGCCAGATCCGGACGGTACATCCGCCCAAGCTCTTCCGGATCCGGGTAGACATGGACCAGGGTCTGCTTGGGGTAGGGAATGTCGAGCAGGGTATAGGAGGAGGACGGCATTTCCGACATGCGGGCGCCGATGAGGATCAGGAGATCGCTGTCCTTTATTTCATGCGCAAGCGCCGGGTTGATGCCGATGCCGACATCGCCGGCATAGGATGGATGGAGGTGATCAAACAGCATCTGGCGACGGAATGAGCAGCCGACCGGCAGCTTGAAGCGGCTGGCGAAATCCTGGAAATCCGAAACCGTTTTCTCGTCCCAGCGGGTGCCGCCGAGGATTACCATCGGCCGCCTTGCATTGCGCAGCATCTCGTCGAAGGTCGCGATCTGGCTCTTGCCGGGATGGCTTTCGACCGGGGTATAGGGGCGGGCCTGAACCGCCTCGACCGCTTCCGTCAGCATATCCTCGGGCAGCGTCAGCACGACTGGGCCGGGGCGGCCGGAAGTGGCGACGGCAAAGGCGCGGGTGACGAATTCCGGAATACGGCGGGCATCGTCGATTTCGCCGACCCATTTGGCGAACTCGGTAAAGGCGCGGCGGTATTCGACTTCCTGAAACGCTTCGCGTTCCTTCATGTCGCGGCCGATCTGGCCGATGAACAGGATCATCGGGATCGAATCCTGTTTGGCGATGTGGAGACCGGCAGACGCGTTGGTGGCGCCGGGGCCACGGGTGACCATGCAGATGCCGGGTTGGCCCGTCAGCCGCCCCCAGCTGTCCGCCATCATCGCCGCGCCGCCTTCCTGGCGGCAGACGAGAACCTCGATACCGCTTTCATAGAGCGCGTCGAGCACGGCAAGATAGCTCTCGCCCGGGACGCAGGACACTCTGCTCACCCCGTTTGCCTTCAGTGCCTCGACGATCAGTTCTCCACCCGTTTTCATCGATTGCGCTCCTTTTCGATCATGTTCAGTTCGGCAAGAATTTCGGCCGTGTGCTCGCCCACGTTCGGGCTCGGCCGGTGATAGGCAAGCGGCGTCTCCGATAGCACGATCGGGCTGCGGACGCCGGGGATGACAGTGCCGTCGGCTGCCTCGAGATCCACACGCAGACCGCGCGCCTTGACCTGGGGATCCTCGAACATTTCACCGATCGAATTGATCGGTCCGACAGGCACGGCATTGTCGCCGCAGGCGGACAGGAGATCAGCCTTGGTCCACTTGATCGTCTCGGCGATCAGCAGACTGCGGACCTCGATCCGGTGCGCGACACGCGCCTTGTTGGTGGAAAACCGCTCGTCGTCTGCCACATGCTCGATGCCGAGAATTCGGCAGAAGCGGCGGAACTGGCCGTCATTGCCAACGGCGAGAATGATGTAGCCGTCCTGGACGTTGATCACCTCATAAGGAGAGATGTTCGGATGGGCGTTGCCGAGGCGGACCGGCGAGATGCCTGATATCAGGTAGTTCATGTTCTGGTTGGCAAGGACCGCCGACATGACATCGAGCAGCGCCATGTCGATATGCTGGCCTTCGCCCGTCCTCATGACGTGGATCAGCGCGCTCTGGATGGCGGTGACGGAATAGATGCCGGTAAAGATGTCGGCGATGGCGACGCCCGACTTCATCGGCTGGCCGTCGGGTTCGCCAGTGATCGACATGAAGCCGGACATGCCCTGGACGATATAGTCGTATCCGGCAAGGCTCGCATAGGGCCCGTCCTGGCCGAAGCCGGTAATCGAGCAGTAGATCAGCTTCGGATTGATCGTCTTCAGGCTCGCGTAGTCGAGCCCGTATTTGTTGAGACCGCCGACCTTGAAGTTCTCGATTAGGACGTCCGATTGCGCAGCGAGGCGGCGGACGATGTCCTGGCCTTCTTCGGTCTTCAGATCGACTGCGATCGACCGCTTTCCACGGTTGGTCGAATGGTAATAGGCGGCCGAGAGGTTTTCACCGTCGATGCTTTCGACGAAGGGAGGTCCCCAGGCGCGGGTATCGTCGCCGCCGTCAGGGTTTTCCACCTTGACCACATCGGCGCCCATATCGGCCAGCATCTGTCCGGCCCAGGGACCTGCGAGCACGCGGGCCAGTTCGAGAACGCGAATGCCGGCGAGCGGCGGCTTTTTCTTCGGCTCATCCATATCAGGGGCTTACCACTGTGTTTTCGCTGTTGGTGACGGGCTTGAGCGAGGCGGCGCGGCGTTCGCGCCAGATGATGTAGAGGCCTGACCCGATGATGATGGAGATGCCGAGCCATTTTACCGGATCCGGAAAATCGCCGAAGACCAGCCAGCCCAGCAAGGTGGCCGAGACGATCTCGAAATACTGAAGCGGCGCAATGACCGAGGCGGGTGCTGCGCGATAGGCATAGACGGCGAGCAGGCCGGAGAGGGCGGCGACCGCGCCGACCCCGACCATCCACGTGATCGTCGTCAAGTCGGGGATCGACGGCGCCATGAATTCGATGCCGCTGACATGACCGATCAGGAGGAGGGCACCTGAGATCGGAATGCCCCAGAGCGACATCTGAAACTGCATCGACCATGGGTTTTCGCGATGGGCGAGCGCCCGCGTCATCAGGGCGAAGACGGCGACGCCGAAAGCTGTGACCACGGGCAATACCGCGATATAGCCAATTTCCTGGAAGCTCGGGCGGATGACGATCATCGCGCCCAGGAAGCCGACGCCGCAAGCCGTGTAGCGCCGCCAGCCGATGATCTCCTTGAGGAAGATCGACGACATGACGGTGAGGATAATCGGCTCGACGAAGAAGATCGCGACGGCATCGGCAACTTCCATGACGGCGAGCGTTGCGACGAAGCAGATCATCGAGAGCGTGATCACGGCCGCGCGGATGGCGTGATAGAAACTGAGCTCCCAGGAGAAATTGCGCCATGACCCGGTCCACAGCACGATCGGCAGCATGCAAAGGCCCTGGACGATGAAGCGCACCATCGTGATGAGCGTCGGGGAGGCGTTGGCAGTTGCAAGCTTGGAAAACACGTCGATCAGCGGCGTGATCAGCATGGCAAGCAGCATCAGGCCCATGCCGGCGGAAATGCCGGACGCTTGCAGAGCAGGTCTCGTATGCGCATGCGGTGACGTCATGGCAAAGCTATACCTTCGGCATTCTCCGAGCGCACTTGAGGAAATGTCATGAACTCATTCCGTTTGCGTGCGGGTATCGCGCGACGGATCTGAGCGACGCGAGGTGAGCGTTTTCGCCCATTCGGCGAAGGCGTTGGTCGCGCGGTCCCGGACGCGATCGTTCAGGGTCTCGTGGCGGGTTTGCGGGTAGATGATCGTCTCGACATTGTTCATGCCGCGTTTCTGGAACCTGTCCGCGAGCCAGCGGATGGCGCGCCCTCCATCCGTCGCCGGATCGTCCGTGCCACCGACCAGATTGACCGGCAAGTCGGCGGGCAGGCGGTCCAGAAGCGCGGGGCCCCGGTAGGACATCTCGAAGATGTCGAGCCAGAGCGAGACGCTGGCATCGAAACCGCAGAGCGGGTCGGCAACATAGGCATCGACTTCGGTTTGGTCGTGGCTCAGCCAGTCGAAATCCGTGCGATGGCCGGGGATCGATTTTCCCCATGCGCCGAAAGTCAGTTTCGGCAGATGCGTGCTTGGAACATCAGACCCTTTTAGCGCGCGCTCGACAAGCAGAATTGCTTGGGCACCGCGCCCGGCGAGGCCTGGATTGAAGTTGGAGTTCCAGACGGCAATCCCGTCGAAGGCCTGCGGATAATCGATCGCGGCATTGAGGGCGATGAGGCCGCCCATCGAATGCCCCAAGAGAATGATCGGCAGGCCCGGATGCCCCTTGGCGGCGAGATCGCGAACCGCTTTCACATCCGGGGTCACGATGCTTGCACCGTCCCGCAAGGCAAATCGGCCGATCGGTAAGCCGGGTGCCGTGGTCTCGCCATGGCCGCGATGGTCGGGCGCATAGACATGGAAACCGTGCGTCGCCATCGCCTCGGCAAACCGCCGGTAACGGCGGGAATGGTCGGCGAGACCGTGCAAGACGAGGATGACGCCACGGCCGTCCGATGTCGCGGGTTGATGATGAAATGCTATGCGTGCGCCCGTCGAACTATCGAGCCAGTTGGTTGTGTCAAACATCGCTATTCCTGCGGCACCGACGCTGTCAGTCGCTTGTCCTGCCCGGCCGCCTCTCCCGTTCGATCTTTCGCAGAGGCAATCCGGTAGCGCAATGTTAATTCAAGCTAGGTAAGCCGGTGCTGAAGGGCAAAACGCAGGTGGCTTCGAGGATGGCTGGCGCGAGGAGAGGCGAGGCAGGTGCGTCATTGACGCGGCAGGGGGGATCACTCCTGCGGATCTTTTCCGTTGTCTATCTGACGGCCATCCTGTTGGTGGTAATCGACCTTTCCGACGGGGAACCGTTCTTTGCCGATGTGGATGATGTTCTTCGGGGCGTTCAGATTCGCCATTTGTTATCCGCATCCGGGTCCTTCTGGGACCTGACATTGCCGATGATCTACAGCCCGGGGATCTATGTCTCGCCCTGGTCCCGTCTTGTCGATCTTCCCTATGTCGGCCTTTCCCTCCTGCTGACACCGCTGCTTGGCCGCGACGAAGCCATTTCCGCGTCCCTGCTGATCTGGCCGCCGATGCTGCTTTCGGTCTATGGGCTGTTCGTGGCCATGATCTGGAGACGCATTGCTCCGATCACCGAGGGTATCCATTATCTCAGGCTGGCGGCTGGGACGTTCGCGATGCTGTATGCGGTATTCGAATTTGTGCCCGGTCGGATCGACCATCACAATCTCCAGATCGTTGCGTTGATGGCCGTTGCCTACGGTCTTGTCCGCTTCGATCGTATCGGCGGTATCGTTGTGGGTCTCGGGACCGTCATTTCGGTCGCTATCGCACTCGAAGGTCTTCCGTTCCTGTCCATCATGTTCGGCGGACTTCTTCTGGCATTCCTCACAGGCACGACCAGGGCGGCCGAAACGCTTTCGGCGGCCTCGGCCACAATATGTATCGCCACTGTTCCAATAGCTCTGGCGCTGCTCGGTCCATCGGGTGCGATGTCGATGCAGTGCGATGCGTTCTCCGGACCCTATATCGGTCTTCTTTCCGGTTTCTCCGGCGCGTCCTGGCTGGCCTGCAGATTTTTGGCAGGTGCATCCGGCTGGGTGAAACTGTCCGTCATCGCCGTTGCCTCGATCGGCGTCCTCGTCGCAACTGGCATCGGTTTTCCTGAATGCCTTGCGGGGCCCTATGCCGGGATGGATCCGCTTGCCAAGCAGCTATGGTTCGACCGTGTGCCGCAGGAGCAGGGACTGCTTCACTACGCAGGCGACTCGCCGTTGGCGGGCATCGTGCTGATCGGCATTTTCGTCACCATATTGGCGCTCGCGGCGCCACGGGTTTTGAACGAGGTTCGCGCCGGTAACCCGGGCGTCGCGGTTGTGTTCGTCACCGCGATTGTCAGTGTGGTGCTGGCGATCTGCCTGCTTCGCTACATCCGTTTCCCATTCGTCCTTTGTGCACTTTTCGTGCCGCTGGCGCTCCGCCATCTCGATGAGACATCAAGCCAACCCGGCCGGGCGGTAAGGAGCTTGCTGGTCGTCGTGGCTGGCGTCTTCATGCTCACGTTCGGTCTGTGGATGCTCTCGCGGCCACGAGAGATACACGGCGATGCCGTGCAGGCGATGACCATAGGCGACTGCAAGACCAGTGACCTGTCGGTGATCTCAAAGCTCGGAGAGGGACATCTTCTGGCACCGCCGGCACTTGCGATGTCCGTGCTGATGACCAAGGTGCCTTCGGGGCTGACGGTCGGGCCGATCCCGTTTCACCGGGCCTCACGCGGGATGGCAAACGCCTATACAGCCTTCATCTCACCCGATCCGGAGACCCGTCGCCAGACCCTTGCACCGTTCGATTATGTGGCCGTCTGCGGTCTCCCCGCACCGTCCGAGCAAGGATCGGCGCCACTCTACGATGCATTGTCGGCAGGGCAGAGCTGGCCGGGCCTCGTACGGCTCGATACAGGTCCCGCAAATCCGTTTCAGCTTTTCCGGATCGACCACGCAAACCTGCACTAGATTGCCTCCCGTGCCGCGATTCCGGATGGAAAGCGCACTGTTTGCGCCTCGTATGCGTTGCTCCCAAGCCCGTCTTCGCCTACATAGCGGGCAAACAAATTCCCCGGAGCACATTTATCCATGGCACGTCAGTTCATCTATCACATGTCGGGGCTGAACAAGTCCTACGGCGCCAAGAAGATCCTCGAGAACGTCAACCTGTCCTTCTATCCGGATGCCAAGATCGGTATCCTCGGTCCGAACGGTGCGGGTAAGTCGACCGTTCTGCGCATCATCGCCGGACAGGACAAGGAGTTCACCGGTGAGGCCTGGCTCGCCGAAGGTGCGACCGTCGGCTATCTCGAGCAGGAACCGCATCTCGACCCGACAAAGACGGCGTTCGAGAACGTCATGGTCGGCGTTGCTGCCAAGACCGCGGTGCTCGAGCGCTACAACGAACTGATGATGAACTATTCCGACGAGACCGCCGACGAAGGCGCCAAGCTCCAGGACGTCATCGACGCACAGAACCTCTGGGATCTCGACAAGCAGGTCGAAATGGCGATGGAAGCGCTACGCTGCCCGCCGAAGGATTCGGACGTCACGCTGCTTTCGGGTGGTGAGCGTCGCCGTATCGCGCTCTGCCGTCTGCTGCTGTCGCAGCCGGACCTGCTGCTCCTTGACGAACCGACCAACCACCTTGACGCCGAGACCATCGCGTGGCTCGAAAAGCACCTGCGCGACTATCCCGGCGCCGTGATGATGATCACCCACGATCGCTACTTCCTCGACAACGTCACCGGCTGGATCCTCGAGCTCGACCGCGGCCGCGGGATTCCATACGAAGGCAACTACTCGGCTTACCTGCTGGCGAAGGCCAAGCGCATGCAGCAGGAGTCCCGCGAAGATGCCGGCCGCCAGAAGGCGATCAGCCGTGAACAGGAATGGATCGCCTCCAGCCCGAAGGCCCGTCAGGCCAAGTCGAAGGCCCGTATCAAGGCCTACGAACAGCTGGTCGATGCTGCCGACGGCATCCGTCCCGGCGATGCGCAGATCATCATCCCCGTGTCCGAGCGTCTCGGCCAGGTGGTGATCGAGATGGAAGGCATCAACAAGGGCTTCGAAGGCCGCACGCTGATCAACGACCTGTCGATCAAGCTGCCGCCAGGCGGCATCGTCGGCATTATCGGCCCGAACGGCGCCGGCAAGACGACCCTGTTCAAGATGATCACGGGACAGGAAAAGCCGGATGCCGGCTCTGTCCGCATCGGTGAAACCGTCCATCTCGGTTACGTCGACCAGAGCCGCGATGCTCTCGACGGCAACAAGACCGTGTGGGAAGAAATCTCGGGCGGTGCCGAAGTCATCAAGCTCGGCAAGTTCGACATGAACTCCCGCGCCTATTGCGGCGCCTTCAACTTCAAGGGCGGCGATCAGCAGCAGAAGGTCGGCAACCTGTCGGGTGGTCAGCGTAACCGCGTCCACCTTGCCAAGATGCTGAAGGCCGGCGGCAACGTTCTGCTGCTCGACGAACCGACCAACGACCTTGATACGGAAACACTGGGCGCTCTCGAAAGCGCGCTCGAAGCGTTTGCCGGCTGCGCGATCATCATCAGCCATGATCGCATGTTCCTTGACCGGTTGGCGACGCATATCCTCGCGTTCGAAGGCGATGGCCATGTGGAATGGTTCGAAGGCAACTTCGAGGATTACGAAGAGGACAAGATCCGTCGTCTCGGCCCTGATGCTCTCAATCCCGGCAGCCAGGCCCACAAGCGCCTGACACGCTAACTGCGACAGACGCAGTTTGAAGCTTACAAAAACCCGGGGTCGTCCCCGGGTTTTTTTGTAGGAATGCAGGCTGAAATCCCGTTGCGTCTTGCATGACAATTTGAAATCACATAAACATATCTTTATATGTTGATTGTGAAGGCGTGTTGTATGGGGTTGGTCCTCGATGAACTGGTAGATGTGCTGAAGACGGCAGGGGAGCCCACACGGTTTCGTTTGCTGGTGCTTTTGGCCGCAGGCGATCTGACCGTCACGGATCTGACCGAGATTCTTGGCCAATCTCAGCCTCGGATCTCGCGTCATCTCAAGCTGTTGACCGAAGAAGCGCTGATCGAGCGATACCAGGAAGGCGCCTGGGCTTACTTTCGGCTGCGCCAGGAAGGGAACGGCGCTGCACTGGTCCAGACTTTGCTCGCCTCCGCTTCGCAGGATGATCCGGTGCTTGTGCGTGACCGCGAGCGTCTGACAACTGTGAAAAACCAGCGCTCGGCGAAGGCGCAGGAGTATTTCAGCCGCAACGCTTCGCAGTGGGACGAGCTTCGTCGTCTGCATGCGAGCGACGAGACGGTCGAAGAGGCGCTGCTACGGCTGATCGGTCCTTCGCCGGTTGATTCGCTGCTCGATCTCGGCACGGGAACGGGCTGGATCCTGCAGTTGCTGGCAAGCCGCTATCGCCGCGCGATCGGTGTCGATGCCAGCCGCGACATGCTGGCTGTCGCCCGATCCAATCTCGACGATGCAGGCATCGTCAAGGCATCCGTCCGGCACGGCGACATTCTCAATCCGCCTGTTGAAGGCCAGGATTTCGATCTCATCACCATTCACCAGGTACTGCATTTTCTCGACCGGCCTGATCTTGCGATCGCCGAAGCCGCCCGCATGCTGCGGCCCGGCGGGCGATTGCTGATCGTCGATTTTGCGCCGCATGCGCTGGAGCATCTGCGTGACGAGCACGCGCATCTGCGCCTCGGTTTCTCCCATCAGGCGATGAACGAGTGGCTGAACAGAGTGGGCCTGGACGTTCAAAAGGTGATCGACCTCAGCCCCGGCCGCGAAGGCGCACTCACGGTGACCGTGTGGCTTGCCGGCGACCGTCGCCTGCTGATGGCGAAAGCCGACACACCCGCTCTCGCCGAAACCGTTATCTAGGAGCCTGATCATGGATACACCCGCAGCCAAGGCCCCGTTCAAGCTCTCCTACGAGTTCTTTCCGCCGAAGTCCGAGGAGATGCAGACGCAGCTCTGGGAAACGGTCGATGCGCTTGCAGCCTTCAAGCCGGAATTCGTCACGATGACCTATGGCGCCGGAGGCTCCACGCGCGAGCCGACGCTCGCAGCGGTTCAGCGTATGATCAACGATGCCAAACTCCAGACCGCTGCGCATCTGACCTGCGTCGATGCCGCGCGCGAGGAGGTCAAGTCTGTTGTCGAGGAGTACCGGGCAGCGGGCGTTCGTCGCATCGTCGCGCTGCGCGGAGATTCGAGCGCAGGCGTCGGCGCGGCCTATACGCCGCATCCGGACGGGTTCTCCGACACGGCCGATCTCGTTCGCATGCTGGTCGAGTATGGCGACATGGATATTTCCGTCTCTGCCTATCCGGAAATGCATCCGGAAAGCCCGAGCATGGCCGCCGATATCGATACGCTCAAGCGCAAGGCAGATGCAGGTGCCAACCGTGCCCTGACGCAGTTCTTCTTCGACAACGAAGTGTTCGAGCGCTATCTCGAGGCCGTTCATGCGGCGGGCATCACCATCCCGATCGTGCCCGGTATCATGCCGATCCAGAACCTGACTCAGCTGAAGCGTTTTGCGGGCCGCTGCGGCGCCACCGTTCCGGCGTTTCTCGATGCCCGCTTCGAAGGTCTGGACGACAAGCCTGATGATCGTGCCAAGGTGGCGGCCGATGTCGCGGCCGAGCAGATCGCAGACCTGATGCGCCGCGGTCACGATCACTTCCATCTCTACACGATGAACCGCGTCCCGCTGGTCTCAGGTGTGCTGGAACGGCTTGGCCGGCATCCTGACAAGAATGCAAACGTCGGTAACGCTGCGTAGCGCCGACAATGGAAAAAGCGCATGTCCCATGCGGGAACATGCGCTTTTGTAATGCTGCCGATTATCAAACGGTCAGTCCGAGGTATCACCGGTCACCGGTTGCATGCGTTGTTTTGGAATGCGTCTAGATGAATAACATCGAAGCGACGAACACAAACGCAATACCAACCACCAGGACATTGAGAGGGTAGGTTCTTCCCATGTCTGCCTCCTTGCGTTGACTGACAGAGTTTATGTCTGTTTCATGGCAAATGGAAAGAGGGAAACTGTGCTGCGGCGCATCAAGATGCGGCCGAAACCGACCGATCATTTTCCATCTTATTGATTTGACAACGGAAAGCCCCGTTAACGGAAGTTTTCAAAGTGTTAAATATCGCGATCAGACGGTTAACAGTACCGTTTCCAGCGAGGACTACGTCGCTGTTGTGCGGGTGCGAAGGATTCGCCCATCCAGCAGAAGGAGCCCTGCACAGATGACCGCCATGCCGGCAATATCATTCCATTCCAGTCGTTCGCCGAGGAAGAATACTCCCAGAAGAATGGCGCTCGGAGGGATGAGCAGCGTGACGAGGGAAGCGTTGGTTGCGCCGGCCAGTGCCAGGACCCTGAAGAAGATCAGGTAGGCGAGCGCGGTCGAGAGTAACGCCAACGCTACGATAGCCATGACGACGTGAGGAGACGGTGCAGCAAGCGTCCAGGGTTGGTCCGCGACCAGCGAGACCGGCAGTATCATCAGGCTCGACGCCGTGAGCTGTCCCGTGGCTGTCACCGGGGCCGGAATGCCGCGGAAGCGTTTTCCGTAGGTGCCGGCGATACCATAGGAGATCGCGGCGGCGATCGGCAGGAGCAGCGCCCAGAGCGGTGCTGCCGTATCTGTAATCGTGCTCGGGCCGATCAGGATGCAGGTGCCGACAAGGCCTGCAGCGCATCCTGCGAGCTTTGCCCCGGTCAGCTTTTCGTCCGACGTCCACTGGTTGGCGATGATGACGGTCCAGATCGGCGTCGTCGCGTTGAGGATCGAGGCAAGGCCTGCGCCGATCTCCGTCTGGCCGAAGAAGATCAGCGTGTGCGGCAGAGCGTTGTTGAGGAAGCCCATTGCGACAAAGGCGCGCCAGTGGGTGGCAAGGATGGAGTAGGTTCCGTTGCGGCCGTGCAGGTAGATGTGGAGAGCGAGCGCCGCAAGACCGAGGCGCAGAAACACCAGCGTGAAGGGCGGTACTTCCTGGACGGCGATGCGGGCGAAGAAGAACGAGCCGCCCCAGAGAAGGCCGAGCACGAACAGCAATGCCCAGGCGACGGGGGTCAGTCTGGCTGCGGCGGATGACATGGAATGCCTTTATTGATGCTGCTCGAAGATAAAACGGGCGGCGGTCAGCCCGCCACCCGTTTCATGTCATGTGATGCAAGGCCCGCTGATCAAAGCGCGGACAGCAAAGCCTGGGTCGGCCAGCCGTCGGCCGGCATGCCGAGGCGTGCCTGTTCCTTCTGGACGGCAACGCGCGTGCCGGAGCCCAGAATGCCATCGATCTTGCCGACGTCATAGCCATGCGCCTGAAGCTTGGTCTGCAGTGCCTTCATGCCCGTATCGTCGAGACCCGGTTCCGGGTTGCCCTTCAGGTAAGGCGGGGCGCCGGAGAGGCGGGTGGCGAAATAGGCGGCAGACGTCGTGTAGATGAACGACTGGTTCCACTGCAGGTAGATGCCAAAGTTCGGATAGGTCAGGAACGCGGGTCCCTTGCGGCCCTGCGGCAGAACGAGTGCTGCCGGCAGATTGCCGAAGGACGTGACGCCGTCGCGCGGCGTGACGCCATAGGAAAACCATTCGCTGGCCGGGATCTCGTTGCCGAGGCCGCTCTTTTCGAAGGGCAGGCTTTCCGGTAGCGTCACTTCCTGGATCCAGGGCTGGCCGGGCGTGAAGCCCATGCTCTGAATGAATTTGGCCGCCGTCAGGATGGCGTCGGGACCGCTCGTCTTGACGTTGATATGGCCGCTGTTGTCGCCATCGACGCCGTGCGCGATGATGTCTTCCGGCAGCATCTGCACCTGGCCGATTTCGCCGGCCCATGCGCCGGTGTTGGTGGCCGGGTCGAGATCGCCGTGCTGGACCATCTCGATCAGCGCGATCAGCTGCGGCCGGAACAGGCCAGGACGGCGGCAGTCATGCGACAGCGTGACAAGCGCGTTGCGGGTGTTGAAATCGCCCTGAACGGCACCGAAATCGGTTTCCATCGCCCAGAATGCGGTGATGACTCCAGGCGCAACACCGAATTCGCTCTGGGCGCGGCCGAACACGTCCGAAAGCTGCTTCATCTTCTGACGACCGATATCGAGGCGGCCCTGGCTGACGGTGCGCTGCGAGAATTCGAGGAAGGTCTGGCGGAAGACGCCCTGCGCGCGGTCGCGTGACAGAACCTTCTGGTCGATCTCGGCGCCTGCAAATGCCTGATCCGCGGCGGCAGCGGTAGCGCCGGCTTTGATCGCGTCAGCCTTGACGCCGTCGAGGAAGGTCGCAAGATCGCCGCCGCAAGGTGCTGCCGGAATTGGCGGAGCGGTCGGCTGAGTGGCTGTCTGGGCAAGGGCGGTGGAAGAGAGGCAGGCGGCGAGAGCACAAGCCAAAGCTGCGCGGCGGACAAGTGTCGAAGACATCAGCGGTTTCCTAAAATCGATTTCTTCCGCGCGACATGGTCACTGGTGGACATGGGCGCAGACCCTCAGGTCGCGCCGGTTTTAGCGTAACGTCAGATACATTGCCAGAGAGCTTGTGCGGGTTAGCACATCAGTCGGCCGACGCAATAAACGTCTTCCACGCTTTGCTGTTTCCGGCAAAGACATTGATATCGGTTGCGCCCTTGACGCCCGGGACAACGCCTGTTGCGGTGTATTGCCAGAACGCCCACTTGCGGTCCGTATAGATCTTGGTCGGATGGGCGGCGACCGAGCGAACCCAGAAATGGTAGTTGGGGAAGGCGCCGACGAGGTTGTCGCGGTGGAAATCGACCGACGTGTAGATGATCGGCCGCTTGCCGTAGTGGGCCTCGATCCTGTCCATGAAGCGTTTCATGCTGGCCCGCACGGTCTGCGGATCCGGCTTCAGCTTGCAGGTGGGCGAGGCGTGGTTCCATTCCATGTCCAGCACCGGCGGCAGCATGTTTGCTTCCTTGGGAACATTGGCGATGAACCAGTCTGCCTGATCTTCCGGTGTCGAGCAGAAATAGTAGAAATGATAGGCCGCGTGCGGAATGCCGGCATTGGCCGCGTTGCGCCAATGGGTGGTGAAGGCGGAATCGATGCGGTCCTTGCCCTCGGTGCCCTTGATGAAGACGAAGGCGACGCCGGATTTCTTCACCGTCTGCCAGTCGATGTCGGTGCCGTTCCATTTCGACAGGTCGATGCCGTGAACCTCGTGGCGGCCCGGATGGTTGGCGCCGAAATCCTGCGGATCCGTGTCCTTGAACTTCATCTGCCGGACAGAGCCAGTATCGACCAGATCGTAGCTTGTGGACGTACAACCGGACATCAGAAGCGCGGCAGACAGGACGGCAGCAGAAAGAACGGTTGGAAGCCGGGGCATGAAGGTTCCGTGTTAGGGCAGAGACAAAGAGCCTTGTCCGCGATCGAGTGGGCAAAAGGGAGGCGTAGCGTCCCGTTTACCATAAGCTCGTAAAAATTCAGTTAGAAAGCAAGATCTGGAATACGCTTAGTGATTATCCCCGGCGGCGAAGGATCGCCCGCCAGGCATAGCCGCTACCGATCACCTCGAACATCATGTCGGCCTTTGCCGGTGCGAGACGCTTTTCCAGCGCCTGTTCGAGAGTGGCGCGCGGGGTCACATGAAAGCGGGCGAGCCAGGATTTGAGCGCAGATCCCATGACGTTCGGCAGGTTTTCCTGCTGTCCGAAGTCGATGATATGCAGCGACCCTTGAGGCGACAGCGCCGCAAGGGCGGCGTCGATCGCCTTCTCCCAGTCTGGGATCATCGACAGGGCGTAGGAAATGAGGATCCGGTCGAAACCGTTGACGCCGAACTCCTCCGCCGTGAATGTCGTGGCATCTGCGACCTTCAGAATAGGCTTTATTCCTGTGCCGCGGAAATTCGCGTCTGCCGTCTGGAGCATCTGCGCGGAGATATCGAGGCCGTAAAGTTTCGCGTTCGGGAAAAGCTTGTGGGAGAGGAGAAGGTTGCGGCCGGTTCCGCAGCCGACTTCCAGCACGCTTCCTCCGACTGGCGGGGCAAGGCCTGCGATCGTGCCATCGCGTCCCAGGAGATAGTATTTGCGGGTGAGGTCGTAGATATGCCGCTGGTAGCGGTACATCCGATCCATCCTGCCGGCATGGCCGATCTCTTCGCGATTGGCCGGTTCGAGGTTGCCTGCGTCGGTCTCTGCCATCAGTCGGCCTTTGCGTAGACATGGAAGCCGCCGTAGATGGCGGAGCGGTCCTGCAGGTTGAGGGCCTGCGAGCGCTCGTCGAGATAGGTCCAGCGCGCGGCAAGCGAGGGCGAGAGGCGCCCTTCGATGACGCTGCGCTCGGCGGCCGTCCGGAAGATCACCCGGGCGCCGACAGCGGCCGTCCGGTCGATCTCCGACCAGAGGTCGTTGATCTGCTGGTCGTTCATCCAGTCTTGGGCGTCCAGCAAGACGTAGCGATCGATTGAGCCTGCCGTCTTGCG
The DNA here is from genome assembly GCF_977018685.1 of Velazquezella soli. Taxonomy (NCBI): domain Bacteria; kingdom Pseudomonadati; phylum Pseudomonadota; class Alphaproteobacteria; order Hyphomicrobiales; family Rhizobiaceae; genus Velazquezella; species Velazquezella soli. Next base: position 1,842,997 of record NZ_CDRNXF010000004.1, read on the forward strand.
CTTGAGGAGAGCCGTGAAACTCTCGTGGTGAACGGCGACCCGGTCTGTGGCGGCACGGATCGCCTTGTAGTTGCCGGCCTTGAGATAGGTGGGCAGCGTGCCTTCGTGGGCGGCGGGATAGCGGCGGACGAACGCCTGCCAGGCGAAATAATTGTCCTTCAGAGGAAAATGACACGCGAGCTTTTCGAGACGCTCCCGCAGCACGGTCGCGATTGAGCCGTTATCGCTGCCGCCGGTCGCCATGCCGGCCAGCTCGTCATATTGCTGCGGCGGAATGCCAAGTCCGAACAGCGAGCTCTTGTTCGAGGTAATCCAGCGGACCAGTTTTCTGTCGAACAGGGGCGCGATCTCTTCGTCGAAGAAGCGGCGCTGATCTCGGACCGATTTGGTCTGCGCCATCTTCGTCAGATCGACGCCATGCAGGCGCGCCAGAAGGTGTCCCGCGCCGATGAACCGGCCGAGAAGCCCGGTGCGGTAGATGTTGCGGTCGAACACGGAGACGCGGCGACGGCCGGTGATAGACCGCTTCTGCCAGTAACTGCGGGTTGCGCGATCCAGATGCGACGCGATCAGTCTGTCGAAGGTGACGCTGTTCGATCGTGTACCCTGCGCCGAGAGAAACCTGACGACATCCATATGGCTCGGCAGATGACGGAATGCCGCGAGCTTCAGCCGATTCAGCGCGACATGGTGGGGGTTGAGATCCACGACATCGATGCTGCGCGGATTGCGGGAGAGGTAGGCCAGCATATTGCAGCCACCGGAGCCGATGGTGACGATCGCATGCTCCGATGAGAGCTCCATTGCTTCCATGTCGACGTCTGGATCTTCCCAGATCTGAGGATAGACGAGACCGGAAAACAGGAGCCCGAACAGCCGTTCCGACAGCCCTTCGCGCGAAAATAGTTTGTGCTGGAGCAGCGCATCCTTGAGCTTCTGATTGCTGGTGAAACCGGTTTCCCTGACGACGTCGGCCATTGCGTCTCTCGCTGCGTGAATTATTTCGCGATCTGTAGAACGCAGGCCTAAACCCGGCATGCTACAGCTGGATGACGCGGGCTGTTGGTGAACAAGGACATTTGACATATGCGCCTGATGAAGCGGATCGTGACGGGAACTGCCGCGGCATTGGTACTTGGAATCGTCGGGGGACTGGCGTGGATCACCATTGCGCCGCCGCAACTGCTTCGGGTCGGAAGCGGCTATGCGGCCAAGATCGTCTGCTCCAACGTGTTTCTGGCCGGACGCGATCCGCAGGAGGTGCTGGCGATCGACGTGCAGGCGCCGGGCAACCCGCTGCTCCTGATGATGCGGGTGACCGTTGACCGCGATTCCGGCCGGGTCGACGCCGGGCTGCTTGGCTTCATCGGAACCAATCAGGCAACCTACAGGCCTGGCCTCGGCTGCACCGTTTCGCCGGATGGTTCGGCGTTGCCGCAAGTCGCGCTGCCGCCGCGATCATCGCCCTCGGTCGATCAGGCTTCGCCCTGGCCGGTGGGGCAGGGGGTCGAACGCGATCCGCGTGTGATGGAGGTTCTAGAGGATAAGTCGCTGACGGGGCCTGGCATGCGGGCTGTGGTGGTCGTCAAGAACGGGCGCATCATCGGCGAGGGGTATGGAGACGGCTTCTCGAAGGATACGCCGTTGCTCGGCTGGTCAATGACGAAAACCGTCAATGCGGCGTTGATCGGTACGATGATGGAGAGCGGCCGGATGTCGCTCGGAGATCGTGATCTTCTGCCCGCGTGGAGCAACGACAAACGACGCGAAATCACGCTTGCCAACCTTCTCGCCATGGAAAGCGGGCTTGGTTTCAACGAGGATTACGGTGCCGTCGCCGATGTCACGCGGATGCTCTACCTCGAACCCGACATGGCCGCGTTCGCGGCCACGATCCCGCTCGAGGCAGATCCGGGCGCGCGTTTCCGATATTCGTCGGGCACCAGCATACTTCTGTCGAAGATATGGATGGACAGGATCGGTGATCGCGCGACGGCTCTTGGCTATCCATCCAGGGCCTTGTTCGATCCGCTCGGCATGACAAGCGCCGTCATGGAGCCGGATGCGGCGGGGACGTTTGCCGGCAGTTCCTATCTCTATGCGACCGGGCGCGACTGGGCACGGTTCGGCCTGTTTCTGGCGCGCGACGGGGTGTGGAAAGGGATGCGACTGCTCCCCGAGGGCTTTGTGCACCTGATGCAGGAGCCGAATGCACATTCGGGCGGACGGTTTTCGAAGATGCAGACGTGGCTGCCGAAGGCCGATGGTATGCCGCTACCGGCAGATACTTTCTACCTGCAGGGCCACGACGGGCAGACAATTGCTGTCATGCCGTCGGCTGATCTCGTGGTGGTTCGGCTTGGGCTGACGCCCAGGTCGCTGGGTTACGAACCGGGCTTGCTGTTCGGCGCCGTTGCGAAGGCGACAGGTGTCGCAGGGCTCTGATCGGCCTTCAGCACATGCAGCATGTCGCGACGCTTGGCGTCGTAGTAATAACCGCGGGCATAGAGGCGGATGGCGTTGTCGTTCTTGTTGTCGGCAACGAGCCAGGCGCCGCGGAGATATCGGATCGCGTATTTAAGATTGGTCTCGGCGTCCAGCAGGCCTTCCGGCTTGCCCTGGTAGCCCATCGACTTCGCGGTCGAGTACTTGATCTGCATCAGGCCCCAGTAGCCGTTCTTGTGATAGGCCTTGGGATTGTATTTGCTTTCGCGATGGACGACGCGGTGCACCAGCGATTCCGGCACGCCGTAGAGACCGGCATAGCGCTTGATGAGCTTCTTGAGGTCTGCAGGCGCGTTCGACGCGGTATCCGGCATCGGCTCGCCGGGAGCCGGCGGAAAGTCCTTGATATTGCCCATGGCCGAGACCGCAGCCACAGCGCGGGGAGCGGCTGCATAGGCAAGCGTGGAGCTTGCGGCAGCCGGCGTTGCAGCACCAGCAATAGCGCTCGATGTAAGCGTGGCTGGACGCGGTGTCGGCACGACCGATTGCAGCGCCACCATATCCGGCGTCAGTTCTTCCTCGTCGAGCGCGATGGCCTGCGCCGCTGCCGGCTGGATCTGGCCAGACGCAACGGCGGTCGCGACCGGCGGCGACACGAGACGGCTCGACTTCTGGGTCATGACCGAACCGGCTGCCGGCTTGAGCGGCTGCGCCGAAGCAAGGCTCACGGGCTGGACCGCGGTTGCGATCGGCGGCGGCGTGAAGGCAACGATCGGCGCCATGGTCGGAGACGCCATGGCGGCATTCTGAGCCGATACGGTTTCTACGGTCGGCGGAACCGGAACGGCAATGCGACCGCTCTTGGCGATCTGCGCCATTGTCTGGCCGGGCGCCATTTGTTGAGATTGATCGGCGGCGGAAGAATTGTACTGGATGACGAGCTGACCGTCAGCTGACGTGGTCTGAGACGGCTGACCGGACGCGACTTTTGTATCGCGCTCAACGCTGGAGCATCCAGCCAGAACGGAAGACATCGCAAGCGCCACAGCAGCTCTACGGCTGACGAATCTGACCACCGTCATCAGGTTGCTCTCATTTGAAATGGTTACCGTACCCGCCAAAAAGTCACCGATTGTGGATTTCCATTAACGTATAAGGCGGCGCCCGGCAAGTCGAAGGACGCTTTCTGTTTCCTCAAGCAGCGATTCGCCGGAAACCAGCCGTCACGGCACGCCTGGCGATGAATACCGTGCCGGGCTTGTTCAAGGCTGGATTGCGCCTCGAAAATCGCTTTGTGCCCCGCAGCGCAAGGCTGGGGATGAGTGCCTGTGCCAACGCACTGCCAGCGATGGAGGCGAGAAAAATCGCCGTCAGCACTTCGGCCTGGAGCGAGAGCGACAGCGAAGGGCGCAGAAACTGTGCAGTCAGCGCGGCAAGAATGATCGCGTATCTGGGGGTGCGAACGCATCGAACGAAGACGTCTGCGAAGATCCGGTCAAACCGCCGCGTCGGCAGATTGTCATTGTCGGCGAGCGGCGCGCGGACCTGTGGGTCCTGGAAGCACCAGAGTACATAGACCATGGCGTAGGCGATGCCGACCCAGCCGATCGCGGTCATGGCCGATGGCGCGTAAAAACAGACAAGCAGTAGCGGCGCGAGGCCCGCGGTGAAGGCGAGACCCAGTCCCAAGGCCAATGCGGGGACCGTCACGACTGCGCTTAGACGGCCGCGCTGCTTGGAATAGAGCGCGACTGTCCTCGTCAGCGGGTTGGGAAGGATGACGAGGGCCACAGCGGTCGCGGCAAATGCGAACCATGTTTCGATCGTCATCACATTCCTCCGGAGCCCACGGCTCTCGTTTGTCGCTCAGCGCGACGCGTTATACGGTTTCGTAGGGCTGGCCGATATGGTCCATCACCTCGCCGAACCATTTTGCCGTCAGATCGAAATGTTTTCCACCCTTGATTCGGGGAAATTCGATGGTTCTCAGTTTTCCGCCCTGGTCTTCATCATGGCCGGTGACGCCGGACACCTTGTTGAGAGCGCTTTCGACCGCAAGATCGACCATGCCCTGGATGAGGCGAAGATCATCACCATTGGCCGGGGCCGAGCGGGCGAAATAGCCCGACTTCTGGACCACCGAGCGTTCGGCACCGATGAGGCCCGCAAACTGGTTCTGGAACCAGCCACCGACATTGATCGTGTCGAGCTTCACATGGCCGAACGCATCGCGCTTGACGGTGTCGCCGGCGGCTTCCCGTTCCGCGATGATCGTATTCATGCCGGCACCTTCCGAGACGAAGATCGTCACGGTGCCGCGTTCTTCCATCACGCGCTTCAGGCGTGCCGACTCTTGTTCGAGGTCGAACTCCAGTTCCGGCAAATAGAGGCCATCGATGCTTTTCAGCTCGGCGTTCATCATGAGGCCGTCGACATACTCGTTGCCGCGGCTCTGCTCGATATAGGCGCGCGCCGTTGCGGCCGTCAGCCAGCCGCAGTGGCGACCCATGACTTCGTGGATCACGAAAGTGCGGGGGGCGGCGGTCTGCTCGTTGCTGACATTGTCGAAGAAACGCGCGCCGACTTCGGCGGCCGTCCATGCGCCGAGCGACTGGCGGATTGGCACGACGTCGTTATCGACGGTCTTCGGAAGACCGACGACGGTGAGATCATAGCCATTTGCGCCGAGGTAGGCTGCGAGATCGGCTGCCGTCGTGTTGGTGTCGTCGCCGCCGATCGTGTGAAGGATCGTAACGCCGTCCTTGGCGAGTCGTTCGGCTGCGACCTGCAGTGGGTTGTCGCCTTCCTTGACGAGGCCACGCTTGACGCAATCGGCGGCGTTGGTGAGCTTGACGCGGCTGTTGCCGATCGGCGAGCCGCCGTAACGATGAAGGAGAGGAGCCTTTTCACGCATCTCGGATGTGATCGCGATGCTGTCGCCCAAGAGCACGCCCTGGTAGCCGGAGCGGTAGGCAATGATGTCCAGATCAGGGGCAACATCCGAGTAGCGCTCGATCAGTCCGCCGACGGCAGACGAGAGGCAGGGCGCAAGGCCGCCGGCGGTCAGCAGTGCGACTTTCTGTTTGGACATCGATCCTCCTTGATGCGCTCAGGCGCAAGAAACTGACAAAACGGGATGAATGGATGCGACACCAGCTAGAGCCTGTAAAGTGAATTTCTCAAGAAAATTCCGTCGCTTCGAGGTTTTTCCTGTCCGTTCCCCGATCTAATCGTTTCAAAGAAATCACCAGCCTCGCGGGCTGCCGTGGCACGACAGGGCAGGTCGTTTTTGTCAGCGTTTCGACCCATTGGCCGTCAACGACTTTGTACCGTTGCCGGACAGACCGGGCTTTCACCATGATTGTTCGAAAAACATGAACAGAGTTTAATCTTTAGCGGACCGTCCTCAGCTTGCCAAAACGTCGGTTATCTGGTCATTTAAGGGATGATTTTCGATTTCAATTGCCTCCAATTGTCCTCCCTGTGGGAAAGGTTGCTCGGTGCCGTCGGCGATGCCGCGGGCGGTGTGCTCAACCGAGTCGTCGATGCGATCCGCACCATGTTCGAGGGCGATCCGGAAACCCGGCGCCAGGTTTCCTTCTCGGTGGCGATCATTGCCCTGTCTGCAAAGATGGCGAAGGCCGATGGCGTGGTCACCGAAGCCGAAGTGAGTGCCTTCCAGCAGATTTTCGATTTCCCGGCCGAGGAAGCGCGCAACGTTGCACGTCTCTATAACCTCGCACGCCAGGATATTGCCGGCTACGAGGCGTATGCCATGAAGCTTTCGGGGCTGTGCAGCAGCGGCGACATGGAAAACTGCCCGATGCTTGAGAGCGTCGTCGATGGTCTGTTTCATATCGCCAAGGCGGATGGTCTCGTGCATGAGAGCGAGCTGGCGTTTCTGGCGCGCATCGCCGAAATCTTCCGGATCGACGAGGAACATTTCCGCCGCATCATGGCCCGCCACGTGCATCTCGACGGTCGTGACCCGTATCTGGTGCTCGGCGTTTCGCGTGACGACGATTTCTCGGCAATCCGCAAACAGTACCGTCTGCTGGTTTCGGAGCATCATCCCGACCGGCTGATCGCACGCGGCGTGCCGGCAACACTGCATGCGGCTGCGACCGAACGGATGGCCGCGCTCAACGCGGCCTATGAAGCGATCGAGAAAGAGCGCCGCGCGGCATGACAATTCCGGCTTCCTTTGCCGCCGATCATGCCCGCGCCACGGTCGAGCCTTCGCCAAATCATGGGGAAAGGGCAGGCGGGCGCCAGCCGGACATGATCCTCCTGCATTATACCGGCATGCCTGATGCCGATCAGGCGCTGGCATGGCTTCGCAACGAGGCGAGCCAGGTCTCCAGTCACTATTTCATCCATGAAGACGGCCGGATCGTGCAGCTTGTTCCCGAGGCGCGGCGCGCTTGGCATGCGGGCAAAAGCAGCTGGGCCGGCGAAACGGACATCAATTCCTGCTCCATCGGGATAGAAATCGCCAATCCCGGACATCCCGGCGGACTTCCCCATTTTCCGGATATCCAGATCGATGCGGTCGTCGAATTGTGTCGAGACTGCGGCAATCGCTGGGGAATATCTCGGGAACGGGTCGTCGGACACTCGGATGTCGCCCCCATCCGCAAGCTCGACCCGGGCGAAAATTTCCCCTGGCAGAAATTGTATTTGGCGGGGATCGGTCACTGGGTCGAGCCAGGTCAGATCAGCGGCGGCCGGTTTTTCCAGCACGGCGAAAGTGGTCAGCCGATCGAGGCCCTGCAGTCGATGCTGTCGCTCTACGGATACGAGATTGAAATCACGGGCACATTCTGTGATCGCACGAAGGGCGTCGTCGAGGCTTTCCAACGGCATTTCAGGCCCGCGCTGGTCGATGGGATTGCCGATTTTTCGACGATCGACACGCTGCATCGGCTGCTCAAGGCACTGCCGAAATACAGCTAGGCGCAAGCTTCGCGAAACTGTCGGAAGCGTTTGCGGACAGGGCTTTTTTGCATTGCCACATGATCTCCTTATTGCGGCTTTCTAAAGAGTTGCTAACGCAGCGTCCCCAGACGGGGGCTGCCAAGATAAACCTACAGGTTCTGTAAACCTCGCGCCGTCGTCCGGCGTCGCGACGAGGGATGTTTGCGTATCACGATATCCCGCGAGCCTGTTGTTCCGGAGATACTTTAGAATTGACTAAGATGACTTGTGCGGTCGCGGCAGGCATTGCCATGCTTTTCGCGGGATGTGGATCTGTGCGTGCCGAAGACGGCGGAGACGTGGTTCGGGTTTATGTCAAACCGCTGACCATTCCCTGGGAGACACGCGAAACCGGGTTTGCTGCCCCGACGGCCACCGAGAGGCAGATGGTTCGCCGGATGCATTATACGACGCTGATCGCCAAATATGCCGATCAATACGATGTGCCATTCGACCTTGCTGAGGCTGTCGTGCAGATCGAAAGCAATTTTCGCCCGACTGTGAAGGGCAGTGCCGGCGAGATCGGCCTGATGCAGGTGAAGCCGGCGACCGCAAGGCTGATGGGCTACAAGGGCCCTGATTATGGCCTCTACGATCCGGAAACCAACATTCGCTACGGCATGAAGTATCTGGCGGGCGCCCATGATCTGGGCGGCGGCAAGATTTGCGGCACGATCCTCAAATACAATGCGGGCCACGCCGCCAAGCGTATGAACCCGACGTCCAAGCGCTACTGTCAGCGGGTCGAAGCGGTTCTTGAAGACAACAAGGACGATATGATCGAAAAGACCTTCGCGTTCGATTTTCCGCCGAAGGGGTATGCCGTTCTGGCGCCTCTGGTATTCTGATTCCGGAAACGGTTAGAACTGCCTGAAAAGAGCGGCAATTCGAGCTAGGGAATCGAAAGGACAGGGCATGGCGGCGCGGTTCAAATACATCATCATCGGAAGCGGCATGATGGGGGCGGCAGCGGCCCGGCATCTTTCCAAATGGACCGATGGTGTGGCGTTGATCGGGCCGGGCGAACCTGACGATTACCAGCGGCATGACGGCGTGTTCGCAAGCCATTACGACGAGGCGCGCATCACCCGGACGATCGATCAGGATCCAGTCTGGGCCCGCCTCGCCAATCGTTCGATCGAGCGCTACGGCGAGATCTCGTCCGAAAGCGGTATCGATTTCTACTCGGAAGTGGGCTGTCTGATGGTCGGGCCTGGGCGCGCCGGACTGCAGTCCTATGCGCCCGGGCGTACCGGGCAGCCATCCTATGTCGGTCGCGTGCTCGATGCCGCCGGGCGGCTCGGGGTCGAGACCGAAACGCTGGGGCATGATGCGCTTTCGAAGCGGTTTTCGTATTTCGCCTTTCAGGATGGCGCCGAAGGCGTCTGGGAGGAGAAGCGGGCGGGGCACATCAATCCGCGCCGGCTGGTGAAGGCGCAATGCCTGCTTGCGGAGCGCCAGGGTGCCACGCTGATTGCCGAGACCGTTTCGGCTGTTCGCCAGGACGGCGCGATCGTGACCGTGACGACGGCGGAAGGGCGCAGTTACACGGCCGACAAGGTTCTTGTGGCGGCAGGCGGCTTTTCCATCAACGAGGCACTTGTCGGCGCTCGTCTCGATCTCTCAGTCTATGCAAGGACCATCGCGTTCTACGAGGTCGGCGAGGGGGCGATGGAGGAGCTGAAGGCCATGCCATCGCTGATCTGGAAATGGAACGAGGAGGATGACGGGATCTACCTTCTGCCGCCGGTCCGTTATCCTGACGGGAAGACCTATGTGAAGATCGGCGGCGATCCGGATGATCTCCTGCTGCCGTCAGAGCCAGAGATCCGGGACTGGTTCAAGAGCGGCGGACGCGAGACGACCCGGCGCCACCTGACGGACGTCATGGAACGGCTGATGCCGAGGCTCGATCTGTCGCGATCTTCCATGGCAGCCTGCGTCACGTCTTTCACGCCGAACAACTATCCGGCCATCGCCATGACGGCGTTCGACCGGATCGGTGTTCTGACCGGCGGTTGTGGCGCTGCCGCCAAGAGTTCCGACGAGATAGGCCGGCTCGGCGCCGAACTGATCTTTAACGGGTCGATCATCGACGATGGCTATCCGGTCGATTTCCATGCGGAATACCGGTAGGCCTATGGCCTTATCTGCGCATCTCGGCTATGAGCCGCGCGACCAGTTGGCCGGGCAGCCGCACTTTACCAATGCCGAAAGGCGGTAGGGTGAGGAAAGTCCGGGCTCCACGGAAACACGGTGCCGGATAACGTCCGGCGGGGGCGACCCTAGGGACAGTGCCACAGAAAGGAAACCGCCCCGCTTTCTGATCGACCGGATGACGCAATGCGTCAAGGGTCGATGAGATAGCGGGGTAAGGGTGAAAGGGTGGGGTAAGAGCCCACCGCGCGACCGGTAACGGAAGCGGCATGGTAAACCCCACCGGGAGCAAGACCGAATAGGGATGACGCGGGACGTGCGACAGTACGTCTACAGCCTGTTTCCGGGCCAGTCATCCGGGTGGGTTGCGCGAGGCGACGTGTAAACGGCGTCCCAGATGAATGGCTGCCACGTTCCGGTGTTCGCACCGGGGCCATACAGAACCCGGCTTACAGGCCAACTGGTCACTACTCTCTTCTGATTCGTCAATTGTGCCCGTCCCCGGCGGGGCAATCTGACATGCAAATTGCCCGATTTCGGTACCGCTTTTTATATGAGCAGGCCGGAAAGCGCCTTGCGTTTCCGGCTCTTAGCAACTGTCAAAATATCACTTGCGAAGGGTCGCAAAGGCAGTTTCTCCAAAGCGCTCAATAACCCTTTGTTAAACTTAACAGCTTATAAATAAATCCGAACATGGAGGAGCTTGCAGGGCCTCTCCCATTGACGCCCATATGGTCCCATGGTATCCCAAATTCGCACTGCACAAGGGCATTTTGCCCATCAAATCAAGAGTTTCGATCTCACAATCGGGCAAGCATCTGCTTATCCGCACGGATCTTCCTTGTTTGAATCCAAGCAGTCTGGCGGGAAGTTTCCCGTGTCTTTTGCGAACGGGGCGGGTGTTTGTTGCGATGAGCCGCTTCCTGTCGAATGCGACGAACAGGATCGATACGAAGGGGCGGGTCTCTGTGCCTGCCGGCTTTCGCGCGGTTCTTTCCGAGCGCGGAATTCAGGAGCTCTACTGCCTCCAGGATTTCATCTATCCGGCGATCAGCGTCGGCGGTCCGGATCTGCTCGATCGCTACGAGCGGCAGATTGCGTCCGTCGATCCGTTTTCACCGGACGCCAACAGGATGTCGCTGCTGATTCACGGCGGCGGTGTCTTCATGAGGCTCGATGCGGAAGGCCGGCTGATGGTCTCGGATTTCATCCGGGATTTCACGGGTATCAGCTCGGAAGTCACTTTCGTCGGGCGTTCGGATCATTTTCAGCTTTGGCAGCCGCAAGCATTTCACGAGGCGCAGGCGGCAGCACGGGAGGGACGTTTGAGTTCACGTCCCGCATAGTACAGGAGAGCGGGATGTCGGCGAATCCAGGCGAAGGTCAAACTGAGCCCGAAGGCGGACCGGTTCGCCATATTCCAGTTCTTCTGCACCAAGTGGTGGAGGCGCTTCAGCCTCTTCCTGGTAAGGTCATCCTTGATGGCACCTTCGGGGCGGGCGGTTATTCGTCCGCCCTGCTGGCTGCCGGTGCTGACGTCATTGGCCTTGATCGCGATCCTTCCGCAATCGCCAATGGACAGGCGCTCGTCGCCGCGCATGCCGGTCGCCTCTCTCTCATTCATTCACAGTTCTCGCAGCTTGCCGATCATGCGCCGGAAGGCGGGCTCGATGGCGTCGTGCTCGATATCGGCGTGTCCTCGATGCAGATCGATGAGGCCGAGCGCGGCTTCTCGTTCCAGCGCAACGGTCCCCTCGACATGCGCATGTCGAGCAATGGCGTATCGGCGGCTGATGTCGTCAATCGCGCCAAGGTCGGCGATCTCATCCGCATCTTCGGCTTTCTCGGCGAAGAAAAGCATTCCGGTCGTATCGCACGTGCCATCGAAAAGCGCCGCGTGACCGAGCCCTTCCGCACGACGCGCGATCTCGTCAATCTCATCGAGAGCGTCAATCCGCGTAAAGCCAAGGACAAGATCCATCCGTCGACGCGTGTTTTCCAGGCGCTGCGCATTTTCGTGAACGACGAACTCGGCGAGCTGGCACAGGCGCTGTTTGCCGCCGAGCAGGCCTTGAAGCCCGGTGGTCGGCTCGTGGTCGTCACCTTCCATTCGCTGGAAGACCGGATCGTCAAGCAGTTCTTCGCCGATCGCTCGTCCAAGACCTCCGGCTCCAGACATCTGCCGATGGTTGCGGTGAAGGAAGCGATCTTCGATCCGCTCGGCAAGGCGATGGTGGCGGCAAGCGAGGAGGAGGCGGAGATCAATCCGCGCGCCCGTTCCGCCAAGCTGCGCGCCGGTATCCGCACCGAAGCAAAATCGCGCGGTTCCGACATGTCGATCTTCGACCTGCCGAGCCTCGCAAGCCTTTCGACATTGGGGGTCTGACGGATGTTGAGAAGCTTCGATCTCGTGCTGATCGGCGTCATGACGGCAACGGCTGTTGTGACCTATTCGATCAAGCATCGCGCCGACGAGAAACTTGAAGAGGTCCGGCGTCTCGAAACCGAGATCAGGCTCGAGAAAGATACGATCGATCTCTTGAGGGCTGACTGGGCGCTTTTGACTCAGCCAAACCGTCTTCACCGGCTGATCGGCGTCTATGGCACCGAGCTCGGCCTTGGCGCGACCGATACGACGCAACTCGCCATGCCCAAGGAATTGCCGATGATGAAGTCGCGTCTGCCGCAGCCCGAGACCACCATCGAGGACATCATTTCCGGCAAGGACAGTGAAGTCGCAGCGGCGCTGAAGGGCGTCGAGGCTGCAAAGTCCAGGCCTCCGTCCAAAATACCGGTACCCAAAAACCGTGGTGCTTCTTCTCTTGATGTTCATTCAACCGGATCGGTGAGACGCTGATGTCCTTCCTGTCACGAATCATGGTTTTGAAGAGCAGGGCGCATTTTTCGGCCGGTGGCCGTGGCCGCCCAACGATGCGCGGCGCGTCCTTTGAAGGTACGCGCAAGCGCAAGTCCGCCCAGGCGAAAAACCGCGTCGGCCTCCTGATCGCCGGCTTTGTCGCGTTCTACGGCGTCATCGGCGGACGTCTCGTGCAATACGGCTTTGCGATGCCGGAGGTAACGTCGAGCATTCTGCCGGCAGACCGGTTCATGGCGTCGCGCCCGGATATTGTCGACCGCAACGGCGAGGTGCTGGCCACCGACATCCGCACCGTCTCGCTGTTTGCCGAGCCGCACAAGATCGTCGACGCCGACGAGGTGATCGAAAAGCTCGCGACCGTGCTGAACGATCTCGACGTGAAGGGCACCTATACGAAGCTTCGCTCCAATTCGCATTTCCAGTGGCTGCGTCGCCAGCTGACCCCGAAGCAGCAGAGCCAGATCCTGGCACTCGGCATCCCGGGCATCGGTTTCCGGCCTGAGAAGCGCCGTTTCTATCCCGGTGGCAGAACTGCTGCGCATCTCGTCGGTTACGTCAATATCGACAACCGCGGCGTCGCCGGAATGGAACGCTACATCGATTCCCAGGGTCTCGCGGACCTTGCGGCCGTCGGCATGACCTCCGATCAGCCGCTTGAGCCGGTCAAGTTGTCGATCGATCTGCGCGTCCAGGCAATCGTTCAGCAGGTCGTTGCCGAATCAATCGGCAAATACTCGGCGATCGGTGCTGGCGCCGTCGTCATCGACGTTCACACCGGTGAGATCCTCGGCATGGCATCCGCACCGGACTTCGATCCGAACGACCCGAACGGCGTGGACGCTGAAAAGGGCTGGATGAACCGCATGTCGAACAGCACGTTCGAAATGGGCTCCACCTTCAAATCCTTCACGCTCGCCATGGGTCTCGATGACGGCAAGATGAACCTGCAGAGCTCGTTCGATGCGCGCTTCCCGATCCGCATCGGCGGTTTCACTATCAAGGACTTCCATGGCAAGGGGCGCGTGTTGAGCGTTCCGGAAATCTTCCAGTATTCTTCGAACATCGGCACGGCGAAGATCGCCGACATGGTCGGCATTGCGGGACACAAGGACTTCCTGACGCGGCTTGGACTTCTTAGCCGGATGAAGACCGAACTGCCTGAAATCGCGATGCCAAGTCAGCCGCGTGAATGGAAGAAGATCAACTCCATCACCATCTCGTTCGGTCACGGCGTGTCGACAACGCCGCTACAGACGGCTGTTGCCGGTGCGGCACTGGTCAACGGCGGCAAGCTCGTTCCGCCGACATTCCTGCCCCGCACCCAGGCGCAGGCCGACGAGATCGCCACCCAGGTCATGAAGCCCACGACCAGCAAGGACATGCGCTTTCTGTTCGAATGGAACGGCATCAACGGATCGGGCCGCAATGCGCGCGTGGCCGGCTTCAATGTGGGCGGCAAGACCGGAACGGCGGACAAGGTCGTCAACGGCCGCTACGCCCACGACAAGAACTTCAACGCGTTTCTGTCTGCCTTCCCGATGGACAATCCACGCTATGTCGTCCTGTCCTTCAGCGACGAGCCGAAGACCGACAAAGGCAATGGCGCCGCGCTCGCTGCGATGTCCGCAGCACCCATGGTCAAGGAGATTATCGCGCGGTCTGCTCCCATTCTCGGTGTAAAGCCAAAATTCGGCAATGACGGTTCTGCCCTGCTTGTGTCTTATTGAGGATCAAGAACGGGCCCTCGATTCGTGAGGGAGCCTGCTGTTAGATGGAAAGATTACCGATGAAACTGCGCGATCTTGCCGGAGACGATTTTCCGGAAGCGGCCGATATCCTGGCTGGACCAGCCGGTGATGTGGATATTCTCGGTCTTTCCTCGGACAGTCGGCAAATCGCCGAGGGCATGCTGTTTGCAGCTCTTGCTGGATCCAAGGCAGACGGGTCGCGCTTTGTCGACGATGCCGCCGCCAAGGGCGCGGTTGTCGCCATCGCGTCCCATCCGGCAGACAGCAGCATCCCGGTTGTGGTCGTGGACAATCCACGCCGCTTTCTGGCAATCGCTGCCGCTCGGCTGTATGGCGCTCAGCCGGAGACGATGGTTGCGGTAACAGGCACTGCGGGCAAGACTTCGGTTGCCTCCTTCACCCGGCAGATCTGGGCCTATGCCGGCCATGCGGCTGCACAGATCGGCACGACGGGCGTCGTCTCGCCTGATCGCAACGACTACGGTTCGCTGACCACGCCTGATCCCGTCGAGCTTCAGAAGCTACTGGCGGAACTCGCGTCCGAAGGCGTCACCCACGCGGCGATGGAAGCGTCCAGCCACGGTCTCGACCAGAGCCGTCTCGATGGCGTCAAGCTGTCGGCTGTCGGTTTCACCAATCTTGGCCGCGACCATATGGACTACCATCCGACCGTCGAGAGCTACATGGCCGCCAAGATGCGGCTGTTCGATACGCTGGCACCTGCGGGCGCTCCGGCCGTGATCTTTGCCGACGACCGCTGGACTGAAACTGCGATCGAGGTGGCACTTGCTTCAGGCCTCAGCATCCGGACCGTCGGGCGCAAGGGCGGCTATCTCTGCCTGAAGCGTGTCGAACACTTCCGTCACAAGCAGACCGCGGAGATCCATGCGGACGGCAAGATCTATGAGGTCGATATCCCGCTCGCGGGCGACTTCCAGGTGGCCAATGCGCTGGTTGCCGCAGGACTTGCGATGTCGACCGGCGTTCCGGCCGCTGTTGCCATGGCAGCGCTAGAAAAGCTCGTCGGCGCATCCGGCCGGCTCGAGCTTGTCGGCCAGACGAAGGATGGCGCGCTTGCCTATGTGGATTACGCCCACAAGCCCGATGCGCTCGAGAACGTTCTGAGCTCCGTGCGTCCGTTCACCACCGGCCGCGTGGTCGTTGTGTTCGGCTGCGGCGGAGATCGCGACAAGGGCAAGCGTCCGATCATGGGAGAGATTGCCACCCGCCTTGCGGACGTGGTGATCGTCACCGACGACAATCCTCGCTCCGAGGAGCCGGCCACGATCCGCTCCGAGATCATGGCGGCAGCGCCGGGCGCGGAAGAGATCGCCGACAGGGCAAAGGCAATCCGTCACGCGGTCGGACTGCTCAAAACTGGCGATACGCTGATCGTTGCCGGCAAGGGGCATGAGGAAGGACAGACGGTTGGGGCAACGACATTGCCGTTCTCCGATCATGTCGAAGTGCGCAAGGCATTGCAGGACCTGGCGGAGGGCGTAGCATCGTGAGCTTTCTTTGGACCTCGCAGGAAATGGCCACCGTCATGGACGGCCGGCCGATCGGGCAGATGCCGGAAGGCGTCACCGGTCTTTCGATCGACAGCCGCGGAATCACCGAGGGTGAAGCGTTTTTCGCCATCAAGGGTGACCGGGTCGACGGGCATGACTATGCCAGCATGGCGATTGCCAACGGTGCATCGCTGATCGTCGTTTCAGAAGCGAAGCTGCCGGCAATGGGCCGTCTGACGATCCCGATGATCGTCGTCGAGGACGTGCTGGCCGCACTCGTCAAGCTCGGGATCGCGGCGCGTGACCGCAGCCGCGCCCGTATCGTTGCCGTGACCGGTTCGGTCGGCAAGACGACGACCAAGGAAATGCTGCGGCATGCGCTTGCCCCGTCCGGCAAGGTGCATGCGGCCGTCGCCTCGTTCAACAATCACTGGGGCGTCCCGCTGACGCTTGCGCGCATGCCGTCCGATACGGATTTCGGCGTGTTCGAGATCGGCATGAACCATGCCGACGAGATCCGGCCGCTGGTCAAGATGGTGCGCCCGCATGTGGCGATCATCACGACGATTGCGGCCGCCCATCTCGGGCATTTCAACAGTCTCGAAGAGATCGCGGCTGCCAAAGCCGAGATCCTTGAGGGTATCGAGCCCGGCGGAGCTGCCATCCTCAACCACGACAATGCACAGTTTGCGCTGCTGGAACAGAAAGCCCACGAGTTGGGCGTCAGCCACGTCATGACGTTTGGCCAGCATGCGAAGGCCGACTATCGCCTTGCCGATTTCGAGGGCAATGCCGAGAGCTCCGTTATCTGGGCCGTTCTCAATGGCGAGACGAAGGAGTTCGTAATCGGCGCACCTGGCCGCCACATCGCCGAAAATGCCATGGCAGTTTTAGGAGCGGCGCTCCTCCTCGGTGCCGACATGGGCTCGGTGGGGCAGGCGCTGGCCGAACTCAAGGCCGTCAAGGGCAGGGGACAGCGCCATCGTCTCGGTATTGGCGAAGGCCATTTGACGCTGATCGACGAGAGCTACAACGCTAATCCTGCCTCCGTTCGGGCCGCGATCTCCCTGCTCGCAGCGACAGCACCGGAACTCACCGGTCGCCGCATTGCCGTCCTCGGCGACATGCTGGAAATGGGCGAGTTCTCGGCCCAGGTGCACGAAGAGCTGGGCGGGCCATTGCTCGCCTCCGGGATCGAGCACGTCTGGCTCGCCGGCAAGGAAATGGCCGCTCTGCGGGATGCGCTGCCTGATAGTGTCGACGTACAGTATTTCGAAACGACGGACGCACTGACTGAATACGTCGTGCGCTCCGTCATTCCCGGCGACGTGCTGATGGTGAAGTCGTCACTTGGGCTTGGTTTCGGCAAGATCGTTGCCGCGCTGCTTGACAACTACCCGGCTTTTTCCGACACGGACCGCCAACCTTAAGACGACGCGGCTTTTTTGAAAGGGCCCTTTATGCTGATCTGGCTCGTGGAACTGGCAGACAAGATTCAGTTCTTCAACCTGTTCCGATACATCACGTTCAGGACGGGAGCAGCGCTCTTCACCTCGGCGTTCATCGTCTTCATGTTCGGGCCACGGATGATCAATTCACTCCGAATCCGTCAGGGCAAGGGTCAGCCGATCCGCGCCGACGGACCGCAGACCCACTTCAAGAAGGCCGGTACGCCGACCATGGGCGGGCTGATGATTCTCGCCGGCATCGTCGGCGGATCGCTGCTCTGGGCCGATCTTTCCAACATCTACGTGGTCGCCACGCTGCTCGTGACGCTCGGATTCGGCGCGATCGGTTTTTATGACGACTATCTTAAGGTCACCAAGCAGACCGACAAGGGCTTTTCCGGCAAGGCGCGCCTCGGCATCGAGTTCCTGATCGCCGGCATCGCCGTGTTCTTCATGATGCGACTAGCGATGGTGACGGAGCCTGCGGGAAACCCGCATCTGGCAACCTCGGTCGCCTTTCCCTTCGCCAAGGATTTCCTGATCAATATCGGCTATTTCTTCATCCTGTTCGGTGGCTTCGTCATCGTCGGCGCCGGCAATGCGGTCAACCTGACTGACGGTCTCGACGGGTTGGCGATCGTGCCGGTCATGATTGCCGCCGCGTCGTTCGGGGTGATTGCCTATCTGGTCGGTAACGCCGTCTTTGCAGGCTATCTGCAGATCAATTTTGTCCCCGGAACCGGTGAGCTCGCCGTCATCATGGGCGCGGTGATCGGGGCTGGCCTCGGCTTTCTCTGGTTCAACGCCCCGCCGGCTGCGATCTTCATGGGCGATACCGGTTCGCTGGCACTCGGCGGCCTGATCGGTTCGGTTGCCGTCGCCACCAAGCACGAGATCGTCATGGCGATCATCGGCGGCCTGTTCGTGATGGAAACGATGTCCGTGATCATTCAGGTCGGCTTCTTCAAGATGACCGGCCGGCGTGTGTTCCTGATGGCGCCGATCCATCACCATTTCGAAAAGCTTGGCTGGACCGAAAGCCAGGTCGTGATCCGGTTCTGGATCATCGCCGTCGGCCTCGCGATGCTCGGCCTCTCGACCCTCAAGCTGCGGTGATCCGATGATCCCGGTCACGACGTTCAGCGGAAAACGTGTCGCACTATTCGGTCTCGGTGGTTCGGGACTGGCGACCGCGCAGGCGCTGGTTGCCGGCGGTGCTACGGTTCTGGCCTGGGACGACAACCCTGACAGCGTCGCCAAGGCAAACGCTGCCGGCATCGAAACGGCGGACTTGAGAACCATCGACTGGACGGCGCAGGCGGCGTTCGTGTTGTCGCCTGGTGTTCCGCTGACCCATCCAAAGCCGCACTGGAGTGCGGATCTGGCGCGTGCTGCCGGCGTCGAGATCATCGGCGATGTGGAGCTTTTCGTGCGCGAGCGCCGGGCGCATGCGCCGGATTGCCCGTTCATCGCCATCACCGGCACCAACGGCAAGTCGACCACGACTGCGCTGATTGCGCATATCCTGCGCTCAAGCGGGCGCGACACGCAGCTGGGCGGCAATATCGGGACGGCGATCCTGACGCTCGATCCGCCGAAGGCCGAACGCTATTACGTCGTCGAATGCTCGTCCTACCAGATCGATCTGGCCCCGACGCTCAATCCCACGGCCGGCATATTGCTTAACCTCACGCCCGATCATCTCGACCGTCACGGCACGATGCAGCATTATGCCGACATCAAGGAGCGATTGGTTGCTGGGGCGAAGACCGCCGTCATCGGCGTCGACGACAGCTATACGACGCTGATCGCCGACCGGGTCGAGCGCACAGGCGTCAAGGTTCGGCGCATTTCCAAGCGCAATACGGTCGCCGATGGTATCTATGCCGAGACAACCCGGCTCATCGAGATGAATGGCGGCGTTTCGTCTGCGCTCGTCGACCTCGATGGCATCCCGACGTTGAAGGGCAGCCACAACGCTCAGAACGCGGCAGCCGCAATTGCAGCCTGCCTGGCTGTCGGCGTCTCTGCCGATGACATCCGCGCCGGTCTGCGGTCATTCCCGGGCCTCAAGCACCGCATGCAGCCGGTCGGGAGACGGGACCATGTTGTTTTCGTCAATGATTCGAAGGCAACGAACGCCGAAGCCGCGGCCCCTGCGCTTTCCAGCTATGAGCGGATCTACTGGATTGCGGGCGGTCTTCCCAAGGAAGGCGGTATCGCAAGCCTCGCACCACTCTTCCAGAATATAACAAAAGTCTATTTGATCGGAGAAGCAGCACCGGCATTCGCAGCAACTCTTGGAGACACGGTCCCTTACGAGATTTCGGGCACGCTCGAACGGGCCGTTACCCATGCAGCCGCAGATGCGGCAGCCGACACTGTTTCGTCGGCAGTGATGTTGTCGCCGGCATGCGCCAGCTTTGATCAGTTTAAGAATTTCGAAGTGCGCGGCGATGCGTTTGTCGCACTCGTCGCAGCTCTCGACAGTGTGGACATGCTGGTCGATACCGGAAAAGGAAACTGAATATGGTAAGCCGCGCAGACCGTGGACCGCTCGCAGACTGGTTCTGGACGATCGACCGTTTTTTCCTGGCGGCCTTTATCATGCTGATGGGCATCGGGTTCATGTTGTCGTTTGCGGCATCGCCAGCCGTTGCCCAGCGCATCGGCCTCTCAGACTTCCACTTCGTCGAACGCCATGCGGTTTTCCTCATTCCGTCACTCGCCATCATGATCGGCCTGTCGTTCCTGACCCCGCGTCAGGTACGAAGGACCGCAATCGTGCTTCTTGCTCTTTCGCTGGCCGCGATGGTTCTGGCGTTGTTCTTCGGCGTCGAGGTCAAGGGGGCGCGGCGCTGGATCGGTGTTGGCGCGCTGTCCATCCAGCCGTCCGAATTCATGAAGCCCGCCTTCGTGGTGGTCTGCGCCTGGCTGTTTTCAGAGCACGCACGGCAGCCTGAAATTCCGGGCAATCTCTTCGCCATCATCCTGTTCGGCATCGTCGCGGCCCTTCTTGTCGCGCAGCCCGACCTTGGGCAGACGATCCTGACCAGCATCGTGTGGGGCGGCATGTTTTTCATGGCCGGCATGCCGTGGCTCTGGATCGTTCTGCTTGGCGGTGTCGGTGTCGGCGGTCTTCTTGCGGCCTATTACATGCTGCCGCACGTGACGGCCCGTTTCGACAAGTTCCTGACCGGCGAAGGCGACCGCTTCCAGGTGGAGACAGCGCATGAGGCGATCGTGCGCGGCAACTGGTTTGGCCAGGGGCCGGGCGAGGGCATCGTCAAGCGAATCCTGCCCGACAGTCACACCGACTTCGTGTTCTCCGTCGCGGCCGAGGAATTCGGCATCATCTTCTGCATGGCGCTCGTTGCAATCTTCGCCTTCATCGTGCTGCGCGGCCTCAAGCATGCCTTCAACGAGCGCAACGACTTCAACCGCTTTGCCGTCGCCGGTCTGGTGCTGCAGATCGGTATACAGTCGATGATCAACATCGGCGTCAATCTCGAGTTGATGCCGGCCAAGGGAATGACGCTTCCGTTGATCTCCTATGGCGGATCGTCGATGATCGCCATATGTGTGACAGCTGGTTTTATTCTGGCACTCACACGTCACCGGCCGGAACGGCGCGCGCAGGAACGTAGCTTGTTCCGCGTCGCGTCCGGAGTTCCCGCGGAGTAGGTATATGAGCAAGGGCATTATTCTGTTAGCCGCCGGGGGAACCGGCGGTCATCTTTTTCCTGCGGAAGCATTGGGTCACGAGCTGAAAGCACGTGGCTTTTCCGTGCATCTGGTGACCGACAGCCGCGCCGAGCGTTTTGCGGGCAAGTTTCCGGCGGATGAGATTCATGTCGTACCGTCGGCGACGTTCGGTTCGAAAAATCCGATCGCGATGGCGCGGACTGCCTGGAAGCTCTGGACCGGTCTTCGCGCCGCGCGCAAGCTTATATCGCGTTTGCGGCCGATCGCGGTCGTCGGCTTCGGTGGCTATCCAACAGTCCCGCCACTGATGGCCTCGACCGGCATGGGTGTGCCGACGATCATCCACGAGCAAAATGCGGTGATGGGCCGCGCCAACAAGGCGCTGGCTTCGAGGGTGCAGGCGATCGCTGGCGGGTTTCTTCCCGAAACGACCGGGACATACGCGGCAAAGACCGTAACGACCGGCAATCCGGTGCGTCCCGCGGTTCTGGAAGCCGCAAACGTGCCCTACGTCGCGTCGCGGGGAACTGATCCGTTCCGGCTCGTCGTGTTCGGTGGTAGCCAGGGCGCTCAGTTCTTCTCGTCTGCCGTGCCCACAGCCTTGAGCCTTCTCGATCAATCCGAGCGGGACAGGCTGGTTGTTACACAGCAGGCACGCCCCGAGGATCAGGGCCGTGTCGGCTCGTGCTTCGGCAAGCTGAATTCAAAGGTAGAAATCTCGCCGTTCTTCCCCGATATGGCCGAGCGTCTTGCGGCGGCGCATCTCGTGGTGTGCCGCTCGGGTGCATCGACGGTATCGGAGATCTCGGTGATCGGCAGACCGGCCATTCTGGTGCCCTATCCCTATGCTCTGGATCACGACCAGGCGGCCAATGCGGCGGCGCTCGTTGCGACCGGCGGCGCCGAGGTCGTGGCGCAGTCCGAGCTTTCGCCGGAACGCCTCTCGGCGATGATATCGTCTGCCATGAATGAGCCGGAGCGGCTGGAACAGACGGCGGCAGCCGCCAAGCGGGCAGGTCGGCCCAATGCGGCGATCGCACTCGCAGACCTCGTCACCGCGGTTGCTGAACGTAAAAATATTGCAGAATTCAAGGGAGTACGGGCATGAAGATGCCGAAGGCTATTGGCCTCGTTCATTTCATCGGCATCGGCGGGATCGGCATGAGCGGTATCGCCGAAGTGCTGCACAATCTCGGCCACAACGTTCAGGGCTCCGACCAGGCCGATAGCGCCAACGTGCAGCGCCTGCGCGACAAGGGTATCCCGGTTTTCGTTGGCCATACCGCCGAAAACCTCGGCGATGCGGAAGTCGTGGTCGTTTCGACAGCGATCAAGAAGAACAACCCGGAACTGGTTGCTGCGCGCGAAAAATCGCTGCCGATCGTCCGGCGCGCGGAAATGCTGGCGGAACTGATGCGCTTCCGCAATGCGATCGCGATCGGCGGCACGCATGGCAAGACCACCACGACCTCGATGGTCGCGGCATTGCTCGAAGCCGGCAATCTCGATCCGACGGTCATCAACGGCGGCATCATCAATGCCTACGGCACCAACGCCCGCATGGGCGAGGGCGAGTGGATGGTGGTGGAAGCCGACGAATCGGACGGTACCTTCCTAAAACTGCCCGCTGACGTCGCGGTTGTGACCAATATCGATCCGGAGCATCTCGACCACTACGGCAATTTCGACGCGGTGCGGGCGGCCTTCCGGCAATTCGTCGAGAACGTGCCCTTCTACGGCTTCGGCGTTCTCTGCCTCGATCACCCGGAAGTGCAGGCGCTGGTCGGCAAGATCGAGGACCGCAAGGTCGTGACCTACGGGGAGAACCCGCAGGCCGATGCGCGGTTTTCGAACATCCGCATGGAGGGTACCAAGTCGATCTTCGACGTGGAAATCCGTCGCCGTCGCACCGGCCGGATCTTCACCTTCAAGGATCTGGTGTTGCCGATGCCGGGCCGCCACAACATCTCCAACGCAACGGCTGCGATTGCCGTCGCCAACCGGCTCGGGATATCGGAAGAAAATATCCGCAAGGGTCTTGCGAATTTCTCGGGCGTCAAGCGCCGCTTCACGCTGACCGGCACTGTCGACGGCGTTTCCATCTTCGACGATTACGGTCACCATCCGGTCGAGATCAAGGCCGTGCTGAAGGCAGCGCGCGAGGCATGCCAGGGGCGTGTCATCGCCGTCCACCAGCCGCACCGGTTCTCCCGGTTGTCGAGCCTGTTTGACGATTTTGCGAATTGTTTTAACGATGCCGACAGTATCATCCTTGCGCCGGTGTATGCCGCGGGGGAAGATCCGATCGAAGGGGTCAATTCAGAATCGCTGGTGTCGCGGATCAAATCGAGCGGCCACCGCGACGCGCGTTACATGACCTCTCCGAGCGAGCTGGCTTCGATCGTCTCCGGCATTGCGAAGCCGGGGGATTTCGTGGTGCTTCTGGGGGCAGGCAACATCACGCAATGGGCTGCGTCGTTGCCGAAGGAACTTGAGAGATTTTCGGGACAGTAGAATGAAACAAGTAAATGGGGAAAAGCTGCTGACGTCACTCGGGGACGGCGTCAAGAACCTTCGTGGTCGTCTGACGCCGAATGCACCGATGGATCGGGTCACGTGGTTTCAGGCGGGCGGACTTGCCGAGCTGATGTTCCAGCCGCATGACGCCGAGGATCTCGCGACTTTCCTCAAGATGCTACCGCAAGAGGTCCCGTTGACCGTTGTCGGCGTCGGCTCCAATCTGTTGGTGCGCGATGGTGGTATTCCGGGCGTTGTGGTCCGTCTCTCTGCCAAGGGGTTCGGCCAGCTCGATCTCATGGGTGACAACCGGATCAAGGCCGGTGCGATCTGCCCGGACAAGCACCTCGCTGCGATGGCGATGGACAATGGTATCGGCGGGTTTGCCTTCTACTACGGCATACCGGGTTCGATTGGCGGGGCGCTGCGGATGAACGCCGGCGCCAATGGCGGGGAGACTGCCGAGCGGCTGGTCGAAGTCCATGCCGTCGATCGCGAGGGCAACGAGCATGTGCTTTCCAACGAGGACATGGGATACAGCTACCGCCATTCATCGGCTTCCAAGGACCTGATCTTCACCCAAGCGGTGTTCGAAGGGTACCCGGAGGACCGTGCCAAGATCCGCGCCGACATGGACGCTGTGCGCCAGCACCGCGAGACCGTGCAGCCGGTCAAGGAAAAGACCGGCGGCTCTACCTTCAAGAACCCGGAAGGCCATTCCGCCTGGAGCCTTATCGACGAGGCCGGCGGCCGCGGCCTGATGAACGGCGGCGCCCAGATGTCGTCGCTGCATTGCAATTTCATGATCAATATCGGCCATGCCACCGGCTATGATCTCGAATATCTCGGCGAGATGGTGCGCCAGCGCGTGTTCGACAAATCGGGCATCAAGCTGGAGTGGGAGATCAAGCGCCTCGGTATCTTCATGCCGGGCCGGGAAGTGCGGCCCTTCCAGGGTGCGACGACGGAGTAGCTATAACTAGTCCTTCTTCAAGGATGGGCGAATGACGCTGATACACAACGAGCGAACCAAACTTCTGGCGAATTCGCTGGACAGGCTTTCGACGGCCTGTGTGGCCGCGGGTTTCATAGCTCCGGCTGTCTCGCTTTCCAACGGAGCAGCGTCGGCTGGTATCTCGCTGTCTATCGCCCTTTCGACGCTGGCTTGGATTTCCGGCGGTTTGCTACTACATTGGGGTGCAAGACGTGCTCTTGGAGAGTTGATCTCATGAACGCACCCACTTTCTTCTTCCTGTATGTCCTGCCCTTTGTGATCGCTGGAGCGGGTTGGGTTGCCGTCTTGCTTGCGGAGCGAAGCAGCCGTCGCAAGCACCGGCTACATCCAGGAGAGTGACAGTTCACACAAAAAAAAGCCCGCGAAGTCAGAGACTTCGCGGGCTTTTTTGTCATTTTGATTCCGGTTTAGCTTAGACCTCGTCCTTGCCCGACAGGAGGATGCAGACCAGCGTGATCACGGCAGCGATGCCGAGATAGTAGCCGACATAGGCCATGCCGTAATTGGCCTGGAGGTAGGTTGCGATATAGGGCGCGAGCGACGCGCCGAAGATGCCGGCGAGGTTGAAGGTGATCGACGAGCCCGTATAGCGGACCGCGGTCGGGAAGGGAGCGGCCAGTGCCGTTCCGATAAGGCCATAGGTCATGCCCATCAGCACCATCGCCAGTACGACGAACAGGAAGATCATGCCTTCGCCATTGGTCATCAGTGCCGGCAGGACAAACGAGAACAGCCCGATCAGCACCGTCGTCACGATCAGCATCTCGCGGCGTCCGTAGCGGTCACCCAGCTTGCCAACGATCGGAATGAAAATGCCGAACACGATCGAGCCGAGCAACTGCACCTCGAGCGCATCGAGGAACGGCATCTTCAGGATCTTGACGTTGTAGGACAGAAGATAGGCCGAGCCGATGTAGAACAGCACGAAGGTTGCAAGCGCCACGAAAGTGCCAAGCGCCAGGCTGCGCTTGTGCGTGCGGAACAGTTCCACGACCGGGATCTCGACCCGCTCCTGCTTGTCGATCGTCTTCTGGAAGGCTGGCGTCTCGGTGATCGAGAGGCGTACCCAAAGGCCAACGGCAATCAGCAGGATCGATGCAATGAACGGAATGCGCCAGCCCCAGGATAGAAGCGCTTCCTGCGACATGAAGTGCAGCAGGATCCAGAACACGCCCGAAGACAGGAACAGGCCGACAGGAGCGCCAAGCTGCGGGAACATGCCGTACCAGGTGCGCTTACCCGGAGGTGCGTTTTCGGTCGCGAGCAGAACAGCACCGCCCCATTCGCCGCCGAGGCCAAAGCCCTGGCCGAAACGGCAAAGCGCCAGAAGCAGCGGTGCTGCCACGCCGATCGTCTCATAGGTCGGCAGCAGGCCGATGATCACGGTGGAAATGCCCATGGTCAAAAGTGCGGCAACCAGCGTTGTCTTGCGTCCGATCCGGTCACCGAAATGGCCGAACACGACGGCACCGAGCGGGCGGGCAAAAAATGCGATCGAGAAGGTTGCGAACGAGGCAAGCAGTGCGGTCGTCGGATCGCTGTTGGGGAAGAACAGCGCCGGGAAGACGAGGACCGCAGCCGTCGCGTAAACGTAGAAATCGAAGAACTCGATCGTCGTGCCGACCAGGCTGGCCGTCAGGACGCGTGCAGGAGAATTCATTGCAACATGCGCTAACGGCTCAGCTGACGGCGAAGCGGGAGGCGTCGCGTTTGTCATACTGATTCCAATTCAGGAGATTTAAATATGCGGCTCTCTAGGAGTACCGGCTGCGACATACAGCAGTTTTCTGACGAGTAAAACAAAAAACGCGCAATAAACGGCACGTTTTCACCCCTGGATCCATTGCGATCTTACCGCGCTCGAGCAGCTGTTCGAGCTCCATGTCCCGTGCGGTACCATGCGACCTCAAGTCCTGCATTAACCATTTCAAAATCTAATTTGTGCTTCAATTTCAGCCTGTTGGGTTCTCCCATTAAGGAAAGTAAACGATTTGTTAACCATTTTGGTGCACCAATAGCCTGGCGATCAGATCTGAGAAAGAATCGTTGGTCGTACAAGTTTGGCGCAAGCGATGTCGCTTAAGCCTAAAGCCCTTTTCCGGGAGTGGTTGATGAACGACATGCATGTGGCTGTATTGATGGGAGGGTTTTCCTCCGAGCGGCCGGTCAGCCTGTCTTCCGGCAACGCCTGTGCTGAGGCTTTGGAAGGCGAGGGTTACAAGGTGACGCGGGTTGATGTCGATCGTGATGTCGCAGCGGTTCTTGCTAGCCTGCGCCCGGATGTCGCCTTCAATGCGCTGCATGGTCCCTTCGGTGAAGATGGCACCATCCAGGGCGTGCTCGAATATCTCGAGATCCCCTATACGCATTCCGGCGTTCTGGCCTCCGCTCTCGCGATGGACAAGCAGCAGGCAAAGCACGTGGCTAAGGCTGCCGGTATTCCTGTTGCTGAAGCCAAGGTCATGGATCGCCATGAGTTTACCAATGACCATCCGATCGCCACGCCTTACGTCGTCAAGCCGGTGCGCGAAGGCTCGTCCTTCGGCGTCGTCATCGTCAAGGAAGGCCAGTCTCACCCGCCGCAGATCATTACCTCGCCGGAATGGAAATACGGCAGCCAGGTGATGGTCGAGCGTTATGTCTATGGCCGCGAGCTGACCTGCGGCGTCATGGGCGACGTGGCGCTGGGTGTGACGGAAGTCATCCCGAACGGTGATGCGTTCTACGACTACGATGCGAAATATGCCGTCGGTGGTTCGAGCCACGTCATTCCCGCACAAATTTCACCAAATATTTACCAAAAAATTCAATCCTTGGCGCTTGAGGCGCATCGGGCAATGGGGTGCCGTGGCGTCAGTCGTTCGGACTTTCGCTTCGACGACCGGTTTTCCGAAGACGGCGAAGTCATCTGGCTCGAAATCAACACCCAGCCCGGGATGACGCCGACCTCGCTTGTGCCTGAGATGGCTGTTCATGCTGGTCATACTTTTGGTGGTCTCGTCCGTTGGATGGTGGAGGACGCGTCGTGTTTGCGTTGAATAGCAAAAAAGCTGACGATCACGGCCGGGCAAACTATCTCGGCGCTGAAGAGCGTCGTGTACTGCCGCGTCCACTGCGCCGCGTCGTCCGCTTCGGCTTGAGCCTTGCGACGGGCCGCATCCATATCCCTGATCATACCGGCACGTTCGCGACTTTCGGTTTCTTCGCGGTTGTCGGCCTCTACGGAATGTCGCTTGGCGGTCATGCCCAGACGGTTGCTCAGGCGACGACAGCGGCCGTCGGTTTCGCCATCGAGGACGTTCGCGTCTCGGGCAATGACCAGACGTCGGAGATCGATATCCTTCAGCTTCTCGGTCTCGATGGCACGACCTCGCTGGTCGCTCTCGATGTCGATCAGGCGCGCCGCAAGCTGTCCGAGCTTCCCTGGGTTCGCTATGCCGAAGTCCGCAAAGTCTATCCGCGCACGATCGAAGTGATGCTCAAGGAGCGCGAGGCTTTCGGCATCTGGCAGAACGGGTCGGATCTCGCTCTGATCGAAAAGAACGGTTCCATCATCGCGCCGCTGCGGGACAGCAAGTTCGCTTCCCTGCCGCTGTTCGTGGGTCGTGAAGCAGACAAGGCCGCATCCGCTTTCGTCGATCAGATGGCTGCGTGGCCGGAGCTTCGCTCGCGGGTAAAGGCGTACGTCCGCGTCGCCGGTCGTCGCTGGGATTTGCATATCGACAACGGCGTTGTCCTGAAGCTGCCGGAAACCCAGGTCGAGACCGCGCTCAGCGTGCTGGCTCGTCTGGAAAAGGAAGAACGGATCCTGGAGCGTGACATCGCTGCCGTCGATCTTCGCCTGCACGACCGCACAACCGTTGAACTTACTTCTGCCGCCACCGAACGCCGCAACGAGGCAGTCGAGGCACGCACGAAGGCGTTGAAGAAGGCAGGAGAGACGTGAGTGTATTCGGTTCTTCCAATTACGGGCTTCCGCACATGAAGCCACTGTCTTCCAAGCGCAGCCACATCGTTTCGGTGCTCGACATCGGCTCGACCAAGGTCGTGTGCATGATTGCGCGGCTGACGCCAAAGCAGGAAAGCCAGATCCTGCCGGGTCGGACCCATCATGTCGAGATCATCGGCATCGGCCACCAGCGTTCGCGCGGCGTCAAGTCCGGCGTCATCGGCGATCTCGATGCGGCGGAAAGCGTCGTCCGTCTTGCGGTTGACGCTGCAGAGCGCATGGCCGGCCTCACGGTCGACAGCCTCATCGTCAATGTTTCTGCCGGTCGTCTGACCAGCGACGTCTATACGGCATCGATCGACCTCGGTGGACAGGAAGTCGAATCGGCCGATCTGAAGCGTGTTCTCGTCGCCGCCAGCCAGAAGTCGGCTCGCCAGGACCGCGCAATCCTTCACTCGCTGCCGACCGGCTTCACGCTGGATGGCGAAGTCGGGATCCGCGATCCGCTGGCGATGTACGGCGATATGCTGGGCGTCGATATGCATGTCGTCACCGCCGAGCGCGTGATGCTGCGTAACCTCGAGCTCTGCATCAACCGGGCGCATCTGTCCGTCGAGGGTATGGTGGCAACGCCTTATGCCAGCGGCCTTGCAGCCCTTGTCGACGACGAAGTCGAACTGGGCTGTGCAGCGATCGACATGGGCGGCGGCACGACAACAATTTCGGTGTTTGCCGAAGGCAAGCTCGTTCATACGGATGCGATCGGTCTCGGTGGCCATCACGTCACCACGGACCTTGCCCGCGGTCTTTCGACCCGGATCGAGGATGCCGAGCGGATGAAGGTCGTGCATGGCTCGGCCGTCTCCAACGGCGCAGACGACCGCGACATGATTTCGGTTCCACCGATCGGCGAGGACGACCGCGACCAGCCGACCCAGGTTCCACGCTCGCTCGTCACCCGAATCGTCAAGGCCCGCATCGAAGAAACGCTGGAACTGATTCGTGACCGGATCCAGAAATCGGGTTTCAGCCCGATCGTCGGCAAGCGCGTGGTTCTGACGGGCGGTGCCAGCCAGTTGACCGGCCTGTCGGAGACGGCCCGTCACATTCTGGCCCGCAATGTTCGTATTGGTCGTCCGATGGGCATTTCCGGCTTGCCGGCTGCCGCCAAGGGCCCGGCCTTTTCGACGGCCGTCGGACTGATGATCTACCCGCAGGTCGCGGACCTCGAAACACATGCATCCCAGAGCGGCCTGATCGGCTCGCTCGGAAATGGAAACGGCCGTCTCGCCCGCGTCGGGCAATGGCTCAAGGAAAGTTTTTGACCCGGGCTCTGCTCCCGGATCAGAGAAGTTGCAATGAATTGGCCAGCTCGGCAATGCGGCCACGAGAAGAAGGACAGGTACAATGACGATCAAGCTTCAAAAGCCTGATATTACCGAGCTGAAGCCTCGGATCACCGTTTTCGGCGTCGGCGGCGGCGGCGGCAATGCCGTCAACAACATGATCACCGCAGGGCTGGAAGGCGTCGATTTCGTCGTTGCCAATACCGATGCCCAGGCGCTGACCATGACCAAGGCCGAGCGGATCATCCAGATGGGTGTGCAGGTCACCGAAGGTCTCGGCGCAGGTTCGCAGCCGGAAGTCGGTCGCGCTGCCGCTGAGGAATGCCTCGACGAGATCATCGATCATCTTAACGGAACGCATATGTGCTTCGTCACCGCCGGCATGGGTGGCGGCACCGGCACCGGTGCTGCTCCAGTCGTTGCACAGGCTGCCCGCAACAAGGGTATCCTCACGGTTGGCGTTGTTACCAAGCCGTTCCACTTCGAAGGCGGTCGCCGCATGCGGCTTGCCGAACAGGGCATCCAGGAACTGCAGAAGTCGGTCGACACGCTGATCGTCATTCCGAACCAGAACCTGTTCCGCATCGCCAACGACAAGACGACGTTTGCCGACGCCTTCGCCATGGCCGACCAGGTTCTCTATTCGGGCGTTGCCTGCATCACCGACCTGATGGTCAAGGAAGGCCTCATCAACCTCGACTTCGCGGACGTTCGTTCCGTGATGCGCGAAATGGGCCGTGCGATGATGGGCACCGGCGAAGCTTCGGGTTCGGGCCGTGCGATGCAGGCAGCGGAAGCTGCTATCGCCAACCCGCTGCTCGACGAGACTTCGATGAAGGGTGCACAGGGCCTGCTGATCTCCATCACCGGTGGTCGCGACCTCACACTGTTCGAAGTCGACGAAGCGGCAACCCGCATCCGCGAAGAAGTCGATCCGGACGCCAACATCATCCTCGGCGCAACCTTCGACGAAGCGCTGGAAGGCATCATCCGCGTCTCCGTCGTTGCCACCGGCATCGACCGCGCCCATGGCGAAATCGACCTGCGTGCCGCTGAAATGCGCGCAGCCCAGAAGCCGATTATCCGTCCTTCGGCGGCCGTTGCTCCGGCTCCGGCCGCACAGCAGCCTGTCATGATGCAGGCACCGGTTCAGGCCGCAGCGCCTGCGCCAATGGCTCCCAAGGCAGTCGATCCGATCGCCGAGACCATCCGCCAGGCCGAAGCCGACATGGAACGCGAACTGGCTATCCCACAGCCGGTCTTGCAGCAGCCTGCAGCGCCCGCGCCGCAGCCTGTCATGCAGCAGCAGCCGCCGGCCGAAGAGGCTTTCCGTCCGCAGAGCCGTCTGTTCGCACAGTCTGCACCGGTTGAAGCCGCTCCGCAGGTTTCGCGCCCGGCTCCGCAGATGACGCAGCAGCCAGCACCGCGCATGACACAGCCGGTTCAGCAGGAACCTGTCTACCGCGAACCTGTCATGGAACCGGTCCGCATGCCGAAGGTCGAGGATTTCCCGCCGGTCGTTAAGGCCGAGATGGATCACCGCACGCAGCCTGCCAGCCATGTGCAGGAAGAGCGCGGCCCGATGGGTCTTCTGAAGCGAATCACCAACTCGCTTGGCCGTCGTGATGAAGAAGAGCATGTCGAACCGGCAGCCGCTCCGGCTCCTGTTCAGCAGCAGCGCCGTCCGCTGTCGCCTGAGGCAAGCCTCTACGCACCGCGCCGCGGCAACCTCGACGATCACGGTCGTACGGTTCCGCAGAGCTCGCAGCATGACGACGATCAGCTCGAAATTCCGGCGTTCCTTCGCCGTCAGTCGAACTGATTTGTGGGAGCGTCGCAGCGTCAGCGCGCGGCGTTCAACAAATGTCTGCAGAGCCCGGGTCGTTGCACCCGGGCTTTGTGTATCCGGACGCCTGAGGCGTTAAGGATTTTGTCCTGGACCTCCGGAAAAGTTGCCTTAATTCAGGTTGTTACCGGTAGACGTCCGCGTTTGTGCCTTGAGTCCTAACACCGCGTCATTCTGCGGGTTGGTGGCGTAACAATCCGATACGAACAGTGATTTGGAATGTTAAAGACGCCTGCGTATGTAAGACGATAAGTGATGCTGACATGAACGTTTGAGAGGCGTTGTCGCCGGTATCTAACCAAGCTCGATCCCAGACCAGGGGTCTTGAGAGAAGGCATTAGAATGACCATCGGATTGCTCGGTTTCCAGACCACCATCGCGGCCCCGGTTTCTTTGACCGGTATTGGCGTGCATTCGGGGTCTCCGGTCAGCATCACATTCCAGCCTGCTGAAGCCAATTCCGGTATCATCTTCGCGCGTCAGTTTGATGACGGATCTTCTGCCGAATACCGCGCCGTCTCCTCTCAGGTTGGACCGACCGATCTCTGCACGATCCTCGGTTCGTCGCCGGCCACCTGGGTTGCCACGATCGAACACGTGATGGCAGCACTCTACGCGCTCGGGATCGACAACGTGACTGTCGATGTCGATGGCGCCGAAATGCCGATCATGGACGGCAGCTCCTATCCTTTCATTGATGCGATCGAACAGGTCGGCATCGTCAATCTCAATGTGAAGCGTCGCTACATCCGTGTCATCAAGCCGGTCCGAATCGAATCGGGCGCGTCCTGGTCCGAGTTCCGGCCGCATGATGGTACCCGCTTTGAAGTCGAGATCGATTTCGCATCTCCGCTGATCGGCCGTCAGAGCTGGAACGGTGAACTGACCGCAGCGCGGTTCAAGCAGGATCTTTCACGGGCTCGTACATTCGGCTTCATGCGTGACGTCGAGCGCCTTTGGGCTGCTGGCTACGCTCTCGGTTCGTCGCTTGAGAATTCCGTCGTCATTTCCGATGACGAAACGGTCGTGAATGTCGAGGGTCTTCGCTATCAGGACGAATTCGTGCGCCACAAGACGCTGGACGCGGTTGGCGATCTTGCGCTTGCCGGCGCTCAGTTCATCGGCTGCTACCGCTCCTATCGCGGCGGCCACAAGATGAACGCCAATGCGCTGAAAGCTCTGCTCAACGATCCGACGGCTTATGAAATCGTCGAAGCGCCATCGTCGCGGGTTGCGCGCGTGAGGGCCGGAGATTTCGTTCCGGTCAGCGTCAGTGAACTGGCGCCGTCTTTTGCTTGAATAACAACTCCAGTCGACTTGGCCGCTTCCGTTGGAAGCGGCTTTTCTTTTGAATAGCCATGTGTGCTGCGGTCGGTGCCACAAAAATGCGTTAATGGGTGAGCATTGCGTTGCTCTGCCAATACTTTTATGGCTAGAACGACCTGCTTTCGGGCAGCAGGGCAAAACGGGCGGGACATCGGGAATTGTCGAATGGCGTATGCGAAGGCTGTAGAAATGCGTAGAGCGGCAAGGATCGCACTTGTATCGTTGGTGTTTGCGGGTGCCGGTCTCGGCCTTACCGCATGCCAGTCGGACAAAGACATCGACATCACCAAGCTCGGTTTCGAAAGCGAGTCGCCCGAGGCCCTCTACAATCAGGGCCTTGCCAACATGAAGGCGGGCAATATCGTCGAAGCGAGCCGCAAGTTCGACGCCATCGAGAAGCAGAACCCGTTCACCGAGTGGGGCCGCAAGGCGCTCGTCATGAGCACGTTCAGCAAGTATCGCATGGGCCGCAACGACGAGGCCATCACCGTCGGTAACCGCTATCTCAACCAGTACCCGCGCTCCGCAGATTCGGCCTACGTGCAGTATCTGGTCGGCCTTGCCTATTCCAAGCAGGTCGCCGACGTCACGCAGGACCAGAAGGCCGCCAACAACACGATCGATGCGATGACCAAGGTCGTCCGTGATTATCCCGATTCGGAATATGTCGAGGACGCGCAGGCGAAGATCCGCTTTGCGCGTGACCAGCTTGCCGGCAAGGAAATGCAGGTCGGGCGATACTATCTCGAGCGCAAGGAATATCTTGCCGCCATCTCGCGCTTCCGCAGGGTCGTCGAGACCTTTTCCAATACCAACCAGGTTGAAGAAGCCCTCGCGCGTCTGACGGAAACCTATTACGCGATGGGCATCGTCGAAGAGGCGCAGACCGCCGCAGCCGTGCTTGGCCGCAACTATCCGGACAGCCAGTGGTACGCAGACTCCTACAAGCTGCTTCAGTCCGGCGGTGTTCAGCCGCGCGAGAACAAGGGCTCGTGGATTGCGCGTGCCGGCGCAAAGCTCGTCGGCGCCTGAGACCTTTCAACCAAGTGCCTGACAGGATAGGCGAGGCCGCATGCTGATCCAGCTTTCGATCCGCGACATCGTTCTGATCGAGAAGCTGGACCTTGCCTTCGAAGCGGGCCTTTCCGTGCTGACCGGCGAGACCGGTGCAGGCAAATCCATCCTTCTCGACAGTCTTTCTCTGGCGCTTGGCGGCCGCGGCGACGGTGGCCTTGTGCGCCATGGCGAGGACAAGGGGCAGGTGACGGCGGTCTTCGACGTGCCGATGAACCATGCCGCCCGCAAGCTTCTGCGCGACAACGGCATAGACGACGACGGCGATCTGATCTTCCGGCGTATCCAGTCGGCCGACGGGCGCACCCGCGCTTCGATCAACGACCAGCCGGTCAGTGTGCAGATGATGCGCCAGGCGGGGCAGGTTCTGGTCGAGATCCACGGCCAGCACGACGATCGCGCTCTGATCGATACCGGCGCCCACCGGACGCTTGTCGATGCGTTTGCAAACCTCAACGATGAGGTTCTCTCGGTTTCCCACCTCTACAAATCCTGGCGGGATGCCGACCGGACCCTGAAGACGCATCGCGCCAAGGTGGAGGCCGCTGCACGCGAGGCCGATTATATCAGGGCCTCGGTCGAGGAACTGGAAGCCCTCTCGCCCCGCGACGGCGAGGAGGACGAACTGGCCGAGCAGCGCTCGAAGATGCAGAAGTCTGAGCGCATTGCCGGTGATATTTCGGAAGCGTCGGAATTTCTCAACGGCAACGGTTCGCCCGTGCCGCTGATCGCCTCCATGGTGCGGCGCCTCGAGCGCAAGAGCCACGAGGCGCCTGGCCTGCTGGAAGAGACCGTCGAGCTGCTGGATCAGGCGCTGAACCATCTTTCGAACGCGCAAATGGAAGTCGAAACGGCGCTTCGCCGGACCGAGTTCGATCCGCGTGAATTGGAACGGGTCGAGGAACGGCTGTTTGCCCTGCGTGCCGCCGGCCGCAAATATTCGGTCGCCGTCGTCGATCTTCCAGCGCTTGCCGAGAAGATGGTGGCTGACCTTGCCGATCTCGATGCCGGCGAGGAACGGCTGGGTGAGCTGGAAAAGATCGCGGCCGCCGCGAAAGAGGAATTCGATCGGGCGGCACTCGTTCTCTCGGACAAACGTAAAGCGGGCGCGGAGACGCTGGCGGAAGCGGTGATGCAGGAATTGCCAGCGCTGAAGCTGGAACGGGCTCGCTTCATGGTGGAGGTGACCGCCAATCCGGAGGCTGCGGCAGCCGAGGGTATCGATACGGTCGAATTCCACGTCCAGACCAATCCGGGCACGCGCCCCGGGCCGATCATGAAGGTCGCGTCCGGCGGCGAGCTGTCGCGCTTCCTGCTGGCGCTTAAGGTCGCGCTTGCCGATCGCGGCTCGGCACCGACGCTCGTCTTCGACGAAATCGACACCGGTGTCGGTGGTGCGGTGGCGGATGCGATCGGCCAGCGGCTGAAGCGTCTGTCGGGCACCGTGCAGGTGCTGTCGGTCACCCATGCGCCGCAGGTGGCGGCGCGCGCCGCAACGCATCTTCTGATCTCCAAGGGTCCGGCCGGCGACGGTTCCGACAAGATTGCCACACGGGTGGCGACTATGGCGCCTGAAAACCGCACTGAGGAAATTGCCCGCATGCTGGCCGGCGCTTCGGTAACGGACGAGGCGAGGGCGGCCGCCAGAAGCCTGCTTGCGGGCAACGGCTAAACGGTTATCCGGCAGTCGCGGGAGCGTGCGGGCAGGCTCACCCGGACAGGGCGTAACGCAATCCCGTATCCCGGAACGATGCTGCATCTCGTGGTGTCCAGTCACAGGCGAGATGGGCGCTGCTTCTTCCAATCTTCTCAAATTGCACTAGAAATGCCGTTGAAGATGGAGATTCCCGCATGGCCGCCGACCAGACCCCGACCGAGACCCCTGTTGATGACTTGACCGAACAGGCAGCGGCCGACGAGCTGGAGCGACTGGCGCGTGAACTTTCCCATCACGACGAGCTCTACCACGCCAAGGACGCGCCTGACATTTCCGATGCCGATTACGACGCGCTGAAGAAGCGCAATGCGGCGATCGAAGAGCGTTTCCCGCAGCTGATCCGGGCCGATTCGCCGTCCATCAGGGTTGGTGCGGCACCTCTGCCGACGTTTGCGCAGATCACCCATTCGCGACCGATGCTGTCGCTCGACAACGCTTTTGCCGATGACGACGTCCGCGACTTCGTGAACTCCGTCTACCGCTTTCTCGGCCAGATGCCGGATGGTTCGATTGCGTTCACGGCCGAGCCGAAGATTGACGGGTTGTCGATGTCGATCCGCTACGAGAACGGGATTCTCGTCAATGCCGCGACCCGTGGCGATGGCACGACGGGTGAAAACGTCACGGCCAATATCAAGACGATCAAGGAAATCCCCAGCAAGCTTCCGAAAGGCGTTCCCGCGGTCGTCGAGGTTCGCGGCGAAGTCTATATGGGCAAGAGCGATTTCCTGGCGCTCAATGCTGAGATGGAAGCGAAGGGCAAGCAGCTCTACGTCAATCCGCGCAACACGGCGGCAGGCTCACTGCGCCAGCTCGATGCCAAGGTGACGGCCAGCCGCAAGCTGAAATTCTTCGCCTATGCCTGGGGCGAGATGTCCGAGCCGAACGATCTGCCGAGCACGCAATACGAGATGGTGCAGACCTTCAAGGACTGGGGTT
Organism: Velazquezella soli; assembly: GCF_977018685.1. Lineage (NCBI taxonomy): Bacteria > Pseudomonadati > Pseudomonadota > Alphaproteobacteria > Hyphomicrobiales > Rhizobiaceae > Velazquezella > Velazquezella soli. The sequence goes on from NZ_CDRNXF010000004.1 coordinate 1,879,595, forward strand.
TCCCGGTCAATCCGCTGATGAAGCGGCTGAATTCGCTCGAGGATATTCTCGGCCATTACCGCGAGATCGGCCTTGAGCGTCCCGAACTCGACTACGATATCGACGGTGTCGTCTACAAGGTCGACCGGCTCGATCTGCAGGCGCGCCTTGGTTTCCGCTCGCGCTCGCCACGCTGGGCGACGGCGCATAAATTCCCCGCCGAGCAGGCGTTCACGACGGTCGAGAATATCGACATCCAGGTGGGCCGTACCGGTGCGTTGACACCGGTGGCGCGACTGACCCCGATCACCGTCGGCGGTGTCGTCGTCACCAATGCGACGCTGCATAACGAGGACTATATCAAGGGTATCGGCAATTCCGGCGAGCGGATCCGCGAGGACGATCACGACATCCGCATCGGCGACACCGTGATCGTGCAGCGTGCCGGCGACGTCATCCCGCAGGTTCTCGACGTGGTCATGGAAAAGCGGCCGGCGGATGCCAAGGCCTATGAGTTTCCCAGGAAATGTCCGGTCTGTGGCAGCCATGCGGTGCGCGAGAAGAACGAGAAGACCGGCAAGCTCGATTCGGTCACCCGCTGCACCGGCGGCTTCGTCTGCCGCGCGCAGGCGACCGAACACCTCAAGCATTTCGTGTCGCGCAATGCCTATGACATCGAAGGGCTGGGCGCAAAACAGGTCGACTTCTTCTTTGAGGCGGAAGACCCGGCGCTGCAGATCCGCACTGCGCCCGACATTTTCACGCTGAAGAAACGTCAGGAAACATCGCAACTGCTGAAGCTCGAAAACATCGACGGGTTCGGGAGAATCAGCGTCAGGAAGCTGTTCGACGCGATTGACGAGCGGCGCTCGATCGCGCTCAACCGCTTCATCTACGCCCTCGGCATCCGCCATGTGGGCGAGACGACGGCGAAGCTTCTGGCGCGCCACTACGGCACCTACGAGGCGTTTGCCGAGGCCATGAAGGAAGCGGCCAGTCTCTCCGGGGATGCCTGGGCTGACCTCAACAATATCGAAGGCATCGGCGAGATCGTCGCCCGCGCCATCGTCGAGTTCTTCAAGGAGCCGCGTAACCTCGACGTCGTGACGCGTCTCCTCACCGAGGTGACGCCGCAGGCGGTGGAACAGATCGCGGCCTCGAACAGCCCGGTTGCCGGCAAGACGGTCGTCTTCACCGGCTCTCTGGAGCGCTTTACCCGCGACGAGGCAAAGGCCCGTGCCGAGGGGCTTGGTGCCAAGGTGGCCGGTTCCGTTTCCAAGAAGACCGACTATGTCGTTGCCGGCCCCGGCGCCGGTTCCAAGCTCGACAAGGCAAGGGAACTCGGCGTCGAGGTGATGACGGAAGACGAGTGGCTGACGTTTATCGGTGGCTGAGCATCAGGTTTTCAGCCGCGCCATTGCATAGGCGTCGACATAGTGCCCGTCGCGAAAGGCGTCGTCCCTGAGATGCCCTTCGATAACAAAGCCGTAGCGCTCGTAGAGCCTGATGGCGTCTTGGTTGTCGGTGAAGACGTCGAGCTCCAGGCGGTGCAGGTTCAGCCAGTTGTCGGCAAGGTCGATCGCGGCCTTCATCAAGGCCGAGCCGACACCGCGGCCGACAAAGTCGTCGTGAACGCCCATGCCGATCGTCCCGACATGCCGGCGGCGGCCCTGTAGCGGACCGAGGAAGATGTCGCCGATGATGACGCCGTCCATGTCAGCCACGAGCTTCTTTGCGCCGGGCGCCGGGTTTTCCAGGTATTGGCGCGTCTCAGCCACGGCCTGATATGGCAGCCTCAGCGTGCCGTAGCGATATCCGGGAAGATTGGCGAGGGCCGTGATGGCCGCCGCATCGTCAGGTGTCGACGACCTGATGACGTAACCTCCCAGCCGTTCGGCTCGGGGTGGCTTTTCCTGGATTTCGTCGCTTGAAGACATCTTTGCTCTCCTTCAGGTATGACCGAGGCAGAGCGGACCAGCCGATCCCTGCCATCTCCGGCAGGGTGGTGGACGGATGTTCGACTAACGCGCCAAACCCGCCACACGCCCTGCAAGGCGGATGGTCATGGTAAGACGGGTAAGGGCGATAGCGTTCATCATGGTCACATTGGGCCTGACAATGATGTGGAGGTCAAGATGCAGGCGGGGATGCGCTTTGCCGAATCGCTCCATCCGGCATAAAAGTCCGATGACCGAAGATTAGGGTATGACCTTGAAGACCATTGCGATCGATTTCGAAACCGCCAACGAACAGCGCGGCAGCGCCTGCTCGGTGGGTCTTGCGTGGATCGAGGATGGTCGCGTGGTGCGGGTCGAGGAACGGCTGATCCGGCCGCGGGATATGCGGTTTTCGTCCTTCAACATCGCCATCCATGGGATCCGGCCCGACCATGTCGAGGATGCCGGCGAGTTTCCCGAAGTGATGGACGAGTTCATCGACGATTTTCGTGGCGCGACGATGATCGCCCATAATGCCGCCTTCGATTTCAGCGTCTGGCGGGCCTGTCTCGACCAGTACCGGCAGTCCTATCCGGAACTGTCTTATCTCTGCAGCGTCAAGATGGCGCAAAAAGTCTGGCCGCACCTGATCTCGCACAAGCTCAATATCCTCGCGCAGCACCTGGGGCTGAGCTTTCTGCATCACAATGCGGCAGAGGATGCGGCGGTCTGTGCCGAAGCCTCGATCGCGATTGCACGGTCGCTTGAGGTCATGCATATCCACGATATTCCGACCGCGATCGGCATGCGGGCAGGGCGGTTGTTTTCCGGTGGCTATGATGCCTGCACATTGCGCAAGCAGTGATCACTTGTAACCCCGCTGCCGAAGCTTATCTCTGATCACGTATCGTTGACTGGAGATTTTGCCACTATGACTCGTTCGAGCCGCCGCCTTGCCGTTCTCGCGACCGCCGCTATCCTCGGCGGTCTTGCCGTTCCCGCTCTTGCCCAGGTGGTCGGCAAGGTCGGCGTCGACTGGATCGGCAACGACATCATCGTCGAGGCGGTGCAGGACCCGAAGGTGAAGGGTGTCACCTGCCACGTCACGTATTTTGATCGCAGCGTCATCGACAGGCTGAAGAACGGCAAGTGGTTCGAGGACCCGTCCAACAATTCTATCTCCTGCCGCCAGACCGGGCCGATCGAGATTGGTGACATCGAGCTCGACGACGGTGGCGAGGAAGTGTTTCGCCAGGGTCGGTCGCTGATCTGGAAAGACCTTCTGGTCAAGCGGATCTACGACAAGCCGAACGATACGCTGATCTACCTTGCCCATTCGCGACAGGTTGTCGAAGGATCGGCGAAGATGGCGATCTCCAGCGTGCCGCTGTTCAACCAGCCGGTGACGTGGGAAAAGGGCAAACCCTGATCCGCTCTACGTCCTGACGTAAGAAAACCGGGCTCCTTTCGGAACCCGGTTTTAACTAGGACAGCTCTAAGGCTTACGATCAGGCGGCTTCGCGCGACAGTTCGTCTGCAATGACGGTGTCGAGGTTCAGGAAGCAGACCATGGTCTTTTCCAGGGCAACGATGCCGCGGCAGAAATCGCGCTGGGCTTCCGGAATGATTTCCGGTGCCGGCTGCAGATCTTCGCTTCTGATCGTCATCATGTCGGAGACCTGTTCGACCAGAAGGCCGACCAGCTTGCCGGCGATGTCGGTGACGATGATCGCCGAACGCTCTGATGGTTCGGTCATCTTCATGCCGAGGCGGCAGGCCATGTCGATGACCGGGATCACCGCGCCGCGCAGGTTGATGAGGCCAAGCACGTAAGGCGGAGTATGCGGCATCGGAGTGACCGGTGCCCAACCGCGAATTTCGCGGATCGCCATGATGTCGATGCAGAATTCCTGGTCTCCCAGGTGGAAGGAGACGATTTCGAGATAGGCTCCCGACTGCTTGATGGCGTTACTCATGTCGATCATCCTGATGTCGTTTTTTTGAAAGTCTCACGTCCCCGTTAAACTTCCCCTAATCTTTGCCGCCTCAACGCGCTTTTTGTTCTATTTCCCGGCCGGTCGACGATGCTATAGTGGGTCATGCAACCGATCGCTCCATCGCTTCGACTTCCGGTTTTTCTGATCGCCGCGCTTGCCGCGATGCTGATCGGCGTCCTCGCTTTTGTTGGTTGGGCGCAGCACGGTTCTTCCATCTTCCTCGCGATGGCCGAGGGGACGCTCTCCTGGTGCATGTGATGGCTACGTCTGTGAAAACGCGGTGGTGATTTGCAACAATCGTCGTCTGCGGCTATCAGCGGTCACGATCGCAACTGATGACGCAGCAGGCAAACTACGATGAAGACTTTCCGAATTGTACTTTGGCTCGCCGTCGTCATTCTGGCCGTTGTTCTGGCCTGGCTGACCCTGGAGGTCACGCGCTCGAAGCAGCAGGTGGCCGAAGGGCCGTTCGGTGTCCCGTTCGAACTTGTGGCGCAGGACGGCAGCCCGATCACCGAAGCAGCGTTCCGCGACAAACCGACTGCCGTGTTCTTCGGCTTTACCCATTGCCCGGAAGTCTGCCCGACAACGCTGTTCGAGCTGAACACCTGGCTGCATCAGGTCGATCCCGATGGCACCAAGCTCAACGCTTACTTTGTGAGCGTCGACCCGGAGCGCGACACGCCGGAGCTGATGGGACAGTATGTCTCGAATGTCTCCGACCGTATTCGCGGTATCTCAGGCCCGCCTGCCAAGGTGATGGAGATGGTCAAAGGGTTTCGCGTGCTTGCCCGCAAGGTGCCGGTGGATGAGAAAAACCCTGGCGGCGATTACACGATGGACCATACGGCATCGATTTTCCTCCTGAAGGACGGCGGCCGTTTTGCCGGAACGATCGCTTACGGCGAGGATCCTGCAGCGGCGGCGAAGAAGCTCGAGAACCTGACCAAGGGATAAGTCGCTTGAGGCGGATGCCTTATCTGTGGCAAAGCTTGCCGCGAAGATTATGAAAGGCGACTTCCTTTGAGTGAAATCCGGCTTTACGTGACATCCACCGAAATCGGTTCGGCCGAGATCCTCGACCTCCTGTCGCTGGAGTTCGGCGAAGAGGACGTGGCGATTGCCACGACCGAGGTGGACGAGAAGAAGAATATCTGGGAAGCCTCCGTCTACATGATGGCGGACGACGAGGAGGTCTTCAGAGAACGCATCGCAAAGGCGATCAGCGAGGATTTCCCCGATCTTTCGATTGCGATGGAGGTTATCCCGGATGTCGACTGGATTGCCAAATCGCTCGAAGGGCTCAAGCCTGTCAGGGCAGGGCGGTTTCTGGTTCATGGCTCGCATGACCGCGACAAGGTCAAGATCAACGACATTGCCATCGAGATCGATGCTGGACAGGCATTCGGGACCGGCCATCATGGCACAACGGCGGGGTGCCTCGAGGTGATCGACACGGTCGTTCGAGCGACCGAGCCGAGAAATGCGCTCGATCTGGGAACGGGCAGCGGCGTTCTGGCGATTGCGGTGCGCAAGTTGCGCAACATCCCGGTTCTTGCAACGGACATCGATCCGGTCGCCGTTCGGGTTGCCAAGGAGAATGTTCGCCGCAACGGCATTGCCAGCGGACTGCGGCTGGAGACGGCACCTGGTTTCCACTCCTCGGCCTTTCGCCAGGACGGTCCGTTCGACCTCATCATCGCCAATATTCTGGCGCGGCCGTTGATCAAGATGGCGCCGCAGCTGGTGACGCATCTGACACCGGGCGGATCGGTGATCCTGTCCGGTATTCTAGCCGAGCAGCGCTGGAAGGTGATTTCCGCTTATGCAGGCGCCCGCTGCCGGCATGTGCGCACGATCTGGCGAAACGGCTGGGTGACCATGCATTTCGTGCGAGGCATGTGACGGGCCATGGGCTGGCCTGTCAGGTTCTGTAGGCTTGCCGGCACACCGAGTTGCGTGCCGGGTATCGCGTCGTCCTCAGATCAGAAGATGTAACGGGTCGCACCCTGGCGCTGAAGTTCTTCGCGCGTCGTGCCGAGGCTCTTCAGCGTCGCATCATCAAGGCCAAGCATTGCGCCGTTGACGTAACGGGAGACCTGACGCTGACGGGCTTCGACCACGCGGTTCATTGCATTGCGGAGAAATGAGTTGGCCATCGTGTTCGTCCTTTTCAAAGTGATGACCCCAGAAGTCATCGAACATTGACGACACCTTAGATGATAAAAAATGAGGCAGGCAGTGGGTCTGCATCATGTGTGGCATGCGTCGGCTGCATGGATAGGTTCCTGACACTGACTGCCCTGTCACGTATCTGCATAGGATACTGGCGGCGGCGCGGGGAAATGTTCTAACATGGCGGCCATCAGTCGGAATCAAACCAGCCGGAATTCACTCATGTTTCAATCGTTCGAGACCAAGTCCGCCCCGCAGTTCGGCCGCGAAAGGGTGACTGCCCTGCGCGACGGCTTTGCCGAACTCGGCATCGACGGGTTTCTCGTGCCCCGCGCCGACGAGTATCAGGGCGAGTATGTGCCTGAGTCGGCCGAGCGCCTGTCATGGTTGACCGGCTTTACCGGATCTGCCGGCATGGCGCTCATCACGCAGCGTGAGGCGATCGTGTTCGTCGATGGACGTTACGTGACGCAACTGGCCGAACAGGTTGACGGAACTGTGTTTTCCGGCGGCGATCTGGTCGGCGAGCCGCCGCATGCCTGGATTGCGAAACATGCGCCGAAAGGGTTCCGCCTCGGCATCGACCCTTGGCTGCATGCCGGTGCGGAAGTGCGCAGGCTGGAAAAGGCGCTTGCGGAGATCGGCGGCACGCTGGTTTCGCTGGCCCACAATCCGCTCGATGCGATCTGGAGCGATCGCCCTGCGGAACCGGTTGGCGCGTTGACCATCCAGAGAGAAGAGTTCGCCGGAAAGCCGGCCTGCGACAAGCTGAGCGAGATCGCGCGCCAGACCGAAGCGAAGGGACTGTCTGCGGTACTGATCACGGATCCGTCCTCCGTCGCCTGGATCTTCAATGTTCGCGGGGCTGACGTGCCGCACACGCCACACCCGCTCGCGCGCGCGATCGTCTTTTCAAACGGCAAGGCAGAACTCTTCATCGATGCGGCGAAGCTCGGGAGCGAAGAGGCGGCCTACCTGGACGCTCTCGCCCTCCGGCGGGATCCCTCCGAGTTCCTCGGCCGTCTTGCCGAGGTCTCCAAAAACGGCGCCCGCATCCTGATCGATCCGGATTTGACACCGCTCGCGCTGACGGCTGCAATCGTCGCAGCCGGCGGCGAGGTGGTCGAGGGGATCGATCCGGCGAAGCTGCCGCGCGCCTGCAAGAATTCGGCGGAACTCGATGGATCTGCCAAGGCGCATCTGCAGGATGGCGCGGCTGTCGTCGAGTTTCTGTGCTGGTTGGATGGCCAGACGCCGGGCCCAATCACCGAGATCGATGCGGTAAAGACGCTGGAAGCGACCCGGGCCCGCGTCGGCCAGAGCATGCAGAACCCGCTGAAGGACGTTTCCTTCGATACGATTTCCGGTGCCGGAGAGCATGCTGCGATCATGCATTACCGGGTGACGTCCGAAAGCAACCGGCAGATCCTACCCGGCGAACTGTTCCTGATCGATTCGGGTGCGCAGTATGTGAACGGCACGACGGATATCACCCGCACGGTTGCGGTCGGCTCGGTTTCCGAGGATCGCAAGCGCTTCTTCACGCTGGTTCTGAAGGGCATGATCGCCATCAGCACGGCGAAGTTTCCGAAGGGAACGCGCGGCTGCGATCTCGATCCGCTCGCTCGGATCGCGCTGTGGAAGGCGGGGGCGGATTTCGCGCATGGCACGGGACACGGCGTCGGGTCCTATCTCTCCGTGCATGAGGGGCCGCAGCGTATCTCGCGGATGTCGACGCAGGAGCTTCTGCCCGGCATGATCCTTTCGAACGAGCCCGGCTATTACCGCCCCGGCGCCTTCGGGATCCGGATCGAGAACCTGATCTTCGTGAACGATGCCGCGCCTGTCGAGGGTGGGGACATGCCGGTTCTGTCGTTCGAGACGCTGACCTGGTGCCCGATCGATCGCCGCCTCGTCGTCGCCTCGCTGATGACCTCGGAAGAACTGCAGTGGCTGAACGACTATCACGCAGAGGTGCGCGAAAAACTGATGCCGCTGATCGACAAGGATTCGGTCAAGACCTGGCTCACTGCTGCGACGGCGCCGATCTCCGGCTGAACCGGATTACATGCCGATACCGAAACCGTGCCGGGCGGCCATGACTGCCGCCCAGCCGACGACGAGGACCATGAGGCCCGGAAAACGCAAGCCGAACACCAGCGCCGCGATCATCGCAATGCGCACGTCCCAGCCGCTGTTGACGAAGGGTGGAGCGACGAGTGTCACCAGAACGGCGGCCGGCACGGCGTTGAGGGCCGATTCCACCCGTGGCGGTATGCGTTTCAGGCTGTTGACAAGGATGTAGCCGCCGAGCCGCGTGGCGTATGTCGCAATTGCGGCCATCAGGATCAGGGTGACGGTCTGGCTATCGACGGAGAAGGCGCTCATGCCGGTTTCCACTACGCAGCCTCCGTTTCAAGGGCCGGGTCTTTCACGTCGTGATCCGAGGCTCCGGGAGGAGGCAGGATGGCCGCGACGACGATCCCGAGCGCTGCCCCCACACTGATATGCCAGGGTGACCCGACGACCCAGTAGGCGACAACCGATCCGACTGCTCCGGCGACGAGGACGGGTAGAAAATTGTGCCGTTTGCGAAAGCCCATCACCAGACCGAGAAAGTAGACGGGCAGGAGGACATCGATGCCGATCGCCTTCGGGTCGCCGATCAGGCTGCCGAACAGCGCGCCGACAATGGTATTACCGACCCATCCAATCCAGACCACGCCGCCCATGGCGATGTACCAGGCGAAGGTTACGGGGGTCTGTTCTTCACGTTTCTCCGTCTCTGCAAATTGCGGATCGGTCAGCAGGAAAAACGAAAGACAGCGCTTGAGGAGCGGGAAGCGCCCGAGGATCGGCGATACTGCCGCGGAATAGAGAACGTGGCGGAAATTGACGGCGAGCACCGAGAGCACGATCATCCAGGCCGCGACATGGTGGCCGAACAGTTCGATCCCGACCAACTGACTCGCACCGCCAAAGACAAACGCGCTCATCAGCGCCGCTTCCGCCATGCTGAAACCGTTGTCGATGGCGATCGCTCCGAACAGGATGCCGAACGGGGCTGAGGAGAGGACGATGACGAAGCCCTTCTTCAATCCGTTCCTGATCTGGCCGCTTGTGGTGATCGGTTCGCTGAAACTCATGAGTCTTCCGATGCGTGCGCGTGCAATGCTTCGTTTATGCACGTGAGCGCCCGGTGACAATCGAATTGCGTTGATGCGTGTATCGATTTTGCTGAACGATCGGCGGCGCGGAGTGCGTCAGTCCGCGAGAATCTCGCTGCTCTTGATAATGCCGACGCCGTTGGCGCGCATCTCCTCGATGGCAGCCCTGACGCCCTCGGGTGTTATGCCGCGGCTCGCATCCTCGATGAAGCGCACTTTAACGTCCGGCAGCATTTCGACAGCGTCCAAGGCTGAAAACTTCACGCAGTAGTCCGTGGCGAGACCGCAAACGTCAAGCTCCGTAATCTGCTGCGCCCGGAGGTAACCGGCAAGGCCGGTAAGGGCGGCCTGGTCGTTGTCGCGAAAGGCGGAATAGCTGTCGACCGCAGGGTTTTCGCCCTTTTGCTGGATATAATCGACTGCGCCGATATCGAGATCCGGGTGGAATTCCGCATCCGCTGTTTCCTGTACGCAGTGATCCGGCCACATGACCTGCGGCTGGCCGGAGAGCTCGCCCATGTCGAATGGTTTCTTGCCCGGATGCTGGGAGGCGAAGCTGCCGTGATTGGCGGGATGCCAGTCCTGCGAGGCGACGATCACGTCGTAACCGCCGTCGGAAATGAGGCTGTTTGCGATCGGCACGATATCGTCACCGTGGGCAACGGCAAGGTTTCCGCCCGGGCAGAAGCCATTCTGGATGTCGATCAGGAGCAGCGCTTTCATAGATCGTCCTCACGAGTGGTTCTTCCTTGTCACACGAAGATGCCAAGCATGGCGGCATCGATCAAGCCTCTTCTGCGCACACGATCGTCGCTCCAAATCACTTGTGACGAAACGGTCGGCCTCGGTGGCAGGTTCTGCGGTCGTTTGATCTCCGCGTTTTCTAGAATTTCGAAAGATATCTCGATCGCTTTTGCTGACCGATCTGAAATCTCAATCCGGTTTCGAGCCCAATGTTGAAACGTGATTCCTCGTCGGATGCGGACCACGACCCTATCTAGAGGTCATCTTCACGGAGTTCCTCCCATGTCACTGTCGTCTTCGCTAGAAACGCGGGCTGAAGGCCTGCCGCCGATCGGTTTTCCCGGTCTCGGCGCTCTCATCGTGCTTGTTGTCGGCACCGTTGCGCTCGGCCTCGCTTATGGTCCAGCCCAAGGTGCGCTCTTCCTCATCGGAGGCGGGCTTGGCATCGCGCTCTATCACGCGGCCTTCGGGTTCACGTCTGCCTGGCGTGTCTTCATTGCGGAGGGCCGGGGCCGGGGTCTTCGCGTTCAGATGATTCTTCTGGCGCTTGCCGTCATCCTGTTTTTCCCGGCTCTATCCAACGGCGTGCTGTTCGGCACCGAGGTGCGTGGCAATATTTCGCCGGCCGGTATCGGCGTGATCGTCGGCGCCTTCATGTTCGGCATCGGGATGCAGCTTGGCGGCGGTTGTGCATCCGGCACGCTGTTTACCGCCGGTGGTGGCAATGCGCGCATGCTGGTGACCCTGTTCTTCTTCATCGTCGGTTCGGTTCTCGCCACCATCCACTTCGACTGGTGGGTCAGTCTTCCTTCGCTGCCGCCGACGTCTCTGTTCCAGACCTTCGGTGCATTTGGCGGCATTGCGGTATCGCTTGCCATCTTTGCGGCGATCGCCGCGATCACTGTGGTCGTCGAGAAGCGGCGCAACGGCGCACTTGAACAGGCACCACCTTCGCCACGGCATGGTCTTGCCCGCTATCTGCGTGGTCCGTGGCCGCTGGTGGCTGGCGCGATTGCACTCGTCATCCTCAATTTCGCGACGCTCGCAATCGCCGGCCGTCCCTGGGGGATCACGTCCGCCTTCGCGCTCTGGGGTGCGAAGGGCGCGCAGGCGATCGGCTTTGATCCGACAGCCTGGGCCTATTGGCAGCAGCCGGGGAATGCCAAGGCTCTGGCCGGAAGCGTGTTTGCCGATGTCACATCCGTCATGGATTTCGGCCTCATCGCGGGCGCCATGCTGGCGGCGGCGCTGGCTGGAAAGTTTGCTCCCAGCCTCGACATCCCGCTGCGTTCGATCCTTGCGGCCGTCGTTGGCGGCCTGCTGCTCGGCTACGGTGCGCGAATCGCCTATGGCTGCAATATCGGAGCCTATTTCTCCGGCATCGCGTCCGGCAGCCTGCATGGTTATCTCTGGGCAGTCGCGGCGTTTGCCGGAAATGTGCTGGGTGTGAAATTGCGGCCCTTCTTCTTCATGGAAGGTCGGTCCATTCGCCGGGCCGACGGTTGAGCCGTTCACCGCATCCCTTCAAAACTCCACGATCCATGGGCGCCTCCACAGAGGCGCCCATTTTCGCATGTGGGTTCAGACAGAGTGTCGCCACACTTTGGCTCGGGCTTGCCGCATCTTACCCCCTCAAAATTGCGGGTGCGATTTCGTACCTCAAATGTCGCAACAGTTAAAAACCGGTGTAAGCCTTGAGTTTGTTAACTTTTGTCGCTAAACAGCAACAGTCGACGAGCTAGACACCGGACTTGCGGGCAGGGTCGAACACCCCTTTGCCGCATTTCTGCTTAACTTCCGGCGGTATGCGCTTTTAAGTGCACCACCGAAACCAAATCGGGGCGGCGTAAAGACATTGGTTACCATAATCGTTCATTCTCATATGCAGTCGATTGGCGGCGATGAGCAGATCCTGTCTGCTTTCTCAGTCCGCTTTGATCTTGCGGGCAAGACTGCGAAAGCAGGCCTTGCCGGTGTGAGTAACGGTTCGGGTAACGAGTAATGGCGCGTCAGTTGGAATCCAAAGCTTCGAAGCAGAACGGTCGCAAAGCGGCATCGAAAGCATCCTCGGCGCAGGCGCGCCGCAAGAAGTCCCGCTCACTCATGACGAATATGGCGCTTGGCGTCGGCTTTACCGTGGCGGCGCTGGTTGGTGCCTCGATGGTCACGGTCGCGACCTCGGTCAAGTCTGCCCCCAGCATCAGGTTCGAAACGGCCCTGCTTGCGCCACCAACGGCGCGCGAGCATCTCGTGGCTGCATCGGCGCGCACTGCGGACCGCAATCTCGATATCTCGAAATTCTCTCGCCTTCCAGGCAGCGCGCCGGCCGAGCCGAAGCGCGGTCGTCTGGAAGGAGCGCAGCTTGCTGCTCTCTCTTCCCAGCGTCCGGATGACGCAAGCGTTCGTCAGTCGATGCATCTCGCGATGGCAAAGGCTGCCCGTCACGCCGAAACCGAACAGCAGTTTGCGGCCCTTGGCAAGCTTCGGCCCGGCTCCGACCAGATCAAGTCCGCCCTCGGTTCTGCCATGGAAAGTCTTGTGGTCGTAGCGCCACGCGGTAGCGAAGCTCTGGGCGCAATGCCCGACATTCTCCAGGAAGTTCAGCCGGCGACAGAGGTGGCGGAACTCGACACGATGAAGCCGGTGGAACTCGCGTCGCTCGACAGCGATCTGCCGGAAAGCATGTCGGAGGATACGGTGGCGATTGCCGAACAGGCGACGCCGCTGCCTTCACCTGCGCCGACATCTCTCGCCCAGGCGCTGCCGAAAGCCGGACCACTGCCGGTCCTGCGTCCCGGTGCGGCCACCACCAGCGCTTCCATGGCCGTCGCTTCCGTCAAGCCTGAGAAGCCGAATGCACTTGCCGCAATCGCAGCCGTCGCACCGCAAAAGCCTGGCCGTGGCGACAACGATAACGACAAGCCAACCGTGCTTGCCTTTGCCAAGCCGAACAACCCGATGCGCGAAGAGCCTCTCGCGCCGTCGCAGGGTTCGCCGAAGTGGCCTGGTATCGGGACCAAGGTTGCGATCTACGACATCACCAACGGCGTGGTCATCATGCCGAATGGCAGCAAGCTCGAAGCCCATTCCGGCATCGGCAGCATGCGCGACAACCCGAAGTTCACGCATGTGAAGATGCGCGGCCCGACACCTCCGGGCACCTACAAGCTCTCGATGCGCGAATCGCTGTTCCACGGTGTTGCGGCAATCCGCCTGACGCCGACCGACGGCAAGGCGCCTCAGGGCCGCACGGGTCTTCTCGCCCACAGCTTCCTGCTTCGCGTTCGCGGCGACAGCCACGGTTGCGTGGCCTTCGCCGACTACGACAAGTTCCTCAAGGCCTTCCAGCGCGGCGAGATCACCCACATGATCATCGTGCCGAAGTGGGATGGCAAGCGCCCCGGCGCCGGCCCAAGCGGCGGCGGCATCATGGCAAAGCTGTTCGGCAACAAGGACGCCTGATCAAACTCAAAACAAACGGAGCCTTTTAGGCTCCGTTTTTCGTTGTCAGCCCAGCACCTGCCGCGTTGCGGCCAGGAAGATGCGCGCGCCGATCGCAATCAGATCGTCGGGATAATCATAAGTCGGGTTGTGCAGGGCAGGGTGGCTTTCGCCGGCGCCGAGAAACAGCATGGCCGATTTCGAGACCTTAGCGAAGCGACCGAAATCCTCCGAGGCGCGGTAGGCTTCTCCAGCGACATGCGGCACGCTCTCGGCATCCATCGCGGCCCTCAGGATGTCGGCTGCAGCGGGGTGGTTGATGCAGTGGCCGAACACATCCTGATAGGACAAGGCCAGGGCCAGCCCATCCGCCGCAGCCGCGTCTCTCGCCATTGTCTCCGCCTGTTCGACAAGAGCGGACATTTGATCATCCGTCGAGGTGCGCAACGTCACCCAGATCTCGCCATGCGCCGGTGAAATGCCCGCCGCGGGTTCACCGATCGTCACGTGGGTCACGGTCGCTCGCACGAGGTCGTCGTTTTCGACAGAGCCTGCCGAAATACCGCTCAGGGCTGGCAGCAGCTTGGCCACGGCCGAAACCGGCGAGATCCCGGTCTCTGGCCATGCCGCGTGGGCAGTCTTGCCGGTCAGGATGATTTTCATGCCGCGCGACGCGCAATTGGTCGGGCCGTCCTTCAGATGAACGTGGCCGAGCGGGATGCCCGGCATGTTGTGCAGGGACAGGCTGATATCGGGTGTCAGGTCCCGAAACTTGTCGTCGGCAAGGACCGCTGCCGCCCCGGCGCCGGTTTCCTCCGCCGGCTGGAACAGGAGAACGACACGACCCTTCGCTGGCCGCCGACGTCCGAGCGCGCGGCCGACCGCCGCAAGCGTTGCCGTATGCCCGTCATGGCCGCACATATGGCTCTTTCCCGATACCTTCGACTTGTGCTCGGGGTCGCCCAGTTCCTCGATCGGAAGAGCATCGAGTTCCGCGCGCAGCATCACCGTCATTCCGGGCACGCCACTGTCGTAGACGACCGCGACGCCGGTGCCGCCAATACCTTCGACCACCGCGTCCGGACCGGTCTCCGACAGGAACCGCACCACCTCGCGCGCCGTCTCCGCTTCCTCACCGGAGACATCAGGCATGGTATGAAGCCGGCGGCGCCATGCGGTGAGTTCGACGACGTCGCTGTTGGTGAGGGAGATGTCATTCATCAAATTCTAAAGCCCTCATCATGGTCACGACCCTCGTTTGCGAGTGGATAGACGTCCAGTCAGCCCGCCTTCTCCACGAACCCGTCCAGCACCCGCTTCTGGCCGGCCTTGTCGAACTCGATCGTCAGCTTGTTGCCTTCGATCGCGGTAACATTGCCGTTGCCGAACTTGATGTGGAAGACGCGGTCGCCGGTGGTGAATTTTGAGGGCGTTTCGGTTGTCGATTTGGCGACCAGTTCGCCGTCGATGGTGCGGCCGCGGGGGCCGCTTTCGCCGTAGCCGATCCGTTCCACCGCGTGGCCTGAGCGGCTGCCCCAGTTGTCGCGGGTGGCGTCTGTCTTGTTGGCCTGGGCGCGTTTCCAGCCGGGCGTCGAGTAGGAATTGCCGGCGAAGGCATCCGCCTTGTCGAAGCGTGACTGGCCATAACCGCCGCGGCCGCCATAGCCACCGAAGCTCGAGGATTCCGATGACGCGACATCGACATGGCTCGGCGGCAGTTCATCGAGAAATCGCGATGGCATGGTCGATTGCCACAGGCCGTGGATGCGCCGGTTGGAGACGAACCAGATGTGGCAGCGCCGTTTTGCGCGGGTGATGCCGACATAGGCGAGGCGGCGTTCCTCCTCCAGCCCCGAGCGGCCGCCTTCGTCCAGTGCGCGCTGGTGCGGGAACAGGCCTTCCTCCCAGCCGGGCAGGAATACGGTCTCGAATTCCAGCCCCTTGGCCGAGTGCAGCGTCATGATCGACACGGCGTCGAGGTTCTCGTTGGTCTCGGCATCCATGACGAGCGAGACGTGTTCGAGGAAGCCGCGCATGCTCTCGAACTGTTCCATCGAGCGGATTAGTTCCTTGAGGTTCTCCAGTCGACCCGGCGCTTCGGCGGTCTTGTCGTTCTTCCACATGTCGGTATAGCCCGACTCTTCGAGGATCTGCTCGGCCAGTTCCGTATGCGGCACGGTTTCGAGACGTCCCTGCCAGTTGCGGAAATTCTGCACGACATCGAACAGGGCCTTGCGGGCCTTCGGCTTCAGCTCGTCGGTCTCGATCATTTCGCTTGCGGCCTGAAGCATGGGCACATCGCGGGCGCGGGCGCTGTCATGCAGGTAGCGGATCGTCGTGTCGCCGAGGCCGCGCTTTGGTGTGTTGACGATGCGCTCAAAGGCAAGGTCGTCGGCCGGCTGGCAGACCATGCGGAAATAGGCCATCGCATCGCGGATCTCGAGCCGCTCGTAAAAGCGCGGGCCGCCGATGACGCGGTAGTTGAGGCCGAGCGTCACGAACCGGTCTTCGAACTCGCGCATCTGAAACGAGGCGCGCACCAGGATCGCCATGTCGTTCAGCGCGTGTTTCTTGGCATCGCTGCGACCATCGCCGCGCTGCAGCCGCTCGATCTCCTCACCGACGGCACGGGCTTCCTCTTCGCTATCCCAGGCGGCGTGGACGATGACCTTTTCATCTTCGGGATCGACCCGGTCGGTGAACAGCGTCTTGCCGAGGCGTCCTTCGTTATGGGCGATCAGATGGCCGGCAGCGCCGAGGATGTGCTCTGTCGAGCGGTAGTTGCGCTCAAGCTTGATGACCTTGGCGCCCGGGAAATCCTTGTCGAAGCGAAGGATGTTTTCCACTTCGGCACCGCGCCAACCATAGATCGACTGGTCGTCGTCGCCGACGCAGCAGACGTTTTGCGGCACGTCCTTCGGACGCTGAGCGAGCAGACGCAGCCACATATACTGGGCCGTATTGGTGTCCTGATACTCGTCGACGAGGATATAGCGGAACCGCTGGTGATACTCCTTGAGCAGATCCGGTGCCTTGCGGAACAGGGCGATCGGGTGCAGTAAAAGGTCGCCGAAATCGCAGGCGTTGAGCGTGCGCAGGCGGGCCTGATAGGCGGCATAGAGTTCGCGGCCCTTGCCGTTGGCAAAAGCTCGGGCGTCGCCTTCCGGAATGTCGGGCGGCAACAGGCCCTTGTTCTTCCAGCCATCGATCATGCCGGCGAACTGCTTGGCCGGCCAGCGCTTGTCGTCCAGACCTTCCGCCTGGATGAGCTGCTTGATCAGGCGCACGACGTCGTCGGTGTCTAAGATGGTGAAATCGGATCGGAGGCCGACCAGCTCCGAATGGCGCCGCAGCAGTTTGACGCCGATCGAGTGAAACGTGCCGAGCCACGGCATGCCTTCGACGGCGCCGCCGACGAGAACGCCGATGCGCTCCTTCATCTCGCGCGCCGCCTTGTTGGTGAAGGTCACGGCCAGGATCTGGCTCGGATAGGCGCGGCCGGTTTCCAACAGATGGGCGATGCGGGTGGTGAGCACCCGCGTCTTGCCGGTTCCAGCGCCGGCAAGCACCAATACGGGACCATCCAAAGTCTCGACCGCTTCGCGCTGCTCCGGGTTGAGGCCGGTCATATAGTCAGGCGACGGCCGGTTGCCGCCGCGCGCCGCCATGGCCCGTGCCGCGATCCCCAAACCACCAGAGGCACCACCGGAACCACCAGCAGGAACGGGAGCCGAACCATGGTTGCCAGCCGATGCCGGCACCGGGCGCTGATCCGATTGGTCTTCGCCTCGCGCCTTGCGGGGGGCGGGCTCCAGCTCCTCATCGAAGAAGGGGATGTCGTCGTAACTGTTACTCATCGGGCCAATGTAGTGATTCGGGCTCGAAAGACCAGCCGATGTTCTCTTTTCATTCCTATGTTTCCCCTAGGAATCGTCCGGATCCGTGTCGTTGAAGCTCTGACACATCCGTGAAATCGCGTGATGTTACAAAACAGTAAGGTAGGTTCCTCGACCTTGCCAGTTGGGCGCGAAACGGGGATACTTGCACCACTTATCGATAGACTTGCGAGGAATGAATGCGGATCTGGAACCAGCTTCTGATGTCGGTTGCGGTACTGCTCGGAGGGCTCTGTCTCTGGGTCTACCTGTCGGCAGATGCCGGGCGGTCACTGATTTCGATGGGCGTTCCCGCAGGAGTGGTGATTTCCATCAATCCTGATGTCGCCGAGCCGGCGGCCGCAACGGTTGCGGGCGCACCGGCTTCGTCATCGCGCGGCGGGCAGCGGGGCGGCGGTGAGAGCCAGGTGGTGTTGGTTGCAACCAGACCCGTCGGAACCGGTGTGGTCAACGACAGACTGTCGGCGATCGGTGACGGCGAGGCGATCCAGTCGGTTATCGTGATGCCGCAGGCGACGGGCACCGTAAACGAGATCCTCATCAAATCCGGCGACATGGTCAAAAAGGGCCAGATTCTTGCGCAGCTCGATGACGACGAGCAGATCATCCTGCGCGATCAGGCGCAGGTGGTGTTGCGCAGTGCGCGTGAGAAATCCGATACTTACCGGAACCTCAAGAGCTTCTCCCGCCTCGACGTGCTCGACGCGCAGATTGCGTCCGAAACGGCGCAGCTGACGGTCACCAACGCCGAACTGGCGCTGAAGCGTCGCTCGGTCGTTGCGCCGATCGACGGGATCGTCGGCATCGTCGCGGTCAATATCGGTGACAACGTCACGACCGCGAGCAATATCGTGACGATCGACAACCGTACCGAGCTGCTGGTGGATTTCTGGGCGCCGGAGCGTTTCGCGGTTCAGGTCAAGCCTGGCATGCCGGTCGAGGCCGCCTCCGTCTCGCGTCCAGGCCGCACCTTCGAGGGTTCGGTCGAGGCCGTCGACAACAGGGTCGATCCTGCAAGCCGTACGATCCGCATTCGTGCCAGAATTCCCAATGTTGATGACGAACTCCGCGCCGGCATGTCTTTCGGCGTGACGATGCGGTTTCCGGGCGAGACCTTTCCAAGCGTCGATCCGCTTGCAGTCCAGTGGGATGCGAAAGGCTCGTTCGTCTGGCATATCGTCGATCACAAATCGGTCAAGGAGCGGGTGAGGGTCATCCAGCGCAATCCCGATGCGATCCTCGTCTCGGCCAATCTGAAGGATGGCGATGTCGTGGCAACCGAAGGGTTGCAACGGGTCCGGGAAAATGGTGCCGTCCGCATCGCCGGTGAAAAGCCGCCGGAGGTCGCCAGCCGATGAGCAGCAGCCACAGCGGTAACGCCAATAACAACGGGTCGTCCGGCCAGTCTTCCGGAAAGCAGAACAGCTTTACCGCGCTTTTTGTGCGGCGGCCGGTCCTTGCCGCGGTTCTCAACACGCTTCTTGTCGTCGCAGGCCTTGCCGCTCTTGCCGGCGTCGAGGTGCGCGAGTTGCCGGATGTGGACCAGCCGGTCATCACCATCCGCACCACCTATGACGGCGCTTCTGCCCAGACGATGGACCAGGAGGTGACCGATATCATCGAGGGCGCGGTTGCCCGGGTCGCCGGCCTCAAGGCCGTTTCGTCGGAATCGCAGTTCGGTCAGAGCCGTGTCACGCTGGAATTCAACGACACCGCCGATCTTGCGGTGGCCGCCAACGACGTGCGCGATGCGCTTGGTCGTGTCACCGGCCAGTTGCCTGACGACGTGGACGAGCCGCGCATCATCAAGGCCGATTCCGACAGTCAGCCGATCATGCGGCTTGCGGTCACCTCGAACACGCTCTCCATGGAAGACCTGACGCTTCTCGTCGATAACGAGGTGTCCGACCGGCTTGCGTCGGTTGACGGCGTCGCTGACGTGGAACTCTACGGCGATCAGGAAAAGGTCTTCCGCGTCGACGTGAACCAGACGGCGCTTGCCAGTCGTGGGCTGACGATTGCAGATCTCTCCGAGGCGCTATCGACGGCTGCGCTCGACGTGCCCGCCGGTTCGCTGGAATCCTCGACGCAGGACATTGTCGTGCGCGCGACGGCGAGCCTGACCAAGCCCGAAGACTTCGAAAACGTCATGCTGGGCAACAATGTCCGGCTGCGCGATGTCGCGACAGTGATGCTTGGGCCGGACGACGGCACGACTGCGCTGCGATCGAACGGCGTTCCGGGCGTCGGTCTCGGCGTGCTGCGCCAGGCGCAATCGAACACGCTCAGCATTTCGGAAGGTGTGCGGGCCGCCGTCGCCGATCTCCAGAAGACGTTGCCCGAGGGCACGCGCATTGCCATCACCAGTGACGATGCGGTCTTCATCGAAGGCGCGCTGCACGAGGTCGAGATCGCGCTGGCGCTGTCGGGCACAATCGTCATTGCGGTCATCTATCTCTTCCTGCGCGACTGGAAGGCGACGCTGATCCCGGCGCTGACCATGCCGGTGGCGCTGATCGGTACGCTGGTCGCAATCTATGCCGTCGGGTTTTCGATCAACATCCTGACGCTGCTGGCGATCGTGCTCGCGACCGGCCTTGTGGTGGATGACGCGATCGTCGTTCTCGAAAACATCGTGCGACGACGATCGGAAGGGATGGGTCCGCGCGCTGCCGCGGTTCTCGGCACGCAGGAGGTTTTCTTCGCGGTGCTGGCGACGACTGCGACGCTTGCCGCCGTATTCATTCCGCTGTCGTTTCTGCCCGGCCAGATGGGCGGCCTGTTCCGCGAGTTCGGTTTCGTTCTGGCATTTGCCGTCGCGCTGTCTTCGGTCACGGCGCTGACGCTTTGCCCGATGCTTGCCTCGCGCATGCTGACCAAGCCGATACAGGAAAAGAACGACGGCCTGCTCGGCCGGTTCGGAACGCTGTTTGCCAATTTCTACCGGGTGACACTGCATGCCTGCCTTGGCGCGCCGGCGATCGTCATCGTCTTTGCGCTGCTGTTCGGCGGTGCCGGCTATATGGCCTTCAAGACGGTCAAGAGCGAACTCACCCCACCGGAAGACCGGGCCATGGTCATGCTGCGGGCGACGGCGCCCGAAGGCATCAGCCTGCAATATATGCGCGACAAGCTGCAGCAGATCGAAGAGAAACTGCAGCCGCTCGTGGCGTCCGGCGAGATCCAGAACATCTATTCGATCTCGGGGCAGGGTGGCGCCACCAATAACGGCTTCATGGTTCTGACCCTCGCGCCTTGGTCCGAGCGGGAGCGTAGCCAGGCCGATATCGTCCGGGATATCAACGCGGCCACCGCGACCGTGCCCTCGCTTCGCGCCTTCGCGACGCAGCAGAACAGTCTGCGTATCCGCGGTGCCGGCAACGGGTTGCAGATGGCGATGGTCGGCACCAATCATGAAGAGCTGACGGCCGCCGCGCTGAAACTGGTCGACCAGCTTCGTGCGAGCGGATTGTTCGATACGCCGCGTCTCAACAACGAGCCGACACAGGCCCAGATCTTCGTGTCGGTGAACCGTGAGCGGGCATCGGATCTCGGAATCGACATCACCAATCTCGGCACGTCGCTGCAGTCTCTTCTCGAAGGCCGATCTGTGGTGGACGTGTTTGTCGACGGCGAGGCGACGCCGGTCAAGCTGACATCGACGACGCGTCCGATCGATGACCCGACGGATCTCGAGAACATTTTTCTGAAGGCCAAGGATGGCCGCATGGTGCCGCTCTCCACCGTCGCGACGCTCGAGGAACGGGCCGTGGCGCCGAGGCTCAACCGCGAACAGCGGCTTGCGGCAGTCTCCTTCTCGGCCAGCCTCAAGGACGGTGTCTCGCTCGGTCAAGCGGTGCAGGCGGCGACCGAGCTTGCGCAGCCGCTCCTGCCAGCTGGATCACGTCTGATACCGTTGGCAGAGGCTGCGACACTCAAGGAAAACTCGAGCGGCATGGCGCTGACATTCGGCTTTGCGATCGCCATCATCTTCCTGGTGCTTGCGGCGCAGTTCGAAAGTGTCCTGTCCTCGATCATCATCATGTCCACGGTGCCGCTGGGACTTGCCTGCGCTGCCTTCGCCTTGGTTCTGACCGGCTCCAGTCTCAACGTCTATAGCCAGATCGGGCTTGTGCTGCTTGTCGGGGTCATGGCGAAAAACGGCATTCTGATCGTCGAGTTCGCCAACCATCTGCGCAACGAGGGCGCGTCCTGCCGCGAGGCGATCGAACGGGCGTGCGCTATCCGTCTTCGACCGGTGATGATGACGATGATCGCCACCGTGATCGGCGGCGTGCCTCTGGTTCTTGCCAAGGGCGCCGGTGCCGAAGCCCGTATCGCGCTCGGCTGGGTGATCGTCGGTGGCCTCGGCATGGCAACCATGGTGACGCTCTACATCACCCCCGTCGCATACTTGTTGATCGCCCGTTTCTCCAAGCCACAGGTGCACGAGGAACAGCGTCTGCAGGACGAGCTGGAAAGCGCCCGCAAGGGACGCGCCAACGATACGAAAGAGCAGCAGCTGATGGCAGCCGAGTAAGGGCTTGCCTTCAGGCAACGGTTTCGGGGTTTCGCATGTCGGCGAAAATCTGCTTCAGGACGTCGTAGATCCGGCCATCGAGCGATTGCGACACGTTGAAGCGCATGGAGCACGTCGCTGATTGCGACGGGCTGAAGACATTGCCCGGGGCGAGGACGATGTTGTGCTTCAATGCCGCCCGCGCGACGTCGGCGGAATCGAGACCATCGGGCAGCCGGCACCACAGAAACATGCCTGCCTGCGGCTCGATCCACGGCACGATCCCGATCGCCTTCAGCCGTCCCGATACCTCGACCCTTGCGCCGGCGAGCCGCCCCCTTATCGTGTCCAGATGCTTTCGGTAGCTGGCATCGCTCAGCGCCTGGTAGACCAGTTCGGACGCAAGCGACGGTCCGCCGAACGAGGTCGCGATCTTGAGGTCCGTCAGACCTTCGATCCAGTCCCGCTTGGTGGCGATGAAGCCGCAGCGGACCGAAGCGGACAGCGTTTTTGAAAAGCTGCCGATATGAATGACCCGGTCCAGACCGTCGAAGGCGGCCAGCCTCGGTGCCGGGGTGTGCTCGAAATCCGCAAAGATATCGTCCTCGACGATCGTCAGGCCGAACTGTTCGGCTAGTTTCAGGACGCGATGCGCGGTGACGGGACTAAGCGTCGCCCCGGTCGGATTGTGGACCGCCGAATTGGTGATGTAGAGGCGAGGGCGGTGTTCGGCGAGGACGTTTGCGAAAGCGTCGAGATCGGGCCCGCTTGGCGTATAGGGCACGCCGACGATCCGGGCGCGATGGGCGCGCAGGATCGCCTGGAAATTGAAGTAGCACGGGTCGTCCACAAGCACGGTGTCTCCGGGCTCGATCAGGAACCGGCAGAGAAGGTCGATCGCCTGGGTGCCGGAATCGGTCAGCACGATCTGGTCGGGCGAAGCCTCGATGCCGCGCTCTCCCATTCTGCGCGCAATCAGGCTTCGAAGCGGTGTCAGGCCGAGCGGAGAACCGTAGTCCGTAAGTGCTGCCGTATCGCCGCGGGAAAGCGTGCGAAGCGATCGCCGCAGGGTCTCGTCCGGTAACCAGGATGGCGGTAGCCAGCCACAACCAGGCGTGAGGCCATCGCGCCGGACATCGAGCGATTGCCGTGACACCCACAAGGGATCAACGGCGCGGTCGAGCTTCGGGCCGATCTGCGCGAGCGACAACGGTGCCGTCTGGTTGGCAACGTAAAAGCCCGAGCCGGGGCGGGAGGTGATCACGCCCTCCGCCGCCAGCCGGTCATACGCATCGACGATCGTGGAGGTGGACACTTTCAAAGTTGCCGCGAGGCTTCGCACGGAGGGAAGCTTTGCCCCGGGCACGAGGCTCCGCCCGGAAATCCGTTGCCGGATGGTCGCAACGACCATTGCGACCTTCTGCCCACCTTGCGTTCCAAAGTCCATCCGTACTGCCTCATGCACCATTACAGTTTTGTCAAATCGTACCTGAGTGTAGCTGTCGCTGCCAGAGGCTTGCGCGCATAAGCGTCAAAGGATTTCGGTGAGGGGTATGCAAGGGTATGGATCGTTCGCTTTCAGGTTGGATCAACGGCATGATCGGTGTGATCATCTTCAGCGGATCGCTGCCCGCGACCCGTATTGCCGTCATGCAGTTTGATCCGGTTTTTCTAACCGTTGCCCGCGCCGCGATTGCCGGCATCCTCGCACTCTGCATTCTCCTTGTCTTTCGGGAAAAATGGCCGTCGCGCCGCGACCTCGTGTCTCTTGTCGTCATCGCTCTCGGCGTCGTGGTGGGCTTTCCGCTTCTCACTGCGCTGGCACTCCAGCACGTGACATCGGCCCATTCGATCGTCTTCATCGGTCTGCTTCCTTTGGCGACGGCATGCTTTGCGGTTCTTCGCGGTGGCGAGAGACCGAGGCGGGCATTCTGGATCTTCGCGATTGCCGGAAGCTCGTGCGTTGCCGGTTTTGCGCTGTCGCAAGGTGTGATGGCGTCACCCTATGGCGACGGCATGATGCTTGCCGCGGTTCTCGTCTGCGGCCTCGGTTATGCGGAAGGTGGCCGCCTGTCGCGGACGCTCGGGGGATGGCAGGTGATCTGCTGGGCGCTTGTTCTGTCGCTGCCTGTCATGATCGTCATCACGGTTACGCAACTGCCGCCGGATTTCTCCGCAATCCGCATGCCGGCATGGCTTGGCCTCGGCTATGTCTCGCTTTTCAGCATGCTGATCGGCTTCATCTTCTGGTATCGCGGGCTGGCGCAGGGTGGCATTGCGGCAGTCGGCCAGTTGCAGCTGACGCAGCCATTCTTCGGCCTCGTGCTTGCCGCCCTGCTGCTCGGTGAAAGCATCAGCCCGATGATGATCGTCGTGACATTTGCCGTCATCCTCTGTGTCGCCGGGGCTCGCCGCTTCGCGCGATAAGCTACCGTACCGATGCGGGATTGTTCGTTCTGGACAAACCTTGCCGTGTCTCCTAACCAAGCCCTAGCATCTTGAGGAGACGTAGCATGGCAATTCGCGACGTGAAGGCAGGCCAACGGAACGAGGAGGGCATTGCCGCGGTCCTCGGTATCTTGAAACAGGCTTTCGGCGAGCGGTTCCAGACCGGCCAGTCGTTCCGCGAACAGCATGCCCACACGACCACCTATCTTCCGGGCCAGCTTCCCGATGGCGTCGTGTTCGTCGAGACGAGCGACGACGTGAAGACCGTGGTGAAGGTGTGCGGCGAGCATCGGGTTCCGATGATCCCGTTTGGCGTCGGTTCCTCGCTTGAAGGACAGATCAATGCGCCGTCCGGCGGCATTTCGATCGATTTCAGCCGCATGAACAAGGTCCTTCGCATCAGCCCTGAAGATCTCGACGTCACCGTCGAGCCGGGGATGACGCGTGAGGAGCTGAACCGCGAACTGCGCGATACCGGCCTGTTCTTTCCGATCGATCCCGGTGCCAACGCAACGATCGGCGGCATGGCGTCGACCCGTGCGTCCGGTACCAACGCGGTGCGTTACGGCACGATGAAGGACAATGTCCTGGCACTGACCGTCGTGACCGCCGATGGCGAAGAGATCCGCACCGCGCGTCGCGCCCGCAAATCCTCGGCCGGCTACGATCTGACCCGGCTTTTCGTGGGCTCAGAGGGTACGCTCGGCGTGATCACGTCGGTGACGCTGAAGCTTCAGGGCATTCCGGAAAAGATCGGCGGCGGCGTCTGCGCCTTCCCGAGCGTCGAGGCAGCCTGCGATGCCGTCATCATGACCATTCAGATGGGCATTCCGGTTGCGCGTATCGAGCTTCTCGACGACGTGCAGATCCGCGCCTGCAATGCCTATTCGGGCCTATCCTACCCGGAAAAGCCGACATTGTTTCTCGAATTCCATGGTACCGAGGAGACGGTTCGCATCCAGTCGGAACAGTTCGCCGAGATCGCGTCCGACTGTGGTGGTGACGAGTTCCATTGGACTGCCAATGCCGAAGAGCGCACCAAGCTGTGGAACGCCCGCCACAATGCCTACTGGGCCGGCCGCGCGCTCGATCCGTCGCTGAATGGGCTCTCCACCGATGTCTGCGTGCCGATTTCGCGGCTGGCGGAATGCGTGGCCGAGACCCAGGCCGATATTCGCGATGCGGGGCTTCTGGCACCGATCGTCGGCCATGCGGGCGATGGCAATTTCCATGTCCTCGTGCTTTTCGACGACAAGGATCCGGCTTCCGTTGCCAATGTCGAGGCGTTTACGGGACGCCTGAGCCGTCGTGCTCTCGCGATGGATGGAACCTGCACCGGCGAACACGGCGTCGGGCAGGGCAAGATGTCCTATCTCGACGAGGAACTGGGCGGTGCCGTCGAGCTGATGCGGTCGATCAAGAAAGGCTTTGATCCGCAAAACCTCTTCAATCCGGGAAAGATCTTCCGCATCGCGGAATAACACTCCCCAATGATTGACTTGCCAGTCCGGCGCGTGGAACTACTCTTGCCGTAGAAACAGGGAGATAGGCCGGTGCTCGGACGCATCATGTTGGCTTTGGGCGGATTGGTCGTGGCGGCGCTGTTTGCGGCGCTGCTGGTGCCGTTCTTTGTCGACTGGTCGAGCTTCCGCGTCGCTTTCGAGGATCAGGCCAGCCGTCTGCTCGGCAAGAAGGTCGCCGTCCACGGCTCCGTCGATGCGCGGATCCTCCCATTTCCGTCGGTTACACTGCATGACGTGCGCGTCGGCCAGGACGTCGATGGCCAGCCGCTCGTGCAGGTGGCGCAATTCTCGATGGATATGGAACTCGCGCCGTTTCTCTCCGGCGAGGCACGCATTTTCGATATGCGCATCGACAAGCCGAAGGTGCGTTTCCGCATCCTGAAGGACGGCACGTTCGAATGGCTGCGCGGCAGTCGCCCGACGATTGCGGCCCGCAGCGTCATTCTCGAAGACGTCCATATCATGGGTGGCGAAATCGAGATCATCGACGATCGCAACGGCCAGGTCCGCCACATGACCGGACTGTCCACCGACCTGTCGGCGGGGACACTTGCCGGGCCATGGCGGGGCGAGGGCAATGCGGTGCTGGATGGCCAGGAGGCCCGCTTCAGCCTGACAAGCGGTGAAGCCGCCGCCGAGGGACGGCAGATTCCATTGCGGCTTCGCGTCTGGCCGGATGCCCATCCGGTCGTGGTCGATTTCGATGGCGAACTTGCCGCAGTGGACAACAAGCCCAGCTACAACGGCAAGTTCAACCTTGCCTTCCTGCAGGAAGAAGACGAGTCCGAGCCGGTCAAGGCGCCGCCGCCCGGTCCGCGTGTCTCGGGCGATTTCGAGCTGACCGGCGAGCGCGCCCGCATTCCGCAATACCGGGTCGAAGTCGGTCCGAAGGAAAACCCTTACATCGTCACCGGCGAGGCAACGCTTGATACCGGGCCGAAGCCGGAATTCCTGCTGACGGCCGATGGCCAGCAGATCGACGTCAACCGGCTGAGCGACGGTCCCCAGGCTAAGACCGGTCGCAATCCGGCCGCGTCCGCGCAGCGCCGCCTGAATGCCTTCGTGCAGATGGTGGCATCGATCCCGATCCCGCAGGTGCCAGGAAGGGTCAACCTCAAGCTGCCGGCAATCGTCTTCAACGACACAACGATCCGCGACATCCATCTCGACGTTAGACCGGCCGGGCGCGGCTGGGCCGTCGACAACGTGACTGCCACCCTGCCGGGCCGCACCCAGCTGGAGGCCAAGGGAAATCTCAACCTTGCAAACCGAACCGCGTTTGTCGGCGACATGCTGGTTGCATCGACACAGCCCTCCGGGCTTGCCGACTGGCTGTCCGGCAGCGTTGATCCTGCGATAAGGCAGCTGAAAAACGCCGGCTTCTCGGCCAAGGTGAACCTCACGCCGGAACTTCAGCGGTTCGAAGCTCTGGAACTTGGGATAGGGCCTGCAACGCTAAAAGGAAGGCTGGAGCGCCAGTCGCCGAACGGCCAGCCACCAAGCCTTTCCATGGCGCTTGCCGGCAACGAGATCGATATCGACGCGATGCGCGCGCTCGCTTCGCTGGTCACCGACGACGATGCCGGTCAGGATGTGCTCGACCACCGGGTCGCAGCAAGCCTCAAGGCCGACCGGCTGACGGCTCTAGGCGTCGTCGCAACCAAGGTCGATACCGCGTTCAGCGTGGCCGAGGGCGTGTTGTCGCTGGAGCGGCTGACTGTCGGAGATATCGAGGGCGCCACCCTGTCCGCCAAAGGCAGGGTCGAGGGCTCGCTGGTTTCCTACGCCGGGACCGGGTCGGTCAGCTTCCGTTCACCGGACCCCACGTCTTTCATCACCATGCTGCGGGATCGGCTGCCGCATCATCCGTTGCTCGACCGGTTGGCCCGCAACGGCAGCTGGTATGCGGATTCGGACCTGATCGCCGATATTTCGCTCGGCGGCAGCGGTCTTGGCGGTGCCAATATCAAGCTGCGCGGCAAGGCGAATGGCAGCACGGTCGATGCGGATCTGAAGCTGCCCGGCATCTTCGATCTCACGGCAGGCAACGCGATGACGCTGTCTGCATCGCTTGCCAACCCGAAGGCGACGGTCCTGCTGGGTCAAGCCGGTCTCGATCCCTTGCCTTTCGATGGTGACGGCGCGGGACGGTTGGCGCTGACATTGCAGCAAAAGGAACAGCACGCGGCCACCACCGAACTGAGCTTCACGACGCCCAAGACGTCGCTGCTGATGGCCGGCGACGTGAATATCCAGAATGCCGGATTTGGCGAAGGGCGGGCGCGGGTGTCGCTCAAGAGCGCCGATATCGAGCCCTATCTGCTGGTCACCGGTGTCAGCCTGCCGCAGTTCGGCAGCGGACTGCCTGTCAATCTCGCAGCCGATGTCGAGCTTTCGGCAGATGCCGTGAAAGTCTCTGGCCTCAGTGGCGATCTTGCCGGAAACACTGTCGGTGGATCGCTATCCGCCGATCGCCGCGCTCCCGGCCTGCCTGTTACCGGCGACATGTCTGTCGACACGATCGATCTTGCCTGGATGGGCGAGGCGGTATTCGGGCCGATGGAGAATGGCGTGACAGGCGCCCCATCAAAGACGCCGTTCGCCACGCCGCTGATTGGATCGACGGATGTCGGCATCAATCTGTCGGCAAAAACGCTCCGGGCGGATGCGCTTGGAACAATTACCGGTTTTTCGGGCAGGGTGAACGGCAAAGCCGGTGGGCTGACGATCGACAACGCCTCCGGTACCTGGCAGGGCGGAAATCTGTCCGGACGGCTGATGATGTCGAACGGCGATGCGACCGGCATCGTCCAGGCAAAGCTGCAGGTCGAAAACGCCGATCTCGCACCGCTCGTCTGGCAAAAGGGCGGCACACCGGTCGCGACGGGCAAGCTGGACAGCACTGTCAGCATCGAGGCGACTGGCAAGAGCATGGACGAACTCATGCATGGCGTCAGCGGCTCCGGCGAGATGCGCCTCAAGGATTTCGAGATTGCCGGGATCAATCCGGATGCGCTCGCGCCGATACTTGCCGGTGCCGACAAGCTGCAGGGCGAGGTCAACGAGGCAGTGGTTCGCCCGATCGTGACAACTGAGGTCCTGAAAGGGACGACCCGGCTCGGGTCCGTCACCATTCCGATGACGATTACCGGCGGCGCGGCACGGGTTCAGAATTTTACGGCAACGGCCGGCCCCGCACAGGTCTCGGCTGAGGGCGTGCTCGACTTTGTCGATGGCCGCATCGATGCCGGGCTGTCGGTCCGTTACGATGCGGGTGAAGAGGCTGTGGCGGGCGGAGAACCGACTGTCACGCTCGGTTATTCCGGATCGCTCGAGCAGCCGGAACAGCGCATCGATATGGCCGCAATGGCAAACTTCCTGTCACTGCGGGCCTTCGAACAGGAACGCCGCCGCGTCGAGACGCTGCAGGCAAGCGTGCTCGAGAAACAGCGGCTGCGCCGCGAAGTCGCGCTCTACACGTTCCGTGGCGTGGAACGGGAGGCGGCACGCGTGAAGGCAGAGGCCGAGGAGCGGGCACGCCAGGAGGCGGCGGAGGCAGAACGCAGAAGCCAGGAAGCCGAACGGCAGGAGGCAGCAAGGCGCGCTGAAGCAGCCCGGCTCCAGCAGGAGCGGCAACGGGAAATCCAAAGGCAGAACCAGCAGCCATCGGCGCCGTTCACGATGCCACCCGCCGGCGACCTTTTCCAGGAGCAGCCTTCGGGTACGGGTCGCTCCTCAAACCCCAGTTTGCCGGGCGTGCAGCCGTGAGTGCGGCGGCACGCTGATCAGAGCAAATGTGGGGGGCGGGAGGACGCTGACCGTCAGCGCCTGGCTGGCAGCCCGGCAAGACAGTCTGCCAGCGAGGTTTTGAACCAGCGCAGCACATGCAGGCGGAGTGCAGAGGAAAGATTGTTGTCTTCCGAACGACCGTCGTCGACCTCGGCGATCAAGGCGGCCAGACTGATGCCGCGTTTGGCAGCAATGGATTTCAGTTCATGCCAGAATTCATCTTCCAGCGAAAAACTCGTTCGATGACCGTGCAGGGTCGCAGAATGTTTTCGGATCAAGTGTAGGCCCCGTCACCCTCATGGTGATTGATGGAGCGCAATTGAGGATGTCGCATGCGCACGGTCAAGCCGTTGCCATGAGTCAGCCTAACGAAGCCTTAACGCCGTTCGTCCGTTTCCGGAGAAGGCTTTTCGAGCTTACCCTGATCGAGGGTTTTCCCCGCTTTTTCGTTGAGGGCCGTCGTCAGCTGCTTTTCACTCTTGGTGCGGCCAAAGCTGATGCGGTTCTGTTCGGCAGCCGCGTCCTTTTGCGAACGCGCCTTGCCTTTGCGAAACTGCCGAAGGTTGACGATCTCGGCGCACATCGTGTCTGCCTACTGCTTCTTGCGGAACGAATCGAGGGAGACGACGGAGCCTTCCTTCTTGTCCTCGCCGGTGGCGGCATCCGCATCCACAACCTTTGGCGTGGTATCGACCGGGATCGCGGTGATCTCGGCGGAAACTTCGCCTTCCTCGACCATCGGCACTTCGAACTCGAGTTCGAAATTCACGGACGGGTCGTAGAAGCCGCGGATCGTGTTGAACGGGATGACCAGGCGTTCCGGCGTATCGTTAAACGACAGGCCGATTTCAAAAAGCGTATCGGTGATCTTGAGGTCCCAGAACTGGTGCTGGACGACGATCGTCATCTGTTCCGGATATTTCGACTTCAGCGCCGGAGAGATTCGTACCCCGGGTGCGCCGGTCAGGAATGTGATGAAGAAGTGGTGGTCACCCGGCAGTCTGCCGGTTGCCGCGACCTCGGACAAAACCTTGCGGATAACGCCGCGGAGTGCGTCCTGTGCCAGAATATCGTAGCGGATGTGATCCTGCCCCATGCGATCCTGTCTTTCTATTGCTCTTCAAACGCCGCTTATGTCACGAGACGCGCCCGCGGGGAAGTCCGCTTCGGCGTCGAGTCATGTCATGATATTCCACCGGGGAGCGAAGGTGAAGGCTTCTGTTGCCAGGTGCCTCCGGACCCCGCCTTACGGGGCTAACCGTAAGGACTTAGTTCGGGTTTCCCGCACCGCCATTAGGCAGCGAGAGCGTAACCCTTAGCGTTGTTGTCATTTGCAACTACACTTGTGACCCGATAACGGCGGTATCATGCCGAGCAAAAGTTCGATCTTTACACCCTTGTCGATCCTATTTCGCCCCCATCACAAGCCGGTCCAGATTGACCGACCGGTTTGTGGTGGAGGCGCCGGGTACCGCCCCCGGGTCCAATAGGCTTATTTCATCGACCGTTTATCGCCATATCCGAACCGAAGTCCGGCACGAGTGATATAGGGGTTTGCGAACCGGATGAAAAGAGGTCTCGTCATATTCCTATCATCAACGTGAAAAGCTTGGAAAAGCCGCGCCGGTGACGGGGAGGTGATTGGTGAGTAGGCTTCGTGCTATTATGTAGGACGATCTCGACCAATCGGCGGAAGACCTATGAAGCAGTATCTCGACCTTCTCCGGCACGTGATGGAGACTGGCGCCGACCGCGGCGACCGCACCGGGACCGGTACCCGCTCGGTCTTCGGCTATCAGATGCGATTCGATCTGAACGAGGGTTTTCCGGTCCTCACCACCAAGAAGCTGCATCTGCGCTCGATCATCCATGAGCTCTTGTGGTTTCTGAAGGGCGACACGAACATTGCCTATCTCAAGGAGAATGGTGTCTCCATCTGGGATGAATGGGCGGACGAAAAAGGCGATCTCGGTCCGGTTTACGGATATCAGTGGCGCTCATGGCCGACGCCTGATGGCGGTCATGTGGATCAGATCGCCAACCTGATCGAGAACCTGAAGGTCAACCCGAACTCGCGCCGGCACATCGTCACAGCCTGGAATCCTGCACAGGTTGACGACATGGCGCTGCCGCCCTGCCATTGCCTGTTCCAGTTCTACGTGTCGGAGGGGCGGCTGTCGTGTCAGCTCTACCAGCGGTCGGCGGACATATTTTTGGGGGTTCCGTTCAACATCGCCTCTTACGCGCTCCTGACCATGATGGTGGCGCAGGTGACCGGGCTGAAGCTTGGCGATTTCGTGCATACGCTTGGCGACGCGCATATCTATTCGGATCATTTCGAACAGGCGCGGCTGCAGATGACGCGCGAGCCGAAGCCGCTGCCGACACTGCGCATCAATCTTGATGTGAAGGACATCTTCTCCTTCCGCTTTGAGGATTTTGCGCTGGAGAATTACGTCGCTGATCCCAGCATCAAAGCACCGATTGCAGTCTGATGGCGGTTCCGGTCGCAATCTTCGTCGCGGTGTCGCGCAACAATGTCATCGGCAGAGATGGCGACATGCCGTGGCGATTGTCGACCGACCTCAAACGTTTCAAGGCGATGACGCTCGGCAAGCCGATGGTGGTAGGGCGAAAGACGCTCGACAGCTTCGGCGGCAAGCCGCTGCCCGGCCGCCCGCATGTCGTGGTCACCCGCAATCGCGATCTCTCGGTCGAGGGTGTGGAGACGGCGGCGTCCCTCGAGCAGGCGATATCTAGGGCGAGGGAGATCGCTGCAGCGACCGGTGCCGGAGAGGTCGGCATTCTCGGAGGCGGCGAAATCTACGCGAAAGCAATCGATCTGGCAGACCGACTTTACGTGACCCATGTGGAAGCGGATATTGCAGACGGTGATACGATGTTTCCAGCAATCGATCCAACCGTGTACGAAAAGATCGAGGAGATCTTCGTCCCGGCCGGCGAGCGCGACAGCTTTGCCACCCGTTTTGCTGTCTACAGCCGCCGATCGATGCCAAAGTGACATAATTCGTTACCGAACACCGGGAAGTTATTGAAGCTGCGTTGAAAGCGGCTCTTCCGATACTTATAACGGCATGACCGGGGGCACGGACCGCGAGCTGCTGCATTTCAGGCGGCTCGGACAGGCGACCGGTTAGGGAGTAGCACTAACAAAGAGGTTTTGATGCCCTGGAGCAATCAGAATGGCGGCGGCGGCCCATGGGGCGGCGGCGGCGGCGGTAACAATCAAGGACCTTGGGGACAAGGCCCGAACCGTCCGCGCGGCGGCGGTGGTGGCGGAGGGGGAAATGGCGGACCGCCTGACCTCGAAGACATCCTGCGGCGCAGCCAAGACCGGCTGAAGGGTTTTATGCCTGGTGGTTTCAACGGCGGAGCAGTCGCGGTCGTCTTTCTGGCCGTTCTCGCATTCCTGGCATTCGAATCGATCTATACGGTTCAGCCGGACGAGCGGGGCGTCGAACTTCGGTTTGGAAAGCCCAAGGAAGAACTGTCCATGCCGGGCCTTCACTTCCATCTCTGGCCGTTCGAAACGGTGGAGATCGTCAAGGTCACCGAGCAGCAGCAGAATATCGGTGCGCGCAGCAGTGCCACCAATTCGAATGCCGGATGGATGCTGACCGGCGACCAGAATATCGTCAACGTCCAGTTTTCGGTCCTCTTCACCGTCACCGATCCACGCGCCTATCTCTTCAACGTCGAAGCCCCGGCCCAGACGCTGCAGCAGGTTGCAGACAGCGCCATGCGCGAAGTCGTCGGACGCCGTCCGGCTCAGGATATTTTCCGCGACGCTCGTGAAGGCATGTCGACGCAGGTGCGCGACATCATTCAGGGCACGATGGACCGTTACGGCGCAGGCATTGCCATCAACGCCGTGCCGATCGAAGATGCAGCGCCGCCGCGTGAAGTGGCAGACGCGTTCGAAGAGGTTCAGCGCGCCGAGCAGGACGAAGACCGTATCGTCGAGGAAGCCAATCGCTACGCCAACCAGAAGCTTGGTGGCGCCCGCGGTCAGGCCGCGCAGGTCCGCGAAGAAGCGTCCGCCTATCGTGACCAGACGGTCAACGAAGCTCAGGGTGAAGCGCAGCGCTTCGTGTCGATCTACGACCAATATGTGAACGCACCGGACGTGACGCGCGAACGCATCTTCATCGAGACCATGGAGAACGTTCTGAAGAACTCCAACAAGGTCATCATCGAGCAGGGTCAGAACGTCGTCCCTTATCTGCCGCTCAATGAAATCAACCGGCCGGCAGCCGCACAGGGGGGCAACTGATGATCTCGAACAAATTGCCCGCTTTCCTGATCGGTCTCGCCGTTCTCCTTTTCCTCGTCTACTCGTCGGTCTTCGTCGTCAACGAACGGCAGCAGGCGCTCGTGCTTCGCTTCGGTGAAATCCAGAGCGTGAAGAACGAGCCGGGGATCTATTTCAAGCTTCCCTTCGCCTTTGCCGACGCTGATCGCGTTCAGTATATCGAGGACCGCGCACTTCGCCTGGATCTCGACAATATCCGCGTTCAGGTCCGCGGCGGTGCCTTCTATGAAGTCGACGCATTCGTGATCTACCGGATCGAAAACCCGCAGCGTTTCCGGGAAGCGGTTTCGGGCGATCGCGTGTCTGCCGAATCGCGTATCAGCACGCGTCTCGACGCCGGTCTGCGCCGCGTCTACGGTCTGCGCAGCTTTACCGAGGCGCTGTCCGAAGAGCGTGCGTCGATGATGACCGAGGTCAAGCGTGATCTCGACGTTGCCGCCGAAACGCTTGGCGTCAAGATCCAGGATGTTCGCATCCGCCGTACGGATCTGACGCAGGAAGTCTCGCAGCAGACGTTTGCGCGCATGCGTGCCGAGCGTCTGGCGGAAGCGGAACTCATCCGCGCCCGTGGTAGCGAAGAAGGCCAGCGTCGCCGTGCTATCGCCGACCGCCAGGTTGTCGAGTTCGTCTCGGAAGCGCAGCGCGATTCGGAGATCATCCGAGGTCAGGGCGATGCCGAGCGTAACCGCATCTTCGGTGAAGCGTTCCAGCGTGATCCGTCGTTCTTCCAGTTCTACCGGTCGATGCGCGCCTATGTCGCCTCGATGGCCGGGAAGGATACGACCCTGGTGCTTTCGCCTGATTCACAGTTCTTCCGGTTCTTCAACTCGTCGGACGGCGTGGTAACGCCGCCTGCAGCGGGACGGCCTGCACCGGCCCAGCCGACGCCAGCCCAGCCGGCACCGGCGCAACCGACGAACTAAGCACTCAAGAAAAGGGCGGCCTGTCATGGCCGCCCTTTTCGCAACTGCCCTTTTCACCCGTCATCCACATCCATGTTCGCTGATGGTCGCGGTTTCACGAAAAGGTAATTTTCCCGGCCGTTATTCCGCCCTATGCTTTCTTCAGAACGGGGCGCGAGTTATCAATGCGTAACGTTGTGGGTTGCACGGATGCTTTTCTGCCGCGGCAGACACCGTGACAGAAAACGAGGATGCCAATGGGCCATTCGAAACTATCGTCCTTGAAGGGTTCCGTGAGCCTCGGTCTAGTGGTTGCCGTCATGGTCAGTCCGCTTCAGGCACTGGCGCAAAGCCCGGCCCAGCCGCAGCAGGTCCAGGCCCCGGCCCCTCGGCCACAGGCGCCAGCGCCTCAGGGACAGGCGCCCGCTCCGCAGGGGGAAGCCCCGGCACCTCCGGGACAGGCGCCGGCTCCACAGGCTAACAGCCAGCCGGCCACTCAGCCCGGCGGCATGCTGCCCGCGCCACCAGCGCCAGTCGGCAACAAGTTCAATCCGCCACCTCCGGTCAGCCAGTCCGCAGTGCCCGCCGGTCCAGCGCCGATCTCCGATCTGGCGGAAGGTCTGCTCGACGCCGTCGTCAACATCTCGACGTCGCAGAGCGTCAAGGACCAGGGTGCCGGCCCGCAGCCGCAGATCCAGGAGGGTTCACCCTTCCAGGAATTCTTCGACGACTTTTTCGACGACAAGGACAATCAGGGCGGAAACCAGAAGGTGTCTTCGCTCGGCTCCGGCTTCGTGATTGATTCCTCCGGCTACGTGGTGACGAACAACCACGTTATCGAAGGCGCCGACGATATCGAGGTGATCTTCCCGGATGGCCGCAAGCTGAAGGCTCGCCTGGTCGGCACCGACACAAAAACCGACCTCTCCGTGCTGAAGGTCGAGTCCAAGACGCCGCTCAAGGCCGTTCCCTTCGGTGACTCCAAGAAGATCCGGATCGGCGACTGGGTCATGGCGATCGGCAATCCGTTCGGTCTTGGCGGCTCGGTGACGCTCGGCATCGTGTCCGCACGCGGCAGAAACATCAATGCAGGGCCCTACGACAACTTCATTCAGACGGATGCGGCGATCAACAAGGGCAATTCCGGCGGACCGCTGTTCAACATGCGCGGCGAGGTCATCGGGATCAACACGGCGATCATTTCGCCCTCCGGCGGCTCGATCGGGATCGGCTTTGCCGTCCCGACAGAACTTGCGGAAAACATCGTCCATCAGCTGATCGAGTTCGGCGAGACCCGCCGCGGCTGGCTCGGTGTCCGCATCCAGCCGGTCACCGACGATATTGCAGCGAGCCTGGGGCTCGACAAGGCCCGTGGAGCCCTGGTTTCCGGCGTCGTTGAAAACGGTCCGATCAAGAACGGTGAAATCAAGTCGGGCGATGTCGTGCTCGCCTTCGACGGACAGTCGGTCAGTTCGATGCGCGATCTGCCGCGGATTGTTGCCGAAAGCCCTGTGGGCAAGAATGTCGAGGTGCGGTTGCTGCGCGACGGCAAGGAGCAGACCGTTCGCATCACGCTCGGGCAACTCGATGATACGGCCGATGCCGCAGATGGCGATGAGCCGGCAGCACCCGATGGACAGTCGCCAGACGCACAAAGCCCTGACGATCAGTCCCCGGATGACCAGGGCAAGAATGACAGCGGCTCCCCGGACGCCGGCGAGAAAAGCAGCGAGCCCGTCACGGTTTACGGCATGACGCTGAGCGTGCTGGATGAGGCGCACCGCAAGACGTTCGGGATCGCGGAAAGCGTCGAGGGCGTGGTGGTGTCCGAGGTGAAGGCTGGTTCGGTTGCCGCTGCCAAGGGCTTCAAGGCCGGCGACGTGGTGGTCGAAATCGCCCAGGACTTCGTCGAGAACCCGGGTGAGGTCGCCAAGCGCTTCGACGTGCTGAAGAAGGAAGGCCGCCGCAACGCGCATGTCATGGTGGCCGACAAGACCGGAAACCTGCGGTTCGTGGCACTTCCGCTGGAATAGCCTGAGAGTTCAGGCTTTCTCGACAAGGCGGGCGTTCCGCCTTGTCCATTCCTCCGGTGTCATTGCATAGACGACATGGCGCTTGAGGTGGGGATGCGTCTCCGGCACGCGCGGATGGTCGAAATCCATGCCGGCCGCCCGATGCATTCCAAGGCGCTTCATGACAGCCGTCGAGCGGTTATTGTCCGCTACGGCGAACGAGACGACGGCCTTGATGTCCTTCTCCACGAAGGCGAAATCGAGAAGCGCTTCTGCCGCTTCCGTCACATAGCCATTGCCCCAGTAACGGGCAGCCAGACGCCAGCCGATCTCCACCGTTTCGGCCGGAAAAATCCCCGGCATATTGGCATAGGTCAGCCCGCAAAACCCGAGTGGCTCGCCGGTTTCCCTGAGTTCGAGCGCGTAAAAGCCAAGCCCGTTTTCGGAAAACATGTCGTTCAGTTTCCCGAGGAACGCATCCGATTCGTCGTGGCTGCGACGGAACGGAAAGAACGCCATCACGTCAGGATCCGCGTTGATTTCGCGGAACAGGTCCCGGTCCGTGGGGAGCCAGCGGCGCAGGACGAGGCGTGAAGTTTCAAGGAGCGTGGTTGCGATAGGCTGCGGCTGCATGGTGTTGCTCATCCCTCTGTGGAGCCTCAGCCGGGAATGACGAAATCCGTCTTCCGGTAGCCCTGGATATAGAGGAGCGCGGTCAGGTCGCCGTGGTCGATTCGGATCTTGGCCTGGGCCGCAACAGTGGGCTTGGCGTGGAGGGCCACGCCGGAGCCTGCGATGCCGAGCATGCCAAGGTCGTTTGCGCCATCGCCGACAGCAATCGTATCATCAGGGGTGATGCCGAGTTCGCGGGCGATCTCTTCCAGTGCATCCACCTTGGCCTGTTTGCCGAGGATGGGTTCGGCGACTTCGCCGGTCAGGATGCCGTTTTCTTCGAGAAGGATGTTGGCGCGGTTGATGTCGAAGTCGAGCATTGCGGCGATGCGGCTCGTAAAAACGGTAAAGCCACCGGACACGAGTGCCGTGTACCCACCCTTCGCCTTCATCGTCGTGATCAGTTCCGGTCCACCCGATGTCAGCGTGATCCGCTTCTCGATGACCTCGTCGACGACGCCGATCGGCAGGCCTTTTAAGAGCGCCACCCGTTCTCTCAACGCCGGCTCGAATGCGATCTCGCCGTTCATGGCACGTGCCGTTATCGTCGCCACCTTGTCCTTCAAACCGACGACGTCGGCGAGTTCATCGATGCATTCCTGGCCGATCATGGTGGAATCCATGTCTGCGATGAGGAACGACTTGCGCCGGGTTTCCGCCTGCTGCACCACAACATCGATCCGCTCCTCGCCGATCAAGCCGCGAAGTGTTTCTTCCGCAGCCGAGAGATCGGTGCCGTCGCGAAGGGCGATATCGCAGGCGATCCCGTCTGCCAGCCAGTAGAGACCGGAGGCATTGACCGCCTTGGCGGCCCGTTCGGCGATGGCCGGAGTGAGAACGGGGTTTGACGGATGGGCAATGAGCGTGGCAACGAAAGCCATATGACCGACCTTATGCAAAATACTGATGCGATCCTGATAACCGGGCCAACTGCCAGCGGCAAGTCGGCGCTTGCCGTTCGCATGGCACGCGAATGCGGCGGCGTCGTCGTCAATGCCGATAGCATGCAGGTTTACGACACGCTCAGGATCATCACCGCGCGTCCGTCAGAGGAGGAGACCGCGGACATCGCCCATTACCTCTATGGTCATGTGCCGGCGACGCACGCCTATTCGACGGGCGAATGGCAGCGGGACGTATCCGCACTCCTGCCGGTCCTGAAAGAACAGGGGCGGATCCCGGTCTTCGTCGGCGGCACGGGGCTGTACTTCAAGGCGCTCACGGGCGGTCTTTCGGACATGCCGGAGATTTCTCAGGATATTCGGTGCCGTGTGCGCTTGCGACTCAAGGAGGAGGGACCGCAGGCGCTTCACTCGGAGTTATCGGCACGTGACGCGGCGGTTGCCGCCAATCTGAAGCCGATGGACGGACAGCGGATCCTGCGGGCCCTGGAGGTGCTGGAAGAGACAGGCCGATCCATCACCGAGTTTCAGGGCAAGGCAGGCCCGGTCATCATCGATCCGTTGCGAGCGCGCAAAATCGTCGTTCTGCCGGATCGGAAGATCCTGCACGATCGTATCAATGCCCGCTTCGTCAAGATGCTGGATGGGGGCGCAGTCGAGGAGGTCGAATCGCTTCTCGCCTGCGATCCGGCCCCGGACCTGCCGATCATGAAGGCGATCGGCGTGCGGGAGATCGGCGAAATGCTCGCGGGACGGATGACCCGCGACGCGGTCATCGAGCGTGGCTCCGCGCTGACGCGGCAATACGCCAAGCGTCAGATGACCTGGTTCCGCAACCAGATGGACGAAAGCTGGGAGCGCCTCGCAACGTGAGGGCGCTCGCTCGGGATCAGTCCTTGTCGTAGAGACTGCTCAGCGGCTTCTTGAGAAGACCATCGCGCAACGAACCTTCCCTTGGCGGAGCTTCGCGCCGCAGGAATGCGTTCGGACGCGGTTCCAGTGACGGCGAGCCTGGTCGAGGGGTCTCGGACGAAACCTGCCGACGAAGATCGGCGAAACGGTCGTGAATGGCGGGCGGGCGATCCGTGAGCCGGTCGGTCTGACGCTCCACGGGACGCTCGGCAAAGCGCTCAACCGGCCTGTCGCGTTCCGGGAAGCGCGGTGCAAGCCGCTCCGCTGCACGCGGGGTCGGCAGCATGTCGGATCTGTAGGGTGCCAACGAGGGCGGTTCCGGCGAGCGCGGGGCAGGCGCATCGAGCGGTGGTATACCGCTGCCGATTTCACGCCGCCAGTCATTCAGTTCCGCGTCATCGGCGGACGGCGCAGCCTGCCTGTCTTCGGGCGGGATCGGCAGACCTGCCTCCGGGGCGGGTGGATTGGCGGAATAGCTCTGCTGGAACGATGATATTTCCGGCGCTGTGACCGAGCGCATGCGGGACACGATCGAACGCAGATCAACCGTGTCGGGCGTTTCTTCGCTGCCCTTGTTTGCAAGACTGTTGGTCTTTGGAAGATAGCGTTTCTCGACGCGTGAGAAGCGCATGCGCATGGGAACCGAGATGGCCTCGCCAAACGCGATTGCCTCGCCATTGCCGATCGACGACAGGAAGCTCGTCGTTGAGATCGACGAATTCGGGATCGCCGACTTGATGATGACCTGATCCCGCTCATTCGACAGGCGCATGGCAAACAGCGTCGAACACTGGGACAGGATCGTCTGGTCAAGCTCGCCGGGGCGCTGCGTGATGATGCCAAGGGAAACGCCGTATTTCCGGCCTTCCTTTGCGATGCGGGAGATGGCCTGCACGGTCGGCGCAAACCCGAGCTCCCGGTCTGCCGGTACGTAGCGGTGCGCTTCCTCGCAGACAACGAGCATGTGAATTGCGCCATTGCTCCAGAGCGCAAGCTCGAACGCCATGCGGCAGAGGATAGAGGCGACAGAGTTCACGACTTCCGATGGGATGCCGGCAAGCTGGAACGTCGAGATCGGCCGGTCGTCGCCGGGAATGCGGAAGATATGCGCGATCGTCTCCATGATCGTGTCTTGGATCGTGTTGTTGGAGAACATGAAATGGTAGCGCGGATCGTTGATCGCCGACGTGATGCGCATTTTCAGTGCGCGCAGGAACGGCTTGTCGGAGCGACCCTCCAGCCTGCCGAGCCGTTCGTCGATCAGGGCCAGCAGATCGGCCATGCGGTAAGGGACGGGCGTATCAGCTGTCAGCGAACTTTTTTCCGAAGCCGAGCGGCGCATCAGGCCCGAATCGCTGCCCTTGAAAGCGCGTTTTGCTTCCGGAATGAGGTCGCGCATGATGTCGAGCTCTTCGGGGATAGCCGGGCGGCCACGGAAAATAACCTCCGAGAATTCCTCAAGGCGCATCAGCCAGAAAGGCAGATCGAGCGTGTCGGTATCGATGACGACCGCATGATCGGGAAAGGCTGCCGCAAATTCGTTGTGCGGATCGAGGATCAGAACGCGGAGCCGATGGTCGGCTTCGATCGCTTTGTGCAGGAGAAGCGAAACGGCTGTCGACTTGCCGACGCCGGTGGAGCCGACGATGGCGAAATGCTTCGACAGCATTGAAGGCACATGGATCGCCGCATCGATGCTTTCATCCTGGCTGAGCTTGCCGATCGTGCACGTATCGTTCTTGCCGGCATCGTAGATGCGCAGAAGGTCGGCCGAGCGGATACGATGGGCAATGGCGCCGAGATAGGGGTAGGCGGAAATGCCGCTCGAAAACTCTTCGCGGCCATCATGCCCGACACGGACCTCGCCGAGCAGCTCGACTTCGATGTGGAATTTCGTGTCTTCACCTTCCGCCCACTGGCGTTCGCCAGATTGCATCGAATAGGCAAGCGCGACGACGCGGTTGCTGCCGACGGAAATGGAGATCAGCCGGCCGACGGACCAGAGTTCGGTGAGATCGGTGTCGCCATGCTCGGCGACAGCTGCGATCGTCGCATGCGAGCCGTTGCAGGCGACGACACGGCCCAGCATCCGGTTACCGATTTTCTGGGCATCGCGACGCTCTTGCTCCCCGGCAGAGATCGAACGGTGAAGGTCGTTGTTCAACAACAGTAACGGCCCTGCAAATGGGGTGGCAATCGAAAGGTGATATGGAGATCAGGTTCCTCCAATCTCGCGACTGTAGCCTTGCCGGCTTAACAACTTGTGTAGGACCTCGTGACTTTCGGCGCGAACTGCGAGCGATCTCAATGAGATGACGTTTTTGCTGACGGTCTGCGTTGACGAATGGGGCATATCCGGCTAACACTCACGGCCATGAAGATTTCGAACGCACTTATCGTGGTGGGAACGCGCATGGGCAGGACGGTGTAACCGTCCGGCGATAGCCACCCATGCGCGGAAAGACAGGCTCCTCAAGGGGCCTTTTTTTATGTCTTCAAACCGGCTCGGAGGAGCCGCCGGTAAATCCAGAAGTGAACGGATGACGATGATGACGGATACGAATAACAGGATGACGGGCGCAGAGATCGTCCTGAAGGCGCTCAAGGACAACGGCGTCGAGCATATTTTCGGCTATCCCGGCGGCGCGATCCTGCCGATCTATGACGAAATCTTCCAGCAGGATGACATCAAGCACATCCTCGTCCGCCACGAACAGGGCGCCGGCCATGCTGCCGAAGGCTATGCCCGTTCGACCGGTAAGGTCGGTGTCATGCTCGTCACGTCAGGTCCAGGCGCCACCAACGCGGTTACGCCGCTGCAGGACGCGCTGATGGATTCGATCCCGCTCGTGTGTCTGACTGGCCAGGTTCCGACCAACCTGATCGGCTCGGATGCCTTCCAGGAAGCCGATACGGTCGGCATCACGCGCCCCTGCACCAAGCACAACTGGCTCGTCAAGGACGTCGACCAGCTGGCTGGCGTCATCCACGAGGCGTTCCGTATCGCCCAGTCGGGCCGTCCGGGACCTGTTGTCGTCGATATCCCAAAGGATATCCAGTTTGCGACCGGAACCTACACGCCACCGGGCGCGACGCCTGCCAACAAGAGCTACGCGCCCAAGCTTGCCGGCGATATGCAGGCAATCGAGGCAGCCGTCCAGCTGATGGCTTCGGCCCGTCGGCCGATCCTCTACACAGGCGGCGGCGTCATCAATTCCGGTCCGGAAGCATCGCGTTTGCTGCGCGAGCTGATCGAGCTGACGGATTTCCCGATCACCTCGACGCTGATGGGGCTCGGCGCCTATCCGGCATCGGGCAAGAACTGGCTCGGCATGCTCGGCATGCACGGTTCCTATGAAGCCAACATGGCGATGCATGACTGCGACGTCATGGTCTGCGTCGGTGCACGTTTCGACGACCGCATCACCGGGCGGCTGAATGCGTTTGCGCCGAATTCGCGCAAGATCCATATCGATATCGACCCGTCGTCGATCAACAAGAACGTTCGTGTCGAGATCCCGATCATCGGTGATGTCGGCCATGTTCTGGAGGAGATGGTCCGCCTGTGGCGCGCCCTGCCGCAAAAGCAGGACAAGGCGCAGATCTCCGACTGGTGGAGCGAAATCCAGAGCTGGCGGGGTCGCAAGTCGTTTTCCTACAAGAACTCGACCGACGTCATCATGCCGCAATACGCGGTCGAGCGTCTCTATGAGGCGACGAAGGGTCACAAGACCTTCATCACGACCGAGGTCGGCCAGCACCAGATGTGGGCGGCACAGTTCTTCGGTTTCGAAGAGCCGAACCGCTGGATGACATCGGGTGGTCTCGGCACGATGGGTTACGGCCTGCCGGCAGCTCTCGGCGTTCAGGTCGCCCATCCCGATGCGCTCGTCATCGACATTGCCGGCGACGCGTCGATCCAGATGTGCATCCAGGAAATGTCCTGCGCGATCCAGCACGATCTGCCGGTCAAGATCTTTATCCTGAACAACCAGTATATGGGCATGGTGCGCCAGTGGCAG
This sequence comes from Velazquezella soli, assembly GCF_977018685.1. Lineage (NCBI taxonomy): Bacteria > Pseudomonadati > Pseudomonadota > Alphaproteobacteria > Hyphomicrobiales > Rhizobiaceae > Velazquezella > Velazquezella soli. The sequence goes on from NZ_CDRNXF010000004.1 coordinate 1,922,965, forward strand.
CAGTTGCTTCACGGCAACCGTCTGTCGAACTCCTACACGGAAGCGATGCCTGACTTCGTCAAGCTCGCGGAAGCCTATGGCGCGGTCGGCATGTATTGCGACGATCCGAAGGAGCTGGACGACAAGATCGCCGAGATGATCGCAATCCGGCAGCCAGTCATCTTCGACTGCCGTGTCGCAAACCTTGCCAACTGCTTCCCGATGATCCCGTCAGGCAAGGCCCATAACGAGATGCTCCTGCCGGACGAGGCGACAGACGAAGTTGTTGCAACCGCGATCGACGCCAAGGGTCGTCAGCTGGTTTGATCGGCGCATCTGGGGCGTCAGCGGAACGCTGGCGTCCTGAACCTATCTCTGAGGAAACGGACCTGAGACCATGAATGCACATCAGCAGCCGACCGGTTCTGCCTACTTCTTCCAGCCGGAGACGGCCAAGGTCGAGAGCCACACGCTTTCGGTTCTCGTCAGCAACGAGCCGGGCGTTCTTGCCCGCGTCATCGGGCTTTTCTCCGGCCGCGGCTACAATATCGAAAGCCTGACGGTTTCGGAAACCGAGCACGAAGCGCACCTATCGCGCATCACGATCGTGACCAACGGAACGCCGACCGTGCTCGAGCAGATCAAAGCGCAGCTCGAGCGCATCGTGCCCGTCCACCGTGTCCTGGACCTGACTGTCCGGGCGCGTGATCTCGGCCAGGACCGGCCGATCGAGCGGGAAGTGGCATTGCTCAAGGTCGTCGGCCACGGCGACCAGCGCGCCGAGGCCTTGCGTCTCGCCGACGCGTTCCAGGCGAAGGTCGTGGACGCGACGATCGAGCACTTCATCTTCGAGATCACCGGCAAGTCGTCGAAGATCGATCAGTTCGTGGCGGTCATCAGACCTCTCGGCCTGATCGAGATCTGCCGCACGGGCATCGCCGCGATGAACCGCGGCTCGCAGGGCATGTAAGTGTCGGGCCGTGGCGCCGGGGATATTCCATTGCAAAAGGACTGGCTGCCGAAACCTGGAACGCGCATCGGTGCGACCTTCTATGTCCGGCAGTCGCAGCCCTTCCTGCGGCATTATCTCGGCGTCGAGGCGCTTGAACCGACGCTTCGGCCGGGGATCGGCGGGATCGTTCTGTGGGGCGGTCGCATTCCCGCAAAGGCGGCCCGACTGATTGCTGCGCTGCGCGGTTTGCCGTCCTGGTATCTGGAAGACGGGTTCTTGCGCTCGGTCGGGCTCGGCAAGCAGAACACGCTGCCGATTTCGATCCAGATCGACGACCTCGGCATGCCGGTGAGGGCCGCCGTTCCCTCGCGCCTGGAAAAAGTGATCGCGGGAGCTGCCGACGATTGGGATGCTGCATCCCTGGGCAGTGATATCCGCACTGCGCTGGTTTCTGAAAAGCTGTCGAAATACAACAACCTGCCGCATCGGGAGCTAAAACTCGAGAGATCGCTGCGAAAGCGCATCCTTCTGGTTGACCAGGTGTTCGGCGATGTTTCGGTGCCGATGGCGGGCGGCTCGCCGGACAGCTTTTCGCGGATGCTCAAGGATGCGATCGCGAGCGGTGCTCAATGCGTGGTGCGCACCCATCCGGATGTGATGGCCGGTTTCCGCAAGGGCTATCTGACCGAAAAGGCAACGAAAGCGTCCGGCGTGATTTTCTTGTCGGATGCAGTCTCGGTTGCCTCCATTCTCGATGTGGTGGATGAAGTCTGGACGGTCTCCAGCCAGTTCGGGCTGGACGCGCTCCTGCGCGAAAAGCCGGTGCGGTGTTATGCCTGTCCGTTCTATGCGGGCTGGGACCTGACCGAAGATCACCTCGGTGAGGGCGCGCAGGCCACGCTGTCTCGTCGGACCGCCCGTCCCACCATCGATCAGCTGGCAGCGGCAGCCTTCGGCCTCTACCCGGTCTATCGCGACACGAAGAGCTTTGCCGAAATCGACGTGTTTACCGCGATCGAGACGCTCGCGGACGAGCGCCGACGGCTGAATCTCGACTAGAGCATTTCCAGCGGCTGCTTGCGTTCCGGCGGCGAGAAGGCGGCGTCGAGAGCCTCCCAGTCCTCGTCGCTGATGTCGAGGTCGACAGCAACGGCATTCTCCTCGACGCGCGACGCGGTCGAGGATTTCGGAATCGCGATCACCTTGTCCCGCTCCAGCAGGAAAGCGAGCGCCACCTGCGCTGGCGTTGCCTGGTAGGCTTTGGCGATGCGGATCAGTTCTGCATTGCGCAGGATCCGTCCCTGTTCGATCGGGGAATAGGCCATGACCGGAATCTCGTGCTCCTGGCACCAGGGCAAGAGATCGTATTCGATGCCGCGGCGCGACAGATTGTAGAGTACTTGATTGGTCGCGCAGTTGCGTCCATCCGGCGCCGCCATCAGTTCCTCCATGTCGGCGGTGTCGAAATTGGAGACGCCCCAGGCGCCGATCTTGCCGTCGCGGCGCAGAGCCTCGAACCCGGCGACGGTTTCTTCGAGCGGATGCTCGCCGCGCCAGTGCAGAAGGTAAAGGTCGAGCCGATCCGTTTTCAACCGTTCGAGACTGGCCTCGCACGCCTCGATCACACCGCGGCGGCTGGCATTCCAGGGATAGACCTTGCTGACCAGAAACACCTCGTCGCGTCGGCCTTCGATGGCTTTTCCTGTCAGCTCTTCCGAAGCGCCTTCGCCATACATTTCCGCCGTGTCGATCAGCGTCATGCCAAGGTCGAGGCCGCGGCGCAGACTTTCGATCTCGGCCTTCGCGTCGTTCGGGGACTCGCCCATCTTCCAGGTTCCAAGGCCAAGCGCTGGAACCGAGATGCCGGAAGGCAGGGTGACGGTTGGAATATCGGGCATCTTCGACCTCGCTGATGAGTGATCTGATGTCAGATAAGGCGCTCTGCCGTGATGCCAAGCCTCCGGTTCGTCCGGTGGCGGCAAAGGCTTGCCGGGCATGAGGAAGGCGCATACGCTGAACCGACGACGACAACGTTTGCATCTCCTCGATGCGGACGTTGGCAAAGGTATCCCGCAGCGATCATGAGGTCCCGCCATGAACGAAGATCACGAGACCGATCACCACGACCACCATGGCCACGCTCACGGTCACGGTCACTTTCACGACCACGACAACCGCTACACCGACATGCAGGCGCGGGTAAGGGCGCTTGAAACGGTGCTGGTCGAAAAGGGCCTGATTGACCCGAAAGCGGTCGATGCGATCGTCGAGACCTACGAGACGAAGATCGGGCCGAAGAACGGCGCCCGCGTGGTAGCGAAAGCGTGGAGCGATCCGGCATTTGCAGACTGGCTGAAGGCAGATGCGACGGCGGCGATCGCCAGCCTCGGCTATGCCGGTCGTCAGGGCGAGCATATGCGCGCCGTGTTCAACACCGTGGATACCCATAACCTCATCGTCTGCACGCTCTGCTCCTGTTACCCGTGGGCCGTGCTTGGCCTGCCGCCGACCTGGTACAAGGCGCCGGCCTATCGCTCCCGTGCGGTGATCGATCCACGCGGCGTGCTGGCCGAATTCGGTCTGGATCTTCCCGAGGAGACGAAGATCCGCGTTTGGGATTCGACGGCCGAACTGCGCTACCTCGTCATTCCGGAACGACCTGACGGGACGGACGGGCTGGACGAGCAAGCGCTTGCCGCACTGGTCAGCCGAGACGCGATGATCGGCACGGCGGTCGCAGGGGTGCCATCATGAACGGCCCGCACGACCTTGGCGGCCAGATGGGTTTCGGCCCGGTGGCGCCTGACAGCAACGAACCCTATTTCCATGCGGACTGGGAGCGCCGCGCGCTGGGCCTGACGCTGTCCTGCGGAGCATTCGGTGCGTGGACTATCGATGAAAGCCGGCATGCTCGCGAGAATATTCCACCGGCAAGCTATCTCTCGGCCAGCTATTACGAGATCTGGACCCGGGCACTGGAAGTGCTTCTGGAACGGCACGGTTTTGCGACCAGCGCGGAAATTGCCTCGGGCACAAAACAGGTCGAACCGGCGGTGCCCAAACGCATCTTGAAAGCCGAGATGGTTGCGGGCGTGCTTTCCAAAGGCGGGCCGTGCGACCGGCCGCTGGAGACAAGGCCAGCCTTTGCCGCGGGCGATCGTGTCCGCACCAAAAACTTCAACCCGGAGACCCACACGCGATTGCCGCGTTACGCACGCGCCAAGACCGGCGTGGTCGAGGCGGTGCAGGGCGCTTTCGTGTTCCCGGATGACAATGCCCATGGCAAGGGCGAAAACCCGCAATGGGTCTATACCGTCGTTTTCGATGCGTCAGAAATCTGGGGCGAGGGCGCCGATCCGACGCTGACGGTTTCCGTCGACGCCTGGGAGAGCTATCTTGAGCGCTTCTGAACATAGATGCGATAGCAAAACCGACCTTGCGGATTCGCCGGGCTTGCCGGTGTCACCGGAGGGTGATCCGGTATTTCCCGAGCCCTGGGCGGCCGAAGCCTTCGCGATGACCGTGCACCTGCACGAGCGCGGCGTGTTTACTTGGCCGGAATGGGCAGCGGCATTGTCGCGCCAGGTCCATCAGCCCGGCAGGGCAGACGATGGAAGCGACTATTTCGACTGCTGGGTGGCCGCGCTATGCGACCTCCTCGGAGAGAAACGTGTCGCCGACGAAGCGACGATCCTTGGCCTGCAGCAGAGTTGGCAGCGCGCGGCGGAAGCCACGCCACATGGCATGCCGATCGAGCTGAGGAACGATCCGCACCGACAGAGTTGACAACAGGCACCTTGAAAATACACATCAAGTGTGTATAGATAATCCATGAAGAGTGGCGACATCATCTCTGCGTTGAAGGCTGATGGCTGGTACGAGGTCGCCAGGAAGGGCAGTCATGTCCAGTTCAAGCATCCAAGGAAGCTTGGTCGGGTAACTGTTCCTCACCCGAACCGAGATATTCCAGTCGGAACGCTCAAGAGCATCGAGAAGCAAGCCGGACTAAATTTGAGGTAAGCCATGCGCAATTATATCGCACTGATTCATAAGGATGCCGACAGCGATTTCGGCGTTTCCTTCCCGGATTTCCCCGGTGTTGTCACTGCTGGTCGGGATCTGGATGAGGCGCGGCGCATGGCTGAGGAAGCGCTGGCGTTGCATGTCGAAGGATTGCTGGAAGATGGCGATGCCATTCCTGAACCGGCTTCGCTTGATGCAGTGATGGAAAACCAGGACAACAGGGACGGTGTTGCGATTCTTGTTTCTCTAAAGACCGAGGGCAAAAAGGCTGTTCGCATCAACATCACGCTTCCCGAAGACATGCTCGCCTCGATCGACGCTTTCGCCGAGGCGAATGGATTTACCCGATCCGGCTTTCTCGCCCGTGCGGCCAAGCATGAGATGGAGTCAGCTCATTCGGGCAATGGCCGGAAGCGAGCGCTGGCCGTCTGAACCAGCTTCCTTCATCCCCGGCTTCCATTCATCTTTCGTTCTTTTCAGTTGCGCTGGCAGGCAGAATCCTGCCAAGTCGCGGCCATGCAATTTGCGCCGCAACAAGACGAGGCCTTGAAGGCCGTTTCGAAATGGCTGAAGGAAGGCCGTAGCCAGGTTTTCCGTTTGTTCGGGTATGCGGGCACGGGCAAGACGACGCTTGCCAAGCATTTCGCTGAGCACGTCGATGGCGACGTGCTGTTTGCCGCTTTTACCGGCAAGGCGGCGCAGGTGCTGCGGTCGCGCGGCGCGCGCAACGCCAAAACCATTCACTCGCTGATCTATCGCCCCCGGGGCGAGGAAGAGGTTGAAAACGAGGAAACCGGCAAGACCTCCGTGTCGCCGATGTTTTCGATCAACCGCCAGAGCCCGCTCACCAAGGCCGCTTTGATCGTCATCGACGAATGCTCGATGGTAGACGAACAGCTGGGGCGTGACCTCTTAAGCTTCGGCACGCCTGTTCTGGTTCTGGGTGATCCCGGCCAGCTGCCGCCGGTCACAGGCGGCGGGTTCTTTACCGAACAGGAACCGGATTATCTGCTGACCGATATCCATCGCCAGGCGCAGGACAACCCGATCATCCAGCTCGCCATGACCGTGCGCGAAGGCAAGGAGATCATGCATGGCGACTACGGCAAGGCGAAGGTAATTTCCCGCAACGAGGTGACGCAGGAACTGGTGATAGAGGCCGATCAGGTTCTGGTCGGAACCAACCGGACCCGCAAGCGCTACAACCAGCGCCTTCGCGAACTGAAGGGCTTTACCGCCGATTACCCACAGTCCGGCGACAAGCTGGTCTGCCTTCGCAACGATCAGGTCAAGGGCCTTTTGAACGGGTCTCTGTGGCAGGTGATGAGTTCGTCGCGAGAAACCGTCAAGCCCGGTATCAACCTGATGATCCGCCCGGAAGACGACGACATGGATCGCGGTGCAGCCAAGATCAAGCTGCTGAAGACTGCGTTTGAGAGCGACGAGGAAATTCCGTGGTCGACACGCAAACGCTATGACGAGTTCGATTACGGCTATGCGCTGACCGTCCACAAGGCGCAGGGTTCACAGTGGCAGAACGTCGTTCTGTTCGACGAGAGTTTTGCCTTTCGCGATACGCGGGAGCGCTGGCTCTACACGGCGATCACCCGTGCTGCCGAAACGCTGACGATCGTCCGCTAGAGCGGTTCAGTTGAGGACGACACCGGCCACCAGTGCCTTGGCGATTGCCTGAAAACGGTTGCTCGCCTCGAACTTGTCGATCAGCGCGATTTCGATTCGGCGCATTTCGTCGAGATCAATCTCAAGCTCGCGGGCTATCCTTGATGCGGAATATCCATCGCTCATCAACGACAGGCATCGGCGTTCGATATCGGCAAGCGGCGGACAGGCTGCACGCCGGCTGGTCTCGGCACGGTCGTCGGTGTCCTGCGACACCAGGGTCTCGATCTGCTGCATCTGCCGCCGGATCTGGGAGATCTCTGCGGTCATCTCCCGTTTGCGTTGTTGAAGTGCGGTACTGAAGATGTCGTCGGCCTTGGCCTGGCTGGCAGCTCCTGCCAGCTCCGACAGGAGGTCCTGGATCATCACGATGCCGATGCCGACCTCGCGGCAGGCCGTGATAACTGCCATGCGACGGATCTGATCTGATGCGTAAACCCGCATCGGGGCCGTTCCGCGTCCCGTTGCACGGCCTGCGACCAGCAGCCCTTTTTCCTCGTAGAAATGCAGTGTCCGGTGCGTTACGCCGAACAGGTCCGCCACGTCGGCAATCGGCACAGGCTGATCCGGCAGCTCGAACGGCAACTGGATTTGCGGGAAAAATCTGATCGCCAGGAATTCCGGCGACAACAGGCAGGAGGGCTGGGAACTCTGGCTCGTTGCATCAAACAGGTCGCTTCGCATCGGATCCTTCGGTCGCTAGCTGGTCCTGCTCGATTGCATCCACAGGCCGCTTTATGCGTCATGATGAGCGGATGATCTTCGGTAAAAGGAATGCGGACCCGATTGATCGTGACAGCAGAATTCGCCTCGCCGGCCTCATGTGCCGCATCTTGCCGACTTGGCGAATTCTGCATGAAGACAACGTACGTAAAGTTTTAACGATTACTACTCCGGATTTTTGTAGATTATAATATGCTTACGTATCGGAAAGATCTATTTTCTACGTAATGTTCCCAAAAGGTGGTCAACACGCTGCGCATGTCCTAAAAGCAGGCTGACATTTCTCGCTTCGGACGCTGCCATGACCACTACGCTCTCCGTCAATCTCAATGCTGTCGCCATGCTCCGCAATCGCCGCGATCTTCCGTGGCCAAGCGTTGAAGCTTTGGGGCGGATTGCGTTGCAGGCCGGGGCATCCGGACTGACGGTTCATCCGCGTCCCGACCAGCGCCATATCCGTTTTTCCGATCTGCCGGTTTTGCGCGCCCTGATCGACGACGAATTCCCGGATGCAGAATTCAACATCGAAGGCTATCCGAGCGAGGATTTTCTGGCGCTGTGCGAACGTATCCAGCCGGAGCAGGTGACATTGGTGCCTGACGATCCGGCCCAGGCGACGTCCGACCACGGTTTCGATTTCCGTGCGACAGGCGAAATGTTGAAGCCGATCGTGGCGCGCTTGAAAAAGGGCGGCATGCGGGTTTCGCTGTTTGCCGATGGTGACGGCGATGTCGAAGCGGTGGCGCTTGCCAAGGCGACCGGTGCCGACCGGATCGAACTTTACACCGGTCCCTATGGCGGCTGTTTCGACAATCCGGAACGCGGCATCGAATTTCTCGAGCTGTTGGGAAGGACTGCGGATGCTGCATTGGCGCACGGCCTTGGCGTCAATGCCGGGCACGACCTGACGGTCGACAATCTCCCCGCGCTGGTGAAGCGCATTCCGGCGCTTGCCGAAGTCTCGATCGGCCACGGGCTGACGGCCGATGCGCTGGAATACGGAATGGCCGAGACGGTGCGTCGTTTCTGCCGCGCCTGCGGTCAGACGATCTAACTGAACCCGCAGCCGCGGTTCTCTCTTCGACCATGAGGCTGTCAGCGTCTGGTGCCGTCACGGCAGGCTTGTCACCGCGTAAAGGCGACGGGTCGGATGCTGACCCCACGCGGCGCTATCGAGCGCCTGAATGCCTTGCATCAGGCGGCTCCCTGCCTTGCACAAAAGGCAGATGGACAAAGTGCCGCAGTTCCGTTGACTGAGAACTTGATTAAGACCTGCGTCATATTGCGCTGCAGCATTTCATTGTCATTCGTCATTCGGGGAAGCATCCATCGTGAGCAAGCATAGAGTTGTCGTCGTCGGGGGAGGTTTCGGGGGATTGCAGACGGTGCATGGGCTGAAAGGTGCCGATGCCGACATTACGCTCATCGATCGTCGCAACCATCATCTGTTCCAGCCGCTCCTCTATCAGGTCGCGACGACGGTGCTCGCCACGTCGGAAATCGCATGGCCGATCCGCAGGCTGTTCCGCGATCGGCGCGATGTCACGACGGTGCTCGATGAAGTTCTCGGGATCGACAAGGGTGCGAAGACGGTGAAGCTCGCGTCCGGCCGTATGGTGCCCTATGATACGCTGGTTCTCGCAACCGGCGCACGCCACGCCTATTTCGGCCGCGACGAATGGGAAAGTGTCGCGCCCGGCCTGAAGACGTTGGAGGATGCGACGACATTGCGCCGCCGCATCCTGCTCGCATTCGAGCGGGCAGAGATGGCGGAAAAGATGTCGGAGCTGGATTCCGAGCTGACATTCGCGATCATCGGCGCCGGTCCAACAGGCGTGGAAATGGCCGGCATGATCGCGGAACTCGCGAACAAGGTGCTGCCGAAGGAATTCCGCAAGATCGACACGACCCGAACACGGGTGATGCTGATCGAGGCAGGTCCACGCGTGCTGCCGGCTTTCACCGAGGATCTGTCGGCTTACACGAAGACGGCGCTCGAAAAGCTCGGCGTCGAGGTTCATACCGGCAAGCCCGTCACCGCGATCACCGAGGAAGGCGTCACCGTTGGCGACGCGTTCATTCCCTGCAAGACGGTGATCTGGGCAGCCGGTGTTCAGGCATCGCCAGCAGCGCGCTGGATCGGTGCGTCGGCGGACCGGGCAGGGCGCGCCGTCGTCGGTCCGGATCTGTCAGTCCCAGAGCAGCCCGAGATCTTTGTCATCGGCGATACCGCGCTGGTCTCGCAGGACGACGGCAAGCCGGTGCCCGGCATCGCGCCGGCCGCCAAGCAGCAGGGCGAGTACGTCTCGAAGGTGATCAAGACGCGGCTCGCCGGCAAGCCTGTGCCCGCGGCGTTCCACTATCGCCACCAGGGCAGTCTCGCAACCATCGGCAAGCGTGCGGCGGTGATCGATTTCGGCAAGTTCAAGCTGACCGGCGGACTTGCCTGGTGGATCTGGGGGCTTGCCCATATCTACTTCCTGATCGGCACCAGATCACGCGCCGCCGTTGCCTGGAGCTGGCTGTGGATTTATCTGTCCGGCCAGCATAGCGCGCGGCTGATCACCCAGAAGGAAACGCTGAAGGACGAGTCCTGATCGTCTGGCGGGGTATGGATCCTCGGGCGTGATCCAGGGATCCAAGCGCGATCTCAGACATCGGCGCGTTGAGCGTTCGTCAGATCGAGTTCCCAGGTCTGGCCAATGCATTCCGGGCCGAACATCGCATGTCTCTCCTCGGCGACAAGCGTGAAGCCGGTGGCCTCGTAGATGTGGAGGGCAGCCTTCAGCACGTCATTGGTCCACAGCGACAGCTTGGCATAGCCTGCCGCCTTCGCGAAGGCGATTGCTTGCTCGACAAGGGTCCTGCCAAGGCCGAGGCCACGGCCTGCGGGATCGACATAAAGGACGCGCAGCTTGGCGATGTTTTCGCCAGCGTCAGCGACCAGAACCGAGCCTATGCGCTGTCCGTCTCTTTCGGCAATCCAGCACCGCTCCCTGTCCGGATTGAAGTTCTGGATGAACCGTCCCGCCACCTCGGCGACGAGACCTTCGAACCGGTCGTTCCACCCGTATTCCCGCGTATAGGCGACCGACTGCGCCTCAATCAGCCAACCCATGTCGCCGGTTCGGTGTTCACGGATCACGACCGGTGCCGTGGAGCGCTCCGTGGCTGCCAGAATACCGTGGATGGTAGCCATCGCGGTGACCACTCTGTCTCGATCAGCGTCGCTGATGCCGGAAAGCTCGCGGGCGATCTGCGCTCTCGATCGCGTGCCGAGCATTTCGTATTCCGCTTTCCCCGGCGCGGTAATCGTCAGGATTTGACTGCGCCGGTCCAACGGGTCGGGTTCGCTCCCGAGAAAGCCTGCTTCGCGGAATTTCTTCAGGATGCGGCTGAGATAGGCAGGATCGAGCCCGAGTTCACGGTTGAGCTCGGTGGCCGAAATTCTTTGGCTCGCGCCGATCTCGTAGAGGATACGCGCTTCCGTCAGCGTGTGGTCGGTATCGAGATATCCCTTCGACAGCACGCCGAGCTTGTTGGTGTAGAAGCGGTTGAAGGCGCGGATTGCCTCGAAGGTCTCTGCTCTAGACATGATGATCCTCCCATCCAGGAGGATAGATGTTCCGGTATTTAGTTGACTGAGTCAACTAAATACCTGAACTAGGTCGCCTGTTGTCCTACGCGGTGAGGTCGGCCTTGCGGCTGTCGAAATAGGACGCAAGCGATTGGGGCTTTGCACCCGTCAGCGTCTCGTAATCGCCGGTCACCAGATCGAAGTTGCCCGCCTTGATATTGGCGTCGGCGGATACGAGCATCTTGATCAGGAAGTCGGGAAGCCCCGCATTGGCCATTCCGCCCGCAAGTTGCTCCTCGGTGACCTTGACGACCGCAAGCGGCTTGCCTGTGACCTTCGAAACCAGTGCTGCGATCTCGTCCGCGCCGAGGCTTTCCGAGCCCGTCAATGTCACCGTCTTGTTGTCGGCTGGGGGATTGGCGAGCGCTGCTGCGGCGGCGCGGGCGCAGTCATCGCGCGCGATGTTGGAAAGCTTGCCGTCGCCCATGGCCGTGTACCAGGTGCCGGTCGCGAGGTTATGCGGCATCGACATCAGGTAATTGTCGCCGTACCAGGCGTTGCGCAGGATCGTGTAGGACAGCCCCGTCGCCTTGATGGCCTCCTCGGTCCCGAGATGATCCGGCGCGAAGCTCACCAGCGATCTGTCCGGGTTCGGCATAGATGTGTAGAGGATGTGCTTGACGCCGGCCTTTTCAGCAGCGGCAACGGCAGCCTTGTGCTGCTTGAGGCGACCACCCGGCGTGGCGAGATCATCGGTCGAGATGATCAGTAAGCGATCAATCCCGGCGAAGGCGCCCAAAAGCCCGGCCTCGTCGGTGAAGTCAGCCTTGCGGGTTTCGATGCCCTTGGCTGCGAACTCCGACAGTTTGGACGGATCGCGACTTGCGGCAACGATATCGCCTGCGGAAACCTTCGATGTCTCCAGGAGGTGATGAAGAACGGCGCGGCCGAGCTGACCGGCGGCACCGGTGACGAGAAGTTTGGTCATCCTGCGTTTCCTATCTTTGTAAGTCTCAAAAAGAGACTAACACTAGAATAGGAATTGACGACCTCCTGTAAAGGAGGCAGTTTTGAGGGAGATCGTTACCAAAAGGGAACCACCGCAATGGCCGTTACCGCACGCAAGCCGACGCTGGCTGAGCAGCCCTGTGACACGTCGACCTGGGATGCCGGGAACTGTCCGGTCCGGGACGTGATGAACCAGATCGCAGGCAAGTGGTCGACGCTCATTCTTCAGGCGCTTTCGGAAAAGCCGTACCGGTTCGGCGAGCTGCGGCGGCTTGTGCCCGATATTTCCCAGCGGATGCTGACGCAGACGCTGCGGGATCTGCAGCGCGACGGTTACATCGATCGGCAGGTGTTTCCGACCAAGCCGCCAAGCGTCGAATACCGGATGACGCCGCTAGGCTACTCGCTGTTTGAACCACTCTCGGCAGTGCTTGCGTGGGCGGCAAGCAACCACGCCAACGTCAGGGCGGCACGGTCGAAGTTCGACGCGAGCGATCTTCGCTAACACAAAGGGCGGCCCGAAGACCGCCCTTGTCATTCCACTCTACCAAACGGATCAGGCGTCGAGCGATGCCATGTCGATGACGAAGCGGTAGCGCACGTCGCTCTTCAGCACGCGCTCATAGGCTTCGTTGACGTCCTGGATCTTGATCATCTCGATTTCCGAAACGATGTCGTGCTTGCCGCAGAAATCCAGCATGTCCTGGGTTTCCTTGATCGAGCCGATCATCGAACCCGACAGGCTCTTGCGGCCCGGGATCAGCGAGAAGGCATGAACCGGGATCGCATGCTCCGGTGCACCGACAATGACCATCGAGCCGTTGACCTTGAGCAGGCCAAGATAGGCGTTCCAGTCGATCGCCACGCCTGCCGTGCAGATGATCAGATCGAATGTGCCGGCAAGCTTGGTGAAGGTTTCCGCGTCGCTCGTCGCGTAATATTCCTTGGCGCCGAGCTTCAGGCCGTCTTCCTTCTTGGAAAGGCCCTGCGAGAGGACGGTGATATCAGCGCCCATCGCGGAACCGATCTTGACGCCCATATGGCCGAGACCGCCCATGCCGACGATCGCGACCTTCTTGCCAGGGCCAGCCTGCCAGTGGTGGAGCGGCGAATAGAGCGTGATACCGGCGCACAGCAGCGGAGCGGCAGCGTCGAGCGGAAGATTGTCCGGGATGGACAGGACATAGCCTTCCTTGACGACGATGTGATCGGAATAGCCGCCCTGGGTGGCCGCATTGCCGTTCAGCGTATCCACGTCGTTATAGGTCTGGACAAGGCCCGGCATGTACTGCTCGTTGTCGACATCGCGCGCTGCGCAGCCGACGCAGCTATCGACGAAGCAGCCGACGCCGACGCGGTCGCCGACCTTGAATTTGGTGACGGCCGAACCGACGGCGGTAACGATGCCGGCGATCTCGTGACCGGGAACGATCGGGTAGACGGCGTTCTTCCATTCGTTGCGGACGGTATGGATGTCGGAATGGCAGATGCCGGCGAATTTGATATCGATCACCACGTCATCTTCGTTCGGCTCGCGGCGCTCGAAGGTAAACGGTGTGAGCGGCTTGGTGGCGTCGGTCGCGGCATAGCCTCGTGCAATAGCCATGGAAAACTCCATTCATTTTCAGTTGAAATCAACTGCCGGACTATGCCGATCCGTCGTCACAAGCGTTAGATCGATCCTGCAAGCTTCTTGCACGATCCTACAAATTCCGTTTTCGGATACTACCTCTGTCTTGTGCCTGATATGGATTTGCCATGTCAGTGCCGGAACGCGCGACGGTGGTGAGACTTCATGACAATTTCCTTCATGCCTTATCAGGAACTGACGGCACTCGCTGCCCGGCATGCGGTCGAAGGCAATGAGGGCACGACTGCGATCGAAGGGTTGCGGCTGCACCGATGTTCGGCTCCAACAGCGCCGCTTCATACGGCCTATTCTCCCAGTTACACGCTGGTCCTACAGGGCTCCAAGAGCCTGACGCTTGGCCGTGAGACGTATCGCTATGGCGTTGGTCAGTATCTTCTGACATCACTCGATCTGCCCGTCGCGTCCTGGGTGGTGGAGGCCAGCGGCGATATTCCCTACTACTGCCTCTGTCTCGATCTGAAGATGGAGCGGCTGCACGAATTGTTCGACCGTATCAACTTCCAGCCAGACTCTCTGGCAAGCGAGGGATACCGCGGGCTGACGGTCAACCATGCGTCGCCTGATCTGATCGATGCGACAACCAGACTGGTGCGGTTGCTTGATACGCCATCCGATATCGCTGCGATGGTGCCGCTTATCGAACAGGAGATCTTCTACCGCCTGCTGACCTCGCCCGATGGGCCAAGGCTTGTCCATATGGCCATGTCGGAAACGCAGAGTTCCAGAATCGCACGCGCCGTCAGCTGGTTGCGATCAAATTTCCATCGTCCGCTCAAGATCGAGGATCTGTCGGATCATGTGGGAATGAGCCCGTCCTCGTTCCACCATCACTTTAAGGCCGTGACGGCTCTCACGCCTGTCCAGTTCCAGAAGCATCTCCGCCTTCATGAGGCGCGCCGGTTGATGCTGGTCGACGGGCTGGATGCAGGCAATGCCGGCCACCGCGTCGGTTACCAGAGCCCGTCCCAGTTCAGCCGCGAATATGGCCGTCTCTACGGCATGTCGCCGAGCCGTGACATCAGCGCAGTGCGTGAGCCGTCTGCCGGCTGATCGCGGTTGAGGCGGGTGAGCGCGACTTCTCTCTTGCTTTGCAAAGCCAGTTCCTTCCGCATCTTATTCACAGGACCCGCCAGAAGCACTTGACGGACATGTGAAATCATTTATACCGGCAGAACCGTACCGTACGGTACTTCAGAGGTGAGCCGTGAGAACCGAAACCGCAGACATGCCCGACTTTTCGCCGCGCCAGAACGAGGTTCTGGAGCAGGCGCTGCGTCTGCTCGTCGAAGGCGGTGAGAAAGCACTCACCACATCCGGCCTTGCACGCGCTGCAAGCTGCTCGAAGGAAAGCCTCTACAAGTGGTTCGGTGACCGCGAAGGCCTGCTGGCGGCGATGATCGCCCATCAGGCCGCCAAGGTCCGCACGTTCGAGCGCTCCGGCGAGCGGTTGAGTGCCGAGCTTCTGCGGGATCATCTCGAACTTTTTGCACGCGATCTGCTGGAGGTTTTATCCGGCGATGTGTCGCTGGCGCTCAACCGGCTGGCGATCGGCCAGTCGGGACCGGGTGCCGGACCGAACGGATCCAAGCTCGGCAAGCTGCTGGTCGAGCATGGCCGCCGCCAGATCGATCGTCGCGCAATGGCGCTGATCGATGCGGGCAAACGGGTAGGGCTCCTGCGGTTCGACAACGCGGATGCCGCCTATCATACGCTTTACGGCCTGATCGTCTCCGACCTGCATGTCCGCATGCTGCTCGGCGAACCCGGGCTGAAGGATACTGCACGTCAGGCGGAAAGAGCCATCGATGCCTTTCTGTCGCTGTATCGCACCGAGAAACAGCCGCTGGAGGTGTCACGCACCTCTGCGGCCCGCTAATCATCAACAACAGTTACGTTCATAGGGAAGGAACATACGATGCGCGTTTATTACGATCGGGATGCTGATCTCAATCTCATCAAGTCCAAGAAGGTTGCCATCATCGGTTACGGTTCGCAGGGTCGCGCCCACGCGCTGAACCTGAAGGACAGTGGTGCCAGCAATGTCGTCATCGCCCTGCGTGCCGATTCGCCGACCGTCAAGAAGGCCGAAGCCGATGGCTTTAAGGTCATGACCGTTGCCGAAGCTGCCGCTTGGGCAGATCTGATGATGATGGCGGCTCCCGACGAGCTGCAGGCAGACATCTACAAGGCCGACATCGCCGGCAACATTCGCGACGGCGCTGCCATCGCTTTCGCACACGGCCTCAACGTCCATTTCGGCCTGATCGAGCCGAAGGCTTCGGTCGACGTCGTCATGATCGCACCAAAGGGCCCGGGCCATACGGTTCGTGGCGAATACCAAAAGGGCGGCGGCGTTCCTTGCCTCGTTGCCATCGACCAGAACGCGTCCGGCAATGCGCTTGAGATCGCTCTCTCCTACGCTTGTGGCGTTGGCGGCGGCCGGTCCGGCATTATCGAGACCACGTTCAAGGAAGAGTGCGAAACCGATCTGTTCGGCGAACAGGCTGTTCTCTGCGGCGGCCTCGTCGAGCTGATCCGCGCCGGTTTCGAAACGCTGGTCGAAGGCGGTTATGCGCCTGAAATGGCCTATTTCGAATGCCTGCACGAAGTGAAGCTGATCGTCGACCTGATCTATGAAGGCGGTATCGCCAACATGAACTACTCGATCTCCAACACGGCCGAGTGGGGCGAATACGTCACCGGTCCGCGCATCATCACCGCCGAGACAAAGGCCGAGATGAAGCGGGTTCTGACCGATATCCAGACTGGCAAGTTCACGTCCGACTGGATGCAGGAATACCGTGCCGGTGGCGCCCGCTTCAAGGGCATTCGCCGCATGAACGACAAGCACCAGATCGAGGAAGTCGGCACCAAGCTTCGCGCCATGATGCCCTGGATCGGCAAGAACAAGCTGGTTGACAAGGCCGTCAACTAAGCGACCCCGACATCGATCAAGTGAAAGGCCGGAGCCCAAAAGCTCCGGCCTTTCGCATTTCTGGAGGCGGTCGAGCGGGCGCGATCGCCATTCGCGGCTCGCGGTCAACCATTGCTTAAGCAAGTTCTGCGATTCTCTTTCGCAGTTCGGATCGATCCTGATCCAGTTTAGCGTATTGGGTGGGCGTCTCGTGAGCATGTGGACCAAGCATCACAAGAAAAGAAAATTCGGTCGTTTCGTCCTGCCGGCCATCACGATCGCATTCGTTTCCTATTTCGGATATCATTCCGTGCATGGCGAACTCGGGCTGATCGCGACGGAGAAATTCGAGAAGCGGCGGATCGAGCGGGTTGCCGAACTGACAAGGCTGACCGACGGTCGCAAGGCGTTGGAGCGTCAGGTCCAGCTGATGAGCGACGGGTCTCTCGAGAAGGACATGCTCGACGAGATCGCTCGCTACCAGCTCAACGTCTCCAAGCGCGACGAGATCGTCATCTTCAACAACTACTTCTAAATTAACCACAAGCTGGTTAATTTCACAATTCAGCAACGATATCAGTGATTTAATTTGGATGTGAGCCATGCAATTATGGCATTGCTGGTCCGTGCTTTCTTCCCTATGTTACGCTCCGAAACCAGGGTGCGTCATTTTGACATGATGTCCCCTTTATAAAGAGCAGCACACAGGGAGGGATCGATGGCGCAAGCTAAAACCGCGTCTACGTCCGGCCGCAAAACGGCGGCAAAGTCTGCAACCCAGAACGTTTCAAAGGATTTTACCGGCAAGAATATGTCGGACTTCGGCAAGGATGACGAGCTGCACGCGTATCGCGAAATGCTGCTCATCCGCCGCTTCGAGGAAAAGGCCGGCCAGCTTTACGGCATGGGCTTCATCGGTGGTTTCTGTCACCTCTATATCGGCCAGGAAGCTGTCGTCGTCGGCATGCAGATGGCGCAGAAAGAGGGCGATCAGGTCATCACCGCCTATCGTGACCACGGCCATATGCTGGCAACCGGCATGAGTGCCCGTGGTGTGATGGCGGAACTGACGGGGCGTCGCGGCGGCTATTCCAAGGGGAAGGGCGGCTCGATGCACATGTTCTCCAAGGAAAAGCAGTTCTACGGCGGCCACGGCATCGTCGGCGCACAGGTGTCTCTCGGCACCGGTCTTGCCTTCGCCAATGCCTATCGCGGCAATGACAGCGTATCGGTCGCCTATTTCGGCGATGGCGCCGCCAACCAGGGCCAGGTGTACGAGAGCTTCAACATGGCTGCTCTCTGGAAGCTCCCGATCGTCTACATCGTCGAGAACAACCGTTATGCGATGGGCACATCGACCGCCCGCGCGACGGCGCAGTCGAACTATTCGCTGCGTGGCTCCGGCTTCGGCATCCCCGGCATCCAGGTGGATGGCATGGATGTGCGCGCCGTCAAGGCCGCCGGCGACGAGGCGCTCGCTCACTGCCGTTCCGGCAAGGGTCCGATCATTCTCGAAATGCTGACCTACCGCTACCGTGGTCACTCGATGTCCGACCCGGCGAAGTATCGTTCCAAGGAAGAAGTGCAGAAGATGCGCTCCGAGCAGGATCCGATCGAACAGGTGCGTCTGCGCATCCTCGACGGTGGCTGGGCGACCGAGGACGAACTGAAGGCGATCGACAAGGATATCCGTGACGTGGTCTCGGATTCTGCAGATTTTGCCCAGAACGATCCGGAGCCGGATGTATCCGAGCTCTACACCGACATTCTGCTCTGATCGCGGGGAGGGAACCTCAATGCCAATCGATATCCTGATGCCCGCGCTTTCTCCCACGATGGAAGAAGGCACGCTCAGCAAGTGGCTGAAAAAAGAGGGTGACAAGGTCACCTCCGGCGACGTGATCGCCGAAATCGAGACCGACAAGGCGACCATGGAAGTGGAAGCTGTGGATGAAGGCGTGATCGGCAAGTTGCTGATCGAGGCCGGCACCGAAAACGTCAAGGTCAACACCAAGATCGCAATCCTGCTTGCCGAAGGCGAAACCGCCGACGACATGAAGGCTGACAAGCCTGCACAGGAAAGTGCGCCCCAGGCAGATGCTCCGAAGGCCGATGCCGACACTCCGGCTGCAACTTCGGATGCTGCCGGCGGCAAGGCCCGCGAAGCCAAGGACGAGACACCTGCTGACGCCAAGGTCCCGGCCCAGCCGAAGATCGACATTGCCGCCGATCCGGACATTCCAGCCGGCACCGAAATGGTGATGACCACGGTTCGCGAAGCACTTCGCGATGCCATGGCCGAAGAAATGCGTCGCGATGGCGATGTGTTCGTGATGGGTGAGGAAGTCGCCGAATACCAGGGCGCCTACAAGATCACGCAAGGCCTGCTGCAGGAATTCGGCGCGCGTCGCGTCGTCGATACGCCGATTACCGAACACGGCTTTGCCGGCGTCGGCGTCGGTGCTGCGATGGCTGGCCTGAAGCCGATCGTCGAGTTCATGACGTTCAACTTCGCCATGCAGGCGATCGACCACATCATCAACTCGGCTGCCAAGACGCTCTACATGTCCGGCGGCCAGATGGGTGCGCCGATCGTGTTCCGTGGTCCGAATGGTGCCGCTGCCCGCGTCGGCGCGCAGCACAGCCAGGACTATGCCGCCTGGTACAGCCAGATCCCGGGCCTCAAGGTCGTCATGCCGTATAC
Organism: Velazquezella soli; assembly: GCF_977018685.1. Taxonomy (NCBI): domain Bacteria; kingdom Pseudomonadati; phylum Pseudomonadota; class Alphaproteobacteria; order Hyphomicrobiales; family Rhizobiaceae; genus Velazquezella; species Velazquezella soli. The sequence goes on from NZ_CDRNXF010000004.1 coordinate 1,942,176, forward strand.
TGCTGCCGACGCGAAGGGTCTTCTGAAGGCTGCGATCCGCGATCCGAACCCGGTCATCTTCCTGGAAAACGAGATCCTCTACGGACAGCAGTTCGAAGTGCCGAAGCTGGACGATTTCGTTCTGCCGATCGGCAAGGCGCGTATCCACAAGACCGGCAAGGACGTGACAGTCGTCTCCTTCGGTATCGGCATGGCCTATGCCACGAAGGCGGTTGCCGAACTCGAGAAGGACGGCATCGATGTCGAACTGATCGATCTTCGCACCATCCGTCCAATGGACCTGCCGACTGTGATCGAATCGGTGAAGAAGACCGGTCGTCTGGTCACCGTCGAGGAAGGCTATCCGCAGTCGTCGGTCGGTACCGAAATTGCCACCCGCGTGATGCAGCAGGCCTTCGACTATCTCGATGCGCCGATCCTGACGATCGCCGGCAAGGACGTGCCGATGCCTTACGCCGCCAACCTCGAAAAGCTGGCGCTGCCGAATGTCGGTGAAGTCGTTCAGGCGGTGAAGACCGTCTGCTACAAGTAAGGGACCGGTCATGCCGAAATCTTCTGTGAAGCAGATTCTGCCGGTTTCCGGTTCTTGGTTCCGAGTGATCGGCACCAAGAACAACCCGGTCTTTGAAAGAATTGTGTTCTGGGCCTTGGTCAAGACTGAAGACACCGAGGTGATCGTCGGTGTCCCGCGCGAAGAGATTGGCGTGATTGGTGCCGTAGACGGCTGGCTTGAAGACGTTGCCGGTTACATCGAAGTGACGCCTGAGGACGTCACCCGGCTGACGGAACATCCTGACGAACTTGCCCAGTTTGAACTTGTGTGGGCGGAGGATTAACATGCCTATCAACATCACCATGCCTGCCCTGTCGCCGACCATGGAGGAGGGCAACCTCGCCAAGTGGCTGGTCAAGGAAGGCGATACGGTCAAGTCCGGCGACGTGATCGCCGAAATCGAGACCGACAAGGCGACGATGGAAGTCGAAGCCGTCGACGAAGGCGTTGTCGCCAAGCTGGTGGTTCCGGCCGGCACCGAAGGCGTCAAGGTCAACGCCCTGATCGCCATCCTTGCGGTCGACGGCGAAGATGTTTCGGCTGCCGCTTCCGGCGGCGAGGCTCCGAAGGCTGAAGCCCCGAAGGCAGATGCTCCGAAGGCTGAAGCAGCTCCTGCGGAGAAGGCGTCCGAAGCGCCGAAGTCCGAAGCCAGTTCCGACAAGCCGCTGACGGATGCCGCTCCGGCACCGTCGACGCCTGCTCCGAAGGCAGAAGACGGCAAGCGTGTGTTTTCGTCGCCGCTCGCCCGTCGTATGGCCAAGGAAGCCGGTCTCGATCTCACCGGCGTTACCGGTACCGGCCCGCATGGTCGTGTCGTAAAGGCCGATATCGAGAAGGCTGCCGCTTCGGGCGGTGCAAAGGCCGCTCCTTCTGCTGCGACTTCGGCAACGGCTGGTTCCGCTCAGGCTGCAGCTGCGCCGATGGCAAAGGGTCCGTCGGACGACAACATCATGAAGCTGTTTGCGGAAGGCTCATACGAGCTTCTGCCGCATGACGGCATGCGCAAGACGATCGCCTCGCGCCTGACCGAGTCGACCCAGACGGTTCCGTCCTATTTCGTTTCGATGGATTGCGAACTCGATGCCATGCTCAAGCTGCGCGCCGAGATCAATGCGTCCGCGCCGGTGAAGAAGACGGAAAAGGGTGAGGTTCCGGCCTTCAAGCTTTCCGTTAACGACTTCATCATCAAGGCGATGGCGCTGGCGCTTCGGGATGTTCCGATGGCGAACGCCTCCTGGACGTCTTCTGCCCGCGTCCTGCACAAGCATGCGGATGTCGGCGTCGCGGTCTCGATCCCGGATGGTCTGATCACTCCGATCGTCCGCAAGGCCGAGACGAAGACGCTTTCGGTCATCTCCAACGAGGTCAAGGATCTCGCCAAGCGGGCCCGCGACAAGAAGCTGAAGCCGGAAGAATACCAGGGTGGCACCACGTCGGTGTCCAACCTCGGCATGTTCGGCGTGTCCAACTTCACGTCGATCATCAACCTGCCGCAGGCCTCGATCGTTTCCATTGGCGCCGGTGTCGAAAAGCCGGTCGTTCGTGGCGGCAAGCTCGAAGTCGGCACGGTGATGACGGCAACCTTCGCCTTCGACCACCGCGTCATCGACGGCGCGCTCGGCGCAGAGCTTGCCTCGGCCTTCAAGCGCTACATCGAAAGCCCGATGGGCATGCTGGTTTAAAAAACTCTCGGCCGCGGCCTATATCGCGGCCGTTCCCATCCGCGAATGCGCTTGATGCGTGACATTTGTAAGCTGCTCCACCATATTTGATGGAGCGGAATACGGTCCGCTCAGGAGCACGTCGATGGCGAATGAACCGGTAGATATGATCATGCCCATGCTGCGTGAAATACGCGGCGAAATGCATGAAATACGCGGTGAACTCGGTGCCGTAAAACAGCAATTGCACAAGCTTGAGATCGGCCAGAAGAGTATTCGCAATGCGCTGACCGCGGATACAATGCTCTCGAAGTTCATGACCGGTGATTTCGAGGAGCGGATATCCGAGCTTGAAAGCAAGGTCGAGACGCTGATGAAAGGGACCTGACCTCGACAGAGACAGGTCGGCAGGGAATGACTGGGCGTATGGACACTATGAAAACCGTTCTCTGCTTCGGCGACAGTCTCACCTGGGGGTATGACCCCGTTGGTCCCGGTCGTCACGCGTTCGAGGATCGCTGGACGAGCGTGCTCGGCGCCGCACTCGGAGACGAGGTCACGGTCATTGCCGACGGCCTGAACGGGCGCACGACCGGCTACGACGACCATCTCGCCGATTGCGATCGCAACGGGGTCAAGAATTTCCCGACCGTTCTGCATACCCATATGCCGCTTGATCTGGTCGTCATCATGCTTGGCACCAACGACATGAAGCCGGTCATCGCCGGGACGGCGCATGCGGCGCGGGCCGGGATCCAGCGGCTGGTCGCACTGATCCGTCACCACGAATGGTCGTTCGACTATGATGCACCGGACGTACTGATCGTTTCGCCGCCACCGCTTTGCGAGACCGGGGACCCGATCTTTTCGGCGATGTTCCAGGGCGGGATCGAGCAGTCGTCGATGCTGGCCTCGCTGTACCGCGATCTTGCCGACGAGCTCGGGTGCGGCTTTTTCGATGCAGGTTCGGTCTCAAAGACCAGCCCGCTCGACGGTGTGCATCTGACCGCTGAAGACACCCGCGCCATCGGCCGCGGCCTTGAGCCGATCGTCCGGATGATGCTCGGTATCTGACCCAAGAATTCACATCGGCAGGCCGCGTATCGATGGTCGCCGCAGACACAGACTTGAAAAGACAAAGGCAGGAAACAATGGCTCAGTCCTACGATCTCATCGTTATCGGCGCCGGTCCGGGCGGTTATATCGCCGCGATCCGTGCATCCCAGCTGGGCATGAAGGTTGCCGTCGTCGAGCGCGAGCATCTGGCCGGCATCTGCTCCAACTGGGGCTGCATCCCGACCAAGGCGCTGCTTCGGACAGCCGACGTGCTGCATACCGCGCAGCATGCCAAGGATTACGGCCTGACGCTGGAAGGCACGATCACGCCCGACGTCAAGGCGGTCGTTGCGCGGTCGCGCGGCATTGCCAACCGCATGAACAGCGGCGTCGGCTTCCTCTTCAAGAAGAACAAGATCGATATCATCTGGGGTGAAGCCAAGGTCACCAAGCCGGCATCCGGTTCGCAGATGGCCGAGATCGTCGTCGGCAAGATCACCAAGGAGATCGTCCAGCCGCAGGGTCCGGTGCCCAAGAACACGCTGGGCGAGGGCACATACAACGCCAAGCACGTCATCGTCGCCACGGGCGCCCGTCCGCGTGCGCTGCCGGGCATCGAGCCCGATGGCAAGCTGATCTGGACCTATTTCGAAGCGATGAAGCCCGAAGAGCTGCCGAAGTCGCTGCTCGTCATGGGGTCTGGCGCGATCGGCATCGAGTTCGCGTCGTTCTACCGCACCATGGGCGTCGACGTGACCGTGGTCGAAATCATGAGCCAGGTCATGCCGGTCGAGGATGCCGAAATTTCGGCCTTCGCCAAGAAGCAGTTCGACAAGCAGGGCATCAAGATCCACCTCGAAGCCAAGGTCGCGAAGGTCGAGAAGGGTGCAAACTCGATCACGGCCACGATCGAGAAGAAGGACGGTTCGTCCGAGAAGATCACCGCAGACCGGATGATCTCGGCTGTCGGCGTGCAGGCCAATATCGAGAATATCGGCCTTGAGGCCGTCGGCGTGAAGACCGACCGCGGCTTTATCGTCATCGACGGTTACGGCAAGACCAATGTCGAGGGTATCTACGCGATCGGCGATGTCGCCGGCGGTCCGCTGCTTGCGCACAAGGCCGAGCATGAAGCCGTCGTCTGCATCGAGAAGATCGCCGGCCTGCCGAACGTGCACGCCATGGACAAGAGCAAGATCCCGGGCTGCACCTATTGCAATCCGCAGGTCGCCTCGGTTGGTCTGACCGAAGCCAAGGCCAAGGAGCAGGGCCGCGAGATCCGCGTCGGCCGTTTCTCGTTTGCAGCCAATGGCAAGGCCGTTGCGCTCGGCGAGGACCAGGGCATGGTCAAGACGATCTTCGACAAGAAGACCGGCGAGCTGATCGGTGCGCATATGGTCGGGGCGGAAGTGACCGAACTGATCCAGGGCTTCGTCGTCGCCATGAACCTCGAGACGACGGAAGAAGACCTGATGCACACCATCTTCCCGCATCCGACGATTTCGGAATCGATGAAGGAAAGCGTGCTTGATGCCTATGGCCGCGTCCTGAACGCTTAGGTCTCAGCGCCGATTGCATATGGGCGGCTCGCCGCCCATATCAGCTGAAGAGGTTTGAACGGAGTAAGACATGGGCGTGGGCTGGTTTGCAGCAATCATCATCGGAGGCCTGGCAGGCTGGCTTGCTGGCAAACTGATGGATATGCGCTTCGGCATCTTCATGAATATCGTGATCGGCATTGTCGGCGCGGTGCTCGCCAATGCGATCTTCGATTCTGCCAACATCCATGTCGCCAGCGGTTGGCTGGGTTACCTCGTGCAGGGTTTCGTCGGCTCGTGCATTTTGCTATTTGTCGCAAAACTCGTCAGGCGTTGACGTTACCCGCATTCAAGGCGGTTGAGGACAGTAATTTATGGTCACCATTCTCGACAGGATAAACCTCATCACCCCTGCAACGGGCGATGAGAAGCGTGTCCGCCATCCGGAAAAGGCGCATCGGCCCGATACCGAAGTGCTGCGCAAGCCCGAATGGATCCGTGTCAAGGCTCCGGTTTCTAAGGGGTATCAGGAAACCCGCTCGATCGTGAAGGAGCACAAGCTCGTCACTGTTTGTGAAGAAGCGGGTTGCCCTAATATCGGCGAGTGCTGGGACAAGAAGCACGCCACGTTCATGATCATGGGCGAGATCTGCACGCGCGCCTGCGCGTTCTGCAACGTCTCGACAGGAAAGCCGAACGCGCTCGACCTGTCAGAGCCTGAAAACGTCGCAAAGGCCGTCAAGGAGATGGGCCTAAGCCACGTCGTCATCACCTCGGTCGATCGTGACGATCTGGCCGATGGCGGTGCGGAGCATTTCGAAAAGGTGATCTGGGCAATCCGTGCAGCGTCACCGTTGACGACGATCGAGATCCTGACGCCGGACTTCCTCAAGAAGCCGGGCGCTCTCGAGCGCGTCGTTGCGGCAAAGCCCGACGTCTTCAACCACAATATGGAGACGGTTCCTGGCAACTACCTGACGGTTCGCCCCGGTGCGCGGTATTTCCACTCGGTTCGCCTGCTGCAGCGGGTGAAGGAACTGGATCCGACGATGTTTACCAAGTCGGGCATCATGGTCGGCCTCGGCGAAGAGCGCAACGAAGTGCTGCAGCTGATGGACGACCTGCGGACCGCCGACGTCGACTTCCTGACGATCGGCCAGTATCTGCAGCCGACCCGCAAGCATCACGCGGTGATGAGTTTCGTGACGCCGGAAGAGTTCAAGTCCTACGAGACCGTGGCCTATACGAAGGGCTTCCTGATGGTGGCGTCCAGCCCGCTGACGCGGTCGTCGCATCACGCAGGCGATGATTTCGCCCGTCTGCGCGCCAATCGCGCCCGCAAGCTGCTCGCAGCAGCGGTGTAATCCGCACTTCTGCGGTCTGGCGGCCGATCACTCGGCCGCTTGAACCTTCTCGATCTTATCCTGGTTCTTGTCCTGCCCGCGGCGGCGCTCGCGCAGCGTCGTGCGATGTCCGCGTGTCTCGGCTTTCGCCATTTCCACAAAATAGGCGAGCATGGGGAGCTGGTTCATATCGGCCAGTTGCTTGGCGGATTCGAGCAGCTTGATCATTTGCGTGAAGTCATCCATGGAATGCGTCTTTCCGACAGGTAAAAGCCAGTCATCTCCCGTGAAGCGTTATACGCAGGATTGATCCCGCGGATCATTACAACTTCATTGCTGAGACATTAAAATTACTTAATCTTTCGGCGTCACGTTATCGAGCCGAGCGGCGACGTCCCAGATATGCCTTGAAGCAACAACCCGCCAGAGGGCAGGGCCATTTTTTGGACGACAGCGAGAGCGCAGGATTTGGGCCCGCCTGATGTTGAAATCGCACCGACACATGCGTCAGCTTCTTGATCTTCTGCCTGTGCGCGATTAACTCCACGACATGCCCAAGTTCGAAATACGCCGCCCCGTCAAGCATAGTCCCGAGAAGATGTACGCGCTCGTCGCCGACATCGAGAAATATCCGGAATTCCTGCCGCTTTGTGAAGCGCTGTCGATCCGTTCCCGCAAGGAACGCGACGGCAAGGAGTTGCTGCTTGCCGACATGACCGTCGGCTACAAGGCGATCCGTGAGACTTTTACGACCCAGGTCCTGCTGCATCCGGCGGAGCAGGCGATCGATGTCAAATATATCGAAGGTCCGTTCAAGTATCTCGATAACCGCTGGCGGTTCGAGCCGGCGACGGACGGTTCCGACGGTTGCACCGTTGCCTTCTTCATCGACTATGAATTCAAGAGCATGATTCTCGGCGCGCTGATGGGTTCGATGTTCGACCGCGCTTTCCGCATGTTTGCTGAAGCGTTCGAAGCGCGCGCGGACAAGATCTACGCCTGATTAGGGTCAGGTTCAGGCCGCCGCCTCGAGCAGCATGTCCAACGCTGTCATGATGGTCGCAATCCGGATCTCGGTTCGGCCGATGTCGCCATAGCGCATCTCCCGGTGCAGGATCTTTCCGTTCCGGCCGCGCGCTGCGAGATGGACCAGCCCGACTGGCTTTTCGGACGAGCCGCCGCCGGGGCCTGCTATGCCTGTTACGGCAACCGCGAGACCGGCGCGAGAGCGGAACAGGGCGCCAGTTGCCATCAGCAGGGCAGTTTCCCTTGAGACGGCGCCGTGTGTTGCAAGCACCGACGAGGGCACTCCCAGCATGTCTGTCTTCGCGTCATTGGTATAAGTGACAAAGCCGCGATCAACGACCGCCGACGACCCGGCGATCTCGGTCAGCGCTCCGGCGATCAGGCCGCCGGTGCAGGACTCCGCCGTCGAGACCATCAGCTTGCGCGCCGAAAACGTCTCGATGATGCGCCGGGCCTGTGCCTCGATATCGTCCGGAAACAGGCTCATGCCTTCACCGAGCCGAACACGACGGTGGCTGTGGCAATCGCCGCGATCCCCTCGCCACGGCCGACAAAGCCGATCTTCTCGTTGGTCGTCGCCTTCACCGAGCAGCGGTCGAGCGAGATGCCGAGAATTTCGGCGAGCTTTTCGCGCATGTCCTGACGATGCGGTCCGACTTTGGGGGCTTCCGCGATCAGCGAGACATCGGCATTCATGATGGTGCCGCCGTGTTCGCGCACGATCTTCGCAGCGTGCTCAAGAAAGATCCTCGAGGCCGCGCCCTTCCACTGCATGTCGGACGGCGGAAAGTGGTCGCCGATGTCGCCGGCGCCGCAGGTGGCGAGCAGCGCGTCGGTGAGGGCATGCAGCGCCACGTCGGCATCCGAATGGCCGCTCAGCTTCTGATCGTGCGGAATGAAGATCCCGCACAGCGTCACGCCGTCGCCGGACACGAGCTGGTGGACGTCGTAGCCATTGCCGGTGCGAACATCCGGCAGATAGTGTGGGGCAGGGTTGCCCTGCGTGAGTTTTTCGTCAGCCATATCGATATCCCGCTTCAGCGTCAGTTTGATATTGTCGACGGAGCCTTCCACAATCGTCACGGCAAGGCCCGCCCATTCGGCGATCGAGGCATCGTCGGTGAAGTCGTCGTGGCGAAGGGCTGCGGCCTTTTCATGCGCGGTGCGGATTTCCGAGAGACGGAAGCTCTGCGGTGTCTGGGCCGCATAGAGCCCCGCCCGCGAAACCGTTTCGTGCACCAGCCCGTCCGATCCGCCACGCTTCAGCGTATCGGTCACCGCCATCGCCGGCAAGATTCCGTCATTGCCCGCGGCAAAGCCCTCTGCAATGCGATCCAGCAGTGCGTGGTCGACGAAAGGGCGGGCCGCGTCATGGATCATCACGTGGGTCGCCTCCGTTGCCGCAATCGCCCGCAGGCCCTCGTAGACGGAGCGCTGCCTTGTATCGCCGCCGAAGGTGACAATGATGTTCTCGGCTCCGCCAAGTCCGTCCGTCGAGGCGGCGTAGAGCGCCTCGTCTTCCGGGTGGATGACCACGACGATCGGGCCGCTCTTTGACCAGGTCAGAAATTTCTGCAGCGTATGATGAATGACTGGCAAGCCACCGATACGGCGATATTGTTTTGGCCCGTCTCCCGGCGCACCCGCACGCTCTCCGCGGCCAGCGGCCACGATGACGATGGCTATCTTGAAGATCTCGCCGTCCATGAGCCCTCGGAAATTGGTGGGAGGTTGACAGCCGCAGAACTATAGGACCAAAAGCCTTAATTCCAGCACGTCGCTTAAAAATAACGCAGCTCGTGAATTGCCCTTGGCAAACGCATGACTCCTGAATAAAAATAGTGCAGAAGAATTATCTGCCCGAAAGATCATCATTTGTCGCTCCCTGATCTATCCTCATCTTTTCATATCGGGCCAGTCGCCATCCGTAATCGGGTCGTCCTAGCGCCGATGTCCGGCGTCACCGATCTCCCGTTCCGCACGCTTGCCTGGCGTCACGGTGCGGGTCTGGTCGTGACCGAGATGGTGGCGAGCCGCGAATTGGTGATGAACCGGGAGGAATCCTGGTCGCGTCTGCAGGGAACGGGGATCACGCCGCATATGGTGCAGCTCGCCGGTCGCGAAGCGCACTGGATGGCGGAGGCGGCAAAGATCGCCGAAGCCAATGGTGCCGATATCATCGACATCAACATGGGCTGTCCGGCCAAAAAGGTGACGGGTGGCTATTCCGGTTCGGCGCTTATGCGGGATCCTGATCACGCACTGTCTATGATCGAGGCGACCGTCAAGGCGGTCAACGTGCCGGTCACCGTCAAGATGCGGCTCGGCTGGGACGAGAATACCATCAACGCACCCGAAATCTCACGCCGTGCCGAACAGGCCGGTGCCCGGATGATCACCATCCATGGCCGCACCCGCATGCAGTTCTATGAGGGCAAGGCGGACTGGGATGCCATTCGTGCCGTGCGCGATGAGATCAAGATCCCGCTGATTGCCAATGGCGATGTCGAGACACCGGAAGATGCGGCCGAGATCATCCGGCGCTCGGGCGCCGACGCGGTCATGGTCGGGCGTGGTGCGCAGGGTCGTCCCTGGCATATCGGATGGCTTGCCGGCGCGGCTGCACCGGGCCGTGAGGAGATGGCTGTCATCGTCGTTGAACATTACGAAGCGATGCTGGAGCTTTATGGCCGCGAGGCCGGGCTTCGGCACGCAAGGAAACATCTCGGCTGGTATCTCGACCGGTTCGCGCCGAACCTGCTGGCAGATCAGAAGGGCGCAATCATGATCTCGAAGGACACGACCGACGTTTCGAAAAGAATGTCGTCGGCACTGCTCGACGGTGCGTTCGATGAGTCGGCAAGGAAGGCAGCATGACCAAGTCTCCCGCACCCGATGCCGCGCAGGGACAAGCGCTGGCCATGGCGGTTCTCAATTCCGTTCAGAACCCGGTCATTCTTGTCGATGCCGATGGCAGGGTCGCATTTGCCAACTGGGAAGCCGAGTCTTTCTTCGGCTCCAGCGCCTCGCATCTGGCCAAGAACACGATCTCAAGTTTCATTCCGTTCGGAAGCCCACTTCTCGCGCTGATCGATCAGGTTCGCGAGCGCAAGGCGCCCGTCAACGAGTACCGGGTCGACCTGTCGTCGCCGCGCCTCGGCCAGGAAAAGCTGGTCGACCTCTATGTCGCGCCTGTCGTCAGCGAACCGGGTTCTGTCGTCGTGGTGTTCCAGGAACGCTCGATGGCCGACAAGATCGACCGCCAGCTGACCCACAGGGCTGCGGCGCGATCGGTCACCGGTCTTGCGTCAATGCTGGCGCATGAGATCAAGAACCCGCTGTCCGGCATCCGCGGGGCAGCCCAGCTGCTTGAGTCGGTCGTGCCGGACGAAGACCGCTCGCTGACCCGGCTGATCTGCGACGAGACCGACCGGATCGTGTCGCTGGTCGACCGCATGGAAGTGTTTTCCGACGAGCGTCCGATCGACCGTATGGCGCTCAACATCCACTCCGTGCTCGATCACGTGAAGGCCATCGCCAAGGCGGGGTTCGGACGCGACATCAAAATCGCGGAAATGTACGATCCGTCGCTGCCGCCGGTCTATGCCAACCGCGATCAGCTGGTGCAGGTATTTTTGAACCTCATCAAGAATGCCGCCGAAGCGGTGGGTGATCAGCCGGATGCGGAGATCATGCTGACGACTGCCTACCGTCCGGGCATCCGCCTTTCGGTTGCCGGCACGCGGGAGAAGATCTCGCTACCTCTGGAATTTTGCGTCATCGACAACGGTCCGGGCGTGCCTGCCGATATCCTGCCGCACCTGTTTGACCCCTTCATCACCACCAAGACGAACGGTTCCGGCCTTGGTCTGGCGCTGGTCGCCAAAATCATCGGTGCCCATGGCGGCATCATCGAATGCGACAGCCAGCCGCGCCGGACGATATTCCGCGTTCTTATGCCCATGCACAAGGAAGAAGGCGGCGATGGCCGCGCCTTGAACTTCACAGGAAGCGATTAATGACTGCCACGATCCTTGTCGCAGACGACGACGCAGCCATCCGCACGGTTCTCAACCAGGCGCTGACCCGCGCCGGTTATGACGTCCGCATCACATCGAATGCCGCAACGCTGTGGCGCTGGATATCCGCCGGCGAGGGCGATCTGGTCGTCACCGACGTGATCATGCCGGATGAGAATGCGTTCGATCTCCTGCCGCGCATCAAGAAGGCGAGGCCGGATCTTCCGGTACTGGTCATGAGCGCCCAGAACACGTTCATGACCGCCATCAAGGCCTCGGAGAAGGGGGCTTACGACTATCTGCCGAAGCCGTTCGACCTTACCGAGCTGATCGCGATCATCGGGCGGGCCCTGGCTGAACCGAAGCGCAAGCCGGCTCGCCTCGACGACGATACGCAGGACGGCATGCCGCTGGTGGGCCGTTCGACGGCGATGCAGGAAATCTACCGCGTTCTGGCTCGTCTGATGCAGACCGACCTGACGCTGATGATTACCGGCGAGTCGGGCACCGGCAAGGAGCTGGTCGCCCGCGCGCTGCATGACTACGGCAAGCGCCGCAACGGCCCCTTCGTCGCGATCAACATGGCGGCAATTCCGCGCGATCTGATCGAGTCGGAACTGTTCGGCCACGAAAAGGGAGCCTTCACCGGCGCCCAGAACCGTTCCACCGGCCGTTTCGAACAGGCAGAAGGCGGCACGCTGTTTCTCGACGAGATCGGCGACATGCCGATGGATGCCCAGACGCGGCTTCTTCGCGTTCTGCAGCAGGGCGAATATACGACGGTCGGCGGTCGCACGCCGATCCGCACCGACGTGCGCATCGTTGCCGCGACCAACAAGGATCTGAAGCAGCTCATCAACCAGGGCCTGTTCCGCGAAGACCTTTACTATCGCCTCAACGTCGTTCCCTTGCGCCTTCCGCCGCTGAGAGACCGCGCCGAGGATATTCCCGATCTCGTCCGTCATTTCATGCAGATGGCGGAGAAGGAAGGTCTCGACGGCAAGCGTTTCGAAACGGAAGCGCTGGATGCGATGAAGGCCTATGCCTGGCCGGGCAACGTCCGCGAGCTGGAAAACCTCGTGCGCCGCCTGATGGCGCTTTATCCACAGGATGTGATCACCCGCGAGATCATCGAAACGGAACTGCGCTCCGACGTGCCGGATAGCCCGATCGACAAGATGACGGCCCGTTCGGGGTCGCTCACCATCGCTCAGGCGGTCGAAGAGAACATGCGGTCATACTTTGCCGGTTTCGGCGAAAACCTGCCGCCTCCAGGTCTTTACGATCGGGTTTTGACGGAAATGGAGTATCCGCTGATCCTTGCCGCGCTGACGGCCACCCGTGGCAACCAGATAAAGGCAGCAGATCTTCTCGGCCTCAACCGCAATACGCTGCGCAAGAAGATCCGGGAACTGGGCGTTTCCGTCTATCGCAGCTCGCGCGGCGCATAGTCCTGTCATTTCCGGTCGCCACAATCGCTTGACACTTCTGCTTCATCGTTGCATTTTCGCCACAAAGCGTTGCTTAAACATCACGCAGATTTACGCTTCGGACTGAGCCTCCAGGCTTGGCCCGAGCGGCGCGAGTTTTCGTTGCAAATGAATGACTGGCGTCTGCGTCCGGATGAGATATCCGCACCGGCCACGCCACGAAGGCCGGGGTTTTAACGATGACGGATGGCGCTGCAACGCAGTCGGCCGAAACGGAGCCGGCAGCTGTGGTTCACGATCGGCGTGCATCGTTCGCGCTGCCGGGCCTGCTTCTTGCCGGTGGCGCACTGATCTGCGCCACACTGACACTATTCGTGCTGCTGGGCGTGACGCCGGTCGCACCGACGACCAATGTCGTGATCGCGTCCGCCGCGATCAACTCGCTGTTCATTCTCGGCCTTGTCTACCTGATCGGCAGAGAGGTCGGACGACTGGTAAAGGCCAGGCGTCGCGGGCGTGCCGCGGCCCGTCTGCATGTGCGCATCGTCGTCCTGTTCTCGTTTGTGGCGATCACGCCCGCTGTGCTGGTTGCGATCTTCGCCAGCCTGACGCTGAGCGTCGGCTTAGACCGCTGGTTTTCGCTTCGCACCCAGTCGATCGTGCAGTCGTCTCAGGACGTTGCGCGGGCCTATATGATGGAGAACGCAAGTTACCTTCAGGGCCAGACCGTCTCGATGTCGAACGATCTCGAGCGGAACCGGGCGATGTATTATCTCGACCGCACCGGTTTCATCGATCTTCTGACCCGTCAGGCACGGGGCCGTGGTCTGCTCGGCGCCTTCCTGGTGCAGGAGGATGGCCAGGCAGTCGCACAGGCCGACATCAAGACAGAAAAGCCGCTCCCGGCCATTCCGCAGGATGCCCTCAAAAGCGCCGCGTCCGGCCAACCGACGCTGATCCCGCCCGGCATTACCAACCTGGTCGGCGCCGTCATCAAGATCGACACGATCCCGGGCGCCTTTCTCTACACGATCCGGGCCGTCGATCCGCGCGTGATGAACGCGATGCGGCTGATGGAGGAGAACACCGCCGAATACAAGGCGATGGAAGCCGGCCGCATGTCGCTTCAGGTCGCCTTCGCCGTGCTCTATCTCGGCTTTGCGCTGATCGTGCTTCTGGCCGCCATCTGGGCCGCCATCGCTGTCGCCGACCGTATCGTACGGCCGATCCGGCTTCTGATCAGTGCGGCAGACAGCGTCGCCACCGGCAATCTCAACGTCGTCGTCCCGGTTCGCACTGTTGACGGCGATGTGGGCAGCCTTTCGCGCACCTTCAACAAGATGATTTCCGAGATCCGCAGCCAGCGCGATGAAATTCTCGAGGCCAAAGACGAGGTCGACGATCGCCGCCGGTTTATCGAGGCGGTGCTGTCGGGCGTGACCGCTGCCGTCATCGGCGTCGAGGCCGACCGCCGCATCACCATCGTCAATCCGACAGCGGAAGACTTTCTCGGTGCGCCTGCCGAGGAGCTGATGGGCAAGACGTTGGATGACGTGGCGCCTGAGATCGATCATGTACTGACCGAGGCGACCGCCCGCTCGCGCGGTGATTTCCGCAAGCAGGTCAACCTGATGCGCAACGGCACCGAGCGGACGCTGTCCGTGCAGGTCACCCGTGAAGAGCAGCGTTCGCCGCAGGATGCCTATGTCATCACTCTGGATGACATTACCGACCTCGTGATCGCTCAGCGTTCCACCGCCTGGGCGGATGTGGCGCGGCGTATCGCGCACGAGATCAAGAACCCGCTCACCCCGATCCAGCTTTCAGCCGAGCGCCTGAAGCGCCGCTATGGCAAGCAGATCGACGCCAGCGACCGGGCTGTGTTCGACCAGTGCACCGATACGATCGTGCGCCAGGTGGGTGATATCGGCCGCATGGTCGACGAATTCTCCTCGTTTGCCCGCATGCCGAAGCCGGCCAAGGAAGATGCGGACCTGCGCGATATCCTGCGCGATGCCATCTTCCTGCGCGAAATGGGTGAGACACATGTGGACTTCATTCGCGAGCTCGGAGATCAACCGCTGAAAGGCCTGTTCGATGCCCGCATGCTGGGCCAGGCTTTCGGAAACCTCGTCAAGAATGCTGTCGAGGCGATCGAGGCGGTGCCGAGCGATCAGCAGCGCGACGGCCGCAAGATCATGGTTCGCGCGGCTCTCGAAAAAGGCCGGGATACGTTCGTCGTCGATATCATCGACAACGGCAACGGACTGCCGACCGAAAACCGGCACCGCATTCTGGAGCCTTACATGACGATGCGCGAGAAGGGCACGGGCCTTGGCCTCGCGATCGTCAAGAAGATCATCGAGGAGCACGGCGGACAGCTGGAGCTGCACGATGCTCCCAACGATTTCGATCATGGCAAGGGCGCCATGATCCGGGTGCTGCTGCCGCATGTCGAGCGGGTGGCAAAGCCCAACACAGATAATAACGATAAGGAACTGGCATATGGCATCTGATATTCTTGTCGTCGATGACGAGGCCGACATTCGTGACATCGTTTCCGGGATCCTGTCCGACGAGGGCCATGAAACGCGAACGGCCCACGATGCGGACAGCGCGCTTGCGACGATATCCGACCGTGTGCCACGGCTCGTCTTTCTCGATATCTGGATGCAGGGATCACGGCTCGATGGTCTGGCTCTCCTCGAGGAGATCAAGTCCCGTCATCCGGACCTTCCCGTCGTCATGATTTCCGGTCACGGCAATGTCGAGACAGCGGTATCAGCCATCAAGCGCGGTGCCTTCGACTTTATCGAGAAGCCGTTCAAGGCCGATCGGCTGATCCTGATCGCCGAGCGGGCGCTCGAAAACTCCAAGCTGAAGCGCGAAGTGACAGAGCTGAAACGCCGTACCGGGGACGCCGCCGAACTGGTTGGCACGTCGGTTGCCGTGTCGCAGCTTCGCCAGACGATCGAGAAGGTCTCGCCCACCAACAGCCGCATCATGATCCTTGGCCCTTCCGGCTCCGGCAAGGAGCTGGTGGCACGGATGATCCACAAGAAGTCCTCGCGCGTGACGGGGCCATTCGTGGCGCTGAACGCCGCAACGATCACGCCCGATCGCATGGAAATCGCGCTGTTCGGGACCGAAGGCGGGCCTGGCCAGCCCCGCAAGATTGGCGCGCTGGAAGAGGCGCATCGCGGCATTCTCTATCTCGACGAAATCGGTGAAATGCCGCGCGAGACGCAGAACAAGATCCTGCGCGTGCTTGTTGATCAGCAGTTCGAACGCGTCGGCGGTTCCAAGCGGGTGAAGGTGGATGTGCGCATCATCTCGTCGACCGCCCTCAACCTCGAGAGCCTGATTGCCGAAGGCGCGTTTCGCGAGGATCTCTATCACCGTCTCGCGGTCGTGCCGGTCAAGGTGCCGGCGCTTGCCGAACGGCGGGAGGATATTCCGTTCCTCGTCGACATGTTCATGCGCCAGATCTCCGAGCAGGCGGGCATCCGCGCACGCAAGATCGGTGACGATGCCATGGCGGTGCTGCAGGCGCACGACTGGCCGGGCAATATCCGCCAGCTGCGCAACAATATCGAACGGCTGATGATCCTTGCCCGCACCGACGGTCCGGACACCGCGATATCAGCGGACATGCTGCCGCCGGATCTCGGCGACATGCTGCCGAAAGTCTCGGCGAAGGGCGATGTGCATATCATGACGCTGCCCCTGCGTGAGGCACGCGAAATGTTCGAACGCGACTATCTCGTCGCGCAGATCAACCGCTTCGGCGGCAACATTTCGCGGACAGCGGAATTCGTCGGCATGGAGCGCTCGGCGCTGCACCGGAAACTGAAGTCGCTGGGCGTTTAAGGGATCACCATGCGTATCGCTTACGTCAACGGCCAGTATGTCAGGCACTCCGAGGCTACTATCCATATCGAGGATCGGGGTTTCCAGTTCGCCGATGGTGTCTACGAAGTCTGCGAGGTCCGGGACGGATTGATCGTTGATCTGACGCGGCATCTGAACCGGCTCGACCGGTCGCTGAGTGAGCTGCGTATCACCCAGCCGATGAGCCGCGCGGCACTCACCCTCGTCATCCGTGAGGTGCTGCGCCGAAACCGGGTTCGCAACGGCATCTTCTACATGCAGGTGACACGCGGGGCGGCAAAGCGCGACCATTTCTTCCCGCCGGAGGGGACGGCTCCGACCATCACGATCACTGCCAAAAGCACCGATCCGTCGCTGCTTGCCAAGAAGTATGCGACCGGCATCAAGGTGATCACGCTTCTCGAAAACCGCTGGGATCGCGTCGACATCAAGACCGTCGGTCTGTTGCCCAACGTTCTGGCCAAGCAGCAGGCCCGTGATGCGGGGGCCCATGACGCGATCTTCGTGACGCGCGACGGCATGGTGCTGGAAGGTGCGTCGGCCAATGCCTGGATCGTCACGCCGGATGGCGAGCTTGTCACGCGGCCGGCCGAGCACGGGATCCTGAAGGGCATTACCCGCACGACGGCGATCGACGTTGCGGCAAAGCTCGGCCTGGTTTTTGTCGAGCGCGAGTTCTCCGTGGACGAAATGCATGGCGCCCGCGAGGCCTTCATGACATCCGCAACCGGCATTTGCGTTCCGGTCGTCGAGGTGGATGGTAAGCCCGTCGCGAACGGCCATCCAGGCACCGTCTCAAGCGATATAAGGGACGCTTTTTTCGCGATTGCGGAGAAGACGGCGATTTGATAACCAGACTGTCAGGGGAAGGGAAACACGAGGGCGTTTCCCGCTCAACTCTAGAAATTTTGATCAGCTTCCGGCAATGACCGGCAAGAAAGAAAGAAGCGACGCTATGGCGGAACGTTCTCAGAACCTGCAGGATTTGTTTCTCAACACAGTCCGCAAACAGAAGATTTCCCTGACGATATTCCTGATCAACGGGGTGAAGCTCACGGGCGTCGTGACCTCGTTCGACAATTTCTGTGTGCTTCTACGCCGTGACGGACACTCGCAGCTCGTGTATAAGCACGCTATCTCCACCATCATGCCGGGCCAGCCGATGCAGATGTTCGAGACAGAAGAAAACGCTGCTTAAGGATCGATAGAATCTCCAATCGCGATACCTCGAACGAATCAATAGTCCCGGAAGCCGAAAAGCACCGGGACGACATGCGCGCTGTCGTCATCGTGCCTGTGCTGAAACAGAGCCGGGCACGCAGCGGGCAGGGTGAGGCGACAGCCACGCCTGCGCCCTCAAGACCGGCAGCACCGCAGCGATCCAACGAAGCCCGTCTTGAAGAAGCGACCGGCCTTGCCCGTGCGATCGATCTCGAGATCGCCGAAGGCATGATCGTAACCGTCGGTCAGCCGCGGCCTGCCACGCTGATGGGCACCGGCAAGATCGAAGAGATCAAGGCACTTCTCGACGAGAAGGATGCCGGGCTCGTCATCGTCGATCATCCGCTGACACCTGTCCAGCAACGCAATCTCGAGAAGGAATGGGGCGCCAAGGTCATTGACCGCACCGGCCTCATTCTGGAAATCTTCGGCCGCCGTGCGTCCACCAAGGAAGGCACGCTGCAGGTCGATCTCGCCCACCTGAACTACCAGAAGGGCCGCCTCGTTCGGTCCTGGACCCACCTTGAACGCCAGCGCGGTGGTGCGGGCTTCATGGGTGGTCCCGGTGAAACGCAGATCGAGGCCGACAGACGGCAGTTGCAGGACAAGATCATCAAGCTCGAGAGGGAGCTTGAACAGGTCGTCCGGACCCGCCAGCTGCACCGCGCCAAACGGCGCAAGGTGCCGCATCCGATCGTGGCACTGGTCGGCTATACCAATGCCGGCAAGTCGACGCTGTTTAACCGCATTACCGGCGCCGGCGTTCTCGCCGAGGACATGCTGTTTGCGACGCTCGATCCGACGCTGCGCCGGATGAAGCTGCCGCATGGCCGCACCGTCATCATGTCCGATACGGTCGGTTTCATCTCCGATCTTCCGACCCACCTTGTGGCCGCCTTCCGCGCGACGTTGGAAGAGGTGCTGGAAGCCGATCTCGTGCTCCATGTGCGCGATATGTCCGATCCTGATAACGCCGCCCAGTCGGCTGACGTGCTGCGCATCCTCGCCGATCTCGGGATCGACGAGAAGGAGAGCGAGAAGCGCATCATCGAGGTCTGGAACAAGATCGACCGGCTCGACCCGGAAAGCCACGACGCGCTGTTCGAGCGTGCCCAGGGCCGCGCCAATATCATGGCCGTCTCGGCGATTACGGGCGAAGGCGTCGACGCGCTGCTCGATGAAGTCTCGAACAGGCTGTCCGGCGTGCTGACCGAGGCCGAGATCGTGATCCCGGCCGATAAGCTGGCACTCGTCTCCTGGGTCTACGGCAATGCCGTGGTGAGCGAGCGTGAGGACAATGAGGACGGCTCGGTGACGCTGGTCGTCAAACTCACGGATCGGCAGGCTTCTGAACTGGAGCGCAGGCTCGGGAACGGCGCAAAGCCGGACAAGGAAGAGTGGGAGCGGTAAGACGCTCCTTCTTCATTCCCTGTAGCTGCTGCGAAGGTTCGCGTGAGCGTATTTCCCTCCAATGGATGGTAATTCGCTTTGTGAACCTATGTCGGAAAACACCAGTCCAGTAATGCTCTATTGTGATACGTATTCATCTTCGTGGTGCGAAGCTAACACACTGACAATATTTGAGTATTAAATAGGATTTACGGGTAATTCACGGGCGGCGGAAGCAACCAAAGCTTGGCGGATGCATTAAGGCTGCGCTCTCCAGCTAAGGTTCGCTCCTGATGACATCATCCGTTCTTCACAAATCTGCGGGTGGCAATCCACCGCGCATCTTCTCCGACCGATCTCTGGCGGCGCTCTGCCTCCTCAATTTCTTTCTAGCCGATGCGCGTGATGGGCTCGGGCCGTTTCTTGATGCTTTCCTTGCGACGCAAGGCTGGTCATCGATGTCACTCGGCCTGATCGCCACGGTCGGTGGCTTGATCGGACTGGCGGCCACGCCGCTTTGCGGGGCGCTGGTCGATGGAACGTCGTGGAAACGGGCGCTCGTTGCCATTCCGGTCGTGGTGGTCACCGCTGCAGCGCTGGTGACGCTTCTTTCCCCCAATCCGGCAATTGTCTGGATCGGTCAGATCGGGACCGCCGTCGTCGGCGCCGTGATCGGTCCGGCACTGGCCGGCCTGACGCTGGGTCTCGTCGGCGAGAAGCTGTTTTCGCAACAGATCGCTCGCAACGAGTTCTGGAACCACACAGGCAATTTCGCCTCGCTGTTTGCCGTCTACGTCATCATCTCGCTGTTCGGCCAGGGTGGCATGATCTGGCTGATGATCGCGACGGCGTTCGGTGCTCTTGCGGCAGTCGCAATGATCGATCCTGATCGCATCGATCACAAGGTCGCCCGCGGCCTTGCGGCGGACGACGGCAGCGGAGCAGACGCTAGCGCGGCGGAGGCGCCATCCGGTTTCAGTGTGCTTCTGAAAAGCCGGGGACTTATTCTGCTCGCACTGATCCTGATGATCTTCCATTTCGGCAACGCGCCGATGAGCCGGTTGATCGCCCAGCAGTTCGCCATCGAACTCGGAACACCATTCCGGACCACGGCGATCATCACAGGCATCGCCCAGCTTTCGATGGTGGCTGTCGCGGTCGTGACGCCGTTCCTGATCCGAAGGCTTGGCCTTGCCGCGACGCTTGCGATCGGGCTTGCAGCGCTGCCGATCCGCGGGTTGATCGCCGGCAGCTTTGACGGTTTCTGGGTGGTATGGCCCGTCCAGATCCTCGACGGCGTCGGTGCCGGGCTGCTTGGCATCGTCACACCGGTTGCGGTGGAACGCATCCTGAAGGGTACAGGCCGTTTCAATGTCGGCTTTGCGAGCTTGATGACGGTCCAGGGCCTTGGCGCATCGCTCAGCAACGTCGTTGCCGGCTATGTGGTCAGCCAGGGAGGCTATGCGGTCTCTCATCTCGTCGGGGGCGGCGTCGCGCTGATCGCCGTGGCCGTCTTCGCGATCTACCACAAGGAAATCGCGCCTTCGCAAAAGTCGATCGGCTGAAACAGAGATGCCGCGATCCCCAAATGTAATCGAGGATCGCGGCATTTATAATCAGATCATTAGACCGGTCTTTTAAACCGATATCTCAGAAGCTTACCCAACAAATGCGCGTTCGATAACGAACTCGCTCGGCTTGTTGTTGGCACCTTCGGTCAGGCCGGCATCTTCCAGGCGTTCCTTGGTGTCTTTCAGCATCGCAGCAGAGCCGCAGATCATGCCTCGGTCGACAACGGGATCGAGCGGCGGCACGCCAAGATCGGTGAACAGCTTGCCATTGTCGATCAGGTCCGTGATGCGGCCCTGATAGGGGAATGCCGCGTCGCGGGTGACGGTCGGATAGTGTTTCAGCTTGGTGCCGACGACTTCGGAGAGAAACTCGTGATTGCGGATCTCTTCCATCAGGTCGAACCCGTATTTCAGCTCCGCCACTTCGCGGCAGGTATGGGTGAGGATCACCTCGTCGAACTTCTCGTAGGTTTCCGGATCGCGGATCAGGCTTGCGAACGGCGCGATGCCCGTGCCGGTCGAGAACATGTAGAGACGCTTGCCGGGCGTCAGCGCGTCGAGCACCAGCGTTCCTGTCGGCTTCTTGCGCATCAGAACCGTATCGCCCGGCTTGATCGCCTGTAGATGCGATGTCAGCGGGCCATCCGGAACCTTGATCGAGAAGATCTCGATCTCTTCGTCCCAGGAGGGGCTGGCAATCGAATAGGCGCGGTAGATCGGCTTGTCGCCGACCATCAGGCCAATCATGGCAAACTCGCCGGACCGGAAGCGGAAGCCTGCCGGACGTGTCATGCGGAAGCGGAACAGATGATCCGTGAAATGCTCCACCGAAAGCACTGTTTCGGCGTAGACTCCATCCGGGATCTTCACGGCAAACTCTTCGGTCTTGGCAGGTGCGTTCATAGTCTCGTCCGTTACTCGGTCAGATTGGTCTCGCAGCAGCGAAATACACTATCGAGCCGCGCTTATGAAGCAATCGGCCGCGCTTTCTGGCCGATCACTTAGAAAATATGTCTTCTGAGGTCAGCTTTTCAAGCCGGCACAGAGCGGCGGCGCCAGCTATAGCCTTCGCCCGGTTCCGCAGGACGCGCCGTTGGCTGGTAGTGGACGTCAATGCCGGGCAGGCGGCCTTCCTCCAGACGCTGCAGCGCAGTCGCGTTCGTGACCGCGAAGCTGTCGATGCCACAGCGCAGCATCAGCGGGACCTGGTCGATCAGGACATCGCCCACGGCGCGCAACTCGTTCTTGTAGGCCAGCCGATCGCGCAAAAGCGACGCGTGGCTGAAGGCGCGGCCATCGCTGAAGGCCGGAAATTCCACCGCTACCAGCTCGATGCGGTAGAGATAGGGCTCAAGCTTGCTGACGTCGTCGGCGGGCTTGATCAGCACACCGAGACCGACATCGTTGCTGGCTTCCGCTTTCTCGATGAACTCGGCCAGCGGAAGCAGAGGCTTTTGCTCGCCTTCGGCCTTTATCTCTTCCGTCTCGATCACCCAGGGGTCGTTGGCGACGAAGCCGGTCTCTCTCCAGATCTTCGCCATCACGCCGCCTCCGCCTTCGCGTCACCGTAGAGCGCATCCTTGAAGGGCTGCGGTCCAACCCGGCGATAGGCGGCGAGGAAGGTTTCCTCCTGGCCCTGCCGAAGCCCGAGATAGGTGTTGACGATGGTTTCGATTGCGTCCGTCACCTTCGACGGCTCGAAGCCACGGCCGATGATTTCGCCGATCGACGTATTCTCGTCGGCAGAACCGCCAAGCGTGATCTGATAGAGCTCGGTGCCCTTCTTTTCGACCCCCAGTAGCCCGATATGGCCGACATGGTGGTGGCCGCAGGCGTTGATGCAGCCGGAGATCTTGATCTTCAGCTCGCCGATTTCCGCCTGCCGCTCCGGGGAGCCGAAGCGTGTTGAGATTTCCTGCGCGACCGGGATCGAACGGGCGTTCGCCAGAGCACAATAGTCCAAGCCGGGACAGACGATCATGTCCGTGATCAGGTTGGAGTTTGCCGTTGCCAGATTGTGGGCGGCGAGGGCGCGATAAAGCGGCTCGAGATCGGCCAGCGCCACATGCGGCAGGATGACGTTCTGCTCGTGGCTGATGCGGATCTCGTCATGGCCGAACTCTTCCGCGAGATCGGCCATCGCATCCATCTGCACATCGGACGCATCGCCCGGAATGCCGCCGATGGGCTTCAGCGAGATGGTAACCATGCCGTAGTCCGGATGCTTGTGCGGCTGGACGTTCTGGTCCACCCAGCGGGCAAAGTTCTCGTCCTGCCGCTTCCAGCTCGCGAGTTCCTTCCAGCCCTCGGCGCGGTTCGCCAACGCGGGCGGTGCGAAATAGGCGGTGATCGCCTCGATATCCTGTTCCGGCAGTTTCAGCTCGGTGCCCTGCAGATGCTGGAATTCTTCTTCCACCTGACGGGTCAGTTCCTCGACGCCGGTTTCGTGCACGAGGATCTTGATGCGGGCCTTGTACTTGTTGTCGCGGCGACCGTTTAGATTGTACACGCGCATGATCGCGGTCGTGTAGGAGAGGAGATCCTCTTCCGGCAGGAAGTCGCGGATCTTCTTGGCGATCAGCGGCGTGCGGCCCTGTCCGCCGCCGACATAGACGGCAAAGCCGATCTCGCCCTTGTCGTTCTTCTTCAGGTGCAGGCCGATATCATGCACCTGGATCGCGGCACGGTCGCGCTCAGCGCCAGTCACGGCGATCTTGAACTTGCGGGGCAGGAACGAGAATTCGGGATGGACCGACGACCACTGGCGCAGGATTTCCGCGTAAGGTCGCGGATCGGCGACTTCGTCGGCTGCAGCGCCTGCGAAATGATCGGCCGTGACGTTGCGGATACAGTTGCCGGACGTCTGCAGCGCATGCATTTCGACGGTTGCGAGTTCGGCCAGGATATCCGGGGTATCCGACAGTTTCGGCCAGTTGTACTGGATGTTCTGCCTGGTGGTGAAATGGCCGTAGCCGCGGTCGTACTTGCGGGCGATATGGGCAAGCATCCGCATCTGCTTTGCATTCAGCGTGCCATAGGGGATCGCGACGCGCAGCATATAGGCATGCAGCTGGAGATAGACGCCGTTCATCAGGCGCAGCGGCTTGAACGCATCCTCGGCAAGCGCGCCGGAGAGGCGACGCTCCACCTGATCGCGGAACTGCTCCACGCGGCCTGATACAAATGCGTGGTCGAATTCGTCGTAACGATACATGATGTTCCTGAACTCTCGGTATCAGACTGCGATGAATGCCGGATCGGCGTGGCTGTAGCCGGCGGCGTAATCCATTGTGGGGCCCTGTGCACGGATGCGCTCGCGAAGACGCGTGGGCCACAGCCTGCCTTCGGTTTCCTCGACATCGATGACATTGACGTCGACAACCTTGTTTTCGGCGAAATCACGCTTGCCGATTGCTTCCAGCGAGGAGACGGCTTCCGCGTGGCGTGCCACAAGCGCTTCCTGCAGGTTTTCCGTCCAGCGGCCGGCGGCATCGAGCCAGACGGCAATGCCATCGGACAGGCGGTTGGCAGTCAGAACCTTGTCGGCCATTATTCCACTCCAATGCTTGCCCGCTCTTCCGTCCTTGCAAAGGCGGAAAGCGGTTCGGACTTGTCGAAATTCGCGCCGGCGACGGCTTCGCCGATAATCACCATGACCGGGCCATCGAGATCGTCGCGGGCCTCGAGCGCCGGGAGTTCCTGGAGGACGCCATGGAACAGCTTGCGGTCGGTGCGGCTGGCATTCTCGATGACGGCGACGGTGGTGAGCGGGGAGACACCGGCCTGCATCAGCCGTTCGGCGACCGATGCTGCAACCGTGCGGCCCATATAGACGGCGATGGTGGCGCCCGAGATCGCAAGGCTTGCCCAATCGGGCAGGGCTTTGCCGGTGAGGTCATGGCCGGTGGTGAAGATCAGCGACGAGGCGACACCGCGAAGGGTCAGCGGCAGTTCGAAATCGGCAGCCGCGGCAAAGGCCGAGGTGATGCCGGGCACGATCTCATATGCGATGCCGGCTTCGCGCAAGGCAGCCATCTCTTCGCCGGCGCGGCCGTAGACCAGCGGATCGCCGCTTTTCAGGCGCACGACGCGCTTGCCCTGACGACCGAGATCGACCAGCAGGCGGTTGATTTCGTCCTGGCTCTTGGAATGGCAATTCTTGCGCTTGCCGACCGAAAGGCGTTCCGCATCGCGGCGGCCCATATCGACGATCGCCTGGGGAACAAGCGCATCGTAGACGATCGCGTCCGCTTCCATCAGCACGCGCTGGGCCCGCAGTGTCAGGAGATCCTCGGCGCCTGGACCGGCGCCGACCAGCCAGATCTTGCCTTCGGCCTTGCCGGTGAGGGAGAGAAGAGCGTCTGCGGCACGGCGGGCCGCGGTATGATCGTTGGCGTCGACGGCATCGGCAACATCGCCGGAGAAGAACCGGCGCCAGAAGATGCGACGGGAGACGCCGCGCGGGACGGCGCGTTCGACGGCATCGCGGTAATCGGTCGCAAGCGAGGCAAGTTTGCCAAGCGATGGCGACAGCATCTGATCGATGCGGGCGCGGATCATCTGGGCGAGAACAGGACCTGCACCTTCCGTGCCGATGGCGATGGCGAGTGGAGCGCGGTTGACCAGTGCCGGCGTGAAGAAATCGCAGTGATCCGGCTGGTCCACGGCGTTGGACGGAATTCCGTGCGCGCGGGCCGCGGTGACGATGGTCTGGTCGAGAGCCTGATCGCCGGTGGCGGCAAACACGAGCGTGGCGCCAGCCACTTGACCGGCGGCGAAGGTCTTGCGGATCGGTTCTATTCCGTGCTGGGCTAGCCATGCGGCATAATCGGCCTGCGGATCATCCGCATAGGCGATGATCAGCGCGTCCGTATTGGCGATCAGCCGCGCCTTGGCATAGGCCTCGTCGCCGTTGCCGAACACGGCAACGTTTTTTCCGCGCACGCGAAAAAACGCCGGGAAGACCGACAGGCGTTGAAGGCTCTGAGACATGCGATTATCCTGCATCATATGAACCTGAATATCCACAATGCGGTGGCATAATTGAAGAAATGGATGTGCAAAAGGCCGGGGCGCCCGGTATTTCTGTTTCCCGTTCGCTCGCTTCTTGAGCAAAAGCCACCGCCAACCTTCCGTTTATTGTCCTGAGCATGACGCGACCGTAACCCGACACAAGTTCGCCACCCCCCCGCAGCCGACCCAGATCAAGAGTGCCCCATGACCATTGCTTCCCGCCTTCTCGATGTCATCGAGCACGATATCCTGCCGCTAACACAAACGGGCGTTTCCGCCGGCAACAAGGTGTTCGGAGCGGCGATCCTGCGCAAGTCCGATCTGTCGCTGGTGATTGCCGAGACCAATAACGAGCTGGAAAATCCGCTGTGGCATGGCGAGGTGCATACGCTGAAGCGCTTCTACGAGATTGATTCCGGACTTTCCGCCAAGGACCTGATTTTCCTCTCGACTCACGAACCGTGCACGATGTGCATGTCGGCGATTACCTGGGCCGGGTTTGACAATTTCTACTCGTTCTTCAGCCACGAGGACAGCCGCGATGCGTTTGCCATTCCGCACGACCTGAAGATCCTGAAGGAGGTGTTCGGGCTGGAGCCCGGCGGCTACCGGCGCGCCAACGCCTTCTGGAATTCCTACTTCATCAGCAACCTGATCGAGGCCGAAGAGGACGACGCCATCAGGCAGGATCTGAAGGCCCGGGCGGAGCGGATCAGGGAGCGCTACCAGCTGCTGTCTCAAAGCTATCAGGCCGGCAAGGCTGACAACACGATACCGCTCAATTGAAGGCCAAGGATTTCGGCATGCATGCTTCGAAGGAAATTTCCCGCCTGATCGAGATCATGGCGGCGTTGCGCACGCCGGTGACCGGTTGCCCGTGGGATCTCGAACAGAGTTTCGAGACGATCATTCCCTATACGATCGAGGAGGCCTACGAAGTGGCCGATGCGGTCGAGCGGCATGACATGGACGATCTGCGCGAGGAACTGGGCGACCTTCTTTTGCAGGTCGTATTCCATGCGCGGATGGCGGAGGAGGCCGGTGCGTTTGCCTTCGGCGACGTGGTCGAGGCCGTCACCACCAAAATGATCCGCCGGCATCCGCATGTGTTTGCGCGCTCCGACGCGGATACGCCGGGCGCCGTGAAGCTGCAGTGGGATGCGATCAAGGCCGAGGAGAAGCGCGAGCGGGCCGAGCGGCGGGCGCTGCGCGGGACGACCGACACTGCCAAATCCGGCTTTCTCGGCGGCGTGCACCGGGCCCAGCCGGCCTTGAGCGAGGCCGTGAAGTTGCAGCAGCAGGCCGCCCGCGTCGGGTTCGACTGGTCGGAACCCGGCCCGATCCTCGACAAGATCGAGGAGGAAGTGGCCGAACTGCGCGAGGCCCTGGCGGCCGGGCAACCCGAAAAAGTCTCCGACGAACTCGGCGACCTCATCTTCGCCCTCGTCAATATCGGCCGCCATGTGGATGCCGATCCGGAAACGGCGCTGCGTGGGACGAATGCGAAATTCCGCAGACGTTTCAGCCATATCGAGACGGAACTTGAGAGATCGGGTGAGACGTTGGAGGCGGCGACGCTTGAGCGAATGGAGGGGCTGTGGCAGGCGGCGAAGGCGATTGAGCGGGCGCTGTAAGCCGCTCAGCTTCCTGCCGCCCATCTCGGCCCGGCGGAGCTGTTTCCATCCGCGGTCCGCGTTACGGCAGGGATGGCGGGGGCAGTTTTTCGCGGGCCCGGTAGGCCGCCATCCATCGCTTGGCATCCTCTTCCGGTAGCGCGTTTCGGGCGACCTCGACACAGGCATCCTGCAATTCACGCTCGATGGCGGAGGGCGACGCGAACATCATGCCCTGCCGGCCGAGATCGGCGCGGGCGGCAAGCGCGATGAGGTAGATCAGGGTAAAGCTTTCGGGGTAGTCGGGGCCGAAATTGATCAGACAGGCAGGG
Organism: Velazquezella soli; assembly: GCF_977018685.1. Classification (NCBI taxonomy): domain Bacteria; kingdom Pseudomonadati; phylum Pseudomonadota; class Alphaproteobacteria; order Hyphomicrobiales; family Rhizobiaceae; genus Velazquezella; species Velazquezella soli. The sequence goes on from NZ_CDRNXF010000004.1 coordinate 1,969,832, forward strand.
GCGCCGGTGTCTATATTGACATGCAAGCATCGGTTGGCGCGACGGCATTCGCGCCGGAGGCAGGCCTGCGGAAAGGCCAGTATCTCTGCCGTGCAGCATGCCAGGTGGGTCTCGATTTCCGTGATTTCGAGAGACATGGTGCTTCTCCTGTCCGGTTTCGGATGGTCCGCCTGCGCAGGGCAGACGTGTGCCTTGGCGATCGAGGGATGGAAAATTCGGACGGGGCGCCGGAAGCTGCCTCGATATAGAAAGTAGTGGGTGACACCTTTCGGCACCCCGTTCGGCGGTTTTTGCCCGCGACTCCGGTCTCTCTGCAATGACCCGGCCGGGCGGTTGTTCGCCGCCAGCTTCCCGGTGTTTCCGACGGATCAGGAATCCGGCGAAACCACCCGGCGGGCCACCTTGTGTGCCGCACAGGCACATCCGGCGCGCTCTTTCGGGCATCGGAAACCGGCGGTCGGTCCGTGACCCGCCTGTTTCCCCCGTGTCGCCGGAGGGAGACCATTTTCCGCGGACCCGGAGCATGGGGTTTTGCGTCCTTTCCCCATGATCCGCGCCGGTTCCGCCTCGCCGGGACGCCTCCCGGTGTATCCGCGACGGAACGCAGCATTATAGGCACGGAAAAAATCCGTGAGGATGTAACATGCGTTAAGTCATTGAAATTTAGTGGGTCGGTGCGTCAAAAGTCGCCGATGCGCTCAGGAAAGCTCAAATTTCGAGGCGCGTGCGCAGAACGGAAATGTGGGCGTTGCGCCCGCGCTCCGGTAGGGTCCGCATAAAGCGTCCGCTCAGCGCGGCGCGGTGCCGGCCAGTTTCGACTGCACGAGATCGACGCTGCCGCGAACATGGATCGTCACCGGTTTGCCACCGGCACCCGTGACCGCCAGCGCAATCACCGAGACGTCTTCCTCATAGGTGGTGACGTAAAGGACCTGAGCCTGATTGACGTAAACGGGCTGATTGTGGGTGTTCTTGAAGCCAATCATCGTGGCTGTGCTCCATCTTCGTTGTGAAGAAGGTATCGCATGGAAGGGGTTGATGGAGGGTGAATGCGGGTGGTGATGGTGTATGGGCGTGTGGAGGCGCTTTGGCTGGCGGCCAAGGCTGGCGCCGCGATCCCGGACGGATCTAGCGGCCGCCGAGCAGGTCGCGCAGGCCCCATTTGACCTCGCCCTTGCGGTTTTCGATGTCATCCACCTTCCAGCCGCCGTTTTCGTGCACGAGCGTGTAATGCAGCGTGACCGGCCCAAAATTGCGGAAAAACACATCGAGTTCGACGCGGTCCCCGCTTCCCTTGAGCGGCCCGAGACGCACATTCGTCGCCTCGCCATCCTGCCCTGATATCACCGGATCGAAATCGATCGTGCCGATCTCGTCATCGGACGTCCGGGCGCGATCGGCGACAAACAGCTTGGCCAGGCCGCGCGAGAAGAACGGCTGGTAAGGCGAGGGCGCATCCGCCGGCGTCTTGTCGAGATCATAGGCATAGAGCGCCTTGATCAGCGCTTCGGGGGTTTTGTAGGTCTCGGCCGCGAGCGTGGTGAGTGCGGAGAGGACGAGCAGGGTGAGGGCGATGAGGGTGCGCATGGGGAGGTCTAGTTGTAGCTTGGGGGGTGAGAGTTGAGGATCTGGCCACATGACTGTGGATACACGACGTCTACTCTTGATTGCTCTTGAGCGAAATGCACCATACACGAACAAGCGTAGAGGAAGTATGATGGTAAAAGGCCAAAGACGATCAAGCTTAGGCTTTCCTCTGACTGAGGAGCAGCGTTCTGTGTTTGCAGACGCTCAAGGAGGAGGCGCGAAGGCAGTATGCTTCTTCAATAACAAAGGAGGGGTTGGTAAAACAACTCTAGTCGCCAATTTAGGTGCGCAGCTTTCGTTAGATTTTGGCGCAAAAGTATTGCTTGTTGACTGTGATCCTCAGTGTAATCTAACGCAATACGCCTTAGGTGAAGAAAAAGCCTTAGAAGTATACTCTGAAAGCGATCCAAAAACAGTATTTAGCATTATTCGGCCTTTGGCGCTGGGAAAAGGATATAGTTCCGAGCTGCCACTCGTAAAGCCCGAAAAGTTTGGCTTTGATTTGGTAATTGGAGATCCAAGGCTTGCCCTACAAGAGGATCTGTTGGCGCAGGATTGGAGAGATGCTAAAGCTGGAGGTATGCGGGGCCTTCAAACTACGTTTGTATTTCTTGATCTTTTAAAGAAAGCATCGAAACTCCAGTATGATTTTGTACTGTTCGATATGGGCCCGTCACTAGGAGCTATAAATCGATCAATTCTACTTGCGGTTGATTTTTTTTGTTGTCCCTATGGCAATCGACATTTTCTCTATCTGGGCCATTCGTAATATCGGACAGACGGTCGCGGTTTGGCAGCGCGAGCTTAAAGCGGGAATGAGCATTGCGGAAGATCCGTCGGAACTCCCGGATTTGGACAAGCGCGATCAGCTCAAATTTCTAGGGTACGTTACTCAGCAGCATAAAGAACGTGGAGCAGTAGCGCAAAACACGAATCTTGCTGAAGATGGAAGTGCTTCTACGAAAAAAATCGTTCTAGCTTATCAAGAAATCAATAAAAACATTCCCGCAGAGATCAGTAAGAGCTTGGCGTCCTTTTACGATGCGACCAAACTGGATCCCCACCTTGGTGAGATACGCCATCTGGGTAGCTTGGCGCCGATGTCCCAAAGTCAAAATACTCCGTTATTTAATGTCGCCGCAGGTGGAAGCTATATCCAGCTGAGGAAGCAAGCGCGTGAGCTCTACCGAGATATCGCAACAAAATTTCTTCGCAATATAACGATGGCTTAGTCTCATGCTTAATCAAGATCTAGTCGATGATCTCGCTCGGCAGAAGGTTGTCCTTTTTTTGGGGGCAGGAGTTTCATCAAGTGCGCCTACTCGTGCCGGCCGACGTATGATGGGGTGGGCTGCTTTCCTGAAAGCTGCTTGTCGTGACATGGATGCTGCACAGTCAGATGAAATAGCTGCGTTAATTGATTCGAAAGACTATCTTCTGGCTTGCGAAATACTCCAGAGTTTTCACGCAGACAACTGGCCTGGATTGATCGTAGCTGAGTATGGACAATCAGCGGAGCCATCGGAGCTTCACCGGGCCCTCATATCTTTAGATCAGCGAATTGTTCTGACTACTAACTTCGATAAGTTGATCGAGGCCGCTTGGGAAAACAAGTTAGGAAGTTCAAGCCACTTCCCAATTGTCGTCGCAGGGATACCGGACAGAGCTTTTTCTGCTTTGAAAGACTACTCGCGAAAATATGTGATAAAGATACATGGAAGCACAGACGATGCCGAGAATGTTGTCTTCTCGAGGTCTCAATATATAAAATCAGCTTTCGCCAATCCTTTGTATTCGGAATTCTTAGATAGTTTGCTTTTAAACTACACATTTCTGTTTGTCGGATTTTCGATGGATGATCCTGCAATAACATCTCTTATGGAATCTTACTCGTTTAAGTATAGTAGATCGAGATCGCACTATATATTTGTGGGTAATGAGACGCCGGAGCGTTTCAGTGAAATCAACCGGCGGCTACGAAAACTTGTATCGATCCGCTATGATACTTCTGATGACCACAAAGAATTACCCGGACTTATCAATCAGTTAGCGAGGCTTATGGTCACTCGTAGGAATGAGATATTCACGGATATGAGGGTTGCGACTGCGTTATGACTAGGTCACCTAAGCTCGGTTCGGCTATTTAGTATACAGATTAAACGATGGTAGTCATCGTAGTCAGATAAGTGCAAGCAGTGCAATGCACACCCCCACCCGCCGCGTTGCGGCGACCTCCCCCCTCAAGGGGGAGGTGTTTTCCGGGATGCCTGAGGGTGAGTGACCGCTGCCTCTTCGGAGCTGTCATGTCGGTGCCTACGCCCCGGCCGCCACGTTTTTCCCCTTGGTCCGACGCTTCTGCTGCTTGGCATCGCCAGAATCCTCGTAACTCCCGGCGCCGAGTTTCCTTACCCGCCCCTTGAGGGGGAGGGTCGGACCGGAGGTCCGGGGTGGGGTGGTGGTTTGAGGTTTTGGCTGTTCACCCCCACCCGCCGCTTTGCGACGACCTCCCCCCTCAAGGGGGAGGTGGTTTCCGGGATGCCTGAGGGTGAGTGACCGCTGCCTGTTCGGAGCCGTCGTGTCGGTCTCTACCGACCGGGCCGCCCCGTCTTGCCCTTCGTTCTGCGCTTCTGCTGCTTGGCATCGCCAGCATCCTCGTAACTCCCGGCGCCGACCTTGCCGCGGACGATGGGGCGGGGGTCGTCCTTGCCTTCGCCGCGTTCCGGCTGGCCTTCCAGCAGTGGCGAAAAGCGTTTCTTGGTGCTGATCGTTTCCGGTGGGCGTTCCGGCAGGGTGCCGGGGGCGGGTTTTTCGGTGCGGCCGACGGTCATCTCGTCGAGGGAGTTGCGGCGGAAGAGTGGGGTGGCCGTGTCTGTGCCCGGGCCCATGTCGTCGAGCGAGGGTTTGGCGAAGTAGGAGGGAGAGGCCTCGTCTCCGGCCTTGGCGCTTTTGCCTTTGCTGCCGCCCAGCGAGGTGCGGGTGGCTTCGGCGCTGCGGCGGACGCCTTCCTGGGCTTTGGATTCCTCGCGGGCGATCGGATCGTCCATGGTGGCGAGTTCTGAGGCCTTGAGGCGTTTGATCTCGTCGCGCAGGCGGGCGGCCTTTTCGAAGTCGAGATCGGCTGCGGCGTCGCGCATGGATTTTTCCATGGCGTTGAGATGGCTTTGCAGGTTGTTGCCGACGAGGTGGCCGCCGTCTGCAAAACCCTTGCCCGAGGCGCCGGAGATATCGGCGCGGACGTGGTCGCGTTCGTAGACGCTGTCGAGAATGTCGGAAATGCGGGCTTTTACCGATTCAGGCGTGATGCCGTGTTCCGTGTTGTAGGCGACCTGCTTTTCGCGGCGGCGGGCGGTTTCGTCCATGGCGCGCTGCATCGAGCCGGTGATCTTGTCGGCGTAGAGGATGACCTTGCCATCGACGTTACGGGCGGCGCGGCCGATGGTCTGCACGAGCGAGGTTTCCGAGCGCAGGAAACCTTCCTTGTCGGCATCGAGAATGGCGACGAAGCCGCATTCGGGAATGTCGAGACCTTCGCGAAGCAAGTTGATGCCGATCAGCACGTCGAAGGCGCCGAGGCGCAGGTCGCGGATGATCTCGATGCGTTCCAGCGTGTCGATGTCCGAGTGCATGTAGCGGACGCGCACGCCCTGTTCGTGCAGGTATTCGGTGAGGTCTTCGGCCATGCGCTTGGTGAGCACGGTGACCAGGGTGCGGTAGCCCTTTTCGGCGGTCTCGCGGATCTCGCCGAGCACGTCGTCGACCTGGCTGCGGGCGGAGCGGACTTCGACCGGCGGGTCGATCAGGCCGGTCGGGCGGATGACCTGTTCGGCAAACACGCCGCCGGCCTGTTCCATTTCCCAGTTGCCGGGCGTGGCCGACACGGCGACGGTGAGGGGGCGCATGGCATCCCATTCCTCGAAGCGCAGCGGCCGGTTGTCCATGCACGACGGCAGGCGGAAACCGTATTCGGCCAGCGTCGCTTTTCGGCGGAAGTCGCCCCGGTACATGCCGCCGATCTGGCTGACGGAGACGTGGCTCTCATCGATGAACAGCAGCGCGTTATCGGGGATATATTCGAACAGCGTCGGTGGCGGCTCGCCGGGCGTGCGGCCGGTGAGATAGCGCGAATAGTTCTCGATGCCGGCGCAGGAGCCGGTCGCCTCGAGCATTTCGATATCGTAGCGGGTGCGCTGTTCCAGACGCTGCGCTTCCAGGAGGCGGCCGCCCTTTTCGAGCTCGTTGAGGCGGAGTTTCAGCTCTTCCTTGATCGACTTGATGGCGCCGTTGAGCGTCGGGCGCGGCGTCACATAGTGGGAGTTGGCGTAGATCTTGACCGATTTCAGGTCGCCGGTCTTGTGGCCGGTGAGCGGGTCGAATTCGGTGATGCTATCGATCTCGTCGCCGAACATGGAGATGCGCCAGGCGGCATCTTCAAGGTGGGCGGGGAAGATCTCGATCGTATCGCCGCGCACGCGAAACGATCCGCGGATGAAATTGATGTCCTGGCGCTTGTATTGCTGGGCCACGAGATCGGCCAGAAGCTGGCGCTGGTCGAGCTTGTCGCCCACGGCCATCTGGAAGGTCATGGCGGTGTAGGTTTCGACGGAGCCGATACCATAGATGCAGGAGACCGAGGCGACGATGATGCAGTCATCGCGTTCCAGCAGCGAGCGGGTGGCGGAGTGGCGCATGCGGTCGATCTGTTCGTTGATCGAGGATTCCTTCTCGATGAACGTGTCGGAGCGCGGCACATAGGCTTCCGGCTGGTAATAGTCGTAGTAGGAGACGAAATATTCTACCGCGTTGTCGGGGAAGAAGTTCTTGAATTCGGAATAGAGCTGCGCCGCAAGCGTCTTGTTGGGCGCAAGGATGACGGCCGGGCGCTGCGTGGCCTCGATGACCTTGGCCATCGTGAACGTCTTGCCGGAGCCGGTGACGCCGAGCAGGACCTGCGAGCGTTCGTTGTTGTTGATGCCCTCGACGAGGTCCTTGATGGCAGTCGGCTGGTCGCCGGCAGGCTGATAGTCCGAGGCCATGCGGATGGTGACGCCGCCTTCGGACTTTTCCGGACGGTGAGGACGGTGCGGCGTCCACATCTTGCCGTCCTTGAACAGCGGGTTGCCGCTTTCGATCAGCGCCGACAGGGCCTCCACCGTCGCGGTGACGGCGCCGGTGGCGAGGTGTTCGGCCTCTTCCAGCGACACGTCCATGCCGGCGACCGGATTGAGGCCGGCGGCGGCGCGGGTTTTGGGATCGGAAGAGCCGCCCATCGACGTGCCGCGGGACGATTTCGACGAGGTCGTGTGCTTGGCGGTTTTCGGCGTCTCTTTCGCGGCGGCCTTGATGGCCTCCTCGCGGGCGGCGATCTCGATCTTCTTGCGATGCTTGCCGGCCTTGGAGGCGATCTCGCGCTGGGTCTCGACGCCGGACATTTCCGCCTCGGCTTCCAGCTGCCTCACCCAGTCCGAAACATTCCCCTCCAGCGGCGCGCCTTCAAATGACGATTGCGGGGATTCCTCGAAACCGCTGGGCTTGGAGGAGGGGGATTTTTTCGGAGATCTGGCCATGCCGCGAATATGGAGGCGGCACGGCGGAAAGTGAAGAGGGGGATGGTGGGAAAATGAGTACAAAAGGGCAACGGGGTAGTTTGTGCTTTTGGCGCGGTCTCCAGCAGATCCCGAAGGCTACCATTGTCCACAGTTCTACGATGCATAGCGTGGGCTGCGTCTCTCACATCCCCACGCCGTAAAGTAACCGGATGACAGAATGTTGTATCGACCGTGGCTGGACAGGCGAGCCGTCGTTGGCGATATCGCAGCTGATGGCATTCTTGCCGAGGCATGTCGAAATCGTTTAGAGGGGCCACTTCCGAGGTTCTTCGGTCCCAGACCGCGGTTGGCTGGCGGCAAATCGTCCGGGTCGCGAAATGGCCGTAATTGTCTTTCGTTTCGGACACATTCGTCTCCGACTCTGGGGGACTGAAACAGGAGTGGCCGGATGGCGATTTCGAGACCGACATTGGCAGCGATTCGCTACGGGTACGGATTGCGTCCCGGAGAAGAGCCGCCGCGCGATGCCGAGGCTCTGCTGGCCCAGCTTGATCAGGCTGCCAAGCGGAAACTGCGGTTTCCCCGCGAGGGAGCGGGTGGCCGCCGCGAGACGGCCTCTCGGGTGATGTCGTTGCGGGCGGCCGAAGCGAAGGCGGCGAAGGACGGCAAGCCGAACGAAAGCATTCGCAAGGAAACCCAGAAGGAAGCGCTGCAGATCTATCGGCAGGATGCGATGGCGCGGCTGGCGCAGGCGATCCTGTCGCCCTTCGGGTTTCACGAACGGCTGGCATCGTTCTGGACGGACCATTTTTCCACCAGCGCGCTCAAGTCGCTGCCGATGCGGATGGTCGTGCCTTTGTACGAGGCGGAGGCGATCCGTCCCAATCTGGCCGGGTCGTTCGCGAACCTGCTGAAAGCCGCCATGCTGCATCCCGCGATGCTGATCTATCTCGACCAGAGTGATGGTGCCGGCATGGACGCCCCCGCGGGGCGGCCGGGCGGGCGTGCCGTCAACGAAAGCCTTGGCCGCGAACTGCTGGAACTGCACACGCTGGGAGCTGGGAGCGGGTATACCCAGGAGGATGTCCGGGCCGCCGCGCTGATCCTGACGGGACTGTCGGTCGATCGCCGCGCTCTCGAAGTCGTCTACCGGCCACGCATTTCCGAAGGCGGCTCGATCAGCTTGCTCGGAGAGGTTTATGAGGACGACGAGGCGGGGAGCCAGGACCATCTACGGATGCTTGAGGATCTGGCGCTGAACCCGATGACGGCGGAACATGTCTGCCGAAAACTGGTGATCCACTTCGTTGCCGACGAACCCCCGGCGGATGTGGTTGCCGCGATGACGGCAGCCTGGGCTGAAACCGAGGGTGATCTGAAGGCCGTCTATCGTGCCATGCTAAATCATCCCCGTGCCTGGAGCGATCCTGGACAGAAGATCAAGCGTCCGTTCGAATTCGTCGTGTCCGGATTCCGAGCCGTCGACATTTCCGACAAGGACCTCTCCCGGTTGCTGGACGAGATGGACGACGATGAGCAGGAAGACGACGGACCGATGCGAAAGGCGCTGAAGATGGCCAGCAGCACGGCTGCCCGCGCGGATGCCAAGCAGCGTGCCGCGCGCGCCAACGACCTGACGCTTGCCGCGCTCCAGCGGATGGACCAGCCGATCTGGCAGCCACCGAGCCCGGCCGGCTATGCCGACCTGGCGAGTGTCTGGCTGTCGCCGGGCCAGCTGAGCGAGCGGATCGCCTGGGCGCGGCTGATGGCCGGCCGTTTCGGCCAGAGGCGCGATCCCGGCACGTTTCTCGATGCGGCGCTCGGGGACGCGGCGGGCCAGAATACCAGGGACGTGATTGCTCAGGCACCCAACACCAACCACGCCATCGCGATGGTTCTGGCGTCGCCCGAGTTCAACAGGAGATAGCGATGACGATCAAGCCAAGCTTTTCGCTCTCCCGCCGCGGCTTTCTGGCCGGCGCCTGCTGTGCCGCGGCCGCACCCGTGCTGACACCGTTCAGCGTTGCGGCTGCTCCTGGCGAAAGCCGGTTCGTGACGATCATATTGCGCGGAGGAATGGACGGCCTGGATCTGGTGCAGCCCTATGGCGATGCGGCTTTCGCCGCATTGCGACCGACGCTCGGTCTGACGCCCGGGACCGGACTTGTTAATCTCGACGGATTTTTCGGTCTCAACCCGGCGGCGTCGGCATTGATGCCGCTCTGGCAGGAGAATGCGCTGTCCTTCGTGCACGCGGTCGCGACGCCCTACCGCGACGGGCGCCGTCATTTCGACGGCCAGACAATGCTGGAAAACGGTGGTACCGACGCATCGCAGAAGAGTGGCTGGCTCAACCGGACGCTGGCGGTCATTCCGCGCACCGACGGCCGCAAGGCGCTCGACATCCATACGTCGATGGAACTGATCCTGAGCGGGCCGAACAAGGCCGACATCCGTCCGGGAACGGGCGACGTGGAGATGGCGCAGGACGAGATCGGCTTTCTCGATCGGCTCTACGCAGCCGACGCGCCGTTTGCCGCGGCGATGGAGGAGGTCAAGCGGACGGGGTTTTCGGCTGGCGGGTACCGCCAGAAGCGGAACCGCAGCGTCGTCGACATGGCGCGGCTTGCCGGTGGCATGCTGCGGGAAGACTACCGGATTGCCAGCTTTTCGATCAACGGCTGGGATACGCATGTGGAGCAGGCTAGCCAGTTCGGATCGGTGGCTGGCGAGCTTGCCGCTGCCATCGTCGCGCTCAAGGACGCATTGGGTGCTGACGCCTGGGCCCGCACGGTGGTGCTGGCCGTCACGGAATTCGGACGTTCCGTGCGCGAGAACGGCACCGGCGGAACCGATCACGGCACCGGCGGCGTTGCCGTTCTCGCCGGCGGTGCGGTGTCGGGTGGGAAGGTGATGGGGACCTGGCCCGGTCTTGCCGAGGACAGGCTTCTGGATGGCCAGGATCTGATGCCGACCGGTGATGTGCGCGAGATCGCCGCGGCCATGCTGCACAAGCAGTTCGGCATTGCGCCGGACAAGCTGACGTCGCGCGTCTTTCCCGGGCTGTCCTTCGACAGGTCCTCCATCTATCTTCAGGGGTAACTGGCTATCTACAGCGATAGACCGGCTAGCTAAAGGGATAGACTAGGGCCGGTCCGAGCCGACCGTTATTCTGCCGGGACGGGTCTTGGCTTGCCGTCGTCTCCCAGCGCCACCATGACGAAGGTCCCGGCCGTTACCTTTTCCAGCATCCGGTAGCGGGCGCGCTGGGCCCAGGCTTCGACATTCAAGGTGATCGAACTCGTGCCGACGCGGGTGATCTCGGTGTAGACGTTCAACGTGTCACCGATCTTGACGGGAAGCTGGAACGCCATCTCTTTTACGGCTGCGGTCACCGTGCGGCCATGGGCCCGCTCGGTGGCGCGGATGCCGCTGGCAAGGTCCATCTGGGCCATCACCCAGCCGCCGAAGATATCCCCGGCTGGATTGGCGTCGGCCGGCATCGCAAGTGTGCGCAGTGTCAGTTCGCCGGTCGGAGAGGCAGGTTGCGGCTGTTCGGTCATTCGTCACGTCCTTGCTGAGTCTCGTATCTGTTGAGACCAGACTAGAGCGAAAGACAGGTCCGGCCCACCCTTGTTTTGGATTGGAGCAATGCTCCAGCAACATGGCTTGGATACATGCCGCTTGGGTGCGTGCGCACCCAATCCGAGTAAGTGTTTCCGCCGCTTACATGCTTTACGACCTGCTAACCCTCTTCACTTAAGCTCCGCGCAGTTTTACTGGAGGGGGAAACTATGCAGCGTATCGCTATTTCTTGGCGTCTCTACAGCCTTGTCGTCCTGTCGCTCGTCATTCTCGGTGGCGCGATGGTGTTCAGCCTGTTTCAAAGCTATCGTTCGTCGGAGCAGGAGCGCAAGGCGGGTCTTGCCCAGATGAACGACAACGCTGTTGCCATCCTGAAGAAGTACCAGGGTCTCGAAGCTGCCGGCACGATGAGCCGTGATGAGGCGCAGGCAGCCGCCAAGGCCATCGTCAGCGCCATGCGCTATGGCGGCGGATCGGGGTATTTCTGGATCAACGACATGCACCCGACCATGGTGATGCATCCGATCAAGCCGGAACTGAACGGGTCCGACCTGACCCAGAACAAGGACCCCAACGGGAAATTCCTGTTTGTGGAATTCACCAATGTGGTGAAGGCTGGCGGTCAGGGCTTTGTCGACTATTACTGGCCAAAGCCCGGTGCCGCCGAACCGGTCGAGAAATACTCGCATGTCATCGGCTTTTCGCCCTGGGGCTGGATCGTCGGTACCGGCGTTTATACGGACGACCTTCAGGCGATGTTCCGCCAGGACGCGATGAAGTTTGCCGCCATGTTTGCGGGTGGTGCGGTGCTGCTGCTTGCCGGCGCCTGGTTTGTGGTCAGAAGCGTGACCCGACCGATCCGTCAGGTAAAGGGCGTGCTGACCGCGATTGCGGCCGGCGAGACCGGCATGGCGGTTCCGTGCACGGCTTATCCGAACGAGGTGGGCGAGATGGCACGTGCCGTCGAAGTGCTGCGCAACAGCGTTGAAGAAAGCGCGGCACTTCGGGCACGCGAGGCCGATCAGCAGCGTGCCATGGCGACTGAACGTTTTGAAAGCGAGCGCAGCAGCGGTGCTGCGGCCGAGAGACAGGCGCGGGCGATCGGCGAGCTGGGATGGGCGCTGGAGGCACTTGCCGCCGGCAACCTCTCCGTTTCGCTCGGTGACATTGGCGCTGATTATGCGAAGATGCGGCGCGATTTTAATGCGGCGGTCGAAGCGCTTCACAATGCCATCGCTGCAATTTCGGAAACCGGCCATGTGGTGCGCGACAGCGCTTCCGACATTTCCGGCGCTACCGGCAACCTTGCCAAGCGGACCGAGCAGCAGGCTGCGGCACTGGAAGAGACGGCAGCCGCACTCGACGAGATCACCGCGACTGTCGGGACTGCGGCAGAGCGGGCTCGCGAGGCACGCGTCATGGTCGCCGAGACCAAGGCAAGTGCCGGCCGTTCCGGAGAGATCGTCCGCAGCGCGGTGGATGCGATGGGCCGTATCGAGGCGTCGTCCAGCCGCATCAGCCAGATCATCGGGGTCATCGACGAGATCGCCTTCCAGACCAATCTTCTGGCGCTCAATGCCGGCGTCGAGGCGGCACGGGCAGGTGAGGCGGGTCGCGGCTTTGCAGTCGTTGCGCAGGAAGTGCGCGAACTGGCGCAGCGCTCGGCCAACGCCGCCAAGGAGATCAAGACGCTGATCAGCACCTCGGTGCACGAAGTCGAGACCGGCGTCGCGCTGGTGCGGTCAACCGGTGATGCGCTGGTGGAGATTGCCGTGCTGGTCGAAAAGGTCAACGCCCATGTCGAGACGATCGCAACGACCGCGCACGAACAGTCGGGTGGGCTTCGGGAGATCAACGCGTCCGTCAACCACATGGACCAGATGACCCAGCAGAATGCCGCCATGGTCGAGGATACGACGGCTGCCAGCCAGACCCTGGCCGAACAGAGCCATCATCTGCAGCATCTGCTTTCGACCTTCCGACTGAATGGCGAGGCCGTAAGGGACACTCGTCAACCGGACCGGGTTCGCGCGGCCTGAGTGACTGACGTCGATGTGCCCGTCCGCAGCTTGCGGGCGGGCGTTTTTACGCGCGGCGGACATGCGATGGTCTTCACAAAGGTGCAGTTGTAGTGTGTGGCCGCTCGCGCTGCCTGCATGAAATGACCATGAAACGGCCTCGATTGGGCAAGGCTTCGTTTACCGAATCTTCCTACAATTTGCGCTTGTGTGATTTCGGCACCAGAGGGTGGCAACTGGTATGGCGTATGCGCTTCTCGAGAAGCAGGCCCAACGGATGGCCCCGAAGACTTTTATGCGCAAAGCTTTGGCGCTGCTGATGGTCTCCACCATGCTTGCCGCCTGTTCTTCCAGCGACCTTGTTCCGCCTGCGTCGATCGATAGCGGGACGCGCGTCGGCGCGATCCAGCCTGTCGCGCCGCTGCCGCCCGACACGATAGCCCAGTCGCCCTACCAGACAAACGCCGGTTATCAGGCTGGTCCTTCGCCAGCCGCTTCGGTTGGCATGATGAACGCTCCGGTCGCCTCGAACAGCCCTCCCGGTGACGGGGGACATTATCTGCGCGCGCCGCAACCGATGCAGTCAGCCTCGCTGGCGCCACCCGTATCCTCCTCGCCGCTCGGGCAGGGCGGAATGCCCACGGCTGCGCCTGAAGAGGGCGTCAACATGGATAGCGAGCTCGGCTTCGATCCGGACGAGAGCGGTGTGACGGGCCTTGCGGAGGAGCAGGACAGCGATATCGCCGAAGGCGTCGGCGACCAGCCGGTGGTCGATGGCATCGGCACGGACAATCCCCGTGCACTGAGGGCGAGACGACAGCCGATTTCCAACGTCGAAGATGATCGTGTCATCGTGCCGCCGAAGCGTTCCGGCGCGGGCGCGCGCGATGAAATGATGAATGACGGATTGGCCGGCGGAAGCCAGGTCTGGGGCGACCGTTCACCCGTGACGCCGCCGAGCCGTGCGCCGGTTCGCAGCCAGCAGGTGGCGATGCTGCGTCCGAACAATCCAACGATCCAGTCGGGTCCGATGAGCGAGCCGGACAAGCCGTTTCTGCGCAACGTCATGCCGCAATCGGAAGTGAGCTGCCGGGCGGAACTGCGCCGGATGGGCGTCGAGTTCCGGGATCAGCCGCGCATCTCCAACGGTCCGAGCTGCGGCGTCGACTACCCCGTGAAGCTTTCCGGTCTTTCCGGCGGCATCGATGTCAAGCCGGCGGTGACGCTGAACTGTCAGGTGACGCTTGCCTTCGCCAAGTGGGTGAAGAGCGAACTCGCACCATCGGCACGTCTGCGCTACCTCTCGGGCATCCAGAAGATCCAGCCGATGGGTGGCTATTCCTGCCGCCGCATGAACAATTCGCGGCAGCGCTACAACCCGATGTCGGAACATGCCAAGGGCAATGCGATCGATATCGGTGCCATCGTGCTGAAGAACGGTCACGATATCAACGTGCGCAAGAAGGGGCTGTTTTCCTTCCGCGAGGGCGCGCTGCTCAAATCCGTGCGGACCGACAGCTGCAAGTATTTCAACACGGTGCTCGGACCCGGTAGCAATGCCGAGCACTGGAACCACTTCCACTTCGACCTGCGCCCGCGCAAGGGCGGTCGGCGCTACTGTAGCTGACGTCCACGCTACGGTTGCCCAAGCTCACGCAGCACAAGAAAAAGCCGGCTCTGGGTTTTCACCCGGAGGCCGGCGAAAGTGGAGACGGCTCGCGGGGGGAAGCCTGTCTCCCGGTAGGAGACCCGCCTTTGGCTGAGGCGGGGTGATGCGGCAAGCGAAAGAAAATGCTGAAAAGGATCTGGTGATAACGGCCGACCGGTTTGGTGTTGCGGCACTCCAGAAACCTGGAACCGGGCGCCCATTGCTTGCCTCTGCGCAATCATGCTGTCAGAACGTCACGGGAAAATGACAGCGGCATGCAGAATCCAGTTTTTGAGCGCTGACTTCGGAGACGATCGATGCAGCCTCTCATGCCGCCGCTGGCAGACCTTTTGCCTTTCATCGCAGCACTTCTGGCAGCGGGCGTGCTGGCGGGACTTCTTGCCGGGCTGTTCGGGATCGGTGGCGGCGCGATCCTGGTGCCGATCTTCTTTCACGTGTTCGGCCTGCTGGGCATTTCCGACGCGGTGCGTATGCATCTGGCGCTCGGCACCTCTCTTGCGATCATCGTGCCGACGTCGATCCGCTCCTTCATGGCGCATCGAAAGAAAAACGCCGATGCTGTCGACATCGATCTCCTGAAGGGCTGGATCATTGCCGTGCCGCTCGGCACGATGATCGCCGCCGTCGTCGCGGCATGGTCGTCCAGCACCGAGCTCAGGATCATCTTTGCCGTCATCTCGCTGCTTCTGGCGCTGCGGATGATATTCAACCGGGCAAGCTGGCAGCTGGGCGACGATCTGCCCAAGAACCCGGTCAAATTCCTTGTCGGTACGGGGATCGGTATTCTCTCGGGGCTTATGGGCATTGGCGGCGGCGTGATGAACAACACTTTCATGACGCTCTATGGCCGCTCCATCCATCAGGCCGTCGCGACATCATCCGGCGTCGGCGTGCTGATTTCGCTGCCGGGCCTGATCGGTTACGTCTGGGGCGGATGGGGTGAACCCGGCCTGCCGCCGTTTTCCACCGGCTACATCAACTGGATGGCGGTGGCGCTGCTGATCCCGGTGACGCTGCTGATGGCACCTTGCGGCGCAAGGCTGGCGCACGCGCTGTCTAAGCGGCAGCTGGAATTCGGTTTCGCGCTGTTTCTGGTGGGAATATCGATCCAGTTCTTCCTGAGCGTGTTTGCCTGACACCATTGGTCGCGAAATCCGAACGCAATATTCGACTGCCTGGGGATGGTTGCACGATGCCTTGTGCCTATATCTGATGCCAATTCAGAAATTCAGTTCCCCATTCAAGTCTCCCAGCGAGTAACAATGACTTCTATCGTTTCCATCCGCCAGCTGACCAAGACCTACGGTAATGGTTTTCAGGCGCTGAAGGGCGTCGATCTCGATATCGAGGAGGGCGAAATCCTAGCGCTTCTCGGCCCCAACGGCGCCGGCAAGACGACGCTGATCTCGATCATCTGCGGGATCGTCAACCCGAGTTCCGGAACTGTCAAAGTCGGCGGCTACGACGTCGTGAAGGACTTTCGCAAGACCCGTTCGCTGATCGGTCTGGTGCCGCAGGAACTCACCACGGACCAGTTCGAGACCGTGTGGAACACCGTCTGCTTTTCGCGTGGCGTCTACGGGTGCAAGCCGGACCCGGCGCTGATCGAGAGGATCCTGAAGGACCTCTCGCTCTGGACGAAAAAGGACAGCATGCTGCGCGAGCTGTCAGGCGGCATGAAGCGTCGCGTGCTGATTGCCAAGGCGCTGTCGCATGAGCCGAAAGTGCTGTTCCTCGACGAGCCGACCGCGGGCGTCGATGTCAACCTTCGCCGCGACATGTGGCTGGTGGTGGAAAAGCTGCGCGAAAGCGGCGTCACGATCATTCTCACCACCCACTATATTGAAGAAGCCGAGGAGATTGCCGACCGGGTCGGCGTCATCGATGGCGGCAGCCTTCTGCTCCTGGAGGAAAAGGCAAAGCTGATGACGAAGCTTGGCCGCAAGCAGCTGCGGCTGGAGCTTGCAGCACCGCTTGCAGCGCTGCCGGACAGCTTAGCCTCCTACAATCTAACGCTGTCCGACGATCGCACGACGCTGATCCACGACTATCAGGGCGAGGAAGCGCAGGACAGTATCGCCTCGCTTCTGGCGACGCTTGCGCGGGAAAACATCCATTTCCGCGATCTCTCCACGCGGCAAAGCTCGCTGGAGGATATTTTTGTGGCGCTGGTGGCTGAAAAAGCGGGAGAACGGGCATGAATTTCGAAGCCGTCAAATCGATCTACTATTTCGAGATGGCCCGCATGCGCCGTACGCTGCTGCAAAGCGTGCTGTCGCCGGTCATCACCACGTCGCTCTATTTCATCGTGTTCGGCACGGCGATCGGCTCGCGTATCCAGACCATCGAAGGCGTGTCCTACGGGTCGTTCATCACGCCGGGCCTGATCATGCTGACATTGCTGACGCAATGCGTTTCCAACGGCTCGATCGGCATCTACTTCCCGAAGTTTACAGGCACGATCTACGAGATCCTGTCTGCGCCGGTGGCGATGACCGAGGTGTTGCTCGGCTATGTGGGAGCAGCGGCGAGCAAAGGGCTGATCATCGGCCTGATCATTCTGGCGACCGCGTCCTTCTTCGTGGAGATCCGCATCGCCCATCCATTCATGATGATCTTATTCCTGGTGCTGACGGCGATCACCTTCAGTCTGTTCGGCTTCATCATCGGCATATGGGCGAAGAATTTCGAGCAGTTGAACGTGGTGCCGATGCTGGTCGTCCCGCCTCTGACGTTTCTCGGGGGCAGCTTCTACTCGATCGACATGCTGCCGCCCTTCTGGCAGGCGGTCAGCCACCTCAACCCGGTTCTGTATCTGGTCAGTGGCTTCCGCTGGAGCTTTTACGAAATCGCCGACGTCAATCCGATGATCTCGGTCGGCATGATCGCGCTGTTCCTGGTGATCTGCCTGTCGGTGTTGGGCTGGATGTTCAAGACCGGGTATCGGTTGCGGAACTAACCGGCTCAGCCGGTCCGCACCTGGCAGCCTCCACTCAAGAGACCCTCACAGAAACGCCCGCAACATTGCTGTTGCGGGCGTTTCTTTTGCGCGTTGGTTCGGGCCTGTCTAGCCCAGTGACAGTCGCCGACGTTCGCCGCGGGCGGCCATGACCGAGGTGCCGGCGAGGGCGGCGAGACCGAGGAAGGAGATCACCGCGATCGGTCCCTGTGTTTCGATCAGGATGCCGCCGAGGACCGCACCGCTGGAGATCGCGATCTGGAAGGCGGGGATCACGAGCGCACCGGCGCTTTCGGCCTCGTCAGGGGCGTGACGCACGACGAAACTCTGGATGCTGACCGGGAATGCACCGAAGGCGAGGCCCCAGAGGGCGATTGCGACAGCTGAGACGACAAGCGATGCGCCGCCGATCGCCAGTATCAGGGCCGATACGGCGACAAGGCTGCCGAAGATCGTCACCGACAGACGTGCATTGCGTTCCGAGACAATGCCGCCGAGGATGTTGCCGACGAAGCCTGCGATGCCGTAGCCGAGCAGAATCAGCGAGATCGTTTCGACGTCGAGCTTCGGCACGCGCTCCAGGAACGGGCGGATATAGGTGAAGCCGGCGAAATGGCCTGCGACGAAGAGGAGGATGGTGAACAGTGCGGTGCGGATGGCCGGACGGCGCATCAGGGCAGCGAGCGTTCCAAGACCTGCATGGCCGGTCGGTGGCAGGGCGGGCAGGGTGAAGGCCTGAACGGCCAGCGCGACCACGCCAACGGCTGCGGAGAGGTAGAATGCCGAGCGCCAGCCAAGCGTCGAACCCAGCCATGCGCCGAGCGGAGCAGCGCAGACGGTGGCGAGCGAGACGCCGGCCATGATGATGGCCATGGCGCGCGGCATGCGGGCCGGCGGCACGAGGCGCATGGCAAGTGCTGCCGACATGGCCCAGAAGCCGCCAAGACCGATGCCGAGCAGGACACGGGCGGCCAGCAGCATGACGATGTGGTTGGCGACCGCCGCCAGCAGGCTCGAGATGATCAGAAGCGTGGTCAGGGCGAGAACCGTCCAGCGCCGGTCGATATTGCGGGTGCCGATGATGACGCCGGGGCCGGCGATGGCTGCAATGACGGCGGTCGTGGTGATCGACTGGCCGGCAACGCCGGTGCCGACGCCAAGATCTGCCGACAGCGGCGTCAGCAGGCTGACGGGCAGGAATTCCGCGGTAACAAGGCCGAAGACGCCAAGCGTCAACGATATGACAGCTCCCCAGCGTGCGGGTGTGTCGTCGGCCTGCGGCGACGTGGCTCGTTGGACGCTCATATCCATTGGTGTAGACTCCTGACTGAATGATGCGCCCTGGATAGGCTTCACTCGCCGGATGTTCCATGCTAGATAATCCGATATGCTTGATCATTCGTCCAAACTGACATCTGACCTTACGTCCGATCCGCTGACCGAAATGTTGCGGGGGCTTCGCCTTGATGGGGTCGACTACGGTCGCTGCCGTCTGGCCGAGCCGTGGGGAACGGCGTTTCCGGCGCAGGATGCCGCGCGGTTTCATTTCATCAAATGCGGCCGGGCGATCATCAAGACCGAAACCGGCAACTGGCAGGAGTTGAAAACCGGCGATGCGGTGCTGATCCCGCGGGGCGAGGCGCATGTTCTGGCGAGCGCTGCCGATGCACCCACCCTGCCGTTCGAACACTACGGCCGCAAGGAAGTCTGCACCGGCATCTACGATCTGAAGTGCCGCAATACTTCCGAGAGCGGCGGTACGCTGGTGTTCAGCGGCTCCCTTCGCTTCAACGTCGACCGGCTGCATCCGCTTTTGCAGATGATGCCGGAGACGATGCTGACCAGCGATCTTGCCAAGGATGACCCGGCCATTCCGCATCTCCTCGAGGCGATGACGCGCGAAGTGGATATGGACCGAGTCGGTGCCGGTGGCATTCTGGCGCGATTGGCTGACGTGCTGATGGCAACGATGATCCGCACCTGGGTTGAACACGGCTGCGGCGAGACGCGCGGCTGGATCGCAGCCGTTCGGAGCCCCGATGTCGGCCGCGTGCTTGCGGCCATCCATCTTCAGCCGGAACGCGACTGGAACAATGTGGAGCTGGCGCGGCTGATGGGCATCTCCCGCTCGGGCTTTGCGGAACGGTTCGCACGCGTCGTCGGCGAAACGCCTGCGCGGTATGTGGCGAGGGTGCGGATGCACCAGGCCCGGCTGTGGCTGAAGGACGGGATGCGCGTGGCGATGGTTGC
The DNA here is from genome assembly GCF_977018685.1 of Velazquezella soli. Lineage (NCBI taxonomy): Bacteria > Pseudomonadati > Pseudomonadota > Alphaproteobacteria > Hyphomicrobiales > Rhizobiaceae > Velazquezella > Velazquezella soli. The sequence goes on from NZ_CDRNXF010000004.1 coordinate 1,989,446, forward strand.
CGAGCGGCTGGGCTATGACGCCGAGGCCTCGTTCAGCCGCGCCTTCAAACGCGTGATCGGCGATCCGCCGAGTTTGTTTCGGAGAAAGGATCTCCCATCAGTTACGTCTGCTGGCCCGATTACGTCTCTGGCATCTTGATTTCCGAGGGGATCGATTGTCAGGGCATCGAAATCATGCGATTTTCCAGAGGCATTCTAGGATCCCGATATGGCAAAAAATACCGCTGAAGTTTCCACAAGAGGCGCCGTGAAGGAGCGTGTCCAAATCCAAAATCCTGTCACCGGACGCTGGGTGAAGATCGACACCGCCACTGGCCGAATAATCGACGAGAAGAAGACGCCAGGCCCTTACAAGGGCGTGATTTTGAGAGGCGTTAACCGATAGGTGCCCCTGTTATTTTCCCCTCTGTCTGAAGCTGTTCTCGGGGAGCCTCCCAGAAGGTTGATTCCGAAAGGTGCCTTCGTGATGCGTCAGTTGGGGGATCCTCCGGATATCGATATCGCGATCAAGGACGCGGTCGAGCAAAAGCTTGCAGACGCCGGCTACAAGGCGGTCGATGCGAGTAGCACAACCGGCGGGAAGGACTACCTGGAGAGAATACTGGGGCTGATCCGGTCCACCGGATTTACCATCGCAATTTTCTCGGAAGATACCCGCTCGACAGCGATGGCAAATATTGCCTTGGAGCTTGGGTTTGCGGCGATGAGCGGCAAACCTCTTATCATCGTAAAATCAAAGAATGGAACGGCTCCCTCCGATCTCAAACGAACGGACTGGGTAGAATACGATCCCTACGACGTAGCCTCTTTTGAAGAGAACTTCGGCAAGGCGTTGCAGGAACTTTCGACTTTCGAGCATTTTGAGAGGGATCTTCTGAGCTTGGCGCTCGAGGCGAGATCGATCGACTGTGCGATCGCTTTAGAGCGATGCAACAAAGGCTTCCTCCTCTCCGCCGAGAGGAGCTTCATCGAGGGTGCCAAGACAATCCTCGCGAGGGTAGACGGCATCAAGGATGACGTGAATATCAGCGACCTTGAAAGGTTGCGGCTGGAAATAAAAGCCTTCATTCGTCAAGCCGAGGCGGCCTTGGACTAATCCTTTAGCCTCAGCTCGTCGGACTGCATCTGCATCGAGCGGAGTGTGGAGAGGAAGGTCATGCCGAGAAGGCTTTCGTCGAGCCTTCCTTCTTCCGCCACCATGGCGCGGACATCGCGTCTAACGATCGGGCCGATGGAGACTTCGCTCAAACGCACCGGCGCTGCCTGGGCGCGGCCGTTGGCGGTCATGACAGTCACCGAATAGCTAAGTGCCGAAGGATCGAGGCCGATCCGGCGGGCATCTTCATAGGTGAGGACGATGCTGCTTGCGCCGGTGTCGACCAGCATTGGCAGGACCTTGCCGTCGACGCCGACATTGGCCTGGAAATGGTTTCCGAGCGTCTTGTGGATGACCACTTCGTTGCTGCCGTCGCTGGCTGTGGTGACGACCGCGGTGCCCGGCATCAGGCCTGCCGTCATGCGGGCACCAAAGCTGCTGAAATCGTTTCGGTAGAGATAGGCCGCGACCAGCGCCATGATGATGACGAGCCAGATGGCGATCTGGCGGGCCACCGTTCCGAGATTGCCGCGGCGGCCCTGCAGGACGCCGGCGGATAAAAGTGCGGCGATCGGGATCAGATAGACGAGGCTGCCGAAATCCTCGTTGGCCATGCCGAATGTGCGGCCGCTGTCGTGGTTGTAGACAAGCAGCGCCAGACCGGCACCGAGGATGAGGAGGACAACGGTAAAGCCGTTCATGCGGTTGTTGTTTCCTTCCTGATCTTGGCGTCTGCGGTTCTCTTGCGACTGACTTCCAGGAGCTTGCCGGGGTCGACGGTATCGAGCCGTGTCGGCAGCAGGTCCAGCAGCTGAATGCGCTCGTCATCGGTGAAACCGGTCCATCCGGCTATCTCGTTGCCAGTGCGGCCGCAGCCGACGCAGAAGCCTGTTTTCATGTCGATCGAACATATCAGTGTGCAAGGCGAAATCATCGCGTCCATATCGTGGGTTCAGAGGCCGAGAGCAAGGGCCGATAACAGGGCGATCTCGCAGAGTTGTTGCGTGGCGCCGATCGTATCGCCGGTATGTCCGCCGAGTTTCTTCGCCACGTAGCGGCTAAAACCCCAGGCGGCGGCGGCAGACAGGCCAAGCGCGATCAGCGCATGCGGCAGGCCGAAACCGGGTATGAGCAAAACAAGGCCGGAGAAGGCGCCGATGGCGAGCGCGAGATTGCGGGCATGGTCGTCCGGAACGCCGGCCCCGGCTGCGACACCGTTGCTTCGCGCAGGCGGCAGGGCGCGCCAGTGGGCGACCAGGAGTGCGCGGCTGACGGCGGCGCTGGAGAGAAGGGCAAGAGCCGCCGCCTCTGGCGAAAGTTGCGCAATGCCGGCCAGTGCTGCGGCACGCAGGCCGAAGGAGAGGATCAGCGCGACGACGCCGTAGGAGCCGATGCGGCTGTCCTTCATGATGAGGAGCGCATGATCCGCATCGCGTCCGCCGCCGAGACCGTCAGCGGCATCGGCAAGGCCATCTTCGTGCAGCGCGCCGGTCAAGAGGGTGATCAGTGCGAGCGCGATCAGAACCGGCAGGAGCGTATCTCCAGCGGTTGACTGGATGCTGCAGAGGGCGAGCAGAATGAGAGCTGGAAGAAACGCGATCAGCAATCCGGCGACCGGAAATGCGCGCACGGCACGTGACACCGTGCCGTCATAGCCGGCAAAGAAGCGATCCGGCACGGGCAGGCGGCTGAGGAACCCTACCGAGCGGGCGAGATCTGCAACGAAGTGGTTTGCGTGTAGCAGTTTGTCTCTCCTGCCTTTGCGAGGCCTGTTTTTAGAATGGGTTTTTCGGCCGCAGCCTTTTTGACCTTGTCCCGTCCGACCTGACCTTGTCGCGTCGCTGATAGCCGATTATGAGATGGCGCATAAAGTATGATTTGCTGAATGATCAATCCCTACCTGATCCAGCGTCAGAAGACGATACCGCCCGAAAAGACCGAAGAGAGTTTTCCATGAGCATGACCGGCCTGCCGTTCGACGATTTCCGCACCCTGATGCAGAACCTCCCCGGTCCCGATGCAAGGGCATTGGTGGCGGCCCGCGAACGCGACGCGCAACTGACCAAGCCGGCGGGCTCGCTCGGACGTCTTGAAGAGATCGCCTATTGGCTGGCGGCCTGGTCGGGGCGGGCGCCGAGCGTCACGCGGCCGCTGGTGGCGATCTTTGCCGGCAATCACGGTGTCACCAGACACGGAATCACGCCGTTTCCCTCGTCCGTGACGCAGCAGATGGTCGAGAATTTTGCGGCTGGCGGTGCGGCGATCAACCAGATCTGCGTGACGCATGATCTCGGCCTCAAGATCTTCGACCTGGCGCTCGATTATCCGACCGGGGACATCGCCACCGAAGCGGCACTTTCCGAGCGCGACTGTGCGGCGACCATGGCGTTCGGTATGGAGGCGATTGCCGGCGGTACCGATCTTCTGTGCATCGGCGAAATGGGGATTGGCAACACTACGGTTGCGGCCGCGATCAATCTCGCGCTCTACGGCGGCGAAGCGGAAGACTGGGTTGGTCCCGGGACCGGTTCGCATGGCGAGCTTCTGGCCCGCAAGGTGGCCGTGGTGAAGCAGGCGGTGGAGTTCCATAAGGAGCATCTGTCGGATCCGCTGGAAGTGCTGCGTCGCCTCGGCGGACGTGAGCTCGCGGCGATTGCTGGCGCTATTCTCGCGGCGCGGATGGAGAAGATCCCAGTTCTGCTCGACGGTTATGTGGTGACGGCTGCGGCTGCTATTCTCAAAGCTGCCAATCCATCGGCGATCGATCACTGCCTGATCGGCCATGTCTCCGGTGAGCCGGGGCATTTGAAAGCCATCGAGAAGCTTGGCAAGACGCCGCTTCTGGCGCTCGGCATGCGGCTGGGCGAGGGTACCGGTGCCGCCCTTGCAGCCGGTATCGTCAAAGCAGCGGCTGCGTGCCACACCGGCATGGCGACCTTCGAGCAGGCTGGCGTCAGCAACAAGGACTAGTCCCTGCATGGAAAAGACGCCGCTGGACAGCAATATCGAGAAGGCGGCGACCTTTCGCAGGATCGTCGCTTCCTTCCGGTATTCGATGCAGGGGTTTTCACGGCTGTGGCTTGAGGCGGCGTTCCGGCAGGAAGTCTATGCGTTCCTGATCGGGATCGTCATCTTCGCGGTCGCCGGCGCCGGCTTTGCCGACTATTTCATCTACGTCATCCTGATGCTGGTGCTGTTTTGCGTGGAAGCGCTGAACACGGCAATCGAGGAACTGGTCGACCGGGTGTCGCCGGAGATTTCCGTCGTCGGGCGGCACGCGAAGGATCTCGGCTCCTTCGCCGTGTTCTGTCTGCTCTGCGCCAACGGCCTGTTTGCGCTGTATGTGGTGGTGAGGCAGATCTGGATGTCGACCTGACCGCGCTCTGGCATCAACCGATGATGTCGAAATCGGAGGCGGTGAGGCTGAGGTTCTTGTCCAGTTGGGCAAATTGCACGGCGGCGGTCTTGCCGGTGCCGTCGGCGTCGTAGAACAGTTTGCCGGTCAGCTTGTCGTAGATGATCCGGTCGCTGGCATCATGCGCCTTGGTGCCGGTGTGGAATGCGCTCGACAGGAGATCGCCGACCTTGCCCCCCTTGGCGAACACGTCGTCGTCCAGCCAGATGGTGTCGTCCTTCGCACTGAAAGCGCTGATCGTGTCGATGTTTGACGCTCCGAGCTTCGTATCGAACACGAAGATATCCGCGCCGCTGCTGCCGGACAGGACGTCCTTGCCGGCGCCGCCGTAGAGTTTGTCGTTTCCGGCCCCGCCGGAAAGCTTGTCGTTGCCGGATCCGCCGATCAGGGTGTCGTTGCCTTTGCCGCCATCGAGCCGATCATTGCCGTTGCGTCCATCGATCCGGTCGTTGCCGGAAAGACCGTCGATCGTATCGGCAAGCTGCGAGCCGCGCAGGCTATCGTTCTTGTCGGTCGGTCTGATGAAGGCCGGGTCGCCGTCATGGGGTGCGGCCAGGCGGTCGAGATCGCGGTCTGGTGCGGCGTATGGGATGAACCCGTCTTTCAGAGCAAGCTTATTGAATTCGTCGATCCGCGCCGTGCCATTGATATAATCGACGGCAAAGACCGGCTTGCCGTTCGCCAGAAAGTCCTTTTTGAGGACATCGATCGTTTCGCGGTCCGGGTTGAGCTTGTTGTTCTCATCCGCATCGCCGCCATAATAGACGTCCTCGACTGCGATGCCGCCGATTGCGCCGAGATAGGCCTTTTTGCGGGCGCTGTCGGAGCCGAGATCCTCCATGATGAAGGCGCCATTTTGCGGAATGACGAAAAAGTCGGGATTGGTTTTGCGGGCATGCTCGGTCAGCGCGACGATGAAATCCACCATGCGCTGTGCAGCCTGCTTGGTGTTGGCCGGATCGCCCGGCTGCCTGTCCTTGGCCGAGGCCTCGGCGCCCCAGAAATAGTAGGCATCGACGATGTCGAGATAGGCGGCGTCGAAGCCTGCCTTGACGATGGCATCGAAGTCACCGGTCTTCTTGTCGTTGAAGATCAGGTCCTGCCAGTCCTTGTCCCAGTAGCGAACCTTGCGCGATTCCGGCCAGTCGGCGTTGACGGGACCGAGCCAGTCGGGGGCATTCGACGTCAGCTTGTCGCGGGCTTCGCCGCCCGATGTCCATGTCGTCTTCCAGTAGTCGCGAAACTCCGCGGCCTCGCCGATCGAGATATAGGACGCGACCACCGAGCGACCGCCCATGCCGTCCTTCATCCGGGTGATCTCGTCGGCGGTAAACCGCTCCGCATTGCTGCCGTCGCGTGTTGAATCGATGACAAGAAAATCATGCGTCGCGGACGCCAGCAGACCGGCATCGAGCGGATTGCCGTTCGTGCCCTGCAGCTCATAGCCCCAGTTGTCGACTGTGACTTTGCCGGACGACGTTGTGAAACTGACCAATTGGTGACCTGGCTCGCGACTGAAGTCGCGGAGTAATGTTAAGCGAAGCTTTTGCGGCGGCGCTCGATGGGGGGGGCGTCGGCGATGGCGGGGACGCTCTGGAGGATGCGGGTCGAGGGCAGGATGGCGATGGCTTCGGTGCCTTCACGCAGCTTCGAGCGCAGGATGAACTGGCCGTCGTGCTTGGCGAGGATCGCCTGGACGATCGGCAGGCCGAGGCCCGTTCCCTGTTCGGCGTTCTTGATGGCAATCGATCCCTGACCGAAGGCGGAGAGCACGATCGGGATTTCCTCTTCCGGAATGCCCGGTCCGTTATCCTTGATCGCCACATACTGGCCGCCGCCGGCGGTCCAGCCCACCTTGACAGTGATTTCGCCACCCTGGGGCGTGAACTTGACGGCGTTGGAGAGAAGATTGAGCATGACCTGGCGCATCGACTTCTCGTCGGCCCAGACCTGCGGCATGTGCTTTTCGAACTGGTCGCGAATGGTGATGCTTTTCGCCCGGGCGCGCAGCTGGACCATGCCGATGCAATCTTCCGCCACTTCGAGAAGCGACAGGGAATCCTCCGTCAGATCGTAGCGGCCCGCTTCGATGCGCGACAGGTCGAGGATCTCGTTGATGAGGTTCAGGAGGTGCTGGCCGGAGCGGTGGATGTCGCCGGAATATTCCCGGTATGTCGGGTTGGCGAGGGGGCCCAGGACCTCGGAACTCATCACCTCCGAGAAGCCGAGGATAGCGTTGAGCGGGGTGCGAAGCTCGTGCGACATCGAGGCAAGAAAGCGGGATTTTGCCAGATTGGCTTCTTCTGCACGGCGGCGAGCCTCGTCAGACATGGACTTCGCCACTTCGAGCTCGGCGATCAGATCGTCCTTTTCCGACTGATAGGACATCAGCGTCAGGTTGGAGCGGTAGAGGCGCTCGGCGACGTAATGGAAAAACACGACAGCCGTCGCGCACATGGCGGTAAGGCCGATATCGAGGACCTGACCCGACAGGATGGCGATGCTGAGAAGCGCCGCAATCATCGGCACGAAGCCGTAGAGAACGCTCTGGCGCAGCATGAACGTGCTCATGGCGGTGTAGGACACCGCAAACAGAAGCACCGCACCCTTGTAGAAATAGAAGCTGTCGCCAGCGCAGGTGGAGCAGCCCTGAAGCGCGAAGGCGCCCCAGCCGCAGCCGAGCAGGATATGTCCCGTCAGAAGGCGTCTACGCCATTTCCTGGTGTCGGCAGCCGTTATCTCCACCTTGCTCGCACGGCGTGCCAGAAGCACGTTGATCGCGTGCAGGCACAGCATCAGCAGCGCCCAGGCGAAGATGTGGATATCCGGATTGAGATAGAAGCCGATGGCGGTGACGACAGCAACAACGAGCGGCGTCATCAGTGCCGCCTGCAAACCGGAGCCGATATGGATGGAGAGCATATCGCGATCAAACGCAAAATTGCCATTGGACGACGACTGCAGTCGATCACGGGTCGCACGGACAGCCTTCGAGACAGCCTTGTTGCGGTGGCTGCGCGTGCGATCGACGATATTCTTGTCGGTTGATGTGCTGACGCCGCTACTCATAGGCTGTGTACTGGGCCTGTAAACTGATATCCCCGGGGTACTTGAGAGGCTAATCCGCAAACCTTAAGAAGATGCTGCCGGGAAAGGATTTGTTTGCCATTTCCGTGAAGCTTCCGTTTTGTTGTAAGGCTCAAATGTGACCCGTATCGTTAAAATAGGCCGCGACGCCGTGTTCCTGGCGGCGTTCATCTTCCTGGGCTCGCTGATCATCGCCAAGCTCGATATCGGCCAGGGAAGCGCGATCAACGGTCCGTTTTTTGCGATCGATGGCGACACGCTGGCCGCCGGTGCTGAGCGGCTTCGGCTTGTCGATATCGATGCGCCGGAGGCTGGCCAGACCTGTGGCGATGGCAAGGGCGCAGAGTGGGCCTGCGGCGATGCGGCTCGCGAAGCCTTGTCGAAGCTTGCAGCGAGTTCCATGACCGAGTGCCGCGGCGACGCGCGCGATCGCTACCGGCGTGTTCTGGTCTCCTGCCGCCGCGGCGACCTCGACATTAACGGCGAGATGGTGCGCCAGGGAATGGCTGTGGCATCCGGTGGTTACGGACTCGAGGAGGCGGCCGCGAAGGGTGCAGGCGAGGGGATCTGGGCCGGACCGTTCGAGAGGCCGAAAGCGTACCGGGCGGCGAAGGGGGCGATGGATGACGACGAGGGCACAACGGCGATTGTCGATCGCGTAGGCGAGCTGTTCGACCGGCTGAAGGCTGCGGTTTCGTGGTGAATGGCGATCCGGCTGGCATCGCGTCTCTCGCGGCCTCGATCGCGCAGTGTCGCATCTGTCGCGATCATCCGCTGAAGGGCGAAGCGGACCGGCTGCCGCACGAGCCGCGGCCGGTTGCGGTGCTGTCTGCCACCGCCCGGTTGCTGATCGCCGGGCAGGCGCCAGGCTTGAGGGTTCACGAGAGCGGTCTGCCGTTCAACGATGCATCAGGCAACCGCCTGCGGGACTGGATGGACGTGACGCGCGAGGAGTTCTACGATGCGCGGCGACTTGCGATCGTGCCGATGGGGTTCTGTTTTCCGGGCTATGACGCGAAGGGCAGCGACCTGCCTCCGCGCAAGGAATGTGCGCCGGCCTGGCGCAGCCAGGTGATGGCGGCGATGCCGCAGATCGATACGATCCTCGTGATCGGGCAGTATGCGAGTGCATGGCATCTCGGGTCGCAGCGCAAGCCGAGCATGACGGAAACGGTCATGAACTGGCGGCAGTATTTCCTCGCCAATGAGGGCCCGCGCGTTCTTCCGCTTCCGCATCCGAGCTGGCGCAATAGCGGTTGGCTGCGCAAGAATCCGTGGTTCGAGGCAGAGGTTATTCCAGCGCTTCGGCATCATGTGGATAGCTTGGTGCGGGGAACAAATTTCGCTTAACTGTGCGATAATGGGGTATATAACGGAAAATCATTTCGAAAGGACGTTTGATGGACCGCCTGGACCGCAAGATTCTGCGCATACTGCAAGAAGACTCCACGCTCGCCGTTGCAGATCTCGCAAAGAAGGTCGGACTGTCGACGACTCCGTGCTGGCGGCGCATCCAGAAGATGGAAGAGGACGGCGTGATCCGCCGTCGCGTGGCGCTTCTCGATCCGGTCAAGGTCAATACCAAGGTCACGGTGTTTGTCTCCATCCGCACCGCAAGCCACTCGATCGAATGGCTAAAGCGGTTTTCCGAAGTGGTGGTGGATTTCCCCGAAGTGGTTGAATTCTACCGCATGAGCGGCGACGTCGATTACCTCCTGCGCGTGGTCGTGCCCGACATTGCTGCCTATGACGCGTTCTACAAGCGCCTCATCGCCAAGATCGAGATCCGTGACGTGTCGTCCGTCTTCGCGATGGAGCAGATCAAGTACACGACTGAACTGCCGCTCGACTATATGTTGCTCGACAATCAGAAGTCCGGCGACAGCGACTGATGGTCAAGGCGCTTCACAGGGCTGTTATTTTCGATTGCCCTTAATGAGGCCGGACCTACCTTGAGCGTGTGACCCGGTGCATGCCATGTGCCGGGCGCGAGCCTCAAGGAGACCTGATGCCCACGCCATTCCTACGTTCTATCGTTGTCGTTGCTGCTGCCTTAGCCCTGCCGGGCCTCGGCGCCGCGCAAGGCGTGTCCTCGGAGCACCCGACCTATGGTCCGAGGCTTGAAGGCTTCGAGTATCCGTTCAAGACTGAAGTCTTCAGCGTGGCGGGGCAGAGGCCGGATGCCGCGGCCGCAGGCGACAGCCAGCCGCTGGAAATGGTCTTCATGGATATCGCCCCTGAGACGCCGAACGGGCGCACCGTTGTGCTTCTGCACGGCAAGAATTTCTGTGCGGCAACCTGGGAGGCGACGATCGGTCGGCTGACGGGCGCCGGTTACAGGGTGATCGCACCCGACCAGATCGGTTTCTGCAAGTCGAGCAAGCCGGCCGCGTATCAATTCAGCTTCCAGCAACTGGCGCAAAACACCAAGGCGCTGCTCGACGCGCGCGGTATCGACAAGGCGACGGTGGTTGGTCATTCGATGGGCGGCATGCTGGCGACGCGGTTTGCGCTGATGTATCCGGACTTTACCGAGCAGCTGGTTCTGGTGAACCCGATCGGTCTCGAAGACTGGAAGGCGAAGGGCGTGCCCTACCAGTCGATCTCGACGGCCTTCGAAGGTGAGCAGAAGACCAGCTTCGAGAGCATCAAGGCCTACCAGCAGAAGTTCTATTATTCCGGCCAGTGGAAGCCGGACTATGACAAGTGGGTGGAGATGAGCGCCGGCATGTCTGCGGGCGAGGGAGGAGATCAGGTGGCCTGGAACCAGGCGCTGACCTCCGACATGGTCTTTACCCAGCCTGTTGTCCACGAGTTCGGGCAGGTGAAAACGCCGACCCTGCTCATCATCGGCACGACGGACAAGACGGCTCCGGGCGCTAACCGCGCCAGCAAGGCGATCGCCGCATCGCTCGGCGATTATACCAAGCTCGGCAAGCAGGCGGCGGAATCGATCCCCGGTGGGAAGCTGGTGGAGTTCGAAGACCTCGGCCATTCGCCGCAGATTCAGGATCCGGACCGGTTCCACAAGGCGCTGCTCGACGGGCTGAATGATCGCTCGTGATACTGGTTCCTGATCAGCTTTCCGGCACGATTGCCGGCATGCGGAAGGTGAACACCGTCTGGGTATCATCAGAGGTGACATCGATATGGCCACCATGGGCCTTGGCGATCTGCGACGCGATGTAGAGGCCAAGGCCTAGACCCTGATCATGGGTGCCCGCATCGCTGCGGCTGAAGGGCTGAAACAGTTTTTCGATTGCCTTGCCGGTAATCGCGGTTCCTGCATTGGCGATTTCCAATTTCAGTTCGTCCCCTTCGACCGTTCCCAGAATGCGGATCGGATGTTCTGTAGAGCCGTGGGTGATCGCGTTGCCCAGAAGGTTGGAGAACATCTGCGCAAGGCGGTCATGGTCGACATCGAACAGGCCCGGCAGCTCTATCTCGACGTCAATCTGCCGCTCTGGATGGGCAGAGCAGATTTCCGAGACGACCTGTATCAGTGTGGGGCCAAGCGGACGATCTGCTTCCCTGCGTAGACCCAGACCGCCACCAAGCCTTCCGCGGGCGAAATCCATGACGTTATCGATCAGGCCGGACATGCGCAGGATACTGCCGCGCATCATGTTGAGCACCCTGGTGGACCGCTCGCTTTGCGCTTCGCGCTGCAGGATGTTGATGCCGCCGTCGAGCGACGCAAGGGGATTTCGAAGATCGTGGCCGAGGACTGCGATGAACTGTTCCCGCAACCGAGCCGTCGCTTCCGCATCGAGCAGGCTTGCATTGGCCCGATCGAGCTTCTCGTCGGCTTCCAGATGGTAGGCAATCAGTTCGGCAAACAGCTTGAATGTTCCAATCACCTGCGGATTGTTAAGCGCTGCCGGCTTGGGATCTATGGCGCACAGGGTTCCGAAATAACGGCCATCCGGCAGGATGATCGGCATGGAGATGTAGCTCTTCAGTCCGTAGAGCTTCGGGGTTTGATGCTGGAAGTAGACAGGGTCTTCGGCGACGTTGTCGATGACGATAACGTCGCGCGATTGCCGGACTTCGTGGCAGAGCGTCGTTTCGACCGGCAGTTCTCCTCCGGCCGGGAGTCCGAAATGGATGTTGTCCAGAACCTGGCAGGCAACCCACCGATCCTCCGTGACGCGAACCACTGCCGCATATCCCATCCCGGTCGCGCGACAGACAACATCAAGGATCGTTGGTACGGCACCGATACGCTGGACTGCGTCTATGTCGTCCTGAAAGTCATGCGCCATCAATATTCACCAATCCGGCTGACCTTGGTCCTCCAAAATACCCTCTACCCATGGGGCGTCGCAAGGACGTCCACCACGCGTCAGGTTCACCGTCGTCGCATAATGCCGATGTAACCGCGAGTCCGGGTTTGCACCAGTCTGCTGTAGCTAAGGATAGAGCAACGGCCAATGTCAACGGGCCGTCGCCACGACTACTGTCGTATCGATAAATTACTTCCGCTCCAACCGTGCCAGCAGCGACGACGTGTCCCAACGCTTGCCGCCCATCGCCTGCACTTCAGCATAGAACTGGTCGACCAGCGCGGTCATTGGCAGGTTTGCGCCGTTGCGACGGGCTTCGGTGAGGACGATATCGAGATCTTTGCGCATCCAGTCGACGGCAAAGCCGAAGTCGTATTTGCCCTGGTCCATCGTCTTGTGGCGGTTTTCCATCTGCCAGGATCCGGCAGCTCCCTTGGAGATGACGCCGACGACGGTCTCGATGTCGAGGCCTGCCTGCTTGCCGAAATGCACGGCTTCCGCCAGGCCCTGGACGACGCCGGCAATGCAGATCTGGTTCATCATCTTGGTCAGCTGGCCGCTGCCGACCGGACCCATCAGGCCGACCATGCGGGCATAGGCCTCGATCACAGGCTTTGCCTTATCGAATGTCTCCTCATCGCCGCCGCACATGACAGTCAGCACGCCGCCTTCGGCGCCCGCCTGGCCCCCGGAAACCGGTGCATCGATAAAGCCGATGCCTTTTTCGCTGGCGGCTGTCTCCAGTTCACGGGCGACTTCGGCGCTGGCCGTCGTGTTGTCGATCAGGATCGCACCGGATTTCATGCCAGAGAGAACGCCGTTCTCACCTGTGGTCACCTGGCGCAGATCGTCGTCGTTGCCGACGCAGATGAAGACGAAATCGGCATCTTTTGCGGCTTCGGCTGGCGTTGCACCGGTGGCTCCGCCGAACTTCTTTGCCCACTCGGCAGCTTTGGACGCGGTGCGGTTATAGACCGTGACGTCATGGCCGCCCTTTTCCTTCAGGTGGCCTGCCATGGGGAAACCCATAACGCCAAGACCGATGAATGCCACTTTCGCCATGCCGGAACTCCCTGAATTGCTGTGATGCGAGGATTAGAACAAAGCAAGGCCGACGGGAAGGGCAAAGCGCTCGCAAGCCTAACTAGCTGACCTGTCACGACGCTCCACCCGCCGGCTGCGGCGCGTTGGAAATTGGTTCGGTGATACCGTCGTGCAGAGCAGGGTCTCTCTTCTGATCAGAACGGCTTGATCACGGCGAGCGCCACGATCAGCACGAGACAGATCATGATGATGGGCATGCCGAGACGCACGAAGGCGTTCGGATGGCGTTTCGGATCGGCCGCCATCTTGCGCATGGCCGCCCCCTGCATGCCGTGCAGCGCGGAAAGCAGGATCACCAGCACGAACTTGGCGTGAAGCCAGCCGCCGGTAAAGCCGACGTAACCGATCGCCAGCCAGAGGCCGAAGATCCACGCGCCGGCAAGGGCTGCGGTCGTGACGGTGCGGTCGTATTTGCGCAGCGACTGGATGACGCCGACCCGGATCGTCGGGGGCACCATGGAGATGACGAAGGCGTTCACCAGCATGCCGCCGATCAGCAGGAAGTCGGAGATGAGGTGCAGGGTTTTTAGAACGAAATACAGCATGGGTCAGTCACTCCAGATCATGGATTCGGTAAAGCCGAGTTCGGCGAAGTCTTTTGCGCGCAATGCCTGTTCCTGCGGGTCCAACGGAAAGAACTCGTCGAGCTGCGGTGGGGAAACAGGGGTGGAAGACAGCATCGCATGCACCTGGCCGCGATGATGGATCTGGTGCTGGAAGAGGTGCAGCAGAATTCGATCGGCACGCTCGACCTGGACATGGTTTTGTCGCGGGATCCGGATTTCCCCGGCGAGGTCGGCCTCGCTCATGCGACGACAGTGATCGATCATGCGACGGTCGACGGCCCGTTGTTCCCGATCGAGATCGGCGATAGCGGGGAAGGGTATCTGCGGCTCGAACGCCGAAGCGCCGGGACAGTGTCCTTCGAGCGCACCGACGTAAAGCCAGTCCACCGTGAGAATGTGGTTGAGCGTGTGGATGATCGACGGGAAGAAGCTTTGCCGCGGCGCGCCAACGTCCTCAGCCGACAGCAGGGCACAGGCTTTGAGCAGCCGGTGATTGGCCCAGGCATTGTTATAGGCCTGAGTGAGAATATAGCGCTGCGGCCCCATCGCCACCTCCATTTCGAAGTTGGTTTAGCCGTTCGGCACGGAGATGAGAAGATGGAAGTTGATGTGGCTGCTCCGATGATGAACGGGGGGAGCTCAATGCCTAGACAGTATCCTATGCTGGATCTGACGTTTCCTGCTTTTTGTTCTGGGGATTGCGCTTGGAGTCCCGGAAGTAGGAGGATCCTGGCTCGAGGCTGTCAGCAATGTCGTTCCACAACCGACGCAGGCGACGGACGTGCAGATCGTCCGAAATCCATGTCATCAGATGTTCGGCGGCTTTCGTGATCAGTTTCGGCTCGCTGCTGACCCGCTCCCGGGCCCACTTGGCGTATTCGTCCACCGAGACCGGGCGGGCATTCGTACCGTCCATGATCATGAAATTCATTTTCGCGATGTCAGCCAGCCTGCGCAGGTTGCTGGTCGGCGACATGAGGATGCTCATGTAGATGTCGTCGAATTCTTCCGGAGAATCGACGCTGTCGATGGCGCGTTCGAGGTCGAAGATCGTCCGGATGTTTAACTCCCGCAAAGCCAGGAACCGCTCGAGGCCGACGATATGACAGAGCTGCGCCTGGGCGACCCAGTCGATGCACTGATAGATCCCGAACGGCGTTTCGACGTGAAGGAGGATGGGATTGTAGGTGGCAAGGTTCTGGATGTCGTAGATGCCGCAGTCTTCAAGACGGAAGCGGATTTCGTAATCGATGCCGTTGATCACATCGAGCGACACGATCGGGGTGATGGACACGAAGCGGTCGTCGCTCACCTTGACCCAGGTGAAGATCTGCTGGAGCTTGACGAAGAGGAACTTGGTCGAGCTCTGCGGGAGCAGCCCGAGCATCGGCGCGAGTGCTATCCATGTGAGCGGCAAGGATTGGCCCGTGGTTTCGGCACTTGAGGTTGCCCCGCCAGTCAGAACACGTCCGATGCCGCCGAGCGGGTCCGGAAAGGCTGCAAACAGGATGGCCGCAAAGAGAACTGATGCCAGGCTTTCGATGGTGATTCTCAAGAATGTGGTCGACGAAAGATCGAACACAGCGAGGCGGGCAAGAAGGGTCCGGGCCGAAGAAATGTAGGCGCCGATAAAGGCGAGCGAACCGATCACGATAAGCTTCGAGGAGGTGTCACCGCCGACGAGACCGGGCACAGGGCACTGAACGGAGATTTGCAGCCCGCAGCAGATCGCGGAAATGAAGATGTGGAAGCCGATATAACTGAGAAGGACAAACCCCAGCGACGACAGGAACAGACGATACGCGAATGTCACGCGGCCCTTTGCCGCGAGACTGATAAACTGCCGCAGCTTGTCCGCTTCCGGGAGAGCATCGAATTTGTCCTTCTCCGGAAAAACCAGATCGGCCGTGTATTTCGAGCGGACGAATTCGAAGGATGGATTGGTCCCGAGTCGCGAAGCTACGGTGTTTGAGGCACTGCCTTTTTCACTGCTGAAGTTGACGTAGAAATCCTGGATCTGTCGCAGCCGGCGCAAGCGCACTTCGTTTCGAGCTGCGAAGATGAGAAGCGGGCCAAGCAGGGCGATGACGAGAGCTATCCAGTCAATGCTCGAAAACAAGCCGCCCAAAAACGATAGTTTTGAGAAGGGGCTATCCAGCAGCCCAGTCCAAGACGTGGCATCCATAGCAATCCCCCCAATCAATCCGAATGCTATTATCGGTTGATTAGAGGAGCTTTGCGCAACTTATACGTAATGTCAATATGACTCGGCGAACCGTCCAGTTTAGGGGCTCAGCCCTTCAACTTCGCAATCACCAGATGGCCCGGGCTCGGGTTGCCGTCCTGCATCCGCACATTGATTTCGGTCATTTCCACGACCGTAAAGCCGGTCTCTTCAAGCCGCGAGCGGATGTAGGATTCCGAGTGGACGAAGCGCTGGTGGGGGCCGACCCGGTAGGGGGTGGTGTCGGATGCGGGGAGCGTTTCGGACGAGAAAGCGAACAGGCCACCCGGCACCATGTTTTCGGCAGCGCCGAAGAACAGGGGCTCAAGCGCGCCGAGATAGGGCAGTACATCGGTTGCGGTGACGAGGTCGAAAGGCTCGTCGTCGTTGTCGTCAAGGAAGTCCTCGACCTCAGCGACGTAGAGCGTTTCGTAGAGATCCTTCTCATGGGCGATCTCGACCATGTTTTCGGAGAGATCGATACCGGTGATGTCGTCCACCATGTCGCGCAGCGTACCGCCTGTCAGACCGGTGCCGCAGCCGAGATCGAGCATGCGCTTGAACGGGCCAAGGTTCAGTTCCTGCAGACGCTGGCGCAGGATGACGGGCACGGCGTAGCCGAGCTGTTCCACAAGGATGTCCTCGAAGCTTTCGGCATGCTGATCGAACAGTGTTTCGACATAGGCGTCCGGCGCTCGCGGCGGCGTTTCGCCGCGACCCATGGAGGCGATGCGGACTGCTGCGCCGCCGTGATCCTCGGGGTCGATTGCCAGCACGTCTTCGTAGGCTTTTACCGCCGCGTCGATATCGCCGGCCTTTTCCAGCGCCAATGCGCGGTTATAGGCCTCGGCCAGAGCTTCCTCGTCGATCTTCGTCATCGCCATCATCCTTTTCGTTGCGAAGCGCTTTAATCGTCGAAGCGCCGTTTGGCAATCTGGACTAGCGTTTCAGGTGACGGGTCAGGCGGGCTTCCATGAATGCCCAGAGGTGCCTCAGCGCTTCGACCATCGTCAGGTAGAAGATCGCCGCCCAGAGATAGGTCTGGTAGTCGAAGGTGCGCGAGAAGGCATAGCGCGTCTCGCCCATCAGATCAAAAACGGTGACGATGGCTACCACAGCGGAGCCCTTGATCATCAGGATCACTTCGTTGCCGTAAGGGCGAAGTGCGACGATCAGTGCCTGCGGCAGGATGACCTTGCGCAGCGTGATGCGCTTGGAAATGCCGAGAGCTGCGGCACCCTCGTGCTGGCCGCGCGGCACGCTTTCGATGGCACCGCGCAGGATTTCCGCCTGGTAGGCGGCCGTGTTGATCGTCAGCGAAAACAGCCCGCAATACCAGGCTTCGCGGAAGAACCACCATAGACCGACGGATTCCAGTTCAGCCCGGAAGCTGCCGAGACCGTAATAGATGAGGAAGAGCTGTGCGAGCAGCGGCGTCGAGCGGAACAGATAGACGTAGGCGTAGGCGATCGTGTTGAGCACGCGGTTCTTCGACATGCGGGCGAACGCGATCGGCAGCGAAAGCAGCGCGCCGAGAACGATGGAGATGCCGACAATCGAGATGGTCGTCCACAGGCCGTTGAGGTAGCGCGGCCCATAGCGCTCAAACTTCGCCGTATCCCAGCCGTTGATGACCATCATCACCAACGCTGCTGCGAGCAGGCCCCAGAGTACCAGAACGACGATGCCCGCAACCTTGGCAGCGGTCAGCGGCCTCGCGACGACGGCGGGCGCAGGGCGTGGCGCTATCAGCTCTTTCACAAAGCTCATCGCGATACTCCCGAGCGTTTGGCCCAGCGTTCGATGAAGCCCAGTCCGAACGAGGAGATCATCGCAAGCACGAGATAGAGAAGGCAGGCGATGG
Source organism: Velazquezella soli (assembly GCF_977018685.1). Taxonomy (NCBI): domain Bacteria; kingdom Pseudomonadati; phylum Pseudomonadota; class Alphaproteobacteria; order Hyphomicrobiales; family Rhizobiaceae; genus Velazquezella; species Velazquezella soli. The sequence continues at coordinate 2,007,088 of NZ_CDRNXF010000004.1, forward strand.
TATAGAAGAAGAACGCCTCACGGCTGACGCGCGCGGCAATGCCTGTCTGGCGGATGATATCGGCAAGGCCGATGACCGAGACGTAGGACGTATCCTTCAGCAGGATCAGCCAGAGATTGGTGAGGCCCGGCAGCGCGATGCGGATGAGCTGCGGCAGGACGATCAGGAACATCGTGCGCCAGCGCCGAAGGCCAAGCGCATCGCCGGCCTCATACTGGCCGCGCGGGATGGCGCGAAAGGCAGAGAGAAGCACTTCCGACGAGTAGGAGGAGAAGACGACAGCGAGAGCTACCATCCCAGCCACGAAGGCGTTGATCTCGACGCGCCCGTCATAGCCTAAGGTCGACAGCACTGTCTGAAGAAGGATCTGGGCACCGTAATAGACGATGAACAGCGTCAGCAGCTCGGGAAGGCCGCGAAAGATCGTGGTGTAGATGCCGGCAGCCAGCCGCAGCAGCCGTTCTTCCGACTGCGCAGCGAGCGCGATCAGGAAGCCGATGATGAGGCCGACCGGCAGGGTCGCTAAGGCCAGCGTGATCGTGACCTTGACGCCAAAGGCGATCTCGTCGCCCCATCCGGCGTCGCCGCAGGCGATCAGGGAACCTTGGCCGAGCCAGGTAAAGATGCCGGCCGGGCCGCAAAACGGGTCGAGCGTATCGAAGAGGGCGGAGAGCCATCCGCTCATAGGGTCATTCCGGTTCGTTCCCCATGCGGCTTTTAAGATGCCGCTTCAGTCATAGGTGTCATTAAAAAGGAAAACGGCGGAAGGGCAAGCCTTCCGCCGTTCATATTCCGGCGTATAGACGATTACTTGTCGCCGTACACGTCGAAGTCGAAATACTTCTTGTTGATTTCGGCGTATTTGCCGTTGGCGCGGATCGCGGCGATCGCGGCGGTGAACTTGTCGGCCAGTGCCGTTTCGTCCTTGCGCACGGCGATGCCGGCGCCTTCGCCGTTGATCTCAGCATCGACCGGGAGCGGTGCAAGGATCTTACAGCAGTTGCCGGCTTCGGACTTCACCCATTCCGACAGGACAACGATGTCGTCCACAACGCCGTCGATGCGGCCGTTGGTGAGGTCGAGCTTGTACTCGTCAGACGTCGGGTAGAGCTTCAGTTCGGAATCGGGGAAATGCTTCTCGGTGTAGTTCGAGTGGGTGGTCGAACCCTGGGCGCCGAGCGTCTTGCCCTTGAGCGAGGCCGCGGTCGCATCCTTCAGCGGCGAATCCTTCGGCACGGCGACTGCCGGCGGCGTGTTGTAATATTTCTTCGAGAACGCAACCTGCTGCATGCGCTCCGGCGTGATCGACATGGAGGCGATGATAGCATCGAACTTCTTCGACTGCAGCGCCGGGATGATGCCATCCCAGTCGTTGGTGACGAAGGTGCAGGTGACCTTCATTTCGTCACACAGCGCCTTGGCGATGTCGATGTCGAAACCGGTCAGATTGCCGTTGGATTCGAGAACGTTGAAGGGCGGGTAAGCGCCCTCGGTGCCGATCGTGAGCTTTTCCTGGGCAAGCGCGGATCCGGCGAAAAGCGATACAGCCGCGATGGATGCAGCTGCGAAAAGGCGGGACATGGTCATAATGATCCTCTCTGTTGGCAAGACCGGCGGCGTTGAATTCATACGCCATCCGGGTTGCGGGGCTTAAGGCCAGCTCGCCCCGTCTGACGTTTTATAGATACCGGCCAACGGGAAATTGCAACGGCATTTTCCTGCCCGATGACACGTCGCGGGAGGTGAACGCGGCATTCAGTTGTCATTCATGTGGTTGGGAACAGTCTTTGCGGAACCATATCGGTTGAATACCCGTTCAGCCGGCGCGTCAGCCCGAGGTCATTCTTTCGAACGATGCATAATACGGGATGCGCCAAGGGAAGAGACGCTTGAGAAGAGGAAGATTGCATGTCTAAAAAATTCAGACTGTTTGCCAGCGTGGCTGCGCCGGTGCTGTCGCTGCCGCTGATGCTGCAGCCGGTTGGTGCCATGCCGCTGAAGGCTGCCATTGAAGTCAACCAGGCTCCGGCCTCGGTACCAGGTCTCATCCAGGTGCAGCAGGAAGTCATCGCGCCTGAAGATGGTGGTGGCGAAAAGCCGCAGCGTCCGCGCCGCGAAAAGAGCGAAGCGGGCCAGGGCGAAGACAAGCCAGAGCGGCCGCAGCGTCGCCAGGCCGCGGAAGACGGTGGCGGTGCCAGCGAGCGCCCGCAGCGTCGCCAGCGGGCTGAAGACAACGGCGGCGCAAGCGAGCGTCCAGCACGCCGCGCGCAGGCTGAACAGGGCGAGCCCGAGCAGAAGAAGCCAGCGCGCCGCGATGCCGAGCGTCAGCAGGATGCACCTGCAGCAGGCGAACGCCCGCGCCGTGAAGCGCAGGGAAGCGATGCCAAGGAGCGTCCGCCTGCAGCGGACCGTTCCAATGCCGAAAGTGAGCGCCCGAAGCCATCCCGTGACCGCGCCGATCCGTCCAAGGCCGATGCTGCCGACAGGGCAAAGCCGGACGATGCAAAGCCGGCCAAGCCTGAAAAGGCACAGGCCGATCGTGCAAAGCCAGACCAGGCCGATCCGGATCAGGCTCGTCCGCAGCGCGAAAAGGCCGGCGATGAACAGTCGCCTGAGCGTCCGCGCGCGCAGGGCGATCGTAACAAGGTAGATCCGAAGGCCGACCCCAAGGTTGATCCGAAGGCTGCGGAACGCAATGCTCGCGACACCGACGCTGAGAACGGGGCTACGCCACCGCGCGACGCCAAGGATCGCAACCAGCGCGACCAGACCCGTCCGGATACCGCAACGCAGCCAGACGCGGCTCGCCCAGACCGTAATCAGGCTGACCGTAACCCAGCCGATCGCGACCAGAACAACCGTCGTCCTGGTGATGCCGATCAGGCCAATCCGAACGAGCCCGGCCGTGATCGTCCCGATCGCAACCAGGCCGATCGCAATCAGCCGGAGACCGATCAGCCCGCAAACGGCCGTCCGCGGCCGCCGCAGGTTGCCGATACGCCTGACAAGGTGGAGCGCGCCAAGGAACTGGCGAAGGATCCGAAGTCTGCGCAGCGCGGCGAACAGCCGACCCTGCCGGTCGAAAACGGTGCAGCGGTGCTCGACAGCGCCAAGGAAGATGCACGTCCGCGTCGTCCGGACCGCGATGGTGAGCGTCCGCGCCGCGACCGCGACCGCGATGCCCAGCAGGCGGATCGTGCACCGCCACGTTCCGACGCTGATTCCCAGTCCAACACCCGGGAGACAGCCGACCAGAGGCGCAATTTCCGCGAACTGTCCGAAGAGCGCGGCGAACGGCTCGACCGTCGTCCGCAGTTCGATCGCCCGCGTGGCTGGGATTATCGCGGTCAGGACGGCCAGGACGTCGGTCGTAACGATCGCGGCAGGGATCGTGGCCGCGTAATCATCTCGATCGACAACCAGTCGGTCGTGCGCCACGATGACAGCCGCCGCTTCTATGAAGAAGACGGTCGCCAGCCGGAATACGAGCGTCTGCGCGATGGTCGTGTACGTGAAGTGATCGAGCGCGACGACGGCACCCGGATCGTCACCGTGCGCAACCGTTACGGCGAGATCGTCCAGCGGTCGCGTATCGTGCGCGGGGGCGAGGAATACGTTCTCTACTATGCTCCGGAACTGTCGGAACAGAACCGCGGTGCAGATTATACCTGGCGCGATCCGGGTGACGATCTGCCGCCGATGCGTCTCGACGTTCCGCTCGACGACTACATTATCGACACGTCGTCGGAACCTGACCGGAACTACTACGAGTTCCTCGAACAGCCGCCGGTCGAACAGGTCGAGCGCGTCTATTCGCTGGATGAGGTTCGCTACTCGGCCCGTATCCGCGACAAGGTTCGTCGTATCGACCTGGATACGGTGACCTTCGCCACAGGCAGTGCCGAAATTCCGATGAATCAGGCAAGCTCGCTGCGCAAGGTTGCGGATGCGATCAACCAGGTGCTGAAGAAGGACCCGGCTGAAACCTTCCTGATCGAAGGCCATACCGACGCCGTCGGCGCGGATGATGCCAACCTCGTCCTGTCCGACGAGCGTGCGGAAAGCGTTGCCCGCGTTCTGACCGACGCTTACGGCATCCCGCCCGAAAACCTGGCGACCCAGGGCTACGGCGAACGCTACCTGAAGGTTCGCACCGACGGACCGAACCAGGAAAACCGCCGCGTCACCATCCGCCGCATCACGGCGCTGGTAAAGCCGGTTGCGTCGAAATAGTCTGGTTCACCAGAGTTGATCAGAGAGCGCCCGGTTTATCCGGGCGTTTTCATTTCTGCGGGAGAGAAACGACGTTCGCGATGAAATCCGCGATGGCGACCGTGTCGTCGAGATCGAAGACGGGCAGGGACGTACCCTCCACCGCATGATCGGCAGCGATGGCAACAATGTGCGGATCGGTCGGAGCCAGTGGCTCGCGGCTTTTCGATTCGAGCCTTCGGGCCTCGATCTTGGGCACAGGCTCGCGCTTGTAGCCCTCTATCAGCACCAGATCGCAGGGCGCGATACGATCGAGAACGTCCTGCAGACTGGGTTCCGGATCGCCGCGCAGCTCGTGCATGATGGCAAACCGGGTGCCGGAGACGATCGTGACTTCATGCGCGCCGGCCTGACGGTGCCGGAACGAGTCGGCGCCGACCTTGTCGATGTCGAAATCGTGGTGGGCGTGCTTGATCGTCGAGATCTTGTAGCCGCGGCGGGTGAACTCCGTCACCAGTCGCACGGCAAGGCCGGTCTTGCCGGAGTTCTTCCAGCCTGCAATTCCAAAGACACGGGGCGGCACTGTCATCTCAGAGCCTCGGTGAAGCGCTTGGCCAAGGCCAGATCCTCCGGAGTGTTGATATTGAGAAAAGGATCGAGCATGTCGCCGCCGATGTCGAGAATTGGGAAATCCACATAGACCGTCGAATGGCGATCCAGAAATGCCCTGAGGCGACGGTTGTCGGGATCAACAAGCCATTTTTCGAGGTCGTCGGCGATCGACTTCGGCCAGAGCGCGAAAACGGGATGCGTGCGACCATCCGACGTAGCGACGGCAATGGTTTCAGGGCCAGCGTCGGCTTTGAGATGTGCCACCAGATCGAGCGGCAGGAACGGACTGTCGCAGGGGACCGTCACCATATGGGACGCATCGGTGTCCTGCGCCTGCAGGTCGAAAAGACCGGCCAGGACGCCTTCGAGCGGGCCGGCCTGGCCCGGTCTCAAGTCGGGAACGAGACGTAGCCCGCGAATATTCTCTGGGGCTTCGGGCGCATTCAGAACGATCGATATCACCTGAGGCGCGAGCCGATCGACGACATGGCCGAGGATCGTCTTTCCGGCGAGCGGCAGATCAGCCTTGTTTTGCCCCATGCGGCTGGATCGGCCGCCGGCGAGAATGAGAGCCGGGAGATTGTTTAAGGCAGTTATCATCGGCCCGTTTCTCTCGTCTGCGTGGAGCCGGGCGGGGCGACGTCGGCGGCGGTCGCGACCTGCTGCTTCCTCTTTTTCTCGCGCGCGAACGTGTAGAGACCGGAGCCGATCACGATTGCCGCTCCCGCAAGCATGCTGCCGCTCGGCTCCTCGCCGAAGAACAGGATCCCGATCGCCAGAGCCCAGATCAGGCTCGTGTAGCGGAACGGCGTCACAAACGAGACCTCTCCCGTGCGCATCGCCATGATCACGGTCTGATAACCCGCAAAAACGAGGAGCGATGTCAGGACGAGAATGGAGAAGGTGCCGGCGCTCACCGGTTGCCAGCCGCCCATCGGCACGATCAGGATAATGCCGAGAAGCGTGTTGGCAAAGCTGGTGAAGAAGGTGATGCTGATGGTCGGAATCTCGGCGCTGATCCGCCGGGTCGTCAGGTCGCGGCAGGCGGTGAAGCATAAAGCGATGAGCGGATAGACAGCGTCCGCCGAAAATCCTTCCGCGCCGGGGCGCAGAATGAGAAGGACGCCAACGAGCCCGACCCCGATCGCGCTCCAGCGCCGCCAGCCAACCGGTTCACGAAAAATGAGTGCTGCGCCGAGCGTGACGACCAGTGGCAGCGACTGCATGATGGAGGCAGCGGTGGCAAATTCGAGCCGGGCGAGCGCGGTGAAATACGCAAGGGTGGCGCCGAGTTCGCAAAATCCTCGCAAAAGGACGAGGGGATGGCTCAGCGTTTTTAGCGAAATCGACGCGCGAAGGTGGCGCGCGATGAAATAGACGAGGGTTGTGGTCATGACCCCGCGCACGGCAATGATCTGTGCAATGCTGAGCTCTGACGTAACGGATTTGACCAAAGCGTCGTTGAAGGTAAATGCCGCCATGGCGAACGCCATAACCAGGGCGCCGCGTGCGTTTTCGGACAGACTCATGATGTCTCCTCGGGACCGCGCCGTCTTAACGCAGCTTCAAACGGTCCGCCAGCAGCCACATGTCCCCGTTCTTGCGAAATCGCAACTCGGACGTCCTTGAGTTAACGCTTGTTCAACCGAATTTGCAGATTGTGTGCAGCAATGTTACCCGCATGACGTGGGGGCGCTTGCTGGATAACCCGCGAATGAACAGCGGAGCCGGGGGCTACTCAACAACCCGGGGGTTCCATGTCATTCGTCGATCGTCTGCTTCAAAGACGCAAAATTGTCACCAAGGTTCTTCTCTTCGTCGTGCCACTGGTGCTTCTGATTGCAGGCGTGGGAATGGCTGGCTTCTATACGGCCGAAACGCTGAACGGTCATATGACCGTGACGCGTGCCACGATCGAAAATATCGGCGATTTCGAAGATCTCCAGTCATCGCTTCAGGCATTCACCGAGGCTCCGTCGGATCAGACCGTCGCGACCCTGCGGTCCAGTATCGCGCGTCAGGCTGACGGCGTCGGCCGGTTGCAAGGGCTGTTGCAGACCGAGGGTGACCGTAACCGGATAGCCGTTGTCCGCGAGCTTGCGGCTAAGCTCTCAGCCGACACGGATGGGCTGTGGGCGATCGAACAGATGCGCAAGCGCAATGTCGAGGAGATCAATCAGATCCTCAAAGGCGTGCGCGATGCTTCCAACGGCGTCGACAAGCAGGTCGAGATCATCCAGAAACAGTTTGACGGCAAAGAGAAATTCGCCAAGCGGCAGCTGTTTGAAGCCTACGCGTATCGATCCGTCGCGCGTCGGCTGGAAAATCTGCGCAATGCCGTGCGGGCCTCCGAAACCGACGAAGCCACCGTCAAGGGCGCGGAGCTTTACGGCCACACTCTGAAAAAGGAATTCGCGATCGTCGCTCCGATGCTGTCGTCCAACGGCAAGGCGGCCATGGCGCCGATCGAGCAGTCGGCCGATCAGCTTCTGGCCGTCATCGCCAGCGACAAGCCGGTTGCCGACAAGGCCCAGGCTCTGCGCATTGCGACAAGTGCCTTCATGAGACCGCAGGGGGAACTTGCCGCCGAAGTGACGAAGAAATCCGGTGACGCAGCCGAGCGTTTCGTCGATCTCGAAGGCGAGGTGGAAGTGCTGAAGAGCGTTCTCGACCAGATCGACCAGTCGCTCCAGATTTCGAACGCGATGCAGCTGCATGCCGAGCGTTTCATGACGGTGCCGACCGATGAAGCACGTTCGCATATCATTGCCGACATCGTGGCGCTGAGGGCAACAAGCGCAAAAGTCTCCGAACTCAATTCACGCAATGCCGCCACCCGCGACTTTGGACCGACCCTTGCGACACTGCTGAGCGCGCTGGACAAGAGCACGGCGACGACGATTGTCAACGCTGGTGAATGGACTGCGGCACGCACGAAGGCGACAGAAACGCTGACGGCGGGCATGGCCGGCCTCAAGAACTTCGTGGCGCAGGCGCAGGAGGTCGGCAAGGCGGACAGCGAGCGTTCGGCCACCGTTTCCGTGATCGCCATGGTGGCGGGCACGCTGCTTGCCATCGCCGGCGGCCTCATGCTGGTCGAGACGCTGCGCGGACCTTTGCGCCGCGTCACCGAGATCATGAAGCGTCTGGCCGATGGCGATCTCGATGTGAAGATCGAAGGCCGCGAGCGGGGCGACGAGATCGGCGACATGGTGCGCTCGGTCAGCGTGTTCCGCGATTCGGCGCTGGAGAACATTCGGCTGGAAAAAGAGGCGACGTCGGCACGTGAGCTTTCGAGCGCCGAATCGGACCGCCGCACAAGCGAACGTGCCCGGATTGCCGCCGAACAGCGTCAGGCGCTGACCGCTCTCTCGAGCGTTCTCGGCCAGCTTGCCGAAGGCGACCTGGAGCAGACCATGGATGAAAACCTGCCCGAGGATTTCATCGAGATGGCCCGCACATACAACCGCGCCGTCGAAGAGTTGCGCGGCACGCTTGCCGACGTTCGTTCCACGGCCGACGAGATCGAAGGCGGCACCGGCAATCTTGCGGCGTCCGCCGACGACCTTGCCCGGCGCACCGAGCAGCAGGCGGCGGCACTCGAGCAGAGTTCGCGTGCGCTCCGCCATCTCGGCGACATCGTCCGCGCAACGGCGCAGAGCGCTCGCGAAACCTCGACATCCGTCAACGAGACTGAAGCTTTTGCGGTGCGTTCGGGCGAGGTCGTGGCACGCGCTGTCGGCGCCATGGGCGAGATCAGCCGGTCGTCGGAGAAGATTGCAACCATCATCGGCGTCATCGATGAGATCGCCTTCCAGACCAACCTGCTTGCGCTCAATGCCGGTGTCGAAGCCGCACGCGCAGGTGAGGCGGGTCGCGGTTTTGCCGTGGTCGCGCAGGAAGTCCGCGAATTGGCGCAACGCTGCGCAGGCGCTGCCCGCGAAATCAAGGGGCTGATCTCGGCAAGTTCCGCTCAGGTGACCAATGGCGTGCACCTGGTTGAAGAGACAGGTGGCGCGCTCTCGCAGATCATCGCCCATGTGACCGACGTGCGCAAACTGGTGACGCAGATCTCCGATGCTGCCGAGGAACAGTCGACGGGGATCAGCCAAGTCACCCGCGCGGTTCAGGAAGTGGAACACATCACCCAGCGGAACGCCGCGATGGTGGAAGAAAACAATGCCGAGATCCACGGCCTGCGCCAACGGGTCGGCGTTCTCTCCGAAAAGATCGAGCGGTTCAAGACCCGCGAACCGCATGCACAGTTCGGCATGGGCAGTTATGACCGGCGCGATCAGCAGCGACGCGACGTCGCCTGAGGCGATCGCTGCAGTCCCAAAATGCAAAGAGCCGGCTCAAGCCGGCTCTTTTCACATCTGACTTTGCTTCGTTTACATCACCCGCCGGTGACGCTCATGTGCCGCGACACCGCCGGGCGGTTGTTGCGGTCGATAATGAAGTCGTGGCCTTTCGGCTTGCGCGAGATCGCCTCGTCGATCGCCGCCGAGAGAACGGCCGGATCGTCCGATGCGCGCAGCGCTGCCCGAAGATCGGCAGCGTCGTTCTGGCCGAGGCACATGTAGAGCGTGCCGGTGCAGGTCAGGCGGACGCGGTTGCAGCCTTCGCAGAAGTTATGCGTCATCGGCGTGATGAAGCCGACGCGGCCACCGGTTTCGGCGACCTCGACATAGCGGGCAGGGCCACCGGTCTTGTAGGGGATGTCGGTGAACGTGAACTGCTGTTCGAGATCGGCGCGCAGCTTCGACAGCGGCAGATAGCGGTCCGTGCGGTCTTCCTCGATCTCGCCCATCGGCATGGTCTCGATGACCGTCAGGTCCATTCCGCGGCCATGCGCAAAGCGCAGCATGTCGGCGATCTCGAATTCGTTGAAATCCTTGAGCGCGACCGCATTCAGCTTGATCTTCAAGCCCGCCTTTTGCGCCGCATCGATGCCTTCCATGACCTTGGAGAAGTCACCCCAGCGTGTGATGGTCTTGAACTTGTCGGGATCGAGCGTATCGAGCGAGACGTTGATGCGACGCACGCCGCAATCGTAGAGTTCCTGTGCATGGCGGGCGAGCTGGGAGCCGTTCGTCGTCAGCGTCAGCTCGTCGAGATTGCCCTCTTCGATGTGGCGACCGATCGAGCGGACCAGATACATGATGTTCTTGCGCACCAAAGGTTCGCCGCCGGTTAGCCGAAGCTTGCGGACGCCCTTTGCGACGAAGGCCGAACAGAGCCTGTCGAGCTCTTCCAGCGTCAGCAGGTCCTTTTTCGGCAGGAACGTCATGTTTTCCGCCATGCAATAGGTACAGCGAAAGTCGCAGCGATCCGTGACCGAGACACGCAGATAGGTCACCGCGCGACCAAACTTGTCGATCATCGGTGCGTTGGTCGCGGCAGGGCCGGCAGTCAGTGGCGGTATGACAAATGAATTCACGGGTAAATACTCCTGACGCCAGAACTTGGGTCCGATCCGGGGCAACGTCAAGGTTTGTACTCCTTAACGTGATGATGGACCGTTCACGGCGAACGGGCTTGCGAGGCATGAGCGAAGTCCATAATCGTGAGACATTCAAATTGGAAGAGAAACATGACTGACGTTCCCAACGACAGCTGGCCGACGGAATTGCGGGTTTCGCCGGACAAGAGAACACTGACCGTGCGCTTTGAAGACGGTGCGTCTTACGCCCTGTCCGCCGAGATGATGCGCGTGCTCTCGCCTTCCGCAGAAGTTCAGGGCCACAGCCCGGACCAGAAGGTGACGGTACCGGGAAAGCGCCTTGTGGGCATACGCAACGTCGTCGCGACCGGCAATTATGCGGTCCGCATCGCGTTCGACGACGGCCATGACAGCGGTATCTTTACCTGGCGCTATCTGCGCGAGCTAGGGACCGAGGGCGACGCGCTTTTCCAGGGTTACGAAAATGATCTGGCGGCCAAGGGACTGAGCCGCGATAGTGTCACGCAGACGCGCTAAAGCGATTTCGAAAACAAAGGGGATTGTCGGGGTGGCAGCGGAATCAAATGCGGGCGATCTGGTTCAGGTCGTCGCGCTTCTCGGGGCAGCGGTTATTGCGGCACCCCTCTTCAAGAAGATCGGTCTCGGATCCGTGCTCGGCTACCTCGCCGCTGGTTTGGCGATCGGGCCTTTTGGACTGAAGCTTGTCTCGGATCCGCAGGCGATCCTGCACATTGCCGAACTCGGCGTCGTCATGTTCCTGTTCGTCATCGGCCTGGAAATGCAGCCATCGCGGCTTTGGAGCATGCGAAAGGATATTTTCGGGCTTGGCGCACTTCAGGTGTGCGCCTGTATTGTTTTGCTGATGGCTGTCGGGATCGGCTTCGGTTATCCGGCGCCTGTCGCCTTCGTCGCCGGCACCGGCTTCGTCCTGACCTCGACGGCAATCGTCATGCAGATGCTTCAGGAGCGCAACCATCTGCACACGCCGAAGGGCCAGCATATCGTTGCGATCCTGCTGTTTGAGGATCTCGCCATCGTGCCGCTGCTGGCTATCGTCGCGCTCCTCGCGGCGCAGGGCGAGGCCGTATCCTTGACCGAGCGGCTGCAATCGGTCGGCATCGGGTTTGCAGCGCTTGCCGCACTCGTTCTTGCCGGGCGATACCTGCTCAACCCGTTCTTCCGGCTGCTTGCCAATTCCGGTGCGCGGGAGGTGATGACCGCCGCGGCTCTGCTCGTCGTGCTCGGATCGGCGCTGCTGATGCAGTTTGCGGGACTGTCGATGGCGATGGGCGCGTTTCTTGCGGGCGTTCTCCTGTCCGAATCATCCTTCCGGCATCAGCTCGAGGCCGATATCGAACCGTTTCGCGGCATTCTGCTGGGTCTGTTCTTTCTCGGCGTCGGCATGGCGGTCGATCTGTCGGTGATTGCCGCCAACTGGCAGCACGTTCTCCTTGCCGTGATCGCCTACATGATCGTCAAGGGGCTGGTGATCTACGGGGTCGCAAGGCTGCTCGGCACGTCCCACGCCGAAGGTCTCGGCCGTGCGATCCTGATGGCGCAGGGCGGCGAATTCGCGTTCGTGCTCTACGCGGCGGCGGCCTCCGTCGGCATCTTGGATTCCGATACGAATGCCGTGCTGACGGCGACGATCGTCATCTCGATGGCAGTGACGCCGCTGGTCGTGGCGATCTACGTGCGCACCGCGCCGAAGCCGGAAGTGGATACGAGCGGTCTGGCCGAGCCAGAGAATATCGAAAATACGGTGCTGTTGATCGGCTTCGGGCGTTTTGGACAGATCGTCAGCCAGCCGGTTCTGGCGCGAGGCTATACGCTGTCGATCATCGACAGCAATGCGGAGTTTATCCGCGACATCGGCGATTTCGGCTTCAAGGTCTATTACGGTGACGGTGTCCGACCCGAGATCCTGCATGCAGCCGGTGCGGCGACGGCAAGGGCGATCCTGATCTGTGTGGACGACAAGGAAGCGGCGCTGAAGATCGCCGAGATCGTCAAGGAAGAGTTCCCGCTCGTTCCGGTTCTCGCCCGCGCCTATGACCGCGGTCATGCGATCGATCTTCTGAAGGCCGGCGTCGATTACCAGATCCGCGAAACCTACGATTCGGCGCTGAGCTTCGGAGGCGAGGTTCTGCGCGCTCTGGGTGAGGCCGACGAGACCGCGCTTCAGATGGTCGAGGAGTTCCGCGAGATCGATCGCGAACGGTTCGCGCTGGAACAGGTCGGCGGCATCTATGCCGGCCGTTCGCTAATCAAGGGCAATGCGCAACCCGCAGACATCATCGCCGCCAAAACGGCGCGCGAACGGGAACGACGGGCGGCCGCACAGGACGCGGCGCAAGGGGCAGCAAGATGACGGTTATCACGACGGTCGACGAACTGAAGGCGATCTATGGCGACAGCAGCGAGGCATCGCTTGCCAAGGTGACCCGCTTCCTGACGGCTGAATATCGGCAGATGATCGAGGCATCACCGTTCGTGGCGCTGGCAACCGTCGGGCCGGAAGGGATCGACTGCTCGCCGCGCGGCGATCTCGGCGGGGTGGTGCGGATCGAGGACGAGCGGACGCTGGCGCTTCCGGACTGGCGTGGTAACAACCGCATCGATTCGCTGATCAACATCGTTCGAGATCCGCGGGTCGCCCTGATGTTTCTCGTGCCGGGCTCGACGATGACGATGCGGATCAATGGTCGCGCGGTGGTGTCGGTGGAACCCGGACTGCTTCAAAGCTTCGAGATGGACGGCAAGCACCCGCGCAGCGTAACGGTGATTGCTATCGACGAGGTCTATTTCCAATGCGCGCGGGCGCTGATGCGGTCGGAACTGTGGAACCCAGCTCGGTTTGTTGACCCGAAGACCCTTCCGACGCCCGGCACCTTGCTGAAGGCGGCAAAGGCCGACTTCGACAAGGAGACCTATGACCGCGACTGGGCGGACCGTGCCGCCAAGACGATGTGGTGAGGGCAGGCGGTCACTTCTTGTAGATCAGCCAGCTCTTGCTGACGTAATCCTTGGTCATGCTGTCTTCGTAGAAGACGGTCCGGTTTCGTCCGGAGTTCTTGGCATGATAGAGCGCCGTGTCTGCGCGGGCGTAGAGATCGCCCGGATCGGCTGCCTGCGAGGCCATCGAGTATCCGAGCGAGATGGTGACTGGCCCATAGTTGATGCCTGAGCGGGAATTGCGGAAGGCGCGCGTTTCGAGAGCACGACGCACCCGCTCGCAGATGATCATGACCTCGTCGGGTGTGTTGCCCTGAACGATGATCGCAAACTCCTCGCCGCCTGTGCGTGCGACGAAGACTTCCTTGCGGACGTTCGAACGGATGACCGAGGCGACGGTCGACAGGATCTTGTCGCCGACCGGATGGCCGTAGCTGTCGTTGATCTTCTTGAAATTGTCGATGTCGGCAAGGACCAGCGCCGTCACGGGCAGGCTTGGCGCATGGTCGAAGATCGTTGCTAGGCGCTCGTCGAAGGCGCGTCGGTTGGAAAGCCGCGTCAGGGAATCGGTATTGGCGATCCGCTTGTACTCGTCGAGTTCGCGGCGAACCTGATCCATTTCCTGCGAGCGTTGCTCCATGTCGCCGGCGGTCTTTTCGCCCTGCGCGATCTTGTCACCGGTGGCATCGTTGAGGAGGCTGACGGCGTTGCGGATCAGCTCGCTCGAAAAGCTGCTTTTGGCATTGATACGGACGGCGGTCTCGCCAAGAAGACGGCTGTAGCTTTCGAGCGACGCCTGTTCCTGACGCAACAGCTTCAAGACAGAGTCCAGCTCCGTCAAGATGCGGTCATGCGCCTTCTCGATGACATCGACCTGACCCGTTCCCAGGTGCCGGGCAGAAAGGTCGTCGAGTTCCTCTTGCGTCGCGCGTGAGCCCAGCGCCGCAAGATCCTGTGCCAGCTCGGGGTTGGAGCCGATGTAAGCTTCATAGAATAGCTGATAATTACGCGGTATCGAAGCGACCCCCATCGCCCGAATTGCGTATATGACTTGACTGATCAAATCACTGGATTGCGCCTTCGGCGCCACACCCGTCGTCATCGACGACCCCCACTAGACCTCATCCACTGTGTGGATAAATTTATATGTGACGAATATTGGAAAACAATTAAGAGCAGTTTGTATTTGCGCAATTTTGTACGCGTTATTTTAATTATGATTCTATGTTATATTGCGTGAAAGTGCAAATCTTGGCTGAGCTTGCCATGCGAGCAAAACATATGGTTCGATCTAGCTCATTCCGGATGTAATCTTGACGACGGGGCCTATCGGTTGACCGACCCCGTCATCGCTCTAGCGACCGATTTACTTGGGGCCGATCATGTTTTCCGGACGGACATACTGATCGAACTCCTCGTTCGTCAGATAGCCACCGCCAACGGCTTCCTCACGCAGGGTGGTGCCATTCTTGTGCGCGGTCTTGGCGATCTTCGCGCAGGTGTCGTAGCCGAGCCTGGAATTCAGCGCGGTGACCAGCATCAGGGAGTTTTCGACGCCCTTGCGGATATTGTCTTCACGCGCTTCGATGCCGACGACACAGTTGTCGGTAAAGGAAACGGCAGCATCACCGAGCAGCTGAACCGACTGAAGGAAGTTGTAGGCCATCATCGGATTGTAGACGTTCAGCTCGAAATGCCCCTGGCTGCCGGCGAAGGTGAGGGCAGCATGGTTGCCGAAGATGTGGGCGCAGACCTGTGTGAGCGCTTCCGACTGCGTGGGGTTGACCTTGCCCGGCATGATCGACGAGCCCGGCTCGTTTTCCGGCAGCGACAGTTCGCCAAGGCCGGCACGCGGACCGGAGCCCAGGAAGCGGATGTCGTTGGCGATCTTGAACAGGGCGGCTGCTGCCGCATTGATCGCGCCGTGCGAAAACACCATCGAGTCGTGTGAGGCGAGCGCCTCGAACTTGTTCGGCGCCGTCACGAAGGGCAGGCCGGTGATCTTCGAGATTTCGTCGGCGACCTTTTCGGCAAAGCCGACCGGGGCGTTGAGGCCTGTGCCGACGGCAGTGCCGCCCTGAGCAAGCTTGGAGAGTGCCGGGAGCGTCAGCTCGATATTGGCAATCGCGGACGCGACCTGCGCCGCATAGCCGGAAAATTCCTGGCCGAGCGTCAACGGCGTCGCGTCCTGCGTGTGGGTACGGCCGATCTTGATGATGTGGGCAAACGCCTTCACCTTGGCTTCCAGAGCCTCATGCAGATGCCTGAGCGCCGGCAGGAGATGGCGGACGATGGTTTCGACGCAGGCAATGTGCATGGCCGTCGGATACGTATCGTTCGACGACTGGCTCATGTTGACGTGGTCGTTCGGGTGCACAGGCTTCTTGGAGCCCATGACGCCACCGAGGACTTCGATCGCCCGGTTGGAGATCACTTCGTTGGCGTTCATGTTCGACTGGGTGCCGGAACCAGTCTGCCAGACCACCAGCGGAAAATGATCGTTGAGTTTGCCGTCGATCACTTCCTGAGCGGCATCGACGATCGCCTTGCCGACGGTCCGGTCGAGACCCGCAAGTTCCATATTCGCAACGGCTGCGGCCTGCTTGACGATGCCGAGCGCACGGACCACGGCCAGCGGCTGCTTTTCCCAGCCGATCTTGAAGTTTCCAAGCGAACGTTGCGCCTGAGCGCCCCAGTAGCGGTCTGCGGCCACGTCGATCGGGCCAAAAGTATCGGTTTCGGTGCGCGTTGTGGTCATCGTGTCGCCTCTGTCTCCCATGCCCGCGAACGCGGGCGAACTATCGCGTGCCGGGCACGAAACCGGCGCCGGCATTACTATACCATTACCGGGTGACTTCAAGCGCAGCCGGGGTCGATTTGTGACCGTGTCCGCGTGCCATTTCGGTCACGCCGCGTGGAATTGTGCCCGATGGAACAATGGTCGGCCAAATAAACTAGGTTACCCATTGGTGAAAATTTAACGAATAATTTCTTAATCTTCGCCGGCGTTCGCGTATGCTTTGCCGCTCAGATCCGGCTTTGTGTGTGCTCGGGCGTTTCTTTCCACAGGCCACGCGATCGGATAGATGGCGGGCTGCATGAATTGATCCCGCAGATTTGCAAGCGGGTGGAAATGACGGGGACAAAATTGCCGCAAGATACCAAAAAGACTTCGCTCGCTCTGGCTTTGGTTTCCGGAATTTCGGCCTTTGCCGTCCTGGCCGGCCCCGCCAACGCCCTGACTCTGATGGATTTCCTGAAAGGCGGCCCTGGCAAGAGCCGCGCCGCCGACAACGGCGTTCCGGGTGTGACGACTGTTGCTCCTACCGAAAAGGCGCTGGCCGATCCCGAGCCGCTGCCGAAGGTGTCCGGACCCCGCTACTATACGTATAAAGCCGATGCCAGCCGGGCTGTGCAGACCGCAGGCTTTGCCGCGGCTTCAGCGACCGATGCGACCCGGCTGATCGCGCAGGCAAAGGTATCGGCCCCGTCTGCGATCGCGTCCGCACTCGAAGCCTATTACAGCAAGAACGCAGCTCCGCTCTGGGTCTCCGGCGGCGATGCCAACGACCATGCGCGGGCGCTGATCAGCGTGCTGGAAAAGGCCGCCGACTTCGGTCTGGATCCCGCCGACTACGCGTTGAAGGTTCCGAACCTGACGACCGCCAGCGTCGCGCCGGCCGAAGCGCCGGTTGCGTCGGCTGAAGCCGAGGCCAGTGTCGACCCCGCAACCCCCTCCGCCGCGGCGCCGGAAGCGGCAACCGCCACACCCGTCGCTGCCACGCCGGACACAGCTACCACCACGGCTGAAACGCCTGCCGTAGCATCACCTGCCGCCGGTCCGGCCGAGGGTCACGACCGCGATCTGATGCAGTTCGAGCTTGCTCTGTCTGCCAAGGCATTGCTGTTTGCGCAGGATATGACGCGCGGGCGTATCGATCCGAACAAGATCTCCGGATTCCACGACTTCAAGCTGAAGACCGTCGATCTGAATGGCGTCATGGCTTTCCTGGCGACAGGTCAGGAACCCGGCGCCTATCTTGCAGGCCTTGCTCCGCAGGATCGGCATTTCACGGCTTTGAAAGCCGAGCTTGTCAGGCTGCGTGCTGAAGCTGCGAGTGAAGCGACCGCCGTGAAGCTCCCGGACAATCTGCTCCTGAAGCCGGGCAACAGCAGCCCTGATCTGTCAGCTGTTGTTGCGGCGATCCAGCATTCGGGGTCCGATGCGCTGAAGACCAAGCACGAAGCGACGCTTGCGAGCTACCAGCAGACGCCGGAATACACGCCCGAGCTGGTCGATCTGGTCAAGACGTTCCAGAGCGAAGCAGGCCTGAAGGCCGATGGCGTCATCGGTGCGGCGACCGTTCGCAAGATGGTCGGCCATACGTCGCAGGACAAGATCGAAAAGCTTGTGGTCGCCATGGAACAGGCGCGCTGGCTGCCGAGCGATCTCGGTCAGCGCTACGTGTTCATCAACCAGCCTGCATTCCGCGTTTACTACAACGAGAACGGCGTCGAGCAGTTCTCGATGCGCACAGTTGTGGGATCGA
Organism: Velazquezella soli; assembly: GCF_977018685.1. Classification (NCBI taxonomy): domain Bacteria; kingdom Pseudomonadati; phylum Pseudomonadota; class Alphaproteobacteria; order Hyphomicrobiales; family Rhizobiaceae; genus Velazquezella; species Velazquezella soli. Next base: position 2,024,881 of record NZ_CDRNXF010000004.1, read on the forward strand.
AGGCGCATCAGACGTTCTTCTTCCAGGACGAGATCGAGACTGTCGAGTTCAACCCATACTGGGGCGTGCCGCAGTCGATCATCGTCAACGAGATGCTGCCGAAGCTTCGCGCGGACCCGTCCTATCTCGATCGTCTCGGCTATGAAGTCGCGGTCAATGGCAAGGCTGTGCCGTCGCGCAGCGTCAACTGGTACACTTCGACCCAGAACGTCTCGGTTCGTCAGCCTCCGTCGAGCGACAATGCTCTCGGCGACCTGAAGATCCTGTTTCCGAACGCCCATGCGATCTACATGCATGACACGCCTTCGAAGAGCTTCTTCCAGCGTGACATGCGTGCGCTCAGCCATGGCTGCGTGAGACTTGCAGAGCCGCGCAAGATGGCTGCGGCCGTCCTCGGCATTTCCGAGCAGGAGGTCGATGCTCGGATCGCCGGTGGTGAAAACGTTGCGGCCAAGGTGACCGCAAAGATCCCGGTCTACGTTTCCTACTTTACCGCATGGCCGAACAAGGACGGAAAGGTCGAGTATTTCGACGACGTCTACGATCGCGACGCGGCCGTGAGAAAGGCATTCGAGGCAACCACGAAGGCACGTTCGGCTTAAAGCTGAAAATCTTGACGTCCAATTGGAAACGGCGGCCTTCGAGCCGCCGTTTTCGTTCGTATCGACTTCAGATCATCTGCCGGATGACCTGGACGGTCAGATCGTCGAAGTGATCAATGACGATGTCAGCGTTGAGGTCCACGACCGGGACGTCGGAATAGCCGAAGCTGACGGCGATCGAACCAATCCTTGCATTTTGCGCGGCGAGGATGTCGTTGATGCTGTCGCCGATCATGATGCTGCATGCCGGGTCGGCGCCTGCCTTCTCGATCGTGCCGAGAATATGCCCGGCATCGGGTTTGCGGACCGCAAACGTGTCTCCGCCGGTGATGACGTCGAAACGCGAGGCAATGCCAAGGCCGTGCATCAGCGGCAGCGCCAGTTCTTCCAGCTTGTTGGTGCAGACGGCAAGCCGGACGCCTGCACATGCGAGGCGATCAAGACAGTCGATGACACCCGGATAGACCTTGCTCTTGCCCGGCATATTCGCCTTGTAATGCGCCATGAAGCGATCGAAAAGCCGCGCGGCCAGTTCGTCGTCGAGCGGCGTGTTGCGCAGGTGGAAGGCGCGGGCGATCATCATCCGCACGCCCTGGCCGACGAGATGGGTGATGTCCTCATAGGCGACAGGCTGCAGATCGGCCGCGGCAATCGTGTGATTGAGGCTATCGATGAGATCGGGCGCGGTATCAACGAGGGTACCATCCAGATCGAAGATGACGAGGGGAGTTTTCACGGGTGCCTCTTGGTTTCGATGAATGCCGGCTGGAATATCAACACAGAAAAAAGCAAGGCAGCGACTAACACGGATCCGGCGACGCCGCAAAACCTCAGCAAGCCTGTGTGCAAGACGTTAGGCTCTTTCGTTTGTCAAAAGAGCCGTGTAAACAGCGACCGCAGGAACATTCTGGAGCTTTTGGCGGATGGACGCCCGAGAAATGAAGGTCAAGGCGGCTGAGGCTGCGCTGGGATATGTCGAAGACGGAATGCGTCTTGGCATCGGCACAGGCTCGACTGCCGAAGAGTTCGTTCGTCTCCTGGCCGAAAAGGTGCATGGCGGCTTGAAGGTTCTCGGCGTGCCGACCTCGGAGCGGACCGCCCGCCTTTGCGTCGAACTCGGCGTTCCCCTCAAATCGCTCGACGAACTGCCGGAGCTCGATCTGACGATTGACGGTACCGACGAGGTGGACGGGAACCTGACCCTGATCAAGGGCGGCGGCGGGGCTTTGCTGCGTGAAAAGATCGTTGCGGCGGCGTCTGCTCAGGTGATCGTGATTGCCGACGAAAGCAAGGTCGTGGAAACCCTCGGCGCGTTTCCGCTGCCGATCGAGATCAATCCGTTCGGGATGGCCTCGACACGCATTGCCATCGAAAAGGCGGCCTCCAGGCTTGGTCTTTCCGGCGAACTGAAGCTGCGCCGCGGTGGCGAAGATGTGTTTCGCACCGACGGCGGGCACTATATTCTTGACGCATCTTTTGGCCGCATTCCTGATGCAGAGGCCTTGTCAGCTCAACTTCATCTCATTCCCGGCGTCGTCGAGCACGGGCTGTTCATTCACATCGCGTCCTTTGCGATCATCGCCGGCGAGGCTGGTGCGCGGACGTTGAAGGCGAAATAACCTTAGGAGCAATCAACCCATGATCAAATTCGCGGTTCTTGGCCGTGCTGCCGCCCTCGCAATTGTGATGTCCGGCGCCGTTTCCGTTTCTGCTCAGGCCCAGGAAATTCCTGAGGCCCATATGGCGGCTGCGCGCGATGCTATCGCTTCGCTCAACGTCACCGATCGGTTCGACAACATTCTGCCCAACATGGCCGAAGCGTTGAAGGGTCAGTTTATCCAGTCTTCGCCGAACTTCCAGGAACAGATCAACGCCATCGTCGACGAAGAGGCGCTGGCGCTTGCTCCGCGTCGTGCGGATCTCGAAAAGGAAGCCGCGACGATCTACGCCAAAAGCTTTTCCGTGGATGAGCTGAAGACGATCTCGACCTTCTTCACGACCGAAGCCGGCAAGAAGCTTTTGAACAACCAGCCGCTGGTTGCCCGCGAACTCGGACGTGCGGCTGAAATCTGGGCCAACGGCATTTCGCGCGACCTCAACACCCAGGCGACCGCCAAGCTGCGCGGCGTTATCGATGCCAACCCGATCAAGGCACCTGTCGTCGATACGCCGGCACCTGCGGCGGCTGGCGCCAAGCCGGCTCCGACGCCTGCTGCCAAGCCCTGATCGACTGATTCAAAAGACTTCTGAAAAGCCCGGAGAAATCCGGGCTTTTGTTTATGGCGGCTGCAGCATTATATGTGGCTGGCACCTATCTATGCCCCAAGCATCCCACCCATGTTCTTTCTTCAGGAGCCTGCCATGACCGCCTATGACTATGACCTGTTCGTGATCGGTGCAGGCTCCGGTGGCGTCAGGGCAGGGCGCGTTGCCGCGTCGCTCGGCAAGACGGTTGCCGTGGCCGAGGAATATCGGTTCGGCGGCACCTGCGTCATCCGCGGCTGCGTGCCGAAGAAGCTGCTTGTCTACGCTTCGCAGTTCTCGGAGCATTTCGAAGATGCTGTCGGCTTCGGCTGGACGGTCGGCGAAACCAGCTTCGACTGGAAGAAGCTGATCGCGGCCAAGGATGCCGAAATCGCGAGGCTCGAGGCGATCTATAAGCGCAACCTCTCCAATAGCGGCGCCGAGGCGATCGAGGATCGGGCCGAGCTTGTCGATGCCCATACGGTGCGCGTGGTGAAATCCGGAAGAACCGTGACGGCGGACAAGATCGTGATTGCCACGGGCGGCACGCCCAACCCGCATGTGGCCCTTCCCGGCTACGAGCTCTGCATCTCGTCCAACGAGGCTTTCGATCTGCCGGAACTGCCGAAATCGATCCTGATCGCCGGCGGCGGTTATATCGCGGTGGAATTCGCCAACATCTTTCATGGCCTCGGCGTCGAGGTGACGCTGATCTATCGCGGCCAGGAGATCCTGTCGCGGTTCGACCAGGACATGCGCCACGGACTCCGCAAGGCGATGGAAGACAAGGGGATGCGGGTCATTCTGACCGACGTGATCGCCGAGGTGACGAAATCTCCGGCCGGTCATCTCATCGCGTCGACAATGGGCGGCGAAACGCTTGCCGTTGATACGGTGATGCTGGCGCTCGGTCGTGATCCGAACACCGATGGATTGGGGCTTGAGGCTGCCGGTGTCGAGGTGGATGATCTCGGAGCCATCGTCGTTGACGAGTATTCGCGCACCAATATCGAAAACATCTATGCGCTCGGCGATGTCACCAACCGGGTACAGCTGACGCCGGTCGCGATCCATGAGGCGATGTGCTTTATCGAGACCGCGTTCAGGAACAACCCGACCAAGCCGGATCACGAGCTGATTGCGACGGCGGTGTTCTCGCAGCCGGAAATCGGCACGGTCGGTCTTTCGGAAGAGGAAGCGGCCAAGCGCTATGCCGAGCTCGAAGTCTACCGCGCGGAATTCCGGCCGATGAAGGCAACGCTCTCCGGCCGGCAGGAAAAGACGATCATGAAACTGATCGTCGATGCCGAGAGCCGCAAGGTGATCGGATCCCACATCCTCGGCCACGAGGCCGGAGAAATGGCGCAGCTGATCGGTATCTGCCTCAAGGCCGGGGTGACGAAGGACGATTTCGACCGCACGATGGCGGTGCATCCGACGGCTTCGGAGGAACTGGTGACCATGTACACTCCGAGCTACCGCATCAAGAATGGCGAGCGGGTCTGAGGTCTGCTTGGACCGGGACGACTATAATTTAGCAATGTGAGATGGTTCGACGTCGTTTGTTGCACTGGTGGAAGCCCGGCCGGGCGCTTATCTACCCGCTATGCAAACGAGGCCGTTCGGTCTATAAGCCCCGCAAAATTTGAAGCTTTGCCCGGCGGGGGAGCCGGGGTGGAAACAGGTGAGTATCATGGCGCAGAACTGGACCCCGAGCACGTGGCGGAACAAGCCGATCCAGCAGGTTCCGGACTATCCGAACATGGCTGCATTGGAAGCAACCGAGGCGCAGCTTTCCACATTCCCGCCGCTCGTGTTTGCGGGTGAGGCGCGCCGCCTGAAATCCCAGCTGGCCAAGGTGGCGGAAGGCGATGCCTTCCTTCTGCAGGGCGGAGACTGCGCCGAAAGCTTTGCCGAGCATGGCGCCGACAACATCCGCGACTTCTTCCGCTCGTTCCTGCAGATGGCTGTCGTGCTGACCTACGGTGCGCAGCTTCCTGTCGTGAAGGTCGGCCGCATCGCCGGTCAGTTCGCCAAGCCGCGCTCGTCCAATATAGAGAAGCAGGGCGATATCGAGCTGCCGTCCTACCGCGGCGATATCATCAACGGCATCGATTTCACCGAGGCCTCACGCATTCCGAACCCGGAGCGCCAACTGGATGCCTATCGCCAGTCGGCGGCAACGCTGAACCTTCTGCGGGCCTTCGCGATGGGTGGCTATGCCAACCTCGAAAACGTCCACAAGTGGATGCTGGGCTTCGTGAAGGACAGTCCGCAGGGCGAGCGCTATCGCATGCTGGCCGGCCGGATCAGCGAAACGATGGAGTTCATGCGGGCGATCGGCATCACGGCCGACAACCAGCCGAGCCTGCGCGAAACAGATTTCTTCACCAGCCATGAAGCCCTGCTTCTCGGCTATGAGGAAGCTTTCACGCGCGTCGACTCGACATCGGGCGACTGGTACGCGACGTCGGGCCACATGCTGTGGATCGGCGACCGCACACGCCAGCTCGACCACGCGCATGTGGAATACTTCCGCGGCATCAAGAACCCGATCGGCCTCAAATGCGGTCCGTCGCTGCAGCCGGACAATCTGATCCAGCTGATCGACGCACTGAACCCAGCCAACGAGCCGGGCCGGTTGACGCTGATTGCGCGTTTCGGTCACGACAAGGTTGCTGATGGCCTGCCGAAGCTGATCCGTGCCGTCGAGCGTGAAGGCCGCAAGGTCGTCTGGTCCTGCGATCCGATGCATGGCAACACGATCACGCTCAACAACTACAAGACCCGTCCTTTCGAGCGGATCCTGTCGGAAGTGGAAAGCTTCTTCCAGATCCACCGGTCGGAAGGGACCCATCCGGGCGGCATCCATATCGAGATGACCGGCAAGGATGTGACCGAATGCACCGGTGGCGCCCGGGCGGTGACGGCCGGCGATCTGCAGGACCGCTACCACACCCATTGCGATCCGCGGCTCAATGCCGACCAGGCGCTGGAACTTGCGTTCCTGCTGGCCGAGCGGATGAAGAGCGGTCGCGACGAGAAGCGACTGGTTGTCAACGGCTGAACCCCGGTTCGACGCAACGCAAAAGGCCGGCGTGAAAGCGCCGGCCTTTTGCGTTGCAAGGGCCGCCTACTGGACGAGAACGGGGTTGCGGCAGGACGCGCCACCGACCTGGACATCCGCTTCACCAACGCGCACGCCGAGGGTCAGCAGGACGTTGTAGAGGACGGTGTCGACCGGGGTCATGGCCGCACCGAGCGTGGCGCCGACGGCAGAGATAATGGGTTGCGGCAGCCCGAGCCCAAGGCCGAGAAGGTCTACCCGCACAACGAGCTTGGAAAGCAGGCTCGTCGTCAGCGACTCAAGTACGTTCTTGACCGACGTCGACTTTACCCTGTTCGCGGTGATATCCGCCGGCGAGAACGTCAATCGCTCTGTCTTGAGATTGGTCGACGTGGTGTCCGCCATGGCGGAGACCTTGAGAAGAAGGGTCGAGATGATGTCGGCTCGCGTGACACGCGGATCTTTGCCGAAGTTCGTGAATGCCGTCGTATCGACGTCGCCCAACGCGATCGACGCGATGCCCGGGACGGCGTCGACATCGACGGTGGCGCTGTTGGCCGCGCCCGTACAGGTGATGCCGGCAAGCCGTCCTTCGGCATAGGCAACTTCCAGGTAGAGGGGGACGCGGACCTTGAGCCCGAGGATCGCCTGAAGGCCATCAACTACGACCTCGACCGCCACGCGTGTCTGAGCGGTGCGGACGATCGTGCCCGGCGCACCCACTGCGAGGTAGGACGACCCGACCGGCGGCTCCCCGATCGCAACGGTCACCTTGGACGATGCGACACCGGGAATGGATGTCCCAAGGTCGACAGAGAGCTGCTTGCCGCCGCTGGCAGCGGTTGCGGCCGCCGACAGCAGATCGAAGACGCTGGTGTTGACAGATAGTCCACTCGATTGGCCGATCAGCTTTTGAGATACGGGTCCCAGCTTCAGCGTATCCTCGAGCTTGACCATGACCTTCGTCTTGTTGAGCGTCTTTTCGAGATTGGAGAGGACCGTCGAGACCGAGGGGGTAACTCCGGTCGTCTTGCCGAGGGCACCGACAAACTTGCCATAGTTGATGTCGGTTGTGAGAACATCCGCGTAAGTCCCTGACTGGAGACCAAGATCAAGAGCAAGCTGGTCGATCGTTTTCAAGGCATTGACCTGGGCATCGGCGAGGGCCCGATAATCCATCGCCTTCAGGGAAATCGTCGTTCCGAGCATCTGGCCAAGCAGAGCATTGAGGACACCCTCGTTGACGCTTGCCAAACGACTGCCGATCGAGAAGGACACAAGCTTATCCGTTGCTGCTGTGCCGGATGCGGCAAGCGCCGGCGGGGTGGTGAGACTTGCCCCGAACATCAGGTTGCTCTTGCTGCGGAGCGTCAAGCGGACCGCATCGGGCGGTGTTGCGCCGGCGACAAAACGGTTCGCGGCAGGCTGCGCGGGATCGGGTACATAGCGGCCCCTGGTGATCTCGGCATAGCTGCCATAGGCTTCGAGCGCCGTCTTGGGGTTGAATGGGACAACCCCCTTGGTCGTCAGCAGGCCGCCGGCCCTGACGACGCCAATGCTTTGACCGTTCATCGCGAAAAAGTCGAAAGCGGATTTTTCCGCAGTCGAAATGTTGGCCGCCGCTGCAATCGCGGCAAGGTCGGCGCTTGCCTGCAACTGCCGCTGCTGCAGCGTCAGGCTGCCATAGTCGACGCCGAGAGCCAGCGCTCCGATGGCAAGCGGCATGGCAAGTGCAGCAGTAATGGCAATGTTGCCGGCTCGGTCACCGGCGATAGTCTGACGACGCTTCAGGCGGAAAAGCATCTCAAATGCCTCCGATCCGCATGGTCGAATAGCGCCTTATGTGCTTGTCCGGCATGGCGTAGCTGTAGAGACTGAAAATCGGCAGGGTACTTGCGTCGTATTCGATCGATACGGTGAACTGGTTGGGGTTGCTCGGGTCGCTTTGCACCTTCGTCGTGAAGTTCTTCTTGTCGAGAAGCGCATAGTCCATCGTCGACTTGGTGAGATACTCCTGCACCAGCTTCTGGCGTTCGCTGGCATCGAGGCCGGCGACAGCCGTGCGTGCCGCATCCGCGGCAATCTGCTGCACGGCGTGGGCCGCAGCGAGGTAGACGCCATAGCCGATCAGGCTGAAGAGCATCAGAAGCAGGACCGGTGCGATGATCGCGAATTCGACGGCGGAACTGCCCGAACGGCATCGCAGCAAGGATCGGATTCTCATCACCAACTCCCATTGTATGAGTATATTCGAATATAATGTTATGCGGTTATAAAGAATCCATGAATCGCGTCCGTCAGTTTTTAATGATGTGTTTTTAGAGCTGCGCTGGGTAAATTCGCGTGACTTGCCACCTTGTGTTCAGGCGTCGTAACCTCGAGCTGCCAGCAAATAGCCGTGAGAGGATGCAATGCGCAGTTCGGTCGAAATCTATAATATCCGGACGCGACAGAGCCGGATTGTCTGGCAAACGAGCGCGCTTTTCGAAGCGCCGAACTGGGCGCCGGACGGACGTTTCCTCATGCTCAACAGCGACGGGCTGATCTATCGGCTGCCCGTGGCCGGCGACACGCCTCCGATGATCGTTGACACCGAGTTCGCGGTTGCCTGCAACAACGACCATGGCATCTCGCCCGACGGCACGCTGGTTGCGATTTCCGATAAGGTCGAATTCGGCAAGTCCGCGATCTATGTGCTTGCCGCGACCGGGGGCAAGCCAAGGTTGGTAACACGGAACCTTCCCTCCTACTGGCACGGCTGGTCTCCGGACGGACAGCGCTTCGCCTATTGCGGCATCCGCGACGACGTTTTCGATATCTATACGATTGCGGTCGAAGGCGGCGAGGAGATGCGGCTCACCCATGGCGAAGGCCGCAACGACGGGCCTGACTACTCCCCGGACGGGAACTGGATCTATTTCAATTCGAGCCGCACGGGCACCATGCAGATCTGGCGCGTGCCGGCTTTGGGCGGCTCGGCGGAGCGCATCACCGACAGCCCCTATGGCGACTGGTTTCCGCATCCGTCACCGAAGGGAGACAAGATCGTTTTCGTATCCTATGACGGCGACGTGTTCGATCATCCGCGCGATCTCGATGTCCGGGTTCGGCTGATGGATATGGATGGCAGCAATGTCGAAACGCTGTTCGAACTGTTCGGCGGGCAGGGCACGATGAATTCGCCAAACTGGTCACCGGACGGTGACGAATTCGCCTATGTCAGGTATTTTCCTGTTTCGTGATGGGCTTGCGATATCTGGTATGGTCGGGCATAGCCTCGGCAGTTTTGCTTCAGCCGTCGCAAGCACTGTTGGGGATAGACGATGCCGCCAATTCCAGAACCGTCCGACGATACGCAAGCAGGCCTTGCTCCGGCCGGCGCCTTTTCCGCGACGGAGCGGGCAGCGATCTACCGGGTGATCGAAACGCGACGCGACGTTCGCGATCAGTTCCTTGCCGACCCCTTGAGCGACGAGCTTGTCACCCGTCTTCTGGCGGCCGCGCATGCCGCACCGTCAGTCGGGTTCATGCAGCCGTGGAACTTCATCCTCGTCCGTGACCAGGCGATGCGGCAGGCGGCCTGGGAGGCCTTTTCCAAGGCCAATGACGAGGCGGCCGAGATGTTTTCCGGCGGCGAGCGCGAGCTTTATCGCAGCCTCAAGCTTGAAGGCATTCGCAAGGCGCCGCTATCGATCTGCGTTACCTGTGATCCGGACAGGGCGGGACCGGTCGTGCTCGGTCGCACCCACAATCCGCGCATGGATGTCTACTCCACCGTCTGCGCCGTGCAGAACCTGTGGCTTGCCGCGCGCGCCGAAGGCGTCGGTGTCGGCTGGGTCAGCATTTTCCGCGATGAGGACGTGCGCAGGCTGCTGGGTATCCCAGAGCGCGTGGCGATCGTCGCCTGGCTCTGTCTCGGCCATGTGGACAAGCTCTACAGCGAGCCGGAACTGGCCGTGCGCGGCTGGCGCCAGCGCCTTGCACTGGAAGACCTGGTGTTTTCCGAGCGCTGGCAGGGAGACTGACTACTGCTGTTGCTGCGGACCATTTTCGCGGGGGTGGCGCAGATCAATACTGGCTTCAGGGAGAAAAATCGGACCCACCGTGCGGACCTTTGCGGAGGTTTCGTAATTCCGCTCCGGTACCGGCGGCGTGGGATCGATCGCAACCTTCTGGACGGTGGCAGGCTTGCGGGTCCGCAGGTCGGTGATGCTGCCGGAATAGGCCTCCTCATCCTTCGGTAGCGCGATCCCCTTCACCCGGATCCGTTCCTTTTCCTCCTCCTTCGCGACATCCTGGAAATCGGACGGAATGCAGGCATTCTGACGGATGGCAACGATGGTTGCGCCGCGCTCTTCCCCGGTGACGGACAGGTTGCGGGCTTTGTTGCGCTCGTCAACAAGCACTTCGCGGTTTTCCTCCAGGGCTTGCAACTGCTCGAGAAGGGGTTCGCACTGGTCGGCCTTGGCCGCGCCAAAGGAAACAATGCTGCCGCCACCGCATCCGGCGCGGCGCATGTCGACGCGAAGTTTGCGGATGTCGGAGTTTGCCTGGCTGAGGTCCTGCGCATATCGGCGCATCTCAGCGGTATTGCCGATCACAACGGGTGTGCTGTGAAGCTTGCGGTACAGATCTGCGCAAAGCTGCGCATCCCGCGCCAGGACGGAGGCGGGGACGAAGACGAGCGGAATGAAGATCAGGCCGCGAAATCGCATCGCTTTTCCGGCAATTCGTTAAAACCCATCAAACATAGGCCGGGGCGGATGAAGATATCCTAAACCGCCCCGGCTTCTGTGAGACCTAGCCGAACAGCGACTCTGGCTGCGAGGCTTCGACGACGGCCAGAGCCGCCATATTGACGACGCCGCGGGATGTGACGGACTGGCCGAGAACATGGGCGGGTTTTGCCGTGCCAAGCAGGATCGGGCCGACATGCAGCGCGTCCATCATGGTGCGCACCAGGCCAAGCGAGATGCTGGCCGCATCGAGGTTCGGGAAGACCAGCAGATTGGCTTCACCGGACAATGTGGTGCTCGGCATGGCACGCTTGCGCAGTTCCTCGGAAAGCGCCGAGCCACCCTGCATTTCACCGTCGACTTCCAGATCCGGCGCCCGTTCGCGAATGATGGCGAGTGCGTCGCGCATCTTCGCGGCGCTTTCGGAATTGCGCGAGCCGAAATTGGAGTGGCAGATGAGGGCCGCCTTCGGCTTGATGCCGAAGCGGCGCACTTCCTGGGCCGAGAGAATGGTGATCTCGGCAATCTCTTCGGCGGTCGGATTGTAGTTGACGAACGTGTCTGTGAAGAAGATCGCACCGCGCTGCGAAATCAGCAGGCTGAGGCCGGCGAGCGTCTTCGTGCCTTCGCGTTTGCCGATGATCTGGTTGACGTCGCGCAGATGCCGGTCGTAGCGGCCTTCGATGCCGCAGATCAGCGCATCGGCCTCGCCGCGCTGGACCGATAGCGCGCCGATGACCGTGTTGCTGGTGCGCACGATGGTTCGTGCTGCTTCCGGATTGACGCCCTGGCGGCCGACAAGCGCAAAATAGTCGTCGACATAGCCGCGGTAACGCGGATCGTCTTCCGGGTTGACGACGGCGAAATCGACATTCGGGCGGATGCGGATGCCGAAACGCTGGAGACGCGCTTCGATGACCGAGGGACGGCCGATCAGGATGGGCCTTGCGATCTGCTCTTCGAGCAGGATCTGTGCGGCCCTCAGAACGCGTTCGTCCTCGCCTTCGGCGAAGATGACGCGATTTCTCTCGGCAGTCTTGGCCGCCGTGAAGATCGGCTTCATCACGAAGCCGGAGCGCCAGACGAATCGGCTAAGCTGGTCGAGATAGGCTTCAAAATCCTGGATCGGACGAGCGGCGACGCCGCTTTCGGCCGCAGCCCTTGCGACGGCCGGCGCGATGCGCAGGATCAGCCGCGGATCAAATGGCGATGGGATCAGGTAGTCGGGGCCAAAGATCGGCGTTTCACCGGAATAGGCTTTCGCGGCGACGTCGGAGACTTCCTCGCGGGCAAGTGCCGCGATCGCCTTGACCGCCGCCATCTTCATTTCTTCGTTGATCGTGCGGGCGCCGCAATCGAGTGCACCACGGAAGATGTAGGGGAAGCAGAGGACGTTGTTGACCTGGTTGGCGAAATCCGAGCGGCCGGTGCAGATCATCGCGTCGGGACGCTCGGCGCGGGCGAGTTCCGGCATGATTTCCGGCGTCGGGTTGGCGAGCGCCATGATCAGCGGCTTTTCGGCCATCTGCACCAGAAGTTCGGGCTTCAACACGCCTGCGGCCGACAGGCCGAGGAAGACGTCTGCGCCGGCGATATTGTCGGCCAGAACGCGGTTGTCGCTTTTCTGGGCGTAGATCGCCTTCCACTCGTCCATCAGCTCGACGCGGCCCTCATAGACCAGCCCTTCGATATCGTGGACCCAGATGTTTTCCTTCTTCGCACCAAGCGACACGAGAAGATGCAGGCAGGCAAGCGCCGCTGCACCGGCGCCCGACGTGACGATCTTGACGTTATCGATCGTCTTGCCGGCAAGCTCCAGGCCGTTGAGGATCGCGGCGGCGACAATGATCGCCGTTCCGTGCTGATCGTCATGGAAGACCGGGATATTCATCTTTTCGCGAAGACGACGCTCGACTTCGAAACATTCCGGAGACTTGATGTCTTCGAGGTTGATGCCGCCGAAGGTCGGCTCGAGTGCCGAGATCGTCGAGACCATGGCTTCGATGCCCGGCGCGTCGATTTCGATGTCGAACACATCGATGCCGGCGAATTTCTTGAAGAGGACGGCCTTGCCTTCCATTACCGGCTTGGAGGCAAGCGGGCCGATATTGCCGAGACCGAGCACGGCAGTGCCGTTGGAGACCACGGCGACCAGATTGGCACGCGCGGTAAATTCCGCGGCCATTTCCGGATTGTCGCGGATCGCAAGGCAAGGAGCGGCCACACCCGGCGAATAGGCAAGTGCCAGGTCGCGCTGGTTGCCGAGCGGCTTGGTGGCCTGGATTTCCAGTTTGCCGGGGCGGGGATAGCGGTGGAAGAAGAGAGCCTGTTCGTCGAGATCTCCGGTTACCGGCGATGGTTTCGGATTGTCGTGCCCATCCATGCTCTTATGGCTCCTCGTAACGATTTCCGTCCTGACATGCGAGTCCCCTCCTTACATCAATCGATCCATCGAGAAACTACAATATTTGCGATGCTGTCGGATTTTGCCGCCGGTTTCGGGTGGTCGCCGACTGCGGCGATCGCGCCCCTGTCATCATCCTGAAACACGAGTCTGATTTTCGAAGGGTAGGACAAGGTAGGTAACGAAGGGACGTTTCCGTGGCCGATGCAATCGAGACAAGGCATTTCAGAACCCTGTTCATTTCGGACGTGCATCTCGGCTCCAAGGCCGCCCGCACGGACTTTCTCCTCGATTTCCTGCGCTACCACGAGGCGGAAACGATCGTGCTGGTCGGCGATATCGTCGACGGCTGGCGGTTGAAGCGCAGCTGGAACTGGCCGCAGGGCTGTAACGACGTGGTTCAGAAGCTTCTGCGCAAGGCACGAAAGGGCACGCGGATCGTCTACATTCCGGGAAACCACGACGAATTCCTGCGGGATTTCCCCGGCATGCATTTCGGCGGTATCGAGGTCGCAGACCGGATGATCTACGAGATGGCAGACGGGCGGAAATACCTGGTGCTGCACGGTGACGAGTTCGACGTCGTGGTGCGCAATGCGCGTCTGCTCGCCTATCTCGGTGACTGGGCCTATGATGCGGCAATCGCCATCAATGTCGGTCTTGCAGCGGTGCGCCGCCGCATCGGCCTGCCATACTGGTCATTCTCTGCCTGGGCCAAGCTGCAGGTGAAGCACGCCGTGAATTTCATCGGCGAGTTCCAGAAGGTTGTCGTCGACGAGGCTCGTCGCAACAATGTCGATGGCATCATCTGCGGCCATATCCATCATGCGGTCATGGAAGACATCGACGGGATCCACTACGTCAACACGGGCGACTGGGTCGAAAGCTGCACGGCGATTGCCGAGCATCGTGACGGGACGCTGGAGCTGATCTCCTGGCAGAAGATCGCGAAGACCGCGGAAATCACGACGCTGCCGGCACCGGAGACGATCAGGGGCATGCAGGCCGCGTAACGGCCACGACTTTCCGCTTGAGACTCAACCCCAGAGGTTCGGCCGGGGCGGGTAGACGAGGGACCCTTCGTATTGCAGCCCGTCCGGACGGTCGTGCGCCAAAAGCAAGGGACCGTCGAGATCCGCGTAATCGGCACCTTGCGCCAGAAGTACGGCCGGTGCCATGGCCAGCGACGTTCCGACCATGCAGCCGATCATGACAGCAAAGCCGAGCCGTTCTGCTTCCTCTTTCATGATCAGCGCCTCGGTCAGCCCGCCGGTCTTGTCGAGCTTGATATTGACGGCATCATAGCGGTTTCTCAAACTCGCCAGATCGCCCGTTGCGTGTACGCTTTCGTCGGCGCAGATCATCACCGTGCGGCGGATGGTGGCGAGAATCGCATCCTTGCCTGCTGGAAGCGGCTGTTCGATCAGCGAAACGCCAAGGGCATCCGCGACTTCCAGATGGCGGGCCAGATTGTCCTCGGTCCAACCCTCGTTGGCATCGACGATCAGGCGCGAATCGGGCGCTGCCTGCCGCACGGCTCGCATCCGGCTTTCGTCGTCTTCAGTGCCGAGCTTGATCTTGAGCAGCGGACGTTCGGCATTCCTGCGCGCATCCTCCGCCATTGCCTCGGGTTCGCCGAGTGACAGCGTAAATGCGGTGATGAGCGGCTTTTCGGCAGCTTCAATCATCGATGCGACCGATCGGCCGAGGGTCTTGGCTTCCAGATCCCACAAGGCGCAGTCCACCGCGTTGCGCGCGGCTCCCGGCCGCAATCGGGTCTGCAGTATGTGGCGATCCATGCCATCGTGCATCATCGACGCGAGGGAGTTGATCTCGGCCAGCACGCCGTCCGTCGTTTCGCCGTAGCGTCTGTAAGGAACGCATTCGCCCCGGCCGGTGATGCCATCCCGGGTGATCGTACAGGTCACGACCTCGGCTTCGGTCTTGGAGCCGCGGGAAATCGTAAACACCCCGGCGATCGGGAATTTCTCGATTGTTGCTTCGAAGTGACGCGTCATGGTTTTCCACCTGGGCGTTGTGGCAAATCCGTTCAGGGTCGCTATATTGCCGCTCTCAGTGCTGCGATCAACAGCAGATCGCAGCCGCGTGCTGCTTAACCTAAGCCGAAAGAAACCTGTGCCGTCACAACCTGCCGAAATCAAAGCCGAAGACCTGCCCGGCGGCGATGGCGAGCGCTACATTCTGGCCGGAGAATGGCGCAATCATTCGATTTCGCCGGTCCTCAAGGCGTTTGGCGATCTTGAAAAGAGCAGCGGGTCTGGATCCCTCGAGATCGACGTCTCGGGGATCGACGGAATCGATACATCCGGCGCCTGGCTGATTCGCCGTCTTCTGTCGGCAAAAGCCGAGCAGGGTCGCGACGCGAAGTTGGTCGGGGCGGAAGGGACGATCGAGGAACTGGTTGGCGCCCTGCCGGAAAAGACCCCGGCACCGCCGCCCAACGATCAGGACAAGCGGTCGCTGTTTGATCGCGTGTTCAGCCCGGTCGGCAAGACGATGACGGAATTTGCCGGTGACTTCGTCGCCGCCATGCACATTCTCGGCTCGGCGGTCCGTGGCGCACAGCTGAAATTCGGCCGCGGATCCGGCGTCTCTCCTGCATCCGTCGTGACGCATATCGACCGGATGGGCGTGCGTGCGGTTCCGATCATCCTGCTGATGTCGTTTCTGATCGGCGCGATCATTGCCCAGCAGGGCGCTTTCCAGCTCCGGTATTTCGGGGCAGAAATCTTCGTCGTCGACTTGGTCGGCATTCTGCAGCTTCGCGAAATCGGCGTTCTGATCACGGCGATCATGATCGCCGGCCGTTCGGGAAGCGCGATCACCGCCGAAATCGGCTCCATGAAGATGCGCGAGGAAATCGACGCGCTGACCGTCATCGGCCTCAATCCCGTCGGTGTGCTCGTGTTCCCGCGACTTGTCGCCCTGACGATCGCACTGCCGCTCCTGACCATCGTGGCGAACCTGTCGGCCCTCTACGGCGCTGCGGTGATCACGCTGGTCTACTCCGGCATTACTTTCGATACGTTCCTGTCGCGCCTCAAGGAGGCGGTCGACTTCTCGTCGGTGGCATCAGGCATGATCAAGGCGCCGTTCATGGCGCTGGCAATCGGCATCGTGGCGGCTGTCGAGGGAATGAAAGTCGGCGGCAGCGCAGAATCGCTTGGCCAGCACGTCACCTCGTCGGTGGTGAAATCGATCTTCGCGGTGATCCTGATCGACGCGATGTTTGCGATTTTCTATTCCGCGATCGATTTTTGATGGGGACCGGCGTGGAAGACGTTCAAACCTTTGACAATACCAAACCCGCGGAGACGAAGAGCGACGAGCGCAAGGTCGTGCTGTCGGTCAAGGATCTGACGGTCGGCTTCGGCTCGAAGCTCGTGCTGGACAATCTGAACCTCGATATCTACCGGGGCGAGATCCTCGGCTTCGTCGGAGCGTCGGGCACCGGTAAGTCGGTGCTGATGCGCACGGTTCTCAGATTGCTGCCGCAGCGCTCAGGTACGATCGAGATCCTCGGAGTTGATTATGCCACGGCCGACGAACAGCAGCGCGTGGCGCTCGATACGCGGCTCGGCGTGCTGTTCCAGCACGGTGCGCTGTTTTCGGCACTGACGGTGAAAGAAAACATCCAGCTGCCGATGCGCGAGTATCTCGATCTGCCGCAGTCGCTGATGGACGAACTCGCCTATGTGAAGCTTGAGATGGTGGGCCTGCCGCCCGATGCGGCCGACAAGTATCCGTCCGAACTATCCGGCGGCATGATCAAGCGTGCAGCCCTTGCGCGCGCTCTGGCGCTCGACCCCGATCTGGTTTTCCTCGACGAGCCGACATCCGGGCTCGATCCCATCGGCGCTGCCGATTTCGATGCCTTGATTGCAAGGCTGCGCGATACGCTTGGCCTCACCGTGTACATGGTGACCCACGACCTCGACAGCCTGTTTTCCGTTTGTGATCGCATTGCCGTGCTTGGGCAGAAACGGGTCTTGGTGGAAGGCACGCTTGAGGATATGTTCGCCTTCGACGATCCGTGGGTTCAGTCCTATTTCAAGGGCAAGCGCGCGCGTTCCGTCGTGACCGATGAGACCAGGCCCGACGGCGAATCTGAGAAGTGATGTAACCTATGGAAACTAAAGCAAATTACGCCCTCGTTGGCTTTTTTACCTTGCTGGTAATGGCTGCCGCTTTCGGGTTCGTCTACTGGATGGCTTCGTCCGGCCGGGGAGGCCCCACGGCTGAGCTGGCGATTCGCATTCCGGGCTCCGCAAACGGTCTTTCCGTTGGTTCGGCGGTGCGCTTCAACGGCATCCCAGTCGGCTCCGTGCGCAGCCTCAGCATCGACCCGGATGATCCGCGCTACTCGATCGCGTTCACCGAAGTGCGCGCCGACGCACCTGTCTACCAGTCGACCAAGGCCGTTCTGGAAGTTCAGGGCCTGACGGGCGCTGCCTATGTGGAAATGTCGGGTGGTGCCAAGGGTGAAGAAAACATCCTGCAGAAGGCGATCGAGAGTGGCCGTCCTGCGGTGCTGATCGCCGACCAGTCGAGCGTGACCAACCTTCTTGCGACGGCCGACAAGATCCTCGACCGGGCAGACCAGGCAATTGGCGACATCCAGGGATTTGTCGGAGACGCACGCGGTCCGCTGACGCAGACTATCCGCAACGTCGAGACGTTTACGGCTGCGCTCAGCAACAATTCGGACAGCATCGACAAATTCCTGAACAGCCTCTCGACGCTGTCGGCGACGGTCGATCGCGTCTCCGGCACGTTGAACTCGACGCTCGAAGCAGCCGACCAGCTGGTACGGGCAATCGATGCGGAGCGCGTCAATCAGGTTGTCACGAACGCCGAACGGGTGACTCGCAACATTGCCAATGCCTCGGACAACTTCGGCCCTCTGGTGCAGAACGTGACCCAGGCGGCTGCGAGCTTCCAGCAGGCAGGCGTCGATGCGCAGAGCGCCCTGAAACGCGCCGATACGCTGATGGCGGCCGTCGACGTCAATCAGGTCGGCGCAACGATCCGCAACATCTCGTCGGCATCCGAAGACGCACGCCAGACGCTCAGCTCGGCGCGCGACGTGATCGACGACGTGTCGCGCCGCCGCGACGACATCAACGGTGCGATCTCCAACTTCACGGACATGTCGACCAAGCTGAACAACGCATCGAACCGCGTCGACGGAATTCTGGCGAAGGTGGACGGGCTGGTCTCCAGCGACGACTCGCAGGGTCTGTTTGCCGAGGCGCGCAAGACGCTCGAATCCTTCCGCACCGTCGCCGACAATATCAATTCGCGCGTTGGACCGATTGCCGACAACCTGTCGCGCTTTTCGTCCGGTGGCTTGAGAGACATCCAAACGCTGATCAACGACACGCGCGGAACCGTGCAGTCGCTCAATCAGGCAATCAGCAATTTTGACCAGAACCCCCAGCGCCTGATCTTCGGCGGCGAAACGGTGAAAGAGTACGATGGCAGGACACGGCGCTAACATGCGGGGAGTTCAGGGTTTTATGCAAGGATCTGCGATGCTTCGCGTCATGCGCCATCCGATCATCATCGCAGCCCCTTTGATGGCAGCACTTCTGGCCGGTTGTGGCAGCAAGGCGAACAACGACACGTTCGACCTGTCGATCACGCCGATGGCGAGCGGAGCAACCGCGAAGAGCCGGCAAATCCTGGTGCCTGAACCGACTGCGGTCAAGATGCTCAACAGCGACCAGGTCGTTGTGCGTATTTCACCCTCCGAGGTTCAGTATCTGGCCAATTCCCGCTGGGGTGACAGGCTTCCGGCGCTGGTCCAGTCGAAGCTGGTCGAAGCGTTCGAAAACTCCGGACGGGTTGGCGGCGTCGGCAAGCCGGGGCAGGGTCTGGCGATCGACTATCAGGTCGTAACCGATATACGCAGCTTCGAAGTGGTCACTGAGGGCAACAGGCTCGCCACGGTGGAGATCTCGGCAAAGCTCTTGAACGACCGCAACGGCAGCGTTCGTGCACAGACCGTCTTCAAGGCAACGGTGCCGGTCGCCGGAACCGAGAACCGCCGCTTCATCGAAGCGCTGGACAAGGCATTTGCACAGGTCGGCGCGAATATTGTCGACTGGGCTCTCAAGGCCATGTGATCCTTTTCGCGCGGGGACGACCCGCGCGATATCGGCCTGGGGGAGACTTCTCTGCCGAACAATTCGCAGCAGAGAAGCACTCTCCTGCAGTACGTCATGTGAGCTGAGCGAGCGCTACCCAAGGGCGCTGGCGGTGAAGCTTGGCGATGGTCCCAAGCATCGCGATAGGATGCCCACCCGGCTTCCGGACCCGCTCTGCCAGCGGAGCGATACGATACTGGTTCCAGCACTGCGATCCTCACGAGATCTGACATGCGTCTGTGACAGCTGGCTTTGCAATCCGAACTAATAGCCTGGCCGTTATGGAGTTGACCTGCGCTTTAAACAGCGCTCCGATCTCGGTTGCTTCTCCTGAGAGCCAAGCGAATGACTGAGCCTCCGATCCCCGTCTATTTTTTCAGGCAATCCGGTTTTGCTCCCTCCGGTGACACCGTGGTCAGCGTTGCACCGTTGCAAAGTGTCGTGGCGGTTTATGGCGCAGGCGGCGTGGTGGGCGAAGGTGGTCTGGCTTCTGCCATTGGCGGCGGCGTGGTGTTTCGCAACGATGCCTCGGACGCGTGCTATATCGGCGTCTGGGGCGCCCGGAACGCGTCACGCTTTAGCAGCGACCTTCGTGCACGGATGGAGATCATTCTCCTCAGGCACGCGCCCGATGCGCGGCTCAGTTTCTGGGGCGCGGCAAAAGAGCGGCCGTTGAGGAACTGAGTAGAAAGAGGGCCAGACGTCAGGTTCGCTCCCATGCAGTGCAGCCCATCGAAAGCCGGCTTGATGGGCGACTGAGTGTTCTGTGAAGTACTGGCGAAAAACTCCGCAGGTCGCTTTGGAAACTGAGCCTGTCACCAAACTCCTCTAATCCTCGCCCTTGTGGCGGGGATCCAGTCCGTACGTGTCCATGAAGTGAAGGAGTCTGTGACCCGACAGACCTCGTGCCGCTGGAATTTCGGCACAAGGGCTGGGAAGAGAGAAGTCGGGGTACCCCTCTCGCCAACAGCTTCTTCAGGGTTTATCCGCCAACGAAAAAGCCGCCCCGAAAGGCGGCTTTTCTTGTTTTTGGCATTCCCTGCGGAATGGATCGATCAGCTGAAACGTCCGGCCGCGTGGGCGAGCATGGTGTAGACCTTGCCCGTATCCGAGGTCAGGTAGCTCTGGGTGACCGTCTTGTCGCGATCTGTGCGGGCGACATCGGCGAGCAGCTTTTCGAAATCGGCGATGTAGCGATCGACGGCGGTGCGGAATTCCGGCTCGCGTTCGTATTTCCGCTTGATGTCGTCGAACGTCTGCTGACCCTTCAGCGTGTAGAGGCGGCGTGTGAACACGTCGCGCTCGCCGCGCTGGTAACGGCGCCAGAGGTCGACCGAGGCGTCGTGATCGATCGCGCGGGCGATGTCGACCGACAGAGAGTTGAGCGATTCCACCATGTGGCGCGGGTTGCGGTTGTCTCCGTTGGTGCGAACCGGCTGGGCCGGTTCGGCTGCTGCCGGGCGTGCAGGCTGCTGCGGCTGGCGAGCAACTGTGCCGGCTGTATCGTCACGAGACGCACCGCGAAGGAGATCGCTGATCCAGCCGCCTTCACCTGGACGCTGCGTTGCTTCAGGTGCGCGGGAGACCGGGGCCTGAGGTTGTGCGAGAACCTGCGTTACCGGTGGCGTCTGTGAAGGCGCCTGGGAAACCGGCTTGCTGACGCCCTGTGCGATGCTCGGCGTCGGACGATCGAGTGGCAGACTGTCACGAAGGACAGACGAGCCAAACGGTGCGCTTGTCGCGGCGGCTGGTGCCGTCGGGGCTGCAGGGCGCGGGGCCGCCGGCTGCGGAGCCGGCTGGGCGACCGGAGCAGGGCGCGACACTGCAACCGGCTCGGACACGTCGAGGCTCTGGGCGGAGCGGCCGACTAGCTGCGAGATGTCCTGCAGGGCCTTGATCTGTTCAGCCACGGCACGGCGCATGGCGGCTGCGCTTTCCTTGGCTTCTTCGGGCAGATCGAACGCGCCGCGCTTCAGTTCGGTGCGAGTCGCATCGAGTTCCTGGCGAATGTCCTGGGCCGAGCGGCGGATCTCGTCGGTTGCGCCGGTAAAGCGGCCGATCGCCTCTTCAACCGAAACCCGCAGCGTATCGCGCAACTGCTGGGCTGCGCCATCGGTGCGGTTTGCGGCGTCGGCCAGCAGGCGCTCAATGTCGCCCATCGAACCGGTGATGCTGCCGCGCAGGCGTTCGGATAGATCGCGGGCGCGTGTCTCGGCATCCGACAGTGTCGTCTCGATGGCGCGGCTTGCCTCGTTGCCAGCCTCGCTCAGCGTCTCGCGCATAGCCTGGGCCGTGAGGTTGGCACGCTGCTGGGTTTCGCCCAGGCCGCGGCCGATATCGGCGAAGGAAGCGTGCAGGCTTTCGCGCAGCGATGCGCCGATCTGCGAGGTGCGATCTTCGGCGCGGGTAAAGGCGCCATCGACGAGCGAGGTCAGACCATTGAGCGTGCCTTCGATTTCCTCCGAACGCTTGACGAGACCGGCAGAGAGGGTGCGGAGCGCCGTCTGGCGTTCGTCGAGCGTGCTGGCAAGGTTCGACTGGGCAGCGCCGAGCAGCTCGGATGCCTGGGCCAGAACCTTGGAGTGATCGTCGAAGCGACCGACGATGCCGCCGACCTGGCTGAGCGTCTGGCCGGAAATGCTGACCAGGCGATCGATGTTGTTTTCTAGCAGGCGGCTCGAACCGTGCACGAGGTCGGCCGCGCTGTTGGCCGACTCGGCAAAGCGGTTGGCGGTCGCATCGAGCTTCTGATCGGCGTCGGACAGCTGTTCGCTGACGCGGTCTGCGGCCTGGCCGAGATTGCGGGCGGCCTGTTCGACCAGCGATGCGATGCCGGAATTGCTTTCGGCAAGGCGCTCGATCAGGCTGTTGACGTTTGCCGACAGGCTCTGCTCGACGGCGCGCATGGCACCGGTGGCATTCTCTGTCCGCTGGCTGATGGCAGCGAGCGTCTCGTTGGTACGGGCGGAAATCGCCTCCACCAGTGCGTCGTTCTCGTTGCGGATGCGGTCGGTCGTATCGCGGGCGGCCGTGGAAAGGCGCTCGGCGCTTTCCTGTGCAGCCTGGCTGATGCGCTCGGCGGCGGACCGGCCGGTCTCGGCATATTCCTCGACCAGTGGCCGTGCTTTTTCGTCGATCAGCTTGGAGAGTTCGGCCGAACGGCTTGAGAGCATCGAGTTCAGGTCGCGGGTGCGGCTGTCGAGCGACGAGCGGATCGATTCGCCACGGGCAGCGAGCGCCTTGTCGACGGCCGAAAGAGCGCTGTCGAGTTCGCCTGCGGTTTCGGCAAGCGTGTCGCGCAGAGACGTGCCGCGGGCATCAAGCGCCTTTTCGGCATCGCCGAGGGCTTCCGAAATCGCGTTGACCTGCTTCTTCACCAGGCTGTCTGCTTCGGCGACCTTGTGGACGATCGCGTTGCCGGCTTCCGAGAAGGCCTGCGCCACGGTTGCCGCCTGACCGGCAAGCCGGTTCTGGGTTTCCGAAATGCGGTCGACGATATCGTTGGAGCGCTGTTCGATCGAGCGGGCAAACTCATCGTTGCGGGTACTGAGTTCTTCCGTGAAGTCTGCGCCGGCGCGGGCAAGAAGCTCTGCCGAACGGCTGGCTTCGCTATCCATGCCCTGCGCTGCGGCGCTGACGGCGTCGCGGAGGCTGGAAGCGAGGCCGACAGCCTTGCCTTCGATGGTGCGCGACACGGCGTCTAGGCCGACGGTGAGCGCCCGGTCCATGGTGCCGAGGCGTTCTTCGATGCGGGCGGTGCGTGTATCCAGCGTTTCGGCGATCCGATCCGACGTTTCGGATCCGATGCGCTCAAATTCCTGCGTGCGGGATGCGAGCGCCTGATTGATGCGGTCTGCAGTTTCTCCCGACAAGCGCTCCAGTTCGGCCGTGCGATCACTCATCACGGTAGAAACGCGATCGGTCGCAAGGCTGGTAACGCGCTCCAGTTCCGCGGTGCGGGCGCCGAGTGCATCGGCGATACTGTTGCCGGCCGTGTCGACCAGGCTGGTCGCATTGCCCAGTTCCGAGCGGATGCGTTCTTCCAGACCACCGAAAGTCGTCTCTATCCGGGTGCCGGCGCCATCGAGGGCGGTAGAAACGCCGCCGACAGTTTCTTCGACGCGGCTCGAGAATCCCTCTGCGGAGGCTGTGATTTCGCGGGCGGCTTCGTTGAGCTGGCCTGCAATCGCGCCGACGTTTTCGCGCAGACGCGTTTCCAGGTTTTCACCGGCGCCGTCGATCGTGGCGCGCAGCGATTCCTGCTGGGCTTCGAGGGACATTTCCAGCATGCCGGCGCTGGTTGCGATGGTGGCGCCGATCGATGTTGCCTGATCCAGCATCAGGTCGGCCAGATGGTTTTGCGCATTGGTGAGCGTGCTGGCAATCAGGCCGCCGCGATCCTCGAGTGTCGAGCGAATGCGCTCGTAGCCGCCATCGAGTGTAGACGAGAGCTGGCGGTTTGCGGTGTCGAGCGTCTCGGCCATCTGACCGTGTGCCGTCGTGACCTTTTCGGATATGTCGCGGCTTGCGGTATCGACGACGCCTGAGATCTGTACGGCAGCGGTGCCGACCGTGTCGCTGATGGTGCGGGTTGCTCCATCCAAGGTCGAGGCGATGTTGCGCGTTGCGTCGCCGACGGACTGGGAGATGTTCTGGGCGCCCGAACCGACCGTCGAGGAAATCTCGTAGTTGGCGGCGCCGAGCGTCTGCGCGATGTCCTGTCCGGCTGTGGCAAGCGTATCGGCGAGCTGCTGGTGACCGAGGCCGATCGTTGCAGCAATCCGCTGCTGGGTGGCGTCGAAGGTTTCGTCCATCCGCTGCAGGCCATCGGCCATGCCGGTTTCGAAGCGGCTGGTGCCATCGGTGAGGGCGGATTCAATACGTGTGGCTGCGCCACCGACCGAGTTTTCGAGACGAGCGCTGCCACCGTCGAGGATGCGGGACAGTTCCGCAGCCTGGGTTTCGAGCGTGATGTCGAGGCCGAGCTGGCCGTCCTGGTAGGCACTGCGGATTGCATCCGTGCGATCTGCAAACGCGCTTTCGATGCGTTCCGCTGCACCGCCGACGGATGTCTCAAGCTGCGCGCTGCCGGACTGGATGATGCGCGACAGTTCCGAGGCGTGGGTCTCGAGCGCTATGTCGAGGCCGAGCTGGCCTTCCTGATAGGCGCTGCGGATGGCATCGGTACGATCGGCAAAGGCGCTTTCGATGCGCTGGGCTGCACCGCCGACGGACGTCTCAAGCTTCTCGCTACCGCCCTGGATGATGCGGGTGAGTTCCGAAGCGTGCGTTTCGAGTGTGATGTCGAGGCCGAGCTGACCTTCCTGATAGGCGGTGCGGATCGCATCGGTGCGATCGGCGAAGGCGCTTTCGATCCGCTGGGCTGCGCCGCCGACGGATGTCTCAAGCTTCTCGCTGCCGCCTTCGATGATGCGGGTAAGTTCCGAAGCGTGCGTTTCGAGTGTGATGTCGAGGCCGAGCTGACCTTCCTGATAGGCCGTGCGGATTGCGTCGGTACGATCTGCGAACGCCGTTTCGATACGCTGGGCTGCGCCGCCGACGGATGTCTCAAGCTTCTCGCTGCCGCCTTCGATGATGCGGGTGAGTTCCGAGGCGTGGGTTTCGAGCGAGATGTCGAGACCGAGCTGACCTTCCTGATAGGCGTTGCGGATCGCTTCGGTACGATCGGCGAAGGCGCTCTCGATGCGCTGGGCTGCGCCGCCGACGGATGTCTCAAGCTTCTCGCTGCCGCCTTCGATGATGCGGGTGAGTTCCGAGGCATGCGTTTCGAGTGTAATGTCGAGACCGAGCTGACCTTCCTGATAGGCGTTGCGGATCGCGTCGGTGCGATCGGCAAAGGCAGCTTCAATGCGGCCGGCAACCCCTTCTACGGAATTCTCGAGGCGTTCGCTGCCGCCGTCGAGAATGCGCGCCAGTTCCGAGGTCTGGGTCGCAAGCGTGATGTCGAGACCAATCTGGCCGTCCTGATAGACGCTGCGGATTGCTTCGGTGCGTTCGGCCAACGTGGCTTCGATCCGTTCGGCTGCACCCCCGACAGACTTATCGAGCCGTTCGCTGCCGCTGTCGATGATGCGGGAAAGCTCGGAGACGTGGCTTTCGAGCGAGAGATCGAGACCGAGCTGGCCGTCCGTATAGGCCGTGCGGATTGCTTCGGCGCGAGCGGCGAACGTGTGTTCGATACGGCTGTCTGCATCCGATACGGCGCCGATCAGAGCTGCCGTCTTTTCTTCGAGTGCGCCTGTGAGGCGATCTTCGTGCAGGGCAAGCGAAGTCGCGATGTCCATCGATCGGTCATCGAAGATCTCAGCGAGGCGGTCGCGGTTGGCGGCAAGCGTCGTGTCGAGGCTCGTCACCTTGCGCTCCAGTTCGCTGCCGAGCCGGATCTCGCTGTCGGACAGCGCCTTCGACAGGACTTCAGTCTTGTCGTCGAACATCGAGGACAGGCGCTCGGGTGTTCCCGACATCAGCTCGCTGATTGCCGAGGTGCGGCTGTCGAGGACTTCTGCAAGACGATCGTGGCTGCCGGTGACCGCATCGATGATGGCATCCGCACGCGAACCGACGGCGTCCTCGAAACGGGCCTGGCTATCGGAGAGTGCGGCGGCAAGTGCCGTGCCGCGTTCAGCCATGACGGCATCGACCTTGTTGTGGGCGTCGCCGAAGCTGTGGCTGATTTCGTTGCTGCGGGCAGCAAGCGCATCGGAAAATTCGCGGGCGCGGTTTTCGAGCATGGAGTCCAGCACTTCCTGGCCGGTTCCAAGCGTCGTTGCGAGCGCCAGCGACTGGTCGGTTAGTGCATTGCCGATCCGGTCGATGCTGGACGACAGGATGCCTTCAATTGCATCCGAACCGCCTGCGACGGTTTCGTTGATGCGGGCGAGGCTGTCCATCAGCTTGCTGTCGAGCGTGCCGGCGCGCTGGTCGAATGCCGTGGTAAAATGCGACAGGCCGTCGTCGAAGGTTGCCGAAAGCTGGCCAACGGTTGCCTGGAGACGGTCTTCGAACAGGCCGGAGCGCAGGTCGAGATCCATGATCGCGTCGTCGGAAGCGGTCTGCAGGCTCTGACGGAAGGTGGCGCTCTTCTGGTCGAGCGAGCGGTTGAGCGCGGCGATTGCCGTGTCCAGCGTGCCGCCGAGCGTCTTCTCGCTGTCATTCAGACCCTCGGTGATTTCGCGGGTGCGGGCAAGCAGCGTCTCGTTGAGCTGACGGGTGCGGTCGGCGAGGGCGGCGTTCAGCTTTTCGGTGTTGGCATCGATGGTCGACGCACGGGTTTCGAACTGGCCGAGCAATTCCTGACCGCGTTCGGACATGGTCGATGTGAGCGTGTCGAGGCGGATATCGAACTCGGTCGCCAGAGCGATACCGGACGATGTCAGGCTCGAGACGAGGTTTTCGGCACGGGCCGCCATCAGGGAGCTGAGCGCTTCACCGGCAGCGTCGGATTTTTCGATGAGAGACGCGGCGCGGGTGTCGATCATCGAGGCAAAGGCCTCGCCTGACGTGGCAAGGCGAACGGAGATCTCTTCTGTCGAGAGCGACAGGTCTTCCTTCAGCTGCTCGTGCACGCCGACGATCGAGGAGCGGATACGTTCCGCATGGTTGACGATCGCGTCGCGCTCGGCGCCGAGTTCGTGAACCAGGCCGCGGACGCGCAGCTCGTTGTCTGTATAACTGCGTTCCAGCGCGTTGACTTCGGAATGAACCAGCGTTTCCAGCTCGGAGGCACGTGCGATGGTGCGCTCGATGCCTTCGTTCATCGCAGACACTTCGCGGCGGACAGCCTGGCCGACCGACATGATGCGCTCGGAGGCAATGGTTTCCGGTTCGGAGAGACGCAGGGCCACTTCCGCCATCGAGCGGGCCGCATTGCGCAGATCAGCAGCTCTCGCCATCATGATCGCGAAGGCGAAGAACAGCATGATCGGTAGCAGGATGCCGACGACGAGGGCGACGATTCCCGGTGCAGCGAGGACGCCGGCGACCGAGGTGAATTCCCACAGCTGGCTGCCGTAGATCAGCTGGCCGAGACCGATACCCGCAACAACCCAGAAGAACGAGATAATGGCGGCGTTGCGGACGGCGCTCTTGATCGAGCCGCCTTCGAGCGAGCGAAGAATCGCATTCGGGGTGCGGCGACCGGCATCATTGGCCGGCTCGAAAGCGGGCTGTCGGGCTGTCGTTTCGGGACCGGCCTGACGAGGCGGAGCGGATTGCGGATTTTGTGAGGACGATGGGGAGCGCTGCCTTGGCGTATCCGACACTCTGGTCTCCGAAGCGGTCTGAGTTGGTCGGGCGCGAGGCTGCTCGCCGTTGAAGTCGATCTTCAGCGCTTCTTCCAGTGCCTGGAAAGCCGTCTCATCGACCGACTCGCTGCTCGTTTTCTTCGCCATGCGGTTACGCCTCGTTACACTCACCCGGCGCTTTCGTTCCAGCTCTGCCGCCTGCAGGCTGGAAGTCGGGTCGCCGACCGGAACCCGGCCCGTGCGTCATGCTGGCCGCAATTCCACTTTACTCACAATTCGAACGGCCGTTGTTGCAAACGGATGATAATGAAAGCTTACCACCGTTCCGCCGTCAGACGCAGGATGGTTTACACACCCATCTCAACCGTCCTGTAGTGACACATTCGTGTCTTCCACACAATTGCTCGGCCGGGATCGGCCCGGAAAGCAGATTTGTTGTTAACAGAATTTAAACCACGAAAAATGTCGAAACCCCTGACATTCCGTGAGGTTGATGGAAATTAACCATGTCCCGAAATTTGCGCCGTGATTGTGCCGAAATTTAACGGGATAGGCAGCCGCTGTCCCGCATCACTGGGACGCATGATTGAGCCCCAAAGAGGAACAGAGTTTCATGTCAGCGGCGAATACTGCTTTTTCAACGCCCACTAGCCCGCGCGGGGCATGTCCTTCGCAGTCGCGCCCGATCGATCTCGTGCATCTTGCCCGCCAGACGATGGGCGACAAGACACTGGAAAACGAAGTGCTGATGATGTTTGCCCGCAACGCCCGCCGGGCGCTGCAGGAGATGACGGGCGCAGACGCTGCCGGGGTTGCGATGACGGCGCATCGCCTGAGGGGTGCTGCATCTGCGGTCGGCGCGTTCGGCGTTTCCAAAGCTGCAGAAAAACTCGAAGCAGACGGTGCCGACGCCGCGCATTTGGCCGCGCTTGCCGCGTGTGTCGTGGAAGCCGAGAACTTCATCCTGAAACTCTGCCGCTGATCCGTGACAGTTGGAGGGCGCCGCAAGACAACGGCGCGTCGTCCGTTCGTGTTGACTGGACCGGTGATTTATCGGAAGACAACCGGCCAAGACTGCCACTCAATGCGGATTTCCTGATCATGACGAAACTGACCCTCGTTGCCTTCGACGGTACGCGCTTCGATATCGAAGCTGACAACGGCTCCACGGTAATGGAGAACGCCGTGCGCAATTCCGTGCCAGGCATAGAGGCCGAATGCGGCGGCGCCTGTGCCTGTGCCACCTGTCATGTCTATGTCGACGATGGCTGGACCGAAAAGGTCGGTCCTCCGGCAGCGATGGAAGAAGACATGCTCGACTTCGCCTTCGAGGTGAAGCCGACCTCGCGGCTGTCCTGTCAGATCAAGATCAAGGCCGATCTCGACGGTCTGATCGTGCACGTTCCAGAACGTCAGGCCTGAACCAAACCAGACGACCCTCTTCCAAAAAAATGCCTCGCTGCGCAGTTAGCGCAAGCGAGGCAAGGCAGGCGCATAGCCGCAAGGCGAGGGAGGAAAACGCCTGCGGCCGCAATTGCGCCGGGGAGACCTGTGAAGCTTGTACAAGGCAACAACGCGGGACCTCTCTCGGTCCAAGTGCCTGATCGCGGCCGCGAACATTTGCGGCGCCTGAACGGGTGGATCCGGGCACCGTGGCCGGGATCGCGGGCGGCTGGATGACCCTTGATATGGGTCGTTGGCAGCGCCGTTCTGTTGCTACGGTTTTAGCCCAGACACACACATTAGTATATTGTTATAAGTCACCGATGAATGACAGGGTGGTGCGAAAGCTCCGCGCAAGTCTCGGGAAAGTTCGGGCTACGGGTCGGTGGATTGGCTGTGCCGATCGATGTCGTCTTTCGCTGCCCGATCAGTCGCGCTTCATCCGGTATTTCAGAAGACGGGTCATCCGCTCGTCGAAGTTCTTCGACTCGACCTGGTCGAACCGCATCTGTTCCCGGTCGTGTGCTTCCAGAAGATCGCGAGTCGCATCGGCGACCTTCTTCTCGAGACTATCGCAACTGCTGGGCGTCGATAGGTCCAGAAGCTGTCTCTCGAGAATGCGGGCATGAGTGCGGGCAATCTCGGCATGGCGTTCTTCGTGGCGCTTGATGTCTGCCGAAAGCGTGTCCCATATCATGCCAAGATCCGCGTCTGCACGACGTCGATTGATCCAGCGTGGCAGAACGATATGGGTACGCAGTGTGACCCTTGCGGCGCCGACCGTGCAGCGATTGGCGCGCTCGACATAGGTCACTTCCCCGCCGAATTTGATTTCGGTTGCACCGGGATGACGGTGGCCGGTCGTGCGG
This sequence comes from Velazquezella soli, assembly GCF_977018685.1. NCBI lineage: Bacteria > Pseudomonadati > Pseudomonadota > Alphaproteobacteria > Hyphomicrobiales > Rhizobiaceae > Velazquezella > Velazquezella soli. The sequence goes on from NZ_CDRNXF010000004.1 coordinate 2,054,680, forward strand.
GTCAGCGGACCGCGTTTTTCCAGCTCCTTGTCGAGGTCTTCGGCAGTTTTGCCGCCGATCTGAAAATACGAGTAAGTCTTGGTGATGATCGGTGCGGCCGATGCGGGAGAGGCGAAGACGCCTGCAAGAAGTACGGTACCGATGAGACGGCGAACCGCGCGCATTGAAAACATTCTGTGGCCTGCAACGTTGAACTTTAAAAGAGCTTGGGGCATAGCGAGACCAAGCGCAACACGAGGTCCCTGAATTTTGCGTCAACTCTCCAAAGATGATTGGCCGGTGATATCGCGGCGCAACACGCACTGGCAATTGGCGCGCGGACGCGTGCTGGAACTCGGCGCGCAAGGCCATATCATGGCGATCGTCAACGTGACCCCAGACTCGTTTTCCGACGGCGGTCGGCATGCGCAAACGGATGGCGCCGTGCGGCATGCGCTGAGCTGCGTCGCCGAAGGTGCTGCCATCCTCGATATCGGTGGCGAATCGACACGGCCCGGCGCGGCGGCGGTGACGCCTGCCGAAGAACAGGATCGCATCCTGCCGGTGATCGAGAAGCTTGTCGGCGAAACCGACGCTATCATCTCGGTCGATACCTATCGTGCGGTAACGGCGCGGCTGGCGATGGCTGCCGGCGCCCACGTCATCAATGACGTACATGGACTTCAGCGCGAACCCGATATGGCTGACGTCGCGGCCGAGACAGGTGCCGGTATCTGCATCATGCATACGGGACGCGACCGGACGGATCGACGTGCGGACATGATCGAAGACCAGCAGTATTTCCTCACGCGGTCTCTCAAGATCGCGCATGCTGCCGGGATCAAGGATGCGGCGATCGTGCTCGATCCCGGGTTCGGATTTGCCAAGAACCGGGACGACGACATGGAACTGATCGCCCGCTTTCGCGAGTTGCAGTCACTCGGATTTCCCTTGCTCGCCGGGACGTCGCGGAAGCGGTTTGTCGGTTCAGTCACGATGCGGGATCCGGCCGATCAGCGGGATATCGGCACGGCTGCAACGACTGCGATCCTCCGACTCGCTGGTGCGGCGATCTTCCGGGTTCATAATGTCGCGGCCAACCGCGATGCCCTGCTGATGGCAGATGCGGTTCTGGCGTCCCGTGCGGCGCAACGGGAGGAGAGCTGATGGGGACCTACAGCATCGCCTTGAAAAACTGCGCCTTCTTCGCTCGTCATGGAGCCTTTGCGGAAGAAGAGAGGCTCGGTCAGCGATTCTATGTCGATCTCGTCATGCATGTGGATGCCGAAGAAGCGCTGGAGGACGACAACGTCGAGAGCACCGTGCACTATGGCAAAGCCTATGAAATCGTCGAGAGGATCGTGACCGGCACGCGCCGCAACCTGATCGAGACGCTGGCCAAGGACATTGCTAGGGCGCTTTGCGCCTGGTCGTCGCAGATCCGAAGGGTCGAGGTGACGGTGCGCAAGCCGAGCGTGCCGATCCCGGGAATTCTTGATCATGCCGAAGTGAGGATCGAGCATGTCGCGTGACGGCTCGATGAAATTGGTAGCCCTTGGGCTCGGCGGTAACGTCGGTGATCCGCGGGCTGCGATGGCAGATGCGTTGAGGGAACTCGATGCCCGATCGGACTGTCGGGTGCTCGCCGTATCCCGGCTTTATGCCACGCCGCCATGGGGAAAGACGGATCAGGCCGAGTTCCTGAACTGCTGCGCCCTGATCGAGACCTCGCTTCATCCCGAGTCGCTTCTCGATGTCTGTCTTGATATGGAAAGGCGGCGCAAGCGTGAGCGCGTCGAGCGCTGGGGCCCGAGAACCATCGATATCGACATCCTGACCTACGGCGACAGCGCGTATCACTCCGAGACGCTGGAGCTTCCCCATCCGCGCATGACGGCGAGGGGCTTTGTGATGATGCCGCTTGCCGATGTCGCGCCCGAAATGGTCCTCGGACAGAAAAATGTCCGCGACTGGCTGGCAGAGGCGGACATCGAAGGCATTAGGATCGCTGACGCAGACAGGGATTGGTGGATTAGGGCTTGATCGAACCGACGGCGATCGAATCCAGATCGCGATCCAGCGACAGGCCGATCACGGGCACCATCTGGTCTTCGACCTTCACCGAAATGGTGATGTTCATCTTGTTCTCGCCGCGCAGGCTGGCGACCATGGCGCCGTTCAGCTGGGCACGGTTGATGCCCATCACGACCTTGTCGCCATTGACGGAGCCGGAGACGATGTCGAGGCCCTTGCCCTGGGCGCCGTCCAGGAACTTGCCGGAATAGCCGGTGCTGCTCTGGCTGATGACCGCGGACATCGGCTGCTGGAAAACGCCGACGCGGCAGGTGCCATCGAGCTTGATGCCGACAGTGCCATCCGGCTGTGCAGCGCCAATCAGGTTGCAGCTGAACTTCGTACCCTTGTACTTGCCCGCGACGATTTCGCCCGGACCCTTCCAGACGCCACCGACCTGCTGGAAAAAGGATTTGTCACGCGAAGCCGCGGAGGCCTCCGGTGCCAGGGCGGGAGCAGTTGCGATGGTCAGTGCAACGATGCCACCGAAAAGCGAAAAGAAGCGCGAATACATGTGCTTTCCCTTGGAAACCAGAAACTTCAAGTGCCTCGCAAATTAGCTTGGAATGGTTAATGACTGGTATCTTTTCGGGTCATTAAGGGTCACAGAGGCGCGATCAATCGGTCTTGCGCGGGCCGACGGGAGAGATGTCGGACATGAAATCGCCGATCCCCGGGCGCTTCACAGCGCGGAAGGGAAGTGGGCGGCAAAGATCCATCGCGGCAATGCCTATACGCGCCGTCAGTAGGCCGTTGATGACACCTTCGCCGAGTTTGCTTGAAAGCCTCGATGCCAAACCATGGCCCAGAACCTGCTGCGCGATTCCGTCTCCAACCGCGATCGAACCTGTTACCGCCAGATGCGCCATCACGTCCCGCATGAGCTTCAACAGTCCGAGCGTGCCTGGGCGCCCGCCGTAGAGGTCCGCCATCGCGCGGATCAGTCGTGTCACCTCGAACAGGACATAGACGAGATCAACGACCGCGCGGGGGCTGACAGCGGTGACGACCGAGACCCGTTTCGAGGCGCCAAGAATGAGGACGCGTGCCTGCCGGTCGAGCGGCGACAGGAGTTCTCGCTCGGCGAGATCGATGAGTTGTGGCCCGTCGATGATGTCGTCTTTCGTCGCATCGAGCGCGGCACGTCCGCGGGCGGTCTCCGCCCGGTGACCTGTCAGTTTCGTGAGCGCGGCGACGACGGTTCTGGCTGCCGTCGGCCTTGGCGATTTCAGGGCGTCTTCCGCTTGCGTCTTCAGCGTCTGGACCGCAGCAAGCCGCATCATCCCGATGATTTCGCGACCGACCATGACCAGAAGCGCGACGATGCCGACGCCCAACGCTGCCGCTGCGGCGTAACCGAGCCAGTCGGACCGTGCAAAGAGATCCCGGATGATCCGATCCGCCCAGAGGCCGAACGCAAGCGACAGGAACGTGCCGAAGGCCGCGGCCGCGAGGTTGGCGAAGGAGAAACGCTTCCGCTTCACCGGCACGGCGACGGCCAGCGCGTCTGGTGAAAGTTCCTGCGGGCTGATGAACGGATCGAGCTCGTCCGGCGTGATGGCGATGCCATCGTCAAACCGGCGGGGTGCGCGGTTCGGGTGGGTCTGCGGCTCTTCTTTAGTCGGAATGTCGTCGTCTACGACGAAGGAAGTTGGGCGGCGGCGGTCATCGGTGATCTTGCGGTCGGTCATGCGAGGCGATCTCCCAGCAGAAACTGCATGGCGCGGTCGAGCCTGATATGCGGGACCGATAGGGTAATGCCGCCCTTTTCGTCGAGAGCCGGGGGACGGAAGCGCACCACGTTGACATCCGGAAGCTCGGAGCCCGGCTGACCGAGCTGCCGAAACAAGGCTTCCGGGTCGGCCGGAAGGTCGCCAGGGAAGATCGCCGTCTGCCGCGTGCCGTCGAAGACTTCGCCATTGATGGTTTCGCCTGCCATCGGTGTGCCGACGATGACCGGCAGTTGGTGACTGCCGTCCTTCACGGAAGCTTCACGCGTGGCGCGCACGGAGGCGATTGCCATCACGTCGATGCCGGCGCCGGCCATGCCGATCCGCTCGATGGCGCGGTCGACGAGGCGGCCGGTCAGGCGTTCCAGCCGGTCGTGGCTTTCGTGATGCAGATGGTCGGCCTTGGTGGCTGCGACCAGCACCTTGTCGATGCGCCGGCCGACCAGCGACGAGAAGAAGCTGTTGTGGCCGGGACGGAAGCAGGCGAGTACGTCGGTCAGTGCGCGTTCCAGATCCTGCACGGCCTCAGGGCCACGGTTGATCGCCTGGAGCGCGTCGATCAGCACGATCTGCCGGTCGAGACGCGCGAAATGCTCGCGGAAGAAGGGTTTGACGACGATTGTCTTGTAGGCGTCGTAGCGGCGCTCCATCATCGCCCGGAACGACCCCTTCGGGGCCGGCGTATCCGGAAGATCGGCGAGGGGCGCAAAGGTGAGGGCGGGCGAACCTTCCAGGTCGCCGGGCATCAGAAATCGCCCGGGCGGCAGGGTGGAGAGCGAGCGCTCATCGGATTTGCAGGCTTTCAGGTAGGCCGCAAAACTCTCGGCCAGCCGACGCGCGGTTCCTTCGTCCGCCGGTGCGTCCATGTCTATGCCGGAGGCGAACGAAAGCCAGTCCTTCGACAACTCGGCGCGAATGCCGGTACGGGCAAGGGCTACCGTGTTGCGGCTGAAGGTCTCGTAATCCTGTGCCAGCAGCGGCAGATCGAGCAGCCATTCGCCGGGATAGTCGACAATGTCGATCGACAGCCGGCCGCGGGAAAACATCCGGTTCCATCCACTCGCGCTCTGGTATTCCAGCGTGACGCGGAGTTCCGAGATCGCGCGCGTCGAGTCCGGCCAGATCCGTTCGCGCACCAGTGCGTCGATGTGATCCTCATACTGGAAGCGCGGTATCGCGTCGTCCGGCTGCTGCTCGAGCCGCGCCTGCGAGACCCGGCCGGAGCGCATTGCCTCGAACAGCGGCAGTCGGCCGCCGTTCAGGAGATTGTGGACAAGCGACGAGATGAACACCGTCTTGCCGGCACGCGACAAGCCGGTAACGCCAAGCCGCATCGACGGATTGACCAAGTTCGATGCGCGATCGGCGAGATTATCGAGAGCAATCTTCGCGTCGTCGGTGATACTGGTGAGCGCTGGCGGCAAGGTGTCGTCCCAAAACTGTTTGTCGCTATATAGGGACCGTCAGGCAATGCGCAAAGGGATGGGATGCCTTGGAATCTGTGGTCACGGCGTGATGAAATCTGTCAGGTTCCATGCGGGTCGCGAGCCGTCGCTTCGGCCTGCGTGATCGATGACAGCAAGGCCTGCCGTCGGATACCCTGAGGGCAGGGCGCGGGCTGCATGCTCTTTTCCGATCAGTTCCCCGAACACGTCCTCGATCGTCGGGTTATGCCCGACGAGCATCACCGATCCGCTGCGGTCGCTGGTAAAAATCAGCGCGAGATAGGTGCCGACCGATCCGTTGTAGACCTCGTCGATGAATTCGGGCTCGATGGTTTCGCTGATTGCGCGGCGCACCGCCTCCGCAGTCTGGCGGCAACGCATAGCCGTCGAACTGATAACAGCGTCGGGGCGGTAGCGACGGTCCGCCGCCTTGTCGGCAACGATTTCCGCTTCGGCGAAACCGTCCGTCGTCAGTGTTCGATCGAAATCTCTCTGACCCTGTTCCGGGTTGGCCGCCCGGCCGTGCCGGAGAAGGTAGATGCGTGACGGCGGCGGCGCGAGTGTCGGCATATCGGTGAAAGACGCCATTTCATTCTCCTTTGACCGCCTGGACGGTAATTCCGTGACTTCGGAACTTCAACCACGCCTGCGCCATGATTGCCAGTTGCGCTGCCCAGGAACCGGTTTCAACCGAAGTCGATTAAAGCATAGAAAATAGTCATTTAGCTGATTTTTGTGACAATTTTAAAATTGCCTCAATAACGAGCGGAAGGCTTGAACCGGAACAACCAAAGCGATATAGAGCGGCCACGAGATGTTCTTCAGGAGAATCGCGTTGAGTGAGAAGATCGATCTTAGCAATTATGTACTCTCGGAAACCGACGAGTTCATGAATGCAAACCAGAAGGCGTATTTCCGGGCAAAACTGACGGCCTGGAGAAACGATATCCTGCGGGAGGCGCGGGAGACTCTGGATCATCTGGCAGAGGAAAGTGCCAACCATCCCGATCTGGCCGATCGCGCATCTTCGGAAACCGATAGAGCCATCGAGCTTCGTGCCCGTGACCGGCAGCGCAAGTTGATCTCCAAGATCGACGCGGCGATGCAGCGCATCGACGACGGGACCTATGGCTATTGCGAAGAAACCGGCGAGCCAATCGGACTGAAGCGTCTTGACGCCCGGCCGATCGCAACCCTGTCGATCGAGGCCCAGGAGCGGCACGAGCGTCGCGAAAAGGTCTATCGCGACGAATGATTTCTGCTTGACGCATGGTCTACGGCAGAAACGACAAAAGGCACGGGAAACCGTGCCTTTTGTCGTTTGATGTCATGGATACGTGCAAAGCCCGCGGCCCTGCATGTCATTTATCGCGCGTGGCGGACATTTCCCCAAATATACGGGCGACTTCGTCCTGAAGTGATGGCTCGGCAGTCGCGCCGGTAATCGGTGCGACAGCAGGATCGCGCTGCGGCAACTGGCGGCTTGGTGCTGGTACCGCGATCGTCTCGCGGCCGGCGTTTTCCCGCGCCGCAAGGTTTTGTGCCATTTCCTCTTCCAGAATTTTCTCGAAATCGCTCCCGAGCATCTTCGGCTTTTCGAGGGCCGGCTGTCCGCCGGTCGAGAGGTCCTCAGGATTGATCGGGACAACGCGCGACGGTTCTGTCGGCTGGTCGGGCTCGGCGTGAGCAAGAACCCGACTGCGCGCGGCTTCAAGCGCGTTTGCCGCATCGTCGACCCTGGATGGTGCAGGCTGCGGGATCGCCGTGATCGCTGCCGCGGCGATCGGCGCTGCGGCAACGCCAGCGGCTGTCGAAACCGTTGCCGGGATGACGACGGTCGGTGCCGGACGCTGTGGCTCGGGGGCGGATTGTCTTGCCGGCGGATCCAGTCGCTGCGGGGCGGGTGGCGATACGGACGCAGTCGGCGTCGGCTCCGACCGGGATACCGGGCTCACAGGGCGAGCGGGAATGGGAGATGGCTGGGTCGCGAGTGGTGGCTTCGCACGCGGGGTGTCGTCGCGCACAGAAATCTCCCGCATGGGCTCAGGCCGTTCGGCCTCCGGCAGAGCTGCCGGGCGAGGGTCCGGACGCTGCCTCTGGGCAAGTGCGGGACGTGGTTCAGAAGGCGCGCTTTCAAGGACGGATGGCTGTGAGGGCGAGTTCGTCGCGATGCCGGTTTCGATCACGATATCGGTCGGCCCGCCGATCATGACGAGGTGCTCCACGCCGTCGCGGCGGATCAGCACGAGGCGGCGACGTGCATCGACGGCTGCCGCATCCAGCACCTGCAGCCGCGGATTGCGGTTGCGTCCCCCGCGGACGAACGGCGACGGTCCATTGCGACCGCGCAGCATCCACAAGATGCCGAACAGGAAAAGAAGCCCAATGCCGACACCGAGGACCGCGATAACCATCCGGCTGCCATAGGCGCCCATCAGTTCTTCGGCCATATGCTGATACTCCTCATGCCAATCGTCACATTTGAAAAGACGACAATTTTCGCTTCGATCAAGGGGTGCTGCGATGCTGTCTTGATGGAAAACATCACTTCGGAGAGGAAAGATAGGGCACAAGTCTTCACTGTCCCGGGTTTTCTGGCACAACGGAGCTTTTTGCGTCGCCGACAACTTGCTAAGAAGGAATCATAGGGTTTTCGGCTCCGTGGAGCATGACGGCCGCAGTAGGATGGCTTCGGCAGTCGGCCGTTGCGAAATGCGAGGGATTGATGACGAAGTTGCAGCAGGGCGGCAACTACGAGACCCCACTGGTCGAGCGTAAGACGCGGGGTGGAACCATTCTTCGGATCGTGCTTCTGGCGCTGGTGCTGCTGGGCGTTGCAGTCGCTTTTGTGGTTTTTCAGCAGGCACTCGACAATGAGATTGTGCTCGGCCTGCTGGGCATCCTTGCCATGGTCGGCATATTTTTCCTCGTCTCTTCGATGATAGGCCTCGTGGAAGTCATGCCGCAATCGCGGTCCGACGATCTCGCCCGCGCTTTCTTGGCCGGCCATCCGGACGGTATCCTGATCACGGACATCAAGGGTCGCATCGTCTACGCGAACGCTGCCTATGGTCGGATGACCGGTGCGACGAAAAAGAGCGATATCCAATCCCTTGAAACGCTTCTGTCCAAGTCGCGCGAATCCAACGAGGCGCTTTACAGGCTGACATCCGCGCTGCGGGACGGCCGCGAGGGTCATGAAGAATTCCGCCTGCTGCAGCCGCTTGGCCGCAGCACGGGCACTGCCGTCGTTGGAGAGAATGGTGCGGGCGCCTTCTGGTACAGGCTGAAGGCCGGCCTTCTGGCGGGTTCGGGAAACAACAAGGCGCAGCTCGACATCTGGCAGATTACCGACACGACCTCGGAACGGTCGGACCAGGAGCGTTTCTTTCGCGAACTGCAAAACGCCATCGACTACCTCGACCATGCGCCGGTCGGGTTCTTTTCCGCGGGCAAGAAGGGCGAGATCTTCTATCTCAACGCCACGCTGGCTGAATGGCTGGGTCTCGATCTGACCAAGTTTTCTCCTGGATCGATGACGATCGACGATCTCGTGGCGGGCGAGGGCATGGCGCTGATCCAATCGGTTCAGCCGGCGCCAGGTCTGAAGCGTACGGAAACGCTCGATCTCGACCTGCGCCGTGCCAACGGCCAGAGCCTGCCGGTGCGACTTGTTCACAGCGTCAGCTCCATGCGCGACGGTGCGCCCGGCGAAAGCCGCAGTGTCGTAATCAACCGGCCGCATGGTGAGGACACCGATCAATCCGCGTCGGCAATGCGTTTCACGCGCTTTTTCAACAACACGCCGATGGCCATTGCGTCCGTTGATGGCGAAGGCCGGATCCTGCGCATCAATGCGCCGTTCCTGCGACTGTTCGCCGGGGTTCTGACCCGCGACGACGTGGAAAGCGGTGCGTCGCTGGAGCGTATCGCGCACGAGACGACCCGCGATCAGCTGATGGCGGCGCTTGCTGCCGCACGCGACCGGCAGGGCGACATCACTCCAATCGATTCGCGGCATCCGGGCGACGAGACCCGCTATCTGCGTTTCTACGTCAATGCGGTGATCGACGAGAGCGACGAAGCGCCGGAAGAGGCGGCCATCATCTATTCCGTCGAGACGACCGAGCAAAAGGCGCTCGAGACGCAGATGGCGCAGACCCAGAAGCTGAACGCGGTGGGAACGCTTGCAGGCGGCATTGCGCACGATTTCAACAACGTGCTGACGGCAATCCTTCTATCCTCCGATCACCTGCTTCTGCAGGCGCGGCCATCCGACGCGAGCTTTGCCGACCTGATGGAAATCAAGCGCAACGCCAACCGGGCCGCCGTTCTGGTTCGCCAGTTGCTTGCCTTCTCGCGCAAGCAGACGATGCGGCCGGCGGTGTTGAACCTGACCGACGTGGTGGGCGACCTGCGCATGCTGGTCGACCGGCTGATCTCCGGCACCAACGTCAAGCTCGACGTCGACTATGGGCGTGACCTGTGGCCGGTGCGTACCGACCTGTCGCAGTTCGAGCAGGTTCTCATCAACCTCTGCGTCAACGCGCGCGATGCGATGCCGCAGGGCGGCACGATCCTGATCAAGACCCGCAATGTGACGGCCGAGGAAACCGCCGCCTTCCATCAGGCCGATCTGCCGGCGGAAGATCTCGTCATGGTCGAGGTTGCCGACAGCGGTACCGGCATTCCGCCCGAGATCATGGACAAGATCTTCGAGCCGTTCTTCACCACCAAGGAAGTGGGCAAGGGGACAGGTCTCGGCCTTTCGATGGTCTACGGCATCATCAAACAGTCCGGCGGCTATATCTATCCGGAATCGGAAGTCGGTCGCGGAACGAGTTTCCGGCTGTTCCTGCCTCGCCACATTCCGGAAATACCTGTTATCACGCCGGAGGCCGCAGAGGCTGCAGCTCGAGCAGCCGCACAGCCTGTGGCTTTGAAAGCGCCGGCGGAGGACATGGATCTCACCGGCAAGTCCGCGGTCGTGCTGCTGGTGGAAGATGAAGAAGCGGTTCGCCGGGGCGGCAAGCGGATGCTGGAAACGCGCGGTTATACCGTGCACGAAGCGGGATCCGGCGTCGAAGCACTCGACATCATGGACGAGCTCGAAGGCAAGGTTGATATCGTCGTTTCCGACGTTGTCATGCCTGAGATGGACGGGCCGACGCTTCTGACGGAACTGCGGAAATCCTATCCGGATCTGAAGTTCATCTTCGTCTCCGGATACGCGGAGGACGCGTTTGCGCGCAACCTGCCGGCCGATGCGAAGTTCGGTTTTCTGCCCAAGCCGTTTTCGCTGAAGCAGCTTGCCGTTGCGGTTCGCGAGATGCTCGACTCGGACTGATTTTCTGATCCGCTTGTCAACCTTTATGGAGCCTCGCGATTCGTCCGTCGAACCGCGAGGCTTCTTGCTTTAACGCCTGATTTTCCACAGATTATGCGCGCGAGAACGCTCCGGGAACGAAATCGCGATAACGCAGTTCAATCAAGCTGATAAAAGCCTCTTGATTGATGAGAACAAAAAGAGTACACGATGTCCATCGGCTGCTTCATTGCTTGCGTGGCGGCAATAACCTAAAGGTGGGACCTCATGGCACAGAATTCATTGCGGCTCGTAGAGGATAAAGGCGTGGACAAGAGCAAGGCGCTCGAAGCAGCACTCTCACAGATCGAACGATCCTTCGGTAAGGGATCGATCATGAAGCTTGGCTCGAACGATAGCATCGTCGAGATCGAGACAGTTTCCACCGGTTCCCTGAGCCTCGATATTGCGCTCGGCATCGGCGGTCTGCCGAAGGGCCGTATCGTCGAAATCTATGGTCCGGAAAGCTCGGGCAAGACAACGCTTGCCCTGCAGACCATTGCCGAGGCTCAGAAGGGTGGCGGTGTTTGCGCCTTCGTTGACGCGGAACACGCACTCGATCCGGTTTATGCCCGCAAGCTCGGCGTCGATCTGCATAACCTCCTGATCTCGCAGCCGGACACCGGTGAGCAGGCGCTTGAGATCACCGATACGCTGGTGCGTTCCGGTGCTGTCGACGTTCTCGTCATCGACTCGGTTGCGGCATTGACGCCGCGTGCCGAAATCGAAGGCGAAATGGGCGACAGCCTGCCGGGTCTTCAGGCCCGTCTGATGAGCCAGGCACTGCGCAAGCTGACAGCGTCGATCTCCAAGTCGAAGACGATGGTGATCTTCATCAACCAGATCCGCATGAAGATCGGCGTGATGTTCGGTTCGCCGGAAACGACGACAGGCGGTAACGCGCTAAAATTCTACGCGTCCGTTCGTCTCGACATTCGCCGCATCGGCCAGGTCAAGGAACGCGAAGAAGTCGTCGGCAACCAGACACGCGTCAAGGTCGTCAAGAACAAGATGGCGCCTCCCTTCAAGCAGGTCGAATTCGACATCATGTATGGCGAGGGCGTTTCCAAGACCGGCGAGCTCGTTGATCTCGGCGTCAAGGCAGGGATCGTCGAGAAGTCGGGTGCCTGGTTCTCCTACAACAGCCAGCGTCTCGGTCAGGGCCGCGAGAACGCGAAGTCGTTCCTGCGAGACAACCCGGAAGTGGCGCGTGAAATCGAGACGTCGCTGCGCCAGAACGCCGGTCTGATCGCGGACAAGTTCCTGCAGAATGGCGGTCCTGATGCCAATGACGGCGACCAGGCCCCGGACCCTTGATCGGACCTGGGTTGGGATGTCGATCTAGGGCATCCTGACGCTGATATTCACCGGTGTTTTCCGGTTTTCAAATCTTGCCGGCCGCCATCTACGAGATGCGCGGCCGGTCTGCGTTTCGGGCGGGTTTGGGATGATTAGGGGTGCTGTGGCTGGACAGTCGGGAACGCGGACGATACAAGCCTTTCGTCTTCGAATAACAGCATCGCACCCGGCGATAAAAAGGGCTTAGCATGAGCGGCGTGAATGAAATCCGGTCGACGTTTCTCGACTATTTCCAAATGAACGGCCACGAGGTTGTGTCCTCGTCCCCGCTTGTGCCGCGCAATGACCCGACGCTGATGTTTACCAATGCCGGTATGGTGCAGTTCAAGAACGTCTTTACCGGTCTTGAAAAGCGCCCCTACACCACGGCCACCACCTCCCAGAAATGCGTGCGCGCCGGTGGCAAGCACAACGACCTCGACAATGTCGGTTACACCGCCCGCCATCTCACCTTCTTCGAAATGCTCGGCAACTTCTCGTTTGGCGACTACTTCAAGGAAAACGCGATAGAGCTTGCCTGGAAGCTGGTTACCGAAGGGTTCGATCTGCCCAAGCACCGGTTGCTGGTCACCGTCTATTCGGAAGACGAGGAAGCTGCGACGCTGTGGAAGAAGATCGCCGGCATTTCCGACGACAAGATCATCCGCATTCCCACCTCCGACAATTTCTGGCAGATGGGCGATACCGGCCCCTGCGGTCCGTGCTCGGAAATCTTTATCGACCAGGGCGAAAATGTCTGGGGTGGACCTCCGGGCTCGCCTGAAGAAGACGGCGACCGCTTTCTCGAATTCTGGAACCTCGTGTTTATGCAGTACGAGCAGACCGCTCTTGGCGAGCGTACGCTGCTGCCGCGCCCGTCGATCGATACCGGCATGGGTCTCGAGCGCATGGCCTGTGTCCTGCAGGGCAAGCAGAGTGTGTTCGACACCGACCTGTTCCAGACGCTGATCGGAACGATCGAGGATGTCCTGAGCGTGAAGGCCCAGGGCAGTGCCAGCCACCGCGTCATCGCCGACCATCTGCGTTCGTCCGCGTTCCTGATTGCCGACGGCGTGCTGCCATCCAACGAAGGCCGTGGTTACGTGCTTCGCCGCATCATGCGCCGCGCCATGCGCCATGCGCAGCTGCTCGGTGCCAAAGAACCGGTCATGTACAAGCTGCTGCCGACGCTGGTGCAGGAAATGGGCCGCGCCTATCCGGAACTGGTGCGCGCCGAGGCGCTGACCGCGGAAACGCTGAAGCTCGAGGAAACCCGCTTCCTCAAGACGCTCGAACGTGGTTTGTCGCTGCTTTCGGACGCGACCAGCACGCTCGACAAGGGCGACATGCTCGACGGCGAGACGGCGTTCAAGCTTTACGACACCTACGGTTTCCCGCTCGACCTGACGCAGGACGCGCTCCGCGCCCGCGAAATCGGCGTCGATCTCTCCGGCTTTACCGATGCGATGGAACGCCAGAAGGCGGAAGCCCGCTCGCATTGGGCAGGCTCCGGCGACAAGGCGACCGAAACCGTCTGGTTCGAAATCAAGGAAAAGTTCGGCGCCACCGAATTCCTCGGCTATGACACCGAGACTGCCGAAGGCGTCGTCCAGGCGATTGTCAAGGATGGCAAGGCCATCGACAGTGCCTCGAGCGGCGATGCCGTCCAAATCGTCGTGAGCCAGACGCCGTTCTACGGTGAATCCGGCGGCCAGATGGGCGATGCCGGTTTGATCTCGACCGACCACGCCAAGCTTGAAGTGACCGACGTCCAGAAGCGGGGCGAGGGGCTGTTTGTCCATATCGCAACCGTGACCGAGGGCACGTTGAAGGCTGGCGACGCGGTCATCCTCGCCGTCGATCACGCCCGCCGTTCGCGCTTGCGCTCGAACCATTCCGCGACGCATCTGCTGCATGAAGCCCTGCGGGAAGTGCTCGGCACACACGTGGCGCAGAAGGGCTCGCTGGTCGCTCCTGAGCGTCTGCGGTTCGACGTGTCGCATCCGAAGCCGATGTCGTCAGAGGAATTGCAGGTCGTCGAGGATATGGCCAACGCCATCATCCTGCAGAACGCGCAGGTCACGACGCGCCTGATGAGCGTCGACGATGCGATTGCCGAGGGTGCAATGGCATTGTTCGGCGAGAAATACGGCGATGAAGTTCGTGTCGTCTCGATGGGCAAGGCTGTCGATGGGCCGAAGGCCGGCAAGCCTTATTCGATCGAACTCTGCGGCGGGACGCATGTCAACGCGACGGGCGATATCGGCCTCGTGCGCATTCTCTCCGAAAGCGCCGTCGGCGCCGGTGTTCGCCGCGTCGAAGCGGTGACGGGGGATGCAGCGCGTGCCTATCTCGCTGAGCAGGATGAGCGCGTGAAGACGCTGTCGGGTGCGCTGAAGGTTCAGCCCGGTGAGCTCGTTTCCCGTGTCGAGGCGCTGATCGACGAGCGTCGCAAGCTCGAGAAGGAACTGGCAGACGCCAAGCGCCGGCTCGCCATGGGTGGCGGACAGCAGGGTGGTTCTGCGGACGACATTCGTGATATCGCGGGCATCAAGTTCATGGGCAAGGCACTGGCCGGCATCGACGCGAAGGACCTGAAGGGGCTCGCGGACGAAGGCAAGGCCACGCTCGGTTCCGGCGTCGTGACCCTGATTGGCGTTTCTGAAGACGGCAAGGCAAGTGCGGTCGTGGCGGTGACGCCTGATCTTATCGGTCGCTTCAGTGCTGTCGATCTGGTGCGGATCGCCTCTGCAGCGCTCGGCGGCAAGGGCGGCGGCGGACGGCCGGATATGGCGCAGGCCGGTGGCCCTGACGGTGCCAAGGCCAATGAAGCGCTGGAAGCCGTGGCGGCCGCGCTCGGCGCCTGAGAGTTGGAATGATCGGGCGGCCACTGGCCGCCCGTTTCACATGAGGTTTGGACATGGGATTGAACGCAACAATACCGGATGAGATCGACGAGGTCGTGGATGGCCTCGTGCCGTCCCTATTCAGGGATGCGCCGAGTTCGGTCTCGTTCAACAAGTTGCGCAAGCGGCTGCTGCGGCAGGTTCGTCAGGCATTCGACGATTTCGGCATGCTGAAAGATCAGAAACGCTGGCTGGTCGGCCTGTCCGGCGGCAAGGACAGCTATTCGCTTCTCGCCATTCTGCTCGATCTGCAGTGGCGCGGCCTGCTTCCGGTCGAGCTGCTTGCCTGCAATCTCGATCAGGGACAGCCGAATTTCCCCAAACACATCCTGCCGGACTATCTCACCTCGATCGGCGTCAAGCACCGGATCGAGTATCGCGATACCTATTCGATCGTGAAGGAAAAGGTGCCTGCGGGCGGAACCTACTGCGCGCTCTGTTCACGGCTGCGGCGCGGTAATCTCTACCGGGTCGCCCGTGAAGAGGGTTGCGACGCGCTGGTTCTCGGGCATCACCGGGAGGATATTCTCGAAACCTTCTTCATGAACTTCTTTCACGGTGGACGGCTTGCCGGCATGCCGGCAAAGCTTCTGAACGACGAAGGCGACGTGATGGTGCTGCGGCCGCTCGCCTATTGCGCCGAGGACGATCTGGCGAAATTTTCTGCCGCCATGGAATTCCCGATCATCCCGTGCGACCTCTGTGGCTCGCAGGACGGGCTGCAGCGCAATGCGATGAAAGCCATGCTTGCCGATATCGAGACGCGCATGCCGGGGCGCAAGGACACGATGCTGCGGGCACTGGCGCATGTGAACCCATCGCACCTGCTTGACCCGAAAATGTTCGACTTCTCCGGCCTCAGCGCCAACCCCGCCGCCTGATCCCCAACAAGCTGCTCCCGCCACCGCAGGATCTCACACGATGACCATGCCGCTCGATATAGCCAAGCTTGCCGACATCCTGCGCCTTGCGGCGAAGGAAGAGATCCTGCCGCGGTTCCGGCGGCTTGGAAGCGGCGACGTGCGTTCCAAAAGCGAGCCGTCGGATCTTGTGACCGAAGCGGACGAGGCTGCCGAGCGTCTGATCCGCCGCGAGCTCGAAGCGCTGGCGCCTGATGCTCTGTTTGTCGGCGAAGAATCGGTGGCCGCCGATCCGTCGCTGCTTGGCAAGCTCGCAGGTTCGGATTTCGCGATCGTCGTCGATCCTGTCGATGGCACGTTCAACTTCGCCTCCGGCATTCCTGCCTTCGGTGTCATGGCCTCTGTCGTCTGGAAAGGCGAAACGGTGGCCGGCATCATCTACGATCCGATGGGTGACGACTGGGTGATGGCGGAAAAGGGCGCAGGCGCCTTCCTGCGCCGTCCTGACGGCGACGCGGTGCGCCTTGCGGTCGCGGAAGCGACACCGATCGGCGACATGGTCGGAATGGCGTCACCCGGGTATTTCTTCGGCGAGGAAAGAGAGCGGCTGCTGGCCAACCTGGCGAAGGTGCGTTTCTTTGCCAACTATCGATGTGCCGCGCACGAGTATCGCACCTTTGCCGGCGGGCACGTGCAATACCTTCTCTACAACAAGCTCATGCCTTGGGATCATCTGGCGGGCACCCTGATTGCCACGGAGGCCGGCGGTTATGCGGCGCGCTTCGACGGATCCGCTTACCTGCCGAACCACGTGGATGGCGGGCTGCTGGTCGCGACCTGCAAGGACAGCTGGCAGATGCTGCGCCGCGAACTCATCGGCGACTGAGCCTTCAAGGGGTCGGTCCCAGTAGAGGGCGAAACGACACCGTAAGCCAACTCCGTTGTCCTCGTTGAACCCTCGTGTATTTTGGTGCCGGAAGGCGGCATGCGGAAGCATATCCAGGTTCTCGAACGAGCGGGGCTCGTTGTCACCGAGTAGATCCGACGGGTGAGAACCTGCAGGCTTGCGAGACACGGACTTGAGGCGGAGGCCGAGTGCGTAGAGGCGCATCGAAAGCTTTTCGAGGCCCGCTTCGAACCATTGAATGAACTCATCAGTACCATGCAACGGGAGGTAACCGATGAATCAGCAAGTTGACGTGACATCATTGGAGCGCAGGGGCGATCGCGAATTGGTCGTCACGCGGACATTCAATGCGCCGCCGATTGCCGTTTTCAGGGCGTGGAGTGAGCCCGAGATCTTCCGGGCTTGGTGGGTGCCAAAATCGGTCCCCGGCCTATCGCTCGTATCGTGCGACATGGACGTGCGTACCGGCGGCAAGTATCGGCTGGAATTCGGTGCTGGCGGCGATTCCGATACCATGGCCTTTTATGGCAAGTATCTCGAGGTCGTACCGAACGAGCGCATTGTCTGGACCAACGACGAGGGCGAAGAGGGCGCGGTCACGACCGTGAGCCTCGAGGACCAGGGCGGAATGACGCTGTTGCGTTTCCACGAGGTCTATCCGTCCAAGGAGGTGCTTGAGGAGGCCCTGCAGGGCTCGGCGGTCGCATTGCCCGAGCAGTTGGACCAGCTCGACGAATTGCTGACCAGCAAAGCTGAGTAGCGCTGTTGCGGAAACGCATCGGGGCAACGTATGCCTTAGGCGCGCTAACCCCCCGAGCTTTTCGCGGGTGGTGAAGGCAAAGCAAACCAATCTCGCGGCGCCGTTTTATGTCCGCAACGGGCCGAAAGGCGTCTTCGGCAGCGTTGCGCCAGAAGCGGACTTTCGTAATACCTGAAGCCTCGTGTAGAGCTACGAGATCAAGCGTTCTTGCGGAGATAGCGATGGAAAAAGTAACCCTTTGGCGATCTGTAGGTCCGGTCGAGTTGGAGTTGATAAAGCAGAGTGGCATGAAGGCATTTCCGCCCCGACTACCCGACCAACCCATCTTCTATCCGGTCCTTTCCGAAGACTACGCCATTCGGATCGCAAGGGATTGGAATGTCAGTCGCGACGGCGCAGGCTATGTCACCCGCTTCGAAGTTCTCAAAACGTTTCTGGCTTCCTACGCGCCTCAAGAGGCCGGGGGCCAAGCGTTGAGAGAATACTGGATACCGGCTGAAGACGTTGAGAGCTTCAACCAAGCCATCGTGGGAGAGATAGCTGTGATAAGGGCGTTTGGACACGAAGGGAAAGACATCGAACGCCCTGATGAAAGTCAGCTCTGAGCCGAAGCCGACCTCGGCAGCTTTGCGCCAATAGAAGGTATTCGTTAAATGGTAAGTATTCTAGGCTGCCCCCATAGTGATGACTTGCGGATTGGGATCGATGCATCTAGTGCCATGGACGTTGTTGGCAGCGCTGCTATAAGGGTCTCGTGTTTTGAGCGTTTTCAGGTTCAGAAAGACAGACGAAGTTTGGAGCTTAAGGCGTAGCATCGTCCTAGATATGATCGACTGGTGGATCGAGAGCGCCGGTTCTCGGCCCTTTCTCATCAAGTTCAAGCAGAGCTATGATTATGGATACAACCATGGTGACCTCACCGAAGTCGCCGACGCCGACAAGGCTGAATTGCGCGATCTTGTGCAATTGATGCTGAAGTCTGGATACGAGAACCAACTGCGATTGGACCCTGTGGCAACCTCGCACGTGCGAGAAAGCCTAACAGAACTCCAGCGGCTCCTTAACGCCGATCTTGAAGGCACGCCGCTCTATCACAGAGAGACAGGTTGACTTGAGCAGCCTCGGTCTTCTCCATACTCGATGGAGAAAGTAAGGGATGTATAAATTTCACCAACTCAATTGACTGCTTGGGCCGCATTGGGCCGACAGCCGACCTCGGCAGCTTTGCGCCAATTGCGGAGGTAGAACGTATTCAAGCTTGATCAAGTATCAGCGCAAGGAAGCATAAATTTCAACAACCCGAATGACTGCTGCCGGCCGGTTGCGGACATAGAACGGCGCCGGCCGCTTGCGATGTGCAGCACTATTGCTTCGCTCGATTTACAACGATTATGCGGCCCAGAAATACGATAACAAAGGGTGTCCATAGTGCGAGGACTAAATAGTAGACTGCGGTCGCCCCGACACACTCACTTTCATCGATCCGACAGGACTGAGCTACTCCAAGGCGAAGAGGTGACAGAGCGAGGCCTAGTGCTGCTCCAACAACCAGCAGAGACATCCATGTCGGGAAACCTTGGCGAACGATCAAGGTGAATGTGATGATTGCGATACAAGGCAGCAAAGCTATCAACCCTAAAGGCATAGTTTCTTCCCAGTCAGTCACAGACGTAACTGAATACTATGCGATCTGATTGTTGTCGCAATGTCCGTTATCGGCCGAAAGCTGACTCTCTCCGTTAGAGTGTCAATTCGCCCTCTACCTGACCGACCCTTCGAGACAAAGCGGAACCGAAAAAGGCCGGATCGCTCCGGCCTTTTTTCGCGCTGACGTGATGGACCGTCAGGCCTTGTGGTTATGGGGCCGGAAGAGCTTTCCCTTTTCGCCGATCAGCACGAAGATCAGGCCGATGACCGAGACGGTAAAGAAGCCCGCCACCATCGGGGTTGCCGTGCCGTCGAAGGCCTGGCCGATGGATGCGCCGATGATTGCGCCGCCGACCGTGCCCATGAAGCCGAGGACCGAGGACGCGGTGCCCGCCACGTGGCCGAGGGGCTCCATTGCCAGCGAATTGAAATTCGAGGCGATCAGGCCGAACAGGAACATGGCCATGGCGAAGAAGGCCAGGAACAGCAGGAAGGGCATCGGTTCGGATGACAGCAACTGGACGCTCAGCCACAGGAAGGTGACCACGACGAAGCCGATGATGGCGGCGTGCGACAGCTTACGCATGCCGAGCCGGCCGACCCAGCGGGAGTTGAGGAAGGCCGAGATCGACATGAACAGAGCGACCGCAGCAAACGCCACCGGAAACCAGACGCCGAGCTGGTAGATGCCGACATAGACCTGCTGGGCCGAGTTGATGAAGCCGAACAGGGCGCCGAAGATGAACGTGCTCGCAAGCGTGTAGCAGAGCGCCATGCGGTTGGTGAGAACGATCAGGAAGCCGGCGACGATGGACTTTACCGTGAACGGGCGGACATCGGCCTGATCCAGCGTTTCGGGCAGCTTGCGGGCAACCCAGATCGTGACAATGATTGCGACGACGGCGATGAAGACGAAGATCAGGTGCCAGTCACCAAACAGCAGCACGAGCTGTCCCGTTCCGGGCGCGATGATCGGGACGATCATGAACACCATCATGATCAGAGACATGACTTCCGCCATGGCGCGACCGCCGAACACGTCGCGGACGATCGAGACCGAGATGACGCGTGTCGCGGCCGATCCGATGCCCTGGATAAAGCGCAGGATGAGCAGGCCCGCAAACGAGGGGACGAAAACGACGGCGATCGCTGAGACAATGTAGATGCCAAGACCGATCAGCAGCGGCGTGCGGCGACCGAAACGGTCGGAGATCGGGCCATAGAAGAGCTGGGCGATGCCGAAGCCGAACAGATAGGCCGAGACGACATACTGTCGATGGTTCTCGTTCTCGACGCCGAGTGCTGCGCCGATCTGCTGTAGTCCGGGAAGCATGATATCGATGGCGAGGGCGTTGAGTGCCATCAGAGCCGCCATCATGGCAATGAATTGTGCCCTTCCCATGCCTTGCAGCTTTGGGACAACGGGATGTGAAGGATTTGTCACGGGGGATTTCCTAAAGAATGGGAAAGGCGCCGTGGGAGCGGCGCCTTCAAAATTTTGGAGAGTATATCAAGCCGGATCAGGCTGCGCGGACGGTAATGCCCTGTTCCTCGATATGGGTTTTGAGCTCGCCCGACTGGAACATTTCGCGGACGATATCGCATCCGCCAACGAACTCACCCTTGATGTAGAGCTGGGGGATCGTCGGCCAGTTGGAATAGTCCTTGATGCCCTGGCGGATTTCCGCGTCGGCAAGAACATTCACGCCCTTGTAGTCGAGCCCGAGGTAATCGAGGATCTGGACGACCTGGCCGGAGAAGCCGCATTGCGGGAACTGGGGCGTGCCCTTGAGGAAGAGAACGACATCGTTCGTCTTGATTTCGTTTGCGATGAAGTCGTGAATGCCGCTCATGATCTTTCCTTTCACACGCGGTTTCAAGGACCGCTGCGGTGTCTTGCCCCTTAAATAGCAAGGTGACCTTACTAATTCCAGCGCAATTCCGCTTGAAGTGTCAAACTGTTTTTTGCCTTCGCGCAACGCCACCAATGACGTGCCCCTTAGGGCTATCGGCTGCGTTGCTTGCTGCGGCTGGTGGCAGTGCGCCGGCGGCTCGTCTGCTTTTTCGCTGGCTTCGCAAGTTTTGATCGCGTTCTGGGCTTTTTGCCGGTGAACCTACCCGTGGTCGCGGACCGCGTGCTTCCCGATGCAGCGGCGCGCGTCTGACGCTTTTTGCGCTTGGAAGGCGTGCGGCCGTGCGACTTGCCCAGAAGCTGCTTGACGACATCGTCGACAACGCTGGTAACGATCTGCTTTATCAGGTCGGACATCGCACCGGCAGCCTCGTTACTCGGCGGGGGCGGAGGTCTGAAGTGCCAGGGCGTGCAGAACGCCGCCCATGTTGCCCTTCAGCGCTTCGTAGACCATCTGGTGCTGCTGGACGCGGCTCTTGCCGCGGAACGCGTCCGCGACGACCTCGGCTGCGTAGTGGTCACCGTCACCCGCCAGATCGCGGATCGTGACCTTGGCGCCGGGAATTCCGGCTTTGATCATGTCTTCGATATCGCCGGGACGCATGGGCATGGTGTCTTCCTCTTCTTCGGCCGCAGACTCATATCGCGGCATGCTTTGACCGAAAGACTGCCTGAAAGCAGTCTCCCGGTCAAAGAGGTAACAACCTCAAATACAGATTGCTAGAGGATTTGGATCGGTTGAAGTCAACCGACCCGTGCCTCATGCCATGAACGAGGGGAACCAGCTCTCGTGAGCGATGGTGAGATCCTCGACAGTGATGTCGACGATGTCATCGATGACGACGCGTTCGCCGGCGACCTTGCCGAGGCGGCGGAAGGGCACGGCTGAACCTTCGGCATTGGCCTGCAGGAAATTGGCGATGTCAGCCGGAACGGCGATCACGTAACGCGCCTGATCTTCCCCGAACAGGAGCGCATGCGCCGGTCCGCGCTGTTCCGACAGGCTGACGGTCATGCCCTTTTCCGACGCCATCGCCATTTCGACAAGTGCGAGACCGAGGCCACCGGAGGAGATGTCGTGGCAGGCGCTGACATGGCCGTTGCGGATCGCCGAGCGCACGAAGTCGCCATTGCGGCGTTCGGCGGAAAGATCGACGGTCGGTGCTGGACCTTCTGTCGAGCCGAGGATGTCGCGCAGGTAGATCGAGGAGCCGAGATGGCTACCATCGGTGCCGATCATGATCAGCACGTCGCCGTCGCCAGCGGAGCCGATCCTTGCCATCTTCTGCCAGTCGGGCAGCAGGCCGAC
Organism: Velazquezella soli; assembly: GCF_977018685.1. Lineage (NCBI taxonomy): Bacteria > Pseudomonadati > Pseudomonadota > Alphaproteobacteria > Hyphomicrobiales > Rhizobiaceae > Velazquezella > Velazquezella soli. The sequence goes on from NZ_CDRNXF010000004.1 coordinate 2,076,911, forward strand.
GCCGGCGATCGTCGGGGTCGGCAGGATGGCGACGCCGTTGGTCTCGTTATAGAGCGACACGTTGCCGGAGACGATCGGGAAATCGAGGGCGAGGCAGGCTTCGCCGATGCCCTTGATGGCGCCGACGAGCTGGCCCATGATTTCAGGCTTTTCGGGATTGCCGAAATTGAGGTTGTCGGTGGCCGCGAGCGGCTCGGCGCCGGTTGCGACGATGTTGCGCCAGCATTCGGCCACAGCCTGCTTGCCACCTTCATACGGGTCCGCCTCGACATAACGCGGCGTGACATCAGACGAGAAGGCCAGCGCCTTGGTGGGATGGGTCTCGATGCGCACGACGCCGGCATCGCCGCCGGGGCGCTGCAGCGAATTGCCCTGGATCAGCGTGTCATACTGTTCCCAGACCCAGCGACGGCTGGACTGGTTGGCAGAGCCGACCAGCTTCAAAATGGCATCGTTGTAATCTGTCGGGGCTGCAACGTCTGCCGCGGGCATGTCAGGGCGCGGGTTGTGCTGGATCCAGGGACGGTCGTATTCCGGTGCTTCGTCGCCCAGTTCCTTGATCGGCAGGTTGGCGACTTCCTCGCCCTGATGGATGACGCGGAAACGCAGGTCATCCGTGGTCTTGCCGACGATTGCGAAATCGAGGCCCCATTTGACGAAGATCGCCTTGGCGACTTCTTCCTTCGAAGGCTCCAGCACCATGAGCATCCGCTCCTGGCTTTCCGAGAGCATCATTTCATAAGCCGTCATGCGCTCTTCGCGCACCGGGACCTGATCGAGCTGCAGTTCGATGCCGAGGCCGCCCTTGGCGCCCATTTCGACGGCCGAGCAGGTGAGGCCGGCGGCACCCATATCCTGGATGGCGATGACGGCTCCGGTCTTCATCAGCTCGAGGCAGGCTTCGAGCAGGCACTTTTCGGTAAAGGGGTCGCCGACCTGAACGGTTGGGCGCTTCTCCTCGATATCGGCGTCGAATTCGGCCGATGCCATCGTGGCGCCGCCGACACCGTCGCGGCCGGTCTTCGCGCCGAGATAGACGACAGGCAGACCGACGCCCTTGGCTTCCGACAGGAAGATGCCGTCGGACTTAGCAAGACCGGCTGCGAAGGCGTTGACCAGAATGTTGCCATTGTAGCGTTCGTCGAACTCGACTTCGCCTCCGACCGTGGGCACGCCGAACGAGTTGCCGTAACCGCCGACGCCGGCAACGACGCCGGAGACGAGGTGTTTTGTCTTCGCGTGGTCAGGAGCGCCGAAACGCAGGGCGTTCATGGCCGCAATCGGCCGTGCACCCATGGTGAAGACGTCGCGCAGGATGCCGCCGACGCCCGTCGCCGCACCCTGGTAGGGCTCGATATAGGACGGATGATTGTGGCTCTCCATCTTGAAGACAACGACATCGCCATCATCGATGTCGACCACGCCGGCGTTCTCGCCAGGCCCCTGGATGACGCGCGGGCCCTTGGTGGGCAGCGTGCGCAGCCAGCGCTTGGACGACTTGTAGGAGCAGTGCTCGTTCCACATGGCCGAGAAGATACCGAGTTCCGTATAGGTCGGCTCGCGGCCGATCAGATCCAGGATCCGCTGATATTCGTCGGGCTTGAGGCCGTGGGAAGCGACGAGTTCTGGCGTGATCGGGAAGCTGTTCGGAATGGTCATGATCTTCTCTATGTTGCGGAGCGAGATATGCGCCGCTCTTTAGCCTATGTCTTGACGAGGCGCGACAAGAAAATGCCGGCGCGCCACAGGCAAAAGCCGAGATCAGAACCGGTAACCTACCGTCAGACCCGCGCGGGTCAGACCATCGTTTGGTCCGTCGCAGAGATTGGCGTGAGACGAATGGCCCGCCTGCGCCAGGAGCTGCCAGTTTCCGAGAAGTTTGACGCCTGCGGCCACATATTCGTGGAAGAGTGCGCGGCAGCCAAGCTGAGGGTCGTCGCCGCTGTCCAGGTTGCCGTCATGCAGCGCGCCGCCGAAGCCTGCTTCCACGAAGACATTGCGCGTGACCGGCATTGTCCACGAGAAGCCTGCATAGACCTGGCTCGTTTCGCCCGTGGTGCTGAGTTCGCCGCCGACGTGAAGACGGGGCCGCAGGACCTTCTCAACGCCCGTCGCCTGTTCACGACCGAACGGATCGGTGAGGAGCATTCCCGTCAGGAAGACGCCGTTTTCCTTGCGACCGCTGTCCAGGGAGGTGAGGACTCCAAAACGCGCGTCGTCGAACAGTTGTTCGGCAGCAACGATCGGTGTCGCGACCATGGACAGGAATGCCAAGGGTGCAGCGAGGGCGATCCGCGCCGGCAGTGTCAGGGAAATCGGCGGCAAACTACTCTCCTCGAATCGGCATTATGTTGCCGTTTGAGGAGAGAGTGGTCTGCGAAACTCGTACGGAGCTTACGCTATCGACAGAAGGCTTCTGACGGTCGAGATCAGCAGTTGGTGTTGCCAGCGGCCCAGCGTTGCACATCGGCGTTGACGCGGCCCGACACAGGCTCGCTCATCAGCGGGCCGAAGGTGGAAAGCTTGGCAGGTCTGCCCTCCGCCTGCACCACGAGAAGCGGACGGATATCGGACGAGCCCTTGCGTGTCAGAAGAAAGCGTGGACGACCGGAGAAGGACGTCAGTTCCGGCGCGAACGCGTAGGACTTGAAGGCCGGGTCGCCCGACCGGAACCAGCAGCGATTGGCGCCAACGGCAACCTTTTCCATCACGTCGAGCGCCGATGCGTTGCTGACCGCTTTGACGGGTGGTTTCGACTGGCAGGACGCGAGCGCGGTCCCGAGAGCGACAAGAGAAATGGCAGTCATAGTACGGTAAGAGATCTGCATGTCGTTCCCGGAGGGTTATGGTATTGTCTTCTACGGAGACCTGAGACCGGTCAGGCAGCGATCACGTCGAGCGCCGAGGCAAAAAGGCCGCGACCGTCACTGCCGCCATGCGCGGCTTCGATCAGGTTTTCCGGGTGCGGCATCATGCCGAGAACGTTGCCGCGCGCGTTGATGACGCCAGCGATATCGCTCAACGAACCGTTAGGGTTGGTGCCTTCCGCATAGCGGAACACGACCTGGCCCTTGTCTTCCATGGACGCGAGCGTTTCTGCGTCAACGAAGTAGTTGCCGTCATGGTGGGCGACCGGGCAGCGGATGATCTGGCCCTTGCCATAGGCGCGGGTAAAGTCCGTTTCGGCATTCACCACTTCGAGCTTCACGTCCTTGCACACGAACTTCAGCGACGTATTGCGCATCAGTGCACCCGGCAGCATGCCCGCTTCGACCAGGATCTGGAAGCCATTGCAGACGCCCATGACCTTCACGCCCTGTTCGGCCTTCTGCTTGATGGCCTGCATGACCGGCATGCGGGCAGCAATTGCGCCACAGCGCAGATAGTCGCCGTAGGAGAACCCGCCCGGAATGACGATCAGGTCGATATCATCAGGGATCTCGGTTTCCGTCTGCCAGATGGTGACGGGCGCCTGGCCGGAGATCTTGGTGAGGGCGGCGATCATGTCGCGGTCGCGATTGAGGCCGGGAAGCTGGACGACGGCGGACTTCATGGGTGCGGTTCAAACCTTGCCTGTGCCTCAGACAGCTCGCGCAGCTCGAGGCGGGTTTCGATACGGTCGAGACGCAGGTCGTGGCGCGCCAGTGCCGTGTGGATATTATGCATGTCCTGATGGAGCGATATCATCGCACCACGCATGGCATTCACTTCTGCCTTCAGATCCCGTTGGCCGATTTTGATGTCAGATATGTCTGCTTGCACGCGCTTCATCAGTTCGTACATGAGTTCATTCGTGACGTCGGCCATGACACACCCCGCAACCGTTAGTCGATTGCGATAGTATAGTTCTCGATTACCGTGTTAGCCAGAAGCTTTTCGCACATCGACTTCAGGTCTGCTTCGGCTTTTACCTTATCGGTGCCCTCAAGGGAAAGGTCGAACACCTTGCCCTGACGAACATGGCCGACGCCTTCGAAGCCCAAGCTTCCGAGCGCGCCTTCGATGGCCTTGCCCTGCGGGTCTAGAACGCCGTTCTTGAGCGTAACGGTCACGCGTGCCTTGATCACTGAATATCCCCCGAATTACTTGACAAGAACCGGGCCGGTCCCGCGGAGCGGCTCGTTTTCGTTGATGATGCCGAGACGGCGCGCCACCTCGGAATAGGCTTCGACCAGACCGCCGAGATCGCGGCGGAACCGATCCTTGTCCATCTTTTCCTTCGTCTCAATATCCCAGAGACGGCAGCTGTCGGGCGAGATCTCGTCAGCCAGGATGATGCGCATCATGTCGCCTTCGAAAAGGCGGCCGCATTCGATCTTGAAATCGACGAGCTGGATGCCGACACCGAGAAAAAGGCCGGACAGGAAGTCGTTGACGCGGATGGCGAGCGCCATGACATCATCGAGCTCTGCCGGGTTCGCCCAACCGAAGGCGGTGATGTGCTCCTCGGACACCATCGGATCGGCAAGCTGATCGGACTTGTAGTAGAATTCGATGATCGAGCGGGGAAGAACGGTGCCTTCCTCGATGCCCAGACGTTCCGAAAGCGAGCCGGCGGCGACGTTGCGCACGACGATCTCGAGCGGGATCATCTCCACTTCCTTGATCAGCTGCTCGCGCATGTTCAGCCGGCGGATGAAGTGCGTGGGAATGCCGATCTTGTTCAGGTGCGTGAAGAGATATTCGGAAATGCGGTTGTTCAAAACGCCCTTGCCGTCGATCACACCGTGCTTCTTCTTGTTGAAAGCGGTGGCATCATCCTTGAAGAACTGGATCAGCGTGCCTGGCTCCGGGCCTTCGTAAAGGATCTTTGCCTTGCCTTCGTAAATACGGCGGCGACGGTTCATGATTGTTTTCTCGTTGTTGGCACCCGGGGCAGGCGCAATGGATCGTGTTTGAGGGGTCCATATCGGAAAAGATCGCATTTCACAATGCGGGGGCCATCCGTCAGGTTTTCATCCCGATGAAAAAAGCTATGCCGGCTCCCTCTACCGGATAGGCCGCAGGCGACTCAGTCGCGCTATGCGGCAGAGCTCCAGCCTAGCAGGAAAAATGCGTCATGATTCCGGCGTGACCGCCGAGTTCAGGGCTTCAGTTTGCCGAGGAACTGGGCAAACACCATCGTACCCTCCGGCCATGGACCATGCCCCGATTCTTCGTTGATATGCCCGGACTCCCCCGCATCGACCAAGACCGATCCCCAGGACGCGGCGATATCGTCGGCGTGCTCGTAGGATCCGAACGGATCGTTTCGGCTGGCCACGGTAAGCGTCGGGAACGGTAGCGGATCGCGCGGGTAGGGGCCGAAGGTCATCAGGTGTTTTGGCCTGATCTTCGGGTTCTCGACCTCGGGCGGCGCAACGAGAAACGCACCGGCGATCTTCTTCTTGAAAAGAGGGATCGCATGGATGGCGGTTGCCACGCCCAGCGAGTGGGCGACGAGCACCACCGGTCGCGTCGAGGCGTTCACCTCTTCCACGAGCCTTTGGACCCAGTCGTCCTTGACCGGTTTTGCCCATTCCGCTTGCTCGACCCGGCGCGCGGTGGCGAGTTTATTCTCCCACCGCGTCTGCCAATGTGTAGGGCCGGAATTGGTGTAACCCGGAATGATCAGGATATCGGCTTCGGATGCTTTCATGCCGCTAATCTGTGTTTGCGTGATTTCAATATCAAGCTGCCTGTATCACGCTTCGCCAAAGACGCGGGTGAAGATCGTGTCGACATGCTTGGTGTGGTAGCCGAGGTCGAACTTCTCGCGGATCTCTTCCTCGGAAAGGGCGGCCCGGACTTCCTGATCGGCCAGCAGCTCTTCGAGGAAGTCCTTGCCTTCTTCCCAGACCTTCATGGCATTGCGCTGCACCAGACGGTAGGCATCCTCGCGCGAGGTGCCAGCCTGCGTGAGCGCCAGAAGAACGCGCTGGCTCATGACCAGACCCTTGAACTTGTTCATGTTCTTCAACATGTTCTCTGGGTAGATCACCAGCTTTTCGATGACGCCGGCGAGACGGTTGAGGGCGAAGTCGAGGGTGACGGTCGTATCCGGGCCGATGGCGCGTTCGACGCTCGAGTGACTGATGTCACGCTCGTGCCATAGAGCAACGTTTTCCATCGCCGGAACCACCGACATGCGCACGAGGCGAGCAAGACCGGTCAGGTTCTCGGTCAGAACAGGATTGCGCTTGTGCGGCATGGCCGACGAGCCCTTCTGGCCGGGCGAGAAGAATTCTTCCGCTTCCAGAACTTCCGTGCGCTGCATGTGGCGAATTTCGATCGCGACGTTTTCGATCGACGAGGCGATAACGCCGAGGACGGCGAAATACATCGCATGACGGTCACGCGGGATGACCTGCGTGGAAACCGGTTCGGCCTTCAGGCCAAGCGCTGCTGCGACATGTTCTTCGACGCGGGGATCGATGTTGGCAAACGTGCCGACGGCGCCTGAGATCGCGCAGGTGGCAACTTCTTCGCGGGCTTCGAGCAGACGGGTCTTGTTGCGATACATTTCCGCATAAAAGCGCGCAAAGGTGAGGCCCATCGTGGTCGGCTCGGCATGGATGCCGTGGCTGCGGCCGATACGGACCGTATCCTTGTGCTCGAAGGCACGGGTCTTGAGGGCTTCAAGAACACGATCAATGCCGGCGATCAGGATGTCGGTCGCCCGCACGAGCTGGATGTTGAAGCAGGTGTCGAGGACGTCCGAGGATGTCATGCCCTGGTGGATGAACCGGCTGTCGGGGCCGACGAATTCCGCGAGGTGGGTGAGGAAGGCGATGACGTCATGCTTGGTGACGGCTTCGATCTCGTCGATGCGCGCGACATCGAATGTTGCGCTGCCGCCTTTTTCCCAGATCGTCTCGGCCGCCGACTTCGGGATCACGCCGATCGCGGCAAGCGCGTCGCAGGCATGCGCCTCGATTTCGAACCAGATGCGGAACTTCGTCTCTGGCGACCAGATGGCGACCATCTCGGGCCGGGAATAGCGAGGGATCATGAGCGTGCGGCTTTCCTGTCAAGTGTTGCCCAGCCTGTAGCAACAAGCGGGCCAAAGCTCAATAACTTCGGGTTTGTTTGCAGGAAAGAGGGCGCCGGATGGTTAGCGCGCGCCGCTTGCCGCTGTTCTCAGTGCTTCGATATTGGTGCGATAGGCGTCGATGCCGTCACCCTTGTAGATGGCGGAGCCAGCAACGAAGACGTTGGCGCCGGCAGCGCTCGCAGCGCCGATCGTGTCTGCTGTAATGCCGCCGTCGACTTCGATCTCGATCTCGCGGTCACCGATCAGGGACTTCGTCGCGCGAATCTTGTCGAGCATGGCGGGGATGAATTTCTGGCCGCCGAAGCCTGGGTTGACGCTCATGATCAGGATCAGATCGACGTCATCGAGCACGTTTTCGAGCGAGGACAGCGACGTTGCCGGGTTGAGCGTCACACCGACCTTCTTGCCGAGGCTGCGGATCGTCTGCAGGGAGCGATGCAGGTGAGGGCCCGATTCAGCGTGGACGGTAATGCTGTCGCAGCCGGCCTTGGCGAAGGCCTCAAGAAAGGGGTCGGCCGGTGCAATCATCAGATGGCAGTCGAAGAACGCATCCGTATGCGGTCGCAGCGACTTGATGACGTCAGGTCCGAATGAGATGTTGGGTACGAAATGACCATCCATGACGTCGAGATGCACCCAGTCGGCACCGGCCTGCACGACGTCGATGACTTCCTGGCCAAGCTTGGAGAAATCGGCGGCAAGAATGGACGGTGCGATTCGGATCGGCAGGGTCATGGGATTGGTCTCCGGTTTTCGGAAGGCTTTAACATCCCGTTGCGACGGGAACAATCGCTGGCCAGACCATCAGTCGGTGGCCGGCCCGATCTCCACAAAGTCCTTACCTTGCCACTCCACCAGACGGAACGGGTTCTGCTTCAACTCGTGGTCCGGGCCGAAGGCGACGGGACCGATCGCAGTCGTGAAGGAGCCTGCCGCAAGAGTGTCGGTCAGGGAACGACCATTGGACGTCTCGGTCACCGCCCGGTGAACAAGTTCTGTTGCCGCATAAGCGGGCAGAACGTAGCCTTCCGGCTCGACATTGCCTGCGCGTAGTTGCGTGACGGCGGTGGAAGCTTCAGGCGCAACTGCGTAATCCGGAAGGGCTGCCGCGAGCACGCCGTTGGCAAGGCCAACAGGACGGTTTGCGGCACGCAGCGCATCTCCGCCCATGACTGTCAGGGAAACGCGTTCTGCCGCAGCATCACGAACGATGATGGCGGTATCGTTTCGGTCGCCACCGATAAAGACATGGGTCGCGCCGGCCTTTGCCAGGCGGCGGACGAGAGCGATCTGTTGCTCCTGGCCTGGCCTGAACACGTCGGTGAACGCGGGGCGGATGCCTGACGGTTCCAGCTTCTGGCGCACGGCGCTTGAGAGCTCGCGGCCATAGATCGTGCCGTCGTCGATGAATGCGATCGGCTCGGCTTTCCAGCGGGATAGGATCGCAGCTGCAACAGCATCCGCTTCGGCGGTTTCGGTCGGTGCCAGACGGAAAAACGGCCAGTCGTTGCGAAGTGCATCCTCCATCAGGATCTTCGACCGCACCGAGACCGAAACGGCTGGAATAGCGGCGGCCTTCAGAGCGGGCATCGCCGTCGTCAGCGTTTCCACGCAGAGGAAGCCGATGGCCGCGCTGGCCTTTGCATCCGTCAGAGACTTCGATACCGCGAGCCCGCCATTCTCGTCACAGCTCTCGTCCAGCTCCACCAGCGTATCGCCATTGGCCTCGGCGGCCGCACGGGCGCCTTGGTAGATCTGGGCTCCGAGGAGGGCGTATGGACCCGATTTCGGTGCGACCACGCCGATGATCGCAGCCGATGCAGACGGAGCAGCGAGGAATGAGGCAAACAGGCCGGCTGATATCAAAGTGCGAATGTCCATGCCTTCCCTTAACTCATTGCGGCTTGCGTTCCAGCACATTTAGCTTTCCCATCCGACCGGTCAAAGAGAATCGCGTCACGACGATAAAAACTGCGCGCAGACGTGGAAAAGCGCGGGTGAGGCTTCCATATCGTCACAACGCGCCGATGCGTGTTTCGAAAATTGCCGTCTGAAAGGCACCGATGACCGTCACATCCAGTCTTGATCCACTCGTCACCGCCCAGAATTGGGCCGAAAGCGGCCGCGACGTGGCGATCGCAACCGTCGTCGAGACCTGGGGATCTGCACCACGTCCGATCGGAAGCCATCTCGCGATCGATGGCGAGGGAAATTTCGTCGGCTCCGTTTCGGGTGGCTGCGTCGAGGGCGCCGTGATTACGGAGGCGATAGAGGTGATTTCGTCAGGCACTCCGAAGATGCTGGAATTCGGCGTTGCCGATGAGACGGCATGGCAAGTCGGGCTTTCCTGCGGCGGCAAGATCCGCGTCTATGTGGAAAGGCTCGGCCGATGAAGTTCGATGATCTGGCGCGTCTCAACGGCGCCCGTCAGGAAAGACGCGCCTCGGCGACAATAACCGACCTTGCGTCGGGCGAAATTTCTCTTGTTTCCGAGGAAACGGTTCCGGAGGGTCCGCTTGGTGCCGGCATCGCGGACGCGATGCGCAGCGGCAAGGCCACGAGCGTCGAAATCGACAACCGCATTCTGTTTATCAATGTCTATCTGCCGCCGCCAAGGATCGTTGTGATTGGCGCTGTTCATATCAGCCAGGCGCTCGCCCGTCTGGCGCCGGTGGCGGGCTACGACCTCACGATCATCGATCCTCGGACAGCCTTTGCCACCGAAGAACGGTTTGGTGATGTCGATGTCATCGCGGAGTGGCCCGAAGACGTGCTGAGAGAGCGACCGTTCGATAGCTATACGGCTGTCGCGGCCCTGACGCATGATCCGAAGATCGATGATTTTCCCTTGTCGCAGGCGCTGAAGGCGGGCTGTTTTTACGTCGGGGCGCTCGGTAGCCGCAAAACTCATGCGAAGCGCGCTGATCGACTGAAGGATATGGGACATTCCGAGGAGGAGATTGCCCGGATTTCAGCGCCGATCGGTCTCGACATCGGTGCTGCGAACCCGGCCGAGATTGCGCTTGCCACACTTGCCGACATCGTCAGGTCGTTGCGCCGGCGCGACCTCCTTACGCAGGGTTAGGGAATGAAATACGCCAGCTTCCCGTTGCGTGAGGCCGAAAACATAGTGCTTGCCCATTCAATCCGGTTTGAAGGTCAGCGCGGACGACTGCACAAGGGTCACCGGCTAGCGCCTGATGACATCGAGCGTCTTCGCGAAGAGGGTATCGCTTCCGTCATAGGCGTGCGGCTAGATGCAGGAGACGTTCTTGAAGACAAAGCGGCGGGAATGCTGGCCGCCGCAATCGCACCTGATCACCTCACGTTTTCGGAGCCAGCAACGGGACGTGTCAACGTTTATGCGGCAACGGCCGGTCTGTTCGTCGCCAACACGCACGTCGTCAACGCGCTCAACGGCGTGGACCCGTCGATCACGCTTGCCTGTCTCAAGGATCGCGTATCGGTCAAGGCAGGCGACATGGTCGCAACGTTCAAGATCATTCCGCTCGCTGTCGATGGCGATTGTCTCGGGAAGGCTGTGGCGCTGCTTGGGGCTTCTACACCGTTTGAGGTCAAACCGTTCGAGGCTCATGCTGTCACGTTGATTGCAACGGAGCTTCCGACGCTGAAGACGTCGGTGATGGATCGAACGGCGAAGCTCATCGAGCAGCGGCTTGCACTTTCGGGCAGCACACTGGTGCGCGAGATCCGTATTCCGCATACGCACGACGCCCTGACCGCCGCACTGCAGGCGCTTGATCTCGGGAACTGTCGCGAGCCTTCGCTGGTGATCGTGTTTGGTGCGTCCGCCGTTGCCGATGAAGAGGACGTCATTCCGGCTGCGATCCGAGCCGCTGGCGGTGAGGTGATCCGCGTCGGCATGCCGGTCGATCCCGGCAATCTTCTTGTTTACGGCGATATTGGTGGTGTCACGGTGCTGGGAGCACCCGGTTGTGCACGGTCTCCGAAGGAAAACGGTTTTGACTGGATGCTCCACCGGCTGCTTGCCGGTGAAAGACCGACATCGGACGATATTGCCGCACTGGGTGTGGGAGGACTTTTGATGGAGATCCCGACAAGGCCTGCGCCGCGGGACCGCAGCGAGAGCAAGGACGATGTCTCGCTTTCGGTTGCGGCTGTCCTGTTGGCCGCCGGTCAGGCCAGGCGCATGGGAGAAAGTGGCCTTCACAAGCTGCTTGCTGAGTTTGACGGTGTGCCGCTCGTGCGCCGCTCCGCCGAGATGCTGTTGGCCTCGAAGGCCACACCCGTGGTCGTTGTCACCGGTCACCGACAGCAGGATATTGCTGCCGAGCTATCTTCGCTCGACGTCCGTCTCCAAGACAACCCCTCCCATGAAGCCGGGATGGCAAGTTCGTTGATTGCCGGATTCACGCGGCCGGATGTCGCGGCAGCGGATGGGGTCCTCGTCATGCTGGCAGATATGCCGGGCGTGACCGTCAGCCATATCGATGCCTTGCTCGGTGCCTTTGGGGACGCCGGTGGCGAGGCGATCGTGCGCGCAGTCTCCAACGGCAAGCGCGGCAATCCGGTTATTCTGCCGCGCGCCACCTATGATGCTGTACGGAACCTGCAGGGCGATGTCGGCGCAAGGGCGATTATCGAAACTTCCGGTCTTCCGGTGATCGATGTCGATATCGGTCCGGCAGCCCATCTTGATGTGGATACGCCCGAAGCGGTCATGGCTGCAGGTGGCGTTCTGAGGACGTAACGATGGATAATATTGCGATCGAAGAGATGTTCGAAGGTCTCGGGCCCGTCAGCATCCGTCGGATGTTCGGCGGCAAGGGCATCTACCATCAGGGCCTCATCGTCGCGATCGAGCTGCGCGACGAACTGATGCTGAAAGCCGATGCCGTGAGCGCGCCTGAGTTCGCTTCTGCCGGCGCGCGGCAGTGGAGCTACGAAGGCAAGAAGGGCAAGTCCGTGATGATGCCTTACTGGACGGTACCGGAAGATGCGTTCGAGGACCCCGACCTCATGTCAAAGTGGACAAGACTGGCCTACGAGGCCGCAATCCGGAGTGAAATCGACAAGTAACCTATATTTTTGGCACGGCAAGATTTCGCGTATTGAATAGGCAATAGGTTTCGCGCTAAAATAGGCATCTTAATGGGGGATGCAGGCTTACCGAGCAATCGGTGCGTTTCCATCTGACGTAAAATACAACGCTATTTCATCACGGGCAGCCGTTCCGGGAAACCGGGACGGCTTTTTGCGTTGCTGTTTTATCGACGTCCGCCGCGGGCTGGAAGTTGTGTGTTCAAATTTTGGAGAGATGTTCAAATGCGCGGATCGAGAAGACCGAGAGTGGCATTGGCGGATCTGCAGGGTCAAACCATCCCAGATCCGAAAGCTTGTCCGGTTCGGTCAAGCGTGGCTCGCCGGAGAAATCGCGTGTGACGTAGATCATGGAGATCCAGTGTTGTGCGTCTTCCGGGAGGATCTGTTCAGTCGTGCAGAGAAACTCAACTTTGCCGATCGACAGGCCGGTTTCTTCCTCGGCCTCACGACGTGCCGCATCCGCGGACGGCTCCATCTTATCGACCTTGCCGCCGACGATGTTCCAGTAACCGGCTTCCGGCGCCTTCAGGCGACGGCAGAGGAGAACCCTCCCATCGTCGCGCAAAATGACCAACCCGGCGCCGACGCCGGGAAAGTCTATGCCGGGTCTCAAGGACAAATTCAGACCTTGGCGTTGGCGACGATCAGCATGAATGCCGGAATGTCGTCGCCGAAACCGACTGGTGTCGGGCCGTCATCGTGGTCGCGGTAGTGACGGCGACGCTCGCGGTTGTCGTCATTGGCAGGATTCGGAGCAGGGGCCGGGCGAGGAGCGCGTTGTGCGCCATTGTTCTGCGGCTTCCTGTCGGCGCTACGTTCGCGCTTTACGTCTTCTACCCTGGCTTCAATCATATTTTCCGTCTGGCTCCGATCATCCTGGCTCGTCGGTTCTGCAATCTTGACCGGAGCTTCTACGCTCCTGGTCTGCTCGGCGCGCTTGCCGCGACCGCGATCCTTGTCGCGCTCGCCACGCTTGCCGCCACGATCGCGACCCTGGCCGCGTTCCTGACCCTTGTCGCTGCTTTCCATCGGTGCCGGCAGGGCAGCGATGTCACCGTTCAGCCATTCGATCTTTTGAGTGATCAGCTTTTCGATCGCATCGAGATACTTAGCATCGGATTTTGTCACAAGCGTGAATGCACGACCGGACCGTCCTGCACGGCCGGTACGGCCGATGCGGTGGACATAGTCTTCCGCATGGATTGGAACGTCGAAGTTGAAGACGTGGCTGACGTCGGGAATATCGAGACCGCGCGCTGCGACGTCGGAGGCGACCAGTAGCGTGATCTGGTTGTCCTTGAAGCCTGCCAGCATGTTGGTACGCGAGCGCTGATCCATGTCGCCATGGAGCGCGCCGACCGAGAAGCCGTGGCGCTCGAGCGAGCGGAACAGGTCGGCGACATCCTTCTTGCGGTTGCAGAAGATGATCGCGTTCTTCAGGTCGTCCTGCGCGCGGATCAGGTCGCGAAGGGTTGCCCGCTTCTCGTAATCCTTGTTGTGAGCGGCGACCAGGCGCTGCGTCACCGTCGTTGCTGTCGAAGAAGGCTTTGCCACCTCGATGCGTTCCGGGTTCTGCAGGAAGCGGTCGGCCAGCTTCTGGATTTCCGGCGGCATGGTTGCCGAGAAAAACAGCGTCTGACGCGTGAACGGGATCATCTTGGCGATCTTTTCGATATCCGGGATGAAGCCCATGTCCAGCATGCGGTCGGCTTCGTCGATCACCAGGATCTCTACGCCGGTCATCAGCAACTTGCCGCGCTCGCAATGGTCGAGCAGGCGGCCTGGCGTGCAGATCAGCACATCGGCGCCGCGCTCAAGCTTGCGATCCTGTTCGTCGAACGACACGCCGCCGATCAGAAGAGCGACGTTCAGCTTGTGATTCTTGCCGTATTTCTCGAAGTTCTCGGCGACCTGTGCCGCGAGTTCGCGGGTCGGCTCGAGGATCAGCGTCCGTGGCATCCGGGCGCGGGCACGGCCTTTTTCCAGAAGTGTCAGCATCGGCAGCACGAAGGATGCCGTCTTGCCTGTTCCCGTCTGCGCGATGCCGCAGATATCGCGGCGCTGCAGGGCAAAGGGGATGGCACCAGCCTGGATCGGTGTCGGGATGGTGTAGCCCGAGTCGGTGACTGCAGAGAGGACTTTCTGGCTCAGGCCAAGATCAGCGAATGTGGTCAAAGGGAAATCTGTTTCCGTTGCAATTCGGGGAAGTGATCCGGTGCCGACGGTAACTGGCGTACGACAACTGGCCCGCGACATAGGACCAAAATGCCGGAAAGTCAAGAAATCCCGGAATATTGCTGCCGGATGTGGTGAATAGAGGCGGCAAGGCTTCCAATGTGTTGTCGAACGCGCTCAGTTTCGCAACGCATGACCCATTCCGGACCTCTCGCGCATCTTTGCGGCCTAATTGAGATAATTATCGAGCTTCATACCGGCGTTCAGGAAATGCACGGGGTCGACCGGCGAACCGTCGCGTCGCACTTCGTAATGAACATGCGGTCCCGTGGACCGTCCGGTGGAGCCTGCACGTCCGATCACCTCGCCGGGAGCCACGGTTTCTCCGGCTCTGACAAGGATGCGCGACATGTGGCCATAGCGCGTGGTTATGCCTTGGCCATGATCGATCTCGACCAGATTGCCATAGCCTGCTGAGGGACCGGCGACAACGACTTTGCCGGCGCCCGTACTTTTCACGTCGTCACCGGTCTCGGCTTGAAAATCGATGCCTGCATGCAGCGCGAGGCGTCCGACAAACGGGTCCATCCGGTTACCAAACCGGCTGGTGACGGAACGGCCTGGAGCCGGGTTTCCGAATGGCAGCTCGCGCGCCACGTCGCGGACGCTTTCGAGCCGGTTAAGCGCGGAATCGAGATCATCGAGCGATGTGTCGAACGTGTCCGAGAACAGCTGAGGCTGGACGTAGGGGCCACCGATACCCGGGTCCGGTTCGGTCGGAGGAGCGGCCGCGACCTGCACGCCCGTACGCCGGAGGATGGACGTGATGGCGTCTGCCGTCTGCGATGCGCCAGTGGTGAGATCGGCGATCTTGACGATCTGGCGCTTCTCGATGTCCTTCAAGGACAGAGTCACCTTGGAAAAGATGCGGTCGGCTCGATCCGCGAGATTTTCGCGAAGCGGGGTGTAGGCCAATGGATTGGCGACGCCGAGATCCGCCGGAGCGGAATGGTTCGACAACAGGCCTTCGATCGCGTCCAGTCCATGACTGACGGATGCCTGCTTGTCCTTGCCTTCTGCCTGATAGGCTGAAGCTGGTGACGACGAGGTGCCGGCGGACGGGACGATGCCCGATTCTTCCGCGCGGTCTAGAAGCGAACCAAGTTTGCCGTGCCGCGAAAAGAGGGCGTTTTGCTGTTCAAGCAGTTTCTCGACCTTTTGCTCCACGACCTGCTGATCGAGCAACTGACGGGATGTGATGCGGTCGAGCTGGGCGCGCAGGGCAGAGATCCGGTCTTCGTAATCATGCTGCATGCGCGCCTGGCGCGCCATCGTTGCGCCGATCAGATCGTCGCGGATTACGAGATAGCTGGTGGCGCCGAGATATCCGATCGCCAACGCGCCGACGACGCAGACGGACACTGCCGCCATCCAGGGGCGGATCGTCATGTGGCGGATCTTTTCGCCGCTTGCGAGAATGAGAACGTGCTCGGGAGCACGATTTCCAAAAACGCGGCTTTGAGTTCCGTTTGCCACCTTCTGCTCCTGAAGATGCGCATGAGACGAGTCGTGCGCGGTGATCCTTCCTCCGCACTAGACCGCTTTATAGTTAACAAACCGTTGTTTTTCGTGCCGCAGGGCAGGAGGCGTGACACCGTAATTTCGCATCAACATGCGACAGAGAGGTGGCTGTCTTACAGGGCCTGTACGGCTTTCAGCACCTCTCCGGCGTGACCGGCAACCTTTACCTTCGGCCAGACATTTGCGATCCGGCCATGGGCATCGATCAGGAACGTCGTGCGGTCGATTCCCATGTACTTGCGCCCGTACATGCTCTTTTCCTTCCAGACGCCGTAGAGGTTTGCGACGGCGGTATCCTCGTCCGATCCGAGGATCACTGCGAGCGCATGTTTCTCGACGAACTTGTCGTGCTTCTTCACCGTGTCCGGGGACACGCCGATGACGGCGGCGCCGGCTTTTTCGAACTCGGGGAGGAGGGCGGTGAACGCCAGCGCTTCGGTTGTGCAGCCGCTGGTATCGTCCTTTGGATAGAAGTAGAGAACGACCGGCTTGCCGGCGAACGTCTGCAGCGAGACGGTACCACCGCCGTCGCGGGGAATATCGAACTGTGGGGCGATGTCGCCAATGGCCAATTCAGACATGAATTTCCTTTCTTTCGCCGGGATCTTGAGCAATTGTCGGCCCATCGGTAGTCTATTGGTGCCCGTTGCGTCTAGTCAGGCTGCAGCGGGTCTTGAGAAGGTAATGTCAGCCTGATGGCGGAAATTCGCGGCGAAAAGGTCAGCTTCAACCGCAAGGATATGGTTCCGCTGCACGAACTTCCCTCTGCACAGGCGGAAGATCCCATTATCGTACACTGCCCACCGCGCCGATCGCGCATGCGCCGCGTGGGCAAGACCTTTTTGCTGTTTACAATGCTGATTCTGGCTGCTGCCGGAACTGCGATTGTCGCCATCGAGAGCGGCGTCGTCGACGGCGCGCTGACGGCGCGGGCCCAGTCGGCCCTCAACAACGCGATCGGGCCCCGTTATGTCGCTTCGGTCGGTTCGACGGCGATCCGGTTTGATTCGGTGATGCGGATCGCGATCGAGGCGCGCGACGTGGATATCGTCGAGCAAGCGAGCGGTCAGCGGCTGAGCCGTGCCGAAGCGCTGCGGATGGCGATCGATCCGATGAAGCTTCTCGGTGGTCGCGTTTCCATCAACAACATTTCCGCGCAAGGCATTCGGCTGGAGACGGCGCAGTTGCCGGCAGGCGATCCTATGGCGCTGTCGCAGGTTCGCGTCGATGCGATGCCGAAGCTGCTCGAGCAGGCGTTCCAGCGCCTTGATGAAGTGCGCGGCCTGATCGAGCGTACCGGCACCGCTTTCGTCCGGATTGCCGGCATCGAAATCGTGCTGCCGTCTGCCCCTGGCCAGAAGCCGCTGATGTTCGTCGTCAACGAGCTCAATATGCAGCGCAACATCGAGGGCGAGATCGATATCAGGGGGATCGTCAGCCTTAACGACCGCCAGGCAACGCTGGTGGCAGGATCCCAGACTATCGAAGGCGTGACGACCGGACTTTCCGCAAAGCTCATGGGGCTGGACGTGACGTCCTTCCTGTTGCATCGGGATGCAGCCGGGATGCCGCGCGAAGGGCTGGACAGTGCCGTCGATCTTGAACTTGCTGCAACCCGTTCGCGCGAGACCACTGTTCCGGTCATCACCGCAAAGCTCAAACAGTCGCCAGGACGGTTCTATTTCGACAGTATCGAGCAGCCCTTCAGCGGCGCGGATATCGACGTTGCCTATGATTTCACCAAGGACGCGATCGAAATCCAGAGATCGGAAGCGCGTTTTGGCCCGACTGTCCTTCCGTTCACCGGCGCGGTCGTCGATCTCAACAGGGTCGATCCGGCAGACCACCGGCCGGGGTTCGGCCTCGATCTCCTCGTCAGCGGCGGAACAGCAGCCGGCGCGTCGAACGCCGAAGAACCGGCACAGTTCGATCTGAAAGCCGTCGGACGCTATCTCTCGGCCGATCGCGAGTTGCAGTTCGACGAGATGGCGATGTCCAGTCCGCTTGGGCGGATGGCCGCTGCACTGAAAGTGCGCTTCGGCACGCAGTCTCCGGAAATCAGCTTCGGCGGTCAGTTGCCACAGATGCAGGTGACTGCAATCAAGCAGCTCTGGCCGTTCTGGATGGCCCGCAAGGCACGCGACTGGGTGATGGGAAACATGTTCGGGGGAACGCTGAGCAACGGCTCCATCGCCGTCTTCATTCCGGCAGGACGGATGAAGGGACCGGGCGTTCCGCTCGATCTCAACCGCAACGAACTGCAGATCAGTTTCGACCTTGCCGACGGGCGCGTCAACCTGCCCGCCGACATCCCGCCGCTTCGCGACATCTACGGCCGTTTCGACCTGAAGGGTGAAGCGATGCAGGTCGACATCACGCAAGCGGGTTCGTTTTTTCCGTCGGGGCGCGCGGTCAAGGTTGAGGGAGGGCGTTTCTCGATCCCATCGACCTACGCGAAGCCGCTGATGGCCGATATCGCGCTGAAACTGAGCGGGCCGGCGGATGCCATCGCGGAACTCACGAGTTTCAAGCCCATCAACGGTCTAAAAAACACAGAGTTCAAGCCATCGGATTTTTCCGGCACTGCCAAGGTGGATGTGAAGGCGCAGTTTGGTCTGGTCAATGACCAGAATCCGCCGAAGCCGGTCTGGAATGCGCATGCGGACCTGCGCGACGTGGCGCTGGCGACGCCGGTGTCCGGGCGCAAGATTTCCAATATCGACGGCACGCTTGATATCGATCCGCAGGCCGCCAGACTGAGTGCGAAGGCTGCGATCGACGAGGTGCCGGCAGACGTCACCCTCGTGCAGCCGATCGACAGCGCGTCGACTGTCAAGCGTGAACAGGTCATCAAGGCAGTCCTCAGCGACAGCCAGCGGGACAAACTGGTGCCCGGTCTCTCGGAGATCGTCCAGGGTACGATCAGCGTGGAACTGACCAGGCTCGATGATACCAGGCAAGGCGTCAGCCTCGATCTGACGCGCTCTGCGCTCTCGATCCCGGGCATCGGCTGGACGAAGGGCAACGGCGTCGGTGCCAAGGCGCAGTTCGAGATTGCCGGGGAGGGACTCCAGCGGACAGAGCTCAAGAACTTCGAACTGGTGGGCGACGGGTTTGGCGCGCAGGGCAATATCGTCCTCACCAATGGTAGCCTCTCGTCGGCGGAGTTTTCGAGCGCCCGCCTGTCGCCGTCCGATAATTTCAGCGTTGCGGTGAAGCAGTCGAAGGGTGTCTTCGATGTGTCGATCGGCGGATCCTCTGCCGATATAAGGCCTATCATCACCAAACTTCGCTCGGCTACGCCTAGTGCAAGTGGGTCGGGTTCCTCTGCCAAAAGCAGCGGTGGCGCGACGATCCGTGCCAAGCTCGATCGTATGGTCGGCTTCAACGACGAGGCCTTGTCGAACGTCACTCTGTTGTTTGCGATACGCGATGGCGACATTGCCTCGGCCGACCTTTCCGCCGTAACGGAAAGCGGGCAGGCCGTTGTCAGCGACATAACGAAGGGCAACACGATCTCGATGACCAGCGGCGACGCCGGCGCCGTCGTGCGGTTTGCCAATATCTACAACAACATGCGGGGCGGTCTTCTCAATTTGCGGCTGCGATCGCAAGGGTCCGACTGGGCCGGCAATGTCGACATCCGAAGCTTCGCTTTGGTAGACGAGCAGCGTTTGCAATCGCTGGTGTCGACCCCTGTGGGCCGGGATGGGGAAAGCCTCAGCAAGGCGGTCAAGAAGGAAATCGATCTCAACGCCGCGCGCTTCCAGCGCGGTTTTGCCTCGCTCGTCTACCGGAACGGAGCGCTCTCTGTTGCCAACGGCATCGTACGTGGCGAGCAGATTGGCGCGACATTCCAGGGCATGCTGCGCGACGCCCGCGGCAGCATGGACATGACCGGCACCTTCATGCCGGCCTATGGAATCAACCGGCTTTTCGGCGAGCTTCCGCTGATCGGTGCCATCCTCGGCAACGGACGAGACCGTGGACTGATCGGCATCACCTTCAAGCTCGAAGGCGTCTTCGACAAGCCGAAACTGACGATCAATCCGCTGTCGATCATCGCACCCGGCGTGTTCCGACAGATCTTCGAGTTCCAATAAAAAAAAGGCCCCGCGAACGAGGCCTTTTCATTGTTCTGCAGACCGCTGGCACTCAGGCCGGGCGGACGAGGATATGCTTCTTCTTGCCGAGAGACAGCTTGATCACGCCGTCGGCCGTGACGTCGCCGGTGCCGATGACGGCGCGTTCGTCCGAGACCGCCGTATCGTTGATGCGCACGGCACCACCCTGGATATGCCGGCGAGCTTCGCCGTTGGAGGCTGCAAGGCCTGCCTTGACGATCAGTGCCAAGAGGCCAAGACCAGCCTCCAGTTCCGACGATGCGACGTCGATCGACGGCAGGTTGTCGGCAAGCGCACCTTCCTCGAACGTCTTGCGGGCGGTTTCAGCCGCTTGCTCGGCATTGTCGCGGCCGTGCAGCATGGCGGTGACTTCCGTCGCGAGGATCTTCTTGACCTCGTTGATTTCCGAACCGGCAAGTGCTGAGAGGCGGGCAATCTCGTCCATGGGCAGAGTGGTGTAGAGCTTCAGGAAGCGCGAGACGTCTGCGTCCTCGGTGTTGCGCCAGTACTGCCAGAAGTCATAGGCCGACAGCATGTCCGGGTTGAGCCAGACCGCGCCGTTCATGGACTTGCCCATCTTCGCACCCGACGATGTCGTCAGAAGCGGCGAGGTGAGGGCGTAGAGCTGCGGTGTCCCCATGCGGTGACCAAGGTCGATCCCGTTGACAATATTGCCCCACTGGTCCGAGCCGCCCATCTGCAGGCGGCAACCGTAGCGCTGGTTGAGCTCCACGAAATCATAGGCCTGAAGGATCATGTAGTTGAATTCGAGGAAGGACAGCGACTGCTCGCGGTCGAGGCGCGTCTTGACGCTGTCGAAGGACAGCATGCGGTTGACCGAGAAGTGACGGCCCACATCGCGCAGAAATTCGAGGTAGTTGAGATCGCGCAGCCAGTCGCCGTTATTGATCATCAGCGCATCCTTCTGACCTTCGCCGTAGCTCAGGTAGTTGGAAAAGACGCGCTTGATGGAAGCTATATTGCTTTCGATCGTGTCGATCGTCATCAACTGGCGCGCGTCATCCTTGAAGGATGGATCGCCGACCATGCCGGTGCCGCCGCCCATCAGGGAGATCGGCCGGTGGCCGGTCTGCTGCATCCAGTGCAGCATCATGATCTGGATGAGGCCGCCTGCGTGAAGGCTTGGTGCCGTCGGGTCAAAGCCAATATAGGCCGTCACGGTTTCCTTGGCGAACAGTTCGTCGAGACCCGATTCGTCGGAAATCTGGTGAATGAAGCCACGCTCATCGAGCGTGTGGAGGAAATCGGACTTGAACCTGGACATCTTACTTCTCTGTGGATGCGTTTTTTGTCTTGAGAGCCGGCGTCTAGCACTGTTTTGGTGGTTTATCACTCCAAAAATGCAGCGAAATGCGCTTGCACTTATCTGTGACTCGCCGTCATGGTTCATTAATCTTTTGTTTTCTGCCAAGCCACTAAGGTGAAGGCAGGACTGCGGCATTCCTTATTTTCTAAATGCATTGTTGGGTTGATGAACGGGGCAGTTTTTTTCCTGGGGGTGAATTTCGTCGTCGCGATATGTTTCTGTATCGTGTTTGCGGTTGTTTCCACCCGCAGTCGGTCGCGCGTTGCCGCGCTTTGGTTCGGGGCCGGTTTCGGCGTCGCTTCACTGGCCGCTGTTTGCGAGATTGCCGTCGCCTATCTGCCCTTTCCGCGTCCCTGGGCGATCGGAGCTTTTGCAACCGTTCTCGGTGGCATGATTTTCCTGCTTTTCGGCATTGGCAGTCTCTATGACGTTCGCATCAACCGTCGACTTGCCGGATTGATGTTCGCCGTCAGCTCCTTCGGAAACGTCTTCGTCTATGATCTGCGGCCCGGCACGCCGCTTCACGCATTTTCCTACCAGACTCCGTTTGCCCTGGTTATCCTCGCAAGCGCCGGCGTGGTTCTGCAGGCTTTGTTGCGCTCGAACCGGCAACTGCTGATCGACAAGGTCGTGTGCGCGCTCCTTGCGGTCACAGGGGTACACTTCATCGCGAAGGCCGTACTTGCGATCGCCGTTGGTGCCGGGTCCGTCGCGACAGACTATATCCGCACCGACTATGCGCTGATCTCCCAGAGCCTGACGGCTGTTCTGATGGTCGCGGTCGGCCTGACACTGCTGTCGGTGCTGGTGCTCGAAATCATGGCGGATGAACGCAGCGTGTCGGAAAGCGACGCTCTGTCGGGCCTTGCAAACCGGCGCGGCTTCGAGCGCCGGGTGAGATCCGCAATCGCGACGTTTCCAAACGGACCGCATGCGGTGGTTTTATGCGATCTCGACAGGTTCAAGACCATCAATGACACCTATGGGCATCATGCCGGAGATATGGTGATCCAGAGTTTTGGGACCTTGCTTTCCTCCTGCGCGCCAAAAGAAGCAATCGTCGGCCGGATGGGCGGCGAAGAGTTCTCCGTGTTCCTTCCCAACACGCCGATGGACGTGGCGCTGATGGTGGCTCAGGCTCTGAGGGGCGGCACGATGGCGATGTCGGTGGCGGGTCTGCCACCCACCTCAAGGATCACGGCGAGTTTCGGCGTCGCCAATCTCACCAGCCCCGACGCGCTCGACGAAATGTTCCGGCAGGCGGATGTGGCGCTCTATGCCGCGAAGCGGGCCGGCCGTAACCGGGTTCATGAAGCGACGTCAGACGATGGGCGTCCGCGTGCGGCACATGTGCGACCGGTCAACTGAAGATACGAAAATGGCCGCAAACGCGGCCATTTTTGTTTCTTCGATGCACAGTCGTCTTATCGGATGCGCTTGGCAGCCGGCTCGGGGACGAGTTCGCCATTGAGGCGGCGATCGAGGTAATCCTCGCATTCGCCCATCAGCGTCTCGGTCTGGCCGTTGAAGAAGTGGTTCGCGCCCTCGATGATCTTGTGCGTGATGAGGATGCCCTTCTGGGTCTTCAGCTTCTCGACCAGGCCGTTGACGTCCTTTTCAGGCGCAACTCTATCGGCATCGCCGTTGATGATCAGGCCGGAGGAGGGGCAGGGCGCCAGGAACGAGAAGTCGTAGATGTTCGGCTGCGGCGCAACGGAGATGAAGCCTTCGATTTCCGGGCGGCGCATCAGAAGCTGCATGCCGATCCAGGCGCCGAAGGAATAACCGCCGACCCAGCAGCTTTTCGAATCCGGATGCAGGCTCTGCACCCAGTCTAGTGCCGAGGCTGCGTCGGACAGTTCGCCGGCGCCGTGGTCGAATTCGCCCTGGCTGCGTCCGATCGAACGGAAGTTGAAGCGGAGCGTCGTGAAACCGCGCTTCTGGAACATGTAGAAGAGCTGGTATACGATCTGGTTGTTCATCGTGCCGCCGAACTGCGGATGCGGATGCAGGATGATGGCGATCGGCGCGCTCTTTTCCTTGGAAGGCTGATAACGGCCCTCCAGGCGGCCTGCAGGGCCGTTGAAAATCACTTCGGGCATCGGTACTCCGGTCGGTCAAACGTGATCTGATGCCAGACTGGGTTGCTATCCACGGTTCTTCCGTCGAGTTTGACTTGACGAAGCCGCTCAGCTTTTCTAAAACCCAGTTTAGAACCATTCGAAATTGGGGCCGCCTTGGCAGCGCCCGATGCGATGTCTCTTAAGGCAAGCGTGGCCGGAATTTCAAGAAAAATGCGGCCTGCGGCAACCCTAGATGAGACCCAACGGTAATTAGGGACGGAATCTGATCAGGCAATGGCGTTGAACCGCACCTATCTTGACTGGAACGCGACGGCACCTTTGAGTGCGCCGGCGCGTGCTGCGATGCTGGAGGCACTTCAGCTTCCCGGCAACGCATCGTCGGTGCATGGTGAGGGCCGGTTGTCGCGCGCGGCCGTCGACAAGGCGCGGCGCCAGGTTGCGGCCTTGGTCGGCGCAGATCCCGCGCATGTTACCTTTACCAGCGGTGCGACGGAGGCATCGAACCACGTTCTGACGCCTGACTACAGGATGGGCCGTTCGCCGGTCGCGATCGGCGCTCTCTATATTTCGGCGATCGAGCATCCGGCGATCCGGGAAGGTGGCAGGTTTGATCCTGCCCAGGTGATCGATATACCGGTGACGCCCACAGGCATCGCGGATCTTTCGGCGCTGGAAACTCTGTTGGCGGCGCATGACCATTCACTCGGTCTTCCGATGGTCGGGCTGATGCTGGTCAATAACGAGACGGGCGTGATCCAGCCGGTGGCGGAGGCTGCAGAGATCGTCCACAGGCATCGCGGGCTTCTGGTTGTGGATGCGGTGCAAGCCGTCGGTCGCATCCCGGTCGACATCGTCAGGCTTGATGCCGACTTCATCGTGATCTCGTCGCACAAGATCGGCGGACCGAAAGGTGTCGGCGCCCTGATTTCGCGCGGCGAAGTGTTGATGCCGAAGCCGCTGATACGCGGCGGCGGGCAGGAGAAGGGTCACCGTTCGGGGACCGAGAATTTTCACGCGATCGTCGGCTTCGGCGCGGCGGCTGCGGCGATGAGCGAAGACCTCGATGCGCGCAATACCGGTATCGGCGCGTTGCGGGATCGGCTCGAAGGCGAGATGCGCAAGGCTGCTGCCGATGTGATGATCCACGGGGCGGATGTTTCCCGCGTCGGCAATACCTGCTTCTTCACCCTGCCTGGGCTGAAGGCGGAAACGGGTCAGATCGCCTTCGATATCGAGGGCATCGCGCTTTCGGCCGGTTCGGCCTGCTCTTCGGGCAAGGTCGGCGAGAGTCATGTGCTGACGGCGATGGGCCGGGATCCACAGCTGGGTGCCCTGCGCATCTCGCTCGGCCCCGACACGACAGACGAAGACATTACGCGTGCGGTTGCGGCATTTGCCAAAATCGCATCCCGTCGCAAGGCCCAAGGCGTTGCGGCGTAACAGCGCTCTAATTTGAGAGAGCGGAACTTTCTACTTGCCTAAAGGTGTGAAAACCGCCTTTTGGCGCCTACATACGGGGGGAACAAAGCCTTCCGGAGACATGACAGAATTGCCGGAATTTGAGCCGGCAAGATTTGGAGAATGAACATGCCAGCTGTCCAGGAAACAATCGATCAGGTCCGTGGGATCGATATCGATCAGTACAAATACGGCTTCGAAACCATCATCGAAGTGGACAAGGCGCCCAAGGGCCTTTCGGAAGACATCATCCGCTTCATTTCCGCCAAGAAGCAGGAGCCCGAATGGATGCTTGAATGGCGTCTCGACGCCTACAAGCGCTGGCTGACGATGGAAGAGCCGACCTGGGCGCGCGTCGATTATCCCAAGATCGACTTCAACGATCTCTATTACTACGCCGCGCCGAAGACCACGTCCGGTCCGAAGTCGCTTGAGGAAGTCGATCCCGAGCTGCTGCGCGTCTATGAAAAGCTTGGCATTCCGCTGCGCGAGCAGGAAATCCTTGCGGGCGTCGACAAGCCGCGGGTTGCCGTCGATGCGGTGTTCGATTCCGTGTCTGTTGTCACGACCTTCAAGAAGGAACTTCAGAAGGCCGGCGTGATCTTCATGTCGATCTCGGAAGCCATCCGCGAGCATCCGGACCTGATCAAGCAGTATCTGGGCACCGTCGTTTCGGCCACCGACAACTATTACGCCACGCTGAATGCCGCGGTGTTTACCGATGGTTCGTTCGTGTTCGTACCGAAGGGCGTTCGCTGCCCGATGGAGCTGTCGACCTACTTCCGTATCAACGAGAAGAACACCGGCCAGTTCGAACGCACGCTGATCATTGCCGAGGAAGGCGCTTACGTGTCCTATCTCGAAGGCTGCACGGCGCCGCAGCGCGACGAGAACCAGCTGCATGCCGCAGTGGTTGAGCTCGTTGCTCTCGACGATGCCGAGATCAAGTATTCGACGGTTCAGAACTGGTACCCGGGCGATGCCCAGGGCAAGGGCGGCATTTACAACTTCGTCACCAAGCGTGGCGATTGCCGCGGCCACCGTTCGAAGATTTCCTGGACCCAGGTCGAGACCGGTTCGGCGATCACCTGGAAATATCCGTCCTGCATCCTGCGTGGCGACGACAGCCGCGGCGAGTTCTACTCGATCGCCGTTTCGAACGGTCACCAGCAGATCGACAGTGGCACCAAGATGATCCACCTCGGCAAGAACACGTCGAGCCGCATCATCTCGAAGGGTATTTCTGCCGGCGTTTCGCAGAACACCTATCGCGGTCAGGTTTCGATCCATCGCAAGGCTGAGAACGCCCGCAACTTTACCAACTGCGATTCGCTTCTGATCGGCGACAAGTGCGGTGCGCATACCGTGCCTTATATCGACGTGAAGAACTCGTCGGGCCAGATCGAGCACGAAGCGACGACCTCGAAGATTTCCGACGACCAGAAGTTCTACGTCATGCAGCGCGGCATTCCCGAAGAAGAAGCGATCGCCCTGATCGTCAACGGCTTCGTCAAGGATGTCATCCAGCAGCTGCCGATGGAATTTGCGGTCGAAGCGCAGAAGCTGATCGGGATTTCGCTCGAAGGCTCCGTCGGCTGATCGGCCTGTCATTTGAATAGCGCGCCTGGCGCGTCACTAAAGAGTATCCGGAAAGATAGACCTATGCTTGAGATCAAAAACCTGCATGCCCGCATTGCCGAAGACGGCACCGAAATCATCCGTGGCCTGAACCTGACCGTGAAGGCTGGCGAAGTTGCTGCCATCATGGGGCCGAACGGTTCCGGCAAGTCGACGCTGTCCTACATCCTGTCGGGCCGTCCGGATTATGAAGTCACCGAGGGAGAAGTTCTTCTGAACGGTGAAAGCATTCTGGAGCTCGATCCGGCGGAGCGTGCCTCCAAGGGCATTTTCCTCGCCTTCCAGTATCCGGTCGAAATCCCGGGCGTCGCTACCATGCAGTTTCTCAAGGTGGCCATGAACGAGCAGCGCAAGGCGCGCGGCGAAGCCGAACTGACGACGCCGGACTTTATCCGACGCGTCAAGGAAGCAGCTGCCGAGCTGAAGATCGACATGGACATGCTGAAGCGTCCGCTCAATGTCGGTTTTTCCGGCGGCGAGAAGAAGCGTGCAGAAATCCTGCAGATGGCGCTGCTTGAGCCTTTGCTCTGCGTGCTCGATGAGACCGATTCCGGCCTCGATATCGATGCGCTCAAGATCGTGGCTGACGGTGTGAACGCGCTGAAGTCGCCGGATCGTGCGACGATCGTCATCACCCACTACCAGCGCCTGCTCGACTACATCGTGCCTGATACGGTCCACGTTCTCTACAAGGGCCAGATCATCCGCACCGGTGACAAGGCGCTGGCGCTCGAACTCGAGGCCAATGGCTACGCGGACATCATCGGCAGAGCAGCCTGAGACGCGGGAAGGAATTTGGCATGAACATGCAAATCAATCAGCCCGTCCGGCTGACGGCCGCCGAAACGGCGCTCGTCGAGGCTTTTGCGGCCCAGGTTGGCGAACTGCCGGGTAACGGTGCCGTCACGGGAACCCGCGATCGTCTTCTCGATGATCTGAAGCGATCGGGCCTGCCGACGCGACGCATCGAGTCCTGGCACTACACGGATCTGAAGAACCTGCTGCGCTCTGTTCCAGAGCGTGTCGTCGGCGGCGTATCGGTTCAACCGGTCGCGCCGTTGGTCGAAGGGGCGAAAGTCCTGTCGATCGTTCAGGGCGTAGCGGACAACCGCGCGACGATCGATGGCGTCGAGCTTTCGGTCTTTAGGGACCAGCTTGCCGATGGTTCGGCCGTGGCTGGGCTTGCGGCGTTCGACAAGGACGACGCGATCGCTCGCATCAACGGCAGCTTCGTGCGGGACGGCTTCGCGCTCTCCGTACCGGCAGACGTCTCGGTCGAGCAGCCGATCGAGCTGCAGGCGGTTCACGGTGCCGGTCAGGTCCATACGCGGTTTCCGGCGGTGTTCGGAGCGCGGTCCAAGGCAACGATCATCGAGCGTCACTGCGCGGTGACTGATGATGCGGCACTCGTGTCCTCGATCAGTGACCTGACGCTGCAGGACGGCGCTGAGATCACCTGGATCATCCTCCAGACGCAAGGGGCTGACGACACTCATCTCGGTCAGATCCGCATATCGCTCGGTACCGATACCAAGCTGCGACTGTTCATCGTCAACGCCGGCGGCAAGCTGGTGCGCCAGGAGCTTCGCGTCGAGGTTCAGGGCGAGGGATCGGAGTTCACGCTGCGTGCCGTCAACCTGCTCGGTGGCGATACCCATACGGACGTGACCATGGTTCTCGGCCATAACGTTCCGCATACGAGCTCCACGGAAATCATCCGCAACGTCCTGTTCGACAAGGCGAGCGGTGTGTTCCAGGGCATGATCAAGGTTGCCCCGGACGCGCAGAAGACCGATGCGAAGATGGCGTGCAATACGCTTCTGATGTCCGACGACGCCGATTTCTCGGTGAAGCCGGAGCTGGAAATCTTCGCCGACGACGTGATCTGCGGCCATGGCGCCACGGTCTCCGATATCGACCGCAACCATCTCTTCTATCTGATGGCGCGCGGCGTTCCGGAAAACAGGGCACGGGCCATGCTGGTCAACGCCTTCGTGGCGGAGATTGTCGAGGAACTGGAAGAAGAAAAGCTCGTCGAAGCGCTGGAAGGCGTCATCTCCGACTGGCTCGAAAAGCACGCCTGATTATCAGGCGCGCGTCCGCAAATGAGGCATGACATGGACCAGATCACACCTGCGACAGCTTACGACGTCGAAGCGATCCGAACGGATTTCCCGATCCTTTCGACCATGGTGCATGGCAACAAGCCGCTGGTGTATCTGGACAACGGGGCGTCTGCCCAGAAGCCGCAGGCCGTGATCGACGCGATCGCGCATTCCTACTCGAACGAGTATGCGAATGTGCATCGCGGCCTTCACTACCTCTCCAATGCTGCAACGGATGCCTACGAGGCGGCGCGCGAAAAGGTGCGCCGTTTCCTCAACGCCGGTTCCGTCGACGAAATCATTTTCACCAGCAATTCCACGGCGGCAATCAACACCGTCGCCTACGGTTATGGAATGCCGCATATCGGTGAAGGCGACGAGATCGTCATCACCATCATGGAGCACCATTCCAACATCGTGCCGTGGCACTTCATTCGCGAACGCCAGGGTGCGAAGATCGTCTGGATCCCGGTCGATGACGACGGTGCCTTTCATCTCGACGACTTCGAAAAGGCGCTGACGGACAAGACCAAGCTGGTCGCCATCACCCATATGTCGAATGCGCTTGGTACGGTGGTTCCTGTGAAGGAAGTCTGCCGTATCGCGCACGAGCGCGGCATTCCCGTTCTCGTCGACGGCAGCCAGAGCGCCGTCCATATGCCGATCGATGTTCGCGATATCGACTGCGACTGGTTCGTGATGACCGGCCACAAGCTCTACGGTCCCTCGGGTATCGGCGTTCTCTACGGCAAGGCGGACCGTCTGAAAGAGATGCGGCCGTTCATGGGCGGTGGCGAGATGATCATCGACGTGGCCGAAGATTTCGTCACCTACAACGAGCCGCCGCACCGGTTTGAGGCCGGCACTCCGCCGATCGTTCAGGCGATCGGTCTCGGTCATGCGCTCGACTATATGGACAGGGTGGGCCGTGATGCGATTGCAAAGCACGAGTCGGATCTGACCGCCTATGCCACCCAGCGTCTGAGTGCGATCAATTCGCTGAGGATCATCGGCAACGCGCCCGGCAAGGGGGCCATCTTCTCGTTCGAGCTTGCCGGCATTCATGCGCATGACATCTCGATGGTCATCGACCGGCGCGGTGTGGCGGTGAGAGCCGGAACCCATTGCGCCATGCCGCTCTTGAAACGCTTCGGCGTTACCTCCACATGCCGTGCATCCTTCGGCATGTACAATACCCGGGCCGAAGTGGATGCGTTGGCAGATGCACTCGACTACGCCCGCGATTTCTTTTCCTGAAGGACTTTTGAAGGCTATGGACGACCAGATACCGAAATGGGATGCCCGCGAGGGGATCATCCAGTCCGCCATTCCCGAAGACGAGGTAGCGCGGCTTTCCGACGACATCGTCGCGGCTTTGAAAACCGTCTATGATCCGGAAATTCCGGCCGATATCTTCGAACTCGGATTGATCTACAAGGTCGATATTGAAGACGACCGGATGGTGAAGATCATGATGACGCTGACAGCGCCCGGTTGCCCGGTTGCCGGAGAAATGCCAGGCTGGGTGGAAAATGCCGTCGGCGCCGTCGAAGGCGTGTCCGGCGTCGAGGTCGAGATGACCTTCGATCCGCCGTGGACGCCGGAGCGGATGTCCGAAGAGGCGCAGGTTGCTGTCGGGTGGTATTGATCGGTTAAGGCACCGGTACTAAGTTGGACTCACGAGACTTACTCTCGAAACACCAGGTCTAGAAACACCGGGCCTTGAACCCGGTCGTGGAAGGAAAGAATGCCATGGGCTTTGCTGTCATGACGATCACCGACGCTGCTGCACAGCGCGTCAACCAGATCACCTCGAACTCCGGTCCTGATGCGCTCGGCTTGCGCGTCGGTATCAAGAAGGGCGGTTGCGCCGGCATGGAGTACACGATCGATCTCGTGACTGTGCCGAATGCCAAGGACGACCTGATCGAGCGGGACGGCGCCAAGGTGTGGATCGAGCCTTCGGCCGTTCTTTACCTGCTCGGCACCCAGATGGATTTCGAGACGACCAAGATGCGGTCCGGCTTCACCTTCGTGAACCCGAACCAGACTTCGGCCTGCGGTTGCGGCGAATCGGTCGAACTGAAGCCTGCCGATCTGGCGGCGCTTGCGCAGCAGCGCACCGCGCAATCTCCGGCTGCCTGACGTCAACTTTTTAGACTTCAAGAAGAAGGGCCGCGAGGCCCTTTTTTATTGCGCTGTCTATTCGTGGCGTAGCGCCTCGATGGGGTTGAGCTGGGCTGCCCGTCGGGCCGGGAAGTAGCCGAAGATCATGCCGATCGCGGCCGAAAAGGCGAAGGCCATCAGGATGATCGTCGGGCTGGCAACGAACGGCACCTGAAGAAAGCTGACGACGCCGTAGGCGAGTGCAAGGCCTGTTATGATGCCCGTCACGCCGCCGAAGATCGACAGCATCACGGCCTCCACGAGGAACTGCCGGAGAACCTGGCTTTCGAGCGCGCCGATCGCCAGCCGGATGCCGATCTCACGGGTGCGCTCGGTGACCGAGACCAGCATGATATTCATGATGCCGATACCGCCGACCAAGAGGCTGACGGCAGCAACGGCGCCGAGAAGGCCCGTCAGCAGGACCGTCGTGCCCGTCATCGCCGCCGCGATCTGCGACATGTCGTTGACGGAGAAGTCGTCATCGCGTCCGATCGCGATGCGCCGCCGCTCGCGCAAGAGGCCTTCGACGTCCGACTGGACCTTGGCGGTCGAGACGCCGTCCTGGGCAGAGATAACGATGCTGGAGATCGTCGTCGTTCCACCGATCCGCCGCTGGTGCAGTTTCAGCGGCATGATGACGGTATCGTCCTGGTCGTCGCCCATGCCGGACTGACCTTTGACCGCGAGCACGCCGACGACGGGGCAGGCGATGTTGCTGACACGGATCAGCTGTCCCACCGGGTTAGCGGCGCCGAACAATTGCTTGCGGACGGTCTCTCCGATGATGCAGGCGGCATGGCTGCCCCGATCTTCGTTCGGATTGAAATTGCGGCCGAGCGCCATATCCCAATCCTGCACGATGAAATAGTCGTTGGTGGTGCCGACAGCGCTCGACGAATGGTTGGCGCCGCCGGCAATGACCGTGGCTGTCCCGCGATTGATCGGTGCGACGCCCCGAAGGCCGGAGATCTGTTCCTTGATCGCCAGCACATCCTTGTCGGAGAAGCGCTTGGCTTCCGTGCTCGCGCGGCCCGGTCCCCACTGACCGGGGCGAATGAACAGCGTGTTTGTGCCGAGACGGGAGAGTTCATCGCGCACCTTGGCCGTGGTCCCGTTGCCGATCGTCACCATGGCGATCACGGCTGCGACGCCGATCACGACGCCAAGGACGGTGAGAAAGGAGCGCAGCAGATTGCGGCTGATTGCCCGCCAGGCGAGCTTAGCGGCTTCCAGCAGCATGGCTTGCCCTTTCGAGATTGGGTTCGTCGGAGACGAGGTGACCATCGGTAAAGCGCAAGAGACGCGACCCGTAGGCTGCGATGTCTTCCTCATGGGTGACCATGATGACGGTAATGCCGTTGTCGCGGTTGAGCCGGGTGATCAGATCCATGATCTCCATGCTGGTCTTGGTGTCGAGATTGCCGGTCGGCTCGTCGGCGAGAAGGACGGCCGGATCGGTGACAATGGCTCTGGCGATCGCGACGCGCTGCTGCTGACCACCTGACAGTTCCTGGGTGGTATGGCCTTCGCGTCCGTCGAGGCCGACCTGCGCCAGCGCCGCAGTTGCGCGCTCACGCCGCTCCTTGTGCGCCATGCCGCGATAGACGAGCGGGAGCTCGACGTTTTCGACGGCCGATGTGCGAGCCAGAAGATTGAACCCCTGGAACACGAAGCCCAGCATGTGGCGTCTCAGAAGTGTCCGCTGCTCGCGGCTGAAATCTGATGTCGGAACGCCTTGAAATAGAAACTCGCCGGATGAGGGGATATCGAGCCCGCCGATAATGTTCATCGCTGTCGACTTGCCCGAACCGGAGGGTCCCATGATCGACACGAATTCCCCGGCCGATATGGCAAGGTCGATCTGGTCCAGCGCCCGGATCGTCGCTTCGCCGCGCCCGTAGAACTTCGAGACCTTGTCGAATGCGATGAGGGGGGCAGGCGTGACGGCGAGGTCCATCACTGCGCCCTTGCGACGGCATCCGTCACCAGTTCATCGCCGTCGCGGATTTCGCCGGATTTCAGAACCGTGAACTGGCCATCGGTCGGTCCGGTTTCAACGGGCACCCGCTGGGCTTCGCCGTTGCGCAGCACCCA
Source organism: Velazquezella soli (assembly GCF_977018685.1). NCBI lineage: Bacteria > Pseudomonadati > Pseudomonadota > Alphaproteobacteria > Hyphomicrobiales > Rhizobiaceae > Velazquezella > Velazquezella soli. Next base: position 2,109,784 of record NZ_CDRNXF010000004.1, read on the forward strand.
AACGGCGCGGGTGTTATTCGCTGCCTGTTCGCCACGATTGCGGTTGCGGGGCGGGCGCGGCGGCGAGAACAGCCGGGAGAGGACATTGCCGTGCTGCCGTGCGGTGGCGGCCGGCGAGTAGCGAAGCGCTGCGTTCGGGACAAGCAGCGCATCCTTGACCGACTGGACCGTGATGTCTGACGTGGCGGTCATGCCCGGCCGCAGCAGCAGATCGGCATTGTCGACGGTCAGGATCGCCTTATAGGTCACGACGTTGGACACGGTTTCGGAGGCGAACCGGACGGTTTCGATTGTGGCCGGAAAGCTCCGCTCCGGATAGGCGTCTACCGAGAAGCGCGCAGGCTGCCCGTCCTTGACCTGGCCGACATCCGCCTCGTCGACGGAGACCTGGAGTTCCATGCGCTTGAGGTCGCCGGCGATTGTGAAGAGGACCGGTGCATTGAGCGACGAGGCGACCGTTGCACCGGGATCGACTTCGCGGGTCAGCACGATCCCGTCGATCGGAGATACGATCGTCAGTTTGCCGAGGTTAACCTCGGCGAGCCTCAGGCTTGCTTCGGCAGACAGAATCGCGGCCTGATTGATGTCCTTCGTCGCAACCGCCGATTCGTAGGCATAGCGCGCCGCATCCAGATCCTGCTGGCTGGAAATGCGATTGGCGACGAGTGCCGTCAGGCGGTCGAATGAAATCTTCGCGGAAGCCGCTTCTGCCTCTGCCTTCAGGACATTGGCCTTCGCGGACGCAAGTTGCGCGCGCGCGCTTTGCACGTCCGCCTCCTGCTTGCTGGTATCCAGTTCAAGCAGCACATCGCCAGCCTTGACCGCGCTGTTATAGGTCACGTTGACTTTTCGGACCGTGCCGGAAAGCTCGCTCGATATGTCCACCTGATCGGTCGGCTGGACGGAACCGGTTGCCGTGACAACTACCGCAAGGTCTCCGCGCTTTGCGGCCTGCGTCGTGTAATCGTATCGTGGGCCGCTGCTGCCGAAATAAGAATAAGCCAGCAGGGCTGCGGCGGCGATGAGGATGAGGAGAGGCCAGACAAACCAACGTCCACGCTTTTTCCGCTTGCCCGAAGACGCAAGGATCGCGGCGAGATCAGGCGCATCCTGTTTACGGCTGGCTGGGGGAGTGGACTGGACGTTCAATGGCTATCCTCGATGCGGTGGAAATAGCGCGAGCCGTTCCGGTCTAGCGAGGGATCGCGTCGAAACCGCGGCTTTGCAACTCTGGAACGAGGCATTCGCATGAAAGCAGCCGGTGGCCAACTTAAATGTCGGTAATGTATCGGGGGCACTGCATCGAACTTCTCGGTTGTGCGTTATGGCTGAACACACAAAGGAGAACTCAGATGATCGATGTCGCCCTTATCAAGGAACATGCGGAAGTGATCGGTGCGGACGGCGTCCACATCGGAACGGTCGACCGCGTTGAAGGAAACCGTATCAAGCTGACCAAGAAGGATAGCGGTGAGGGGAGCCATAAAGGCCATCACCATTTCATTTCGCTTGAACTCGTTGCCGATGTCGAAGGCGACAAGGTTCGTCTCTCTGCAGATGGTGACGTCGCAGTGACGTTCGAAGAAGAAGACGGCGGCAAGCCGATCCACTGAAGCAATTCAGCATGCAAAAAGGCCGGCGTTTCTGACGCCGGCCTTTTTTGTTTACGCATCAAAAATTTTAACGGGTTGGATGGGGGACCCCGAAGCGCTCGGGAAGAAAAGCCGTTTCAGTCGCGGCGCCACTCAAGCGAGCGGATTTCTCGTGCGCAACAGGCGTGCTTGGAATGCCAACAAGAATTACAAAGACGGCACCAACAGCAGCTGAACAACACACCAGCAAAATATTACGCATGGTCATGCTTGCACTTCCTCTCGTGATGCGATCGCTTGAGATCGCGATGAAGTAAGCCGGTCCTTGTCCTCCTTGGGATGATCCTAGTTGGCAGCCGACAGCTGTGTCGGAGACGCGAGTATTTCCGTATCGCCAAGCGAGTGATCAGAATACTTGAACACCAGAATACTGAGGACCGAACCGATAAGAGCGACGAAGACTATTCTCATGCTGAGACTCCTTTGCCCTCAGAACGGCGGTCCTGAAGTAAGGTTCCGTAAACCAATTCGTGATAGCCGCCGATTTGAGAACTTTGCGGATTGTTGATTGACAAATGGTTTGGCCCGGCACGTCCTTGGACGAGAGCGGGGCACTTGTGCCGGAGCGATCTGTCTGCCGCGCGGCTTTATTGAACTTTAAACCCGTTACGGGTAATAGGTGTGATCCCTGCATCAGGATTGCGCATTATGGCCGAAACCGCTTCGGGATCCCCACGGCAAGCCTCCAAAGATCCGATGAGCGAAGCCATTGCGCGGAGCAGAACCGGTCTCGTTGCGGTCGCGGTCGCGAGCGGACTGGTCAACGTGCTCTATCTCACCAGCTCATTCTTCATGCTGCAGGTCTATGATCGCGTCATCCCAAGCCGCAGCATCCCGTCGCTGATCGCGCTCAGCTTGCTGGCATTGATGCTGTATCTATTTCAAGGCGCATTCGAGCTTACCCGCAGCCGCATGCTGACAAGGATTGCCGGCATCATCGATGATACGATGGGGTCGCGGGTTTTCAAGATGATGCTCAAGGCGCCGGTCAAGACGAAGGCGTCGATCGACGGTCTTTCGATCATGAAGGATTTCGACCAGGTCCGTTCGTTTGTCTCGAGCGCGGGGCCGCCGGCCTTTTTCGACCTGCCGTGGCTGCCGTTCTATGTCGCCATCTGTTTTCTGTTTCATCCGGTCATCGGCTATATGGCAGTCGGTGGGGCGCTCATCCTGATGGTGCTCACCTACCTCACCAACCGCAGCACGCAGGTTTCCGCCAAGAAAGTGCACGAACTGACCGGCCAGCGCAGCGCCTTTCTTTCGGCGGCACAACGCAATGCCGAAGTCATTGAGGCCATGGGCATGGCAAACGACTTCTCACGGCAATGGACTGCGACAAACGCCAACTATCGCAGCAGCTATCAGACCAATTCCGATACCTCGAACGGATACCTGTCCGTTACCAAGATTTTTCGCATAGCGCTGCAATCGGCAGTCCTTGCCGTCGGCGCGGTGCTCGTCATCGAAAACCAGGCATCCGGCGGCATCATCATCGCGTCGTCCATCCTTACCTCCCGCGCGCTTGCCCCGGTCGAGCAGGCGATTGCAAACTGGCGCGGCTTCGTTTCGGCCCAGCAGGCCTGGAAACGGTTGCGGCATATGCTGAACGCGCTGCCGGAGGCCGATATGCCTCTGTCGCTGCCCGCACCGAAGCAAAGTCTGGCGGTGGAGAGCCTTTCGAGCGGCCCGGCTGGGCTGCAGAAACTGGTGATTTCCAATGTATCGTTTACGCTTCAGGCCGGCAGCGCTCTCGGCGTGATCGGACCGAGTGCATCCGGCAAATCATCGCTCGTGCGGGCTCTGACGGCCGTCTGGCCGATCTATCGCGGCAGTGTCAGGCTGGATGGCGCAGCGCTCGACCAGTGGAGCGACGAGGACCGTGGTCGCCATCTCGGATATCTTCCGCAGGAGATCGAACTTTTTGCGGGCAGCGTTTCGGACAACATTGCGCGGTTTCGTGAAAACCCTGATGCGGCCGATGTCATTGAGGCGGCAAAGGCTGCGGGCGTCCACGACCTCATCCTGCGCCTGCCGAACGGCTATGATACCGATATTGGCTTGAGTGGTTCCATGCTTTCGGCCGGTCAGCGCCAACGCATCGGGCTTGCGCGTGCGTTGTTCGGCAAGCCGTTTCTGGTTGTTCTGGACGAGCCCAATTCCAATCTCGATTCGGAAGGCGAGGTCGCGCTGACGGACGCGATCATCGGCATCCGCAAACGCGGGGGCATCGTGATTGTGGTCGCGCACCGCCCGAGTGCACTCGCGGCCGTGGATTTCGTGCTGATGATGAAGGACGGTGGTCTTGCGGCCTTCGGACCGAAGGACGAGGTGCTCTCGAAGGTGCTTCGGCGCGAGAACCAGCCGAACGAGAGAAGTTCGCCGCTCAAGGTCGTCGGGGAAAGCCCGGAACAGATAAGGCAATAGGTCTCAAGATGACAACAGCCGAGCGTTCGCTGAAGCGCCATATCCTGCTCGTATCGACGTTAAGCGTGTTGCTTGTCGGCGGCATCGGCGGCTGGGCACTCAGCACGACATTGTCGAATGCGGTGGTGGCCGAAGGCAGTGTCGTGATCGAGGACAATGCCAAGAAGGTGCAGCACCTGACCGGCGGTATTGTCTCCGAGCTGCTCGTGAAGGAAGGCGCGCATGTCAAAGCGGGGGACGTCCTGCTGCGGCTGGATGGTACGTCGCTCAAGTCCAATCTCGGCATTACCAACAGCACGCTGGCACAGCTTTACGCGCGGCGCGCGCGGTTGCAGGCGGAACGCCGAGGTGAGGAGAACTTCACGGTCAAGGAAGCCGAGGCCGCGGGTATCAATTCCCAGACGAACCGCATCCTGATCGAAGGCGAACAGCAGTTCTTCCTCAGCCGTCGCGCCTCGCTCGAGGGTATGAAGAAGCAGCTCGCCGAGCGGAAGAGCCAACTGGCCGAAGAAATTGAGGGTGCCACGCTGCAGATCAAGTCGATCGACGATTCGATCGTGCTGATCGATGAGGAACACACGGCAATCAGCTCGCTCTACGAAAAGCAGCTCGTGACGATGCAGCGTGTCAACACGCTGAAGCGCCAGCGCGCCGAGCTTGACGGCAATCGCGGACGGATGATCGCGACGCGGGCGCAGGCGCATGGCCGCATCAACGAGATCAACCTGCAGATCCTGCAGCTCGACGAAGACAGACAGACGGAAAACGCGCGTGACCTGACCGATGTCGAGGCAAAGATCGCCGAATCAGAAGAACGCCGTATCGCCATACAGGACCAGCTCGACCGTCTCGACGTTCGCGCACCGCTTGACGGTTACATTTATCAGCTGGCGCTGCACACGGTGGGCGGCGTTGCCAATCCGGGCGAGGCGCTGATGCTTCTGTCGCCGGAGACGCGCAGCCTGACGGTCGAGGCGAAGGTCGCTTTGCGCAGCATCGACCAATTGAGCGTGGGACAAAGCGTCGACATCCGCTTCAGCGCTTTCGACCAGAAGACCACGCCTGAAGTCCAGGGCAAGATTTCGTCGATCTCGCCCGATTCAGTTGTCGATCAGCGTAGCGGCGCTGCCTCCTATATCGTGCGGATTGCGCCTGATGCAGGCGATATCGCGCGGTTACAGGGCCTGTCGCTCTATCCAGGAATGCCTGCGGAGGTGTTTATCAAGGTCGCCGACCGGTCGGTCATCTCCTATCTGACCAAGCCGATGATGGATCAGATCAACCACACGTTCCGTGACGAGTAAGCGGAAAGCGACCAATAGGCAGCTATTGGTCTCAGGCGCTGACGAGGATGCCCGCTTCCTCGGCAGCAGCGACGAAGGCCGCACGGGCGTCTTCCGGCTTGCGTTTTCCACCATCCACTTCGGCGCACACGATCAGCGCACGGTCGATCAGCGGACCGTCTTCGACAGGCCAGTCCTCGATCATCGCCCAGGCCGCAGCTTGGGTCGTTTCGACTGTCGTTTCGACCGGCGGCTCGCCAATCAGGACTACGACAGGTTTTGCCCAGGGGTTGTTCATCATCGCAGGAATTTCACATTATTGGATGCGGGTGGAAGACCGGGGAACATCAAACGTCCATCTTCGCCAGCGTCAAGTTTCACCAAAATATCTGGATAAATGGTGAGAGTGCAGGGTGTTCGAACCCTCGACCTACTGATTAAAGGTCGGTCGCCTTACCATTTTCCTGAACTTAGTCGACGACGCCACCCCCGTCAATCCGGGAAGGATGTCTGTTAAATAATTGATTTGGTTCATCCTTAGGAGACAGACGCTCTACTTTCCGTGCCGCTGCCAACCATCCGCGGCAGTCATATTCACGTCAAGGAAGCTTAACCGGGAGTTTTCAGATTGCCGGTTCGACCTCGTGTGTGGCGTCCATCGGGACCAAGCCCGTGCAGGAGGCGATCGAGTTTAGCCAGTCCGGAAATTGTGGGTTCATCGACGATTACAGTGAATAGGTAACCTGCAATGATCGAGACTGAGATTGCCAAGACTGCAAGCGTCATCAATTCCAGGGGGCCTTCGTGACCGAACTGGAGATAACCAATCGCCCCGAGGCTGTATAGGAGAGGAACGTGAACCAGGTAGAGGCCAAACGAGATCCTCCCGAGAAACATAAGCGGGCGGATTGAAAGAAAGCGGCTTATCGGGACGCTGGCGATGGCGCAATAAACCATCCCGACAGCTGCGAGCGTATGCCAGAATTTGTGCGGCTCGCCCAAAGCGAATGTCATGGGCAAGCTGAGCCCAATCCGATCTCCGAACCCCTTTGTCCAGCTTCCGACGACAATAGCGAATAGGAAGATTGCAAGAGAGCCCGATCCGGTGAGCCGTCCGGCTGCGTGACACTCACGCAGGAGAGCGCCAGCCATGAAAGCTGAATACTCGGGCCGACCCAAGGCGCAGGCCGCTACCGCGAGCAGAATGAGCAGCGTAATTCTCGCTTTACCGGAAACGAAAGCATAGATCGCTATGATCGCAACCGATCCGAGCGAGCCGGGCCTGAGCGTTTTCGGCCAGATGGCGCGCCAGAACCTCATCGCCGTTGTTCACCATGGAACGAAACTTCAGGCACGGAAACATGACTCCGTTTTGGCCAATTCGTCGATGCGCGATGAAAATCGGTCGCCCCTGCAGAACGAGGAGGATGATCGCCACCATCACGAGAAGCGGGGCAAAGCCTATCAAGGCGATCGATGCGATCAGGACGTCGAGGGCGTATTTCAAACCCGAGGACATTGGATGCGTTGCTTCGTCTTCCGAAGTTGCAGCCATGTTGCCGAGGCGCGAGGGAGAAGAAAGACCCCGGCTCATCCCCGCGCCGATCTGGGCGTCATCCATATGTATCTCCTTATCGACTCTACTAATAGTGACCTAACCCAACTGCGGAATACATATTAAAGTTAACAATTAGTATACTGTTTGACAACACTTTTGTTATGAGCCAATATAAAAAATGTAAATAGCAAATCTGTATTCTATTTCGCGTAATAATATGTATCTATAAGTATTATAAAATATATCACTGCTAGTGAGATTCGTAATCGTATTTGAAGTGCTCAATAGAATGGAAGGTTTCATAGTATGCGCGTTGCGATCATTCACTATTGGCTTGTTGGGATGCGTGGGGGAGAAAAGGTCCTTGAGGCCCTTTGCAAGATCTATCCCGAGGCGGACATCTACACGCACGTGTATGATAGCTCTGCTGTCTCCGTCGCTCTCAATGCTCGCACAATTAAAACGACTTTTATCAATGATCTTCCCTATGCGAAGAGATTGTACAAAAAGTACCTCCCGCTCATGCCAATGGCTTTGGAGCAGCTGGATCTGAGCAAGTACGACTTGGTCATCAGCAGCGAATCCGGGCCATCCAAGGGGATTGTTCCGAATTCATCGGCCCATCACATCTGCTATTGCCACTCGCCTATGCGATACATCTGGAACATGTATAACCAGTACTATTCCGGATCTGGATACTTATCCCGAATGCTGATGCCGCCCTTTGCGCATTATCTGAGAGCATGGGACGTCGGTACATCCAGCCGGGTTGATAGTTTTGTTGCGAATTCCGCCACCGTTGCGCAACGGATCGAGCGTTATTACCGCAGGGACGCCCAGATCATCCATCCGCCGGTTGACACAGATGCCTTCCAGCCGGTGGGAGCCGATGAGGTTGGCAGCAAGTACTTGATGGTCGGCGAACTCGTCGCCTACAAACGACCCGATCTGGCAGTCGAAGCCTGCAATCGGATGCAGGCCGAACTCGTCGTTATCGGCGGAGGGGAGATGCTTGGACACCTGCGCAAAATCGCTGGTCCTACCGTCAAAATTCTCGGCCCTCAGCCCTTCGATGTCCTCAAATACCATTACGCCCGCTGCAGGGCCCTCCTATTCCCCGGGGAGGAGGATTTTGGGATCGTTCCCCTCGAGGCGATGGCAAGCGGCCGACCCGTCATTGCCTTCGGGCAGGGAGGTGCGACCGAGACAGTGATCGAAGGCCGAACTGGCACGTTCTTCGACGAGCAGTCGATCGATGCCGTCACCAATGCAATCGAGCGTTTTGAGGCGATGGATTTCGATCCGGCTCATGCTGTCGCGCGGGCAGGGGAATTCAAGACCCAGGCGTTCATCGACAAGTTCTCGGATTTTGCCGCTTGTTCGCTTGCCAGAAGCATTTCAGGCCCTGCCGAGCGCCCCCGACCGGCGCCGGTGCTGGTTCGTACTCTCGAAGGGGCCTGAGAGCGAAAACGGCGTTTACGGTTCCGAAAAAGTGGCCAGATCGCGAACACTCCGGTCCCCGATTGGTCCGCTCGACGGAAATGCAAGTCAATGAGCTGGAGCTGAACTGACAATGAAATTCTGGATATCGAAAGCCTCCCGAAACCGCAAAATCGCCTCCGCTCATATTGTTGCACCGAGGCATGTCTCGGCGAAGGTCGGGGCAGTCATCGCCATCGCGAGTATGATCGTGGCCGGGTTCGTAACCAGTTCCCGTGCGGACGAGTATGTCCTCGGCCCTCTCGATACGCTGAAGGTTCGAGTTTTCGAGTGGCGTCCGAGCACGGGGACGACCTACGAATGGACGCCTCTGTCGGGCGAATTCGTGGTCTCCGCTGGCGGAAACCTCTCGCTTCCGATCGTCGGAACGATCCCAGCGGCTGGTCGGACCGTTGAAGCGGTCGCGGATGCAATCGGGGAGCGGCTGCAGAAGCAGGTCGGCCTTCAGAAAAAGCCGAATGCCTCGCTCGAAGTTGCGGCTTATCGACCTTTCTTCATCAGCGGACTCGTCGCCACCCCCGGGAAATATAGCTATAGCCCGGGGTTGACGGTGCTCCAGGCGCTGAGCATGGCCGGGGGGCTGGGGCCTTCCGATCCCAATACGCTGGGTATCCAGCGGGACGCATTGCTGAGCCAGGGCGATCTGCGCAGCCTGGACGCCGAAAGGATGGCTCTTGCGGCAAGGAAGGCTAGGGTCGATGCCATCCTGAGCGATAGCGAGACGATTACCTTCCCGACTGATCTCCTCGCTCGCTCGGAAAATCCCCTGGTTGCGAAAATGATGGAGGAAGAGAACTCCTTGTTCGAGACCCGCCGCCGTTCGATGGATAGCGAACTCGAGTCGCTCAGCCAGTCGAAAATCCTGGCTGCTAACCAGATCAAGGTTCTGACCGCGAAGAGTATCTCGCTTGAGAAGCAGATCGATATGGCAACGAAAGATCTGAACTCCGTCAACAAGCTGGTCTCGCAGGGGCTGACGGTGTCGGCAAGGCAGATCGGCGCCAGCCAGAACCTTGCAGACCTCGAGGCCCGGAGCCTCGATACTTCGCTCGCGCTCGTGAAAACCAAGCAGGATCTCGCGAAGTTCGATCATGACGCCTCCGAGGTCCGGGACAAGTATCGCGTCGACGCCTTGACGGAGGCGTCGGAACTCCGCGGTCGGCTGGCACTGAATACCGAGAAGGCACAGACGACGCGAGCGGTCCTCAGAAACATAGCAAACCGTTCGCCTGCCGCGCTTGCCGCCATCGACAACGATGGCTCCCCGACATTCGCAATCTCGATAGACAGGCATGTTGGCGGTGTCCTGCGCAACCTCAAGGTTACTGACAACGACGCCATCGCTCCCGGCGACATATTGCGTGTCGAGCGGGCAGATGCGCCCCTATCAAGCCAACTGGCCGAGAAGGCCATCCAATAGTGGTTTAAACAACGGCACTGTAGAGGGGTATACTAAGTAAGTATATTCACTGTTTTCTTTTGCCTTGCGTACCGATCGCCTTCCGTGATATTCGATTCCGCGTCTTTTCTATTGCGGCAATCGAGGGTTGACTAAAATATGTACATCGCCCTGATCCTTGCAGTGATCATCGGTGCGGTTTGTGCGGTACGTTTGCATGTCGCCGTATTCAGCGTCGTTCTGTTCGTTCTCATTGCGGGGTCGGTTTGTGCGAGCGTCGTTGCGGGATACGGGCTAGTCGGATCGTTTGTATGGGCTGCAATGTATGCCATCGCGCTGGAAGCCGGCTATGTCTCCGTCTACGGTGTGCTGCATGGTATCCGGATACGATGCGCACGTCGTGCGAATGAAGCCAGAAAGCTTGATACGGGCTCCAACCACGTGCAGGATTAACACAGCCTTGCAAGGGCCGATCGTACTTACGCGGCAGTCGGGTTCTTAAGTGATGCGGACGGCGTATTGCTGGCCCTGCTTTCTACCGACAACTGATCAATTGCCTGCTGCTCTACATATGCCATTCCGAACCTGAACCTGTAGCCGGTTGCGGCGAGTTTGGCCGTCGAGAAACGCATCCGCCAGAGCGGGTTGCGCAAAGACAAGCGGCGCAGGCGCATGATATCGCGCGCCCAGTCGAACACGCCGGGCAACGCTATGCTGCGGAACCGCCGATCATGACTGGCAGCATATGCGCGGCGCATGAAATCAATATGTCGAGGTCGTGCATAATCGTCCTCCGCGATATTGAATGTGTCTACCAAGCCCTGCTTTAGCTTGCCTGAGAGACCTCGCTCCAGAAACCACACGAGTGCATCCGAAAGGTCCTTGACGTAGAGATGATGGGCATGTCGGTGAGCGCCGAAAAGGCGCTTTGAGAGCGGCCAGGCCCTTATGGAAATCAGATCGTCAACGCTCACAACGACTGTCGGTCGCAATATGACATATCGAACGGCCCTGGCGGTATCTTTCAGGACCATCTCTCCCTCAAGCTTCGTCCGTCCATACATTCGGACATAGTCGAGCGCCAAATATTCGGAGCCGTCGTCGCGCTGAACAGTCAGGGTCGGAGATTTTTCATCCACATGCCGTCGACGCCCGCTCCCGTAGACCGAGACGGAGCTGGTATAGCAAAAGGCAGAAACGTTGTGTCTCTCGCTCGCTTCAGCAAGCATGCGCGTGGCATCGACATTGACCGCTTTCATTTTAGTCATGTCGCCAAGTACGGCGGCCAGATGGATCACGCCAACGCACCCGGCGACGAGACTGTCGAAATCGGTGTCCCGCAAAAGGTCGAAATGTCGCCACTGGACCCGTTCGCTGCCGTGGATTTCGGCTAGTGTCCGGGGGTTCGAAGTCACCGCCCTGATCGAATATCCTCGCTCGAGCAGGTCGTCGACAACGACCTTGCCTATTCGCCCGGTGGCACCGGTTACAAGTATCGTCTTCATCCCCATTTCAGACGGCATCGACCAACACCCTTGCGCTCAGCTCGTCGGAACCGGCGCTCGCGTTGGAAACGAGATGATCCGACAAGCGTACCGCCATGGCCACGATCATCTGCGTCGGGTTGCAGTGTCCGGCGGTCGGAAACACGGAACTTCCAGACACATAGAGGCCCGGGACGCCATGGACTTGGCAGTTTTCGTCAACGACACCAGACGATGGCTCTGCCGACATCCTCGTGGTTCCGGTCGGGTGAGCGACATCGACGAAACTGTCCGGCAAGTCTGCCTTGTCAAGCACCCACTGTTCCAGTTGGGGGATCGGAAGTCCAAGTCGCGCAAACTCACCTGCGGTCAGGTGCGCCATCGCATGCATGCTCCGTGCCTCGTTGACACTGCTTCTCCAGTCGACCTTGGGCAAGCGCATTCCAAGATGGTCTCTCTTCTCCGACAGCGTGACGCGGCTGTCCGGGTTGGGCACCTGTTCAATCATGCATTCCAGTGTCAGAGCAGACAGTTTCCGTGGGACCCCATTCTTTTCGGCAAAGTGATCCTTGATCCCGCGAACGAGAAGATTGCTGTTCGAGACCACGCTGAACACGTCGCTCGGAAGTCGACCAGCACCGCCGACGATCCTCCGCAAGGCATCCCAGGGATCGTCTGGAGCTCGGATTTCGCCAAGCCAGCTTGCGCAGTTCAGCAAGCGCTCTCGTCTTTGAACAGTGGGGCTGAGACGGAATCCGGCCCTGAAGAACCTGCCGTCGACATTGTAGCGGCCGTAGCGTTTCTGCAATGCCGCAGTGGTGGAGACATCGAAAGAACCGATTGGACCGCGTAGGTGATCCATCAGATATCGGCCGACCTGGTCGTAGTCGTTACCGAGGCCCCGAGGGTTTTGGCTGTCGGAATTCAGCAGTATGCGGGCGTTTTCCACTCCGCCGCAGCACAGGATCACAACCGGCGCTGCGATCAGCTTGCTGTGCCCGTCCTGGGTTGCGAATTCAACGGATTTCACCGAGTTTGATGTGTCCTCGATATGGACTTTCAAAACGGTCGCGCCTGTCACGAGGGTGATGTTCGACCCTAACTTCCTGTCGAGGTTCCGACCAAATCTTCTATATTCGTAGGGATAGCTTTCCTCGGGATCGCGGCTGAACTGCCAGAAGAAGGGGATCAGCACCTCCTTGTCGAGGTCGTTATCGGGTGGGTGCCGTCCGGCAAACTGCCAGAAACGTTCGTCGCTGTAACCGCTGCCTTGGGCCAGGCCCAGATAGCGTGCGCTTCGATCGAGATAGGGTTCCATATGGGCTCGATCGAATGGCCAACCGGAATGCGGCACCCAATCACGCATTTCGAAGTCAATGTCGTCGAAATCGCCGCAGCGCCCACCCCAGGTGTGGGAACTGCCCCCGAGTATCCGGTTGCGTACCGCCCATTGCTCGGCTCGGGGGCGACCGACATTCTCGATCTGGTTCAGGCTGTCGGCGAAATTGCTTCTCTCACCCGTTCCGCTTTCCAGCAGGATCACGCGGAGCTTGGTACCTGACAATGACTCCGCAAGCGTTACGCCGGCGGGACCTGATCCGACGATACAGATATCGCAACGGAGAGGCGGCAGCGTGCTGTCCCCCACAGATGACCTGATTTCCGCCAGTGACATCTCTATGATCCTCTCGCGTTATAATAATAAGTTTTATGAAGAAACTAATGATTGTCTTTACTGAAATACATTCAGTGAATAAAATGCGTTTTGCAACAACAAAAATATTGGTATCTAGAAATAATAATGTAGTTTTGGCTTAAGCATTTTTATTCATTGAGGAGGCTTACGATGGCTGACAAGCCTGTGCTGATGGGCAGGGAGCGGAAGCTTCAAATTTTGTATATCCAGCCCGGGACGTGCGCGTTTGCTGGTATGGAACGCGTCATCGACACGATTTGCTCGAAGCTATCCGAACTGCATGGAGACGATCTCAGCATCGACGTTCTCTATACCACCATCCATCATAATCGTCCCACGGATCCGAGGCCCTATCGGGTGATCGATGCCATAGCGCGCAACCGTTTCGATCTGATGCGGCAGTTTCGCCGTGTTATTGCCAGCAAGGAGTATGACCTGATCGTCGTGCCGCAGGTCGAGCCGGCTGTCATCTGCATGGCATCCTGCTTGGGCCTGAAGCGAAAGTTTGCCGTTCATCTGCATGGAAACCCGGAACTTGAGCGCAGCCACACCAAGGCAAAGCTTCTTTTCTTCCTGATGAAAGCCCTCTTCCTGAAGAGGTTGAGTTCCGTCTTCGGCACCTCTCCCAGGCAGCTTGAGTCCTTTCGCGCCATGTTCAAAAGCAGCCTGCCTCACTACTGGGTGCCCAATCCCGTTCGACACTTTGCTGCGAGCGCGATGCAGGCTGACCGCGACGCGCCCGATGTGATCACATTCGTCAATGTCGGACGGTTCAGTTTCCAGAAAGGACAGGATGTCCTTCTGGCGGCGTTCGACAAGCTGCGCATGTCACGTGGCAACGTGCGACTGAAAATCGTTGGCTACGGCAGTGGCGAAGCCGCGCTCCGCAAGAGCATTCAGGAGCTGGGACTCGCTGATCTGGTGAGCATCGAACACCATCCGGAGGATCCAAGCCCGGCACTCGCCTCAAGCGACATTTATGTCTCATCGTCACGCTGGGAGGGGTGGTCCCTGGCGATCTGCGAGGCCTTGCGCTTCGGGTTGCCGGTGGTATCGACCAACTGCGAGTTCGGTCCAAGCGATATCCTCGTCGACAACCGGCTCGGCCGCCTGGTGCCGATGGACGGTATCGATGGTCTCCTGGAAGCCATGAATTACTACTGCGATAATCTGGTGCAGGAGCGTTCCCACGCGCAGTACCGCAGGGACTATGTCGATCAGTTCAGTCCCGAGCGGGTCGTCAGTCAACATGCCAACGCAATCCGGTATGCCTCCGGGTTCGATCGCGCGCTCCCGACCTGAGAGAGGTTTGCATGGCTTTGGACATATCTCGCCGTTCGTTCCTGCTTTCCAGCGCTCAGTTTGGGCTAGGACTTGCAGCGTCCTCCAGGGCGATGGCGACCGAGGCTGATCCGGTATCGGGGCGGACGCTGACCTTCGCCGACAACTTTGGCCATATCGACTGGACTGTCTGGGATGCGGGGCCGAAACCGACAAAGTCAGATCCCGGTTTTTACGGGCGCTCGGCTTTCGCAAGGCGCGACGGCGAGGAGGGGTTCAATCCCTATGCAATCGTTGACGACGCGGCAGCGACGGATGGCAAAGCGCTGCAGATTTCGGCAAAGTATATTGGTCGGACCATGAGCGTTCCGCACTATTATGGAAACTCTTTCCGCGAATTCCAATGGATCTCCGGAAATCTGAAAACCGCCAAGCGCAGCGGCGAGATTTCGAAGTCCTGGCGGAAAGGCTATTTCGAGGCCCGGATGTTGTTTCCCAGGCATCCTCTGACCTGGCCGGCATTCTGGATGATGAACGGTCGCAGTATCCTCTTTCCGAAAACGAGCATCGAACTCGACGTCGTGGAGCACAAGGGCTGGGAGCCTAATCTCTATGGCGCGTATCTGCATGAATGGGGCGAGCCTGGACAGAACCACGATTCTACCGGTGTTCCAACGCCGGTTGACATGACCCGGCAGTATTGCCGCTACGGGATTTTGGTGACCGACGAGTTCTGCACGCCCTATTTCGAACGCGTGCCGGTCATCGACATGGCGACGAAACTGCCAGCGAAATGGAAGATCACGCGCGCGCGAGAGCTCGATATGCAGGGCGACACCTTCTGGCCATTGCTTACCCTGGCGCTACGATCCGATGTTCCCTATCCCGCGCAGTTGCGCCCTGAGGAACTGCTGACCCATATGCGGATCGACTACTTCCACGTCTATCAATAGGGCTGCCGGCAGGCGCCCAGCATTCATGCCCCATCATCTATGCCCCTTGCGCGCTTGGCACTCTTGCGGATGCCTCGTCGACAGCGGTTTCAGGTCGGCAACTGGCCAAGGCAGCCAGAATGAAGAAGGGCAAACCCAGATCGACGGTCGGGCCTGCTACCAAGGACCCGATCAGGAGACAAAAGCAGCCGTTTCGTGCGGCCATCCGGCTGTCGGAGAAAAACGATCGTGGTGTATGCTTTGCAGGTCCGAACGCCGCGATCATGAAGCAGACGAAGAGGAAAGTCCCAGGCCATCCAACATTGGATAGCAGCGCCATAACGAAGCTCGAGGTTCGCGCGGTCCCCAGTCCGACGCCAAGTCCGGATGAGTCCACGAAGTTCGCGAGGGCATAGGCATTCCATGCACCGCGTTCGGAACCGGATGACGAGTTCGCCTTGCTGAAGATCAAGAGATCGACGTAGTCGGTGATCTGGCGGGTCAGTGTCTCATCCAGCGCAATCATCATCAGGCAAATAGCGGCAATGGGAGGGGCAAGCAGTAAGGTTGCCGAACTGTTGAAACTCCCCCAATTCGCGCCGCTGCGCACAACGGCAGTCATATAGAGCAGAGCAAGGCACAGCGGCGCTGCAAACAGGCCTGTCGACGAGGTCGATCTGATGATCAGGAAGAGGGAAATGACGAAAGCGATGCCGGTCCAGCGGCTGAACCTTCCGCACAGCCACATCGTGCCACAGAAGCCAAGAGAGCCGAGCGTCGTTCCGGCAAACGCTGATGCCTCCGGCCAAGATCCGACGACACGTTTGACGCCAGCCACGGTGTCGTTCTCACGCATCGTATACTGGGCGTTTCGAATGAGGCCGAGCAGGTCCTGCCCAACAGGGCCGCCCAGCAGATCCATTAATCCGAAAACGATATTGGCAGCCGCATAGGAAATCAGCCCGATGACGAGTGCAACGAAGCCCTTGGGGGTGGAGCCGATCGCGACCAACAGACAAAATGAGATGAGGTCCGCCGTCAGGTAGACTGCCTGCGTCAGGTTGCTCGATACGGGACCCAGAGGAACTGTCCCGCCGTCGGCGTTATACTCGGAGATACCCAGCGGGACTATCTGTGTGACCCCTGCCAGCAGCCGAGGCGCGAACAGACCTGTGGCAGCCCCGTATAAAAGCAATCCAGCCAGCCAGAAGGCTGGACGGGGAAATGCCATGGCGCGCAATGCCAAGCCAGCTTCACGCCGGTGCGACAAAGTCGCTGCAGCCAGGAATAGAATGAAAAGATGAGCGGGTGGAATACTCGAGGAGCCGACGATTAACGTTGCTGCGGCACCGAGTACTGCCAGCGTCATGAAGATGATTGCGGCGGAGCGATATCCCAGAAAAACGCTGACAATTCCGATCGCAGCAACGAAAATGCCGAGCGGCTCTATGCCCATTGGCGAACTCCTCCCTTAGCCGTTCTCGGTTGCGAGACAACGTGTGCAGAGTGTCCAAAATCCAATACGACGGCGAGCCGCATATCGCCCACTACGCTAGCTCCACGTTTCATAGAACTCTGTCCCTTCATACCAACGAACGTGTCTTGCCAGTTTCAGCGGGGCGGATTGTAATATCCGAAAATATATTACATCGTCATTTAATTAGACTTCAATTCCGCCTTATAATTCTATATCTTTTGATTGGATACATAATCTCCAAAATTTGTACATATCTTATTTGAAATGTATTTTGGGTGGAACGCGAGGCAGATCATCTGTGCGCGCCGCAGTCGTGAACTCCGGTGTGCCCGCTCGGTTACGGCTCATTTGCATTCGTTCGAGATTCAGTCGGGGGCCTTTTACGTGCCGTGTCCCGGCCTGCGTCAGCACGCTTACTTATCGGACTGAACGGCTTCGTTGCTTGGGTTCTCGTTCGAAACCGCATAACCGCCGCCGAGTGCGACGTTGAGCGAGACATAGTCCTGCGCCATCTGCTGTACGGCCTGGGCCAGGCTTGCCTGGGCGGTGGAGACTTCGCGCTGTGCGTCGAGAACGTCGAGCAGCGAGGAGGCGCCATCACGATAGCTGGCGGTCGCGAGCTGCAGCGCTTCCTCATAGGATTTCACGGTCGCACGGAGCGCTGCCACGGTGCGGCCATCGCGGGCAACGGCGGCAAGCGCGTTCTCGACTTCCTCGACGGCATCGAGAACCGTCTGCTTCCACGACAGATAGGCTTCGCGGGCTGACGATTCGGACGACTTGACGTTGGCACGCAGGGCGCCGCCGTCGAAGATCGGAAGAGACAAGGCCGGACCGAAGGACCAGGACAGGATGCCACTTTCGCCGCTTCCTGCAACGCGGGTGTAGGATGGCGAAATGGAGCCACCGAGCGTAATCGCCGGATAGAGCTGTGCTTCGGCAACGCCGATCTGCGCAACGGCTGCGGCGAGCTGCCGTTCGGACGCACGGATGTCAGGTCGATTGCGGATCAGGTCGGCGGGAATGCCGGTCTTGGTGCTGTAGCGGGCGACCGGCTGGCGGGCACCTCGCTGCAGTTCAGGAAGCAGTGTGGACGCCGGCATGCCGAGAAGCGTCGCGATGCGATGCGCCGCGGTGCGATACTGGGTCTCGAGACCTGGCAGCTCTGACAGTGTCGAGTTCACAAGACCTTCAGCCTGAACAACATCCAGTCTGGAGGCAGCACCGGCTTCCAGCTGAAGCTTGGTGAGATCAAGCGTTTCACGGCGAGAACCGAGGTTCTTTTTGGTGATCGCGATACGCTCCTGATAGTAGCGAACATCGATATAGGCTGCGGCAACCTGCGAAAGCAGGCTCAGGCGCGCAACGTCGACGCTTGCATAGGCGGCGTCGAGACTGGCAAGAGCCGATTCCTTGCTGCGGCGGTAAAGGCCGAAGAGATCCAGGAACCAGGACGCGCTGGCTCCACCGACGGCGGATGATTGCGGTGCGGTCGATGTTGGACCGAGCCGCCCGCCGATGTCCTTCGTGCCGCTGCGCTCGCCCTGCGCATCAATATCGAGCGACGGAAGACCGCCGGCGCCGGCACTGACGACGGACGCCTGGGCCTGATTGATGCGTTCCAGGGCCTGAAGAACGCTGAGGTTCTGCGACAGGCCCGTCTGCATGTAGCCGTTCAGGCGCGTGTCGGAAAACGCCGTCCACCAAGCCTTCATGGAAACGTCGCCATTGCTCGTCTGCGCACCCTCGGCAAACTTCGAAGGAAGGGACACTTCCGGTGCCTGATGGTTCGGTCCGACCACGCAGCCGGAAAGGAGGAGTATGACGAGAGGGGCCGCTACGCGGATGGATGTCATATGCGATCCGAAATCCATTATTCAACCCGCTTGGCAACGACTAAATTGCCGCTAATTACATTAATTAAGACGATAGTAAAAGATAGTTAAATAACAGTAAATATAGGCCAATCTTATTATTCAAGTAGCGTGTCAACTGTACGCGTATTTGCGAAAAAGCAGATTTCTCTAAATTCATTGAAATCGGATCGCTGGTCCGTGCATCACTACGGGAAATTGCTCTTGCAGAGGTTGCGGGATACTGCCCTTGAGCTGTATGCGGATATGGCAAATTCGTTCCGCTCGCCGTCGTCCAATGGTTCGACTTCGATGACGCCAATAATCGCGCGTTGTCACCGGGGTTCGCAATAAACCTCACGCTTGTCAGAACTTCGCAACAGTACGGTGACGCCTACGAAGCCGTCAGCGAACTGACACCACAATGATCTTCATGGGATTATTCAGTTGAGAAGGCTGGTCTTCTCGGGGTCGTCCAAAACCCCTGTAGCGCAGGGGTTCATGGCGTTTTTGAATGGTGAGAGCGCAGGGGTTCGAACCCTGGACCTACTGATTAAAAGTCAGTTGCTCTACCAGCTGAGCTACGCTCTCCCTAAAGACTGCCGAGGCATCCTTTGAAAGTGCGCGGAACATATGCAGGTCACTCTTTGCGGTCAACCCCGCTAGCTGTGCAAAATTGCGTTCCTAACGCTTTTCCCCGGCCGCTTCGCCTGCGCGCAAAAAGGTGACTGGCTTTCCGCGCGCGGCATGCTTAGGTGAAATCGATCCCACGGTCGGACAATGCCGATCAAAACCTGCGGACCAAAACGTGTCGATTGCTGATATCTCTCTTCTGAGTGCCTTGATTGCCGGCGCTCTATCGTTTCTTTCCCCGTGCGTCCTGCCGCTGGTGCCGCCCTACCTGTGCTACATGGCCGGGATTTCCGTCGACCAGTTTCGCGACGGGCATGCGGCCGTGTCGCGGTCAAAGGATACGCGCCGCGCGGTTCTTTTGGCCGCGTTCTTCTTCACCCTCGGCTTTGCGACCGTGTTCGTTGCGCTTGGCGCCGGTGCGTCGACGATCGGTGTTCTTCTCCGGCAGCATCTCGACCTGCTCTCCAAGATCGGCGGCGTGATCATCATCATCATGGGCCTGAATTTCCTCGGCGTGTTCCGCATTGGCCTGCTTGCGCGCGAGGCGCGGTTTCATGGCGGTGGACAGCCGGCGACGCTGTCTGGCGCCTACGTGATGGGGCTGGCTTTCGCGTTCGGCTGGACGCCGTGCATCGGTCCAGTTCTCGGCGCGATCCTCGGTGTTGCCGCGTCGCGCGATACGGTGGGCGAGGGCGCCATGCTTCTGGCGATCTATTCGCTCGGTCTCGCCGTGCCGTTCTGGATCGCTGCCGGGTTCTCCGGTGCCTTCATGCGGTTCCTCACCCGCTTTCGACGGCATCTCGGTCACGTCGAGAAGGCGATGGGCGTGTTGCTGATCCTGACGGGTCTTGCTTTCATCTTCGGTTTCGTGACGTCAGCCGCGATCTGGTTCCAGCAGACCTTTCCAATCCTGATGCAAATCGGCTAACGGAACGGCCATAAGGTCAACCGCGGTAAGGATTAAAGGCGGCATGGGCGACATTATCGGCTTGCTGCTACCGTTTTTCGGATTGATCCTGATCGGCTACGTGGCCGCAAAGGTCACCAAACAACCGGCCGAGGCGCTTGGATGGATGAACACGTTCATCATCTATGCGGCACTTCCGGCGCTGTTCTTCAAGCTCGTCTCGCGCACGCCAATGGAGCAACTGGCGCGGGTCGACTTCATTCTTGGCGAGATCTTCGCGACCTATTTGATCTTCACGGTGGTGTTCCTGATCGGGTTCCTGATCCGCAAGACGTCATTCGAGGACTGCACGATCCAGGCGTTTGCCGGCGCTTACGGCAACATCGGATATATGGGGCCGGGGCTTGCACTGCTCGCTTTCGGCGAAGCGGCTGCCGTTCCGGTGGCGCTGATCGTCTGCTTCGAGAACGCCGCCCATTTCATCGTGGCACCCGCCATGATGGCGGCAGCCGGCGGCGACGGTCGATCACCGCTGGCGGTGGCGGGCGATATCGCCCGCAAGGTTCTGCTGCACCCGTTCATCATCTCGACAGCTGTCGGCTTTGCATTCGCCGCGATGGCGTGGCAGCCGGCCGAGCCGGTGCAGCGGCTTGTCGATTATCTGGCGCAAGCGGCGGCGCCCTGCGCGCTCTTTGCAATGGGTGTGACACTGGCGCTGCGGCCGGTGCGGCGTGTTCCGGCCGAGATCGGCTATATTGCCGTCTTCAAGCTGATCGTACTGCCACTGACGACGTTTTCGGTTCTGTCGCTGATCGGCGGGTTCGAACCGGTCTGGATCTACTCGGCGACGTTGCTGTCAGCCCTGCCGACGGCCACCAATGTCTTCGTCATCAGCCAGCAATATGGCGTCTGGCAGGAGCGCGCGTCGGCGAGCATCCTGATTATAACGCTGGCGTCTGTCTTCACCCTGCCAGCGATCCTCTATCTCATCCATTCCGGTTTTCTATCTGCGGGCTTGCTTCCTTAGGCCCGAAAAAATTTCGCGCAGTCCGCGGCCCGGTTCGATCCCCTCCCGCATCATCAGATTGCGTAACGGCGGGGCGTTTTTCAAGACCTGCAGACCGCCCGCCCGCAGCATCTGGACGGGCAGGAAGTCCGACAGAAGTGAGCGGTTGAGCAGATCGACACCGAAGGTGCGGGTCATGATATCGGGGCGGCGGCTCCGGTTAAAACGATCGCCGATATCCGCGCCAATCGGTCTGTCCGGTTCGTCCGTCACCAGATCGCTCAGCGTGATGATATCACGCAGCGAGAGGTTGAGGCCCTGAGCGCCGATCGGGGGGAAGGCATGCGCGGCTTCGCCGACAAGTGCGACACGACCCTTGCCGAACCGGTCTGCCATCAGGCTCGAAAGCGGCCAGGCCTGCGGGGCGGCTTCGACGGTCACCTTTCCAAGCATCGACTGCATGCGGTCTTCGACGAGCTGCGACAGCTGGTCGAGATCGGTCGCCATCAATCGCTCGGCTTCGTCAGGCCGAACCACCCAGACGAGGCTGGAGCGGGAACCGGGCAGGGGAACCTGGGTGAACGGTCCGGTTTCTGTATGGAACTCCGTCGAAACGTTGTGATGCGGCACCGTATGGGCAAAGTTCATCACCAGGGCGGACTGCGGGTAGGACCAGCGGCGGACGTCTATTCCGGCGGCCTCGCGCGTGCTCGACTTTCGCCCATCCGAGCCGATGACCAGATCAACGGACATCGACGAGCCGTCCGACAAGGTGAGGCTGGCGCGATCACCGTAGAAATCAAACGCGTCGACCTGATGGGTGAACCGGGTCACGTTCGGCTCAAGGTCGATCGCCTTTTCCAGCGCCGGAGACAGAGCGTTGTTGGGAATGTTGTAGCCGAATGCGTAAAGGCCGACATCCTGTGCGCGAAACTGGGTGGTGGGCGCGCGCAGCAGCCGCGTCGTGCCGTCGACGATCTGCATGATCGACAGCGGTGCTGCCGAGGGTGCGATGATATCCCATAGGCCCAGTCGATCCAGCAGGCGGATGGATTGATCCATCAGCGCGGTCGTGCGCCCATCGTCTCGCTCGGATGCCGGCGAAATGAGCGCGACTTTGCGGCCGGCTCGACCAAAAGCCAGCGCCGCTACCGATCCTGTCAGGCCGCCGCCAACGACGGCAATTTCGAACTCGTGCATCTGTCACCTCCGGAGCCATTCGCTCTCACCGTATTTATAGAGCGCTGGCCGTAATTCCAGCCGTAGCAGCGTCAGATTCGGCACGCGCTGCCCACGAGGGATCGAGAGAAATCCTGGTTTTCCCGGTCATAATCAGGTGTGCGCCGGCATGCGCAGTTGCAAACGGGGACAATTGGCCGCATATCTCGCAGGCTTCACGGAAAGGCGGGGGACGCGTGTTCAGGCGACTATTCAATTATCGGAACGTCCCTTACGCGGAAATCCGGGCTTTCTCCGTGCATCTCCTGACGGCGTCAGGCTCCTTCCTGGCATTCCTCGGTGTCGTCGCTGCGGCAGAACATCGATTTGTCGACATGTTCTGGTGGCTCGGGCTGGCACTTCTGGTTGACGGGATCGACGGGCCGATCGCGCGCAAGGTGCATGTGAAGGAAGTCCTGCCGAACTGGTCGGGCGATACGCTCGACAATATCATTGATTACGTGACTTACGTTCTCCTGCCGGCCTTTGCGCTTTATCAAAGTGGAATGATCGGCGAACCCTGGTCATTCGTTGCGGCCGGCGCCATCGTCGTTTCGAGTGCGATCTACTATGCCGACATGGGCATGAAGACCGACGAGTATTTCTTCTCCGGTTTCCCGGTCGTCTGGAACATGGTGGTACTGACGCTGTTCGTCATCGATGCCAGTGCGACGACGGCCATGATCGTGGTCTCCGTATCCGTGGTTGCCACTTTCCTGCCGATCAATTTCCTCCATCCCGTGCGCGTCAAGCGCCTTCGGCCGCTCAATCTCGGGATCTGCCTGCTCTGGTGCGCGCTCGCCGGCTACTCGCTGCTCCTGCATTTCCAGTCACCGGACTGGCTCGTCTGGGGCGTCGTGATCAGCAGTCTTTATCTCTATTGCATCGGCGGCATCATGCAGCTTTTTCCAGGACTTGGAAAATAGCTGCGTTTTTTCGCAACGCGTCTCTTTGCTGTTGTGCAAGGCAACAAAAACGGTATCAATATCAACCCAGTATCCGGTCAGACCGGACGGGTTCAGCATTTGAAATAACTGCGACGCGGAAATACCGGCACTCAAGACCGGGCGCGCGGGTGAACGAGGGGACGTCGTGACTTTTTCCGAGAGCGAGCAGGCTGCTTCGCTTTTGTCGGTCCGTGGACTGACGAAGCTGTTCGGCGATTTTGCTGCGTGCAGTGGTATCGATCTCGATATCGCGCCGGGTGAAATCCATGCGCTGCTCGGCGAAAACGGTGCCGGCAAATCCACTCTCGTAAAGATGCTGTTCGGCGTGCTTCAGCCATCGGGCGGGCAGATTGTCTGGCAGGGGAACCCGGTGACGATTGGTTCGCCGGGCGAGGCGCGACAGCTTGGAATCGGCATGGTGTTTCAGCACTTCTCGCTGTTCGAAGCGCTGACGGTTGCCGAAAACATTGCGCTCTCGCTCGATCCGAAGACACCACTTGCCAAGATCGCCGAAGAGGCTGCCTCGCTTTCCAAGGCGTACGGACTACCGCTTGATCCTTATGCGCATGTGGCCGACCTTTCGGTCGGTGAACGCCAGCGGATCGAGATCGTGCGGGCTCTCCTCCAGAACCCGAAGCTGATCATTCTCGACGAGCCGACCTCCGTGCTCACGCCGCAGGAAGCGGACCGGTTGTTCGAGACGCTCTTCAAGCTGAAGGCCGAGGGCCGCTCGGTGCTTTATATCAGCCACCGGCTGGAAGAAGTGCGTCGCATCTGCGACCGCGCCACCGTGCTTCGCCACGGCAAGGTGACCGGCGCCTGCGATCCGAGGCAGGAGACGCCAGCGTCACTTGCCCGGGTGATGGTGGGGACGGAAGTTGCCGCGGTGCATCGGGACGAGACGGTGGCGCTTGGCGACATTCAGCTCGATGTCACCGATTTGACAGTGAGGGCGCGCTCGCCATTCGCGGTCAGTCTCAAGAACATTTCTATGCGCGTTAGGGCGGGCGAAATCCTCGCGATTGCGGGCATTGCTGGCAATGGTCAGAGCGAGCTTTTCGATGCGCTGTCTGGCGAGTATCCGGTTGCCGATGACGACCGGATCAAGATCCGCGGCAAGGCGGTGGGTCGCACCGGCATCAATGGCCGGCGGTTGCTCGGTGCGAGTTTCGTGCCCGAGGAGCGGCATGGTCATGCTGCCGTGCCCGGCATGTCGCTGACCGACAATCTGCTGCTGGCGCGCAGCCAGCCGGACCGGAAGGCATTTCTGTCGGGTGGTCTGGCGTCGATCGTGCGTTCCGGTGCGATCCGCTCGGCCACCAAGCGCATCTGCCAGCAGATGGATGTGCGCAAGAGTGGCGAGGATCCGCTGGCGGGATCGCTTTCGGGTGGCAACCTGCAGAAATTCGTTGTCGGGCGCGAACTCGATCGGCAGCCTTCGATCATGATCGTCAACCAGCCGACCTGGGGCGTCGATGCCGGGGCTGCGAGCCGCATCCGGCAGGCGCTGATCGATCTGGCGAAATCCGGCTCCGCCGTCGTCGTGATCAGCCAGGACCTTGATGAGATTTTCGAGGTGGCAACCAATATCGCTGTTATCTCGGAGGGCAAATTGTCGGAGCCGCATCAGGTCGGCAGCCTGTCGCTGGAGCGGATCGGGCTGATGATGGGTGGCATCCATGAGAGCCATTCCATCCCTGACGCCATGCCGTCCTCGCCGGAGGCAACGCATGCGCATTGAACTGCAAAAGCGTGCCCGCGTCTCGACGCTGTTTTCGGTTCTTTCGCCGCTTCTGGCGCTGGTGCTGACACTGATCGGCGGGGCGATCCTGTTCTGGGCGCTCGGCAAGAACCCGGGCTCGGCGCTCTACAGTTTCTTTATCGAGCCGCTGCTGGAGGTCTGGTCGCTGCATGAACTGGCCGTCAAGGCTGCGCCGCTGATCCTGATCGCGGTCGGGCTTTCGATCTGTTACCGCTCCAACAACTGGAATATCGGCGCCGAGGGTCAGTTCACGATCGGGGCGATCACGGGCTCGATCCTGCCGGTTCTCTATCCCGAGTGGCATTCGCCGATGATCCTGCCGCTGATGCTTCTGATGGGCATTGCCGGCGGCGCGCTCTACGCGGGCATTCCCGCACTTTTGAAGACGCGTTTCAACACCAACGAAATCCTGACCAGCCTGATGCTGGTCTATATCGCGCAGCTGTTTCTCGACTGGCTGGTCCGCGGCCCTTGGCGTGACCCGCAGGGTTACAATTTTCCACAGACCAAGAGCTTCCAGATAGAAGCGGTGCTGCCGGAAATGCTGGCCTCCGGCCGGGCCCATTGGGGCTTTGCGTTCGCTATCATTGCCGCTGTCGCGCTCTGGTTTATGATGCGCTTCATGCTGAAGGGTTTCGAGGTTCAGGTGCTCGGCCAGTCGGAACGGGCGGGGCGTTTCGCCGGCTTTTCGGCGCGTCGGATGGTGTGGTTCTCGATGCTCGTCTCCGGCGGTCTTTCCGGGCTTGCGGGGATCTCGGAAGTGTCGGGTTCGATCGGCCACGTACAGCCGTCGATTTCGCCCGGATACGGTTTCACCGCGATCATCGTTGCGTTTCTGGGGCGTCTCAATCCGCTCGGAATCATCGCGTCGGGCCTCGTTCTGGCGCTCACCTATCTCGGCGGTGAGGCAGCCCAGCTTTCGATCGGGATTTCCGATAAAGTCAGCCGCGTCTTCCAGGGCCTGCTGCTGTTCTTCGTTCTGTCCTGCGATACGCTGATCCATTACCGCATCCGGCTGATCTTTGCCGGAAGCCAGGCGGAGGCGAAGGGCTGATGTTCGAGGCGATCCTTCTGACCGTCATCACTGCCGCAACGCCGCTCGTCATCGCAGCGCTCGGCGAACTCGTCACTGAACGTGCCGGTGTGCTTAACCTCGGCGTCGAAGGCATGATGATCATGGGCGCCGTCTGCGCCTTTGCGGCGACGCAGATGACCGGTTCGCCCTATATCGGCATCGTCGCCGGCATTGTCGGCGGCGGTCTGTTTTCGCTGCTGTTCGGGTTCCTGACGCTGACGCTGGTGGCAAACCAGGTGGCGACGGGACTGGCACTCACCATCCTCGGTCTCGGCATTTCCGGCCAGCTCGGCGAGAGCTTTGTCGGTCAGCCGGGCATCAAGCTGCAGCCGATCGTCATTCCGCTTCTGTCCGACATTCCCTTCGTCGGCCGGGTTCTCTTCGCCCAGGATCTGACCTTCTATCTGTCGATCGCGCTTGTCATCGGCATCAACTGGTTCCTGTTCAAGAGCCGTCGCGGCCTGAAGCTTCGCGCGATCGGCGACAACCACGGATCGGCGCATGCGCTCGGCATCAACGTCATCCGCACGCGCTATTTGGCAGTGCTGTTCGGTGGCGCCTGTGCGGGTCTTGCCGGTGCGCAGCTGTCGCTTGTCTATACGCCGCAATGGGTGGAAAACATGTCGGCCGGACGCGGCTGGATTGCGCTGGCGCTCGTCGTCTTTGCCTCGTGGCGGCCGTGGCGGGTTCTCGCCGGCGGCTATCTTTTCGGTGCCGTGACGATCGGGCAGCTGCATGCGCAGGCGTTCGGCATCGGCATTCCCTCGCAGGTTCTGTCCGCACTTCCTTACGTGGCGACTATTGTCGTCCTCATCATCATCTCGCATAATCGTCGCACGACGCTCATCAATACGCCGGCTTCGCTCGGAAAGGCATTCGTCCCCGATCGGTGACCGCGGTAAGCACACCCCGTCTTCAAGCCAATAGAGGTTTAGGAAATGAAGAAACTGATTATCGCCCTAGCCGCGTCGGCCGCCCTTCTGGGTGGTTTCTCGACCGGCGCGCAGGCCCAGGAAAAGAAGAAGGTCTGCTTCATCTATGTCGGTTCCAAGACCGACGGCGGCTGGACCCAGGCGCATGATCGCGGCCGTATCGAGCTGGAAAAGGCACTTGGCGACAAGATCGAGACGCCGTTCCTCGAAAGCGTGCCGGAAGGTCCGGATGCCGAACGTGCGATCGAGCGCATGGCCCGCTCCGGTTGCGCGATCGTCTACACGACATCGTTCGGCTTCATGGATGCGACCGTGAAGGTTGCCGCGAAATTCCCGAACGTGAAGTTCGAACACGCAACTGGCTTCAAGGCTGGTCCTAACCTCGCGACCTACAATTCGCGCTTCTACGAAGGCCGCTACATCCAGGGCCAGATTGCTGCGAAAATGTCGAAGAAGGGCGTTGCCGGCTACATCGCATCCTTCCCGATCCCGGAAGTGGTGATGGGCATCAACGCCTTCGAACTCGGCGCGAAGTCGGTCAATCCTGACTTCAAGCTCAAGGTCGTGTGGGCCAACACCTGGTTCGACCCGGGCAAGGAAGCCGATGCTGCTAAGGCACTGGTTGACCAGGGCGTCGATATCCTGACCCAGCACACCGACACGACGGCACCGATGCAGGTTGCAGCCGAGCGCGGCATTTTCGCATTCGGTCAGGCCTCCGACATGATCGCCGCCGGCCCGAAGACGCAGCTGACCGCGATCGTCGATACCTGGGGCGCCTATTACATCAAGCGCACCAAGGCGCTTCTCGACGGTTCCTGGAAGTCGGAGCAGATCTGGGACGGCCTGAAGGACGGCATTCTCACGATGGCGCCCTACACCAACATGCCTGACGACGTGAAGGCGATGGCCGAAGAAACCGAAGCCAAGATCAAGTCCGGCGAACTGCATCCGTTCACCGGTCCTATCAACAAGCAGGACGGTTCCGAGTGGCTGAAGGCTGGCGAAAAGGCCGAGGACGGCGTTCTGCTCGGCATGAACTTCTACATCCAGGGCGTGGACGACAAGCTTCCGAAGTGAGCTCGTCTCCAGTCTGAGTTTGAAAGGGCGCCCTCATCGGCGCCCTTTTTGTTTCCGATGGACATATGCCGTTTATCGCCCTTCAAGACACTTGCTGCTACACAGGCGGCGATTGCCGAAGGAGATTCTGTCATGAGCCGTTCCTGCCTTGCCGTCATTCTTGCTGCTGGCGACAGCACGAGGATGAAATCGTCCATGTCGAAAGTGCTGCATCCGGTCGCTGGTCGGCCGATGATTGCGCATGTGATGGCAGCGGTCGCTTCGGCTGGGATGACGGACGCAGCACTTGTGGTCGGCCGCGATTCGGACAAGGTCGCCAAGGCAGGTGCTATCGACGGGATATCGGTCAAAGCTTTTCTGCAGACGGAGCGGCTCGGTACCGGACATGCAGTTCTCGCGGCCCGTGACGCCATCGCCGAAGGCTTCGACGACGTTCTGGTGGCCTATGGCGACGTGCCGCTGATCACTGCCGCTCCCTTCATGGCCGCCCGGGCCGAGCTTGAGAAGGGCGCCGATGTTGTGGTCATCGGGTTTCATACGGACAAGCCGACCGGCTATGGCCGTCTTCTCGTGGATAATGGCGAACTTGTTGCCATCCGCGAGGAGAAGGATGCGACTGAGGAGGAGCGCAAGGTCACCTGGTGCAATAGCGGCCTGATGGCAATCAACGGTGCCAAGGCTTTGGCCCTGCTCGAACAGATCGGCAATGCCAATACCAAGGGCGAGTACTACCTGACGGATCTCGTGGAGATCGCCCGGGCGAACGGCGGCAAGGTCGTTGCCGTGGATGCGCCCGAAACGGAACTGACCGGCTGCAACAACCGGGCGGAACTGGCTTACATCGAGCGCCTGTGGCAGGAGCGTCGCCGACATGAACTGATGGTGTCCGGTGTCACC
Organism: Velazquezella soli; assembly: GCF_977018685.1. NCBI lineage: Bacteria > Pseudomonadati > Pseudomonadota > Alphaproteobacteria > Hyphomicrobiales > Rhizobiaceae > Velazquezella > Velazquezella soli. The sequence goes on from NZ_CDRNXF010000004.1 coordinate 2,138,780, forward strand.
ATGATTGCGCCGGAAACCGTTTTCCTGGCCTATGATACGCAGATCGGACAGGACGCGCTGATCGAGCCGAATGTGGTGTTCGGGCCGGGCGTGACGATCGATAGCGGTGCGGTCATCCACGCGTTTTCCCATATCGAAGGTGCGCATGTCAGTTCGGGTGCGACAGTCGGGCCATTCGCGCGTCTTCGCCCGGGTGCTGATCTCGCCGAGGGCTCGAAGGTCGGCAATTTCTGCGAGGTGAAGAACGGCAAGGTCGGCGAGGGCGCCAAGGTGAACCACCTCACCTATATCGGCGATGCGGTCATCGGCGCGCATGCCAATATCGGCGCCGGCACGATCACCTGCAACTATGACGGCGTCAACAAGCATGAGACCCGGATCGGCGCGAACAGCTTCATCGGGTCGAATTCGTCATTGGTTGCGCCGGTGTCGATCGGCGACGGGGCTTATGTCGCGTCAGGCAGTGTGATTACCGAGGATGTGCCTGACGATGCGCTGGCCCTTGGTCGCGCCCGGCAGGACGTGAAGCCGGACCGCGCAAAGGTGATCCGCGAGCGCGCGCTGGCGATCAAGGCATCCAAGGCGAAGTAGCCGTCCGGGGCTACATTGAAGACGGAAGGATCCGTCGCTGCGGGAGGGGCAAGAACTGCTTCGAACAGGCCGCAGCGGCAGGTCCGACCCATTAAGGATTTCGCGTTACTGTTCGACATCGAAAGTGACCGCGCCGGTGATTGCACGGCGAGGGCAATCGGCTAGGACTTCGCGATCGAACGAGAAGAATTGGAGAGGCCTATATGTGCGGGATTGTCGGGATCGTGGGCCAGGAGCCGGTAGCGACGCGTCTGGTCGAGGCGTTGCGGCGGCTGGAATACCGCGGCTATGATTCCGCCGGCGTCGCGACGATCCACGAGGGCAAGCTCGATCGCCGCCGCGCCGAGGGCAAGCTGTTCAACCTCGAGAAGAAGCTCGATGGAGAGCCCCTGCCGGGCATGATCGGCATTGCCCATACCCGCTGGGCGACGCATGGCGTTCCGAACGAGACGAACGCGCATCCGCATTTCGTCGACGGAGTCGCGGTTGTTCATAACGGCATCATCGAGAATTTCTCCGAACTTAAGGACGCCCTGATCGCCGACGGGGCTGTGTTCACCAGCCAGACGGATACGGAAGTCGTGGCGCATCTTCTGGCGCATTACACGCGCGAAGGCCTGGGGCACCGCGAAGCGATGCTTGCCATGCTCAACCGCGTTTCCGGCGCCTATGCGCTGGTCGTGATGTTCGAGGACGAGCCCGGCACGATCTTTTCGGCGCGATTCGGACCGCCGCTTGCCGTCGGTCATGGTCGGGGAGAGATGTTCTTAGGATCGGATGCGATTGCGCTGTCGCCCTTCACCAACGAGATCACCTATCTGGTCGATGGCGACTGCGCCATCATCACCCATGATCGTCTCGAGGTCATCGACTACGAAGGCAGGCCGGTTACCCGCAGGAGCCAGATTTCGCAGGCCGCGACCTTCATGGTCGACAAGGGCAACCACCGCCACTTCATGGAAAAGGAGATCTACGAGCAGCCGGAGATCATTTCTCACGCGCTTGCCCATTACATCGACTTTGCCACCAACACGGTGAAGCCGACGGATACGGCGATTGATTTCTCGACGGTGTCCGGTCTCGCGATCTCCGCCTGCGGTACGGCCTATCTGTCCGGTCTGATCGGCAAATACTGGTTCGAGCGGTACGCTCGCCTGCCCGTCGAGATCGACGTCGCCTCGGAATTCCGCTACCGCGAACTGCCGCTGTCGCCCAGCCAGGCGGCGCTGTTCATCTCGCAGTCCGGCGAGACAGCCGATACGCTCGCATCCCTGCGCTATTGCAAGGAACAGGGCCTGAAGATCGGCGCCATCGTCAACGTCCGCGAATCGACGATCGCGCGCGAATCGGATGCAGTGTTTCCAATTCTCGCAGGACCGGAGATCGGTGTCGCCTCGACCAAGGCGTTCACCTGCCAGCTCGCGGTTCTGGCGGCTCTTTCGATCGGCGCCGGTCGCGTCCGCGGGACAGTGACGGAGAGCGACGAGAAGGCGATGGTAAAGCACTTAGCCGAGATGCCGCGAATCATGAGCCGGGTATTGAACGACATCCAGCCCCAGATCGAGGCGCTCTCGCGTGAGCTTTCCCGCTTCAAGGATGTGCTCTATCTTGGTCGCGGCACGAGCTATCCGCTAGCACTGGAAGGTGCGTTGAAACTCAAGGAAATCTCCTACATCCACGCGGAAGGCTACGCAGCCGGTGAACTGAAGCACGGACCGATTGCCCTGATTGACGAGCACATGCCGGTCATCGTCATTGCGCCGCATGACAGGTTCTTCGAAAAGACGGTCTCGAACATGCAGGAAGTGGCGGCGCGCGGCGGCAAGATCATCTTCATCACCGACGAGAAGGGGGCCGCTGCCTCGAAACTTCCGACGATGGCGACAATCGTGCTGCCGAATGTGGACGAGATCATTTCACCGATGATCTTTTCGCTGCCGATCCAGCTGCTCGCCTACCACACGGCCGTGTTTATGGGCACCGATGTCGATCAGCCGCGCAACCTTGCGAAATCCGTCACCGTGGAGTGATCGGGAAAGGGTTGCTTTCCCTTGCATCGCAGCATTGCATCTTGCATTGTCGCATTCGATGAGTGCGACAATGCAAGTCACAGGTAAGGAATTTTCATGAGCGACAGCCCAGAGCGCTTATCGCTGGCCGGTCGGCTCAGAAACAACTTCCTGACAGGCCTCATCATATGCGCGCCTTTGGCGATCACGATATGGCTGACCTTTACCTTCATCGACTGGGCCGATAGCTGGGTAACGCCCTACATTCCGCAGCGTTACGACCCCCAGTACTACTTCGACGTAACGATTCCCGGCACGGGTCTGCTGCTGGCCATGGTGATGATCACCATCATCGGCTTTCTCGGCAGGAACCTGATCGGTCGCTCGATCGTCAGTTTCGGTGAGTCGATCCTCAACCAGATGCCGCTTATCCGGACGATCTACAAGAGCGTCAAGCAGATCCTCGAGACGGTCCTGAAGGAACAGTCCACGTCCTTCAAGAAGTGCGGCATGGTGGAGTTTCCGACACCCGGCACCTGGGTGCTGGTGTTTATTGCCGGCGACGCACAGGGCGAAATTGCGGAGAAGCTCAACGCAGATGGCGAGGAAATGGTGGCAGTCTTCATGCCACCGACGCCTGTTCCGACGGCAGGTTTCCTGATGTTCGTGCGCAAAAGCCAGATCATCATGCTCGACATGACGCCGGAAGAAGGCGCCAAGCTGTTGATCTCGGGTGGCCTCATTTCTCCGACCTATACGCCGAAGCCGGGCGAGGTCCCGATCCTGCCGGCACCGCAGGACATGCCGGCCACTACCACTCCGCCGACTGCCCTTTAGCCTGCGCGCAGGAAGCGTATCGCTTCGTCGCGTCGATGCAGATAGAGCAGGGCGCGCACGGCCTCGCCGCGTTCGCTTGTGAGGTCCGGATCTCGATCGAGGAGATAGGTCGCGTCCTTGCGGGCGATCTCGAGAAGATCCGCGTGCGCCTCGAGGCTCGCGATCTTGAACCCGGGCGTGCCTGACTGGCGTGTACCGAGGAGCTCTCCTTCGCCACGCAGTTTCAGGTCTTCCTCGGCGATTAGAAATCCGTCCTCGCTTTCGCGGAGAATCGACAGGCGCGCGTGGCCGGTCTCGCTGAGCGGTCCTTTGTAGAGAAGAATGCAGGTAGAGGCTTCGTCTCCGCGACCCACGCGCCCACGCAGCTGGTGGAGCTGTGCCAGACCAAACCGCTCTGCATGTTCGATCACCATGATCGTTGCATCGGGCACATCGACGCCGACCTCGACGACGGTGGTTGCGACAAGCAGGCGGATCTCGCCGTTCTTGAAAGCGCTCATGACGGCGTCTTTTTCCGGTCCGGCCATTCGGCCATGCACGAGGCCGACATTGTCGGCACCGAGTTCGCGGGCCAGTACCGCGTAGCGCTCCTCGGCCGACATCAGTTCGGAGACGTCCGATTCCTCGACCAGCGGGCAGATCCAGTAAGCCTTCTTGCCCTCAGCGACGGCGCTGCGCAGGCGCCCGACGACGTCGCCGATCCGTTCGGTCGGGATCGTTACGGTCTGGATCGGCTTTCTGCCGGCCGGTTTCTCGGTCAGCTTGGACACGTCCATGTCGCCGAAGGCTGCCAACACCAGCGTGCGCGGGATCGGCGTCGCGGTCATGACCAGCATATGCGGGGATATGCCCTTGGCGGTCAGACGCAGACGCTGATGCACGCCGAAGCGGTGCTGCTCGTCGACGACTGCCAGCATCAGGCTGTGATAGCTGACGGTGTCTTGGAACAGCGCGTGGGTGCCGATGACGATCTGGGCCTCGCCCGAGGCGATCCGTTCGACGATGGCTTCGCGTTCACGGCCCTTGGTGCGGCCGGTCAGCAATTCGACCGTGACACCTGCGGCACCGGCCAGTTTCGAGATGGTCGAGAAATGCTGGCGGGCGAGGATTTCAGTCGGTGCCATCAGAACGGCCTGGCCACCCGCTTCGACAGCGGCGGCCATCGCCAGAAGGGCCACCAGCGTCTTGCCGGCGCCGACATCGCCCTGCAGCAGCCGCAGCATGCGGTCTTCGCCTGCCATGTCCTTGGTGATATCCTCGATGGAGGATTTCTGGCTCGGCGTCAGCGAAAAGGGCAGTGCGGCGACGAGCCGGGCGGCAAGCTCGCCCTTTACCCGGATCGGCTGTCCCGGCACTTTGCGGATCTTCTGGCGCACCAGTGCCAGCGACACCTGGCCTGCGAGAAATTCGTCATAGGCCAAGCGGCGGCGTGCCTTGGACTGGGGATCGATATCCGTTTCGTCCCGCGGATCGTGCAGTTCCTGAAAGGCTTCCGTTACGGTAGGAAAGCCCTCACGCTGCGTGAGGCTCAAATCCGCCCATTCCGGGAACTGGGGCAGGCGCGCGATTGCAGCTTCAATCGTCCGGCGGAATGTCTTCGAAGAGAGGCCCGCAGTCATGGGATAGACGGGTTCCACAAGCGGCAGGTTTTCGGCTTCCGATACCTTTACCATGAAATCCGGATGGATCATCGAGGCGCGGCCGTTGAACCAGTCGACCTTGCCGCTGACCATCACCTGTTCGTCGACCGGAAGCGTCTTGTGCAGCCAGTCTCCCTTTGCGCGGAAGAAGGTGAGGGCGAGTTCGCCGGTCTCGTCGTGCAGAAAAACCCGGTAGGGCTGGTTGGTTCTGGCCGGTGGAGGTTGATGCCGGTCGACGCGTCCCTCGATGGTGACGATCGCTCCTTGCGGCGCGAGCGCAATGCCCGGACGGTTGCGGCGATCGATCAGCGAATAGGGCGCATGGAACAGGAGATCGACGACCCGGCAGTCTTCCGCATCCTCACGACTGGTGACACGCGCGATCAGGTCGGCGATCTTCGGGCCGACGCCGGGCAGCGATGAGACGGAGGCAAACAGCGGATCGAGTATGGCAGGGCGCATGGTTGGCTAAATGGCGCAAGTTTTGCCCATTTGGCAAGGTGACGCGAGCCGAAAACAATCCTATATGAACCGCAAAACAGGGACTTGGCTTATGACTGGATTGGCACGCACCAGCGCGGATCTCGACCCCCGTCGCCGACGTATTCTCTATCGCTGCTGGCATCGCGGTATTCGCGAGATGGATCTCGTGTTCGGCAGCTTCGCCGAGGCGGAGATTTCCAACCTCTCCGATACGGAACTGGACGAGTTTGAAGTGATCATGGATGAGCAGGACCACGACTTGCACGCCTGGATCACCGGCGCTATGGCGCTGCCCGAGGAGCGCAAGACGCCGCTGTTTGCGCGTATCGCCGCCTACAAGCCGGATTTCGATCCGGTAACGAAAGAGTCGTTGCAAGAGAAACTCGGCCAATGATTTCCGGATTCAACGCGAAGAAGATCGCGGCCTCCTCGACGCCGCTGACCATCGGCAGCGTGCCGCCCGGCACCGAAGCGCTTGTTTTGGCGGAACTGGCGCGGGCCGGACAGTCGGTTGCCTACGTTCTCTCCGACGGCCAGAGGATGCCGGATCTCGAGCAGATGCTGTCCTTCGTCGCGCCGGAAATCCCGGTTCTGTCGCTGCCGGCCTGGGACTGTCTGCCCTATGACCGTGTGTCGCCGAGTGCCGATGTCTCCGCGAGGAGACTGGCCGCCCTGTCGGGGCTGATCGCGCATGCCAAGAAGCCGCATCCGGCAATCGTGCTCGTCACGGTCAATGCGATGTTGCAGAAGATCGCGCCCGCCTCGGTCATCGAAAGCCTCGCGTTTTCGGCCAAGCCCGGCAACGTGATCCGGATGGACGATATTGCCGCGCGGCTTGAGCGCAACGGCTTCGACCGCGTCTCGACGGTTCGTGAAGTCGGCGAATTCGCGGTGCGCGGCGGTATTCTCGACGTGTTTGTGCCCGGAACGGAAGAGCCGGTGCGGCTCGATTTCTTCGGCGATACGCTGGAAACGATCCGGTCCTTCGATCCGGCAAGCCAGCGCACGACAGGTCAGGCCCGCTCGCTCGACCTCAACCCGATGAGCGAAGTGACGCTGACGCCCGATACGATCAGCCGCTTCCGCACGAACTATCTGTCGCTGTTCGGGGCTGCCAACCGTGACGACGCGCTTTATCAGGCCGTGTCCGAAGGGCGTCGCTATGCGGGCATGGAACACTGGCTGCCGCTGTTTTACGAAAAGCTCGAGACCGCGTTCGACTATCTGAGCGGTTTCCGGATCGTCACGGATCACAATGCGCGCGAAGCGGCACTAGAGCGCTCGAAGCTGGTCACCGACTATTTCGAGGCACGCCGCGATCAAGCGAGCCTGGGCAAGGGAGCGGCGGCGCAGGCGACGCCCTACAAGCCGGTATCGCCGGGCCAGCTCTATCTCGACGGCAAGTCGTTTGCGGAAACGCTCGATGAGGTCGCGGCCATCAGGCTCACGCCCTTCAACGAGATGGATTCGGCCGGTCGTCCGGTCTTGACGCTGGATGCCCATACGGGGCCGCGTTGGGCGAAAAGTCAGGCGGAGACCGGGTCGGAGACCCAGGAGCACGATTCCGATAGCGACGTTCGCGTCAATATTTTCGATCTTGTCGTCAAGCACATCGCCGACAAGCGAGCCGAAGGCACGAAGGTTCTGATCACCGGCTGGTCCGCCGGCTCGCTCGACCGCCTGCTGCAGGTGCTGGACGAACGCGGCCTGAAGCGTATCAAGCCGATCGAGAAGCTGTCGGACCTGCAGAAGCTTGAAAAAGGCGAGGCGGCGTCCGCCGTGATGAGCCTGGAGGCGGGTTTCGAGACGGGCGATATCGCTGTGATCGGCGAGCAGGATATTCTCGGCGACCGCATGGTTCGGCGCGGCAAGCGTCGCAAGCGCGGTGCCGATTTCCTGACCGAAGTTGCGGGTCTCGACGAAGGGTCGCTCGTCGTCCACGCCGAACATGGTATCGGCAAGTTCGTCGGCCTGATCACGATCGAGGCCGCCGGCGCGCCGCGGGCCTGTTTGGAACTGCATTATGCGGATCAGGCGAAGCTCTTCCTGCCCGTCGAAAACATCGACCTTCTCTCCCGCTATGGGTCGGATGCAGCGGAAGCCAATCTCGACAAGCTTGGTGGCGGCGCCTGGCAGGCCCGCAAGGCCAAGCTCAAGAAGCGCCTGCTCGATATGGCCGGCGATCTCATCCGCATCGCTGCGACACGTATGGTGCGCCGTGCACCGGTTCTGGCAACGCCGGAAGGGCTCTACGACGAGTTCGCGGCGCGTTTCCCCTATGACGAGACGGAAGACCAGGCAACTGCGATCGAGGCCGTGCGTGACGATCTGGCCGCGGGACGGCCGATGGACCGCCTCGTCTGCGGCGACGTTGGTTTCGGCAAAACCGAAGTCGCGTTGCGCGCAGCCTTCTTTGCCGCGATGAACGGCGCCCAGGTTGCGGTTGTCGTTCCGACGACCCTGCTCGCACGCCAACATTTCAAGACGTTTACCAACCGTTTTCGCGGGCTACCGATCCGGATCGCCCAGGCCTCGCGTCTCGTGCCGGCTAAGGAACTGGCGCTGACGAAGAAGGAACTGTCCGAGGGCAAGGTCGATATCGTCGTCGGCACCCATGCGCTGCTGGGCAACAGCATCCAGTTCGCGAACTTGAGCCTGCTGATCATCGACGAGGAGCAGCATTTCGGGGTCAAGCACAAGGAACGGCTTAAGGACATGAAGACCGACGTGCATGTGCTGACGCTGTCTGCGACGCCGATCCCGCGGACGCTGCAGTTGGCCATGACGGGCGTTCGCGAACTGTCGCTGATCACCACGCCGCCGGTCGACCGGATGGCTGTGCGGACCTTTATCTCGCCGTTTGATCCGCTGGTCATTCGCGAGACGCTGATGCGCGAGCACTACCGCGGCGGTCAGAGCTTCTACGTCTGCCCGCGGCTGGCCGATCTTGCCGATATCCAGGCGTTTCTGCAGTCGGACGTGCCGGAACTCAAGGTAGCCGTTGCGCATGGACAGATGGCTGCGGGAGAGCTGGAAGACATCATGAATGCCTTCTACGACGGCAAGTATGACGTGCTTCTCTCGACCACGATCGTCGAATCCGGTCTCGACGTGCCGACCGCCAACACGCTGATCGTGCACCGGGCCGACATGTTCGGGTTGGCGCAGCTCTATCAGCTGCGTGGCCGCGTTGGTCGCTCGAAGGTTCGGGCATTTGCGCTGTTCACGCTGCCAGTCAACAAGACGCTCACCCAGATGGCGGACCGTCGCCTCAAGGTGCTGCAGTCGCTCGATACGTTGGGCGCCGGTTTCCAGCTGGCAAGCCACGACCTCGACATCCGCGGCGCCGGCAATCTTCTCGGCGAGGAGCAGTCTGGTCACATCAAGGAAGTCGGTTTCGAGCTTTACCAGCAGATGCTGGAAGAGGCGGTTGCGGAGGTGAAGGGTGAGGACGACGTCGTCGATACGGGCTGGTCGCCACAGATCTCCGTCGGCATCACCACGATGATCCCGGAGAACTACGTGCCGGATCTGCATCTGCGCATGGGTCTCTATCGCCGCCTTGGCGAAGTGCAGGAACTGTCGGAGATCGATGGCTTCGGTGCGGAAATGATCGATCGCTTCGGGCCGATGCCGCCCGAGGTGCAGAACCTGCTCAAGGTCGTCTATATCAAGACGCTCTGCCGCAAGGCGAATGTCGAGAAGGTCGATGCCGGTCCGAAGGGCGTGGTCATCGTCTTCCGTGACAAGCAGTTCCCCAACCCGGCGGCGCTGGTCGGCTATATCGCCAAGCAGGGTTCGCTTGCGAAGATCAGGCCGGACCAGAGCATCTTCCTCAACCGCGACCTGCCGACGCCGACAAAGCGGCTGACGGCTGCAGCCCAGGTGATGACGCAGTTTGCGGAACTGGCGAAGACCTGAAGCGTCTCGTCGCTTCGACAACAAACAAAAGGCCGGTGAGCAGAGCTCGCCGGCCTTTTTCGTTCAATCGATACTGTGGCTTTCAGGGCTTCGTGTCTGGCGCTTCCGGCGCCATCACCGCGGCGGCCTGCGTATCCGAGCCAAGGGCCGGCGGAAGCGGCGTGCCGCGAACGCGTTCGCGAATGAGGGTCAGCATGCCCGAGCCGATGATCAGGATGATGCCGATCACCATCGGCAGGTCGATATGGTCGCCGAAGACCAAGTAGCCGAACAGCACCGCCCAGATCATTTGGCTATATTGCGTCGGGCCGATCAGGGTCGCGGGTGCATAGGCGGCAGCGTACATGACCAGGATCGCGCCGAGCGCTGCCAGAAGCCCGTAGCCGGCCAGCCAGAGCCACTGGATTGCCGTTGGCGCCTGGAAGCCGGGCAGGGCAAGCGCGCCGCACACGACGAGCGTTCCGAGCACGCCGGCGCCGTAGAGCGATATGTTCTTTTCCGACGGTCCCATGGCCCGGAACACGACAATCGAGATCGCGCCGCTCAAGCCACCGAAGACGGCGCCGAGATGGCCGATCGAGAGTTCGCGAAATCCGGGGCGGAGCACGATCATGACGCCGACAAAGCCGATGACGACGGCTGCCCAGCGCTTGTATCCGACCTGCTCCTTCAGGAAGAGGACGGACATGATGGTGACGAAGGACGGAAGAAGGAAGATCAGGGCGAATGCTTCGGCCATCGACAAATGGGTAAAGGCAGTGACGCTGCCGATCGTGCCGCCGGCCTGCGCCACGAACCGCAGGATCCAGAGAGGTCGGTTGGTGGTGTTGAAGATATCCGTCCAGCGGTCGCCCTTCTTCATCAGGAAGGGCAGACCGACGAGGCAGAAGACCGCGCCAAGGAACGACGATTGATACGGGCTCAACTGGCCCTCGATCAATTTGACGCTGGCATCGCTCCACGCATAGGCGGCGAAGGCCGCAAAGGCGATGAGGACACCCTTGAGGGTCTGGTCTTTCTGCACAAAGATGACTTTCAGAGAGCTAGATCATGCCCTTGCGAGCTTCGGCTTTGAGCTGGGCGATTTCGCGGAAAGCGTTGGCGAGAACATCCGGCATCTGGGCACCGCTCACCGCATACTGTCCGTCGATGATGAAGAACGGCACGCCGTTGACGCCCATCTTCTGCGCAGCATCGATCTCGGCCAGGACCGTGTCCTTATCGGCGTCACCTGCCAGCAGGTTCTCGACGACAGTTCGATCCATGCCGGCTTCGACGGCGATGTCTGCGAGAACCGCGTGGTCCCCAACAACGCGCCCCTGCTCAAAATTCGCCTTGAACAGCGCGGTCGCAACGCGATCCTGAACCTCGCGTCCTTCCACCATAGCCCACTGCAGCAGACGGTGGGCATCGAGTGTGTTCGAGCCGACCGTGATCGCGTCGAAATTGAACGCGATGCCGACTTCCTGGCCGAGCTGGGTCAACGCGCCATGCGCGCGGGCGACCGTTTCGCTGCCGCCGAGCTTTGCTTCAAGAAACGCTTTGTGGTCCACACCTTCAGGCGGAATGTCCGGGTTGAGGCGATAGGGACGCCAGTTCAGGTCGACACCGATCTCGTCCTGGACCTCGGCAATGGCGAGCTCGAGCCGCGCCTTGCCCAGGTAGCACCAGGGGCACACGACGTCGGAGACAATATCTACGGTGATGCGCTCCATCGGCGTTCTCTTTCCAATCAGGTTTGGCTTGCGATCGGCAGGTGGCGAGCTGTCTACTGCGCCCGCTCATCCCACCAGGTGTTGAGCTGATAGCCGTATAGCGGCAAGGTTTCCGGATAGCGTATCTGCTTGCGCCGCGCCACCCACTGGTCGGCAATATGGTAGAGCGGCACCATGTAATGGCCTGAAATCAGCAGGCGGTCATAGGCGCGAACCGTTGCTTCGAAATCTTCCTTGCTACGGACGGCTGTCATGGTCCCGATCAACCGGTCGATATCGGGATCCGCTGTTCCTGCAAAATTGAAGCTGCCGGGCGTGTCGCGGGAGGTGGAGCCCCAGCGTCCCATCTGTTCGATCCCGGGAGACAGCGACGACGGGTAGGATTTGACGATCATGTCGTAGTCGAAGCTGCCCGACCGCGCCTGGTACTGCGAATCGTCGACTGTGCGGATCGCCATGTCGACGCCGATCATCCGAAGGGCTCGCTGGTAGGCGATGGCGAGCTTTTCCTGATCGACGGTCTGGGTCATGACCTCGAACGACAACTGGCGCCCGCTGGCATTTGTCATGCGGCCGTTCTTGATCGTGTAGCCGCCCTTGTTCAGAAGGTCGACGGCCTTTCGCAACACTCTGCGGTCGGCACCGGACGCGTTGGTCTTTTCGATACGGTAGGTACCATCGAGTACGTCGGGCTCGATTCGGTTCTTGGTGTCACCGAGGATTTCTAGCTCGCGCTGGTCCGCCGGTTTGCCGAGAGAAGTCAGCGGCGAGCCCTGCCAGAAGCTTTCTGTGCGGGTATAGGCGTTCTCGAACAGGTTCCGGTTGGCCCACTCGAAATCGAAGGCCAGCGAAAGGCCGGCGCGCACATTGACGTCTGCAAAGATCGACCGGCGCGTGTTGAACACGAAGCCCAGCATGCCTGTCGGCAGTTGCGGCGTGAAGGCTTCCTTGACCGCGTCTCCAGTCCGGATGGCCGGGAAATTATACGCGCGCGCCCAGTGGGTCGGGCTGCCATCGGGATAGATGTCGATCTCGCCCTTCTTGAAGGCTTCGAACAGGGTGTTGTCTTCCAAAAAGTATTCGACGCTGATTCGGTCGTAATTGTCGAAACCGACTTTGGCCGGAATATCCTTGCCCCAGTACTTCTCATCGCGCTCGTAGACGATGCGCTGGCCGGGCGAGACGGATTTGATAAGATAGGGTCCCGAGCCCAGCGGCACCTTCAGGGTCGACTGATCGAATGTCTCGGCATCGATCGCGTGTTTCGGCAGGATCGGGGTGGAGGCGGCGATGATCAGCGGGAATTCCCGGTCGACCGTGTCGTTGAAGGTAAAGCGGACACTGCGCTCGCCGACCTTTTCCATCTTCTCCACAGGGGCGAGACGCCTGGAGAACGGCACCCGACCCTTGTCGCGCAGCACCTCGAAGGAAAAGATCACGTCCTCAGGTGTCACCGGCTGGCCGTCGGACCATTTTGCCTTGGGATTGATGTTGAACTGGATGAACGTGCGCTCATCATTCCACTCGACGCTTTCGGCCAGAAGACCATAGAGCGTGAAGGGCTCGTCGGCGGAGCGGGTCATCAGCGTTTCATATATCAGGTTGCCGAAGGCCGGATCCCAGACGCCGCGGGCGGTGGTGCGGATGCTCTTGAGGTTGAACGGGTTGAGGCTGTCGAACGTGCCGACGACGCCGTAGCGGACGCTGCCCCCCTTCTTCACTTGCGGATTGACGTAGCTCAGATGCTGGTAATCGGCGGGCAGGGCAGGTTCGCCATGCATGGAGATCGCGTGCACAGGCTGCGCCCGCGCCCCGGATGCCATGACAGGCACAAACAGCGTCGCTGCGATCAAGAAGGATATACTGCGCTTCATGAAAGCATTCCGTTTCTCTCAATACTGCTGATTCGGGCGGAAAATAGCGGATAGGTGACAATGCACCAAGCACAGGCTCTTCAAACTTGCGTTGCAACGGTGAGGTTTGTCAAAATAGCAAAAGAAAGGCTGGATATCGCCGTCGCGTCGATGTAACAGATTGGCAACACCCGCCGAGTCATTCAATTGCCTCATTTGAGCGACAGGTGACAGGCAGTAGGACATCTCGACGGGGTGGACGGCGCATGCTGCGCCCGCGGATTTCAGGAGACGGATTTCGTTATGATGCTCAAGGCAACCAAAGTTATGCGGACGGCCATGTCTGCTCTTGCTGTTTCGGTCGGCGTAGCTGCGCTGCCGGTTGCAGCCTTCGCCCAGCAGGCAGCTCCCGCACAGGGCGGCGCCGGTGCCGGCGGTCCGCCGCTTGGCTGGTTCAAGACCTGCACCAAGCAGGACGATGCTGATCTCTGCGTTGTGCAGAACATCATTCTGGCTCAGAACGGCCAGCTGATCACGGCAATCGGCCTCATCAGCGTCGAAGGCAAGGTCAACCGCAAGATCCTTCAGGTTTCGGTTCCGACCGCACGTATGGTGCAGCCTGGCATCATCATGCAGATCGACGGTGCCAAGGGTCAGAAGCTCGACTACGCCGTCTGCCTTCCCGACAAGTGCACAGCTGAAGTGCCCCTGACGGATGCGATGATCGCCAGCCTCAAGAAGGGCACCGACGTCGTGTTCACGTCGATGAACTTCCGTCGCGCGCCAAACCCGATCAAGGTTTCGCTGACCGGCTTCACCGGCGCTTATGACGGTGCCGCTATCACCCAGTCGCAGCTTGCGGAAAGCCAGCGTAGCCTGGAAGAAGGCATGCAGAAGAAGGCTGAGGAAGCGCGCAAGAAGCTTGAAGAAGCTCAGAACGCTGCCAAGCAGGGCCAGTAAGTTCAAATCTCAAAGCAACAAAAAAGCCCGGTCGAAAGACTGGGCTTTTTTCGTTTTGACGATTTATCTCGACAAGGCTGGCCCCCATCAATGGGCGAGGATGACCTTCGGCTTTAGATTGCCGGAGGGGCCGGCGTCGAAGATCTGGTAGACCTGCGGGTTGCGCAGGGGTTGGTCGCTCTCGTCATGGACCAGGTTCTGTTCCGAGACATAAGCGACGTATTCGGTTTCGTCGTTCTCGGCCAGAAGGTGGTAGAAGGGCTGATCCTTGCTTGGGCGGATCTCGGCCGGAATCGCGTTCCACCATTCCTCGGTATTGTCATATTCGGGGTCCACATCGAACACGACGCCGCGGAACGGGAACACCTTGTGGCGAACGACTTCCCCGATCGTAAACTTGGCATTTCGCTGTTTCATGGTGCGACATCCTTTCGCAACATAATGTGGGTGTAAATCCGTTGTTGCTCAAGTGGCAAATGCGGTGTGGTAAGGATAGTTCCACTTTGTTCTCATCCCGTTCCTGCTCGTCTTCCCTTCAACGTTGCAAGAATGACGCCTCCGAGGACGCACACGATGCCGACAGCATGGTAGGCCTCGAAGGTTTCGCCGAGAAACGCCACGGCCATGACGATCGAAACCGGGGGCATGAGGTAGAGCGTGGTCCCGGCCGTGACCGAACCGAAGATCCGCACCACCTGCTGGAAGCAGAAGAAGGCGGCGAGCGAGGCGAAGAGAATGATGCCGGCAAGCTTCATCCAGGCGGACTGGCTGGTGGGAAGAAGACCGCCATGAAACAGTTCCCAGATCGCCGGCACGATCAGGATGAGCGAGCCGGAGAAGGCAATCAGTCCGAACAGCGTGAGCGGACGAACGGCTTGAGCTGCCGGGCGCCGTAACAGAATTGAATAAAAGGCAAACGCGATCGCAGCGATCAGAATGCCGAGATCGCCGAGATTGAACCGCATGTGAAGAACGGCAGCCAGATCTCCGCGCAACACGATGACCGCGACGCCCGCGAAGGCGAGCGCCATGCCGCAGATCTCCTTGATGCTGATGCGTCGGCTGGCGAACAGCCATTCCAGCAGAATGATGAAGAGCGACGACGTGCTGTAGATCAGCGTGGCATTCGAGGCCGTCGTCATGGTGAGCGCCCAGTAGACGAAGCCGCCGCAAATGCCCATGCCGAGGAAGCCGAGCCAGAGCCACAACCACGTATGGGCCCGCACAAAGGCCGCAGCAGCGCGACGATCCATATAGAGCAGCGGCAGCATAATAAGCGTCGAGCCTGCCCAGCGGATAAACGCGGTCATATAGGGACCGATTTCGCCGACAATGCCGCGGCCGAAAACGAGATTGCTGGAAAAGAAGACCGGGACAAGAAGGAAGACCAGCCAGTCGAGGGGACGGGGCGTGCTGCCGGTATCGGTGCGCATGAGGCAATCCAGGGGGCGGTGAAGCAGGCACGGGCCTGTGACCGCAGGTTAGGAGCCTGCTGCTCCGATGAAGCACGAATGAAAAACGGCGGGTAAGCCCCGCCGTTTCTGGTTTTCAGGTTGGTACGCGGATCAGGCGGAATAGTACATGTCGAATTCGACTGGATGCGGCGTCATCTCGAAGCGCATGACTTCCACCATCTTCAGTTCGATATAGGCGTCGATCTGATCGTCGTCGAAAACGCCGCCGGCGGTGAGGAACTTGCGATCCTTGTCGAGGCTGTCGAGCGCTTCGCGCAAGCTACCGCAGACCGTCGGGATCTTGCGCAGTTCCTTCGGCGGCAGGTCGTAGAGATCCTTGTCCATGGCCTTGCCGGGATGAATCTTGTTCTTGATGCCGTCGAGGCCGGCCATCAGCATGGCGGCAAAACCGAGATAGGGGTTCTGGGCCGGATCGGGGAAGCGGACTTCGACGCGCTTTGCCTTCGGGTTCGACCCGAACGGAATGCGGCAGGAGGCGGAACGGTTGCGGGCCGAGTAGGCAAGCAGAACCGGTGCTTCGTAACCCGGGACGAGACGCTTGTAGGAATTCGTCGTCGGGTTCGTGAAGGCGTTGATCGCCTTGGCGTGCTTGATTATGCCGCCGATGTAGTAAAGGCAGCTTTCCGACAGGCCTGCATACTCGTCACCAGCAAAGGTCGGCTTGCCGTCCTTCCAGATCGACTGGTGAACGTGCATGCCCGAGCCGTTGTCGCCGAAGATCGGCTTCGGCATGAAGGTGGCCGTCTTGCCATAGGCATTGGCGACCTGATGCACGACGTATTTGTAGATCTGCATCTTGTCGGCGTTGCGCACCAGCGTATCGAACTTCACACCGAGTTCGTGCTGGGCAGCGGCCACTTCATGGTGATGCTTTTCGACGACCACGCCCATCTCGGTGAGGACGGTGAGCATTTCCGAGCGCATGTCCTGAAGGCTATCGACCGGCGGAACCGGGAAGTAGCCGCCCTTGACGCGCGGACGGTGGCCAAGGTTGCCGGTCTCGTAATCGGTGTCGTCGTTGGACGGCAGTTCCGAACTGTCCAGCTTGAAGCCCGTATTGTAGGGATCGGCCTTGTACTTGACGTCGTCGAAGACGAAGAATTCAGGCTCGGGGCCGACGAAAATCGTATCGCCGATGCCCGATGCCTTGAGATAGGCCTCGGCCTTCTTGGCCGTGCCGCGCGGATCGCGGTTGTAGGCTTCACCGGAAATCGGATCGAGAATATCGCAAACGATGACCATGGTGGATTGCGCGAAAAACGGGTCCATGTGCACGGTCTGCGGATCGGGCATCAGCACCATGTCCGACTCGTTGATGGCCTTCCATCCGCCGATCGAGGAGCCGTCGAACATGACGCCATCGGCGAACATATCCTCATCGACGGCCGAGACGTCCATCGTCACGTGCTGCAGCTTGCCGCGCGGGTCCGTAAAGCGCAGGTCCACGAACTTGACGTCGTTTTCCTTGATCTGTTTCATGATTTCGCTTGCGCTCGTCATATGACCTTTTCCTCGCCTGTATGATTGTTATGAACTGTCCGCGCGGCTTCTTATCAGCCTTCAAAGTGCGGTCAGATAGCGTCCACACCCGTTTCGCCGGTGCGAATACGAATGACTTCCTCCACGTTGGAAACGAATATCTTGCCGTCTCCAATTCGTCCAGTCTGTGCCGCGTTGCGGATGGCCTCAATGACCGCGTCTGCATTCTCGTCAGCCAGCACAACTTCAACCTTCACCTTCGGGAGAAAGTCGACGACGTATTCCGCGCCACGATAAAGCTCGGTATGTCCTTTTTGGCGTCCAAAGCCCTTGGCCTCGGTCACCGTAATCCCTTGCAAGCCGACTTCCTGAAGGGCTTCCTTCACTTCATCCAGCTTGAACGGTTTAATGATCGCTTCGATCTTCTTCATGAGAAACCAACTCTCCGCTTCTCCCAGTCGCAGGCCCATGCCCGCCAAACAGGCCGATGCACTATTCGTGCCAAACTCTTTCACGTTTTTCAGAAAATAACACGGGTTTGCGTCAAAACTTTCCATTTTTCGGTGGATTGCCTGCTGAACGCGGTCGGCCACGTCCGGGTTTGTGCGCCTGACGCCGTATCCTTGCCGAAATCGCTTCCGCCCGCCGCACCGAGCGCATGCCTGTCCACCTACTAAATAAGCATTTTTTTTGTGCATTTGATGATGTTTTGATCACTAAGATCGCGCTTGTATTTCCCCTGTTTTGCCTTTGAATAGACAAATGACCAATTCATTCGCTCATTTGCTCCTGACGCCCAACGATATGGCAGCCATCGACACGGCCGCGGCAGCATCAGGCATGTCCTCGATAGGGCTGATGGACCGCGCGGGCCGGGCTATCGCGGCGTCGGCTCTTCGACACTTTCCCGGCGCGTTGCGCTTTGTCGTCCTGTGTGGACCCGGCAACAATGGCGGTGACGGCTATGTCGCGGCGGCGGCCTTGAACGAGGCCGGCACACGCTGCGTGGTCTACAGTCTGGGGGATCCCGCACAATTGCGCGGCGATGCCCTTGAGGCCCGTTCAAGCTGCCCCCTCGATACCCAGCCGTTGGACAGTTATGTGCCATCGCCAGGTGATGTCGTCATCGATGCGCTCTTCGGGGCAGGGCTCTCCAGAAACGTACCCGATAGCGTGGCGGCACTCGCTGATCGTCTGGTAGCCACCAATACACCCGTGCTTGCCGTCGATCTGCCGTCTGGACTATGCGGCCGGCGCGGCGTGGCGCTTGGCGCGGCGTTGCGTGCAGACCGGACGGTGACATTCGTTGCGCGCAAGCCCGGCCACGTCCTCATGCCGGGACGCGAGCTCTGCGGTGAACTTGAGGTTTTCGATATCGGCATCCCCAAGCGAATCGTTTTGAGCAAGGCCGGCAGTCTTGCCGAGAACGCGCCGTCGATCTGGAGCTCAGCTGTGCCGTCACCGTTGAGTGACAGCCACAAGTATACGCGCGGCCATCTGGTCGTGTTCAGCGGTCCCGCGGACAAGACGGGCGCAACCCGGCTTTCGGCGACGGCGGGTCTAAAGCGCGGGGCAGGACTCGTTACCGTTGCAAGCCCGACGGACGCACTTCCCGTCAATGCCGCCTCGCTGACAGCAATCATGCTTCATGCAATCGACGATGTCGCAGACCTTGCCGACTGGCTGGGTTCGGCAAAACTATCCGCCTTCGTGCTCGGCCCGGGGTTCGGCGTCGGGGAGAAAGCCCGCGCGTTCGTGCTGGCACTGAAGGGCAAGCGGCTAGTGCTGGACGCGGACGGCATTTCCTCGTTCAAGGACGATCCTGATACGCTGTTTTCAGCCTTCTCGGAGGGCGAGACGCGCTTGGTACTGACCCCACATGAGGGGGAGTTTGCCCGGCTGTTTCCGGATTTGGCTAAGGACAAAGAACTCAGCAAGCCCGAGAAGGCGCTGAAAGCCTCGGCCCTGGCCAACGCCGTCATCGTCTACAAGGGCGCAGACACGGTGATCGCTTCACCCGATGGCCGCGCCCTGATCAACATGAATGCGCCGCCCTGGCTTGCCACCGCAGGCTCCGGAGATGTGCTCGCCGGAATGATCGGAGCGCTGCTCGCTCAGGACATGCCCGCCTTCGAGGCCGCGGCGGCAGGCGTCTACCTACACGGCGAAGCGGCCAATAGCCTGACCCCAGACATGACCGCGGAAGAGCTGGCCAAAAGGGCAGGGATCATGCCGAACAGAGAGCCCTAGCTCTTGGCGTCTAGCATCTCCTGCATGGCCATTGCGCCGCCGGGGGCGTTGACCTTTCCCTCGTGAATGAAGAAGGCGTAGACGTCGCGCGCCGTCTTGGCGGGCTTACGCGTTTCGTCGATCAAAGGCAGATCGTCGGGGACGCTGCCGGCAGACCAGGTTTTCAACCTTTTCGCCCAATCTTTCATATCCGGCTTCGTGTAACAGGTTTCGATCTCGTCCGACCCTTCTTGCAGCCGCGCATAGACGAAATCAGCGGTAACGTCGGCGATCATCGGATAGTCGAAATGATCGGCGCAGACGGGCGCGACATTGTATTTCGCGAGAAGCTCGACGAATTCCGGAACCTTGAAGCTGTCGTGCCTGACCTCGACGACGTGGCGCAAAGGCAGCCCTTCCAGCACGTCCGGTAGCAGTTTCAGAAACGCTTCGAAATCGTCAGGCTCGAATTTCTTGGTGGGCGCGAACTGCCACAGCAACGGCCCAAGATGGTCGCCGAGTTCGACGAGCCCCTGCTGCAGAAAACGTTCGATCGATTCGCCCGCCTCGGCCAGGACCTTACGGTTGGTGGTGTAGCGGCTGGCTTTGAGCGAGAAGATGAATCCGTCAGGCACTTCGGAGGCCCATTTCGCAAAAGTCTCGGGCTTTTGCGACCCGTAATAGGTGCCGTTGACCTCGATGACCTTGAGCTTGGACGCCGCATATTCAAGCTGGCGTTTCTTCGCCAGCTTGTCCGGATAGAACGTGCCCTCCCAAGGCGCGAAGGTCCAGCCGCCGATACCTGTTCGAACTATGCCTGGTGTCATCACTCTTCTCCCCGAAACAGGTATTGGCGGCGGTAAAAACTATTCTGCCGCTTGGACTTTCTTGACGGGACGCCGTTCCAGAAGCTCCTTAAGGAACTGGCCGGTATAGGAGCGCTTCTCCTTGACGACCTGTTCCGGCGTGCCGCAGGCAACAATCTCCCCACCCCCCGTGCCGCCTTCGGGGCCAATGTCGATAACCCAATCCGCGGTCTTGATGACTTCGAGATTGTGCTCGATGACCACGACCGAATTGCCTTGGTTGACCAACTCGTGCAGCATTTCCAGAAGTTTCGCGACGTCGTGGAAATGCAGGCCGGTGGTTGGCTCGTCGAGAATATAGAGGGTGCGGCCGGTGGCACGCTTCGACAGCTCCTTGGCAAGCTTGACGCGCTGCGCCTCGCCGCCTGAGAGCGTGTTTGCCTGCTGGCCGACCTTGATATAGCCCAGACCGACATCGAACAGCGATTGCAGCTTGTCGCGCACGGCCGGAACCGCGGCAAAGAACTCGACGCCTTCCTCGACGGTCATGTCCAGGACATCGGCGATCGACTTGCCCTTGAAGTGTACGTCGAGCGTCTCGCGGTTGTAGCGCTTGCCGTGGCAGACGTCGCAGGTGACATAGACATCCGGCAGGAAGTGCATCTCGATCTTGATGACGCCATCGCCCTGGCAGGCCTCGCAACGGCCGCCCTTGACGTTGAAGGAGAAGCGGCCGGGTGCGTAACCGCGGGCCTTGGCTTCCGGCAGGCCGGCAAACCAGTCGCGGATGGGGGTGAAGGCACCGGTATAGGTGGCCGGGTTGGAGCGCGGTGTGCGACCGATCGGCGACTGGTCGATATCGATCACCTTGTCGATATGCTCGAACCCGTCGATCCGATCGTGCTCGGCCGGGATTTCTCTCGCGCCCATGACGCGGCGTGCGGCCGACTTGTAGAGCGTTTCGATCAGGAAGGTCGACTTGCCGCCACCCGATACGCCGGTCACGGCGGTAAAAACGCCGAGCGGTACCGCCGCGGTAACGTTCTTGAGGTTGTTGCCGCGGGCTCCGAAAACCTTGAGTTCCTTGCCTTTTTTGACCTTGCGCCGCTCAGTGGGAACTGCGACCCCGAGTTCGCCCGACAGGTATTTACCGGTCAGTGACTTGGGGTTTGCCATGACCTGCTGCGGCGTGCCTTCGGCGACGACCGTGCCGCCGTGGATGCCGGCGGCAGGGCCGATATCGACGACGTAATCGGCGGTCATAATGGCGTCTTCGTCATGTTCCACGACGATGACAGTATTGCCGATGTCACGCAGATGCTTCAGCGTTTCGAGCAGGCGGGCATTGTCGCGCTGGTGGAGGCCGATAGATGGCTCGTCCAGCACGTAGAGCACGCCCGTGAGGCCGGAACCGATTTGCGATGCCAGACGGATGCGCTGGCTCTCGCCACCGGAGAGCGTGCCGGAGTTTCGCGACAGGCTGAGATAGTCGAGCCCGACGTCGTTCAGGAACTGAAGGCGCTCGCGGATCTCCTTGAGGATACGGACAGCGATCTCGTTCTGCTTCGCGTTCAGGTGCTCGGGGAGCGCCGCAAACCAGTCGCGTGCCAGCCGGATCGACATTTCTGTCGTCTGGCCGATATGCAGCTTATTGATCTTGACCGCCAGCGCTTCCGGCTTCAGGCGGTAGCCTGCACAGGACGGGCATGGAGCGGCCGACATGTAGCGCTCGATCTCCTCGCGCGCCCAGGCACTGTCGGTTTCCTTCCAGCGCCGTTCGAGATTGGGAACGATGCCTTCGAACGTCTTGGTCGTCTTGTAGGACCTGGCGCCATCGGCGTAGTTGAACTCGATCTTTTCCTCGGTGCCCTCGAGGATCGCCGAGCGGGCGCTATCCGACAGCTTGTCCCAGCGGTCCGTCAGCTTGAAACCAAAGACCTTGCCGAGACCCTCGAGCGTCTGGTTGTAATAGGGCGAGGTGGACTTCGCCCAGGGCGCGATCGCGCCATCCTTCAGTGTCCGGCCGGGTTCCGGCACAATCATGTTCCGGTCCACCTTCTGCTGTGATCCAAGACCATCGCAGGTGGGGCAGGCACCGAAGGGATTGTTGAAGGAGAACAGCCGCGGCTCGATCTCCGGAATGGTGAATCCGGACACAGGGCAGGCGAATTTTTCCGAAAACAGAACCCGTTCATGGGTTTCGTTGAGCGACTTGTTGGCAGATCCGCCTGCGGAGGTTTCCTTCTCCGGCAGAGGCTTGTCGGCGAACTCCGCAACGGCCAGGCCATCCGCCAGTTTCAGCGACGTCTCAAGGCTGTCGGCCAGGCGCGCGGCAATGTCGGAACGCACCACAAGGCGGTCCACGACCACGTCGATGTCGTGCTTGTACTTCTTGTCTAGCGCTGGAACGTCGGCGATCTCATAGAACTGGCCATCCACCTTGACGCGCTGAAAACCCTTTTTCATCAGCTCGGCGAGTTCCTTCTTGTACTCGCCTTTGCGCCCGCGGATCATTGGTGCGAGAATATAAAGACGGGTGCCTTCTTCGAAAGCAAGGACCCTGTCGACCATTTGGCTGACGGTCTGGCTTTCGATCGGAAGCCCGGTCGCTGGCGAATATGGAACGCCAACGCGCGCGAACAAAAGGCGCATGTAGTCGTAGATTTCCGTGACTGTGCCGACCGTCGAGCGGGGATTTCGCGAGGTCGTCTTCTGCTCGATCGAGATCGCCGGAGACAAGCCTTCAATCTGGTCGACGTCAGGCTTCTGCATCATCTCAAGAAACTGGCGAGCATAGGCCGAAAGACTTTCGACATAGCGTCGCTGTCCCTCGGCATAGATCGTGTCGAACGCAAGCGACGACTTGCCGGAGCCGGACAGGCCGGTCATCACGATCAGCGAGTTGCGGGGCAGATCGAGATCGATACCCTTCAGATTGTGCTCGCGCGCACCACGGATGGAAATGGTTTTGAGTTCGCTCATCGTTATGCCTTCGGGGAGGATCGAAGGTCCTTATGTAGTTATCGAAAGCCGCCTGTCGAGACGAAACTGTTGCAACGCAACCCGGTTCCGAATGCTTGACAGAACTATACGGAGAAAATAGAACAAAGAAAGAACAAAATTCACTGTGGATTAAACCTCGGCATTGCCCAATCCGGACGATCGATGGTTTAAGGTGGGGTAATTGGTTTTCAAAGCCGCGCTTGGCGGCAAACGAGGTGAATACGATGGCGGGCAGCGTGAACAAAGTCATTCTGGTGGGCAATGTCGGCGCCGACCCGGAAATCCGCCGGACGCAGGATGGCCGCCCGATCGCAAACCTGCGCATCGCCACGTCGGAAAGCTGGCGCGATCGTACGTCGGGCGAGCGTCGCGAAAAGACAGAATGGCATACGGTCGTCGTGTTCAACGAAGGCCTCTGCAAGGTCGTCGAGCAGTATGTCAAAAAGGGCGCCAAGCTTTATATCGAAGGCGCACTGCAGACCCGCAAATGGCAGGACCAGACCGGCAACGATCGTTATTCAACCGAAATCGTGCTGCAGGGCTTCAACTCGACCCTGACAATGCTCGACGGTCGTGGCGAAGGCGGCGGTGAGCGCGGCGGCGCACGTGGTGGCGCAAGCGACTTCGGCGGCGGTGGCGGCGGTGATTTCGGCGGCAACTACGGTGGCGGCGGCGATGACTATGATCGTCCGCGTTCCGGGGGTGGAGCACCGGCAGGGCGCGGTGCTCAGGGCAGCCAGGGTGGCCAGTCCTCCGGTGGTGGCGGCGGGAACTTCTCCCGCGACCTCGACGACGACATCCCATTCTGATCAAAAAAGGCGCCGCTCAGGCGCCTTTTTCATGTTCGGTTGGAGCATGAGTGGCACGGTCCGAAAGCATCGCTACAAGCACGTCGGACTGCGAGAGTATCCCGGCGAGTTTGCCGTTCTCGCCGACGATCGGCAGGTAGTGCAGGCCTTCCTCCGCAAACATGACGACCGCGTCGTTGAGCGGTGCCGACGGCTCGATCGTCCGGACCGGCGCAGTCATGATATCCCTTACGATATGGTTTGGCGCTGTTGCGCCTTGCATCATCAGGCGCAAACGCTGGCGCGGGCCGATCGTCGGGCGACCGCCGGTCCAGATTGGCTTGTCCAGAAAATCCGTCTGCGTAACGATGCCAACCACCTCAGCCTTTTCGTTGGTGACGGGCAGGGCCTTCAGACGGTGGTTGCGCATGGACTGATGCGCCTTTCCCAGGGGATCATCCGGTGACACCGCGATCACGTCGCGGGACATGACGTCGGCGCAGGTGAGGTGGCTGGCGCGCTGGCGGTAGGAGCGCAGTTCGGTCAGGCGAATAATTGTTTCGAGGTCGCTGCGATCGATATCGAGGACCTGATCATAGTCCCTGAGGACGGCGTCGAGATCCTCCCGGCGGAACCCGATACGGCCGCTCGGCGGCGGATCCTTGGTGCCGTGCGAAGGGGCAGGCGTAGCGGGCGCATGCGGATAGCGCCGGCCTGCGAGATTGTTGAGAATGATCGCAAGCAGCAGCAAAGCCAGCGAGTTGCCCAGAACCGGCCAGAGGATGAATCCGTATCCCATCGCGTGAATGGACGGGCCGCCAAGCACTGCGGTCAGGGCAATCGCACCGCTTGGCGGGTGCAGGCAGCGCAGCGCCATCATCGCCGCGATCGCTATGCCAATGGCGAGGCCTGAGGCGAGGGCAGGGTCTGGCACGAGTGCAGCGACTGTGACGCCGACAGTGGCCGAGAGAATATTGCCGCCCAAGATGGACCAGGGTTGTGCGAGCGGGCTCGACGGGACGGCAAAGAGCAGCACGGCCGAGGCACCCATCGGGGCGATCAGTGCCGGCAATGACGGTTCGAAGCCGACGACGAGACTGCCGCCCAGTCCCGTCAGGGAAATGCCGAGCAAGGCGCCGCCCGCAGAGCGAAGCCGTTCCCTCATGCTGATCGGGTTCGGTGCCTGTCCGATGAGACGGTTTAGAATGTGCATGGATTGAGCTTTCGGCCGTCCGTCCCAGGAAGGATCAGGGTATCGCGAATGCCGACCGGATGCCATCGACCACGAACTGAACGGACAAGGCAGCGAGGATGACCCCGAGAAGCCGGGTGAGGATCGCGCGCCCTGTCACACCCAAGAAACGGTCGAGCTTTTCCGCGATCAGAAGCGTTGCGTAGAGCACCACCATGATCAGCGCGAGGACCCCGATAAGAAGGGCGCGGTCGAGAGCGCTGGTGAATGTTCCGGACAAAAGGACGGTCGCGGAAATCGCTCCGGGGCCGGCGATCAGCGGCAGGGCGAGCGGAAACACGGCGATATCGTGGATATGGTCGATCGTGATCGCCTTTTGCGACGTCTTTTCCTTTCGCTCCTGGCGCTTCTCGAAAACCATCTCGAATGAGATCCAGAACAGCAGCAGGCCGCCCGCGATGCGGAAGGCGCCGATCGAGATACCGAGCAGGCCAAGGACGCTCGATCCGAACAGCGCAAACACCGCGAGGATACCGAAGGCGATCAGCGCACCGCGGAAGGCGACAAAGCGCCGTTGCGCCGTCGTCATGCCGACCGTCAGGCCCAGAAAGACCGGCGCCAGACCCGGCGGGTCGAGCGTGACCAACAAAGTGGTCAACGCGTTGATGAGAGCATCGGGTGAGGCCATGGATACTCCTAGAGGACGCTCGGCTTGCCGTTCAATGATAAGATTGTTAGGACAGCCGGGCGCTTTAGGGAAGTCTTGCAACGAATGTATCCAACGATCGTGGCAAACACCTTCCAAATGCCGCAAAACCTGTTCACAACTACAAAGCAAATTCAGTGGAAATTGGCGCCCGGAGCCGCTTTCCGCTATAAAAATTCAAATGATTCCGAACAGAGATCGTGATCCGATTTGACTGAGCAAAGCACACCCGGCGGCGGAAAGCTGCCTCCAGGCATTGAACCCATTTCCATTATGGAAGAGATGCAGCGGTCCTATCTCGATTATGCGATGAGCGTGATCGTCAGCCGCGCACTTCCCGACGTTCGTGACGGACTGAAGCCGGTTCACCGGCGCATCATGTTCGGCATGTCCGAGCTCGGGATCGACTGGAACAAGAAATACGTCAAGTGCGCCCGCGTAACCGGTGACGTGATGGGTAAATTCCATCCGCACGGCAACTCCGCGATCTATGATGCGCTGGCACGTATGGCGCAGGATTGGTCGCTGCGATTGCCGCTGATCGACGGACAGGGCAATTTCGGATCGATCGACGGGGATCCGCCGGCGGCCGAGCGCTATACAGAGTGCAGGCTTGAAAAGTCGGCCCATGCGCTGCTCGATGATCTCGACAAGGAAACCGTCGACTTCCGCGACAACTATGACGGCACGCTGTCGGAACCGGTGGTTCTGCCGGCGAAATTCCCGAACCTGCTCGTCAATGGCGCAGGCGGCATCGCCGTCGGCATGGCGACCAACATCCCGCCGCACAATCTGTCGGAAGTGATCGACGGCTGCATCGCGATGATGGACAATCCGGCGATCGAACTGCCCGAGCTGATGCAGATCATTCCCGGTCCGGACTTTCCGACAGGTGCAATGATCCTTGGCCGTGCCGGCATTCGGCTGGCTTACGAGACGGGCCGCGGCTCCGTCATGATGCGCGGTCGTGCGACGATCGAACCTCTGCGCGGCGACCGTGAGCAGATCATCATCACCGAAGTTCCCTACCAGGTGAACAAGGCCTCGATGGTCGAAAAGATTGGCGAACTCGTCCGCGAAAAGCGGATCGAAGGGATTTCCGATCTGCGCGACGAGTCCGACAGACAGGGTTACCGCGTCGTCGTCGAGCTGAAGCGCGATGCGAATGCCGACGTCATTTTGAACCAGCTCTACCGCTACACGCCGCTACAGACGTCGTTCGGCTGCAACATGGTGGCGCTCAATGGCGGCAAGCCGGAGCAGCTGGCGCTGATCGACATGCTGAAGGCCTTTGTGTCCTTCCGCGAGGAAGTCGTCAGCCGCCGCACGAAGTACCTGTTGCGCAAGGCGCGCGAGCGCGCTCACGTGTTGGTGGGTCTGGCGATCGCCGTTGCCAATATCGATGAAGTCATTGCGCTCATTCGCCGTGCACCGGATCCTGCGACGGCGCGCGAGCAGTTGATGACGCGCCGCTGGCCTGCCCATGACGTCGAGGCTCTTATCCGGCTCATCGACGATCCGCGTCACAAGATCAACGAGGATCTGACCTACAACCTCTCCGAGGAACAGGCCCGCGCGATCCTCGAACTGCGTCTTGCCCGCCTGACGGCGCTCGGCCGCGATGAAATTGGCGACGAGCTGAACAAGATCGGCGCCGAGATCTCCGACTATCTCGACATCCTGTCGTCACGGGTTCGCATCCAGCAGATCGTCAAGGACGAACTCATCGCCGTTCGCGACGAATTCGGTACACCACGCCGCACCGAGATCCTCGAAGGCGGTCTCGAGATGGACGACGAGGACCTGATTGCCCGCGAGGACATGGTCGTTACCGTTTCGCATCTCGGCTATATCAAGCGTGTTCCGCTGGCGACCTACCGCGCGCAGCGTCGTGGCGGCAAGGGTCGCTCCGGCATGGCCACACGTGACGAGGACTTCGTTACCCGGCTATTCGTGGTCAATACTCATACGCCGGTGCTGTTCTTCTCCTCGCGTGGCATCGTCTACAAGGAAAAGGTCTGGCGCCTGCCGATCGGCACGCCGCAATCGCGCGGCAAGGCCCTGATCAACATGCTGCCGCTGGAAGCTGGCGAGCGCATCACCACAATCATGCCGTTGCCCGAAGACGAAACGTCCTGGGATAACCTCGACGTGATGTTCTCGACGACACGCGGCACGGTTCGCCGCAACAAGCTGTCGGACTTCGTGCAGGTCAACCGCAACGGCAAGATCGCCATGAAGCTCGAGGAAGAGGGTGACGAAATCCTCTCCGTCGAGACCTGCAGCGGTCCGAACCTCGACCTCAACGAGCCCGGCGATGACGTGTTGCTAACAACCGCGCTTGGACAGGCGATCCGCTTCCCGGTCGAAGAGGTCCGCGTCTTTGCCGGCCGTAATTCCATCGGTGTCCGCGGTATCAATCTGGCCGAAGGCGACCGCATCATCTCGATGACGATTGTCGGGCATGTCGATGCCGAGCCGTGGGAACGTGCAGCTTACCTCAAGCGCTCGGCGATCGAGCGCCGTGCTGCCGGAGTGGACGAAGAGGATATCGCTCTGGTTGGTGAGGAAGTCACCGAAGAGGGACAGCTCTCCGATGAGCGCTACGAATACCTGAAGCAACACGAACAGTTCGTGCTGACGGTTTCGGAAAAAGGCTACGGCAAGCGCTCGTCTTCCTATGACTTCCGCACCTCGGGCCGTGGCGGCAAGGGTATCCGTGCCACCGATACCTCGAAGACTGCGGAAATCGGCGAACTCGTTGCCGCCTTCCCGATCGACGAGGGTGACCAGATCATGCTCGTTTCGAATGGCGGCGTTCTGATCCGTGTTCCGGTTGGCGGCATTCGCATTGCCAGCCGTGCGACGAAGGGCGTCACGATCTTCTCGACCCACAAGGATGAGAAGGTGGTCTCCGTCGAGCGCATCAGCGAGCCTGAGAACGAAGACGAGAACGGCGAGTTGCCGGGTGAGATCTCGGCCGAAACCGGTGACCTCGGGATTGCTCCCGATACCGACGCGCCCGAAGCCGATACGCCTGATGCTGACGGGGATGCGACCGAATAGGTCGCGTCCACCCGGACGGCAAAAGACGAGAAAAACGAAAAAAGCCGGAGGATGGGAAACCATCCTCCGGCTTTGTTTGAGCCGCTTGGCGCGGAAAGGGCATCGCGCCCTGTTCGCTACCGTTCACGAAAATAATGGTGTGGCTTGTCGCTCTAGATCTTCCCGACAACGTGCCCAAAGAGCAGGGGGCACGATTGCGGTTTCTGTGATCGCGGATGTTTCAGAGGAGCGGCCAAAGGGATGAGGTCCCAGTCCAGCTCCTCGCGGCAGGCGATCAATAGTAGGAGATGTCGCTGTAACGACCGGTAACCTGCGGGTAGTTGGAGCCGTCGACATCCGAGCGGTCCTGGTAGAGAGTGACCGTCGCCGTCAACATGACAGCAATCATGGCGCTCCATACGAGGTTAATCATGGTGATCTTGTCGGGCATAGCCATCTTTTTGTTTGCGATCATCATATCCGATTATCCTTTTAATTGCCTGAGCGCGTGAACTGCGCGCAGCGACACCACATTATGAGAGTGACCTATCTGAACGGCTCTGAAGCATGCTTGAATGGCGCGTTCATCTGGCGTTCAGGTTCCGGATCGCGTTTCCACTTCTCAGAGGTCTGGCGATCCGAATACGTAAATCGCGGCGTCCAATAAAAGCGCTGCAGCGATTGCAGCGAAAATCATCAAAGCCAGCATTTCCGTATCTCTCAACTCAGCGGGACGATGATCTCGCCCCGTCATGTTTGTCAGTTAAACATGAGCCGGCTGAAACGGCCTTGAACGACGCATTCATCTTTCGTTCAGTTTTTGGGAAAGCCTTGCAGCGGGCGGCCTTCCGTGACAAAAGGCCGTTGAAATTCAGCTGGAACAGGCTCCGACTTCAGTATGACGATCGCTCTTTATCCCGGCTCATTCGACCCGATGACAAATGGCCATCTCGATATTCTCGTGCAGGCGCTGAACATTGCCGAACGGGTCGTCGTGGCAATCGGCGTTCATCCGGGCAAGGTGCCGGTATTCAGCTTCGAGGAGCGCGCGGCATTGATCGCAGCAGCACTTTCGGAGGCTCTGCCCGAGCGCGAGGACAGTCTTTCGGTGGTTTCCTTCCAAGGATTGGTGATCGACGCGGCCCGGGAGCAGGGGGCGACAATCCTGGTGCGGGGCCTGCGCGACGGGACCGATTTCGACTATGAGGTTCAGATGGCCAGCATGAACCGGACAATGGCGCCAGACCTTCAGACGGTATTCCTGCCCTCTGCGGCCGCCTCCCGGCCCATAACGGCCACATTGGTCCGCCAGATCGCTGCCATGGGCGGCAATGTCGGTGAATTCGTGCCGGCTGTGGTACTGCGCGCCCTGAACGAAAAGCACAAACGCTGATTCTGCGACAAAAGATAACAGGAGTTTTCTGATGAAACTGCTTCGCCTCGCCATAGCCGGCGCCCTCGCGCTCGCTGCCACGGTCGGAACAGCCGTTGCGGCGGCAGACGATTTTCTGACCATCCAGTTGAAGGATGGCCCGGTCGTGATCCAGCTGATGCCGGAGTCGGCACCGAAGCACGTTGCGCAGGTGAAGGCGCTGGCTGCCAAGGGTGCCTATGACAACGTCATATTCCACCGCGTCATCGATGGCTTCATGGCCCAGACCGGCGACGTCAAGTTCGGCAAGCAGGGCGGCCCGAGCTTCAATGCTTCGCGCGCCGGCACCGGCGGCTCGGATCTTGCCGATCTTCCCGCAGAGTTTTCCAAGACGCCGTTCGAGCGCGGCACTGTCGGCATGGCCCGTTCGCAGAGCCCGAATTCTGCCAACTCGCAGTTCTTCATCATGTTCGATGAAGGCCCGTTCCTGAACGGTCAGTACACCGTAATCGGCAAGGTCGTGTCCGGCATGGAAGCCGTGGACAAGATCAAGCGCGGCGATGGCAGCAATGGCGAAGTCACCAATCCCGACAAGATGGTCAAGGTGACCGTCGGCAAGAAATGATCGACTTACAGTCGATTGAAACGGCAACGGCCCACCGGGCTGATGTCCTGAGACAGAGATAATCAAGGAGAAATACCATGGCCGAGATCAAGGATCCCGAAAACACCCTCATCATGGAAACCACCAAGGGCAAGGTCGTCATCTCGCTCCTGCCGGATCTGGCACCTGAGCACGTTGCGCGCATCAAGGAACTTGCCCGCGAGACGGCCTATGACGGCGTGGTTTTCCACCGCGTCATTCCGGATTTCATGGCGCAGACCGGCGACGTCAAGTTCGGCAAGCAGGGCGGAGCGGACTTCAACCCTTCGCGCGCCGGCATGGGCGGCTCCGACAAGCCTGACCTGAAGGCTGAATTCTCAGCTGTATCGCATATCCGCGGCACATGCTCGATGGCCCGTTCGCAGAGCCCGAACTCCGCAAACTCGCAGTTCTTCATCTGCTTTACCGATGCACCGTGGCTGAACAAGCAGTACACGGTCTGGGGCCAGGTCATCGAAGGCATGGACATTATCGACCTGATCAAGAAGGGCGAGCCCGTTAAGGATCCGGACTCGATCGTCTCCGTCCGCGTCGCCGCAGACGTGTGATCTGATCCGCAATTTCTGGCCCGCTCCGTCTTCTCGACGGGGCGGGCCTTGCCTATTCTGGAAGCTCATCATGCGTGTCGATCTTTTCGATTTCGATCTGCCCGAGGAAAACATTGCGCTGCGGCCGGCAAACCCGCGCGACAGCGCCCGGCTGCTTGTCGTTGACGCAGGCGCCGATCCTGTCCTCTCCGACCAGCGGGTCAGCGATCTGGTGGCATTCCTGAAGCCGGGCGACGCGCTGGTCTTCAACGACACGAAAGTCATTCCCGCCCAGCTCGAAGGCATCCGTCATCGTGAAGGCGCAGGCGGTCAGCAGGTTTCGGCGACGCTGCATATGCGCACCGAGCCGGATGTCTGGAAGGCGTTTGCCAGGCCCGGCAAGCGGATCAAGGTCGGCGACAGGATCGAGTTCGGCCATTCGGGATCGCTGACCGCGACAGTCGAGGAAAAAGGCGAGGGCGGAGAGGTAACGCTGCGGTTCGATCTTTCCGGTCCGGCACTGGACGAAGCGATCCTGTCGGTCGGCCATATTCCGCTGCCTCCCTATATCGCCGCCAAGAGGCCTGAGGACGCGCAGGATGCCAAGGATTACCAGACGATCTACGCCCGCGAGCAGGGTGCCGTTGCAGCACCCACAGCGGGTCTGCATTTCACGCCCGACCTGTTCGCCAGACTGGACGCGGCAGGCGTCGAGCGGCATTTCGTGACGCTGCATGTGGGCGCCGGAACGTTTCTGCCGATGAAGGTGGACGATACGGAAGACCACAAGATGCATCAGGAAATCGGTTACGTGAGTGCCGAGACCGCGCAGCATCTCAACGCCATCAGGGCGAGGGGCGGGCGAATCGTCTGTGTCGGCACGACCTCGCTGCGACTGATCGAAAGTGCAGCGGCTGAAGATGGCACGATACTGCCCTGGAGCGGTGCGACCGGCATCTTCATCACGCCTGGCTATCGGTTCAAGGCAGTCGATATGCTGATGACGAATTTTCACCTGCCGAAATCGACGCTGTTCATGCTGGTCTCGGCTTTTTGCGGGCTGGAGACGATGCGCTCAGCCTACGACCATGCCATCTCTTCCGGCTACCGCTTCTATTCCTATGGCGACTCAAGCCTGCTTTTCAGGAACGACCAATGACCACCGAAAATTTCCAGTTTACCCTGAAGGCAACGGACGGCGGTGCCCGTCTCGGCGAAGTCTCCATGCCGCGCGGAACGATCCGCACGCCGGCGTTCATGCCGGTCGGCACCGTCGGGACCGTCAAGGCGATGTATCTGGATCAGGTGCGCGAAACGGGCGCCGATATCATTCTCGGCAATACCTATCACCTGATGCTGCGGCCGGGCGCCGAACGGGTCGCGCGGCTCGGCGGGCTGCACAAGCTGATCCGCTGGGATCATCCGATCCTCACCGATTCGGGTGGCTTTCAGGTAATGTCGCTTTCGGCGCTCAGAAAGCTCGACGAGAAGGGCGTGACCTTCAAGAGCCATATCGACGGCTCCAAGCACCATATGTCGCCGGAGCGTTCGATCGAGATCCAGGGTCTGCTTGGCTCCGATATCCAGATGCAGCTCGACGAATGCGTGGCGCTTCCGGCCGAGCCCAAGGAAATCGAGCGCGCGATGGAATTGTCGCTGCGCTGGGCGGAGCGCTGCCGCGTAGCCTTCGGGGAACAGCCGGGCAAGGCCATGTTCGGCATCGTGCAGGGTGGCGACATTCCGGCTCTCCGCGTCCGGTCCGCGGAAGGGCTGAAACAGCTCGACCTCAAGGGATATGCGGTGGGCGGGCTTGCGGTCGGTGAGCCGCAGGACGTGATGCTGCGCATGCTGGAGGAGACGCTTCCGGTTCTGCCGTCCGAAAAGCCGCGCTATCTGATGGGCGTCGGCACGCCTGACGATATCCTGAAATCGGTGGCGCGCGGTATCGACATGTTCGACTGCGTGATGCCGACACGAGCCGGCCGTCACGGTCTCGCCTTCACCCGTCGAGGCAAGGTGAACCTTCGCAATGCACGCCATGCCGAGGATATGCGACCGCTCGACGACGAGTCCAGCTGCCCGGCCACACGCGACTACTCCCGCGCCTATCTGCACCATCTCATTCGCGCAGACGAATCGCTGGGCGGGATGCTGCTCTCGTGGAACAACCTCAATTACTATCAGGATCTGATGAAGGGCATTCGCGAGGCGATTGCCAACGGTCGTTTCGAGGATTTCTGTGCTGAGACCCAGGCGGAATGGGCCAAGGGCGATATCGACCCGGTCTGACAATATTCGAGCGGGCAGGGGCGGTGCCCCTGCCGACCATATTTTGGCTAGATGCCCTGGCTGGCCGTGTTGCGGATCATCCGGACGCCGTTGACCTTGTAGGATCCGTCGTCCATCAGCCGCATGTCGTAGATGGCGGTCCAGTCCTTGCCCTGCTTGGCACTGATCATCACCTCCTGCAGCACGACTTCGCCGCCGCCCACCAGTTTGGAGCGGCCGAAGGCATAGGTTCCGGCCTGATAGACAGCCTCATAGTTGTCGCGGACCATGGCGAAGAAAACTGTCTTGTCGGGATAGAGACTGCGGATCCCCGGAGAGGCCAGAGAGTAAGCCTTGTCCGCATCGTCGTTGATCAAGGCGGAGATCTGGGCGGAGATGACGGCGCGGGCATCGGCGACCGGGTCTTCGGCGTGGACGACACCTGCAGGTGACAGGAAGAGGAATGCGGCAAGAGAGGCTATTCGAAAGCGCATCTGACATTCTCCAGCATCGGCTTCCTTAAAGTTTAGCGCATACTCACCAAAGGGAAAGGTGGCGTTGCGGATATTTTCAGCATCACCGCGATCTGCCCAGTCGGACGGCAAACCTTAACGCAGGGCAGGGTCCCACGTTCATGTCTTGTCGTCGTCAAAGTCGCGGTGCACCAGTGTGTCTGATGTGATTGCTTCGGAATTCCGTAATGACCCTACTTGCGCCGGCTCTGCTCTATTTCAGCAATGCTCTTCTGTTCGTTTCCCTGTTCACGCGGCTTCCGGCCATTCAGGAATCGATGGGCATCGACAAGGCGGTGCTCGGGATGGCGCTCTTGAGCGCCCCGGTTGGCACGTTTCTGGCGCTACCTCTGGCCGGACGGATCACCGATAGGCTTACGCCACGGCTGACCGCGGTCATCACGCTGCCCATTGTCGCGCTTCTGAGCCCGATCCTGGCGGCCGCGCCGCTCCCTTTATTTGTCCTCGGTTTCTTCCTGTTCGGCTTTTTTCGCACGATCTTCGATGTGTCCGCCAACATGATCTCCGCCGGTATCGAGCAGCGGACCGGCACAAAGGTTCTGGCGAGAAGCCACGGGTTCTGGTCGGTCGGGCTTCTGTTCGGATCGCTTGCGTCCGGTTTCCTCGCAGCGCAGGGCGTATCGCCCTTTGTGCAGCAGAGCGTGGCGGCGCTACTTGTCCTCGTAGCCTGCTTTGCCGTCTTCCGGGTGACGGCCGCCGACCTGGCGCCAGCTGCGCCGACGACGAAAAGAAAATCCGCATACGTCATGCCGGACAAGACCATCATCCTCATCTGCATCATGGTGTTCGGGCTCTGCATCGTGGAAGGCGCGGTCTACGACTGGGCGATCTTCTTTCTGCGCGAGGAAATGGGGGCGGATCCGGCGATGGCCGGCGTCCTCTACGCCGTCTTCACCGTCGGCATGGGACTGACGCGGCTGTCGGGCGACAAGCTGCGGGAAGTCGCAGGACCGATCTCGCTGATCCGGGGATCCGCTATCGCCGTCGCGTTCGGTATCGTGCTGCTGGTGACCGCCGCAAACCTCGTCGTTGCCGGCGTGGCGCTGTTTCTGATCGGCTGCGGGATCGCGCTGGCCTTTCCCCTGGCAGTCTCGACCACGATTGCCCGTGGCAAGGGACAGCCCTCCGACAATCTTGCAGCCCTCGCGCTGACCCTGATGCTTTCCACGATCGGGGTGCCGCCGCTTCTGGGCTTCATTGCAGAGCATGTGAGCCTGGTTGCCACCTTCGTCGTTTTGCTTCCGACCGTTCTCATCAGCTTCCTGATGGCGCCGGTGGCCGATGGGCGCCGGCCGTTTCGACTCAGGCGTTGATCGCTTGCATGTGGAAAACCGGTCGGTTTTGGGGCAGGGGCAAGACTTGCCGGCTGATGGCCCCTAATTGGCCACATGAATGGATAATGGCTTGAGCCGACTGGACTTCGTCGCTACGACTGGATTGGCGTTTTCTGATATGACTTTCCGAAAACAGGTGGCACTGTGATCGATCCCTATGAAATTCTTGGTGTTTCGCGCGAGGCGGATGTGACGGCGATCAAGCTTGCCTACCGCAAACGGGTGAAATCCGCCCATCCCGATACCGGCGGCGATGCGGAAACGTTCGGACAGCTGAAGGCATCCTTCGAGCTCCTGAACGACCCGATCCGCCGAAAAGTCTATGACGACACCGGTTACGATCCCGAGCTTGCCGACAAGAAGGACCTGCAGGGTCTCGTCATTTTGGAGATGCTCGTCAACGAGATGATCCTCGATGAGCGAGAGCCTGGCAGCTTTGATCCGGTTTCCTCGATGCGGCGCAAGCTCACGGACCGGATCGTCAATGCGCGCTTCCATATTCTCGAGATGGAGCGCCACCGCGCCCGGATCCGCAATCACATCAACCGGATCGGCCGCAAGCCGGAAACGGATGTTCTGGGTCGCATGCTGAAATCCCGCTGCGAAACGATTGCCGATGCGATCAGCAAGGCCGATTCCGAGATCCAGACCATCGAGCAGGCCTATGGCATGCTGGACGGATACAGTTACGAGATCGAAATCGCCGAGGTAAAGGACGCGGCCGAATAGGCCGCGGACCCTCACTCGGCCATCGGGCGATCACATTTGGCGTTGCCGAAACTTCACGGATCATTTCATGACACTTGCCATCCGAGACGCCACCCGTGCCGATGCCGGAACGCTCCTGTCTTTCATCCGCGAACTCGCGATCTTCGAAAAGGCCGAGCATGAGGTTGCGGCGACCGTCGAGACGATTGAGACATCGATGTTCGGCCAGACATCTGTCACGCGCGGCCTGATCTGCGAAAGCGATGGCAAACCGGTCGGCATGGCCATCTGGTTCTTCAATTATTCGACATGGCAGGCACGGAACGGACTTTATCTCGAGGATCTCTACGTGACGCCGAACGCTCGCGGGCTCGGGGCCGGGAAGGCGCTGTTGCGGCATCTCGCGAAGATCGCTGTCGAGAGCGGGTGCGGACGGTTCGAGTGGAGCGTGCTCGACTGGAACGAACCGGCGATCGGTGTCTACGATGCGATCGGTGCCGAACCGCAGAAGGAGTGGATCCGCTACCGGATGGCGGGTGACAAGCTCAGGGACTTTGCTGACGGCTAGGCCGGGTCAGCGCGTTACCGTCGCGCGGTCAAAGGCCAGGTGAGCGCGACGAACGCCATGCCGCCAGCAACCAGAACGAAGGCCACACCCAGACTATAGTGATGGGCGACGAAACCGATGGCTGCCGGACCCATGAGAATTCCGGCGTAGCCCATCGTCGTGATGGCAGCGATCGCATGGCTGGGTGGCATTTGGGTCTGCTTGCCGGCGGCTGTGAACAGAACCGGCACGATATTGGAAGCGCCGAGCCCTACCAGAAGGAAGCCCGCAAACGCCAGGGGCTGGTTGGGAGCCAGGACTGTCAGCAGGAAACCCAGTGCTGCGAGCGTGCCGCCACCGACCACGACTTTCATGCCGCCGAGCGTTTTGACGATCCAGTCGCCCGTCAGCCGACCGACGGTCATCGCGATGGCGAACATCGTGTAGCCAAAGCCTGCCTGAGTCGGATCGACCAGGTGTGCGCCGATGAGGAACAGAGCGCTCCAGTCGAGCACCGCGCCCTCGCCAAGAAAAACCAGAAAGCACAGCAAGCCGATGAAGGCCACGATGCCGCGCGGAATGGTGAACAACGGCGCATCCCCGGTCTCCTGGTTTCCGTAGGGCAGGAGGCCCCGAAAGGATTGCGCCAGCAGGCCAAGCAGCAGCGCACTGAACATCAAGGTCGCGGTCAGGGGTGAAACGCCGGCGCCGAGCAAAAGGCTCATGCCGCCCGCGCCGACAATGCCGCCAACGCTGAACAGCCCATGGAAGCCGGACATCATGTTGCGGTCACTATCCTTCTCGACCATGACGGCCTGAATATTGATCGCGACGTCAACCGCGCCAACACTTGCCCCGAACAGCGCCAGCGAGATCGCCATGCCGGGAAGCGAATCGGCGACCGCCAACATCGGGAGCACGAGGGCCAGCGCCAGGGTGCTTGCCACGATGACGGCCCGGCATCCGAATCGGCTCGCGAGAATGCCGACCATTGGCATGGTCACGATAGAGCCCAGGCCAAGGCACAGGAGCAACAGGCCAAGCGTGCCGTCATCTACGCCGATTCGAGCCTTGGCGACAGGAACCAGCGGCGCCCAGGCCGCCATGGCCGAGCCGGCAATGAGAAAGCTGGATCGCGTGGCCCATTGGTGTCGGCCTCCGGTGCGGGGGCGTCCTGTGAGGATCTGGGCGTTCGGCATCTCGGTAGCTCCTGGATTACAGCGTTGGACCTCGGCAGAGATCGTCGCCGTCCTTGATGGTGCCCTGTTTACAGAATGCGTAAGAATGTGCAAGATCGTGCAGAAACTTTGATGAGGGACCCGGCACGTGCTGACAGAAGAGAGGCTCGACCGCATCCGCGAGCAGTTGACCATCCGCGGCAAGGTCGTGGCGAGCGAGCTGGCGACGCAGTTCGACGTTTCCGAAGACACGGTTCGCAGAGACCTGCGCGAACTCGCCAAGCTGGGCTTCTGCCGTCGTGTCTATGGCGGCGCGCTGCTGCCGACGCCGGATTTCGGCACGCTGGCCACCAGAACTGCATTGGATAAGGATCGAAAGTCGAGCCTTGCACGGGCAGCGGCGCGGCTTGTCGAGGACGGCCAGACCGTGTTCATCGACGCCGGATCCACCAATCTTGCGGTCGCGAACGCGCTCGATCCGAGCCAGACGCTGACGATCATCACGAACGCGCCGGTGATTGCGACGGCGCTATCAGACCGACCGAACTTCACGGTCATTGTACTCGGCGGTCTGTACGATCAGGCGAAAGGCGCGTGCCTCGGGCCGCAGGCGATACGTGAAGCCATGCAGGTCTATGCGGACATGTTCATCATCGGCGTATGCGGCGTGGACAGCATCGCCGGCGTCACTGCGCTCGATCCGAGCGAAGCCGAACTCAAGCGGACCATGGTGAACCAGAGCAGCATTCTCGTTGTCGCCGCGACGGCCGAGAAGCTCGGCACAGTCGCGCCGTTCAAGGTCGCGGACACGTCGATGATCGATCATCTCATCGTGGAGGATGGCGAATTCGACCGCGGAGACTTCGCGCGGTGCGATGTCCAGGTGCATGTCGCACTAGATGGCGGTTCTCCGTCGACGTGAAGCATGTGGCGGCAACGTCCGCATCTTTCGTAGCTTCGCACGTTCGTCAAACGAGGAATTCAACGACCCATGCGCATCGCCCACACAGCACTTTGGACCCGCGACCTCGACGCCGCTGCCGGATTTTTCGAGACCTATTTCGGCGCAATGGTGGGAGAACCTTACCACAGCAAGAACAGGGTAGGGTTCACATCGAGGTTCGCCAACCTGCCCGGTGCAGAGGACCAGATCGAGCTCATGTCCGTGCCATGGGTGACGGACGCCAGAGGAGAAAGCGTTGGCTGGGACCATATCGCCATTGCCCTGGGGAGCGAGAGTGCAGTCGATGCTTTGGCGGAACGCTGCCGGCTTGCCGGCTGCCTGCGATCAGGACCCAGATGGACCGGTGACGGGTTCTACGAGGCCGTCATCGTGATGCCGGATGGTAGCGCCGTCGAGATCACCGTTTGAACGCGATGCCGACGGCGCGCAAAGTTGTTGCGTTCGATGATCAATGTTCTGGGTACTGAAACGTATGGGATGTGATCCGGCGGATCCGGCGCTCGCTCAGGTCAAGACCATGCGCCAGTGACACTATTATCATCAAGCAAGATCCGGCCTTGGACGAAACTTCGATCCGCCGCAGATCGCGCTCGCTACTCACATGCGGGGAGTGTGACAGTCCAGCTTTGCAGCAACATCCAACGATCAGATAAGATAGATTATGGAACTAAAGGATGGGGCTGGAAGCGCAATACCTTGGCCTTCTCCCTTAGAGATGCAGATCATCCGCCGTCACATCGACTTCGAACGCCAAACCGTCATAGGCCGGTTCGACATGGCCCGGCGTTTCAGCCATGACGCGATCGTAGTCCAGTGGAATATGCATGTGGGTCAGCAACGCGCGCTTTGGCGCCAGATGGCTGATCCAGTCGAGTGCCTGCTGAAGTGAAAGATGGCTCGGATGCGTGCGGTACTGGAGCGCGTCGATGATGAGCGTATCCAGTCCTGTGAGCTTCGGCACGGTTTCCGGCGGAAAGTCGCTGACATCGCTGCAGTAAGCGACGTTGCCGATCCGGAAGCCTAGTGAATTGATATCGCCGTGGATCTGCCTGAGCGGCTGGAACCGGATGGCACCGCCCGGACCGTCTATGACGATCGGCGCGTCCATCGTCTCGATCAGCACCGGCTTGACGATCGGCGGATAGCTGCCGCCGGCCGGTGTTTCCAGGCAATAGCCGAAGCCATGGCGGATGCGGTCCATCGTCGGCGGATCGGCATGGATCGGAATGCGGTGCTTCTGCAGAATGAAATAGCCGCGCAGATCGTCGATCCCGTGCAGATGATCGGCGTGTGGATGTGTGTACAGGACGGCATCGACGCGCTGGACGCTTGCGGCAATCATCTGCTCGCGAAAGTCCGGGCCGGTATCGATCACGACGGTGGTCTTGCCGCCATCCGGCGCGATCTGCTCCACCATGAACGAGGCGCGCGTGCGCCGGTTCTTCGGGTTTTGTGGGTCGCAATCGCCCCAGTCGCCATTCAGCCGCGGAACGCCCGGCGAAGACGCGCAGCCGAGAACGGTAAAGCGCCGCCGATATCCGGTGCTCGTTCCGACCCGGGCCCCCATCACCTCAAAGCCTCGGCATCTTGGAAAAGCAGCGGACCGCGTTATCCGTCGTGATCGCAGCCATGTCCGCGTAAGTCAGGCCGTGAACGTCTGCCAGCACCTCCGCAGTGTTGACCACGTAGGACGGTTCGTTGCGCTTTCCACGCCAGCGCTTCGGCGCCAGATAAGGTGCGTCGGTCTCGACCAGCAGTCGGTCCGTCGGCAGCGTTTTCGCGATGGCCCGGATGTCCTCGGATTTCGGGAATGTCAGGATGCCCGAGAAGGAGACGTAGCCACCAAGCTCGATACCGGCACGGGCGAGGTCGGGTCCGGCCGAAAAGCAATGCAGAATGAAGGGGAAAGCCCCCTTCCCGCTTTCTGCCGTCAGGATCTCGATCATGTCTTCGTCGGCACTGCGACTATGGATCACCAGCGGCAGCCCGGTTTCGCGCGCAGCTTCGATATGTCTGATCAGACCGGTCTTCTGGTCGGCCGGCGTCTGCGTGTCGTAGAAATAATCGAGACCCGCTTCGCCGATCGCGACGATCTTGTCATGCGAATTGGCGAGACGAATGAGGTCTTCCGCCTGGATATCCAGCTCTTCGCTGGCATTGTTGGGATGCGTGCCGACCGAGCAGAACACCGACGGATATTTGTCCGTGATCGCCAGCAGGCTGTCGAGTTTCCTGACGCGTGTCGAAATCGTCACCATCTGCCGGACACCGGCTTCGTGGGCGCGCTCGATCAGTTCGTCGCGTTCGGAGTCGAAATCTGCAAAATCCAGGTGGCAGTGGGTATCTATCAGCATGACTTGCCCTATGCCGCCGGCTGCGGTGCAACGTAGCGCGGAAAGACCGGGCTTGGCGCTTCCAGCACCGTGCCGGGTGTCAGGCGGCCAACTTTGCCGAGTGCTGCGAAATCACGCGATCCGGCAGGTGCAGCCACCAGATCGAGAAGCTTTGACGACGAGTCCGGCATGAACGGCTGCAGCAGGATGGCGATCTGGCGAACCACTTCGGCGGCCACGTAAAGGACCGTCTCCATCCGGGCGGGATCAGTTTTCTTCAGAACCCACGGCGCCTGGGCTGCGAAATAGCGGTCGGTTTCGGACACGACGGCTATGATTGCCGCTAGTGCACGGTTAACCAGCTGCTTTTCCATGTCGTCGCGGCAGATCGGCAGGAGCGCATCGACGGATGCCAGCATTTGCCGGTCTGCGTCGGTGAGTTCGCCGGGTGCGGGGATCTTGGCATCGCAGTTCTTGACGATCATCGACAGCGAGCGGCTGGCAAGATTGCCGATGCCGTTTGCGAGATCGGCATTGATACGCGTGCCGATCGCATCCTCGCTGCAGGTGCCGTCCTGGCCGAAGGAGATCTCCCGCAGCAGGTAATAGCGGATCGCGTCGAGGCCGAAATGGCCGATCAGTTCGAACGGATCGAGCACGTTGCCGAGCGACTTCGACATCTTCTCGCCGCCCTTCGCCAGAACGAAGCCGTGGGCATAGACGCGCTTGGGCAGCGGCAGGCCTGCCGACATCAGGAAGGCTGGCCAGTAGACGGCGTGGAAGCGGATAATGTCCTTGCCGATGATATGCGCATCCGCCGGCCAGTATTTGGCGCGCGGCCCATTTGGGTCGTGAAGGTAGCCGGTCGCTGTCAGGTAGTTCGTGAGCGCGTCGACCCAGACATACATGACGTGCGCCGGATCATCGGGAACCTTGATGCCCCAGTCGAACGTGGTGCGGGATACGGAGAGATCGCGCAGGCCGGATTTCACGAAGGAGATCACTTCGTTGCGGCGCTCGGCCGGGCCGATGAAGTCCGGATGATCCTCGTAATGCTTCAGCAGCTTGTCGCCGTATTCGGACAGCTTGAAGAAGTAGCTCGACTCTTCGACCCACTCGACCGGCGTGCCCTGCGGACCATAACGGGTGCCGTCACGCAGCTGCGTTTCGTCCTCGGCGTAGTAGGCCTCGTCGCGCACCGAATACCAGCCGGCATAGGTGTCCTTGTAGATATCGCCGGCAGCCGACATCCGGTTCCAGATGTCCTTGCTCGCCTGATGGTGGCGCGGTTCTGTCGTGCGGATGAAATCATCGTTCGAGGCATTGAGCAGCTTGCCCATCTCGCGGAACTGTTCGGTATTGCGCTCGGCCAGCTCTTCCGGCGAAATGCCTTCGTTGCGGGCCGTCTGCTGCATCTTCTGGCCGTGCTCGTCCGTGCCCGTCAGGAAGAAGACATCCTTGCCATCGAGGCGCTGGAAGCGCGCCATCGCATCCGTCGCGATCAGTTCGTAGGCATGGCCGATATGCGGCTTGCCGTTCGGATAGGAGATCGCTGTGGTGATATAGAAAGGTGTCTTGTTCGGCATGGGCTGTACTCGGACAGATGTTAAGTCACGCCGCTCTTAGCGCATGTTGCAGACAAGCGAAACCCAAACTTCCCGCCATGGTCCGGATCGGCGATCAGGCGAGCCTGGCGGTCTCGAGAATGGACATCAGCGTCTGCTTTCGATCGAGGTTATAGGCCTGGGCGATCTTCAACTTCTCGGTCATATCGGAAACCAGCTTCGCCCTGCGGTCCGCCGTCGCGAGATCGCCTGACAATGCGGCCTCCCTCGCCCGTTTGACGAGATGGTCCGACAGATGCTCCAGAAAGAAGCCGAAGATGACGTCGCTGTCCTTGCCGGAGAGAACGTCGGCCAAGCGGTGCATGGCCTTGCGTGCGGCCGGTCCATCCGCCGAGACGGCATCGTCGAATGCCGAGATGATATCGGCGCCGCCGTAGTTCAAAAGTTTCAGTGCCTGCGCGACGCTTCCCTTGGATTGCGTCAGCACCATTTCCTCGGTCTTGCCGCCATCGAGTGGGCTGCCGAGGGCTGCGAGCGCGCTTGCAAGATCGGCATCACTGAGCGGTGACAGCCTGAGCGGCTGGCATCTGGACCGGATGGTCGGCAAGAGCCGTCCGGGGGCATGCGACAGTACAAGGAAAAGCGCACGCCGCGGCGGTTCTTCGAGGATCTT
This sequence comes from Velazquezella soli, assembly GCF_977018685.1. Classification (NCBI taxonomy): domain Bacteria; kingdom Pseudomonadati; phylum Pseudomonadota; class Alphaproteobacteria; order Hyphomicrobiales; family Rhizobiaceae; genus Velazquezella; species Velazquezella soli. The sequence goes on from NZ_CDRNXF010000004.1 coordinate 2,182,178, forward strand.
CAGGATCGCGTTGGCTGCGTTGCGGTTGAGGTCGTCTGCCGCATCGATGATGACGATGCGCCAGTTGCCGGTTCCGGATGTCTGGGAAAAGAAGTGACCGGCTTTCCGAACTTCATCGACGGTGATGGCAGTCTTCATCTTTCCCGTCTTCTCGTCCACCGGGCGAGACAGATGCAGAAGATTGTGCGAGGCGCCCGAGGCGATCTGGCGGCTGACGGCGCTGTCTGGATCCGGATCGGCGATGTGATCAGGCGCGTTTTCGGGCTCCGGATGGGAGAGAACATGATTGGCAAAACGAAATGCGAGTGTCGCCTTGCCGATCCCTTCCGGACCTTCGACCAGGATGGCGTGATGGCCCTTCCCGGTCTTGTAGCTGGCACTGAGAAAATCCTCCGCGGCACGATGGCCGAACAGGTGCGGATTTCTGGCGGGCGAAATGGCGCCGTCCAGAATATGCGGATCCTGGTCGCTCATTCCGATGAACCCGTGACGCCGGCCTGATCAGCGCCGAGGCTTAAAGCCATGGGCTCGATCAGCGCTGCAATCTCCTTGGCAATCACGTCCTCATCGCGGTCGGCATCGATAACGTGACAGCGGCCGTGATCGGCGGTGGCAATCGCGAGATAAGCCTGGCGGCGCGTTTCGTGGGTCTCGATCTCTTCCCGCTCGAAACGGTCGGGGGCTTCGTCCGGCGCGCGTTTGCGGGCACGGCCAAGGCCGATTTCGGCGGGCAGATCGAGGATCACGGTACAATCCGGTTTGACGCCGTCGATCGCGACACGCTGCAATGCCTCGATGAGATCGGACTCCAGATTGCCGGTGGCGCCCTGGTAGACGCGGGAGGAATCGATGAAGCGGTCGCAGAGAACGATTGCGCCGCTTGCGAGCGCCGGCCGGATGACCTCCTCGACGTGGTCGTTGCGGGCCGCCGCAAACAGGATCGCTTCGAGCCTAGTCCCGAACTCCTGCGCTGCACCCGAAAGCAGGACGTGGCGGACCGCTTCGGCGCCCGGCGAACCGCCCGGCTCCCGCGTCATCAGAACGTCGTATCCCCGCCTGCGCAGGAGATCGGCAAGCCTGCGGATCTGGGTGGATTTCCCCGCCCCTTCCCCGCCTTCGAATGTCACGAATAGCCCGGATTGTTGTGTCACACCTAGTTCCGTATTGCGCCTGTCGGACGGTTCATAGCCGATATCCACGCGTCACGGAACATGTCAAAGCCAGAAGAACATCAGTTCCAGAGCCGCATCGGTCGCCTTGTTGAAGAGTGTACCACCTTCGATGGCATCCGCCGTCATCAGTGGCACTTCCCGGACCAGACGGTCTCCGGATGAGATCTGCAGAACGCCGATTTCCTGCCCTTTCGTGACGGGTGCACGGAGCGGCCAGCGGTAGACGATCCGACCCGAAAGGCGATCGGGGCTGTTGGTCGGAAGGTAGAGATCGACCGGCTCCTGCGCGACGAGATCGACGTGGCGGCTGGTGCCGCCATAGACGCTTGCCTGGCCGATCACTTCGCCTTGCGCGAAGATCACCTTTGTTTGAAACGAGGAGAGCCCCCACTCCATCGCCCGGCGCGCCTCTTCTACCCGTTCCTTGTCACTGGCAAGTCCCCCCATGGCAAGGAAAAGCCGCGTTCCTTCGCGCTGTGCGGAAGCGACGAACGAGAAACCTGCTCCTTCCGCATAGCCGGCTCCAAGCCCGTCTATGCCGAGATTGAGCGCGAGCAGCGGGTTCTTGTTGCGCTGAAAGATCTTGTTCCAGGTGAAGTCCGGCTGGGCATAGAGCGGGTAGTATTGCGGATATGTCCTTTGAAGGTGCCGCGCGAGTTCCACCATGTCGCGGGTGGTGGTCCGGCTTTCGGCAGACGGAAGGCCCGTGGAATTGCCGAATGCAGAGCGCGTAAGCCCCAGATCCTTGGCGCGCGCGTTCATGCGCGTCGCGAATTCGGCCTCCGAGCGAGACAGTCCTTCTGCCAGAATGATGCAGGCGTCGTTGGCATTCTGGATGATCACGCCCCGGATCAGGTCGTCGACCTTCATCTGCGATTTCAGCGCCGCAAACATCGTCGTGGTGCCCGATGGCGCGCCACCGGTGCGCCAGGCGAACTCGGTTACGGGATAGCTTGTCTCGGGTGTGATCTCGCCGCGCTGGAGCGCGCTGAACACCACTTCCATGGTCATCAGCTTGGCGAGTGAGGCTGCCGGAAGAGACTGGTTTTCGTTTGCCGAAAGCAGAACCGTGCCGGTCTTTTCCTCGACCATATAGACCTGTCTGGCCTTGGTCGCGAAGGCTGGTGCGGCGTCCTGCGCAGACACGGTCTGTGTCGCGGAAAAGGCTGCCGTGACGCACAGGCAGGCCGAAAACAGAAAGCGTCGCATCATGCCCCCAGAAACGTTTCGACCTATGCCTACAGCATCGATCCGCGAACCGGAATCAATTTTCGGAGATAGGATGCTTTGTGGAAGACAGCGCGAAAAACGCGCTGCCGATCGGGACGTCAGACGCGGCGCCTCAGGGTCGGGCCGTGCCGGGCCGCTTAGTCCTGCAGCAGGACGTTGCCGAACATGACCTGCTGCTTGTGACCCTTAGGCGGCTCGACATAGGCAGTTTCGGAGGTCCAGGCCTGCTTTGCCCGGTTTGCGACCGGGCGGATCTGCTGTTCTGCCCGCGCCGGAGCGACTGGCTGAACGTAACGCTGCTGGCTTGCAACCTGCTGCTGAGCCGGGGCTGCGATCGCCTTCTGGGTCGAAGCCTGAACTGGTGCCGGCTTTGGCGCAACTGCCGCGACCTGTCGCTGCGGTGCTTGGGCACGAACAGTCTCAGCCGTCGAACGCTCGACCGGGCGCGGCGACGCCGCATACTGCTCGGCCTGTTGGAAGCCCCTCTTCGAGGATGCGTTGCTCTGCGCACGGCTCGGATAGGCGGCAGGCGTCGGTACGGACGAACCGAAGCTCTGCATCTGGTCACGCAATGGCTGGTTCGACGCGACCATCACGCCGCTTGAACTCTGACCGCCACCCGGATTGAAGGACGGCAGTCGATCGCCCTTGCGGATGTAGGACGCCATCAGGAATGGTGTATCCTCACCATCCATACGAGCGCGGCCGACATACTGGACATTGACCTTGGCAGTCCCCGAACGCTTCATATCGAGAAGCTCGGCCGTCTTGCTGGACACGTCGAGGATGCGGCCGGCGTGATACGGGCCGCGGTCGTTGACGCGCACGATGACCGACGAGCCGTTTTCGACATTGGTGACGCGGGCATAGCTCGGCAGCGGAAACGTCGGATGGGCTGCCGTGAGGCTGGCCGAATCATAGACCTCGCCATTGGCGGTATAACGGCCGTGGAAGGCCGAACCATACCAGGATGCGAGACCACTCTTGTTATACTGCGGATCTTCCTTGGGAACGTAGGTCTTGCCCCTCACCTGGTAAGGCTGGCCGACCATAAAGCGACCGCCGCCCTTCGGCACCGGCTGTCCGTCCTTGACGACGCGCGGACTGGCTTTGACGCCATACTCCTTCTCGGAGAAGTATTCCTTGCTGCGCACCTGCTTCTGCGCAGGTTCAGGCGTCGGCTTTGTCGTGGCACAGGATGCCATCGCCGCGAAAACCACCGTCATGCCAAGCCACTTCGCACTTAGCGAAACAATACCGCCACTCAAACGCAAAACCTGTCCGCCCCATAATTTCTTGCCACAACGAGCGCTTGAGCCTCGAAGATCGATTCGTCGTTCCGATCAATGAACCAAGCGAGACCCGTTCGGCCCCGTCTTTGATGGATGCCTAGATTTGCTTTTTTCGTGGCTAAAATGCGAACGAAAACTGTTGAGTAATTAAAATTGTATCCAGTATGGTTAACGGATACTTAAAGTAATATTCTATTAATACTTTGATTGCCGCCTTCCCCCGCAAAGACTAGGGTACCAGTGCAGCAATCGAAGCGCATCTCCAGTTGACGACGGCAGTTCTGCGATTATAAAGCCTGACAGCGAGGAAGAGTGTCCGAGTGGTTTAAGGAACCGGTCTTGAAAACCGGCGTGCGGGAGACCGTACCGTGGGTTCGAATCCCACCTCTTCCGCCATCAGCCGATCGCATCGAAAAGAGTGGCAGCGTTCCATACACGTCATGTCTGTAATGCCTGCGGGCTTTTTGCCCTTGAAAAAAGCGTACCGCTCGCCATTTCGCAACTTCCTGTTTTAACCATGCGTGAAATGATGTCCGATAGCACAGCCTATACCGAATCCGCGAAAATTCTCCTGTTGGAGGATGACCTCCTTCTTGCCATGGACATGGAGGATTACCTCCTCGACCGTGGACACGAAGTCGTCGGACCGTTTGGACGTCTGGTCGATGCGCTCGATGCCATCCCTCGCAACGAGCTTGCCGGCGCGGTGGTCGATCTCAACCTGCACGGCGAGTTGTCCTTTCCGGTGATCGAGGAACTGCAGGCACGTTCTGTCCCCATCATCGTCTGCACCGGTTACGCCGAGCTGCCGGAAGTCAAGACGAGGCTGAAGGGATTGCCGCTGCTTCCCAAGCCCTGGACGGCCCACAAGCTTTCCTCGCTGATGGAAGAGACATTCGGGGCCACTCAGGAACCACGTGACGCGCCTTCGTCGAAGATCCGGAACTAGGCGCTACGGCTCTCATCAAAGTTCGTTCTGACACAGTTTCGACGCGGCGCCTAAAGGGGCAGCTGCGCCGGAGTTCCGAACTTCAGTCGAATGACGGTATCGGGAACGTGATCCGGCAGACGAGGCCTGTCGCGGCATAGTCTATTTCGACGTTCCCTCGGAGTTCATACTGGATGCTCCGCTCCACCAGCGTCGTACCAAAACCCTGTTGCTCGGGTGGTGTGACGGTCGGGCCGCCAATCTCCTGCCAGGTGAGGGTCATGGTTGCCTTTCCCTCCTTCACGACGTCGCGCACCCAGCTGATCGCGATATGACCGCCATCCTGTGACAGTCCGCCGTATTTCACCGCATTGGTCGTCAGTTCGTTGAAGACCAGGCTGAGCGCCAGTGCGGACTTCGGGTCGAGATGAACGGTCGGACCGGGATCGATCACGAACCGGTTGCCGCGGCCCTCCATATACGGTGCCAGGGTTCGACGTACGACGTCGGCAAGCTCCGCCTTGCTCCAGTTCGTTTCGAACAGGAGCGCATGTGCGTCAGCCATCGCCCGAAGCCTGCCAAGCAGGTTCGACGCGTAGTCGTCGACCGTGTGACTGCTCTTTGCCGTCCGGCGTACGAGCGACATGACCATGGCCATGGTATTTTTCACCCGATGGCTGAGTTCGCGGACGAGCAGTTCCTTCTGGTTCTGCGCACGCCGGTGCTCGGCTTTCTCGTGAGCCTCCGCCAGTGCCCGCTCGACGGCAGCGGGCAAGCGTATCAACCGTTGCTTCAGAACGTAGTCCGTCGCGCCACGCCGAAACGATTCGATTGCGGCCTCCTCCCCGAGGATACCGGAGACAAAGATGAATGGTATCTCCGGCACCTCGCGGCTTGCCATGTCCAGCGCCGCCATACCGTCGAAATCGGGCAGCGAAAAATCCGAAAGGATGAGGTCGAAATCGCGCGCTTCCAGCGCTTTCACAAATTCACCGCGGTTGCTGACGAGACGGATCTCCGGCTTTTTCGTCAACAGTTCAAGCTGCTCGCGGATCAATTCGGCATCGAGCGGGCTGTCCTCCAGCATGAGTAGGCGTGGATTGTGCTGCACTCTGTTAGCCTCCGTCTTTGGCGCGGTATCCAGGAGGTGGTTCATTCAAGAGAGCCCAAAATACCCCGAGATCCTGAATGGCCTTGAAGAACTGCTTGAACTCGACAGGCTTCACGACGAAGGCGTTGACGCCGAGGTCGTAGCTTCGCACCAGATCCTGCTCTTCCCTCGACGACGTCAGCATGACGATCGGAATGTGGTGCAGTCTCTCGTCTTTCTTGACACGCTCGAGGACTTCGAGACCATCGATCTTGGGCAGTTTCAGATCAAGCAGCACGACGGTCGGATCGCCGGACGGGCGACCTTCATGAATCCCGGTTCCGAAGAGATAATCGATCGCCTCGGCGCCATCGCGAGCAACGACAATCTCGTTGGCAAGCTGGCACTTTTCCAACGCCGCGAGCGTGAGTTCCAGGTCGCGTGGGCTGTCTTCGACGAGCAGTATCGGGCGTAGTTCAGGCATGGGCGCGGCCTTTCTTCTCATGGCCTGGCAGGGCAAAGACAAAGGTTGCGCCCTTGTCCACTTCCCCATGGGCGGTAATGCTTCCGTTATGGCGTTCGACGATCCTGCGCACAAGAGCAAGGCCGATACCGGTCCCCTCGAAGTCTTCGGCGCGCTGGAGCCGCTGGAAGACCCCGAACAGTTTGCCGACATAAGCCATGTCGAACCCGACGCCGTTGTCGCTGACGCTGTAGGTGGTCACATCGCCTTTGACGGAGCCCCGGACGCGGATTTCTGCGGGGTTGCGGTGCCTGCTGTACTTTACCGCGTTTTCGATAATGTTGAACCAGACCTGCCGCAACAGCGTGGCATCGCCCCAGGCGGTCGGCAACGGCTCGATCGACCACGAGATGGCTCGGTCGTCCTGGTTCAGAATCACGCCCTTCACAACCTCGGCGACAAGCTTGTTCATGTCGACATGCTTATGGGTGATCGAGGCACGCCCCAGCTGCGAAAAATTGAGCAGGCCATCCACGAGCCTGCCCGCTGCCAGCGCCGAATCGGAGATGGTCCGAAGGTAGTGGCGCGATTTTTCGTCGAGACTGTTTTCCCGGTCTGTCAGCAACTGAGCGAAGCCGACGATGTGCCGGAACGGCGCCCTCAGATCGTGCGACACCGAATAGGAGAAAGCTTCAAGCTCCTTGTTGGAGCGCTGCAGTTCGCTGGTGAGTTCACCCAGCTCTTCAGCCTTTCGCAAGACGATCCCGACGATCGCGTTGCGAAGATCGCGTGCAGCAGAAAGTTCTGCTTCGCTCCAGGCCTGAGAATGGAGCCGGACATTTTCGCTCCAGGACTGAAAGGATTTCCGCGGATGGATACGTCCTTTTTCCTGGACAATCTTATGCGGGTCTCCAGCCCACTGGACCGTGCGGATCACCTCGGGCCGGAACCAGATCAGCCAGTTTTCGTAAAGCTCGGACAAACGAATGGCGATGATGCCGCTTGCCTCGCCGGCAAACGCTTCAGCCGATGGAAAGTCCGCAGCAAGCGATGTGGTGGCGAAGATGTCGTCGTCCGCTCTGCCGGAAAGCCAGCCGACGATGGAGCGAACTTCGTCGTCCGTCGGGGTGATCCCCACCTTGTGGCACTCTCCCTGTGCAATAATGGCGGCTCCCGAGGCACCGACCTGCGCGACCAGATCCTTCGGCAAGGTCTCCAATCCCTCGCTCCAGGATGAGGCAGATGTCATTGCCCGCAGAAGATCACCGGAGATGCGCGCCAGCTCGACGCGGCGGGTGGCGTCCTGGGAGTGAACTTGCGCTGCGATCCGCATGGCGAGCGACTGGACGATAAAGTCGCAGGCATCGCGCACCCTGACCGGAACCATGTGAGGCTGGGCGCTATGGCAAGCGACAAGCCCCCAAAGGCGTCCGTCGATTATGATAGACATGGACATGGATGCGGCCGTGCCCATGTTGTGCATGTATTCGAGATGCACCGGCGAAACGCTGCGCAGCTGCGAGAAGCTCAGATCAAGCGGACTGCCTGCGGTCCCGGATTCGCGACCAGCGTCTATCGGCACAGGTTCATAGGATGCGTCGGGAATGACCCGCAAGCGATTGGCGGCGTAGAGCGCACGCGCCTGTGCCGGTATGTCGCCCGCCGGGAAACGCAGGTCGAGATACGATGGCAACCTGCCATTGCCTGCTTCCGCGACAACGTGTCCGTTCCAGTCGTCGTCGAACTTGTAGACGAGGACGCGATCGAACCCTGTCAGGTCGTGAACAAAGCGAGCGGCCGCCGCAAGCGAACCCGCCACATCCGCCTGCGTCGACAGAACCTGCGCAAAACCGCGCAAGCGCGCAAACAGGCTGCCGAGTGTCTGCGTTCCCGAACGTTCGACTTCCAGGATGACAAGTCCACCAGATCGATGCGCCGTCAGTGTTGCATCGGAGATATCTGTCTGGAAAACGGCTTCGCTCGACTCATGCCAATTTCTAATGTCGTCATTCAGTGAATCAAGGATCGCCGGCGCCGGACCGCCGAGGCGCAGATCGGCACCAAAAAACGCGCCGGCATTGCGGCTTGCCTGCAGGACAGTGAGATCAGCCGGCCGCAGAACGATCAGCGCACCATGCGGCTGGATCGCACCCGGTATATGGATCGGCTCCTGCGCGCAGGATTCCAGGTTGATTTCCGATCGATCCAAAATGCTTTTTCTCCCTCATCTCCGCCCGCATTCCACCGCGGTTCAGAGCCAAACAGGCTTCTAAATTAGTCCTGTCGTTTCACAAGCCAAAATACAAACTGGACGATTCATGTAAACCGAGCCGCTACCCATCGGCTCGGAATCGAGGGAACTTCGCCGTCCCAACTTCATTATTCGCTGACAAACACGAGCAAGATTCGGATGAATGCCAATGGTCCTCAAACAGTGATTGCTCACCTTTACGATTGTCGGCGCCGCGTCTCTTCGCGCCAGAAGAACTCCAGTTCCACGCAAGCGCGATTATCTAGCCTGCCCTTGTCGGAATCAATCGCGACAGTTAGGGGACAATGAATGTCTAAAGAAACCGAACACACGAGCCAGCCATCCGAACAGGCCATTGGCCTTTTCCTGCAGGACGGCGATGGCGACAGCCTTACCGACGTGCTCGTCGAAGCGCTTTACGAAGCATTTCGCATCATGGACGACGACGTCTCCACCGAAACCTACCACTAACGCGCTAAAACGTACACTGGCGGCGAATGAGCGGACGCGACGCCGGGCCTGAGACGGCTCGCCCGTGGAGATGCTGAGCAGCGTTCGGCGAAACGGGTCGTTTCGATCAATAGCGGGGATAGAGTGCCCACCGGGCCCGGCTGTCGTGACTGTCGTCGTCATATAATCCCTGCCATTACCTTCACGAAATGGTCAGTGGGGCGGACAATGGTGGTGCCTGCGCGCTTTTGCGCGTCAACGCCTTCATTTCCGTTGCAGATTGTTCTAGAGACATTCGCTCAAACCGCCGGAAAGGCGGCACTACGACTGATAGGTAATATCGCCGATGCTCAATTCGCTCAGAAACGCAGCCCGCTCCTGGGTCGCAAAACTCCTGCTCCTGGTTCTTGCCGCATCCTTCGGCATCTGGGGCATTTCGCACTCCCTGATCGGATCGAACAGCAATACCGTCCTGACGGTGGGCGATCAGCAGATCTCGTCTGAAGAGTTCAGGCTGGCCTATCAGCGGCAGGTCGCCAATATCGGTCGTCAGTTCGGCGCACCGCTGACCGCGGAACAGGCACGTGCATTCGGCGTCGAGAACGAGGTGTTCGCACAGCTCGCCGCAGGCGCTGCACTCGATCAGCTTTCCGACGACATGAATCTCGGTCTTTCAGAAGACAAGCTCGGTATCCTGATCAGCGAAGACCCTGCATTCCAGGGCGTCAACGGTCAGTTCGACCGTGCCTTGTTCACATCCCGCCTGCGCAATGCCGGCCTTCGCGAGGACGATTACATCAAGGAGCGCAGCAAGGTTGCCGTCCGCAGCCAGATCGTCGAATCGGTGTCCGACGGGTTCAAACCGCCGCAGGTTCTGATCGATGCATTGAAGCAGTATCGGGACGAAAGCCGCACGGTCGAATATCTGCTTTTGTCGAACGCCAATATCGATCCCGTAAAAGCACCGACGGATGATATTCTGGCGCAATGGTTCGAAGGTGCGAAGAGCCGCTATCGTGCCCCGGAATACCGCACGTTTGCCTATGTGAAGCTGCAGCCATCCGACATCGCGGATGCGTCTTCGATCACCGACGAGCAGGCGCGGGCCGAATACGACAAGCGGATCGCCAGCTTCAAGACGAGCGAGACCCGCACCATCGAGCAGCTGCCCTTCCCCAACATGGAAATGGCAGAAGCTGCGGCGACGCAGTTGCGCGCCGGAACGACGACGTTCGACCAGGTCATGGCGGACCAGGGCAAAACCGCAGCCGACGTTCGCCTCGGCGACTTTACCCGCGACGCTGTTCCGGACGAGGCAATTGCAGAAGCGGCCTTCAAGCTTGGCGCGAATGGCGGCATCACGCCAGCCGTTCAAGGTACATTCGGTCCCGTCATTTTACGGGTCTCCAACGTTCGCCCGGAAACCACCCGCGCCTTCGACGAGGTGAAGGGCGAGTTGCGCCAGCAGATGGCGGTCGCGGCTGCCTCGCAGGAACTCAACACGGCACATGACCGCTTCGAGGAGTTGCGCAGCAACGGGACGACGCTTGAAGACGCGGCAAAGGATCTGAACCTCAAGCTCGTCACGGTCACGGCCAATGCATCCGGTCTTGATCCGCAGGACAAGCGCATTGCGGATCTCCCGAGTGGCACCACGCTTTTGACCGACGTCTTCCGCACCGATCCCGGCGCCGATACGCTGCCGCTGACGGTTGGCACGGACGGCTTCGTCTGGTTCGAGGTCCGCAATGTCACGCCGGAACGGGAACGTCCGCTTAGCGAAGTCCGCGACCGGGCCGTTGCCGACTGGACGGCTGATCAGCAGCGTCAGGCGCTCTCGGCACGCACGGCCGACCTCAAGGGTCGCCTCGACAAGGGCGAGACGCTGGCAGTGATCGCTGAGGATCTCGGCGTCGCCATCGAAACGAAGTCCGGCCTGCGCCGCAACGGCGAGGACGCCATCTTCGGCAACGAGGCGATTGCGGCAGCCTTTGCCGGTCCGGTCGGCGTGACTGGAACAGCGCTCGGATCCGACGGCGAGAGCCGCCTTCTTCTGAAGGTGACGGCGGTCGATCAGGCCACGAGCGATGCGCTTGCCGGCGACGAGCAGCTGCAGCGCATGGCCGATTCTGCCGGCGATGACATGCTCGATCAGATGGTCAACAGCCTCAAGAACACCTACGGTGTTTCGATCAACCAGGCCGCCGTCAATCAGTCGGCTGCGCCCGCGCAATACTAAGCGACTTGAGAGCCAAAGAATGCCTGAGCTGAAACCCTTCATTGCCAAAGTTGCTGCCGGGGAGAGCCTCACGCTGGATGAGGCGCGTCAGGCGTTCGACATTCTGATGTCCGGCGAGGCGACGCCCTCGCAGATCGGCGGGTTTCTGATTGCGCTGCGCGTACGAGGAGAAACGGTGGCGGAAATTTCCGGCGCCGTAACGACCATGCGCGAGAAAATGCTGCGGGTCGACGCACCAGCCGATGCCGTTGATATCGTCGGTACCGGTGGCGATGGTGCCGGCACCTACAACATCTCGACACTGGCATCGATCATCGTGGCTGGTACGGGCGTTCCCGTCGCCAAGCATGGCAACCGGGCGTTGAGTTCCAAATCGGGGACGGCGGACGCTCTGTCGGCTCTCGGCGTCAACCTGGAAATCGGTCCGGACCGCATTGCCCGTTGTATCCGCGAGGCCGGGATCGGTTTCATGTTCGCCTCGATGCACCACGCCGCGATGCGCCATGTGGGGCCTAGCCGCGTCGAACTGGGCACGCGGACGATCTTCAACATTCTGGGTCCTCTCTCGAACCCTGCAGGCGCCAAGCGTCAGTTGCTCGGCGTTTTCGATCCGAAATGGCTGCAGCCGATCGCAGAGGTGCTGCGCGGTCTCGGCTCCGAGACTGTCTGGGTCGTACATGGCCAGGGTCTGGACGAGATCACCACGACAGGCGTGACGCAGGTCTGCGCTCTGGAGGGCGGCAGTATCCGCTCCTTTGAACTGACCCCAGCCGATTTTGGCGTGCCGCAGGCAACGCTTGCCGACCTCAAGGGTGGTGACGGCATCCACAATGCGAAGGCGTTGCGTGCGGTTCTCGGCGGGGCGAAGAATGCATACCGTGACATTTCACTCTGCAACGCGGCGGCAGCGCTTGTCGTCGCCGGAAAGGCCGAAACGCTGAAGGATGGCATGACGATCGCCACGAACGCGCTCGAAAGCGGCAATGCCGCTGCAGCGCTTGACCGGCTTGTGGCCGTATCGAACGAGAAGGATTGAGCGAATGGCGGATATTCTCAAGAAGATCGAAGCCTATAAGCGCGAGGAAATCGCAGCGGCCAAGGCGAGTGTACCGCTCACTGAGCTAAAGGCTCGTTCCGCCGACCAGCCTGCTCCGCGCGGTTTTCTGCGTGCGTTGCAGGCCAAGAAGGATGCCGGCATTTTTGGTCTCATTGCCGAAATCAAGAAGGCGAGCCCTTCGAAAGGGTTGATCCGTCCAGATTTCGATCCGCCGTCGCTCGCCGCAGCCTATGAGGCCGGCGGTGCAGCCTGCCTGTCTGTTCTAACAGATACGCCGAGCTTTCAAGGTGCGCCGGAATTCATGGTCGCAGCAAAGGCTGCCTGCGCCCTGCCCGTTCTGCGCAAGGATTTCATGTTCGAGACCTACCAGGTGCACGAAGCGCGCGCCTGGGGAGCCGACTGCATCCTGATCATCATGGCGGCGCTGTCGGATGACGACGCGCTTGCGATCTACGAGGTCGCCGGCGAGCTTGGCATGGATGCGCTGATCGAAGTGCACGACGCCCCTGAAATGGAGCGGGCGCTGAAGCTCGAGGCACCGCTGGTGGGGATCAACAACCGCAATCTGCGCACGTTCGAGCTCGATCTCGCCATCAGTGAGACACTTGCACCGATGGTGCCAGCCGATCGACTCCTCGTCGGCGAAAGCGGCATCTTCACCTACGCCGACTGCCAGCGGCTTCAGAAGGCTGATATCGAGACCTTCCTCGTCGGTGAAAGCCTGATGCGTCAGGACGACGTTGCTGCGGCGACGCGGCTGCTGCTGTCCGGCGAGCTCTCCGCACAGGCGGCCGAATAATGGCAACACTCACTCATATCGATGCGGCCGGCGAAGCGCATATGGTCGATGTCGGCGACAAGACTGAAACCGTACGTTCGGCGACGGCCGAGGGTCATGTCAGGATGCTTCCCGAGACGCTGGCGCTGATTCTGGATGGCAATGCCAAGAAGGGTGACGTCATTGGAACAGCGCGGCTCGCCGGGATCATGGCGGCGAAGAAGACCAGCGATCTCATTCCTCTTTGCCATCCGCTGATGCTGACCAAGGTCTCGGTCGAGATTACCGAAGACGCCGCCCTGCCCGGTCTGCGTGTCACGGCGACCGCCAAGCTGACCGGCAAGACCGGCGTCGAGATGGAAGCGCTGACGGCGGTGTCCGTTGCCTGCCTGACGATCTACGATATGGCGAAAGCCGCAGACAAGGGCATGCAGATCGGCGGCATCCAGCTTCTCGAGAAGACCGGCGGCAAGTCCGGAACATACCGCCTGGAGGGCTGATGAAAGCACTACTCCCCGTGGCGGATGCCAGGAGCCGGCTGCTCTCTGCAGCGCGTCCGATCGACGATATCGTGAATGTTCCGCTTGGCGAGGCCGACGGTCGCGTGCTGGCTGCCGATCTGGCCGCGAGGCTGACGCAGCCACCGTTCGACGCGTCCGCCATGGACGGCTACGCAGTGCGGGCAGCGGATGCGTCCACGGTCGGCACGGAACTGTCAGTCATCGGAACCGCTTCCGCAGGGCATGCCTTCCAGGGTGCCGTCGGTCCGGGCGAAACCGTGCGTATCTTTACCGGTGCACCTTTGCCGCAGGGCGCTGATTCTGTCCTCATCCAGGAAGACGCCGAGCGAATAGCGGACGACCGGATCCGCACTGCATTTGCCGTCGTCGAAGGACGGCATGTGCGGCCCCGCGGCCAGGATTTCGCGGAGGGCGAGATCGTCCTCAAGCGCGGCACGGTGCTCGACTTCGCGCATCTAACCGTCGCCGCCGCGATGAACCATCCGACGCTTGGGATCTATCGGCGACCAAGGGTCGCGATCCTTGCGACCGGTGACGAGCTTGTAGTTCCTGGCGGTGTGCCGGCGACCGCGCAGATCATTGCCTCCAATACGTTCGGCGTCGCCGCACTGGTGCGGTCCAACGGCGGTGAGGTTCTCGACCTTGGCATCGTCAAGGACAACCAGGCGGATATCGCTGCAGCTGTCGCACGGGCGCAGCTCGAAAAGGCCGACGTGCTGGTCACGCTCGGTGGAGCTTCTGTCGGCGATCACGACCTCGTCCAGTCGACGCTGAAGGGCGCCGGTATGGAACTCGATTTCTGGCGGATCGCGATGCGTCCCGGCAAACCGCTGATGGTCGGTTCGCTCGACGGCATGCATGTGCTGGGCCTGCCCGGCAACCCGGTCGCAAGCCTTGTGACCAGTCTCCTGTTCCTCGAGCCTCTGCTGCGAAAGCTCGCGCGTCTCAGCGAGAGGAACCGCGAGGTCATGGGTGTCACAGCGGAGCATATGAAGGCGAACGACCAGCGGCAGGACTATGTTCGCGCGAGCGTGACGCGTGACGCGGCGGGAAATCTTGTTGCCAAGGCTTTCGGAAAGCAGGATTCGTCGATGATGAAGATATTTTCGCGATCCGACGGCCTTATCGTGCGTCCGCCGCACGCTCCGGAGCTGGCTGCCGGTGCACCCTGCCCTATATTGCTCATTCGTTCCTAAGGCGCTTTCCAGGCGTCCTTTGCGATGCCTCGAACGGAGAAGCGCGTGCCTGCCGATCATTCAACTGACAAAGACATTCCGACCATCCTGTGGTTTCGCAAGGATCTCCGTCTCGATGACAATGCGGCGCTGAATGCCGCGATCGATGCCGGCGGCGCGGTCATCCCCGTCTATATTCGCGAACCCGACGAACTGAACATCGGGCCTCTCGGTGGCGCGCAGGAATGGTGGCTGCATCATTCGCTGACGGCACTCAAGGGCGCGCTGAAAGCGCTCGGCAGTGACCTCATCCTCGTTAGGGGAAAGGCCGAGGATGTTCTGTCCGACATCGCCCACAAGACCGGCGCCCGCTCCGTCTTCGTCAACCGCGCCTATGAACGCACGGACTACGACCGTGAAATCGCGGTCGCCCTCAAAGACAAGGGCATCGCCATCAGCGCCTTTCATGGCCAGCTTCTCCACGAGCCGGACCGGATCCGCACGGGGGCGGGCAAGGCATTCAAGGTTTTTACACCGTTCTGGAACGCGATGCAGAAGCTCGGCGAACCGCACGAGCCGATGGATACCCCAAAGTCCATCCCTGCCCCGAAGCAATTTCCCCGTTCGGAAAGCCTGGACGGCTGGGACCTGCTGCCGGCAAAGCCGGACTGGGCTTCGGGTTTTTCCGAAATGTGGACACCGGGCGAACAGGGCGCGCGGGAGAAGTTAAAGGACATCATCGACAGGGACCTGCACGACTACAAGCGCGGTCGGGACTTTCCGGCGATCGACGCCACGTCTTCGCTGTCTGCCCACCTCACCCATGGTGAGATTTCCCCTGCCCGTATCTGGTACGAGACGAGAGGTCTTCCGGCGAAGACATCGGAAGACGTGTCGCACTTCCGCCGCGAGCTTGCCTGGCGTGATTTCTGCTACGGTCTGCTGATCGAATTTCCCGGCCTCGATCGCGAGAACTGGGACGACAAGTTCGACGCATTCGAATGGCAATACGATGCCAAGCAATTCACGGACTGGACAAAGGGGATGACGGGTTATCCGATCGTCGATGCCGGGATGCGGCAGTTGTGGAGATACGGCTACATGCACAACCGGGTGCGGATGATCACGGCGTCGTTCATGATCAAGGATCTGATGATCGACTGGCGCAAGGGCGAGCAGTGGTTCCGCGATACGCTTGTCGATGCGGATCCTGCCAACAATTCCGCCAACTGGCAGTGGGTGGCCGGCAGCGGCGCCGATGCCTCACCGTTCTTCCGGATCTTCAACCCTATCCTGCAGGGCGAGAAATTCGATCCAGACGGCGATTACGTTCGCGAGCATGTGCCCGAACTGGCAAAGCTCGACCGCAAATACATCCACAAGCCGTTCGAGGCGCCTGCGGCCGTGCTGGAGAAGGCAGGGATCGAGCTGGGGAAGACCTATCCAAAGCCCATCGTCGATCACGGCTTTGCCCGCGACCGGGCGCTCGCCGCATACAAGGCGCTCAAGTAGAAAAGCGGGCAAAGAAAAACCCGGCCGAAGCCGGGTTTTTCTTGTCTTAGACGAGACGGCTCTGTTCGAGCGCTGCCTCGACGAAACTCGCAAACAGCGGGTGCGGATCGAGCGGTCGGCTCTTCAGTTCCGGATGGTACTGAACGCCGATGAACCACGGATGGTCAGGGTATTCGACCGTTTCCGGCAGAAGGCCGTCCGGCGACATTCCCGAAAAAACGAGGCCGCAGTTTTCCAGGCGTTCCTTGTATTGGACGTTCACTTCGTAACGGTGACGATGGCGCTCGGAGATATCCGTCGATCCGTAGATCTCGGCGATCTTGGTGCCCTTCTTCAGAGCTGCCTGATAGGCGCCGAGACGCATCGTGCCGCCGAGGTTGCCGGCGGTAGACCGCTTCTCGAGCTCGTTGCCCTTCAGCCATTCCGTCATCAAACCGACGACCGGTTCCTTTGCAGGACCAAACTCCGTCGAGGATGCGTCTTCGATGCCGGCGAGATGACGGGCGGCTTCTACCACCGCCATCTGCATGCCGAAGCAGATGCCGAAATACGGAACCTTGCGTTCGCGGGCAAACTGGGCTGCGAGGATCTTGCCTTCGGAACCGCGCTCGCCGAAACCGCCGGGGACCAGAATGCCGTGAACCTTTTCAAGCCACGGAGCCGGGTCTTCCTTTTCGAAGACTTCCGATTCGATCCACTCGAGATTGACCTTGACGTGATTGGCGATGCCGCCGTGATGCAGGGCCTCGATCAACGACTTGTACGCGTCCTTGAGGCCTGTGTACTTGCCGACGATCGCGATCGTCACTTCGCCTTCCGGCGTGTGGATGCGGTTGCAAACCTCTTCCCAGGCGTCCAGACGGGGCTTGGGAGCCGGTTCGATGCCGAACGCAGCCAGCACTTCCGAATCGAGGCCTTCCTTGTGGTAGGCCATCGGGACGTCGTAGATATTGGCGACGTCGAGCGCCTGGATGACCGCGGATGGGCGAACGTTGCAGAACAGCGAAAGCTTGCGGCGCTCGGCCTCCGGGATTTCCCGGTCTGCGCGCACCAGCAGGATGTCCGGCGCGATACCCAGCGCCTGCAGTTCCTTGACGGAATGCTGGGTCGGCTTGGTCTTCAACTCGCCGGCTGCCGCAATGAACGGCATCAGTGTCAGATGCAGATAGATCGTTGTTCCGCGGGGCAAGTCGTTCTTGACCTGGCGGATCGCCTCCATGAACGGCATCGCTTCGATGTCGCCGACCGTACCGCCAACTTCGCAGAGAACGAAATCGTAGTCCTCATTGCCCTCGGTAACGAAATCCTTGATCTCGTTGGTGACATGCGGAATGACCTGAACGGTCGCGCCGAGGTAGTCGCCGCGGCGTTCCTTGTCGATGATGTTCTTGTAGATGCGGCCGGTGGTGATGTTGTCGGTCTTGGTCGCCGAACGGCTGGTGAACCGCTCGTAGTGACCGAGATCCAGATCGGTCTCAGCGCCGTCGTCGGTCACGAAGACCTCGCCGTGCTGCGTCGGGCTCATAGTTCCCGGATCAACGTTGAGATAAGGATCGAGCTTCCTCAGCCGAACCCGGTAACCCCTCGCCTGGAGCAGTGCTCCGAGGGCCGCGGCCGCAATTCCTTTTCCGAGGGAAGAAACCACGCCGCCTGTGATGAATACATATCGCGCCATGGGAGCCACCGAATACCTTCTGATTTCTGATTCCGCCAGCGGAATTTTCTTTTTCCGAAAAAAGTCTGTGGAATCTCCACAAACGAAAACCGGCAGGCTTTTGGCCCGCCGGAGTTTGTTGCCTTCAACCGTGCCTTACTGGCCGGTTGGAACGCTGTTCGTCGGAGCGGGCGTTGCCGGGGCCGGTGTCGCCGGAGCCGGTGCTCCCGTTGCCGGTGCTGTCGGAGCAGGCGCTGAACTCGCGCCATCCGATGGGACGCCGTTGCTTGCCGGCGGAGCGGTCGGTGCCGGGCCGAGCTGGTTCAAGATACCATTGCCTGAACCCTGCTGGCTCTGCGGAATGCGGTCGAGAATATCCGTTGGACGCGATTCGTAGCGTGCCAGAATACCGAGCGCCAATGACGTGACGAAAAACAGCGTCGCCAGGATCGCCGTCGTGCGGGTCAGGGCGTTTGCCGTGCCGCGCGCCGACATGAAGCCGGAACCGCCGCCGATGCCAAGCCCTCCGCCTTCGGAGCGCTGGATCAGCACGACGCCGACAAGCGCCAGCACGATCATGAGATGAATGACGATCAGAACAGTCTGCATGAATAAGATCCCTGCCCCGTTGGCGAGGCAATAGAAGAAGTTTGGCGGCTCTTTACATGAGGCCCGCCCGCTTTCCAAGCCCCTATTGAATGGCTCAGGCGGTCAAGGCCTCATAGACGCCGTAGATGGCGAGAAAATCGTCGGCTTTCAAGCTGGCGCCACCGATCAATGCGCCATCGACATTTTCGATCGCCATCAGCTCCGCCGCATTGCCTGGCTTGACCGAGCCGCCGTAGAGGAGACGCATCCCCTTGCCGTCGTCGCCGAACCGCTTCACAAGTTCTGCGCGCATGAAAGCATGCGCGGCTTCCACATCGCTTGCGGTCGGCGTCACGCCGGATCCGATCGCCCATACAGGCTCGTAGGCAATGACCGTGTTTGCGGCTGTGGCATGGTCAGGCAGGGAGCCAGCGAGCTGACGCTTCAGGATATCGAGTGTCTGGCCGGTGTCGCGTTCGTCCGCCGTTTCACCGACGCAGACGATCGCGATCAATCCGGCCGTATGGGCAGCCTCGGCCTTGGCGCGAACGATCCGATCAGTTTCACGATGATCGACGCGCCTTTCGGAATGGCCGACGATCACATGCGTGCCGAAGCAGTCGGCGATCATGTCGGCGGAAATTTCGCCGGTATGCGCACCGCAATCCTTCTGATGGCAATCCTGGGCGCCGATCATCAGCGGGCTGTCCGTCGAAAGTGCCGTCGCCACATAGAGAAGCGTGGCCGGTGGACAGATCAGGGTTTCGACCTTGTCCGAGAGAGGTCCCATCACGCCCTGCGCGATTGCCTTGATCTCGGGAAGGCTGTCCCGTGTGCCGTTCATCTTCCAGTTTCCGGCAATAAGCGGGCGAATTTCTGGTGTCATGTCGATCCCTGGTCCTCTCCTCCAGCCGACGCCGTTGAGCGCCGCCACCTAAACGTGCAGGACATGCCTCCCGACATATCCTTTCACACTTCGTACGCTGAATAATGAACGTATTTCAAGTGCTTGCATGGATCATGGATGGCGCAGCATGGCCCAGATGTCGTCCCGTTGCGGGTGGGAAGCGATCCACGCCGCGATTCAATCGGTTGAGAACCATTTAAACGCGCGATTGCAGCCAAACGGGTTATTTGTGG
The DNA here is from genome assembly GCF_977018685.1 of Velazquezella soli. Lineage (NCBI taxonomy): Bacteria > Pseudomonadati > Pseudomonadota > Alphaproteobacteria > Hyphomicrobiales > Rhizobiaceae > Velazquezella > Velazquezella soli. The sequence continues at coordinate 2,201,718 of NZ_CDRNXF010000004.1, forward strand.
GCAATAAGCACGAAATTGAGGGCTTTGCGCCAGTCGATCATCCGAATGGGTGTTCCGTGCCCGCCTGTATTGAAAACGGACATACGGACCGGGTATCCGGAACTCTGCAATTTCCGGTAGACCTCGGTCTGTCCCCTTGCTGCGTAGACGCTGTCGGCGCTGCCGTGAGCGATATAGACCGGCAGTTTTGCCTTGGCCAACGGCGTTGACGGCAGACCCGGATCGGGTGGACCGCCCAGCAGCACCATGCCCTTCAAGGACCGGATCGTCGTGGCATCATGGCTCACGGCCTGACAGATGAATCCACCCATGGAGGCGCAGGCGAGGATGACTGGACGTCCTGCCGATTTCTCCGACGCATAGCGAATAAGGGCAGCGATATCGGCAGCACCTTTGTCGTCGAAGGATTTTACGCTCGGCGAATAGTAGGTCCCGCCTGACGCGGTGACGAGGTTCTTCAGCCGGTTGAAATTGCCGCCGAACGTGTAGTCGTTGACGCCGAGCCGCCTGTCGCCGCCCCTGCCGTGAATGAAGATCACCGTGAAGGCGCCACCTTGAGAAGGTCCCACCCTGGTGACATCAAGGGTCCGTCCGGAGAAGGCCAGGGTTTCATTTTCCTGGACACGGCGCGGTCCAAGCGCCACATAGGCATTCTTGACCCGCCGCTCAGGCTCGCTGTCACGTCCGTTGATGTCGCGCAGTTCCTGGTAGTCGACCACCTCGTAAGCGCCGCCATCCTTGGTCTCCAGCACCTCGAACCTGGAGAAAAGCTCGTCCTTGAACGGCTTGATGGGGCCTTCCTGCGCGAGGCTTGCTGAAGCGGTGAGCGCGACCATGCCAGCAAGAAGCGTGCCGAAAAAGAAATGAACTGTGGACATGCGGGCTTTCATTCGGAACCTTCTGTCTTCCAACTTGCCATGCTAAAGCCGAGGCAGCATTGCTGGCAGAGCCGCCGTGTGCGTACGGCATCGCGAGAAAGCCGGTTTTCTGGCAAAATCGCATGTGATTCGAAACAGCACGAGATGGGTATGGCTATCTCCTCCGCACCCCGACAGGTAGTACCGACACCGCCAATGGATGACAATAACGACCTTTTTGCCGATACGCCCGCTCTCCCCGGATCAGCGCCAGCGGAACCTGTACCCGCCGTCAAGGCAGCGCCTTCGCCGCGACGTCCGGCTACAATCGCCGCCGACGGCGACGACTACGGCGCATCGTCGATCCGCGTGCTGGAGGGGCTGGAACCGGTGCGCATGCGCCCCGGCATGTATATCGGCGGCACGGACGAAAAGGCTCTCCACCATCTGTTTGCCGAAGTCATCGACAACTCGATGGACGAAGCCGTGGCCGGCCATGCCAATTTCATCGAGGTGTATCTGGATACCGAAGGTTGCCTGACGGTTACCGATAACGGTCGTGGCATTCCTGTGGAAAACCATCCGCAAGTGCCCGGCAAGTCGACGCTCGAAGTCATCATGACCAAGCTTCACGCCGGCGGTAAGTTTGACGGAAAGGCTTACGAGACCTCGGGCGGCCTCCATGGCGTCGGCGTCTCTGTGGTCAACGCGCTTTCCGACATGCTGGAAGTCGAGGTTGCGCGCAACAAGAAGCTCTATCGCCAACGTTTTTCCCGCGGAGTTCCGCAAGGTGGGCTCGAAGAACTCGGTGACGTACACAATCGTCGCGGCACCCGCGTCCGCTTCCATCCGGATCCGCAGATCTTCGGCGATCACGCGAAGTTCGATGCCGGTCGCATTTTCCGCATGGCGCGCTCGAAGGCTTATCTGTTCGGCGGCGTCGAAATCCGCTGGAGCTGCGACCCGTCACTGGTTCAGGCCGGTGGCGATGTGCCGGACAAGGCAGTCTTCCATTTTCCCGGCGGTCTGAAAGACTATCTTTCGGCCACGCTCGGCAAGGATTTCACCGTCACTCGCGAAATCTTTGCGGGCCGCACCGAAAAGACCGGTGGTCACGGCGCCATGGAATGGGCGATCACGTGGTATGGTGGCGACCCGCAGGTTCACTCCTACTGCAACACCATCCCGACGACCGAAGGTGGCACTCATGAAGCCGGGTTGCGCATCGCGCTGACCAAAGGCCTGAAGAATTACGCCGAACTGACCCAGAACAAACGTGCCCGCGAAATTACGACGGATGACGTGATGATCTCGGCCGTGGGCATGCTGTCTGTCTTTATCCGCGAGCCGGAATTTGTCGGCCAGACCAAGGACAAGCTTGCGACCGTGGAGGCTCAGCGGCTCGTCGAGAACGTTCTGCGCGACCCCTTCGATCATTACCTGACCGGAAATCCCAACGAGGCCGCGAAACTGCTCGACTGGGTGATTGAGCGCTCCGAAGAGCGGCTTCGTCGCCGCAAGGAAAAAGAGGTCAATCGCAAGACGGCCGTGCGCAAGCTGCGCCTTCCCGGCAAGCTTGCCGATTGCTCACAGAACACGGCCGAGGGCGCCGAACTGTTCATCGTCGAGGGTGACTCGGCTGGCGGCTCGGCGAAGCAGGGCCGTAACCGGTTGAACCAGGCCATTCTTCCGCTCCGAGGTAAAATCCTCAACGTCGGCTCGGCAAGCCGCGAGAAACTCTCGGCCAACCAGCAGATCGCAGATCTGGTGCAGGCGCTTGGCTGCGGCACGCGGACGAAATACCGCGAGGAGGATCTTCGCTACGAGCGGGTCATCATCATGACCGACGCCGATGTCGACGGCGCCCATATCGCATCGCTGCTGATCACGTTCTTCTATCAGGAAATGCCCGAACTCATCCGCGGCAGCCATCTTTATCTGGCCGTGCCGCCGCTTTACGTCATCCGGCAGGGTGGCAAGACCGTCTATGCCCGCAACGACGCGCATCGGGCCGAATTGATGGAAACGGTGTTCAAGGGCAAGAAAGTCGAAATCGGTCGCTTCAAAGGCCTTGGCGAGATGATGGCTGCGCAGTTGAAGGAAACGACCATGGACCCGGCCAAGCGCACGCTGCTGCGCGTCGGGATCGACGAGGTGGATTTCGAAGGCACGCGCGAGGCGGTCGACAATCTGATGGGTACACGGCCCGAGGCGCGCTTCCGGTTCATCCAGGAACGCGCCGCCTTCGCCGATAACCTCGATATCTGATTGCTACGACCGGAAGACTTCCGGTCGCATTTTGAAGCTATCGTTCCAGAACCTTGCTGACGGCGGCGATCAACGCCGTCGCTTCATAAGGCTTGCGCACAACCGGCGCTGAAAACGTCGCCGGAATGATCGAGCGATCGCTGTATCCCGTCGCAAACACGAAGGGCACGTGACGACGCAGAAGTTCTTCCGCGATTGGAAGCGACGTACCGGATCCCAGATTGACGTCGAGGATCGCGACGTCCGGGGTGAAATCCTTGAGGCGGCGAAGCGCGTCCGAGACCGAAGGCGATGTCGTTACCTTGTCGATACCATTGTCCGCCAGCATCGCCTCGACATCGGCTGCGATCAGCATCTGATCTTCCACAAGAAGGAACTCCAGATTGCCGAGTGATCGCTCGCTCGCCGTCCGTCCGCCGAGCCCATCTAGGTGGAGATCGTCCTCGGATGCCGCGTCATCATCTGCGTGAACGTGCTTGGAGGGGATGACAAAGACCGCGTTGACGCCCTCGGGCGGATAGTCGACCGATGCCCGTCCATCCAGCTCGAAGGGCATGCTGCGGCTGATAAGGACACTGCCGAACCCACTGCGACTGGGCGCCTTGGTGACCGGACCACCGGTTTCTTTCCAGGTCAGCTCGCAATCGCCATCGGCGCTTCGGCCCCACTCGATGTCGAGCCGACCGTCAGATACCGAAAGCGAACCGTATTTCGCAGCATTGGTAGACATTTCGTGCAGGACGAGGGCCATGACGGAAAACGCACGGCTATCAAGCCAGAATCGCGGTCCGCTCATCGTCACGATGCGGCTGCTTCCCTTATAGGGCTGCAGTTCGGCCTCAAGAAGGTCGGCCAGATGTCCGCCATCGCCGCTGCGGACGACCTGATCGTGCGCATAGGCCAATGCCTGAATGCGTCCCTTCAGCGAGCCGACGTAATCGGACAGCGGTCTTGAGTCATCCACAGGATGCCCCACGAGCGCCTTGATCACAGACAGGATGTTCTTGACGCGGTGGTTGAGCTCCTCGTTGAGCATGCGCTGGCGCACGTCCGCCTTACCGCGCTCGTCCGCAAGCAGTTCGTTATGATGCAGTACGGTTTCGACAAGAACTGCCCTGATGGCGTCGGCAATCTCGAGATCCGTATCGGTCCAAGGTTGAGCCTTGAGGCGCACCTGTTCTTTCCAGATGGCGAAGCTCGACCTCGGCGTCAGTCGCTCCCCATGCGGTCCGCTGGTATACTGCTTGTCGGGATTGCCTGCCCAATCAAGGGTCTGCACGACTTCCTTGCGGAAGAAAAACAGATAGTCGCGAGGGCGCTGGGACAACGAAATGGCAAGAACGCCGCTCACGTCGTCCGGCGAGATCATCGACAACGGTAGCGACCGAGACAATTCGGCCGTCGACCAAATCCGTCCGCCCGCGACGCCGCCGACCAGTTCCGCCAGTTCGGCAACGAGATGCTCCTGTGGCACGAGGCCCTGCCCCGTCCAGATCCCGTCAAGCCAAAGCCCGACCCCATCGCAGGGTAGCATGCCGCCGAAATCATCCAGCGAACTTCTCAACAGCCCGCTAATATCGTTGTGGTTGGAAGCGATCTGAAGGAATCGGTCAAGCGAACGTCTGGCAAGATTTGCCGTTTCGACAAGTTGCTTCTGTTTCAGCGCGCTCAAATGCAGGGAGAAGAACTCGCCGAACGTTTCTGCCGCAACGCGCTGGGGCATCGACAAGGTCTTCGGCGAATAATGGTGGCAGGCCATCAGCCCCCACAACTCGCCATCGACGATGATGGACACCGACATTGAGGCAGAGACGCCCATGTTGCGAAGATACTCGCAGTGGATCGGCGAAACACTCCTCAGATGCGCGAAGGACATATCGAGCGGCAAGCCGTCTTCGCCCAACTCAGGGACGATGGCCACCCGCTCGTTATCAGCGTTGGAAATGACGCGGATGGTGTTCTTGATGTAAAGAATGCGTGCCTGTTTGGGGATATCCGCTGCAGGAAAATACTGGCCCTTGAAGCTCTCGAGGTCGCGGCGTTTGTATTCGCTGACGACCTTGCCGGACCCTTCCTCCTCGAAACGATAGACCATCACGCGGTCATATCCGAGCATGGCGAACATCAGCCTTGCAGCGTTCTCGATAAGCCTGTCGATGCTCTTCATGTTGCGAATGCGGCTGATCAACATGCGCGCAACTTCGAGCGGCTGGTCGGCATCGTTGGAAGCCGGCTCGAACTCGATGATCACCTTGGAATCGAAACGATGCAACGAGATGTCGAAAGCTTTGCCTGACGGGAGTCGCAAGGCATGGCGTAGCGCCGGGCGTGCTGGATCATCGGAGGTCGCGAGCGCGTTGCGAAGCGAATGGGCCGCTTCGCCACCGACGACGTCCTCAAGTCTCCGGCCGTTGATGTCACCTTCAACACCGAGCATTTCTCCGACATTCGCAGAGTGGTGAAGAATCTCAGCGCCAGTTAAGTCGCAGGCAAGAAGGCAACCATGCGGTTGAATGCTCCCTGGGATGTGAATTGGCTCGCGGTCGCAATTTGTAAGGTCGACCGCCTCCGCATTGAGCATCATTAAAGTCCTTGGATCTCGTCTCTTATCAAACACGCGTACGTTACGGTTATCTATTGTTCTGCTCTACCGAAACAAGGGGCGCTGACAAAGACGGTTTAGCCATCGCAATGCCCTAGATGAAGTTATGGTTCGGTGTTTTCACATTTGTATCGTATCTGAAGGATAGGCAGACGATGAAGGGCTCGGTTAAGAGGTCCACGGTAGGCTTGCAGCGTAATGGCTGAGACACCATATCGGCGACAGCAATCGGGAGTGGCAGTATATCGTGAGCGCGCAAGATGATCGGAACATCCCTATAGAACCGCGTTGGCTGGGACCGGTCTCTCCCAATCGCATTGCTCTGATACCGGCGATATCGGCAGCTCGATGGCTTCTGGTCCTGATTGTTGCTGCGTCGATTTATTTCTTCTACGGCTTCCTTGTGCCGGTTCTGGCCGCCTTGGTCATCGGATTTGCCAGCTGGCCACTATATCGCAAGCTCTTGGTCCGCGTTGGCGGAAACACGACAATCGCCGCGACGCTTGCCATTCTGTTCATCCTCGCCTTTCTGATTGTGCCGATCGGCGTCGCGATCAGCTACACCACGGGTGAACTGCGCCAGTGGTTCAGCTGGGCGGTTGAAGTGAACAGGTTCGGGGCACCGCCTCCAGCCTGGATCATCGGCCTTCCCTGGGCCGGTGATTGGCTCGGGTTGCAGTGGACAAAGCATGTTGGGTCACCTGGCGCCATCGGCGAGCTTGTACAGATCGTTAGCGGAGCCAATATCGGCAATATCTACCGCGCTGTGATAGCTGCCGGAGATGGCGTCTTCCATCTTGTTCTGACCATGCTGTTTATGATGATCGCGCTGTTTTTTGTTTATCGTGACGGCGCATCGTTTTCACGCCAGATTGATCTCGTTGGTGAGCGCATCCTGCCGTCGCGGTGGGAGCGGATTTCGCGTGTCGTACCGGCGACAATCAGTTCGACGGTGACCGGGATGACGTTGATTGCGATCGGCGAAGGCATCGTGCTTGGCGTGGCCTACTGGATTGCTGGCGTCCCCTCGCCTGTGACACTTGGGGTCATCACTGGCGTAATGGCGCTTATTCCAGGCGGCGCGCCGCTTTCGTTTACGCTGGTATCTGCCTATCTCGTTGCCAACGGCTCGTTCGTCGCAGGGATCGGGCTGTTCACGTGGGGTGCGGTGGAATTGTTTATCGTCGACAAGACGGTTCGTCCGCGCCTGGTTGGCGGCCCCATCAAATTGCCATTCCTTCCCACATTCTTCGGCCTTGTCGGTGGTGTGAAAACCATGGGCTTTCTCGGACTGTTTATCGGTCCGGTTCTGATGGCGCTGATTGTGTCGATATGGCGGGAATGGATTCGCGAGGTCCGTATGGCAGAGACGACCGAAGTGCAATCGGCCGACCTTGCGGTGTCGCCGAGCGAAGCGGCGGAGCGGGCCTATAAGCGTAAGGCGCAAACGCCTTAAGCGTTCAGCCCCGCTGCCGACGCCTCGCTGGCGCCATCATTGAGCAATCTAACCCCCAACAACCGCCATTGGGGAAAACCGCATGAATTCCGCGCTCATCGTCATGACTATTTTGGGCTGCAACGATTCGGCCACGGACTGCCGCTACATCTCGACGGTCGACCAGAGATGGCCAACGGTCGCCATGTGCGACGCTGTTTCCGAAGACAGGCTACCGTCCTATGCCAATCAGCCTTATCCGGTAATCATCGCCGTCTGCCAGAATCCGGATGATGCGATCGAGACAGCAACACAGTCGCAAACCCCTCCCGTGCGGGATCAAGCGTCCGAGCCGATAGCGGCGGCTCCGGAGCCAGACAGCGACGTAAGCGAGAAGCAGAAGGAAGGTCTGGCCAGCCGTGCGATCCAGCGGGTTCGCAACGTTTTGCCAACGACCGAAGGCGTCAAGACGCTCGTGACGACGCCCGTAAGGCTTGTCGAAGGCGGTTATTCGTGGGTTGCCAAGCGTTTCGACCGCTAAGCTCAGGCAGCAAGCGCTAACTCGCTCGCATAGGCCCGTGCGGCGAACCGCATCTCCAGACGATGCCGTCTCTCGATCATCTGGATCATATCCGAGACTGCCGGATGCTGCCCTGCAGCCCCTGAAAACCTCTCGATCAAACGACCGCAGACATCAGCGGTGGAACGACCCGCCGACGCGTCGCGCCAGAGCAGGACAGCCTCGACGAAGACGGCGGCAATCTCTCTTGTCAGACCACAGGCTTCAAAAAGGGCGCGAACGGCATGAAGGCGGCCTGTCGCCAGGATAGGCCTCACGCGACGCTCTCCGAGCCCGGAAAGGGTCGATACCGCCTCTGCAACGAGGTCCGCTTTGCCAAGGCAAAGGGCGTGGATCAGGAAAGACGGTGTGAGGCGTCCCGATGCCCGGAGATGCTCGACGAGTGCCGGCACTTCCTGCTGGGACGTCGTTCCTGCAATTGCAACGGTTGCCGCTTCGTCGGCCTCGCGGCCCACATATTCGATACGGCCGCGAGCAAGCGTCGAGCGGACCAGACCGCAGTTGAGAAGCGTGTCCGCGATGTGGCTAACGAGCATGTGGCGCGCTTCTGAAGGAAGGTCTTCGCGCTCGAGCAGAAGGTTGCGAATGTCGTGGCGCTGTCCATGCCGCTCGGCGATCCGGCGCAGGGATATGCCTGTGATCAACGCAGTGCCACTTTCGAGCAGAATCAGAATTTCCGGCTCGTCGCCGATTTCTGCAAGTGCTGCACAGGCGCCGCGGGAAAGATTGGGCCGCGAGGCGATCAGACGCCGGGTCATTCCATCGCCTCGGCCGATCAGGTCGACAAGATCCGAGTCGCTGATCACGGGCGAGCGGGCAATCACCGTACAGGCGATCTCGACCTGATCTTCCGCAAGCGCGAGGATGATTGCACGAGGAGCCTGAGGCGAATCGGCGATCGATTCTGCCAATGCGAGACGTACGCGCGGCGAAGGGTCATCGAGAAGGTAAGTGATCGCCAATCCGGCAGCCTTGCGCTCTTCCGCCCCCATCGCCGCGTGGAGATATGCCCGACCAAGGGCATCCGCTGCGCGGGAACGGTCCCCAGCCCTTGCCGTCTCAGCCCAACGAAGAAATGCCTGTACGATCACGACCTGCCCCGGAAACACAACGCTGCTGCTCCGTCTGGAACAGCCTGGTGCCACGGTAGAGACAAAAAGTTTAAGATTGGTTCACCATGTTCCACACCCGGCGCGGCGCACCTCACGCGTAGCCTGAACCAGGCCGAGAGTATGAAATCTCACGTCGGACGGATCAGTTCGAACACGCCCTCGCCGGCATCGGAATAGTCACGGTAGCCCATGCGGCCGACCGGTCGGGCAAGCTGCATGTCGATTCGGCCATCCCGGATGATGTCTTCGGAGATATGGATTCCGACCACCTCGCCAAACACCATGTAGGCGTCGGTGAGCTCGCCCTTGAGATCCTTCGGCTGGATCACTTCGGTAAGACGGCACTCCAGCGCGGTATAGGCCTCCGCAACGTAGGGCGCGTCGACGACCTCTCCCATTCTGGCGGTGAGGCCAGCCAGGTCGAACTCATTCACCCCGTAATCTACCGGAGCCGAGGAAGCGTTGACCTGTTCGGAAACATGGCGGCTGGCCATGCTTGCCGTGAAAAAACCCGTGTCCGACGCATTCTTCAGACTGTGCTTGCGTCCCGACGAGGAGAACATCACGATCTTGGGGTTATCGGACACGATGTTGAAGAAAGAATAGGGCGACAGGTTCAGCGAACCGTCGCGGCCTTTGGTACCGATCCAGCCGATCGGCCGCGGCGCTACGATCGCCTTGAAGGGATCATGGCGCATGCCGTGGGCGTTCGTGTCGGTGCGATAAAACATGCGTTCAACCTGCGTAGGTGACAATGTCGGCAAGAGCCGGCCGCGGCCGGTCCGGCGTCGCGAAATCGCTCGAGCCGATATGAATGAAACCCGCGACCTTTTCGCCCGGGCTTATGCCAAGAGCGTCGAGGGCTCGCTCGTCGTAGCACACCCACTCGGTGCGCCAGTTGGCAACATAGCCATGTGCATTTGCAGCCATCAGCATGTTGAGGCAGACAGCGCCAGCCGACAGGACCTGCTCCCATTCAGGGATTTTGACGTGGGGCTGCGCGGTGCTGACAACGGCAACGACAAGCGGTGCACGTGTGAAACGCGTCAGTTCAGCCTGTTTGGCCGGTTCATTCATCTCCGGGTTACCGGCGAGCGCGAGTTCAAGGAACGTTTCGCCGAGCTTTGTGCAAACGTCACCCCGATAGACGACAAGGCGCCACGGCGCGATTTTGCCATGATCGGGAACGCGGACCGACATGCTCAAGATCGATTCGAGCTCTTCTTGCGATGGGCCCGGGCCTGTGATCTGGGCAACGGGCGTCGAGTGGCGCTCTTGCAGGTAATCGCTGAGCTTCAGGTTGTTTTCCATGTCGAAAGCTTCCGATCGATACGTGATATAGAGGTAGGCCTTGAAAATGCCCGGACGTTCGTCTTCAAGTGGCTTCTCGCAAAACAAGAGTCAACGGGTCATATCCTGATGCCAGGCCTATCGTTCGTTACCCGTATCGCTGCTGCAGGCCTGCTGCTGTTGACCGCTGCCGACCTGGGTTTCGCGCAAAGCGATGCGTTCGGAAGCTTCCGCCAGCTCGACAGCACGGGGAAGATGCCCAAGCTGAACGCCTTCTCGGCCACACCGGGCGAAAGCGCCGGCTCGATCGCGAAGGATGTGCGGTTTGATGCCAGGCTGACGGCTGACAGCGACGTGATGCAGGAAGGTCTTGCCTGGCGCGTGTTCAGCCCGATTGCCGGTGTGGACGGCAAGCTTCCGCTTGTTGCAAGCTCCGACGGCGGATCCGCCGCTTTCCAGCTGGCGCCGGGTGATTATTTCGTGAATGTCGCGTTCGGCCGCGCCGGCGTCACGAAAAAAGTAACTGTACCTTCTGAAGGCGACTTCCAGAAACAGACCCTCGTCCTTGATGCCGGCGGGTTCATCCTGAACGCGGTTGCCGGAGCGGACCAGACTATCCCACCGGCACAGCTGAGCTTCTCCGTCTATGCGGCCGAAGTCCGCGAAAACGGCGATCGGGCCCTGGTGATGTCGGAGGTGAAGCCCAACACGATCGTGCGGCTTGCGACAGGGACCTATCACGTGGTTTCTGAGTACGGTGACATCAACGCCGTCGTGCGTGCTGACATCCAGGTGGAAGCGGGCAAGCTGACGCAGGCTGTTTTGCAGCACAAGGCCGCGGAGGTGTCGCTGAAGCTCGTGTCTCAGCCGGGTGGCGAAGCCATCGCCGACACGGCCTGGTCGGTGCTGACGGCTGCGGGCGACGTGGTCAACGAAAGCGTCAGCGCCCTGCCCTCCATGGTGCTGGCCGAGGGCGACTATCTCGCCGTTGCCCGCAACAAGGACAAGATCTATCAGCGCGAATTCAAGGTGACGGCTGGTAACAACGTGGATGTCGAGGTTCTGATGCGCAATGCCAACCCGTCAGATGCGACGACCGCTGCCGTCGTGCCCGACTGACATCGGCTTCCTGGGTCAACTGGCCTTCTTGAGAAACCGCTCACGTCTGACGGGTCGCATGGAGAAGACGGCACTGTGGAGCAGACCGAGCAACTCCTTGCGGTCTGTGGTCCCAGCCATATCGTCCCAGCTCATCACCCTGCCCACCCGTGCCGTGATCGACGTTCCAGACAGGCGTTTAAACTCGCGGATGAGAAGCGACAGCCTGAATGTCATCGAGATCCGGCTGGCCAGATGAAAGAGCCGACCATTCTGCCCCTCGAAATAGACCGGAACCACTTTTTCCCTGGTAGCCTGAATGAGTTTTGCGGCGAAGATCTTCCACGGCAGGTCGTCGGCAATGCCGAAGCCCTTCTTCGCGGTTGCGACACCGCCGGCTGGAAAGATAATGATGGTCGTGCCGTCTTTCAGCAGCCGTATCGCTTCGTTCCGCGTGTGCATGTTCAGCACCAGCGCCTCCTTCGTCTCCTCGAAGGATACGGGCAGCGAATAGGGTTCCATCTCAGGAACCTTCAGGAGATCGTTGTGGATCAGCACGCGGAAAGGTCGGCCGAGCTGTTCGGCAAGTGCCAGCACGGCAATTCCGTCTCCGATGCCGAACGGATGGTTTGCAACGATGACCAGTGGAGACTGCAGCTGTTCTTCGGGAGGCCATGCGCCTTCGATCTCGAGACCCACGTCGATGATATCGAGCATCTTGCCGAAGACGCGGTCGCTCTTGCCGACGATGTCGGTGCGCCAGATATCATACAGCCGGGCGAAACGATCGCGTCCCGAGAGCCCTTCGATAGACCGGATGAACCAGCGCTTGAAGCGCGGATCCCTGTCATTGGCGTAGGACAGTTCTCTGAACCGCAAATCAGTCTCCCAACGGAAAGGCGCATCCGATGGGAAGGCAATATTACAAAACGATTGCAGTTTTTTGACAGCACCCGCGGACATGGCCCGCGGGCGCTGGTCTTGATCAGGCCGGGCGCTTTCTCAGTGCTGCGCGGCGGCGAAGGTCCGGCGGCGTCGCTTCTTCCGCAAGCGACCGAATCGCCTCTTCTAGCGTCATCGACGTTTGCGCCTGCGAGCCGAGACGACGGATGTTGACCGAGTTCTCCTCGGCTTCCTTCTTTCCGCAGACGATAATGACCGGAACCTTGGTCACCGAATGCTCGCGGACCTTGTAGTTGATCTTCTCGTTGCGGAAGTCGGTCTCGACCTGCAGACCGGCATCGCGCAACTGTTCGGCAACTTCCCGACCGTAGTCGTCTGCATCCGAGGTGATGGTCGCGACAACGACCTGGGTCGGTGCAAACCACAGCGGCATGTGGCCTGCGAAGTTCTCGATCAGAATGCCAAGGAACCGTTCCATCGAGCCGCAGATGGCACGGTGGATCATCACCGGCTGCTGCTTTTCCGAGTTGGCATCGATGTAGAAGGCTCCGAAGCGCTCCGGCAGGTTAAAGTCGACCTGGGTCGTTCCGCACTGCCATTCGCGACCGATGGCATCCTTCAGCGTATATTCGAACTTCGGGCCATAGAAAGCGCCCTCGCCCGGAAGAATGCCGGTCTTGATACGACCGCCGGACTGTTCTTCAATGGTTTTCAGAACGTCCGTCATGACGCTTTCGGCGCGATCCCAGAGATCATCGGTGCCGACGCGCTTTTCAGGACGCGTCGAGAGCTTCACGACCACTTCCTCGAAGCCGAAATCCTCGTAGACGGAGAGGATGAGGTCGTTGATGCGCAGGCACTCGGCTGCCATCTGCTCGTCCGTGCAGAACACGTGTGCGTCGTCCTGCGTAAAGCCGCGCACGCGCATCAGACCATGAAGCGCGCCAGACGCTTCGTAGCGGTGAACGAGACCGAATTCGGCAAGCCTGATAGGCAGTTCACGATAGGACTTCAGACCGTGCTTGAAGATCTGGACGTGGCCGGGGCAGTTCATTGGCTTCAATGCGAAGACGCGATTGTCCGCTCCCTCGTCCTTCGGATGCGTGAACGCGTAAGCGGATTTCACCGCGAACATGTTTTCCTGGTACCAGCCCCAGTGACCTGACGTTTCCCAGAGCGACGCATCGAGAACCTGCGGTGCGTTGACCTCTTCGTAGGTGCCGGCCAGGCGGCGGCGCATGTAGGACGTCAGGGTCTGGAACATGCGCCAGCCCTTGCCGTGCCAGAAGACGACGCCGGGGCCCTCTTCCTGGAAATGGAACAGGTCCATTTCACGCCCGAGCTTGCGATGGTCACGCTTTTCGGCTTCGGCCAGGATATGCAGGTAGTTATCGAGCTGCTCCTGCTCCGCAAAGGCTGTGCCGTAGATGCGCGTCAGCATGACATTGTTGCTGTCGCCGCGCCAATAGGCGCCAGCCACCTTCATCAGCTTGAAAGCCGTGCCGATCTGGCCCGTGGACGCCATATGCGGCCCGCGGCACAGGTCGAACCAGTCGCCCTGATAATAGATCTTCAGATCCTGGTCCTCGGGAATGGCATCGACCAGCTCGACCTTGTAGGCCTCGCCCTTGGCTGCAAATACTTCTCGCGCCTTGTTGCGCGGCCAGACTTCCTTGGTGAAGGGCTTGTTGCGCTGGATGATTTCCTTCATCCGCTTTTCGATCTTCGGCAGGTCGTCCGGGGTGAAGGGCTCGGCCTTGGCAAAATCGTAATAGAAGCCGTTCTCGATGACGGGACCGATGGTCACCTGCGTGCCGGGCCACAGCTCCTGCACCGCTTCTGCCATCACGTGGGCGGCATCGTGGCGGATCAGTTCGAGTGCCTTGGGGTCCGTACGGGTAACGATCTCGATCTGACCGTCGACGACGGGGTCGGAGAGATCGCGCACGGTCCCGTCGATCGCGATCGCGACAGACTTTTTGGCAAGCGACTTGGAAATGGATTCGGCAACTTCACGGCCGGTCGTGCCGGCATCATACGTGCGGACGGAGCCATCGGGAAATGTAAGGGAAACCTGGGACATGTTCTATCTCCTGTCCAGTCCCGCCAACGAATGCGGGTGGTGGTAAAATGGCCAGATCGACCGGCCGGCAACGGGCGCGGTGATAGTGTGTTTCGGGCCGTTAGTAAAGGTTTGGAACCCGCGAACGGATGGTCGGAAAGCCTCTAGCTTCCGAGCTCTGGCGAGCTGCAAGGACTGACGTCATTTGAGATAGTTGGGCTGGGTGTCACGCTTATCCATGACGCCAGTAGCGCCAGGGCATCCACCAGACCTGGCGCTGCCTCTGCAGGTCCGGAACCGGGTCCAGTCCGCCGGAGCCACCCGGACCGCAGCGCGCGACTCGGTACAGTGTCATCCAGAGACCGGGCCAGAGCCCGTGTCGGGCGATCGCCTCGTAGCCATACTCGGAACAGGTCGGAATATGGCGGCAGCCGTTTCCGACAAAGCCGGAAAGAGTGAGCTGATAGAACCGGATCAGTCCCATACCGGCGAGGCGTCCGGGCGTCTTTTTGAACGGGCCCTGCCAGTTGCGCGATCGATAGGGCCCGCCGCGTTTCGTGTCGTGGTCACAATCCGGCGAGCCGCACATCAGGCGGTCGCTTTGTCGGCCCGGTCGCGGACGTCGATCTGATCGAGCGCGTCAACGACGGCATCGAATGTCAGCATGGTAGACGGATGCCGGGCCTTGTAATCCTTCACAGGCTTCAGGTAGCGCATGTCTTCGAAACGGCCGACCGGGCCTTCGCCGCCCTCTTTCAGCATCGACAGCATGTCGACCCTCGCCTGGCGCAGTTCGTCGACAGGCGCGCCGACGATATGCCGTGCCATGATCGACGACGACGCCTGACCGAGGGCGCAGGCCCTCACCTCGTGAGAGAAGTCGCTCACCACGCCGTCACTGACTTTCAGGTAAACACGAACTTTTGAACCACAGAGCTTGGAGTGCTTTTCGGACGTCGCATCCGCATCGTCCATTGCACCCGCGCGGCCAATGTTCCCCGCAAATTCAAGAATTTTCTGGTTATAGATCTCGTCCATGTCGCTCGCTCACGTCATCGTCCTCGACATCCGCTCGACCGATCGAACGCACCGTCTACCGGGATGACCTACCACAATCTGGATTAGGCCCCTATATGTTGTCCGCGACGGGAATTATCAAGGAAACACGTTTTCGAGAAACACGCGAAAACGGCGATGGTATGCCTTGAAAATTCGGAACGCGCAGACGAAAAGTCAGGGAACTGGTATTCCGGCGTGATCCATGGCGATCAGCTTTTTTACCATAGTGAGATCGGATGTGGCCCTGGCCCGCATCGAGGGACACAAGATGGATGCTATTTTGAAGAATTTTCCGGCCTCCAGCCAGAAACAGCCTCGTCCGACCCAGCAGGAAGCTGAGGACGCCGTGCGCGTCTTGCTCCAGTGGTCCGGTGACGATCCGGAGCGCGAAGGTTTGCTCGATACGCCGAAGCGCGTTGCAAAAGCCTATCGCGAGCTCTTTTCGGGCTATGATCTGTCGGCCGAAGAGGTTCTCGGCCGGACCTTCGAGGAGGTCTCGGGTTATGACGATATGGTTCTCGTTCGCGATATACCATTCTTCTCCCATTGCGAGCACCACATGCTGCCCATCAAAGGCAAGGCGACCGTTGCCTATCTTCCGCAGGGCCGGGTTCTGGGGCTGTCCAAGATCGCGCGTGTGATCGAGATCTACGGTCGTCGCCTCCAGACACAGGAAAATTTGACGGCACAGATCGCCAGCGCGATCGACACGACATTGAAGCCGCGCGGTGTGGCCGTCCTGATCGAGGCGGAACACATGTGCATGGAAATGCGCGGTGTGGAGAAGCAGGGATCTCAGACGCTGACGACCCGGTTTACCGGTGCGTTCAAGACCGACGCGGCCGAGCAGGCGCGTTTCTTTACCATGGCCCGCAACCGCTGAGCGCCGAAATGACAATCACTTTTCAAGCGCCGTCGTCGGATAAGGCCGAGCTCGAGGGTGACGGCGCCTTTACGCCGCGTTTCGATTCCGACGGTCTTGTGACCGCTGTCGTGACCGACATTCGCGATGGCGAATTGCTCATGGTGGCGCATATGAACGCAGAGGCGCTCGCGCTGACGGTCGAGACCGGCGTCGCTCACTACTACAGCCGGTCGAGAGCGAAACTCTGGAAGAAGGGCGAGACCTCCGGCAATCTGCAAACTGTGCATGAGATCAGGACCGATTGCGATCAGGACGCCGTCTGGCTCAAGGTCTCGATGTCCGGCCATGACGCCGCTTGCCACACCGGGCGACGCTCCTGTTTCTATCGTGCGGTAAAGAAAAGTGACGGTGGCGCTGTCCTTGAAATACAGGATCAACAGCGTCACTTTGATCCAGAGCATGTGTATTCTGGTCATGATGAGACGGGAAAGCGGTAGGCGTCTGCACCGCTTTCATACCATCCCCACCTGAATAACGAATTGGCAACCAAACGATGCGTTAATTGGCGTACGTGGCTGTGTTCAGCTGAGAGGTGATGGCGATGATGAATTGGAGTTGGAGTCGCAACGAGCGGCAAGCCGCGCCAGCAGACGCTGTCACAAATCGGCTCCAGACGTCCCCTCCTCCCATTGTCATTGAGCAGCCACGCAAGGCAAAGCTGTCTTTAGCACTTGGTGGCGGCGCGGCCCGCGGATGGGCGCATATCGGCGTGTTGCGCGCGCTTGACGAAGCCGGCATCGAAGTCGGGATGATTGCCGGCACATCAATCGGCGCGCTGGTCGGAGGCTGTTATCTCGCAGGCAAGCTCGACGAACTCGAAAGCTTTGCCCGATCTCTGACCATGCGGCGGATCGCGGCGCTTCTCGACCTCACCATCGGTGGCGGCGGCCTGATCG
This sequence comes from Velazquezella soli, assembly GCF_977018685.1. Lineage (NCBI taxonomy): Bacteria > Pseudomonadati > Pseudomonadota > Alphaproteobacteria > Hyphomicrobiales > Rhizobiaceae > Velazquezella > Velazquezella soli. The sequence continues at coordinate 2,218,805 of NZ_CDRNXF010000004.1, forward strand.
GTGGCATGCGGTTGACGAAGCGAATGCAGGAACACCTGCAGGGCATCTCCATCGAAGATCTCGACCGCCCCTTCGTCGCAGTCGCGACGGAACTTCATACCGGGCACGAAGTGTGGATTTCGGCCGGCTCTCTGATCCGAGCCCTTCGGGCGTCCTACGCGCTGCCGGGGATTTTCGAACCTGTGAAATGCAGCGGCCGCACGCTGGTCGATGGCGCGCTGGTCAATCCGGTCCCGACCTCCGTCTGTCGCGCCTACGAGCAGCCGCTGGTCGTGGCCGTGAACCTCAACTACGATGTCTTCGGCCGGTCCGCGGTTGTCAAACACACTGCAGCCGATGCGCCGGACGATCACGAGCGTTCGCGCCATCAGGACGACCCCCGCGTCGGTGTCACCGGCACCATGGTGCAGGCGTTCAACATCATCCAGGAGCGCATATCGCGCGCCAGACTGGCCGGCGATCCGCCTGATCTGGCGCTGCATCCACGCCTCAACGATATCGGTCTGTCCGAATTCCACCGCGCCGGCGAGGCGATCGACCGGGGCTATGAGGCCACCATGTCGCAGATCGTGGCGCTTCAGCGCATGCAGGAAGTTTTCGCCCGCTGAGATGCGGGCGAAGATGCCGCTCTCCCAGCCGCCTTACCCGGCGATATAGGCCTTCATCTGTTCGGCTTCGATCTCCACTTCACGCAGTCGCGATTTCACGACGTCGCCGATCGAAATGATGCCGGAGAGCTTGCCGTCGGCTTCTACCGGGACATGGCGGAACCGTCCCGCCGTCATCATACCCATCACCTCGTCTGCCGTCTGATCCTCCCGACAGCGCTGCACGGAAGTTGTCATGACGGCCTTGACCGGCTGCTCCAGCGCATCGACGCCTTTAGTGGCGATGCAGTGGACGAGGTCTCTCTCGGTGAAAATGCCGGCAATACGCCCCTCCATCCCGGCAATGATCACGGCACCGATGTTTCGGTCGTTCAAGATGCCCGCGATCTGGCGCAACGTCTCGTCCGGGCTGACGGTCACGACGTTACGGCCCTTCGAATCCAGCATGCTCTTTACGGTCGTCGACATGGCTCGCTCCTCCAAAACCATTCGAACCGAAACGTCTCCCCTCAAAGACGTTTGCGGCACAGTCCCTCGGCGCGAAGTTTAAGACGACAGCAACTGGAGATCAAGCGGGCGCCAATGGTTGGTCATCGGCGGCAATCCTGTCGAACAGGCCGAAAAACAAAAAGCCGAAGAGAAAGCCACCGATATGAGCATCCCAGGCGATCTCTCCGACATCCGATCCAATCAGCGGCAGACCGATGGCGACAAGCACGTTTCCGAAGAACCACATCGCCGTGAAAATCACCACTGTCCGGTTCCGGAAAGAGCCGAGTATGGACTGACGTGGATGGAGATGGCCGAAACTGCGGTCGTATCCGCGGCCGTCCGGGAACGCGAACCGGCACGCGGCGCCCATCAAGCCTGAGACGACGCCTGAAGCGCCGACGAGCAGCGTCTGGTCGCCCCAATGCAGGCCGGCATGGAAGAAAGCTGCCGCCGCTGCCGAGAAAATCCAGAACAGCACGTAGCGGAGAGTTCCGATGCGGCGCACGACCGGCGTTCCAAAGGCAACCAGCCAGAGTGCGTTAAAGCCGATATGCTCGATACCGCCATGCAGGAAGGAATAGGTGACAGGCGTCCACAGCCATTCGAAATTCTGCTCCGCAAACGGAACGACGTAGCGTACGGGCGTGAAGGCGAACCACATCAGCACCGAGATCTGCGCCTCCTCGTCGAGCAAGTAAGCATCGACTAGATAGACGACGGCCAGGAACAGGACCGAGATCACCAGACTTCGGGGAAGATTGAAAACTGGCTGCGACGACTGGTCGTCGATGGCGTCCGCATCCCTGTCCGTATCGTTCGCGGCACCCGGCAGGTCTTGCCTGTCGCTCATCACAATTCCTTCCCTGTTGAAGCGTCAGGCTTACAGGACGACCCGCCTGAAGAAAAGCTGCAGATAGCACCGGATACAAGCACTTAGTCGCCGGGTTCGACATTCTTTCGTCTAGGCTCACCGCTCTGGCATGGTTTTCGCAGCGTTAAGGCTGACCCTCGTGTTGTGCCTTAGAAAGCGGTTCAGCACGGGATGAAGCGTCTCGAAATGGATCACGGGAAAGCGAATGCGAAATCCGGCTACGACGGAAATCTTCGAATACTGGACAGGTCTGTGCGACGGGCGGTTGCCTCCTATGCGCAACGAGATCGATCCGGTCGCCCTGCGCAGATTTCTGCCTCATCTCTTCATCGTCGCAAACGAGGCAGACGACCAATTGACGTTTCGGCTTGCGGGAACGCGGTTATGCGAGTTGTTCGGTGGCGAGTTTCGTGGGATGCCGTTCCGCACGATCTGGGATCTCGAAGAAAACGATCGCGCCCAGGAGGTCGTCATGCAGATCCTCGTCCATGAGAAACCCGCGATTGCCGACGTAGTCCTGAACGTAGCCGGCACGTCAATCGAATGCGAAATGCTGATGATGCCGCTTCGCTCTTCCGAAACCGGAAGCGACCGGGTACTCGGAGCACTTCTGCCTGCCGACGGCCCTTTCCCGGTGGCGGCCAGACCGGCAAGTGGGCTGCATCTTCAAGATTGGGGCTTTGTCGAAAGCGATGAAACCGGCGGGTTGTCCGTCTGCGGGCATGACCAGCCGCAGTTGGTCCAGTCAGGACTTCTGCGCCGCTTCCTGCCGGCGAGCTTCTTCCCACAATGACGGCTTCGGGAACCATATATTAACGCCCTGTCGCTAATGTAGGCTAGGACTCTAGCTGAAAAAGCGCTCATCCATGTTTTCCGGCACCTCGTCTCAGGCATCCGTTTCGCAAGCAACTGCAGCGCAGCGCTCATTCCAACGCGTCTCCGTGAACATCGGCGGCCGCTTGATGCTGGCCGACCATGAGGAATATGCCTGCACCGCGATCGAGATGTCCCCCGGGGACGTCAGCTTCCAGTGTGCCGGTCGTCCACGGACCAACGAGCGGGTCATCGCCTATCTCGATCACGTCGGCCGCCTTGAAGGGACAGTTCTCAGTGTTGCCGGCGGCGGCTTCCTGATGATGATCAACGCGACCGACCGCAAGCGCGAAAAACTTGCCGCACAGTTGACCTGGATCGCCAACAAGCATGAACTCGGGCTGCCGGAGGACCGTCGCCACGATCGTCTCACCCCGCGCAACACCCGTTCGGAGATTACTCTCGACGACGGGCGCCGCTATCCGTGCCGGCTGCTTGACCTATCGCTTTCCGGTGCGGCGGTCGACATCGAGACCCGTCCGTCAATCGGGACCCCGCTCCGCCTCGGAAACATGCGCGGACGCGTGGTGCGTCACTTCATGGAAGGCGTCGCGATCGAGTTTCACTCGGTCCAGTCCCGCGAAGCGCTGACCGAGTTCCTCTAAGCCTCATCATATCCATTTTCTAACCCGCCTGCCCGCAGCTGAGTTGTGCTGTGTCTGCTCCGGCGTGAATTCTTACGATCACCGCCATCGTCAGCGGCGCTGGACTCGCTGGTCCGACACACAAAATCCCGAAAAAACACGTCGACAGAATTATTTTGTGTCTTTTCGGGATTTTTTTCGCGCAGTTTTAGGCGGCGAAACGGGCTGTTTTGCTCGCGATTTTTTCCCGGAACGCGGCGAAGCAAAGCAAAAGGCACAGGCAGATCTAAGACTCCGCTCACCTTTCGATGATGTCACGTTTCATCAAAGCGATGCAGTATCAGGGAGATAGGAGCGGATAGGTCAAATTTACCTCGCATTTTATGCAAATTCGCCGAAAAAGCAGTGCGTATTTTATGAAAAAGCACGTCGAATTCGACGCGTATTTTCGCCAAAGTTGATTAGAATAAGCATCTGATTTTACTGCGGTATTTCGCGGTCAATCAAAGGGTCTGAGGCATTGTTTCCCCACAACGGGGAGACAAGAAAAATGAACTGCCGTAAAGCTCTCGCATTCGCAATCGCCGCCGCTGCAATGATCGGCTCCATGACCGTCCAGTCCTTTGCGATGCCATCCGGCGCCATGCGCGTTATCGGCAAGGCAAACCCGCCGATCGGTCATTACGAATTCTGCAAGACCTACACGAGCGAATGCGTGGCATCCTACAAGGACGCCGGCCCCGTGGCACTCACCGAAGACACCTGGCGCACGATCCTCGACGTCAACTACACGGTCAACACCTCGATCACACCGATGACCGACCAGGAAATCTACGGCGTCGAAGAGCGCTGGGCATACCCGCGGACCGTCGGGGACTGCGAGGACTTCGTGCTCCTGAAGCGGAAGATGCTGACGCAGCAGGGCATTTCGCCTTCCAACCTGCTGATCACGGTCGTGCTGCAGCCGAATGGCGAAGGTCATGCAGTTCTGACCGTCCGCACCGATCGCGGCGACTTTGTCCTCGACAACATGCGCAACAAGGTCATGATCTGGACCGATACGGAATACACATACCTGAAGCGCCAGGCGACCGATGATCCGGCGCGTTGGGTCAAACTCCAGGACGGCCGGGCGACCGCAGTCGGCAGCGTCAGCCAGTAAGACAAGATTACCCCGACGAACGATCGACCATGTCATCATTCAGAACGCCGGCAGGGCCTCCGAGGAGGTATCCTGCCGGCGATTCCATTTATGGCGCTCACCACTGTCGCGCGACTATGACTAACGATCCATTAACCACAAATCCGCAACAATGGCGGTATCGCTGCCGGCGCGGTCGCACCCCTCGTTCGGTCCGCCGGCCACTCCAGTGACGAGAGCCCGGCCGCATGCAACCCGACAGCCTTAGTGAAACGGACAGCCCGCTTCTATCCAGGCGAACCCTGTACAAGATCACCGGCATCGTGATTGCGCTTGGCATAGTGACCAGCGCCATCAGCGTTGGCGGCCGATGGCTCGGCGAGCGGATGATGCTGGGTGGCCATTCCGAGAGCACCGAGACATTCGACTTGGTGATCGGTCAGGATACGATCCAGCTTTCAGCCAACACGCTCCGTTTCAAAGAGCAGAGACGGAGCGGTGCAACTGAACGGGCGGATCTTTATCTGACCTGGCCGGAAATGATGGGCTACAGCGCCACAAATCGGGCGCGATTCGACACCGTCTCCCAGCCGGCATCTCTGATCTTCGTACAGATGTCGCAGAGCACCATGTCGCGCGACATGTCGGGGCGGCTTCAGCCGATCTACGAGGGACTTTTCGAAGGCCCGGCAGAACCGGCTGAGCATGGGCTGACACTGCATCGCCTCCGGGCGGACAGCGGTTACGGGAACGAGGTGATTCTGACGGGCGCACAGCCCGGTGCCGCCTCTCCCTACGCCGTGCGTTGCCTTTTTCCATCGGCGGGAGAGCGCCCTACCAGCGGGGACTGCCAGCGCGATATCCGAGTCGGGCAGGATCTGACCGTGCTTTATCGATTCTCCAGCGCGCTTTTGCGCGACTGGCAGAAGATTGACGCCGGAGTTCGAACATTTGTCCAAACCCGCCTTGTGACCGGGCACCCGGTAGCGCAGGTCAATCGGTAAAATGGTCCTCTGCGAAGCAACCAAACGTTCATCATAAACCTCTTGGTAACGCTGTTCCCCTAGATTGCCTGACAACGGGCCCATCGGGGGCGCTGAGCCCGGACGTAATACAACCACCATGCAAGCGATGAGTGCGGCAGTGTCGAAGAGCATGTTTTCCACAATCCTCCCCAAGGGACGCGTGGCAGTGCCGGGAAAATTTCTCGGTTGTCTTTTTACGGTGATCTTGGCCTTTTCGAGCCTCGCCAGTCCGGCGCATGCCGATCCGAAATATGCAGGGATCGTCGTCGACGCCAAGTCTGGAAAGGTTCTTTACGGCGAGGATCCGGATGGTCTTCGCTATCCAGCTTCGCTCACGAAGATGATGACGCTTTACCTGACCTTCGAAGCGCTCGAGGCTGGTCGTATCACGCTTGACACCAGGGTTCCGGTTTCTGCGCATGCTGCGTCCGAGCCGCCTTCGAAACTGGGTGTGCGCCCCGGCGGCGCCATCAATGTCGATCAGGCGATCCGTGCACTCGTTACGCGGTCGGCCAATGATATGGCGACAGCTCTCGGCGAGTTCGTCGGTGGATCCGAAGACCGCTTTGCGCAGATGATGACGAACAAGGCACGTGCCCTCGGCATGACGCGTACGACGTATCGGAACGCACACGGCCTGCCCAACACGGCGCAGATGACGACGGCACGTGATCAGGCGCGTCTCGGCATCGCTCTTCGCCAGCATTTTCCGCAGTATTACGGTTACTTCTCCATCCGCACTTTCAATTTCGGCAAGCAGACGATCGGCAACCACAATCGCCTGGTCGGGACTGTCCGCGGCGTCGACGGTATCAAGACCGGTTATACCCGCGCAGCCGGCAGCAATCTGGCAACGTCGGCACAGCTCGACGGTCGCTCGATCGTTGCAGTCGTGCTCGGTGGCCGCTCCAGCGCCGCTCGTGATGCGACCATGCGCAAGCTCGTTGCGGAATATCTACCGAAAGCCTCCCGCGGCGGTCAGAGCAACCTGATCTCGCAGGCTCCGTCCGCTCCGGTTCCGACACCATCGCTTCCCGTCGCAAGTCAGCCGCGTGTCGCTGCTGCAGTATCCGACGCCCGTCAGGTTTCGGCTCTCGACCTTCCTAACAGTGGCCCCATGCCCGGCGCTCGCTATGACGAGACGGCAGCACCTGCTGCGACTGCCTATCTCGGCGAACCGTCGCAGAAGCGAACGGCTTCGGCAGCGATGAACTCCGCAATGCTCGGTTCTGGCGCTGTCCCGACCCCTGCCCCGGAATATGTTCCGAAGCGCAGTGGCGCCGGCGAGCGGGCCGAAATGGCGGCAATCGATTCGGTCACCACGGCATCCACCCGCGATACGCCCAAAGTGTCTCTCAAGGGTGATGTGTCCGGTTGGGTCATCCAGATTGGCGTCTCGCCCAATCCTTCGATGGCAAACGAACTCCTGCAGGATGCGCAGGATAAAGGCGGCAAGGTATTGCGTTCCGCCAAACCCTTCACAGTCGCCTTCAGCACCAATGGCGGCCAGGTCTATCGGGCACGTTTCGGAGGCTTCGGCGACCAGAAGTCCGCGATCGATGCCTGCAATATCCTGAAGAAGAAAGGCGTGAACTGCTGGGCGTCGATACAGTAATCGGCCCATCAGACGACCACTGAAAAAAGCTGCGCCAGCCACCGTGTTTTGTATCCGCCGGCGCAGTGAAATCTCGATAGTAATGCGTAAAACGGGGTTTCCTATGGGAATGAATGAAAACAGTATCGGCTTCGTCGCCAACGCGACGAAGTCCAAGGCCCGCGGCATTGCGCTCAATCCGCTGCACGAAGCGGCCATGCGGCTTGCGGGAATGGGAATGGCGGGAATGAACCTCTCTTCGCGTTCCCGCGAAAAGACCAAGGATCTCGTCACCCTGCTGCTCAGCCATGGAGCCCGTGCGTGGCGCCAGTCGCAGCCACCGGCTCAGATCCATCTGCATGTCGGGCTGCGTGCCGGACGCGCGTCGGTCCGTTTGAGACTTCGCTGACTGAGACTGGGCTGAATAGCTAGAGAAGACCGAGTTCGGCGAGGTGTCGCCGCAACTCTTCCGGCAGCTGGGTGACATCATCTCCCAGTCCGCCGAGGTCCTTCGGGATCTCGTTATCGAGGAGATAACGCCAGCCCTGAAATGGCCGCTTCGGCATCGGCGCGGTTTCGATGACTTCGGGACCGAGCACCAGCTGGCAACGGCCGATACCATCCTCGCCCTTAACTGTGCGAACCTCCAGAAGCTTCTGGCGCGCAGAGACCTGCCCCTTGATCACCCAGTAGAGCGACCCGCCATCGACGAGCTCTTCCACGCGCTTCGGCATCATTCGCGTCGTGTGGATGCTGTGGGGTTCAAGGCCGGCGGACATGGCGGTCAGAGACCGCTCGGCCACCCAGTCCCTCAGGTCCTGGATGGAGTCGGCGCCGACGCAGAGCTTGATCAGATGTAGAGCCATGTCCGTTCAAAGCCGCAAGGACTACGCCGGGTCAAGTCGGATCTTTCAAAACGGACAACGCCCCACAGGAAGCTCTCAGCACTCGACCACGTTCACGGCAAGCCCGCCGGTCGAGGTCTCCTTGTACTTCTCGTTCATGTCCATGCCAGTCTGGCGCATGGTTTCAATACAGGCGTCGAGCGGCACGAAATGGCTTCCGTCACCCTTCAGGGCCAGAGACGCCGCCGTCACGGCCTTTACGGCGCCAAGCGCATTGCGCTCTATACACGGCACCTGGACGAGGCCTGCAATGGGATCGCAGGTCATGCCGAGGTGATGCTCGAGCGCGATCTCCGCAGCATTTTCGATCTGCTCCGGCGAACCGCCCATAACGGCGGCGAGACCTGCAGCCGCCATGGCCGCAGCCGACCCGACTTCACCCTGGCAACCGACTTCGGCACCGGAAATCGAGGCATTGTGTTTGATGATGCCGCCGATCGCTGCCGCGGTCAGAAGAAAGGTACGGATGTCTTCCTGCGTCGCGTCGTCGTGAAAATGCAGATAATAGCGAACCGTGGCTGGAATGACCCCAGCGGCACCGTTGGTCGGCGCGGTCACGACACGGCCACCACCGGCATTCTCTTCGTTGACCGCCATCGCATAGACCGAAAGCCAGTCATTGGCGAGAAGCGGGTTGAGCCGATTGCTGCGCCATTCCTCGTTAAGGCGGTCGTGGATCGCCCGCGCACGGCGCTTCACCTTGAGGCCACCCGGCATGATGCCGTCGACCTTCAGACCGCGATCAATGCAATTCCTCATCGCGTCCCAGATCCGGTCGACGCCTTCGTCGAGTTCGGCCGCGCTCATCTTTGTCAGCTCGTTGGCGCGTTTCATCTGGGCAATCGTCAGGCCAGAACCCTGCGACATTTCGAGCATCTGTTTGGCGGACGAGAATGGATAGGGCACGCGCGCATCGCTTGCCGTCTTCTTGGACGCCCGCATTGCCTCCAGTTCGGTGTCGGTCACGATAAAGCCGCCGCCGATCGAATAGTAGATGCGCTTCAAGAGCAGCCGTCCGTCCCGATCCAGCGCCGAGAAGCTCATGCCGTTGGCATGGCCGGGCAGCGGCTGCTTCTTGTCGAAGATCAGGTCCGTTGCCGGCCTGAACTCGTAGCTGGGGTGGCCCGGCGGGGTGACGCGACCGGTGCGTTCGACGTCTGCAATGATCGCGTCCATCCGATCGGGATCCACGCTGTGCGGCTCTTCGCCGACAAGACCGAGGATAACTGCCCTGCCCGTTCCGTGCCCAATGCCGGTAAAGGCAAGCGACCCGTGGAGGCTGACCTTCAGCGCCGCGACGGCAGCACCCGTCGGGCGTGGCCAGTCATTGGAAAGGAGGAGCTCCAGGAAACGATTGGCTGCCGACATCGGCCCCATCGTGTGCGAGCTGGAAGGACCGATACCGATTTTGAAAACGTCGAAAACTGAAAGAAACATGATTGTTCACGGGACCGTTCGTTTGGGCAGAGGCTACGCCAAACCTGAGTTCGGCTCAGGCGATCACCCGACATCCGCTTGGACACGAGCGACATGCATCACAGAGACACGCTCTACAGATAGGTGTTGCAAAAACCTATACCAGGCACACGCCTCTTGCCCGGACAGCCGAAACAAAGCAAGACGAAACGAGGCATACACGATTTGTGGCGAGACCCATGACGACTGCGGACTATATCGCGCTGGCACTGTTTCTCGCCCTCTGGGCCCTTTATTCCTGGCTCACAGCGGGGTCTGGCAGTCGCTTTTTCCCCCGCTTGAGCCTTAACCGGGCCATGGCGGAGCGGCGTCGGAACTGGATCTACAACTCGCTTCGGCGCGATCTCAAGATGATCGACACGCAAATCCTGGCCGGTCTGCAGAACGGGACGGCCTTTTTCGCCTCGACCTCGATCTTCGCGATTGGTGGCTGCTTTGCGCTGCTTGGCTCGACCGACAAGGTGGAGGACGTGTTCAGCAATCTGCCCTTTGTCTATTACGGCGGGCGCACCGCGTTCGAGCTCAAGGTTGCCGGTCTGACGGTGCTGTTCGGCTATTCCTTCTTCAAATTCGGCTGGGCCTACCGTCTGTTCAACTACTGCACCATCCTGTTCGGCGCTTTGCCGATGATGCACGACACGAATGCCGATCGCGCCAAGGCGGAGCTGGCGGCAGACCAGGTTGTGCGGATGAACATGATCGCGGCCGGCCATTTCAATGCGGGCCTGCGGGCGCTGTTTCTGTCGATCGGCTACCTGGGATGGTTCGCCGGCCCCTATATGTTCATGGCGATGACTGCGATCGTGGTCTTCGTTCTCACGCGCCGCCAGTATTTCTCCGATGCCCGTCTCGCGCTGATGGATCCGGCGATCGACACCAAAGACAAACAAGAGCGGGACATGCGCACGTGACGTTATCCGAGACCCAACCAAACGCACCTCGCGTGCCACGCATCGTCTTGATCGATACGCTGCGCGGCGTGGCACTGATCGCGATGGCGACCTACCATTTCACCTGGGATCTCGAATTCTTCGGCTATCTCGATCCGGGTACGGCGACGCAGGGCTTCTTCAAGATCTACGCCCGGTTGATCGCCAGTTCGTTTCTCTTTCTCGCGGGTGTCAGTCTGGTTCTCGCGCATACGCCGCAGATTCGCTGGCAGTCCTTCGCAAAACGTCTCGGCATCGTTGCCGGCGCAGCACTTGCCATCAGCGTCGCGACATTCGTCGCCTTCCCAGGCGAGTGGATCTCTTTCGGCATACTGCACAACATTGCGCTATCCAGCCTGATCGGGCTGGCGTTCCTGCGGCTACCTCCCACGCTGACGGCGGCAGTGGCCGCAATCATCGCTGGTCTGATGATCGTTGATTACATCGTCACGCCCGGAACGCTCGAATCGGCGCTGTTCGATACGCGCTGGCTGGCCTGGATCGGCTTTGCCGAGGCTCCGCCGCGCTCCAACGACTATGTGCCGCTGTTTCCCTGGGTTGCCGCTCTGCTGGCAGGCGTCGCTGTGACGAAGTTCCTGATGACGCGCAACCTGCTGCCCCGCATTGCGCAGGTCCAGACCAGACAGAACCTGCTCTCAAAGGCCGGGCAGCACAGCCTGCTGATCTATCTCGTGCATCAGCCGGTCCTGATCGGTCTTGTCTATCTGTTCTCGCTGGTCCATCCCGCCCCGCCGCCGGATGTTCGCAAAGGGTATATCCTGAGCTGCGAGAGGGGCTGCGTAGAGAGTGCCGACGCCAATATCTGCCGTTCGTTCTGCACCTGCACGGCCGACCGGTTGATCGCCCAGAACCTGATGACACCGATGCAATCTGGCGCGATCACGCCCCAGGACGACCGTATCCAGATGATCGCGCAGGAATGCGCAATCGCTGCTCCTGCACCCTGACGGTCAGGTACCGACGCCGATTTCGGCGAGACGGGTGAGGCAGGCCTCCTCGACATTGTCGAGTTCAAGCAGTGTTTCCTCGATGTCCTTGCGCTTCTGGCGCAGGTCGTCGCGTTTCTCATCGACCTTCTTCATCAGAAGCTTGAGCTGTCCCATTTCGCCTGGAGGCTCCTTGTAGATCTGAACGATCTCGCGGATTTCGGCGATGGAGAAGCCGATGCGCCGTCCCCGCAGGATCTCCATGATCAGCCGGCGGTCGGCCGCCCTGAACAGGCGCGTCCGGCCGCGTCGCTCCGGATGGATCAGCCCTTCATCTTCGTAGAATCGCAAGGTGCGAGTGGAAACGCCGAACTCACGGGTCAACTCGGTGATGCTGTAATATTTGTTCACGGCCACATCCTGACATTTCTGCCTCAAATAATTGACTTTTACGTAACAGTCAATTTTCGTGGATGTGACTCCCGACTTACCCGATTGCGAACCACCAGGTGGCGAGGCCGAGGAACGAAAAGAACCCGGTCGTATCGGTGATGGCGGTCACAAAGACCGCGGACGATACGGCGGGATCTGCCCCTGCCCGGTTGAGGAGGATCGGCACCATCAGACCGGCGCTGGCGGCGGCGACCATGTTGATGAGCATGGCCGTCGCAATCAGTCCGCCGATATTGGGATCCTGAAACCAGAAGCCCGCCACCAGCCCGACGAGTGTGCCGATCAGACACCCATTGATCAGGCCGACGCAGATTTCACGCCGCGCGACGCGCCAGGCATTGTGGATATCGAGATCGCGGGTCGCGATGGCGCGCACCGTGACCGTCATCGTCTGCGACCCCGCATTGCCGCCCATGCCGGCGACGATCGGCATCAGGATCGCCAGCGCGACCACTTCTTCGATCGTGGCTTCGAACAGCGAGATCACGGAGGCCGCTACAAATGCGGTCAAGAGGTTGACGAGCAGCCACGGCACGCGAGACCGCGAGATATCGACCACGGTGTCGGACAGTTCTTCATCGCCGACGCCGCCGAGGCGCATGATGTCTTCTTCGGCCTCTTCCTGCATCACGTCGACGATGTCGTCGATCGTCAGGACGCCGACCAGCCTGCCGTTTTCATCGACGACGGCGGCCGAGAGAAGGTCGTATTGCTCGAAGAGCTGTGCTGCCTCTTCCTGGTCCATGTCGGCGGGGATCGGATAGTTCGTCTCCCGCATGATCGTCTCGATCTTCACCTGCCTGTTGGTGCGCAGGATGCGGTCGAGATAGATGACGCCGAGCAGCTTGAAGGTCGGGTCGATGACGAAGATCTGCGTAAAGCTCTCCGGCAGGCCTTCGTCCTCGCGCATGTAGTCAATCGTCTGCCCCACCGTCCAGAACGGCGGCACAGCGACGAACTCCGTCTGCATGCGGCGACCGGCCGAGCTTTCCGGATAGTCGAGCGCGCGTCTGAGGCGAACCCGCTCAGTGAATGGAAGCTGCGCGAGAATCTCCTCGCGATCGTCTTTGTCCAGATCTTCGAGAATGTAGACCGCGTCGTCCGAATCGAGACCGCCGATGCCCGCAGCGATCTGCGCGTTCGACATCTGCTCGACGATCTCCATACGGATCGCCTCGTCCACCTCCGTCAGGGCCGTCAGGTCGAAGTCGGTGCCGAGCAGCCGCACCATCGCGTGGCGCTGATCCGGAAGAATCGATTCGAGAAGGTCGCCAAGTTCGGATTCGTGCAGGCGCGCCACGTACTGGCGGAGATAGAGAACATCGCGATCGGCGACCGCCGCCCCGACACGGGCGAGGAAATCGGGGCGAACCGCGCCCTCTTCGGTATAGATGTCGTGAGCCGGATCGTTGGCCTTGCTGCGACCGCGGGTCTCTTCGCCGATATCGCTCATTGCCGCCCTCGCTATCCGCATCTCGCAGGTTGAAGATAACGGCAGAAACTGATTTTCAACAACCAGATAACCGTCTTAGATCGAACGCATTTGCCGCTTCATTCCAGCTAGAGCAAATGGTCGGGATGGTCCAGTGCGCAATGGTCAAACATCTGTGGCGAAACGGTTCTCGCCATGCGAATGGGAACGCTTGAGAGACGAGGAAGGATAACGAATGGCACCCCTGACGATATTGCGATATCCGGATCCCGGCCTGTCAAAGCCGTGTCAGCCGATTACCGTGTTCGACGCAGCACTCGAGACGTTCGCGCAGGATCTGCTCGCCACCATGCGGGCTGCACCGGGCGTCGGAATCACCGCCGCGCATGTCGGGGTTCACATCCGGCTTGTCGTGCTCGAACTGTCGGCGAAAGACGGTCCGCGCTTTTATGCCAACCCGGAAATCCTTTCGTTCGGTGAGCAGGTAATGCGCTACACCGAGGGAAGCGTATCCATGCCAGGTGCGACCGAAGAGGTCGAGCGTCCCGCCATGATCCGGTTCCGCTATCAGCGCCTGGACGGGACGCACGCAGAAGAGGACGCCACGGGCTTTTACTCCGTCTGCATGCAACATGAGATCGACCAGCTGGACGGCGTCTTCTGGCTGAAGCGTCTATCGAGGTTGAAACGCGACCGGTTGGTCCGCAAGTGGGAAAAAGGTCGGTAGAGGAACCAAGGCTGTTCCTGACGGTTATCGAGGCAACCCTCTACCGACTGACGAACCTTACGGAAGGAACCACAATGCCCGCCACCCGCAAGCCCGACGATATTTCCCGCGAAGAAGATTTCCGCGATTACGACGACCGCAACATCGACGAAGGCTGGCCTTATGACGATGCAGCCGGTGCCGGTGCGCGTCCGGTCGGCAACGCCGCCTATGGCGAGCCTGCTGCGAACTTCGAAAGCGATCGTAACGAAGGCTACCAGGTCGAAGGCATCGAGGCCGACGGGCAGCAGGAACGGCTTGTCGACAGCGATACGCCCGCAACGATCGGGGTCGAAGAATCAGACGATCTCGAGGAGCGCATCACGGACGCGATCGAATCGCTCGATATCGCCATGATGGATGCCATCGACGTGCATGTCGATGACGGAGAGGTCACGCTCGAAGGCCTGGTCGACGAGGCATCTGCCGTGCGCATCATCGCTGCCAAGGTAAAAAGCATTTCCGGCGTGAAATCCGTCGTCAACAACCTGCGCGCTGGCGGCGTCGATGGACGTATGCCCGACGAGGACTGAGACTCGTACGCCGGTGATTATCGCCGTCGCTACCAACCATCAGACGATTGAACAGGTCACCGTGAGGTGACCTGTTCTCGTTCGTTCACAGTCGGGCCGAAGATCTGCTCGAAAGCCTCACGAAGCCGGATATCGACATCCGTCATCATGACCGGCAGGCCGAGATCCACCAGGCTGGTCACACCATATCCAGTTATACCGCAAGGCACGATGCCGGAGAAATGCGACAGGTCGGGCTCGACGTTGAGCGACAGACCGTGAAAGCTCACCCAGCGGCGCAGGCGAATACCCAGTGCGGCGATTTTGTCCTCGGTGACCGACCCATCGAGCATGGCGGGCTTGTCCGGCCGCTTTACCCATACGCCAACACGATCCTCGCGCCGCTCGCCGCGAACGTTCATCATGTCGAGCGTCTGGATGACCAATTCCTCGAGCGCTGCCACATAGGCGCGAACATCCTGGCGACGGCGCTTCAGGTCAAGCATGACGTAGGCAACGCGCTGGCCCGGGCCATGATAGGTGTATTCTCCGCCGCGACCCGTCGCAAATACGGGAAACCGATCCGGCTCGATGAGATCGGCGGTCTGTGCGCTGGTTCCTGCAGTATAGAGCGGCGGATGCTCCAGCAGCCAGACGAGTTCGTCGGCATGGCCGTCGGCAATGGCTGCAACCTCCGCCTCCATCGTGGCGATCGCCACGTCGTAAGGCACGAGTTCGTCCGAAACCCGCCACCTTACGGGCGGACAGTCGGCTTGCGGCAGCA
Source organism: Velazquezella soli (assembly GCF_977018685.1). Lineage (NCBI taxonomy): Bacteria > Pseudomonadati > Pseudomonadota > Alphaproteobacteria > Hyphomicrobiales > Rhizobiaceae > Velazquezella > Velazquezella soli. The sequence continues at coordinate 2,234,197 of NZ_CDRNXF010000004.1, forward strand.
TGGAGAGATTGAGATCGGTGCGTGTCAGCATGGCCAGTCTTCTGTCAAAAGCGAACAAGGGCGGCAAGAGCCTTGTTTTCTGGGACTTTATATAAGGTTATCCCCAACCCGTTTAAATCCTTCAAAAATCTGTCACGACGCACTTGTGCACCTCAAATCCTTTTGCTACATGCTCGCTCGCCGGAGCAATTCGGCTCTACCACGGATGCGGTCGTGGCGGAATTGGTAGACGCGCAGCGTTGAGGTCGCTGTGGGGCAACCCGTGGAAGTTCGAGTCTTCTCGACCGCACCAAAAGAACCCGGCTTCGGCCGGGTTTTTTCGTTTCTGGCGTCAAATGACGTTTGAGCCTGATCATGATCACCAAATTCACATCTTCAGAAACGAATTGACTTCTTGCTGCTTCTGGAACATAAACAGAACAACACAGGAGCGTGACATGGCAACCGCAGAAAAATTCATCGTTCTCCAATTCAAGAAGAACCGCGGCCACATCGTCCTCGGTGAAATGCGCCAAGCCTCGAACGCGGCCTCCGCCGAGAAGATCGCGACGGCCATGTCGGTGCGCGTCATCGGAGTCGCTGCCTATTCGGTAATGGTGGACGAAGAGACCGGCGACATGACCTCCCCGCGCCTTCTCATCGAACACGGTGAGACCACGGAACTCGCGGCCTAACATACCGCGACCTCTGTAAATGAGCATCGGATATGCTTTCCGGTGCTTGCAGCGCCAAGCGTTGCTGATGTGCCCGCACCTGCGGCTTGCCGACAAGGTCAGCCTGTGTTTGAACTCAGGTTCAATTGAAAGCGCAGGCCAATGCCCCCAAAGACTTCCGAAAACCCGCTCAAGGGCATGGCGATCATGGCCTCGTGCATGGCCATTCTGCCGGTCATGGATGCCATCGCCAAATACATGGCGAATTTCGAGCACATGTCGCCCGGACAGGTCACCTTCTATCGGTTCCTGTTCCAGTTCCTGAGCCTGCTGCCGCTGGCACTGCTTTCCGCCCGGTCGCTCATTCATGCGAATCGCCCGTGGATGAACCTGTTGCGCGGCACGTTGCATGCTTCGGCAAGTCTGATGTTTTTTGCCGCCGTCAAATATATGCCGCTTGCCGATGTGTTCGCGATCTACTTCGTCGAGCCGTTCATGCTGACGATGATGTCTGCCATCTTTCTCGGAGAAAGGGTCGGCTGGCGGCGCTGGCTTGCCATCGTGGTCGGTTTCGGTGGTGCGATGATCGTGATCCAGCCGAGCTATTCGATATTCGGCTGGACGGCGCTTCTGCCGGTCGCCTGCGCCTTTCTCTTCACGCTCTATCTGTTTCTCAATCGCGCCATTGGTGAGAGTGATTCGCCGCTGGTGATGCAAACCATCGCCGGCCTCGGCGGCACCGTCTTCATGGGCCTCGCGATGACGGCCGGAAGCGGTTTCGGCGTGACCGACTTCGAGCCGTCCCTGCCCGCCTCCGTGCTCGGGTTGCTGCTGCTGGTCGTCCTGGGTTCGATCTCGGGATACATGCACCTCCTCGTGGTGAAGGCGTTCAGGATGGCACCCCTGTCGCTGCTCGCGCCCTTCCAGTATTTCGAGATCATCTCGGCGACCGTGCTTGGCTATGCGCTGTTCGGCGACTTTCCGACGGCATCGAAATGGTTCGGCATCCTCATCATCGTGGCCTCGGGCCTGTTCATCATCTGGCGCGAACACGCCCAGTCGAAACAGCTCGTGCCTGCGTGACCTTCGTTGACAACAACCATCAAACATCGTGAAAAGACCTCATGAGCCAAGACCCGATGTCCCCTGACAATCCCATGCTTCTCAGCGGATATTCCAATGTTCCGCCGGGAATGATCGCCACCGTGGTGACCTGTCTGGAGATGCAGGAACGACCGGAACCCGGTTCCAATCCTCCTGCAGGATCGCTCACCGTCGAACACTGGCCGTCGCCGTCGATCGCGGATTATCGCGCGCTCTACAGATCAGTCGGCGAACACTGGATGTGGACCTCGCGCCTCATCATGGATGACAGCGAGCTTTCCGCCATCCTTCAAGACCCACTGATCGAAGTTCATGCCCTGATGGATGGCGATCGCGCGGTTGGGCTTCTGGAACTCGATTTTCGCAAGGAAGGCGAATGTGAGATCGGCTATTTCGGTCTTGCCGCCGGTACGATCGGCAAGGGGGCCGGCCGGTTCCTGATGAATGCTGCTATCGAAAAGGCGTGGTCGCGCCCGATCTCGCGCTTGTGGGTTCACACCTGCCACCTTGATTCGTCTCACGCTCTGCCATTTTACCAGCGCTCCGGCTTCAAACCCTTCAAGATGATGGTCGAAGTCGTCGATGATGTGCGGCTGACAGGCCTGGTGCCGCGCAGCGCATCTCCGCAGGCGCCGATCATCGAGCCCTGACCGATCACCCGATTGCGACTATTCATACCGTCTTCCGGCTTGAGCCCGAACCACTTGCCGTGCAAAAGTCGCGGTAGAATCTTATAGATAAAATGGAGTGACACCATGGATGTCCGCGCCGCCGTTGCCGTTCAGGCTGGCAAACCGCTCGAAGTGATGACCGTACAGCTGGAAGGCCCTCGCGCCGGCGAAGTGCTGATCGAGATCAAGGCGACCGGCATCTGCCATACCGACGATTTCACCCTGTCGGGTGCGGATCCGGAAGGCCTCTTCCCCGCCATCCTCGGCCATGAAGGCGCCGGCATCGTCGTTGATGTCGGACCGGGTGTAACCTCGGTCAAGAAGGGCGACCACGTCATTCCGCTTTACACGCCGGAATGCCGCGAGTGCTATTCCTGCACATCGCGCAAGACCAACCTTTGCACCTCCATCCGCACCACGCAGGGCCAGGGCGTGATGCCTGACGGCACCAGCCGGTTTTCGATCGGCAAGGACAAGATCCACCATTACATGGGCTGCTCGACATTCTCCAACTTCACCGTTCTGCCCGAGATTGCCGTTGCCAAGGTCAATCCCGACGCGCCGTTCGACAAGATCTGCTACATCGGCTGCGGTGTCACGACGGGCATCGGCGCCGTCATCAATACGGCCAAGGTTGAAATCGGTTCGACCGCGATCGTCTTCGGTCTCGGCGGCATCGGCCTTAACGTTCTGCAGGGTCTGAGGCTTGCCGGCGCCGACATGATCATCGGCGTCGACATCAATCCCGACCGCAAGGAATGGGGCGAGAAGTTCGGCATGACACATTTCGTCAACCCGAAAGAGGTCGGCGAAGACATCGTGCCCTATCTCGTCAACATGACCAAGCGCAACGGCGACCTGATCGGCGGCGCCGACTACACGTTCGATTGCACCGGCAATACCAAGGTCATGCGCCAGGCGCTCGAATCGTCGCATCGCGGCTGGGGCAAGTCGGTCATCATCGGCGTTGCCGGCGCAGGTCAGGAAATCTCGACCCGTCCGTTCCAGCTGGTCACCGGCCGCAACTGGATGGGCACGGCCTTCGGCGGTGCCCGAGGACGCACAGACGTGCCGAAGATCGTCGACTGGTATATGGAAGGCAAGATCCAGATCGATCCGATGATCACCCACACAATGCCGCTCGAAGACATCAACAAGGGTTTCGAGCTGATGCATTCGGGCGAAAGCATCCGTGGCGTGGTGGTCTATTGACCACCCTGCCGTCCTACACGACCGATGTGCGGAGACTGGAAGAGTTCTCCGCACTCGACCTCTATGCCATGCTGAAGATGCGCGTGGACGTGTTCGTCGTCGAGCAGACTTGTCCCTATCCGGAACTTGACGGCAACGATGCGGCCTGTCTGCATCTGCGTCTTCTCGACGGCCGCGATCTGCTGGCCTGCGCCCGCATCTGGCGGCCGGAGCCCTCAGACAATCCGCGCATCGGCCGCGTTGCCGTCTCGCCGGATCATCGGGGCAAGCGGCTCGGCGAAGCGTTGATGCGCGAATCGATCGCCGCCTGCGAACAGGCCTATCCCGGAGAAACGATCGAGATTTCCGCGCAGGCGCATCTTCAGAAATTCTATGCCTCGTTCGGCTTCTCGCCGATATCAGAGGAATATCTGGAGGACGGTATTCCGCATGTGGACATGCTGAGGGCAAAGCCTTGATCTATGTCGATGCCGATGCCTGCCCCGTGAAGGCGGAAATCCTTAAAGTCGCTGAGCGTCACGCGTTTGAGGTGACGTTTGTTGCCAATTCCGGCTTGCGTCCGTCCCGCGATCCGATGGTGAAGAACGTCATCGTCTCGGCCGGTTTCGACGCCGCCGACGACTGGATTGCCGAGCGCGCCGGCCCTGCCGACATCGTCATTACGGCCGACGTGCCGCTTGCCGTGCGTTGTGTGGCCGCCGGTGCCTTTGTCACGGGACCGACCGGGCGCGTGTTCGACGAGACCAATATCGGCATGGCGAGCGCCATGCGCGATCTTGGCCAGCATCTGCGCGAGACGGGCGAAAGCAAGGGCTATAACGCAGCCTTCTCGCCACGCGACCGATCCAAATTCCTGGAGACGCTGGACAGGCTCTGCCGGCGCGCCAAATCAAACGGCTAGACCGCGCTATCAAGGCGGTACGGGAGGGCGGATGTCGACACAACAGGGCAAGGCATCGCTGTGGCACTGGCGCCGCCGCCGGCATGGGCCCTTTTTCGCATCGGCGATCGTCGCAGTCGTCGCGTTGCCTGTGCTGATCTGGCAGTTGCCGGAGCTTGCCGCAGCGCTGACGGCGATCGTCTTTTTCGTCGTCTATCTTGGATTGATGGCATTCCGAATCCCGCATCTGGACGCCGACCGCTTCGAGAAAAGCGGCCAGAACACCGATGAACCGGCACCGCTTATCCTGGCCGTCACGCTTGCTGCGGCGGCGATTTCGTTGGTGACGCTGTTTGAAGCGATGAACGACAAGCAGACGTCAGGTGCGTTGGATGTGATGGTCGGCTTCGCCGCCGTCATTCTCGGCTGGTTTTCGCTGCACATGATGTTTGCCCTACACTACGCCCACCTCTACTGGCGCCCCGGCGACGACAAGGTCGAGGGCCCGATTGGCGGCCTCGACTTTCCCGGAACCGATCGTCCGGGCGGCTGGGAGTTTCTCTATTTCGGCTATATCATCGGCATGACCGCCCAGACGTCCGATGTCGCGATCACGGCGACCGACATGCGCAGGATCAATCTCCTCCACTCGGTCGTGTCTTTCTTTTTCAACACGGTGCTGGTAGCCGCTGCGGTCAATGCCGTCGTTTCGCTGGCCGGCTGAAGTCCCAACATCGAGGAACATGACCGATGAAGATCATCTCACAGAACACCGCATTTGGCGGCATGCAGGGCGTCTATTCGCATCCGTCGGATGCCTGCAAATGCGATATGACCTTTGCCGTGTTCGTGCCGCCGCAGGCGCTGTCTGAGCCGTGCCCTGTCCTCTGGTATCTGTCGGGTCTCACCTGCACCCATCAGAACGTGATGGACAAGGGCGAGTATCGCCGGCTGGCTGCAGAGCTCGGTCTCGTCATCGTCTGCCCCGACACAAGCCCGCGCGGAGACGACGTCGCGGATGAGGCGACCAACTGGCAGATGGGCAAGGGTGCCGGATTTTATCTCGATGCGACTCAGCAGCCCTGGGCCGAGAACTACCAGATGTACACCTACATCACGCAGGAACTGCCCGCTCTCATCGCCGAGCACTTCCGCGTCGACATGAGCCGGCAGGGGATCTTCGGCCACTCCATGGGTGGCCATGGCGCCATGACGATTGCTCTCAAAAACCCCGACCGGTTCAAGAGCTGCTCGGCCTTTGCGCCCATCGTCGAGCCGACAACCGCCGACTGGTCTGCGCCGTCGTTTGAAAAATATCTCGGTGCCGATCAGGCTCCATGGCGGCAATACGATGCCTGCGCGCTGGTGAAAGACGGGGCGCATTTTCCGGAATTCCTGATCGATCAGGGCAAGGCCGACAACTTCCTCGAGAGCGGCCTGCGGCCATGGCTGTTCGAAGAGGCAATAGAGGGCAAGGATATTGCCCTGACACTCAGGATGCATGAGCGCTACGACCATTCCTACTTCTTCATCTCGACATTCATGGACGACCATCTGCGCTGGCATGCCGAGCGTCTGGTCTAATTGATCGTTTGAGAATCAGGACGCCCGCGCGCAATCGCTCGCGGGCGTAGAGTTTCAGTCCTTGTCGACGGCCCAGGCGCCCGGGCCCGAGAAGACGAGATACAGGAAAATGAAGCAGAACAGGATGGCGCCTTCGCCGCCGTTCAGCGCCGGCCAAAAACCCTTGCTGGCATGCGCCATGAAATAAGCGACAGCCATCTGGCCGGACAGGAGAAACGCGACCGGGCGGGTCATGAAGCCGACGACCAGCAACGCGCCGCCGACCACTTCAAGCAGCGCTGCAATCAGCAGAAGCGGTGGTAAAGAACCCTCGCCCATCGGCGCCGGAAAACCGAACAGCTTCATTGTGCCGTGCTCGATGAAGAGCAGGGCTGCAATGATTCTCAGTACGGCCAGCGCCTGCGGACGGTATTGTCCCAAACGATTGAAAAACTGCATGTGATAACCTCTCGTAGCAATGTCGCGACTGCGCGACAGCGAGCGAGTTAAGCTCGGTTTGCCTGCGGAAATCAAATGCATTTCGTCAAGAATCAGGGCTCGAACAAAGCCGACGTGATCGTTGCGGAATGTCCGCTGCGCAGGCGGAACTCGCTCGCCACCCGGTCGGCGATCTTTCTGGCAAGGGCTGCATCTCCATCCTTGTTGCCGAAGAAAAAGACCGATGCTTCGAACGATCCCGTTGCAACCGGTTCGCCCGTCGAGACGGAGACGGCCTGAACCGTGACCCTCGCCTCCAGCCGCCGGCCAAAGACGACGGGAACTGGCGCTGCCCGGTCGATGCGAACGGAGATGATGGTTCGCGGCAGCATGCTCGGCCGCATCGTCGAGCGCACAGCCTCATCGATCAGCATGTCGGTGGCGATGACGAGGCCCTGAGGCACGTCCGGTCTTGCGGTGACGAAAGCTCCCCTGACGTCGTAGAGAAGCTTGTCGCGCACACCATCTTCCAACGGCATGCGAAACGCCATCAGCGATGGCGTCAGGGTCAAGATCAGGGCTAGGCGCAGGACACCGGAACGCATGGGGAAACTCGATACGCAGACTGTACCGATCTTCCCCCAACAGGGTTAGAGAAGGATTAAATCCGCCCTGTGGTTGCGTCAAAAACCGCAGCAGCGGCCTGCATCTCTTCGAACCGCTTTGCGCGGCGATGTTCGGCCTCGGCATCGGATCCCCAATGCTCGATTGCCCAGTCTTCCTCCAGATGCGCAAGCCGCCATGTGTCATCGACGGAGAGTTCGCCTTCGGCGAAAGCAATCGCCAGGATTGCGGAGCCCGTCAGCGATGTCACCGTGTGGAGAGACGCAAGCTCGATCGGGGACGCATATTTGCGCAACACCCCGGAAAGGGCGGCGATCGCTTCCTTAGGCTGCTCCTTGGGCATGATACCCTCGATCACCTCGAAGCGAGCGCCGATCGCGTTGGCGGCCCAGTCCAGGACCGGATCCCACTGCTCGGCCTGACGAAGCGTAAGGTTTGCAGGTGTTTCTGCGCGGTAGCACAGCATGTCGCTCGACGAGAAGCGAAGGATGTCCTCGAACACGGCCTGCGGGTCGGCGGCAATGCCGTCGATCGCAGTGTTGACGAGCCGTGTTACCGGCATCGTGCGCGGATCGATCACATCCACCTGCGATGCCCATTCGTCGCGGACGAGTTCGGCAACCCGTGTGGTTGGCATTCTCAAGGCGTTCTTGGCGGGTGTTTTCACCGGCCGTCCATCGAGAAGGATGGCGTAGTCACCCTCGCCCGCCTCAACCGAGACTTCCTTGTAGAAGCGCTTCGGCAGAGGCTTGTGCATCTGGATCTGTGCCCGCCGGGTCGGGTCTTCGTGGCTCAAACCGGCGTTCGGGTCGGATAGTATGTCGCGCATGGAAAACCCTCAGCCGATCAACGGCAGCAATTCGCTTGGATGATGGACGATGTGGTCGGCTCCGGCCTTCTGAAGCTCGCCAACCGAGGCGTATCCCCAGGAAACACCGATTGCCGTTGCACCGGCCGCCTTTGCCATCTGCATGTCGTAGATCGCATCGCCAATGACAAGAGTGTCTTCGGGCGACACGCCCGTCGCGTCGCAGCATTCGGTGACCATCGCCGGATGGGGTTTGGACGGGCAATCATCTGCCGTGCGGCTGACGACGAAATGGTCTGCATAGCCGTGCGTGTTCATGATCATGTCGAGGCCGCGACGGGATTTGCCGGTGACAGCGCCGATCAACAGGTCGTCTCGCGGTCCGATCGTCTCGATCAGGTCCTTTATGCCATCGAACAAAGGCTCGCGGAAATCGAGATCCTGGCGCACCACGGAAAAGAGCGACTTGTAGTAGGCCATCATCTCGACGGCTTCTTCATCGGCATGCGGCTTGCCGTCGATGCGGGCGATCGCGATGTCGAGCGTCAGGCCGATGATCGACTTCGTCTGCGCCAATGTGGGTTCAGCCTTGCCGAAGTGACGGAAGGTGCGCAGCATCGTCTCGTGGATCAGTTCGGCGCTGTCGACCAGCGTGCCGTCGCAATCGAACAGGACAAGCTTCATTCCTGGTCCTCCCGCCGACCGTTCTCCATGTCGAAGCCCAGAAGGTTCCAGGACTGCACCATGTGCGGCGGCAGCGGAGCCGTGACCCGCAGACGACCGCCATCCGGATGCGGGATGTCGATGTGGCGCGCGTGCAGATGCAGCTTTTTCTGGATGCCGCCCGGGAACGGCCAGTTGTGGTCGTCGTCGAAATATTTCGGATCGCCGATGATCTGGTGACCGAGATGCAGCGCATGGACACGCAGCTGGTGCGTACGGCCGGTATAGGGCTCCATCTCTAGCCACGCCATCGTCTGCGCGGCGGTTTCCAGAACGCGGTAGTAGGAGACCGCGTGATCGGCGCCCTCCTCGCCATGTCTCGCGATCCGCATACGGTCGCCGTCGGGCGTCTGTTCCTTGACCAGCCAGTTGGAGATCTTGTCCTCGCGCTTGCGCGGAACGCCCTTGACCAGCGCCCAGTAGGTTTTTTTGGTATCGCGCTCGCGGAATGCCGCGGTCAGCTTCTGTGCAGCACCGCGGGTTCGGGCAACAACCAGGACGCCTGATGTGTCGCGGTCGATCCGGTGGACGAGACGCGGTTTTTCGCCTCTCTTGTTGGTGAAGGCATCCATCATCTGGTCGATATGGCGGGTCACGCCGGATCCGCCCTGCACAGCCAGACCCGCCGGCTTGTTGAGAACGAAGACCTTGTCGTCTTCATGCAGCATCATCCGCTGCAAAAGCTCGTAGTCGCCGGCGTGCTTCAGATCCTTGCCCGCGATCGGCCCGCTGTTCTTCGCGTCGGTATCCATCGGGGGAATGCGGACCATCTGGCCGGGCTCGACGCGCGTGTCGCTTTTCACACGGCCACCGTCGATGCGCACCTGTCCGGAGCGCAGTAGTTTCTGTAGAGGGCCGAAGCCGAGACCCGGGAAATGGATCTTGAACCAACGGTCGAGGCGCATGCCTGCCTCGTCCGCCTCGACGCGGATATGCTCGATGCCTGCCATCAAAGCTCTTTCATCTTATCTGTGATCAGTCCTGCCCTTTAGAGCATTGCCCGCCCGAGCGCCAGCCCGGCAAAGACCGCACACAGCGACACGCCGACGCTTGCGATCACATAACTTGCCCCCGCCACGGTCGCGCCGCGCTCGAACAGCGAGATGACATCCAGCGAAAAGGCCGAAAACGTCGTGAAGCCGCCGAGAAATCCAGTCACCAGCAGGAGACGCATCTCAGGCGAGGCGTTGAGGCGCCGGGCAATCACCTCGCTTATCAAACCGATTGCGAAACAGCCGACGATGTTGACGGTCAGCGTTCCCCAGGGAAAGTTCGGCCCGAACCGGCGCAGCGTCCAGACGCCCACGAGGTAGCGGGCGACGGAACCGAATGCGCCGCCCAGTGCGACAAGTATGATATTGATCATCGAGATATCCAGAAAAGTCCTAAATCGTGCCTACCGTTAAAATGCCGGGATTTCGGTTAAATCGCGGCAAACTCGGCGCATATTACATATGTGCCGAATGGGTTGAAGGCGGTTGCTATGGTTCAGGTGACGACAATTTCGGCAAGCATGGCAGCGCTCGCCATAGAGACGTTAAGAACGCCGCCGCAACTGTCCGTCAAAGCGAGAATTGGTGAGGCCAAACGTGTCGCCGAACGCGCTTCTGCGCGTGATCAGAGTGCGACCGATCCGACGGTCACCGGGGCGATGACGCTTGCGACCAGCCTGTCTCTCGATTTCCTCGATGCCGGCCAGCAGCCTCCGCAGCAGCAGGCATCGCTGCAGATGGCCGAAGCCGCCTATCGTGACACGGAAGAGTGACCCTCAGATGCCGAGAACGAGAAGTCCGACGCCCTGAATGCCGCTGACGAAGCGGCGCCAGCTTTCCGGTATTGTGAAATATACCCGCTTGGCGAATGGACGGATGACCGGAAGCCAAGCCTGCGCGTAGAGGCGCCCTTTCCACGAGAAGGGCAGGCTATAGCCGTTCAGCAACAGTTTCTGGTTTGCCCAGGATTGTTTGTAGGCGCCATCGCCGCCGAGAAGATCGTAGGTCTTGATCCCGTTGTCGATCAGCCAGCAGACTGTCATTTCCATCTGCACCTTGCCGGCGGAGAGATGCCGCAGGCTCCAGTCGAAGCTTCCGAGATAGGCATAGTAGTGCCCTGCCCGCACGAAGCCGAGCTCCATCGCCACCGTGACATCGCCGGCCCGCAGGATCGAAAGGCACGCACCCTCTAGCAACGCGGCATCACCCGTCAGGCTCGCCAGGAAATCGTCCAGGCCATCGAAGGAAAAACCGCTGCTGCTTCTCCCGGTCTCGCGCAGCCAAACCCGCTTCATCGCCGCACATTCGCGAACGTATTCGGCAAACCTTTGATCGGAGGGCCAGATCATCTCGAAGGTGAGTTCGCCGAGCCGCGCCAGATGGTTGCGCCGACGGTTGCGATTGCGCTTCTTCAATTTGCCGCCGTGCGAGCGGTATGCGTCCGAATCGGCAAACTGCGTGAGATCGAGCACGGCGCTGCTTCCGCCGTAGCCTCGGATCGTCGGCTGTGAGCGAAGCAGAAGTCCCAGCGAGGATTGATGCGGAACGGGGTGAAAGACCGCGACATCACAATCGGGCATCATCTCGATACGGGTGAGCAACTTGCCCATCAGCAATCCGGCAAGATGGGCGTCGTCGCACAGGAGATTGCAGTATTGCGAGTGGGGTGCGCCGAGGTTTTCCAACACCCTTATGCCGCTGACGGTCTGAACCATCAAAGGCCAGACTGCGACGAGACTGCCGTTGCGCCACACAGTCTCGATCCGGAATTCGAACGCGGAGCCGTCGCCGGCAAAGGCTGCGACCCAGCCGCGGCACCAATCGAAACTCTGAAAATAGGTCAGCCGGTCTTCACACCGGCTTTCAAGGGCCCGCCAGGCGTCGGCGACCGTGTCGATTTCCGCAAGTGTGTTGAGGCGTCGGTAAATGCCGGCGTCCGGTTCCGGTGCACTGGAAATATCCACGATCTTCGTCCCCACAAAGCCAACCCATCGGTAGAATAGATGGCGGAGCTAAACGAGATATTACGCCTGAGATCACATCCCGCGTGATCAGTTATGCTGGTTGGCAGGACGGAAACCCTGGACCGGGAGCGTGAGATCGAGACTGCCGGACTTCTCGAAGGTCAGCTTCAGGGGCACGCTGTCGCCCTGCTTGAAAGGAGTCGCGACTTTGGTGAACATCAGATGCAGTCCACTGGGCTTCAACTCGACGGTCTGGCCGGCTGGGACCGCAATGCCGCCTTCGAGACGGCGCATCTTCATGATCTCGCCCTGCATCGACATTTCGTGGATCTCCACGGCAGGCGACAGAGGCGATGAGGCAGAGACGAGTCTATCGTCTTCGCTGCCCGTGTTGCGGATCACGAGATAGCCACCGCCGACCGGCTGGCCGGGAAGCATGGCACGCACATAACCGCCGGAAATCTCGAGCAAACCGAGTTGAACTGTGGCGCCCGATGTGGCCGCCGGATCGGACGATCCGTGCATGTGCATGCCACCATTCCCGGAACCGGCATCTCCCGCCTGGGCATAGGATTGATCTGCCGCCGCACCAAGTGTCGCTGCAAACAGCGCCAGAGTCGCAAGAAATTTCATGACAACGCCTCCCATCGTCTTTCAAGACGACGGGTAGAGCAGATTCCTGAACGTCCGGAAAGCTTGAACCTTGGCACTCAGTCGCGATGCCTAACTCTATGGTGTGCGACAAAAATCTTGGTCACGACGACATTCTCCCCTTGTCAAACCTGTCGCCTCCTCGATAATGAACCTCATACCCGTTGGGAGAAGCCGCTTCGATGCGGTGCCGAAGGAGCAACCGCCCCGGAAACTCTCAGGCAAAAGGACCACGGGCGACCAACCGGAACTCTGGAGAGTAGCAACCGTCATCGGGGGCTCGCCGAAGGGATAACAATCTCAGGCGAAAAGGACAGAGGGGGCTCGAAACAGGCGCGTAACCGCGCCCTGATCAGAGCCGGCGTGTGAGCTGATTTTACTCAGCGAGCGCCAAAACCTGGAGGCGCCTTTTTGGACGATCACTCAGTTCTCAAGACCACACCGCTCAACGCGCTGCATCTTTCGCTTGGTGCGAAGATGGTGCCGTTCGCGGGCTACGACATGCCGGTGCAATATCCGCTCGGCGTGATGAAGGAGCACCTCCATACGCGTGCTGCCGCAGGCCTGTTCGATGTCTCCCACATGGGCCAGGTCATCGTCAGAGCGAAGTCCGGCGACTATGCAGATGCAGCACTTGCGCTGGAAAAGCTCGTTCCGGTCGACATCCTGTCGCTGAAGGAAGGCCGTCAGCGTTACGGGTTCTTCACCGACGACAATGGCTGCATTCTCGACGACCTGATGATCACCAATCGCGGCGACCATCTTCTCGTCGTCGTCAACGCCGCCTGCAAGGATGCCGACCTTGCGCACATGAAGGCGCACCTTCCGGACTGCGACGTCACCCTGCTCGACGACCGCGCGTTGATCGCCCTCCAAGGTCCACGTGCCGAAGCTGTTCTGGCCGAGCTCTGGGCTGGCGTCTCCTCAATGAAGTTCATGGATGTCCGCGAAGTGCCGCTGCACGACGTTGCTTGCATCATCTCGCGCTCCGGTTATTCCGGCGAGGACGGTTTCGAGATCTCGATCCCGCAGGACCATGCCGTCGCCGTTGCCAAGGCATTGCTCGAACACCCGGATTGCGAAGCCATCGGCCTCGGCGCCCGTGACAGCCTGCGGCTTGAAGCCGGTCTGTGTCTTTATGGAAACGACATCGACACTACGACGTCGCCGATCGAGGCATCGCTCGAATGGGCATTGCAGAAGGCCCGCAAGGCCGGCGGTGACCGCGAAGGCGGGTTTCCGGGAGCTGACCGCATCCTTGGCGAACTGGCAGACGGTACCAGCCGCCGCCGCGTCGGCCTGAAGCCGGAAGGCAAGGCGCCGGTGCGTTCGCATGCCAAACTGTTTGCCGATGCGGACGGGCTCAAGGAACTCGGCGAAGTCACCTCTGGTACATTCGGCCCGACGGTCGAAGGTCCGGTTGCCATGGGTTACGTTCCCGTCAGCCATGCAGTTGCAGGTACGCAGGTCTTTGCCGAAGTGCGCGGAAAATACCTGCCGATGACGGTGGCCGCGCTGCCGTTCATCACGCCGACCTACAAGCGATAAACACGCGCGGGCGGCTTGGCCCCATCCCCGGCCTCCCCCCCCACGTCATCCCCATTCACGCTTTCCTTAAGAGGACATTCCCATGCTGAAATTCACCGCCGAACACGAATGGCTGAAACTCGAAGACGGCGTTGCCACCGTCGGCATCACCACCCATGCTGCCGAGCAGCTCGGTGATCTCGTGTTTGTCGAACTGCCGGAAGTCGGTGCCGAGCTGGTGAAGGACGGCAATGCCGCAACCGTCGAAAGCGTCAAGGCAGCCTCCGACGTCTATTCTCCGCTCGACGGCGAAGTCACCGAAGTCAATCAGGCGATCGTCGACGACCCGTCGCTGGTCAATTCCGATCCGCAGGCTGCCGGCTGGTTCTTCAAGCTGAAGCTCAAGAATGTAGCCGACGCCGACGCGCTGATGGACGAAGCTGCCTACAAGGAACTGATCGGATGAGCGACTCGACCGACTTCCACTTCACCGACTACGATCCTTACGATTTCGCCAACCGTCGCCATATCGGTCCGTCCCCGACGGAGATGAGCGATATGCTTGCCGTGATCGGCTACAAGTCGCTCGACGCGCTGATCGATGCCACGGTCCCCGCCTCCATCCGCCAGCAGAACCCACTGACCTGGGGTGCGGCGCTGACCGAACGCGAAGCGCTCGACAAGCTGCGCGAGACCGCCAACAAGAACCAGGTGCTGACCACGCTGATCGGACAGGGCTATTACGGCACCGTGACGCCGCCGGTCATCCAGCGCAACATTCTGGAGAACCCAGCCTGGTACACGGCATACACGCCCTACCAGCCGGAAATCTCCCAAGGCCGCCTCGAAGCGCTCCTGAACTTCCAGACGATGATCTGCGACCTGACCGGCCTCGACGTCGCCAATGCCTCGCTGCTCGATGAAGCGACGGCGGCTGCCGAAGCCATGGCGCTATGCCAGCGCCAGGCGAAATCGAAGGCAACCGCCTTCTTCGTCGATCACGCCTGTCATCCGCAGACGATCGCGTTGATCGAGACACGTGCAGCGCCGCTCGGCTGGAGCGTGATCGTCGGTGATCCGATGACCGATCTCGACCCGGTCGACGTGTTCGGAGCGATCTTCCAGTATCCCGGCACCAATGGTGAAGTCCGTGATTTCTCCGGCCTGATTTCCCGCCTGCACCAGACCGGTGCGGTCGCTGCTATGGCGGCCGATCTTCTGGCGCTGACGCTTCTGAAATCGCCCGGCGAAATGGGTGCGGATATCGCGATCGGCTCGTCGCAGCGGTTTGGCGTGCCTGTCGGTTACGGCGGCCCGCACGCGGCCTATATGTCGGTCAAGGATGCGCACAAGCGCGCCATGCCCGGCCGCCTCGTCGGCGTCTCCGTCGATGCCCGCGGCAATCGTGCCTACCGCCTGTCGCTGCAGACCCGCGAACAGCATATCCGCCGCGAGAAGGCCACGTCGAACATCTGCACCGCGCAGGTTCTGCTCGCTGTCATGGCCTCGATGTACGGCGTCTTCCACGGCCCGGAAGGCCTGAAGGCGATTGCCCAAGCGGTGCACAAAAAGGCCGTGCTGATGGCCAAGGGCCTGGAAAAGCTCGGTTACACGATCGAACCCGATACGTTCTTCGACACGTTCACTGTCGAGGTCGGCCACATGCAGGGTGTGATCATGCGGGCGGCCGTTTCTGAAGGCGTCAACCTGCGCAAGGTCGGTGAAACCAGGATTGGCATGTCGCTCGACGAACGCACCCGCCCTGTCACGCTCGAGGCCGTCTGGCGCGCATTCGGCGGTGAGTTCAAGGTGTCGGACTTCCCGGTCGAATACCGCCTGCCCAACGCGCTTCTCAGAAAATCGGATTACATGACCCATCCGATCTTCCACATGAACCGCGCCGAAAGCGAGATGACCCGCTACATCCGCCGCCTGTCGGACCGCGACCTGGCGCTGGACCGCGCGATGATCCCGCTCGGCTCCTGCACGATGAAGCTGAACGCGACGGCTGAAATGCTGCCGATCACCTGGCCGGAGTTTTCCGACATCCATCCGTTCGTGCCGGTCGACCAGGCACTCGGCTACAAGGAAATGATCGACGATCTGTCGGCAAAGCTTTGCCAGATAACCGGTTACGATGCCTTCTCGATGCAGCCGAATTCCGGTGCTCAGGGCGAGTATGCGGGCCTGCTAACGATCCGCAACTATCACATCGCCAATGGCGATACCCATCGCGACGTCTGCCTCATCCCCACCTCCGCGCACGGCACCAATCCTGCCTCGGCCCAGATGGTCGGCATGAAGGTCGTGGTCGTGAAAGTGCTCGAGAACGGCGATATCGATCTCGAAGACTTCCGTGCCAAGGCACAGCAGCATGCGGCAAATCTGTCCTGCTGCATGATCACCTATCCTTCGACACACGGCGTGTTCGAGGAGACGGTGAAGGAGATCTGCGAGATCACCCATGCCAATGGCGGCCAGGTCTATCTCGACGGTGCCAATATGAACGCAATGGTCGGATTGTCCCGCCCGGGTGACATTGGCTCCGACGTTTCGCATCTCAACCTGCACAAGACGTTCTGCATTCCGCATGGCGGCGGCGGTCCCGGCATGGGGCCGATCGGCGTCAAGGCGCACCTGGCAAGCCACCTGCCCGGTCACCCGCAATGGGCTGGAGAACTCGGCAGCGAAGGTGCGGTTTCGGCGGCGCCGTTCGGCTCTCCCTCGATCCTGCCGATCTCCTGGTCCTACTGCCTGATGATGGGCGGCGAAGGGCTCACGCAGGCGACGAAGGTTGCGATCCTCAACGCCAACTATATCGCAGCCCGGCTCAAGGGCGCCTACGATGTGCTCTACAAGTCCGCAAGCGGACGCGTCGCGCATGAGTGCATCATCGACACCCGCCCGCTCAACGCCTCGGCCGGCGTCTCTGTCGACGATGTTGCAAAACGCCTGATCGACTGCGGCTTTCACGCCCCGACGATGAGCTGGCCGGTTGCCGGTACGCTGATGATCGAACCGACGGAATCGGAAACGAAGGCTGAGATCGACCGGTTCTGCGATGCGATGCTGGCAGTCCGCGAAGAGGCTCGTGCGATCGAAGACGGTCGCATGGACAGGGTCAACAACCCGCTGAAGAACGCTCCGCACACGGTGGAAGACCTGGTCGGCGAATGGGATCGTCCTTATAGCCGCGAACAGGCCTGCTACCCGCCGGGCGCTTTCCGTGTCGACAAATACTGGTCGCCGGTCAACCGCGTCGACAATGTCTATGGCGACCGCAATCTGCTCTGCACCTGCCCGCCACTTGAGGACTACGCGGAGGCCGCGGAGTAACACGAATACCGGAGAGGCCCGGGCTTTGGGCCTCTCCGGGATATATTTTCGCGCAGCCCTTGTTTAAGTGCAATTATTCTCTATTTTGAGTTTCATCGAACTTTGCTAGCGACTCGTCCGCAGCTCCCGGAAAACTTGGAGCTCTTTCTGATTTCCTCTCAACGTCGATCTACCCCCGACCCCGTATTTCAGGGTTGGCAACTTACTACGATTGAAAGGAAATCGTTATGGATACCGGCACTGTAAAGTGGTTCAACAGCACCAAGGGTTTTGGTTTCATTCAGCCTGACAACGGCAGCCAGGATGTGTTTGTTCACATCTCCGCTGTTGAGCGCGCTGGCATGAATGGCCTGAACGAAGGTCAGAAGATCAGCTACGAAATCGTCCAGGACAAGCGTTCTGGCAAGAGCTCCGCAGACAACCTGCGCGCTGCTTAAGGTTTTGTCATTGCCCCGCGTGACCACGGATGTACTGGCACGAAGGCGGCGATGATGGTGGAAGGTCGGGGTTCATCTCCCGGCCTTTTGTTTTTTCGCCCATTCTGAGGTTTTACTGTGCTAGACGGTTTAACTTCGAACGGGTGAAAAGAGAGCGGATGTGAGATCGCTTCCCGATCAACCCGCGTCCGACAAATTTCAAGAGATAGCGGTTCGCCGCGTAAGGAGATATTTTGCAGGTACTCGTCAGAGATAACAACGTTGATCAGGCTCTCCGCGTCCTGAAGAAGAAGATGCAGCGCGAAGGTATCTTCCGCGAAATGAAGGCTCGTAGCGCTTACGAAAAGCCTTCCGAGAAGCGTGCCCGTGAAAAAGCAGATGCGATCCGTCGCGCGCGCAAGCTTGCTCGCAAGCAGATGCAGCGCGAAGGCCTGCTTCCGGCTCCGAAGAAAAAAGTCATCGTAGCTCGCGCCCGCTAGGCTCCGACATGAGCGTGGTTTTGAGCACAAGCCAGAGCCAGGCAACCAATCGCAGGATGGCAGTCTATGCCATTCTCGCGGTCCACGGCAGACATCGGCCGTTTCCAGGAGGAAAGCATGACAGCGACCAAGGACCAGTTCTTCAAGCCCGCGAAAATGTCGGCACAAGCCAAATCGGAGCAGACCAACTCCGTGGTGCGTGACATCCTGGACGCCGAAGTTATTGCTCGTGAAAAGAAGACAGAAAAACTACGTGCTCTGCGGCTCCAGCAGACCGCTGATGCCCCCGCCCCTGTAAAAAAATCGGCGACGAAGACCAAGCGCGCGGTCAAGACTTCCTAATCTTTCGTTTTACTCCCGACTGCTTTTCCCGAATTGAACCAATTCGTTGGTTCTGCGTTAACTTGCACTGCGGGACGCATGCATACTCCGGGATGCAGCGCTCAGGTGTCGCCTTTTCAAAGACGCCCCGCAGTCTTTTCTGATCATTCGGCTATGCCGATATCAGGAGAGTGCCTGTCAAGGATGCGAGGGTAGAATGTGTCAGGACAACGCCTCATCGGCGATCGTGCTAGGTTCGGATGATCTCGAACTTCTTCAGAGATTCCTGGAAGCCTGGTGCGAGGAGAGACATGTGGACGTGTCGAGCGAGGAGGCTCAGACTGTCGCATCGGGTCTTTTCAACTGGTACCAGTTTGAACTGAATGATCGCAACAACCTCAAGTCCGAACCGCCCGAGCCTTTGCCGGAATCGGTCGAACTGAAGCGCTTGCTACGGCAACTCGCCGTAGCCTGATACTGGCCTGCCCGTGCTGCAATCGCGGCCCGCTCGGGATTACGGGATACGAGCGATCACTTTGATCTCGAAGTCGAACCCCGCGAGCCAGTTTACCCCAACCGCTGTCCAATTCGGGTACGGCTTTTCCCCCATTATGCCCAAGCGAACTGCCTGAATCGTCCCGAACTGATTTTCAGGGTCGGTGTGAAACGTGGTGACGTCGATGATGTCGTCGAACCCGCAGCCTGCCGCTGCGAGAACCGCACGCAGATTGTCGAACGCGAGTTGAACCTGTTTTTCAAAATTCGGTTCCGGCGTTCCGTCATCACGGCTGCCAACCTGTCCGGACACGAAGAGAAGATCACCCGACCTTATCGCGGCTGAGTATTTGTTGATGTCGTAAAGGGCCTGTCGGCCTGCGGGGAAAATTGCTTCTCGTTCGATCATCGCTCGTCTCCAATCGGTTGTTGCGTCCTTGGCGTTGCAGGAGCCTTCCCTGCCCACTTCAATCTTGATATACGCTCCGTATGCAACTGCGTATCTCAGATACGTTGCGTATGTCAACTGCTGTAAGAATCCGAGCCGGGGGTGAGCGATGGCGCCGAGCAAGCGTACGACGATGATGGAAGAAACGCGCGGCAAGCTGATCAGCGCGGCGCGCAAGTCCTTCGCCGAGAAAGGCTATGCCAGCTCGTCCATGGACGACTTCACGGCGTCCGCCGGCCTGACGCGGGGTGCGCTCTACCATAATTTCGGAGACAAGAAGGGTCTTTTACAAGCGGTGATCGATCAGATCGATTCCGAGATGCTGCGGCGGATGCGTGCTGCAGCAGACCACGCCGGCGGGACACTTTGGGACGGCTTTCTTGCCGAGGCGGTCGCCTATATCGAGATGTCGCTGGAGCCGGAAATTCAGCGCATCATGTTGCTGGATGGTCCTGCTGTCCTCGGCGACCCATCGCGTTGGCCCAATCAGAACGCCTGTCTGCGCACCACGGCGGATACGATCAGCGCTCTCATCGCCGAAGGGACGGTCAAGAGTATGGATGCGGAGGCCGCCGCACGTCTCATCAACGGTGCGGCACTCAACGCCGCACTGTGGATCGCTGCGGCCGACGATCCGCCGGCCGTGTTGGAAAAAGCCGTCGAAGCGTTCCGTCACCTTGCCAGCGGGTTGCTGACGAAACAGCCCGTATGATCGCCCACCTTAACCTCGACGGCGATAAGTCGGAAGATTGCGAATTCCTGAGAGGATCTCCACTTCACCCTCGCTCTTCGGCTTGCCGAGGAGAAAACCCTGCAGCTGTTCGCAGCCGTCTTCGACCACCATCCGGTGCTGCCCGAAGGTCTCGATGCCTTCCGCGACGACGGGCAAGTCCAGGCTCTTGCCGAGACCGATGATGGCTTTGACGATGGCACGGGCGCTGTCGCTTTCCTCCATCTCGCTGATAAAACTGCGGTCGATCTTGATCTTGTCAAAGGGGAAGCTGTGCAGGTTGCTGAGCGACGAATAGCCGGTGCCGAAGTCATCCATCACCACATGGACTCCCAGCGCCTTCAACCGGAGCAAGGTCGCGAGCGTCGTGTCGCGATCCTTGAGCAGCGAGGTCTCTGTGATCTCGAGTTCAAGCCGGTGGGGCTCCAGGCCGCTCTCATCCAGTGCCGACGCAATCATGTCGACAAGGTTCGGGAAGCGAAACTGGATGGCCGAAACGTTGACCGCTACCGCCAGGCCGTCATCCCAGGTACTGGCGACCCTGCAGGCTTCGCGCATCGCCCATTCACCGATCGGCACGATGATGCCGGTTTCCTCGGCAACCGGAATGAAGACGCTCGGTGAGACATTGCCCCATTGCGGATGCTTCCACCGCATCAGGGCCTCATAGCCCGAGCAGAGGCCGCTTGTGGCATCAAAGAGTGGCTGGAATACCATGCTGAGTTGCGAGCGCAGTACGGCGTAGCGCAACTCGCTCTCGATCTCGCGCCGCTCGCGCAGCTCTGCGTCCATTGCCGCGGAATAGAATGCTGCCGTACCACGTCCCGAGAACTTCGCATTGTAGAGGGCCATGTCGGCCGCATTGCGCAAGTCATCAGGCGTTTCTCCGTCGTCCGGATAAACCGCGCAGCCGATGCTGACGCCGACGGCGGTGGGATCGAGTGCAACATTCATTTCGGTGCGGAAGGTTTCGAGGATACGCTCGGCGAGCAGGTTTGCGCCCGCCGGCTGTTCGACGGCTGTCTGGAGGATGATGAACTCGTCGCCGCCGATGCGGGACGGCGTATCGGCCGGGCCGACACAGCGCCGCAGGATATCGGCGACCCGGATCAGGACACGATCGCCTTCCGCATGGCCGAACACATCGTTGACGGCCTTGAAGCGGTCGAGATCAAGGGCAAGCACCGCCAGCACATCGCCGGAAAGTGCAGCCGTCCTCAAGGCACCGTCGAGCCGATCGTTGAAGAGCGTACGGTTGGGAAGGTCAGTCAAAGCGTCGTGGCGGGCCATGTGTTCGATGCGGCGCTCCGCAATGCGCTTCTCGGTCAGATCGCGGACAGCCAGAACCTGGCAGGAGCGACCGCGATACTCGATCGTATGGACGGCAACCTCCAGAAAGACCTCGCGATCCGTCACTTTCGGCGTGGCAGCGACTGCGGAATTCCTTTGAGCCGTCAGCGGAAGACCGTCGGCTGCCGCCAGAAGATCGTCGGGATCTCGGCCGAGGATGTCTCGGTCGCGCAGCAACAGCAATTCGGCAAAGCGAGCATTGGTCTCGATGACGCGGCCATCGCGAACCACCGCGAGGCCTTCAAGCGTCGCGTTGGCGAAGCCACGCAAATCCGTCAGGTACCGGTCGATGAAGCTCGCGGCAACAGTCGTCAGCACGATTACACTCATGACGATCGAAACCGCGCCAGTCAGCCAGATCCGCCCGCCACCGTCGAGCGAGGCCTCTGGAAGCGTCGGATCGGGGATCAGCTCGGTCGCCGACATTGCAGTGAAATGCAGGATGCAAATGGCAGCAACACTGGCAGCGACTGCACAGATCAGGCGCAGGGTGCTTCTTCGAAGCGTCGTGGAGGCGAACGCCGCGGTGAAGAGAGAGAAAGAGACAACAGAGCCGATCAGGATGGGCGTTATTTCGTAGCGGGTCGTTGCCGCGGCACGGATCGCTTCGGTGCCGATCAAGTGCATGGCGGCGACCGTGACCGTGGCGACCATGCCGGCTGCGAGCGAAGAAACCGTCTTCGATCGATCGGCAATCTGCAGCGCCAACCAGAAGCCGGCGACGGCAGTCAGAGCCGAGACAAGGGTGAGGACGCGCTCGAATTCGATCGCGATCGTGCCCTGGTAGGCGAGCATTGCCACGAAATGCGTCGACCAGATGGAAAGCCCGCCCGTAGCGCTGGCGACAAGGAGCCAGATCCGCCGCCGACGTTCGTTGCACTCGATCGCCCGTCTATGGATCAGAAAAAATGCGAGCATGCCGACGACGCAGATGCCGGCCGCGAGAAGAACAGTGCTTCGATCATGCTGAACCACGACGCATTCGAGAACTCGAAACATGGATGCCACCACAAGAACGCACGACGAACAATTTCATCGACTTGTCAGCAAAACATTAGGTGTTAATATTTAAGGAAATAATAATATACAGTGTAGGCATGCACGTGTCCAAGAACGCGCCTTGGGTACGGGATATCGATCCCAAAAGTCTTATCCAGCCGCCTTTTCGAGCCCGGAGCTCAAATCCACTGCCGCGAACGCAGCGGTCAGGATTTCGGTCCCAGCGCCAGGCTTCGTCGCCTCTGACGACAGGATCTGGCGGAACCGACGCGCACCGGGATAGCCCTGAAACAGACCAACCATGTGACGCGTCACGTGATGCAATCTGCCACCGGAGGCGATAACCTGATCCGCATAGGCGATCATCGCGTCGCGCAGCGCCAGCCAGTCAGGGTCTGGATACTCAAGTCTTCCATCCAGAAGCGCATCGACGCCCGCCAGCAAGCCGGTGTTGTGATAGGCAGCGCGGCCGAGCATGACGCCATCCATCACCTCCAGGTGTTCAGCAGCTTGCTTAAGATCGGCAATACCGCCGTTGATCCCGAGGAACACATCCGGGTTCTCACGCTTCATCCGATGGACGAGATCGTAATCCAGTGGAGGAACCTCGCGATTTTGTTTTGGCGACAGTCCCTGCAGCCAGGCCTTGCGGGCATGGATCCAGATCGCGTCGGCACCGGCACCAATCATTCGCGCGAGAAAGTCCGGCAGGACGTCGGCCGGCACCTGATCATCAACGCCGATGCGGCATTTGACGGTCACAGGCGCCTGTGAAACCTTTTTCATGGCTGTGACGAGATCTGCAACATGCGCAGGATCGCGCATCAGGCAGGCACCGAATGTCCCCGACTGCACCCGGTCCGAGGGGCATCCGACATTGAGGTTGATCTCGTCGTAACCGTAATCACCGGCGATCCGGATCGCCTCGGACAGCTTTTCCGCATTCGAGCCGCCGAGCTGCAAGGCAACAGGATGTTCTGCCGGCGAATAGGACAAGAGCCGCTCCCGCGGCCCATGGATGATCGCATCGGCGACGACCATCTCCGTATAAAGAAGCGCGCGCGACGACAGCTGCCGGTGCAGGAAACGGCAGTGACGATCGGTCCAGTCGATCATGGGTGCGACAGCGAAGACTTTTTTATGAGGATGCGTTGGCATTGTTTCCGAGCGACTATTCCGGTGCGTGGCGGCACGGATAACAAGATTTTGAGCCTGGCGAAAGACAAACGGCAAAAATGCGTTGTCGCCAGGTTGGTGCGGATTGGAACCGGCTGGAGCGTAGATGGGCTGAGTCTCGAGGTGAAAGCCTCTTCTACAGGGAATTCGACTTTGGACGGACGAGATGCCATCGAAGGTGAGCGGTCGCCAACCAAGGTGCAAACCCTACCCTTCAGTAGCAAATTTTGTTTAATCCGAGCAACATGCGTGCTAGTCAGGCATATGAGTTCTTCTCGCGGTCTTGAGATAGATTTTGCAGAGCCGGCCATGGCGCATGTCGCACGGGCGGCGTTCGACTTGAACGGAATTTCGGCCGAGTATGTCGAGCTGAGCGGTGCTGAACCGTATGACTTCAGAAGCCGTGGCGAGAACCACTATCTCGCATTGCACGACATCACTCTCACTGATGGTGAGCTGCGCGTGGACGGTCTTCCGACGCTCCATAAAAAGGACTTGCGCGACACGATCACCTTCGTGCCCAAAGGCTGCGGCATCGAGGGCTGGTGCCAGCCTCAGCCACGAACCAACCGATTTGTCGCTATGTATTTCGATCCAAAGGCGATCCGTGAAGATCTGGCTGGTAGATATTCCGAGCGGGATCCTGCGCCGTTCGCCTACTCCCGCGATCCACAGTTACGCGCCACACTCAAGAAGCTTGAAGCGGTTCTGAGGGCGCCTCATGTGGACGAGCTCCACGCGGAGAGCGTCTGCCTGCTGGCATCGCTTGAGGTTTTCGGGGTGATGGCCGACAGGCAGGGGCGTCTGTCGGACCGGCAGATCGCCGCGGTCACGGATTTCGTGGAGGGGCATCTGCAGGCAACAGTCGGCCTGGCCGAGCTGGCCGCTGTTGCCGGGCTCAGCCGTTTTCATTTTTCCCGCGCCTTCAAGGCAACGACCGGGGAAAATCCACACTCGTTTGTTCAACGGCGGCGCATCTCGCGAGCTGTCACGCTCCTTGCTCAGGTTGACCTGCCCATCGACGCGATTGCCGGGGCAGTCGGGTACAAGGGCACACCACAGTTTCGAAGGGCGTTTCATGAGGTGATGGGGACCTCTCCGCTGAAATATCGTCTGCAACGTTAGGCAAAATGGCGGGGGCCACCAATGGGCTATGAGTACACAGATGCCAGTCTGATCGTCTGCGATAGGGAGCCGATCACGCGGCTCGAAGAGATCCAGAACTTCGCGTTCCTCGTTGCGATGTCGAACGACTGGACGATCGTTCGCGTATCCGAGAACTGCGAAACATTCTTCAACGTCAAACCGGAGAAACTCCTGGGCACGCGCTTCGACACGTGGATCAGTGAGACGGCGCTCCACGACATCCGGAACCGGATGGCGATTTTGGCGTCAACGACAGGAGAGAGAATCTTCGACGTGAAGCTGGTGCAGGGATTGCCCAACGTCGATCTGTCGATCCATTTTCAGGGCGATCTTCTGATTGTCGAAGGAGAACGGACACAGAAGACCGAACGGTTGGAGGCGGCTTCGATGGTTCGCGCAATGGCTGCGCGTCTGACCAAAGTTCCTTCAATCGAGAAATTCCACAGAGATGCGGTCCGACAGGTCCTGGCGATCACCGGCTTTGATCGAGTGATGATCTATCGGTTCGACACAGACGGTCATGGCGAAGTCATCGCGGAATCAACCCGCGCCGGGGTGGATAGTTTCCTCGGGCTTCATTATCCCGCGTCGGACATCCCACGCCAAGCGCGCGAATTGTACTTGCGCAACCCTTTCCGCATCATAGCCGACGTCTCGGCACCGACCGTGGCGTTATTGCCTCCCGCGGACGCGGTCACGCCACCGCTTGACCTGTCGATGTCGATCAGCCGCGCCGTGTCTCCCGTCCATATCGAATATCTGCGCAACATGGAGGTTGGTGCCTCCCTATCCATTTCGATCGTCGTCGAGGAAAAGCTGTGGGGGCTTATCGCATGCCATGCCAATGGACCGCGCCTGCCGAGCTTCATCATGCGGACGGCATCGGAACTGTTCGGCGCGATGTATTCGATGATGCTGGAGAGCCGTCTGCGGCGCGGCAGCGAGGAGCACGAGCATCGCGCACGTGCTTTGGCTGATCGCGTCATTACGATGATTGCTGGTGACGAATCGTTGATGGAAGATGCTCAGTGGCTGCAGGACATGACGCGCGACATGTTGGATTGCGATGGTGTCGCAATTTACCGTCGCGGCAAAGCTCATCTTCACGGGGCCACGCCGTCGGAACATAATGTCATCTCTCTGGCCCATCATCTGAACGCCGCCTCGCCGAGCCGGGTGTTCACGACCGACAACTTGGCTTCGGTCCATGCGCCGTGCAGCGAGACAGCGGACCGCGCCGCTGGCATGCTGTCGATCCCCATCTCGCGTGTTCCGCGCGACTATATCTTGCTGTTCCGCCGCGAGCGGCTGAGCGAGATCAGGTGGGGTGGCAATCCTGCAAAGCCAGCGGAAGCAGGCACCGATAGCGAACGCATATCGCCCCGCAAAAGCTTTGCAGCATTCGCCGAACTTGTCCGCGGCAAGTCCAACCCTTTTTCCGACCGCGATCAGCGCATCGGCGAAGCGATCAGACAGGCACTGATCGAAGTCATCCTGCGCTATTCGGACGGCGCCAGCGACGAGAGACGACGTGCTTCCGAACGTCAGGAAGTGCTGATTGCCGAACTCAATCACCGCGTCCGCAACATCCTTGCGCTGATCCGCAGTCTCATGACGAAGACAAGCCATACAGCCGTTGATGTCGCGAGCTATGTCGAATCGCTCGGCGGACGGGTGCAGGCGCTCGCACGAGCCCATGACCGCGTCACGCGCCAGAGCTGGGGCCCGGCGCCGCTCGCCGGCATCTTTCAGGATGAGATCGCGGCACATGACGGCTTACGCGGTCGATTTACCTTGAAGGGGCCGAACGTACTGCTCCAGCCACAGGCGATGTCGACCATTGCGCTGGTCGTCCATGAACTCGTCACCAACAGCTGCAAGCATGGCGCGCTTTCGGCCAACGGCCGCATAGAGGTGACCGTCGACTCGGTCGACGGCGAAGGCGTTTACATCAAATGGAAGGAAATCGGCGGCCCGGCCGTGGTTGCGCCGACACGGCGAGGGTTTGGGTCTGTCATCGTCGAGAAAACGATTCCGTTCGATCTGAAGGGAACGGCAGAGGTCCGCTTCCTGCTGGCCGGGTTGGAAGCGGATTTCTTCATCCCGCTAAATTATGTGATCATTGCGCCTGAAGACCCGGCACCGACGCAGACGATGATTGAGCCCGATACCCTGAAAGCAACCAGCCTCCCCCCAAAGCAACTACTGCACGATGCGCAGGTTCTGCTGGTCGAGGACAACATGCTCATCGCACTGGAGGCCGAGGACATGCTGTACGAGCTGGGCGCGGTTCAGGTTCACCTCGCCTCCACTATTGCCGAAGCCGAACAGTTGCTTGCCAAGCAGAGTTTCCAGTTCGCTATGCTGGACATCAATGTCGGTCGCGGCACAAGTTTCGATCTTGCGACCAAGCTCGGGCAAGCCGGAACGCCGTTCATCTTCGCGACCGGCTACGGCAACGAATTGGCGATCGCGCGCAGAAAGGAAAGTGAGGTCGTCATCCAGAAGCCCTATGAGCGTGATCATCTTGCGCGCGCCGTGCAACAGGTGCTGACGAAAGCGACTGTCGAAGGTGGCTGACGAAAGTGCTCGCGCTCTAGTCATTCATCCGCTCTGAAACGACGTTCCCTGCTCCCACTGCGGTCAATGACCTCAACCGGCAGGTTGCCAGCATGACAGCCCGTTCAGTGAACCGACTGTCCGTCGTCCTCTTCGAGGAAGCTTTTGATGCCATCGCGTTCGGCGGTGGCGAGGAATTCTTCCCAGGCGTCCTTGTCGGTCGCGAACGTCTCTTCCCAGCTGGTCACGACTTCCGTCTGGCTGATGACCTCGAGCGTCCAGTCGCCATTGGTATCGGCCGGGCGATAGATATCGACGAGCACGGTGACGCCATCGTCTTCGAACTCACCGGCGAATTCTGAATGTTCGAGTTTGGGCTGTTTCGTCATCGGTGAAGAACCTTCGTTTTCGTGCTGTCTTTAGAGAGACGCCAGCTCAACACGCCGGCCCTTGTTCGGTTGCATGGCCGGCATATTTGCCGAATGCGCTTTCCCTTATAGCAAAGCGAAAATTCACGCCAGCCGTACGGCTGTGCAGAAATCGGGCTAGGATTGTCGGCCGAATTGGTGGACAAAGGACGCATATTGATGACCGGAGGATTTTTTTCGATGCGCGCTACCGTGATCCCTGCCCCGCAGCCCGTGCTTCTTGATGTCGAGGGCGAGACCGAACAGTTTCCGGTGCGCCGGGTTTATTGCGTCGGCCGCAACTATGCCGACCACGCCATCGAAATGGGCCATGATCCGTCACGCGAGCCGCCCTTCTTCTTTCAGAAGAATGCCGACAATCTCTATCATGGCGAGACGTTTCCATACCCGCCAGTCTCTTCCGATGTGCATTTCGAAGTCGAGTTGGTGATGGCGCTTTCCGATGGCGGCGCCGACATTCCGGTCGAAGAGGCCCTGTCCAAGGTCTATGGCTACGGAATCGGCATCGACTTCACGCGGCGCGATGTGCAGGACAAGGCAAAGAAGATGAGCCGGCCGTGGGAATCGGCAAAGGCGTTCGAACATTCGGCGCCCGTCTCCGCACTCGTCCCGGCCGCCAAGATCGGGCACCCGCAGGAAGGTGCGATCTGGCTTGAGGTCAACGGCGAACGCAAGCAGTCCGGCAACCTCAACCAGATGATCTGGAAGCTGCCGGAAATCATCGCCGAACTGTCGAAGCTCTTCGTGCTCGCACCAGGAGACGTGATCATGACCGGGACGCCGGCCGGCGTCGGTCCGATCGTCAAGGGCGACACGATCACCTGCAGCGCCGAGGGTGTCGGCAAACTCTCTCTCACGGTGGTTTGAAGCACGAACCGGAGGTCAACAGATGCCGATCTACGCGCTTGGCGAATTCCAGCCAAAACTGCCCGCACCCGACCGCTTCTGGATCGCGCCGGATGCGAACGTAATCGGCAAGGTGGAACTGGGCGAGGATGTCGGCATCTGGTTCGGCGTGACGCTGCGCGGCGACAACGAGCCGATTACTGTCGGTGCGCGGTCGAACATTCAGGAGGGCGTGATGGTGCATACCGATCCCGCCTACCCCGTCGTGATCGGCTCGGACTGTACGATCGGCCACCATGCGATCGTGCATGGCTGCATCATTGGCGACAATTCGCTTGTTGGCATGGGTGCGACCATCCTGAACGGCGCAAGGATCGGCCGCAATTGCCTGGTGGGCGCCAATGCCCTTGTGACCGAGGGGAAGGACTTCCCCGACAATTCGCTGATCGTCGGCTCGCCCGCCAAGGCGATCCGTACGCTCGACGATGACGCCGTCGAGCGGCTGCGGCAATCTGCGGCGCGCTATGTGGAGAACTGGAAGCGGTTTTCCCGGGACCTCAGGGCGCTGTGATCAAACGGACTATGCCGCGCATTTCTGGCAGATGCCGCGGATCTCGATCGTCGTCTTTGACGGCTTGAAGCCCTTGCTGGATGCCCAATCCGTGAGGTGGTGATCGACCTCATGATCGTGGAATTCCAGCACCTGGCTGCAGCTTTCGCAGATTGCGAAGGCAACCGTGCCGTGGCCGTGCCCCTTGCCGCAGCACGCGCTTTCTCGGTGCGCGCAGGCCACGAATGCATTGAGGCTTTCCAGCCGGTGAACCATGCCGAATTCTGTCAGCTTGTCGAGCGCACGGTAAACCTGAAGCGGTGCACGGAAGCCGTGGTCGCGCAGTTTGTCGAGGATCGTGTAGGCGCTGAGCGGCCCATCGGCACGGTCAAGTGCCTCAAACACCAGAGACTGGTTCTTGGTCAGGGCCGGATTGACGATCGGGGCGTTCATCCGCGCACTCCTTTATTGGTTGCCCGCTCATTCGTTTTGCGGCCGAAGGCGGGAAGCAAACTCATGATGAAAAGTAGGAGTGCGGCCACCACGATGGAAGGGCCGGACGGCGTATCATAGGTCAAAGAGCCGAATAGACCGCCGACGACAGCTGCAGCACCGATCAGCGAAGCGAATACCGCCATCCATTCCGGGCTTGCCGAAAAGCGTCTGGCGGTCGCTGCAGGAATGATCAGCAGCGAGGTGATCAGCATGATGCCGACGATCTTCATGGCGATCGCGATGACCAGCGCCATCAGAAGCATGAAGAACAGTTTTGCCTGAGCCGGCCGCATGCCTTCGGCTTCCGCCACGTCTTCACTCACCGTCGAAGCGATCAGCGGGCGCCAGAGGAATGCGAGCGCTGCGATCACGACGATCCCGCCACCCCAGATCAGTGCAATATCGGATGGCGTGACCGCCAGGATGTCGCCGAACAGGAAGGCGATCAGATCGATCCGAACCCAGGTCATGAAGGCAACGAGGACAAGGCCGATCGCCAGAGCCGAATGGGAGAGGATTCCGAGCAGCGCATCCGCAGACAGCGACTGGCGACGCTGAAGGAGGAGCAGCAGGCCGGAGACGAGGACGGCGACGCCGAACACCGACAGAAGAAGATTGACCTCGAAAAACAGCGACAGCGCCACGCCGAGCAGCGCCGAATGGGCCATCGTGTCGCCGAAATAGGCCATGCGCCGCCACACGACGAAGCAGCCGAGCGGTCCGGCTGTCAGCGCCACGCCGACTCCGGCGATCAATGCGCGAGTGAAGAAGTCGTCAAGCATGGGGCTTGCCCTCGCCGTGATGATGGTGGGCGTGGTCGCCATCGTGGTGATGGTCGTGAGCACCATCGTGATGGTGCTTGTGGTCACCATGCTCGTGGTCGTGCCCGGCGTGATGCTCGTGATGGTGGCCGTCCTCGGGGTGGCAATGATCCGTGATCGAGCCGTCGCGGTGCTGGACCCGGCCGTCCGGCAGGTGGGTATGGTCGTGATTGTGGCTATAGACTGCGAGCGCACGGCCATTGGCGCCAAACAGCTTGGCATAGTCAGAACTCTGGCTGACCACTTCCGGCGTGCCACGGCAGCAGATATGACCGTTGAGGCAGATCACCGTGTCGGTCCCCGCCATCACCATGTGCAGATCATGCGAAATCATCAGGATGCCGCAACCCGTCGTGGTGCGGATCTTGCGGATCAGATCGTAGAGCGCTGCCTCGCCAGCGAAATCGACGCCCTGCACCGGCTCGTCCAGCACCAGCAGGTCCGGCTTGCGTGCCAAGGCGCGGGCCAGCAGCGCGCGCTGGAATTCGCCGCCCGACAGGTGCCGGACTTCGGCGTCTGCCAGATGCGCGATGCCGGTCGCTTCGAGCGCTGCGATCGTATCCTGATCGGAAATCGAGCTCGTCAGCCGCATCAGGCGACGAACCGAAAGCGGCATCGTCCAGTCGATCGAAAGCTTTTGCGGCACATAGCCGATGCGCAGGTCGCGGCTACGGGTAACGGCACCCTCGTCTGCCTTCAGGACACCAATCGCCATCTTGGCGGTCGTCGACTTGCCGGCGCCATTGGGTCCGATCAGCGTCACCACTTCGCCGCGGGCAATCGACAGATCGACGCCGCGCACCAGCCAGCGATTATCCCGGAAAATGCCGGCATTCGACAGCGATACGAGTTTCGCTGCGGCCTTTGCATGATCTCCAAGCGGCAGGTCGGCCCGGTTTCTCATCAGCATGGTCGTCTAAAAATCCTGTTGTCAGGCCTCTTGCAGACCCTCATGGCACACGTTATAGCATAACGCAATTGATGTAATAACATTACGTCATTTCACAAGGAGCTATCCGATGAAATTTGCCGCAACCCTCCTCCTCTCATGCTCGGCCCTGATGACCGCATCGAACGCATTTGCCGATGCACCCAGCGTCGTGGTCTCGATCAAGCCGATCCATTCGCTGGTCGCCTCGGTCATGAAAGGCGTGGGCGAGCCGAAGCTGATCGTCGAGGGCGCGGCCTCCCCGCATACCTACAACATGCGCCCATCCAACGCGTCGGCCCTGCAGAAAGCCGACCTGATCTTCTGGGTCGGCCATGGCATGGAAGCGTTTTTGGAAAAGCCGCTTGAGGCGCTCGGCGCCAAGGCTGCCGTGGTAAGCCTGGAAGACGCGCCGGGCCTGACCAAACTGAAGTTCCGCGAGGGCGGTGTGTTCGAGCCGGAAGCCGAAGAGGAAGGCCATGATCACGGACATAGCCACGGCAGCGAGGATCACGCCGCCGCCGCGGAAGATGACGGCGATCACGACCATGACGGCAACGATGTGCATCTGTGGCTCGACCCGATGAATGCCAAGGCGATGGTGGAGGATATTGAAAAGGCGCTTGTGCAGGCCGACCCGGAAAACGCCACGACCTACCAGGCGAACGGGGCTGATATGATGAAGCGGCTCGATGCGCTCGACACGGAACTGAAGACCACGCTCGAGCCGGTCAAGGACAAGCCTTTCATCGTATTCCACGATGCCTATCAGTATTTCGAGAACCGCTACGGCGTGAAGGTTGCGGGATCGATCACGGTGAGCCCGGAATCCATTCCCGGCGCCGAGCGCGTGAAGGAAATCCACCAGAAGGTGGAGGAGCTTGGCGCCACCTGCGTGTTCGCCGAGCCGCAGTTCGAGCCAAAGCTGGTGAAGGTGGTGACGGAAGGAAGCAAGGCGCGTTCCGGCGTTCTTGATCCGGAAGCAGGCGCACTGACCGAGGGGCCGGATCTCTACTTCGATCTGATGCGTGGTCTCGCAACGTCGTTGAAGACCTGCCTCTCGCAGGCTTCCTGATCTTCAAGACATTCGCGGTGCTGCGACCTGCAGTGCCGCGTGTTGAGAGAAACAGGTGGGGGACGTCGAACACTCGACGTCCCCCAACTCAATTTATCGGCCGGAAATGATGCTTGCGATCACGCCACTGGTGATGCCGACGAGCAGGAAGTCGTTATCCACCTTCACCCAACGCTGACCGCGCGGCGGGGCCGACAGGCGGTAGCGGCGATAATCGCGGACTTCCGCCATATGGCGGCGCTCAGCGGCCGACATGCGATGACCCCGCACCCAGCGCTTCTTGGTGACGACGACTTTCTTCTTTTCGATGACGACATGCTTGCCGGCCGGGCGGTGATGCTCCGGACCCTTGCGCCAATCCTGCGCCTGCGCTGTGGAGGCGATCGGAGCGACCAGAACGGTAGCGGCGAGCATGGCAATGATGAACTTCTTCATGGTTGTTTCCTCGTATTGAACACACGAGAGAATTAGAGCCCAACCGATGAACGCGATATGAATGCAAGATTAAACTTACGTAATGATCCTAGTGCCTTGGCGTCATATCTTATCGCAGGAAGTGAAGCGCTACGGGAGCTTCTCATACGATTGGCTCGTATACGAAGTCGTCGAAATCAGCGGCTTTCGCACGACCTGAGGTATCGAAGGCGAACACGCCCACGAATGCGCCGGTGAAGGAGCCATGCTCACCGCGACCACCCTCGTCGGAGATGACAGAGGCGTCCAGCTTTGGTCCGATCGGCTCCCAGTCGTTCGCTCCACCGGCGCGCCAGAAGAACTGGAGATCATTGTCATCGACTTCGATCGCAAGATGTACCGGTCCGTCCGGCACCGGCACGCCGCTTCCGGCTGGCCAGACGAGCTTTGCATGTGGGAAGTCGCCGGGGCATGACAGTACCGTTACGACGCGGCCAAGCTTCTCGTGCAGCGTGACGGCAACCGCATGCAGCTTGTGGCGATTGTAGTAGTGGGTAAGGCCTGCCACCTGCTGGTACGTATCGGGTAAGAAATCGACCACCGTCTCGGCGCGGTAGCGATGGTGCTCTTGCCGCCGGGCGACCAGCGCCTGCTCGAACCAGGAACCAATGCTTTCCCGGCCGATCAGGCGCAGATGTCCGGGGCGCTCCGTCAGGCTGAAGATCCGCTCCGGCTCCGGCGTGCGCAGCCACTGGAATTCGCTCGGCAGCACCGCCGTGTCGAATCGGTGCGCTACGCGACCGGTATCCGACGTCACCGCCGCGCTGTTCGTTACGGGGACGTCGACGGCGGGAACCACGCCTCCATGTTCGAGATAGAGCCAGTCGTCCTTCCAGACGCATTTCTGCAACGCCGTCTCGCGCCCGAGAGGTGAGCGGCGATGCGGTTCGATCGGTCGGCTGCAAAGATGTGTATGATAGACCTCGCCTTGCGGCGTCTCCACATATTGCCCGTGTCCGGACCGCTGCAGCACAGCTTCCGGTGCATCCTTGGACGTGATGAGATGGTTATCGGGATGAAGCTCATAGGGGCCGCCGATCGTCCTGGACCGGGCCATCGTCACGGCGTGGTTATAGCCGGTACCGCCTTCTGCCGTCGTCAGATAGTACCAGCCATTGCGCTTGAAGAGATGCGGGCCCTCGACGAGCCCGAGCGGACTGCCCGGGAAGATGTTGCTGATCGGGCCCTTCAACGTCTTCGTCCCGGCGTCCCATTCCTGCATGAGGATGCCGTCGAACGCGGGAGATTGCGGCGCGCCGCCGAAGCTTTCGGTCCGGTGGTTCCATTGCATGTTCAGGAACCACTTTCGTCCATCGTCATCGTGGAACAGCGACGGATCGAAGCCGGAAGAATTGACATAGATCGGATCCGACCAGTCGCCTTCGATTGTCGGCGAGGTCACGATGTAATTGTGAGCGTCCTTGAAGCTGCCGTCGAACCGTTTCACGTCGGTGTAGACCAACCAGAACAATCCGTCCGCATAGGAAAGGCACGGTGCCCAGACGCCGCAGCTGTCGGGATTGCCGCGCATGTCGAGCTGGCTTTTCCGCTCCAGAGGCCGCCGCACGAGCGTCCAGTTCACGAGGTCGCGGGAGTGGTGGATCTGAACGCCCGGATACCACTCGAATGTGGAGGTCGCGATATAATAGTCCTCGCCGACACGGCAGATCGATGGATCGGGATTGAAACCCGGCAGGATCGGATTGCGGATCATGGATTTCCTCCGGTGGTCGTAAAGTCTCAGGGCGCAGACTGCTCTCTCCTCAGTCTGCACCCGTGTCTCCCGCTGTGGGGAGGTTCACTTGCGGGCGGGACCCTCGCGCTCGGCCGACGCTGCCCAGAGGTTGATATCGGCCTCCTTGGCGTAACCGTCGATCTCGGCCAGTTCAGCTGCCGTGAATTCCGGGTTCTCGAGCGCCTTGACGCAATCCTCGACCTGTTCCGGGCGGCTGGCGCCGATCAGCGCCGTGGTCACGCGGCCGCCGCGTAGAACCCAGGCAAGCGCCATCTGCGCCAGCGTCTGGCCTCGCCTTTCGGCAATGGCGTTCAGACCTTTGAGGTTCTCGACATTCTTGTCGTTGAGGAAGGCCGGGCGCAGCGACTTGCCCTGGGCGGCACGGCTGTCTTCTGGAATGCCGCCCAGATATTTCGAGGTGAGCATGCCCTGGGCCAGCGGCGAAAACACGATCGAGCCGACACCGAGATCATCCAGCGTGTCGAGCAGACCGTCTTCCTCGACCCAGCGATTGATCATCGAATAGCTCGGCTGGTGGATGAGAACCGGCGTTCCGAGAGCCTTTAGGATCGCCGTAGCCTCCCGGGTGCGCTGCGAATTGTAGGACGAGAGGCCGACATAAAGCGCCCTGCCCGAGCGAACGATGTGATCCAGCGCGCCGCAGGTCTCTTCCAGCGGCGTATCCGGATCGAAGCGGTGCGAATAGAAGATATCGACATAGTCCAGACCCATGCGCTTCAGGCTCTGGTCGCAGGACGCGATCAGGTACTTGCGGCTGCCCCATTCGCCATAGGGGCCGGGCCACATGTTGTAGCCGGCTTTCGTCGAGATGATCAGCTCATCCCGCAGTCCATGAAACTCATCGCGCAGGATCTGGCCGAAGGCCGTTTCGGCGCTGCCAGCCTTCGGGCCATAATTGTTGGCAAGGTCGAAATGGGTGATGCCGAGATCGAGGGCTTTTCTGCAGATATCGATCTTGCGCTGGTGCGGCGTGTCATCACCGAAATTGTGCCACAGGCCGAGCGAGATCGCCGGGAGTTTGAGGCCGGATCGGCCACAGCGATTGTATTTCATGGTGTCGTAGCGGTTATCCGCCGGGTGCCAAGCCATCTCTGAAAATTCCTCCGAATGAAAAACGGCGCCGACCTCTTCTTCGGCGCCGTGCACGTCATAGAGTATCAGACAAGAAGCGCCAGCGCTTCATCGATGCCGAGCGCGGCCGGTTGAGTGCAGGTCGTTGTGGTCGCAACGAAATTGCCCTCTTCTCCGGATTTGAGGATTGAGGTCATGACGTCGACGCCATGCAGCGCCCGGTCGATCGAACAGCGAATGTCGCGCCCTTCGATCAGTGCCATTGCCATGTCGGCCAGACCTGCGGTGCGATAGTTTGCACGCGGACCGTTCGTCGGATGCTCCTGGTTGTTTTTGCTGAAAGGATGATCCCAGTCCTTGAGCGGCTGGATATCCTTGTCGCGGCCGCTTGCTTCCACCACGCCACCGAAGAAGTTCGGGTCGGGGACGTAGATCGAGCCTTCCGTGCCGTAGAGTTCCATATTGGCATGGCGATGCGACCAGACATCCCAGCTGGCCGAAAGCGTGATCGTTGCGCCTGCCGCAAACTCGAGCAGCGCGTGGATGTTGGTCGGGGTCTCGACCGGGATGCTCTGGCCCTTCAGCGGTTCGCTGGTGATCGTGCGCGTCGGATTTGCCATCGACGTCAATGCCGCGACCCGTTTGACGGGGCCGAGGAAGTTGACGAGGTTGGCGATATAGTACGGCCCGAGGTCGAGGATCGGCCCGCCGCCGTTGAGGAAGAAGAAACCGGGGTTTGGGTGCCACATTTCCATGCCCGGGCTCATGACATGGCATGTACCCGACGTGATGCGACCGACGCCGCCTTCATCGATGTATTTGCGGGCCAGCTGGTGTGCGCCGCCTAAAAACGTGTCCGGGGCGCAACCGATCGCCAGCCCCTTTTCGCGTCCAAGCGCCTGCAGCTGCTTTCCCTCTTCCAGCGTGATGGTCAGCGGCTTTTCGGAATAGACGTGCTTGCCGGCATCGAGAATGGCTTTCGAGACCTCGAAATGCGCGGCCGGGATCGTCAGGTTGACGATCACGTCCAGCTCGTCATTGGCGAGCAGCTCCGGAATGGTCTGCGCCTTCACCCCGTATTCTGCTGCCCGCAACCGCGCCGCCTCGGGATTGAGGTCGGCGCAGGCCAGAACCTTGATCCCCTTAAACAGCGGAGACAGCGCGAAATAGGTCATGGAAATGTTGCCGCATCCGATGATGCCGACGCCAAGTTCCTTGGTCATGGGAAACTCCGATCCAATATCTGAATTCAGTAGGTCTTGAAGGCGGCCATCGAACGGGATGCGAGCCGCTCGATATCCTTCGGGTTGTCGTGCTCCAGCACGAAGTGCTTGGCGGGTGTCTTCTTCAGTGCCGCCATCAGATCTTTCCACGGCACGGTGCCATGGCCGACATCGGCCCATCCGTCTTCATCCGTGTTCTCGCCCGCTGGCGCGATGTCCTTGACGTGAACCGCCGAGATCTTCTTGCCGTAGCTTTCGATCCAGGTGAACGGATCGGCGCCGCCACGGACGACCCAGGCGATATCCGCTTCCCAACTCAGATCAGGGCCGCCGGCAAAGATCTGTTCCTGGGGCGTGGAGCCATCCGGCAACTGCTTGAACTCGAAATCGTGGTTGTGCCAACCGAATGTATAGCCGGCATCCTGATAGCGTTTTCCGGCTTCCTGCAGGCGCTGACCGAAGGCGAACCAGCCTTCCGCATCCGTGGGTCTCTGATCGGCTGCGAGGTGGGGGCAATAGATGGCACTGATGCCGAGCGTCTTTGCGATCAGCAGTGCCTGGTCAGGCTCCTGTTCGAGGAGGTCGAGACCGAAATGGCCTGTGGGCATCGTGAGTTCGTTGGCATCGAGCTCTGCACGAAACTTCTGAAGACCGGCCTCGTCGAGCGTTCCGTAGAGACCGCCATAGCCCTCGACCTCACGGTAGCCGTGACTGGCCACGAGTTTCAGAACATCGGATAGCGGCGGGAAATTGCGGGCGCTGTAAAGCTGGAAACCGAGCGTCGTCATGTCATTCTCCTTGCAATGAAACTTTGGTCCGCGGAAAGCGAGAATACCGCTCCCACGGCTGGTCACCCTCCTGGGGAGAGGTGAACTATTGAAAAGCTGCGGATCAGATCCGCTCCTCGGTCGCCGCATCGAACAGCGACGCCATGGTCATGTCGAAGCCCAGCCGGACCTTCGATCCGACAGCGTAACGACGGGCTCCGCCGACGCGAACGGACAGAGTGTGAGCGGCGAGTTTCAGCCAGATGAGATTGTCTGCACCCATCGGCTCCTCGATGTCGACGATCGCCTCATGGATTTCCTCTCCGGCGATATCGGCATCGACCTTGATATGTTCTGGACGGACGCCGAGGACGACCTTGCGCCCGGGCGTTAACGGTTCAGATGCGCTGTAACCGTCGAGCAGGAAGCTGACGCCGTTCGTCTTGAACACGGGACGGCCGCCCTCTTCCGCCAGCTCGCCATCCAGGAAATTCATCGAGGGTGAACCGATGAAGCCCGCGACGAACTTGTTCTTCGGTCGGTTGTAGATTGTGACCGGATCGGCGAGCTGCTGGATGACGCCGCTCTTCATGATGGCGATGCGGTCTGCCAGCGTCAGCGCCTCGATCTGGTCGTGGGTCACGTAGATCATCGTGTTCTTGAGCTGCTGATGCAGCCGCTTGATCTCGACGCGCAGCTCGGATCTGAGCTTTGCGTCCAGGTTGGAAAGCGGCTCATCGAACAGGAAGACGTCGACATCGCGCACCAGCGCACGGCCGATGGCGACACGCTGCCGCTGGCCGCCGGAAAGAGCTGCCGGCTTTCGCTGCAGAAGCGGTTCGATCTGCAGGATCGCCGAAGCACGCGCGACGCGTTTGGCGATGTCTTCCTTCGGCAGTCCGGCAACCCGCAGGCCGAAGGACAGGTTCTTTTCGACCGTCATCTGCGGGTAAAGCGCATAGGACTGGAACACCATGCCGATGCCGCGATCCTTGGGTTCCTCCCAGGTGACGTTGCGGCCCTTTATGAAGATCTGGCCATCGGTCGGCTCCAGCAAGCCGGCGATGCAGTTGAGGAGCGTCGATTTCCCGCAGCCGGAGGAACCGAGCAGAACAAGGAATTCACCATCGTGAATGTCGAGGTTCAGGTCTTCGAGAACCGTGACCGCCCCGAAGGACAGCGACAGGTCGCGGATCGAGACGCTGTGCTCGCCGGATAGGGTGGAGGGTTCGGGCAACGAGGTTGCACCTGGGGGAAATGCGTTGGTGTGTGGTGTCTGGACGGAAAGATCGGTCATGGGGTCATCCCTTCACTGCGCCAGCGGCGATGCCGCGGACGAAAAGGCGGCCGGATACGAAATAGACGATGAGAGGAACGGCACCAGTCAGGAGCGTTGCCGCCATATTGACGTTGTATTCCTTCACCCCCTGCACGGAGTTGACGATGTTGTTGAGCTGAACCGTCATCGGGTAGCTGTCGGGCCGCGTAAAGACGACGCCGAACAGGAAGTCGTTCCAGATGCCGGTAACCTGCAGGATCATCGCCACCACGAAAATCGGGAGTGCCATGGGCAACATGATGCGCCCGTAGATCTGCCAGAACCCGGCACCGTCGATGCGCGCCGCCTTGAACAGTTCTTCCGGCAGCGAGGTGAAATAGTTGCGGAACAGAAGCGTCAGGATCGGCATGCCGAAGATGGTATGGACGATGATCAGCCCGGTCAGGGTTCCGTAGATCCCGATCTCACGCAGGATGATGACGATCGGATAGATCATGACCTGGTAGGGGATGAAGGCTCCGATGATCAGGATGGAGAAGAACAGCTCCGACCCTTTGAAGCGCCAGTTGGCGAGCGAGTAGCCGCTGACCGAGGCGATGAAGATCGAGACCACCACAGATGGCAAAAGGATGCGGACGGAGTTCCAGAAGCCGCGTGACAAGCCGTCGCAATTGAGGCCGGTGCAGGCTTCTGCCCATGCCTTTACCCATGGCTCGAACGTGATCTCCATGGGCGGCGAGAAGACGTTGCCCATGCGTATCTCGGGCATGCCCTTTAGCGATGTCACGACCATCACGTAAAGCGGCAGAAGGTAGTAAAGCGCCGCAAGGCCGAGCGTGCCGTAGAGGATGATGTTGCGGCGTGAGAGCCTGCGCTTCGGTTTGCGACCACTCGGCCCCCCCAGAGCGCGTGACGGTGTTGTCGCCAGCACTGCGGCATCTGTGACGACGGTCGATGTGGTGTCGAAAGTGGAAACGTTAGCCACGCTTGCGCCCTCCGAATTCGAGATAAGCCCATGGGACAATGATGATGGCGACGGTCAGCAGCATCATGGTCGATGCGGCAAAGCCCTGGCCAAGGTTCTGCGCCTGAAACATGTAGTCGTAGACGTATTTCGCGGGCACTTCGGACGCGTTGCCGGGTCCGCCTGAGGTCTGCGCCACGACGAGATCGTAGAGCTTGACTATGCCGCTCGCGATGATGACCAGCGTGGTGATGAAGACCGGCCGCATCATCGGGATGACGATGAAGAGGTAGGTCCGCCACATCGGAATGCCGTCGACGCGCGACGCTTTCCAGATATCCTCGTCGATGCCGCGAAGACCTGCGAGCATGAGGCACATTACGAGCCCCGTGCCCTGCCACAGCCCGGCAATCAGGATGCCGTAGATGACGATGTCGGGGTCATAGACCGGATTGAATTCGAAGGTCTCCCAACCGAGCGACCGGACGATGTGCTGGATGCCGAATTCGGGGTTCAATATCCATTGCCAGACGAGGCCGGTGACGATGAACGAGAGCGCGAACGGATAGAGAAAGATCGTCCGGAAAACGTTTTCGAAGCGGATCTTCTGGTCCATCAGCGCGGCGAGCACGAAGCCGACAACGAGGCTGAAGATCAGCGACAGGATGCCGTAGATCGCGAGATTCTGGATCGAGATCAGCCAACGCGCCGAGCCCCACAGGCGCTCGTATTGATCAAGCCCGACGAATGTTGCCCGCGGCAGCAGTCTCGAATTGGTGAATGAGTAAATGACGGTCCATACGGAACCGCCGAGGAAAATCACCAGCGCGACGAAGATCATCGGAAGGGAGGCAATTTTCGAGTTCAGGTTGCGAAAAAGCTGGTTTGGTCTGGCAGATTGATGGGTTTTCGCCATGTGTTGTCCTCGATCGGCTGCAGCGTGAAGGCCGCAGGTTTCCGGGCCGGCCCCGCGGTGATACGGGGCCGGTCAAGGTCAGCGATTGAAAGCGGTGTCAGTCCGCAGAGCTGATGATATCGACGAAGCGCGCCTGAGCATCCTTCACGGAGATGGAGCTGCTGAAGAACTCCGACATCAGATCTTCCTTCTGTTTCTGCGTATCGGCAGAGACAAGCTGGTCGGTGCTGGTGGCGGTGTTACCCTTGGCGATGATCGCGATACCCTTCTTCATGCAGTCGTTGGCGGCTGCCATGTCGATATCGCCACGGATCGGAACCGATCCCTTTTTCAGGTTAAAAGCGACCTGTAGCTTCGGATCGACGATCGTTTCGGCGAGAACGTTCTGCGCCTCCGATTTTGCCTCGTCCTTCAGCAATGGGAAATAGATCGCATCGCCGTTGGTGGTGAGCACGTCATTGATGCCGAGCCCTGGCAGGCAGGTGTAGTCGGTGCCGGCAGTCTTTCCTGCCAACGAGAACTCACCCTGTGCCCAGTCACCCATGACCTGGCCACCGGCCTTGCCGGTCAGCACCATGTTGGTTGCCTGGTTCCAGTCCTGTACGTTCGAACCCTTGGCGAGTTCGCGTGCCTTGTCGGCGGCTGCAAAGATCTTGGCCATTTCAGGCCCTGCAGCAACCTTTGCGTCCTTGTCCTTGTAGACCTTCTCGTAGAGGTCTTTGCCGCCCAGCGAGATCAGCAAGGTATCGAACAAGCCATTGGCCTGCCACGGCTGACCACCCAGTGCCAAAGGCTGGATACCGGCCTTCTTGAGCGCGGGCGCTGCTGCGACGAACTCGTTCCAGTCCTTCGGAACGGCAACGCCTGCCGTCTTGAAGGCTGCGTTCGAGAGCCACAGCCATTGCCACGAGTGGATGTTGATCGGGGCACAATAGATCTTGCCCTCGAACGTGCAGCTGTCGAGCAGGTTGGCAGGCTTGATAACCTCTTTCCACTTGCCCTTCTCAGCCACATCGCTCAGGTCTCGCATGAGACCTGACTGGACCAGTTCTTCGGCCTGCCGGCCGTGGTTGAACTGCGTGGCGCCCATCGGGTCACCACCGGTGATCCGGCTGATCATGATCGGCCGCGCGGTTCCTCCCGAACCTGCGATGGCACCATCAACCCATTTGTTGCCGGTAGCATTGAAAGCGCTCGCCAGTTCCTTGACAGCTGCAGCCTCTCCCCCCGACGTCCACCAATGGGTGACCTCAAGATCGGCTGCCTGAACAAAGCACGGCAATGCCACGGTGGCAGCCATAGCGGCTGCAAAAGCACGGATGCGCATGAGTCTCCTCCCTCACTGAAACGTTGCAGTAAAGGGCTAGGACAAACATCGATGGAGGGCAACCGAAAATCGCGTGAAAGATTCGGAGCAGGTTCGCAGCGATGTCCGACAGCAGCCCGCGTGCTTCGTGTTGAGGCACTTATCTCGTTATATAACAATGCTTTATAGGATTATTGAATTGATCCTTCTTCGCAGACGCAAAAGAATTGTGCGTCTGCGTTGTAACGGGTATATCGACGGCAAGTCGTTGGTTTTCAGCGAAAATAGGACTGTATCGTTGCAGTTTTTTACCGTATGAACGGTGCTTGTGGAGAAGGTCGCAGTCGCCGGTGATCTCCGAGAAAGCTGCAGCCATGGATGAAGACAAACGTAGATCCTTCGGGACGATCGGCAATCAACGCCCGACCCTTAAGACAATTGCCTACATGACGGGGCTGGGTATCACGACGGTGTCGCGGGCCCTCAAGGATGCACCCGACATTGGGGCCGACACGAAGGAACGCGTTCGACTTGTGGCCGGCCAGCTCGGCTATCACCCGAACCGGGCGGGCGTCCGGTTGCGCACAGGCAAGACCAATGTGATCGCGCTCGTGCTCAGCATCGAACAGGAACTGATGGGCTTTTCCAGCCAGATGGTTCAGGGCATTTCCGAGGTTCTCGGGGGCACGCAATATCACCTCGTGTTGACGCCCCACTCGTTCGAGAAAGACCCGATGGTGCCGGTGCGCTATATCCTCGATACGGGATCGGCAGATGGCGTGATCATCTCGAGGATCGAGCCGGACGATCCGCGTGTGCGGCTGATGACGGAGCGCAACCTGCCTTTCGTCACCCACGGCCGAACCAGTATGGGGATCGAGCACCCCTACCACGACTTCGACAACACGGCGTTTGCCTATCAGGCGGTCGAGCGGCTCGCCAAGCGAGGCAGGCGGCATATCTGTCTGCTCGCCCCACAGAGCAGGTTTGCCTACTATACCCATAGCCGCATCGGCTTCGAACGGGCGCTAGCCGACTTTGGCCTGAGCGAGGTGCCGATGGGACGGATCACGACGGAGACGTCGCTGGAGGATATCAGAGCCTATTCGGAGAAGCTGTCGCGGCTTCCGCAACCGCCTGATGGAATCATTTCGATGAGCGGCTCTGCA
Organism: Velazquezella soli; assembly: GCF_977018685.1. Taxonomy (NCBI): domain Bacteria; kingdom Pseudomonadati; phylum Pseudomonadota; class Alphaproteobacteria; order Hyphomicrobiales; family Rhizobiaceae; genus Velazquezella; species Velazquezella soli. The sequence continues at coordinate 2,277,551 of NZ_CDRNXF010000004.1, forward strand.
ACGATCGCGATCGCCTCAGGCCTTGAAGCTTCCGGTCGAAAACTCGGCCGCAATGTCGATATCGTGTCAAAGCAGTCGGCCGAATTTCTCAACTGGATCAGGCCGGAAATCCTTGCCGTAAACGAGGACATCCGTTGGGCGGGACGGGAACTTGCAAAGGCCTTGCTGGCCCGGATCGATGGGGCGGCCCCAGAGCTTTTGCAAAGCGTCAGCCAACCGGAATGGTCGATCAAGTCACCACAGGACTGATCGAATGCAAAAAGCCCGGCGCTTGGCCGGGCTTTCGGTGTTTGCAAGAAAGTCTCAGGCGAAGTCGGCTAGACCGCTGCCCCACGGGCCATGGTGCTTGTCGACGCCGTCGAGGCGATCGAAACCGTGGGCACCAAAGAAGTCGCGCTGCGCCTGGATGAGGTTCGCTGTCCCGCGACCACGGCGGTAGGCATCGAAGTAGGACAGCGCGGACGAGAGTGCCGGAACCGGCAGGCCGGACATGACGGCATAGGAGACAACGCGGCGAAGTGCGCCGTCGGTGTCTGCGACCATCTGGGCGAAGGCCGGCGTCACGATCAGGTTTGCAACATCCGGGTCCTTCGAGAAGGCCGAGGTGATCTCATCGAGGAAGGCCGAACGGATGATGCAGCCATCGCGCCAGATCTTGGCGATCGTCGGCATCGGCAGGTTCCAGCCATACTCCTTGGAGGCGGCAGCCATGACGGCAAAGCCCTGCGCATAGGCGCCGATCTTGGCCGCAAGCAGCGCGTTTTCGAGATCGGCGAGGAACGCCGCGCTGTCTGCCGGCGCATCGATCGCTTTCGGCAGGCCAAACTGCTTTTCTGCGGCGAGGCGCTCGGTGCGCTGAGACGACAGAACACGCCCGGCGACGGCGGCCTCGATCGCGGTTGCCGCGACACCCATGTTCTGGGCTTCGATGACCGACCACTTGCCGGTGCCCTTCTGGCCGGCGGAATCAACGATCACGTCGACCATCGGCTTGCCGGAGATCGGGTCCTTTGCCTTCAGAACCTTCTCCGAAATCTCGATCAGGTACGAATTCAGGCGGCCGGTATTCCACTTGCCGAAGACGTCGCCAATTTCGGTGGCGCCCATGCCGAGACCATCGCGCAGGATGCCGTAGATTTCGGCAATCATCTGCATGTCAGCGTATTCGATGCCGTTATGGATCGTTTTCACGAAATGGCCGGCGCCGTTTTCACCGAGCCAGGCGACGCAGGGTTCATCGTGGAATTTTGCGGAGATCGAGGTCAGCACCTTTTCGACGCGCTTCCAGCTTTCCTCAGCACCGCCGACCATGATCGACGGTCCATGGCGTGCGCCTTCTTCCCCACCGGATACGCCCATGCCGATAAAGGTCAGGCCGGAACCTTCGAGGTTTTCGAAACGGCGCATCGTATCGCGGAAGTTGGCGTTTCCGGCATCGATCATGATGTCGCCCTGCGAAAGATAGGGCTTCAGGAGCTCCATCTGCTGATCGACCGGATCGCCGGCCTTGATCATGATGATGATCGGGCGTGGGGGCCGGATTGCAGCGATGAATTCTTCCAAGGTCTCGCAAGGAACGATCTGGCCTTGCAACGCGCCCGCCTCGGCGTAGAATTTCTTGGTAACTTCCGCTGTCCGGTTGAAGACGGCGATCTTGTTGCCTTTTTCCGCGATGTTGAGCGCGAGGTTTGCACCCATAACGCCAAGACCGATAAGACCGATTTCTGCCTGTTCCACGGATATGCCTCCAGTTTTAATTTGACGCTGTTTTGGCATCCTCGTTTCCAAACGGCAAGGCTAAGACGAAAGCGAGCCCGTTTATTCGCGGATGCGCCGGCTCGTGCGATCAAGAGAATTTCCGAGTGGCATGCCACTCGGCGTAGAAACCAAGGAGGCCTTCATGACGGTCATGCCCGCACGCGTAATCCACCTCTCGATCGAGCGGAACTGGAGGGATGTCTACGCATTTGCAAGGCGTCCGGAAAACATGGCAAGCTGGGCTTCAGGCCTTGCAGCAGACCTGCGCGCCGAAGGTGAAGACTGGATCGGCGATGGCGGTCCGGTTGGAACAATCCGTGTTCGCTTCGCTCCCGACAACGACTTCGGCGTGATCGATCACAGGGTCACGTTGGAAAACGGAATGTCGATGGACAACGCGCTGCGTATCATACCGAACGGTGCTGGAGCTGAAGTTCTGTTCACTCTTTTGCGCCAACCCGGTACCGACGATGCGGCGCACGAAGCGGATGCCGCGCATGTCCTCAAGGATCTGCAGTCGCTGAGGGCAATCATGGAACGCTCAGCGTCAGGCCGCAGGCCGCTTCCGCCGATCGGCGGTCTCTTGAATGACCAGAAGAACACCGATCATCGTTGAAGACCGCTGGAACGGCGACATGCGGCAGCGAAGCACAAGCGTCTCGCCTCCGACTTGATCTGCATAGGTGACCGACGTGCTTTCGCCTTCGAAGCAGCGGTCCAGGTTCGGCTTGAACTCGTTTCGAAATCGATGGAGACCGACAAATTCCCCGATGTGCCGGCCGACGAGTTCCTCACGCGGAATGTTCAGCCGCTGCGCGTTCGTCTCGTTGGAATAGAGAATGCGGTAACCGGGAGCGACGACAAGAATGCGGTCCGAAAGCTGGTTCAGGAGGGAATCGTCGAGAATGCCGCTGGAGACGGCTTGGTCGATCGGCGACGATTGGTCCTGCCCCTCACCGGGAGCTCCCGGCGCTTCCGCACAGGTCGTCTGCGGTGCAAGATACCGCTCGACCAGGGTCTGCAGGAGGTGAGCGTTGCGCCGAACGCAGCTGCGATCGTCCGCTTCCTCGTTCAGGAGGTCGAGCGCAAAACGAAACTGGGCTTGAATGCTGCCGGCATCGGATTCGGCGCTGCCAAAGATCGCCAGGAGCAAAGGATCAAGTTCGCGGTCGAGACTGGCTGTCAAAGCCTCGTCTTCGCGGTCGATCGCCTGCTGTAGCTCTCCATATTTCGACCAGAAAAGATCGATCAATGCTTGCAAGACAATGCCCTCTCCACACGAGCCTCACGTCAGCCGTGGCCCTCTGAGACGACTGCGTCCAATCTCGTATAATACATCACACGTTAAATGTAGTCTCAAAAACGGCCCCTAAAAATGGCCGGTAAATACCCGTAGACGCTTGCAACCCACGAGAATTGTGGCCTCAGGAAATCAATCTGTGACCGTTTTCTTGATGTGCCAGCGGTCGTGATACCACAGCCACTGTTCAGGGTATTCCCGCACCCAGGATTCGACCTTGTCGTTCAGGACCTGAGACGTGCCCTGAATGTCGAGATTGCCGCGTTCGTCGCGCGGAAGTTCGATGCGAGGCTCTATCTCAAGGCGAAAACGGTTGTTCGGGAGACGGATGCAGCGGGCCGGATAGACATCCGCATCAAACTGACGCACGAGCTTGGCAAGAAGCGGGTTCGTCTTAACAGGGCGTCCGAAGAAATTGGTCGACAAGCCTTTTCTGAACTTCTGGTCGACGAGGACACCCACCCCCCCGCCCGCGTCCAGGCGCCTTGCCAGCGAGAACGATGACCCCGCATGCGACGGCACGAGCTGCCCCATGCGGGCACTGCGGAACGAGAAGACCTTATCGGCGATGTAAGGGTTGTTCGGCGGACGGAACAACACCATGACCTCGAGACCAAAGGCCTTGCCGGCGACAGGCAGGAGCTCGAAATTGCCGGTGTGGGCGGTAAAGACGATAAACGGACGTGGGTTGTCGCGCAGGTCCAGGAAGATCGGGGTGCCCGAGACTTCCACCCTGCCCGGCTCTGCCTGTTCGGGGTCGAAATCGAACAGCCGGTCGAGGAAGACATATTCGGCGGCGAGCCTGCCCATGTGTCCCCAACTCGCGACAGCGATCTCCTGCAGCTCCGCCTCACCCTTTTCCGGAAAGGCGTTGCGCAGATTGGTCATCATCAGTTTATGACGCCAGAATTTCGGCCCGATGTAGCGTGCGAAGCGATCGGCAAACCGGATCGCCGGATCCGCCGGAAAGATCTTCAGGAAATTCAGCAGCCCGAACGTGAGCTGCGCCACCAGCCATTGGCGGAAGTGGATAAGCTTCAGAACAATCCGGGTAATGACCATCTTCATCAGTGGTCAGTCCATCCTCAGGACGATCTTGCCGAAGATCTGGCGGCTCTCCATGCGGGCAAGTGCCTTGTGGATTTCATCAAACGTGACTTCTGTGTCGATCACCGGATGAACGATGCCCTGGGCCATCTTCTGCATGGCATCGGCCATGTTCTCCATGCGGCAGCCAAACGAGCCGATGAGCTTCAACTGCTGCTGGAACAGCATCATCAGATTGAGGTCGGTGGAAACACCCGAGGTGGAGCCGCAAGTGACGAGGCGTCCGCCGCGCTTCATGCACAGCATGGAACCCGCCCAGGTATCCTTGCCGACATGTTCGAAGACGACATCAACGCCCTTCTTCTTGGTCAGCTTGCGCACGACGCCTTCAAACCGATCGACGCGGTAGTTGATGACATGATCGGCGCCGAGGGCCTTGGCCTTCTCGATCTTGTCGTCCGAACCGACCGTGGTGATGACCGTGCAGCCCATTTTCTTTGCCAGCTGGATGGCGGCAGATCCGATGCCCGAGCCGCCGGCGTGAATAAGGATCGTCTCGCCGGGCTGGAGCTTGGCGTTATCGAACAGCATATGCTCGACCGTGCCGAACGTGACAGGCGCGAGTGCTGCTGCAACGGCATCGACGCCCGGAGGTGCCGGAACGAGAAGACGGGCCGGAAGATTGGCCTTTTCCTGCGCGAAGCCATCGAGATGGAAGCCATGAACACCCGAGACATTTTCGCAAAGGTTGTCGCGCTTTTCGCGGCACGCCTTGCAGAGACCACAGGTACGGGCGCCGTAAATCGACACAAGCTGGCCGGGCAGAACATTCGAAACGCCCGGGCCGATGGCCTCCACGACGCCGGAGGCCTCGGCGCCGATCGTCAGCGGCATCTTGCGCTTGGCGAATGCCATACCGCGCCAGCCCCAGACGTCGATGTGATTGAGTGCTACGGCCTTGACACGCAACGTGACTTCGCCAGGACCCGGCGCCTCCGGCTCGGGAATGTCGACGGCTTCGAGCTTGCGGTCATCAATCAGTTGCAGCGCGCGCATAACAGGTCATCCTCCGCCCGTTTGGGCGTTCAAAAGTCTAAAAAATCTCTTGGGGGCTCGCCTTACGCCGGTTCAAGCGTCATGACAAGGCTGGCGTTCTGGCCGCCGAAGCCGAAGGAATTGGACAGAACCGCCCTCGGCGCACCGTCCCGCTTCACATTCGGCACCACATCCAGCTCGATCGTCGGATCGGGATTGGTGTAGTTGATGGTCGGCGGCAGAGTGCCGGTCAGCATCGTCTGGATCGAGAATACGGCTTCGACAGCGCCGGCTGCCGTCAGCGTGTGACCGATCATCGACTTGTTCGACGACACCGGAATACCCTTCAAACCTTCGCCAAATACGGCCAGCATGGAGCTATATTCCATCTTGTCGTTTTCCGGGGTCGATGTGCCGTGGGCGTTGATATAGCCGATGCCGCTTTCGTCCATGCCCGCATCTTCAAGCGCCGCCCGGATCGTGGCGATCGCCGGGCCGCCGTCCGGGGACGAGCGGGTGCGGTGGAAGTGATCGGCCTTTTCGCCGAGACCCTTGACGATGCCGAGCACCTTGGCGCCGCGGGCAATGGCCGACTGCAGCGATTCCAGCACCAGCGTTGCCGCACCTTCCGCGATGACAAAGCCGTCACGATCCTTGCTGAACGGCTTGGACGCCTTTTCCGGCGGATCATTTTGCGTCGAAAGCGCAGACAGAAGCGAGAAGCGCACGAGTGCCTCGACGCTGACAGAACCGTCGGTCGCAGCGACCAGAGCCTTGTCGGTACGACCCTGACGGATCGCTTCGACGCCGAGCTGGATCGCGGTTGCACCAGAGGCGCAGGCGGTGGAAAGCGTTACGGGCAGGCCACGGGTACCAAACTTGTCGGCCAGGCGCTCCGAAATCGAACCGAACTGGACGGCTTCGAGAAAGACAGGATCAGGACGCTCGCGCATGGCCGTCAGAAAGCGATCGTAGGCATCGCCCTGCTGCGTCGATGGCGGTGCACGGTCTGCAAGCGCGAAACGGTCGGACCATTCCGGCTCGACTGGCGGAGCGGCCAGAAACAGCGGTCCGTCGAAATCACCGGACAAGCCGGCTTGGGCCAACGCTTCCCCCGTTGTCTCGCGGGCGAAGGCAAACGAGCGCTCGACCGAGTTTTCGGCTGGAACCTTGATGAAGTCCACCGTGCCGCTGATGCGGGTCGAAAGGCCTTCGGTCGGAAAACGGGTGATCTTGTGGATGCCCGACGTGCCAGAGGTCAGCGCTGACCAGTTGTCATCAAGACCCTGTCCGAGCGAGGTGATGACGCCCATGCCGGTGACCGCGACGATGGGCCGGCCGAGATGATCCGTGAAGCGGTTGTCACTCATGACTGTCTCCTTCACGCTTCAGCAGAGAGGACAGCAATCCCCTCGCCGCGCGTATATCCAACTGTAGTGACAATCGCCTGCTTTGCCGGGGACGCCATCGGCGTCTCGTTTGCGGCGTCGAAGGCCGGGACCTTGGCAGTCGATTCGAGCGTCAGCGCTGCAAGGGCGATGCCAAGCGGGAACTGCGCTTCCATCGCGTGGCCCGTAACGCCGCCAAAGCCGCGGATCGCGGAACCCGGGAAAGCCTGCTCGAGCGCTGTCTTTTCGCGCTTCGCGAGATCGACCATGCCGCTCGCGCCGGAGAACACGACAGTTTCTGCCCCTGGCGTGCCGTGGGCGGTGAGCCGCGACATGCGCTTCTCGAGCCCGCCATCGTCGCGGTTGCCGCGATCGCCTTCGACGGCATCGATCGTTGCATAGATCCGTGCACCACGCGCCTGCGCGTAGCCGCGGGATTCGAGAACGAGAAAGGCGCCGACCGAACCGGTGATCATTCCGCCGCCATTGTCCGGCGAGCGAGACCACAGCGGCTGCCAGCCGCCTGTCGCGTGAGCACGGATGCCCTCGACCAGCAGAAGAATATCAGCCCGTTCCGCCACGAAGGCGCCACCGACGAGACTGTGGCTCGACTGGCCCGCCTTGATGCGGTGGAAGGCGGTTTCGATGGCCGAGATACCGGCCGATTCTTCGCCCATGAAGGTGCGGGACGAGCCGGTGACCTTGTGGACGATCGAGATATTGCCGGCCATCAGGTTCGAAAGCTGGGCGAGAAACAGGGTGGGACGCAGCTCTGTCGTCAGCTTCTCATTGAGCACCATGTCGCGGTCGTTGCGCTTCAGGGCTTCGTCGACAATCAGCGAGTCGACCTTGATGTCGCGCTCACCGCCGCCGGCTGCAACGATCATGTCCATCGAGGCGCAGGCATCCGCATCCGTCTTCAAACCTGCGTCGTCGAGAGCGAGGCCTGCGGCGAAAACGCCGAGGCGCTGCCAGTTCTCCATCTGGCGCTGATCGCCGCGCTTGGCGATCTGTGCGGACCAGTCGATCTCAGGCATGGGATGGACAGGATAGGGTTTGAAACGCTCCGTTTCGACCTTGGGCTCGTCAATGGACGATCCCGTCAGAAACGCGACATGCGGCTCGATGCCGACGCCGAGCGAGGTCACGATGCCGACCCCGGTAATCACCACATCATTGTCAGACTTCATAACTGTCCTCTTTGCGCGGCCATTGACCAGCGACGACATCAGGCACGACGGGACACTTTAGAACCGGTCCGTCCGGGCCGCATTATTCCCGAAGGCTTTGCGTCAGGTGCCGGCTTGCATCGCCGCAATGAGGCCGATCTCTTCAGCGCGCTTGCGCACGATCGGCGCCAGCGGAACTTCGCTGAAAGGCATGGTCCGCAGCTTGAGCTGCGCATCGCACACCTTCTTGCCGCCCGACGTAATCTTTGCCTTTGTCACCATGTAGCCGGAACCCTCATGCTCCAGAAACGCCTCGATGTCGAGCACGGCGTTCGGCTCGACAAACGCACGCATCTTTGCACTGTCCACCGACATCAGAAATGGCATCGCGGCGAAATCGGTAGCCGCAAGAACCAGCATTCCGGATGCCTGCGCCATGGTTTCGATCAAAAGCACGCCCGGCACGAGCGGCATTCCCGGAAAGTGCCCTTCGAAAACAGGGCTCTTTTCAGGAACGACCGACCGTGCAGTCAGCGTCTTTCCCGCGAGATCAAGCGTTTCCACCCGATCAATCATCTGGAAATATTCAAGCAGCATGAACTTGCGTCGGCTTTGGGCTTTAGCCCTTTGCCGCCTTCAGTTCGTCGATCTTGGCGCAGAGGTTCTTCAGAACGAAGTATTCCTCCGTCGAGACCTTGCCCTCGTTCACTTCCTGGGTCCACTGCTCGAGCGGGATCTTGATCCCGAATTCCTTGTCGATCGCGAAAACGATGTCGAGGAAGTCCAGGCTGTCGATGCCAAGATCGTCGATCGTGTGGCTCTCCGGCGTGATCGTCTCGCGGTCGATCTCGCTGGTTTCAGCGATGATGTCGGCAACTTTGTCGAATGTAGCAGTCACGCCCATGTCCTTTTAAAAAGTCTGTATTCGGTGTTCCACATAAGGAAACCAATCGAAAATGCCAATGGGTTCCAACAAGACGGCGCCAATTTGCCGCTACATTGTTGCCTAAACATCGATTGCCGATCGGTCAGAATGCCAAACCGCCCTCAAATTTGAAGAGGGCTAGGCCGGCCGACCTGCCGTCAGCGCGACACGGATAACGTCCAGGACCTTTTCGGGTTGGACACCGACCGCGACCTTCTGGCTTGGCTGATCATCCCAAGGACTATCGACGAACCGTCGGCCTGTGTCAGGCGCCTGGATCGTCTCGCCATCGGCAATGCCGCCGCAGACCACGCGGACAGGGCCGCTGCGGAGCTTGAACAGATCGGGCGCCACCAGATAGACGCAGGCACAGCTGTCGTGGATTGCCATTCCATCGAGACCGGCGCCCTGGCGGTAGAAATCGATGTAGAACTGCGACAGGTCGGACAGGAGCGTCAGCGCCTTGTCGCCACCCTTGGCCATCTCGGCCATGTCATCCGACGACATCATCGTCTTCATGGTGACGTCGAGGCCGAAGGCGACGACGTTCCAGGGTGCGGTGAAGACGAGATCGGCAGCATCTGGATCGCCGTGGATATTTGCTTCGGCCGCCGGCGTCACGTTGCCGTTGACGTCAAAGGCGCCGCCCATGATCACCACCTGCTTGGTGAGGCCTGCGATCTCAGGATCGGCCTGAAGAGCCAGAGCCAGATTGGTCATGCGACCGACAGCGACAATCGTGATTTCGCCGGGATTGGCCCTGATCGTATCGATGATGAACTGCGAGGCCTCACGCGGATCGAGCGGCCAATCGATTTCCAAGGGCACGCCGATATTGCCGAGGCCATCCTCGCCGTGCACGATCGTCGGCGAGTGCTGCTCGACCCGCGACGGATCAAGCGTCTTGCCCGCCCCTTTGGCGATGGGCGCGTCGATGCCCCACTCCTTGTGCAGGAACTGCGCATTGCGCGTGGTCAGTTCGATCGAGGCATTTCCGAACACCGTTGTCACGCCGAGAAGATCGATATCCGGATGGCGATGGAGAAACAGCAGCGCCATGGCGTCGTCTACGCCGGGGTCAGTATCGAATATGACTTTTTGCATGCGAATACCTTGAAATGCTCGCCGCCAGCCAGCGGCCATTCATCGCGCAACATAGCGCCGCAACGGTTTACTGCAATGCAGCCGCAATCTGCAACCGCTGCCAGCGCCCCTCCTATTGCCGGATCGCCGATTCGGTGCCACAAGCCGGCGCGCATCCCTTCGCCATTTCCCCTTCTCTCCTTCACGCAGAGCGCGAGCCTTGAGCGACATTGCATTTCAGCTGCTTTTTCTTCTCTTCCTCGCAGCCATCTTCGCGGGGTTCGTTGATTCGATTGCGGGTGGCGGCGGGCTGATCACCATCCCCGTCCTGCTCATTGCCGGCATTCCGCCGCTTGAATCGATCGCGACGAACAAGCTGCAATCCCAGTTCGGCTCGGCATCGGCAACAATTGCCTATGCGCGCAAGGGCCATGTGAAGCTGAAAGAGCAGCTGCCGATGGCAGCCATGGCGGCGCTCGGCGGCGCCATCGGTGCGCTGCTTGCCTCCATCGTTCCAGCCGAATTCCTGACGACCGCGATCCCCTTCCTGCTGGTGGCAATCGCAATCTTCTTTGCGATCAAACCCAATCTCGGCGATCTGGAAAGTCACCGACGGGTGACGCCGTTCGTTTTCGGGCTGACCGCCGTGCCGATCGTCGGTCTCTATGATGGCGTGTTCGGGCCAGGCGCTGGATCATTCTACATGCTGGGCTTCGTCCTGCTCGCCGGATTCGGACTGCTCAAGGCGACCGCCCACACGAAGCTCATCAATCTCGGCTCCAACTTCGGGTCGTTTCTGGTGTTTGCAGCGTCGGGATCGGTGCTCTGGAAGATCGGCCTGATGATGGGCGTTGGCCAGTTCGTCGGTGCGCAGATCGGGTCGCGACTGGCGATGCGGAACGGTGCGAAAATCATCAAGCCGCTGCTGGTGATCTCATGCATTGCGCTTGCGACCAAACTGATCGCCAATCCGGCTCATCCGGTTCGTATCTGGCTGGGGTTCTAGATTATCTCCCGACCGAAACCAGTATAGCCCGTCACCCCTTCATCTTCAGCGGTAAGCCGGCGGCCACGAAAAATACATCGTCTGCCACGGCTGCGATTGCCTGATGCAGGCGGCCGGCATGATCGCGGAAGTCTCGCGCCATGCGATTGTCCGGCACGATACCAAGACCGACTTCATTCGACACGAGGATGACGGTCGAAGCAGTATCCCTCAGATAAGACAGAAGTCCTTCCGAGGCTGAGGAAATGTCTGCCTCCGCCATCATCAGGTTCGTAACCCACAGCGTGAGGCAGTCGACGAGGATGACGACATCATCAGAGTCAATGCTGCGAAGGTTGGCTGTAAGGTTCAACGGTGTTTCGTGGGTGATCCAGCCCGTGCCACGGTCGTCTTGATGGCGCAGAATGCGTTCTTCCATCTCGGCGTCATAGGCGCGGCCTGTGGCAATGTAGTGCCTGTTGAGACCGGTTTCGCCGCTAAGTTTTTCAGCGAAGGATGACTTGCCGGATCTGGCGCCGCCAAGGACAAGGGCGACGCGCCCGGAGCGGGTCATGGCAGCAGGCCGATCGCAGAGAAAGGGACCGGACGATTCGTAGATGAGGAAGGCGTCCGGCCCTGCTGGTGTTTGCTCTGGATTTGCATTGCAGCGCCATGTTGACTCGTTGAAGGTCGCCCGTCAATCCCATGCGGGTTAGACATTTCGGGGCGCGATCTCACAACTTTCTCAATGGGCATTCTGTTTGCGACATGCGCTGCCGACTTGTTGCGTTGAAACGCGCTGGTTCGCCGCGTATCTGAGCGCATATGAAAACGACATGGCTTCGTTCTACGAAGCCTCTGAGGAAACACCGATGCTTTACATCTTCAAGAACAATGACAGCGTTCAGATTGCCTGGAATTCGAGCCTTCCGCGTCGTGATCGTCAGACCCGCGCCATGGAACTCGACACGCGCTTTTCGCTGCTCGGTTTCATCCGTACGTTCAGCGCTGGCTGATGTGAAATGAGAACCCAAAAGTCGATATGAACGCAACCATAGCGCGATCTTTCACTTCGAGATCGCTTGCGTCACTGCAAAATGGTTATGGCGTCCGGTACGCACTACCTGATCCGGCGCCAAGTCGTTCGAGGACGACCATGGCGGCAACATGTACGCGTACATTCTTACCGTATGGTTATTAGCGCGTTACCAATGCCTGCAGTTTCAATTTTTTCCCCACACTGCGTGAATTTTTCTTTGCGACAGCGAGGGCGCTAATCAGCCACTAAACGTCAAATATCGGACGTGACAAAGTGCCGACTGCATGAACGGGCTGCTGCTGGTTGCAGAGTTTGCTTAGTTATTGCCGGCGATGGCGCTTTTGTCGTCACAAAAGACGCGAACACGATATCTTACAAGGGCTTGGTGATATGCCCGTTATTGTGCGGTTACTCGCAGACAGTTGATTTCTGCTTCGGAAAACGTAGGCTGATACTGCTGACACATTATTGCGCAACGCCTGTGACATCATTCGCTGGCGTATAAAAGACGCATGAGGCCAGCTGGCCGGTGCAATCACATCTACCGGTTGATCGCACAAAGCCGCAGTCATCGGGTGCCGGCTATCGGCGCCTCCAGAGTTGAACACTGTCACGAATAAGACTGGGAGGTCTTACACATGAAGAAACTCCTCACTTCCGCAGCCTTCGCCGCCGGTCTTTACGCTTTTGCCGGCACTGCCCATGCCGACTGCGGTTCGGTATCAATCGCAGAGATGAACTGGGCGTCCGCAGGGGTTGCCGCTCATATCGACAAGATCATTCTCGAAAACGGGTATGGCTGCTCGGTGGAAATGGTGACCGGCGACACGATGCCGACCTTCACATCGATGAACGAAAAAGGTCAGCCTGACCTTGCACCCGAATTCTGGGTCAACGCGGTGCGCACCCCGCTCGACGCAGCGGTCAAGGAAGGACGGCTCGTCATTGCAGCGGAAATCCTTGCCGACGGCGCTGTCGAAGGATGGTGGATCCCGAAATTCCTTGCGGACGCGCACCCGGATATCAAGACCGTTCAGCAGGCGCTTGCTCATCCCGAACTCTTCCCGGCACCGGAAGACAAATCCAAGGGCGCGGTCACCAACTGCCCGTCCGGCTGGAACTGCCAGACATCGACCGCCAACCTCTACAAGGCTCTCGGTGCAAGCGAAAAAGGCTTTGAACTGGTCGATACCGGCTCTGCTGCCGGGCTCGACGGCTCGATTGCCGGCGCATTCGAGAAGAAAACCGGCTGGCTCGGCTATTACTGGGCTCCGACCGCGATTCTCGGCAAGTACGAGATGGTGAAGCTGTCCTTCGATACGCCGCATGACAAGGCCAACTGGGATGCCTGCACGGCGGTTCCGGATTGCCCGAACCCCAAGGTCAACTCCTATCCGAGTTCGGAAGCCTTCACGGTCGTAACGAAGAAGTTCGCCGACAAGGCCGGCGTCGCGATGGATTACATCAAAGCCCGCAAATGGGGCAACGCCACGATCAACAGCGTTCTCGCCTGGCAGACCGACAACCAAGGCACCAATGAAGACGCAGCCAAGCACTTCCTTACAACCAGCCCGGAAATCTGGAGCAAGTGGGTCAGTGCCGACGTCGCTGAAAAGGTAAAGGCCGCTCTCTGAGCCTAGCCTCGCCAATGAGGGAAGCCGATCTGCGGCTTCCCGCTCAAGGCGCGTGAGAAGTCGCGACAAGCCGTCCACCGCTGACGGTCGCGCGAACCCAACGCCTTATCCATTGCAGACGTGCATGAGGCTGATTTGGTCAGGAAGGCGCTCGGGCAGCCATGCCGGGTTACGCCAAAAATCCAACCTATAAAGGGGAACATCATGGCAACCTGCAACTTTCTGCCGAACGCTCTGTGTAGCTTTCCGGCGATCAGCGACGCTTCCATCCGTGAAGCGCGCAAGGTCATCGATGAGGGGTTCAAGAGCCTCGTTCGCGAATATACCGGCTTTATCGATACGATCGTCCAGCCCCTGCAATGGTTCCTGAACTTCCTGGAAAGGCTGTTCACCAACTCGCCGTGGATCATCGTTCTCGCCGTCATCCTCACCATCGTCTATCTCGGCAGCCGCAGCATCCGCATCACCATCGGTACCGCGCTCGGAATGTCGTTCATCGGCTTTATCGGCCTTTGGAACGATGCGATGATCACGCTCGCGATCACCACGGTCGCAACTCTCATCTCCATCATCGTCGGCATCCCTATCGGCATCCTGATGGCGCGGTCCGACCGGGCGCAGGCAAGCGTCAATCCGGTTCTCGACGTGATGCAGACCCTGCCGAGCTTCGTCTACCTCATTCCCGTGGTGATGATTTTCGGTATAGGCAAAGTTCCGGGACTGATTGCGGTGGTCATCTATGCGGTCCCGCCAATGATCCGCCTGACCAATCTCGGCATCCGGCTTGTCGACAAGGAAGTGCTCGAAGCCGCGGATGCGTTCGGTTCGTCGCCAAGCCAGAAGCTGAAGAACGTGCAGATGCCGCTGGCCCTGCCGACAATCATGGCCGGGATCAACCAGACGATCATGATGTCGCTGGCGATGGTCGTAGTCGCATCGATGGTCGGCGTCGGCGGGCTTGGCCGCAACACGCTGCAGGCGATCAACAACCAGTTCTTTACGTTCGGCATCATGAACGGTTTCGCGCTTGTTGCGATCGCCATCATTTTCGACCGAACAAGCCAGGCATTCGGCAAGCGCCTGCAAAAACATTCGGAGGTGGTCCATGGCTAGTCACGGCATCGAGATCAAAGGTCTCTACAAAATCTTCGGCGCGAACGGTCGCCAGTATATCGACGCCATCAAGGCGGGCATGACGAAGACCGAGCTCAACAAGAACCACGGTCATGTGCTCGGCCTCAAAGACATCAACATATCCATGCCGGCGGGCGGCATCACGGTCGTCATGGGTCTGTCTGGTTCCGGCAAATCGACCCTGATCCGCCATATCAACCGGCTGATCGACCCGACCTACGGCGAAGTCGTCTATGACGGCGTCGACGTGTGCACGATGAGCGAAAACGATCTTCGGGAATTCCGTCGGCACAAGACGGCGATGGTGTTTCAGAAATTCGCGCTTCTGCCGCATCGGACCGTGATCGAGAACACGGTCTATGGACTGGATATCCAGGGCGTGCCTCGCGCGGAAAGCTTCAAGAAAGGTCAGTACTGGATCGAGCGGGTCGGCCTCTCCGGCTTCGAGAACCACTACCCGAACCAGCTTTCCGGCGGCATGCAGCAACGCGTCGGCCTCGCACGGGCGCTGACCAACGATGCCGACATCCTTTTGATGGACGAGGCCTATTCCGCGCTCGATCCGCTGATCCGCGTCGACATGCAGACCGTGCTTCTCGATCTCCAGGCGGAGCTCAAGAAGACCGTCGTATTCATCACCCATGATCTCGACGAGGCCCTGAGGCTGGGCGACAAGATCGCCATTCTGCGCGATGGTGAGGTAGTGCAGCAGGGAACCGGCCAAGATATCGTCCTGTCACCGGCTGATGACTACATCACCGCCTTCGTCAAGGAGGTGAACCGAGGGCGTGTGTTGCAGGCAAAAACCGTGATGAAACCGTTCGACGGTCTGACTGACGGCATCAGGCTTGCGGGCAACACGACGATCGAAAGCGCTGCGAGAGCGATCTGCGAGGCGAGCCTGACACGGGCAACGGTGACAGATCCTACTGGAGCGCCTGTCGGGACGCTCGACCTGCACACAATCATTTCTGCCATGGTCAGCCCTGCATCATCCGAGGAGGCACGGATCGCTGCGGAATGACAGGGCTCGGCGTCGGACCGTTCTGACGCCAACCGGCCATATGCCGACGTCCTTATCGACAAGGTCGACATGTTGGGCGATAAGATCGACAAAGGTCAGGACGGCGCTCCCCACGGTGTGGAGGCGTGGATCTGGCGTGAAACGATCACGGTAAAGGATGAAGACGTGAGCAACATTTCGCCAATTGGCAGCCGCGAGACCGTTGCCGAGAGTTTCGAGAACCGGTCGGCCGAACAGCAGTCCTGGCTTGTTCTGTTGATGGAGAACCCGTCGAGCGATGACCTTCTCCTGTCGGGTCTGCATCTCTACCTGGATCAGGCGAGTGAAGGACGGTTTCTCAACTCTTTGAAACTGGAAAAATCTGGTGGATGGCTCGGCAATGCAGCGCCGGCGCGGCTTCAAATCCGCATTGCGGAAGCGGCGAAATCCAGCCAGCACCCAGCCTATCAGGCGTTCAAGAAGGGTCTTGATCAGTCAGGCGGCTTCGAGCGCGCCTATCCAAAGGCTCGAGTCTGATCAAGTCGAGCAAAGCGCATCGAAACTGGCAGTAGCTTGTACGCCAAGACCGCCCTGCCCCTCGCTGCGGGGCACCTCAGCAGCCTCGCTGCCGGCACGTGATGGCCGACAGCGGAGCTGGGGAGTAACTAATTACTGTGCAGCCTTGCCAACGCGGTGGCCGGCGTCCTGGGTGGCGTTCACGGTGTTCGCCGTGTCCTGGCCTACGCCGCGGATCGTGTTGCCACACGAGCTGAGCGAAGCTGCCGTTACGAAAAGTGCGGCGATAACCGTGACTGTCTTTGCCGTCATGTTAGAAAACTCCCTGGATGAAGATCAAATCGTTCGGAAAATCAATTTCCGGCACAGGAACGTTCCAGCTCGGAAAAAGTTCACGTAATCAAATGTGATGTGTCTCTTAGCGACCGCTGTGATGCTTTTTGGCAACAGCCCAATCGCGCCCGATGACTTCACCGCCGGTTCCAGCACAATGATACAGGACAAATCGGTTGTCGCAGCGCGCGAACCGAGAGGTCGGTGTGAATTTGCCAATCTTTCCCCGTTACTATGAGCGCGCACGCTACGCGGTCAATTACGGGGCAGGCCCATGACGGAACATTCATCTTCTCGGGTTTTGATCATGACTGCTGGCGGCATAAACCCGCAGGTGATGATTAATGCCATCCATCGGGAGTTTTCTGATCTCCACGTTATCCAGGAGGAAGCGGAACCGAAATCGGTGCTTCTGAAGCGGCGCGCGAAGCGGTTTGGATGGATGCATGCGCTTGGTCAGCTGGCTACGATGATTTCGTCACGGCTCGGCAAAGGCATCGCTGCGCGACGGTCTGAAGAGATCATTCACGAGCACGGGTTGATAGCGGATCCCAACCCGGCAGTGCCTGTGACATCCGTATCGTCCCTGAATGACGCTTCGTGTCACGCTGCGGTAAGTGCAATCCGACCGGCAGTCGTCTTCACGATATCCTGCCGTATCCTGTCACCCCGAACGCTTGCCGCGATCCCCTGCCCCGTGATCAACTTCCACGCTGGCATCAACCCGATGTATCGTGGCCAGATGGGCGGGTACTGGGCTCTTGTGGAAGGCGATGCGCAGAATTTCGGGGCAACCGTCCATCTCGTTGACAACGGGGTCGATACCGGCGGAACGCTTTACGAGAAACGGATATCTCCGGCCCGTTCCGACACGATGGCAACCTATCCGCTCCTGATGACGGCATCCGCGACGGATATCGCAATCAAAGCAATCCAGGATGCGATCACGGGCAATCTGAAGCCGTATGAACCAGCCGGGCCATCAGCCCTGCGCTTTCCGCCGCCGATCTGGACATGGCTTTATCACGGCATCACCAAGAAGATCTGGTGATGCTCACGGAAATGCCCGAGTTCAGGCCGCCGTTGCCAGCGCGCCGAACGCTTCCCTCATGCTTTCCGCGACAGCCTTGGCCGGGGCCGAGAGATGGGGCGCGGTTAGAAGCCGAATGTCGAAGCTGATGAGTTCGGGCAGCCCTTCCTTGGCGCCCAGAACCTGCATGTCGCTCGTGACATAGGAAAGCGGGAATGGTGCGATCGCAAGGTCGGACACGACTGCTGCGCGCTGCGCCATCGTATGAGAGCTCGCATAGGCGATACGATAGGAGCGCTTGTGGCGATCGAGCTGAGAGATCGCATCCTGCCGCCACACGCACCCATCCTCCCAGACGGAGATCGGTAGCGGATCACGCAAGTAGGCATTGCCGCATTTAGCACCGGCCCAGACGAGCCGTTCGGAATGGATCACTTCACCGGTGGTCGGGAACGGCCTTGTCGCGCAGTTGATCAGGGTGAGATCCAGCCGCTGCTCATCCATCCGCCGACGTAATTGCAGGCTCTGGTCGACGGTGACATCGACCATGATCCCCGGAAAGCTCTCTCCGAAATCCTTCAGGAGCTTTGGGAGTAACCGCTCGGCGATATCATCGGGAGCGCCCAGCCTCACGACGCCCGCGAGATCGGGCATGACGAACCGCGAGACCGCTTCGTTCGATAGAGCGAGCATCCGGCGCGCATAGGACAAAAGCATTTCGCCGTTCTGCGTCAACGACACCGAGCGCGCGTCCCGCAGGAACAGCGTCGTCTTCAACTGTTCTTCGAGCTTCTTGATCTGCATGGACACGGCCGACGGTGTTCGCAGAACCGCTTCTGCGGCAGTCGAAAAATTGCCCGTCTCGGCAATGGCAACGAAGGTTCTGAGGATGTCGATATCGAGCAATGGAAGAGGCGGTCGAAACGGAACGGTCATCGTCATCACCATCAATTAAATTGAACCTAAGCACCATATCATTTCGTTTGATTGAAAGTCAAACAGGTCGCACCCTTGGAAACACGACACGCCATCTCAAAACAAAACGAATCTTGATGGGATGAATTATTTTAATTCTCTTTTTTGATGACTGACCGCAGTTCACATTGAATCGGCGTCCAGTGCTCGAACGAGAGCCCCAAGGAGAAAGTCGATGAGCAACATGACCTATCGTGAGAGTGTACAGCCACGAACATCGCAGTCGTCATTTGCGACATACTTCGGGCTTGCCCGCAGCACCGTTTCAAACCTGCGAGACGCATGGCGCCGCCGTCAAAATGAACAGGTCCTTGAGGGCCTGCCATCAGAAATCCGCAAGGATATCGGTTGGCCATCCACCGACAACGACCTCAAGCGCCATTGATGCCCAATACTCATGGCCTGCATGCGACACGCAGGCAGGTCTTGAGGCTGCGTCTTTTTTGATCGCCTGTTAACGAGATTATAGTGTGTGCGACCTTTGGACGTCGCAAATTTGACATTTCGCCGTCGTCAAATGTCCTTCTCCGTCACCGCCTTCCGTGTCAATGTCGCTTTTAAAGAAACGACCGGATCAACGGCGGCCAGCGAAGGGAACAGCGACATGGATATAACAAACCGTGGGCACGCGAAGAAACGCGCGCTCGTTTTCTTTCTTGTGCCGCATTTTACGATGCTGCCCTTTGCAGCCGCCGTCGAAACCCTGCGGATCGCAAACCGCATGCTTGGCTACGCCGCCTATACCTGGCGCCTCTGTTCCGTCGATGGCGAGAAGGTTTACTCGTCCAGTGGTATCGGTCTCGAAGTCAATTCCTCTCTTGCAGACGAACGCCGTCACCTGAGCGGTGAGCATCGCCCCAGCATGGTGCTGATGTGTTCCGGCATCTATGTGGAGGAGTTCAACAACAAATCTGTCAACGCCTGGCTGCGCGAGACCTATAACCGCGGCACGGCTGTCGGAAGCCTTTGCACCGGCGCGCATATTCTGGCGCAGGCGGGGCTCCTGAACGGCAAGCGCTGCGCGATCCACTGGGAGAACCTCCCGGGTTTTGCAGAAGCGTTTCCACAGGCGGAAGTCTATGCGGATCTCTACGAGGTCGACTCCAACCTCTATACCTGCGCTGGCGGCACCGCGTCACTCGACATGATGCTGAACCTGATCGGCCAGGATTTCGGCGACAATCTTGTCAACCGTGTCTGCGAACAGCAGCTGACAGATCGCGTCCGCAACCCGCAGGACCGCCAGCGTCTTCCCTTGCGTGCCAGGCTCGGGGTCCAGAACTCCAAGGTTCTGCAGATCATAGAGCTGATGGAAAACAATCTGGCCGAGCCGCTGTCACTGGTCGAAATCGCCGACGATGTCGGCCTGTCCCGCCGCCAGATAGAGCGTCTGTTCCGGCAGGAAATGGGCCGATCCCCTGCCCGCTACTATCTCGAGATCCGCCTTGACCGCGCCCGGCATCTGCTGGTGCAGTCCTCGATGCCGGTCGTCGAGGTTGCGGTCGCCTGCGGGTTCGTGTCGGCGTCTCATTTTTCCAAGTGTTACCGCGAGGTCTACAACCGCTCACCCCAGCAGGAACGCGCAGAGCGCAAGCTTTCGCTCAACACCGCACGCACCGGGGTCGTCGTGTAAGTTTTTTGGAAAGCGGCACGCCATCGATATGGGTGCCGCTCGCTTTGCACACTCAGCAGCTCTCAAGAAATCAGGCAACGTTCCTGACGTCGGCTGCTGGAGCCTTCGAGCGCATCGTGCGGATCTGGATCAGCGTATCCAGGTTCTGGTTGACGCGGCAGTAGAACTCCTCGTCGATAAAGGGCCGCAACATGAAGTCATTGCCGCCCGCCTTCAGGAACCGGGCGGAAAGCAGCCGGTCCGACGACGAAGACACGCCGATCACGCGCAGTTCGTGGGAACCGCGAACCGAGCGGATGCGGCGGGTCAGTTCGAAACCATCGATATCGGGCATGTTGTAGTCGGTAATGACGAGACCGATATCGGGGCTCTTCTTCAGGATCTCGAGGGCTTTGGCGCCGCTTTCGGCGACACTGACCCTAAAATTATAGCGCTTAAGGCGGCTCGAGAGCAATGCGCGGGCGGTCATGCTATCATCGACGATCAGGACGTGATGGCGGTGGTTGGTCAGGAACCGGCAAACCGATTCTGCCAGCATGTCGACCGCAAAGACGTTGTCCTTCAGGATATAATCCACGATATCCTTGGCCAGAAGCCTATCGCGTGTTTCCTGCTGGAAGGTGCCGGTAAAGACGATGGTCGGGATCGACAGATCGATCAGGTATTCCAGCGCCTCTCCGTTTTCAGCACCCGGGAGGTTGATGTTGGAGATCGCAAGCGTGACAGGCTCGGTGGAGCGATCGTAAGCAAGCTGCAGATCTTCGAAGTTACGGCAGATCTCAATCTCGATGCCGAACAGTTCTTTCAGTCGGGTCCCGACCATCGACGTAAATACGTTAGAATCTTCCGCAAGCAATATGCGCGCATTCGCCAAAGATTCGCCGGAATATTGCATGCCGGAAATGCCGAGAAATGTCATGGTACCCTTTTAACCCCGATCCTTGCCCCATTTGTTTAACTCTATGCGAAGCAATTTTCAGAAGCGTTAATTAGGCAGTACTTTCACATCTTGAGCGCAGCGGTCATCGAGTTACCGCTGCCTAAAGTGAATGATGTATTATTCCGGTACCTTACCATTCTCGGCGTGTGGCTTTACGCGCCACCCGCCGTATCTCCCTCATCCGGCAGGACCGGCTTTCCGCGGTGGAAGACGATCTCCTGCTGCGGGAACGGAATCTCGATGCCCTCCGCGCGGAAGCGCTGCAGAATGGCGATCCTGAGGTTGTTCCGGATGCGAAGACCATCGCCCATGTCAGCGAGATGGAAACGAAGCTCGAAATTCAGCGACGACGGCCCAAATGTCAGGAACTCGACGTGAGGCTCCGGATTCCGCAGCACTTCGGGGATCTGGTCGACGAGTTCCAGCAAAATGTCCATCACCCGTTGCGGGTCAGCGTTGTAGCTGACAGCGATCGGAATTTCCGAACGGCCGATCTTGTTGCGATGCGTCCAGTTGCCGACCGCGGCGTTGATCAGGTCGGAGTTCGGCACGATGATAGATTGTTTGCGGAAGGTCTCGATCTCGGTCGCACGTACAGAAATCCGCTTGACGATACCTTCGTTTGCGCCCGTCACCACGTGGTCACCCACCTTGAACGGACGTTCCACCAGCAGAATCAGTCCCGATACGAAGTTCGATACGATGTTCTGCAGGCCGAAACCGATACCGACCGACAGTGCAGACGCGACAAGAGCAAAGCTTGAGAGGTCAATGCCCGCAGCCGACACGCCGACGATGACGGCAAGCCCGACGCCGAGATAGCCGATGCCCGTCTTCACCGAGTTTCGGACACCAAGATCCACCTGGCTTCGGGCAAGAACGTTGTTGTCGATCCACTTCTGAACCCAGTGGGTGACGACAAAGCCCAATCCGAACAGAAGGATGCCGCCGAAAATGCCGACGATCGAGATGGAGACGTTACCGATCCGAATTTCGGTGAAGAAATTGTAGATCCATGCCTCGATATCCGTGGTCTGGAAGCCCCAGGTCAGAAGGATGAGCGGGATGCCGAGAAACAGGGCGAACGCATAGATGCCGAGGCCGGCAACAAGCCCTGTCTGGTCGAGCGCGACCTCGCCAAAATTGCGGCGCTCCGCCAGCTGCCGACCGGCGCCGGTGTTCTTGAACGCACCCTGCTTAGAGATCGCCTTGCCCGACAGGAAGCCCAGATAGACCAGGACGACGACCGCGCCGGTCAGCACGATCTGTGTCGCGACAAAACGGGCAAGACCAATATAGCCGGTCAGGACAGCAAGCAGAAGCAGCCCGCCCATGATCTTCAACAGACCGGAGAAAAACCGCGGCCACGGATGGCCGGTACTGCCGCCACGATCCTCGCCCTCGGCAACGCGCGGCCGTACAAAGGAAATGGCGATCAGGATGAGACCAACGATGACAGCGGCGAACAGGCTCTTGACGATCGTCAGAACCAGTGGCGAGTTCAATGCCTCGCTGATCGCGCCGAGAAGGTAATCCAGTCCGTTGACCACCGCCATGACGAGCACGGCCAATGTCAGCAGCCGCGCGCCCTTATCGGTGATGCGCACCAGTCGCCATGCCGGTTCTCCCGGCGCCATTACGCCATAGGTGAGCTTCCAGACAAACGAGACGAACCAGATGAAGCCGAACAGCGAAGCAATGATCGGCGCCACATCGGGTCTGAGAACATTGAACCCATCGAGGAAAAGATAGGAGGTCACCAGAAAGGCCGCGATCGAGACCGTTTGGATCACGGTCGACCAGAAGGCGACCGAAAGACGCTTGATGTAGGATGGATCTTCCTGACCGTTGCGACGAATGAAGCGGCCGAAAATGCGGTAGCCGCCCCAGAGGAATAGGGCCGCAGCACCGATGGACAGCGCGATGGCGCTCAGAAGCTGAAGCAGCTTGAAGCGGATGACAAAGCCGATCCAACTGCCAAGCGTCGCGTTGAAGTTGTGCACTTCAGTTACGAAGGCATTGCCCGCCTCGATGAATAGATCGGCGTTCAATTCCGTATGACGAAACAGCGTCTGCGCGAACAGGGCACGGCGCAGGTTGGTGATCGTGTTGGCGAGATTTGTCGCGCTGTTGGCCAGGTTGTTGGCATCATCGACGATGAGGTTCAGCTCGGAACGCTCATTGACCAGCTTGCCGCGCTCCTCGGCGACGGCCGGCGCTTCCTGCGGCTGCCCTTCGGCCGGTGGTTCTCCGAGGCTCGTCAACCTGGACTGGATCTGCGTGACACGTGCCTTCAGCGTGTCAGACGCGCTGCGCATCTGTTCGACGATCTCTTCCGCCTGCAGGCGAAGCTCGGCCAGTCGGCCGTCGTCGGTCGTATCCTGCCTGACCTGATCGTTGAACGTGGTCAGCCGGCCGCGAAGGCTGTCCAATGTCTCCTTCATTTCATGATTGATCGAGTCGACCGTCACCATCGACTGTGGGTTTTGCTGAGCAGATGCCTGCGGTTGCCCGGCCTGCCCGGGGGCTGCCTGGCCCGGCGCGGTCTGGGCTGGTGCCGCTTGGGTCGGTGCAGCCGGGGTTGGCGCAGCCTGCGCCGGCGCAGCCGGGGTCGGTGCAGCCGGGGTTGACGTCGTACCGGTCTGCGGAGCCTGCGCATTGGCCGTAAACGCTGCTGCGGTCACAAGCAGGACGATCATGGATGCGCGGATCGTTCGCGTCATCAGCGACAAGGGATCGAAGGAGTTCACGCGCACCGGTCTCTACTCTTCTCAGGACAATCGGAATCGCAGGCACGAATAGAGGCACTTCAAGGCGAAGAAAAGGACGTCCTGCACAGCTTGAAAATTCCTTGGGAACTTTGGAACATTCTGCTGCGTTACCAATCGCAAATTCAAAACGTGAGGGTAAGACATGGAAGAAGCAGGCATCGGCTGGATCGCAGCCATCATCATCGGCGGCATTGCAGGCTGGCTGGCAGAACAGTTCATGAAGAGCAATATGGGCGTCTTCATGAACATCCTTCTTGGCATCGTCGGCGCGATCATCGCCAACGCCATTCTCGGCTTCTTCGGCGTTGTGCTGGGCGGCTGGATTGGCTACCTCATCGCCGGCTTTATCGGCGCCTGCATACTTATTGCAGTTGCGCGCGCCTTTAGACGCTAAGCGCTGACTAGATCAGGTCTGATCAAAAACCCGACCCCGGCAGAGCAAGATACTCGAGCTCTTCCGGGGTCGAATTGCGTCCGAGCAAAGCATTTCGATGCGGGAAGCGGCCGAACTGACGGATCACCTCCCGGTGCTTGACCGCGTAGTCGTGATATCGTTCGTCGCCGAGGAGAGCAAAAAGCTCGACTGCGCGATCCTGGTCTTCAAGCGCTTCCGAATGCTCGAAGGGCAGATACAGGAAGCACCGCTCATGCAGACCGGCGCCCGTATCGACACCTTCGTCGACTGCCAGCCTCGCCTCCCGCAACGCGATCCAATCTGTTGCAAACGCCAGCGGTGTGCCCCGATAGATATTGCGAGAAAACTGGTCAAGCACGATGATGGACGCGAGATGCCCCTCGCGTGAACCTCGCCACGTATCCAGATCTCCACGCGCCAGAAACAGGTGAGTCGCCGCGAAATGCTTCGAGATTGCGACATCCAGCGCAGGGTTCTTTTCGAACCATTTCTCCGGTCCCAGTTCGACAAACCAGAAATTCAGCACGTCTTCAGGGGTACGAACCGCTTCAGAACTCATGAAGCTTGCTCCAGTTGAAGACCGTCGGACGACTTGCCCATCATCACCAGCAGAGCCTCCACGACGAGCCTGTGATCGTCTCGCTGCGGGAGACCCGATACGGTGACTGCGCCGATACAGCCTGCCCCGTCCACCTTTATCGGAAAACTGCCGCCATGCGGTGCATAGTCGGCAATAGGAAGCGAGAACTTTGCCTCGAGTGTTGTCTCCTGCCTGGTCATTCTCAGACCCATCCCATAGCTCGACTGAAAGAAGCGCAGGACGACATTGCTCTTGCGCCGAACCCAGTCTTCGTTGTCAGGCATCGACCCCGGCAACGCCGTGTAAAAGAGTGGCATCGAGTGAAGCCGGATACCGATCGCGACTGGCAGCCCCTTCTCGATCGCCATGTCGCGCAGGAAAGAACCGAGTCGCCAGGCTTCGTCCGGACCAAAGCGGTCGAAAATCAGGGCCGCTTCCTGCTCGGCGATCCTGGCGATATCCTGTTCAAGCGTCATGGTATTTCCCCGTTTGTAGCCTCATTGATGACGGTGGAATTGGGGAATGTAAATATCCTGCCCCCCAGCGCCGTTGCTGATCGTCCGGCAGACCATCCGTTCCACGGTTTGCGCAAAGACAATTGTAAATTGCTTGTGCGCAACCGCGAAGAAGCGGATAGAGGAAATTACCTCCAATCCTTCCCATTCAGGCCTCCCTATCATGGATCTATTTACCGCTGCTGGCTTGGCTGCCCTCGTCGAGGTCATTGCCATCAATCTCGTGCTGTCCGGCGACAACGCGATCGTTATCGGTCTTGCCGCTGCCGGCCTTCCGGCGGACATGCGCAAGAAGGCAATCCTGTTCGGCATCGCGGCCGCAACCGTGCTTCGTCTGATCTTTGCAGCGGTCACCTCATACCTTCTCGGCATCGTCGGGCTGCAGCTTGTCGGCGGCCTGTTGCTCGCCTGGGTGTGCTGGAAAATGTGGAGCGAACTGCGTGCCCACGATACGGCAGACGCCGACGCGCTCAACGCTGCGGCCGCCAACCAGCCGCAAAAGACGTTTTTTCAAGCGGCAATGCAGATCGTCGTCGCTGATGTGTCCATGTCACTGGACAACGTCCTTGCCGTTGCCGGAGCTGCTCAGGAGCATTCCGCAGTCCTGATCATCGGTCTCGTCGTGTCGATTGCGATGATGGGTATCGCTGCCAATTTCGTGGCGAACCTGCTCAACCGCTACCGCTGGATCGCCTATCTCGGCCTCGCCGTGATCGTCTATGTCGCAATCACCATGATCTATCACGGCACGATCGAAGTCTTGCCGCTGATCCAGTCTGCATAGTCTTTTCGGCTCGTTTTGAAACAGCGGTTTAAACGCTCATTATTATACAATCGAGATTGACCGTCGAATCAGAGCGCTGCCATTGAAGCAGGCCGGCTAGCAACGTTAGGTGGTCGCAGCCGGCAATAACCGGTCAGGGGCTCGCGGACCCCCAGCTCGAAAGTGCTGGTGAGCCCCGTCCAATCGTTGACTGAGGTCAAGGCCGGTTCGCGCCCGACGCGAGGCGGGTCAAACTTCGGTTATCCCCTGCCGTGATGCGATTGACCGTACCAGCACTCTCCTTTAGAAGCGGCATTCTTCCGAAGCAGGCTCTTCGGTGTTACGAATATTCCGGAGTTGGAACGGATGGCGGTGTTTCCGGCAGGAACACGAGAGACGGCCCGGTGCGCGCAGGACAAGCTCCCGTCGCAATGGGCAGTCTTTGTCGCGGCACTGCTGATCGCCTTCGTCGCTCTTCTGTCTGGTGGCCTTCGTGACAGCCAGGCAATTTTGCGCATTGCGCATTCCAGCGAGAAGAGCTCGGAGACACCACAAGCCAGCAAACGCGATCCTATTCGCACGCTGGCGACTGCCGACCGCAGGGAGGCTGGTCCCAGCCAGTGGAGCGGCGCAGACGGCGCTTTGGCTTTCACCGCCTCGACACTGACGATTCCGGAATTTGCTCAGGCGATTGCATCCGCGCTCACCGATGCCAATCCTATCGGCACGCATTGGCCGGTTCCGCTGCCGCGCGCACCGCCCGTCGTCTCCTAAGCGCGATAGTCGAACCTCACACGCATACGGCCCCTTGCTGCGAAACGCGCAACCGGGGCGAAGCAGGATCTTAAAACATGAGAAATTCACCCTGGCTGGTGGCGAGCTATATCCTTGTCATCGTGTTCGGCTTCCTGGTGGCGATGCCGAACATTCTGCCGCAATCGGTCCTCGACCGCGTGCCTTCCTTCCTGCCTCACAGCCGTGTGTCGCTCGGTCTCGACCTTCGCGGCGGTTCGCATCTGGTGCTGGAAGTGGACCGCGCTGATCTCATCAACGAGCGTGTCCAGGGCCTGATCCAGGATGCACGCCGCGTTCTGCGCGAAAAGAACCTCGCAACATCGGCTATCCGTCGCTCGGGCGAGGCTGTGCTTGTTACGCTTCGCGATCCAGCGCAGCGCGATCAGGCCGTCACCGAGTTGCAGACGCTCGCGAACCCGATCGGGCTTGGCACGACGGTTGGTGGCAGCGACCTTTCCATCACCAGCCAGGGCGACAACACGATTTCCATCGCCCAGACGGATGCGGGGATCACCTCCCATATCAACGCTGCCGTTGAGCAAAGCCTTGAGATCATCCGCCAGCGCGTTGACCAGGTCGGCGTCGCCGAGCCGACGATCCAGCGTGTGGGTTCGGACCGCGTTCTCGTCCAGCTTCCAGGCGAACAGGACCCTTCGCGCCTGCGCCAGCTTCTCGGCTCGACCGCCAAGATGAGCTTCCACCTTCTCGGTGACCAGGGCCAGCCGGGCGTAACCATGATCGCAGACGAGAGCGGTCAGCAGTATCCGGTGCTCGACCGCGTCGAACTCTCCGGTGACCGCCTGACCGATGCCCGCGCGGCGTTCGACCAGCAGAGCCGCCAGCCGATCGTCACCTTCCGGTTCGACAGTGCCGGTGCAGCCCGCTTTGCCCAGATCACACAGGCCAATGTGGGCCGTCCGTTTGCGATCGTGCTCGACAACAAGGTGCTCAGTGCACCCGTCATCCAGACGCCGATCACCGGCGGTTCCGGTCAGATTTCGGGCAGCTTCACGCCTGAGGACGCGACCACCCTTTCCGCGCTGCTGCGCGCCGGCTCCCTGCCCGCCAAGCTCACTGTCATCGAAGAACGCACCGTCGGCGCCGACCTTGGCTCCGATGCGATCGAAATGGGCATCTTCACCGGCCTCATCGGCTTCGTCCTCGTCGTCTGCTTTATCTTCTTCCTTTACGGAAGCTGGGGCATTCTGGCCAACGCTGCGCTTCTCATCAACGTCGTCCTGACCTTTGCCGGCCTCACCTTGATCGGGTCGACGCTCACCCTGCCCGGCATCGCCGGCGTGGTGCTCGGCATTGGTCTTGCAGTCGATGCGAACGTTCTGATCAACGAGCGCATCAAGGAAGAAACCCGCAAGGGCAAGAGCGCGTTTGCGGCAATCGACTCGGGCTTTGCCCGCGCCTACTCGACCATCGTCGACAGTAACGTCACGGCGCTGATCGCGACCGTCCTTCTGTTCTGGTTCGGCTCCGGTCCTGTCCGCGGCTTCGCGGTCACCATGGGCCTCGGCATCATGATCTCGATGTTCACCGCCGTGTCGGTCGTTCGCGTCGCGATGATCTACATTGCCGCACAGCGCAAGCTGAAGAAGATCGAGATCAAGCCGCTTCTACCGATCAATCTCGTTCCGGATGGTACGCGTATCCCGTTCATGAAGGGTCGCTTCATCGGTATCGGCGTGTCGGTTCTCCTGTCGATCGCCTCGCTCGTGCTGTTCGTGACGCCTGGCCTCAACTACGGCGTCGACTTCCGCGGCGGTATCCAGATGGAAGTGGTGACCGCCAACGAAGCGGATCTTGCATCCTTCCGTTCGGGCCTCAACGAACTCGGTCTCGGTGAAGTGGCACTGCAGGAATTCGGTGCCCATAACAGGCTCCTGGTCCGTGTCGAGCGCCAGCCAGGCGGCGAGATCGCCCAGACAGAGGCCGTCGAGAAGCTCAAGACGGAAGTACTGAAGATCGACCAGACTGCCAAGGTTGAGCGTACCGAAGTCGTCGGTCCGAAGGTATCGGGCGAACTTGCGACTGCCGGCTTCCTGTCGGTCCTGCTCGCCTCGATTGCCATGATGATCTACATCTGGGTGCGGTTCGAATGGCCCTTCGCCGTCGGTGCCATCGCGACACTTGTGCTCGATGTGACAAAGACGATCGGCTTCTTCGCAATCACCGGTCTCGACTTCAACCTGACAGCGATTGCCGCGCTGCTGACGCTGGTCGGTTACTCTGTCAACGACAAGGTCGTGGTCTATGACCGCATGCGCGAGAATATGCGCCTCTACAAGAAGATGCCGCTGCGCGACGTGATCGATCTGTCGATCAACGAAACGCTGGCTCGAAGCCTCTATACCTCGGCAACGGCGTTCCTCTCGCTTCTGCCAATGGCTATCTGGGGCGGCAGCGCCGTCTCCAGCTTCGCGATCCCGATGGTGTTCGGCATTCTCGTCGCTGCCCTCTCGTCGGTGTTCATCGCAGCGCCGATCCTGCTGTTCCTTGGCGACTGGCGTACCCGCCATCAGGCACAAAAGCCTGTTGCAGACGACACAGCCGTCGATTCCAAGCAGATCGGCAACGTCTGAGGCGTTTCACCATCCGGACAAAAGGGCGGGTCGTTTCCCGCCCTTTTTCATTTCCACGTTTTAAGCCCGGTTTTCCATGGTCGATCTTGCCGCCTTTGCGGGCCTGTTCTTTGCTGCATTCATCGCTGCCACGATCTTTCCGATGCAGTCGGAAGCGGTCCTTGTCGGCCTCATCCTGTCCGATCGCTATGCGCTTGCGGCCCTTGTGCTCACGGCCTCCGTCGGCAATACGCTCGGCTCGGTCGTCAACTGGCTGATGGGATTGGGCGTGGAGCGGTTCCGGGACCGACGCTGGTTCCCCGTCAAGCCTGACAAGCTCGAGAAGGCGAAGACGTGGTATCGTAAATACGGAAAGTGGTCGCTGCTCCTGAGCTGGCTACCGATCGGCGGCGATGCCATCACCGTTGTCGCGGGTGTTCTTAAAGAACCGCTGCCAACGTTTCTTGTTTTGGTCTTCATCGGCAAGACGCTTCGCTATGGCGTCGTCGCGGCTGTAACGCTCGGCGTGATCGGTTAAACCATACCAAACATGGAACAATCGTGTGATGTTCCCATTAGTGTTGCCATGTAGGACCATGTTGGGAGGCAGTCATGGCAGAGGCGTTCGGCGCGAAAGAAGAAACACCTGAACTTAAGCGCGTGATGGGCCCCGGCCTGCTGCTGCTGTTCATCGTTGGCGATATTCTCGGAACGGGGATCTACGCACTGACCGGACAAGTGGCCGCTGAAGTTGGAGGCGTTGTCTGGCTTCCATTCCTCATCGCTTTTCTTGTCGCCCTGCTCACCGCCTGCTCCTATCTCGAACTCGTCACCAAATATCCGCAGGCAGCTGGTGCTGCGCTCTACACCCATAAAGCCTTCGGCGTCCATTTCGTCACGTTCCTTGTCGCCTTCGCCGTGATGTCCTCAGGCATCACGTCTGCGGCGACCGCATCGCGGGCGTTTGCCGCCAACTTCTCGACGTCGCTCGGCCTGGATCTCGGGGTCTGGGGCGTACCGCTGATCGCCGTCGGCTTCATTGCGCTGGTGGCAGCGGTCAATTTCCGCGGTGTCGGTGAAAGCGTAAAGCTCAACGTCGTGCTGACCGTTGTGGAACTGACCGGCCTTCTCATCATCATCGGCATCGGCCTCTGGGCGATTGCTGGTGGCGAGGGCGATGTGTCGCGTGCCTGGACGTTCGCCACACCGGAAGGCAGCGGAACGTTCTGGCCAGTCGTCGCCGCAACCGGTCTCGCCTTCTTCGCGATGGTCGGGTTCGAGGACTCGGTCAACATGGCCGAAGAGTGCAAGGAGCCAAGCCGTCTCTTCCCGAAAGTGCTGCTGACCGGTCTCGCGATCACCGGCGTGATCTACATTCTCGTGGCAATCTCTGCGATTACTCTGGTGCCGGCGAACGAACTGGGCGAAGGGGAAACACCGCTTCTGAAAGTCATCCAGGCCGGAGCGCCCGCGTTCCCGATCAGCATCTTTGCGATCATCACGATGTTTGCCGTCGCCAATTCGGCGCTGATCAACATGATGATGGCAAGCCGGCTGATTTACGGCATGGCCCGCGAAAATGTCCTTCCCGCCATGCTCGGCAAGGTGCACGCAACACGCCGCACGCCGTATATCGCAATCGTTTTCACATCGCTTCTCGCCGTCTGTCTGATTCTCTTTGCCGGCGGCGTGCCCGCTCTTGGCGGGACGACTGCACTACTGTTGCTTTGCGTCTTTGCGATCGTCAATGTCGCCGTGCTGGTCCTGCGCAAGGACAAGGTCGACCACAAGCACTTCCGGACCCCAACGATCCTGCCGGTTCTCGGTGTTATCTCCTGCGTGTTTCTGGCGGGTCCCTGGGCCGGTCGCGATCCGGTCCAGTATGCCATTGCCGCCGCCCTGCTTGGCCTCGGCGTCATACTGTGGATCGCCACCGTCCAGTTCATGAAGACATCCAGCAGTGCGGCCTGACCGTCATCAGATGACCGGCGTCATGCTTCTCAGGTTCTGGACTGAAAGGTGATAAGGCCGTCGTTGGCGACGCTCACGGAAACTCCGGTGTAATCCGGGATCCGGAAGTGCCCGCCCTCAACCTCGTGGGTATGGGTGGCGGTGATCACCATGACATCGGCACCCGCCGCCTCGCCTGCCTTGATGCCGGCAGGGACGTCCTCGAACACCATCACGTTGGAAGGGTCTGCGCCAAGCCGTTTCGCGCCGAGCCTGTAGCCCTGCGGGTCCGGTTTGCCGATCGTGACGTCCTCGGCAGTGACCAGCATGGACGGTATCGCAAGGCCAGCTGCGGCAAGTCTTGCCTTTGCGAGTTCCAGCGGCGACGACGTCACGACACCCCATTGCCCCGCGGGCAGGCTCGCCAAGAATTCAGCAGCGCCCGGTATCTGAACGATACCCTCGACATCGTCGATCTCGCCGCGCAGAACCTTCTCCGCTTCCACTGCCGGATCAAGACCCGGCAGGTTGAGGCTCGTAATCGTGTCGATGCCGCGCTTGCCGTGCATGAAGGGCAGGAATTTCTCCACGTCGAGCCCCTGCTCTGCCGCCCAGCGTCCCCAGACACGTTCGGCGGAAGCAATCGAATTGAGGATCGTTCCGTCCATGTCGAAGAGAAAGCCGCGATAACCTCTGGTCGGCAGGACGATGACGTTTTGGGAGACTGACAATGCGGAATTCCTTTTGGAGAGACTGACGGGATTTGCAGGACCGGATACGCATCCGGACTACAGATAGGAGGGAGCCGGCGCAATTGACGGCGAGGTTCGAAGCGTTAGAACTGAGAATGGGAATGGAGAAAACCCTATGAATGAGGATTTGATGGGGCACGCGGATCTGCGCGGCCGCGGCGTGCTGATCACGGGCGGCGGATCCGGCATTGGAGCGGCGCTTGTCGAGGGATTCGCGGCCCATGGCGCGAAGGTCTCGTTTATCGACATTGCCGACGAACCCAGCACAGCACTGGCGGACCGGCTTTCCGCGATCAACGATCATCCAGTCCGATATATAAGGGCGGACTTGCGCGATACCGACGCCATCAAACATGCGGTCGATGATGCGGCAGCAAGCCTGGGGTCACTCTCGGTGCTCGTGAACAATGCCGCCTGGGACGATCGCCGGGATCTCGATGATATCACCGAAGATTACTGGGACCTCAGCCAGGCGATCAATTTGAAGCAGGTGTTCTTCACATCGCAAGCCGCCGTGCCGCATATGCGGTTGGCGGGCGGTGGTGCGATCGTCAATTTCTCATCGATCGCCTGGATGCTCAACATGGGTGGCATGCCATCCTACACAACCGCCAAGGCCGGTATCGTCGGTCTGACCAAAAGCCTCGCCGGCAGGCTTGGGCCGGAAAATATCCGGGTCAATGCCATCCTGCCCGGCATGATCGTCACCGAGCGGCAAAAGGACCTGTGGCTGAAGGATGAGGACATCGCCGCGATGATTGGGCGCCAGTGCCTCAAACGCAGCCTGGTGGCGCAGGATGTCGTGGGCCCGTGTCTGTTTCTCGCGTCGAGCGCCGCGGCTGCCATAACTGCGCAGACACTGGTGATCGATGGTGGCGCGATCTAGCGAGAAAGGAAGATGGTGCCCCTGCCGAGGAATTGAACCTGGATCGGCTGCAAACGAAGCAGCTGCTCTGGCTTTGAGCTACGAGGGGCGTGCGAACTGATTGCCACCGATTGGTAAGCAGCGCAATCACAGCCTTTACCAATGGTTACGGGGTAAGGTTAACCCTGGCCCATTATGGCTTGGCACAATTGAAAATGCCCTGCGGATCCTTCCAGAGGAAGAACCCGCAGGGCCTGGAGGCCAGCTACTCCGCTGGAGAGAGAGCGGGCGGCGCCTCCAAACCGTGCTGCCGCAGGGGCCGCATTCCGGTCATCAGGCGCGCCAGCATATAGAAGACCGGCGTCATGAAGATGCCGAAGAAGGTCACCCCGATCATGCCGGAGAATACCGCGATACCCATGGCGACGCGCATTTCCGCACCGGCACCGGTGGACACGACCAGCGGCACCACGCCCATGATAAAGGCCATCGACGTCATCAGGATCGGGCGAAGGCGAAGGCGGCTGGATTCGACTGCAGCCTCGAACGGCGTTCGGCCTTCGAACTCCAGCTCGCGGGCGAATTCCACGATCAGGATCGCGTTCTTCGCCGACAATCCGACCAGCACCACCAACCCAATCTGGGTGAAGATGTTGTTGTCGCCTCCCGTCAGCCAGACACCCGTCAGTGCCGCCAGCACGCCCATCGGCACGATCATGATTATCGCAATCGGCAGCGTCAGGCTTTCGTACTGGGCCGCCAGCACGAGATAGACCAGCAGCAGGGCGAGCGGAAACACGATGATGCTCGAATTGCCGGCAAGGATCTGCTGGTAGGTGAGATCGGTCCACTCGAAGGCAACGCCTGACGGCAGTGTTTCGTCGAGGATCTTGGTGATCGCCGCTTCCGCCTGACCGGAGGAGAAGCCAGGTGCCGGCGCTCCGTTGATATCCGCGGCGAGGAAGCCGTTGTAGCGCGTCGTGCGTTCCGGACCCGTCTGGGCGTCCACCTTGAGGAGCGCCGAAAGCGGGATCATCTGGCCCGATTGCGAACGAACTTTCAATGCACCGATATCCTCGGGCTTGGCGCGGAACTGCGCATCCGCCTGCACCCTCACGCTGTAGGTACGGCCAAACGCGTTGAAGTCGTTGACGTAGAGTGAGCCGAGATAGATCTGCAGCGTCTCGAACACGTCGGTGACGGATACGCCCAGCTGTTCGGCCTTGGCGCGGTCGAGATCGGCGAACAGCTGCGGGACGTTGATCTGGAAGCTGGAGAAGATGCCTGCCAGTTCCGGCGCCTGCATGGCCTTGGCAATCACGGCCTTGGTTGCATCGTCCAGTGCCTGGTAACCGTAACCGGCGCGGTCTTCGAGTTGCAGCTTGAAGCCGCCCGTGGTGCCGAGACCGTTGACCGGCGGCGGCGGGAACATCGCGATGAACGCATCCTGGATACCGGCGAATTTCTGGTTCAGTGCCATGGCGATGGCGCCGCCCGAAAGCTCCGGCGTCGTGCGGTTCTCGAAGTCGTCAAGTACTGCGAAGACGATGCCGGAATTGGATCCGATCGTGAAGCCGTTGATCGACAGGCCCGGAAATGCAATCGCATGCTCGACGCCCGGCTGCTTCAGGGCGATGTCGCTCATGCGCTTCACCACATCTTCGGTACGGTCAAGCGTTGCCCCATCCGGCAGCTGTGCAAAGCCGATCAGATACTGCTTGTCCTGCGCCGGTACGAAGCCGCCCGGCACCGCGTTGAACACGCTGTAGGTTGCACCGATCAGGGCGAGATAGATCACCATGACAATGCTCTTGCGCGACAGAAGGCCGCCCACCGTGCGGCCATAAGCGTTGGAGGCGGAACCGAAGACGCGGTTGAAGCCGCGGAAGAACCAGCCGAACAGCCAGTCCATAGCCCGCGTCAGCCGGTCCTTCGGCGCATGATGCCCCTTGAGCAGAAGAGCTGCCAGTGCCGGGGACAAGGTCAGCGAATTGATCGCCGAGATCACGGTCGAGATGGCGATGGTGAGCGCGAACTGCCGGTAAAACTGGCCGGACAAGCCGGAGATGAAGGCGAGCGGCACGAACACGGCGACAAGAACGAGCGCGATCGCGATGATCGGGCCGGAGACTTCGCGCATCGCCTTATAGGTGGCATCACGCGGATTGAGCCCGTTTTCGATATTGCGCTCGACATTCTCGACGACGACGATCGCGTCATCCACGACAATACCGATCGCAAGCACGAGGCCAAACAGCGTCAGCGCGTTGATCGAGAAGCCGAGCGCATACATCACGGCGAAAGTGCCGATGATGGAGACCGGAACCGCGATCAGCGGAATGATCGAGGCACGCCAGGTCTGCAGGAAGACGATGACGACGATGACGACCAGCGCAATGGCTTCGAGAAGCGTATCGACGACCTTTTCGATCGACGAGCGGACGAACTGCGTGGTGTCGTAGACGATCTCGTATTTGACGCCTTCCGGCATCGCCAGCTGGAGCTGATCCATGGTCGCGCGGACCGTATCGGCGATCTCGATCGCATTCGAGCCAGGAGCCTGCAGGACGGGAATGGCAACGGCCGGGCGTCCGTCTAGAAGCGACCGCAGCGTATAGTCGGCCGCGCCCATTTCGACGCGTGCGACGTCGCGGAGCCTTGTGATCTCCCCATTGGCGCCGCTCTTGACGATGATGTTGGCGAACTCTTCGGGCGACTGCAAACGTCCCTGGGCATTGACGTTGAGCTGGAGGTCGGTGCCCGGCAGGTTCGGCGAGGCGCCGATAATGCCGGCTGCGGCTTGGACGTTCTGCGCGCGGATCGCGTCCGTCACATCGCTTGCCGCGAGATTGTGCTCGGCAGCCTTTTGCGGATCGATCCAGACGCGCATGGAATAGTCGCCGGCACCGAAAACCTGCACCTGGCCGACGCCTTCGATCCGTGCCAGCCGATCCTTGACGTTCAGCGTCGCGTAGTTGCGAAGGTAGGTGAGGTCATAACGGTCACTATCCGAGACAAGGTTGACGACCATGATGAAGTCGGGCGAACTTTTGATCGTGGTGATGCCGAGCGCCCTCACCTCGGATGGCAAGCGCGGTTCAGCCTGGCTGACGCGGTTTTGCACCAGCTGCTGCGCCTTGTCCGGATCTGTGCCGAGCTTAAAGGTCACCGTCAGCGTCATGACGCCGTCCGATGTGGCCTGGCTCGACATGTAGAGCATGTCTTCGACGCCGTTGATCTGCTCTTCTAGCGGCGTCGCAACCGTCTCGGCAATCACGACCGGATTGGCGCCGGGATAGGTCGCTTTCACCACGACCGAAGGCGGAACCACGTTCGGATATTCGGAAATCGGAAGTGCGCGCATGCCAAGCAGGCCGGCGACCACAATCAGGATCGACAGGACGCCAGCAAAAACCGGTCTGTCGATGAAAAATCTTGAAATATTCATTGTCTAAGCCCTCTCTCCAGGGTCGAACAGAAACAACAGGCTCCCCTCTCGCGGCCTGTGCAGGCCGCGAGTGCTTACCGTGTCTCGCAATTGTAGTTGTGGTTGCGGCCCGCCCCTCCAGTTAGGGAGAAGCAGACCGCATCAAGTCACTTGGTGGCGACTTCGTCCTGCGGCGCCACGATCGCGCCCGGGCGGATGCGCTGTAGCCCGCTGACGACGACACGATCGCCGGCAGAAAGGCCCTTTTCGACGATCCGCTGACCATCGATCACCGATCCGAGCTGAACCTGCCGGTAGCCGACCTTGTCGCCCGCCTCGACAACCAGCACGAACTTCTTGTCCTGATCGGTCCCGATGGCCTTTTCGCTGACCAGAAGGCGATCTTCGGCCTTGGGTTCACCCATGCGGACCCGCACGAACTGACCGGGGATCAAGCGCCCGCCCGGATTGTCGAAGACGGCGCGGACGCGGATCGTGCCGCTTGCCGCGTTGACCTCGTTGTCGATCAGCTGCAGCTTGCCGCGGACAGGCGTCGTTGACGCGAGCGTGCTGGCCTCAACCGGAACGTCGCCAATCGCCGGCACGCCGTCCTTGACGTCGACCTGGGCCAGTGTGCGGGCCACCAGTTCTTCGGCTGCATCGAAGCTTGCATAGATCGGGCTGCTCGACACGAGCGTCGTCAGCACCGCCGAGGCAGAGCCTGCCGCCACGAGATTGCCGACGGTGACTTCAATGCGACCTGCACGCCCGGAGATCGGGGCACGAATCTGGGTATGATCCAGATTGATCTGCGCCGATTTCAGCGTTGCCCTTGCTGCTTGGACATTGGCAATCGCTTCGGCGCGGGCGCTCTGACGCTGCGAAAGATCGCTCTGCGAAATGGTGTTGCGCGAGGCGAGCGTCTTGCCCCGTTCGAGCTCGGTCTCGGCATAATCGAGCCTTGCCTGGGCGGATGCCATCTGTCCCTCCGCCTGAGCGACGGCTGCCTTGTAGGGCTCGGGATCGATCGAGACCAGAAGATCGCCTTCCTTTACGAGACCGCCTTCACGGAAATGCACGGACAGGATTGCGCCGGCCACCCTTGGGCGAACCTCGACGCGATCAACAGCTTCCAGACGGCCGGAAAACTCTTGCCAGGTGGTGACGTTCTTCGGCTGCACGGCGGCAACCGTGACCGGCACCGCCGGCTGAGCCGCCGCTTCCGCGGGCGCCGCATGGGCGCCTGTCGGCGTATCGATAGAGAGCGAAGCGCCTGCAATGAGCGCAGCAACACTTATTCCGGCGCCCCACGGGGCCCAGTTTTTGATCTTCAACATAATCATAATCTCCTGACGGTCCTGCCCCAGGGAGGAGGAGAAAACCGTTGTCAAACGCTAGAAATCGACGTCTGCTTATTCACTCAACGTTTCGACGAAGCCTTTGAACTCGGCGGATAGACCCGCCATCCAGTTCCCCTGCCCGCCCTTGTAGACACCCGTCCAGCCTGCGCCTTTCGGGAATATTTTCTGCCTGACCGAGACGCCCGAGGCTTCGAGCCGGTCCGCATAGTTGACAACCTCGTCATGCAGCGGATCGTCTTCCGAGCTCACGACCAGAGCCGGCGCAAGACCGGATAGCCGCGAACACAGACAGGGCGCAGCATAGGGATGCTGGAAACCGCAGGCCGAACGCAGATAATGGCTCCAACCGTCGGACCATTTCTCGCGCATGCCGATCTCGTCGGCTCGACGAAACGATTTCGAGGCCATCATCGGATCGATCATCGGCGACAGAAGGATCTGTCCCCGAAGCTCGCCCGGCAATTGGTCTCGCGCCTTCAAAGCCACACCCGCCGCCACGTTGCCGCCTGCCTCATCGCCCGCAACGAAAAGCGGGGAACGGGCGGACCCGAAGCGCTTGCGGTTGCTGCTGAGATAGGTCAGCGCCGCGAAGGCGCATTCCATTGCCTGCGGAAACAGGTTGCCCGAGGCGGCACCATAATCCGCCTCGACAACGATCGAACCCGCCTCCGAGAAGACTTTTCCGATCGGCACTTCACGGTCCCGCAGGCCACCTTGCTGGAATGCGGATCCGCGCAGATAGAGTAGAATCGGCGCGACTTTGGCTGCCGGCTGGCCTTCGTAACGGTGTATGGAAACGGGCAGGCCTGCCCATTCGATATCCGCGTTCTTGTTCCAGTCCGTCATCCAGTCCTCCTCGCTATGGAGCCAAAAAGCCACATTGGCGAAAGGCATCTTGCCGAATAACTTGACCCTGATATTATTGTTCCTGACAGAACTCACAAGTCGCTGATATCGGCAACACTGTTCCGGATAGGCGAATAATACAACTTTTCGAACGGGATCAACGATGGACCAGCTTTCCTCTATGCGCGTCTTCGTGCGCGTCGTCGAAACGGGCAATTTCACGCGTGCTGCCGCGACCCTCAATATTCCCAAGACCACGGCCACCAACATGGTCCAGGGTCTAGAGGCGCATCTGCGCACGAAGCTCCTCAACCGCACGACACGTCGGGTCATGGTCACGACCGATGGAGCACTCTACTACGAGCGCGCCGTACAGATCCTGTCGGAACTTGAAGAACTCGACGGCACGATGTCGAAATCGCAGAACCAGCCCACGGGCCGACTGCGTGTCGAGATGGCAGGGGCGTTCGCCGACCTCGTCGTAATCCCCAATTTGTGCGAATTCTACCAGCGCTACCCGCAGATCCAGCTGGATATCGGGGTGGGCGACCGGCTGGTCGATTACATTGCTGAAAATGTCGACTGTGCTCTTCGAGGCGGCACGCCCAAGGACCAGTCGCTGATTGCGCGCAAAGTCGGCGAGCTTCGCATGCGCAATTACCTATCCCCGAACTATCTTGAGCGATTCGGTATGCCGACCCATCCGCGAGATCTGGAGACCGACCATTTCTCTGTCGGTTACCTCAACGCGACGGCCGGCCGGATCATGACCTTCGACTTTTGCAAAGAGGACGAGACGCTGGAGATCATGCCGCGTTACGTCGTCTCGGTGAATGATGCGCGCTCCTACGTCAACGCGGCGGTCGCGGGTCTCGGGATCGCACAGGCAGCGCGGTTCATGGTCCAGGAGCACGTGAAGAGGGGCGAACTCATCGAGATCTTCGCCGAATGGGAGTGCGAACCGCTGCCGCTATACATCGTCTACCC
Organism: Velazquezella soli; assembly: GCF_977018685.1. Taxonomy (NCBI): domain Bacteria; kingdom Pseudomonadati; phylum Pseudomonadota; class Alphaproteobacteria; order Hyphomicrobiales; family Rhizobiaceae; genus Velazquezella; species Velazquezella soli. The sequence goes on from NZ_CDRNXF010000004.1 coordinate 2,317,075, forward strand.
GCAAACCCGGCACCTTTCCAACAAGGTCCGGGTCTTCGTGGATTGGCTCGCCAAACTGGTTCAAGGCTTGAAGGAAGACGAACAGCCGAAGGTCACATTGCTGAAAACGGGCTGAGTTAGGTCTCATCCGTAGGGGGACTGACACGTGCGGCGCATGCCGCCGTAGGACGTGTAGCTGTTGTCGTTGGCGCGGTATGAACGATATCGCGACAGGCACCACTCCTCGTGCGCCGGGTTCCCCATGGATGTTGCGTCGTATGAGGCGTTTTGCGGCGAAGACGAGCGGTCAGTTTCACGCACAAGACGGCCGTCTTGACCACGCCCGATCATCGTGCTCGTGGCGCTGACCTGCTGAACCAGCCCCTGCTCTTCGATGCCGGTGTCTTCGTTGCCAGAAACAATGTTGTCCTGACCATGCGACATGGCGACCGGTGACTGGCAAGCCCGACGCTGGCCACCCCTGTAAGGCTGGTAGGTGTTGTCCTCGAGCCTGTAGGAACGGTAGCGCGCGAAGCACCAGTCGGCATGCGCCTGGTTAACCGATGCATCGGACACAGGATCTACCGACGCCTGGTCTGCCTCATCCAAGGAAGCCGTCTGGACGCCGTCCACCGCATCCGTCGCCTGGTCCTGGGCAGCTACGGGCTGCCCCTGCGCATCCGACGCCGGCAAATCGATCTTTGCGGTCACAGCAGCAATCCGCTCGTAACGCTGATCGCCGCTGCTCACGACCACGGGTGTCGAGGTCCAGAGATCAGGATGGTCAACGTTGGAAAAGCGATGAGGCGCCGGCTCGGCAATGAGATAGGCCGTAGCCGCAACGCCACTCAAGAAGACCGTGACGGCCAAGACAAGCCCGCTCAGAAGTAGAAGGATCGCTTTCACGACGAGGATGCTCCGCAGATTTTCAACATGCGGACAAAATGCATGCGCGCGCAGAGGGTTCCGAACGAATTGCAACCTCGCCCGAGACAAATGCAAGGTGGTACAAAAAAGCCGACATTTGCTCGGCAGGAAGCCCCAGATTGCACTATTCAGATTGTGATAGACTATCATACGGAAGGAGATTCCGATGAGAACCCTGATCGCTGCCTTGGCGCTCACGCTCGCCGCCTTACCCGCTGAAGCACAGCAATTTCGCAATACCGAAATCCAGCCGGATGGGACGGGCGGATATTACGGCACCTATGGAAACGAGAATTTCGAGGTAACGCCACGAGGCGATGGCGTCTCGGGACATATGGGTGGACGCAGACCCGGTGTCATCGAGGAACGGCCCTCACCACGCCCCGGAAGCGTCGGCGCGACGCAGCGAAACTGCGTCGTCGACGGTAACGGAAACGCCATCTGCCGGTGAAACCGGCATTTGAACATTTCGATGTAAAGGATTGATTTGGTGGGTGATGTAGGGCTCGAACCTACGACCCGCTGATTAAGAGTCAGCTGCTCTACCAACTGAGCTAATCACCCGTAACCGGTTTGGCGAAGCGTCGTTTCCGCCGGTGTGAGGGCCGTATAAAGAGGAAGTTTGGGCTTGTCCAGCACCTCCCGCGAAATTTGTTGGATCAGCAGCTTCTTTTTTGCGCGAGCGAACTGCCTTTGCGAGGATATCCGGACTTATGGTAACAAAATCAACGGGTTGAAAAATATCGCCTAGATTTCGATAACGCCTTCGGCAAGTCGGATCGCTTGTCCGCCGATCCGGGCTTTTGCAATGGCCCCTTCCTGCACATCGATATGGAGATGGATAAAGGACGGACGTCCCATCTCGACGCCTTGCTCGATAAGAAGGGGGTGATGCCCATCCGGCAGGCCGTCGAAATGATGGATCGCGCCGGACAATGCCGCTACCGCCCCACCCGTGGCTGGGTCTTCAGCGATGCCCATATCCGGCGAGAACATTCGGGCATGAAATTTCGCCTGATGATGAACGCCGCCGCGGCAATAGACATAGGCCGAAGCGAGCGCACCCTCGACGAAGGGAGCGACCTTCTCCCAAAGCGGCGCATCGAATTCCATGTCCTGGACAGTTGCGAGATTGTGCAGCGGGATCATCAGGAAGGGCACACCGGCGCTCCAGATCGACGCGACGTGGTTTTCGAACCCGATATCCGTCAGCTCGACGCCGAGCGCGTCCGCGATGCCCTGACGGTTCAGGGCGAGGTCGATCCGCTGCGACTTCTTTGGCAGATCGAACTCGGCGAACCCCACCTCCCCCTGGCGCAGACGCACGGCGCACCGAACCGGACCGACCGCCTCTTCAAGGACACAGACCAGATCGAGATCGCTGTCGCGCCCGTGGGTGCGCTCGGCAAGGGCGATGGCCGTCCCGACCGTCGGATGTCCCGCGAACGGGAGCTCCCGGCCCGGTGTGAAGATTCGCAGCTTTGCTGAATGGGTAGTGTTTGTCGACGTCTGGACGAACACCGTCTCCGAGAGGTTCATCTCCTTGGCAATGGCCTGCATTGCGCCATCGTCGAGACCGTCTGCATCGAAGATGACCGCAAGCGGGTTGCCGGAAAGCTTAGCGTCGGTGAAAACGTCATAGATGCTATAGGGACGCGCCAATGCAAACTCCTCCTCATATACCGGGCGCAAAACTGCCCGACGGCGTCCCGTGGCGCAACCCCTGATCAACGTCACCGCCTGGTGATTTGATTGGCGTCGTTTACGGTCGGACGTGCTGGGCGCCTCGGAGAAGGCCGCGTCGGCACGATAGGCGGCGCCCCAAGCCGAGCGTCACCTGCAGGTGAACAGGTCGCCAACAGTATGTGAGAAAGGCGAGCCATCGCTGGTTCGCCTTTCTCAGTACACCGATATTCAGATGATCGGGAGCGCTTCGTGCTCGCGGGTCTCGGCATTGCCGATCAGTCTTCCGAGCCGCTTGATACCCTCGTCGATCATCTCGTCGTTGGCGCAGGAGAAGCTGATGCGCAGCGTGTTGGCGTTGCTGCCGTCGGCGTAGAACGCCTTGCCGGGCACGAAGGCGACCTTTTCGGTTGCCAGCGACTTCGCCAGAAGCTCGGCACCGTCCATGCCCTCCGGCAGCGTCAGCCACACGAACATACCGCCTTCGGGCTTTGTCCATGTCGTTCCCTTCGGCATGTATTTCGCGAGTGCCGCCAGCATGGAATCGCGGCGACCGCTATAGACCCGCTTGATCTTGGCAACCTGTTCATCGAAACCGCGCGAAGCGACATGCTCGACGGCGATCTGGTTGATCGTCGACGAATGCAGATCGGCCGCCTGTTTCAACAACACCAGTTTGCGGATGACCGGCATCGCTCCGATGACGAAGCCGACGCGCAGGCCAGGTGCCAGCGTCTTGGAAAAGCTGCCGCTGTAGATCGTGCGGGTCTTTTCGATACCGCCGCTGCGGGCGATGTCGAGCGCAAGGATCGGCGAAACCGGTTCGCCGTCGAAGCGCAGGTTCTGGTATGCGGCATCTTCGAGAATCGCAATGTCGAGTTCGTCGGCGAGTGCCAGAAGCCTTTCACGGCCTGCAAGATCAATCGTCTCGCCGGTCGGATTGGAGAAGTCGGCGGACAGATAGGCAAACTTCACGGAGCCACCGGCTTTCGACGCCGTCTCGCGATAGGCTTCCGGCGTGCGGTTGCCGTTGACCGAGAGCTGATCGTAGGTCGGCTCATAGGCATTGAATGCCGAGAGCGCACCGAGATAGGTCGGCCATGTGACGAGCGCCGTATCGTTGGGCGACAGGAACAGCTTGCCGAGATAATCGAGCGCCTGCTGGGATCCTGACGTGATGAAGACGTTGTCGGCGGTACAGTCGATGCCGATCTTGGCGACATCGGCAACGATCCAGTCACGCAGCGGCTTGTAGCCTTCGCTGACCGAATACTGCAGCGCCGAGTTCACCTGAGCGCCGGAGAAGATATCCGCATAGGCCTTCTGGAATTCCTCGGCCGGAAACAATGCCGGATCCGGAATGCCGCCGGCGAAGGAAATGATATCCGGCTGCTCCAGAAGCTTCAGCAGTTCGCGGATTTCGGACGCTTTCATGCGGCTGGAGCGTGTCGCGAAAATATGGTCCCAATCAAGCACGGGCGTTTCCTTTTATTTCAATATTCTTGGCTTTGGTTTACATAAGTTTCGACAGGTCAACAATGCTGACCTATCGGTTTTTGGTACGGTGCGATCACGAATTGTAAAACGCAAAAGCCCGCGCAGATGGCGCGGGCTCTCGGATAGTCTGCCTCAGTCGACCGGAATGATCAGGCCTTGAGGATCGAGCGGCCCGCGTAGGCGGCCTGCGGCCCAAGCATTTCCTCGATACGGATCAGCTGGTTGTACTTGGCCAGACGATCAGAGCGCGACAGCGAACCGGTCTTGATCTGTCCGCAGTTGGTGGCGACGGCGAGATCCGCAATCGTCGAGTCTTCCGTCTCACCCGAACGGTGGGACATGACGGCCGTGTAGCTCGCCTTATGCGCTGTTTCGACAGCATCGAGCGTCTCGGTGAGCGATCCGATCTGGTTGACCTTGACGAGGATCGAGTTGGCTGTGCCCTGGCGGATACCATCGCGCAGACGGGCCGAGTTGGTCACGAACAGATCGTCGCCGACCAGTTGCACCTTGGAGCCAATCTTGTCAGTCAGATACTTCCAGCCGGTCCAGTCGTCTTCCGACATGCCGTCTTCGATCGAGATGATCGGGTACTTGCCGGCAAGTTCTGCCAGGTAATCGGCCATTGCTTCCGGCTCGAGCGAACGGCCTTCGCCTTCCAGCTCATACTTGCCGTTCTTGAAGAACTCGGTGGCTGCGCAATCAAGCGCCAGGTGAACGTCGTCGCCCGGCCGGTAGCCAGCCTTTTCGACCGACTTCATGATGAAATCGAGCGCTTCCGGAGCGCTCTTCAGGCCCGGTGCGAAACCGCCTTCGTCGCCGACATTGGTGTTGTGACCCTGCGCTGCCAGTTCCTTCTTGAGGACGTGGAAGATTTCCGCGCCCATGCGCACGGCATCCTTCAGCGTCTCGGCGCCGACAGGCATGATCATGAATTCCTGGAAATCGATCGGGTTGTCTGCGTGAGCGCCGCCGTTGATGATGTTCATCATCGGGACCGGAAGAAGATGGGCGGAGGCGCCGCCGATATAGCGATAGAGCGGCAGGCCGGACGATTCGGCTGCGGCCTTGGCAACGGCAAGCGAGACGCCGAGAATGGCGTTTGCACCCAGGCGCGACTTGTTCGGGGTGCCGTCGAGCGCGATCAGGGTCTTGTCGATGTGGATCTGGCTTTCGGCATCGAAGCCGCCGATCGCGTCGAAGATCTCGGTGTTGACGGCTTCGACAGCCTTTTCGACGCCCTTGCCACCATAGCGCTTGCCACCATCGCGAAGTTCGACGGCTTCATGCGCACCCGTGGAGGCACCGGACGGAACGGCGGCGCGGCCCATCGAGCCGTCTTCCAGATAAACATCCACCTCGACGGTCGGATTGCCACGGCTGTCCAGAATTTCGCGAGCGATGATGTCGGTAATGGCGGTCAAGGGTCTCTCCTCGGTTAATGTGCGAGCCTGAATTCGCAGGCTCAGCGAACAGGCGTGTCATCGACATTGTGCGATCGTCGATGACACGCGGATTACAATCCAGTCAATTCGGCGGTTTTTCGACGCCGTCAGCCTTTTGCGATGGCGTCGAAGGCCAGCAGCTTTTCCAGAAGGCGCGGCATGTCCTTCAGGTGGACCATGTTCGGACCGTCGGACGGTGCGTTGTCAGGGTCTTCGTGGGTTTCGATAAAGACGCCAGCAACGCCGACGGCGACGGCTGCCCGCGCCAGCGTTTCGACAAATTCGCGCTGGCCGCCGGAAGAACCGCCCTGGCCGCCGGGCTGCTGCACGGAATGGGTTGCGTCAAAAATAACGGGGCTTCCGAGAGCCGCCATGATCGGCAGCGAGCGCATGTCGGAGACAAGCGTGTTGTAGCCGAACGAGGCACCGCGCTCGCACAGCATCACATTGGGATTGCCGCTTTCGAGGAACTTCGCCTGGACGTTCTTCATGTCCCAGGGTGCCAGGAACTGGCCCTTCTTCACGTTGATCGCGCAACCCGTCTTTGCGGCCGCGACGAGCAAGTCCGTCTGGCGCGACAGGAAGGCGGGGATCTGCAGGATATCGATCGTATCCGCCACGAGAGCGCATTGCTCTTCAGTGTGAATGTCGGTCAGAACGGGAAAGCCGAATTCCGTCTTCAGATCGGCAAAGATCGCCATCGCGTTGTCCAAGCCGATGCCGCGCTTGCCGGAGATCGACGTGCGGTTGGCCTTGTCGAAGGAGGATTTGTAGACGAGGCCGATGCCGAGTTTCTTGCAGAGTTCGACAAGCGTGCCGGCGATCATGAAAGCATGATCACGGCTTTCCATCTGGCAGGGACCGGCAATCAGCGAGAGCTTTGCCGTGTTTGAGAAAACGACTTTCGAACTCCCCTCGCCCACGGACACTTCAGAATTGGCGGAGACTGTCATTTCACTATTCCTCGAAACCGAAAACCACACCTTGCCCCGGGGCTGCCGACACGATCACGCGGCCATCCCTGCGGATGAATGCGACGTCATTAGCAGCAAGGGTGATCTCTGTCACGGCGAGATCGGTGGTCTTGAAGATGATCCCGCGCGCAGCGAGGCGCGACGATAACAAGGGCTTCATCGAAGACCGGAACTCGTCGCTGAACGTGTCGTTGGATTGAATGCGGATGCCGGCATTGGCAGCTGCGATCCACAGACCGTCTTTCCCTTGCTCGGGTTGCGTCTCGAACACGGTTTCGAAAAGCGGCAGAAACTCCAGCGGGTCATCTGCAGAAAATACGATCTCTCGAAGGCCTGTAACGGCGTTTGCGTGCTCATCAAGACCACCGCGATCTGCCGGTAATGCGGCCATTCGCTGGCAGGAAAACAGCAAGATGTCATCGACCTCGGGGACTGCCGCGAACGCCAGACGGAATGAGACTTCGCTCTCCCCACCATCGGGCAACTGCATCGGGCGGGAGAATTGAAGCATCTCGCCCGCAGACATGTGCCCGTCCACAAAACGGATATGATCGGCCGCTGCATCCTGCGTCCCGACGACCACCGCCGATAGACCTTCCCTTTTCCGCTGGCCGCGGAAGCGGATGTCGCGATCGGTGAACACGTTGCCTCGTTTTGCCGCAAGCGAGGCTTGCCGACGGTTCACAATGGCCAGCGGCTCGAGATACGAGCCATCCGCGAAGAATATGCAGGCATTGGCTGTGCCGAAAGGGTGAACACCTTCAGGTGCCACAGTAAAGCCGAGAGCGGTCAACCTCCCCCGCGCTGACGCCAGATCTGCAACGGGCAGAACCAAATGATCGACTGACTTGTTACCCACTTACACCCCCAAAGTCTTATTCCGCAGAACATTGGCTATCGCGGGAAACTCGGCAAGTGCTGCGCACGAACTGAATACGTGATCGAACGCTGAAATGAGACTATTCTTGAGCAAAAATTTGGGGCTTGCGGAACACAGATAGAACATATAGCGTCCGTTCTGCATTTGTTTCCAATTCTGAGGGTCCCATCCATGCTGACACGCAAGCAACAGGAGTTACTTCTGTTCATCCACGAGCGGATGAAAGAATCAGGCGTGCCGCCGTCGTTTGACGAAATGAAGGACGCTCTCGACCTTGCATCGAAGTCCGGCATCCATAGGCTGATCACCGCGCTCGAGGAGCGTGGCTTTATTCGCCGTCTGCCGAACAGAGCACGCGCGCTCGAAGTGATCAAGCTGCCTGACGCCTATGTGGCGAACCTTCATCCGCGACGGGGTTTTTCTCCCAGTGTCATCGAGGGAAGCCTTGGCAAAACGCAACCGGTCGTCGCTCAGAAGCCGGCGCCGGTCATGGCGGACAATCCGTTCTCGACAAACATCCCGGTCATGGGTCGAATCGCTGCCGGCGTGCCGATCTCCGCGATCCAGAACAACACCCATGACATCGCCGTTCCGATCGAGATGCTGGGTTCCGGCGATCATTACGCGCTCGAAGTGAAGGGCGATTCGATGATCGATGCTGGCATCCTCGATGGCGATACCGTCATCATCAAGAATACCAGCACCGCAAGTCCAGGCGATATCATCGTTGCCCTGGTCGATGAGGAAGAAGCGACCCTGAAGCGGTTTCGCCGCAAGGGTGCCTCGATCGCACTGGAAGCGGCAAACCCCGCTTACGAGACCCGCATCTTCCCGCCCGACCGGGTGAAGGTCCAGGGCAAGCTTGTCGGCCTTATTCGCCGCTATCATTGAGAACGCTGTCATCCCGGAGATGCGCAGCAACAGCCTCCGGGATGCCAAAGTCGAATTGTCGCGTTTGCCAGTCATAGAACCGGTGGACGCTCCACGGACGGCTTGAGGTCTGTGCGCTGTCTCGCATCGCCGCCGTAATCTTGATGTCTGGCGCTGTCGCGTTCGGAATAATGGTGATTTCCAGTGCGCCAGTCCGGCGCAACGTCCGCCCGCTGAGAAGCAAGGCGCCGGAGCGGCAAGTATCGAAGCGTGCGCCGGGCGAGACGATGATCCGACCGAAATCGCAGGCAAGACCGGTGTATCGGTTGTCTTCGACAGTGACGATCCGGATGTCCTGAGCAGTCTGCACCGCGCACAGGATTTTCGGCAGACAGGCAAATCGTCCGGGCGTGAATGCTTGAAGAAAGCCCCTGACATATTCGATTTCCCGGCCCGTCAAATCCGGTCGCGAATGTGGTCTAGGGCGTTTGTCATCGCTTTTCGCAAGGCTGGCACCTCCCGCTGGTTCCGAAGAGGCAAGAACCGGCAAGGCGAGCGGTTGTTCTCCGGTCTCAAGCACCAGCGCTCGCCGCCATTGATCGAAGATAAATCCCGGCGGTCGGGTTCGATTGAGGGTGATCTTGTCGTCCTTGATCACGCCGACCGATGCGCCGTCTTCGGATATGACGATATCAGGCCTCGGCGCCGAGCCTGAGCGGACCGCAAAGACCAAAGCCACCGCCATGAACAGCGCGCCTTTCAGCCTCATCTGCGTGCGCAGCAGCGTCAGAAGCAGAAAGCCTGCCGTCGCCAGCGGCAGGAAAAGCGGGTTCTGCCGGCCGATGGCAATATCGCCGCCCCATGCGGCGACGATCTCGGCAATGCGAATGACGATCCGCAACCCCTCGCCCATGATGAACAGAAAGGGAGCATCCAGCCCGAACGGCATCAGCAACATGCCAACAAGCCCTGCCGGCATCACCACGAAGGAAATGATCGGCATGGCCGCGAGATTGGCCGCGACGCCGTAGGTGGTCAGATGGTGGAAATGCTCGATCGAATAGATCGACGTCGAAGTACTGCCGATCAGCGACGTCACCACGATCCCGGCAATGAAATGGAACGTCGCCGCGACACCCGTTATCCACCGGTTGCTACCTTTTGTATCCTCCTTACCTTTCGCGAAATATCGCGTCCAGAGGGCGAACCCTGCCACCAGTGCCGCGGTTGCCGCAAACGACATCTGGAAACTCGGACCCAAAATCTCCGACGGCGAGATGGCGAGGATAATGATTGCCGAAAGGGCGACGTTGCGAAGGCTGATGGAGGGTCGATCGACGAGCACGGCGACCAGCATCACCGCCATCATGATATAGGCCCGCTCGGCGGAAACCCCGAACCCGGAAATCAGGTAATAGGCGGTCGCCATGACAAGCGCACCGAACGCGGCAAACTTCTTGATCGGATAGGCCTGCGCAAAGCCTGGAAACAGCGACAGGACGGAGCGGACGCCGACGAAGAAGATACCGGCTGCCAGCGCCATGTTCAGGCCTGAGATCGCGACGATATGGGCCAGCCCGGACAGACGAAGCGCCTCGGTCGTCTCACGGGAAATTGCACGGCGCTCGTCGGTCACGATTGCGGCAGCAAAAGCGCCCGCATCCCCCTTGACCGTATCGCGGATGCGATTGCCGATTGCGCTGCGAAGCGCAAAAAGCCCTCGCTGCATGTCCGACCATAACCCGGGTTGGTCATCGATCGCCGGTTGTACGCTAGGCGCGCCGTAAAAGAAGCCAACGGCCCCGATTTGATCGAAGTAGGAGGAGAAGGCGAAATCGTTCAATCCGGGAAGCGCCGGGCCAGAGGGTGGCGACAGACGGGCACGGCCGGAAACGCGCTCTCCGATGTCTGCAGGTTCGTGTTGGCTTCTGGCAAGAAGCGACACCCGCTGCGGGGGACGAGCGAGCGTGGGCTCAGATGTCTGCTCGATCCTCACGATATAGCGCCAGCGGCGCTGTGCATCCGCTTCGCGTCGTTCGACAATCCCGCTGATGGTCGTCGTGACGGGCGAATCGAGCACGACCGTCGAACACCGCCAGGTTTCGAGCGCTGCCAGCGCAGAACCGGAGAGAAGCATGCAGAGTACAAGGTTGGCACGAGACAGCGGATGCGCGCGATACCGTGTCAGCCCTGCGGTCACCATCGAGATCGCAAGCATGGTTGCGAGAATGAATGGCGATGGCGTCCAAGGAAGTGCGAACCAGATCGCAGCGCCGGCACCCAGCAAGACAGGCAGGAAGAGGAACCCATGACCGTGGGAAACCTCCTCGCTCAACGACGTGCACAGCCATTTGGAAACGGGCCGGTCTCTGACCACGTATACCCTGAAAACATCCTCGGAATGATGGTCGTTTCGACCATCATTCCGGACTTCCGCGGGCATTGTCTGCGATGCCGATTCGGGCATCCAGAGTGCGATTGCGTGGGGTGTCGAAGCAAGCATCACCGGCTTGCTGCTGGCTGCCTCAAAAATCGCTCCGCCATTCGCCATGATGGTTTATCCCGCCGGCTCCGCTGCAGAGACGGTGATTGATAAACGCAACCTGCGCGTTTATATTCTCCTCGTCAACACATTCGCCAAGCTGCGGTTTTCCTTCACGTTACGGCCTCTTACACCATGAGGTTGGGCATCTTTTAAACGTGGCCTGCCTAAATTATTTTCGCGCTGCACAAAATGTCGCAGGAGCGCTTGGCATCACCTTTAGGATCATATAGCTAACTTGCGACGCTTAACTCTTATGGCGCTTTCTGGGCGCCATGCCGCCAACAGGTTGGAGGATCAGAATGACGGAACAAAGCGCAAATCTCGTACTTGGTGATAAGACAGTCGACCTCTCGGTGCGATCGGGCACCATTGGGCCGGATGTTATCGATATCGCAGCCCTGTACAAGCAAACCGGTGCCTTCACCTACGACCCCGGCTTCACGTCGACTGCATCCTGTGAATCCAAGATCACCTATATCGACGGCGACAAGGGTGTTCTCCTGCACCGCGGCTACCCGATCGAGCAGCTTGCTGAACAGGGTGACTTTCTGGAAACCTGCTATCTGCTTCTCTACGGAGAACTGCCGACGGCTGCCCAGAAGAAGGACTTCGATCATCGCGTAACCATGCACACCATGGTTCACGAGCAGATGAGCCGCTTCTTCACCGGCTTCCGCCGCGATGCGCATCCTATGGCCGTCATGTGCGGTTGCGTGGGCGCTCTCTCGGCCTTCTATCACGATTCCACCGACATCACCGATCCGCACCAGCGGATGGTTGCGTCGCTGCGCATGATCGCCAAGATGCCGACGCTCGCCGCCATGGCGTACAAGTACCATATCGGCCAGCCCTTCGTGTATCCGCAGAACGACCTGGATTACGCCTCCAACTTCCTGCGCATGTGCTTTGCCGTGCCGTGCGAAGAATACAAGGTCAACCCGGTCCTGTCGCGCGCCATGGATCGCATCTTCATCCTGCACGCGGATCACGAACAGAACGCGTCGACCTCCACGGTTCGCCTCGCAGGTTCCTCGGGTGCAAACCCGTTCGCCTGTATCGCTGCCGGCATTGCCTGCCTCTGGGGCCCCGCTCATGGCGGCGCCAACGAAGCAGCGCTCAACATGCTGACCGAGATCGGGACTGTCGACAAGATTCCGGAATACATCGCCCGTGCCAAGGACAAGAACGATCCGTTCCGTCTGATGGGCTTTGGTCACCGCGTCTACAAGAACTACGATCCGCGCGCCAAGATCATGCAGAAGACCACGCATGAAGTGCTGGCGGAACTCGGTCACAAGGACGATCCGCTTCTGCAGGTCGCCATGGAACTCGAGAAGATTGCTCTGACGGACCCCTACTTCATCGAGAAGAAGCTGTACCCGAACATCGACTTCTATTCGGGCATCACCTTGAAGGCGATGGGCTTCCCCACGACGATGTTCACCGTTCTGTTCGCGCTTGCGCGTACCGTCGGCTGGATCGCCCAGTGGGCCGAAATGATCGAAGATCCGCAGCAGCGTATCGGTCGTCCGCGCCAGCTCTATACCGGCGAAGCGCAGCGTGACTACACGCCCGTTTCGAAGCGCTAGGCGCTGAATTAGGCTTTGCGAAAAGAAAAACCCGTTCAGCGATGAACGGGTTTTTTGTTGTCCAACAGTTCAAGTACCGCACCTGCTGCGGCCTCTCCAGGCGGAACAGGGACGTCCAGTCTCTGCCAGGCAAGTGCGAAACCGTCGAGCATCGCACGGCGCTCCGGCGTGTCGGCGGACAGACGTTCCGCCCAGCGGCTGAGGCTTCCGGGTCGCACGACCTCGTTGACATATTCGGGAACGACCGGGTAGTCGGCGATCAGGTTCGGAAGTGCGCCGGTCCAGATCTTGATGCGGCCGGCCAGAAGCTTGATCAGCCAGTCCGTTTTGTAAGCCGAGACAACAGGAACCGTCGCAAGCCCCAGTTCCAGGATAACCGTCCCTGAAGCCGCCAGCGCCACGTCCGCCTCTGCGAAGGCAGCCCATTTTCCGGCTGTATCCGCGGTAATCTCGACATGAACCGGCAGATCTGCGGCCATCTTACGCACCAGTTCTTCCCGGCGCGGTACCGTCGGAAGCAGGAACCGGGTCTCACCATTGCGATCCGCAAACTCGCGCGCAGCCTCGCCGAACACGGGTAGGAGTGCCTTGATTTCGGCTGACCGGGAGCCCGGAAGCAAGAGGATCGTCTTCTTGTCGGCGGAGGTCTTGACCGGCCTCTCGGCGCGAGCAGCACGGACCCTCAGGAGATCCGCATCATTGGTCAGCCGGTGACCGACGAACACTGTCTTCGGACCCTCCAGCCTCCGCATCGCTTCCGGCTCGAACGGAAGGACGGCAAGAACGAGGTCGACATAGGAGAGCATCGCCTTGGCACGATATTCCTTCCAGGCCCAGACGCTCGGGCAGACATAATCAACGATCGGCAGATCCGGCAGTGCCGCCCTCACCTTTCTTGCCACTCGGTGGGTAAAGTCAGGGCTATCGACGATGACAAGCACATCGGGCTTTGCGGCGACGATCGCAGCCGCCGTCTGGTTGATGCGACGGATCAGGTTGGGAAGACGCGCGAGCACCTGGGTGATGCCCATGATCGACAATTCGGAGAAATCGAACAGCGACTGAAGGCCTTGGGCCGACAGTGCATCACCGCCCACCCCGATCAGTTCGACGGGACCGCCGTAGGACGCCTTCAGTGCTGCGATGAGGTCTGCCCCTAAGAGATCGCCCGACACTTCGCCGGCGATGATCGCAACCTTCAAACCTTGGTTCATCACAATCCTCTCGACGGAAGGGCCTGATCGATGCCGCAGACGAAAATGCCGTGGGCATCAGCAGCTTTGATCAGCTTTGCTTCTTCCAGCACCAGCGCCCTGCCCGCTTCCACGGCAATGCCCGCCAGCCCGGCCGCGACGGCATGTTCGACGGTGGATGGCCCGATGGTGGGCAGGTCCGCGCGCATATCCTGGTGGAGCTTGCAGAGCTTGACGAGCACGCCCTTGCGGCGCGTGGAGATACGCCCCTCGGCGCGCAGTTCGGCAACGCGCTGCATCATCCGGTCGGTTCCCTCGACACCTTCGAGTGCCACAACGCGGCCGCCGACGCTGACAGCGCCCTGGCCAATATCGAGATTGCCGAGTGCGCTCGCAGCCTCGACACCGCGTTCGATGTCACGCAGATCGTCACCGCCTGGAGACACTTGGCCAAGCGGACCGACCTTCGCCAGCAGGCCCGGCGCGATGTCGTGGGCACCCAGAACTTCGCAACCCATGGCCTCGATCAACTTGATAACCATCTGCAGCACTGCGTCATCGCCGGCTGATAGCAGTGTGCGCACGACGGAGGGCAATTTGATCAGGGTCTTGAAGGTTGGATGGATGTCGCGCCATTCGGGGCGCCTTGCGACGCCGCCCGACATCACGACGCGACGGATGCCTCTTTCGCGAAAACTCTTCTCGATCCCTGAAAGATCGCCGACGCCGAGCGACACATGGTCGAACCCGTCAAAGCGATGATCCGCCTCATCCTTCAGCTGGATGATGAACGGATCTTCGCCTGCAACACGTGCGGCATCCGCCAGGTAGGCTGGCAAAAAGCCTTTACCGGCGATAATCGCCAGCCGGCCCTCTCGCGCTTGGCCAGGGGCGCCGGCCGCGACCATCAGCCCTTCCTGCGGAAAGGCGATGAGATCGCGCGGTCACTATCGGCTGTGATGAAATCGATGATTTCCATGGCCTCCGGGCAATCGGCAAACTCGTCGCGGATCGCTGCGGCATTGGCGCGAACATTTGCCTCGCCTTCGAAGATCTTCTTGAATGCGCGACGAACGATATGGATCGTTGCGCGATCAATGCCGGCGCGGGTCATGCCGACGACGTTCAGGCCACCCAGAAGACCGGGATTGCCGTTCAGCATGCCGAACGGAATGACGTCGTAGTTGACGGCGGAAAGTCCACCGATGAAGGCTTGCCGACCGATGCGGGTAAACTGGTGAACGGCGCAGCCACCGCCCAGGATCGCACGATCGGCGACCTGCACGTGACCAGCCAGCATCACGTTGTTGGACATGATGATATGGCTGCCGAGCTGGCAATCATGCGCGACGTGCGAATTTGCAAGGAAGAGGCAATTGTCACCAACGACCGTCTTGCCACCACCGCCCGTCGTACCGGTGTTCATCGTCACGCCTTCGCGCATCGTGCAGTTGTCGCCAATGGTCAGGCTCGAATCCTCACCAGCTTCGTGAAGGCTCTGCGACACACCACCGATGACCGCCATCGGGAAGATCCGACATCCCTTGCCGATCTCGGTATTGCCACTGACGACCGCATGCGAAATGAGCTCGACATTGTCCTTCAGCACCACGCGCGGGCCGACATGGGAGAACGGTCCAACGACGACGTTCTCGCCAATCACGGCGCCATCCTCGACCACGGCCGAAGGGTGGATGCGCGCGCTGGCCGAGATCATGCTCATTCGCTTTCCTTGCGCATCATGGCGCCGATATCGGCTTCCGCAACCAGCTGACCATCGACCTTGGCGTCACAATGGAACTTCCAGATGTTGCCACGCTGCTTCTGCTTCACGACATGAAATTCCACGCGGTCACCCGGCACGACCGGCTTGCGGAAACGCGCGTTGTCGATCGTCATGAAGTAGACGAGATTGCCGGCCCCACCCTGCTTGCGCGCACAGATCGCGCCGGCAGTCTGTGCCATACCCTCGACGAGAAGAACGCCCGGCATAATCGGCTGCTCGGGAAAATGACCGGTGAAATGCGGCTCGTTTGCCGTCACGTTCTTGATGCCAACGGCCGAGCTGTCGCCATCGATCTCGATGATCTTGTCGACCAGGAGAAACGGGTAGCGATGCGGCAGAAGGCGCATGATTTCCTGAATGTCGGCCGCGCCGAGCTCCGGCTTGGTCTCATCCGTCATTTTTCTTATCTCCTCGGCGTTTCGCCCGGTCATCGGAACGCGACATGATCTCCGCCATGTCTCTCAAAAAGTCTTTTATCGGCCGCGCCGGAATTCCGCCATAGGTCTGCCCGGCCGGGATATCGGCGACCACGCCGCTCATTGCAGCGATCTGCACGCCATCACCGATCGAGATGTGACCGTTAACGCCGCTCGCACCACCGATCATCACGCCATTGCCGATACGGGTCGATCCGGCAATGCCGACGCCCGACACGATACCGCAATGGCGACCGATGCGGACGTTATGGCCAACCTGAACCTGATTGTCGATCTTGGTGCCCTCGCCGATCACAGTGTCATCCATCGTGCCGCGGTCGATCGTCGTATTGGCGCCAACCTCGACATGATCCTGGATGATGACGCGACCGACCTGCACGATCTTGAGCATGCCTTTCGGGCCGGGCGCATAGCCGAAGCCGTCCTGACCGATCCGGGCGCCATTGTGGATGATGACGTTGTTGCCGATCAGTGCCGACAGCACGCTGGCGCCCGAGGCAATCGTGCAGTCGCGGCCGATCTTCACGTCAGCACCGATCACGGCGCCGGCAGCAATCCGTGTGCCGCTGCCGATTTCGACACGCGCACCGATCACCGCCATGGGCTCGATCTCGACACCAGCCTCGAGCCTCGCCGTCGGATCGACAAAGGCCGCCGGAGAAATGCCGGACTGCGATGTTACCGGTGATGGACGAAGCGCTATGGGATGCAGAAGCGCGCCGGCCTCTGCGAAAGCCGTATGCGGCTTCTTCGTCGCAAGCACCGGAATGTGATCTGGAATGATGGATTTCAGGCCCGGATCGCAAAGGATTGCCGACGCTTCGCAGGTCTCGAGATCGGCGCTGCTTTTCCTGGAGAGGATGTAGCAGATATCGCCTTTGCGCGCACGCGCGACGGGCGAGACAGACCGTACCAGTTCGTCACCGGCACGCTCGTCAAGCAGTTCAACCCCAAGATGGGCGGCCAGCTCGCGCAGGCTCACGCCATCATGAGGCGGGAAAAATTCGTTATGGTCCATGAACCCTGAGCTCCAGAACAGGTTTCCGGCCGCTTTCGCGGCCGGAGACGATCAGAACTGGTTCGCCATGCTGAAGCGGAACTGCTGCTTCTCGTCGAAGTCTTCCTTGACGACCGGCTCGGCGTAATCGACGCGCAGGTTGCCGAAAGGCGAAGCCCACATGACACCAACGCCGACCGAGGCGCGGATCGACATGTCGGTGCCGTTGACCTTGTCACCGAAAGTCTTGGTTTCATTGCCGAACAGCGAACCGGCGTCAGCAAAGACAGCGGCACGGAAACCGACATCTTCCGGGATGAGCGGCATCGGCATCGTCATTTCAGCCGAGGCATTGAAGTAGCTTGTGCCACCGAGAGCATCGCCGTGGTCGTCCGTGCGCGGACCGATACCGTCGTTCTTGAAGCCACGGATCTGACGACCGCCGATCGTGAACTGATCGAAGACGTTCAGATCATCACCGGTCTTGAACACATGACCACCACCGACGGCAATCGAACCAACCAGATCGGCTTCGGTCGAAAGAAGGTGGAAGTAACGGGCGCGGGCTGTGACCTTGTAGAAGTCGGAGTCGCCACCGAGGCCGGCATATTCATGCGTGAAGGATGCAAACAGACCTTCACGTGGAAGCGTCTGGCTGTCCAGCGAGTTGTAGACAAGCGACTGCGACACTGACGACTGCGTATACTTGCCTTCGTCGATCAGGTTCGCGTAGGTCTGCGACACCTTGTCATCAAGCGTAAACGGCAGGCCGTCACCACCAAAAGCACCGTCTTCTTCGTACTTGATCGTCTTGTAGGTGTAGCGGAACGTCGTCGCCAGCTCTTCAGTGATCGGCGCCGTTACGCGCAGGGTGATGCCCTGTTCGCTATAGTCGTAGTAATCGTTCGAAGAGGTCGTGCTCTTGAAGATGTCGAAGCCTGCAGCAAGACGGTAACCGAGGAAGTAAGGCTCGGTGAACGAGATGCTGTAGCTGCGCGCGTCGTCCGTACCGGCACCTGCCGCAACGCGGATGTACTGGCCACGACCGAGGAAGTTCTTTTCTTCGATGGATGCTTCGAGAAGGAAGCCGTCACCGCCAGCAGCGTAACCTGCACCGATACCGAACGAACCGGTTGGCTGATCTTCGACGTCCACGATCACGACGACACGGTCGGCAGAGCTGCCCTGCTGCGTCGTCACGTTGACGGTGGTGAAGTAGCCAAGCGCCTCAAGACGCTTCTTGGCGCGGGCAATCATCCCCTGATTGAACGCATCGCCTTCGGAGAAGTCGAACTCGCGGCGAATAACATAGTCGCGGGTGCGGGTGTTGCCGCGAACCTCGATACGCTCGACATAGGCGCGCTCGCCCTGGTCGACCATGTAGGAGACGCCGATCGTGTGGTTTTCAAAGTTGCGATCGCCGCGTGGCGTGACACGCGCAAACGGATAGCCGGCAGACGAGACGCGCTTCGAAATCGCATCCATCGTCTTCTGGATTTCACGGGCATCGTAGGTGCTGCCGGAATTGGTCTCGACGAGACCCTCCAGGTCCTGACCGGAGATGCCTTCTACCGTCGATTCAACGGCAATGTTGCCGTACTGGTAGCGAGCACCTTCCTCAACCGTGAAGGTGATGTTGTACTGGTTAGTCGACTCATCAAGAACCGCCTGCGACGACACGACCCGGAAATCCGGATAGCCGTGATTGTAGTAGAACTGGCGGAGCGTGTCTTCGTCGGCGCGCAGCTTGTCTTCGCTGTAGACATCCTTGCGGGTCAGGAAAGACAGAGGACCGGATTCTTTGGTGATGATCGTCGACTTCAGACGACCGTCGCCATAGGCCTGGTTTCCAACAAAGGTGATGTTGGCAATCTTGGTGCGGTCACCTTCGTTGATGACGAAGGCAAGGTTGACGCGGCCCTGGCCGACATCGGCGGTCTGCGTCGTGACTTCAACGTCGCTACGACCAATCGCGCGATACGATTCGCGGATGCGCTCGATGTCGGCGTTGATCATGGACTGGTTGTAAGGGCCAAGTGGCTGCGTCTGAACGGCGCCAGCGAGCTTGTCGTCCTTGATCTTGCGGTTGCCGTTGAAGACGACCTGGTTGATCAGCTTGTTTTCGCTGACGGTAACGACAAGCGCGCTACCGGAAACGCTGATGCGGACATCGGAGAAAAATCCGGTCGCATAGAGACGCTTCACAGACTCGTCGATGTCGCTCGCGGCGAATGCAACGCCGGGACGGATTGTAAGGTTCGAACGGACAGCTTCTTCGCCGGCGCGCTGAGCGCCGCGGACCTGTACGCTACGAATGGTAGCTGCCTCGGCAGCGGGAGCAGAGGCAAGCACCAGCACACCGGCGCCCGACGCAACAACACTAGCAGACAGCGCAACCGCCGACACTGCGTTCAAGAACTTTGAACCAGCCTTCATTTTCACTTCTTACCTTTTCCCGTTGTCCCTTGGCGGGTGAACCCGACTCCGGCCACGTGTGTCGTTTTACCTGCTTTTGCCCTACAAGCAAGATATCGCGTTAATTTCTATTTACTTCCTTTCGATGCGTGGCCATATCGCCACGCACCACATGCAAACATGGTAAATAAAGGGTTATTTCAACGATCTCACGGGGTTAACCGATGAGATTACTGATGTCGTTGAATGTCGCAAACACCATCAGGCTAAGCACCATGGCCAGTCCGATCCGGAATGCGATCTCCTGAGCACCAGACCCCAGCGGCTTGCCTCTGATGGCCTCGATTGCATAAAATACCAGATGCCCGCCGTCCAGAACAGGAACCGGCATCAGGTTCAACAATCCAATGGAAACTGACAGTACGGCTGCCAGCTGCACAACGGCGGCAAAGCCGAGGCTCGCCATCTGGCCAGATGCCTGTGCGACCCGGACAGGACCGCCCAGCTGATCAGCCTTCATGCGACCGGTCACGAGGTTGCCGATGTAGCGGAATGTGCCGGTGACGATATTTCCGGTTTCCTTGACGCCTTCCGCCACTGCCTCGAGGGGCGAGAAGGTTTCGGTCCTGAAATTACCCAGCTGTTCGTTGGTGACGATGCCGATCAGGCCGAGCTCGACCTTGTTGCCGAACTGGTCGGTGATCTCACTGCGCTTTGGCACCATAGGCAGGTCGATGTCCTGCCCGTTGCGTTCAACGGTGACGGTGATCGGGGTTTCCGGACGCACGCTGACATAGCGGCGGACGTCGTCGAACGTCTTGATGCGACTGCCATCGAGCGCGACCAGACGGTCCCCCGTCTGCACACCGGCTTCTGCCGCGGCGCTGTCAGGCCTCACTTCGGCGACCACGGGATCGGCGATGACCTTTCCGTAAACGCTGAACAGGACGGCGAAGATTGCGATCGCCAGAATGAAATTGGCAATCGGTCCGGCAGCCACGGTCGCCGCGCGTTTCCACAGCTTGGCTCCGGCCAGCGTGTGCGCCTTGTCCGCCTCGGTCATATGTGAGACGCTTTTGGCATCGGGCATGCTCGCGACATCGTCGTCGCCGAAGAATTTCACATACCCACCAAGCGGAATCGCAGAGATCTTCCAGCGTGTGCCGCGTTTGTCCGTAAACCCGATCAGTTCCGGTCCGAAGCCGACGGAAAACGCAGTCGAGCGGATGCCGCACCAGCGGCCGACAAGGTAGTGGCCCATTTCGTGCACGAAGACGAGCAGCGACAGGACGAGGATGAAGGGGATGATGTAACCCGTAACGAAGGTCAGGATGGCCATTTCAGTTTCCGGTTTCCAGCGGTCGCAAGGACCGACATTTATCAGAGGCCGAAAAGATAGGCCGCGACGCTTGCGTCAACATGGCTTGTCCAGGCGGCGTGCGCAAGTGTGAGAAGAAACGCCGCGAAACAGGCAAAAACGAGACCGTCGACGCGATCCATCACACCACCGTGGCCGGGGATGAGATGACTGGAATCCTTCACGCCGAATCGGCGCTTGATGAAGGATTCGAACAGGTCACCGATCTGGCTCGCGACAGACAGGATGAGCGCCATGAACGCCGTCCAAAGCGAGAAGTCCGAGAACACAACACCACTCAGCGCAGATCCCGCGATAACGGCGGAAACAGTACCGCCGATCGCGCCGGACCATGTCTTGCCGGGCGAGATTCGTGGCGCGAGTTTCGGCCCCTTCAGTTTGCGGCCGATGAAATAGGCGAGAATGTCCGTGGACCAGACGACGGCGAACAGAAACAGCATCGCCATCAGGCCGATCTGGTTTTCACCCCGGATCGCGGCAATGGCGATCGTACTCAAGCCTGCGTAGAGGATGCCTGATGGCAGCCACCAGCTACGCTTGCGCAGAACGACAAACAGCATGGCTGTTATCACGCCGCCGCCAAGGAGCGGCATCGACATCTGGTCGTCACCGCCGAGAACATTCAAAGCGACAAGGACGACGATCAGCCAACCGAAGGCGTTGCCCTGGAAATCCACGTCCTTCAATCGAGTGATCGTGGACCATTCGTAATAGACGAGTACGCCGATCACGGCTGCGACGGCCCGGAATGGGAGACCACCTGCCCAGGTCGCGGCCAGGACCACGATGGCAAGCACGATTGCCGACAGAAGACGATTCTTCAATTCTCCCGACATCAGCCGACGACCGCGGTGGGAGTGGCCGACACGGCGCCGAACCGGCGGTCGCGAGAGGCGTAGACCTTGAGGGCCTGGAAGAAGAGCTGCTTGTCGAAATCCGGCCAATATTCGGGAATGAACAGGAACTCGGAATAGGCTGCCTGCCAAAGCAGGAAGTTCGAAAGCCTCTCCTCGCCGCTGGTGCGGATGATCAGGTCCGGGTCTGGAATATCGGCGGTGTCCAGACGCCCGCAAATCATCGCCGCATCGATCGCCTCCGGATCGAGAAGGCCTGCGCGCACGTCCTTTGCAAGGCTCACCGTCGCACGGACGATCTCGTCACGCGAGCCATAATTGAACGCGATCACAAGTGTCAGCGCGGTGTTGTTGCGCGTCGTCTCCTCGGCCTCCAGAAGCAGAGGAAGAAGATCGCCGCGCAGCTTGACGCGGTCGCCGATGATGCGGATGCGAACATTGGAATGATGCAGTTCGGCGAGGTCGCGACGGATGAAGCGGCGCAGAAGCCCCATCAGGTCGTTCACCTCGGCTTCCGGACGGCTCCAGTTCTCCGACGAAAAGGCGAAAAGGGTGAGATACTCCACACCCGCCTCGCCTGCCGCCTTCACCGTTTCGCGAACGGCTTCCATCCCTTTGCTGTGACCAACGGTACGGGGAAGCCCACGCTTGTTGGCCCACCGTCCGTTGCCATCCATGATGATGGCGACATGCCGAGGGATGATCGCAAGTTCGGGGGTCGCCATAATCGATGCCGTTCCTTTCGCAGCCGCAACGTTGCGGCGTCGCGGAGCAGGTTATACCTGCATGATTTCCTTTTCCTTGTCGGCAAGCAAGCGGTCGACTTCGGAAATCGTGTCATCCGTCATCTTCTGCACTTTTTCCGACTGGGCGCGACTTTCGTCCTGCCCGATGGAACCGTCCTTCTCAGCCTTCTTGAGCCCGTCCATACCGTCACGACGGACATGGCGAGCCGCAACCTTGGCTTTTTCGCCGTATTCGTGGGCAAGCTTCACCAGCGACTTGCGGCGCTCTTCGTTGAGCTCCGGCAAAGGAATACGCAGGTTCTGGCCATCGACGATCGGGTTGAGGCCGAGATTCGATTCGCGGATTGCACGATCGACAGCACCCACCATTGACTTGTCCCAGATCGAGACGCCCAGCATGCGCGGCTCGGGAACCGTCACGTTTGCAACCTGGTTGAGCGGCACGCGCGAACCATAGGCTTCGACCGTGACAGGGTCGAGGATGTTTGCGGAAGCACGGCCCGTCCGCAGCGATGAGATGTCGCTCTTGAAGGCCGTGATCGCGCCGTCCATACGGCGCTTGATGTCGTTGAGATCTACTCCACTCATCAGCAGGAACTCCCTATTGTTCTTGGCGGTCGGTTCTTGGCAACGAACCGCGTGTCAGTTGTCGGATACGATGGTCTTGCGACCGCCGCCGGTCAAGATTTGTGCGAAACCGCCCTTCTCGTGGATAGAGAAGACGACGATCGGAATGGAATTTTCACGCGCCAGCGCAACGGCTGCGACGTCCATGACGGCAAGACCCTTGTCGAGCACTTCACTGTGGGTGAGCTTTTCGAAACGGGTCGCGGTCGGGTCCTTCTTCGGGTCTGCGGAATAGATGCCGTCGACCTGCGTGCCCTTGAATATCGCTTCTGCGCCGATCTCGGCAGCACGCAGCGCCGCAGCAGAATCGGTGGTGAAGAACGGGTTGCCGGTACCGCCGGCAAAGATCACCACACGGCCCTGCGCCATATGATGCAGCGTGCGACGCTGCGAGAAGCTTTCGCAGATCTCCGGCATGGCGACAGCCGACAGGACGACCGTCTCGATGTCGAGCTTGCGCAGCGAGGTTGCGAGCGCCAGTGCGTTGATGACGGTGCCGAGCATGCCCATGTGGTCGCCGGTCACCCGGTCGCCACCCTTGGAGGCTACGGCCACGCCACGAAAAATGTTGCCGCCGCCGACGACGACACCGACTTCGACGCCCATGGCGCAGGCATCGGCGATATCGGATGCGATCCGGTCGGCAACCTCGACGTCAATGCCGAAGCCCTGACTTCCCATCAGTGCTTCACCGGAGGCCTTGAGCAGAACACGCTTGTAGATCGGTTGCGACATGGTGGCTCCTTGAAAGCGAAACGGACGGAGTGATCAAACGGGATGCGGATACACGAAGGGCACCGGCTTGTCACCGGTGCCCTTCAGGTTTTCAACGACTACAGCGCCTTGCGATGCGCGTGAAGGCAGCAATCAGCCCTTGGCGACTGCTGCAACTTCTGCTGCGAAATCGCTTTCTTCCTTTTCGACGCCTTCACCGAGGAGAAGACGTGCCATGCCGGTGACTTCGATCGGCGCGCCGACTTCCTTTTCGGCAGCCTTGACGGCGTCACCGACGGTGAGGTCAGGGTTGATGACGAAAGCCTGCGACAGAAGAGCAACTTCCTCGAAGAACTTGCGCATGCGGCCGTCGACCATCTTTTCGATGATGGCTTCCGGCTTGCCGGATTCGCGGGCCTGTTCGATGAAGACGTTGCGCTCGCGCTCGGCGACAGCGGCATCGACTTCTTCCGAACGGATGGCGAGCGGGTTGGTGGCTGCGATGTGCATGGCAACCTGGCGGCCGATGGCGTTCAGCGCTTCCTTGTTGCCGGTCGACTTCAGGGCAACGAGTACGCCGAGCTTTCCGAGCCGGTCAGCCGCTGCGTTGTGGATGTAAGTCGCAACAACGCCGTCCTCGACGGACAGAAGCGCGGAGCGGCGCAGGTTCATGTTCTCGCCGATCGTGGCAATCGTATCCTTGATCGTGTCGGAGACGGTCTTGCCGGTAGCCGGATAGATTGCTGCGCTGACGCCGTCGACGGTACCGTCGGTGGTCAGGGCAACATCGGCAATGCCGCGAACCATGGTCTGGAACGCATCGTTGCGCGCTACGAAGTCGGTTTCGGAGTTCACTTCGACAACGACAGCGGACGTGCCGTTGGAGGCGACGCCGATCAGGCCTTCGGCTGCGGTGCGGCCGGACTTCTTGTCAGCCTTGGCGATACCCTTGGCGCGCAGCCAGTCGATCGCAGCTTCGATGTCGCCGTTGTTTTCGGCAAGCGCGCGCTTGCAATCCATCATGCCCGCGCCGGACTTTTCGCGCAGTTCCTTCACCAGTGCAGCGGTGATTTCAGCCATTTTCGTGCCTCTTGTCGGTTCAAGTTGCGTGTCGCCGGAAAACCGTCGGCGATACCAAAGATTGGGACGAATGTACCCGGAAATATGACATCGTGATGAAGCCATCACGGTTGCGACCGTCTCCACGTCCACCTGACGGTAGACGGCGACGTATCGTCTTAAACGACCAAGGCCAGGGATTAATATCTCTGGCCTTGGTCGAATTCGAAAAGACGGAGCGTCTCAGAACGCTCCAGACTCAGACAATTAAGCCTGAGCTTCCGTTTCGGCTGCGCCTTCAGCTTCGAGAGCAGGCTCTTCAGGAGCCTCCATCATCGCGCCGAGGTCACGGCCCGAAGCGCCCTGCTGACGGGCAATGCCGTCGATGGCAGCGCGTGCCATCAGGTCGCAGTAGAGAGCGATGGCGCGCGAAGCGTCGTCGTTGCCGGGGATCGGGAAGTCGATCAGGTCCGGATCGCAGTTCGAGTCGATGATGGCGACGACCGGGATGCCCAGGCGCTTCGCTTCGTCGATTGCGATCTTTTCCTTGTTGGTGTCGATGATGAACATCAGGTCCGGAACGCCGCCCATGTCACGGATACCGCCAAGAGCCTTGTCCAGCTTTTCGCGTTCGCGCTCGAGGTTCAGACGCTCTTTCTTGGAGTAGCCGGAAGCTTCCGAGTTCAGGATCTCGTCGAGCTTGCGGAGACGGGCGATCGAGTTCGAAATGGTCTTCCAGTTGGTCATCATGCCGCCGAGCCAGCGGGAGTTGACATAGTACTGGGCCGAACGCTTGGCGGAGTCAGCGATCAGCTCGGAAGCCTGACGCTTGGTGCCAACGAACAGAACGCGGCCGCCACGAGCGACGGTGTCGGACACGACCTGAAGGGCGCGCGACAGCATCGGAACGGTCTGAGCCAGATCGATGATGTGGATGTTGTTACGATCGCCGAAGATGTACGGCTTCATCTTCGGGTTCCAGCGGTGTGTCTGGTGGCCGAAGTGGGTGCCTGCTTCGAGAAGCTGGCGCATAGAGAAATCGGGCAATGCCATGCCTAGTTATCCTTTTCCGGTTGAACCTCCGCAAGACGAACAGCAACCTCGTCGAGGCTGCCACCGGGCGGAACGGACCGGATTTCTCCCGGACCATCCCATGCCTTGCGTGTGGAATGCCCGTGCCCATACTAGGCATCGGCCACAAAGGCAAGCGTTTTTCGACGCTGCCTGTCTTTGGGAAGAGCGGGACTGGCCGAAGCCCTAGTCCATTTCGCGGTCGCCGCAGGGCCAGCTTTCCGGCAGTGTCAGGCCGGCCGGCAGTTTCGTGCGCCGGTCGCCGCAGGCCACGTTCAGCTGGTGCTGATCGAGCCCGATCGAAGACGACAGGTCCACTCCTTCGATGCGCGTCAGAAAGAAGAAGGCGCTCTGGAAATTGAGCGGACCTTTGAATTCGGCCTTCGTCAGGTCGGCGCGTGCCAGGTTTGCGAAGGCGAAACTTGCGCCGGTCAGGACGGCCCCGTCGAAGTTCGACCTGCCGAGTTCGGCTTTCTCGAAGCGTGCGTTGTTCAACTCCGCTTTCGAGAAATTGGACCTCTCCAACTCCGCGCTCGTGAAATTCGCGTCGTTGGCGCGTACTTTCTGGAAGTCGGACCGATATGCTTCGACCTTTGAAAAATTCGCCCCCTCGGCG
This sequence comes from Velazquezella soli, assembly GCF_977018685.1. Lineage (NCBI taxonomy): Bacteria > Pseudomonadati > Pseudomonadota > Alphaproteobacteria > Hyphomicrobiales > Rhizobiaceae > Velazquezella > Velazquezella soli. Next base: position 2,343,357 of record NZ_CDRNXF010000004.1, read on the forward strand.
TTGCTGCCTGCCATCCAGGTGCGGATAAGCTTCGCCTTGGTGAGATTGGTACCTGCAAAATTCGAATCGCGCAGATCGGTAAAGCTTAAGTCCGCCTCCGCAAGACTACCCTTGGAGAAATCGGATCCGCTCAGCATCAGATTGCGCTTGGCGCAACTCGACCAGTTGATCCCCGGATAGGGATCGGTACGGCACTCCTGCGCCGAGACCGTCGTCGGCGCGAGTGTCAGCGCGGCGGCTCCTGTCAGGATCGCGACAGAAAGAATGGTACCAATCGAACTCATAGACACCGCTCCTCTCCACGCCTCGGTGGACGTGCATACTCGACTACCGCTTATATAGAGAAGGACGGCAGCAAATTCACCCCGTCGTCACCTGGTAACGGGTCGTTGATCTGCCTGGCAGTCGCTCTTTTGCAAAAGCTCAAGCTTGCTCAGACTTCCGCTAAGCACGAAGTCGCCGTAGTCCATGGTCAGGTCGCGCGTGATGCCGTTCTCATAAAGCTTGAACGACATGTTGTAGACGGGCGTCGGATCGCCCGCGGCCGCCTCGTTGAAATAGGCAATGGTCACAGGCCAATACGCTGCCTTGGAGAACTCGCCGGCTTTGGCTGCATCAAGATCTTCCTTCTGCGGGTCCTGCTGCTTTCCGATGACTGTCGTGGTCAGAAGCGACTTGTCGCCATCCTCGGAACCGTCGAACACGCGTGCCTCGAAAAACCGGTTGCCATCCTTCGCATTCTTGATCACTTCAAGCATGTGATTAGTTGGGAACGCGCTGGCTGGAAGGTCGACCTCGCGCCCCTCGGGACCGGTCAGGTCCACTTTGACGCCGGTTTCGCCGGTCGTCGCGTCACCGGCGACCTCCTTGTCCAACTGTTCGTCGGTAAACGACTTGGTCTCGAAGTGAAACTGCTGCGCCGATACATCCTCGAACGTGTTGGTCTGTTGGTCGCTGACGCGGGTTTGCTCGCCAGTATCTATCTTTGTGACGAGACGGAAGTTGGTCGTGAACCCCGTGCAGGCCGAGCCGGTAAACTCGTAGACCATTCGTCCGACCATCCCTTCGATTCCGGACCGCTCGGACGCATCCTTGAGCTTCAAGTCGTAGACGGCGCGATGCGGAATGAGCAGGCGGGCCGCCGTATCGGCGCTCATAGGGGCAGCGGAGGCCGCTGGCACGCTCATCACGCCGGCAAGGAACATCCCAAGGCTCGTGCGCAGCATTCACATTCTCCTATTGGACTCAATGCATGATGTTGTAAGAACGCCATCAGCCGAGGTTATGACCTTGATGCAGGATTTTTGGGCAATTTACAATAAAACCGGAGACCGAAATGTCGAACCCGATCGAGACGCGCCTGCAGGAACTGGACATCGTTCTGCCTGAGGCAGCAGCGCCCGCCGCCAATTACGTGTCCTACGTGATCAGCGGCAACATGCTCTATATCTCCGGTCAGCTGCCCACCGAAAACGGCAAGATAGCCGTCAGCGGCCTGGTCGGTGCAGATGTCGACGTCCCGGCAGCGCAGCGTGCCGCGGAACTCTGCGCCATCAACATTCTGTCGCAGGCGAAGGCTGCTCTTGGCGGAGATCTCACCAGGATCAAGCGCGTCGTCAAGCTGTCGAGCTTCGTTGCGTCTGCACCGGGCTTCACGGAACAGCATATCGTCACCAATGGCGCTTCGAACCTCATTGCGAACGTGCTCGGGGAAGCCGGCAAGCACGCCCGCGCTGCCGTCGGCATGGCAGCACTTCCACTTAACGCCGCGGTCGAGATCGAGGCTATCATCGAGATCTCCGCATGACATCTGCAGACTGGATCAAGGACGTTCCGGTCGCGCATCGCGGCTATCACGACATGAACAAGACGGTTTGGGAAAATACGCTGTCAGCGTTTTCCCGGGCCATTGATGCAGGTTTCGCGATCGAATGCGACATACAGCTGTCCGCAGACAGCGTCCCGGTCGTGTTCCACGACAACAAGCTGGAGCGCCTTTGCGGCATCAAGGGCGACGTTCGCGAACGGACCGCGGCAGAACTCGGAATGCTTTCGATTGGTGGCACCGCGGACAAGATACCGACGCTCAAGCAGATGCTCACGCATGTCGCCGGTCGCGTTCCTCTTGTCATCGAGATCAAGGGTCGCCAAGCGGATGAGGACGACGGCTTCGTTGACGACGTTCTCGACGTATTGGAAGGGTATGAGGGCAAGGTTGCCCTGATGAGCTTCGACTACCACATTCTGCGTGCACTGAAGCAGGCCGAGGCGCCCTACCCGCTGGGCCTCACCGCCGAAGGCTCAAAGCCGGAGGAGTTCTTCAATCACGACGAAGCGATGCAGCTCGGCCTCGATTTCATCTCCTATCACTGGGCGCATCTTCCCAACTCGTTCGTCACTGCGCAGGCTGATGCCGGAATTCCGATCATTACCTGGACGGTAAGGGATGCAAAGGCCGTCGAACATACCTATAAATATGCAAAGCAGATGACCTTCGAAGGGTTCGACCCACGGGAGAACCCTGCCGCATAATTGGATCCAATGACCGGCAACCTGACAATCCGCATCGAAAAATCCATTGCCGCGATCAGCCCACAAAGCTGGTCGCGGCTTTCCGGCGCCTCCAAGGAGGCCGATCCGTTAGGGACGTCTTCCGTTCCCTACAATCCGTTCCTGTCACATGCCTTCCTGTCCGCACTGGAGGAATCCGGTTCGGCAACGGCAAAAACAGGCTGGCACGGCCAACATCTCCTGCTGGAAGATGACAAGGGTAAACTGATCGGCGCCGTGCCGGGCTATCTCAAGAGCCATAGTCAGGGCGAATACGTGTTCGACCATGGCTGGGCCGACGCCTTCGAGCGCGCCGGCGGCCGTTACTACCCCAAACTGCAGTGTGCGGTCCCATTTACACCCGCAACCGGTCCGCGCCTTCTTGTTGCCTCGGGCTATGATCGCGACATGGTACAGACCACGCTTGCGGAAGGTCTCCAGGAAGTGACACGGCAGCTCGGCATATCGTCTGCGCATGTCACCTTCGTGCCGGATGATGAAGTCATCGCTTTCGAAGAGGCTGAATATCTGCACCGAACCGACAAGCAGTTCCACTTCATCAACGACGGGTATGCCGATCACGATGCGTTTCTGGAAACGCTCGCGTCTCGCAAGCGCAAGGCGTTGAAGAAGGAACGGCGAGCCGCGCTCGAGAACGGTATCACGATCGACTGGCTGACAGGCAAGGACCTGACCGAGGACATCTGGGACCAGTTCTACACGTTCTACATGGATACGGGCGGGCGCAAATGGGGCCGGCCGTACCTTACCCGTGCCTTCTATTCGCTGATCGGCGAACGCATGGCGGACGACATTCTTCTGGTCATGGCCAAGCGCGAGGGGCGGTACGTCGCCGGTGCGATCAACTTCATCGGCGGTGACGCGCTTTACGGGCGCCACTGGGGCTGTATCGAAGACCATCCCTTCCTGCATTTCGAGGTGTGCTACCATCAGGCGATCGACTATGCGCTTGCCCATGGGCTAAAGCGGGTCGAGGCGGGCGCACAGGGCGAGCACAAGCTTGCGCGCGGTTACCTGCCCGTCACCACCCACTCGATGCATTACATCGCCCATCCCGGCCTTCGTAGCGCGATTGCTGACTACCTGAAGCGAGAGCGGGAGGATGTGGAATACATGAATGAGTACCTCTCCGAGCACAGCCCTTTCCGCAAGGGTGAACGGCAAGAACAAGACTGAGCAGCAGAAAGGGAGACGCCACCGATGACCGGTCACGACTACGATCCGAACAACATCTTCGCCAAGATCCTCAAAGGCGAAATTCCCTGCCACCGCGTCTACGAGGACGACGACACGCTCGCCTTCATGGATGTGATGCCGCAGACGCCGGGTCACGTTCTGGTGGTTCCGAAAGCGCCCTCACGCAATTTGCTCGATGCGGATGCGGCGGTGCTTTCGAAGGTCATTCCGGTGGTTCAGAAGCTCGCGCGCGCCGTCAAGGATGCGTTTGATGCTGATGGAATTACCATCACGCAGTTTAACGAAGCGCCGGCCGGACAGACCGTCTTTCACCTTCACTTTCATGTCATCCCGCGCTACGAGAACCAGCCGTTGAAGCCGCATACGGGCAAGATGGAGGACAAGGAAGTCCTCGCTGCCAATGCCGAGAAGATCATCGGCGAACTTGGCTTCTGATCAGGGTTGAAGCAGGAGCAGTCCTGCGACGAGAATGGCGATCGGTGTCAGCACGCCGATCGCGACCCGCTTGCCGGTCAGGAGAAACACGGCAAAGCCGATACCAGCCGCTGCAAGCCGCAGCCAGAGTGGCGAGAGCGCCAGCGTTCCCGTCGGGAATACAATCAGCTTTGCCGTCACCGCCATGACCAATGCCGTGGCAACCGCCCTCACCCAGTAAAGCGTTTCGGAATCCTCCTTCAGCCGGTGGCCTGCGATCACGCCGAGCCAGCGCCAGATATCGGTTGCGAGAAAACCCGCGACAGCGATGACGATATAGGTCCAGTACCCATCGAACATCATGCGGCACCCCGATCAGATCCGCGCTTGCGGCGATAGCGGTCGATCAGATAGGCCACCGTGCCACCGCCGATCCCAGCCAGAAGCACGTCGAACTGCGGCGCTACCAGCGCCAGCGCCGGTCCTAAGACGATGCCGATCACGAAGGCGATCCGGACGACCGGCTGCGCTGCACTCGCCCAGATCGAGGATATGAAATAGACCGGGGTCAGCATGAACAAGGCACCCGCCACAACAGGCGGAAACTGAGACACGACACCAAAGCTGACGCCGACGATCAGCGCATTGGTGCAGGTCAGCGTGATGCCAAAACCTGCAAAGAAGGCAACCCGGCGCTCTCTCGGCACATGGCGGAGATTGAGGCTCGCAAAGACCCAGGACGTGATGGCGATGAAATGCGAGAGAAACAGGAGAACCGGCAGCGGTGTCTTCTTCGTGCGCATCTCCGGCATGATCGACGCCACCATCGGCATCATCCGGATCGACGACAGCGTCACGGCGAGGAAGGACGCGGCGATGTTGGCGCCGCCCAACATCGAACCCACCAGGATCATCTGTGCCGGCAGGGCCCAGATACCGAGCGTCATCGCGACAGCCTGACCTCGTGTCAGGCCGGCTTCGACCGCAAATGCGCTGAAACCGACATAGGACGTCATCAGGATCAGAGCCGGCAAGGAGAAGATGCCGCGCATGCCCTTAAGAAACCACGCAAGGCCGCTGCGCTCGGAGCTTTCGGTGGTCATTGGCATGCCCGTAAATGGTTGACGTTACGGGACCTACAAAAACGACGATGCCGGGACAAGCCCGGCATCGATTTCTCGGATGGAAAAGAGCGCTACTTGCTCTTTGGAACGCGTGGAACGGTGCTACCCTTGCGGGGCGCGGACTTTGCCGGAGCTTCCTCGGCAATCACGTCGCCGTCGTCGACGACATTTGCCTTGGCGGAACCGCCGTCCTTGTCCTTGGCCTTCGGCGCAGACTTCTTCGAAGGCTTTGACTTCGTCGTCTTGGCCTTGATCTCGTCGGCAGCCTCTTCCACTTCCGCTTCAGGCTTTGGCTTTACCCGGGCCGTTTCCGAAATGGACTCCAGAAGAAGACCGTCGGTGCCATCTTCCTTTTTGCCGGCCGTGACGCGGACGATGCCACCCTTGCGAAGCTTGCCAAAGAGGATCTCGTTGGCGAGCGGCTTCTTGATGTATTCCTGGATCACGCGAGACAGAGGTCTTGCGCCCATCTTCTCGTCATAACCCTTTTCCGCCAGCCAGGCGATCGCGTCCTCATGCAGATCGAACGTCACGTTACGCTCCGACAGCTGGCTTTCCAGCTGCATCACGAACTTCTGGACGACCTGGTGGATAACCGTGGTCGGCAGCGGTGCGAACGGAATGATCGCATCGAGACGGTTGCGGAATTCCGGTGTGAACAGGCGATTGATCGCCTCCTCATCTTCGCCGGTGCGTCTTGATGATCCAAAGCCGATCGCAGACTTGGCCATCTCGGATGCACCCGCATTCGTCGTCATGATCAAGATGACGTTGCGGAAGTCGATTTTCTTGCCGTTGTGATCAGTCAGCGATCCGTGGTCCATCACCTGCAACAGGATGTTGTAGATATCCGGATGCGCCTTCTCGATTTCGTCGAGCAGAACCACGCTGTGCGGGTGCTGATCAACGCCATCGGTCAGGAGACCGCCCTGGTCGAAGCCGACATAGCCGGGAGGTGCGCCAAGCAGTCGCGAGACCGTGTGGCGTTCCATGTATTCCGACATGTCGAAACGCAGCATCTCGACGCCGAGCGAGGCGGCAAGCTGCTTTGCGACTTCGGTCTTGCCGACGCCGGTTGGACCGGAGAAGACATAGGAGCCGATCGGCTTGTTCGGCTCGCGCAGACCTGCACGTGCCAGCTTGATCGCGGTCGACAGTGCGTCGATCGCGACGTCCTGGCCGTACACGACAGAACGCAGTTCCTTCTCAAGGTTGGCGAGAACCATCTCGTCATCCTTGGAAACCGTTTTCGCCGGGATGCGGGCCATCGTGGCGATTGTCGCCTCGATTTCCTTTTCCGTGATCAGCTTGCGACGCTTGGAAGCGGGCAGCAGCATCTGGGCTGCACCGGTCTCGTCGATCACGTCGATCGCCTTGTCCGGCAGCTTGCGGTCCGAGATATAGCGGGCCGACAGTTCCACCGCCGACTTGATCGCGTCGTTGGTGTAGCGCAGCTTGTGATACTCTTCGAAATAAGGCTTCAAGCCCTTCATGATTTCGATCGCATCATCGATCGACGGCTCATTGACGTCGATTTTCTGGAAGCGTCGAACCAGAGCCCGGTCCTTTTCGAAGAACTGGCGGTATTCCTTGTAGGTCGTCGAACCGATGCAGCGGATCTGGCCAGAGGACAGAGCCGGCTTCAGCAGGTTGGACGCATCCATGGCACCGCCCGACGTTGCACCCGCACCGATGACGGTGTGGATTTCGTCGATGAACAGGACAGCACCTGGAAAATCTTCCAGTTCCTTGACGACCTGCTTCAGACGTTCCTCGAAGTCGCCGCGATAGCGGGTGCCTGCAAGCAGGGTGCCCATATCGAGCGAGAAGATCGTCGCATCGGCCAACGCTTCGGGCACCTTGCCCTCGACGATGCGCTTTGCCAGTCCCTCGGCGATCGCAGTTTTGCCAACGCCCGGATCGCCCACGTAAAGCGGGTTGTTCTTGGAGCGGCGGCACAGGACCTGGATCGTGCGGTTGACCTCGGAATGACGACCGATCAACGGATCGATACGGCCATTCTTGGCCTTTTCGTTCAGATTGACACAGTATGCCTTGAGGGCATCCTGCTGCTTCTTGCCGGGACCTTCCTCCTCGTTGCGCGAAACAGGCTTGGCGTCTGGATCGGGCTCATCAGCACCACGCGGGGTCCGGGCCTGGGAGGAACCCGGACGCTTGCCGATGCCGTGAGAGATATAGTTGACCGCGTCGTAGCGGGTCATTTCCTGCTCCTGCAGGAAGAAGGCTGCGTGGCTCTCACGTTCTGCGAAGATTGCGACGAGCACGTTTGCTCCGGTCACTTCTTCACGACCGGAGGATTGGACGTGGATCACAGCGCGCTGGATGACGCGTTGAAAGCCGGATGTCGGTTTGGAGTCCTCGTCATAGCCTGTCACCAGGTTTGCGAGTTCATTGTCGACATATTCAGACACGGTTTTGCGGAGCGTATCCAGGTTGACGCTGCATGCTCCCATGACCGCCGCCGCATCGGCGTCGTCGATCAACGCCAGAAGCAGATGTTCGAGTGTGGCATATTCGTGATGCCGCTCGTTCGCGAAGGTCAGTGCCTGGTGCAGAGCCTTTTCAAGACTAGGCGAAAATGTTGGCACGTCGGGTTCCTCACTTCTTTTCCATGACACATTGCAGCGGATGCTGGTGTTGCCGGGCGAAGTCCATGACCTGGGACACCTTGGTTTCCGCTACTTCATAGGTGAAAATTCCGCATTCTCCGACGCCATGGTTATGGACGTGGAGCATGATAATCGTTGCCGCATCGCGGTCCTTCTGGAAAAAACGCTCCAGAATATGGATGACGAACTCCATTGGCGTGTAGTCGTCATTCAGAAGGAGAACGCGGTACAGGTTAGGCCGTTTGGTTTTCGGTTTCGTTCGCGTGATGACGGAGGTTCCGCGGCCCGCGTTGTCTCCGTCGCCGTTCTTTTCATTTTCCATCAAGATCGGCAGTGCGATCATCGTCTTTCATTCCCTAGTCATCCAGCGGCGGTATAGCGAACAACCGGTCGACAGGACTTCAGTCTTGCTAAAGGTAGTTCTTTGGGAAAGGATTTTAAGCCCCCTTTCCCGCTGTGCAATCACTATTCCGCCGAGAGGGGCTCGCGACGAGCCAAAAGCACCACATTCGGCAACTCAAATTCTGCCGCCATACTGACCCAAAAGGCGGGCGGCATCATGGCCATAGCCTCAGACGCTGCAGCTTCATGCGTACGGATCCGACGCGAAAACGGCGATCGCCTGTCGCTCACAATTCCGTCGAAGAGTAGATGCTAATGAAGCTTGCATGCTCGAGGCTTACGTCCAAAACAAAAGAGGCCCACGGAGGGCCTCTCGACAACTTTTCTTGAAAACCAGTCGGATCCTGCGATCAAAGATCGACGTCGAGGATCGCCATGGAGAAATTGTAGGAACGCTCGCCATCTTCGTCATCCAGATAGACGACGCCGAGAAATTCATCACCAAGATAGACTTCGGCAGAATCGTTCTTGCGGGGACGCGCCTTGACGACGATCTGGGGGTTCAGAAGGCGCTTGAAATAGTCGTCGATCTTCTTGATTTCGTCGGGGTTCACGATCTTCTCCGTCAGATTTTGCGATCAAATCGATGCGCTTTTGGCACGGGAGAAAGGCGAAAGTAAAGCCGCCGTTCTCTCCACCGCACGACCCTGCCCCGAGTTTTCCTGGAACAAGTAGGTCCGGGCGCGAACTAGTCCTCGGCGCGCAGAAGCTGGTCCATCAGGCGTGCCGGCTCGGAGCAACCCGCGGTCCCGACGACCTTTGCCGGAACACCGGCGACGGTGGATTTTTCCGGAACAGCTTTGAGGACGACGGAGCCCGCCGCCACACGCGAGCAGGCACCAACCTCGATATTGCCGAGGATCTTTGCGCCTGCGCCGATCAGCACGCCGTTGCCGATCTTCGGATGACGATCTGCGCCCTCCTTACCGGTTCCACCGAGAGTGACCCCATGCAGGATGGAGACATTGTCCCCGATGATCGCGGTTTCGCCGACGACAAGGCCGGTCGCGTGGTCGAGGAAGATCCCCTTACCGATCTGAGCCGCCGGATTGATGTCTGTCTGGAAGACACTTGAGGCGCGGCTTTGCAGATAGAGCGCGAAGTCGCGACGGCCGCGGTAAAACAGCCAGTGCGCCAAGCGATGCGTCTGGATGGCGTGAAATCCCTTGAAGTAGAGGACTGGCTCGACGAAACGCAGGCAGGCAGGGTCGCGGTCGTAGACGGCCTGGATATCGACGCGCAGAATAGCACCCCAATCCGGCCATTCGTCCAGCATTTCCATGAATGTCTGCCGCAACAGGACGGCCTGCAGATCGGGATGATCGAGCCGTTCGCAGATCCGATGAACGACGCATTCTTCCAGCGAACGGTGGTTCAGGACGGTTGAATAGAGGAAGGCGGCCAGCAACGGGTCCTGGTCGATTGCGACGCGTGCTTCCTGCCGCAGCGTGTCCCATATGGGGTCGACGCTAGCGACACTATCGGTCTGGCGAATGTCCTCGGTCTGGCGAACTTCGGTTCTCGCGGCCATGGCCGTCTCCTCTTTGGCGTAAGCCACGATATATAGATTAGATTTACGACAACACCAACGCCGGCGAAATCGCATTTCGTTGATCGTTAAATCAAGGGAAGCTGAAGTCTTGCCAGTCTACGGTCGTGCGAGGCTCAGGCCTGCGCCGCGTAGAACTCCAGTACCGCTTTCTTGAAAACCCTGTCGCCGACCGCAAGCATGTGGTCACGACCGGGAATATCGAGCGCTGTCGCATTCGGCATCAGATCGGCCAGGTCCTGCGGTGAACCCGCGATATCGTCCTTCGTCCCGACGCCGATCAGCGTGGGAACGTCGATCTTGCCCATATCGCTGCGTTCGACCAGATCGCGCGAACCGCGGATACAGGCGGCGAGTGCCTGCTTGTCGCTTTTCGTCTGGTCGGCAAAGGCGCGGAACATACGGCCGCGATCATGGCTGACGCTCTCAAGCGAGGGCGCCAAGAGCGCATCCGCGATCGGATCCCAGTCCCCGACCCCGTCCGTCATGCCGATACCGAGACCGCCGAGCACCAGCGACCGGACCCTGTCCGGATCGTTGAGTGCTGCAAACACCGAGATGCGCGCGCCCATCGAATAGCCGAACAGATGCGCTGCCGGGATGCGCAGGTGATCGAGCAGAGCAACCGAATCCGCTGCCATCACCCAAGGGCGATAGGCGTCCGGATCGGTCGGCTTGTCACTGCCGCCATGGCCGCGATTGTCCATGGCGATCACCCTGTAACCGGCATCGCCGAGCGTCTTTACCCATCCCGGATGCACCCAGTTCACGGTCGCGCTGGAAGCGAAACCGTGGATGAGCAGGACAGGATCGCCTGCCGGATCCCCCTCATCCAGATAGGAGAGGCTCAGGCCGTCATGGCTGAAGGTGGAAAAGGCCGGGGCATTGAGGTTCATCTGGGATATCCTGTTTTGGCGGCGGACCATAAGATATCGGTGCTTGCGATTGAACCCTGAAAGACACCTCGCATCGCGGTTTTTGCACTACACTTTTGAAAGCGGCGGCGGTAATGTCCGCGCCAAATCAGACGTGCCCTATTGTACGCATTGGAGACGACCATGGCCGGCCACAGCATTCCCCATTTCCAGAACGACGGCGGTTTCCCGTCGATCCAGATCGGCGTGAAGGAATTCATGTGCACTGGTGCATCCGTTCCTTACGATCATCCGCACATCTTTATCGACATGGGCGACGAAGTCGAAAAAGTCTGCTCCTACTGTTCCACTCTGTACAAATACAACCCTACCCTGAAGGCCGAACAGACCGACCCTCCGGGCTGCGTCTTCAACGTCAAGGCCGCCTGATCGGCAGCCAGAAATGGCTGTCGAGACAGTAGCGATCGTGGGTGCGGGCATGGCGGGTCTCACCGCTGCGCTCGCGTTTGCGCGCCATGGCATCACCTGCGACATCTTCGAGCAGGCGCCTTCCCTTCAGGAAGTCGGCGCTGGGCTCCAGCTGTCGCCGAACGCTTCGCGCGTGCTGAGCAAGCTTGGCGTACTCGGCGATCTGGAACGGTTGTGGACAGAACCTGACGAAGTGCAGCTCGTTTCGGGCCGTTCGCTGCAGCGGCGAGCCTATGTGCCATCCGGCCGGTTCGCCCGCGAGCGGTGGGGATCGCCCTATGGCGTCCTCCATAGGGCAACGCTGCAAGACGCGCTTCTCCACGCCGTGAACGCCAACCCGCTCTGCACGCTTCGGCTGGGCTCGAAGATTGGGAGCGCCGTTCGAGACGAAATGGCGGAGATCTCCGGACGCCACCATGACCTGATCGTCGCCGCAGATGGAGTCTGGTCTGGCATTCGCTCCGCAATTCCCAAAAGTCCGGAAGCCGTTTTTTCCAACAGTGTCGCCTGGCGCTTCATGGTTTCAAAGAGCGCGGCACCTTCCTGGCTGAAGCCGAATGCCGTCAGTGCATTTCTCGGACCTTCGGCACACATTGTGGCCTATCCGCTCAAGGAGAAGGATAGTTTCAACATCGTCGCCATCGCGTCCGGCGGCAACACCGGCAATCGCTGGAATACGGAGGCGAGCGCCGCCCAGAAAGACCTGCTGCTGCGTCATTTCAGAGGATGGCATCCGAGCATAGCCGAAACACTGGCCGCGTCTGACAAGCCGACGTTCTGGCCGCTGTATCAGGTGACCCCGGGCCGTTGGCACAATGGCCGCGATCTTGTTCTGATCGGCGACGCCGCCCATGCGATGCTGCCCTTTGCGGCCCAAGGCGCGGCGATGGCGATCGAAGACGCGTTCATCCTGGCAAACCGCGTGGCCGCCCTGCCCTCGCTCGCGCAGGCGCTATCGGCCTACGAGACCGAACGGGCCGGTCGTGTCGCCAAGGTGCGAGCACGCGGGGAATTCAACCGGTTTGCCTATCATGCGCGCGGCCCGCTGAAGCTCGGTCGCAACTTCGTTCTCTCAATGCGTCCGCCGCAATCGCTCGCGGCGGATCTGGATTGGCTCTACGGTTTCGACGCCGAGTAGCGACGCGATCAGACCGCGGCCGCCGCGGCAAACCCCGCTTCAAGATCTTTCTTGAGATCAGGCACGTCTTCGAGACCGATCTGAAGCCTGATGACTGCACCCTCGATGGGCTGCTTGCGGATGGTGCGGTCGGAAAGATTTACGACCAGAGCAAGGCTTTCGTATCCTCCCCAGGAGTAACCGAGGCCGAAAAAGCTCAGGGCATCGAGGAAGGCGTGCGCCTTGGCCTTGGCCCTCTCAGGCTCGGCCTGCAGCACGAAGGAGAAGATCCCGCTCGATCCCTTGAAGTCACGCTTCCAGATCTCGTGGCCAGGAAAGCTTGGCAATGCCGGATGCAGGACGCGCGCAACGCCGTCGCGACCGTCCAGCCACTCGGCGATTTCAAGGGCGCTTTTTTGATGCTGGTCCAGCCGCAGACCCATCGTTCTCAGGCCACGCAGGATCAGGTAGGAATCTTCCGGCGCACCGCAGATGCCCATTGCAATCCTCGCCGCCTCAAGTGCCGGAAAATGCTTCGCATTGGCCGACACCGAACCCATGACGATATCCGAATGCCCGGACGGGTACTTCGTGGTCGCATGGATCGAGACGTCGACGCCGAAGTCGAGCGGACGAAAATAAAGCGGTGTCGCCCAGGTGTTGTCCAACGTCACCACGACGTCTGCGGAATAGGCGTGCACAGCGTCCGTAATTGCGCGGATGTCCTGCATCTCGAACGTATTCGAGCCGGGCGCTTCCGTATGAACGAGTTTGGTGTTCGGCCTCATCAGCTTGGTGATGTCTGCCCCGATCTCCGGATCATAGTACTCGACGTCGATCCCCAGTCTCGTGAGCATCGTGTCACAGAAAGTCCGGCAGGGCGTGTAGACTGAGTCGACGATCAGCGCGTGATCGCCCGATGACAGGTAAGCCAGGAAAGGGATTGAGATCGCAGCCAGTCCCGATGGAACGAGGATCGTACCCGCAGAACCCTCGAGTTGGTCGAACGCAGCGCACAGGGCGTCCGTCGTCGGGGTCGCGCGGGTTCCATAGGTGTATGGCTGGCTGCGCTTTTCCATCGCTTCGGCATTCGGGAAAAGGACCGTGGAACCTTTGACGACAGGCGGGTTGACGAAGCCATGATACGCGCGTGGATCGTTTCCGATATGCGCAAGGCGCGTATTCTGACCCGCTTCTTCGATCAGTTTATCTTTCTGGGACATGTCCGGAATGCACTTTCGTTGACGATAGCGCCAGTTTTGCCGCCGCCCTCCAGGCTGGTCAACCCCGCTGCCCAATTCCCAGTACCGGTGCAATATTAGCATGCTCGTTCGGTATAAAAACCGCCACAACTCGCACACAGCTTGAGCATTTGCCCAGCGCGTAGGCGGAAAAGTCTAATACACCGTAATTTGGACGCAATTTGAACGGGTGGCCCTTGACCCTGCCTTCGTTTCCGAATGAGATATAAACACCCGCGCCGGGAGGTCAGCGGGGGACCGGTCGTATTCATAAAATCAGGGGAACGGCCTGTGTCGAGAGATCACACAAAACAACAGATAAGGTTGGGAAAATGAAAAAGACGCTTTTGTCTGCCGCGTTTGGCGCAGCGGTCCTTGGCTTTGCCTCGGCAGCTTCCGCGGCCACGCTTGATGATGTCAAGGCGAAGGGCTTCGTTCAGTGCGGCGTCAACACCGGTCTGGCCGGCTTCGCGCAGCCGGATTCGGCCGGCGCTTGGAAAGGCTTCGACGTCGATTTCTGCAAGGCCGTCGCAGCTGCGGTTTTCGGTGATGCAACGAAGGTGAAGTACACGCCGACCACGGCCCAGAGCCGCTTCACGGCACTGCAGTCGGGTGAAGTCGACGTGCTCGCACGTAACACCACCTGGACCATCAGCCGCGATACCGCGCTCGGTTTCAACTTCCGCTACGTCAACTACTACGACGGCCAGGGCTTCATGGTTCCGAAGAGCCTGAACGTGAAGTCGGCGCTTGAACTGTCCGGCGCTGCCGTCTGCGTTCAGTCGGGCACGACAACCGAACTCAACCTCGCCGACTACTTCAAGTCCAACAACCTCCAGTACAACCCGGTCGTCTTCGAAAAGCTCGAAGAAGTAAACGCCGCCTACCAGGCCGGCCGTTGCGACGTCTACACGACGGACCAGTCGGGCCTTTATGCAACGCGTCTCGCGCTGTCGAACCCTGACGAACACGTCATTCTTCCGGAAATCATCTCCAAGGAGCCGCTTGGCCCAGCCGTTCGCCAGGGCGACGACAAGTGGTTCGATATCGTTTCGTGGACAGGCTACGCCCTGGTTCAGGCCGAAGAATTCGGCATCACCCAGGCCAATATCGACGAGATGAAGAACTCGACCAACCCGGATATCCGCCGCTTCCTCGGCACCGAGAAGGACACCAAGGTCGGTACCGATCTCGGCCTGACCAACGAATGGGCCTACAACATCGTCAAGGGCGTCGGTAACTACGGCGACGTCTTCGAGCGCAATATCGGTTCCGGCAGCCCGCTGAAGATCGCACGTGGCCTGAATGCTCTGTGGAGCAAGGGTGGCCTGCAGTTCGCACCGCCGATCCGTTAATCGACTGATAGACTGACGTCTCGCAGGGTGGCTCCGTCCGCCCGGCGAGACATTCTCCACGATCAATAAGAATCAAAAACAATAAGGGCCCACAACGGGCCACAGGGGATTGGCAAAGCATGACGGACAACTCGATCCGTGCGCCTGCAACCAAGCGCGCGTCCACGTCACTCATTTACGATCCAAAAGCGCGGAGCATCTTCTTCCAAGTGCTGACGCTGGTCATTCTCGTTGCGCTCGTCTGGTCGATCGCACACAATGTCAGTGTCAATCTTGCCCGCAGCAACACCGCCACAGGATTTGGCTTCCTCGCTGGTCGCTCAGGCTTCGATATCGGGCAATCCCTGATCGCCTACACGAGCGACTCGACCTATGGCAGGGCGATCCTGGTCGGCTTCCTGAACACGATGATGGTCGCCGTCACCGGCATCATCACGGCAACCATCGTCGGCTTCATCATCGGTATCGGTCGCCTGTCGAAAAACTGGCTGATCGCCAAGCTCTGCACCGTCTATGTCGAGGTGTTCAGAAACATTCCGCCGCTGCTGGTCATTTTCTTCTGGTATTCCGGCGTTCTCGCCATTCTGCCGCAGCCGCGTGATGCTATCCAGGGCCCGCTCTCGACCTTCCTCAGCAACCGTGGCCTGACCTTTCCGGCAACGATCTGGGGCGAAGGCGCGTGGATCCTTCCGGTTGCCATTCTCGTCGGCATCGTTGTCGCGTTCGTCTTCCGCACGTGGTCGGTCAAGCGCCAGATGGCAACCGGGCAGCAATTGCCCAACGGCTGGATCTCCGCCGCCATCATCATCGGTCTGCCGCTTCTCGGATTCATCGCCATGGGTTCGCCGCTGACCTTCGACTATCCCGTCGAAGGTCGTTTCAATCTTTCCGGCGGCGCCAATATTCGTCCGGAATTCGTGGCTCTCTATCTGGCGCTTTCGCTCTACACGGCAGCGTTTATCGCGGAAATCATCCGAGCCGGCATCAAGGGCGTCGGCAAGGGACAGACGGAAGCCGCCGCTGCACTCGGCGTCCAGCCGGGCAAGATCACCAGACTGGTTGTCGTACCGCAGGCTTTCCGCATCATCATTCCACCGCTGACAAGCCAGTATCTCAACCTGACCAAAAACTCGTCTCTCGGCGTTGCGATCGGGTTTCCCGAGCTGTTTTCGACCGGAAGCACCTCACTCAACCAGACCGGTCAGGCTGTCGAGATGATCACGATCATGCTCACCATCTATCTCAGCATCAGCATCGCGACATCGCTGTTCATGAACTGGTTCAACGCCAAGATGGCTCTGGTGGAGAGATAAGACATGTCTACACACAAGCTCTCTTACGTTCGCAATGACATGATCGCGCCGGAACCGCCGCCGGTCAGCGCCAGTTCGGCAAGTGGCTGGATCCGGACCAATCTCCTGGCAACGCCAAAGGATGTGGTGCTGACCATCGTCGCCATCGCATTGCTGGCTTTCGCCTTGCCCGGCATCATCAACTGGCTGTTCATCAATGCAAGCTGGGTCGGTGCCGATCGCTCGGTCTGCGCCACCGTCGTCCAGGGCGGCACCCAGCCGGATGGCTGGAAAGGCGCATGCTGGGCGTTTGTCGGTGACCGGTTCCAGCAGTTCATGTTCGGCCGCTACCCGATCGAGGAGCGCTGGCGCGTCATGCTGGTCGGGTTCATGATGATCGTGCTGCTCGTGCCTCTCCTCATTCCGAAACTGCCGTACAAGGCGCTGAACGCCGTTCTGCTGTTTCTCGTCTACCCGGTCGTCTCGTTCTTCCTCATGCATGGCAATGTTCTTGGCCTGCAGCGGGTCGAGACCCCGCTCTGGGGCGGCATGATGGTGACGCTGATCCTCTCCTTCGTCGGCATCGCGGTCTCTTTCCCCGTCGGCATCCTTTTGGCGCTCGGACGGCGTTCCAACATGCGCGTATTGAAGACGCTCTGCGTCGTCTTCATCGAGGTGATCCGCGGCGTACCGCTTGTCATGGTTCTCTTCATGGCAAACGTGATGCTGCCGCTGTTCCTGCCCACCGGCTGGAGCATCGACAACTTCCTGCGCGCCGTGATCGGTGTGTCGCTGTTTGCCTCCGCCTATATGGCAGAAGTCATTCGTGGCGGCCTGCAGGCTATTCCGAAAGGTCAGGGCGAAGGTGCCGATTCGCTCGGCCTCAGCTACTGGCAGAAAACCCGCCTGATCGTCCTTCCACAGGCGATCAAGCTCGTGATCCCTGGCATCGTCAACACCTTCATCGGCCTGTTCAAGGATACGTCGCTCGTTGCCATCATCGGCATGTTCGACCTCTTGAACATCATCAGGCTCAACTTTACGGATACGACCTGGATCACGCCCATGACGCCGCTTACCGGCCTCGTGTTCGCTGGTCTTATCTACTGGATTTTCTGCTTCGGCATGTCACGCTATTCCGCCTTTATGGAACGGCATCTCGATACCGGCCACAAGCGATAACAAGGGGAAAAACAATGGCTGACGCCCAACCCAAAAACCTCACCGTCTCCTCCACGGATGTCGCTGTCGAGATCATCGGCATGAACAAGTGGTATGGCGATTTTCACGTGCTGCGCGACATCAATCTCAAGGTGATGAAAGGCGAACGCATCGTCATCGCCGGGCCGTCAGGCTCCGGAAAATCGACGATGATCCGCTGTATCAACCGCCTCGAGGAACATCAGTCGGGCAGCATTGTCGTCGACAATATCGAACTTACCAACGATCTGAAAAAGATCGACGAAGTGCGGCGAGAAGTCGGCATGGTGTTCCAGCACTTCAACCTCTTCCCGCACCTGACGATCCTTGAGAACTGCACGCTTGCACCGATCTGGGTTCGCAAGATGCCGAAGAAGGAAGCCGAGGAAGTGGCGATGCACTACCTCAAGCGTGTCAAGATCCCGGAACAGGCCCATAAGTATCCGGGCCAGCTCTCCGGCGGTCAGCAGCAGCGCGTGGCGATTGCCCGCTCGCTGTGCATGAAGCCGAAGATCATGCTGTTCGACGAACCGACCTCGGCTCTCGATCCTGAAATGGTCAAGGAAGTGCTCGATACGATGGTTGGCCTTGCCGAAGAAGGCATGACCATGATGTGCGTCACCCATGAAATGGGCTTTGCCCGCCAGGTCGCCAACCGGGTGATCTTCATGGACCAGGGACAGATCGTGGAAGAGAATTCGCCGGCGGAGTTCTTCGACAATCCGCAGCACGAGCGCACCAGACTGTTCCTTAGCCAGATCCTGCACTAGGCAGACTGCGCCAACGCGAATGACCTGCAATAGAAAAGGGGCGCCGCGAGCGCCCCTTTTCCGTTTCCCGTCGAAACAATCGTCAGGGCGCCATCACCACTGGAATGAGTAGCGGGCATTGACGCTGGTTACTGCTGCGGTCGCGTCCGAATAGCGATCGACGGAGCCGCTGAGTGTCAGGCTGTCACCTAGTTTCTGCTCGAGTCCCAGCCCCGCGCCGCCGATACGAAACGTATCGATCGCCGTTGCGCGGACGACCACGGCTGTGCCGGTGTTTGCCCGGGACAGCCTGAGGGTCTGGTTGGCGTCGAGGCCACTCCAGTCCTGATTGAGCCCGTCGTAGCGCATGACATAGCTCGCATTGCGCTCGACATCGATCGTCGACGTGACGATCTGCGTTTGGTGGTAGTTCATGCTGACGGCGGCCGTTTCGGCCAATCCGTCGTAATCGATCCCGATCTTGCGTTCGACCTCGTAAGCGGGCCTCTGGATCGACTTCATCTTCATGCTGCCCCACAGCCGAAGCGGCGTGTTCATCGACCCGTCCTTCTTCGCATCGACACCGACGTTGAAGCCCGCCTCGGGCTCCAGCTCTGTCGGCAACCTGAAGCCGAGCTTGACGGAATAGCTTCTGTCCGAATTCTTGACGGGCTGCCAGATCAGCGGCCTGTCCGCCGCATGAGCGCTCAATGCCGAAAACGGGCCAACCGCAAAGATTGCCGCAAACAGCGCGACGCCGCCGGCCAATAGACTTCTGTTCATTTGATCCCCACTCGAAGGCTCAAGACAATGTTGAGGCGCAAGCAACCGCGAGGTCACCCGGAACACCCGTTTCAATGCGATGGAGGCGAGTTTGTCAGACCCAATGGTCCGTTTTCGCCACGTGCCTTCCCCTGCCGATGCAACGGAACTGACCGCCGCGAATATACGCTCGAATGAGGCAGCTTCGAATCGATTTTGCGGCTGAAATGCGATTGCGGGATCACGATCAGTTTCCCGAAGATGTGAACTCCCGCTGTTGCTGCATCGCAACATGACGTGGTGAGGCTGGGTACGCGGAGGAATGAATGGTAGGTCCTACCCCACTGCAACGCTCTGGCACCACGAGTACCGGTGGCAGCATGCTAGGCCCGGTTTGGTCATGAGCACGCGTTATCCTACAATGAAAGGATCCAGTTCGACCGGGTCGCCGGCGGGCGATGAGCACACGTGGGGGGTCACGAAAACCACTTCTTAACCATTCAGAACTCACATTAGCCAATAGGAACATATTAACCGATCCTGTTAACGCAACACTCTTTTGACGTTCGGTAAAAGAACAGCACGTCGGGACGCCTTGTCCCACGGCACGAATCAAGGAGGATTTGCATGTCGGTTTTTGCACGCTTTATGAAGGACGAGTCTGGCGCCACTGCCATCGAATACGGGCTCATCGCCGCTCTTATCTCTGTCGCGCTGATCGCTGGTGCACAGACGCTCGGCGGTGCACTAAGCACGCAATTCACGAACCTCAGCAAGAAGTTGAACTGCGGCGGCGCTGCTACCACTTGCTGATCGCTGGCATTGCGAGATGCAACCAAGTCGGGTCATGAGGTAACGTCGTTGCACGATTGGCCGGCAGGTATTCTCACTCAAGTATTCGCCTGAGGTCTTCACCCCAGGTTAACATCCAGATCGTACCCAAAAGCTCGGACGCCATCTCTTGGTTCCAGCACTCAACTCGCCGAACAATGGGACCTCCATTGTTCGGTTTTTTTGTTGCCGTCACGCCAGAGATTCTTGGTCTCTATATCCAGCTCCGAAGCAGCGCTTTGCTCAAGGCGATATTCCTCCGCTCAAGCGGCAGTCGCAATTTTTTGGGAGATGGTTTTGGCGACCCCTGCAGGATTCGAACCTGCGACCACCTGCTTAGAAGGCAGGTGCTCTATCCAGCTGAGCTAAGGGGCCTGCTAAGACGCTTCTAACAGAACGCAGACAGGATGTCAGTGCGTCCAGGGCTGAGAGCGATTGAAGCGGAAATTGTCGGTGTAGGAAGCAGCTTGACGCGCGGGTTCCTTTGGCTGGACTACGCGGTATTCGATGCCTTCGCGCTTGGCGTAGGCTTCGGCAAGTTCCTGACTTTCAAAGGTCAGGCGCACCTGCTGCTTCATGTCTCCGGAAGATGTATAGCCAAGGATCGGATCGATCCGGCGTGGCTCTTCCTGGTCGAATTCGATGAGCCAGAGATGCGTCTTGGCTTTGCCAGATTGCATTGCAGTTTTTGCGGGACGATAGATCTTGGCCGTCATGAACTGAAACATCCGACTTTTGCTAGCGTGACGCTTCGGCAACTGCTGAGCGCGACGCTCTTTTGAAGGCAATGGTCGGAGTGGAGAGATTCGAACTCCCGACCCTCTGGTCCCAAACCAGCGCTTCGGGCGACGCTACACTCGTTCCATACGGTTGAGAACGTCGGTTGATCCCCGTTCGTTCCCGCTGAAATTCGTTGTTCCGTTGGCGGTGAATTGGCGGTAGAACGCCGACGGAACAACTGCTCAATGGACTGACTCCCCTCCGGAGTCAAGCCGCTTTGTTCGCCTCGTCGAAGCGCTCGCGCCGTGTCTGCGATCCGACGCGGGGTTTGCGTTCGAAAGCCTTGTTGACGGGCGAGTATTCTCCGGGGATGATGTGGGAGTACACCCTCCGCAGTGTCTCCGGATCGGTCGATACGTACACGCCGACATCTCCGATGGGCACCCCGGCCTGCAACAGCCACGTGACGCACGTGTGCTTGAAGGAATGTCGGTTGAGCTGTGCCGCCCTCTCCTCGGAAAGGACCTCTCGGCGCAGGCGGAGAAATGCCTGGCTGCAGTCCGCCGCACAGCCGTTGAACTCAACCAGGTACCGAGAAGGTTTCACTTTACCGTAACCGTCGCGCCAACGCTTCATGATCTCCGCGAGACGGTCGGGAATGCGGATCGGATTAGCTCCCTTATTATGGGGCACCCTCTCGCCGTCCGCCGCACGGTAGAAAATCTTATTGTCGATATCCACCCAGGGACGACCCTCTTCCTCGTAGAACGAAGCGGTGATGATGTCGTTCGTCCGGGTCCCAGTCAAAGCGGCGACAAGCATGAACCGAGCGACATGCGTGGTCACGCGGTGAGTCGGCTTCCCATGCCACATGTGCCGTTTACGACGAGCAGCCTTGTAGAGCGCGATCGCCTCTTCCATGGAATAGAAGTGCATCCTGGACTTCAACCCCGGCGGAATCTCGTAGTTCAGCTCGCCGTCGTATTTCCGCACCTTCCCTTCGGAAGCGCAGAAATTGACGATGGCCCGCAGCTCGATGAGTTCGTTGCGCACGACGCTCTGCTTGCGGTCCTTCTGATACTCGAGCGACTTCTTGCGCTTGATCTCGGAGACGAACAGGTCTCCCCAGAACGCGTTAAGGCGCTCGATATGACCGAGGTGTTCATTCCGTCGGGCAGGTTTCATAGCCGCGATGATCTCGGCCTCCTCCTGGAGGTAGTAGTGGATCAGGTCACCGATCTTCACCTCGGATGCCAGGAGGCCGTCGACGAGTTCGACTTTGCTATACCGCTCGACGTTGTACTCGTGGAGCTTGAGCTGGGCGGCCTCGTACGCTACCGCAGCTTCCGCAGCATCGCCGAAACCGCATCCTGTCGAAGTTTGCTTTCCGTCGT
Source organism: Velazquezella soli (assembly GCF_977018685.1). Classification (NCBI taxonomy): domain Bacteria; kingdom Pseudomonadati; phylum Pseudomonadota; class Alphaproteobacteria; order Hyphomicrobiales; family Rhizobiaceae; genus Velazquezella; species Velazquezella soli. Next base: position 2,365,248 of record NZ_CDRNXF010000004.1, read on the forward strand.
CGAGGATGATCCAGGTGCCGCGGTGGGTGAGCTTGCCTGCTTTGTCGTAGCGGGGCTTTCGCTGGATGAGGTGCGGTCCTTGCGCGAATTTTGGCATGCAGTCATCCACTCCTTGATTGCGGTGCGTGTCACGTAGAGGTTTTTGGCATTAGGGCGGACCACCGCGAGTTCTTCCCGCTCGATAGCGCCCCTGAGGGTCTTGACGGAAATGACGGGCGACGGGATGGACACCTCAACCCCGAGGAACAGCTCTCCGCCGAGTTCAGGCAGGCAGACCGCCTGAGCCAAGGACAGAGGCGCCTCCGGGTGCGGATCGTACGCCCTGCACGGGTCCCAGCCCCATGACGACATCTGAGCCCGCAGCTCGTCCGTCATCTCGTCGATCCACTCCGGGAAGTCCGGCTCGTTGTCGTTGACGGGTGTCGATCCCTTCAGCCACTCCGGGTCCATTTCCAGTTCCATGCAGCCTCCGTCGCCCCTGTCTTGTTGGCGGTAAAAAGCGCATCTGGAGCAGTCTTGTCAACAACTAATTTGCAACCAGGCGACGAGTTTACAAGTGTCGCATGATACCCCATTCCGTGCGACATTTGTAAATTGGAACAACGCGTTATTGAGGACTTTAATTAATATTCGGCATTTTAACTAATGAAGATGCCCGGCAATTTTGAATCCAAGAACTCAACTTACCCGCGTGTCGTCGAGGTCTTGAATTCTGGGCCTCAATCGCACTGGCTGCGGGCGATGACCGCGTATTCCTTGCACGGGTAACACATGCGATTCCCCATCCCCTCGGACCGGAATGTGGACTGGCAGCGCATGCATTTCCGCAGGCTCCAGGTATTTGGCACAGGACTCCGATCCGCAAGCTTCATCAAGCGGCTGGTCACGCCGCCTTCTGTCCGCCCGAGCGCTTCGCCGATCAACCTGGCCTTCACACCACGCCGCTTCATTTGCAGAAGCTGGCGGTCCTCCTCGGCGGACCAGTAGACCTTGCCGTCGGCCGTGGGCCGCCCGGTGACGGACATATCCCGCGACCCAAGGGTTAGCCGAGCTGCCCTCGACCTGACGGCCGACATGGGCTTCCCGACCCGACGGCCTCGCTGATCTCGTCGTCGCTGGCATGACTGACCCACATCGTCGTGAGTTGCTCATCCATCTGTGTCGTCCAGCGCCGTTCCATTGATCTCTCTCCCCTCGGGTCTTGAGATCAATTGTGGGTCGGGAATCGAGCCGGCGGAAACGTCAGAGCATCCAGGCCGACACGAATGCGGACATTTCTTCGGAGTCTTGAATTCCGAGAATCGCCTGCCCCTCGCCCGGGGCCAGGTCTCCCGATGCGATCCGCTGCGCGATGTCTCTGGGCCAGAACCGGATTTCCACGCCGAGGTCACGAGCGAGACCGTATAGAGAGCCGTAGGAGCGTGAACCCGTCCTCAGACGTGCTTCAGCACCCCGCATTTCGCCGCGTTGCCATTCCGTGAGGACTTGGAAGATCATATCTCGGTCTTGTAGCTTATCGACCATAGCTACACTTCGCGCTTGTTGATGCCCAGAAAACGGGACTTCTCGGCCTCGGTCAGGTCGCCGAGCGGCTGATCTTTGAGCCACCGCCCGACTGCATCCAAGACCCAGCTCGGCAGCATGTGACGGGCCTCGTCGGTGTCGTAGGCGGAGGTGAGGATCGCGTCGCGTGGCACCTGGAAGTGTCCGTCGCTGACGGTCTTGCGGACGTACATGACCGCGAGATCGACGATATCGAGCGCATGTGACTCGCGCAGCGCCTTGATTTCGGCTTCGCGGCACGACCAGATTGCGTGACGGATTTCCGACTTGATCGCCGTGGAGCTCTTGGTTTTGGCCTTGACCGACAGCGCGACATCGAGAGCGAGGTAAGACGGACGGCGAAGGTATGTCTTCACGGCCGCCCCGAGCGCCCGCACCGTGATTTCGCACGGAACGGTTCCGGGACGGCGACCGAACTTGATGTCACGAAGGCGGACAAGAAGGACGCGCAGCGTGGCTTCCCAAGCTTCCGGCATGTCTTCTGATAGTGCCGAGGTCGGCCCGATGAGGTCAGGGAAATCTTCGCGGAGGCGCTGGATCGCTTCACGCTTCATGGCGCTTGACCTCCAGGCCCTGCGCCGTCTGGCAGGCGGGGCAAAGGACGGTGGCACCGGTGGGCGTGTCCACAAGCCAGCCAGGGCGGCCGTCGACCGAGCAAGCCCATGCCGACAGGGTTCTCGCATCCGCAACGATCTCTTGGATGCGATCGAGGATGTCGTCCTGATAGACAGCGGTCTCCATGGCTACATCGATCCAGAGCATACCGCGATCACGAAGGACGGCGGCGATACGGAGACCCGGGTGCAGTGCGCGCAAGGCATCGGCCGCGCGGTCGGCGGCGGGCATGTGTCCGACCGCGAGATCGACCACGGCGCCTGGGACGACGATGTCATGGTGCTTGCGCGTGTAGCAACGGCTCATCAAGCTATCCATCAGTGCTTCACTCCCTTGTCTTCCACGGCGGCCTGAGCCTTCTCGATGATGGCGCGGACCTCGCGGAGGCCAGCGGTGCCAATGAAATCCACAGCGCCGCCGACCGAGAAAGCCAGGTCGCCTTCGCTATCCCGGTAGATCGCCAACACGATGAAGAAAGCTCGCACCTCGGTCGGGAGATCGACCAGTTCCTGCATCGCCGTGTGGACGGCAGGGAGCCACGCGTCAGGGATATCGACGCGGGCATCGGGGGAAATCATCGCGCCGTACAGCGCGTTCAACTCAGGTCCCGTCATGTTCATGCCCCCAAGTCCATGTCGCGAGTGAGTTCGGCGAAGGTTCGCGGCGTGAAATCCACGTCTTCGACATCCACACCGACATCACGGCTGAGGCCAACACCTGGAAGGCGGCCGTGGCTGTGGCCGTAAAAATGCACTGCTCCGTGATGCTGAGACGGCCACGTGCGACCAGCATAATGCGACAGGTACACGTCGCGACCGCCGTCTTTGGTGCGGAGTGCGTGCGTCGGCGGTGCGGCCCATTCCAGACCCGCCAGCGCCGGGTGGATGTTGCCGCGCTTGTCCAAGTCATGATTTCCCAAGACGAGGAATTTCTGACCCTTGAGACGGCCGAAAATCTCGCGCATGCGGTCGCCGTTGCGGGCCAACGCGAAGCCCACGTCGCCGAGGTGGTAGACGATGTCCTGCTCGTCCACGACCGCGTTCCAGCGATCGATCAGGTGTTCGTCGTGTTCTTCGATAGAAAGGAAGGGACGCGGCTGCATTGAGAGCAAGCGCTCGTGCAGAAAATGCGTGTCGGCCACATAGAACTTCTTTTTGAAGTGCGACATTGAGATGTCTCCTGCTGAATATACGGGATAGCTTTCGCCTCGCCAGGACGGCGGGCGATGGGGGCTATCGGGCTATTCGCAGGGTGCTGGTCATCTCAGGTTGTCTCCGTTCTGACACTACGTATGCCGGGCTCCGAATTTGACGTCAACGCGGATGCCGCGGTTCCGGTTAACAAGGTGCGATCGTTAGAACGGGATGTCGAAGTCGTCGATGTCTTGCGCTTCAACCATCGGGGCCGCGTCGGGAACTCCGTACTCAATGCCTACGAGTTCGTCGCCGACGCGAAGGTCTTCGCCCTCTACCGCCGCTACCTTAGCCACGGACACGACCGCCTCTACGACTGCCTTCGGACGTTTTGGCTGACGCTTGCTTCGGACGAACGGCTCGGCGGCTGGTAGCTCTTCACGGACCACACCGAGGCCTGCGAAGTCCCGCGTTTCGATCCACTCCGCGAAAACCGCGTCGGCACCTCGACGGCGGATGCGAGCAAGGAACTTGCCAGCCGGATAACCGATGCAGGCCTCAGGATGTTTCGAGGACGCACGCTGCACGTCGATACGCCAAAGCTCCGAGATGCGGACGGCGGAAATGCCGAGCATGGTCTCGGCCTGCCGGAGACGGACAACGGACGGGTACTGGTGGCTCAGCAACTGGTACATCGATCGGTCAGCCAAGGCCGCGATACCATCGTCGGTCATGTAGGCGGGTTTGGTTTCCAGGAGGCGTGTCTGCGCTCCGCCGAAAGAAACGACGAGCTTGCCGTTTTGCGCGACGAACAGGTCGATATGAAAACGACGGCGCGGCCCGTCAATCGACGTCAGGTCTTCACAGACCCTCTCGATGGCTTCCGTCACGACCTCGGCCTGGACGGCCTCCAAGCCGACGATCCGCGTGAAGTCTTCCCGCGACAGGTGGACCTCGTCGCGGAAGGCCTTCGCCTTGCCCGCCTCGTAGCACAGGCGGATGTACAACGCGGCGCTGAACTTCGACTTGAACCGCGCCAGCGCGTTGATATCGACCCGGCAATATCCGGTGCTGTCCAGCACCATCTGACGGAGATTTTCAGGAAAGCTGTAGTGCAGCCAGTCGCTTCCCGACATCGGCTCGAGGTCGACCGCATCAGGGCAGTCAAGCATGGGCTCGGCCTGACGGCCGGCACGGCCGTGGTAAGACAGGCTAGCCCCGGACAGGCGCATCAGGCTCGCCTTTACCCTGTCGAGACTGCGGATGCCGAGGTACTTCGCGAGAGAGGAAAGCTGGACGAAGTGCGTGTCGGTCGCCATGCCAGCATGACGGGCCTCGGCGAACAGCCTCCACCAGACCGCAACGTCGGTTGCCCGGAGCTTGCTCGTGTCCAGCTGTAGCGTCTCGACGAGGATACGAGGCACCTCAACACGGGGCGATGTCGTCTCGTTCGTGTAGACGGCCTCGACAGCTAGGTCCTTCGCCTGCACGCCGAGACGCTGCATACCCTTCTGGGCTTCCGTGGTAGTGGGTTTGCGAAGATATGTCTCCGAGGACCCGTCGCGGAATTTGAGCGCCAGCAGACGGCCGCGCTTGCCGCTGGCGGGGTGCTTCGTCGTGTAGGGGTTGCCTTCAGCGTCAAGCTTGACTTCGCGCTTCTCAGGCTTGCGTGGCTTCGCTCTGACGATCTTGTTGCCCCTCAGGACACGGATGCCGTCCAGCGCGGATGGCTCGGCTGTCACAACACTGGCAATTCCTGCGGTCTTGGTCATCTGTCGGCTCCCTGTCAAACTATGGTTGTCCGGGACAAAGCCGAACGCAAGCAGTGTTACGATATTATTTTGATTTATGGGGTTATCTTGATGATTTCATTACATGGTTTCACTCGGGGACATGGTGGTACTATAGGATAACTCTCTATATCTCTCTTTAGCGTCCGAAGTTGGTGTCTGAGAAGCCCGGCGATAGCCCATGAGACACCCTCGGGTTCTGTCTCCGTGACTGGTTTCTCGGGGCTTCGCCGAAAGGAGAACGGGGCGCTTCGCTTGGTTTTGTAAGAGTGCCGGACGGCGGAGCATCGAGCAAGCGGCGCGGTCGGTGGAGCCACCCAGGCACGCGTAGCGGCCACTGGATAGCGTGGCGGCGTAGCCCCTCCGGGTTCCTTGACTTCTTATACAGGGGTTTCAGGCCGAAGGCCCTTGGGAAGCCCTTGGATCATGATGGAGCGAAGCCCAGGCGTTTCACAGAGCGCCGAAATAAATCACGTTCTACCTGTAGAACATGAAATCAGAAAAAGGGCTTGTGCAAGGAATGGCCGACAAGCATTGTTCTACATGTAGAACATGAATTTGTGTGCTACATGTAGAATAGAGGATCGAGATGTCGAAGAGCCTGACTGTGCAGTTGCTCGAATCCATGATCGCGGAGGACAGCCCGCTGTTCGGGAGGGCCGCGTCGGCTAAGACCCCGGTGCGCGACCTGCCCGACGACGAGCGGAAAGCGTACAAGGCGGTGAAACAGGCGCAACGTCGGGCGGCGCTGAAGGATCGTGCAGAGACAGGAAGCGTGAAGTTCGACAGCGCGACCGCCCGCGACGCTCTAGCGGATGCCGCTCTCCTCATCTTGGCATCCGGAACCGAGGGATCGGCGGCGATAATGTCGTACCTCGAAAAGGTCTACCACGACCAAGCAGGCGCGCCGTTCACGATAAAGGCCCGCGCGCGTTCGGGAGAATTGAAGCCGAAGTTGCTCCACATTGCCGCCAAGGCATCTTAAATCACGAATGGGACATGGATGTCCCATTCTCCAATCTTCGAAGTTTTAGCGGCCGCCATCACGGGCGCTTTTTGTCGCTTGCATCGAAACGCCGTTTCATGAGGTTCGGAAACGCCGTTTCGGGAGATGGCAGGATGGCTAAGGATTTTTTCAAGACTTCGGAGCGTCAGAGGACCTCGGCTCAGCGGACACGCAAGCGTCGCGTCGACGTGGGTAAACCACAGCCGTCGGTGATCGACGAAGCCTTGTCCGCTGCCGTAAGGTCTTCCCTCAAGGCCGTGAAGCGTGACGGCGACCAGACTGTTCCGGTGTCTGCAGTCCTCAATGGCTTGTTCGATGTCGCTCTCGACCATCTCGAGGAGGTTCGGGGTCTGGACCGCCAGCAGTCTCGATTTGCTTTGACTGCTCGGCTCCTCAAGCGCCGTCGGTATGTATCCGCTCCTGCGAAAAAGGGATGATGCTCGGGTCATCCTAATCGTCCGACACCATCTGACGGCTCTCCCTGCCTTACGTTTCCGGCCGTTAGTCCCGTTTCCCCCCATTACTCCTTCGAAAGGAATCGCGATTTTGGAGTTCAACGCCGTTTCAATTTCGACCGGCGGCCGCCGTTTCGCGTCCGGGCGTGCCATGCTCGTGTCAATGACTGGGACCCTTGACGATGGCGACACCGACTAAACCTACGACACTCGCAACGGTGCCTCTGCGACTGCACCTGTTGGAGGAGAAGCTCAAGGCATTCCAGCCTCCGGAAGGCCAGGACCTGACGACTGTCACCGCATCGCTCACCAGGATTTATAAGATTACGCAGAAAGGTGCCGTCGCTTTCCCCGAGGAGCCAATCACATGGGACATGCCCGACGGCGAGCTGCTGTATCTCGGCATGGACGCTTCGCTTTCCACGGGCTGGCCGAGGTGCCGCTAGTGCAGCCGGTGCTCGGCGGCGAGGAAGACGGCTCCCGGTTCGCGACGCGACCCTTGGTCCAGACGACGCTCGGCACGGACCGTTGCGTAGAACATGACAGAGGCAGCGTTCAATTCGTCGATGGAATATCAGCGCCGTCGGCATGCGATGCTGAACGGATCGCCGTAAAAATTCTCGGTGTCTACAATTTTACCCATTGAAGGCGCGGCCGGTCATCCCCAATTCAAATCCTAACACCGAAATAGCCGCGACGTGTTGAGGGAACACAAGGCGTAAAAAGTAAAAACCCTCATACAGCGTTGGCCTGATGTGTAAGGCGGCTACCGTAAGGGACCCTACACGTAAGAGATAGAGGTGCGGCTTTGCTGGCATTCTTCGTTCTCGAAGCCAACCAGACGAGCGATGTTCGACGCTATAAGCTGGAATTCGGATGTGCGGTGCATCCTAACTTGGCTTCCCTGGTCCTCTTCATAGCCCGGCTGCTCTAAAGGAAAGGCCCTCGTTCGCGGGGGCCTTTTTCGTTCTGCCATCCGTTTCTTGCATCGCCGTTGGCCATTCTCCCCCTACAAGTCTGGGGAAACAGTCATGCACCACTTCACGATCAGCGCCGCCGCGCTTAACGACAAATTCAAGCAGTCCGCACGCAACCAGGGTCACGACGTTGCGAAGGCCGCCAGCCGTCATGTCGCCGAGCGCGTCCTCGACGCTATCGAGACCTTTGTTCCGCCCTTTCTTGTCAAAGGTGGCTTGCTCTGGCCTCAGGCCGTTCGGCCGACAGCCGATGCGGACATCGTCTGCGTTCGTCGTATCAGTAATCGCGAAATGCAGCGTGCGCTGAAGCTTGCAGCCAGGGACCTCGCCCGTGAAGGCATAACGCTAAAGTCCGTATCGCGGGAACCAAGGGAAATATCACTTGAGTACGGCGAGCCTGTGGACCGCTGGGAAATCGTCGCCGACTGCGGCTCTATACGTGCCAACACACACCTGGACGTCGGCTATGCGAACGGCCTCGACTCGAGACCCAAGGGCGTGACGGTAAGGGAAATCCCCTCGATTATCAAGGACGGTCCCGCCTTCCGTTTCCACATGCAGCCCCTCGCCACTGCCGCCGCCGAGCGCCTGTTGGCGATCCTCATGCAGCCATCGTCAGACCTCCACGTGAAGTACTTGGCAGACGTCACCAACGGAAACCTTTGGAACGGGCTGGAGTGCTCCGACGTCGCCGAGGAACTGGCGCGCACTTGCCGTTACCGCGGCATCCCGATGTCCGTACCCGCAGCGGAGCCCGAAGCCCTCTGCTGGACCAGCATGTCGCACCGCTCTGCCGCCTGGGACAAGCATCACGCTGCGGGGCTGACACCTATCAAAGGTCTCGGTAACGCGTGGATCGACGTCAACGCGATCTGGACGGATGTCCATACCGAACTTCAGCCTATGATCCGTCGCGATTGCCGCCGGTTGGATTACACGCCTACTCTTGTAGACAGGCTTCTGGCTCCGAAAGAGCCAGAATGGAAATACAGGATGTCCTGATGTCACGAGGCCCTAAAGCAAAGACCCCAGCAATAGCGGCGGCGGAAACAGAGACCCCGGCAGTCGTCACCGATACTGCCAGGACCTACGTCCGTAACCCTGCTAGTCACTTCACGGTGACGTCGGTCCAGCATGTCACCGAGGCCGAACTGAAGGAAGGCCTACGCTGTGCCTTGCGGCTCAACACGCCGCCATTGAGGCATTCATCGAAGCAAAGCTTGCCGAGGGTCTGACGTTGGAAGAGATCAACGCGTTCTCCTCCGTGCAGATGCAAGTAATGCCCTCGACCATTGATCATAAAGGTCGCCTGAAATTCGAAGCGCCCTACAAGATTATTGAACCTGACGACTAAACTACAAATAGAGATACAGTTCGGTGTACAAAAGCCTTGCGCGACCTCGAAATCCCGGCAACCATTTCATTATCGGCATCACCCAGATGCTATCGGAGATAGACATGACACTGGTAAAGACCCTCAAAACCGAGACCTCGACGGCCGCGATTTTCGCACACGTCCACCGCCGACAGCTGGAGCTACACGGCTTCGCAGTGGACAGCAACGGCTCCGTCATGATCGACAGGATGACGCGGGACGAGATGGTCGACTACCATTTCTGCCTTGTTTTCGGCGAGCTACTCGTGCGTGCCAGCGGCTCTTTCGGCACTGCCGCAAGCGAGGCGCGCGAAGAGTTCGAAGAGGCGCTCAGGACCGCAATGTACATGCGCGGGATATTCCCAGCCGAGCAGCGTCGGATCGAAGTCGCCGCATCCGACGCTGCAACCGTTGTTATGTACGGCGCCCGTCTCGGCGCACAAGGTACGAGACCACCCGAAGTATTGGCGAAAAACCATGCCACCTACAGGGAAATACTTCCCGTTACCCTACAGGACAACCTGGAATTCAGGAAAATGCTCTCGGGCATACAAAAAAAGATATAAAATGGGCTACATATTTCCTGTCCCAATCCGCCGACCGAGCAAGCATATACTTAAAGACGTCTTCAACAGGTCTCCAGGGAGCAAAACAAAATGAAAACACTGGCCGAAATCCTCGACAACGAAACGTCGCTTGCCGTTATTTTCGGCCATGTACACCGCCGTCAGAAGGAGCTGTCACCGATACTGCGTTCCCAGGATCGGACTATCGTCTACGAGGCCGCGGCCGTCACCGACCTGGTCGACTACGTGTTCATCCTGGAGTTCAACGATACCCTGACAGGGTATCAGTTCATGCTCACCTCTAGACCAGCGGCTGATGTCGAGTGCCACGAGAATGTCGAGAGATACAACGCGCTCGAAGCTGCTGGCATCGATCACAAGCGCCAGTGCAAGATCAAACGGGAGGCAACCTCGGCCGCACATAAAGTGATGTGCGGGACAATCGAGGACTGGGAAACATTTAGCGCCTTGATCGATCATCCATACGATGAAGTCGCCAAAGCCGCCTGAGCACGGCGTTAACCCTCCTCCGAGAAGGCGGTCGGCAAGCCGCCTTTTTCTATGCTTCTCCGCCGGACACACTCTGATCTCCGGGATATGTCGACGGCGAACGGGAGACGCGCGATGAGATACAGTGACGACGAACAGATGGGTATCCGCGTCTTGGCCAGAGAGCTGGACGTTTCGAACGCTCAGATCATCGAAGGCTTCCCGCAACTGTTCGACCTCAGCATCGGCCGGTTCTTCATTTCCTACTGCCGCTCACTCGACCGCGTCCAGCTCGACGGCGCACCGCGTGCCCGCGAAAAGAATTTCGACGCAATCCAAAATCGTTGGATCACCCGTGCTGAAAGCTTCGTGTCGGTGCATCAATACGAGTTGGTAGAAGTGATTGACTGGCTACTCGACGCGGCCGCGCACCAGCGCCCATGGATCACCAACGTCGACGATCTTGGTCGCCCGAAGAAACTCATGAAGTGCGCGACAATGGAAGCGCTGAGCCAGGAGGCTGACAAGCTCATGGCGCGTCGCCCGAACTCTGGACCTCGCCGTCCCAGCCGTGAAGTCTTGCTCGGCCCTGAAGACGAGGTTTTCGTGCGCGAACTCGGTGCCGGGTACTCGCTCGTCCGCCTCTTGTCGTCCGCGGCGCTCGACGTCGAAGGCATGCGCATGCGCCACTGTATCGGCAACGGTGGCTACGACTGGAGACTCGAAGACCCACACGGCTATTCATATTTTTCCATTCGAGACGAGCACGGACAACCTCGGGCGACGATCGAGACCGCTACTCGGCTGATCGACGAGATCACCTACGGACAAATCCGACAATTCCAGGGACCGCGCAACGAGCCGCCTGAAGCCCACGTCGTTGATCTAGTGATCAGCGCGATGGCGGAAATGAAATGGATCGACCAGCCCCGTTCGAAAACGTCGGCGACGGATGACGATCTCCGCAACGCTTTCATGCGCGGCGGCAACTTGCGTTAGGCGGGCTGACACCACAACATGGTCTCAGACCGCCATGGGAAGCGGCACAGGGAGAACAGCATGCTCGACGACACACACCTCGCGCCAGACGAAGAACTCGACCTCATGGTTCTGACGGCTCGCGCTCTCGAGGCCTATTTGGTTCTCTACACGCCCGCCCAGGTCGATGTCGTCATGCCGCACCTTCGTGGCCTTTGCGCCTACGAAGCAAGCCGCCCCGCTCCAAGACGTCCGAAGTCGAACGTCTTGGATTTCGAAACGGCGCTCGTGAAGAAGCGTCTTGAGAAGATCGTGTACACCGAACGCCGTTTGGCCCTTGCCGACACGCACCGTGTGCTTCAGCATGGTGTGAATAAATTCGGAGACTTGATCTTTGACGACATCGCCTGTCCCGCCGCGCTACAACGACCGCCACGCTGCCGACCGCCTCGAAGCCGTCGTCCGCGACCTCCTCGACCGCCTGCGCTATGAGACGGGCCGCGAGCGTGCCGACACTCTCGACGACATCGACAAGCTCGAGCGCCTGCTCTCTCAGATGCACTGCTGAGATCAGCACCAAGGCTGTCGTCGGCCCGTCCATGTCCTTGCCATGCCTTCGGACACTAGGATATCTCCGAGGCTTCGGCCGTTGCGGATCAGAACCCGGAGCTTCCTGCCATACTTGTCTTCATCCCGGCCTTCCCATGCCCTCATCTCAAACGGACCCGCATTGACGAGTTCAATCAGCCGTTCCGTCGCACGTTCGCCGAGGGCTTTTTCGCGCGAGCATTTCGGCTCCGACACCTCCGGCGTATCAATATCGGCAACCCTGATCTTGGTGCCGTTGACCCATAGGGTATCCCCGTCGACGACGCATCGGACACGGACAGCACTCGCGCAGCGTCCGTACGCCGTCAGGGGCTTGGTCACCGTGGCGGCCGCTTCGGCAATCGGGACGTCACCGAGCAGATGATAGCCACCAGCGCCGCCGAGGAACGCCAGTGCCATGGCGGCGGCAACGACACGCCCGAAGCCGGACGAGGTCGTGGTCGGTCGCGGTTCCGGCTTCTGGAATTTCAAGACGTCGCCCATGGGTTCTCCTAGACTTGCAGAATATCTGAAGACCCTGAAATATCGGTAGACCGGTTGCCGGGCATTTTACGGATTTCGTGCCGGCGAAGCCGCGGCATGCGATTTCCGAGCACGCAATCATCTCTGACACCAGCAAGAGAGATGTTTTGATGTCCGAGAATAAGAAAATCCACGAGAACCTGTAACTGGAAGTCCGTTACGAACGCGCCGACGTGACGAAATTCGTGACGGATGTTGTCGCTCCGACCATTGTCGCACTCCTTAGCACTGTTCGTTGCGGTGTCTTGGTCGAGTACTTGGACGGCAGCACCGTCGTCGGGGTGTACGAAATGAAAGACGACCTGGCCGGGACCAATCACCTGGCGTATCGGCCTGACGGGAGGTTCATCAACGAGTGGCTCAAAAAGTTGCTCATCGAGTTCAAGGTGACCGTCCACCACGTGTTCGATCGGTGGTATTCGAAGCAAAACCCGCGAGGAATGGTTGGCCGCTTATGTCGATCGACCGAAGCCGTTGACTTGGCGCATCGTCTTCGGCCACACCGAGCTTGGCGCCGTGTCATCGGCTGAAGTCCTGCCACGCAAGCCATTCGCCATGCCAAATATCGGTTACGCTCGACACCGAAAGAAATGGGCGACATCAAACCCATCACCGTTCCCGACGGGTACGTTGAAGTGCCTTTGTCGCCCGTGAATTCGGACGCGCACCTCGATCTCGAAGCCTCCAAGTCCGAAATGCGCGCCCTGACCCTGCGCCGTCACCGTGCGGAGATATTATTGCGGAGCTTCAAGCACTTCAGGCACTTGAGGACAGCGACCTCTGGCGAGGTCATTCCGATGAAGACGAAGAGCGTGGCCGGAGGTCATCGATAATCTCCAAGAGAGCGTGAGGACGTGGGCATGACCGAGCCAAAGCAGTTCGAGCATAACAACGAGGGTGACGTGATAACCTCTACAGCCGCGAGACCAACAACCCCGATCCCTACCTCAACCCGCCCCCCTCGCGCGCTGGACGGCCTGATCATAGTCTCCCCGCGTCCCCGGACTCGGAACTGGCACGGCATCGGCGAGGCAAGGTTCACGATGTCACTATTCCTACTAAGCGCGTCGCTGTTCTTCCTCGGCCTGGCGGCCGTGGCACTCGTAGGTGGCGGTCTCGCAGGCTGGATCAAATAGCATTCGGACACGGTCTCCTGATCCCGGTACACAATGTCGACACAGGAGACCGTCTATGCCCTCTATCTCATATCACGAAGCCCGCCAACGCATCTTCACCCACTTGGCCACAATGCTCATCTATTCTTGAGCGAACATGTCCGCGCATCGTTACAACGATTTGAGGAAAACCATTCCTATGAAGCAACGCCTTCCCGACCACCTCAAAGACTTAGCCCGCCGCGTGGCCCAGCACGAAATAGGCCATTACGTGATTGCACGCGCCATGGGTTTTAGGACCGGGGACGTGTCCATTGAGATTATAGGTCCTATCGATGGCCACAGGGGAACAGCGGCAATAACGCTTCCCGAGGCAACGGGGACGATTGACGAGGTCCGGAGCTATCTGGAACGGCGAGTGATTGTACTCTACGCGGGCGGAGCTGCCGAAACTCTGCCGCAGCAACACTCTCCCTTCAAAAGGGTCGACTTGAATCGGGCGATAGAGATTATTTGCAAGCCAGGAGAAGGTGCAGAGCAAGACCATGCGAAGGCGCGTGAATTGATCCACCTCCTCCGCAACGTCCTGCACAGCACGACAGATACACTAGACGATGTGGCAACGCAGGATGAGTTGAACGTTTTGGATGCTAAGCTGTTCAAGAGAGCCGTGGAGCTTGTTGAGCGATACGCAGAGGTGATTATAGGCTTGGGGGGCAACCTCGCAGACCGTGTAACCGCTCCAAAGGTGATGGTGACACTACCGGCGGCGGAGCTTGAAGTCCTGCCAGCCGTAAAGGGAATCATCAAAATCCCGACTTTTTAAGAAAGTGCAGAGCGGCACGTCTCCTTACACCGCTTGAGAGCGCCGAAAAAGGACGACACGCACGAACAGCAGGAGGCGGGTGTCTGCGCGGGATGTCGGCCGAGGCAGCCGAACAACCGGAGTGGACGCGCGATCTGACATTAGGGCGCTTGCCAGAATGTCTGCATCGGGCCGTAGGAGACGACAGAAGCCTGCCTACTCTAGTACGCATTAAACGGCCTATATCCTTGGCATCATCGGACTATGCGGGGTTCCTTTTCGGATCACGCGTCTGTTCGAACGAGAAACACGTCTGCGATCCCTGGCGCCTCAAACTCTTCGATTTCATCGTAGAGATCACTGATTGTGACGAAGAGGTAGTCGAGCATTAGTAGGTGTTCTGATTCAGACAGGCCTTTTTCCGTTATCAGGTTCATTGGTGTAGAATGCAAAAGTCTGCTCGTATACCGATATAGAAAATCGTACTGGGCCAACATGCCTACATCGCGAGCCCTGTCACGCCAATTCCATTTGCTAGCAGCGTTCGCAAGTTTTCCGCTCAGCAACGAAGCTTTTTCTTTCTCGAAATCGGAGAGCGACCGGCGGCATTCGGCGAGGGTTTCTTCCAGCTTTGGCAGAGCTTTCGTTTGCAACAGGTGCGTCTGATAACTGTATCCGTTGTACTTCGCAGCAGCACCGTACAAAGTAAACGACCGGCGAACATGGCGGTCAAGCTCTTCTCTTCGTTCATGTTGGGAATGCGTTGCTGCGGCGCGTTCCTCTTCGCTGTTAGCGCTCTTAGTTTCAGAAATGAGCCGATCGGTTATGTCTCGGTCCAGATCATCGCACGTCCTGAAAAGGCTAATCTCTGCTTGAACCTGCGCAATATTGCCCTCTATACTGTCCACCTGCTGTCGAACCAGCATCTCATAGAAGACGTGACCGAATTCCAGGTTGGCTTTGAATAATCTTATCCAGACCAAATTCTCGAAAAGATTGCGTGCACTTGCGAGCAGTTGGAAAGTCTCAGGGCTAGCCTTTGTCTTCAACAAGGTGTCCAACTTGTCGAGCGTCCCAGAATGTGCCCGAAGAATCCATGTCAGCCTGTCGCGCTCAAACTGATCATCCGAAGTAAAGGCCTTTCTGTAGAAGAACAGTCTTCCGTCAACAAGCGAACGTATAATCTCGCCCCGCGTCGCTCGCAGGCTATGAATTTCATCGATAATTTGATCCGCGTTCTTTGCCAACAATCTCACCCGTCATCCCATGCTGTCGCTCTTAGCCTATATTTAGGCGTCGCTCGTATACCGCGAATTGAGCAAAGTGGTGCAGGAAATGCACCTTAGGTTTTGCTCCATAGGATGGCCGACACGATATTCCCGCCAGGACTGTCGAAGGTCACGACCTTCGCGCCGCTGGCGGTACTTCCCGCGCAAGGACCTGCGGGTCGTCTAATACTGTGAACTTGCCTTTGAGCAAGAGAACAGGCGGACCAGTGTCCAACGGAATGCGCTGTACAACCACATCGGCGAGCGCCGATCCGCATAACGATATCGAAATGATCGCACCAAAAGCGAGCGAACGAATACTTGAATACATAGCCCCACTACCCCAGCCCGCGCATGCTACCTTTTTGCGCGGAGAGCGCAATACGTCCTGACCACAACCGAGAGGGAGCCTGCGTACGGAAAGCAGACGATGGATAGGCCATCAATCAGCCTTGGCTTTGATCTCTGGATCACTAAACCAACCGTCGTCCTGACCACAGCTTCTCCGTTGGATCAGAAAGAGTGCTTTTTCACACCCGGTATGTAAGCTCTCACTATCTAGGCCGATGGAGGGAGCGCGAATTGCTCGATTTCTTGCCGTTTACACGATGAGACCCGCAAACGTCGCGTCATTTCGCGCTTTGCCCAAGGCCGACCAGGATGCAATCGATGCCGAGGGTGTCGCGCAATGGGCGGCGTGGGAGGCGCGTAACTCGGCGTTCACCCTTGATCGCGGCGGCATGGTGGGCAAGACGGGGCGGGTGACGAAGGACGGCGTGGCCAAAGCCGTGAACCACGTTTGCGGCTACTTGGTCGTGGAGGCGGAATCGGCTGAGGCAGCCGCGCTGCGATTTCAAGATCATCCCCATATTACCGTGTTTCCGGGTGATGCCTTGGATATCATGCCGTTTTTGACTTCAGGCTCCCGACAACGATAGCCCGTTTCGGGCCGACAGCTGATTTCAGACAGATTTGCACCATTTGCGGCCGTTGTTGTCGCTTGTAGGTTGTTTGTTCAAAGCTGCTTGCAGGTATTGCGCCATGCTCTGAAGACGCGGCAAGGGTCGCCGTCACCCTCCTGTAAGCCTTCATCCGTCATGCCGATCTTCAGAGCGACCTGGATCGATCCGAGGTTCTCATGATCAATGTTTGCGACGACACCATCGAGATCAAGGGTTTCCATCGCGTAACCCAATATGGCCTTGGCGGCTTCAGTTGCATAACCCTTTCCCCATGCACTTCGATTTAATCTCCAGCCGATTTCAATTTCGGATTTCGTCTTGTCGGTGGGAGTAAGCAAAATCCACCCGAGAAAGAGTTCAGGGTGATCGTGCTGGAAAACAGACCAGTAACCGAGGCCATTTCCGAAGTCAGTGACGATCCGCTCTCTAACGAATGCGTTATGACGCTCCGGGTATGACCAGGGGCCAGGAATGAACTTCGTCACTTCCGGGTCACGATCCATTGCCAAGCAGGCGGGAAGGTCCGCCAGGTTACGCGGCTTGAGCATGAGACGAGCGGTTGTGAATGTAGGAAGTGTCGACATGGCTCTGACATTCGCTGTTAGAAACACCCAGTCTCACTAGCAACGTGCGCGTCATTTTGACAGCGCCCCGATGCCCACTTCAGACCCAATCGAGCAATGCCGCGGAAGCGCGACCTCCCTCTAGATACGAGTCGTCGTTTTGCGATGCCGGTTCGATCAACTACTTCAGGATGTCGGTTGCCTTGTGGGCTTCGTCAACACCCTGGATCAAGAAGACATCTCCTTCGGCTCCCTGGGTCCTGAAGCCAATCAGCGCCTGATAGGCGGGCGAAGCATACCAGGAACGCGCAGCCTCCATAGTCGGGAAGCCGATGACGATCAGGTCATCGGATGGCGCTCCTTCCAGCATTTCCTTTCTTCCACCGTGGATGATGAAGCGCCCGCCAAACGGTTCCAGTGTTGCGTCTATACCGCACAGGTAAGCCACGATCCCATCGTTCAGGCGCACGTTGCGGAGTAATCCGACGGCATAGGCGGTCATCGAAGGCGCGATCAGCGTGCCGCTTTTTGGTTTGACGTGAGGGGACGGAACCGCTTTTCCAATCGATTCTGTTGTCAGATTCGGTATTGTCATCCCACTATCTCCGTTTTGATGCTGTGCCGAGTATCGGACACGGACACGGCTGGGTCGATTACCTGTGAGGTAATCAAACTGATCCATCGAGAGGTCATTTGGATATGGACGCTCATTCTCCCTCGATTGGTGATCTGCTTCGGATGTGGCGCAAGCGTCGCCGCCTTAGCCAACTGGAACTTTCGCTGGATGCTGGCGTCTCGCAGCGTCACCTCAGCTTCATCGAGTCAGGACGCTCGCGGCCGAGCCGGGAGACCATTCTGCGGCTCGCCGAACCGTTGAAAATACCGCTTCGCGAGCGAAACGCGATGCTGGTAGCGTCGGGCCTCGCGCCGGAATTTTCCGAGAGGCCCCTGTCTTCTCCTGACATGAAGCACATTCGGGAGATGGTCGACCGGATACTGTGCGCACATCAACCGCATCCAGCTCTGGCATTGGACGGCGGCTGGAATATTCTGGCGCGGAACCGCACTGTCGCCGTCCTGACAGAGGGTGTTGATCCATCGCTGCTGGAGGGTGAGGTCAACGCTCTGCGGCTAACGTTTCATCCAGGCGGCCTAGCGTCGCGCATCGTCAACTTCCATAACTGGCGTGACCACATTCTGTGCAGGCTTTCGCACGACATCGATGTAAGTGGCGATAACCGACTGATAGAGCTTCTTGACGAACTGAAATCTTACCCTGTCCCTTTTCGAGGAACTACGTCGTCGACCCCTGAGGTGCCCGCCATTGCAATCCCTCTCATTCTTGACAGTCGGTATGGACAACTGACCTTCATTAGCGCGACGACCGTTTTCGGTACGGCCGTTGACATCACCGTGTCCGATCTTGTGATAGAAACTTTTCTGCCAGCCGATGAGCAGACGACATCTGCATTGCAATGCCAGCTCAACAAGTGACGGCCAGATGCCGCGTTAATAGCTCGTGTTACCTGGATAGTGCTCGAGAGCTTCGCGCCGTAAGCAGACCTCCTTGACGATGGAAGCTTTGGAAGCTAGTTTCCTAAGGTCTAAAACAGGTTAGGCTCGGGACGGTTGGCCCGACCCCCACTAACGTGGGTCCTTCCGCTGGCATCTAGCGGCCCAAGACTACGATGGCATGTGCATGGTGCGCGTGCCGACTGTAGGAGCATGGGCATGAAGGCTAGAATATCCGTTTTGACGCTGGGCGTTGTTGATCTTGAAAGAGCTGTCTCTTTTTACCGCGATGGACTTAGCTTACCAACAGACGGCATCATAGGCCGAGAGTTTGAACATGGCGCGGTCGTATTCTTCGATTTAGCTGGAGGTCTGAAGCTTGCTCTCTGGTCGCAGGGAGACATCGCTCATGACACTGGCCTGCCTTTACAGCCTGTAAGCCCAACGTCTTTTACAATTGGCCACAATGTCTCGACGATGGAAGAGGTCGACGCCGTCATGGACGCCGCAGCGCAAGCCGGAGCTGAGATCATTAAAGCTCCGGTGACTACATTCTACGGCGGCTACGCTGGCTATTTCCGTGATCCGGATGGACATCTATGGGACGTGGTCTGGAACCCTCATTTGCTTCCTCCTGCCGACTAAGCTTGCAGAGCATCGCCAAAGCCCTCGGCTGATGCGATGTAGGTCATCCTTGTTGAACTGGAGGCTGAATGGAAAATTTACCTGGGGAACCGGACGGACCTAACCTGTCTTGCGTAGTTCCTGGCAAGCAGGAGCATATCGGCGAAAGCGTCAAGCTGGTACCGCTCGATGAGCGACATGCTGAGGACCTTTGGAATGCAGCTCAGAATGCTGATGAAAGCTGGACCTACCTGGGATACGGCCCGTTCGCGACCCCTCAGGATTTCCGGCGACAAGTAACGAAGCTAGCAGCTCTCGCCGATCAGCCCTTCTTCGCCGTGATCCCGAAAGCCGGGACGGCGAGCGGCTGGCTATCATACTGCGATATCGAACCTCGTAATGCCGCCATCGAGATCGGCAGCATCTGGTTTGCTCCTGGTTTACAGCGGACACGAGCTGCCACGGAAGCCGTTTACATTCTGCTCGACCATGCCTTCGGACAGGGGTTCAACCGCGTGGCGTGGCGTTGCAACGTTCTGAACCTCCCCTCACGGCGAGCCGCCGAAAGATTTGGATTCCTATACGAGGGAACGTGGCGACGGGCTCAGCTTGTCAAGGGACAGTGGCGGGACACAAGCTGGTATTCGCAGTTGGCAGAAGAATGGCCTTCAAACAAAGCTGCTTTCGTTCGTTGGCTCGCACCCACTAATTTTGACGAGAGCGGTCATCAGCGCTCCCCTCTGCGGCGGTAAGCATATCACCTTAGTTTCTTGTCACTGCAGCGGACCGCTTTACGCCGTTAGCCGTCATGGCTCAAATGCACGATAAGCCGACGTGCGCATCACGCGCTTGTATTGTTCGGGGTGAGAAAACTTCGTCAGCAGGAGATTGCTTTGAGAAATTTGTTCGTCGTCACACATGCCCAGTCGATCCACCATGTCGAAAAGAAGGTGGGAGGTTGGTATGACACGGACCTCACGGAACATGGTCAAGCGGACGCAAAAGCGATTGCTGAGAGGCTGTATACGCTCACCGGCCAAAACGAGATAGAGATTTTCTCATCCGACCTAAAACGCGCACTTCAGACGGCAGAACCTATTGCACGCCGTTTCGGATTGCCTGCATCGCAGACAGAGGCACTGCGAGAACTAAGTTACGGCGTGGCAGAAGGTCAGCCACAGGAGTGGCTGGATAAGCGGTATCTCCCCGCACCAGACACAAACAGGCTCGATCATAGGGGAAATATCGAGGGCGCTGAATCACGCCGCGACGTTGCGGATCGGGTTTATCCGTTTATGGATGCCTTGATGGCCCGAGACTGCGAGACCCAGATCGTTATCACTCATGGCTTTACCCTGAGTTTGGTGATCGCAGCCTGGATGAATATCCCAATCGACGCTTGCGGCTTTGTTTCGTATGCCGCGCCAAGCGGAAGAATCACCCACCTCCGACAGGACGATTTCTTCCGCAACAGGGCGATGATCCGCTTTGCTGATGACTCTCATTTGGAGCTGTGACCGCTTTGGGCCGACAGGTGACTTCGGCGGCCTCGCGCCAAAACCGGACATTAACGTCAAGCTGGACACGGTCCGATTACGAGCCGCTTCGCAACTGTCCGGTCCTTGCGTCACAGGCGTCCTATCGGTCCTTGGCTCTCCTCCACCTGACCAGATAACCGAAGCCGGGTCCTATCAGGACCCCAGCGATCACCCACTCGACCAGGGTAAGCGGACTCTCGTCGGGATCGTGTCCCGTGAGATAGAGAAAAAGGAAAAAGGCCAGGATACCCGCGACGATCAACGCCAAAGCCAGGATCAGACTGTTCCGGGAATTTTGCATGAGACCTCATTCTTCAGAAGGGCGGGCGGGCCAGACCGCGATGTCTATCACGTCAGGGTCTACGGGAACGCTGTCTTCCCTGCTGCCCTCGAATTCCCTCCAGCTGATCCGCATCGCACACGGGACGGTGTCAATGAGAAAGATCGGTCCGTTCGGCAGAGGATCGGGCATCGACGGACTGGAAATCAAAAAGCTCTTCGAGGGAAAACGAACCTCGACAGTCTCTACATGCGTCCACGGCTTGTCGATCATCGGGGCGGCCGACGGGTAATCCGGTTCTCGGTCATAGATAGCGATCCGGATATGCTGTTGCAGGCAGGACTGCGTGTCGACGGTGATATCCGATGGCATAACTTGTAGGCACCTCGCCTCCATTTCCGCCGTGATCTCCACGGGAGCCTCGAACGCTTGGTCTTCCTGGTCTACGAGATAGAACTGGCTCTAGTCGGACTGCGAGGCAAGCGTCGTCCAGCCTTTCGGCGATGCGGGCATTTTCGTCATCCCTGGTGCGCCTCGGCCCAGTGCGGGTAGGTCACGTAGGCCGTCAGCGCGCCCTCGCCTTCCGTGGTGATCGTCACCGCCTCACCCTTGGGCATATAGACGATGTCGCCCGCCCCTGCCGTCACGGTTCCGTCGCCCGTGGAAACCGAGAGCCTGCCCTCCAGGACGATCATGGTGTCGTGGACGGCCATTGTCTCTGTAAGCGACTGGCCCGGCGCGTAGCGGCCGTAACCGATGGTGACCGGGCCGCCGTGCCTCTCGTCGACCAGATTTCCGACAAAGATATCGGCATCCTGACCCGGAGAGCGTTCAAGTTTGGCATCGGACAGGCTGAATTTCTGAACTTTCATATCTACCTCCCTATTCCAGGCTGGAGGTAGTGCGGTCGCCGAGATCGCCAAGGCCGACAAGAAAGGACACGGAGATGACCGAGAGCTGCCCTATCCCGACACCCGAACAACGCAAGTACATGGAGATCAGAGAGGCGGCGGAGCGCGCGATGCTGGACAAGCTCTACAAGGCCATCGACGACGCGACCGCCGAAGTGGCCGCCAAATTCCAGGAGGCCGTGGATGCGGGCGCTCGCACGGATCACAGTACGATCCCGCGCAGAACTGCTTCCGAATGCTGGGCGGCAAGCGCTTCGAGGTCAGGCGCGTGAGGACTATCCTGTCCGAAAAACTCGTGGAACAGAAGGCCAAGAACCATCGGACCGATAACCGAGAACGCGTACAGGTTCGGATCGCCGGGGCGGATTTCTCCCCTGGCCTGCGCGTTTGCGATCATCCCCGAAAGCAAGGTGAGGACACGGGAGACAACCTCGTCGTGCCAGATGCGTGCAAGGTCTGGGAAGGCCCGGCTTTCGCCGAGCACCATGCGGACGATTCCAGGAATCCTTCCGTCGCCCATGCGACCGGCCGCGCGCTTCAGCAGGACAGGAACGAACTCGGCAACCGATCCTCTAAACGCCGCGGACGACTGCTCCATCGCATCGAGGTTGGCCGCGAGAGCCTGCCGGGCGGTGGCCCTGAACAGGTTCTCCTTGGTGTCGAAATAGAGATACAGAGTGCCCTTCGCGACACCCGCTCTCTTTGCAACCTCGGACAGTTTCGTGCCCGCGAAGCCGTGTTCGACGAATACGTCCATCGCGGCTTCCACGATCTCCGCTGGACGATCTTCCTTCCGGCGGCTCCATTTGGGTTTCGTATCGGTCATCTCTGCTTCCGCAACGAGCGTTAGGGTTTCAAGGCGATGCCACGATCGCGAAGATAGCCGTCCAGTCGAGCCGCCGATCCGTCGGAGGCCGCGATGGCGACGTACGTGTCAGGCCTTAGCAGATAGGCGGCATCCCGGGCCAGACCCGCTTTCCCGTGTTCCGGTCGCCATTCGAATAAGTGTAGGGCAACCCCGTGGTCACCGCACCATGCCACGAGATCGGAATCGGCCTGCCCGTAGACGTGGACCTGCCAGCGGACTTCGCGTAGCGGATCGTAGTTGTCGGCCCCCGCCACTGAAACCCAGGGAAGTCGGTCTCCGCCCTGGACGCTGCCCGCTTTCCCTTCGCTCAGAGGACTGCCTTCGTAGCTGAGCGTCGTCTGGGAGACGATACGGAACATGTATTCGCGGACGTTTTCGCTACGGTACGCCACGCTGATGAAGGTAGGCGCGATCCGCGTCCTGACGAACTCGGCGAAGCCGCCTTCAGCCGTCGCGAAGGTGAAAATCTTGTCGGTCGTCTCCACGAGCTTCAGCGCGAATGCCTTGCGCTCGATCTCGTAGCTGTCGAGCAGGCTGTCCGGGGCCTGCCCCTTGACGACTGCGGTCAGCTTCCATGCGAGGTTGATCGCGTCGAGGATACCCGTGTTCATCCCCTGCCCGCCTGCGGGGCTGTGTACGTGCGCGGCATCGCCCAGCAGGAATACCCGGCCTACACGGAAACGGTCTGTGACCCGGTGATGGACGCGGTATGTGGAGAACCAGTTGACCTTGTCGACCTGCACGCCGAGGCCTCGGATCGCCTCTTGCCCCACGTCTTCGAACGAGAGGGTTTCCGGATGCTCGGCGCGCTCGCCACGGACCGTGCCGATAAGGCGATACTGATTGGCCTCGCCGTAGGGCATCACGAGCACGAAGTCGGATTTGTCGAGCGCGACGTGCGCGTCGCCAGCCGGATCGACTCCGCGAGCGACGACATCGGCGACGTAGAACAGCTGCTTGTACGTGCCGCCTTCGAAACCGCCCCCGATCTGGTGGCGAACGGGCGAGCGTGCGCCGTCGCATCCAGCCAGATAAGTGGCGGTGCAGGTTTCTTCCTGGCCGTCGTGATGTCTCAGGACAGCCTCTACCTGGTCTCCCTTTTCTACGAACGACAGCAGTTCGGTCTGCCGCTCGATTTCAATGCCCATCGACTGGAGACGCTCGACCAACATGCGCTCGTGACGATCCTGCGGATACACCAGGACGAAGGGATAGGGCGAAATCTCCTCGCCCGCGTCGGCGAGTTTGACCTGTGCCTGGCGCTTTCCACGCGCCCACATGTTCATCGCAGGTGTCTTGTATCCAGCCGCGACGACGGTGTCGGCCATATCGAGTTGGCGGTAGAACTCCAGGGTACGGGCCTGCACCGCCATCGCGCGGGACGTTTCGCCCGGGCCGCTGCTTTTATCCACGATCCGGACCTTGAGTCCCTGCTTGGTAAGCCAGAGAGCGAGGACAATGCCCGTCGGGCCAGCACCCGCGATGAGGACGTCGGTCTTTTGCATGTTGTTTTTCTTTAATGACTCATTAGTCATTAAATAGCACAGGAGGCCGGAGTTCAATAGGGAACGTGGTCCGACGTACCGCTGGCCGTTCGCAAGCTGCGTTGCGGCGACCTTCGCTCGTCGCCTGAAACCTGCGAGTTGATGTACTTCAACAGTAGGAGGGTTCCGTTCCGCAAGCCCCGCACGCCCTGCCTCCAGACCTGATCAGTCCAAATGGCTACGAAGAAAGCAAGCGGCGCGGACGCTTGCGTCATCGTGGACGAAGTGGTTAAGACCTCGCAGACCAGCTGTATGCCAGCGCGCCGTCATGGGACGGGAAATGGCTGCGCCCTCTGCTACGCAGAGGGACATCCCCGGCACGAACTACGTCTTCGGAAATCCGACGAAGCATTCGCGGCCGCCGCGGGAGCGGTTCTGGGGTCTTAGGTTTCGGAACAGAAACTCGCAGACCTGGTGAACGACGTCATAGCGCGGCGCGAGCCGTCCGCATCCCCGCATCGTTTGCTGCCTGATGCCCTGCTCGAACTCGAGCGATGGAACCTGGTGAGAGCGGAAGCGGTGGCTCGTCGGGGGCATCAAGGGACAGCCTGTGGCATCTTCCCGGTTTTCGGGTATCTTCACGCAAGCTCGGCACATGGAGGCACTCGATGTTCATCAAGACGGTCGAACCAAGCGAGGCGACGGGCGAAATCGCCGCGCTTTACGACGCGGAAATCAACTCGATGGGCCAGGTCATGCAGGCCACGCAATGCTGGTCCGCTCGCCCGGATGTCATCGCCCCCATCGAGAACCTGCTCCACCAGATACGCGACGGCTTTTCCCTCGGCCTCCTCAATTTTCGCCTGATCACGTTCGTCGTGGCGGGAGACGTGCCATCGAGCTATTGCTCGCACGTCTATTTCCGCAGCCTTTCGGGCGAGCTCGGCCGTGATCAGGTTCTGGCGATCAGGAAGGACTACCGCAACGCCGAGCTAAGCGATCAGCAGGTCGAAATGCTCGCATACGCGCAGCAGATCACCCGCGACGCTTCCAAGATCACGGAAGCCGACATACAGCGGTTGCGGGGTGTTGGTCTTACCGATGTCAACATCGCCGATATTGCTCTGGCGGCCTCGTTCAGAAACTTCATGAGTCGCTACTTCGACGCGGTCGGTGCGACCGTCGAGCCTGAATTCCTCGATGACGATCCGGTTGTCAGGGAGATAATGGCGGTCGGACGGAAATAGGGTCAATCAGAGCTTTTGTTACGTCCCTTCTGCCTGCCGCCTTGATGGTGAAAAGCTCTCGGAGAGGCAGGGCTCCCGGACTGAGTGGAACATCTGGGATTGTGAGGGAGTTCCGCCGTAACAATCAGGAGACCTCAAATTGCCAGGCACGTTCGCCACTGTCTACATCGTAGCGTTTAACTTGGATGGCCAGGATCAAGCGGTACATGCATTCGCTCCCCGAGTGGCCGCCAACGAGGCGGCCGCCGTCGAGCAGGCCCGTGAACTTGAGGGCCGCCACGCTGGTGTCGTCGTGTGGAAGCGCGAGGGCAATCCTGTTGTCGGCGAGGAAGGTGAGCCCGAGATCGTGTTCAGCGTCGGCAGGATTGGAGATTTCAACTAAGTCCAAAATCAAGACAGTCTACCAGTCCGATTCCACTTAGGTGGACGGACGATCGGGCAAGAAGCGGTCTAAGGTCGCGAAATACCCTGCCGTTCTCCAGTTGGCCCTGTTGCCAATGACGTACAATGTCGTCTTCGCGCGAGTAGCAGCCACGTCCACGAGGTTCGGCCGCCCACCCGCCCACGCCCGAGCGCCATTCTGTGAGGGCAACGGCGCGCCGAGGACAAAGAACACCATACCCGCTTCTCGACCCTGCACCGTGTGGACGGTACCTACCCTCTGCTCCGCCCAATCCCAAGGATCGGCGACCCAGCCATCCAGAATGCCGCTACGTCGAAGTATGTCCCGAAGGCTGTCCTGGACAATCTTGAACGGCGTGACGACATAGAAATCAGGTTCCTCGCCACCATTGCGCAGTTGGCGCAACATATCGAGAAGAACCTCTCCCTCCCTCGCCGACCATTTGTCTTCCGATGCTTTGCTGACCACATTGATCCACGAGGATCGACCCAGTGTCTTGTTGTCTGGGGTTGTCTTCTTCGCCTGAACCATCAGGTTCGCGTATCGACACGGAAAACGCGCTCGACATGGCGCGGTCAATCCTGCTTGGCCTTAGGTATCCGGTCTACGGCGCAGGAGCACCAGCGGCGAATGGCGAGGCGGCGGACACCACGCTGTCGATGTCGTTGCTCAACGACTACGAGGACCTCGACGGCGACGATCTCGAAGACCTCGACGACGAGCGCGAGGGACTGATCGAGCTGGCATGAAAATGTTCACGGCGGCCGGATTCTTTTCTCGGCCGCCATCCATTAGCTTTCCCGGATATCTCTGCTGAATCCGGGGGATGCCCCGAGGTCGTTAAAGTTGTAGTCGTCAGTAAATAGCTTCGTTTAACCAATTGGTTTAACTTGGTCTTATTTCCGCAACACTAAATCTCCGGGTGTCGAAAACAACAGGAGATGAGCCACGAATTACATGGCTTACGACCCCCTTCACGAGATAGGTGCACCCTAGCTCGTAAAGACCCGGACGATGTCTTTGCACCTCTTCGTTCGGGCTGGAGGACTTGGCATGGCCAAGGAACACGAAGCCCCCAACCGCGCTGCTCGCCGTAAGGCGGAGGCCGAAGCCCGCAAGGCTAAGGCTGATGCGCATCTCGCGGTCCAGTTTGACAAGCTGGACTTCTCCGACCCGGCGATCGGCGAAGCCATCGTCGATCTCATGGAGGGCGCACATCGCGTTGTCACCGAGTTCCTCGGCGACTGCGACGCGATGCTGGAGTCCGAGCCCGTGATCATCGATCACGTTACTCTGCTCGTTGCGCCCAACCTGGTATCGATCGGCGAAGCCACCGACATTGCGCAGGAGTTCGCAGAAGAGGTGCACCCGTTGTCGCAGTTCTTCCATGCGTGCACGCTCAACGCCCTCGGTGGCGAGACTACGCATCAGATCGCAAACCGCTTCGTCGCGGCGCGCGACGAGGTCGAGGAAGCGCTGATGTCCGTGGTCCTCGTCGTGCAGGCGTTGGATGGCGACTACGGCAACGAGGCTTACGTCGAGTTCAACAAGGTCGTGCTGGTCAAGAACCTGCATACCTTGTTCGACGCCATTGGCTTGCCGCGCAAGGCTACTTCGTAATCGACACAAGACCCCGAGGAGACATCCTCGGGGTCTTTTTTTATGCCGATTTCGCCGGCGGCGGACCCTGCGCTGAATCTTGCAGCTCCCGTTGTCAGGCTCGTCTCAGATGAATTTCTCTGAGACGACAACGCGAAAAAGAAGCCAGGCACACGCAGAAGCATCGGGTTGAGCAGGAGGTCCTACGCGGGCCTTCCTGCGACGATCGATGTCGACGCGCATTCCTTCCCGATCATCATCGCCACGGAAACCCCCGTCGGGACGATGATCCCCGACCCGGACAAGCCGGACGTTGAAGGCGCGATGATCCTCGTAGCCGAGGTCCCCCCGTCGCAGGCTTCGACGACAGCCGCGTCCCCGGCATGCCCCTCATGGACATCCTACTCTCTCCGAAGTCGTCGATCCGGTAGCCCCTCGGGAAACCGTGGACGACCTCGTCGCCATCGTCGGCATGCCCACCATCGTCGCCATGGCGGCGGTCGGTACTGGCATGACCGAGAAGCAGCTGAGGAAGAGCCGCGAAGGCGATGCGGCCGCCGTTCACGCGTTCCTGTCCGTCCTCCAGCTCACCCTCCCGACCCGATCCGCCGACGACTTCTTCCCGGCCACCAAGAAGCCAGTGCCGGAGAAGAAGCCGCGTCGCCGCTCCAAGAAGAAGATCGAACCGGAGGTTGTCGAAGAGTTCAAAGCCGACTCGATGTTCGTGAGGATCGTGAAGGACGCAACGGAATACACGATCAGGACAGGCCGCCACGGCCTCGACCTCTCTCCCGTCGCCCTCCTGTTCGCGCTGCGCGTCAAGGCCGAAATCGACCGCAGCGCACGCATGGCTGCGGCCGATCTCCTGTTCATTCTTGGCGACTTCGCCGTGTCGAATGATACGGAGTATGTGGCGCACTGCTTCCACGCGCTGCGAGGCCGCAAGGTCTTGATTACGGGCAATCATGATCTCGATAATCGAGGCCGTCTAAAACCCGCTCTCGCGGGTCTGCCATGGGACATTCCGCCGTCGCCGGCGCACGAGACAAAGGATGTCGGGGAACGGGTTTACCTAGCCCACTACGGACACAGAGTTTGGCCCGCAAGCCACTATGGCGCATGACATTCCTACGGGCATTCCCACGGCAAGCTTGAGCCGTTCGGCCGTTCGCGTGATGTAGGTATCGAAATGGCCGACATGGGCTTTGGCCCTCGTCGTTTCGAACAACTGACAAAAGGAATGGCGGCATGACCGCGGGCAATCAGAAGGCTTAGCGATGTTCACTATATCGCCATACCTAGAATTAACGCCTGTCTTTTATTGCATTACTTGATTTAATAGGGATGCCACGATGCGTTTTCTCTTTCTCTGCGGTTTCACGCTGTGGCTTTCGGCGTTTGCCGCCCATGCTACAATTCTCAAGCAGATTGGAAACTGGACGGTCGCATCAGTCCAGCTAACTTCGTCTAAAGTCTGCGGCATGCAGTGGCTCAACGAAAGCAAGGACCAGTTCAATTTTGTTTTCGATGGGCGCAGTTATCGTTGGTATCTTGTAGGGATCGGGCCAGCCGCCCCTAGCAACACCATCAACGTAAAGCTTATAACTCAATCCATCGGCGTAGAGTTCACGTTCATATCAGGTACGGGTGCTGCTTCCCATGTCTACGAACGCTACGTCAGTGAGGAGAACGCCACCAGCTTGCTTGAGCGTATGCTCATTAACGACACAATCACTTTCCGCTGGGAAGGGCCGCAATTTTATCTGCCTACAGAAGGTTACTCACCAGTAGTCGCAGCAGCAATGAGGGAATGCATAGAGTCTCTAAAATTGGACATCGCAAACGATCCTTCCTTGACCGCGTCCGTTCCCGCTCGACCCAACCCTACAACCGAGGAAATTCACAGCCTGAGGGTTCCAACTCAGGCCGAGAACGAGCTATATTTTGGTTATCTTTTTTGGAGCCTTGTAAAGGACTGCTCCGAGCATGGATGGGTTTTCAATGCGAAGGATACGCAACGATCTGAGCAAGTCGTTATCGATATAATTTCCGCCAACAACATCGCGAAAAAGACTGCGAACTTGGTCTGGGAAAAGGTATCACCCCAGATAAACTCTGGCATGGCACGCACTCCCACTGGGTGCCGAGACACGGCAAAAATGCTGGCTAGTACCATCACGCGATATCTCGAAAAGCCATCTGTAGCGGCCGATAACCCGTTCACCAAGTAGCCGCATATTCACCTCCACGACGTTGAGACAATGAAGCATATCGGAGCTTCAGCATAGCGCCGCCCTCGCGCGAGAAAGCGTGAATTCGCGACACGACAAGGGCGGTAAAGGGGTAGCGATAGGAGCGCAGCGAAGCGGCCCACAGGGTCAGCGGGGATGACTGCCCCCGCCCGTTCGTTCCGTATTTCTACCTCGGCCGACAATGAAGTGAAAGTATGGTCCTGACGATCGAGCACTTGGCGGGCATGTTGTGAAACCATCCCGTGCAATCGCGCTCGTCGCCCTGCTATATCTTCTGCGAGGCAAGCGCGAGTGCGGGGGCATTATGAAGCTGACGGCGAGGATTAGACGCTATTTCATGTGGCGGGTGATCGACATCGGCCTACGGAGGAACGCCCCCGCACTTTTTCAAACCTCGGGAGAGGTAGGGAGATGGACAAATTTCTATGCGGTGTTCCTGCTCGACCATGAAGGCGAAATGCGGTTTGTTGCAAACGAAATGCAACCGTCTGGCCTGACAGGCAAGTGGTCCGACGATGGCAAAAATTGCGTTCACGAATGCTCGATCCCATATTCCTCCTTTGGGGAATATCGGCTCTACATTCAGCACTATTATCGAGGTTGGTCCTTCTACAGCCTCAGCGTTCCATCATTCATTTGGAAATACATCGTCGGTTTCCCGTTCCTCCGGGTAGGCCTCGATCGGATCGTTCAACAGGTCTTCAATCTACGGCCATTGCCGCGCCATGACCGCATGAAAATCCTGAAATATATCCTCGCGGAAACAATCAAGGATCGGAACTATAAGGCCCGCGACACCCAATTGCTGACGCACTTCTATTCGGTGCGGTGGGTACATCGAACCGATAAGGAGGCGTTGATGACCTACTACGCGCTCCTGCTCTCGTCCCTGACAGATTCGCACGACCTGGCGAAGGCCGACCACGGCTACACAATGCGGGCAAAAGCCCTCAACACGATTGCCGACTACGAGAAAGAAGAACGGCGGCACAAGGATAATTTCAACGTCCAAAACGGCCTTTTGTGGCTGACGCGGGTGTTGATAATCATCGGGTCTGTCCAAGCTATCGCGGCGGGCATAGAGGCTTGGGAGACGGTCACGAAACCAAGTGTTCCCACGATCTCTTCTGATCGCCCTATGGGACAATGAAGCACATCGGAGAAATCAACATAGTGGCGGCTTGCCGCGATTTCGGGAATTCGCGCCACGACAAGGGCGGTCAAAGGGTAGCCATAGGAGCGCAGTGAAACGGCCCGAAGGGTGCGCGGGACTGACTGCCCCCGCGCGTTCGTTCCGTATTTCTACCCTCGGCCGACAACGAAAGTTAAACGATGGCGCCGCCGCTTGGCCGCTTCGCGCCAATAGCGGTCATCTCGGGTCCGACTTATGTGTAATCCGTTAGGTGTTTTTTAGGACGGGCATCTGGATTGGGAATTGGCAAAATTACAGGAACCGATGCCCCCTCGATTGCCATTCAGCAGCACTGTGCAACATCATTTGCATCGCTTAAATTCATAACGAACGTTCGGAAAATTCGATTGTTGGACTGGACGAATTCAAGACTGCGATCCCCATGACCCTAGACCAGTTGCGCATCTTCGCCGAAGTCGCCCGCCATCAGCACATCACCAAAGCCGCCAAGGCGATGCACATGACGCAGTCGGCCGTCAGTGCGGCAATTATCGCGCTGGAGGAACGTCATGGCGTAGCGCTGTTCGACAGGATCGGACGCTCGATCGTTCTCAACCAGGCGGGAACGATCTTTCTCGAACACGCGCTTCAGGTGCTCGCGGAGGCGAAGGCGGCCGAAACCGCGCTCAAGGATTTGACGGGTTTGTTACGCGGTGATCTGTCGGTCATGGCCAGCCAGACCGTCGGTGCCTATTGGCTGCCGTCACGGCTTGCGAGGTTTCATGCGTTTTATCCGGGTCTCGGTCTTGATGTCTCAATCGGCAATACGGAGGCGGTGGCGGATGCTGTCGAGACCGGGCGGGTCGAGCTCGGTTTGGCCGAGGGCGTGATCGATCGCTCGACCTTGTCCTCACGCGTGATCGCCACGGACGAGATGATCATCGTCGTTTCACCAACCCATCCCTGGGCCAAAGGCAAAAAGCTGGGCAAGGCGGATTTTGCAGATGCGACATGGGTGCTGCGCGAACCCGGGTCGGGCACGCGTCTCGCCTTCGAGGCGATGATGGCCAAAGAGAAGCTGAAGCTCCAGGCCATAGATGTTGCGATTGTTCTGCCGGGGAATGAAGCTGTGCTCGGCGCAGTCGAAGCGGGCATGGGGGTAACGCTGACCTCGCGAAGTGCCGCCCAGACAGAACTCAACAGCAACATGCTGGTCGAGGCCAACCATCCTCCGCTTCCACGTCCGTTCTTCCTGATCCGGCACAAGGAACGATATCGCTCGAAGGCAGCCGATGCGTTTGAGACGCTGCTATCAGAGGAGGTCTGATGACCTATCGCGGGCCTGAGACACTCTGGCACGAGCACCGTCGCGACGAGCGGTTGGCCGCACTCGACAGACCGCATACGCGAGCACTGAATGACTACCGAGACCGCCTTCAGCTTGCATCCGGCCAGGATGTACCGAACTTCGATCCATTCGATGGCGGCGTCCATGCGAGACTGCTGATCCTCCTCGAGACACCCGGGCCAAGTGAGGTCGAATGCCACCGCCGCTTCGTCTCAATCGATAACCCGACCGGCACGGCGAAGAACCTGCGACAGGCGCTGGCTGAGACCGGGATATCGAGAGATAACATCGTTCTGTGGAATGCGGTCCCGTG
Organism: Velazquezella soli; assembly: GCF_977018685.1. Taxonomy (NCBI): domain Bacteria; kingdom Pseudomonadati; phylum Pseudomonadota; class Alphaproteobacteria; order Hyphomicrobiales; family Rhizobiaceae; genus Velazquezella; species Velazquezella soli. The sequence goes on from NZ_CDRNXF010000004.1 coordinate 2,397,550, forward strand.
GGTCCGTGCGACGAGAAAGTCGATCACGGCCAGCGAGCGGCGCGACGGCAAGGAGAAATTTTCTGGCCTCTTACCGCTGTTGCCGGACGTCGAGGTTGCCATTCTCGCGGGATCGGTGGCGAGTGCAGCGATGGAACTGCTCGAGAGTTTCGGTATCAAGGTGATCCTGTCGCCTCATCCGAGCCCGACGCTGATCAATACCTCGATAACGCAGCGTCACCGTCTGCATGAGGCCTTCGAAACGTCGTCCACAATCCTCAATCAATCGAAAATGTCGATTGAAACATCCTGAACTATGCGTTGGAACTGATTGACGTGGTCGCGTATTTTCTCCTCAATAATCAGGAGAGAAGCCATGCAACAGGTTGTTGCCACCACTAAGCCCATCACACACGTCGCAGATGTGCCTATGCAGGGCAATATCATCCGCAACTTTACCCCGAACTGGTTCGCCACCACGATGGGCACCGGTATCCTGTCTGTCGCTCTCGCCCAGTTCCCGGGGCATTTGTGGCTGTTCGCCATGGGCCAGGCGCTCTGGCTGTTCAACATCCTGCTGTTCGCCACCTGCACGGCGCTCTACGCTGCAAGGTGGACGCTCTATTTCCATGAGGCAAGCCGGGTCTTTTCCCATTCGGTCGTATCGATGTTCTTCGGCTGCATCCCTATGGGCCTCGCCACGATCGTCAATGGCTTTCTGATTTACGGCATCCCGCATATCGGCGACACGGCGGTAGCAATCGCAACGACGCTGTGGTGGATTGACGTCTCGATGTCGCTTGCCTGCGGCCTCGCCATCCCGTTCATGATGTTCACCCGCCAGTCGCATTCGATCGACCAGATGACCGCAGTCTGGCTGCTGCCGATCGTGGCCAGCGAGGTGGCGGCCGTCAGCGGTGGTCTGCTTCTGCCCCATATCGCCGACGCCCAGACACAGTTGACGGTGCTGATGACCAGCCTGGTTCTTTGGGCCTGTTCGGTCCCGCTCGCCATGAGCGTCTTGGTCATCCTGTTCCTGCGCATGGCCGTCCACAAGCTTCCGCATGTCAACATGGCCGCCTCGAGCTGGCTGGCGCTTGGCCCGATCGGAACCGGAGCCCTCGGCCTTCTCGTGATGAGCCAGACCGGCCCCGCTGTGCTCGCGGCCAATGGATTGGCCAGCGTTGCTCCGGCCTTCGGCGGAGCCAGTTTCCTGGGCGCGATACTTCTGTGGGGCTACGGCATCTGGTGGCTGGCCACTGCCGTCTTGATCACCCTGCGCTACCTTCGCGAGGGCCTGCCCTTCAACATCGGCTGGTGGGGCTACACCTTCCCGCTCGGCGTGTTTTCCGTGGCCACGCTTCGTCTGTCGACGGTGGTGCCGATGTCGGCGATCGCTGTCTTCGGCGCGGTCCTCGTAACTGCCCTTGCCTGCATGTGGCTGCTGGTTGCGGCCAAGACGATCAAGGGTGCACTCGACCGCTCGCTCTTTATCGCGCCCTGCCTCAAGGCAGACTGATGATCGAAACACTCCGGCGTCTGCCCATGTCGGAGTTTTTTCTCGAACCGAGGAGGAGAAGATATGACGCTTCGTATTATGGCCGTGATCGTCGGCGGCATTGCGTTGGGATGTGTAGGGTCCGCCAAGGCCGACCCCGTGCAGGGCTTGATGAACCCGGCTGTGTTCCAGGACAGTATCGTTGGAGTGAAGACGGCCCCGGTCACGCTGGTCGTCTATTCCTCCCCGACTTGCAGTCACTGCATCGACTTCCATGGAAAAGTCTTGCCGAAGCTGCAGGAGACGTATGTGGCACCGGGCAAGCTGAAGATCGCCTACCGGCCCTTCGTGCGAAATTCGGCGGATGCCGTCATCTTCATGCTGGCGAATACGCGGGGCCAGGACAGATTCGATGAGACGGTATCGACCTTTATGTCGAAGTCCGATGAAATTGCTTCGGCCTTAAACGCCGAGGATGTGCTGCGCGAGATCGCCGCTGGCATGGGCATCGACCGTGCGGGCTTCGATCGCGCTGTTGCCGATCAGGCTTATCTGGACAAGCTCAATGCCGCGACGACAGAGGCCAGTCAGAAGTTCGGTGTGGCCGGCACGCCATCGTTCTTTGTCAACGCCGAGCGGGTCGAAGTGAAGCGCAGTTTCGACGAGGTCTCCGATGCTGTCGCCGCCGCACAAGCCGGCTGATCAGAAAGGCCCGATGCAGAGCACCCGGAGCCCAGTCACGGGAACGTGAGCACGGATTGTCCGTCACGTGGGAATGAATCCCACCTCCAGGGGTTCTTACCCACTATTGTCGAAAGGAAGACCTCATGCGCGCCAAAGTCACAGTTCTTATCGCAACGGCGGTCGGCATAGGCCTCTGTTCCCTCAGCCCCGCCTTGTCAGAACAGCAGCACCAGCATCATCAGCCCGAACCGGCGGGCAAGATTGAAGCAGCAGATGCGTTCTCGGCAAGCATGAAGGCTGCAATGGAAAAGATGCATGCCGGCATGATGTCGGTTCCTGAGACCGGAAATCCGGACAGGGACTTCCTGGCGCAAATGATCCCGCATCATCAGGGCGCTGTCGATATGGCCAAGGCGGTTCTGGTCAGCACGAAAGACCCGCAAATTCGAAACCTCGCTCAATCGATCATCACCGAGCAGACCTATGAGATTCAACTGATGCACGCGATGCTCGATCAGTCGGGAAATCAACCTGCCGCACCTCTGGAGACTGTAAAATGAAACGTTCCATCCTGGTTCTGATGTCCGCACTCGCAGCATCTCCCGCCCTGGCTCTTCCGGACGCCAAGGATCGAGTCTATGCCGCCGACCAGAACAGCAACACGGTTTCCGTCATCGATCCCTCGACGAACACGCTTCTGGGTCTGATCAAGCTGGGTGATCCAAGGCCGAACGTCCTGAGCCCTCTCTACAAGGGCGAGGTCAATGTTCACGGTCTCGGCTTCTCGCCGGACCATAAAACAATCGTTGCTGTCTCCACCGTTACCAATTCGGTGACCTTCATCGATACCGCGACCAACAAGGTGAAGGGTGTGACCTATATCGGCCGCAACCCGCACGAAGCCTTCTTCACACCCGATGGCAAGCATGTCTGGGTGACGGTGCGTGGAGAAGACTACCTGTCGGTCATCGACGCCAAGACGTTCAAGGAGACCGATCGGATCAAGACGGAGAGTGGCCCCGGCATGACGATCTTCGCGCCAGACGGCAAGCGCGCCTTCGTCGCAAACAGCTTCAACCCCGTCGTCCAGGTCTTCGACGTGGCGTCGAAAAAGCTGCTAGCTGCCATCCCGGTCGTGTCGCCCTTCTCGCCGTTCATACAGGTCACGCCCGACGGCAAGGAAGCCTGGCTGACCCACAAGGACGTCGGCAAGGTAACGCGGATCGATACCAAAACCCTCGAGGTCAAGGGTGTTATCGATACCGGCCCGATCACAAACCATCTGGCCTTTGCCAAGACACCCGCTGGCACCCTCGCTTACGTGACCATTGGCGGCGAGAATGTCGTGAAAGTCTACACACTCGATGATGAAGCCAAACTGGTCTCCACCATACCGGTCGGTGCGCTTCCGCATGGCATCTGGGGCTCCGGAGACGGCAGCCGTATCTATGTCGGACTGGAGAATGGCGATGCGATCGATGTCATCGACACCGAAAAGCAGACGAAGATCGCCCACATCCCCTCCGGCCAAGCTCCGCAGGCCCTGATCTATGTTCCCGACGCAGTTGTGGGCGGTGATGGCCGTCAAAACTTGGAGCCGCGAAAGGATATGCCCGAGAACATCACCCTCATGCTCAAGCCCGCAGAGAATATGGAGGGCAGCGGCATGATCGTTTCGCGCAATCTCGGTTTGATCGATATCGTCGACGTCAGCGTTTCCAAGCTGAAGCCGGACACCACTTACACGCTGCTCTTCGAAGGCCAGCCGGAACCGATCGTCGCCTTCAAGACCGATGCCAAGGGGGCCGCGATGGCATCCGCAACCAGCCCCACACGCGCGATCGTCAATGCGGGTGAAGCGTCAGCATCTCCCAACGTGATCCTGGTCGAAGGTGCCAAACCATCAAGGGATGCCGTTTTGAAGTCTCGATAGGATTGTCGGTTGGAGAGCCGCAGGCGTAGTGCTATTTCCTTGAACGGCGTGCGCCTGCCGCTATTAGAGCAAGCAGATGACCTGTTTGGCCGACTGCAGACCAAGGCCTCGGCAGGGCTACGCCAAAAGCGACTATTCCCCGTAGAATGCAGAATGATAGCGCACCACCCCATCACGCTTGTCATCTGAGAAAGCTAGGCGTTGGAAATACTCTTGGGGAACGCCTGGAAACTGGAGCGAGGCGTCAGGATGAAACCCGAAGCGACCATAATAAGCAGGATCACCCAGAACAACGCACCCCCGCGCACCCAGTGCTTTTATCTCGTCAAGTCCAGCTTCAATGAGTCGAGTACCAACACCTTGCCGCTGTTGATCAGGTTTTACAGCGACGGGCCCAAGACCGTACCAATCGACAGATTGTCCGTTGATCTCGACCGGTGAGAAGGCAATATGGCCTGAGATCACGCCATCCCGTTCTGCCACGAGGGATATTGTCAAAGCACCTGTTGCTCGCAAGGCCTCGACAATCGCTCCTTCTGTTCCGTCACTGTGAGCCGCGTTTTCGAACGCGTTTGCGACAAGCGTTTGGATTTCTGGAATGTCGAGGGAGGTTTCCGAGCGTATTATCATAGGAGATTTCTAGCAAACGACCTTTGCGATGCCAATAGCAAGTCCGCTTCGGGCCAAAAGGTGACTATCCTGTCAGAGTGTCATTCCGTGACGGCATACGACTATGACGGCAAGCGGTGGCTCTATCGGCCTGACGGATCGCGGACGGAAATCGACAAGGACGGTGATGCCATTACAGAAAACCCATGAGAACCGCGACAAGCTGATGGAGATCGGCAGGGATGCGATCGAACGCGCCCGCAAGGCTGGCATTGCGCCGCCCTCGGTCGCTGTTCGGAAAGCTGATAGCGTGATCGATAGAGGCACGGCGATTACCCCTGTGCAAATCGGGTGGTCCGATCCGCTCAACACGGTCGACGATCTGGCGGCTTACCTGACGACGAAATGGCCCGCCTCGGACGTGGGCGAGGCGTATCTTACGGCCCTTATGGTCTGTGAAGCCGTCTTGCGCGGTAGCGAGGACGACACGGCCGAAGACGCGAGGGCGGCTTTTGTCGAGGCGGCGCGTGAGGCGGGCTTGTCGGTCTGTGGCGATGATGACGGAGCTGATTTTTAAGCCTTTTTCTTAGGCATCGGCTAACGCCCACTTGTTACGACACCTTGGGGATTTAAAAGGGGTCTGATCAAATGCGCGCAATCTTGCAGCCTATGGAAAAACACCTGTCGTTCACCGCGATAGGCGGCTTGATAGGGGTTTGCAACGACATTGCAACGCCTCTTGCAGGGTCGAACATTTACGGAGTTATGGCGGGCATCGGCGCGCTCGTCCTGGGCTTTCTCGCCGCCGCAACCCTTGGCCGACACAGCGACATAACGAAAGGGCTGCTTGGGGTCGGCTTGATAATGACCGCGCTAAGCCTGTTCTTCCTGTCGCAAGAACCCGCTGGCCCCGAAGACAAAGACACTGGCTATCTCGCCTCCCGTTTTCAGGTGCTGGAAAAGGTGCAAGGCGAGCTCGTCAGCAAGCTTGGCGACATTCATCAGGAAACCGTCAAAATCGCTGACAACACCTCCCAAATCGTGGTGAATACTGACGATCTTCGGATTATCGCGATTGACGAGGAACGGTTTGGTCTGGCCGTAAAAAACGGCGACAAGCGAACGGTAGCACTCGGTTGCAAGTCGGGAATGCGGGCCACTAGCTATATCTTCAACGGTGGCATTCACGGTCGCGACGGGCCGGGCAATGGCAATTATCACGACGACGAAATGGTGGCGTTCCTCATCAAGCAGGATTGCGTAAACGCCGCGAAGCTGTGTCCCGCACTGCTCGAAAGCAAAACCACGATCGACTATATGGCTGGCCCGGGCGCTCGGTTCGCGATCCTTGATCGAGTTTCATTGATATGCGGGGCAGATATGCGGCGGCGGGTTGCGCAGTGGCAGGAAGCAGATACGGAATGGCGTAAAAGATACTAGGTTCCTATAATGAAGGTTATCGGCACTCAGACATTGCCGAAACCCATATCCTGCTTTTGTACCTAAAGCCGCCCAGGTTCACTAAGGCGCCGTCGCGAAACGCGAAAAGCCGCTGTCGTCGGACATTTTGCGGCAAGGTCGGCCGCTCGCGGTCGGCGCGTAGCCGTTGAGATCAAAGACGACTGACCTTTGCATTGCGTCCCGCGATCATTGATGCCATTTTCGCGTTATAGCTGTGGGGTGGGCAATAATTGATGAAGAAAATTACCATGTCTATTTTGGCGGCGGCTCTGGTCGGCTGCACCTCTGGCCCCGCCCCGAATTTCTATAATGGCCGATATTACATGGCTGGCGATCCAACCTGTAAGAATCTGCGCGGCATATCGCAAACGAGGATCATGTGTTCCGACGCACAAGGAAAGGACACTGGCTGGCGCGATGCCATGACAGATCAACAAATTCAAATGTTCCAGTTTCAGCAAATGCAGCAACAACAGTCTTCTGCCGACTTAAACAGAATGATTGCCGCAAACAATCAGGCCATGTCAGCCCGCCAAATCCCTCAATACAGCGCACCAAACGTCATGCCACTTTCGCGTCCTGGCGGTGATCAGGTCAGGTGCATAAGCGCTGGCATTTATACGAATTGCCGCCAATATTAACAGGCGGGCTTAATCCAGTCGCTTGCGTTCTGTCTCGCAAGGGGGGGCGGCGGTCGTGACCGCTCCGCTGTATCTGTCTTGGGATGGCTTCACCCATCGCCGTGTTGTTCAGGGCATCCTTACCCTCGCCGTCTCTGCTATCCCGGCCGGAATATGGATTTTTACTGCAAATCCGCTCGCGAATGGTGGATCAGAAGAGAAATAGGGGCAATTATGGCTTCCATGTAATGCGAGATAATAGGGGAGCGGGCATGCGAAAGTTTATCTCTATAGCCCTCGGCATAGCACTGGTGATCGGCGGGGCTTGGGGATTCCTTTTCATGCTTTTCAACAGCGACAGAGTTGCCCTAATAGTCTGGGCGGCTCCTATTTCTGTATTCGCTTTTGGTTGCGCTCTCCTGTGGGAAGACGTTACGGGGTTTCTCAAAGGGAACGCTATGTCCCTTTTCACGGCTAGGGTTTCGGGCGATCTCTTTGACCTTGGCCTAGACGTAAAGCGTCTACCTGATCGCCCGCGGCAAAAATTCTTCGATGAATGCCTAGCCGTCCACACGGCGACAAAGGGCGTTTACAAAAGCAAACGTTTAGCGATGCGGTTCTTTGTCTGGTATGTTTTCGAATGTCCCGACTTCGACCAAAAGGCATTCATTCGAGACGGTGTACTGACTTCCTCGATCTCGATTATGAAGGGTTGGGGGCAACAAGACCCCGAAATGTTAGACGCTGCGGAACGTGAAAGCGGTACGATCCGCCGCTACCTGCATGACAAATTCGAGACGATGGACATTCCACGCGAACAAATTCTTGAGGCCCAACTTAGGATTCTCGAACTGTAAGAGCGTCATCGGAGGATCGCGAAGGGCGGCATTAACATGAGCGACACGACAAAAAGCCGTAGTCTGCAAATCAGCCTGAGATACACGGTCGCGGACTGGCGCGGCCTCGTCCTCAATGCCGACAATCCGAAACAAGAGGACTGGCTAAAGGCCGTCGATGTCCTGCGGGACCGCATAGAAGGGCGGTTTATCAAGCCCGCGCAAACCCTCATCGACAATGACACCAAGCCGCCGACTTTCGGCTTTGCGATCTTCGCACTTGATTGCCTCGTTCTCGAAACCATTGAGGGGTTTAGGCGGGGCGTAACCGATGGCCAAAGCGGATCGCTGTTCAGAGGGTTTCTGAGCGCTTGGCAACCGTTCCTGGCCTGCCTTGGCGAGGGCATGGTTGCTGACACGAAAGCGAGCGAATTCTATATACAAGGGCGGTGCGCCCTCCATCATAGCGCCGCGACCGACAAAATGAAGGTCGGCATTAGCGGCCCGCTGATGCAGTTCGATGACGGCAATATCATCGTGAACCGCACCAAGTTTCACAAGGAATTGGTGGCGGAATTCAAGGGCTACCTCGCTGTCTTGAGCGACACGGATTCCATCGATCTTCGAAAGAAGTTCTTCAAGAAAATGAATGCGGTCTGCGGGGTTAACCCATTGTGATCCTGCGAGGTGTCGGCTGGCCGTCGTAGAAGGAAAGCAGGTAGCCGCAACACTGGCGAGGTTCATGTTCGAACAACGGCCCGGGTAATTGCGGAGAGGCGAGCAAGCAGCTACGATCAATTAATAGTTGCTGAACGCTCAGAGGACGAGGCAAAAATGCCGCAGGAATTGACAAGCTTTTCAATCGAGACTGATGATGTGGACAGCAATAGCGTAGATGAAAGCGGGTCAGATGAAGGCGGGTTAGACCTTCCTGAAAACCAGCGTCAGGCTGTAATGCACCAACGCAATACATCCTTGTTTGAATATCACCGACTGCATCAGCAGGGCCGATTGAACCTCAATCCCGACTGGCAGCGCGAGTATGTCTGGAAGGGCAAGCGGCCGTCGCTCCTGATTGAATCCCTTCTCATGCAAATTCCGATTCCGGTTGTTTTCATGTCGCGAACTCCAGACGAAGAACTTGAGGTCATAGATGGCGTTCAACGCCTCACAACTATCTTTAATTTCTTTAACGGAAAGTTCAAACTAAAGGGTCTCGAAGCCTTCCCAGAGTTAAACGGAAAGACATTTTCTCAACTCGATAAAAAAATTCAACAAAAACTCGAAGATTCTGTAATTACGTCGTTCGAGCTCTCTTCAAATACGCCTCAAGATTTGAAATTTACGACATTTGAACGCATCAATACGGGCGGAATGTCTCTGAACGAAATGGAAATACGTAATTGTATTTATCGCGGAAAGCTTAACACTAAGATTCAAGAACTTACCAAAGTACCCGATTTCGTGAATGCCGTAAACATTCGGAACCTTTCAGACCGAATGTTCGACAGAGCTCTTGTCCTGCGGTTCCTAGCATTCGATACGCTCAAGCATGATCGGGCGACAGCCGGAATCAAGTCTTTCTTAAACCGCTTTTTCGAGACTTATAGAAACACCAGCGAGGATAACCTCGATGATTTTGAAAAGCGCTTTAAACGCTCGATGCGCAATTGCTACACGGTTTTCGGCGGAAATGCGTTCCGCATTAGAAAACACGATAGAAACGGCAATGGTGAATGGGCTGCCCAAGCCAATGCTGCTATATTTCAAGTAATTTCTACTTCTCTGTCCTCCTATGATTCAGCACAGATTTCATCGAAAGCGGACATGATTATGGAGGAATACCTTGATGTCCTCGATGACAGCGAGTGGATCGATGCAGTCACAAAATCTACTGGTGACTCCAAAAAAATCAAATATGCCTTTGATACATGGAATAGGCGGCTTCAAGCCTTGATGGCGAGTGTCGACGGCCTCGATAATAAAAGGCTGTTTTCGACAGCCTTAAAAAAAGAGCTTTTTGAGCAAGAGAATACCTGCGCCATTTGCAACAATGAAATCAAAATGCTGACTGACTCTGCCGTGGATCACGTCGAACAATATTGGCGCGGTGGGGCCACGATACCGTCAAATGCCCGCCTTACACACCGAACATGCAATCGCGCCCGCTCTCGAAACGGCTGATACCGTCCACAGAGAGGATAGAGGCATGCACGAATGGGTTTTGCCTGTGATCTGCTACCGCTCGCATTCGACGGCCTTCGTGGCCGCAAAAGAGCTAGAGGCGGGACTGGTAGTCATCGACAATCCTATTGCCCTAGCCGCTTCTTCGCCGCTCGCTGGTCTGTGATGCACTGCTCTACACCTTCCCAGTAATCGCCAAAGGCTCGCCTGCAGAACCTCATGATGGGGTCTGCTGCAGCGGCCTGACGTGCCACCTCTGCATTTTTCTCCCCGTAAACATACTTGGTCCCGCTTTTTTGGAGGATAGCGCAGTCCAGGGCAGCAGCCTTTGAAGCCTCCTTCAGGCATTCGCGCATGACGTTCTTCTTCCATTGCTCAGCATATTGAGCACCAAGACCAGGTTCGTTTTCCTCTATCAGGTCCGTTTTCCAAAAACCGACTTCATGGATTTCGGAAAAGCAAGTTAGTGCGTTTTCAGTGTTCGACATTTTGACGCACAGTTTGGCTAGGCGCTTTGCATCATACTGGATGCAGCAATCCGCATTCCTAGCAAAAATCTTTCCGCACTCAGTTGAGGCAGGGCTATCACCCAAGACAGCTTCACATGTCTGTAGCTGATCCTCACGTTGATTTTGCTGTGCATGGACTGGAAAGGCAACAAACCCGAACGCCAATACCAATAGCCATTTCACCCTCGCCATCGCGGCTCCCCCTTACGTAAATCATTTCTCTGCGCCGCCATCGGAACTCGTCTTGCTCTCCAACGGCGGGCTGGCCGTGGTAGACGGACGGCATGGAGCCTTTAACTCTGGAACGGATCACGCGCTTTATAACGGCGCGGGCCGTCCTGTTTCATGATGTTCCAGCCCGTAGGCAGTAGGAGCAAGGCAAGCTCGAATGCACCTGTAACGGCAATCTGCGGGTAGAGGCCAAAGGTCTTCGCGGTGAAGTATGCGATCGCGGCATAGATGATCAGGGCAAAGCCCGCGCTGTTCCAGTTCTTAAAGCCTATGTCCACGATCCGCCGAAGTCGGAAAAGCAAGCTGTAGACGGCGGCTATGACGGCCCAAATGATGATGACGGCTAACGGCCATTTCTGCGTCTCCATCAGCCCCGTATCGCGGGCTATGAAGCCGAACCCAAACCCAATCCCCCATATGATCGCATTGCCGACAAGGTAGTGCTTGCGGTCCAGCGGGGCGGACGTTCTGAAAATTAGTCCAATATCCATGTTTTCCCCCATCGATCGGGGAAAGAAAGCACAAAGTAGACTGGTTGAATAGCGGGCCGACTATCGGCTGCTGTCTTCCGTCGGCATCATGTCCTGTCGCGTTGACCGCGGCCTGCTGAAGCAAAGCCAATGGATGACGGCCGTTGCCTGGCCAGCGACCGACAGGTGTCAGCTTCGGCTGGAGCAAGTCCTGTAGGCCGACGACATCTTCTAACAAGTCTGTACGGGTCCTCGGCGAACGGGTACCGAGGTAATAGGAGAGACTTTTCGGCATCGCGTCTCTAGCGGCAAGAGATCGCGCGACCTCCAAATCCTCTAGGTAGAAGGAGTTCATGATGCTCGGCTCAGGCGGTACTTTGCTGAACATCCACTCGAAGCGTTTGACGGCAAAATATGGCGCCTTGGTTTCCTGTGTCCCAAGATCAAGAGCCTGGACGAGCCAGGCGTAGAGGTTCTGAATATGGCCCTTGGTAAGGGGTTCAATTTCATTGTCTCGATCGCGCGATATCAGCTTTTCCCTGAAGGCCTTCGTTAGAGGCTGCTGTTGCCGTGGCCAGTCCGCAAGCTTCCTAAGATCGCCCCTCAGCGCCACTGGCACGCCCCACGCAAAACTGGATATGCAGGCGCTTTCGTCTTCCTCGAGAGGCCTTCCTTCCTTGTCCAGTATCACGCTGGCTATCGGGCTGAAGCCTTTGATCGTCGGCATCTCAGGTCTGGGGTCTGAGTACACCTTCAACAGTTCTTTGACGGCCGGGGCCATGGCGATGGTGCCGAGGTAGAGTTCGAAATACAGGCGCTTTCCCGGACGGGAGGTTTCGCTGATCTCCCATGGCAGTTTGGTCTTCTCGAACATTGCCAGTGCGGAAGTGTCTCTGCCGACAATGTCCTTTTCCTTTTTGAAGCCCTGTGGGGAAAGCACCTCCAGAGCCGTCCAGGCGCTGAGAATATCGGTAGCTCTGTTCGTGATTGGCGGCATCTCGATTGGGCGCGACGCAACGGGCCTGGTCGGCGATGCGGCCCTTACTGGTGTAGGCTCCAGGCGCTTAGATGGCGGCGACGACCTCGGCGTTTCCGTCGGTGTCGTCTTTGCTTTCGGTATGGGCGAGTTGTTTTTGCCTTGGTCGCTGGCGATGCGCTGCTTGAGTGCCGCAGCCTTCTGCGTAGTTCGGTGGTTCAACTCCGCGCTAAGAAGGTCAGCTGTTTTTTTGTCTGTGCCACTGGCTTCGTACATCGCCTCGAGTTCGACGATCGACTTAGAAAGAAGCGGACGTTTCGACATCAATCACAACCTATGCATAGCGATCTACTGTGGGACAAGCGGACAATACCCGACCTTCAACCAGTGTGCCCAGGAATTCAACCGGCGACGTCCGAGGTGAACCGTTTATGTGTGAGCTGGTGAACATCACCGCTAGCGTATGTCTTCCGGCGATGCGAATTCCGGGCTAGCTTCCCTCCCTAGACGTGGTTCAAGGCGCTGATGGCAAAGAGCATAATTCTCGCCGACCTGACTGCCTGCGATGACGGCACTGTCCTCGTAGCCAAAGATGCCGTTGACGGATCACGGCGGCACATTTCACAGGTTGCGAACGGCCTCCGTTACGATTCCGTCTGCTACGGATGCGGGCGCGCTCTGGTCGCCAAGAACGGGCGACCAGAATCGTCATCATTTCGCGCACCAGCCCGACGAGGTCACGGCGAAATGCGCCACGGCGGGCGAGACCGCGCTCCACATCCTCGGCAAGTAGATCATTGCCCGCCACAGCCGGATCACCCTGCCAGAGACCTGGGTAGCCGACCTCGACGCAAACGCATTGTCGTGACCCCGCCGCTCCATCGATCTCACGGACATACACCTCGAGATCGCCGTGGGAGAGCTTGTCCCGGACATCATCGCCGTGACACCTGACGGCCGCCGGCTTTTCCTCGAGATCAAGAACACCCACGGTTGCCCACCGGAGAAAATGGAAAAGCTGGTGGGCATGGACGTGGATGGCCTGGAGATCGACGTCTCGGGTTACTGGGCGCATGCACTCGACAGCCTTGACGAGGTAGTCTTGGACCTTGCGCCGCGGGAGGTCCTGCAGAGTGCCGCCTTGAAAGCCAGGGTCGCAAAACTCGCCGACTACAAGAGGCGGCGTGAGGAAGCCCGGCTTGCGGAAGGCCGACGCAAAGTCGCTGTCTTCAGGGATCAGGACATGGGGACGTCAAAGCGCGCGTCCGAACTTGCCGACTGGATGGTTGAGATCGGGCTTTCCGAATTCATGGACCTAGATGACGTGCAACCGTCCGCCTTCCTAGTTCCACGCCGACAAACGCAGGCCGCGATCCTGTACAGGCTGATGGACACCAAGTACCCCGCCATGGTCGGCGCGGTGCCGGAGCTGGAGCGACTGCGCGAACGCAAATGGCACTCGTGTTCGATCTCGGAAGCCTCGAAAGCGAAGTCGTCTACAATGGTCCAGAGGAACCCGTGATCAATCTGTTGCCGAAAGTTTGGGTCGGGCAGAGAACAGTATCGATGGCGCAAATGAGGCTGGCGGATGATAAGGTGCGCGAGGAGCATCGATTGTATCGAACTGGTGGCCGCTAAAATAATAACCGCGGGCGAATTTAGCGTTCGAGCTTAACTGCCGACCCACCTTCTTACGTGATCGGGGGCCAACTTCATCGACATACCGCGGCCTCTATTTCTTTCATCTGCGCTGTTGCCTTGGGCCATGGCATTTCTTGCCACGCGAAATCCTAGTCGATTGCACAATCCAGTTGTGGACATCCGGAACATAGAAGGAACTCCGGTTGGCACAACTATATTTCTTCGGGCACAATCAAGCCGTTGCCACCGAAGTGCGTCAGGAGTGGTATTTCGAAGGACGACATGAGCGCGACGACCCGTACCCAGATCGACAAGCCCGATAACTTCCAAGACTTCGAGCGCAAGTGTGCGGTCTGGTGGGAGCACAGGCTTGGAGACAGGAACCTACAAAGGTTTGGCAGGAACGGCCAGCGACAGAACGGCGTAGACATCCGTGGCATCAAAGATGGGGATGTTCGAAAGGGCGTAGGCGTCCAGTGTAAGCTCAAGAGCGGTCACGCCGAACTGACTGTCACCGAAGTCAAAAAGGAGTTCAAGGAAGCCCTCAAATTTAGACCTAAACTCGTAGAGTTTCACATCCTCACGACTTCACCCACCGACACGAAGCTGCAGAGGCTCGCGATGGAAATGAGCATCGAGGAGGCCGAAAAGGACAACCAAATCCAGTTTGTGATTTGGGGATGGAACTCCATTTGCGACGAGGTAGGCAGACATGAAGACACAATGCTTGCGTTCGACGACAGCTACGGTCTTTTCGGGCGGGGTCTGCGCGCGGATGTGAGCGCCACCGCCCTGATTGTCACGGAAGTCAGGAATGTGAGCACGGAAACCAGAGACTTGCTGGCGCAAGCGACGGAAGATATTCGCTCACTGGTCGCTTCTCACGGCGTTGGGGACTCGACGACTGAGCTAGCACTCGCGGTAGAGGAACATCTCGATGCCGAGATCGACGGTTATCGAGATGGCGGATCGGATGGTCACTGGACCGCGGCCCTGGCGAACTTCACGCGCTTGCTTGATCGAGTTCGCGAGAAGGCCAGCGGCAGAATACTTTTCAGGATCAAGGCAAACATCGGTGCGTGTCACCTGAACCTAAACGAACCAGCTGAAGGGGTTAAGTGGTTGCTGGAGGCGTACGAGCATGCGCCGACGGAGCCGAAAGCGATTTCCAATCGTGCGCTCGCGCTTCTTCTTCAGGAAGACTTCGAGACGGTCCTCGAAATGGGAAAGATAAACCTCCAATCGCCCGTGGCCGACCCGATGCTATCATCGCATGTCATCCAAGCAGCCCGCTATACTGATTTCCAAGACGACCCCCTAACACTCGTTCCCGAGAAGGACATCGAAACCGCTGGCGTTCAGATCGCGCTTGCGATTTACCAACGTGCAAGGCGAGATAAGACATGGCGTGCGACCGCGTGGGGATTAGCCCGACAGTTTGCCGACGAACCTCGCGCACGCCAATTGGCAGCCGAAGCCACCCTTGAAGAAATAGTCGACGATAGCGGCATTCTGAGCCATGCGGCGCTCACGCTCGCGGATAGGGGGCGGCTTGAAGACGCTGCGAGGAATCTCGCCGACCTTTGGGAATCCGAAAAGGAGGCCGAAGGAAATTTCGATGAAGGCGACATCGCCTTGTGTGGCAACTTGATCCTCGCGTACCGTGCGCTGGGGGATTTCCGGTCTGCGATGGGCACTGTCAGACACGCTTTGACACTCGACAACCTGGACGACGACTTCATCCTGCGCGCGGCGGTTACCGCGATGGAGGCCGGGGACCCGATCAGTCTCGAAATCCTGCCTAAGGTTGCCAACGGCCCCATTAAAAACCTTCTGACGATACAGTCGGCGGTTGCCCGCGCAGACTGGAAGGGGCTTGCAGGCTTCGATCCAGATGATGCGAATTACCCGGAACCTGAAATCTTCCTTTGTCAGATCGCCGTCAAGCTGGCTCATCTGGATCAGAAGCCAAACGACGAATGCGGACCTTCGTTGGCAGCGTTGGTCGACGCGGCCCACCATGACATAAGGGCGAGCGTGCTTGTCGCGCAATTCTGCGGCCGCAAGGAGCATCCTCAGTTCGCCCTGAAGGCATGGAAAAATGTCCTCTCGGAGATCGATGAGGACAGTCATGTCTCTGGGAGGCTGATGGCAGCTTCGTATGCTCTTAGAAACGAACTTTGGAGCGACGCCGCCTCGCTATTGTACGGGTATATCGCGACCGACCAAGACAACGAAGAAATGAGAATGCTCTCCTCTGCTCTTGTCCAGGAACGGCCGATCAAAGAGCGAGCGGTAGAATTTTTCGGGGCGCTAGCCACTGAGATCAGGATGTCGCGGCGCTACCGCTACCTTGAGGGCATCATGCGGTTCAACCTCGGTGATCTTCCCGCCGCCGAGCTTATTTTCCGGAGCGAGCTGGAGACCTCGCCGAATTTCCAGTTGCTGAGCATGCTGGCAATGACGCTCCGTCGATCAAACCGCGAACCCGAAATCGCACCTTTGCTCGCGAGGTACGATATTGGGGAATTGGAAGGGTCGCCGATGGAGAAGATGTCCATCGCGCACGAACTTCGACGGGCTGGACGGCTTGCGGATGCTTTTGCTCTGGCCTACCCCGTTTTGCGTGCAAACCCGAACGATGCGGAAGTCAACCTGGCCTATGCGTCTCTCGTGTTCATGTCCAACGACTTCGGCACGCTGATCGAGGTCACATCGGTCGAGGTCGGTACTTGGGTTCGACTTTCGGGCGAAGACGACAAGGACTTCGCCTTCGTGTTCGAAGAAGGTACGAATGATGTTACGGCGGGTTACCTGGATAGCAGCCATCCCCTCGTTGAGGCAGCACACGGCAAAACGGTCGGTGAGCTGGTTTCCGTTCCCCAGGCGTTCGGAAACGGCCTATCCTGGACGGTAGCGGAAATCAAACACCGGTACGTCCACGCCTTCCACGACGTTCTCGAAAACTTTCAGACGAAATTTCCGACGGCAAACGGCCTGTTCTCTTTAACGATGAAAGACGATGACATCAGCCCGGTTCTCGAGCAGGTGCGTCTCCTAAGCGAGCGTGGCGAAAAGGCCGTCGATCTCCACACTAAAATTGGCATACCGATGCAACTCGCCGCCGGTCTTTTCCACGAGAACCCGATAGCGTACGCGTTCGGTATTCGAGACCTTGATCATGACATCAGGTGTTGTCTCGGGACTTACCCCGAGCGTGCGACCGCGTTCAACGTAATTGAAAACTGCGGCCGTCGCGGAACCGTCTTGGATTCATACGCAGCCTGGACAGCGGCAACGCTGGACATCTTCGACATTATCGAGAGCCTTCTCGGACCGGTTTCCATTGCCCAGTCCACACTTGACGACCTGATTACGTTCAGAGGCTTTGACGATTTCGATAGTCGATCTTCACTGTCGCTCGTTCATCGCGGTGGTGAGACTTTTAAAGATGAACGGGACGCGGCGACTGTCGATGCTCGTATCCAGTATGTTGAGCAACAGATCGCAAAGATCAAGCGCACATGTACCGTCGTCCCTTCGATCGCGCCTAACTTCCTACATTCACTTGAGGAAACAATCCTCGAGCTTTGTGGCGAGCGGGTCATGGACCCCATCTTCCTCTGCACGGGGCAACGCGTGTTACTGTCCGAAGACCTGTCATATCGCCAGTTTGCCTCGCAGGCGGTAAACGTGAAGGGCGTTTGGCTTCAATCAGTGCTTTTGTACGCCAAGGAAACGGGTGTGATGGAGCCCGGAAGATACGCTACGGTTTGCGCTGATCTTGCGGCATTGCGGCATGGTACCGTCGCCGTGGACGCCAGGACGCTGATTGAGGTCGTCTTACAGGACCCGAGCAACGAGCTAAGAGCTCTCAAGGGTATCGCTAGGTATATCGGTGACGCAGGCGCGGACTACCAATCGCATATCGGCGTGGTGCGGGAGTTCATCAACGCGTCCCTGGAAGACCGCATCAAGGATCGTCTTCGTCGAGAACGAGCGATGAGCATCTTGGCGAGGAGCCTCATTCGGCATCTTGGACCAAGGTGGGTTGTCGCTATGGAAATCCTTCTCCGAGACATGTCGTCGGCCGACCAACAATATTTTCATCACTGGATGAAGGGACACTTTCTGAACCCGTGGGAGGTTTATGCTCGTAGGGAAGCGCTAAAACGCCACGTGGCTTCCCAGGTGCTCTCTGCACTCCGAGCGGACACCTGGACATCGAGCCTTGAACGGGATTTTCGTCCCACGATAGCCTCGCTTCCAATCGGCTGGAAGCCGAAGCCACCGATGATTGCACAGCCACCTGTAAGAGGTGGCGCGCCAAATGTGTCACGGCGTAAACGGCGGAGAAAGCGTGCTCGCCGCTGAACGGACGAGGCAAGAGCCCTTACAGGCCGTTGCTATCTACGTCGTCTTCCGCTTCTTCCACCACTCCCGCGTCTTCGCGTTCTGCCGCTCCGTGGCCTCCTTCACCATCCGTTCGAAGACTTCGAGCATGCCCTTTATCGCGGTGACGTAGTCCTCCGTTTTGAGATCGAACCAGAACCTATGCTTCTCGCCCCTGGCGCTGAGGTTGATGTGGATTTCCCCGAGGCAGGGATCGAACTCGAAATGCGCCGACATCCCCCGATTGGAGTTCCAGACGCTGGCCTGACGGCGGAAGCTTCGGCGGAAAGATCAGGTATGGGCAGGTCTTCGCCACCTCGGGAACGATGATTTGCCAGAAACGGTCGACTCTGGCATCCTCGAGGACCGTCTGGTCCGCTTTCAGTCCATAGACCCGCATGACATCGGCCCGGCGGAAAACCGTGTCGACGTGCTTGCCGCCATTGGCGAACTTGACGACAGGCTGCACGCCTTCGCGCTGCATCTTCCACGTCACAGCGTGTCCCGAGATGCCCATGCCGTGACCGAAATCCGGTGCCTTGGCATGACCGGCCGCGAAGTCCTCGACCGCCTTCCTCGAGATCAGGACCTGGCGTGGACTACGATCCACCTCGCCCATATGGCCTTCCTTAACGAGGATGAATGTCGTCTCGTAGGTCATGTTCAGGAGAGCTTTGGCCTCGCCCATGGTCATCGTGTCGTCGGAACGGGTGAACGACTGGCGTTTCCGCTTCGCGTCTGTCTGGACCATCAGCCGTTTGAAGCCCGGAACGTCATCCCGCTTCTCGCAGACCACGATCTCCTGCTTCAGGCATTTCACCGCGACCTCGCCTGGAACGAGCTGGTTCCGCATGCGGTAGGTGTGCAGCGTGAGACCGTAGGCGTCAGGTCGAAGCCATGGAACGCGGCGACAAGGCATTCAACATATTGGAATATGCCCTGAAGACCGCCAGGTCCGACGCCGAATTCCGGATGTCGAGCCTCGATATCCCTCTGTGCCTTTTCAGGTACTTCTATCACTGTCACGGCGATCAGGGTTCCAGCGGTGCCCGCGGCTCCAACACCAATCGCAAAGGTCTGGGTTAGATTTCGCCGCGCAGACAATCACGGTGTCGAAAACCACCGCCAGCTCGTGCGCCTCGGAAACATCATTGACGAACCGCCGTACGCTCGCGGCCTAACACCTGGGGGCATTCGTTCGGCATCGAGCATCCCGACGGGAGCATGCAGTTGATCCCCATCGTTGGGGGCAAATGGAGAGCATAGGAGCCGGACGTCCCCAGGCCATCCGAACATGTGAATTTTTATTGCCTTATAAGACAATGAAAATTCACAAAACAATTCAGACACATAATAATTTTCGGTTCCTGGGGGCAATCGCTTGGAATCGGGTTTTTTCGGATTACGTGGGGAGTGTCATCAACGCAAAAGGACCTCTTGCATGACCCCAGAACGCCTAGCTGCAATCGCCGCCGCCACCGACTCGCTAAAGGACATCCGCGCTCTCTGCGTCGAAGTGTCGTCCGATCTCGATTGTCTCCACGACGAAGAAGCTGAAGCCGAGACCGCGGACGACGAGGACGACGAGCATTCGCCCGAAGCCGACGACGCGTTGCTGGCCGCATACGAGCAGATCGGAGCGGATTTCCAGGATGGACTAGACCGGGCAATCCGGCGCTTGGAAGCACTGTCGTCCATGTGAACATATTTCGAAAAGGGCGGTTCTCGGTACCGCCTATTTCTCCTTCTTTATGCAATGCAGATTAAATCTCATAATAGTATTCAATATAGATTGCATATATCCGTGTATATCCCATTGTATACGGCGGCGCCGTTGGCAATACTCACGTTACAGACACAGCAAAACCCATCAAGGGCATGTGAAAGGAAAAGTAAAATGGTAGACACACTCAAAAACATCCGCATCATCAACCTTGCGGGCGATTGCAAGGAAGACTGGATCATCGAAGCGGACGGTTTCAGCGTCGATAACGCGATCGAGAACGCGGTCATCAAGATCGACGAAGAGCGGACATACACGTGGAAGGAAGTCGGCTCGAACGCCGCCTACGACAGGAACCTCGGCTTCCGGATCGAGGACGAGGACGACGGCAACTGGAGACCTTCGGGACGTTTCATCCTCGTTACGGACCAGACGGCAAAGTGGGAGAAGGCTCTCGACAAGCTCGAAACCGTCGCCACTCGAGCCCGCGGCGACGAGTTCCAGAGCCAGGTTCAGGAAGCCCTCGACGAGGTTCTGGACGTTGCCACCGAGTACGATGATGTGAAGACACAGGCCGAAGAGGCACTGTCTCAGACGCGCTGGGCCTACCTGGACGGCGAGATCGTCCTCCGCGCGGCATGATCCATTACTGACTTAATGTCACTAACCAAAAAGGCGGTCCCCAGGGCCGCCTTTTCTCGTTCAGCCGGGTCTCACGCGCCACCCAGAGCTGACGATGCGGGTATTCCAAGAAGTACCCAGGCATGCGCCAGATCGACACCATAGCCGTGCATTGCACGGCGACACCCGAGGGCAAGGATTACACGGCCGAAACCGTTCGCGGTTGGCACAAGGCGCTGGGCTGGAGTGACATCGGATACCATTACCTCGTACATCTCGACGGCCGTGTGTCCCTCGGCCGCCCTGTCGAGAAGGCGGGCGCCCACGTCGCAGGTCACAACGCCACGTCGATCGGTGTCTCATATTTCGGCGGTGTGGCCGCCGATGGCAAGACCCCGAAGGACACCCGAACGCCAGCCCAGAAGGCCGCGCTGCCCAAGCTTCTCGGCGATCTCGTGAAACAATATCCCGGCATCCGCGTCATTCAGGGCCACCGCGACTTTTCGCCTGACCTGGACCGCAACGGCAAGATCACTCAGCGCGAGTGGATCAAGCTTGCCCTTCCTTCGACGCGATCCCTGAATACGCCGATCTGCTGAGGAGGTCCGTATGACCGATCTCAAGCCGTCGGGCTAGCAAGCTTCTCACGGGCTGGTGCCTCGCAGGCATCTACGCCCTCGCGTTCTTCGGAATCACTGTCAGCTACCAGTCCCTCCCGGAGCACCTGACGGTCGTGGGGTCCGTCTCCGTCGCGATGGTACTTCTCTACATGTACGTCGGCCACAAAGACCTCCTGGCATTTATCGAAAGCGGATTGTTCGATCTTCGCGGGAAAGGAAAGCCGCATGACTGATATCGGTCTCGGAACATTCCTGAAAGTCGGCGCCGTGGTAGGTGTCACCGCTATCGTCGGCCTGTCCTACTGGCACTACACGTCACTGCTCGGAGACTTGATTGAAGCTCAGGCCGCGAAGGCACTGGCTCAGGAGCAGGTCCTGAACGTCTCTGGCATCGCTAACCGCAACGCCGAGGCGGTCGCCAGAGCCGACGCGGACCGTCGTGCAGCCATCGACGCATTGGAGTTCGTCCAGTCCGGCATCGACCCTAACACGAAGACCTCGCGCCTCGCCGAGAGCGCCATAGACACCGCCACGGCGGCCGAGGACGGTGCTGTCGCCCCGCTCATGGAAGCCCTGCGAAAGTCCCGATTCGGAGGTGCGAAATGAAGACCTCGATCCTATCCGTGATCGCCGTCCCCTGCCTGTCGGCATGCACGACCACGAAGACCGTCCCCGTCGTCGAAGTCAGGGAACGTCGTGTCGAAGTCACGAAATCCCTGCTGACGTGTTCCCCCGAACCCGTGGCCGGATCGGTCTGGGTGACCCAGCGAGATGTCGCCCGATACCTTGTCCGCCTCGCCGAGCCGGGGAAGACTGCAGCGTTAAACTGGCCGCAGTGAAACGGCTCGTAGACGAGAAATGAACCGCGCCGGCGGCGCTTGATATCAGCAAGGATTACCAACATCATCATCTTAGCGGACCGGGGCAAGCCTCCCCAGGTACCTTTGGTCCGACATTGCTGCTAAGGCTCAGAGACTGGGGTGTCCCTTCCCCGGTCTTTTTTTGTCGACGAAAACGGGAGCCATCAGGCTCCCGTCTCTTTCTCCAGTTCCGCCCGTCGGGCGAGAGGATCAGGCGAACCCGCCAGTAGTAGTCCGTCGGGAGAATCACCCTTTCGACCAGAGACTTGCGATCCTGCCTCAGAAACGCGGGCGCGGCGTTCTTCTCCTCTACCGTGCCATCCGCACGCTTTCTCAGGATGACGACACGGCTCTCGTACGGCGCGGGCCGCGTCCTCTTGACGGGAGACTTCGGAGTGACGGTGACCGTCTCTTCCTTCTTCTCAGCAAGCTTGGCGGCAATGAACGAATTGGACTTGTTCATGCCGCGCTCCCTTAACGGCCGGACAAGGCTTCCAGCGCCATGGCCTTGGCAACCATTTCCGCCGACGGCTGAATGCCAAACTTTGCATGTTCGCGGCCGACCCAGGCGACATCGTAAAGATCGACCCCTGCCAGGATAGCGAGGTCAGCGCGGCGTACTGTTCCCGAGAAATAGACCTGCCGCCACTGGTGGCGGAGGCGCGCGTCGTCGGAAAGAACTGGAATGACCGTGTCGACCTGCGCTGTGACCGGGAAGCCGACCAAGGAGTCCGAAAGGTCCAGCGCCGACTCGTAGTCTGCGAGCGTGACCCGGGCGACCTTGTAGCCGCTCTCGAGCGTGAGGTTGCGAAGTACCGACGGACGGAAAACGTCTTCGTACATGATACGCTCCCTCATCGCGTCCAGGACGGAAATCGGCGGCACGCGGAACGACTTGCTGTCGGGTTCGCATGCATATTGCCGGATTGTCTGGCGGGATTTCCCGACCTGATATGCCACGGTACCCGGCATATCGCCTTGGAAGTCGCCCTGGAGCCGCATGGCTTCATAGAGTTCATGGAATACGGCCGATGCCCGATACTTGTCTTTCATTGAATATCTCCCTCGCGCTCACTATGGCCGCCTAAATATTGTGTGTATACAAGGGGACATACAATTTAATAGACAGTAATATTTGCGAACTTACTTGTTACTTTCTGCCTATACATACAGTATCTCTGAAGCAACAAAGGGAGTTATCAAATGTTGGCAAAAATTGGAGCCGCTATAGCCGCCGCGATATCGGCGATCGGAAGCGTTGGAACCTGGACGTTCCAACTCGCCAGGGGGATCGTCAGGTTTCCGTTCGAACTGCTCGGCGCGGGCGGTCAGCCCATGCCCGCACCTTATGAGCCTGAGATCAAGAAGGCGGACATTCTCGATGAACTCGTGGAGGCCAGAAAGCGTTCGGCGGCTGTTCACACCCTTGATCGCGACGGTATCGACAGCGTCATTCAATACTGCAACACCCACGACGAGGACCGCGCCAGGTTCGTCCTCCCGAAGACCCTCGACCGCGACGTCCTCGTCGCGCTGCGCACGATGGACGATACGGCCCTGAGGGCGCTGGCGACATCCGGGGTCTCGAAGATCAGGAAGTTCATCGACGGCCGGGTACATGACATATACGGGGTTCCTTCGCTCGCGAAGGCGAAGCCCCAACCACTTCCGAAGCCGCTCGCTAGTATGACCGAACACGAGCGCATCATGTGGAAAGTGAAAGCCAGGCTGGAAAGAGCGCACGAGTACGAGCCTTTCGCGATCCGCAAGCCATAACTGAAAAGGCCGCCCTCGAAGGCGGCCTTACTTTTTGGTGGTATTGTCAACGACGAGGCGCGGCCGTCGAATGAGTCGGAGCATCTCGGCATGCCGCTCCGGATGCTCGTAAGCAAGATCGCCGTATTCCCGACGCAGGAGTTGCCAGTCGCGATCCGAGACAGTCATTCGCGGCTCATCAGAACGTCGATGACTTCCGCGCTCTGGGCGCAGGCTTCACGGAGCTGAGCGACCTCCGCTTCCATGTCGGCGATCATGCGGACGGCCGTCAACGCCATGGCTTCCATTTCAGATGCATGAGCGCGAGCGGCACCCAAGCTGTCGTAGTAAGCGCGTTCGCGGCGTTCGTCGTTGGCCGCGTCGATCGCGTCGAGGATACCCGTCGCAAGGCTGACAGCACCTGCGCCAATGACCATCATGCCGCCCAAATTCGCCATCGCGGCCTGGTGTGCTGGTGCGCTCATCGTCCTGCTCCATCGTTCTGTTTCGGCGGACAGGTATGCCGGGCTCGCCGAACTCCGGCAAGTCGACATTCCGCTGATAGCGATCGGATCGTTAACGGAGCCCGTCTTAGGTGCTGGGCTTTATCCCTGAAAGGATGCACGCGATGCGACATCCCAGATTCATTACCGCAATCCGCGAGTCCTACGCCAATCCTCAGGCGTGGTGGGACAATGAGGCTCGGAAGACGGGCGAAATGGAGGACGGTGCTCTCGGGTACGAGCAGCTCCAGCGCAACCAACGAGACCGCGAGCGATCAATGCCGTCGTACGTGACGGTCTACGCAGAAGTCATCGTCGTGGCTGCGGCCGTCGTCGTGCGCTTGTGGTGGCTAGTCGCGGGGTAGCCTTCCAAGGATGATCCTGTTTCCGCTAGTATTGCCGCAGGCCAAGCACCGCAGGCGCTTGGCGACCTCGGAGAGAATTATTGACGAACGCCCACGCTGTGTATCCCAGCGATCAATCCAGGCCTCTCGTTCACACTGGGGGCAGCGGCCGCCAACGCATTCCCAATCCATCATTCCTCTGAGATCGCTCGCGACATCTTCCAGCTCGCCAAGGTATGTCGGTGAGCCGGGGCCCTTCTGGAGATCGATGCCCTTGCGGTATTTCATTTGTTCATGTTTAGTTCTCGTTCTGCCCGAGAGTCAACCATGGTAGCTTCGCGTTCCGACACCAGGAAAGGTTAACCGCTGAACGATTTGCGAACACTGGTTAAGTCGGAAGGTGGCAGGATCGCGTTCCTGCCCTGGATCACGCTGCCTATCGCGGTCAACGTCGGCGCTTTCCGATTCGTCCCGGTCAAACTCGCCGAGATCGAAGCTGTCGTCGGCGGGGTGATGGCCGAGGCTGTCGCGGCAACGATCAGGACACACGTCGATCAGGCGGGCAAGCCGATCGAGTCATGTACGGTGATCATCAGGCCCCGAGGTGCACTCGTTTGGGATATGCCAGACGACCGATGGCCGTTCGCCGCCGGGGCCGCCAAGCTACTGGCGCTTGGGGCGACGAGCGAGCAGAGGTTCCTCGGCAGTCACATATTCCACGGTCACATGAACTCGACGATGTTCCGTCCCGTGAACCACGTCGCGCTCGCTGGGTCTCCCTACTTCTCGATGCTCTTTTCCCGTAGAGGCGGCAGCCTGAGGGTCGGCGGACGCAAGGTGACCGATACCGTATTCCAGCAGCCATATCAGATCGAAGGCACCCGATGCGACGGTGTGAATACCCGTCTCATCCAGGCGGTCATCAAGGCCGAAAAGAAAGCGCCCGATCTATTTGCCGCAATCGAGACGGCGCTCGACATGTTCCTGCTAGGTCACAGCGAAGCTCCGGAACTGGACGACCATACCTGCATCATGCTGTCCGCTATGGCGTTTGAGCGCTTACTCGAACCGAAGAAATCAGGCTCTGTCGGATTGGCTGAAAGTCTAGCCGACCTATTCCAACGGTTTCCGCATCGTCTGATATCCGCGTCCTCCTGGATCAAGTGCGACAACAACACCAAATGGCAAGCGGAACAACTAACATGGCCGTTGCGTCGGAAGTGGATGAAGGAGCTATATGAGGCTCGCTCGTCGCAAGCGCATCGCGGCCCGAAGCCCGAGTTCAGTTCGAACTTCGAGCCCGAGAAACACATGGTCATAGCGGCCTTCGTGTTTCCGCTGGTCATCAAGCTGAAGCTTGTCGACGCTGGCCTCTATAAGCTGTCCTCCGATGAGATCGCGTCCTGCGGGGTGCTGGACGAGCTGATCGATAGTGACTGGGGAACGGGGTTCGACAACCCGCCTCAGTGGCCGCGGATACTTGATGAGGCTCAAGCAGCGCGAAGTCTCCGTGAAGCCATCAGGAACGCCATACGTAAGGCTGGTTCGTGACGCGCCTCATATATCGAGTAGGTCGTCTCGGTTACGGTATCTTAGGGAGATGATATCGGCGGCCTTGTCGAGTTCAGGGAACAGTACACTTGCATCGATTCCGAGCCGAGCGAGCTGTTCACGTATCTCCGTTTTCCTTTCCGCTTTTACCCGCATGAACGACTGAGTGATCGTGGTCGGATAAGGCTTGCCACCTGACGTGTTTGCCTCCAAACCATAGATGATGAAAGCGCCCGCTTGCGCGATGATCCGTCGGTTGTTGTTTTTGGGACGAACGAAAACCGGGCGATAAAGGCTTACAGGCTGGATCAGAGGATCGAAGTGTGGTCGCTCAATACGGATGAAATGGAGCAATCGCTTTATCTCGTCTTGCGTGTTGTACTCCCCGATATCCTCGGACCTTCCTACGTTTTGGAGCGCACGCTTATCGCGCACATGCAGATTTGCCAGATTGGCGAGGCAGGAAACTGTATCGCTGTCGTAGTATTTCGAGCGATCCTCAGGAACCTTGTATAAAATCACCTTCCCGTCCATTGGCGTTCTGGTGATTTGTCCGTCCTCTTCGTCTTCTTTTGAATAGTCCTGCGAGGCGAAGAACAAGGCCACCAACGGGTTCAATGTGACGTCGAGAAGTCGTGTTGGTAGACCGTAGTGCTGCATCCGCACCAGACGGTCAAACATGGTGCCATCTTGCTGAAATTCTTGGGGATGTACTGAAATCAGTTCACGCACCATTTTGTGTTCGTGCTCGACGAGCTTTTCGCCTGGTCGGAAGATCGGAGCCAGACCGCTCCATCCGTAATTTTTCTGCCCCCTGAAAACTGCGGGTTCGCCGCCGCCAACTTTAGTCTCCATTATTTTTTCGACGAACTGTGCAACAGAGACGATCTCGATGGCTGGTTTCGGTCTTTGTCGTGAGCGGACAGCATGTTTTGCGAATACTTCTGCCATTACCTCGTCGCGCGCCATGCCCCCCCCGAATCTCTATCTTGATTGCATTACCATTCGTCGCAACCAAACAGATCAGCAAGTGATTTCCGTCGGCTGTTTCCTCGTGCGCAGATGTCCGGCACAGTCCACAAGGCTGAATGGAATCCGTTAGTATAAGCTAGTGCGCCCGTGTTCTGATCGGGAGGCCGTGACTGGAAACCACCACGGTGCCATTCGGCAATTGCGACTGCGGTCGCGGCGGGCTTCTGCCCTCCACCTGAGGGTGGACAATCGGAGCTGTTCCTCCGGTTCACGTAGGCGGCTCGAGCAAGGTGGCCAAAGCAGTCACGAGCTGCTCGGAACCGGGATTACCCGCTGATGTAGATCGGCGGTTTGACGATCCCCTCGAGCCGCCAACACCTACCCAGCGGTACGGGGACCGTTCAGCGTCGCCTTGGCCGCGATCCAAAACCGCTCTCTCGCATTCAGCTCCTCGAGAGCGCAGTTCTCGAGGAGCGTCACGGTGATTTCGGTACCCGCCAACTTGGCGGCGTGTAGCTGCCGATGAACAGCGCGAAACGCGTCGGGCTTGCTCTTGCGGTACGGCAGTCCCAGCATCTGCTTCCGAACGTTGTTGTCGTATTCCCGCAGTCTGGACCGCAGGTTCCGAGACTGTCCGATGTATGTGCCGACACCCTCGATGTCCCACTGGTAGATGCCCGGCTTCGACAGGTCGATCCCTTCGAGGACGACAAGCGTGAACCAGTAAGCCTTTTCGCCTGACACCGAATCCCCTCACAAGAAGCCCCAAACGGTATCCGTAACCAGAGATGACGTGGGCCGCACGAAGTTTCTCGTCGGCCAAATTTCCATCTTGGATAACCGGGGCAAAATATCCCTCAAGCGCCGATCACGGGCGCACAGGGAGAACGTCATGGCAGCCAAGGAATTGAGAAATATTGGTCTGGCGATCGACGACATCGCGAAGTCGGTCGGCAGGGCTGTCAGGGTCGTCAAGCTCAAGCGACGACTCGGAGACATCGATCTAACGGCACGCGAAGCGGTCGAGGGGAAGACGCTTCTAAATGCGCTCGAGAAGGTGCGTCGCGATATCGAGGAACTGGATAAGAAACATTACCCAAGATGGATCGGGATAAACCCGAAACATGTAAGAACCGAGACCAAATAATTAGGTGACAGCCCTCTTCGCAGGGCTTTTTCGTGTCCGCGCCGCCAACTTTCAAATGTTGGCGTAAACCAATTTGTTGGCGGTTGTGTTGGCGGTGATTTTGGAAAGAATATTGGGTCTACCGATTTTTGTCAACCCTTTCAGGGGGTTGAGTGGTCGGAGTGGAGAGATTCGAACTCCCGACCCTCTGGTCCCAAACCAGATGCGCTACCAGACTGCGCTACACTCCGTTCCTTACAAGAATGCGAGATACACGGTTCGCTACCAGCCCGCAACTGCAAAAAGTGGATTTTCCCAATTGTTCGAACTGTCTAGCGAACTAACTGTGGGAAAGCGGCCAAAAACCTATCCTGCGTTGCCGATCCGTTTGGAAACCACCTTGTCACCAACCTTGATTCCGAGCGCTTTCGTCCGACCGGCATTCAGTTCGAGGACAAATTTTACCGGTCCCCGCGAATCGATCACGTCACGAGAGTAAGGAACCGCATTTTCGCGGATATGAGAGACCGTCC
Source organism: Velazquezella soli (assembly GCF_977018685.1). Classification (NCBI taxonomy): domain Bacteria; kingdom Pseudomonadati; phylum Pseudomonadota; class Alphaproteobacteria; order Hyphomicrobiales; family Rhizobiaceae; genus Velazquezella; species Velazquezella soli. The sequence goes on from NZ_CDRNXF010000004.1 coordinate 2,426,181, forward strand.
CATCGCCTTCGATGAACAGCATATCGAGCGGCAGGATGGTGTTTTCCATCCACATGGAAACACGGCGTGTCTCGCCGAAGTCGAACAGCATGCCGTGATCGTCAGGCATTTCCTTGCGGTACATCAGGCCCTGCGAGCGCTGCTGGTCCGTCAGAGCCAGCTCGATCACAAAGGCATGGGTCTTGCCCGCTGCCGTGCGGATCGACAGCTCATCTTTTGGAAAGATGACCTGCTGGGCTGCGGCAGCGTAGGCGACAAACAGAAAAAGCGCCGCAAGGGCGCCTTTTGCAAAGGGCGTGATCCGCCCGAATGACTGCATTCTCAACATCAATGTGACCGGCTTACAGGGTTGGGATTGTCGGGATGAATTTCGGCTGCCATCAAGCCCTTGTCGCCAGGTCCGAACCGGACCAGCACGGTCTGGCCGGGACGGAGCTCTGTCAGTCCGTAGCGGCGCAGCGTTTCCATGTGGACAAAAATATCTTCGGTCCCCTCACCGCGGCTCAGGAATCCAAAGCCCTTGGTGCGGTTGAACCATTTCACCAATGCCCGTTCGAGGCCGCTCGTTGGCGTGACCTGAACATGGGTGCGAACCGGCGGCAACTGCGAGGGATGAACTGCGGTCGACTGATCCATGGAAAGAATGCGGAAGGCCTGATAGCCGCGGTCGCGCTTCTGGATCATCGCGACGATACGGGTTCCTTCAAGGATGGTCTGGTATCCATCGCGCCTCAGGCAGGTCACATGCAGAAGCACATCCTGCATACCGTTGTCGGGCACAATGAAGCCGAACCCCTTCGCAACATCGAACCACTTGACCACACCCGTAATTTCGATGAGCTCGACCGGATCGCCCGCGAATTCCTCGTATTCGGCTACGCCTTTCAACGATATCCTGTCTGCCATATCCTATCGGCCCCTCGATTACGCGTTACGACATGACGGTGGAAGTGATTCTTCGCGCCTAGATTAACATCCCGTTAACCCTCCAGTGCAAGTCCCCGTCTGGACTTTATCAGCATCTTTCTACGGCTGACGGCTTGCCCCAGGCTTGCTGACCTCCTGCAATGCACCATATCCGCTCGACAGTTTGCCAACGACATCGCGGAGCTTGCGACACATGCGCTATCTACACACAATGGTTCGGGTCAAGGATCTCGACGCGTCTCTCCATTTCTACAAGACATTGATGGGTTTGGAGGAGATCCGCCGCATCGAAAATGACAAGGGCCGCTTCACGCTGGTCTTTCTGGCTGCACGCGACGACGTTTCGCAGGCTAAGGAAAATATGGCGCCGTGCATCGAGCTTACCTACAACTGGGACAGCGAGGATTACACGGGCGGACGCAATTTCGGCCACCTCGCCTATGAGGTCGACGACGTCTATGCGTTCTGCCAGCACATGCAGGACAATGGCATCGTGATCAACCGTCCGCCTCGCGAAGGTCGGATGGCCTTCGTGCTTTCGCCGGACGGCATTTCCTTCGAGATCCTGCAGAAGGGCGACAACCTGCCGGTCGCCGAGCCGTGGGCATCGATGCCGAATACCGGCAGCTGGTAATTGAGGCTTGCGTCGGCCTGACCAAGGCCAATTCCCCTCTCTTGCCGAGCGAAACAGGACACGTGATGCTCATCTCCATGATTCGCGACAGAGTGTCCGCGACGCACATGAAGGGCATCACGTGCCGGTTTCGCCAGCAAGATCGATCTCAAGGCCGAGTTTTCCGCTCCTCGCAGTGGCGATAGCGGCTTTAATGATGAGCAGTTGCTCGATGACCCGCAAGGTCGCCGACGCCGATCCTGTTTCCGCAGAGGCGGTGGCCGCGGAGCAACCGGATGGCGCGGCAAAACCGCTTGCCAAGGGCGGCACGAGCGGCGCCAGCCTTTATGTCGATCCTCTCGTCTCCACACAGGCGCACCAGGCCAAATCCGCGCCAGCTGCAGCGTCTGCTGCGCCGGGCGCCAACGCCGCCCCCGGCGCCTTCCCTCCGGCGCCGGAGCAGCCGTCGAACTCCATCGCCGGGCTCGTCACGCAACCGACTGGCGTGCGCGCGAGCAGCTACAGCATCTTTTCGTCCAACGCGTCGCCATTCCCATCGGCAACGACAGCACCTGCTGCTGCCCCTGACGGTCAGACAGCCGTCGTCGCTCCGGCTGGTGGCATCAATGCAGCGTATGGCAGCGTCTTTACGCCGCGCCAGCCGCTGCCGGACCCGGCACTACAGGCACAGCTCTAACCGTCAGCCGCGCGCAAAAGCGAAGAGAGCGAGCAACCGATGTCAGTTAAGATACTGATTCGGCGTGATTTTACGCTCGCCGAAACCGCATTTTTCAGTTGTCATATTTTTCGTGAAAATCATCATTTTGGCGCTTGCGGTAACGAAATCACCCCTCTATAAGGGCGCTCACTGTACGCGCCCTTCGTCTATCGGTTAGGACGTCAGATTTTCATTCTGAAAAGAGGGGTTCGACTCCCCTAGGGCGTACCAGTTCTCTCCTTCAAAGTGTTGATTATGCACAAGAACCTCTAAGTTATCTTGGAGGATCCAGACGCGCAATTTTCTCTGTCTATCTTCCAAAAAATACCGTTTGTTGGCTTGTCTGTTTGGAAAAGCGTCCCTATAAGACGCTCCTGTACGCGCCCTTCGTCTATCGGTTAGGACGTCAGATTTTCATTCTGAAAAGAGGGGTTCGACTCCCCTAGGGCGTACCACTTCCCCCTTCTTCCATATCATCAGGCTTGTTCGCTCGCGCGTTTTCCCGCGTCCTGCCTTGGCTTGGAATATTTCATTTAAAAACAGGAAAATATCGATTTTCCTACTTGCCGGATCGGGCAAGCCTGACTATACGAGCGCTCACTGTACGCGCCCTTCGTCTATCGGTTAGGACGTCAGATTTTCATTCTGAAAAGAGGGGTTCGACTCCCCTAGGGCGTACCAGTTCCCCTTCTGCCAATCCCTGACTTCACCGCGACTCGACCGCGTCGAGTAGCCTGAGCTGGATGCGTCTGTTTCCCTGCCACTGGTCGGCCGTGAGACATCCGGCGGCATGGATCTGTTTTCCTCGGGAGTTGAGCAGCATCTGGCCGAGCGGCGTCTCGGCGGCCCTGAATGCGATCCCCTCCAGACGCGTGCCATCGAGCGATTCCAGCGTGATCTTCACATGCGCGGTGCCGACAAGCCGCACGTCTCTCAGACGATGGGCGGGAATGGCAAAGACGGGCTGCGCGTGGCCAGACCCGTAGGGACCCGCCTGTTCCAACTGGTCGAACAGCGCAATCGTGGCCCCTGATGCCGATAGTGCGCCATCGATCTTCAGCACGTGGTTGGCAACAAGCGCCGGAACGCCCTCAGCCGCCACTTCCTCGAAATAGGCGCGCAGCTTGCCGAGATTGGCGCGCTCGACGGTCAGTCCCGCCGCCATGGCGTGACCGCCACCTTTTAGCAGAAGCCCTGATTCGACTGCGCCGCGAACCATCCGGCCCATGTCGAAACCGTTGATCGAACGGCCGGAACCGGTGCCCTTGCCGGACGGGTCGAAAGCGATCGCGAATGCGGGCCGCCGGAATTTCTCCTTCAGTCTTGCAGCGAGAAGACCGACGATGCCCGGATGCCATTTCTCATGCGCTGTGACGATGACGGACGCGCCCTCGGCGTCGCCGTATTCGCCAAGGACTTCGGCTTCGGCCTCCGCCAGCATGGCGGCTTCCATGGCCTGCCGCTCGCGGTTCAGATCGTCCAGCCGGCCGGCAATTTCCTCCGCCTTGATATCGTCTTCCAGTGTCAGCAAGCGGCTGCCGAGTGCTGCATCGCCGATTCGCCCGCCGGCATTGATACGTGGGCCGATCATGAAGCCGAAATGATAGGGCGTCACCGGTCCGCCAAGACCCGCCTTGCGAAACAATGCGGTGAGCCCCGGATTGACCATGTGACGGGCAGCAATCAGCCCCTTCACCACGTAGGCCCGGTTCAGCCCCTTTAGTGGCACGACATCGCAGACGGTTGCCAGCGCCACCAGATCCAGCAGACCGAGCAGATCGAGAGACTGTGCGCGGCTATCGCCACCTTCGCGCAACTGCTTCAGGGTCGCGACCATGACCAGAAACACGACTCCCGCCGCGCAGAGATGCCCCTGCCCCGAGAGATCGTCCTGGCGGTTGGGATTGACGAGCGCCACACAGGGCGGCAGCACGTGACCGACCTGGTGGTGGTCGATGACAACCACATCGCAGCCCTCGTCCCTGGCCGCTGTCAGCGCGTCCAGGCTCGTCGAGCCGCAGTCGACCGTGACGATCAGCTGCGCGCCGTTCGCCACCAGTTGACGGATCGCATTGGGGTTCGGTCCGTAGCCTTCGAAGATGCGATCCGGAATATAGATCTCGGCCTCGACACCGAAATGCGTCAGGAAACGATAGAGCAACGCGGAAGAGGCCGCGCCATCCACATCGTAATCGCCGAAGATCGCAACCCGCTCCCGTCGGTTGATCGCCGCAACCAGTCTTGCTGCAGCCTTGTCGCAATCCGTCAGCGTCAACGGATCGGGCATCAGTGACCGGATGGTCGGATCAAGGAAGGCCGGGGCATCGTCGAGCGTCACGCCGCGGCCGGCAAGCACGCGGGCGACCAGTTCGGGTATGCCATGGATCTGGCTGATGGCGAGCGCACGGTTCTGCGCCGCCTGGTCGAGCCGCGACACCCAGCGCTGGCCACTCACCGATTGCTCTACGTTCAGGAACGCGCGCGGTACCGGATCGACCGGTGACGTTGTCATGGAGAGGCTGCTGGCGATTGAGGTGGTCGATTGGGTGGTCATTCAGCCGTTTTAGCGCATCGGCGCATCAACAGTAATCTGTTTTCGGCAGCGGACGTTGCCTCGATGAAAAAACACCGGGGCCACTCTAGTGCGCCTCAACGCCTCTACGAATCACATGTCCTTGGGGCGTTCGATCCGGATGACCTGCGGCTCGCCGACCAGATAGCTCTCGGCCTTGATGGCATCGACGGCCTTGCGGACCGAATTCTCCATCGTCGCATGCGTGACGAGAATGATCGTCTTCGACATCGCCGACGAATCGGGCTTCGAGCGCTGGACGATCGATTCGAGCGAGATGGCGTTCTCGGCCATGCGGGCAGCGATCGAGGCGAAGACGCCGGTCCGGTCGGCAACGGTCAGCCGGATGAAATAACCACCTTCGTGGCTCTGCATCTGGGCGCGCTTGTAAGGTGCCAGCGAAGCCGCCGGTGTGCCGAGAACCGGAACCTGCTGCGCGCCCGGGCGGCTCTTGGCGATGTCGGCGATATCGCCGAGCACCGAGGATGCCGTTGCATTGCCGCCCGCACCCGGGCCGACCATCAGCAGTTCGCCGAGGATGTCGGATTCGATCGCCACGGCATTCGTCACGCCATCGACCTGCGCGATAACCGAATCACGGGGCACCATGGTCGGGTGAACCCGCTGCTCGATGCCTGTTTCGGTGCGCTGCGCGACGCCGAGAAGCTTGATGCGGTAGCCGAGATCGGCGGCCGCGTGGATATCGTCGATAGAGATATTGGTGATGCCTTCGAGATAGATCTCGTCGGGCGCGATCTGGGTCCCGAACGCAAGCGTCGTCAGGATTGCCAGCTTGTGTGCCGTGTCGTTGCCCTCGATATCGAAGGCCGGATCGGCTTCGGCATAGCCCAGCCGCTGCGCTTCCTTGAGGCAGTCGGCAAAGGACAGACCCTCCTTCTCCATCCGGGTCAGGATGTAATTGCAGGTGCCGTTCATGATGCCGTAGACACGCGAAATCGTGTTGCCGGTCAGGGACTCGCGAAGGGCCTTGATGACCGGGATACCACCGGCAACGGCCGCCTCGAAATTGAGGAGTGCGCCGTTTTCTTCGGCGATCCTTGCGAGTTTGACGCCGGATGCGGCGAGCAGCGCCTTGTTGGCTGTCACCACGTGGAGACCGCGCCGCAAGGCTGCGCGCACGGAGTCAGCAGCCGCCCCTTCGGCACCGCCCATCAGTTCCACGAACACGTCGATCTCAGCGTTTGCTGCCAGTTCTTCGGCGCTGTCGAACCAGGTCACGGCAGAGATATCGATCCCCCGGTCGCGGGTGCGGTCTCTCGCCGTCACGGCGGCAATCTCGATCGGGCGTCCGCAGGTGACCGCGAGTTCGTTGGCACGGGTCTGGATGATGCGAACGAGCGAGGCACCGACAGTGCCAAGACCCGCAATGCCGACTCTGAGGGCATCTGCCATGATAGTTTTCCTGGTATTTTGGGAGACTGGTATTTGGGAGAATGGGGCGGTCAGAATGGCCGCCCCTCAGATCGTGATCGACAGCCGTATTCGCTGTCAGCGACGCGTGTTGAGCGTAATCACGTTGTGCATCGTATCGTCTGCCGTCGACAGAAACTTCTTGATGCTGCGGGCGGCCTGGCGAATGCGATGCTCGTTTTCGACCAGTGCGAGGCGAACGTAGTCGTCGCCCATCTCACCGAAACCGACACCGGGTGCGACGGCAACGTGCGCCTTCTCGACGAGAAGCTTGGAGAATTCCAGACTCCCGAGATGGCGGAACTTTTCCGGAATTTTCGCCCAGGCAAACATGGTCGCCGGTGGTGGCGGTACGTCGAAACCGGCCTTGCCGAAGCTCTCGACCATCACGTCACGGCGACGCTTGTAGACGCTGCGCACTTCCGCGATATCGGCACCGTCACCGTTCAGCGCGTGGGCTGCAGCCACCTGGATCGGCGTGAACGCGCCATAATCAAGGTAGGATTTGACGCGCGTCAGCGCTGCGATCAGCCGCTCGTTGCCGACAGCAAAGCCCATGCGCCAGCCGGGCATGGAGAAGGTTTTCGACATCGAGGTGAACTCGACGGCCACATCCATCGCACCCGGCACTTCGAGAACCGAAGGTGGCGGGTTGTTGTCGTCGAAGTAGATCTCCGAATAGGCAAGATCGGAGAGCACGATGATCTCGTGCTTCTTCGCAAACGCGATCACTTCCCTATAGAAATCCAGCGACGCGATATGCGCGGTCGGGTTGGATGGGTAATTGATGATGAGTGCCAGCGGCTTCGGGATCGAATGCTTCACCGCGCGTTCCAGCGGCGGAAAGAAGCTATCGTCCGGCTCGACAGACATGGAGCGGATCACGCCGCCCGCCATCAGGAAGCCGAAGGCGTGGATAGGGTATGTCGGATTGGGGCAGAGGATGACGTCACCGGGCGCGGTGATCGCCTGCGCCATGTTGGCGAAGCCTTCCTTGGAGCCGAGCGTTGCCACGACCTGCGTATCAGGGTTCAGCTTCACACCAAACCGGCGTGCATAGTAAGCAGCCTGCGCGCGGCGAAGGCCCGGAATGCCCTTGGAGGAGGAGTAGCGGTGCGTGCGCGGATCCTGGACCACTTCGCAGAGCTTGTCGACGATCGCCTGCGGAGTAGGTAGATCGGGATTGCCCATGCCGAGATCGATAATGTCCGCGCCACCCGCTCGCGCGCTTGCTTTCAAACGGTTCACCTGTTCGAAAACGTAGGGCGGCAGACGCCGGACTTTATGAAACTCTTCCATGTTGTTCCTCAAGGATGAAATCGAAGCAGAGCTCGTCCCGCTGCTCGAGCCTCACTTTATGCCATTTTTGCTTTGCGGCCAAATGTCCTCAAACGCAATAGCAATATCCGGCCGGATCGGCTCGTCGCCCTATTGGCCGGAAATACCGGCCTGGGCATCCTTGCCATGATCGGTGGCGAGCTTGCGGTACTCGACCACACGACGCTGATACTCCGCTTCGGAGATGGTGCCGGACTTGCGGGCTCGGGCAAGCGATGCCATGCGCGGCTCGGTCTTCTGATAGTCGGCGTCTTCGATCTGCTCGTTGGCAGCGCGAAGCGTATAGTCGAATGTGGGATATGTGCCGGTGTCGCGCTTGACGATCGGACCCGGAGGCGGTGCCGTCCTGGTCTGCGTGATGACGGCCGGTGGCGGCGTATTGGGAATACCGTCATCCAGCGCAAAGCTGTTGCTGTTGCAGCCGGACACAAGAGGCATGGCGCCGATACCGATGAAAAGCGGTAACCAGCCGATGCGACGCCTCAGTTTTTCCATGTCCGTACCCATTTTCTGTCGCCGGGGCCATCTACCCGGCAGCCTAGCCGCTGGCACTTGTATTCGGTTTCAGCCACAATGTACAAATGAAATCAGACGACAGCTGACGAGGAGGGCTCGCGTGGCGCAAAACTCCGGGGATAAGGGGACAGGCGGTCCGGAATTTCCGGGCTTCGACCCCAAGGCGGTCGAGGCCTACATCGTCAAGGACCCGCACGAGATGGCGATGAATTTCGCGCGTGCAATGGAAAACCTCGGCAAGGCCGCATCGGAATGGCTCGCGCCAAGGGAGCGCGGCGATATTCCAGACCCCGCGCTCGATCCGCTCAGTGATCTCATCAAGACGCTTTCGCAGGTCACCGAGTACTGGATTTCAGAGCCGCAGCGGACGCTGCAAGCGCAAACCCTGCTGTTCTCAAGCTATATGGGGATCTGGACCCGATCGCTCTCGCAGTTCGGAGGCGCGCCTCAAGAGAGCGAGCCAGCGCCGCTGCCGAGAGACAAGCGATTCGCCGACGAGGACTGGGTGAAGAATCCGTTCTTTGCGTTCATGCGGCAAGTCTTCACGGTTACCGCTACCTGGGCCGAGACGCTAGTTGCTGAGGCGCAGGGGCTGGACGAGCACACGCGGCACAAGGCGGCATTCTACGTGAAGCAGGTGACCGCTGCGTTGTCGCCTGCAAATTTTGCGATCACCAATCCCGAAGTCTATCGCGCGACGGTCGCCTCGCATGGCGCCAATCTCGTCACCGGTATGAAAATGCTGGCCGAGGACATCATGGCCGGCGGCGGCGAGCTGAGACTTCGCCAGACGGATGCCTCGAAGTTTGCGCTCGGCCTCAATATCGCGCTCACACCCGGCAAGGTCGTCGCCCGCAACGATCTCTGCGAGGTTCTGCAATACGAGCCGACCACGGAGACGGTCTTCAAGCGGCCGCTGGTCATCGTGCCGCCCTGGATCAACAAGTTCTACATTCTCGACCTGACGCCGCAAAAGAGCTTCATCAAGTGGTGCGTCGACCGCGGGCACACCGTGTTCGTGATCTCCTGGGTCAATCCGGACGGGCGCCATGCGGCCAAGGGATGGGAAGCCTACATGCACGAGGGCATCGATTTTGCGCTCGACACGATCGAGACGTCGACCGGCGAACGCGAGGTCGATGCGATCGGCTACTGCGTCGGCGGAACGTTGCTGACCGCCACCCTCGCCTACCACGCCAAGACAAACGTGAACAGGATCGCATCGGCGACGTTCCTCGCCACCCAGGTCGATTTCACCCATGCGGGCGACCTCAAGGTCTTCGTCGACGAGGCGCAGGTTTCGACGATCGAGACCTATATGAACGCGACCGGCTATTTCGACGGGTCGAAGATGGCGGCGGCATTCAACATGCTGCGGGCGTCCGAGCTGATCTGGCCTTACGTGGTCAACAACTACCTCAAGGGACAGGAGCCGCTTCCGTTCGACCTGCTGTATTGGAATTCGGACTCGACCCGGATGACACCTGCCAACCACGCCTACTACCTGCGCAATTGCTACCTCGATAACAAGCTCTCCAACGGCCTGATGGAACTTGCCGGGGAGCGTCTGTCGCTGAAGGACATCGTCATTCCCGTTTATAATCTTGCCACAAGCGAAGACCACATCGCGCCTGCGAAATCCGTGTTCCTCGGCTCGTCGCTGTTTGGCGGTTCGGTCGATTTCGTGCTGGCTGGATCCGGCCATATCGCCGGCGTCGTCAATCCGCCGGAAAGACGGAAGTACCGATACTGGACCGATGGCCAATTGAAGGACACGCTGGAGGACTGGGTTGCCGGCTCGCAGGAGCATGAGGGGTCGTGGTGGACGCATTGGCAGGACTGGATCGGACCGAAAGCGGGTGACCAGGTGCCGGCCCGAAAGCCCGGCGGGTCAGCGCTCACCGCGTTGGCCGACGCACCGGGAACCTACGTTCTCGTCCGCGACTGACACTTCCCAGCATTCCAGAAGAACCTCATGCGCTTTGATCCGCCGCTCGTCTCCGCAACGCTTGTCCAGCGCTACAAGCGCTTCCTGTTCGACGCGGTGCTGGAGGATGGCACGCCTTTCACCGGGTCGTGCCCGAATACCGGTTCCATGCGGGGATTGACGGAGCCCAGGTCGAGGATCTGGGTATCGGAGCATGACAGTCCGACCCGCAAATACCGTCACATGTTCGAAATGGTAGAGGCCGGCGGCGAGATGGTCGGTATCAATACCGGACTGCCCAACAGGCTGACCGAAGAAGCGATCCGTGCCGGCTTGATCCCCAGCCTTTCCGGCTACGGCACGATCCTGCGCGAGCAGAGATACGGGCGTAACTCTCGCATCGACTTTCTCCTGAGAGAGGACGATCTGCCGGATGCCTATGTGGAAGTGAAGAACGTCCATTTCAGCCGTTCAGCGGGGCTCGCCGAATTTCCCGATACCGTGACGAAGCGCGGCGCCAAGCATCTCGAGGAGCTCGGCGATATGGCGGAGGCAGGTCACCGGGCGGTGATGATCTACCTCATTCAGCGTCACGACTGCACGCGGTTTTCGATCTGCAGCGATCTCGACCCGATGTATGCGATCGCTTTCGATCGTGCCAAGGCGCGCGGCGTCGAGGCCTATGCGCTCCGCTGTCGCGTCACGCCGGAGGAAATCATAGCGTCGGGAATGGTTATGATGGACGAACCCCGCCCCTCTGTTTTATGAACTGTAGGAGTTGCGAGAGAAATATCATGGTCAATTACATCGAGGCGGTTTCCGCCCCCTCAAAAAACACGGGTGCTATCCGTCTCTACGATACGGCGCAGGATTTTGACGGCATGCGCAAGGCCTGCCAGCTGACGGCGCGCTGCCTCGACGAACTTGCGGCGATCGTTCAGCCAGGTATCACCACGAATGCGATCGACCGTTTCGTGTTCGAGTTCGGCATGGACAATGGCGCCCTTCCCGCAACACTTGGCTATCGCGGCTACAAATACTCGGTCTGCACCTCGATCAACCATGTCGTCTGCCACGGCATGCCTGAAGACAAGCCGCTGCGCGAGGGCGATATCGTCAATATCGACGTGACCTATATCCTCGATGGCTGGCACGGCGATTCCAGCCGCATGTATCCGGTCGGACAGATCAAACGCGCTGCCGAACGGTTGATGGACGTGACCTACGAATGCCTTCTGCGGGGCATCGCAGCCGTGAAGCCCGGCGCCCGCACCGGCGCGATCGGCGAAGCGATCCAGTCCTATGCGGAGGCCGAGCGCTGCTCGGTCGTGCGCGATTTCTGCGGCCACGGCGTCGGTCGTCTGTTCCACGACTCTCCGAACATCCTGCACTACGGCCGCGCCGACGAAGGTCCGGAAATCCGGGAAGGCATGATCTTCACCATCGAGCCGATGATCAATCTCGGCAAGCCGCATGTGAAGGTCCTGTCCGACGGCTGGACTGCGGTCACCCGTGACCGGTCGCTGTCTGCTCAGTACGAGCATGCGGTCGGTGTTACCGCGACGGGATGCGAGGTGTTCACCCTGTCGCCCGGCGGTCTCGACCGGCCCGGCCTGCCTCCATTGCAGGCCTGACCATGACCAACCCGCCCGTCTCCTCGCATGACCCTATGGAAGCAGAAGAGGACGACGGGGCGGCCCTGTCTATCGATGAACGCGGGTTCTTTGCAGAGACGCAGGCCAAGAGATCAGCAGCCAAGATCCCGCAACTTGGATCCCCCGCCGTCACTCAGGAGCACTACCACGGCCACCGCGAGCGGCTGCGGGAGAAGTACCGGGACCACGGCGACGCCTCGCTTGCAGACTACGAGATCCTCGAACTCCTGCTTTTCCGCTCCATCCCGAGGCGCGATACCAAGCCGCTCGCGAAAGCGTTGATTGCTCGCTTCGGAAACCTTGCCAGCGTGCTTGGCGCGCCGCTCGGACTGCTGCAGGAGGTCAAGGGTATCGGCGAGGCCGTCGCGCTCGACCTCAAGCTTGTCGCGACGACGGGGCAGCGGATGCTGCGAAGCGAGTTGCGGGGCAAGCAGGTGCTTTCGTCCTGGTCTTCGGTGATTGATTACTGCCATGCGGCGATGGCATACGAAGCGCGCGAACAGTTCCGGGTGCTCTTTCTCGACAAGCGCAACGCATTGATCGCAGACGAAATCCAGGGGCATGGAACGGTCGACCACACGCCGGTCTATCCGCGCGAAGTGGTGCGGCGAGCCCTGGAGCTTTCGGCGACTGCGCTCATCCTCGTCCACAACCACCCGAGCGGCGACCCTACCCCGTCACGCGCCGATATCGACATGACGCGGACGATCGTCGAGACGGCAAAGCCACTCGGCATCACCGTCCACGACCACATCATCATCGGCAAGGACGGTCATGCCAGCCTCAAGGGGTTGAAGCTGATCTGACCTTCAGCGACTGACGATCACGCGACCTGTACGACATGGCCGTCGGAGACTTCGCGATACTCGCGAACCGGTGGCCGGTAATCCATGCCGCGCACCGGGCTTTTCAGTTCATCGTTGGAAATGCCGCGTCTGATGCCACGCCGGGCCGGATCCGGCACCGGCACGGCGGCCATGAGCTTCTTCGTATAGGGATGCTGCGGATTGTCGAACACGGCCGCGCGCGGACCGATCTCGACGATCTCGCCGAGATACATGACCGCCACCCGGTGGCTGACGCGTTCCACCACCGCCATGTCGTGGGAGATAAACAGGAAGGACAAGTTGAGACTCTGCTGCAGGTCGAGCAGGAGGTTGCAGACTTGCGCCTTGATCGACACGTCCAGCGCCGACACGCTTTCATCGGCAACGATCACCTTCGGATCGAGCGCAAGCGCCCGCGCAATCGCGATGCGCTGGCGCTGGCCGCCCGAAAATTCGTGCGGGTAGCGTTTTGCCATGTCGGCGGAAAGACCGACCTTTTCTAGGAGATCGGCAGTCTTTTCCCGAGCCTGTTTCACCGTGCCGAGCCGGTGCTTGATGAACGGTTCGGATATCGCCGAACCCACCGTCATGCGCGGATTGAGCGATGAGAACGGATCCTGGAAGATCATCTGGACGGACTTGCGCATGTTGCGCAGGCTGACCTGATCGAGCCGAAGGACGTCGTAGCCATCGAGCGAGATATCGCCGCCGGTCGGATCGACGAGGCGCATGATCGAGCGGCCCGTGGTCGACTTGCCGCAACCGGACTCACCGACCAGAGCCAGCGTTTCGCCCTGGAACAGATCGAAGGACACATTTTCCACCGCATGCACCGCGCCGGTCTGGCGCGACAGGAGGCCGGAGCGGATCGGGAAACGGGTCACCAGGTTCTTGACGCTAAGGACCGGTGTGCGGCCCTTTTCCACGGTGCCGGCCACTTCGATCGGCTCGACGGCCAACCCGGTTTTCATGTCGACCACGGGGAAGCGGGTGGGCCAGGCGTGGTTCTGCATCGAACCCAGCTTCGGCACCGCCGAGAGCAGTGCCCGCGTATACGGATGCTTGCCGCGATGGAAAATCTCCTCGGTCGGGCCGGTCTCGACCTCGTCGCCGCGGAACATGACGATGGTACGGTCGGCAATCTCGGCGACGACGCCCATGTCATGGGTAATGAAAAGGACCGACATGCCCTCTTCTTCCTGAAGCACCTTGATCAGGTCGAGGATCTGTCCCTGGATGGTGACGTCGAGCGCCGTGGTCGGTTCGTCCGCGATCAGAAGCTTGGGCTTCGAAGCAAGCGCCATGGCAATCATCACGCGCTGACGCATGCCGCCGGAGAACTGGTGCGGATATTCGTCGAAACGGGATTGCGCGTTCGGGATGCGCACCTTTTCGAGCAGCCTGACGGTTTCGGCGCGCGCCTCCTGCTTGGACATCCCCTTGTGACGGGTGAGAACCTCGGAAATCTGCCGGCCGATGGTGAAGATCGGATTGAGCGAGGTCATCGGCTCCTGGAAGATCATCGATGCTTCGTTGCCGCGCACCCCGCGCATGTCCTTCTCAGAGATGGACAGGAGATCGCGTCCGTTCAGCATAACCTCGCCTTCGATGCGGCTCGTGTTGGACGCGAGCAGGCGCATGATCGACAGGGACGTCACGGATTTCCCGGATCCGGATTCGCCGACGATGGCAACCGTTTCCCCGGGCATCACATCGAAGGAGACGTTGCGGACGACGCTTTTCCATTCGCCATCGACGAGGAAAGAGGTGGTGAGGTTCTTCACGGAAAGGACGGGAACAGTCGGCGTGGAGGTCTGGCTCATCGGGTGACCCTTACTTGAGCGTCAAAGGGGTGGCGTAGGAGGCTGACGGACGTTTTTCGGCCAGCCGTTGCGCTTCGAGCGCGGCGATCTTTTCGTCGATAATGCTGCGGTCGGTCATGCCGTGCGGGTTTTCCCGGGTCGGCATGGTCTCAGCGACATGCAGGAAGCGCTCCTGCGCCACGGCATAGAGGCGGCGCAGTTCGAAAAGCGGCTCGGGATGATCATCGGCGTTGATCCGCAGCCAGGGATAATCCTGGTCGCGGTAGATGACGAGCGCTGCCGACTGGCGGCCGCGCTTGTCGCCGCCTGCCGCCTCGCCTGCGTCCATCGCATCGAGCAGACGTTCGGCAAGCGGTGCGCCGCGTGCAGCCGCTTCGTTGTAGACACGCATGGTCTCGGCGATCACCTGCGGTCCCGCCAGCATGTTGCCCGCAACCGAGACGTTGCGATCCACGAGATGACCGGCCCAATCGACGCAGTTTTCACCGGTGAAAGCGGCGTTGCGGCCATGGGCGTCGATCAGGTGCATCTGCCGCTGGCGGTGGCCTTCGTCGCGCGCGGTCAGGCTTGCAATGACCTCATCCGGTGACCTGCCCTCCTCGAGAAGCTTTAGGCCATCGGTTCCATAAAGCGGGCTGACGAAGGCCTGGGTGGCGATAGCGCCCACCCTGCCCCTGATATGCGGCACGGCGCATCCAACCGCGAAGAAACGGCTGGCGACGGCTATGCCCAGATGTCCCGTGTCTTGATCACGCGCGACGATTGACCAGGTCATGGTTCACCGTCCAATCGCGTAGGCTTGCATCAGGCGCGGTGTTGCGGCCGCCCTCAGCAGACCGTCAGCATCTCGACGCGCAGCCGTCAGGCGGCCGACCGTCCATGGATCGGCGACGGTGACCTTGTGGCCGCGACGGCGGAGGTTTTCGAGTGCGGCTTCACCGATATTGCTCTCGACCATGATCTCGCCCGGAGAGCTCGTGCGCGGATAGAACGAACCGGGGAAATGCGAGGTGTGGAACAGCGGCATGTCGATCGAGGCCTGCAGGTTCTTGCCGTGATGGGCGTAGCGCAGGAAGAACGGCAGCTGCCACTGGTCCTGCTGATCTCCGCCGGGCGTGCCGAACACCATGGAGGGTTTGCCCTGATGAAGAGCAAGCGACGGTGTCAGCGTCGTGCGGGGGCGTTTTCCAGGCGCAAGCGAGGTCGGCAGGCCTTCCTTCAGCCAGAACATCTGGGCACGCGAATTGAGTGCAAAACCGAGACCCGGAACGATCGGCGACGACTGCAGCCAACCGCCCGACGGTGTGGTCGAGACCATGTTGCCCCAGCGATCGATGACGTCGATATGCACCGTGTCGCCGCGCTTTTCGGTGAGGTGCGACATGGT
The DNA here is from genome assembly GCF_977018685.1 of Velazquezella soli. Lineage (NCBI taxonomy): Bacteria > Pseudomonadati > Pseudomonadota > Alphaproteobacteria > Hyphomicrobiales > Rhizobiaceae > Velazquezella > Velazquezella soli. The sequence continues at coordinate 2,441,915 of NZ_CDRNXF010000004.1, forward strand.
CGGCTCGTAAACCGTGCCGGTGCCGCTCATCTCCGCCAGCATCGCCATCGTCGCATCGACCTGGCGCTCATAGCCCGGAACCGTGCCGGGGCGCAGTTCCATCGAAGCGGTGCTGCCGATCAGCTTCCGCCGCTCGCTGTTGTAACCTTCCGACAGCAAATATTCGGTGGGGATCTGGCTGAATTCCGGATCGCCGTAATAGACCTCGCGGTCGGCGAATGCGAGCTTCATTGCCTCGACGACCGTGTGGACGAAATCGGGACCGGCCGGGTCCATCGCCTCGAGATCGAAGCCCTTGAGGAGTGCCAGCGACTGCAGCAGCACCGGTCCCTGCCCCCAGGCCGGCGTCTTGGCGATCGTCCAGTCCTGGTAATCGAGCGTTTGCGGCGCTTCGATGGTGGCGCTCCAGTTGGCCATGTCGTCGGCGGTGAGCACGCCCTTGTGCTTGGAACCGCTCGCGTCCATCACCTCGGCAGTCTTCAGATAGGTGTCGATCGCTTCGGCCACGAAGCCGCGATAGAACGCGTCACGGGCCGCCTGGACCTGTTCCTCGCGGCCGGACTTCGCTTCCGATTCGGAGATGATCCGCTTGTAGGTTTCGGCGAGAACGGGGTTCCTGAAATTGGAGAGTGCTTCCGGCGCAACGCCACCCGGCAGCCATGTCTCATAGGATGTCGGCCATTCCTTTCGGAAGAATTCAGCCAGGCCCTTGATCGTGTTCGACACGCGCGGAAGCACCGGATGGCCATGCTCGGCGTAGTAGATCGCCGGCTCCAGAACCTCGCGAACGGTCATCGTTCCATAGTCGCGCAGCATCAGCATCCAGCCGTCGAATGCGCCGGGAATGACGGTCGAGAGAAGGCCGTCGCCGGGAATGAGCTTCAGACCTTCCGACGTATAGTGCTCGATGGTGGCACCGGTCGGCGCCGGCCCTTGAGCGCAGATGACTTCGACTTTATCGGTCTTCTTCGAGTAGAAGACGGCCGGCATGTCGCCGCCCGGGCCGCACAGATGCGGTTCGACAATCTGCAGCACGAAGCCCGTGGCAACCGCCGCGTCGAAGGCATTGCCGCCCTTTTCGAGGATCGCCATGCCGACGGCGGAGGCAATCCAATGGGTGGAGGTGACGACACCGAAGGTGCCGAGGATTTCGGGGCGCGTGGTGAATTCGGTCATTCTCGGTATTCCTTGTATAAATCTATTGTCCGCCGGGCGTTACGCCTCGCGCGGATCCAGTGCATCGCGCAGGCCGTCGCCAAGAAGGTTGAAGCCGATGACGACGAGGAAGATTGCAATCCCTGGCCACATGGCCATCCACGGTGCCTGGCTCAGAAAGTTCTTGGCCGTGTTCAGCATCGAACCCCAGCTCGGGGCCGGTGCCTGCTGACCGAGGCCGAGGAAGGACAGGCTGGCTTCGGCGATGATGGCGGTCGCCACCGTCAAGGTGGCCTGAACGATGATCGGGGCAAACACGTTCGGCAGGATGTAGCGGGTCATGATGTCGACGTGGTTGAGACCGATCGACCGTGCCCCTTCGACGTAGTCCTCCGTTTTCACCGCAAGCACCTGGCCGCGGGTCAGCCGCACGAAGACCGGCATGGCAGACAGGCCGATGGCGATCATCGCATTGGTGAGGCTCGGGCCGAGGAAGGCGGCAAGCGCGATTGCGGTGATCAGGAACGGCATGGCGAGCAGCGCTTCTGTCACACGCTGGATGACCTGATCGACCCAGCCGCCGAAATAACCCGACAGCAGTCCGAACGGCACGCCGATGGCAACCGCGATGGCAACGGAGACGACCCCTGCCATCAGCGAGGCACGGGCGCCCCAGATCATCCGCGACAGGATATCGCGGCCGAGATCGTCGGTGCCGAGCCAATGGGCGGCAGACGGTGCCTTGCGCAGTGCCGACCAGCTGGTCGCGATCGGGTCGGCAATCGGCAGGATCGGCGCGGCAATGGCAAGGATCGCGAAAAAGGCGATGATCACCATGCCGACCATCGATCCGCGGTTGGCGCGCATCTTGCGCCATGCCCTGCTTTTCTGGCGCGGCTTTGCGATCGGTGCAGTCTGTTCGATAGCGGTCATAGCGTTGCCCTCAGACGGGGGTTGAGGAGAACGTAGAGAATATCGGCAATGAGGTTCATGACGATAAAGCCGATGGCCGTGCACATGACGATGCCCTGAACGACGGCATAGTCGCGGGTAAAGACGGCATCGACGGTCAGCTTGCCAAAGCCCGGGATGGTGAAGATCTGCTCCGTGAGGACGGCACCGCCGAGCAGCTCGCCGAACAGCAGCGCCGACAGGGTGATGATCGGCAGCAGCGCGTTGCGGAACGTATGGCTGAGGATGACTTCGCGCGGCGACAGACCCTTGGCACGGGCGGTGCGGATATAGTCGGAGCTCAAGACGCCGAGCATGGCCGAGCGGGTATGGCGCATCAGCTGCGCTGCGAGCGCCGTCGACAGGACGAAGGCCGGCATGATCATGGTTTTGAGCGAGCGTACGGGATCGACGAAAATCGATTCGTAGCCGGATGCCGGCAGCCAGCCAAGATTGACCGACACCAGCAGGATCAGCATGATTCCCAGCCAGAAATTCGGGATCGAGAGGCCAGACAGCGCGACGACATTGGCGACGTAATCGAGCGTGCGGTTCTTGTAGACCGCCGCCAGAATGCCGGCCGGGATACCGATCAGCATGGCCAGGATCATGGCCATCACCGCGAGCTGGATCGTGACGGGCAGTTTCTGGCCGATCAGTTCCAGCACCGGCTGATTGGTGCGCAGAGACACGCCGAAGTCGCCGACCAGAATGCCGCCAACCCAGGAGAGATACTGGGTAATGATGGGATCGTTGAGGTGATACTTTTCGCGCAGGAATTCGATCGTCGCTGGATCCCGCTCTTCACCGGCCATGGCGAGGATGGGGTCGCCCGGCAGCAGTTTCTGCAGCGAGAAGACGAAGATCGAGATGATCAGCAGGGTCGGGATCGCGACCAGCAGGCGCTTTCCGATATAGACAGGCATGGCATCGCCCTCGTGATTTCAGGTGACCGCGCGGAATCTCTTCCGCGCGGCATTCGATGTCGGATTACTTCTTGGAGACGCCGAGGAAGCGCATCATGCCGTCGGGCGACGGTACGAAACCTTCGACTTTGTTGGAGATGGCATAGGCGTAGGGCTGGTGGCCGAGGTAGATGATCGGCATGTCGTCGTTGAGGATGACGCCTGCGGCATCATACTTTTCCTTGCGCACCGTTTCGTCCGGTGAGGTACGGGCTTCGTTCAGGAGCTTGTCGACTTCCGGATTGCAGTACTTCACGTCGTTGATGCCGCCCTTGCAGGTGACGAACTGGTGGAGGTTGCCATCGGGATCAATACGGCCGGACCAGTCGGAGCGGCTGAGCTGGTAGTTGCCGGCCGTCTGTTCCGACAGAAGCGTCGCGAATTCGGTTGCCTTCAGCGTGACGTTGAAGCCCGCTTCCGCCACCATCGACTGGATGACCTGCATCATCTGGGTCTGGGTCGTGCTGTTGGCATGCTGCAGCTCGATGTCGAGCGTCTCGTGGCCCGCTTCCTTCATCAGCTGCTTGGCCTTTTCGATATCGCGCGCCGGCACCGGCAGGTCCTTGTTGAACCAGGGGCTTGACGACGGGAACGGCTGATTGCCGGCAAGCGACGTGCCTTCAAAGACGATCTGGCCGATTGCTTCGCGGTCGATCGCCAGCGAGAAGGCCTGGCGCACGCGCTTGTCCTTGCCGAGCGGGTTGTCCGCACGGGGACCGTTGGCGAGGTTGACATACATCGCCATGTAGCCCGGGCCGATGACGTCGGCATAGGTGAGGTTCGGGTCGCTCTTGACCGATTCGGCATCGGACGCCGAGATGCGCTCGGCGATATCGAGGTCACCCGACCGCAGGTTGGCAAGCTTTACGGTCGTGTCCGGGATTGGCAGATAGGTGATCTTGTCGACGAGGATCCGGTCCTTGTCCCAGTAGTCGGCGAACTTCTCGAGCACGATACGGTCCTGCTGGATGCGCTCGACAAACTTGAACGGACCGGCGCAGACCGGCTTCGAGCCGAAATTGGCACCGAGTTCCTTGGCGGCCTTCGGCGCAACGATCATGCCGGCACGGTCGGAAAGCTGGGCAAGAAGCGTCACGTCCGGAGACTTCAGCGTGAACTTGACTTCAAGCGGGCCGCTGGCCTCAACCTTTGCAACCGAGGAAAGCTCGCTCTTGCGGCGCGACTCCGGCAGCGTCATGTTGCGCTCGATCGTTGCGACGACGGCTGCGGCATCCAGCGTTTCGCCGTCGTGGAACTTGACGCCGTCGCGGATCTTCATGGTGAGTACCGTGCCGCCTTCAGACCAGTTCCATTCGGTCGCAAGCTGCGGAATGATCTTCATATCCTGCGAGATGTCGACCAGCTTATCGCACATCGCGGTATAGACGATGCGGCCGACGAAGGTGCGCGACTGCGCCGGATCGAGAACGTCGGCATCGTCATTGAGACCGATGCGCAATTCGCTCGCCATGGCAGGCAGAGACATGATCGCGCTGGCGAGCAGTGCGGCAGTGAGCGTGGAAAATTTCTTCATCATTGTTCCTCTGGTCCATTCAGGTTTGTCGGTCATTGTTCTTGTTGGCCGGCCTTTGTGGCCGGCAGTCTGGGATGGCTAGGACGCAACGCTGAGCGTGTCGTCGTCACGGATACCGATCTGCACGCCTTCCGGCGAATGGTCATCGAGGGCCTCGAGCGAGGTGGCCCGGATCAGCCGCTCGTGGTGCATCAGAAGATGCTCGCGCATCGCCTCGCCTGCCCGGCCCGGATCGCGGGCGGCGATGGCGTCGACGATTGCGATATGCTGCTGGTACGACGTGCGGCCATTGGTTCCGGTCTTGCGCGCACGCTCGCGAATGGATTGCCACGCGGCATCCTGACGGATGCGGTTGACCACGTCGAAGATCGACAGGAAGAGTTTGTTGCCGGCACTTTGCGCGATCTGGCGGTGCAGCGATCCATCCCAGAGTTCCTTGGAATCCGCATCCGAACTCTGGCCGGTCTTGTCTGCCAGGTAGCGCATGCGCTCGATTTCGGCAGGCTTTGCACGCATCGCTGCAAGCTGTGCGAGCTGTGGCTCCAGGCGAAGGCGAACCTCCATGATTTCCATGATGTCGGTACCGGCAACCAGCGCGTCGACGTGGTCGCTCCAGCCGTCAGGCTTTTCGCCGACAAAGGTTCCGGCACCCTGGCGGCGCCAGATCAGCCCCTCCGACTCGAGCACCTCAAGCGCCCGTCGAACAGCACGGCGCCCTACATTGAGCGTTTCAGCAAGCGCCCGCTCCGTCGGCAGCCGCCCTTCCGCTCCGAATTTTTCCGAGTGGATCAGATCGCGGAGCTTCTCCAACGCGTAGTAGGAATTGTCTTGGGGTTCGGTCTGCATTGAACGTACCATTGTCCGGACCAATTCATGATTGGTTCGAATGAAAGACATTTCCCGGCGACGGTCAAGACGTTTTTTGTGCATCCTATTTTTCTGCACAAAACATACGCAACCCGAGACAGCCGTTCTACGCTTGCGGCCTTTCCTGCAATCAAACATTCAGAATAGATTGGTAGGAGACGACGCAGGTAGGCTATTGCAGCGTAACAGCGGGATTCGAGAAGCGGAGCAGTCCATGAACCAGTACGACCTCATTGTTGTCGGAAGCGGCCCTGCCGGTCGCCGCGCAGCCATTCAAGCCGCCAAGCTCGACCGGAAAGTGCTCGTCATCGAGCAGGGACGACGGGTAGGCGGCGTTTCCGTGCATACCGGCACCATCCCCTCGAAGACACTGCGCGAAACCGCGCTGAACCTCTCCGGGTGGCGCGAGCGCGGGTTCTACGGCCGATCCTACCGGGTCAAGGAAGAGATCAGTGCCGAAGACCTTCGCCGCCGGTTGCTGATCACGCTCGACCATGAAGTCGAGGTGCTCGAACACCAGTTCGCCCGCAACCGCGTCCAGCACCTTCGTGGCAAGGCGAGCTTTCTGTCGACCGATACGATGGAAGTGCTGAAGGACGACGGAGAGGCGGTTCAGGTCAAAGCCAAAAGCATCCTGCTTGCTGTCGGCACGCGCCCGTTCCGCCCAGACTACATGCCCTTCGACGGCAAGACGGTCATCGACAGCGACGAACTGCTCGAAATCGAAAAACTGCCGCGCTCGATGGTCGTCATCGGTGCCGGCGTTATCGGTATCGAATATGCGACGATCTTTTCCGCTCTCGACACCGCCGTTACGGTGATCGACCCGAAGGCGACGATGCTCGACTTCATCGACAAGGAGATCATCGAGGATTTCACCTACCAGCTGCGCGACCGCAACATGAAGCTGTTGCTCGGCCAGAAGGTCGAGAAGGTGGAGCACCTTGCCGACGGCAAGGTCTCGGTCACGATCGATACCGGCCGTAAGATCATCACCGACATGGTGCTGTTTGCCGCCGGCCGCATGGGCGCGACCGACAGCCTCAACCTGGCAGCAGCCGGCCTCGACGCCGATAACCGCGGCCGTCTGAAGGTCAATCCGGAAACCTTCGAGACCTCCGTCCCCGGCATCTATGCCGCGGGCGATGTCATCGGCTTTCCGAGCCTTGCCTCGACATCGATGGAACAGGGTCGAATCGCCGCTCGCGTCGCCGTCGGCGCAATTGCCAAGGAGCCACCGAAGTATTTTCCCTACGGGATCTACGCCGTGCCGGAGATTTCGACCTGCGGCCTGACGGAAGAGGAAATGAAGGAGCGCGGCATTCCCTACGAATGCGGTATCGCCCGTTTCCGCGAGACTTCGCGCGGCCACATCATGGGCCTCGACCACGGCATGTTGAAGCTGATCTTCTCATTGAAGACGCGCCGCCTTCTCGGCGTGCACATCATCGGCGAAAACGCCACCGAACTCGTGCATATCGGCCAGGCGGTTCTCAACCTGAAGGGTACCGTCGAATATTTCGTCGAGAACACCTTCAACTACCCGACGCTTGCCGAAGCCTACAAGATCGCCGGCCTTGATGCCTGGAACCGGATGGGCGAGCTGCCGAAGGGCGATGCACAACACGAGACGGTCCAGCTGACGGACACCAACACGTCGACTACTGTCGAGACGTCTGTTACGGCGGAAAAGAAGAAAACCTCTTCCAGGTAAGAATGACTGTAAGAGACAAGCAAAAAGCCGCCCCGAAAGGAGCGGCTTTTTTTGTGGGTTCGACATGACACCAGATACAAAAACGGCCCCTCTCGGGGCCATTTGTCTGAAATGGTGTCGCTGTTAACGCGAGTAGAATTCGACGACCAGCGACGGTTCCATGATGACCGCGTAGGGTACATCGGCCAGGCTCGGGATGCGAGCGAAGGTGGCAACCATCTTGTTGTGATCGACTTCGATGTAGTCAGGAACGTCGCGTTCTGCGAGCGAAACGGCTTCCAGAACGGTGACCATCTGCTTCGACTTCTGGCGAACTTCGACAACGTCGCCAGCCTTGCAGCGGTACGAACCGATGTTGACCTTGACGCCATTGACCGTGACGTGGCCGTGGTTGACGAACTGACGAGCAGCGAAAACCGTCGGGACGAACTTTGCGCGGTAGACGATGGCGTCCAGACGCGATTCCAGCAGGCCGATCAAGTTTTCGCCGGTGTCGCCCTTGCGGCGGTTGGCTTCTTCATAGATCGCGCGGAACTGCTTCTCGCGGATGTCGCCGTAGTAGCCCTTCAGCTTCTGCTTGGCGCGCAGCTGCACACCGAAGTCGGAAAGCTTGCCCTTGCGGCGCTGACCGTGCTGGCCAGGACCGTATTCGCGGCGGTTAACCGGCGACTTCGGGCGGCCCCAGATGTTTTCGCCCATACGGCGATCGATTTTGTACTTAGACGATTCGCGCTTGCTCATCGTATTTCCTTTCAGAAAGTTACACCGGTTCGTTGCCGAACCGGATGAAGGAAACACGCCCTCCTCTGAACCTCGATTTAGAGGTTCTGACAGGCTTCTCACGAAAAGCGTTCGGAGAGTGCCACGGGACATGTCGTTGAAACACCCGGTGTTGCCACCGGGCGTTGGCGGGTCTTTAGGCGGCTGTCATCAAAATGTCAACAGCAGCCGGGTCGCTGCGGGCTTATTCCGCAGCAATCTTGAGATCGCCCTCATCAGGCGCTTCGGCACTGCCGGGCGCCGTTTCCGCCTGCAGCTCCGGAAACGCGACGATGCGCTTGCCGGTGAAGTCGGAATGGACCACAACCAGCCCCTGCTCTTCAAAGTAGCCCAGCAAACGGCGTGCGCGGCGCGCGGAGTGCGTGCCGTAGGCGCGGGCAATCCGTGCATCGGACGGGCATGGTTCGCCGCCGAGCGCCGCCTTTGCCATCATCAGAAACACGCCCTGAAGCTCATCCGAAACACTGTTCGACATGGACAGCACCGTCGTCCAGGCTTCGCTCGAGGCCATCGCAGCATCGACCCCGGAACGGGCAATCGCCGTGCGGCGACGGAAGTCGCTGAGCGACAGCGGCGGGCCCGGCAGACGACGCATGCGGGCGCGAACGAGGAAGTCCTGATAGAGAACCGCGTCCGTCCGATAGGCCGATTGCGGATCGTCGAGGATCTCGGCCATGACCGCCATCAGCCGATCCTCACGCTCCTCGACCGTAAGCACGGGCACCGGCGTCCGCGGCTCGGCGGCAGCCGGCTGAAGGGAAGCAGGCGTCGAGCGCGAGAGTTCCGCCAGAATATCGGTGGTCGGCCGTGGCGCCGGCACCTGGCGGCGGTTCGCCGTCAAAGGCCGGGTGAATTCTTCTGGATCCGGCGTGAAGATGAGACCTTCGACATCCAGATGCGCGTCCGGCAGCGGCATCAGCTTTGGGCTGGACGAACGGGCCGATGTCTCGACATTGCCGATGATGATCGGCAGAGGCCGACGCGACAGAGCCGGACCGAGCGCGACGAAGTTGCCGCGCTTCAGATCGCGGAACATTTCCGCCTGACGCCGATCCATGCCGAGCAGGTCAGCGGCGCGGGCCATGTCGATATCAAGAAACGTGCGACCCATGAGGAAGTTGGAGGCCTCGGCTGCGACGTTCTTGGCAAGCTTTGCCAGGCGCTGCGTGGCAATGACGCCGGCCAGCCCGCGCTTACGGCCACGGCACATCAGGTTGGTCATCGCCCCGAGCGACATCTTGCGGGCATCTTCGGAGACGTCGCCCCCGACGGATGGCGCAAACATCTGGGCTTCGTCGACCACGACCAGAACCGGATACCAGTAGTCGCGATCGGCATCGAACAGGCCGTTCAAAAAGGCGGCGGCGGCACGCATCTGCTCTTCGAGATCAAGCCCCTCGAGCGTGAGGACGCAGGACACGCGGTTCTTGCGGATACGGTTGGCAATGCCCGCGAGTTCGGCTTCGGTGCGCTCGCCATCGACGACGACATGACCGTATTTGTCGGCCAGCGTGACGAAATCACCTTCCGGATCGATCACGACCTGCTGGACCCACGGCGCTGACTGTTCCAGCAGCCGCCGCAGAAGATGCGATTTCCCGGAGCCGGAATTGCCCTGGACGAGGAGACGCGTTGCCAGAAGCTCCTCGATATCGAGCTTGGCCGGATCACCCCCGGTCAGAGTTCCCATATCGATGCCGACCTGCAATGCCTTACCTCGTATGCCGTCTACACGCGGTCAAAGACCGCCCAAACATTCTCACTAACAGAGAAAGGGATTCGTTTCGCCGTGCAAGAGAGGAAATGCACAGGCTTTGCGGTCAAGCCGCCGCGCGCTTGAAACCCAGCGACAGAAGCCCTGCCCCGATCATCAGCGATCCGCCGGTCCGGTTGACGATTTTTTGCACCCTTGGCCTGCGGATCTGGTTGCGGGCCAAGGAGGCGAGAAGCCCGTAAAGCGTGGCATTGATCGTCGCCAGAACCAGGAACGTCACCTCGAAAACAGCCATCTGGAAGAACAGCGGTTTCGACAGGTCGAGAAACTGCGGCAGGAAGGCAACGAAGAACACGATGCCTTTCGGGTTGAGCGCGGTAACCACGTAGGTGTGCAGCAGGATGCGCAGCGGTCTGGCTTGCGGCAACTCCGCCTCCCCGGCTGCGACCTCTGGATCCATGACGGGTGCGCGCCACAGCTTGATGCCGAGATAGATCAGATAGGCAGCGCCAACCCATTTGAGGATCGTGAACAGCATCGCCGATGTGGCGAGCAAGGCGCCCAGCCCCAGCATCGAGGCGGTCATTGCCGTGAAGTCGCCAAGTGCCACGCCGACGACGGTCGCATTCGCAACCTTTCGCCCGTGCGTCATCGCATAGGAGATGACGAGCAGGATCGTCGGTCCGGGAATGGCCAGAAGAATGGCGGATGCGGCGACGAAGGCCAGCCAGTTTTCAATCGACATCGTGTCTGCTCCTGATCCGGTAGGCCGAGCAAGCCATCGAATTCAGCCGATGACAAGAGGGCTAGACCCGCAAACCAAACCCTTGCATCAGACGCTGCGTGGCAAAATCCGGATTGCCCGACGTGAACACCGCGAAGTCGAACTCGCCGGGGTGTTGCACACCATCCAGAAGCGGCACCTTGCGCCGGGCCTGTCGGGCGATCGCCTCGGCCGGATCGAGCCAGTCGACCGGCCAGGGCGCCAGGCGGCGGAACAGGTTCGCCATGAAGGGATAATGCGTACAGGCGAGAACGACGATATCGGTCTTGCGGCCGTCCTTCTCGACGAAGCAGGGCATGATTTCGGCTAGGACAGCGTCGTCCGACAGGTTCTCGCCGCGGATATAGGCTTCCGCCATGCGGGCCAGATTTTCCGATCCGACAAGCCTCACATGACACTGCGTGGCAAAGGACTGGATCAGATCACGCGTATAAGCGCGCTTGACGGTGCCGGGAGTTGCGAGGACGGACACGAGGCCGGAGCGGGTTCGCTCGGCTGCAGGCTTGATCGCCGGCACGGTGCCGACGAAGGTCATCTCGGGGAAGCGCTCACGAAGGGCTGCGCCCGCCAGCGTGAACGCTGTATTGCAGGCGATGATGGAGATTTCCGGCTGGTAGTCGTTCAGCAGGCGCTCGAACTGGGACAGGATCCGCGCCGTCAGCGCCTCCTCCTCCCATCCGCCGTAAGGGAAACCGGCGTCGTCGGCGACATAGATGAAGCCGCGCTCCGGCATCAGCACGCGGGCCTCACGCAGCACGGTCAGTCCACCGATGCCCGAATCGAACATCAGCACTGGCTTCAGGTCATTCGTCGCCGCCATTGCCTTCGATCTCCCCGGTCACGTCGGCCTTCTTCTGCCTCGGCGTCGTTTTTCGTGGCCACTGACGAGGAAAGGCATCCAGCGACTTGATCACGCCGCGAAACACGCTGACTTCCTGTTCCGAAAAGCTCCGCCGCGACAGGACCGCACGCAGATTGTCGATCATCTTCGGCTTCTTCTCAGGCGGATGGAAGTAGCCTCGGGCATCGAGCGCTTCCTCAATCTGCTCGAACATGCCGAACACTTGGTCCTTCGTCGAGGGCCGCTGCTCGATCGGCTGGAAGCGGGTTTCCTCGATATCGTCCATGCCGGATTTCATCCAGTCATAGGACATCAGCAAAACCGCCTGGGCGATATTGAGCGAGGCGAAGGCCGGATTGACCGGGAAGGTGACGATCTCGTCGGCGAGCGCCACCTCTTCGTTGCTTAAACCCCAGCGTTCGCGGCCAAACAGAATGCCGGTCTTTTCACCCGCCTTGAATTTCTCACGCAATGTGGACGCCGCATAGACCGGTGACCGAACGGGCTTGAAGCCGTAGCGTTCGCGCGCCGTCGTGGCATAGACGAAGTTCAGGTCGCGGGTCGCGTCTTCCAGCGTCTCGAAAACGACGGCTCCATCGATGACGTGGTCGGCCTTCGACGCGGCAGACCTCGCCTTCTCGTTCGGCCAACCATCACGAGGACTGACGAGGCGCAGTTCCGCCAAGCCGAAATTGGCCATGGCGCGCGCCACCATGCCGATGTTTTCGCCCAGTTGCGGTTCCACCAGAATGATGGCCGGGCCCTCGGCAATGAGCTCGCGCTCGCTATTCGTACCTGACATCGCTTAATCCCAACAATTTCAGGCTGGGCAGATAGCCGCCGGATGGATGAAGAGCAAGGCTTTCAGAAGGTTTGCTTCCCTCTACTCGCCCTTGGCGATCGATTGCATCTCTTCGACGAGCGAATCGCTTTCATTCTCGACAACGCGGTGGATGTCCTTGATGACCGGCTTGCCGTCTTCCTCGATGACGTCGAAATGCACTTCCGAAACGCTGTCCTTCATTTCCGCATCATCGATGCAGGCCCACTGCTTGAACGTGACCTTCACATCCGACACGCCATTTGCCGCCGGTGCCGGCACGATGGTGACGTCCTTCAGCGGGCAGCCGTCCTGCGAACTCGTGACGACGTCGTAGCCAAACGGATCGCCGGGGGCATTGTTTTCGGTTTCGTAAGCGGGGTGCTTGGACGCTTCCGAGTAGGCAGTCTGGAACGACTTGCTAAAATTCTGCTGGATCGGCTCGGGATCGAACAGCGACTTCCAGTCACTATCAACCGTATTCCAGTTGTCTTCGGTGATCTTCATCACCGCCTTTACCGGATCGGTCACATCCGCCGCCAGAACGCCGGTGGAAATCAGGGTGAAGAGAGAAAGAAGCGGGAGTATCCGCATATCATAGATCCAGTGCTGCGATGAGTTTTGGCGGACATTACGCCGCGCCCGATGTTTGGCAATGCTCAATCTTGAGGACCAATTTCAGGCAGTATGATGATGGCGAGCGCATGTTCCAATTTTCTAACCGAATCGCGCCATATCAGACCGCACCATCTTTGCGTTCTCTTCCCCGCGATGCTATAGCGCCCCCGTTGATCATTTTTGAGGCCTAAACGGCCCATTACGGCAAGAGGAAGTCCATGCAGAAGATCAAGGTAGCGAACCCGGTCGTCGATCTCGACGGCGACGAGATGACCCGTATCATATGGCAGCTCATCAAGGACAAGCTGATCCTTCCCTATCTCGATCTCGACATCGAATATTACGACCTTTCCGTCGAGAACCGTGATGCGACGAACGACCAGGTCACCGTCGATGCGGCTCACGCAATCAAGAAGCACGGCGTCGGCATCAAGTGCGCGACGATCACGCCGGACGAAGACCGCGTGAAGGAATTCAATCTCAAGCAGATGTGGAAGAGCCCGAACGGCACGATCCGCAACATCCTCGCCGGCGTTATCTTCCGCGAGCCGATCATCTGCCAGAACGTGCCGCGCCTCGTTCCCGGCTGGACCAAGCCGATCGTTGTCGGACGCCATGCTTTCGGCGACCAGTACAAGGCGACCGATTTCAAGTTCCCCGGCAAGGGCAAGCTGACGATCAAGTTCGTCGGTGAAGACGGCCAGGTTATCGAAAAGGACGTGTTCGACGCCCCAGGCGCCGGCGTTGCCATGGCGATGTACAACCTCGACGAATCGATCCGCGAATTCGCGCGCGCTTCGATGATGTACGGCCTGATGCGCAAGTGGCCGGTCTACCTGTCGACCAAGAACACCATCCTCAAGGCCTATGACGGTCGCTTCAAGGATATCTTCGAAGAAGTCTACCAGACCGAATTCAAGGCGAAGTTCGCCGAAATCGGCATCACCTACGAACACCGCCTGATCGACGACATGGTCGCATCGGCTCTGAAGTGGTCCGGCGGTTACGTCTGGGCGTGCAAGAACTACGACGGTGACGTCCAGTCCGACACGGTTGCACAGGGCTTCGGCTCGCTCGGCCTGATGACCTCGGTTCTCTTGTCGCCGGATGGCCGCACGGTCGAAGCCGAAGCTGCGCATGGCACGGTAACGCGCCACTACCGCCAGCACCAGAAGGGCCAGGAAACCTCGACGAACTCGATCGCCTCGATCTTCGCCTGGACCCGTGGCCTCGCGCACCGTGCGAAGCTGGATGACAACGCCGAACTGGCAACCTTTGCCACCACGCTCGAAACCGTCTGCGTCGACACGGTCGAACAGGGCTACATGACCAAGGATCTGGCGCTTCTGATCGGCCCGGAACAGCCTTGGCTGTCCACGACTGCCTTCCTCGACAAGATCGATGAAAACCTGAAGACGGCCATGGCTGCCTAAGCCTCATCTCTTCAGTAGAATTCGGCAAACGGCGGGGTATACTCCCCGCCGTTTCTGTTTTTTGCTCGAGGAGATGCCCGTGACGACAATCCGCCCGCTTGAGCCTGCCGACCGTGCCGCATGGGAACCCCTGTTCAGAGCCTATCTCGAGTTCTACGAGTCGGAACTGCCGAAAGAACAGTACGACATCACGTGGTCCCGCTTTCACCATGATGACGAGCCCCTGCAGGCACTTGGCGCTTTCGACGAGAACGGGCAGATGGTCGGCATCGTGCATGTCGTCTTCCACCGCTCGACCTGGTTACCTGACATGACCTGCTATCTGCAGGACCTCTACGTCGACAGCAGCCAGCGTGGACGCGGCGTGGGGGAAGCCCTGATCGAGAAAGTGGCACTGCTCGCGCGCGACCAGAATGCCGGTCGGCTCTACTGGCTGACGCAGGAAGACAACACAGCCGCGAGGCGTCTCTATGACCGTGTCGCTGTGGCGCCAGGGTTTATCCAGTATCGCAAGCCGCTTTGAGAGACGCTTCCAGCAAGGCGGCTTAAACCGGACTTTGAGCAGTATTCCTGCCGGGTTTCACAGCGATACCTCGCGTTCCGCCGATGACACCGACAATGCTGCACGGCTTAATTAGTTGCGGTTTATCAATACTCTACAATTAATGATGAACCAACATGCTAGTTGTCTGCGGTTATGGAAATGATAGATGTTCCCTACCCCAATTCTGGGTTGAGGGACACTACCGTGAGAAAGACTGTACTTATTGCGGCCGCTGCACTGGCGGCTCTTTTTGCATGCACCACTACATCCAACGCCTCGGATCTCGTCTTTACCTTGAAGAACAAGACCAGCGGCACGCTTGAGCGTTTCTATACGTCGCCCGTCGGTGTTGACGACTGGGAAGAAGATGTGTTCGGCAAGGATGTTCTCGAGCCCGGCGAGAGTATCGAGATCACCATCGCTGACGGTCGCAGGGTCTGCAAATACGATCTGCGCTTCGAGTTCACCGAGGATTCAGGCCTCGAGGACCTCGAAGACTCGCAGGATCTCTGCAAGATGGGATCCTACACGATCCACGAGTGACACCGTGCCTACATCACCACCCGGTGATGTAGGCTGCTCACTGTGACTCCTCACGATGCGTCGGTTGGTCCAGGATCAGCTTGCGAGACCCGGTGCCTCGTAACCCGTGCGTTCGACATATTCCGTGTAGCCGCCATCGAAACGATGAACGCCGTCCGCGGTCACTTCCAACACCCGGTTGGACAGCTCGGCCAGAAAATGCCGGTCATGGCTGACGAACAGCATCGTGCCGTCATAGTCGGCGAGCGCCTTGATCAGCATTTCCTTGGTATCGAGATCCAAGTGGTTGGTGGGCTCGTCCAGCACCAGGAAATTCGGCGGATCAAACAGCATGGCCGCCATGACGAGCCGGGCTTTCTCTCCGCCGGACAGAACGCGGCATCGCTTCTCCACGTCATCGCCTGAAAAGCCGAAGCATCCGGCAAGGGTTCGAAGCGCGCCCTGCCCGGCCCGTGGGAACTCGGACTCCAGCCATTCGAACACGGTCTGCTCGCCATCCAGCACATCCATGGCATGCTGGGCAAAATAGCCCATCTTGACACTGGCGCCGATCGCGACGGATCCGACGTCGGGCGCCGCCGAACCGGCGATCAGCTTGAGAAGCGTCGATTTGCCGGCGCCGTTGATCCCCATGATGCACCAGCGTTCCTTGCGGCGGATCATGAAATCCAGTCCGTCATAGATCACACGGCTGCCATAGGCCTTGTGGACACCCTTGAGGTTTGCAACATCCTCACCGGAACGCGGTGCCTGCTGAAATTCGAAGGCGACCGTCTGGCGGCGACGCGGCGGTTCCACCCGCTCGATCTTGTCGAGCTTCTTCACCCGGCTCTGCACCTGGGCTGCGTGCGACGCGCGCGCCTTGAAGCGCTCGATGAACTTGATCTCTTTGGCCAGCATCGCCTGCTGCCGCTCGAACTGGGCCAGCTGCTGCTTCTCGTTCTGCGCCCGCTGCTGTTCGTAAAAGCCGTAATCGCCGGCATAGGTGTTGAGCGATCCGGCATCGATCTCGATGATCTTGTTGACGATCCGGTTCATGAACTCACGGTCATGCGAGGTCATCAGCAAGGCGCCGTCGTAGTTCTTGAGGAACTCCTCAAGCCAGATCAGGCTTTCGAGATCCAGGTGGTTGGACGGTTCGTCCAGCAGCATGACGTCCGGGCGCATCAAGAGGATGCGGGCAAGCGCCACGCGCATCTTCCAGCCGCCGGACAGTTTGCCGACGTCGCCGTCCATCATCTCTTCGCTGAAGGAGAGACCTGCCAGAACCTCGCGGGCGCGGCTCTCCAGCCCATAGCCGTCCAGCTCCTCGTAACGCGCCTGTACCTCGCCATAGCGATCGATGATGGCATCCATCTCGTCCATCCGGTCGGGATCGACCATCGCGGCTTCGAGCGAGCGCAGTTCGGCGGCAACGCTGCTGACTGGCCCTGCCCCGTCCATCACCTCGGTGACGGCGCTGACGCCCGACATTTCTCCGACGTCCTGATTGAAATAGCCGATCGTCACATGCTTCTCGACCGTGACCTGTCCCTCATCGGGCAGCTCCTGGCCGGTGATCATCCGGAACAGAGTCGTCTTGCCCGCCCCGTTCGGACCGACCAAACCGATCTTTTCGCCGCGGTTCAGGGCCGCAGAGGTCTCAATGTAGAGAATGCGGGAACTGTTGGACTTGCTGATATTCTCGATGCGGATCATGGCTGCCGGAAAGTGAGGACGCGTTCGGCGTGCCTTATGTCACGGGATGGGCCGGATGTCTTGGGGTTTCAGGATGCCGCCGGCCGGATGCATTCATGTTGATTTCGCAAGCAGCCGTGATGCAACACAACGCAAAAGGCCGAGCAGTTTCCTGCCCGGCCCTTCGTCAATTCGTATTCGAGAAGATTACTCAGCGCTGTCTTCAGCGGCCTTCTTCTTCGGTGCTGCCTTCTTCTTCGGAGCAGCAGCTTCTTCGCCTTCTGCAGCGTCTGAAGCTTCAGCCTTTGCCTTCTTCGGCGAGGCCTTCTTCTTGGCAGGCTTGTCGGCGTCTTCGCCTTCTTCTTCGGCGAGCAGCTCTTCCTTCGTCACGGTCTTGTCGGTGACCTTGACCTCGGACAGGAGATGGTCGACGACCTTTTCTTCAAAGATCGGGGCACGCAGCGAAGCGGAAGCGCCTGGCGTGTTACGGAAGAAATCGAGGATTTCCTTCTGCTGGCCCGGGAACTGCTGCAGCTGAGCATAAAGCGCACGCTGCATTTCTTCCTCGGTTACTTCGACGCCGGCCTTTTCGCCGATTTCGGAGAGAACCAGGCCGAGACGGACGCGACGTTCGGCCAGCTTGCGATATTCTTCGCGTGCTTCTTCCTCAGTAGTTTCTTCGTCTTCGAAAGTCTTGCCCGACTGCTGCAGATCGGTGTTGATCTGGCGCCAGATGTTTTCGAACTCGGCGTCAACAAGGCCCTGCGGCGCATCGAACTTGTACATCTCGTCGAGCTGGTCGAGGATCTGACGCTTGACCTTCTGACGCGTGACGTTGCCGTACTGGCTTTCGATCTGGCCGCGGACGATTTCCTTCAGACGATCGACCGATTCGATGCCAAGCGTCGAAGCAAGTTCGTCGTTGATCTCGACGGCAGCCGGAGCAGCGATGTCCTTGACGGTGATGTCGAAGGTCGCGTCCTTGCCAGCCAGGTTCGGAGCCGGATATTCGGACGGGAAGGTCACGGTGATCTGCTTTTCGTCGCCCGACTTGACGCCGACCAGCTGGTCTTCGAAGCCCGGGATGAAGCGACCCGAACCGATGACCAGTTCTGCGTCTTCAGCAGTGCCGCCATCGAAGGCTTCGCCATCGACCTTGCCGAGGTAGTTCATGGTGACGCGATCGCCTTCAGCGGCAACGCCATCCTTTGTCTCGAACGTGCGGGCGCTCTCGGCGATCTTGAGGATCTGCTCGTTGACTTCGTCTTCCGACACTTCAACGACTTCGCGCTCGACGGTGATACCGTCAGTCGACTTCAGCTCGATCGGCGGGATCACTTCATAGGTCAGGGTGAATTCGAAATCAGCCTGTGCATTGAGGATCTTTTCGGCTTCCGCCTCGTCTTCGGTCATCGATACCGAAGGCTGCGTTGCCGACTTCTCGCCGCGCTCGGAGAGAATCTTGGTGGGGCGTTCACGGACGATCTCGTTGACGAGATCAGCCATGATCGACTTGCCATAGGTTTTCTTGAGGTGTGAAAGCGGCACCTTGCCCGGACGGAATCCGTTGATGCGAACCTTGTCCTTGGCATCGGCCAGACGAACGTTGAGCTCGGCTTCCATATCCTGCTTAGGGATAACGACCTTGATTTCGCGCTTCAGCCCTTCAGCGAGCGTTTCGGTAACCTGCATTTTTATACCTTCTTATCGTGGCGGCGGCGCCCATACAGCCGTTCGTGTTTTTCGTGAGCACACCACCGGAACTAAAAAGTGACCAGCCGCGGCTTTCATAAGCAGCGCGTCCTGCCGTTACCGGCGAACAGCGCGTCCAGCGATCCTGGTGCGGGTAGAGAGACTTGAACTCCCACGCCTTGCGGCACCAGAACCTAAATCTGGCGTGTCTACCAATTTCACCATACCCGCGCCCCTAGGCATCGAAACTCTAGCGGCCAGAGGCCTTCCGGAGCGCGCGTCTCTATAACACCCGTTTTCCTACACGCAAAGGAAAAATGAAGGTTTGTGACGCCTGTTTGATGATGATCAGAAGCGAGACTGCGTTCGCCTCGGGTGGAGCTGGTGAGCAGGACAGAAACGGCCCGACGCACCTTCATTGTGGGTGTAATAGACGTAAAATTCAGCGCCTGATCAAATTATGGTCAGATACAGCTAGTTTCCGCACGATCCTTCTGCATGCAATGCAACAGATGCATAGGTGGCATACGAAATGCGCGCTTTTTCCTTCGCAGCGCAGCATTTAAAACGATTAGCAACGCAGCCGGAAGCAATTAGCCGGCATTGACCAACGAAGGAAACGACCATGAAAATCGCAAAGAAGCTGAACGACTGGCGCAAGTACCGCGAAACGGTTTCGGAACTCGGCCGCATGTCGGACCGCGAACTCTCTGACCTCGGTATTGGCCGCTCCGACATCCGTCGCGTTGCACGCACGGCAGTCGGCTTCTAAAATCTAAAGAACGACCAACGGTCTACCGTTAAAAGCGCCTCCTTCGGAAGGCGTTTTTCGTTTGTGCATAGTGCTTCACGCAGCGAAACGGCTGCTGCTGCTTTTTCGTACGAAGCTGCAAAAAGCATCAACTCATTGCACAAACGCATGGCAGTCGCACATTTTTTGCACTGCACCTTTCCGCGCGTCTCACCTATATGAAGCTCATCGCCGGTGACGATAGATCACTGGGAAAAAGATGATTGAGGAAACACCAAATGAACCCGATCCGCATCGCTAAGAACTGGATCAGCTACCGCCGTACGATCAATGAACTCGGCAGCCTTTCCAACCAGGCGCTCAACGACATTGGTCTGACCCGCTACGACATCCGCGGCATCGCCGCTCGTTCCTTCCGTTAATCCATCCATTGTGATGGACCAGCGCGATATGATGTCGCGATGGCGAGAGAACGATAGTCGCAATGATCCGAAAAGATCAAAGAGACACCCAAGGAATGATCAGAGGCACCTTTTTAGGTGCCTTTTTGATTCCGGCCGTTCGAATGCCGTGATAATGAGCCGGACATGAGCACTATATCGAATTCGTCTACCCCTGCCCCAATCCACGTCGTCGGTGGCGGCCTTGCCGGCTCCGAAGCATCCTGGCAGATCGCTGAGGCCGGCATCCCCGTCATTCTCCACGAGATGCGCGGCGTGCGCGGCACCGATGCCCACCGCACGGACGGTCTCGCCGAGCTCGTCTGCTCGAACTCTTTCCGCTCCGATGATGCGACGGCCAACGCCGTCGGCGTCATCCATGCAGAAATGAGGCTGGCCGGCTCTTTGATCATGGCCTGCGCCGACAAAAATCAGGTCCCGGCCGGCGGCGCACTTGCGGTCGACCGCGACGGTTTCTCTCATGCAGTCACGCAGGCGATCGAAAACCATCCGCTGATCACCGTCGTGCGAGAGGAAATTCACGGTCTACCGCCGGCGGAATGGGACTTGGCCGTCGTCGCGACCGGTCCTCTGACGTCGCCCGATCTCGCAAAGTCGATCCAGGCCGAGACCGGAGAGGACCAGCTCGCCTTCTTCGACGCGATCGCGCCGATCGTCCACCGCGAATCGATCGATATGGATATCTGCTGGTACCAGTCGCGCTACGACAAGGTCGGGCCCGGCGGCACAGGCAAGGATTACATCAACTGCCCGCTCGACGAAGCGCAGTACAATGCCTTTCTCGATGCACTGATTGCGGGCGATACGGTCGGCTTCAAGGAATGGGAAGGCACGCCCTATTTCGATGGCTGCCTGCCGATCGAGGTCATGGCGGAGCGTGGGCGCGAAACGCTGCGCCACGGTCCGATGAAGCCGATGGGGCTTACCAATTCACACAATCCGACCGTCAAGGCCTATGCCGTCGTCCAACTGCGGCAGGACAATGCACTTGGCACGCTCTACAATATGGTCGGGTTCCAGACCAAGCTGAAGTATGGCGCGCAGGCCGAGATCTTCCGGATGATCCCGGGGCTGCAGAACGCGGAATTCGCACGGCTCGGCGGCCTGCATCGCAACACCTATATCCAGTCACCGATGCTGCTCGATCACTCGCTGACTTTGAAGAGCCGGCCGGGCCTGCAATTCGCCGGTCAGATCACCGGCTGCGAGGGCTATGTGGAGAGTTCGGCAATCGGTCTTCTGGCTGGTCGTTTTGCGGCTGCCGAGCGCAAGGGCGAAGAAATCGTCCCGCCGCCGGCGACAACGGCCTTCGGTTCTCTGCTTGGGCATATCACCGGGGGGCATCTGGTCCACGACGAAGAGCCCGGCAAACGGTCCTTCCAGCCGATGAATGTCAATTTCGGCCTGTTCCCGGATCTTGCTCCCGGCTCGATCGTCAAACCCGAAGGCGTCAAACGCTTTCGCGGCAAGGACAAGACGATCATGAAACGGCAGTTGATGTCGGTTCGCGCGCTGAAGGACTGCCGTGAGTGGCTGGGTATCGCTTAAAGGCCTAATCGGAGCGGCCGGTGTTTGAAGCCGGCTGCGGTTCGGCCGGAAGCTGTCGATCGGCAACGCTCACGTAATTGTCGAGAAGCCAAAGCGACACTTCTGCCGCCTCGTTTTCATTCTTGAACACGAAAGTTCCGTTCTGTGTCGGGGAGTCCAGGAATTCGGCCGAAAAGCCTTTCGGTTCGGGCGTCGGCGTGACCCGCACGCGGCCGGGCCGGATTACGTGGCATGCGAAATGATTGCCACGGTTGCGCATGATGCCTGACTTATTGTCGTGCAGTCGCACAAAGATCGTGTTCGCATCGGCTGTGCTGTGCAGGCTCCTGATGGCTTCGGCAGGATAGGCGCGACCGAATTCGAGTATCGCCAGTCCCATATCGTGAAGGCTGTCCTCGTCACTGTGCTTGACCAGGCGGGTAACATAAAAGGCCAAGGCCAGCATCACGCCGATGGCGATCGACCAAACTACCAAAGGGCTCAAGACTGCTTCTCCACTGATGGCAGATGCGCACCTGCCGATAGAGGGCATTTATCCCTCAAGGCTTGCGTGAAGCGTGGCGACTGGTGATTGCTAGAAGCGTTTGAGGACGGCGGCCTTCAGCATCTGCAACTGACGACGCCATTGGGGAGACTGCATGTCTCCGTCGAGAGCATCGGCACCCCGGCGTGAAGCGCGCTTCAGAACCGGCTCGACAAGCGCTACCGGCACGAAGGCCGGCACGAGCGCGGGCGGAACAGGACCGGCACGTCGTGCCTTGTCGAGATGCTCGAGGCCAAGGCCGGCAAAGGCCTGAATTGCTGCGGAAATGCGAGGTTTGTCGCTGCCGGCCAGAAAGCTGTCGCGGTCAAGACCGGTGGCAGCCAGAAGATCGAGCGGGAGGTAAAGCTGGTTGCGGCGCCGATGGATCGGCAAAAGCAGGATGAAACCGGCGATCGCCTGCGCAACACCCGCATGGCCGGCCGCCTGCGCGGACCTTGCGGCGTCTTCGGGCGAAAGGATGAGGCTTGCAAGCTGGATCAAAGCCGAGGCGGTTTCGCCAGCATAGCCTTCCAGCGCGTTGCGGTCAGTGAGCGGATCGTCGTAGAGATCGAAGATTCGCGCTTCCGTCATGGCGACAAGCGTTTGACGCGGCAGCCGATAGGTTTCGATCGCATCCTGCAGTCCTGCAGCGATCGGATTGCCGCCCGTGTCTCCCAGCCCGTCTGCCTGAATTCCACCCTCAAGGAAATCCCGCCACCATTGCAGGCGGATCTCTCCCGGAAGCGGCTCGCGGACCATGTCCCGGACGCGCGCAATTTCGGCGTTGAAGGCGTAGAGCGCGGCGAGCGCCGGGCGCTTGTCTTCCGGAGACAGGAGGCATGCGAGATAGCGGTCGCGGTCCGTGTCTCGCAGCGTCGCGAGACAGAGTTCGCCATTCGTTGAACGATCGTCACTCATGGGTCAGACGGCAATCAGCGCGACGGCGACGGCACGGGATTCGGCGAGCATGATATTGTAGGTGCGCACGGCAGCACCGGTGCTCATCGGGTCGGAAGAGATGCCCTTCGCCTTCAATGCGGCTTTCACCTCGGCAGGTATCGGCTTCAGGTTCTGGCCCGTGCCGATCAGCAAGACCTCAATGCCTGAGGCTTCGTCGAGGACCTTGTAGAGGGAGGATACCGTCAGGGGCTCACCTTCGCCCAGATCCCAGCCGTGTATCCCAGAGGGAAGGCAGAGGATCGACCCGCGATGCGACATGTCGGCAAAACGGAAACCGCCATTGCCGTAGGCATCGATCTGGGCGCGACCGGGGAAATGGGCTTCGCGTATCTCGATCCCTTTTGCCATTACCGCGTCCTTGATTGATTAGAAAATGGAAAGGCCCGCCAGAGCGGGCCTGCCTGATGTCAGGACGCGGTGTCGGCCTTGACAGGCTCGCCCTTGACGCGGACTTCGGCGATGTAGGCGCGCATTGCGCGGACCTTTACGCCGTCGGCGATTTCGACTTCGACTTCGTTGTCATCGACAACCTTCGAAACCCGGCCGACGAGGCCGCCGCCAAGCACAACCTGGTCGCCACGGCGAATGCTCGTCAGGGTCTCCTGGCGTTTCTTGGCCTGGGCGCGCTGCGGACGGATCAGGAAGAAATACCAGACCACCATCAGAGGTGCGAAGAGCAGCACCATCTGCAGAATCGAGTCTGTTGCGGAAGCCGCCGGCGCCGCTCCACCCGCCTGCGCGAATGCCTCAGTAATGAACATCAAGAACTCCTAAACGATAAGCGGAGGCGCCGAGCCCCCTGTCATAAGCCGCCGGAATATAGTTGTGACACGGGGGAATGCAACAGAAAGCGGTCCTCCCGCGTACTGAATCCACGGCTCTACGGCTTTTGATGCAATAACGAGCATGTTACCTGCTGAAAAAAGCGGCCGAGAGGGCGCGACCGATGACAAAAAGTCTTGAGGAATACCAGATGACCGACGAGCTCAACGCCCTGATCCTGTCTGAAGTGCGCCGGCTCGCCGACGCAGTCGAGCGGCTGGCGGGCCCTCCACCAGCGGTCAACGACTGGACTGTCGCGGATTGCTTTGTCTGGGTGCCGACAAACCAGCGCCTGCAGCCCGTGCCACGCCCCAACCGCGTCGCCCTCACCCTGATCCGTGGCGTTGACCACGTGCGCGACATCCTGCAGGAAAACACGTTGCGGTTTGCCGAAGGTTATCCGGCAAACAACGTCCTTCTCTGGGGCGCGCGCGGCATGGGCAAGTCGTCGCTGGTCAAGGCCGTGCACGAGGATATCCGCGCGTCGACCGGTGTCTCGCTGAAACTGGTCGAAGTCCACCGCGAGGATATCGCCTCGCTGCCGGCGCTACTCGACATCCTCAAGGCATCCGGCCATCGCATCATCGTGTTTTGCGACGATCTGTCCTTCGACCACGACGATACGGCCTACAAGTCTCTGAAGGCAGCGCTCGACGGTGGCATCGAAGGCCGGCCGGACAACGTCCTGTTCTACGCCACATCGAACCGGCGCCACCTTTTGCCGCGGCATATGCTGGAAAACGAGCAGTCGACGGCGATCAACCCGTCCGAGGCGGTCGAGGAGAAGGTTTCGCTCTCGGACCGTTTCGGACTTTGGCTCGGCTTCCACAAATGTAGCCAGGACGACTACCTGACCATGATCGACGGCTATGCCGACCATTTCAATCTCGGCCTCAACCGCGAAACCCTGCACCACGAGGCGCTCGCCTGGGCGACGACGCGCGGCGGGCGTTCCGGCCGCGTCGCGTGGCAGTATATCCAGGATCTTGCCGGGCGGATGCGCAAGACACTCACGCCGTGAATTCTTGAAGCCGCCCACAAACGAAAAAAGCGCAGCCGAAGCTGCGCTTTTCTCCCGTCCCCTTGAAACGCACTACAATTATTCAAGGAAAGTGATGGGGTTGACCGGTGTCGCATCCTTGCGCACCTCGAAGTGGACCTGCGGACGCTGAGCGTCGCCGCTCATGCCGGACGCCGCGACAGTCTGGCCGCGGGTGACCTTCTGGCCGCGCGTGACGTTGATGTTGCCGGCGTGACCGTAAACGGTGACCTTGCCATCGTCGTGGCGAACCAGAACGGTGTTTCCGAGCTGCTTCAGGCCGTTGCCGGCATAGATGACGACGCCGTTTTCAGCGGCCTTGATCGGCGTGCCCTCGGGAACCGAGATGTCGATACCGTCATTGCGGCTGCCGTTGACGTTGGCGCCGTAGCCGGCGATGACCGCGCCACTGACTGGCCAGCGATATTTCGAAATGCCGGTCGACTGCGGTGCAGCGGCAGACACATCGGACTTCTTCTCGACGTCCGACAGCGATGCTGTTTCCTGTGGCGCAGGCTTTGCGGGTGCTGCTTCAGCGACAGGCGACGGTGCAGCAGGCTTCGGCTGGGCAGCCGGCTTTTCCGGGATCGATGCGGTTCTGACCGGATCGGTCGCAACCGAGCTACCACCGACCTTCAGGCTCTGGCCGACCCGCACACCGTCCGTCGTCAGACCGTTTGCGGCCTTCAGCTGATCAATCGGTGTGCCGGTTTCGCGAGCGATCTTTGCAAGGCTGTCGCCAGGCTTGACCGTGTAGGTGCCACCGAGAGGCTTGCCGCCCGGAGGTGTGATCTTGCCAGGCTCCGCCATCGCCTTGTCGCGGGTCGGCGTCGGCAGAACGGCAACCTTCTGCTCGGTCTGCTGGGTGGGCGCTGGCGCCTTGTTCTGCAGGTCGATATCGGACGCCGCAGTCTTCGCGGAATTACGGGACGGGCCGAAAGTCGGGATGACAATCGTCTGGCCCGGCTTCACAGCGCCGCCATTGGCCTTCAGGATTTCCTTTTCAGGAACGCCGTAGCGGGAAGACAGGGTCGATGCGGTCTCGCCTGCCCTGAGCGTTACCCGCGGAGCGTTGACCGAAGACCAGCCTGACATCGGCTTCGTCGAAGCCGTTGTCAGGTTGTCGCCTCGAGCGGTCGACGGTGTGGGAGCCGTCAGAGACTGCGAACCACCGCTACGACCCGGGTATGACTGGGCCATGGATTCCTGGCGAGTGCCCTGACCGCGGTCAGCCGCCATCGGTGCACGGGACGCCATGGGAGCGGACGCCTGAGCAGACGGCATGCCGGGAGCTGCCAACTCGTTGCGCTGGACAGCCATCGGCGCCGAAGCGGCGCGGGCCGGTGATGAATAGCCGCCGGACTGGGCCGGGTAAGGCTGGTTCATCGCGGTATTTCGCGAACCGTAATCCTGCTGAACCGGTGCCACCGCTTGGCCCGACCGCACATCGTCGCGCGGCATTGGCGCCTGGCCATAGGCCCCGCCGACCGGACGCTGGGGTATTGACGCCGTTGTCAGCTCATCTTTGGAGAACAGCCCGGAGAAACGGCTCGAATCCGAGCTGCAGCCAGTGGCCGCACTCGCAAGCAAAGCCGCAACTGCGAGCTTAGCTACTGATTTTCCGACTTTTTGTGCACTGTTGACACGCATGGACTCGACCTACACTCACGCAACCATCGTGGGAGTCATTAAAGCGCGTTAGTCTTACTGTGGGGTTAAAGTGTCGGAAGAGATGCGATTTTTTTGATAATTCGCTAACCATGAGTCGGAAGCGCTTGGCAGGAGCGGAACCAATGCCGAACCAGCTTAAAGCGCTGCCGCCATCTGCGGAATGATCGGCAGGAATGGCACGGTGAACAGGTCTTCCCGTTCAAACCGGCTCCCGGTCTTGGTGAGCCTCACCATCATGCAGGTCTCGTCGTCGCCGATCAGCGGCGCAACCATCGAACCGCCATGGGTCAGCTGCTCCGCATAGAATCGCGGCAGAACCGTAAATGCCGTGGTCACGAATATCCGATCGAACGTGCCCTCGCCCGGCATCCCGTTGCTGCCATCCGCCTGTCGTACGATGACGTTGCGCATTCCAAGCGCGTCAACGCGGGCCTGCGCCGCAACGGTGAGCGTCTTATAGCGATCTACGGTCAGCACCCGTTCTGCGATGCGGCCGATCACGGCGGCTGTAAAACCGCTGCCGGTACCGATTTCGAGAACACGATGACCGGGTTTCACCTGCAGAGCGGCCAGAAGGCGAACCGCAAGATCTGCTCCTTCCATAAAGGCACCGCAATCGATCGGGACCGTGCGGCTGGAATAGGCTTCCTGAGAAAGCGTGGGCGGCACGAACTGCGAACGAGGCGTCTGCTCGACGGCAGTCAGAAGGTCGATATTAGAAATGCCTGCGGACCGGAGCCGCAAGACAAGTGCAGCAAACCCTTCCTTCTCGACCATGCCCGATTTCAAGCTGTCACTCCGCCTGCCACGTTATCTGGGTTCAACCCAGCGCCTTCATCAAGCGATCCTGCACCGAATAGTCGGTCAGGTCCAGTTTCAGCGGTGTTACTGAAATGCGATTGGCCTTGATGGCGTTGATGTCGGTGCCCTCCGCCTGGCGGCCGACACGCGAGGCAAAGTACAGCCAATAGTATGGGAAGCCTCGACCATCCTGGCGTTCGTCGATCGCCACGTCGAAATCGGTCTTGCCCTGAGACGTGACTTCCGTCCCCTGGACATCGTCAGGCGCGCAGGCCGGGAAATTGACGTTGAGAAACGTGCCGGCCGGAAGGTCCGTATCCAGCAATTTGCGGATCAGGCCCGGGCCATGCGATTCGGCCGTATCCCAAGGCAGGACGCGGCCGTTCTCCTTGCGGTAGGCCTGGCTGAGCGCGATCGACCGGACGCCCTGCAGCGTGCCCTCGATGGCGCCTGCGACCGTGCCAGAATAGGTCACGTCGTCAGCAAGGTTGGCGCCGACGTTGACACCCGACAGAACGAGATCCGGCTTGCCCCCCATGACGTGGCGCATCGCCATGATGACGCAGTCCGTCGGCGTGCCGCGCACGGCATAGTGCCGGTCGCTGATCTCGCGCAGGCGCAGCGGCTCCGACAGGGTCAGGGAATGCGCATAACCGCTCTGGTCGGTTTCTGGCGCAACAATCCAGACGTCATCGGAAAGCTGGCGGGCAATCCGTTCGAGAACCGCCAGGCCTTCCGCGTGGATACCGTCGTCGTTGGTGAGCAGGATGCGCATTCAGGGCTGCCTTATGCTTTTTCTATTTTGGTCAGGCCGCCCATATAGGGCAGAAGCGCGTCCGGGATCGTAACGGAGCCGTCTTCATTGAGATAATTTTCGAGGACTGCGATCAGGCAGCGGCCGACGGCAGTGCCCGAGCCGTTCAGCGTGTGAACAAATTTCAAAGCCTTGTCGTCCTTGCCGCGATAGCGCGCGTTCATCCGGCGGCCCTGGAAATCGCCACAGACCGAGCAGGACGAGATTTCGCGGAACGCATCCTGTCCCGGCAACCAGACTTCGATGTCATAGGTCTTGCGGGCGCTGAAGCCCATGTCGCCGGTGCAGAGCGTCATCGTCCGAAAATGCAGGCCGAGACGCTTGAGGACGTTTTCGGCGCATTCGGTCATCCGCTCGTGCTCGGCGATCGATGATTCCTGATCCGTGATCGAGACGAGCTCGCATTTCCAGAACTGGTGCTGGCGCAACATGCCGCGCGTATCGCGACCCGCAGAACCGGCTTCCGAACGGAAGGACGGGGTAAGCGCCGTAAAGCGCAGCGGCAGCTTTTCGGCGTCCAGAACCTCGCCCGAAACAAGGTTGGTCAGCGTCACTTCGGCCGTTGGGATAAGGTAGCGGCCATCGGTCGTCTTGAAGAGATCTTCCTCGAACTTCGGCAACTGGCCTGTGCCGTACATTGCCTCGGACTTTACCATCAGCGGCGACGACACTTCCGTGTACCCGTGCTCGCTGGTGTGCATGTCGATCATGAACTGACCGATTGCCCGCTCAAGACGGGCGAGCGGTCCGGTCAGCACCGTAAAGCGCGAGCCCGAGAGTTTTGCGGCGCGCTCGAAATCCATATAGCCGAGCGCTTCGCCGATCTCGAAATGCTCCTTGGCGGGATGATTCCAACCGGGCTTCGTTCCGATCGTGCGCGTGACGACGTTGCCTGATTCGTCCTGGCCGACGGGGACATCGTCGAGAGGAATGTTTGGAAGGCGCGACAGCGCGTCATCGAGCGCTGCGACAGCTGCCCGTTCTTCCTGCTCGGCGGCCGGCATCGTGTCCTTGATGGTGGCGACTTCCGCCTTCAGCTTCTCGGCGAGTTCGGTATTCTTCTGCGCCATCGCATTGCCGATCTCCTTGGAGGCGGCGTTACGGCGCGACTGCATATCCTGAAGCGTCTGGATGACGCTGCGGCGGGTATCGTCCATCGCAAGCAGGGTGGCAGCCATTGGCTCGGCGCCGCGCTTGTTCAGCGCTGCGTCGAAAGCTTCCGGATTATCGCGGATCCACTTGATATCGAGCATGATTCTTGGCCTTCAAAGCATGAGGCCGCTGCGATATCGATCGAGAGAAAAACCTCAGGCCTTCTCCGTCTCTGCGACGTCAGACGAGGCCTCATCACTCGAAGCGTCCTCATCGCGTCTGCGCTCGACGAGTCGCGCGGCGTAGATGGAAATCTCGTAGAGAAGGATGGTCGGTATAGCAAGACCGATCTGGGACATCGGATCCGGCGGCGTCAGGACGGCGGCAACGACGAAGGCGATGACGATCGCGAACTTACGCTTCTCGCGCAGCCACTTGCTGGACAAGATGCCCACGCGAGCAAGCAGCGTCGTAACAACCGGAAGCTGGAAAACCAGTCCAAAGGACAGAACCAGCGTCATGATGAGGCTGAGATATTCCGAAACACGCGGAAGAAGCGAGATCCCCACTTCACCCTCGGTCGGCGCCTGCTGCATGGCCAGGAAGAACCACATCACCATCGGCGTGAAGAAGAAGTAGACGAGTGCCCCTCCAAGCAGGAACAGCACAGGCGAGGCAATCAGGAACGGCAGGAAGGCTGCCCGCTCGTTCTTATAGAGCCCGGGAGCCACGAACTTGTAGATCTGCGAGGCAATCACCGGAAAGGCAATGACCAGCGCGCCAAACATCGCAACCTTCACCTGGGTGAAGAAGAATTCCTGCGGCGCGGTGTAGATCAGTTCGGATTTCGCGATATCGAGCTTCGCCCAGATGACCGCCCACTTGTAGGGAATGACGAGAAGGTTGAAGAGCTGTTTTGCGAAGAAGAAGCACACGACGAAGGCGAGGAAGAAAGCGCCGATCGACCAGATGAGCCTTGTCCGCAACTCCATCAGATGCTCGATAAGCGGCTGCGGCTTATCTTCGTAATCACCGCTCATCAGGCATCGTCCTTCGGGGTATCGACAGGCTTCTTCGGGGTACGCTTGCGGGCGGCTGCAAGCTTGACGGCCGTCTCAGTCGTTTCAGGTGCGGACACCGGGACCTTGGCCACGCGAACACGTTTCGGCTGTTCGGCAGACGTCGCCACCGGGGCAGGCTTCTCCGCCCTCGTGGATCTGCGTGTCGTTGCAGGCTTATCCACAGCTGCCGGCTCACCCGTGGCCGCCAACTTCGGTGCGCGAGGCTTTCTAACGCGACCGGGTTCGGCAGGCGTTGTCGCCTCCGCTGGTGCCGGCGTCACAGCAGAGGACGTCGGCGCAGCAACAGGAGATGCCGTGACGGGCGTAACCGGAACAGCCGCAACAACAGGCGCCGTATCGGCGACCGGAGCACCTTCGACAGCATGCTGCGCTTCGACATCCGTGCTCACCGGCGTCGGCGTCGACGGCATATGCGTCGCCTTTTGCAGATCGTTTCGGATGTCCTGCCCCATCTGGCGAAGCGGATTTATCGCGTCGCGCAGGCTGTTGGCGGGATTGAGGCTCTTGGCGTCCGAAATCGTCTTCCGGACGTCATCCATGTCTGCCTCGCGAAGCGCCTCGTCGAACTGCGTCCGAAAGTCACCCGCCATCTTGCGCAAGTTTGATGTCATCTTCCCGAAAGCGCGCAGCATGGGCGGCAAGTCCTTGGGACCTACGACCACGATAAGCACAATGGCAATGACAAGTAGCTCGGTCCAACCGATATCCAACATTCAGCGAGGCTCCTGAAACCCTCCCGATCAATTAAGACCGAGTGGTTTCCTTGATCTCGTCGGGCTTGTGATCGACCGTCCTGCCGCCGTTCACAGTATCGGTAGGCTTTGCCTCAGGGGCATCCTCGTCCGCCATGCCTTTTTTGAAGCTCTTGATGCCTTTGGCAAAGTCGCCCATCAGCTCAGGAATCTTGCCGCGTCCGAACAGGACAAGCACGATGACTAGAACGATCAGCCAGTGCCACACACTAAAAGAACCCATAGTCTAACTCCATTGGAACGTGACCCCGATGTAAGCTTTTTAAGTTTGTTTTTCAAACACCAAATACGTTGCACGAAAAGCTATGAACGGATGACTTTCGCGATGTAGCGACGCTGCTGTCGGCAACGGACGATCACGCACGGTCCATATTCGGGAACACGGGAATAATAAGAGGAAAGCTCGCTGAAAGCCCTGCTAGCCATCACCGTCGCCGGTTGGCGGCAGCAAGCCAAGCTCCTCCAGATCAAGCTGGGTGATGGGGTCTTCCTCGTCCGAAAGCTCGTCCTCACCGCCCGGAACCGGCACCGAAAAGCCGGATGGAATGCGACCGGATAGAAGTCCCGCGCCCTTCAATTCTTCGAGACCAGGAAGATCGCGTAGCTCTTCCAACCCGAAATGATCGAGAAAATCTCCTGTCGTTCCGAGTGTCACCGGTCTGCCCGGCGACCGACGCCGACCGCGGAAACGAACCCAGCCGGCTTCCATCAGTACGTCAAGCGTACCTCTTGAGGTCTGGACGCCGCGAATATCCTCGATCTCGGCGCGGGTCACAGGCTGGTGGTAGGCGATGATGGCAAGCACTTCGAGGGCGGCCCTCGACAGCTTCTTCACGTCGCTGTCGTCTTTGCGAATGACGAAGGAAAGGTCTGCTGCCGTGCGGAAAGCCCAGCGATCGGCCACCTTGACCAGGTTCACTCCGCGTGATGCATAGATGCCCGCCAGTCTCTGCATCACGGCCTGGATATCTTCTCCCCGTGGAAGACGCTCAGCCAGAAACGCTTCCGAAACCGGCTCAGCCGATGCAAACACGAGGGCTTCGGCGATCCGCTCGATCTCCTCCGACGAGTAGGGCACCGGCACAATGGCATCCACTGCCGCGTCGTCGTCCATCGCGTCCTCGACCTGGCTCATTCGGCTGTCCCTGCGTTCATAGGCAACGTCTCGGCCTTCGGCCGTCCGGGTCCCTTTCTGAGATAGATCGTCTGGAAAGCGCCATCCTGGCGGATCTCGAGCTGTCCTTCGCGCACCAGTTCCAACGAGGCGGCAAAGGCGCTGGCAGTCGCAGTGACGCGATCCTGTGGCGGCAGATACGGCAGAAGGTACTGCTGCAGGGCCGTCCAATCGCCGATCTCGCCCAGCATGCGGTTGAGAAGGTCCCTCGCCTCGACCAGCGACCAGACCTTGCGGCGTTCGATCGTGACATGGGTGATGGCGTTGCGCTGCCGGAGATTGGCGTAGGCCGACAACAGGTCGTAAAGCGATGCGTCATAGGCCGACGGCCTGTGCTGCGGAATATGCTCCGGCGCTCCGCGTGCAAAAATATCGCGACCGAGTCGGTTACGGTTGACGAGCTGGGCGGCTGCATCGCGGATTGCTTCCAGCCGTTTCAACCGGAAGGCAAGCGTTGCCGCCAGTTCCTCGCCGGTCGGGCCGTCGTCGATCTTGATCTGCTTGGGGATCAGCAACCGCGACTTGAGATAGGCGAGCCAAGCTGCCATCACGAGATAGTCGGCTGCCAGTTCGATCCGAACGCGCCGCGCGCTGTCGACGAATGTGAGATACTGCTCGGCGAGTGCCAGGACAGAGATCCGCGACAGATCCACTTTCTGGCTGCGAGCAAGATGCAGCAGAAGATCGAGCGGTCCCTCGAAGCCCGCGACGTCGATCACCAGTGAAGGATCATCGATCGCCCGCTCGGTCACGTCCTGCCACATCTTGTCCATCGGAATGGCATTTTCAGCTTTTGTCATCGCCATTCCGATCCGTCTTCACTGTCGGCGGTCAGGCGACCCCAATCAGTCCGTGGAATTCGTCGCGAAGCGTGTCTTCCTGTGCATCGTCAGCAACCGGGAAACCTTGCTCCACCGCTTTGGCACGTCGAAGCGCCTCGCCGCCAAGCGGGATCGCCTCGTTCACAACCGCCTTCATTTCGTCCATCAGGCCGTTGCAATGCAAGACGATATCACAACCGCCCCCAACGATTCTCGCCGCGCGCTCGCCGATCGTGCCCTTTAGGGCGTTCATCGAGCTGTCGTCGGACATCAGCAGGCCATCGAAGCCGATATGACCGCGAATGACATCCTCGATGACTTTCCGAGAAATCGTCGCCGGCTCTTCCGTGTCGATCGCGGTGAAGACGATATGCGCGCTCATCGCCATCAACTCGTTCTTGAGCGCCACGAAGGGCAGGAAGTCATGCGCTTCGAGTTCCGCCCGCGATGCCGATACGACCGGCAGTTCATGATGCGAATCGGCCAAGCCGCGGCCGTGGCCCGGGATGTGCTTCATCACAGGAAGCATGCCGCCAGCCTTGAGGCCATCGGCCGCAGCCTGCCCCATCTCGGACACCGTCTTCGGATCGAAGCCATAGGCCCGGTCGCCGATGACGTTGCTGGCGCCTTCCACCGGTACGTCCAGGACCGGCAGGCAGTCGACGTTGATGCCGAGCTTCATGAGATCGAAGGCGTGCAGCCGCGACATCAGCCATGCGGCGCGCAAGCCCATTTCACGGTCATTCTTGTAGAGAGCCCCCAAGGCGGCGGCTGACGGATAACGCTCGATCATCGGCGGACGGATACGCTGAACGCGGCCACCCTCCTGGTCGATCAGGACAGGCGCCTCCGGGCGGCCGACGGTGTCGCGCATGGCTGCCACCAGATCAGTGATCTGGGCCGGCTCGACACAGTTGCGGGCAAAGAGAATGAAACCCCAGGGACGCTCATCCCGGTAGAGCAGGATTTCGTCCTGGGTAAGCTGCGGGCCGCTGGAGCCCAGGATCATCGCTTTCGATTCGGTCATGTTCGATCCTAGAATGCTGGAAGCAGAATAGAAAACGGGGCGCTGTGCGCCCCGTTCGATGGTTTCTCGTCAAAGATCTCAGCGAGCGACGAGGCAGGTGCCGCCGACACCGCGATACTTTTCGCAGAGTGCTACGGCTTCCGTCTTGCTGCCGGCCGGGATGCGAACGCGATAGAAAGTGCCTTTGCCGGCAATTTCAGCAGCCTTGATATCGACCCCACGCCCGCCGATCACGTTGCCGAACTTCGACGACAGGTTCTGGTAAGACCTCTGAGCGTCAGCCTGGGACGGCAGCGATGCGATCTGAATGACGTAGCCGCCCTCGCCGACCGACGCGACCTGTGCATTGGCAGCGGCAGGAGTTGCCGAAACCGGCTGAACCTGTGCTGCGGGAGCGCGAACGTTGCCCTGATCGCTGACGGATGCGACGACATTGACCGGCTGCTGCGAAGGACGAACCTTCGGGACTGGCGCCTTAGCGACAGCAGCAGGTGCCGAAGTGTCCAGTGGCGCCATAGTGGCTGCCGTCATCGGCGCAGACGCCGGTATGATTTCGGCAACCGTGCCGGCAGCAGGTGCAGATGCGGCGATCGCAGCGGCCGGAGTGACTGGCTGGGCCAGTTCCGGAGACTTCACCGAAGCCGCCGGCATCTTGCCTGTATGCGCGGCAGCAAGCGCCGGAGCCGGCACTTCCTGTTCGACGAGCTTCCCATCCGGACGCACGATCATCGTCTTTACCCGACGCGGCGTAACGGTGAGAGGATCCTGTCCGCCCGTCGAAGCAACCTGCTGGCCCTGATCGGGAAGCAGACGTGCATCCTGGGTCTCGCCGGTATCGGTCGGATCGATATCGTTTTCGCCTTCGAGCGGAAGGCTTTCCGGCATCAGCGTCTTTTGGACGACATCGACCGGCTGCTCTTCGCTGGAGATCAGCGCTTCCTGCTTCGGCGTTTCAGATGCAGCGCCGGCAACGCGGTCGTAAACAGCCTTGTCCTGATTCGGAACGGTCTTGCCACCCGGATTTTCCGGGACAACCTTTACCGGATCGGTATCGGCTGCGATGACGACCGGTTCGCCGCCCATCATCCGCGAAGGTCCGCTACCCAGCATCGTGTAGGCACCTGCGCCGGCAACGACCAGGACGCCGACAACGGCGATGGGAAGAAGCCACGTCCGGGACGCCGACCGGGGCGAACGCTGGTCGAGGTCGTTTTCGTATCCGTTGAGATCGCTGTCATGGTCGTTGGCCGGAAGCGGCGCGACAAGGCTGCGACGGAAGTCTTCCTCCAGGGCCCGCTCGAAATCGTCGAGGTCGGGGTAAGCGCTGCCCGATGTCTGCCGAGGCTGCTCTGGGAAATTGCCGGCAGCGACGGAAACCGGGGCAGCCGCCTCCTGATGCCGCGGTGCCGGAGCAGTCTGCGACGTCGGGTTTACCAAGAGCGCCGCGAGTTCTGCATCGATATCGATATCGTACTCGGACGAGTAGGCAGGCTCTTCTTCCGGCTGCTCGACTGGCAGGTCCGGCACATTGAGATCGGCGATCGCCTCGACATGCTCTTCCGATTCGGAAATCATCGCCGCATCGAACGGCATCTCTGCTTCGACGACGGCGACTTCTTCTTCCGGCTCAGGCGCTGCTGCAACGACGGGTGCTGCTGCAGCCGCGGGCGTCGAGACGGCGGCAGGGATTGCCGCGGCAGGTGCCACCGGCTGAACGGAGTTTTCCGCCACCACGATGTCGGCTAGATCGAGTTCGAGATCGTCAAGCGCCAGTTCGAAGTCTTCGTCGGCGAAAGGATTGAAGTCATCTGCCAGGTCGGCGACGGGTGCCGCCTGCTGAACAGTCGGCGTTGGAACCGGCGTCGGGATCACGGGCGCCGCCACAGCGGCAACGGTCGGAGCGACGGCGATTGGCTGCGACTTGGCGGCCGGAGCCTGCGGCAGTTCGAGTTTCGGCTCGGCGCGAACAGTCGCAGGCGCTTCCTGGCTGACCGGGAAACGAGCAACGTCATAAACCAGCTCGTTCAGCGGCGAAAATTTCTGCGCCTCCAAAGTGGGCTGAACGACCTCTTTCACAGCGACCGGTTCAGCAGCGCGAGGCTGTTCAACCGGGGCAGCAACGGCCTTGGGCTGGACAACCGGCGGCTTTTCGACGGGGCGTTCCAGCGGCGTGACACCGGCGTTCAAACCGAAATTCGCAAGCGGCATGCGGAAGCCCGGCGTGTAACCGGTGCTCTTGCGGGGTTCAGCCCGAACAGGCTCCGGCGCCGAAACCATGGAAGCTGCGACGACTGGCTCGGCTGCAACGGCGAACGAGCTCTCCAGCTCAGCGGCCAGATCGAAAGCGTCAACCGACGGTTCCTGCCTGGACTGAGTCGCAGGCTGATAGTCATCGGCGCCCTCTACCTCCGCACGGAGTGTCGGAAGGCCATGGAAATTTGACGGGTCGAAATTCGGCTCGGCCGGTGCACGGTGAGCATCGACGGCAGGGGAAACAGCTTCCGCCTCCGCAGGTGCTGCACCAAACGGATCGACGGAGAATTCCGGAGCATCGAAAGGGTTGAGATCTTCCTGCGTCTGCGACACCACCGACTGGACCGGCTGTTCGAAAACCGGCTCGCGTTCGATGGGAGGCTCATAGGCAATAGAAGGCGCAGCCTGATAGCCGTGATCGACCGGCAAAGGCGCCTCCACGCGGGAAGGCTTGGCGTCGAGCGGGATATCGTTGACCGGATCGATCCGCGGAGTATCGTATTGCTCGAATTCCCGCAGCAACTCGTCTTCGAGATTGAAGGCCGGCTCGCGGCGGGCAGATGCCGCCATTGACGCAGAACCCACGGAAGGGGCAGCCGGATTAGCGACTGTCCGTTCCTCGTAGCCTACGATGCGAGCGAGCTCTGCCAGAGGATCGCCGTCAGCAAAAAATTCCGGGGCGTCATTCCGGCTACGCGCTAGGTTGTTGTCCGCCATTCGCTCGTCCACTCACCACCATTACAACTCATCTGCCAGTGCAATGTGGGGAAATGAGGGCGTTTCTACCGCATTTCCTCAGGTGCCGCTGTACCTGTGATTGCAAGTCCCGACTTCAGGACACAGGCGACTGCGTGCACCAGTCCAAGCCTGGCAATGCTCAATTGTCGGTTTTTATCGTTAACAAACCGTAATTCCGGTTGGTCCTTGCCCTTATTCCAGTGAGCATGGAAGAAACTGGCCAGATCATAGAGGTAAAATGCGAGCCTGTGCGGCTCCTGGGCCAGAGCTGCAGCTTCGACGATTCGCGGATATTCCGCAAGCTTCGCGACCAGCTGAAGCTCGCTCTTGTCGGTGATTTCGCCAATGTTTTCAGCGAAATCGAGCGCCTCTGTATCCAGACCCGGAAACGCCTCCCTTGCCTGGCGGAAGATCGACATGCAGCGGGCGTGGGCATACTGGACATAAAAGACAGGGTTGTCTTTCGACTGCTCGGTCACCTTGGCAAAATCGAAATCGAGCGGCTCCGAGCTCTTCCGGTAGAGCATCATGAAGCGAACTGAGTCGCGACCGACCTCGTCCACGACGTCACGCAAGGTCACGAAGTCGCCGGAGCGCTTCGACATCTTGACCGGCTCGCCGTTGCGGTAAAGCTTGACGAGCTGGCAGAGAAGAACAGTGAGCTTTGACTTGCCTTCGGAGACGGCTCGCGCCACGGCCTCGAGCCGCTTGACGTAGCCACCGTGGTCGGCACCGAGCACGTAGATCATCTCATCGTAGCCGCGGTCGAACTTGTCCTTGAAATAGGCAACGTCGGCGGCGAAATAGGTGTAGCTGCCGTCCGACTTGATCAGCGGACGATCGATATCGTCGCCGACTTCGGTCGAGCGGAACAGCGTCTGGTCGCGGTCTTCCCAGTCCTCGGGAAGCTGACCCTTCGGCGGCGGCAGCTTGCCCTTGTAGACATGGCCCTTGAACGTCAGATCGTTGATCGCTGCACGGATGCGCTGCGCGCCGTCCGCATGCAGCGTGCGCTCGGAATAGAACACGTCGTGATGCACGTTGAGGGCTTCGAGATCTTCGCGGATCATGGCCATCATCGCGTCGATGGCCTTTTCCTTGACGATCGGCATCCACTCGTCTTCGGGCATGGCATGCAGCCGGGGACCGTATTCAGCGGCCAGAGCCTGCCCGACCGGGACGAGGTAGTCGCCCGGATAGAGGCCAGCCGGAATCTCGCCGACTGCTTCGCCCAACGCCTCGCGGTACCGGATGAAGACCGAGCGGGCCAAAACGTCGATCTGGCTGCCAGCGTCGTTGATGTAGTATTCCTTGGTGACGTCATAGCCGGCAAAGGCCATCAGATTGGCGAGCGCATCGCCCACGACAGCGCCGCGGCAGTGACCGACATGCATCGGCCCCGTCGGATTGGCCGAGACATACTCGACGTTTGCCTTGCGACCGGCGCCGACATCCGAGCGGCCGTAGTCCGTCCCTTGCGCGATCATCTTGGCGAGCATCTGCTGCCAATATCCGGTGGAAAGCCTGATATTGATGAAGCCGGGACCGGCAACGGAGACTTCCGAAATGTCTGCATCGCTACGCAACGCTTCGGCGATGATCTCGGCGAGCGCGCGCGGGTTGGTGCCGAGAGGCTTGGCAAGCACCATCGCTGCATTGGTGGCGACGTCGCCATGGCTCTGATCGCGCGGAGGCTCGACCGTGAGGCGTCCGAAATCAACCGCACTTCGATTTTCTCGAATGATTTCGAGAGTTTCTAGCGCGTTCTTAATTCTATTGTCGAATTCGGCAAAAAGATTCATATGTCTACATCCGCTCAAAGTGTTTTTGGGCGGGCCCCTCGAAGCCATTGGTGTCGGGCAGGCCCTAGCGCAAATCAGGAGTCTGGTCAAACAACTCGGCATGGACGCGGGTTGCGTAGGTGTCGGTCATACCGGCAAGATAATCTGAAACGTGGCGCGCGCGGGCCGCCTCCGGGACGCCGTTCATCTGCTTGACCCAGTAGTGGCCTTTCATCAGCGCCGGGTCGTCCATGTAGCGATGGAACAGGTCGACGACGATCTGCGAGGCGCCGGCCCGGATGCGCATGATTTCGGGGTGCCGGTAGATCCGGGAGAACAGCACTCGTTTGATCTGCTTGTCGGTCTGCGCCATCTCATTGGAGAAGGTCGAGATCACCCTTCCCGCCATGCGCACATCTTGTGCGCTCTCGGGTGCAAGCTCTCTAAGGTTCTTCTGGGAGACCGCGATAACGTCCTCGACCATGTGGGTGATCTGGCGGCGCGTCACTTCGTAGGCAAAGCGGGTCGGGTCCAGATTGGGGTATTTCGTCCTCACTTCCTGCATCAGTCCGGCGAGGAACGGCACGTCCTCCAGCATATCGAAAGTGAGCAGGCCAGAGCGAAGCCCGTCGTCGATATCGTGGGTGTTGTAGGCAATGTCGTCGGAAATCGCCGCGACCTGCGCCTCCAGGCTGGCATAGCTCGAAAGCTCGAGATCGTGCAGGAGGCAGTAGTCGCGGATCGGCTGCGGCAAAGGACCGTGGGAACCCTCGCTGCCGTCGGCCATCATCAAAGGGCCATTGTGCTTGACGAGACCCTCAAGCGTTTCCCATGTCAGGTTGAGACCGTCGAACTCCGCGTATCGCCGCTCAAGCTTGGTGACGATCCGCAGCGACTGGGCATTGTGGTCGAACCCGCCATATGGCTTCATCAGCTCATCGAGCGCATCCTCACCTGTATGTCCGAAGGGGGTGTGGCCAAAATCGTGAACGAGCGCGACGCCTTCTGCCAGATCTTCATCCAGCTTCAGGGCACGGGCCAGCGCGCGGGCCACCTGCGCCACTTCGATCGTATGGGTCAGCCGCGTTCGGTAATGGTCGCCGTCAGGACTGATGAACACCTGCGTTTTGTGCTTGAGCCTGCGAAACGCCGTCGTATGGACGATACGGTCACGATCGCGCTGAAACTCCGAGCGCGTCAGGCTGCTCGCTTCGGGAAACAGGCGGCCCCGCGAGGCCCAGGGATTGGATGCATATAACGCACGCTCGCCCCCACCGAAACCAAGTACCCCCGTATCGATCGCCATAACCGTCCTTAATGCCTCAAGCGTGCCTGCGTGTTGTCGTGTATGGGTACGCCCCATTGACGCGCCGTTCAGGTCTTCATACCTATAGTGTTGCCGTGTGCAACGGCAGTGACATCCATCTTCGAGTTATCAGGGTGCCTTTACCCAAGACTCACCGGGCCTTTACCCCGGCAGGAGACCATTGAAATGACGATGAACGTAACTCTCTCCGATGCTGCAGCCAAGCGGATCGCCCAAATCGTTGCGGCAGAATCCGAAAAGCAGTCTCTGCGTGTTTCTGTTGAAGGCGGCGGCTGCTCCGGTTTCTCCTACAAGTTCGACCTCGCGGGCGCGCCGGAAGCAGATGACGTGGTGATCGCCAACGGCGATGCCAAGGTGCTGATCGACAGCCTGTCCATCGTCTACATGGAAGGTTCAGAGATCGACTTCGTCGATAATCTGCTTGGCCAGTCATTCCAGATCAAGAATCCGAACGCGGTCGCAAGCTGCGGCTGCGGTACCAGCTTCGCCATCTAAGATCTTCCAATCGTCCCGATCAGATTGCCACTCGACCCTTCCCATCAGCTTGTCTTTCGATAAAAGGATAGGCTGAAGACGGAAGGACGACTGCAATGAAGATTGCCACCTGGAACATCAACGGCGTCAAGGCGCGGATCGATAATCTGCGTCAGTGGCTCGCCGACTCGTCGCCGGACATCGCCTGCCTCCAGGAGATCAAATCCGTCGACGAAGGCTTTCCGCGGCTCGAGATCGAATCGCTCGGCTATCATGTCGAGACACACGGCCAGAAGGGCTTCAACGGGGTGGCGATCCTGTCGAAGATAAAACCCGACGAAGTGATGCGCGGTCTACCCGGTGCCGTCGGTCCCGACGGACAAATTGACGAGCAATCGCGCTACATCGAATGCGTCTTTTCCGTTCAGGGCGGCGTGATCCGCGTTGCGTCGATCTACCTGCCCAACGGCAACCCGTCCGATGACCCGGTCAAGTACCCGTACAAGCTTGCCTGGATGGAACGGCTGCGGCTGCATGCCCAGCAATGCTTGGCACTCGAAGAGCCACTGATACTCGCCGGCGACTACAACGTCATTCCCGAGCCGCATGATTGTTTCGATCCGGCCGCATGGGCGACAGATGCGCTCTTCCTGCCGAAAACGAGGGCGGCATTCCGTGCGCTCGAAAATCTCGGCCTGACGGACGCCGTTCGCGCAACCACGGATGCCACCAAGCTCTATACGTTCTGGGATTATCAGGCGGGCGCCTGGCAGAAGAACAACGGCATCCGCATCGATCATCTGATGCTGTCGCCAGAAGCTGCCGACCGGCTGAAGGCGACGGTCATCGAGAAGCATGTGCGCGGATGGGAAAAGCCGTCCGACCATGTCCCGGTCGCCGGGATTTTTGATTTCGCGCCGATCTGAGCGATTGTTGTCCCTGATCGTCCGGATCTAACAGGAAGCAGCGAACGCCGCTTCCTCAGTCCATACCCTTGGCAAACTCATGCGACAGCGCGATCGCACCGCGACGGTCTTCCTCGCTTGCCATAGAAAAAGCCTGCTCCTGCAAGGGCTCCATCCAGATACAGTCCTTCGTGCTGCACTTGTCGAGTGCAGCCGTCAGGAAGGCGAGACCGCGGACCGTCTGTCCCTCGTCGAACAGGATGTTACCGAAAACGGCCATGGCGCCCGGATGGCCGCTCTTGCGGGCTTGGTTCAGCCACTTCTTCGCCTGCTGAAGGTTTGGCGATCCGCCCTCGCCTGCAAGAATCATCTTGGCAAGCTGGAACTGCGCCTCCGCGACACCGAAGGTC
Source organism: Velazquezella soli (assembly GCF_977018685.1). Classification (NCBI taxonomy): domain Bacteria; kingdom Pseudomonadati; phylum Pseudomonadota; class Alphaproteobacteria; order Hyphomicrobiales; family Rhizobiaceae; genus Velazquezella; species Velazquezella soli. The sequence goes on from NZ_CDRNXF010000004.1 coordinate 2,483,773, forward strand.
GAAGCGACCTGAAAATAGATCTGCCGCGCCTGGGCAAGATCGGGCTTCACCGGTGTATCGGGGATGCCGCGGCGATAGTAGGTCGCAAGCGACAGAAGCGCGTTGACAAAAAAGCCGGTATCTTCCGAGCCGGGTTCGACGCCCTGCGTGGCGATCTCGTTATAGATCTTGAACGCCTCGAGATCGTTCTTCGTGACGCCATCGCCGAAGGCGTACATGTTCGCCAATGCCCAGCGGGAACCGGTATGTCCCTTCTCGGCGGCATAGCGATAAGCTTCGACCGCGTCTTCCTTCTGGCCGTTCTTGTAGGCCTTGAAGCCAAACTTGAAGAGGTCGAAGGGACCCGATTCCTTGGTCACGCCGGATTGGATGTCGAACGCAGCTGCCGAGCCCACCACAGCCGAGGTGAGCGACACGCCAAGAAGCAATACTTTCATGGACACAATGCCAAACTTCGACATGTTTCAGTTTCTTCCCATACACCCGGAAGTCATAGAGCTTGCCATCTCCGACCGATTGCACGGCCCGATCAGCCAACCGGCGATCAGCGAGACGCCAGCTATCGCTGCCGTTCTAGAATGGAAACTGTACGTCCCGTTTTCGGCAAGAGTAGGACCTGCCGGCAAAACGCGCCGAAGTTGTGCGCGGCGATCCGATCCGCCTGCGACAACGCGGCCAAAGCCCCGTATTCTATTGAAAAACCCGCCCATGGTACTCCAATTCACACGCGCCGCCCCCGCGGTCCGTGTCCGTTATTCCTTTACCGCTGCTCCCTGTTTGTGGCGGGAAATGGACAAAATCTCCGTTGTTCGCCGACCCGCTCATCGTGGCACAAGACTGTTGCCAAATCGTCACAAATTCGGAGGGGTCGGCGAAAACGCGCCACAAACGAAAAAGCCCGGCTCGAACCGGGCTTTTGCTAATTAGTAACTGTTTTCAGAACTTTACCTTCAACGACGTAGAAAGTGCTGCAACCAGGTCGCTATCATATTCGTAGCTCGCTTCGTCGCCGACCGGGATGCCGTCAATGGACGATGCGCTGGACTCGCCACCCGTCAGGATGCCGAGCACGCCGCCAAGGCGAATCTCGACGTGCTGGGTCGGGGCATAGGAAACGCCGGCGCTGAATAGCCAGGTATCTGTCTGCGTTCCGAATTCCTGCGACGTGCCGCGATCCCAAGTGAGGCTCAGAGCCCCACTCCACTGTTCGTTGAACTTGTGGCCGATGCCGCCGGTGATCGTCCAGCCGTCGCGATAGCCGAGATCGAGCGATGTGATCTCCACACCGTTGTTGTAGAACGGGATACGCTGCAGCTGGCTCCAGTCCGTCCACTTGACCGAACCGAAAGCAAGCCAGTCCGGTGCGATACCCGACTGAAGCTTCAGCTCGAGGGCATCCGGCATAGCAGTCGAGCCCTCAACCGGCACGACGGTACCGGCGTAGACGCTGCCTACCGGGACCTGCGTCAGATCGACCGTACCGGTGACCTCGTCGAGCTTCACCTGGCTATAATACATCAGGCTCGCGCGGAATGCGTATTCCGGGATTTCGTAGGCCGCACCGGCGCGCCAGCCCCAACCGTCGCCTTCCAGGTCCAGACGACCAACACCGCTGAACGCGAAGCCAAGCGCTTCAGGGGCGATCAACAGCCGTTCCTTGAAGCCATCCATGCGCAGATAGTTCGCGCCGCCGATCAGGCGAAGCTGGCCTGGGCCGGCATCGAAGCGGTAGGAACAGGTAGCTGCGTAGTTGTCGCTGTCGACCTTCGTCTCGATGTTGTCGTTGGCACCCGCCCAGTTGGCGCCAGGATTGGTATGCGCACCATAGGGCTGAGAATAGTCGAACATGCAGTCGACGGAATCGCCAATACCCGCCTTGATGCCGATCCGCGGCGACCAGTAGCTCTCGCTGTCGTCAGCAGTGCTCGAATAGGAATAGCCTGGTGTTGTGCTGAGGTTGCCGTCCGGTCCGGTGATGGTGTCTTGCGCGTTCTTCAGCTTCCGCTGCGGCATGACGTAGGTTGCCGTCGCTTCGGCGGCATAGGGCGACCTGTCAAACAGAAGGTCGATATTGTATCCCCCACGTTCCAGTCCGCCCGCTAACGCCGGCGAATAAACGCTCCATCCAGCCATCAGAACAAAGGCGCCCTTGGCGATGTAATTGCTTTGCATCTCGTCTCCCACTCCCAGGCAAGTCATTGAGACAATTCTAAATACTCTGCCCAAAATAACAACTTTCGGCTGTCCCCGATCTTGCGCTGCAAAACGGTCGCTAATTTACGTAAGCGGAGGAACAATCGCCACCGAATCGGTGGTTGGGAACAAAATTACCTAATCTGGGGCCGTACCGTAGCTGGAATTAGAACACCATCCCGCATGGGCGCGGCGATGTGACAATGCGGCAACATTGCGGCTTTCTCCCGTTGTGCATGTGCACGCAAACGGAACTTCTGGGTCGAAGCGCAGCGAAAAGCCGCGGTCACAGGACCGCGGCTTTCAGAGATTCGTTCGTTGGCGCCGGCCTAGAGCACGGCGGAGACCTTGGTCATCAGCCGGCTTCGATGACCCGCTGCAGAGCGATCTTGAGGCTTTCGAGCTGAACTTCCAGTTCGGCATGGCGCTCCCGATCAGCCGCAACCACGTCCGGATCGGCATTGGCAATGAACTTCTCGTTGGAGAGCTTCTTGCCGAGACGGTCCTTTTCCTGCTCGTTCTTGACGATCGCCTTCTCGATTCGGGCCTTCTCCGTGCCGAGATCGATCAGGTTGCCGAGCGGCAGGCAGGCCGTCGCCTCGCCGACGATGATCTGTGCCGCACCCTTCGGGGCGACGTCAGCTGTCGAGATGCTCTCGACACGCGCGAGCCGGCAGATTGCCGCCTCGTGACGCGCGAGCCGCGACGAGGTGACCGCATTGGCACCAACCATGATGAGCGGTGCTGTCGCCGATGGCGGGACGTTCATTTCGGACCGTGCAGAGCGGAGACCGGATACCAGATCGACAAGCCAGTTGATCTCGTCGGCAGCGTCAGCGTCCGCAAAACCGGAGACCGGCCACTCGCCATGGGCGAGCAATCCGTCACGGGCTGCCGTGTGAGCCCAGAGCTCCTCGGTCATGAACGGCATGAACGGGTGGAGAAGCGCGTAGCTCTGCTCCAGGACATAGGCCATGCAGGCCTGCGCCTCGGCCTTGGCGGCTTCATCCTCGCCCATGAAGATCGGCTTCAACAGCTCGACATACCAATCGCAAACCTGGTTCCAGACGAAGCGGTAGAGCGAAGCGGCAGCCTCGTTGAAGCGCTGCGTCTCGATCGCGGTGGTAACGTCAGAAACGGTCTTCGACAGTTCCGTGAGGATCCAGCGATTGACGGTCAGCTTCGCATTCTCAGGATCAAAGCCCGCATCACGCTTGACGCCGTTCATCTCCCCGAAGCGCGTTGCGTTCCAGACCTTCGTGCCGAAGTTGCGGTAGCCGGCGATACGGGCCGGATCGAGTTTAACATCGCGACCCTGTGCCGCCATGATGGCCAGCGTGAACCGCAGCGCATCGGCGCCGTATTCGTCGATCAGGTCGAGCGGATCGATGACGTTGCCCTTCGACTTCGACATCTTCTGGCCGTTCTTGTCGCGGACCAGCGCGTGAACGTAGATGGTGTGGAACGGCTCGACAGGCTCGCCTTCCGCATCCTTCATGAAATGCATGCCCATCATCATCATCCGGGCAACCCAGAAGAAGATGATGTCGAAGCCGGTGACGAGAACGCTGGTCGGGTAATAGCGCTCCAGTTCCGGCGTCTTGTCCGGCCAGCCCAGCGTCGAGAAGGGCCAGAGTGCCGACGAGAACCAGGTGTCGAGCACGTCCTCGTCGCGGATCAGGATCTCGCCAGGCTTGAAGTTCTCGAGCTTCTCCTGAACCCAGGCCTTCCATGGGCCTTCGTGTGCCAGATAATGCTGGATGGCCGCGTCGAGTGCTTCTTCCTCGGACTTTTCGACGAAGCACTGACCATCAGGACCGTACCAGGCCGGAATCTGATGTCCCCACCAGAGCTGGCGCGAAATGCACCAGGGCTCGATATTTTCCATCCAGTCGAAATAGGTCTTTTCCCAGTTCTTCGGGACGAAGTTGGTGCGGCCTTCGCGAACCGAAGCAATCGCCGGTTCTGCCAGCGTCTTGGCGTCGGCGAACCACTGATCCGTCAGCATCGGCTCGATGACGACGCCGGAGCGGTCGCCGAACGGCTGCATGATCTTCTTTGCCTCGACATACGGAATGTCGTTGCCTTCGCTGTCCTTGACGGTAACGGCAAGGCCCTCGGCATTGATCGTCTCGATGATCTTCTTGCGGGCGACCATGCGGTCGAGGCCGCGATACTCTTCCGGAACCAGATTGATCTCGTCGATATCGGCTTCGCCCGGCAGTTCGCCGGACTTGGCTATCTCCAGCGCCTTGGCCGCATAGACAGAATAAGCGTCGCCATCGTCGCGCATCGAGGCGGTGGTATCCATCAGGCGATAGAGCGGGATCTTGTTGCGCTTGGCGACCTGGTAGTCGTTGAAGTCATGCGCGCCGGTGATCTTGACCGCGCCCGAGCCGAAATCCGGTTCCGGATATTCGTCAGCGATGATCGGGATCAGGCGGCGATGCTCCTTCGGGCCGACAGGGATTTCGCACAGCTTGCCGATGATCGGCGCATAGCGCTCGTCCGACGGATGGACGGCAACCGCACCATCACCCAGCATGGTTTCCGGACGCGTCGTGGCGATCGAGATATAATTGCGCTCTTCGGAAAGCACGATATTCCCGTCCGCATCCTTCTCGACATAGGTATAGGTCTCGCCGCCGGCCAGCGGGTATTTGAAGTGCCACATGTGGCCTTCGACTTCCCTGGACTCGACTTCAAGATCGGAGATCGCCGTTTCGAACTTCGGATCCCAGTTGACCAGCCGCTTGCCGCGGTAGATCAGGCCTTCCTTGTAGAGCGTGACAAAGACTTCGAGAACGGCCTTCGACAGCCCCTCGTCCATGGTGAAGCGTTCGCGCGACCAGTCGCAGGATGCGCCGAGGCGCTTCAACTGGTTGAAGATCAGGCCGCCCGACTCTTCCTTCCATTCCCAGACGCGTTCGACGAAGGCCTCGCGGCCCATCTCGCGACGGCCGGGAAGCTTTCGCTCGGCAAGCTGGCGCTCGACAACCATCTGCGTGGCAATGCCCGCATGGTCCATGCCCGGCTGCCACAGCACATCCTTGCCGCGCATGCGCTCGAAGCGGACCATGATATCCTGCAGCGTGTTGTTGAGCGCGTGCCCCATGTGCAGCGACCCGGTCACATTCGGCGGCGGGATGACGATGGTGAAGCTTTCCGCACCAGGCTTTGCGTTGGCACCGGCACGGAAGGCGTCCGCATCGTCCCAGGCTTTGGCGATCTTCGGTTCGACGGCGGCGGAATCGTAGGTCTTTTCGAGCATTTCCTGACCCGTTTTTCTTTTTGAATGAGATGGTGCGGTGTTAAAGACGTGGAGGCCGTGAAGTCAATAAAAAAGCCGCCCCGGTTGGAGCGGCCTTGATGACAGGCATTGGAGGCGATTTAGCGACGCGGGCCGCGGGCGACGCGCTCGATTTCCTCGCGCACGAGACGCTCCACCAGTGTCGGCAGGTTGTCGTCCAGCCATTCCTGCAGCATCGGACGCAGCATTTCCTGCGCCATATCCTCGACAGAGCGACGCTCGAGCCCATCGAAGACGGCTGCAAGTTCGTTGAACGATTTTGTCACCTGCGCGCCCGCTTCGACCGAAAGGAGCGTCGCCGCGGTCTCCTCGATCATCGCAGGAAGATTTTCCTGCTGAGCCGGTTGCGCCTTCGGTGCTGGCTGCTCGACCGTCTCGGACATCTCCGGCTGCTGCGCGACTGCCGGTTGCGGCTTCAGCGCTGGAATGGGCGATGGTCCTGCAGGCTCGACGTCTTTCGCCATAGGGGTCTCGATCGGCTTGGATACCATTGCCGCAGGCCTTGTTTCGACAGGGGCGATGGTGTCACGCAGCGCGACGTCGGCAAAGGCCGAGATTGCAGCGGATGCCTTCTCGGCTGCGGGCATCGACAGGCGCGGCGCCGGTGCCGGGCGGCTCATCGCATTTTCCTGCTGGCGGGCCGAAGCGGCGCGGACGCGGGCCGCAACGTCGGCAAGCGAGAGCGAGCGCTCACCCGATGATGAAATCTCAGGGTCGACTGTCGATGCGGAAACAGGCTTGGGTGCGTCGTTTGCAGATGCGGGGGCGTAGGGTTCCGACTGGAACGGCATCGGGGCCGGTGAATGGGCACGAAGAGGAAGGCCCGGGTCGTTTGCAGCGATGCCAGCGGCAAGATCGGACGCAAAGTCCGTATCGTCGATATCGTCGATCAGATCGTCATCCGCATAGGGCGAACGCGATGCCTGATCTGGTGAACCCTCGCCGACCGGCTCGTTGCTTTCGATGATCCGGCGGATCGAAGCCAGGATCTCTTCCATTGACGGTTCACGCGCTACACTTGGCTGAGCCATTTTCATCCCCGTTCTCGCCGACTGGGTGCCAGGTCGGCAGACGACCTCTTTTCAAAGGTCTGATTCGTTTTCACTTTACGAACCTCGTCTCGCGATACAACGACGGGCGCATCAACGACTCTAGCGATACACAGATTTGTTGCCGACGTGAATCCCCGCTGCCGATTTGTATCGCGCTGGAAAAACAAAAAGGAGGCCAAGGCCCCCTTTCTAAACTTCGCAAATCGTCAGCAAGCCGATTTTAGAATACGAAATCCTTCGCTCGGCGAAATCCCGGCAACGGTTTGATCGAAGCGTTGAAGTGAGCGCTTTTTGACAGTGCACCCTGCTCTTTGACGAAGAGCGTCGCCTGCGCGGCATTTCCGTATCCGAGAACAGCGACCAGACGCCCGCCATCCTTCAACTGCGCACTAAGTTCAGCCGGCACGTCTTCGATCGAGCCAGCAATGAAGATGACATCGTAAGGGCCCTGATCCGAAACGCCTTTTTCCATGTCGCCCGTGACGACAGTCACGTTATGGGCGCCCGCGAGGTTGGCGATTGCCTGCTCGGCGAGCGCTTCATCGGATTCGATCGACACGACCGATTTCGCAAGAAGCGACAAAAGCGCAGAAATGTATCCGCTGCCTGTGCCGACCTCGAGCACCGTATCCGACTTGGTAATTGCAGCCAGCTGCAAAAGTTTGGCCAGAGGCGAGGCTTCCATCAGGAAGCGACCGGGACAGATTTCAACATCGTTGTCGATATAGGCCAGTGACTTCGACTTCGTCGGAACAAAGTTTTCGCGCTGTACCGTGAGAAACGCCTGCAGCACGGAATGTGCCGTCACGTCTGTCGTGCGGATCTGGTTCTCGACCATCTTCACACGGGCTGCTTCGAAATCAATCATGTCACCTGCCTCACAGCGCCGGCGTACCGGCCAATCCTTCAGCCGTGTTACTTGCCTCTCGCTGCGCTTTCAAGATAGCGCGCGCATCGATTGGAAAAAACACGGTGATGCAGGCGCTCGTGCAACTCTTGCTTAGTGCAGGATAAGGGTCGGAAGCTCGCGCTTCTTGGCGAGGACGACATCGTGTCCGTAGGATTTGCGCAGGCTATGGCTGCGATCGAATGCCAACTGCTCGGCAGCACTCAGATGAAAGGCTCCATCTGCAAACGTGCCAGTCGCATCATCTTCGGTGACGGGTCTGTAGAGTGCGATGATCAATCGGTTCAGCATTTTTCACTCCCTGGGCTTCGCTCACTAAAGTCGGAAGAGCTCGGTTCCGTTCCCCTGACCGCGAGGAATATTCGTGAAATATTTACCATAGGATCAACACAGCCAGATGACGCGAACACGCTGCATACAGCCTCCCCCGCAGGGGTATCTTCCGAGGACGCCGCGTTTTGCAGGCGCCCTTCATCACCGGTACAGACAGGCGCCGCTGACGAAGTGGATAAAAACGTCGAGGATTGAACAGAAGGGTATTGCACCCATCGGAGATTCGTTCTAATTCGGCGCCACCACTCGCTTTTTTAGCATCGGATGGCCTCGTGGCGGAGTGGTGACGCAGAGGACTGCAAATCCTCGTACCCCGGTTCAATTCCGGGCGAGGCCTCCATCCCTTTCTCGATATATCGCAATGGGTTAGCATCGGCGTCAGCCGATCGACACGATCTGTCCGATCGCAACCGGTCGCGCACATTCCTCGATGTTATTTAGGTATTGCGACTGGTGCACGAGAACGCCAGCGGATCTTCTTTCACGCCCGCCAGCCTTCCGCCAATTCGCGACTGAAGCTGTCGCCTGCCCGGATCAGCCCACCGGCCGCACCAGTTCTTCGACCAAGCCACGATACGCCTCTGCGGCCAGTTCCAACTCCGCGATGAGGGTCTCGTTCGATGTCGTCTGCGTCCTGAACCCGCTCGTGGTTAGCCACTCGATGTCCGCACGAAGGATTTGGATAGTGTCTTTATAGCGTTGGACGCGATTTTCCGGCTGCATGTTCGGCTCCTGTGAACCGGAACAACTACCGCGCTTTGCGTTCGAGGCAATAAGCGGGATGCCAGAGACCGGACGTTTATCGGCACCGGTCGCTGGTTTGTGTCAAGAATTCAAGGATTGGGCGCGAAGCGTGATGATGTCAGAGAGCAGACGCCGCGGCCGGCTTGCGTCCCCTGGCTGCCGCGGAAAGATCGATCGAGCTTATGGTCGCCACCAGGAACATGACCGGAATGCCGAATTCCAGCACTTCTTCGACGATACCCAACAGAAGATTGGTGTGATCGCTGACAATGACGCCAAAAGGCGCAAGCTTGCGATCCAGCCCATCGATCGACTTGGACACAATGGCAAGACCGATCGCCGCGATGATGTTCCAAGCCCAGGACGCGCGATACCTGACGCCGGAGAGAAGCTCAGGGCCGTTGCGAACGATCAGCCGGAACGCGACGGTTGCCACGAACAGGATCACCAGAACGCCAAAGACGCGCTCGACAGGTTGCGCCATGTTCGTCAGGTAGAGGTTGCTCTTGAGCATGCCGACACTGGTCAGCCGCTTGTCGAGGTCGAGTTCTCGCCCCATCATCAACAGCATGATGGCCGCAACCTGCCAGTCCCGCCGCCATATGTCGCCGGTGCGCGTCCACAGCCACACCATTGCGGTATAGGCGTAAAGAAGGGCCGTCGAAATCTCGAGCGCGCCGGTTTCCTTCGTCAGTGCTGTCGTAAAACCGTTACTCGCAAGGTCTATAGCGAACAGAACGGCAGCCCCGACCAATGCCAGTGTCAAAAGATACCAAGGACGGGAAGTAACAGCGTAGGCGTGGTGTGGGAGCATTTCGATTCTCAAAATTCATGTCGACGAGTGTGGATTGAGGGCGTGGACCGCTTAGCGGCCCGCTGACCGGTGCCGTGCGCGCCGATTCTGGATGAAAACGGTCTACTACTGGAGAAGCCGGTAGTCCATGTCTTTGACGGCGGACAGATTATGCTCTGCCCCTGTTTCCAAAGAAACCGGCAAACCCGAAAAACTGTAGAGCAGTCCTTCACGCCGTTGATTTATTGCCTCTATTAGCAAATTTCCTTTACATTTCTGCAGGCGCGACTATTTCCGGCCCCTCACGGAATGATCGCAGCGAGGCCGATTTGAAGGATGATCCCGCCACACAACTCGCAGATATTGCGCGGCAACTCGCACTGCTTGCGGAGGCAGCCAAGGCATTGTCGCAGACGCCGCTGGTCGAACTGTCCGGTCAGCTTCTGCCGGCCGGCCGCGAGAAGCCGGACGAGCCCAAAATCCCTCTCCCAAACAGCGTCAATTAGACTTGAACGGCTTGTATCGGACAAGGCTTGCGCCCGTGGTCGCGTGGTCGCGCAGCGATATGGGGTCTGCGCGGGTGCCGGTAGAGCCCCGCTCATAGCATCGACACAAGCCGCAACATTTCACGATCGGGTCGTAACCAGATATTAACGTTCCTCCATAGGGCTGCGTTAAACTATTTGTCCTAGAAATAGGCAGACGGCGATGTTGCCGCCATACCCTTGTCAGAGGATCGCCATGACGGCGATGGTTCGATATGAAGCTCTCATCTTCCGACGCCGTCATGGCGTTCACGACTATTATATCCCTCGTCAGCATCATTTATGTGGGGCATCTTTTTGTTGCCCTGTTTTGACGGTCTCACCGAGACACGCTGACTGACGGCCTCTCCTCGTCCCCCACAAGCCGCACACTCGCCCTGATCAACATTCTCGATCACGGATCAAAATCGTGTTAGAGTGTCTGAAGTCAGGTGCGGGAGACATCTGGCGGCTTGGCTAACGGGAAGAGGAGACCGTTATGCAGTATCTCGATTTCGTAGCCGCATTGAATCCATTCGTCTTGTGCACTCTTGCTGTCGTGGTGGCCTGCGGCCTCTATGATCGCTGGGCGCAACCGAAATAGTGGATTGCATGCGCAGCCGGGAAACCGCGAGGCGTTGCTCGTGTTCGAAAACCGGTACATCTGGAGGCGGCTTGATGGTCGACTGACGCGCCGCGCGTCGCGCGAGTTCGTTTTGTTGCCTTTGAGTTGCTTGTTTCTGCTGTTATTCAAACTGCATTTCTCATGACAGAGGTGCAGCTTTGCAGGATAACGCGGAATTCGAAGATACATCGGCAGGTCTCAGCGAAACGCTGAGGAAATTGATCGGTCGGATTGACGGCGGCACCGTGACGCTGCGTCAGTTGATGGATGGCGTCGGTGAACAGGGTCTTCTGCTGATCTGCGCGGTCACATCCCTCCCCTTTCTGCTGCCCGTCTCGATCCCGGGTGTCAGCACCGTGTTCGGCGCGGCCATCATAATGATCAGCATTGCTGTGGTGCTCAACCGGATGCCGTGGCTTCCTCGTGCGATTCTCGATCGGGAACTCGACAGCGCAAAGCTGGTGCCGACCCTTGAGAAAGGCGTGAAAATCGTCTCCAGGCTCGACAAATATCTGAAGCACCGCATGGCCGGCATCACGACCGGGCCCATTGCCAACAGGGTCAATGGCCTCGCAATCACGTTCGCCGGTGTGCTCCTGATGTTTCCGCTCGGCCTCATCCCCCTGTCCAACACGCTGCCCGGCATTGCTATACTGCTGCTGTCGACAGGCATGGTTCAGCGGGATGGTCTCGTCGTTCTCGGCGGTTATTTCTTCAACCTTGCAACGATCGTCTATTTCGGGGCGCTTGCTTATGGCGCGTTCGCCGCCGGCCAGGGCCTGGCGTCACTCGCCGGATAGGCCTCATTCCGGGAGAAGCTCTCGCACCAGGCGACAGCTTCTCCCGGTCTGGTTGACGTCATGTCATTTCCGAAGCGAAGCCGCTTGTTTCTCGCGGCGCCTGCGACCCCACCAGACTTCCAGGCGACGACGACGACGTCTGACGAAAGCGAGATCCTGCGACAGGATCAAGATACCCAGCGGCACCATCCAGAAGCCCAGAATCGGCAGGAAGCCTAGAATGCCGCCGACGATAAGAACGGTTCCGATGCAGAGCCGCGCCACGCGCGAGCGCGGCATCGGAATGGACCGCCCTGCGATGAAGAGACGACCCTGCCCCGGATCCATTCCAAACCGCCTGCCTTGAGGTTTTTCCACCACGTATACGGCTCCAACTAAACGCTTTTTTGTAGGGGCGAGATGGGGATGCATGGGGATAAAACAAGCCGGACCTAATTTTTTTGAAAAAACCGCTTGGCAAATGCGTGAAGCATTTGTATTACCCCGCTCACACCGCAAGCGCGGTTGTTCCCTGGTAGCTCAGCGGTAGAGCATTCGACTGTTAATCGACAGGTCGCCGGTTCGAATCCGGCCCGGGGAGCCAAATTCTGCGATAAGCGCCTGTTTTTGTTGATCCGTATCCGAAGACAGGCGCTTCTCCACTTCCCCTATTTTGACAAAGCGAAAAAGCAACTTGATATGGCGATTGGTTTCGCGTTCGGGGATGTGTAACGCTGTTGCGTGCAGTTCCACTGCCAAAGAAGAAAGCCGGTCGCGTCCGCTAAGTCGCAACGTGAGTCTTCTGTTTGCTCGCGCTCATCTCAAAGTCGTCTTCACTTCTGATCCGAGGGTGCGGGCGTGCCGGGAAGCGCATTTTCGCGGGATGGGGCAGCCGGCGTATCGTAATGCGTGCCCTGCGGATCGGGCGGCACACTGTTGGCGGTCGGAGCCTGCGTGACGCCGATGCTAACCGCGACGCCGACGGCGATCGCAACGGCCAAGCCGGCCAACGGAATCAGAGAGCGATGTCGGCTCTCCTTGTAGGAACCGTACGCAAGTGCGAGCCCAAGCATTGCTGCTCCGCCTGCGACGACGATAAACCACATGTAATTAGCCATTATTTTTCCTCCTGAAACCAGAACATGCGTATCTGGCCGAAGTTCCGCGTCCAGCGGAGACGCCTCACCGACGCGACTGTTGCAGGCTGGTGCCGCGCGACGTCGCGAGTGGCGACAGTTGTTCTCGTGCCTTGAAGTGAGCAGACAGGCTAATTCGATCGCGTTCGTTGGGGCGGTGTCACGACGCCCCGTCCCTGGGCACAGTGCCCGGCGATGCCGCCCCTTAAATGCTCCCAACACACATCCGAACCCGGAAAATCCGCTTGTCCTAATGGAACATTGCGCTAGGCTGGAGGTAGAGGACAGTTGACTTAGGGAGGAGACAACTATGCCGCAGCCGAACTGGCAAAAACCGGTCAAAGTCGCGTTTGGGAATCTTGGGACCGAGGTAATCAATGGGCCATCCGAGGCCCTCATCCTGCTACTGGACCACTGGCCGGATCTTCGGGGTCCGCATTTCGTGCGGGCGCGCAGTGCCTGCCGGGCTGCCCTCGACGGCCGTCGTTCGCCGGAGGACGCACGACAGTTTTTCGAGCAGGCCGTGAGCGAAGCGCAAATGCACGTAAACTGATTGGTCTGACTGCTGCGTTTTCAGTTCTGGCCGATTGACGAATGGTTGACCGCGAACCAACCATTCGATGACAGTGTTCGGCTTTAAAGTCCGATCATATCGCCCATGAGCTGGATCGGCGATCCGCTGAGAGCGATCGGTGCAAACAGGACGGAAAAGCAGACGCACGGCCCCGAATCACCAACGATCGGCCGGTGATCGAGCGTCTCGTCAGCGACCGATATGTCGCCCTGCGTGAAGTTTCCGCGGTGATCGTGGAATTCGCCTTCGATCACCAGCGTGAGTTCGAGACCGTTGTGGCCATGGTTTGGAAGTGCCCTCCCAGGACGGGCCCAGAGGAGACTTGCTTCCACGTCGGGCGACCGTTCGATAACATGCTCGCGCAGTCCCGGCAGCTTGCGCCGCCACGGAATAGAGGTCAGGTCTTTCCCCGTATAACCGCGCAACAGGGCCGGCAACTGGGAACCTTGCTCCGGTGGCAACACGCTCCATGCCGGCGGGTCCGATCTGACAATATCGCTGATGGCCCTGTCTCGAAATTCACGGGACAACGTCTCCTCGCAGGTCATGTCTTCCAACCCATCGCCGGCCAGTCGTTGAAGGGCATCGACAAGCTGGGCATTGGGTTTCTGCATCTGCAGATGAGAACCTAACAAGACGTGGGCTGCCTTTGGCAGAGAGCCGGCTACGTATTGCGAGATCAGAAAATCGACTCTTTCAATATTCAGATGCATAAACTAAGCCGCAATCGTTGGCGTGAACGAAATTCAGTTCTCAAAATCAATGCCATCAGGTCGAATCGTCTGAAACCAAAACCGAGCGCTCCACTCTGCGTAGTGCAGGGCGAAGGATGTATTATACAGTTGCATCCGAGCCATGTCGATAAACCTGCCGGTATTGTCCGGTAGATGACAGTCCTCGGTATGCGGGGGCGATCCCATCGCGCGCGACACGCGGAAAGGATTTTCTTGGCGCGGATGCCTTGCCCGCCGAATGCAGCCTGATTACATGATCCTTGAAAAAGAAGGCATTTCCCATGGCAATACAATCTTCTGTTCTCGACCTCATCGGCAATACGCCGCTCATCAGGCTGGCGGCTGCATCCGATGCAACCGGATGCGAAATTCTCGGCAAGGCCGAATTTCTCAATCCCGGTCAGTCGGTCAAGGATCGCGCGGCGCTCTATATCATTAGAGATGCCGAGAAGAAGGGGCTTCTGAAGCCGGGCGGAGTGATCGTCGAAGGGACCGCCGGCAATACCGGTATCGGTCTGACCCTGGTCGCAAAGGCATTGGGGTATCGAACCGTCATCGTCATTCCGGAGACCCAGAGCCAGGAGAAGAAGGACGCGCTGAGACTGATGGGCGCCGAGCTCGTGGAAGTACCAGCCGTTCCCTACAAGAACCCGAACAACTATGTGAAGGTTTCCGGTCGCCTTGCCGAGCAGCTTGCCAAGACGGAGCCTGCGGGCGCGATCTGGGCAAACCAGTTCGACAATGTTGCCAACCGGCAGGCCCATATCGAGATGACTGGCCCGGAGATCTTCGAACAGACGGGCGGCAAGGTGGACGGCTTCGTGTGCGCAGTCGGCTCCGGCGGTACGCTGGTCGGTACAGCCATGGCGTTGCGGGCGCTTAAGCCCGGCGTCAAGATCGGCATCGCGGATCCGGAAGGTGCCGCACTCTACGAATTTTATGCGCACGGCGAGATGAAATCCGAGGGAAGTTCGATCACCGAGGGCATCGGTCAGGGACGTATCACCGCCAATCTCGAAGGGTTTGCGCCTGACTTTTCCTATCGCATCTCGGACGCTGAAGCGCTGCCGATCGTGTTCGATCTGATCGAGAACGAGGGGCTTTGCCTTGGCGGCTCTTCCGGCATCAACATCGCTGGCGCGATGCGCCTCGCGAAGGATCTCGGTCCCGGCCATACGATCGTGACGATCCTTTGCGACTACGGCAACCGCTATCAGTCCAAACTTTTCAACCCGGATTTTCTGCAGTCCAAGGGCCTGCCGGTTCCGGGCTGGCTCACGAAGAAGACCAAGATCGATATTCCGTTCGAAACCGTCTGAAACCGACCGCAGAGAACAGAACCGATGGCAACCGAACTCCTCTATCGCGACGACTTCTATCTCTCGACACTGGAGGCGGTTGTTACCGCGATCCATGAGGATGGCGGCATCGAATTCGACCGCACCTGCTTCTATGCGACATCTGGGGGGCAACCTGGTGATACCGGCAGTCTGGAACGCGCCGACGGAACCAGGATCAAGCTTGGCCAGACACGGCACGGCGAGACGAAGGACATCGTCGTCCACGTTCCGCTGGAAGGCGAACCGCGGCCGACGGTAGGTGAAACTGTTGTCATGCATGTCGACTGGGACAGACGGCACAAGCTGATGCGAATGCATACGGCCTGCCATCTGCTGTCGGTCGTCTGCTCCTACCCGATCACCGGTGCCGCAGTTGGCGAAGACGAGTCGCGTGTCGATTTCGACATGACGGCCGTGATCGACAAGGACGAGGTGACCGCCGGCTTGATGGATCTCGTCACGCAGAACCATCCGGTCTACCTGCAATGGATCACCGACGCGGAACTGGCAGCCAATCCCGGCATCGTCAAATCGAAGAACGTCCGGCCGCCGGTCGGGCTCGGACGCGTCAGCCTTGTCTGCATCGGCGAGGATTCGAGCGTTGACAGCCAGCCGTGCGGCGGCACACATGTTGCAAACACCGGGGAAGTGGGCGCTATCCACATTTCCAAAATCGAGAAGAAGGGCAAGGAAAACCGTCGCTTCCGGATCCGGTTCGGCGATATCGCCACGGATGCCTGAAGACACTCGTTTGTCCGGACCGGTTTCTCACCGAATACCGCGTTTTATCAAGGTAGGAGTTTTGACATGAGCGACACCAGCCGTTTCGTCGTTTCGTCCGGGTGGCTCGAAAACGAGCTCGGAAGCCCGGATTTGAGGATCGTCGACGCCTCCTTCTACCTGCCTGCCCACAACCGCGATGCAGATGCCGAATATGCGGCAGGGCATATTCCCGGTGCCGTGCGTTTCGATCACGACAAAGTCGCGGATCATTCCACCGGTCTCCCGCATATGGTGCCCTCGCCCGATGTGTTTGCCGATGCTGTCGGCAAGCTCGGCATCAGCGAGAATGACCGCATCGTCATCTATGACGGCCCGGGCATCTTTTCTTCGCCGCGCGGCTGGTGGCTGTTCCGCATTATGGGTGCGAAACAGGTGTTTATCCTGGACGGTGGCCTCGATGGCTGGAAAGCGGAAGGGCGAGCGCTCGAAACCGAGATCCCCTCGCCGGTTGCGTCCAATTTCGATGCGGAGCTTCGCCTCGACAAGGTCATCGACTACCATCAGATGATGTCGATCGTCAGCGATCGTACAAGCCAGATTGCGGATGCACGGCCGGCCGGACGCTTTACCGGCACAGAGCCGGAACCCCGCGCTGGCATGCGCTCCGGTCACATGCCGGGTGCCGTCAACGCTCCCTCCAGCAGCTTTTCGACAAACGGCAAGCTGAAGACGATACCCGAACTGCGCCAGGCTATCGAAGCCGCGGGAATCGATTTGGGGCGCCCGGTCGTGACGAGCTGCGGTTCGGGCATTACCGCTGCGATCATCACGCTTGCGCTGGAATCGCTCGGGCATGAGGACAACGCGCTTTATGACGGGTCTTGGACGGAATGGGGCGGACGCTCGGACACGCCGATCGAGACAGGACCGGCTAAGCCTACCCCTGCAATCTCGTCGCAGGCGTAACGATGGCGAAAAAGCCCGTACCGCTGAAGGCGCGCGTCACCGTTCTGGAAATGACGGCCGCGCCCAAGACCAGCATGCCGATTCCGGCCAACATTCAAACCGCCATCATACGCGCTACCGAAGTGCCGTTGCATTTCTACCGGTACCTATACCGGCAAGTCGGCAAACGCTGGCACTGGTACGATAGGCTGCGGCTGTCAGACGCCGAGCTTGCGGCCGCGATACACAACCCGCGCTGTTCGATCACGATCCTTCTGGTCGACGGATCGCCAGCCGGATTCTACGAGCTGAACTCTACTGACGACAACGTCGTAGAGCTGTCCTATTTCGGCCTGTTCGAGCGGGCCCTCGGGCTCGGCATCGGCAAGTGGTTCCTGACGCAGGCTCTTTATTCTGCGTGGCAGAACAACCCGGAGAAGGTCACCGTCACCACCAATTCGCTCGACCATCCCCGAGCGCTGCAGCTCTACCAGATGATGGGTTTTTCACCCGTCTCGACATACGAGGCCGAGATCGTGCCGATGACCAGCGCGGAACTGGTAAAGGTGCTGGACAGCTAGCTCGCGCAAGGATCGGGTGGCGCTTCGAAGCTCGACGGGTCATCTCCTATATATAGAAAAGGAGACGACCATGCCAATCTTCAACGCGATCCCGGGTGACCACGCAGAGCATCTATGGAACGGAGGCAGCGATTCCTACGGACACCAGCCGGAGACCATGATCTCGGATGGTCCCGGATATCCTTGCCGCCATTGCCTCAGGAATATCGGCGCGGGCGAAAGCCTGTTCGTTCTTGCCTATCGACCGTTTCCGACAACGCAGCCCTATGCCGAAACCGGTCCCATCTTCCTGCATAAGACGCCCTGCCCACGGTTTATCGCGGAAGAGGTTCTACCGCCAATTCTGGTCAGTCCGGATTACATCGTCCGGGGTTATGGAGAGAATGACAGGATCGTCTATGGCACGGGTGCGGTGACCCCGACGTCCGAAATCATGCGGCGCGCCGAAGACCTGCTTCAACGCGCCGATATCGCCTATGTCCACGTTCGCTCGGCCCGCAACAACTGTTTCCAGTGCCGGATTGACGCGGCTTAGCAGGAGCCCCTTATGCCTGCGGGTCTCCGCCGTCCCGCTCCAGCTTTTCGGCAAAATCGAGGAGCTGCCGCACGAGATCGCCCGCAGCCTTGTCGTTTTGTTCGATCCTGCGAGCCGACACTTCTCTCAGGTTGAGAAGCGCCGCTTCCACACTGCGCGGCAGAGCCGGGCCGCGGTCATGATGTGGCCCCCTGTCGTGATCGCGGTGGTGTTCGTGCCGTTCCTGCTTCAGCTTGATCTTTTCAGCCAGCTCGGACAAGCGCTCGAGGATGGTCGTTGCGAAACTGCGGTTCTCATCGAGATGCGCACGGCCCTCGTCAGTGATGGTGTAACGCTTCTTGTTGCCATCCGCTTCAGCCGTCACGTAGCCGGCTTCCTCAAGATAGGTCAGCGTCGGATAGATGACGCCGGGGCTGGGTGCGTAAAAACCATACGTCATATCTTCGATATGTTTTATGATCTCGTAGCCGTGGCGGGCTTCTTTCTCGATCAAGGCCAGGACGACCAGTCTGAGATCGCCCTGCATCAGAAAGCGACCGATACGTCCCTCGCCATCGTCGCCGAAGCCACGACCACCGCCCGGCCCGCCTTTTCCGCCAAAACCCCTACCCGCAAAGCCTTTGCTGAACGGACCGCCCCGCATGGTAAATAGTCCCTCGAAGCCCGAGCGATCGGCGTTGCAGCTTCTGTGGGTTTCAAATCGTTGAAACATCTTACTCTCCTTTAGAGTATCTTTCGATATATCTAAAGCTAGCACATTTCCGCAATACTGCAAGCTGCCAGATATATCTAAGTCATATCCGTTTGATTTTTGTGGCGGATTTTTTTCGAGCTATCTGCGGCGCGCGGTGCGGCCGATCCGGATTGACCGTCGCGTCGTTACCCGGCAGTCACCGAACTTTTGCCGACCGTCATTTTAGGGATGCGTCCGTGGGCGATTGTGCCTAAGCTCGCCTCCATCAGTGATCCGGAGGGAGATATTAGATGTCGCTTTTCACCAAAGACCTTTTCGAAAATCATGCGGTCTCGCGCCGATCCCTTCTCGGTGGCATTGCGGCCACATCGGCGCTGGTCATGCTCCACCCGTTTGCGGCACGCGCGGCCGCCAACCAGGCGCATCTGCGGCTGATGGAGACGACAGACATCCACGTGCATGTCTTCCCTTATGATTATTATGCCGACAAGCCGAACGACACACTTGGACTGGCCCGTACCGCCTCGATCATCGATTCGATTCGAGCCGAAGCCGGAAATTCGATGCTGATCGACAACGGCGACTTCCTGCAGGGCAATCCGCTCGGGGACTACATCGCCTATGAGCGTGGCATGAAAGAGGGCGACAAGCATCCGGTGATCACTGCGATGAACGTGCTGGGATATGACGTCGGCACGCTTGGAAACCACGAATTCAACTACGGCCTCGATTTCCTGTTCAAGGTTCTTGCAGGATCCGGCTTCCCGCATGTCTGCGCCAACCTGACCAAGGGCCAGCTTGCCTCCAGTGCCAAGGACGACGATCTCTTCTTCAAACCCTACGTGATCATCGAAAAGCAGATCCGCGACGGTTCCGGCCAGTCGACCCCGATCAAGGTCGGCTTCATCGGCTTCGTGCCGCCACAGATCATGACCTGGGATAGCAAGAATCTTGAGGGCAAGGCGCAGACGCGCGATATCATCGATGCTGCCAAGGCCTGGGTGCCTGTCATGAAGGAGGAAGGCGCCGACATCGTCATCGCCCTATCCCATTCCGGCATCGATGGTTCCGGCCAGAGCGATCGGATGGAAAACGCGTCTCTTTATCTCGCAGGGATCGAGGGTATCGATGCGATCTTCACCGGTCACCAGCATCTGGTTTTCCCGGGTCCAAAGGATTTCGAGGGCATTGCCGGCGCTGATGCCAAGAAAGGCACGCTGATGGGCAAGCCCGCCGTCATGGCCGGGTTCTGGGGCTCCCATATGGGTCTGATCGACCTGTTGATCGAAAAGGATGGCAGCGGCTGGAAGATCGTCGATTCCACCTCGGAAGTCAGACCGATCTATCACCGCGACGAAAATCGCAAGGTCGTTGCCGACGTCAAGGACAAGCCTGAGGTCACCGCGGCCATCAAGCCGGAACACGAGGCGACGCTTGCCTATATTCGCCGTCCGGTCGGCAAGACATCCGCGCCGCTCTATTCCTACTTCGCGCTGGTCGCGGATGATCCGTCGGTGCAGATCGTCTCAAATGCGCAGACCTGGTACATCAAGGACATGCTGAAGGATGGCGAGTACAAGGACCTCCCGGTGCTATCCGCCGCCGCTCCCTTCAAGGCCGGCGGTCGCGGCGGTGCGGATTACTTCACCGACGTCCCGACCGGCGACATCGCCATCAAGAATGTCGCGGATCTCTATCTCTATCCCAACACGGTTCAGGCCGTGCTGATATCGGGCGCGCAGGTCAAGAACTGGCTGGAAATGTCGGCTGGCATGTTCAACCAGGTCAAGCCGGGATCAAAGGATGTTCCGCTGCTCAACGCCGGTTTCCCGTCCTACAATTTCGACGTGATCGATGGCGTGACCTACCAGATCGACCTGTCCCAGCCGTCGCGCTTCGACAAGGACGGAAAGGTACTGGACGAGAATGCTCACCGTATCGTCGACCTGATGTTTGACGGCAAGCCGATCGATCCGGCACAGAAGTTTGTCGTCGTCACCAATAACTACCGTGCCGGCGGTGGCGGCAAGTTTCCGGAGATCGCCAGCGACAAGGTCATTTTCGTCGCACCCGACACCAACCGCGACGTCGTTGTTCGCTACATCATCGATCAAGGGACGATCAATCCTTCGGCCGACGACAACTGGTCGTTCAAGGCGCAGCCCGGATCCACGGCCCTGTTCGAGACCGGACCCAAGGCGCGCCAGTTTGCCGGCAGCCTGAAGGGGACGAAGATCGAGGATGCCGGCGACGGCGAGAACGGTTTCGCGAAGTTCAGACTGGTTCTCTGAGGCGCCCCATCCAGTCGTCCGGCCGAGGAGGCGTGTTATTCGGCAGCCTGCCAATACGTCCTTTCCGGCTCCTGCTTCAGGAGTTCGGGAAGGTCATCATGGTTTGGACATGAGGACAGCTTGGCTGCAAACGATTCGATCAACCACTGTCCCGCGGGTCCGGGCGGATTGGATGCCTTTCGCAAGGCGTAGATCGGATATTGCCCCTGCTCGTACGCGTCGATATCCAACGCGACCAGATCGCCGTTGCGGATGTCATCGAGCACCAGGGACGCCGGAAGCCCACCCCAACCAAGCCCACCCTTGATCAGCTGATACTTGGTGGCGATGTCACTGATGCGCCAGATCTTGTAGGACAGGACGTTGAAGTTACGCCCTGCGGTAAGGCCTGACGCGTCGGTCACGACCAGTTGCGTCTCGTCGCGCACGTCGGCGAGGGTGAGTGTGCGGTTGAGCTTCACCAGTGGATGGTCAGGCGCTGCGACCGGCAAGAGGTAGGAATGACCGATCCTTTCGGCAATCAGCGAATCGTCCTGCTTAAGGAGAGCGCCACCGATGCCGATGCCGGCCCGTCCACTGATGACCTGGCCCATCACCATGCCGAGTTCCCCGACGCTGAGGTTGAGGGCGACACTTGGAAATTTCTCTCGGAATTCGCGTAGCTGGCTGACCACCGCGTCGGCCGGCACCATCACGCTGACGGCCAGCGTGATCTCGGCTTCCAATCCCTGAGTGATGCTCTTTGCCCGAGACCGCATGATCTGCAGGTCGGCAACAATTCGCCGCGCATCCATCAGCATCGCCCGCCCGGCCTCGGTCAGTTTTGGCTGACGCGCCCCGGCCCGGTCGAACAATTGAATCTCGAGCTGCGTCTCGAGGTTGGCAATCGTGTAGCTGACAACCGACTGAGCCCGGTTCAGCAGGCGTGAGGCGGCCGAAAAACTGCCGCTTTCGGCAACTGCGATGAAGACCTGCAGCTGATCGAGGGTGGGATTCGCGTCCATGTGACCTATCCAGATTTTAGATGGAAAGCTTCGACATTATCCCCATTCCATCGATTGCCGTCTACTCCTATTTGTCTTCTCAGACAGGCGACCTCCAGTCTCCCACCGTCGAGAAATTCATAGGAAACAAAGCAATGCCATCCATCCTTCTCGTTACATCCAGCCCTCGCGGCAACGAATCGCTGTCGACAAAGATTGCTACGGAATTTGTCGACAAGCTGAAGGTCCAGCATCCAGGCGCGACTGTTGTGACCCGTGATTTGGGTCAGAACCCGATCGCCCATCTCGACACCGTGACCACATCTGCGATCCGCAAGCCCGCAGACGCTCGCAATTTCGAGGAAGCGGCAGCAGCGAAACTGTCCGATGAACTCGTCGCCGAGTTGCTCGCCGCCGATACGGTCGTGCTTGCCACGGGCCTGATCAATTTCAATATCTATTCGACGCTGAAAAGCTGGATCGACAACGTTGCCCGCGCCGGCATGACGTTCCGCTACACAGCCGAAGGTCCGCAGGGACTTGCGACCGGCAAGAAGGTCTATGTGGTTCTGTCGGCCGCCGGCATCTATTCGGAAGGCCCGGCCATGGCGATGAACCACGCCGTTCCTTACCTCAAGACGGTTCTTGGCTTCATGGGCATGAGGGATGTCGAAGTGATCTACATTGAAGGTACCGCATTCGGTCCGGAAGCGTATGAGAAGGCGATTGCCGCCGCACAGGATCGCACGCAGCAGCTTGCACTGGCGGCCTGATCCTAGACGTCCACACCGGTTGGTGAGACGAGACGCCCCTGACGGCCGTGGACATTGTCCCGGCCGTCTTTCTTTGCGTGATAGAGGCGTTGGTCCGCAACGCCGAACAGTGTCGCGAATGTGTCGCCATCGTCAGACGTGGTCGCCACTCCGATCGACACGGTGATGCACTTGCCATCCGGCCTGATGACAGACGCGCAGATATCCTGGCGAAGCCGCTCGGAGAGCGCCAAGGCTCCTTCGTGGTTCGTGTTCGGCAGGATCAGCACAAACTCCTCGCCGCCGAACCGCGAGAGATGATCGCGCGGCCGCGTTCGGGCCTTGAGCTGCGCTGCCACGTCCTTGAGCACCTCGTCCCCCTTCATGTGACCGAAGAGATCGTTCACGTCCTTGAACCGGTCTGCGTCGATGATCACGAGACTGAGCTGCTGCCGCATGTCGATACTTTGCTTGATCATCGCCGGCGCATCGGCTTCCAGCCGGTTGCGATCGAAAACGCCGGTCAACCGATCGACGCCGCTTGTGGCAAGCAGCGCCTGATACCGCTCGCGAAACGTCAGATCGTGAAAAATGTCGGCAATTTCGCGCCGCGACAAGGCAAGCCTCGGAATCTGTTCGACCTTGAGATAGGCTAGCAGCAGCACGGAATAGATGATCACCGCGAGCATTTTGGCGTACCAACCGCCGAACAGGACCGATAGCGGCGCGTCGAACAGCAATCGCAGTCCGGAGTAGAAGGCAAGCTGGTCAAAGCTTAGAACGATCGCACCGCTGACGGCAAAGCGCAGGATGATATGGCGCCTGAAGATCCGGCCGAAACGCTCATAGAGAAGAATGATGGCGATGGCGTCGATATAGAGCAGCGCCGTGCCCCATACCATGAGTGAGCCCATCTCGTTGAGAAAGACCATGTCGGCAGGTCGTCCGGCGGGAAGGGTGACGACCGGATGCGCCTGCAGGATCTGCGCGATGAGAACCGTCAGGAGATTGCCGAGAAACAGTCCGTAGATGGGTTGGCGCACCGTCGAGGCATCCTCTTTCAAGTACAAGAGGAGGATCATCATCAGCTTGCCCGCAAAGAAGACGGACGATCCGGGCGATACCAGCCCGAACGGCAGTTCGACATAGAAGACCGCCGCGAGGTAGGTCTCCATGAAGTGCATCACACCGAGCGCAGCCAAGAACACGCCAAGGCCAAGCTGGCGCCTGAAATGCAGGAAGGCGGCCATGATCGTGAAATAGACGATCGCTTCTGCAACGAACAGAAAGAGGTTCAGAACCTGCATCATCACGCCTTTTAAGCCTGGCGGACCTCGCGTTCACATCCCAAAGCCATGACTTTGTTGGATAATCGCAACACCAGTTATGCCGGTAAATTGCTGCGGCGCAATAGAGGATCTCGCGGGACGGACGAACAATCAGGCAGAGCGCGAAACGGCGCCATCCGAAAACAGCGAGGCGCCATTCTGATCAATGATCTGCTGTGCCTTGCGAACGGCATATTCGGATGCGTCCTCCGCAGAGGTGAACATGTCTGCCCGCACGAAAGTGCGGACGAGTGTTTCGCCGGCGACATCTTTTTCGATGCGACCGGCAAGCCGGAACTGGCTGCCTTCCTTGATCGGTGCAGGATAGATGCGGCATTCGCCATGCATCTGCGGCTCGGCTTCCCGTGCGGGCGCGGTTTCGGATTTCGGGCCGGAAAACATCGAAAGAAGAGAGGAAAGAAACGAAGCCATGGATGAGTGCTACCCTTTGCTCGGCACCGGCGGAATCCGAAGACCATTCCGGTGCGATTTCGACAAAATCAGATGATCAGGTTGGCAAGGATCTCGTTTTCGGTGATGTCCTCGTAACCAAGCCCCGCCGCCTCGAAGCGCTCGTGCAGACCGGCAAAGTTTCCGGACTCTGTTGTTTCAATGCCGATGAGGATCGAGCCAAAGTTGCGGGCCGACTTCTTCAGGTATTCGAAACGCGCGATATCGTCTTCCGGACCGAGAAGATTGAGAAAGTCTCGCAGGGCGCCCGGACGCTGCGGAAGGCGCAGGATGAAGTATTTCTTCAACCCCGCATAGCGCATCGCCCGTTCCTTGACGTCCGGAAGGCGTTCGAAATCGAAGTTGCCGCCGGAAACGATGCAGACTACCCGCTTTCCGGCCAGCTTCTCGCGGCCGAGCATCTCGAGCGCGGTGATCGACAGAGCACCGGCGGGCTCCAGCACAAAGCCTTCGAGGTTGAGCATCTCCGTGAGCGTCACGCAGATCGCGTTTTCGGGAACGAGCAGAACCTGATCGGGAGAAAATCCCTTCAGCATCTCGAAATTCAGTTCGCCGATCCGCGCAACCGCAGCGCCATCCACGAAGTTGTCGACCTTCGGGAGTGTGACGAGCGACCCGGTCTGGAGGCTGGTTTTCAGGCTCGGGGCACCTGTCGGCTCGGTGAAAATAAAGTTTTCCTTCGCCACCACGTCGGAAAGATAGCCGCTCAGTCCTGACGCAAGCCCACCACCGCCGACCGGCATGATGACGAGATCAGGCGTTGCGCCTTCCGGCAGTTGCTCGAGGATTTCAGCAGCGACTGTCGCCTGCCCCTCGATGATATGAGCCGCATCGAACGGTGGCACCATCATGCCACCGGTCTCCTCCACATGGGCGCGTGCCGCGGCATAGCACTGGTCAAAGATGTCGCCGACGAGCTTGATGGTGATGTACTGGCCGCCGAAGATCCGCGTCTTGTCGATCTTCTGCTGCGGCGTCGTTACCGGCATGAAGACGACGCCCGGCACTTCGAAATGCCGGCACACGAAGGCAAATCCCTGCGCGTGATTGCCGGCTGAGGCACAGACGAAGGTGCGATCCTTTGCCCCGTCGGCGATCGCCTTGCGAAGAAAGTTGAAGGCGCCGCGGATTTTGTAGGAGCGGACCGGAGACAGGTCCTCGCGCTTCAGCCAGATCTCTGCGCCGTATTTACGGCTCAAATGTTCGTTGAGCTGAAGCGGCGTCTCCGGAAAGATCGTCCGCATTGCGGCTTTTGCTTCGTCGACACCGAGCTTCGTCACGCTAAACATCCCAATTCTTCACGATTTCATCCGCTATGCCACACGTGCCGTAACAAGACCAAGGCCGTTTTGCAGACTTTCCGTTCTGTGCGCGTTTTTGGGAACAAAAACATCGATGCCCCAGAATCTTCGTGCAATGGCGACGCGCTCTGCGCGGCACTATTGATGCAGGAGTTTGCCGATGAACCGGGTCGCTTCCGGCAGACCCGATCGCCAATAGGTCCAGTCGTGGCCACCTTCACGCGCCATGAAGCGGTGCGGCACGCCGAGCTTCTGCAGCTTGACCGTCAGTTCCGCATTGCCCACGAAGAAGCTGTCGGACGATCCGCAATCGATGAAGAGTTCCGTTTTGCGGATTGCGTCTGGAGGCGTCTTGTCGACGAGATCGAGAACGCTGTTGGCGTAGTAAGGCTGGTTCAGCCGATCCGTGCCACTCAACCCCTCACCCCATGCCTTGCCGTACCGACGGTCATAGCCTGCCTGATCCATCGCTACAATCTGCTGATCGGTTCTGAACGCAGCACTCAGCGCCGCAGCACCGGCAAACAGATCCGGATATTTCAGCGCGTAGGCCATGGCTGCATAACCACCCATGGAAAGTCCCAGAATGCCGCGCGACTTCTTGCCTGCGATCACCGGGAACGAGCCCTCAACGTGCGGAATGAATTCCTTCACGAACATATCCTGCCACAGATATTTTCCGTCGGCATCGTTCATATAATAGGTGTTGAACTTGTTTTCCTCGTCCCGCCGACCCTCAGGCGTCACGGCGATGAAGGGCGGTACTTCGCCGCTTTCGATCAGTTTGTCGAAGATCAGGTTGGCGTTCCCATACCGGTACCAGTCCTGATTCTTTCCATCGCCACCACCGTGCATCAGATAGATGACCGGGTATCGCCGTTCGTCGGATCCGTAGCCTGGAGGAAGATAGAGAGTAAACTCGACATTCTTGCCGAGGATCCGGCTCGCCATCACCTGGCCTTCCTTTACGACGCCAGCCGCGAATGCATTCGCGCTGACGAATAGACCGGCCACAACGATCAAAATTGCCCTGAGCATACGTTTTTCTCCTACCGCTCCTGATGGAAGTAGAGAGCAAGGAGATCAATTCAATTTGGAAAGGTTAAGAATGATGGTGCGGACGACGGGGGTCGAACCCGTAAGACCTGAGGTCGGCAGATTTTAAGTCTGCTGCGTCTACCAATTTCGCCACGTCCGCCTGGTTTCCTGTTTCGTGAAGTTCGCCTTCGACGTCAAGGACGGAAATTGCAGGCGGCGGCAGGTGCGCAACAAAAAAGCGCGGAGCCGAGGCCCCGCGCTTTTCACTTGAAGTGGGCAGATCAGGCGCAGAGCTTGGCTGCAGTCTTTGCAACGTGGGCGCCCTGGGAGCGTGCGCCTTCGAGTTCAATCTCGGAAGGCTGGCGCGAGCCGTCGCCGTTGGTGATGGTCGTGGCGCCGTAAGGCGAGCCACCCATGACTTCTTCCGTGCCCATCTGGCCCTGGAAGGAGTAAGGCAGACCAACCACGGCCATGCCCTGGTGAAGGAAGGTCGGGATGAAGCCAAGAATCGTCGATTCCTGGCCGCCATGCTGGGTGGCCGACGAGGTGAACACGGAGCCGACCTTGCCGATCAGCTTGCCGGCGAACCACAGGCCACCGGTCTGATCCCAGAAATTGCGCATCTGCGAGGCAACCGAACCGTAACGGGTACCGGCACCGACGATGATCGCATCGTATTCAGAGAGCTCGTCCGGTGTGGCGATCGGAGCCTTCTGATCAAGCTTGAAGTGCGATGCCTTGGCAACCTCTTCAGGAACCAGTTCCGGAACGCGCTTGACGGTCACTTCGGCACCGGCCGAGCGAGCGCCTTCGGCGACAGCATACGCCATCGTCTCGATATGGCCGTACGAGGAATAGTAGAGAACCAGTACTTTTGTCATTGTTTTCAATTCCTTTGCAGGTGCTGGAATGATGATCGCAAGGCGGCGACGGACCACGTCACGATCATGGCAAGCAGGACGCTTTCCGATAACAGGCCTTGAGGCTTAGCTAGCGCAGTGTCACAGCACCGGCCAGAGGGCGATCTCTGCACGGACTGTCCACAATTGCTGAACGCGATCGAATGTTTGTCGTTTCATTCGCACGTCAGTTTTTGGATTGAACGATTGCAATCGTTTCCCGGCGCGCGCTAACGTTCCCGTGCAATGAGAAAGCGAGCGCCTCCATGTCCGATACCCTGTCATCCTCACCTACCCTCGTCAGCGCGGCGATGCTCGCCATCGGCGACGAGCTTCTTTCCGGCCGGACCAAGGACAAGAATATCGGCCACCTCGCCGACCTGCTGACGCTTTCAGGCATCGACCTGAAGGAAGTGCGCATCGTTGCGGACGAAGAAGACGCGATCGTTGAGGCTCTGAACGCTTTGCGTGCCCGCTACGATTACGTCTTCACATCCGGCGGCATCGGCCCGACCCATGACGACATCACAGCGGATGCAGTCTCGAAAGCATTCGAAGTGCCCTGCATTCACGACCCGGAAGCGATGCGGTTGCTCGCCGAGATGTACAAGCGCCGCGAAATGGAATTCACCGAGGCCCGCCAACGCATGGCGCGGATGCCGCAGGGTGCCACGCATATCGCCAATCCGGTTTCAACGGCACCCGGCTTCGTCATCGGCAATGTCCACGTGATGGCCGGTGTACCGCAGGTGTTCCAGGCGATGATGGACAATGTTCTGCCGACGCTCAAATCGGGCTCGAAAGTGCTGTCGCGGGCAATTGCCTGCCCTTATGGCGAGGGCGATATCGGGACCCCGCTTGCGGCTGTGCAGAAGGCGCATCCGGAGACCAGCATCGGCTCTTATCCAAAATACGATGGCAAGCGCTTTTCAACCGAGCTGGTGGTCCGCGCCCGCGATCCGCAGGTTCTGGACGCGGCCGCGCAGGCTGTCGCGGACATGATTGCCAATATCGACGGCACCCGGATTGCCGACAACCCGACGGCAGACGCCTGAGAGAGACCTGCGCGAGCTGGCCTTCCCCAAGTCGATCGACCAAGCCCGATCTGGGCATCACGTAACAATTAGAGACCGGCTTTCGGCTCCCCGGCGCCGGTCAACAAGGGAGATGACGCCATGGCTTACAAAACCATTCTTGCTGTCCTCGACATTCCGCAGAACGCCCGGCAAATGGCGGATTTTGGCGCGGCCCTGGCTGAAACGTTCTCCGCCCACCTGATTGGCGTGCATGCCGAGACGCTTGCCGCCGTGCCGTTGATTGCGCCAATGGAGATCCCCGATCCCGCAGCGGTCCAGGTCCTGCAGGAGGTTGCCCAGAAGGAAACGGCCATGGTCGCCGACATCTTCAACACGGTGTCCACGCGTGAGGGACTGTCGCGCGAATGGCGCAGTTTCGTCTCCTCTGCCGGATATGGCGCGATTTCGGTGATGGAGACTGCCCGGACCGCGGACCTCATCATTGCAAGCCAGAGCGACCCTTCGCATTCGGATCACCGGGCCGATCTCGAAACATTCCTGTTCGAGAGCGGTCGCCCGATGTTGCTCGTTCCCCACCGGATGACCGCCTTCAAGCCGATCGAGCGTGTTCTGATCGGTTGGAACGGTTCCAAGGAAGCGGCCCGCGCGACCTTCGACGCCCTGCCCTTCCTCAAGACCGCCGCAAGTGTGGAAGTGCTCGTCGTCGACCCGCCGGAGCGCGGCGACCAGACGGCCGAGTTTGCGGGAACCGAGATTGCCACAAGTCTTGCGCGACATGGCGTCAACGTCACTGTCACCACGCGGATCGGTAGCCGCGAGACGCCAGCCAAAGCCATCGAAAACCGGCTTTTGGACGACAGTATCGATCTGCTGGTCATGGGTGGCTACGGCCATTCCCGCTGGTGGGAAATGCTGTTCGGAGGGACGACACGCAGCGTTCTGGATTCAATGACCGCGCTGACGCTGCTGTCGCGATGAAGGGTCGGGCGGAAGTCGTTCTACCCACCTTGCCAGAAACATCCGTTTCCCGCTATTAGCGAGAGCCAAAGCAGATCTAAGCCAAGGCTCTCCAATGTCTCTTCCCGAAAAAGCTTTCCCCGTCTCCTGGGACCAGTTCCACCGTGATGCGCGCGCGCTGGCGTGGCGTCTCGCCGGTTTGGGTCAGGAGTTCAGAGCCATCGTCTGCATCACGCGCGGCGGCCTTGTGCCGGCGGCGATTATTTCGCGCGAGCTGAACATCCGTCTGATCGAGACCGTCTGCATCGCGTCCTACCACGACTACGTCAACCAGGGTGAGATGAACCTTCTGAAAGGGATTTCGCCCGAGCTCTGCGAAGACGGTGGTCTTGGCATCCTCGTGATCGACGACCTGACCGACACCGGCAAGACAGCCTCCGAGGTGCGTGCCATGCTGCCAAAGGCGCATTTCGGCTGCGTCTATGCAAAGCCGTCAGGCGTGCCGATGATCGATACGTTCGTGACCGAGGTCAGCCAGGATACGTGGATCTATTTCCCCTGGGATATGGGCTTCACCTACCAGGAGCCGATCGCCAAGGGCCACAAGGGCTGAATTGCCATACGACGTCCAGACCGGCCCACCCGTGCCGGTCTGTCTTCGCGCAACCGGTTTTAGACGATCAGGAAATCCTGATAGCTCAGCGCCAGGCTCTTATCGAGATGGGCGATCATGATCGAGCCGCCGGACTTGCTGCCGTTGGCATCGTAGAACAGATTTCCGGTATCAGTTTCGTAGACCAGAAAATCGTTGCTGTCCTTGGCCGCCGGCGACGTGCTTTTCAGGAAATTGCCGCTGGAAATCGCTCCGTTCTTGGTGAAGGCGATGAAGATCGCGTTCTCCAGATGGATCAGATCGTCCACGACCGAGAAGTCGGTGATCGTATCGACATTCGTTGAGCTGTTCAGCGCCGAACTGAAGACGAACGTGTCCTTGCCGCTGCCACCGGTCAGGGTATCGTTTCCGGTACCACCGATCAGCTTGTCGTTGCCGCCGTTGCCGATCAGCTTGTCTTGTCCAGCCCGACCTTCGAGGATGTTGGCGACCGCGTTGCCGACGATGACGTCCACGCCCTTGCCGCCGATCGCGTTCTCGATCACCGTGCCCCGCGACAGCGAGAGATTGTTGATCCCGCCCGAGACGCTCGAGAATTCCTCAGCATTGAGGTCGATCCGCTGGTTTCCCGACGCCCAGCTGAAATTCAGCGTATCGCTGCCGCCGGTATCGACCAGGTTCATCGCGACATCCTTGCCGAGGAAGTCGGACTTGAGGTCGTAGGTTGTGTTGCCCGAACTGATCGCCGTGGTCCCGTAGAGGTTGCGGATGGCAAGGACGTCCACCATCATCGGCGTGATGGAGGTGGTGCCGGAGCCACCGGCCCAGACACTGACCTGATCGTCGAAATAGGACATCACCGTCAGTTGTGAGGAATCGTTTTCGAACCGATTGTCGATGCCCCAGGTGGCGTTGCCATCATAGTTGCCCGCATGGCCGAGCCCCAGCGCATGACCGATCTCGTGCACATAGGTGGACATCGTGTAGCTGTCTGCGCCCGCGCCGTAGTCGGTGATCCAGCTTGCCGCAACATTGACGAAAGACGCCGTGGTGAAACCACCGATGATCGACGTCGATCCGCCGTAAGCGCCGCCCTCCTTGTCGTCGAAGGAGATCTGTGCCGAACCGGACACGAACTTGAACCTGATGCCGGAGGCTTCCGTCCAGGCAGTGAGAGCCCACTTGGCCAGCTGCTGGCCCTGGGCGGTCAGCGCACCGACGTTGACGGTCAACGTGCCGCCGGCCGCGATATTGAATTTGAAGGGCGTGCCGCCGTCGCTGGTCCAGAAATCAGTGGTCAACTGCTTGGCGATCGTATCGTAGCTTGCGAATTTCGGGGCGGTAACAACCGTCGTCTTCAGCGCATAGTCGCCTGACCATTCGTCGTCGTGACTGCCGACGCGGATATAGTAGGTGCCACTCTTTTCGGCAAAGACGCTGAGCGTCGACTTCTCGAAGTCCGTGTCGAGACTGTTCTCGTCGATATCAATCGCGATGCCGTCCGCGTCCATGACCTGGAGACCGGCCCAGCCGACCGTCCCCGACATGTCGAACTGATAGGCTTTGCCTGCCGTAAGCGAGACCTTGATCCAATCGGCATCTCCGGTCGCCAGCGCGCCGGTGAACGTGTCGCCGGCAGCGATCTTGTAGGCCGTGGAACGGCTAGCCGCTGCGTCAGTCTCTTCCGTGTAAGTCGCCATTCAAGTCTCCCCCGGCCTTCCTGTGGCCATTCAAAATCCTGATGCCTCGACAAGCTGCCGGGCAAATGCCTTCAGAATATCGTCATTCAAAGCCGCGTCCGAGACGACGGTCGTCACGACCGGTCCGGAACGCCAGCCAGCAGCTCCGTCTGCCTTCCAGCGCAATCTCGCAGACACGCTGTTTGTGCGAGCGCGCGTCACCTCGAAGACGAACTGTCCATAACCAGGTCCTCGACCCGTCATCTGCTCGACTGTGGAGCGGACAGCATTACAGGCGGATCTCGAAACTGCAGTATCCATGGTATTCGCAAATTCGCAACGATACGAAGGTCGTTGCGTCGCATCGGCAAACGCGGCGAGCGAGCCGGAGGTACAGATCAGCACGAGCCCGAGTGTGCGAAAGATTGCCTGACGACTATGCCGCGCAACGACGTCGCCGAACATCACGGGCTCCCTCTTTTGAACTCGCTTTTTGCGAAACCTACTTCCATCCCGGTTAGATATACGAAAACCGTTTACGGTACATTTGCGGAATACGAGGGATGAGAAATCGGAGCGATGGACTTACCCCTGCAAGACGTGCCGTTTGGAAACATTTCCGGCTGTCAACAGAGCGAACCGCATTTTCCCAACCTCGAAAATAATCCGAAATTGTCGCCAGTGTCACACAGATGCTTCAGAGCATAGGCAAAGTCCCTGCTTTACAGGCGTCGCACTGTCGAAGCAGTCCTGATCGCGAACGCCGTCCAATTGCGTGAACTTTGCGCAGTTCGGTACTTGACGTCGTAAATCACTGAGATTCCTCAACGTTTTTTCTTCCCCGTTATCCACAGCCAAACCTACAATATCTTGTGGTTACGAAACCACTAACAACTACGGCTTGACGAATCTCCCCTGGAGGTCGACATTGCCTTCAGGTTGCGGCGGCGACTGGACCGGGAGTAACGAGGCCGGTTCTTTTTCGAGTCAAAATGGGTTTCCTGCAGGTCGTGGCGGTTCTTGAGGATCGCCTGGTGACGGATTTCCATGGCCGCTCGATGGTCTGCTGAAACGGTGCTGGCGCTGGCGGAAAGAAACTGTTAATACTATATTTAGTGTTTGCAAGCACCATCCATCACAAGATACAGACATGCCATCCATGATGTTTCACTGGGTGATAAAATTTTGACCGGCTGCCCATGATGGCGAGCAGCCGGCATGAACACGTGCGCCCCATCGAGTGGCGCCTCACTGACGAGGGATTAGGCAATGCGCATCGAACGTCGTTTCACCAAGCCGGAAACGGGCGCCTACGGAGAGATTGAATTCCGCAAGGCAACCAGCGAGATCCGTAATCCGGATGGCTCGATCGTCTTCCGGCTTGCGGATATCGACGTGCCCACGCAGTTCTCGCAGGTTGCGACGGACGTTCTGGCGCAGAAGTATTTCCGCAAGGCCGGCGTGCCTGCGCGCCTGAAGAAAGTCGAAGAAAACGACGTTCCGTCGTTCCTCTGGCGTTCGGTTGCCGATGAAAAGGCGCTGCGCGATCTTCCCGAAGGCGATCGCTACGGTTCGGAAATCGATGCGCGCCAGGTGTTTTCGCGTCTTGCCGGTACCTGGACCTACTGGGGCTGGAAGGGCGGCTATTTCACGTCGGAAGACGACGCGTCCGCGTTCATGGACGAGCTTGCCTATATGCTTGCCACCCAGCGCGTTGCGCCGAACAGCCCGCAGTGGTTCAACACCGGCCTGCACTGGGCCTATGGCATCGACGGTCCCGGCCAGGGCCATTTCTATATCGACCCGTTCACCGGCAAGCTGACCAAGTCGAAGTCGTCTTACGAGCATCCGCAGCCGCATGCCTGCTTCATCCAGTCGGTCGGCGATGACCTCGTCAACGAAGGCGGCATCATGGACCTGTGGGTTCGCGAAGCCCGCCTGTTCAAGTACGGCTCCGGCACCGGCTCCAACTTCAGCCATCTGCGCGGCGAAGGCGAAAAGCTTTCGGGCGGCGGTCGCTCCAGCGGCCTGATGAGCTTCCTCAAGATCGGTGACCGTGCAGCCGGCGCCATCAAGTCGGGCGGCACGACGCGCCGCGCGGCGAAGATGGTCGTGGTCGATATCGACCATCCGGATATCGAGGAATACATCAACTGGAAGGTCAAGGAAGAGCAGAAGGTTGCCGCCCTCGTCACTGGTTCCAAGATCGTCAGCCGTCATCTGAAGGCGATCATGAAGGCTTGCGTCAACTGCGAGGCCGATGGCGACGAGTGCTACGACCCGCTGAAGAACCCTGCCCTGAAGCGCGAGATCAAGGCTGCCAAGAAGGACCAGGTTCCGGAAAACTACGTCAAGCGCGTCATCCAGTTCGCCCGCCAGGGCTACAAGGATCTCGAGTTCAAGACCTACGACACCGACTGGGATTCGGAAGCATACCTCACTGTCTCCGGCCAGAACTCCAACAATTCCGTTTCGCTGAAGGACGACTTCCTCAAGGCGGTCGAGAATGATGGCGACTGGAACCTGACCGCCCGCAAGGACGGCAAGGTCATGAAGACGCTGAAGGCAAAGGATCTGTGGGAACAGATTTCCTATGCCGCATGGGCGTCTGCCGATCCGGGCATCCACTTCAACACGACGATGAACGACTGGCACACGTCGCCGGCCGGTGGACCGATCCGCGGCTCGAACCCGTGCTCGGAATACATGTTCCTCGACGACACGGCCTGCAACCTTGCCTCGCTGAACCTTCTTCAGTTCAAGAACCCGGCGACGAAGAACATCAACATTGCCGATTACGAGCATTCGGTCCGCCTGTGGACCGTCGTTCTCGAAGTCTCGGTCATGATGGCGCAGTTCCCATCGAAGGAAATTGCCGAACTCTCCTACCAGTACCGCACGCTCGGCCTCGGCTATGCCAACATTGGTGGCTTCCTGATGTCGTCGGGCATTCCGTATGACTCGAAGGAAGGCCGCGCCATTGCCGGCTCGCTGACCGCGATCATGACCGGCGTTGCCTATGCGACGTCTGCCGAAATGGCCGGCGAACTCGGACCGTTCGCGAATTTCGCGCCGAACCGCGAAAGCATGCTGCGGGTCATCCGCAACCACCGCCGCGCAGCTTACGGCGAAACCTCCGGCTACGAGCAGCTGTCGGTCGATCCGGTTGCGCTGATCCACTCGGAAAACCCGGACCAGGATCTAGTCGTCCATGCAAAGGCTGCCTGGGACAAGGCGCTGCAGCTGGGTGAAAAGCACGGCTATCGCAACGCGCAGACAACAGTGATTGCGCCGACAGGCACGATCGGTCTCGTGATGGACTGCGACACGACTGGCATCGAGCCCGACTTTGCGCTGGTCAAGTTCAAGAAGCTCGCCGGCGGCGGCTACTTCAAGATCATCAACGGTGCGGTTCCGGAAGCCCTGCGCAGCCTCGGCTATACCGAAAGCCAGCTTGCCGAGATCGAGGCCTATGCGGTCGGTCACGGCAACATCAACCAGGCTCCCGGCGTCAATCCCGGTTCGCTGAAGGCGAAGGGCTTCTCTGACGAGAAGATCGCTGCCATCAACGGCGCAACCAAGGCTGCCTTCGACATCAAGTTCGTGTTCAACCAGTGGACGCTCGGCACCGACTTCCTCAAGGAGACCCTGAAAGTTTCCGACGAGCAGCTCGCCGACATGAGCTTCAACCTGCTCGAGCATATCGGTTTCTCGAAGAAGGACATTGAAGCTGCCAACATCCACGTTTGCGGTGCGATGACGCTGGAAGGCGCACCGTTCCTCAAGGACGAGCATCTGCCGGTGTTCGATTGCGCCAACCCGTGCGGCAAGATCGGCAAGCGCTACCTGTCGGTTGAAAGCCACATCCGCATGATGGCGGCCGCCCAGCCGTTCATCTCCGGCGCGATCTCCAAGACGATCAACATGCCGAACGAGGCAACCGTCGAAGATTGCGGCGCGGCCTACATGCTGTCCTGGAAGCTGGCTCTGAAGGCCAATGCCCTCTACCGCGATGGTTCGAAGCTGTCGCAGCCGCTCAACGCCTCGCTGATCGACGAAGACGATGCGGAGGATGCGATCGAGGACCTGATTGCAGCACCAACTGCCGCACAGGCCGTGACGATCACCGAAAAGATCGTCGAGCGGATTGTCGAACGCGTCACCCGCGAACGGGAAAAACTGCCGAACCGCCGGCAGGGTTACACCCAGAAGGCCAATGTCGGCGGACACAAGGTGTATCTGCGCACCGGTGAATTCGGTGACGGCCGCATCGGCGAAATCTTCATCGACATGCACAAGGAAGGCGCCGCCTTCCGCGCGATGATGAACAACTTCGCCATCGCCATCTCGCTCGGTCTCCAGTACGGCGTACCGCTCGAGGAATATGTGGAGGCCTTCACCTTTACCAAGTTCGAGCCGGCCGGCATCGTGACGGGCAATGACGCGATCAAGAACGCCACGTCGATCCTCGACTACGTGTTCCGCGAACTGGCCGTGTCCTATCTCGGCCGTCACGATCTGGCGCATGTGGATACGTCGGACTTCTCGCAGACGGCACTTGGCAAGGGTATCGAGGAAGGCAAGACCAACCTTCTCTCCACCGGCTGGACGCGCGGCTACAAGCCGACCCTCGTCTCGGGTGGTTCCGACCGGTTGGCTGGCAACGAGCCGAAGGGTTCGGCAGGGGGCTCCGCGCCAAAGGCCTCGGTCGGCAGCGGCGGCGGCAACGTCACATCGTTTGCCGGCTCGGCTGCCCGCAAGCTCGAAACCACGCTTGCGATCTCCACATCGGAAGTCGTGTCCTTCAAGCGCGACTACGAAGAGCGGCCTCGCGAAGTGGCAGATGACATCGCCGACGAGCAGCTTGCCGACGAAGGCCAGCAGGTCGCAACCGCCCTCTTCTCCGACAAGGCTGAGGCAGACGCTGCCGCTGCCAAGGCGGAAGCCAAGAAGAAGGAAGCCGATCGCCGGATGAAGTCGATCATGCAGGGCTACACCGGCAACATGTGCACCGAGTGCCAGAACTTCACCATGGTCCGCAACGGAACATGCGAAAAGTGCGACACCTGCGGCGCAACGAGCGGCTGCAGCTGATTTGAGACGGGATTGGTGAGCGGCTAGCCCTCACCTGAGCCAAATTAGTCTAACCTGATCCCCGCACTGATGATGTTCAGTGCGGGGATTTTTCTTGCGGCCTTTTCGTCAAACACTGAATAAACGCTGTTCGTAGCTGTTCCCTCGAAACAGTCTTTCCCGTGTATGCCAAAAGCGAGGAACCGAGCTTAGAGCGCTGGCGACCCACGGCCAGCAACGGCATGACCTGCAATCCGGTTTGACGCTCGCGTGGCCCACCCCACTTCACAAAGCCGTGTCACCGCACTTCGCCTTGCGGGCATCAACCTCCCGTTAGCTTTTCGTTGACCATAATGGTCCCGTATTCGCCGGGCTGCGGTTTTCGCATCCCGCTGTCACAGTTTGCGTAAAGCGGGTTTGTCGTGTCCCAGTCTCTGTCGATTAAGTCTGTACCCGGTGCTGCACGCGCACTTGTGAACCTCGCCTCGCAAGCGGCCGGCAAGGCTGCACGGTCTGCGGGCGCAGCCGGGCTTGCGGTGGCGGCTTTGTTGGGATCGGCGTCGTTTGCCTTTGCCGAGGATCGGTCTCTCAAGCTCTATTTTACCCATACGGGCGAAAAGGCGACGATTACCTACAAGCGGGACGGCAGGCTGGATCAGAAGGGTCTTGCCCAGATGAACCGGTTCCTGCGCGACTGGCGCCGCAACGAGACGGCGCGAATGGATCCGAACCTGCTCGATCTCGTCTGGGAGATCTACGAGCGTTCCGGCACCAACAATTACATCCACGTCGTTTCGGCTTATCGTTCGCCTGCCACCAACAACATGCTGCGCGGTCGCTCACGCTCCACCGGGGTTGCGCGCAAGAGCCAGCATATGCTTGGCAAGGCGATCGATCTCTACATTCCCGGTGTCAAGCTTTCGACGCTGCGGGCCATCGCTGTTCAGATCCAGGGCGGCGGCGTCGGTTATTACCCGACATCCGGCTCGCCCTTCCTGCATGTGGATGTCGGCAATGTCCGGGCCTGGCCACGACTGTCGCGGCAGGAGCTGGCGCGTATCTTCCCGAACGGCAGAACCATTCATGTTCCCGCCGACGGAAGACCGCTCCAGGGCTATAGCGTCGCGATGGCCGACCTCAAACGCCGTGGCAGCGGCAAGTCGTTCGCTATTGCGCGTGCGACCATCGATATCGAGGCCGACGATGATGCAGGTGGCGGAAAACGGGTCGGCAGCGGCCTGATCACCGCGATGCTGCCAACACCACGCAGCCGCGCGCTTGCAGCACTCGACGAGCAGACAACGCCACGGCCATCGGCGCGTGCGACGGTTGCCGTGGCGCCGGTACCCGCCTTTGCCGATCTGGCATCTCTCGCAATCCCGGCCCCGGGCCTGCGTCCGGCGGCTGCAACCGCGTCATCGGCTCCTGCCGCCGTCATCGAAACCGCCTCGCTTGGTCCGGCACCGACGGCCGCATCGGCGTCCGCGCTCGGAAACAGCATGCCGATGCTGCCGCGCCCTGCACCGGGCTTCGTACCCGCCCTCGCCCTTGCTGCGCCGGCGAAAGGACTTCCAGAACCAAGACACTCGCTGGCATCGCTGCCGATCACCGGGCCGCGAATCGATCCGGAAGACGAGTTCGATGGCGAAGACGTTTTGATCTCCTGGGCGATTTCGCCCCCCGGCGCATCGACCGGAATGACCGCGCCGCTCGTCGTCGGCCGCACGCTGACGGATCTGACTGCCAAGCCGGACAGTGCCGAGCCTCTGCCGCTCGGTATTGCCGAAGAGTTCGATCACAGCCGGTTCTGGTCGGACGGCTGATCGGCCACCGGTTCAGACCCATCGTTTTCATAGCGATTATGAAAAAGGCCCGCGATTGCGGGCCTTTTGAGTTTATGTAATGAGCGATGGGGCAGAAGCTGTGGCTCGCAGCGTTTCCCGACAGACATCGATAGGCAAACCGTTGAGGCGGCTAAGCCCAGATCCCCAACGAAAAAAGGCCCGCGTGAGCGAGCCTTTTCCGTTCCGGGTGTGACCGGATTAATCAGAACCTGTAGTTCACGCCAGCGGTAACCGAGTGGTCGTGAACGTCCTTACGGGTTTCGACGCCCTGGTAGGAGCTCTTGACGTTGTCGGTCATGACATAGTTGTACTCGACGCGGGCCGAGATGTTGCCGGTCAGCTTCTGCTCGATGCCGGCACCCAGCAGGAGGCCAGGCTTCCAGCCGTCTGGGCCGGTAACATTGTCACCATCGCGATACTTCGTCATGGCAAGACCGGTCGTGCCGTAAAGCAGCGTCTGGTCGAGCGGAACACCAGCCTTGACCTTGGCGGCCATGCGATGACGCTCGGACAGCTTGCCGCCGCGGGCCTTCACGTCGGCATCGCCGAGATAGGAGTAATCGAGTTCGCCACCAACGATAGCGCCGCCCAGGTCGTGGTTGTAGCCGCCGTGAACGCCGAGGTTGAGGCCCTTGCCGCTGGCAAACGGGTTGATCCTCGGCGACGTTACACCGCCGTGTCCACCGACATAAGCACCTGACCAACCGGCCGGTTCGCTCGCAGGTTCGCTGTAGGCGGGCGCCTCATAGGCGCTGGTGAGATCCGCAGCCATAACGGGGCTGGCGGCAAAGGCGGCGACGAGCGCCAGGGCAAGTGTCTTCTGGGTCATTGCGTTTACTCCATACAAAGCCTGCAAGTGGCGGATGCGCAGGCGATACAACCGGCTGAAAGCCGCGGGACGATCCAGGCAACCCAGCCCAGATAGCGAGGACAAACCCGCACCGTATTGCGATTTATTTTCACGAATTCATAAACGCATCGTTAACTGAGACCGTTCGCAACGACCTTTGTGCAATATCTTCAGATCACGATATTGGGATGCCAAAAAGCCCGCAAAATCGACGTTTTTTGGGAACCTTTTCGGGGGTCGTTAAATTGGATAGATTCGACCATCACAGAGGAGAACCGCACATGCTGACGAATACCGCACGGCAGTCCGTCCCGTCGCCGGAGGAGAATGTCCTAACCGTCCAGGAAGCGCTCGAGCCGCTGTTTCTTGCGCTCGAGGAAGAGGCGGAAGTAAGGATGATTGCAGCGGCCCTGAAGGCCGGCTGGACCGCGGAAGAGGCGGTCACAGCAATCGACGAACTGCGAATGAACGAACTGCTGCCGAACAACCCCTCGCACTAGGACCGGCCGAAATTATCGGTCGCCTCGCTTCTACCGCTCCCCTACACTGCTTCCGACTTACGTCGGAATGCAGCGAGGACAGATGACGTTCAGAAGAATTTGCGTATATGGCGCGGGCGCGCTCGGAAGTGCATTCGCCGCAAAGATAGCGGCGGGATCAGGAGCCGACACGGAGCTGTCGGTTGTGGCGCGAGGCGCACAGCTTAAGGCAATCCGAGAGAACGGGTTAAACGTCGTTTATGAAGACACGGGCATCGATCCCGTCCGCGTACTCGTTGCCGCGACGGATGATCCGTTCAGTCTGCCTCCACAGGATCTTATAATTACCGGTTTGAAGGGCCATCAGCTCGCAGCCGCAACAGATGGTCTGGCGGCACTGCTTGGCGAAAGCACGCGCGTCGTGATGATCCTGAACGGAATTCCTTGGTGGTATTTCCATGGGGACATGGAAAGCGGCTTTGGAGGCCGGCAGATCCCCGAGCTCGACGCAGACAGTTGCATCTGGAACGCCATCGGTCCGGAACGCGTGATCGGTTGCGTCGCGTATCAAGGTGCAGAAATCATCGAACCCGGCAAGACACGCCTGAACGGCAAAGGCCACTTCTTTCTCGGAGAACCCAGCGGCGAGATGTCCGACGACCTGTCGGCGATCGTGGACCTTTTCCAGCGCTGCGATCTCGATGCCAAGGCAACGCCGCGGATCAG
Organism: Velazquezella soli; assembly: GCF_977018685.1. NCBI lineage: Bacteria > Pseudomonadati > Pseudomonadota > Alphaproteobacteria > Hyphomicrobiales > Rhizobiaceae > Velazquezella > Velazquezella soli. Next base: position 2,524,616 of record NZ_CDRNXF010000004.1, read on the forward strand.
AGACGAGATCTGGGCGAAGCTTCGTGGCAACGCCGCCTTCAATCCCATCAGCGCCCTCACCCGCGCCTTGATGATCGACATGATGTCAAACCCGGATATCGCCGAAATCGTTCGGAAAATCATCAACGAGGTTCAGGCCGTCGGCACCGCCTTTGGTGCGAGGTTCAGCCAGACCGCCGATGAAATGTTTGCGAGAGCGCAAGGTTTCGGGCCAGTAAAAACCTCGATGCTCCAGGATCTACTTGCGGGCAAGGCGCTGGAGATCGTGCCGTTGACGGGCATGGTCGTGTCGCTCGGGAAACTGGCCGGCGTGCCGACGCCCGTGTGCGAAACCATCTTTGCGCTGACCGCCCAACTGGACCGCCAGCACCTCACAAACTGAATCAAATTGCTCTCGACCTGAGTCCGGAAAACGCTTCAAGTCTTTGTAGAGACGGGTTTTTACGAAACCGAAAAAAGAAAAGTCCCGCTGCGGGGAACAGCGGGACCAGGTAGATTGGAGGTCAAATATTTTGTCGTTTTTGGGCGACGCGGGGGGAAACATCGCCTTGCTTTATCTGTCTTGCCAGCGGGCTGGTGGCTCAGCGCGTCGGCATCATGCTTAAATAACACCCAGGAACGCAGTAGGTTCCATAGATCTTTAACCGGGTGTCTGTAGGATTGTTGTACCCATATACTGGCATGAATGAGGCAAGCATGGCAGGTCCGAAATTTCGCTACACGCATTATGATCTCAAACCGCAGCGCGCCGGCACAATCATTGAAGTCACGCTCAATGGCGTGAACAACGTCCGCCTGATGACTGCTGCGAACTACCAGCGGTTTACGGAACAACTCGATTTCAAGTTCGTCGGCGGCGTTGCGAAGAAATCGCCGCTGCGGATCGCCGTTCCGGAAAACGGCCACTGGCATCTGGTGGTGGATATGGAAGGGCATCATGCTCTGGCCGAGTCCTCGGTGAGGCTCGTCGCGGCACCGGGTCAGGCGCAGAAACCAGGCATCGCCAGGGCTTCCTGAGGCTTAGCTGCCGCCGCGCTCCTTGCGCAGTTTTGACCACCAGTCGAGACGCTTTCTGATGTCACGCTCGAAGCCGCGCTCCGGCGGATCGTAATAGGTCTGGCGGCCCATTTTTTCGGGGAAGTAATTCTGGCCTGAAAACGCGTCGGGCTCGTCGTGATCGTAGCGATACCCGTCATTATAGCCCTCGGCTTTCATCAGCTTGGTCGGGGCATTGAGGATATGCTTGGGTGGCAGAAGCGAGCCGTTTTCCTTGGCAGCGCGGGTGGCCGCCTTGAAGGCCATATAGACCGCATTCGATTTCGGAGCCGTCGCCAGGTAGACGCAGGCCTGGGCAAGCGCCAGCTCCCCTTCCGGCGATCCGAGATAGTCATAGGCATCCTTGGCGGCATTGCACACGACAAGCGCCTGCGGGTCGGCAAGGCCTATGTCCTCCACCGCCATCCGGACCAGACGTCGGCCGAGATAGAGCGGGTCCTCGCCGGCATCGAACATCCGCGCGAGGTAATACAGTGCTGCATCGGGATCCGAGCCCCGCACCGATTTGTGGAGCGCCGAGATGAGATTGTAGTGGCCGTCCTGCGCCTTGTCGTAGACGGGAGCACGACGCTGGACGATCTCGGTGAGACCCACGGTGTCGAACACCTCACCCGTCCTTGCCGCACGCCAGATTTCCTCGGCGAGCGTCAGAACCGCACGGCCGTCTCCGTCCGCCATCCGGATCAGGCTTGTACGCGCGCCGTCATCGAGCGGCAGCGGCTTTGCCTCCACTTGCTCAGCGCGTTCCAAGAGTTCGCTGAGGCTGTCTTCGTCATGACTGCGGAAGGTCAGAACCCGAGCACGCGACAAAAGAGCGGCGTTGAGTTCAAAACTCGGGTTCTCTGTGGTGGCACCGACGAGGATCACCGTTCCGTCTTCCATGACGGGCAGGAAACTGTCCTGCTGGGCGCGGTTGAAGCGATGGATCTCGTCGACGAAGAGAAGCGTCTGGCGGCCCTGCATGCGTCTCAGGCGTGCCGATTCGAACACCTTCTTCAGATCCGCGACGCCGGAAAAGATCGCCGAAATCTGCTCAAAAGCAAGCCCCGCCTCGCCTGACAGCAACCGGGCGACGGTCGTCTTGCCGGTACCGGGCGGACCCCAGAAGATCATCGATCCAAGTGAGCCAGAATCGATCATGCGACGAAGCACACCATCGTCACCCGTCAGATGAGCCTGACCCGTCACCTCCGAAAGCGTCTTCGGCCGCAACCGGTCGGCAAGCGGCCGCCGGCTGGCGACCTCTTCTGGGACTTTCGGTGCAAACAGGTCGTCGCTCATCAGCCCTTACCGTTCATCGGAAGAACTGCCGGATACGCTGGCCCTTGCGTTCGATCTCGACCCGCCAGAACCCCGGATCGGTGCGGAGCATCTTTTCCATGACAGTCGTCGAAGCGACCGCCTCGCCGTTCAGCGAGACGACGATGTCCTGTGGCTGGAAGCCGAGACGACCGGCAGGCGAGCCGCGCGAGACGTCGGTGACGACGACCCCGCTCTTGTCCGTTGGCATGCGCAGTTCCGTGGCGAGTTTCGGTGACAGGTTTGCAATCCGAAGACCGGCGAAGGGATTGCGGCCTTCCAGCACCCGCTCGTCGCGCGGCGTGCTTTCCGGCGCGGAATTGAGCGCAAGCTGGAGGTCGCGCATACCGTCCGGGGTCTGGACCGTCAAGTTGGCTCCCTTGCCAAGGCCCGCCGTCGTCAGCCGGTAGCCGAGCGCATCGGGATGCTCAACTGGAATGCCATTGACGGCCGTGACAACCTCGCCGGGCTTCAATCCTGCCTTGTCGGCCGGACCGCCTTCGACGACACGCGAGACCAGAGCGCCGCGGGCAGCCTTCAAGCCGAGCGCTTCGGCGACGTCAGAGGTCACGGCATCGAAGGTCGCGCCGACATAGGGGCGGTCGAAGACCGACTTGCCTTCGGAGGCCGCCGCCAGGAAGACCTTCACCAGATTTGCCGGAATGGCAAAGCCGATACCGTTCGATCCGCCGCCGCGCGAGAAGATCGCGGTGTTGATGCCGATCAGTTCGCCATTCATGTTCATCAGCGCGCCGCCGGAGTTACCGGGATTGATCGACGCGTCGGTCTGGATGAAGAAGCCGAAATCTCCCGACGACACCTGGTTGCGGGCAAGCGCCGACACGATGCCGCTGGTGACTGTCTGGCCGACACCAAACGGATTGCCGATCGCGAGCACCAGATCACCGACCTCGGTGCGGTCCGAATCGGCAAGCGGCAGGACCGGGAAATTTTCCTTTGCCTTGATCCGCAACACGGCCAGATCGACGCTCTCGTCCTTCAGGACGAGTTCGCAGGGAAACTCACGGCCGTCTGCCAGGGCGATCTTGATATCATCTGCGCCTTCGATGACGTGATTGTTGGTCACGACAAGACCGTCGCCGGAGAGAATGACACCGGAACCGAGCGAAGACTGCTTTTCCGAACGGTTCGGCATGCGCTGGCCGAAGAACTGCTCGAAGAAGGGGTCGCCGGAAAACAGGTTCGGGCGCTGCACGACGCGCTCGGCATAGACGTTGACGACGGCACCGGAGGTTTGCTTGACCAGCGGCGCGAACGAGAGCTGCATTTCCTGCCGGCTTTGCGGCACCGTCTTCTGGTCCTGCGCATAGGCGCCAGCGGGGGCCAATGCCGCGAGCAGGACGACGCTGAGCGAGAGCTGCCTGAGATGCCGTTCGAACGGTCGCTTGAGCGTGCTGGACATGTGATTCCTCTTACAAATTGCTGGATGACGTTGTAGCGCCGCAAGCGGCAAAAGAAAGGTGCCCGGAACCCGATGACGCGTCCTTGCGACCGCGTATATGGGTATCTGGCACAGGCAGGGAAAGACGGTACCCGACAACGCCCGCGGGCGGGTGTTGCTGCTCCCAGCTGATCCGCAAAAAGCATCGGCTTTTCAGCACGATCCTAGCCTCTATCATCCTTGCTATCTCGCGCATGTGCATCATGTTTGTCCTTGGGAGTTTACGATGCCGTTTGGGATCGGCTCCAGAGACTGCACACAGGAGCGTTCCAGCATGAAAACCATATTCGCGGCCACCGGCGTGGCTGCACTTGTCCTGAGCGCCGGCCTTTCCCTTGCCCCTCGCCCGGCAGCGGCGGCAAGCTTCGATTGCGAGAAGACCGATCTGGTCGCCGACGAGAAGGTGATCTGCGACACACGCACGCTGAACGATGCCGATGTGAAGATGGTCACCACATTCGACATCCTGACCAGCCTGCTCGCCATGGGCAATCGCGACCAGCTGCGCCAGGAACAAAGCGACTGGTTGAAGAAGCGTCGGGCTTGCGAGGCAGACGTCCAATGCCTGACGACGGCCTATGCGGAGCGGATGAAGCAGTTGCAGGAAGCGTTTAGCGGACTGAGCAAAGAGCCGCTTTAGTCCTTAAGCGACGTTCACTGGAAACGATCAAAGACAAAGGCCTCGGTGTTGTGCACCGAGGCCTTTGTCTTTGAGATCTCTGTCTGCGGGGTTGGTTCGACCAGAGACTTACTCAGGCAGAATCCGGACCGCGCCCTTGTCCGCACTCGACGCAAATGCCGCATAGGCTTTGAGGGCCGTCGTGACGTTGCGCTTGCGGGGCGCTGACGGCTTCCAGCCGAGTGCATCCTGCTCGTGGCGACGCGCCGAGAGTTCCGCGTCTGAGACCGCCAGATGGATCGTGCGGTTGGGGATATCGATCTCGATCATGTCGCCCTGACGGACTAGTCCGATCGCGCCGCCCTGGGCTGCTTCCGGGGAAGCGTGACCGATCGACAGGCCGGATGTACCGCCGGAGAAGCGGCCGTCGGTGATCAGCGCGCAGGCCTTGCCGAGGCCCTTCGACTTCAGATAGCTGGTCGGATAGAGCATTTCCTGCATGCCCGGGCCGCCCTTTGGACCTTCATAGCGGATAACGACGACATCGCCGGCCTTGACCTCGTTGCTGAGGATCGCCTTGACGGACGCATCCTGGCTTTCGAAGACGACAGCGGGACCGCTGAACTTCAGGATCGACTCATCGACGCCCGCGGTCTTCACGATGCAGCCGTCGGCCGCGATGTTGCCGTAGAGAACCGCCAGGCCGCCATCCTTGGAGAAGGGATTTTCAACCGAGCGGATGATGCCCGTGTCGCTATCCGTATCGAGCTCGTCCCAGCGCGAAGACTGGCTGAACGCGACCTGAGTAGGAACGCCGCCGGGTGCTGCCTTGAAGAAGTTGCGGACGCTCTCGGAATTGGTGCGGGTGATGTCCCACCGGTCGATCGCATCGCCGAGCGTTGCTTCGTGCACGGTGTAGCAGTCCCGGTTGATCAGACCGCCGCGCTCCAACTCGCCCAGGATACGCATGATGCCGCCGGCGCGGTGAACGTCTTCCATGTGGACATCGCTCTTGGCAGGCGCGACCTTGGACAGGCACGGCACCTTGCGCGACAGCTTATCGATGTCCTCCATGCCAAAATCGACGCCGCCTTCATAGGCAGCCGCCAGGATATGGAGAACCGTATTGGTCGAGCCGCCCATCGCGATATCGAGCGACATGGCGTTTTCGAACGCCTCCTTGGTGGCGATATTGCGCGGCAGGACCCGTTCGTCATCCTGCTCGTAGTAGCGGCGCGCGATATCGACGATCAGGTGACCGGCTTCGACGAACAGGCGACGGCGATCCGAATGGGTGGCGAGCGTCGAGCCATTGCCGGGCAGCGACAGGCCGAGCGCCTCGGTCAGGCAGTTCATCGAGTTGGCGGTGAACATGCCGGAGCACGAGCCGCAGGTTGGACAGGCGGCCTTTTCGATGGCGGTGACGTCTTCGTCCGACATCTTGTCGTCGGCGGCGGCAACCATGGCATCGACGAGGTCGAGCGCAACGGTCTTGCCGTGCAGGACCACCTTGCCGGCCTCCATCGGGCCACCGGAGACGAAGACGGCCGGGATGTTCAGGCGCATGGCGGCATTCAGCATGCCGGGCGTGATCTTGTCGCAGTTGGAGATGCAGACCATGGCGTCGGCGCAGTGGGCGTTGACCATGTACTCGACGGAGTCGGCGATGATCTCGCGCGATGGCAGCGAGTACAGCATGCCGTCGTGGCCCATGGCGATGCCGTCATCGACGGCGATCGTGTTGAACTCCTTGGCGACGCCGCCGGCGGCCTCGATTTCGCGGGCAACCAGCTGGCCGAGATCCTTGAGGTGGACATGGCCCGGCACGAACTGGGTGAAGGAATTGACCACCGCGATGATCGGCTTGCCGAAATCGCCGTCCTTCATGCCGGTGGCGCGCCAGAGGCCGCGCGCGCCAGCCATGTTGCGGCCGTGGGTCGTGGTTCTTGAACGATAGACAGGCATGGTGTTTCCTCGATCGCGTTCAGCAATTGCTATTTACCGCGTCGGATCACGCGGCGCAAAGGACCTTGTTTTCTCCGTCCTACTGCAGGCTAAAGCCAGTGTCACTACCAATGGGGCGAAAAACAGTACGGTACGGTACGGTTCTCACCAGCGCGGTAAAAATCTGCCCAGCGATGTAGGCGAGGCCGAAGTTTCATAGCGGTTCTGCTTCGGCGTGGCGCTTGAGGAGTGAGGCAACGTCACCGTCCCTCACCCTCTTCTCGTGTCCGCTATCGCTTTGCGCGGAGGTCGTCCGCCGTCACACCGAAATGGTCGAGAACGATGTTGAGGTTGCGGCGGTGCGACTTGAAGAAGACGTCGAACAGATCACCGGCCAGCGGCACGCTGCCGACGACAGAATCGACCGCAAGGTTGCCGATCATCTTTGCAAGCTTGTCGTTCGGCACACCCATGCGGCGGGCCTCGTTGACGATATAGAGGCCAATCAATGCGCCCCCGGCATCGCCCACGAGCGGAACAAGGCCCATGATGGAATCGGCACCAAACCGAAACCGGGTGCCGGGAATACCGATCGCCGTATCCATCATACGGGCGACGCCGTGGATACGCCGCAAACGCCGCAGTCGATCGATCCGGCCCGCATCGGTTTCCGTGAAGCGTTCGCTGGCAGCATCCCAGGTTTTCGTCGCCATACTCACTATCCTTGATTAATGTCAAAGCTGAAATGAGCATGCGATTTCCCGGTTCAAGGCTTAGCGTATGTTTCAACGCTAATTCTTTCACGCAAACGTGGTTTAATGCCTTTCCTTCGGCTCTGTGAAACCAAACCTGTCGGCGGTACGTATAAGCAGAGGATAGGCTTTTGCCTGAAGGAGATCCGCAATGCCCGCATTTCGCCCACCCCACATTTCGCCGACTGAGATCACGCCGCGCGACATCTATCTGTCGCGTCGAAATTTCGTGGGCACCGTCGCCGCGGGCGCCGGCCTTTCTGTCCTTGGAGGTACGGGCGCACTCGCTGCAGCCCTCAGTGCAGCGCCCGGCCCCTACAAGCTGGACGAAAAGCTGACGCCCAAAGAGGCGGTGACCACGTACAACAATTTCTACGAATTCGGGGTCGGCAAGGAAGATCCCTCGCAGAATTCCGGCGCGTTCAAGCCGACACCTTGGACCGTCAAGGTCGAGGGCATGGTGGGCAAGCCGAAGGAATTCGGTCTCGACGAAATCCTCAAGATGAAACTCGAGGAGCGGACATACCGCATGCGCTGCGTCGAGGGCTGGTCGATGGTAATCCCGTGGATCGGTTTTCCCCTGGCATCGATACTGGACCAGGTGGAGCCGCTTGGCAGCGCCAAGTATGTGGAGTTCGAAACCGTCGTTCGTCCTGAGGAAATGCCCGGCCAAGGCGGTCTCTTCCAGGCCCTGCCCTGGCCCTATGTCGAAGGCCTGCGCCTTGATGAAGCGCGCCATCCGCTGACCATTCTTGCCGTCGGTCTCTACGGCGAAACGCTGCCGAACCAGAACGGCGCGCCGATCCGGCTCGTCGTGCCGTGGAAGTATGGGTTCAAGGGGATTAAGTCGATCGTCAAGATCAAGCTGGTCGAAGAGCAGCCACAGACCACTTGGAAGAATTCGAACGCCCGGGAATACGGTTTCTATTCCAACGTCAATCCGGCCGTCGACCATCCGCGCTGGAGTCAGGCGACCGAACAGCGGATCGGCGAAGGCGGCTTCTTCGGAACCAAGCGCGTCGATACCCTGCCCTTCAACGGCTATGCGAACGAAGTGGCGAGCCTCTATACCGGCATGGACCTGAAAGCGAACTACTGACCATGCTCTCGATCCCAGCCCTGCCCCGCCGATACCATGCCGCCAGCATCTGGGCACTTTACGTCGTGGGGCTTTGTCCCGCGGCCTGGTACTTCTATCAGGCCGCGACGGGCGGGCTGGGTTTCAATCCGGTCAAGACGTTCGAGCACCTGATCGGCATCTGGGCGTTGCGTTTCATCATCCTGACGCTCGCCGTCACGCCCCTTCGCGATATTCTCGGGATCAACTGGATCCGCTATCGCCGTGCGCTAGGGCTGCTCGCCTTCTATTACGTCGTGTTCCATTTCAGCGTCTATCTTCTGCTCGATCTGCAGCTGAACTTCGGCGCTGTTGGCAGCGATATCGTGCGGCGCCCCTATATCACAATCGGCTTTGCCTGCCTGCTGCTGCTGATCCCGCTTGCGGTGACATCCAACAACTGGTCGATCCGCAAGCTCGGACAGACCTGGGTGAAAATGCACAAGCTGATCTATCTCGTGGCACTGGGCGGCGCGCTCCACTATGTGCTCGCGGTGAAGTCGGTGACGCTCGTTCCGTTTATCCATATCGCAGCGATCGGGCTGCTGCTCGCCTACCGGCCGCTGAGGAAGCCGTTCCTCAACTGGAAGCGCGGCAAGACCCGTCCGGCACGTCCCGCCCCCACGACATAGTGGGCGGCGTCAACGTATGGCAGGTATCGCGCAGGCCTCACCGCCGCCGAATAGTCGTGACCGGGTGAGGAAGCGCTTTTCACGCCCATTGTCGAGCGAGAACATGCCGCCCCTACCGGGCACGACATCGATAATCAGCTGTGTGTGCTTCCAGGCCTCGAACTGGCTCCCGCTGATATAGACCGGCACGCCGCCGATTTCGCCCAGCTTCACGTCGTGGTCGGCAAGCATGAAATCGCCCTTCGGATAGCACATGGGTGACGACCCGTCGCAGCAGCCGCCTGATTGGTGGAACAGGATGTCCGGGTGGTCCGCCTGGATCTCGGCAATGAAGTTCAGCGCGGAATCCGTGGCCGTGACGCGCGGTTCGCCGTTGATTGTCGCATCCATCATGTCATTCCTGTTCGCATCGAGACATTGAAAAGGCTCCCGACCCTGCAGCCGGGAGCCCATGCTTGGGTTGAGATCGATCAGAAGAACCCGAGCTTCTTCGGGCTGTAGCTCACCAGCATGTTCTTGGTCTGCTGGTAGTGGTCGAGCATCATCTTGTGGTTTTCGCGACCAATCCCGGACTGTTTGTACCCGCCGAATGCCGCATGCGCGGGATAGGCGTGATAGCAATTTGTCCAGACGCGGCCGGCCTGGATCTCCCGGCCGAAGCGGTAGGCGCGGTTGCCGTCGCGCGTCCACACGCCGGCGCCGAGCCCGTACAGCGTATCGTTGGCGATCTCGAGCGCCTCTTTTTCATCCTTGAAGGTCGTCACCGACACTACCGGTCCGAAGATCTCCTCCTGGAAGATCCGCATCTTGTTGTGGCCCTTGAAGATCGTCGGCTTGATGTAGTAGCCGTTCGCCAACTCGCCGCCGAGATCGTTCTTGACGCCGCCGGTCAGGACTTCCGCGCCCTCCTGCTTGCCGATGTCGAGATAGGACAGAATCTTTTCCATCTGCTCCGAGGATGCCTGCGCGCCAATCATGGTCGAGCTATCGAGCGGGTTGCCCTGCGTGATGGCTTCGACGCGTTTGACCGCCCGCTCCATGAAACGATCGTAAACCGATTCCTGGATCAGTGCGCGGCTGGGGCATGTGCAGACTTCGCCCTGGTTCAGCGCGAACATCGCAAAGCCTTCCAGCGCCTTGTCGAGGAAATCGTCGTCTTCACTCATCACATCGGCGAAGAAGATGTTCGGCGACTTGCCGCCAAGTTCGAGCGTGACAGGGATAAGGTTTTGGCTGGCATATTGCATGATCAGCCGGCCTGTCGTGGTCTCTCCTGTAAAGGCGATCTTGGCAATCCGGTTGCTGGTCGCAAGAGGTTTTCCGGCTTCGAGGCCGAAACCATTGACGATATTCAGCACGCCGGGTGGCAGGAGGTCACCGACGAGTTCCGCCCAGACCAGAAGCGAGGCCGGCGTCTGCTCGGCCGGTTTGATGACGACGCAGTTGCCGGCGGCAAGCGCCGGTGCAAGCTTCCAGGCGGCCATCAGAATCGGGAAATTCCACGGAATGATCTGGCCGACGACGCCAAGCGGTTCGTGGAAATGATAGGCGACCGTATCGTGGTCGATTTCACTGATCGAACCTTCCTGGGCACGGATGCAGGATGCGAAATAGCGGAAGTGATCGATGGCAAGCGGGATGTCGGCTGCCATTGTCTCACGGATCGGCTTGCCGTTGTCCCAGGTTTCGGCCTGCGCCAGAACTTCCAGCTTGTCTTCCATCCGCTGGGCGATCTTCATCAGGATGTTCGAGCGGTCAGCCGGCGCCATGCGGCCCCATTTTTCCTTGGCGGCGTGTGCAGCGTCGAGCGCCGCATTGACATCCTTTTCGTCAGACCGCGGGATCTCGCAGATTTTGCCGCCGGTGATCGGCGTGACGTTGTCGAAATACTTGCCGCTGATCGGTTCTTTCCACTCACCGCCGATATAGTTGCCGTATTTGAGCTTGAACGGTGACTCAACGATTTTCTGATGCAGCATGTCATCCTCCCATGATGAACAGGTTCAAAGCGAACCCGATGGAACAGAATCTGCGCTTCTGGCGTGGTGAAAACAGGCCTCACCCGCGATACCGCGATGCACTCTGTCGCAAGTCTGCGACAAAACTCCCCGTCATTGAATGCCAAATCGCTTCATCTTGCGATGCAGGGTGGAACGGCTGACGCCGAGCACCTGGGCTGCCAGCGAGACGTTGCCGTGGACACGAGACAACGCCCGAAGAAGCGCCGAGCGCTCGGCATCGCCCAGGAGTTCTCGCGCATCCCGGCTCGATTCGTGAAGCAGATCGGAGGCCGGGATCCCTTCCGCAATCCGATCGTCGTCCAGACGCAGCGCCGAGCGCGCAGCCCGCGTGGCACCAATCACAAGGTCGTCGCGATCTACAGCCAGGAGCGCCATTGGAGATCCCGTCTCACTCGGCACCATCACGAAACGGGCACCTTGAAACGCGTTTCGGAACAGGTTCAGCTCGATCCGGGATGCCGCCTCACGCACCGTCTGCGACAGGATGGCGATCGTGCCTTCGTTTGCGTCACTTCGGCACGTCGAGACATCGAGCGCGCCGGCCAGAACTCCACGGTGATCACGAATGGGCGCAGTCGTGCAGCTCAGATCGATATTGGATGCAAAGAAGTGCTGGTCGCGGATGATCGATATCGGCCGGTCGTCGGCGATTGCGGTGCCTATCCCGTTGGTGCCGATACTCTCCTCGGTCCAGACTGAGCCGGTCCAGAGGCCGAGCGCACGAAAATCCTTGTCGTCGCCCGCTGCGCCGCGACGGTCAAGCGCGATACCTTTGCTGTCGGTCATCAGGATGCAGCAGCCGGCGCGACCGACGACCAAGAACAGCCGGTCGAGCTCGTCCCTCGCCTGCCCGATAAGACGCTCCGACTGTTTTCGGGCGACGTCCAGTTCCTGCTCTGTCACCCGCTCCGGCATCCGCCGGTCCTCTGGCGCCAAGTGATGCATGGTCATGCAGCGGCGCCAGGACGCGACTACAGCTGAACTCGCGACAGGGGAACTGGCCGACGCGTAGACTTGGTCGGCATGGGAAACAGGGTCATGCATCGGGCTCCTCCCACCAAATGCGTCACGGCTCGATTGTCGCTAAAAAAACGGGATGTGGCAACAGCGATATAGGGAGCTTCAGTCATTCGGCAGGCCGGTCAGCCTGCCATCCCCCGGACTTGACAGTCACAGTCACCGCAGGCTTCAGTCCGTGCAGCGGAGATGTTTTGATGACACCAGAATCGACTGCGGACGGCGGACGACTATCCTTGCTGGATGTCTATCTTTGCAACCAGCGGCCGTTTGGAGAGATCCACGGTATCACGCGTTTCGTCATCGAGTTTCTCTACTTCGGCATCAAGGAAGCGCGGGCCTGCCTGTTCGCCGGCCTGTTTTTTGTGTCGATCTTCATCGTTCCGCGAACGGGCGTGCTCGGCATCCCGCGCTACGACGTTCTGCTAATCATCGCGCTGGCAATCCAGTCCCTTATGATCTGGAGCAAGCTAGAAACCTGGGATGAGGCAAAAGCGATCGGTCTTTTCCACGTGGTCGGCTTTGCGCTCGAGGTGTTCAAGACCTCCGGCAGCATCCAGTCATGGTCCTACCCTGACTTCGCCTACGCGAAAGTGCTTGGCGTGCCGCTGTTTTCCGGCTTCATGTATGCCGCCGTGGGGAGCTACATCATCCAGGCCTGGCGGCTTTTCGATCTGCGGATCCACCACCATCCCAGCTACTGGATGGCCGGCCTGATCGCGATTGCAATCTACGCGAATTTCTTCACCCACCATTTCATCGGCGACTATCGCTGGTATATCGCTGCCTGCGCGCTCGGCCTTTACGCCCGCACCACCGTCACCTACCGGCCCTACGATCGCGACAGACGGATGCCGCTTCTGGTCGCCTTCGTGCTGATCGGCTTCTTCATCTGGCTGGCGGAGAACATCTCGACCTTTTTCGGGATCTGGCAATATCCGAACCAGATCGGGGCTTGGTCGGTGGTGCATCTTGGGAAATGGAGTTCGTGGTCCCTGCTGGTGGTGATGACATTCACGATCGTTGCGAATCTCAAGCATATCAAACAGAAGATCTACGTCCCCGTTTGAGGCCCCACGCCTCGACAAATGCGGCAGTCCCGATACCGAAAGCGTAAGCTGCGATATTCCACAGGGAAAACACGCGTCCGAAACAGTTTGCCGGCCGTCGTCAGTCGAAACGCATCCAACTCGGGCGTGTGATAGAGCCTTGAGAATTCGACGATCAGGGCGATGAGGAATGCCGCAAAGGCAAGCCTGCCGATATTCACCGGTCCAGTCAGGGTGGCCGATGCAAGAAACACCATCGCGCCCCAGAGAACCGACCCATCGTATTTCACGACAAAGAAGGAAAGACCGAGATCGTAACCGAAGCGGCGCAGCAGAATCCCCGCGGAGATCACAAGCAGCGTGGCGAGGCAGCGCTGAACGCCTATGGATCGTGGTGCAGTCATGCTCGAGCCCGCCCCCTCATTTCCCAAAAGAAAAGGCCGGGCGTTTCCACCCGGCCTTTTCGAAAAGTGCGATCCTGGGATCGAATTATGCGGCTTCGGCAGTTTCTGCTTCAGCAGCAACGCGAGCCTTGTCGGCTGCGCCCTTTGCATCGACGTCGCGTTCGACGAATTCGATGACCGCCATCGGAGCGTTGTCGCCCTGACGATAGCCGGCCTTCATGATGCGCAGGTAGCCGCCGTTGCGGGTTGCGTAACGCGAAGCGATGGCATCGAACAGCTTGCGAACAGCGTCCTGATCCTGGATCTGCGAGATCGCCTGACGACGAGCGTGCAGGTCGCCGCGCTTGCCGAGGGTGACGAGCTTTTCGACGATCGGGCGAATTTCCTTCGCCTTCGGCAGGGTTGTTACGATCTGCTCATGGGTGATGAGCGAAGCCGCCATGTTGGCAAACATGGCTTTGCGGTGGCTTGCGGTGCGGTTGAGCTTACGGCCCGAATTTCCGTGACGCATGGTGTGTCTCCTTCACTTGCAGGCATTCGCCTGCAGTCTGATCCTGTTAGTATTGGTCTTCGTAACGCTTGGCGAGATCTTCGATGTTTTCCGGCGGCCATGCAGGAACTTCCATACCAAGATGGAGGCCCATGGATGCCAGAACTTCCTTGATCTCGTTCAGCGACTTGCGACCGAAATTCGGAGTGCGGAGCATCTCGGCTTCGGTCTTCTGGATGAGGTCGCCGATATAGACGATGTTGTCGTTCTTCAGGCAGTTGGCCGAACGGACGGAAAGTTCCAGTTCGTCGACCTTCTTGAGGAGTGCCGGGTTGAACGCGAGTTCGGTGACGGCTTCCTCTTCTGCTTCCTTCTGCGGCTCGTCGAAGTTGACGAAGACCGACAGCTGGTCCTGAAGGATACGAGCGGCGAAGGCTACGGCGTCTTCACCCGAGACCGAACCATCGGTTTCGATGGTCATGGTCAGCTTGTCATAGTCGAGAACCTGGCCTTCACGGGTGTTTTCCACCTTGTAGGACACTTTCTTGACCGGGGAATACAGGCTGTCGACCGGGATGAGACCGATCGGAGCGTCTTCCGCACGGTTACGATCGGCAGGAACGTAGCCCTTGCCGTTGTTGACCGTGAATTCCATACGGATCTCAGCACCCTCGTCGAGCGTGCAGATCACGTGGTCGGGGTTGAGGATCTCGATATCGCCAACCGTCTGGATGTCTCCAGCGGTAACCGAACCCGGACCCTGCTTGCGCACGACCATGCGCTTGGAATCGTCACCATCCATCTTGATGGCGATTTCCTTGATGTTCAGCACGATGTCCGTCACATCTTCCCGAACGCCGGGGATGGAGGAGAATTCGTGCAGAACGCCGTCAATCTGCACTGCGGTAACAGCAGCACCGCGCAGCGACGACAGAAGTACGCGACGAAGCGCGTTGCCGAGCGTCAGGCCGAAGCCGCGCTCGAGAGGCTCAGCAACAAGCGTTGCCTTTGTACGGCCGGAAGAGGAAAACTCCACCTTGTTCGGCTTAATCAGTTCCTGCCAGTTCTTCTGGATCATGACCTACTACCTTCCGTTCGTTACCACCATCCAATCGTGGTAACCGAGCACGAGGAACACCGGAAATACCCTTCCGGCTATACGGTGAAAGCCGCCTCGACTCTTTCAGGAGACGGAGCGGCTATTACCGGGTTCAGATGAAGATCGCTGCGAAGCGACCTCCAAAAACGTCCATTAGACGCGGCGCTTCTTGCGCGGGCGGCAACCGTTGTGCGGGATCGGGGTCACGTCGCGGATCGAGGTGATCATGAAGCCGGCAGCCTGCAGAGCGCGCAAAGCCGATTCGCGACCGGAACCCGGACCGCAGACTTCAACTTCGAGCGACTTCATGCCGTGCTCCTGAGCCTTCTTGGCACAGTCTTCGGCAGCGATCTGAGCTGCGAACGGGGTCGACTTGCGCGAACCCTTGAAGCCCTTGGCACCAGCAGACGACCAGGCAATTGCATTGCCCTGTGCGTCGGTGATGGTGATCATCGTGTTGTTGAACGTCGAGTTGACGTGGGCAACGCCCGACGTAATATTTTTGCGTTCGCGGCGGCGTACGCGTGTGGCTTCCTTGGCCATGGTATTCCTTTCGTTGATCTCTGCACCGCCGTAATGCCAGCGGCTCCACCTCAGATCGGACAGTCACGAAAAAGCGGACAGGAGCCCTGCCCGCTTTGCAACTATCGATCCAAAATTACTTCTTCTTACCAGCAATCGCCTTTGCCGGACCCTTGCGGGTGCGGGCATTGGTGTGCGTGCGCTGACCGCGGACCGGAAGGCCACGACGGTGACGCAGGCCGCGATAGCAGCCGAGGTCCATGAGGCGCTTGATGTTCATCGCGGTTTCGCGACGAAGATCACCTTCGACGCGATAATCGCGGTCGATGGTTTCGCGGATCTGCAGGACTTCCGAGTCGGTCAGCTGATGGACGCGCTTTTCAGCGGCAAGACCAACCTTCTCCATAATTTCCTGTGCGAATTTCGGGCCGATCCCGTGAATGTAGGTCAGCGCGATGACAACGCGCTTCGCAGTCGGGATGTTGACGCCAGCGATACGTGCCACGTCTATTCTCCTTGCGTTCCGGTTGCCATCCGGCAAGCGGTACTTCTTCCATGAAAGCGACCTCTGGATACGGTCGCCAGTTCAAACTTCATACGAGACAGGCAAAATGATCGCCCCGGATGTCCTTGCGGGAATCCGCGCCGATCGCTGTAAAACTGTCGCGAGTTGGCGCGGTGTGTAGCGGAATCAGTGCTTGAATGCAACTGCTCCACCCCAAGATTCTTTAACCCATCCAAGACAGTCTCAGAGACTGGCAAGGATCTTTTCGATATCGGCCGTGACAGTATCCATCTCGGCCATGCCATCGACAACCTTGAGCTTGCCTTTGGCATAGTAGTAACCAATGAGCGGCGAGGTTTCCTTGTAGTAAACCTCGAGACGCTTGGTCATGGTCTCAGCGTTGTCGTCCGGCCGACGCTTGAAGTGGGTCGAGCCACACTTGTCGCACGTGCCTTCCGACGAAGGCTTCTTATCCGAGTCGTGGTAGACCGTCCCGCACTGGGCGCAGGAATAGCGACCGGAGACGCGACGGACAAGCTCCTTATCGTCGACGCGAAGTTCAATCACGACGGAAAGATCGAGCCCCTTGGCAGACAGCATCGCCTCAGTGGCGTCCGCCTGCACGAGCGTGCGGGGAAAACCGTCAAGGATGAAACCGTTCGCGCAGTCAGGCGCGTCTATGCGCTCTGAGACGATCGCGTTGACGATCTCGTCAGAGACGAGATTGCCCGCATCCATGACTGCCTTGGCGCGCTTGCCGACTTCGGTCTCAGCTGCCACGGCTGCCCGCAGCATATCACCAGTGGAGAGCTGCGGAATGCCATGCTTCTCCACGATCCGCTGGGCTTGGGTCCCCTTGCCCGCGCCCGGCGGTCCTAAAAGAATCAGTCTCATCGTCCCCTCTTTCCACCGCGAAGTTTCGACTTCTTGATCAATCCCTCATACTGCTGCGCGATGAGGTGTCCCTGGATCTGCGCAACCGTATCAAGGGTTACACTGACCACGATCAAAAGCGAAGTACCACCAAGGGCTAACGGAACGCCCGTTCTGGCCACCAGGAATTCGGGAAGAATGCAGACCACGACGAGATAGATAGCGCCGACGACCGTGATTCGGGTCAGGACGTAATCGATATATTCCGCGGTACGCTCGCCGGGACGGATGCCGGGAATGAAGCCGCCGTGCTTCTTCAGGTTATCAGCCGTATCCTTCGGGTTGAAGACGATGGCCGTGTAGAAGAAGGCGAAGAACGCGATCAGCATGGCATAGAACAGCATAAACAGCGGCTGGCCGTGGCCAAGAGCTGCAATGATCCCCGTCGCCCAGTCTGGCAGCTGTGAATTGCCGGCAAAGCCTGCAGCCGTTGCCGGCAGAAGCAGAAGCGAGGATGCAAAGATTGCCGGAATAACGCCCGCTGTATTGAGCTTCAGCGGAAGGTGCGAGGTATCGCCCTGGAACATGCGGTTGCCGACCTGACGCTTCGGATACTGGATCAGCAGCCGGCGCTGGGCGCGTTCAACAAACACGATCAGCGCAATGACGGCGATCGCGACGATGATAACGGTGAGAATCAGAGCCGTCGGCAGAGCGCCGGTACGACCGAGTTCCATTGTGTTGGCGAGCGCGCCAGGAAGGCCTGCGGCAATACCGGCAAAGATGATCAGCGAAATACCGTTGCCGATACCGCGCGAGGTGATCTGCTCACCAAGCCACATCAGGAACATCGTGCCGCCAAGCAGCGTGACGACCGTTGAGAGCGTGAAGAACCAGCCCGGGTTGGACACGATGCCCTGACCGCTCGAAAGGCCGGCAGCGATGCCGTAGGCCTGAAGCGCGCCGAGAATCACGGTGCCGTAGCGAGTGTACTGGTTGATGATTTTGCGACCCGCCTCGCCTTCCTTCTTCAGGTTCTCGAGCGACGGGACGACCGAAGTCATCAGCTGCACGATAATCGAAGCGGAAATGTAAGGCATGATACCGAGGGCGAAGATCGCCATGCGCTCGACAGCACCGCCGGAGAACATGTTGAAGAGGCCGAGAATGCCACCCGACTGACCGCTAAAGGCCTGCGCATAGGCTTCAGGGTTGAGGCCTGGCAGCGGGATATGCGTGCCCAAGCGATAAACAAGAAGCGCTGCCAGCGTGAACCACAGGCGTTTCTTGAGATCTTCCGCCTTGGCGAAAGTTTTGAAATTCAGATTTGAGGCCAGTTGTTCAGCTGCAGAAGCCATGCAATTCTCCGCCCGACCCATCCCCCGGCGGCATGTGCCTTCCGGAACGCAGTCTTGATTCTGTTTTCAGAAAGCTGGGGGCGCGAGATGCTGTCGCAATCGCCTGCCTCACCCATTTTTCCGTCTGATCCCGGTAGCTGACCGGCCGGACTGCCTTGGGGATCGTGAGGCTCACATATGGACATAAAATCACCCGGTGTGAAGCTCACACCGGGTGATTTTCAAACGATTTATTCAGCGGCTGTTTCAGCAACCACGAGCAGCTTGATCGAGCCGCCCGACTTTTCGATCTTTTCGACGGCAGCCTTGGAGGCACCGGCGACTTCGATCGAAACCTTGGTTGTCAGTTCGCCGCCGGACAGGACGCGAACGCCGTCCTTGAGGCGACGGATGACGCCGGCAGCCTTGAGAGCTGCTGCGTCGACAGTCGCGTTTGCGTCGAGTTTGCCAGCATCGATCGCAGTCTGGATACGGCCGAGCGATACGGTTGCGTATTCAGATGCGAAGATGTTGTTGAAGCCGCGCTTCGGAAGACGACGGTAGATTGGCATCTGACCGCCTTCGAAGCCGTTGATCGAGACGCCTGAACGGGCCTTCTGACCCTTGACGCCACGTCCACCGGTCTTGCCCTTGCCGGAACCGATACCGCGACCAACGCGGATACGGTCCTTCGAAGAGCCTTCGTTGTCCTTGATCTCATTCAGTTTCATGGTCAATTCCTCCGTCTCACTTCTCTTCGACGACGCGAACGAGATGCTGGACAGCACGGATCATGCCACGAACGGAAGGAGTATCTTCCAGAGTGCTGGTCCGATGCATCTTGTTGAGGCCAAGACCGATCAGCGTCGCGCGCTGTTCGGCCGGGCGGCGGATTGGGCTGCCGATCTGCTGAACGGTAACCGTCTTTGCTTCAGTCTTCTGCGTAGCCTTAGCCATGGTTCAGACTCCTCTTATTCTTCCGACGCATTGCCGGAAGCGGCGCGGCGCGACTGCAGGGTGGCATACTTGAGGCCACGCTGAGCTGCTACGTCCTTCGGATGCACCTGGTGCTTCAGAGCGTCGAACGTTGCGCGAACCATGTTGTATGGGTTCGACGAACCAGTCGACTTCGCAACAACGTCATGGACGCCGAGCGTTTCGAATACAGCGCGCATCGGGCCGCCGGCGATGATACCGGTACCAGCCTTGGCCGAGCGCAGCAGAACCTTGCCGGCGCCGTGACGACCATTGACGTCGTGATGCAGCGTACGGCCGTCACGCAGCGGTACGAAGATCAGATCGCGCTTTGCAGATTCGGTTGCCTTGCGGATGGCTTCCGGCACTTCGCGTGCCTTGCCATGACCGAAGCCAACGCGACCCTTCTGGTCGCCGACGACGACGAGAGCAGCAAAACCGAAACGACGGCCGCCCTTGACGACCTTGGCGACGCGGTTGATCGCGACCAGCTTGTCGACGAATTCGCTATCGCGTTCTTCGCGGTTCTGGCGATCGTTGCCCGAACCTCTTCTTTCCTGTGCCATTGTCCTTTTCCTTTTTCTTTTGCGGGTGGAACGGCAGGTTGAGATTGTCCGGCGTACCGGACGTGATGCGGTAAAACCGCAAATCGCCCGGCCTCCCCTTCTTCAGGCAGACCGGGCGAAATTTCTTAGAAGCTCAGGCCGCCTTCGCGGGCAGCTTCAGCAAGAGCCTTGATGCGGCCGTGGTAGATGAAGGCGCCGCGGTCGAACACGACTTCCGTCACGCCAGCCTTGGCAGCGCGCTCTGCAACCAACTTGCCAACGGCAGCAGCTGCTGCAACGTCCGCACCGGTCTTCAGCGACTTGCGCAGATCGACGTCGAGCGTGGAAGCGGCTGCAAGCGTGCGGCCGGCCACGTCGTCGATGACCTGAACGTAGATGTTTTTCGAGGAGCGGTGAACCGACAGACGCGGACGGCCATTTGCGACCTTCTTGATCTGACGGCGAACACGGCTCGCACGCTTTGTGAGTGCTTCTTTTCTGGTAGCCATGATCCCGCGTCCTTACTTCTTCTTGCCTTCCTTGCGGACGATCCGTTCCTCAGCGTACTTGACGCCTTTGCCCTTGTAGGGCTCTGGACCGCGGTATTCGCGGATTTCCGCTGCTACCTGACCGACCTGCTGTTTATTAATGCCGGAGACGATGATTTCCGTCGGCTTCGGCACGGCAATGGTGATGCCTTCCGGGGTCTGATAGACCACGTCGTGGCTGAAACCGAGAGCCAGCTGCAGGTTCTTGCCCTGCAGCGACGCGCGGTAACCAACGCCGTTGATTTCAAGCTTGCGCTCGAAACCGTCCTTCACACCCTTCAGGATGTTTTCGATCATCGTGCGGGACATGCCCCACTTCGAACGAGCATCCTTGGAATCGTTGACCGGAGTCACCGAAATGGCATTGTCTTTGATTTCAAGCTTGATTTCGTCGTTAGCGACGAAGAAAAGCTCGCCCTTCGGGCCCTTGGCAGTGACTTTCTGGCCATCAACCGAGGCCGTGATCCCTGCAGGAACCTGAACGGGCTTTTTACCGATACGAGACATTATTCAATCCTGTCTGTTCGCTAGGGAGATCCTTGCGCAGTCTTAGAAGACCGAGCAAAGAACCTCGCCGCCTACGTTCTGTTCGCGAGCCTGGTGATCGGCCATCACGCCCTTCGGAGTCGAAAGGATGGTGATGCCGAGGCCGTTCGCGACCTGAGGGATGGACTTGACCGAGACATAAACTCGGCGGCCCGGCTTGGACACGCGGCCGATCTCACGGATCACCGACGCGCCTTCGTAGTACTTCAGTTCGATTTCGATCTCGGCCTTGCCGTTGCCGAAATCGGTTTCAGTGTAACCGCGGATGTAGCCTTCAGCCTGCAGCACGTCGAGAACGCGAACGCGCAGCCTGGAGGCTGGCGTCGAAACGGTCGACTTGCGGCGTGAAGCGCCGTTGCGGATACGTGTGAGCATATCGCCCAAGGGATCAGTCATGGTCATCTAACGATCTCCTTACCAGCTCGACTTGACGATGCCCGGCACTTTGCCGAGGCTGCCGAGTTCGCGAAGTGCAATACGCGACATCTTAAGCTTGCGATAGAAAGCGCGCGGGCGACCGGTGACTTCGCAACGGTTGCGGATACGCGTCTTCGAGCCATCGCGCGGCAGAGAAGCGAGCTTGATAGTTGCCTTGAACCGCTCTTCGATCGGAAGTTCCTGGTTCATGATGGTCGCCTTCAATACAGCACGCTTGGCTGCATGGTCCGCGACGGTCTTGCGGCGGCGCTTGTTCTTTTCAACTGCGCTGGTTTTCGCCATATCGGAGTTCCTTTTAAACGCTCGTCGTTACGGTTACTGGCGGAACGGGAAGTTGAACTCTTTCAGGAGAGCCCGTGCTTCGTCGTCGTTGGTAGCCGTCGTGCAAACGATGATGTCCATGCCCCACATCTGATCAACCTTGTCGTAGTTGATCTCCGGGAACACAATGTGTTCCTTGATGCCCATGGCGAAGTTGCCACGGCCGTCAAAGGACTTCGGGTTCAGGCCGCGAAAGTCGCGAACGCGCGGAAGCGCGATGTTGACCAGTCGATCCATGAATTCGTACATGCGGGCGCCGCGAAGCGTGACCTTGGCACCGATCGGCATGAATTCGCGAACCTTGAAGCCCGCGATGGAATTCCGTGCCTTTGTGATGACCGGCTTCTGGCCGGCGATCGCTGCGAGGTCGGCTGCTGCAACCGTTGGCTTCTTGCTGTCGGCAGTTGCTTCGCCCACACCCATGTTGATGACGATCTTGTCCAGCTTGGGGATCATCATGTCGTTGGAGTAGGAAAACTGCTCCTTCAGCGCGGCGCGGATGCGGGAAACGTATTCCGCCTTGAGCCGCGGCTCATACTTGGACTCAGCCATCGATCACATCTCCCGTACGCTTGGCGACACGCACCTTCTTACCGTCGACGACCGAGAAACCAACGCGAGTTGGCTTACCGTCTTTCGCGGCAACCGCGATGTTCGACAGATGGATGGACGCTTCCTTGTTGATGATGCCAGCTTCCTGCGTCTGCGACTGACGCTGGTGGCGCTTCACCATGTTGATGCCGCGAACGACCGCACGGTCTTCCTTCGGCATAACCTGGATTACTTCACCGGTGCGGCCCTTGTCCTTGCCGGTCAGTACGACGACGTTGTCGCCCTTCTTGATCTTCTGCATATCTCTCGCTCCTTACAGAACTTCAGGAGCCAGCGAGATGATCTTCATGTGGTTCTTGGCGCGAAGTTCGCGCGGAACCGGTCCGAAGATACGGGTGCCGATCGGCTCTTTCTTGTTGTCGATGAGGACCGCTGCGTTGTTGTCGAAGCGGATGACGCTGCCGTCGGCGCGACGGATGTCCTTGGCGGTACGCACAACCACCGCCTTCATCACGTCACCCTTCTTCACGCGGCCGCGCGGAATAGCTTCCTTGATCGAAACGACGATAACGTCGCCGATCGAAGCGTACTTGCGCTTGGAGCCGCCCAGCACCTTGATGCACATGACACGACGTGCGCCGGAATTATCCGCCACGTCGAGGTTTGTTTGCATCTGAATCATGTCAGGTCGCCTTTTTCTAATGACCAACTATCCGCGCGCATGAATACGAACGGAGCTGGCTATGAACACATTTTCAGTATGCGCGGGATCGGTCTTGCCAAGGTGGTTTCCCTAAGTGGGACCTTCCGTGCGCTGAAAGCAAAAGAACGCTCGTTTCCGAGCGTTCTACGCCAGTGGCGTGCTTCTTACAGGATTCTGTGTCCGACGCAAGGGCCTGACGCAAAATCCTGAAGTCTTTAAGCCTGGGCGTTGATAACCGTCCAGGTCTTGTCTTTGGAGATCGGGGCGCATTCCTGAATGGAAACTACGTCACCAACCTTGAACTGGTTGTTTTCGTCATGGGCCTTGTACTTCTTGGACCGGCGAACGGTCTTCTGAAGCAAAGGGTGAGCGAAGCGGCGCTCGACGCGGACAACAACGGTCTTCTCGTTCTTGTCGGAAACGACTACGCCCTGCAGAATGCGTTTCGGCATATTATTCTTCCTTTAGGCCTTGGCTTCTGCCGCCTTCTGGCGGGCAATGGTTTTCACGCGAGCGATATCCTTGCGGACCTCGGTGATGCGCGAGGATTTCTCGAGCTGGCCGGTGGCCTTCTGGAAGCGCAGGTTGAACTGCTCCTTCTTCAGGTCAGCAAGCTTGTCCTTGAGCTGGTCGGCGGTCAGGCCGCGTACGTCTTCGGCTTTCATCGTGCCTTCTCCTTAATCTGCGATGCGCTGTACGAAGCGCGTCGTGACCGAGAGCTTGGCAGACCCGAGGCGAAGTGCCTCGCGCGCGATCTCTTCCGAAACGCCGTCGATCTCGAACATGATACGACCAGGCTTGACCTTGCAAGCCCAGTATTCGACAGAACCCTTACCCTTACCCATGCGCACTTCGGTCGGCTTTGCCGTGACCGGTACGTCTGGGAATACGCGGATCCATACACGACCCGCACGCTTCATGTAACGTGTGATCGCGCGGCGAGCCGCTTCGATCTCACGTGCGTTGACGCGGTTCGGTTCCTGAGCCTTCAGACCGAATTCGCCGAATGCGAGGTCGAAGCCACCCTTGGCAACGCCCTTGATGCGGCCCTTGAACTGCTTGCGGAACTTGGTACGCTTTGGCTGCAACATTTTATTACTTCTCCGAGCTTATCTTTCGCCAGCGCTAATCAAGCGTTTTCACGTTCGCGGCGACGGTCGCCACGATCGCCACGCTCACGGCTTGCCGGACCCTGCGCATCGCCTTCCAGCGCGCGACGTTCCGACGCCATCGGATCGTGCTCAAGGATTTCGCCCTTGAAGATCCAGACCTTGATGCCGCAGATACCGAATGCGGTTTCGGCTTCAGCCGTACCGTAGTCGATGTCGGCGCGCAGTGTGTGCAACGGCACGCGGCCTTCGCGGTACCATTCGGTACGAGCGATTTCCGCGCCACCGAGACGGCCGGCGCAAGTGATCTTGATGCCTTCGGCGCCAAGACGCATGGCGGACTGAACAGCACGCTTCATCGCACGGCGGAAAGCCACGCGGCGTTCGAGCTGCTGGGCGATCGACTGGGCAACGAGCGTTGCGTCGACTTCCGGCTTGCGCACTTCAACGATGTTGAGGTGCGTTTCGGAGTTGGTCATCGTGGAGATCTTCTTGCGAAGCTTCTCGATGTCCGCGCCCTTCTTGCCGATGATCAGACCCGGGCGAGCCGAGTGGATCGTGACGCGGCACTTCTTGTGCGGACGCTCGATAACCACCTTGGCGATGCCGGCCTGCTTCAGCTCGGACATCAGGTATGCGCGGATCTTCAGGTCTTCATGAAGCAGCTGGCCGTATTCGGCGTTGTCGGCGAACCAACGGCTGTCCCATGTACGGTTGATGCCGAGGCGAAAACCGATAGGATTGATTTTCTGACCCATTATGCGGCCTCCCCTTTTTCCTCGACTTCGCGAACGACGATCGTCAGATGCGCGAACGGCTTTTCGATCCGCGATGCACGGCCACGGCCGCGAGCGTGGAAACGCTTCATCGTGATCGACTTGCCGACGTAGGCTTCCGCTACGATCAGCGTGTCGACGTCGAGGTCATGGTTGTTCTCGGCGTTGGCGATAGCGGACTCGAGAGTCTTCTTCACCGTGCCTGCGATGCGCTTGCGGGAGAACTCGAGTTCTGCCAGAGCGCGTTCAACCTTCTTGCCGCGGATCATGGCGGCAACCAGGTTTAGCTTCTGCGGGCTGACGCGAAGCGTACGGGCGACTGCCTGTGCTTCGTTGTCCTTCAGCCGGCGTTCGGTCTTTGCCTTCGCCATGATTACTTCCTCTTCGCCTTCTTGTCCGCGCCGTGACCGTAATAGGTCCGGGTGGGAGCGAATTCACCAAACTTGTGTCCGACCATGTCTTCGTTGACGCTGACCGGCACGTGCTTGTTGCCGTTGTAGACGCCGAACGTCAAACCGACAAACTGCGGCAAGATCGTGGACCGACGGGTCCACATCTTGATCACTTCACTGCGTCCGCCTTCGCGCACCTTCTCAGCCTTCTTGAGAAGATAGCCGTCAACAAACGGACCTTTCCAAACTGAACGAGCCATTTAACGACTTCCTCTCTTACTTCTTGACGTGGCGCGAGCGCATGATGAACTTGTCCGTGGACTTGTTCGAACGCGTGCGCTTGCCCTTAGTGGGCTTGCCCCACGGGGACACCGGATGGCGTCCACCAGAGGTACGGCCTTCACCACCGCCGTGCGGGTGGTCGACCGGGTTCATGACAACGCCGCGGTTATGCGGACGCTTGCCACGCCATACGGTACGACCGGCCTTGCCGTCGTTGATGTTGCCGTGATCGGGGTTGGAGACAGCACCGATCGACGCCAGGCAGGAGCCCGGAACGAGACGCTGTTCACCAGAGTTGAGGCGCAGGATCGCCATGCCGGCATCGCGGCCGACGAGCTGCACATAGGTGCCGGCGGAGCGAGCAATCTGACCGCCCTTGCCTGGCTTCATTTCGACGTTGTGAACGATCGAACCAACCGGGATGAACTGCAGCGGCATGGTGTTGCCGGGCTTCACGTCGACAGCCTTCGAGGAAGCGATGACCTTGTCGCCTGCAGCAAGACGCTGCGGAGCGATGATGTAGGCCTGTTCGCCGTCCGTGTAGGTGACGAGCGCGATGAACGCGGTACGGTTAGGGTCGTATTCCAGACGCTCGACCGTGCCTTCAATGTCGAACTTGCGACGCTTGAAGTCGACCAGGCGATAGGTACGCTTGTGACCACCGCCGATGAAGCGGGCAGTGATACGACCGTTGTTGTTGCGACCACCGCTCTTGGACAGACCTTCAGTCAGCGACTTGAGGGGCTTGCCCTTCCAGAGGCCCGAACGGTCGACGATAACCAGCTGACGCTGGCTCGGGGTCGTCGGATTATAGCTTTTCAGTGCCATTTTTCTTTACCTCAGAGACCGGTGGAGATGTCGATCGTCTGACCTTCGGCCAGGGTTACGACAGCCTTCTTGACGTCCTTCTGCTTGCCGATGAAGCCCTTGAAGCGCTTCACCTTGCCCTTGCGGACCAGCGTATTGACGGCAGTGACCTTCACACCGAAGAGAGCTTCCACGGCAGCCTTGATTTCCGGCTTCGAAGCAGTCTTGGCAACGTTGAAGACGATCTGGTTATACTCGGAAACCAGTGTCGACTTTTCGGTGATCGAAGGAGATACGATCACATCATAGTGGCGAATGTCGGTCACTTGAAACGCTCCTCGAGGGCTTCAACCGCAGCCTTGGAAAGCACGAGCTTACCGCGACGCAGGATGTCGTAAACATTGATGCCCTGGACCGGCAGAACGTCCACATTCGGGATGTTCTGGGCTGCGAGCTTGAAGTTGCTGTCGAGCTCAGCACCGCCGATGAACAGCACGTTGGTCAGGCCAAGCGATGCGAACGTACCGACGAGAGCCTTGGTCTTTGCTTCAGAAGCAACCAGGTTGTCGATGACGATCAGATCTTCAGACTTCAGCTTTGCAGACAGAGCGTGACGCAGAGCAAGAGCGCGAACCTTCTTAGGAAGATCATGCTCGTGGCTGCGAACGACCGGGCCGTGTGCACGACCACCGCCGCGGAACTGCGGAGCGCGAGCCGAATGGTGACGAGCGCGGCCCGTACCCTTCTGCTTGAACATCTTCGCACCGGTGCGAGCAATCTCGGAACGGCTCTTGGTCTTGTGCGTGCCCTGCTGCTTCTTAGCGAGCTGGTAACGCACCATGCGTGCGAGGATATCCTCGCGTGGGTCGAGGCCGAAAATCGCGTCCGACAGGGAAACCTGGCCGGCGTCTTTTCCCTCGAGGGTCTTGACGTTGAATTCCATAATAGCTGGCTCCCTTACTTCGCGGCCGACTTGACGGCGTCGCGAACTTCAATCCAGGCGCCCTTGGAGCCGGGAACGGCACCCTTGACGAGGATCAGTCCGCGGTCTTCATCCGTCGAGACGATTTCGAGGTTCTGCGTGGTGATACGCGTCTGGCCCATGTGACCAGCCATGCGCTTGCCCTTCCAGACCTTGCCCGGATCCTGGTTGTTACCAGTCGAACCGTGCGAACGGTGCGACACGGAAACACCGTGGGTCGCCCGCAGACCACCGAAGTTATGGCGCTTCATAGCACCGGCAAAACCCTTACCGATCGAAGTGCCGGTGACATCCACCAGCTGACCAGCAGCAAAATGATCGGCCTTCAGCTCAGTGCCGACGTCGATCAGATTTTCTTCGGAAACGCGAAACTCAACGAGCTTCGACTTCGGCTCGACGTTAGCGATGGCGAAGTTGCCACGCATAGCCTTGGAGGTGTTCTTTACCTTGGCGACTCCAGCACCGAGCTGAACGGCAACATAGCCATTCTTCTCAACAGTGCGCTGTGCGACGACCTGGCAGCTCTCCAGCCGCAAAACGGTAACCGGGATGTGCTCACCAGCGTCGTTATAGACGCGGGTCATTCCCACTTTCTGTGCAATTACACCCGAACGCATCGGTTCAATCCTTCTCACTCAGCTCGAGACATAAGCCTCAGAGCTTGATCTCAACATCGACACCTGCGGCGAGGTCGAGCTTCATCAGCGCGTCCACGGTCTGTGGTGTCGGGTCTACGATATCGAGAAGGCGCTTGTGTGTGCGCATCTCGAACTGCTCGCGGCTTTTCTTGTCGATGTGGGGGGACCGGTTAACCGTAAACTTCTCGATGCGAGTCGGAAGCGGAACGGGGCCCCGGACGCTTGCGCCGGTGCGCTTCGCCGTCGACACGATCTCACGCGTCGAAGCGTCGAGAATGCGGTGATCGAACGCCTTCAGGCGAATGCGGATATTTTGGCCGTTCATTCGACGTTATCCTTGTTTCTTGTTTCCACGTGCCAACGTTACAGCACGAGTTGTTCGTTATCCTAAGGCGGGACCACCAGTGTCAAAGATCGAACGGGTGCGCCAACAGCGGCAGTCCGTTCTCGTCTCCAGGCCGAAGGCCCACCTTAATGTCTTTGGCAATTGCCTGCCTCGATAAAACGAAGCAAGGCGCAAATAGCGCTCGCGCGCCATTTGCTACATTTTCATGTCATAAGCAAGTCAGCAGGGCCAACTTGCTTAAAAAAAGTGAACCGGGCGGGCCCCGAAGAACCCGCCCTGCCCTCTGATTTGTTACTCGATGATCGAGGCAACGATGCCGGCGCCGACGGTACGACCGCCTTCGCGGATCGCGAAGCGCAGCTTTTCTTCCATCGCGATTGGAACGATCAGCTCGACTTCAACGGTGACGTTGTCGCCTGGCATAACCATTTCCGTGCCTTCAGGAAGCGAAACGATACCGGTCACGTCCGTTGTACGGAAGTAGAACTGAGGACGGTAGTTCGTGAAGAACGGCGTATGACGGCCGCCTTCTTCCTTCGTCAGGATGTAGGCTTCTGCCATGAACTTCTTGTGCGGCTTGACCGAACCTGGCTTGCACAGGATCTGGCCACGCTCGACGCCGTCACGCTGTACGCCACGGATCAGAGCGCCGATGTTGTCGCCGGCCTGGCCCTGGTCGAGCAGCTTGCGGAACATTTCAACGCCGGTAACAGTCGTCTTGGTCGTGGCGCGGATGCCGACGATTTCGACTTCTTCACCAACCTTGACGATGCCACGCTCGACGCGACCGGTCACAACCGTACCACGGCCCGAGATCGAGAACACGTCTTCGATCGGCAGCAGGAACGGCTGGTCGATCGGACGCTCAGGCGTCGGGATGTAGGCGTCAACAGCTGCCATAAGTTCGCGAACGGCGTCTTCGCCGATCTTCTTGTTCGAATCTTCAAGAGCGGCCAGAGCCGAACCCTTTACGATCGGAATGTCGTCGCCCGGGAAGTCGTAGGACGACAGAAGTTCGCGGACTTCCAGTTCGACGAGCTCGAGAAGCTCTTCGTCGTCGACCTGGTCAACCTTGTTGAGGAACACAACGATTGCCGGAACGCCAACCTGA
This sequence comes from Velazquezella soli, assembly GCF_977018685.1. Lineage (NCBI taxonomy): Bacteria > Pseudomonadati > Pseudomonadota > Alphaproteobacteria > Hyphomicrobiales > Rhizobiaceae > Velazquezella > Velazquezella soli. Next base: position 2,553,885 of record NZ_CDRNXF010000004.1, read on the forward strand.
CGAGCAAGCAGGATGTGCTCGCGGGTCTGTGGCATCGGGCCGTCGGCAGCCGAGCAAACCAGGATCGCGCCGTCCATCTGCGCTGCACCGGTGATCATGTTCTTGACGTAGTCGGCGTGGCCGGGGCAGTCGACGTGTGCGTAGTGGCGGTTTGGCGTCTCGTATTCGACGTGTGCCGTCGAAATGGTGATGCCGCGGGCCTTCTCTTCAGGAGCAGCGTCGATCTGGTCGTAGGCCTTGAATTCGCCGAAGTACTTCGTGATCGCCGCAGTCAGCGACGTCTTGCCGTGGTCGACGTGACCGATCGTGCCAATGTTGACGTGAGGCTTATTGCGCTCAAACTTGCTCTTTGCCATTTCCGGCTCTCCATTTTGCGTGAGCCCTCAAGGGCTCGAATTCTTGTTGTCGCCCCGGCACGAGGCCGAGGCGTATTTTGGATCGGTATTCCGATTACTTCTGACCGGAATACTTAGCCTGGATTTCGGTCGCGACGTTCGACGGAACCGGTGCGTAGTGATCGAAGGTCATCGAATACTGTGCACGGCCCTGCGACATGGAGCGCAGGTTGTCGACGTACTTGAACATGTTCGCGAGCGGAACGTGAGCGTTGATAACGATCGCGATGCCGCGCTGTTCCTGGCCCTGGATCTGGCCACGACGGGAGTTCAAGTCGCCGATCACGTCACCGACGTAATCTTCCGGGGTCACGACTTCGACCTTCATCATCGGCTCGAGAAGCTGTGCGCCAGCCTTCTTTGCCGCTTCACGGAAGCAAGCACGCGATGCGATTTCGAACGCGAGGACCGAGGAGTCGACGTCGTGGAAGGCGCCGTCCATCAGGGTTGCCTTGACGCCGAGCATCGGGAAGCCCGCGAGCGGACCCGAAGACAGAACGCTCTCGATACCCTTCTGAACGCCGGGGATGTATTCCTTCGGAATGGAACCACCAACGATCTTGGATTCGAACTTGAATTCGTCGCCATCCGGGTTCGGTTCGAAGACGATCTTGACGCGCGCGAACTGACCGGTACCACCGGACTGCTTCTTGTGCGTGTAATCTTCTTCGTGCGTGCGTGTGATGGTTTCGCGGTAGGCAACCTGCGGCGCACCGACAGTAGCTTCTACCTTGAATTCACGACGCATGCGGTCGACGAGGATGTCGAGATGCAGTTCGCCCATCCCGGCGATGATCGTCTGGCCGGATTCTTCATCCGTCTTGACGCGGAACGAAGGATCTTCAGCAGCCAGGCGGTTGAGCGCGAGGCCCATCTTTTCCTGGTCGCCCTTGGTCTTCGGCTCGATGGCGATCTGGATGACCGGCTCAGGGAATTCCATGCGCTCGAGGATAACCGGGTGCAGCGGATCACACAGGGTGTCGCCGGTCGTGGTTTCCTTGAGACCTGCGAGAGCAACGATGTCGCCTGCAAAGGCTTCTTCGATGTCTTCACGGGAGTTGGAATGCATCTGCAGCATGCGGCCGACGCGCTCGCGCTTTTCCTTGACCGTGTTCATGACGGCCGTGCCCTTGGTGAGCTTGCCGGAATAGATACGGGCGAAGGTGAGCGAACCAACGAAGGGGTCGTTCATGATCTTGAACGCAAGCATCGAAAGCGGCTCATCATCCGACGGATGACGGGCGATTTCGGCTTCGGTCTTGACGTCGATACCGTTGATGGACGGGATGTCGAGCGGCGAAGGCAGATATTCGACAACGGCGTCGAGCAAAGGCTGAACGCCCTTGTTCTTGAAGGCCGTGCCGCAGAACATCGGATGGAACTTGACGTCGATGGTACCACGACGAACCAGCGCACGGATCTTGTCATTGTCCGGCATGATGCCGTTCAAGTAGTTTTCCATGGCTTCTTCATCGATATCGACGACCTGTTCGATCATCTTCTCGCGGTATTCGGCAGCCTTTTCCTTCATGTCGTCAGGAATCTCGACGACGTCCCAGGCAGCGCCGAGCGATTCGTCGCGCCAGATCAGGGCATTCATCTCGATGAGATCGATGACGCCCTTGAACTCGGTTTCTGCACCGATCGGGAGCTGCATGACAACAGCGATGGCGCCGAGACGGGTTTTGATCATTTCTACCGAGCGGTAGAAGTCAGCGCCGGTCTTGTCCATCTTGTTGCAGAAGATCATCCGCGGGACATGGTACTTCTCGGCCTGACGCCAGACGGTTTCCGTCTGCGGCTCTACGCCGGCGTTTGCGTCGAGAAGAGCGATCGCACCGTCGAGCACGCGCAGCGAACGTTCGACTTCAATGGTGAAGTCGACGTGGCCGGGAGTGTCGATGATGTTGAAGCGGCGCATCTTGCCGTCACGGCCCTTCCAGAAGGTCGTGGTCGCAGCGGAGGTGATGGTGATCCCACGCTCCTGCTCCTGCTCCATCCAGTCCATGGTGGCTGCGCCATCATGAACTTCGCCGATCTTGTGCGACTTGCCCGTGTAGTAAAGAATCCGCTCTGTGGTCGTGGTCTTGCCGGCGTCGATATGCGCCATGATACCAAAGTTGCGGTAGTCTTCGATTTTATATTCGCGAGCCATAGGACTGCCTTTCGAAACTCGATCGGGTGAAGATTACCAACGGTAATGCGAGAATGCGCGGTTTGCGTCCGCCATCTTGTGGGTGTCTTCACGCTTCTTGACGGCGCTGCCACGGTTGTTCGAAGCATCCATGAGTTCGCCCGAGAGGCGATCGATCATGGTGGTTTCGTTACGCTTGCGGGCAGCAGCGATCAGCCAACGGATGGCGAGAGCCTGACGGCGCTCCGGGCGAACGTCGACCGGGACCTGGTAGGTTGCACCACCAACGCGACGCGAACGGACTTCGACGTGCGGAGCGACGTTGTCGAGGGCTGTGTGGAAGATGCCGAGCGGATCGGACTTGGCCTTGCCCTGCACGGAGTCAAACGCACCGTAGACAATGCTTTCGGCGACAGACTTCTTGCCGTGAAGCATGATGGCATTCATGAACTTGGTGACGATCAAATCGCCGAACTTAGGGTCCGGATTGATCTCACGCTTTTCTGCACTATGGCGTCGGGACATATTACTCGTCTCTCAAACGGTTTAGACGCTTTATCACGCGGAGAACCTCGCGCAGCGCCGGAAAATTGGAAATCCGAAGGATTACTTCGGACGCTTCGCACCATACTTCGAACGGCGCTGCTTACGGTTCTTGACGCCCTGGGTGTCGAGAACGCCGCGGATGACGTGGTAACGAACGCCTGGCAAGTCCTTTACGCGGCCGCCACGGATCATGACGACAGAGTGTTCCTGCAGGTTGTGACCTTCACCCGGAATGTAGCCGATGACTTCGAAGCCATTGGTGAGGCGAATCTTGGCAACCTTACGCAGAGCCGAGTTCGGCTTCTTCGGGGTCGTTGTATAAACGCGGGTGCAAACGCCGCGCTTCTGCGGGTTTTCCTGCAGAGCAGGAACCTTATTGCGCTTTACCTGTGCCTGACGTGGCTTACGGATCAGCTGGTTTACGGTAGGCATATACCCATCCCTTGCAAAATCTTCTTTCAAGCCCCTTTCGGGACCATTCGGATGCCGTTTCCGGCGGCGACACACACATCTCCTCATGCACGAAACGTGGCCCGATCCGTATCCGGATGGACCACATAAGGCAGAGGACGCATTGAAAACGCGTCGTGCGTGCAGCATTCTTGTAGTCAACGTGCGTTTTTTGGAAACCTGTTTGAGGCGAACTCCGGAGAAAGACTCCCCAGACGCACATGTCTCACATGGTGTCCGATGCCGCGGCGTTTACTGACTTAACCCTTCTGCGTCAAGAGCTGGCCCGAAAATAATGGCGGAAAGCCTTGTTTACCGGGGTTTTTGATCTCCTGAAAAGCCGCCCCAAAACATTAAAGTTTGACCCCGGCATTTCCGTTTGGGAATCACTGAATATGGCAATAAAGGAGGTTTTGGAACATTCCTCGCTCTTGCCTCTTGATGACAATGAAGCGTCAGCCCCTTTACCTGGAGATTGCACATGGCAAACCCCGCCGATAACGACAACACGCTCGATGACCCGATGATTTTCATCATCATCGGCAAGGCTTACGAGACCAAGGGCGGCGAAGGCATTGAGATGCATGTCATCCTGCGCGCACCCGACGATGACTCCGCCGTACGCGAGGCGCTGAACGCGCTGACCGAAGAAGGCTTCCTGGAGGCCGACCTCGATCAGATCGGCGTCCTGACCGACGAGCCGCCGGAAGAGCCGCATGCATCCGCCTATCAGGGTGCGCTCGAAGGCGAAGTCGCGATCATCCGCTTCGACTAACCTGTTTCTGAATTTAGATAAAAGAAAACGCCCGGATCGCTCCGGGCGTTTTTTTTTGTCGTGCGTTCCTGAAAAGAGAGCGCCCGTTTCCGGGCGCCCTACCCTCGCAGCCTTATTCGGCCGGAGTCTTTTCCGGGTTCATGTTCTGCAGCATCGGTGTAGCCGAGCCAGCGCCTGAGCCCTTCTTGCGTTCCTCGAGGATGAGGTCGTCGCGCGAAGTGGCGATGCGGCGGATCTGCGTCATTGTGCCGCCAGTACCAGCCGGGATGAGACGGCCGACGATGACGTTTTCCTTGAGACCCTGCAGCGTATCCGTCTTGCCGGCAATTGCAGCTTCCGTGAGAACCTTGGTGGTTTCCTGGAAGGATGCAGCCGAGATGAAGGACGGCGTCTGCAGCGATGCCTTGGTGATGCCGAGGAGTACCGGGTCGCCAAAGGCAGGCTTCTTGCCTTCCTCGATGAGACGGTCATTGGCATCGTCAAGCTCGATCCGGTCGACATTGTCACCGACGATATACTGGCTGTCGCCGCTATCGGTGATCTCGACCTTCTGAAGCATCTGACGAACAATCACTTCGATGTGCTTGTCGTTGATGACAACGCCCTGCAGACGGTAGACTTCCTGGATTTCGTTGACCAGGTAGGAAGCGAGTGCTTCCACGCCCTTGATCGCCAGGATGTCGTGCGGCGCAGGATTACCGTCGAGGATGTAGTCGCCCTTTTCGATGTAGTCGCCTTCCTGAAGGTGGAAGGGCTTGCCCTTCGGGATCAGGTATTCGACTGCTTCGACACCGTCTTCGGCAGGCTCGATCTGGACGCGACGCTTGTTCTTGTAGTCGCGGCCGAGGCGGATCGTACCATCTATCTCAGCGATAATGGCATGGTCCTTCGGACGACGAGCTTCGAACAGTTCGGCAACGCGCGGCAGACCACCGGTGATGTCCTTGGTCTTGGCGCTTTCCATCGGGATACGCGCCAGAACATCGCCCTGCGATACCTTGCTGCCCGGTTCTACGGACAGGATGGCATCGACGTTGAGGTTGAAGCGGGCGTCACCACCACGCGACAGCTTCATGATCGCACCCGAAGCGTCCTTGATGACGATTGCAGGCTTCAGATCGATACCGCGCGGGGTCGAACGCCAGTCAATAACCTGACGCTTGGTGATACCCGTGGATTCGTCGGTCGATTCCGATACCGAAATCGAGTCGACCATGTCCTCGAAGAACACCGTACCGGCGACTTCCGTCATCATAGGGCGTGTGTAGGGGTCCCACTCTGCAAGACGCTGACCACGACGAACCTTGTCGCCGTCATCGACATGCAGCTTCGAACCGTAGGCAACGCGCTGCGAGGAACGCTCGACACCACGCTCGTCGAGAATGGTAACCGACATGTTGCGGCCCATTGCGACGAGAACGTTTTCCGAGTTGCGCAGCATGTTGCGGTTCTTGATCTGGATCGTGCCCTCATAGGACGCTTCCAAGAACGACGAGTCGACCACGTTAGCCGTACCGCCCAAGTGGAACGTACGCATCGTCAGCTGGGTACCCGGCTCACCGATCGACTGAGCAGCGATAACGCCGACAGCCTCACCCATGTTGACCGGGGTACCGCGCGCAAGGTCACGGCCGTAGCAGATCGAGCATACGCCTGTCTGAACTTCGCAGGTCAGTGCAGAGCGGATACGGATCGACTGAATGCCGGCCTTTTCGATCTCGATGACATCGGGCTCGAGGATCATGCGACCAGCATCGACGATGCGCTCACCCGTGACCGGATGATCGATGTCGTCGAGGGCCGTACGACCGAGAACGCGGGTACCGATGGACGCAACGACCTGACCGGCGTCAACGATGGCGGTCATGGTGAGACCGCTCTCGGTGCCGCAATCGACCATGTTGACGATGCAGTCCTGGGCCACGTCGACGAGACGACGCGTCAGGTAACCGGAGTTCGCCGTCTTCAAGGCGGTGTCTGCGAGACCCTTACGGGCACCGTGGGTCGAGTTGAAGTACTCGTTAACGGTCAGGCCTTCTTTGAAGTTCGAGATGATCGGGGTCTCGATAATTTCACCCGACGGCTTCGCCATCAGGCCGCGCATGCCGCCCAGCTGACGCATCTGGTTCGGTGAACCACGGGCGCCGGAGTGGGACATCATGTAGATCGCGTTCATCGGCTTCTGGCGACCGGTCTCTGCGTCGAATTCGACAGCCTTAATGCGGGCCATCATGTCTTCGGCAACCTTCTCGGTGGCCTTGCCCCAGGCGTCTACGACCTTGTTGTACTTCTCGCCCTGAGTGATCAGGCCGTCGTTGTACTGCTGTTCGTATTCCTTCACGAGGGCTTCGGTATCACCGACGATCTTCACCTTCGAGTCCGGGATGATCATGTCGTCCTTACCGAACGAAATGCCAGCCTTGCACGCGTGGGTGAAGCCGAGCTGCATGATACGGTCGCAGAAAATGACCGTGTCCTTCTGACCGCAGTGACGGTAGACCGTGTCGATCATCTTGGAGATGTTCTTCTTGGTCATTTCCTGGTTGCAGGTCTCGTACGGCACCTTGAAGTTCTTCGGCAGAAGTTCGCCGATGATCATACGACCAGGTGTCGTTTCATAGATCTTGGAAACCGGCTTGCCGTCCTCGTCGACCGTCTTGAAACGACCGCGAATCTTGGCGTGCAGGGTGACGACCTTGTTTTCCAGAGCATGGTGCAGTTCGCCCATGTCCGAGAAGACCATGCCTTCGCCCGGCTCGTTCTGATTGAGGATCGACAGGTAGTACAGGCCGAGAACCATGTCCTGCGAAGGAACGATGATCGGCGCGCCGTTTGCCGGATGCAGAATGTTGTTCGTCGACATCATGAGCACGCGGGCTTCTAGCTGGGCTTCCAGCGAGAGCGGCACGTGAACAGCCATCTGGTCACCGTCGAAGTCGGCGTTGAAGGCCGTGCAGACGAGCGGATGCAGCTGGATAGCCTTTCCTTCAACCAGGATCGGTTCGAAAGCCTGGATGCCCAGACGGTGCAGCGTCGGTGCGCGGTTCAGAAGAACCGGATGCTCGCGGATGACCTCGTCGAGGATATCCCAAACTTCTGGCTTTTCCTTTTCAACCAACTTCTTCGCCTGCTTGACGGTCGAGGAATAACCCTTGGCGTCGAGACGGGCGTAGATGAACGGCTTGAACAGCTCGAGCGCCATCTTCTTCGGCAGGCCGCACTGGTGCAGCTTCAGTTCCGGACCGGTCACGATGACCGAACGACCGGAATAGTCGACGCGCTTGCCGAGAAGGTTCTGGCGGAAGCGGCCCTGCTTGCCCTTGAGCATGTCGGACAGCGACTTCAGCGGACGCTTGTTGGCACCGGTGATGACGCGGCCACGACGGCCGTTGTCGAACAGCGCGTCCACAGATTCCTGCAGCATGCGCTTTTCGTTGCGGATGATGATGCCCGGAGCGCGCAGTTCGATCAGGCGCTTCAGACGGTTGTTACGGTTGATGACGCGGCGGTACAGATCGTTGAGGTCGGACGTCGCGAAACGGCCGCCGTCAAGCGGAACCAGCGGGCGCAGATCCGGCGGGATGACCGGAACGACCTTCATGATCATCCATTCCGGGCGGTTGCCGGATTCCATGAAGTTCTCGACGATCTTCAGGCGCTTCATCAGCTTCTTCTGCTTGAGATCCGATGTGGTCTCAGCAAGGTCCGTGCGAAGGTCGCCAGCGATCTTTTCGAGATTCATCGATGCCAGCATCTCGTAGATGGCTTCAGCACCGATCATCGCCGTGAACTGATCTTCACCGAACTCGTCGATGGCGATCATGTATTCCTCTTCCGACAGAAGCTGATTTTCCTTCAGCGACGTCAGGCCAGGCTCGGTGACGATGTAGTTCTCGAAATACAGAACGCGTTCGACATCCTTCAGCGTCATGTCGAGCAGTGTCGAGATACGCGAAGGCAGCGACTTCAGGAACCAGATGTGGGCAACCGGAGCAGCGAGCTCGATATGGCCCATGCGCTCGCGGCGAACGCGCGACAGCGTGACTTCAACGCCGCACTTTTCGCAGATGATGCCCTTGTACTTCATGCGCTTGTACTTGCCGCACAGGCATTCGTAGTCCTTGATAGGTCCGAAAATGCGCGCGCAGAAAAGACCATCGCGTTCAGGCTTGAACGTACGATAGTTGATCGTTTCCGGCTTCTTGATCTCGCCGTAGGACCACGACAGGATCTTTTCCGGGCTCGCAATCGAGATCCGGATCGAATCGAAGTGCTGTGCGGGCACTGTCGGGTTGAAAAGGTTCATGACCTCTTGGTTCATGCCTGTCTCCTTGATGGGGCGTAACGCCCTCAGTCGGGTCGCGGTACCGGCAAATTCCCGGGATGCCGATCCTCGATCCATAAATGACAATAACCGCAGAATGCGGCAAAACTCCCCTCACCCGATGCAAACTCCACCGGCGGAGGGAATGGCGTGCGCGGTTGCCCCCGCACGCCCCTTGTCAAATTTTATTCAGCCGCGTCGGGCAGTGCGTCAGCCGTATCGAGCTTGGAATTTTCCAGTTCGACCGACAGACCCAGCGAGCGCATTTCCTTGACGAGAACGTTGAAGCTCTCCGGAATGCCTGCCTCGAACGTGTCGTCGCCTCGGACGATCGCCTCGTAGACCTTGGTACGACCTGCCACGTCGTCCGACTTCACCGTCAGCATTTCCTGCAGGGTGTAGGCGGCGCCGTAAGCTTCCAGAGCCCAGACTTCCATTTCCCCGAAGCGCTGACCACCGAACTGAGCCTTACCACCGAGCGGCTGCTGGGTGACGAGCGAGTACGGACCAATCGAACGCGCATGGATCTTGTCGTCCACAAGGTGGTTCAGCTTGATCATGTACATGTAGCCGACAGTCACCTGACGGTCGAAGGCTTCACCGGTACGACCGTCGTACAGGGTCGACTGACCGCTTTCGTGCAGACCGGCCTTCTTCAGCATCGAAGCAACGTCTGGTTCATGCGCACCGTCGAAAACCGGCGTTGCGATGGAGACGCCCTTGCGGGACTGTTCGGCAAGTCTGACCAGCGAGTCATCGTCGAAGTCGACGACTTCGTTCTTGGCCTCACTGGCATACACGTCGGTCAGAACTGTCTTCAGCTCGCCGATGTCCATGGTCTTGCGGTATTCGTCGAGGAGCTCGCCGATCTTCTTACCCATGCCGGCGCAAGCCCAGGCAAGGTGGGTTTCGAGGATCTGACCGACGTTCATGCGCGAAGGCACGCCCAGCGGGTTCAAGCAGATGTCGACATGGGTACCGTCTTCGAGGAACGGCATGTCTTCGACAGGCACGATACGCGAAACAACGCCCTTGTTACCGTGACGGCCGGCCATCTTGTCGCCCGGCTGGATCTTGCGCTTCACAGCGACAAAGACCTTGACCATCTTCATGACGCCCGGAGGCATTTCGTCGCCGCGCTGGACCTTTTCGACCTTGTCCATGAAGCGATGCTCGAGCAGCGACTTCGACTCGTCGTATTGACCACGCAGTGCTTCGATCTCGCCCTGTACCTTTTCGTCTTCGACCGCAAACATCCACCACTGGGAGCGGGGATATTCGGAGACGACGGCGTTGGAGAGCTCGACGCCCTTCTTGAAGCCCTTCGGACCGGCGACAGACGCCTGACCACGGAGCATCTCGATCAGACGGCCGTAGACGTTACGGTCGAGGATCGCCTGTTCGTCGTCGCGGTCCTTGGCGAGGCGTTCGATTTCCTCGCGTTCGATCGCCATCGCACGTTCGTCCTTTTCGACGCCGTGACGGTTGAAGACGCGAACTTCGACGACGGTGCCAAACGTGCCCGGAGGCATACGCATGGACGTGTCGCGAACGTCGGAAGCCTTTTCACCGAAGATGGCGCGCAGAAGCTTTTCTTCAGGCGTCATCGGGCTTTCGCCCTTCGGTGTGATCTTGCCGACGAGGATGTCGCCCGGCTGAACTTCGGCGCCGATATAGACGATGCCGGCTTCGTCGAGGTTCTTCAGCGCTTCTTCCGATACGTTCGGAATGTCGCGCGTGATTTCTTCAGGACCAAGCTTCGTGTCGCGCGCCATCACTTCGAATTCCTCGATGTGGATGGAGGTGAACACGTCGTCAGACACGATGCGCTCGGACATGAGGATCGAGTCTTCGTAGTTGTAGCCGTTCCAAGGCATGAACGCGACGAGCGCGTTGCGGCCGAGAGCCAGGTCACCGAGGTCGGTCGAAGGACCGTCAGCGATGATGTCGCCCTTGTTCAGAATGTCGCCGACGGCGACCAGCGGACGCTGGTTGACGCAGGTATTCTGGTTGGAGCGCTGGAACTTCTGCAGGCGGTAGATATCGACGCCGGACTTGCCGGATTCGAGATCTTCCGTCGCACGGATAACGATACGGGTCGCATCCACCTGGTCCACAACACCGCTACGCCGGGCAGCAATAGCCGCGCCGGAGTCACGCGCAACCACGGGCTCCATGCCGGTGCCGACGAACGGCGCTTCGGCGCGAACCAACGGAACCGCCTGACGCTGCATGTTGGACCCCATGAGGGCGCGGTTGGCGTCGTCGTTTTCGAGGAACGGGATCAGAGCCGCTGCGACGGAGACGAGCTGCTTTGGCGAAACGTCCATCAGGTTGACGGTGTCGCGCGGGGACAGCATGACTTCGCCGGAATGGCGGCAGACCACGAACTCTTCAACGAAGGTGCCTTCGGAGGTGAGTTCCGAGTTCGCCTGCGCAACGTAGTACTTCGCCTCTTCCATAGCGGAGAGATAGACGACGTCCTTCGTGACCTTGCCATCGATGATCTTGCGGTACGGGCTTTCGATGAAACCGTACTTGTTGACGCGGGCAAAGGTTGCAAGCGAGTTGATTAGACCGATGTTCGGGCCTTCCGGCGTTTCGATCGGGCAAATACGGCCGTAGTGGGTCGGATGAACGTCGCGGACTTCGAAGCCTGCGCGCTCGCGGGTCAGACCACCCGGGCCAAGTGCCGAAAGACGACGCTTGTGGGTGATTTCCGAAAGCGGGTTCACCTGGTCCATGAACTGCGACAGCTGCGAGGAACCGAAGAATTCGCGAACCGCGGCAGCAGCCGGCTTCGCATTGATCAGGTCCTGCGGCATGACGGTGTCGATCTCGATAGACGACATGCGTTCCTTGATGGCGCGCTCCATGCGGAGCAGGCCGAGACGGTACTGATTTTCCATCAGTTCGCCGACGGAACGAACACGGCGGTTGCCGAGGTTGTCGATGTCGTCGATTTCGCCCTTGCCGTCACGCAGTTCGACGAGCATCCGGACCACGGCCAGGATATCGTCCTTGCGCAGAACGCGCATCGTGTCTGGAGCGTCGACGTCGAGACGCATGTTCATTTTCACGCGGCCGACGGCGGAGAGATCGTAACGCTCCGAATCGAAGAACAGCGAATTGAACATGGCTTCGGCCGAGTCCATCGTCGGCGGCTCGCCCGGACGCATGACGCGGTAGATGTCGAACAGTGCATCCTGACGATGCTCGTTCTTGTCTGCGGCCAGCGTGTTGCGGATGTAGGCGCCAACATTGATGTGGTCGATGCCGAGAACCGGGATCTCGTCGAAACCGTGGTCGAGGATGACCTTGAGGGTCTTCTCGTCGATTTCGTCGCCGGCTTCGAGATAGATCTCACCCGTCGAGTAGTTGACGATGTCTTCGGCCAGATAGTTGCCGTAGAGGTCGTCATTCGTTGCCTTGATGGCCTTGAGGCCCTTCTCGGTCAGCGAACGAAGCAGACGCGGGGTCAGCTTCTTGCCGGATTCCACAACGACTTCGCCCGTATCGGCGTCAACCATTTCCGAAAGCGCCTTGGCACCCTTGAGGGTTTCGGCGTTGAACGGAATGCGCCAGCCTTCGCCGTCGCGAACATAGTTGGACTTCGTATAGAACGTCGACAGGATTTCTTCGCCGTCCATGCCGAGTGCCATCAGCAGCGACGAGACGGGGATCTTGCGGCGACGGTCGATACGCGCGTAGACGATATCCTTGGCGTCGAATTCGATGTCGAGCCAGGAACCGCGATACGGAATGACGCGAGCAGCGAAAAGCAGCTTGCCGGACGAGTGGCTCTTGCCCTTGTCGTGGTCGAAGAACACGCCTGGCGAACGGTGCATCTGAGACACGATGACGCGCTCGGTACCGTTCACGATGAACGTGCCGTTGTCGGTCATGAGCGGCATGTCGCCCATGTAGACGGACTGTTCCTTGATGTCCTTGATGGACTTCGCGCCCGTATCCTCGTCGATATCAAACACGATGAGACGCAGCGTCACCTTGAGAGGCGCTGCGTAGGTCAGATCGCGCTGACGGCATTCTTCGACGTCGAACTTCGGCGGTTCGAATTCGTAGGACACGAATTCGAGCATGGAAGCGCCGGAGAAATCGCTGATCGGGAAGACAGACCTGAACACGGAGTTCAAACCTTCGTCCGGACGACCACCCTTCGGCTCTTCAACCATCAGAAACTGATCGTAAGACGCCTTCTGAACCTCGATAAGGTTCGGCATTTCTGTGACTTCGGGGATTTTCCCGAAAAACTTGCGTACGCGCCTGCGACCGTTAAATGAAAGGGTCTGAGCCATCGTCGCTCCTTCAAAATTGCATCCGGGCCTGCAACGGACGGGGTTCGCTGGCCAGTCGATCCCGTCGAACATGGTATTCTCAAACTCGTCCTACTTCCCGAAAGCGAAAGGCCGGATTGCCTTCTCGGTTCGGTTCAGGACCATCCTCTTGAGAACCCATTACCCAGGGGCCGTTTTCACGATCCCTGGGTAATAGTTTCGGAGGAAGAAAGCGGGGGAGACTGATCTCCCCCACCGTATTCCGATATTACTTGACGTCGACCTTGGCGCCTGCGTCTTCAAGCTTCTTCTTGAGGTCTGCAGCTTCAGCCTTGGAAACGGCTTCCTTGACAGCCTTAGGAGCGCCTTCGACGAGGTCCTTAGCTTCCTTCAGGCCGAGACCTGTGATTGCGCGGACTTCCTTGATGACGTTGATCTTGTTAGCGCCGGCTTCAACGAGGATAACGTCGAATTCGGTCTTTTCTTCTTCAACGACAGCAGCAGCACCGCCGCCAGCAGCAGCAGCTGCGACAGGAGCAGCAGCCGAAACGCCCCACTTTTCTTCGAGCATCTTGGAAAGCTCAGCAGCTTCCAGAACGGTCAGGGCGGACAGGTCTTCAACGATCTTTGCGAGATCAGCCATTTTATCAGTTCCTTATATTCGGTTCGAACTTGGTTTTGAACAGCGAAAAACCGCCTTACGCGGCTTCGTCCTTCTTTGAGTAAGCCGCAAACACGCGAGCAAGCTGAGCTGCTGGTGCGGATACAACCGTTGCAATGCGGGTAGCCGGGGCGTTCAAGAGGCCCAGCAGCTTGCCACGAAGCTCGTCCAGCGAAGGCAGGGTCGCAAGCGACTTGACTGCTTCTGCGTTGAGCGTGGTTGTTCCCATGGCTCCACCGAGGACAACGATCTTGTCGTTGGTCTTGGCGAAATCCACGACGACTTTGGGAGCAGTGATCGGGTCATTGCTGTAGGCAATGAGTGTCTGACCGGTGAAGAGATCGGAGATCCCTTCTGCTTCCGTACCCTGAAGAGCGATCTTGGCCAGGCGGTTCTTCGCGACTTTGACGGTGCCGCCAGCAGCACGCATTTTTGAACGGAAGTCGTTCATCTGCGCAACTGTGACACCAGCATAGTGGGCCACGACAACTGAACCAGAAGCCTTGAAGACTTCATTCAGCTCCGTGACGAATTCGCGTTTTTCCGCTCTTTCCACTGTCTGTCTCCAGTTGATAGGACCGCAATCCTGCAGGCCCTACCGGGTTTGCCTTTGCCTCGAACGATCGTTTGACGGACCGTCCGTGGCGGTTGAGGATCCTGTCCCCCCGCTCTGTCGCCAAGAAGGCTTCAGGCTTAAGGCACACAAGGCTCGAACCGAATTGACAACGCCGGAGCGCCGAAAATCTGCGTTCTTACCCGTCTCATGCAGGCCAAGTGATTAAGGGAAACCACCTGCAATCTCGGACAGGAATTCCGGATTTATCCGGAAATTCCCGCTCCCCGAAGGGAGAGGGAATTCATGCAGCCGGAGCCCGAAGGCTCCGGCAATTCATTACGCGGCTGTGACCGACGAAGGTTCGATCTTGACGCCTGGGCCCATCGTCGACGAAATCGCGACGCGCTTTAGGTAGTTGCCCTTGGCGCCAGCCGGCTTTGCCTTGATGACGGCGTCAGCGAAGGCACGGATGTTTTCTTCGAGTGCCTTGGCATCGAAGGAAGCCTTGCCGATGCCGGCGTGAACGATACCGGCCTTCTCGACGCGGAACTCGACAGCGCCGCCCTTGGAAGCCTTGACGGCTCCGGCAACGTCCATGGTCACAGTACCGACCTTCGGGTTCGGCATCATACCACGCGGGCCGAGAACCTTACCGAGACGACCGACGAGCGGCATCATGTCAGGAGTTGCGATGCAACGATCGAAGTCGATCTTGCCGCCCTGAACGATTTCCAGCAGGTCTTCTGCGCCAACAATGTCTGCACCAGCAGCCTTGGCTTCATCAGCCTTGGCGCCACGTGCGAAAACAGCAACGCGAACGTCACGGCCGGTGCCGTTCGGCAGGTTGACAACGCCGCGGACCATCTGGTCTGCGTGACGCGGGTCAACGCCGAGGTTCATCGAGATTTCGACGGTTTCGTCGAACTTAGCCGTCGCACGTTCCTTGACCATCGAGATGGCTTCGGTGAGAGCGATGAGCGTTGTCGGATCCACGCCTTCGCGGATCTTCTTCATGCGCTTTGCGAGCTTTACCATGTTAAGCCACCACTTCCAGGCCCATGGAGCGGGCAGAGCCCTCAACCATCAGCATTGCGCCTTCGACGTCGGCTGCGTTGAGATCCTTCATCTTACCTTCGGCGATCGCACGGACCTGAGCCTTGGTGATGGTACCGGCCTTGCCACCCTTGCCTGGTGTCTTGGAACCGGATGTGATCTTCGCTTCCTTCTTCAGCCAGTAAGTAACCGGCGGCTGCTTCATCGCGAAGGTGAAGGACTTGTCCTGGTAGTAGGTGATGACGACCGGGATCGGCATACCCTTTTCCATTTCCTGCGTGGCGGCATTGAACGCCTTGCAGAATTCCATGATGTTGATGCCACGCTGACCAAGCGCCGGGCCGATTGGCGGGGACGGGTTAGCCGATCCTGCCTTGACCTGAAGCTTGAGCTGGCCTGCTACTTTCTTAGCCATTTCTCTGCCTTTCGTTATGGACCGATATCTTGGTCCGAAATGCCGGATTGACCGGCGGCTGCGGTTGCGTGGTGCGGCTTACCGAGGTCCGGCTAGACCCCTCACCTTCCACGCGGGTTACGGCAAACGCCGCACAGGGCCGCCAACTCAATGGCAGCCCATATTCAAAAACAATCAGACCTTCTCGACCTGAGCGTATTCGAGCTCCACCGGAGTGGCGCGGCCAAAGATCGACACTTCGACCTTGAGGCGCGAACGCTCTTCATCGACATCCTGAACAACGCCGTTGAACGACGCGAACGGACCATCGGAAACACGAACCTGTTCACCAACCTCGAACGAGATCGAGGACTTCGGCCGCTCGACACCTTCCTGAACCTGACCGAGGATACGATCGGCTTCGGAGTCAGGGATCGGAACAGGCTTGTTGTCGGAACCAAGGAAGCCGGTAACCTTCGGCGTGTTCTTGATCAGATGGTAGGCTTCGTCCGTCAGGTTCGCACGAACCATGACGTAGCCTGGGAAGAACTTGCGTTCGCTATCGACCTTTCGGCCGCGACGCACTTCCACAACCTTTTCCGTCGGAACGAGGATCTGTTCGAACAAATGCTCAAGCCCCTTCTGGCGAGCCTTGTTCTCGATGTCCTCAGCGACCTTTTTCTCAAAGTTCGAATATGCGTGGACGATGTACCAGCGGGCCGCCATCTTAATACTCCAGGATCAAACGCTGACGTTCAGCACGAAGCCGAGCAACCAGCCAATAAGCTGGTCCGCAGCGAAGAAAAACAGCGCCGCAACCACGACCATGACCAGAACCATAATCGTCGAGATCGTGGTTTCACGGCGGGATGGCCAAGTGATTTTAGACGCTTCGGAACGAACCTGCTTGAAGAACGTTGCCGGATTGGTTTTGGATGCCATCGATTGCCCACGCAATTACGGCACGTAAAGCCGATATCGTTCAGCCCCACGCACCGCGTGTCTGTTGTTCCCTACATAAACACCCATTTCCCGTTAAACAAGAGGAAAAAGGTGCCTACATGAAATTCCCAACTTTGGACAACAACCGCTCAGCGCCTATCAATTACAGTCGCAAGCTATGTGTTGTGCGAAGGCTGGCAGGGGCAGCCGGGCTTGAACCGACGACCTGCGGTTTTGGAGACCGCCGCTCTACCAACTGAGCTATACCCCTTCAAACCGAAGACTGACGGACCATCAAGATCCTCTCCGTCACCGGCTAGGCGCTCCCTTTAAGACGCTGCGCCGGACTTGGCAAGAGCGTTTTTCGAACTTTGCCAGGCTATCTGAATTTGCCGCCGACGTTGTCGCCGAGATCTCTTGCCGAGACCGGGGACAAGACTTGATCCGGCTTCCCCAGGAGAAGATCGCGCGTTGAAAGCTCGACAGCGCCCGTCGCCGTCCCGGTCGCCGGCACGCGCCTCTCTGTTGGCAGCGGAAGCCGTTGCCATGCCAGACGCGGCGGTTTTTCGACGAAGGCACCAGGTTCGTTGACGGTGCGGTCGCGAACGCGGGTGATGATCGATTCGATCGCGAGCGCGCGGCCCTCTTCGTGATAGAAATTGCCCTTGATCTGTACCGTGCCGGCCAATGCCTTGATGAAAGCGCGCAGCAGGTTCGCGTCAAGCGGCTCGGGGTCAGACCAGAACGAGTCGATCCCGCCCTGATGGGTCAACCCGGGCATGTCGTAAACTGCCGCACCGAGCGCAATCGTCGGAAGACCGGCTCTCAGGCTGTGCATCGCCGTCGTGGAGTTGGCAACGATCGTCCCGTGCGAATGCTTTAGGATCGCACCGAGCTCGCCCTTTTCGATAAACACGACCCGGTTTGACACATGATAGCGTGCGGCGATCTTCGACACGACCTTGCGCCAGCCCTCGAGATCGTTGTCTAGTGGATGCTGCTTGACGATCAACCGTGAACTTTCGGGCGCATGCAGCGAGAACGAATGGATAACCTGATCGATCATCTGAGAGAGATGCCGATAAGGAGAGTTTGCTCGGATCTGGTAGTCGCTCTGCAATTGCAGAGCCAAGAGGAAATTCTTGCCGGTTTCGCCGTCGAAAAATCCCTCTGGCAGATCGTGGCGCGAACGGAACATGCGCGGCAGCCACGACAGATAGTCGAACAGCGGATCGTAGTACTTGTCCGAGCGGTAGAAAGGGAACATCGGGCGGCCGAAATATGCCAGGAGATTGTAGATGACCTCGTTTGTCGCCTCCTGTCCGAACGTGTGGCCGTAGCGCGCCTTGAGATCCGGTTCGGGAACCTGCTCGGCAACCTTGCGAATCACGTTCGGATCGTTGGGGAAGTGCGAGAAGCGGCCCATGCCATTGCGTTCGAGCGTGATCCAGTCCGGCCGAAGATAGCCGAACTCGACGGCATGACACTGAATGCCCAACCGACGCGCAACGCGTCCGGCAAAGCGATGGTAGGGCAGCCGGTCGGCATAATAGAGAATGTCGGTGATGCCTTCGCGACGGATGAGTTCAGCCAGATAGCGTGGCCAGGCCCTCAGCGTTCCGCGATAGTTGATCGCTCCGGACTTGCGCCAGTAGGCCTGGTCTCCGAACGAGAAGTTCACACGTTTCGTACCGATCCCCTGCGCTTCGAACGCGTTTGCCAGCTCGCGCCAGAACACGGACGGTGGACCTTGGAGAAACAGGACTTTTGTCATTCGAAGCCAATACCGCTTGATTCGGGATCATGAAATTGAGGGTCGTCTAGCCTGATCGGGGTTCTCCCGACGTAATACACAGCTCCCCGTACGTGAGACGGATGCCAATTCACACAATTACCGTTAAACAGTTCCGGTACTTTCACGAAGGCACCACCGTCGTCAATGGCGCCTTTTACGCACGAAGCATATCCCAAGGTTACGTCGCCATGCATCAACGCCGATTCCTGCTGCTTCAAGGACCCGCCTCGCCGTTTCTCAAGAAGCTCGCGGAAGCCATTGAAAACAAAGGCGCGGAGGTATCGAAGATCAACCTATCCATAGGTGATGTGGCGTTTTGGTGGCCGCGCAAAAGCGAACTGTTTCGCGAAAAGGCTGAACATTGGGCAGTGTATCTCGATCGCTACATAAGCGATCACAATGTAACCGATATCGTCATGCTTGGTGATGGTCGTGCGCCGCATCACAGCGCGGCTGCCGTTGCGTCAGCCAGAGGCGTTGACGTCCATATTCTCGAACACGGGTATCTGCGGCCCGACTGGCTGACGATA
The DNA here is from genome assembly GCF_977018685.1 of Velazquezella soli. Classification (NCBI taxonomy): domain Bacteria; kingdom Pseudomonadati; phylum Pseudomonadota; class Alphaproteobacteria; order Hyphomicrobiales; family Rhizobiaceae; genus Velazquezella; species Velazquezella soli. The sequence continues at coordinate 2,572,735 of NZ_CDRNXF010000004.1, forward strand.
GAGCCGGATGGCATGTCGGCACATTCTCGCTTCCCGCAGGATGCGGAGCGTATCCGCATGATCGCGGAAAGCGCACCGGCCATTGACGGGGTCGGACGCTACCGCTCCAGCTTCTTGACCTACGCGCTCTACGATCTTGTCTATCACGTTCCCAATGTTCTCTTGGGATGGCTCGTTCATCCCCACTACCGGACCCATGGGCCCGTGCATCCGGTTAGGGAATATGCCGGCTGGATCTGGAAGGCGCTGAGGATGAAATCTCGGCGACGGAACGCCGATCTCGCGACCACAGCCGCCCTCACCCCGATTCAGACGGCGGATGGCGTGCGCTTGCCTCGGGTCTTCCTGTTTCCATTGCAGCTTCCTGGGGATTACCAGATCATCCGTCACGCCCCCGGCGGCGACCTCTTCGCCATCGTCGATTCGGTGATTGCTTCTTTCGCAAAGCACGCAGGCAGTAACGACCGCCTGCTGTTCAAGGTCCATCCGATCGACAATGGACTGTCGCGCTGGCCCGAGCGCATCCGGGCCGCCTCAAACCGCCACGGAATATCGGACCGTGTCTTCTATGCGGATGGGGGCGACACCGACGACCTTATCACCCGCGCGGCCGGCGTCGTCACAGTCAACTCGACCGTCGGACTGACCGCGCTATCGATGGCAAAGCCGGTAGTTGCGCTGGGCGCTGCGGTATACGACATCCCCGGGCTGACGTTCCAAGGGCCACTCGCGGAGTTCTGGACGAATCCGGGACGGCCGGACATGGAACTGTTCGACGCCTTCCAGCGGGCGCTTGCCGCGACGACGCAGGTCCGCGGCGGTTTCATCGGGAGAGACGCGATTGAAGCAGGCGCCGAGAATGTTGCAGCACGGCTGATGGAGCCTGCGCCACGCCTGCCGAAGAGCTGGGCCAAGCCAGGCGGCAGCACGCAGTTCCGCTATATGAATGAACTCTTTGGCTGAACGGCGTACGCGCTTCCTGCGGACGTCTCCTGACCGATTTCAACACGCTGTAACGAAAAAGGCCCCGCGGTTTCCCGCGAGGCCTTTTTCAAGTGGTTGATCTATCGATTACTCGATGATCGAGGCAACGATGCCGGCGCCGACAGTACGACCGCCTTCGCGGATCGCGAAGCGCAGCTTTTCTTCCATCGCGATCGGAACGATCAGCTCGACTTCAACGGTGACGTTGTCGCCTGGCATAACCATTTCCGTGCCTTCAGGAAGCGAAACGATACCGGTCACGTCCGTTGTACGGAAGTAGAACTGAGGACGGTAGTTCGTGAAGAACGGCGTATGACGGCCACCTTCTTCCTTCGTCAGGATGTAGGCTTCTGCCATGAACTTCTTGTGCGGCTTGACCGAACCAGGCTTGCACAGGATCTGGCCACGCTCGACGCCGTCACGCTGTACGCCACGGATCAGAGCGCCGATGTTGTCGCCGGCCTGGCCCTGGTCGAGCAGCTTGCGGAACATTTCAACGCCGGTAACAGTCGTCTTGGTCGTGGCGCGGATGCCGACGATTTCGACTTCTTCACCAACCTTGACGATGCCACGCTCGACGCGACCGGTCACAACCGTACCACGGCCCGAGATCGAGAACACGTCTTCGATCGGCAGCAGGAACGGCTGGTCGATCGGACGCTCAGGCGTCGGGATGTAGGCGTCAACAGCTGCCATCAGTTCGCGAACGGCGTCTTCGCCGATCTTCTTGTTCGAATCTTCAAGAGCGGCCAGAGCCGAACCCTTGACGATCGGAATGTCGTCGCCCGGGAAGTCGTAGGACGACAGAAGTTCGCGGACTTCCAGTTCGACGAGCTCGAGGAGCTCTTCGTCGTCGACCTGGTCAACCTTGTTGAGGAACACGACGATCGCGGGAACGCCAACCTGACGAGCAAGCAGGATGTGCTCGCGGGTCTGTGGCATCGGGCCGTCGGCAGCCGAGCAAACCAGGATCGCGCCGTCCATCTGCGCTGCACCGGTGATCATGTTCTTGACGTAGTCGGCGTGGCCGGGGCAGTCGACGTGTGCGTAGTGGCGGTTTGGCGTCTCGTATTCGACGTGTGCCGTCGAAATGGTGATGCCGCGGGCCTTCTCTTCAGGAGCAGCGTCGATCTGGTCGTAGGCCTTGAATTCGCCGAAGTACTTCGTGATCGCCGCAGTCAGCGACGTCTTGCCGTGGTCGACGTGACCGATCGTGCCAATGTTGACGTGAGGCTTATTGCGCTCAAACTTGCTCTTTGCCATTGAATGCTTCCTGTGAACATAAGAGGTTGACCCGGCGACCGGGTTTGGTGTCGCCGTTTAAGGCTTTCCCAAGGATTGCGCAAGACATAATTACGCCGCCGCCCCGTACAAGGGGCAGGCCGAAAGATGGCGCTCTATCTGCCTGTATTTCAAGGCCTCGGCGTGTCGCCCTCCCCGTCTGCCGGAAGTATGGCCGCCGCAGAGATGGTGATGGCCTGATACGTAATCCTGACGTCCGATCCGGTTTTTGCGCGTGCCGCACGTGATCAACACGAGCACAAATCGACGCGATGTTTGAATGGATCAAACCGGTCGAAAATAGAAATCATTTGTCCGGGATATTGGAGCGGGTAGCGGGAATCGAACCCGCGTATTCAGCTTGGAAGGCTGCTGCTCTACCATTGAGCTATACCCGCGGGGGTGGTCCGATCTCGAAGACGAATGGTGGAGAGAGTTGGATTTGAACCAACGTAGGCGTAGCCAACGGATTTACAGTCCGTCCCCTTTAACCACTCGGGCATCTCTCCATTCGTCTGGATCGTTAGACCAAGTCTGCTGACCGTCAGGCTTGCCGCCCCTCGGTCTGCGCCGCGTATATGACGGCCTCATGTCCGTCTGTCAACACGACCTCTTTGAAAAAAGGAGGAAAAAATTGGATATCGTCATGCCATCCGACGAAGGCTCGAGCGGAGGGCTTTGCCGAAACCGCGCTCGTCGATATAAGGCAGCATGAGCACAAAAGATCCTAAAGACAAAACCGCCCGCGACACCCATTACGCGACGCTTCGCCGGAATGTTCGCGATACCAAGCGCGAACGCGGCGAGATCCCGACGCCGCAGCAGGGCCGCGTCAAATCCAACAAGGGCGCCAAGGATTGGACGCCACCGCAGCTGCAGCCGGAACAGGTGCTGCTCTATGGTCTCCATACGGTTCGGGCTGCGATCCAGAACCCGGAGCGCAAGCTGATCAAGCTTTCGGTGACACAGAACGCCTTTATGCGACTGGAGATCGGCGAATCGAGCGAGCTGTCTTTTCCCGTCGAGTTCGTCTCGCCGCAGGATATCGATAAGGTGCTGGGTCCCGAGGCGATCCACCAGGGCGTGATGCTGGAAACGCGGCCCCTGCCCGTACGCCGGCTTGAAGCCCTTAAAGAGAGCCCGCTTCTCCTGGTACTCGACCAGGTAACGGATCCCCATAACGTCGGTGCCGTCATGCGATCGGCCGTAGCGTTCGGCGCAGGCGCTCTCATCACCACCCAGAGACATAGCCCGACCGAGTCAGGCGTGCTGGCAAAATCCGCGTCCGGCGCACTGGAACTCATCCCGTATATCCAGATCACCAACCTCGCCGACGCGCTGGAATCGATCCACAAGCTTGGTTTCCAGACGATCGGGCTTGATTCGGAAGGTCCTGCCCCGCTGGAAGGCACGTTCTCCGGTGAGCGGATTGCTTTGGTCCTCGGATCCGAGGGCAAGGGCTTGCGCCAGAAGACCCGCGAAACGGTGAATGCGTTGGCCCGGCTCGACATGCCCGGCGAGATCAAGTCGCTCAACGTCTCGAATGCCGCAGCGATTGCGCTTTACGCGACAAGGCAGCATCTCCTGAAGATCTCCTGAAATCACATCAGCGGCCTGACGAAAACCGTCGGGCCGCTGCGCTCCATCCTGGCGCAAGCTTTATATGAGTATTTCCTAATTATCTTAAATGGGAGAGCTTGGATGGATCGCGGGACCTGGAAGCAACCTGTCATCCTGGAAATCTTCGGCCAACCGGGGCCGATCATCGTGCAAGGCACGCTGGATGCCGCTCTTATGCTGCTCAGCGGATGGCCGGCCGCACGCACAGAAGCGCATATGGCGGCGGTGATGGCGTGCCGCGACGTGCTGACGGGCCGAAGCGTCGCGGCCCTTGCCCGCGCCGATTTCATTGAGGCCGCACTCGAGGCCGGCTTTCATGTTCAACCGCAAACCTTTCTTGCCGATATCGATGCCGAACCAATCAAAGACGTCCCGGCCTCACTTGCGACCCTGCCGGTCTCGCCGGACCGCCTCGCCCCCCTCGCACCGTTCCGGCGCCGCCTCAGTGAGTCGCCCCGCTTACGCGGGCTTACCCTTGCTTATACCGAGCCCGATGCTGGCGAACTGGATTCACTCCCGTCATATCACCACCCGGTGATTAGCTGGAGCGAGCCGAACTCCGCGGCATCGGGCGCTGGGCCGGCCAGCCCACACACACCCTGCATGCGCGAATTATTGGCAGAGCTCTCCCGGACGATCGGCATGATTGCACGGCTCGGCGCCCGACGCGCCGCGGGCGTGCTGCGGCCCCAGCTTTGCCACGGAGCATCGGATCTTCCGGCCGCGGCGGATGCGAACCTTGGCAATTCCTGGGCCGTCGGTCGTCAGCAACCAATGGCATAGGCACGGTGATGCAGAGGCGAGACGAGCTTGCGCTGCTGGAGGCAAGGCAGTAGATCGTCTTCATGATGAGTATGCTTTCCATATTCGAGACGATCGCGCTCGATGCAGGCCGCACGATTCTTGAGATCCGTGGCCGTGGCGCTCATACCCACTACAAGCCGGACCACTCGCCGGTGACGGAGGCCGACGAAGCCGCGGAAGCGATCATTCTCGAAGCGCTTGCGCAGCATTGGCCGGCGATCCCCGCGGTTGCAGAAGAAGCCGTCGCCGCCGGGCAGATCCCGGATATTTCCGGTGGTCGTTTCTTTCTGATCGACCCGCTCGACGGCACACGTGAATTCATCAACGGCCGCGATGACTTCACCGTCAATATTGCGCTGATCGAAAACGCCCTTCCGACTGTCGGTATCGTGTATGCTCCGGCGCTGAACGTCGGCTATGGCGGCGCACAGAACCAAGCGTCCAAGCTCTCGATCGCCCCCGATTTTACCATCGAAAACCGTCAGGCGATCCGTGCCCGCGTCATGCCACGGCGACCCATCGCCTGTGCCAGCCGGTCCCACCGAACTGTCGAAACGGATGATTTCCTGGCGCAATACGGCGACCTCGAAACCCTTTCCGTCGGTTCATCGCTGAAATTCGGTCTGCTGGCGGAAGGTGCCGCCGACATTTATCCGCGGTTCGGCCGGACGATGGAATGGGACACGGCAGCAGGAGATGCGGTCCTGCGTGCCGCCGGTGGCAAGACCTGCGCTATCGACGGACAGCCGCTCCGGTACGGCAAGGTCGGTCGATCGGATGAGACTGATTTCGCCAATGGCGACTTCATCGCGACCGGCGCATCGGTCGAAGTCCTGTAGTTTTCCAAATTCTCTCGACCACGAAAAAAGGCGCCTCCTTTCAGAAGCGCCTTCCTAAGACAGCTCGATATCTCAGAGGAAGAAATCGCTGTCGTACATTTTGGTCTGGCCCGCGATCTTGATCTGGAAGTCGGCATAACCGTCGCCGTTCACATCGCCTGAGACGATGCCGCCGCTAAAGCGCAACTCGCCCGCCTCGCCCGAAAAGCCTTTCGAACCGATGAAATCGAAGGACTGATTGCCGCCGAAGGTCGTATCCGCATCGATCGACCGGAGATCGATATAATCGTCTTCTGCGCGGCTGAAGTCCTGGATGATGTCGCGGCTGCTGTTTGCCTTGGAGTCTGCGATCGAGGTGAACACGAATGTATCGGCGCCCGATCCACCATAGAGATGGTCGTTGCCGGATCCGCCGTAAAGCTTGTCGTTGCCGCTTCCACCGTAGAGGTCGTCGTTACCGGCGCCGCCGTAGAGCGTGTCATTACCGCCCTTGCCGTCGATCAAGTCGTTTCCATCATCGCCCCAAAGCTTGTTTGCGCCGGATGAGCCGTAGATCTTGTCGCTCGCACCGGTCCCGATGGCATTCTCGATGCTGACGAGCGTCTCTTTGTAACTGGTTCCAAGCGTCTGCGCCGAGCCCTTGCCGAGATCGATGGCGACGCCGAGACCGGCCAGATCATCATCCTCGTCCTGCGTCTCATAGCTGATCGTATCGGTCCCCGAGCCACCGTTGAAATAGTTGCGATAGCCGACCGAGAAGAAGGCGTCATTGCCCGTCTCGCCGTAATAGTCGCTGTGATAGGTGGAGACTTCGAAAGAGTCGTTGCCGCTGCCGGCATAGACGACATCATAGAGCTTGCTCGACGTCGAAAATCCTGTTGCGACGTAGCTGTCGTTGCCGGAGCCGAGATCGATCTTGTTGCCGCCTTCGAAGGAATTTTGCACCAAATCGTCGTCAGCGCCTGCATAGACCGTGTTGAAACCACCGTATTTGCCGACGAGGTTGAGGAAGATCCGGTCGTCGCCGCCATAGGTGTAGACGGTGAGATCAGAATCGTAATCATCCTGGTAGACGGTGTTGTCGTAATCGTTGCCGTAGAATGTGGGCATCCGTTTCCTCCGGTCCGCTCCTGGCATGAGAATCGCCGCGGATTGCTGTGCTTATGCTAGACTACGAATCCTGACGGAATCCGTAATATCCCGTTGTCTGCCATTCAGGTTCGTTAACGCGCAATGGCCGCCTTCGTCATCCCCTCGCTTCGACGCTTTATCTCAATCAGATGAAGTACCACGTTGAAAAATCTTTGCGGAACCTCTTTGATTTCCATGGGTTGGTAGGGCTCACAGGAGATACCGACCATGAAAAAAACAATTCTCACCGCAGCATTTCTCACGACCGCAACCGCAGCCTTCGCGCAGTCGGCTGCAGAAAGCACGGGCGCAAACTCGGTTCTGGGTCGCGCTCCGACCACCGCAGACTTTATCATGCAGGCGTCTGCGAGCGGTATGTACGAGATCGAGTCGAGCAAGCTCGCACTGACCAAGGGCGACGACGCCACCAAGAAATTTGCGCAGCAGATGATTACAGACCATGAAAAGGCTTCTGCCGAACTCAAGGCGCTGATCGACAGCGGCAAGGTCCAGGGCAATCCTGTCACGGCATTGACCGAAGATGACAAGGAAGATGTCGACGAGCTGGCAAAGCTTGAAGGCGCCGATTTCATCGAGGAATATTTCGACGATCAGGTCGAAGCACATGAAGACGCGGTAGACCTCTTCAAGCGCTACGCTGAAGAAGGTGAAAATGCCGATCTGAAGGCCTTTGCCGCGAAGACACTTCCGGCCCTCGAGCATCACTACAAGATGGCACAGGATATGGATAAGTAAGAACTACCCCTTCCACAACTGCCATACTCTAAAGAGACAGCCGCCCGATTCGTCGAGGCGGCTTTTTCTGTTGCTTCGCCCTCATACCCGACGCCCGGGAGGTCGTTGGAAGCATACTGAGCAGCGAACCGTCAAACGGATGGTTTTGAAAACGCGAGATAGCGACGCACGAAGGATGCATTGACGTTTCCGTCAGGCCTCAACCGCTGCGTCACGCTTCTTCTTGCCGTCCAATAACTGAGCGAAGAGTTCGGCCTGTCTTTCGGTTGCTGCTCGGATCGCATTGAGCTGCAAAAGCATGCTGCCAAACGCTGCGACGAGCACAGAGCCGATGAAGGCGGGTGCCGCCCAAGGCAGTGCTGCCAAGAGCGCGAGCAGGGCATAGGACCCCTGCCCGGCGCTGGCCATCAGCGCCACGAGGGCGCAGACCACCAGAACGATCCCGATCCAGCCAATCCACATCAAGACTTTTCCCATCAGTCTCCCCTTAAATTTAAGAGATCCTGACAGAGCGCATTCGATGTTGCAAGGATTGGCCGGCACGAGAAGAGATGCCGGAAAGACAACGGAGCGACGTGCGTCACACCCTGCTCTCCTCAGCCCGAGAAAAGCATGATCAACCGATCAAAATGAATGGGATAGAAGTGGTGCCCCCGACAAGGTTCGAACTCGTGACCCCCTGATTACAAATCAGGTGCTCTACCAACTGAGCTACAAGGGCACTTCTGGGGGTGGAATTACCAGATTCTGATTTCGTGTAAAGCGAAAATTCCGTTGATCGCGATAAACACTTTCGAGAAACGAGATACTCGTGGTCTACCCGCAGCCGGAATGGCTGACGAAGTACCGACGCTGCACGGAAGCGGCTTGTTCGTCCTGTCGTTTCTCCTATAGCTACCTGCTGGAAGCCGTATGTTGACGATGCGGTGTTTCAGACCTGTATCCCTGGGCGCATGTCCGCGTCACACCAAAGGCCTTCCCATGTCGATCGCGACCGAAAAGCTCGCTTTCATCGCCTCAACGGCACCCGATGCCGAGGCAGCGTTTGACGAGCTGACCCGGCTTTACGGAAACGTTCCCCTGGTGGAGGCCGACGTGGTCGTGGCCTTGGGTGGTGACGGGCTCATGCTGCAAACGCTGCACGAGACCATGCATATCGGCAAAAGGGTCTACGGCATGAACCGCGGCTCGGTCGGCTTTCTGATGAACGATTTCGAAACGGTCGATCTTCCCGACCGAATCGCGCGTGCCGTCGAAAACGAGTTTCACCCGCTAAAGATGACGGCGACCGATGCCTGGGGTGCGATATCCCACTCGCTCGCGATCAACGAGGTCTACCTGTTCCGCCAATCCTATCAGGCCGCGAAGCTGAAGGTGGTGGTCGATGGGCACACAAGGCTGGAGGAACTGATCTGCGACGGCCTGATGGTCGCGACGCCTGCCGGCTCCACCGCCTACAATCTGTCGGCGCACGGGCCGATCCTGCCGCTGGAGGCGCCGCTTCTGGCGATGACGCCCGTCAGTGCGTTTCGTCCGCGTCGCTGGCGCGGAGCGCTTTTGCCAAACCGTGTCTGCGTCGACATCGAGATTCTCGAGCCGGAAAAGCGACCGGTCAACGCGGTCGCCGACAATACCGAGGTGAAATCCGTCATCCATATCCGCATCGCGCAATCGACTGAACTGACGGCACGGCTTCTATCGGATTCCGACCATTCCTGGTCTGACCGGATCTTGGCCGAGCAGTTCAACGACTGACGACCACCCCATGAAACGCAAACGGCCGGATCGCGAGATCCGGCCGTTTGTGATTCGTGATGCGTCCAAACCTTACTCGGCGTCGGCGCCAAGATCGGGCTTGCCGCTGATGCGGTGTGCAAGGGCAGCTTCCATGAACTCGTTGAGTTCGCCGTCGAGAACGTCGCTGGGTGCCGTGCTTTCGACACCGGTGCGCAGGTCCTTCACGAGCTGGTATGGCTGCAGAACGTAGGAGCGGATCTGGTGGCCCCAGCCGATGTCGCTCTTCGAAGCGGCTTCCGCATTGGCGGCCGCTTCGCGCTTCATCAGTTCCGCTTCGTACATACGGGCGCGTAGCATGTCCCACGCCTTGGCGCGGTTCTTGTGCTGCGAGCGTTCCTGCTGGCAGGCGACGACGATACCGGACGGAATGTGCGTGATACGCACGGCCGAGTCGGTGGTGTTGACGTGCTGCCCGCCGGCACCCGACGAACGATAGGTGTCGATGCGGCAATCGCTCTCGTTGATCTCGATGTTGATCGAGTCGTCGACCACAGGATAGACCCAGATCGACGAGAACGACGTGTGGCGGCGTGCCGCGCTGTCGTAGGGCGAAATGCGCACCAGGCGATGGACGCCCGACTCGGTCTTCAACCACCCGAAGGCATTGTGTCCCTTGACGAGAATGGTCGCGGACTTGATGCCGGCCTCTTCGCCATCGTGCACTTCCAAGAGCTCGACCTTGTAGCCCTGGCGCTCGGCCCAGCGGGTGTACATGCGCAGCAGAATGTTCGCCCAGTCCTGGCTTTCCGTGCCACCGGCACCGGAATGCACTTCGACATAGGTATCGTTGCTGTCTGCCTCGCCCGAAAGCATCGCTTCCACCTGCCGGCGGTTGGCTTCAGTGCGCAACGTCTTCAGCGCTTCCTCGGCCTCTTTAACGATCGAGTCGTCGCCCTCGTCTTCCCCCATCGCGATGAGTTCGACATTGTCGTTGAGCTGCTGATCGAGCGCTCGCACGCCGTTGATGCTGTCATCCAGCTGCTGACGCTCGCGCATCAGCTTCTGCGCTTCGGAGGCGTCGTTCCAGAGGTTTGGATCCTCTGCCTTGTTGTTCAACCAGTCCAGTCGTCTTACCGCCTGATCCCAGTCAAAGATGCCTCCTCAGCAGGCTTATGGCCTGCTTGATTTCGTCGGTTACGTTGATGATTTCCGCGCGCATGGCGTAATGCTTCTCTCGTCTTTTCGTTGTTGACCGAAGTTGCGGTGGACATAGTTGCGCCGGCCCCGGAAGTAAACCCCGGGCCGGCGCGACGATGTCCCAGAGGACGGCAGTATGAGGATCAAAACAGGCCGGAGGCACCGGACGTGATGGCCTGCTGTGCCTGTGGCGAGGAGTCCAGGATCTGGTCCTGCGTCATGTATTCGCCGCCACCGATGACCTGGAAGACATCGGCCGGGCCGGTGCCGGGCTTGAAGGCTTCGGTGATCGTATCCGGCTCGCCTTCCATGGCCATCATGCCCGTCTTGCGGTTGACAGCGACGAACTGCATGCCTTCCGGCACCAGGAATTTTTCAGCCGGCATATGCTTTGCCGCCGCTTCGATGAACTGACCGAAGATGGGCGCTGCAAGTCCGCCCCCCGTGCTGCCGCGTCCGAGCGGAGCCGGTGTGTCGAAGCCGATATAAAGGCCGGCCACGATGTTCGGCGTGAAGCCGACGAACCAGGCGTCCTTCTCGTCATTGGTCGTTCCGGTCTTTCCGGCGACCGGGCGGTCGGTCAGATGGATCTTGCCGGCCGCGCTGCCGCGCTGCACGACGCCTTCCATCATCGAGGTGATCTGGTAGGCGGTCATCGGATCGAGAACCTGCTCGCGGTTGTCGGCCAGAACCGGCTCTTCCTGGTTCGCCCAACTGTTGGCATTGCAGCCTTCGCAGGTGCGCTCTTCATGGCGGAAAATGGTCTTGCCGTAACGATCCTGGATGCGGTCGATCACGGTCGGCTTGATCTGCTTGCCGCCGTTGGCGATGACCGCATAGGCGGATACCATCCGCATCACGGTCGTTTCGCCGGAACCGAGCGACATGGCCAGAACAGGCAGCATCTTGTCGTAGATGCCGAAGCGTTCGGCATATTCGGCGACCAGTTCCATGCCCATGTCCTGCGCCAGACGGACAGTCATCTGGTTTCGCGACTTTTCGATGCCGGTGCGCAGCGTTGCCGGGCCGTTGCCGTCCTTGTCGCCGTAGTTCGACGGGCGCCAGACCTGGCCTCCGGTGACGATCTCGATCGGCGCGTCAAGCACAACCGATGCCGGGGTGTAGCCGTTGTCGAGCGCTGCAGAATAGACGAAGGGCTTGAATGACGAACCTGGCTGACGCATCGCCTGGGTGGCGCGGTTGAACTCCGACTGTGCGTAGGAGAAGCCGCCGACCATGGCGAGAACGCGGCCGGTATTCGGGTCCATCGCGACAAAGCCGCCCTGGACCTTCGGAGGCTGACGCAGCCGAAAGGTCTTGGCTTCTTCATTGATCGGCTCGACATAGACGACGTCGCCCGGGCTCAGCACGCCATCGGGACCTTTCGCCGTCCGGCGAGAACCCTTGGCGTCGCGATAGGCCCATTTCATGGCGTCCGCGGGGATCGTTCCCGTCACGCGCTCTTCGGTCACCTTGCCGCCACCATCGGCAGCGGGACGCAGACCGATCTCGGCGGACTTGGCGGACGCGCTGATCACGACGGCAAGCTGCCATTCCGGGACATCGCGCAGGTCAGGCGCCTTGCCGTCGGTGATCGCCTTGGCAAGCGAGACACCCCAATCGGGTGAAATGTCGACCGTGGTCACCGGGCCCTGAAAACCGCGGCGTTCGTCGTAATCAAGAAGCCCGTTCTGCAGCGCGGCGCGCGCAGCAAGCTGAAGCTCGGGATTGATCGAGGTGCGGACGGACAGGCCACCTTCATAGAGCGACTTGTCGCCATACCGGCCAATGATTTGGCGACGGACCTCTTCGGAGAAATAGTCGGACGCGAACAGGTGTGTACCACTCCGGCGCTGCTTGACACCAAGCGGCTGGGTCTTGGCATCGTCGGCGTCCATCTGGGTAATGTAGCCGTTTTCGGCCATGCGATCGACAACCCAGTTGCGGCGATCAAGCGCTGCCTGCTGATGGCGGAACGGATGATAGTTGTTGGGGCCTTTCGGCAGCGCCGCGAGATAGGCTGCTTCCGCCGTCGTCAGTTCCGTCACCGACTTGTCGAAATACGTCAGCGCCGCACCGGCGATGCCATAGGAGTTAAGGCCGAAGAAGATCTCGTTGAGGTAGAGCTCGAGGATCTTGTCCTTCGAGTAGGCCTGTTCGATGCGGAACGACAGGATCGCTTCCTTGACCTTGCGGTCCATCGTCTGGTCTGCCGACAGAAGGAAGTTCTTTGCCACCTGCTGGGTGATCGTAGACGCACCTTCCGGACGACGGCCTGAACCGAAGTTCTGGAGATTGTTCACAACCGCGCGGCCAAGGCCGAAGATATCGACGCCGGGGTGGTTGTAGAAATTCTTGTCTTCAGCAGACAGGAAGGCCGCCTTGACCCGGTCGGGGATAGCCTGGATGGGGAGGAACAAGCGACGCTCGCGCGCATATTCCGTGACCAGTGCACCGTTGCCGGCGTGGACACGCGTGGCAACCGGAGGCTCATAGGCAGCAAGGACCGCATAATCGGGCAAATCCTTGGATACACCATTCAAATAGATGGCAACCGCTGCAGCAACGCCCAGAAAAAGGACGCAGGCCATTCCAAAGAAGTATCCAATCAATCTGATCATGTCGAAGCTACCGTTCGGCTTTCGGGTTGCTGCGCAAGGCGCAACATCGCATGGTTCTCGGCGTTTTGCACGGTGATTACGCCAGCGCAAGGCGTCGAGGATAAAAGGCGCGTTATCCGCCCTGCCTCGTGCAGCAGGGTGTAACCGTCTGAATGTGCGTAAAATAGGGCTTCAACCAAGGTATTTCCGCAACTTAGCTTGTATACGGGGATATTCCCGGGCCGTTGTTGCACGTCAGCCACGCCGCATGCGACGCAGCACTCCCCTCACCCGCCGTTGGCGACAGAGTGACCGCGATACCGATCGACGGCTGCGGCAATCAGGTCTGCAATCCGGTTGCGCCAGTTCTGATCGAGCAGAAGTTTTTCGTCTTCCTGATTGGACAGAAAACCCAGCTCGAGCAGGACGGAGGGAATATCCGGCGCCCGCAGCACCTGGAAGCTTGCCTGCCGATGCGGGTTGTTGATGAGCCCGATCTGCCCCTTGAACGACTTGACGACATTGTCCGCCATGGCGATCGAGAAGGCCTGGGTCTCGCGCCGCGTCAGGTCGAGAAGGATATCCGCCACGTCCGACGGTCCGTTCTGAATGCTGTAGCCGGCGAGCTGGTCCGAAAAGTTTTCTCGCGCCGCAAGGTTCTCCGCCATCCGGTCCGATGCCTTGTCGGAGAGGGTATAGACGGTGGCACCGCGGATATCCTTTTGCGTCAGCGTATCGGCGTGAAGGGATATGAAAAGGTCGGCGCGATGTTCCCGCGCCGTCGCCACCCGCTCGGACAGCGAGAGAAACGTGTCGTCGTCACGCGTCAGAAATGCCTTCACGCCGGATAGCCGGTTCAGGCGCTCGGCAAGCGTCTTTGCGAAATCGAGGGTGATGACCTTTTCCTGCGTCTTCGTCGTCAACGCAGTCGCGCCGGCATCAATCCCGCCATGGCCTGCATCAACCGCAACGGTGAAAACGCCGTCGTCGGCCATCAGTGGCGTCGGCTCCGAGTCAGTTTGCGTCGTGGCGCGCCAGTCCTGGCCTTTCAGGAGAACGGCAAACTCTTCCTTCGAGACGACCTCGGCATCGAGGACGAGGCGCCAGACGCCGTTCTCCCCCGGCCGAACATCCGCCGTCGAGAGCTTCACTGGCCGGTTGGTGGTCAGCACGATCCGGGCGCTCTGTTCATCCATGGTGCCGAAGCGGATATCCTTGAACAGACCGCGCGGCGATAGATCTTCGGGTGGAAAACCGAAGGCGGTCGCCGAGAGGTCGACAATCACGCGTTCGGGGCCGCCGACATAGTGCACTGAAAACTCAGGCTTCGATTCGAAGTCGATGACAATGCGGCTGCGTGCCGCGTCGCCGGCAATGCGGGCTCCGAATGCGAGGATCGGCTTCGTGGTTGCCGCCATCGCAGGCGCCAACGCTGCCCCAGCCAACAACATGACCAAACCAAAAGCGATTCGCCTTACGACACCGGTTGCACCGGTCGCGAAATCGTATCTGGACGTCTCATGTGATACACGCAACGCACCCGTCGGTTTGCCCACCCTCACATAAGTCCCCTAACCTGACTTCGCACATTCGGAATGCAGCAACGGCAGCCGCTGCAGCCGCATGTTTTTAACATAGCAATTTCATGCAGATCGGATGCGAATCATCTCGTCCGCCCGTTGTTTTTGCATAGAATGGCAATTCGATCGACAATATGGCAAAGGCGGCTTTTCCCTTGCAATTGTGACAGATAAACCATACAACGCGAGCGAAGGTTGAAGTGTTGACGGGATAGTCTGCCGATAGGCTGCCAGCTGATAATGATCTGGCGCCATGGACCGACAGACATCCGCCGTCGCTACGCTTCATCCTGATACACGATCCGCCCGGCGGTGGCCGGAAACATATCGGGTGGCATGCCACCCACCGCTCCATCGAGCAAATCTCATTGGAGCAAATTCATCGGGCCCCGTTTGGGGCCTATGGTAAAGTCATTCTCGTTTGGTTTTTGATGGCGCGGCACAATTTTCAGAACCGGGAGAGATCAGGGACGCCTTTGGCTCCGTCTTCTTTCCGGTTGCCCGCACAATCCCACCCGACGGGATCCTTTTTATCCGGCGGAACGACCATTTCGCATGACAAGCCTGTTGTCGGGGAAATCCTCGCGGCAGGCTTTTGTGCATTTGCTCGGCGCCGAGGAGCAGAATTTACATGGCAGACAAAATGCTTATCGACGCGTCTCACGAAGAGGAGACGCGGGTAGTCGTTGTACGCGGCAACCGTATCGAAGAATTCGATTTTGAATCGGAACACAAGAAACAGATCCGGGGCAATATCTATCTGGCCAAAGTGACGCGCGTTGAGCCGTCGCTGCAGGCCGCGTTCGTCGATTACGGTGGCAACCGCCACGGCTTCCTGGCTTTTGCGGAAATCCACCCCGACTACTACCAGATCCCGCTGGCCGACCGGCAGGCGCTGATGCAGCAGGAAGCTGAAGACCAGCGCCGCATTGCGGAAGCCGATTCGGCGGATCCTGGCGATCCGGTGGTCGATCTCTCCCAGCAGGACCAGCCGGATGTCGGCATCGTCCCTGTCAACGCCGTAGAAGAACCGGTTGAAGCTGCAGTTGAAGACGCCCCGGCTGCCGAGGACGCACCGGTTGCAGACGTGGTCGAGAAGAAGGCCAAGCCGAAGCGCACCCGCTCGCGCAAGAAGGTTGTCGAGCCGACTGCCGAAGATGCGCCAGCTACTGAAACTGTCTCCGAAGAAGAAGCGCCCTCCTCCGACGAAAACCCGTCTTCCGACGACGAGGGTTCAAAGCCCGGCGAGATGGCCGCAATGGTCGACACCGATTCGATTTCCGAGGATGCCGGTGGGCGTGGCGGTAACGAAGATGACGATGATGGTGACGACGACGATCACCACGAGAAGGAAGAGATCGAATCCGTTGGCGCCGAAGACGCCATGGAAGAGGTTCCGGATCGCATCCAGCGCAAGCCGCGCAAGCAGTATCGCATCCAGGAAGTCATCAAGCGTCGCCAGATCCTGCTCGTGCAGGTCGCCAAGGAAGAGCGCGGCAACAAGGGCGCAGCTCTCACGACCTATCTGTCGCTCGCAGGCCGCTACTCGGTTCTGATGCCGAACACGGCACGTGGCGGTGGCATTTCCCGCAAGATAACCCAGCCGACCGACCGCAAGCGTCTGAAGGAAGTCGCTCGCGAATTGGACGTGCCGCAGGGCATGGGCGTCATCCTGCGCACCGCCGGTGCCAACCGCACCCGCGTCGAAATCAAGCGCGACTTTGAATATCTGATGCGCCTCTGGGAGAACGTCCGTACGCTGACGCTCGCCTCGACCGCACCTTGCCTCGTTTACGAGGAAGGCTCGCTGATCAAGCGCTCGATCCGCGACCTTTATAATAAGGACATCAACGAGGTCATCGTCTCCGGCGAAGAAGGCTATCGTGAAGCGAAAGACTTCATGAAGATGCTGATGCCGAGCCATGCCAAGGTGGTTCAGCCCTACCGCGACCTTCACCCGATCTTTTCCCGTTCGGGCATCGAGGCACAGCTCGACCGCATGCTGCAGCCGCAGGTGACGCTGAAGTCCGGCGGCTATCTCATCATCAACCAGACCGAAGCTCTGGTTGCAGTCGATGTGAACTCCGGTCGCTCGACCCGCGAACATTCGATCGAAGACACAGCACTCCAGACGAACCTGGAAGCCGCCGAAGAAGTGGCTCGTCAGCTTCGCCTGCGCGACCTTGCCGGTCTGATCGTCATCGACTTCATCGACATGGAAGAAAAGCGCAACAACCGCGCTGTCGAGAAGAAGCTGAAGGATTGCCTCAAGAACGACCGCGCCCGCATCCAGGTCGGCCGTATCTCGCATTTCGGCCTGCTCGAAATGTCGCGCCAGCGTATCCGCGCATCGGTTCTCGAATCGACCACGCAGATCTGCTCGCATTGCGGCGGCACAGGTCATGTGCGCTCGCAGTCGTCGGTTGCGCTGCATGTTCTGCGCGGCGTCGAGGAATACCTGCTTAAGAACACCACGCACGACATCACCGTGCGGACCACGCCTGACATCGCGCTCTTCCTGCTCAACCATAAGCGCGGCAGCGTTGTGGATTACGAGAACCGCTTCGGTGTGTCGATCTTCATCGAATCCGACGTCACCATCGGCTCCAACCATTTCGCGATCGATCGCGGCGAAGCCGTCGAGAACCCGGTCAAGATCGAAAGCCTGATGCAGTTTGCGGCGATCCCCGTTGAAGACGAGGACGACGACATCATCATCGAGGTTGATGAAGAGGAAGAAGACGAGGAGATCGTCGCTGCCGCGCCTGCCGCCAAGCAGGACCGCGAGCGGACCGAAGGCGATGATCAGAACGGCCGCAAGCGCAAGCGTCGCCGGCGTCGTCGCAACCGCAACGGCGAGAAGAATGGCGAAGGCCAGACGCTCGACGCCGCAAGCGATGCCGAATCGGGTGCCGATGAAGAGGACGATGAAGACGGCGACGAGAACGAAGCAGTCGCTGCCGACGGAATTGCGCCTGCCGCAGACGGCGACGACTCGGACGAGAACTCGCGTCGCAAGCGCCGTCGTCGCGGCAAGCGTGGCGGACGTCGCAACCGGACCGAAGACGGTCAGGAGCTGAACGTGTCCGACGACGAGACCGAAACCGCAGAAGCTGGTGACGGTTCCGAAGCCGGTCCGGCCGAGACGGTCGCTGTTGACGCGGGTGCTGATGTCGGTTCTGAAACCGAAGCTGCGCCTGTTGACGTTGCTGCAGCGCCGGTCGAGCCTGCGCCCAAGCCACGCCGTTCGCGCCGTGGCAAGGCGTCTTCCAAGACGGAAGAGGTTTCGTCCGAAGTTGAGGCTGTTGCCGAACCTGATGCCGTCGTCGAGACTGCTGCAGAAGCTCCGGCTCCTGCGCCGGTCGAACTTCCGGTGGAAGCTCCGGTCGCAGCGATCGTGGAACAGGTCGATGCAGCCCTTGGTGAACAGACACCTGCCGAGGCCCCTGAAGCTACGCCGGCCGCTGAAGCCTCACCTGTCGCAGAAGCCCCGGAGGCCGAAGAAGCAGCGCCGGTCGCAGAGCCTGCTCCACAGGCTGTCGCTGCCGACGATTCGGACGACTCGAAGCCTGCCCGCGCCAACCGCGCCTCCAACATCTCTTCGTCCAGCGAAGCGGTGGTGAAGAGCTCCGATCCTGCCAAGGCAGCGACCGAGAGCGACGGCGATCCGGCCAAGCCCAAAAAGGGCGGCTGGTGGCAGAAGCGCGGCTTCTTTTGAGCCGTAACCCATCCTAGAAATCGAAACGGCCGCGTCTGACGCGGCCGTTTTTTTGTCTGCGGCATGTCCTCAGAAAATGATTCAAGTCGCTTGCTGATTGATTCCGGAAACGGATCTAAGGCCCTGATTGCAAGTGCTTTTTCTACCGCCTGCCCTGCGGAGTCGGCCACTGTTGCGCAGTCCCGGGCACCCCTGCCGTTTTTACTCTATCGCCTCGCGCCACGCTGGCTTAGTTTTGGCGCAAACAGACATGATGGTGCGGCGTTTCGCGCGAAGCCACGCCCAATAGACCGACGAGGAAACGAATGACCCGCCTTCTCAACCCGATACTGAAGACGCTTGCTGCCGGTTCGATGCTGGCCGCAACGGCGTTTGCCGTTCCGGCCTTTGCCCTGGATGACCAGCAGAAGAAGGAGATGGGCGAATTCATCCGGGAATATCTTATCCAGAACCCGGAAGTGATGATCGAGGTCCAGAACGCGCTGGAGGCCAAGCAGCAGAACCAGCGCGTCGACCAGTCCACCAAGGCGGTCGCGGCCAACAAGGAGGCGATCTTTGCCTCCCCCACCGACATCACGCTTGGCAATCCGAAGGGCGACGTCACGGTCGTTGAATTCTTCGATTACAATTGCGGCTACTGCAAGCATGCGCTGACCGACATGGACACCATTCTCAAAAAGGACAAGAACGTCCGCTTCGTGCTGAAGGAATTCCCGATCCTCGGCCCGGACTCGATTGCCGCGCACAAGGTTGCCAATGCGGTGCGTCTGGTCGCCCCGACAAAGTATGCCGAGTTCCACCGCACGCTGCTCGGCAGCCCCGAGCACGCGTCCGAAGAGACCGCGCTCTCTGTCGCCACCGCGCTTGGGATCGACGGAGCAGCACTGCGGAAGTCGATGAAGGACAATCCCAACGACGATCTCGTACGCCAGGCCTATCAGTTGGCCACCGCGATCGGCATCACCGGCACGCCGACCTATGTCGTCGGAGACGAGGCCGTGTTCGGTGCTGTTGGCCTCGATACGATCGAGGAAAAGGTCGCCAATGTGCGCGCTTGTGGAAAGGCCAGCTGCTGACGGCCGAGATTTCGAGCGGGATGCTGCATTCTTGCCCGTTCGCCGGTGGATGCATGGCGTTTAGGCGCGTCAGGGGCTTTCCCTTGCCGTCCCAGCGGTTTATACGTGGCCGCTGAATTCTGGGTGGAACAAATAGTTATCTCGATGAGCAAACCGATTTTCGTCCTCAACGGTCCCAACCTCAACATGTTGGGAAAACGCGAACCTGGCATCTACGGCGGCAAGACCTTGGCCGATGTCGAGCAGGAATGTGCGGCCGTTGCTGCCGAACTCGGACTGACTGTCGAGTTTCGCCAGAGCAATCACGAGGGCGTGCTCATTGATTGGATGCATGAGGCCGGCGAGCGGGCTTCCGGTGTCGCCATCAATGCCGGCGCCTTTACCCATACCTCGATCGCCCTTCACGATGCGATCAAGGCCATTTCCGTACCGGTGGTGGAACTTCATATCTCGAATGTGCATGCGCGGGAGGAATTCCGCCACCATTCCATGATTGCACCGGCCTGCAAGGGCATCATCTGCGGGTTCGGCACGCAGAGCTACGTGCTCGCGCTGCACGCCTTGAAGACCACCATCGCCTGACAACATAACAATACAGTAGGGTTTGCCATGTCTGAGAAGAAAGCCGGTATCGACAAGGGACTGATCCGCGATCTCGCGAACATCCTCAACGACACCGATCTCACCGAGATCGAAGTTGAGCAGGATGACCTGCGCATCCGTGTTTCACGCGCAGGCACTCCCCAGTACGTTCAGGCTCCGATTGCAGCCGCGCCTGCCCTTGCGGCCGCCCCTGCCGCCGCTGCAGCACCCGCTGCCGTAGCCGGCCCGGACCTCAAGAACGCGCTCACCGCTCCGATGGTTGGCACCGTCTACCTGGCACCTGCTCCCGGTTCGCGCAATTTCGTCGAAGTCGGCGCGACCGTGAAGGAAGGCCAGACCCTCGTCATCATCGAAGCCATGAAGACGATGAACCAGATCCCCTCGCCGAAGTCCGGCAAGGTTACGGAAATCCTGGTCACAGACGGGCAGCCTGTCGAATATGGCCAGCCGCTCGTCATCATCGAGTAAGGCGATCTCATGATCTCGAAAATCCTCATAGCCAACCGCGGCGAGATTGCACTTCGCGTCCTGCGCGCCTGCAAGGAACTCGGCATCGCGACCGTCGCCGTTCACTCGACGGCCGATTCGGATGCGATGCATGTTCGCCTCGCCGACGAGAGCGTCTGCATCGGCCCGCCGCCTTCGCGTGACAGCTATCTCAACATCCACCAGATTGTTGCCGCCTGCGAGATCACCGGTGCCGACGCCGTTCATCCCGGTTACGGCTTCCTGTCCGAGAACGCGAAGTTCGCAGACATTCTGGAAGCACACGGCATCACCTTCATCGGACCGACCGCCGAGCATATCCGGCTGATGGGCGACAAGATCACTGCCAAGAAGACAGCAGTTGAGCTTGGCATTCCGGTCGTTCCGGGTTCGCCCGGCGAAGTTCTGCCTGAGAACGCGCTCGAAATTGCCCGCGAAATCGGTTTCCCGGTTCTGATCAAGGCGACCGCCGGCGGCGGTGGCCGCGGCATGAAGGTGGCAAAAACCGAGGCCGAGCTCGAGGAGGCCGTGTCCACGGCCCGTTCCGAAGCGCTCGCAGCTTTCGGCAACGATGCCGTCTACATGGAAAAGTATCTCGGCAAGCCGCGGCATATCGAGATCCAGGTCGTCGGTGATGGCGAAGGCAATGCCATTCATCTGGGTGAACGCGACTGCTCGCTGCAGCGCCGCCACCAGAAGGTCTGGGAAGAAGCCAATTCGCCGGCCCTCGATGTCGAACAGCGCATGAAGATCGGCCAGATCTGCGCCGACGCCATGAAGAAGATGAAGTATCGCGGCGCCGGTACGGTCGAGTTCCTCTACGAAAACGGCGAGTTCTATTTCATCGAAATGAACACCCGTCTTCAGGTCGAGCATCCGATCACCGAAGCGATCACCAATATCGACCTGGTGCACGAGCAGATCCGTGTTGCCTCCGGAAACGGCCTGTCCGTGACCCAGGACGAGATCCAGTTCCAGGGCCATGCGATCGAGTGCCGCATCAATGCCGAGGATCCAAGGACCTTCGTTCCGTCGCCTGGCACGATCACGCATTTCCATGCTCCCGGCGGTCTCGGCGTTCGCGTCGATTCGGGTGCCTATGCCGGCTACAAGATCCCGCCTTACTATGACAGCCTTATCGGCAAGCTCATCGTGCATGGACGCACCCGCGCCGAATGCATGATGCGCCTTCGCCGCGTGCTGGACGAGTTCGTCGTGGATGGTATCAAGACCACGCTTCCCCTCTTCCAGGAACTGGTGGACAATCCGGATATCTTGAGCGGCAACTACGATATTCACTGGCTGGAGAACCATCTGGCCGGCGACAAGTCTCACTAGACGCTACCTACCGGATCCACACGATCCGTTAGCGGTTCATAAGATGCTGTCGACCATTCCGCGCCAGATGAGGCGCGGAATGCGATGGCCGGATCAAGGAGACCGATGGCAGGGCGTCGTGGCAAATATTACCCGGCAATAACCCCGGAAATTCTGTTGCGAGCCTATTCCATCGGGCTTTTCCCGATGGCGGAAGCCGCCGATGATCCGGAGATATTCTGGGTCGATCCCGAGATGCGGGGTATCCTGCCGCTCGACGCTTTTCACGTCTCCAAGAGCCTGCAGAAAACGGTCCGCAAAAAACCCTTCGACATCCGTTTCGACACCGACTTTGAGGGCGTCATCGCGCTTTGCGCGCAACCGGCCGATGACCGGCCGAGCACCTGGATCAACGAGACGATCCGCAAGCTCTATCGCGAACTCCACCACATGGGCCATGCCCATAGCGTCGAGGCTTATGACGGCGATGAACTCGTCGGCGGGCTTTACGGCGTTTCGCTTGGCGCTGCTTTCTTCGGCGAGAGCATGTTTTCGCGCCGAACCGACGCGTCCAAGATCTGCCTCGTGCATCTGGTGGAACGGATGAAGGCCAAGGGGTTCGAGCTGCTCGATACGCAGTTCACGACAGAACACCTGAAGACCTTCGGGGCGATCGACGTTCCGAAGGATGACTATCTCAAGCTGCTGCATGCGGCAGTCAACTCGCCGCATCTCGAATTTTGATCTGTCCGGAAATCGTTGATTTCAATTGGTCGCGCGGGCGGGTGCCGGCACGTCGGAAGTCTGCTTGCAGCCTGTCAGCCAGACGTCATAGATTGGGTGCTCGACGGCGTTGAGGCCGGGGCTGTCCGCAAACATCCAACCGGTGAAGATGCGGCGGATCTTGCGGTCGAGTGTGATCTCGTCGACTTCGATAAACCCGTCGATCTTTTGGGCTTCCGTTTCGTCTCGGGAATAGCAGACCTTCGGCGTCACCTGAAGCGCGCCATACTGCACCGTCTCGTTGAGATAGACGTCGAATGTGGTGATGCGGCCGGTGATCTTGTCGATGCCGTTGAAGACGGCGACGGGATTTTCGATCCGTGCAGCCGAGGCACTTCCCCCTGCCATAACCGAGACGACGGCAAGAACGGCGCCAATCGATCGTGTGCGTGGGGAAAGCTTGGTACGTGTCATTATTGGTCCCGTCTCGAAAAGGCGTCCTGGGAATGCCCGATCGAGGACTAGTTGTGGAATATGGCTAAAACAGGTGCCAGTCAGGCTCAGTTGCCGGGCGTCCAGGCGTCATAGTCGCCGGTGACGCGAGGACGTTCACCATTGGCCGACAGAGAACCCTGAGGCCGGTATGCAAGCGGCGATCCGGTGAGGTTCGGCTTGTGCGACTTCTGCCATTCGCGCGCCTTGTAATCCTCCTGCGACGGAGGCGTATCGGTGCGGTAATGCATCCAGCCGTGCCAGCCTGGCGGGATCGCGGAGGCTTCGGCGTAATCCTTGTAGATCACCCAGCGCTTCGGCTTACCCCAGGAGGTCATCGGGCCTTCGAAATAGACGTTGCCCAACTCATCGTCGCCCACCTTCTTGCCATGGCGCCAGGTGAAGAAACGCGTGCCCATGGTTTGGCCGTTCCACCAGGTGAAGATCTGCAGCAGGAGATTTTTCATGGGCTTGTCCATAGGATTGGCAAACAGGTGACCAGTCGAACTGGCTCCACCGCTTATGCCGCCAGACAGCGGTGATGTCCAGCATTTCCGAGATGTAGACCTCTATTTGAACTTCATCTTGAAGCCCGCATGGCTCTTGGCAAAACCCAACCGCTCGTAGAAGCGATGGGCATCCGTGCGCGCCGCATTGGAGGTCAGTTGCACGAGGCGGCAGTCGCGCCGCTTTGCCTCTTCGATCGCGTAACCGATCATCTGCGCGCCGATCCCCTTCCCGCGCATGTCGGGTCTCGTCTGCACGGCTTCGATAATCATCGACAGCGAGCCGCGACCGGTCAGCGTTCGGTTGAACAGGATCTGGAACGTGCCGACAACGTCGCCGTCCCGCTCGGCAACGAAAAGCTGCTCGTTCTGGGAGGCATCGATCATGTTGAAGGCGCGCAGGTAATCGTCGTAGGCGTCTGCATCGGTCGTATCGCCGTGGCCACCGACATCGTCGGAAGCAAACATTGCGATCAGTTGGGAGAGGTCCGATTCGCGAGCCCTGCGAATGATGATGCCGTCCATGTCACCCTCCCCTGATCCGAGCCGTCTAAAGCGACTGGAGCCGCTTTTCCATGATGATCGCCGGCAGGCCGGAGTTCGGCGCGCCCCATTCCTCCATGCGGTCGACTTCGGCAAAGCCAAGCCGCTGGTAGAAGGAGGCGGCACGCACATTCGGCAGCGACACCTCGACCCGCATGATTTCCGCATCCGGGAAGCAGGTCTCGATTTCGGCAAACAGATCCCGACCGATGCCGTCATTCTGGCAGGTCGGCGCGACGTAGAGCTGATGCAGCATCACCGTCTTTGCCATCTTGGGATAGACTGCGGCGTAAGCGATGCCGCCGATCTTGCTTCCATCGTCGGCGACGAGAAACTCGCCGTCCTTCTTGATCAGCCGCGTGCGGATGGCGACCGGCGAATGCCAGTTGCGCACCATCTTCTCGACGGCGTCTGCACCGTAGAACGGGTCGTAGGACTGATGAAACGTCTCGGCGAGAAGGACGCGGATCTTCTCCACGTCCTCGTCGCCCGCTGTGCGAATGAAGTAGACCAACAGGTTAGTCCTCGATGCCCAGCTTGGCCTTGACCAGAGCCTGGACGGCCTGTGGATTAGCCTTGCCGCCGGTCGACTTCATCACCTGTCCCACGAACCAGCCGGCAAGCGTCGGCTTGGCCAGAACCTTGGCGACCTGATCGGGATTGGCGGCGATGATGTCGTCCACCGCTTTTTCGATGGCGCCGGTATCGGTGACCTGCTTCATACCGCGGCTCTCGACGATGTCAGCCGGGTCACCGCCTTCGGAAAAGACGATCTCGAACAGATCCTTGGCGATCTTGCCGGAGATGACTTCCGACTTGATCAGATCGATGATGCCACCAAGCTGGGCGGGAGAAACCGGAGTCTCTTCAATGCCTTTGCCCGCTTTGTTCAAGGCGCCCAGCAAGTCGTTGATGACCCAGTTGGCCGCCATCTTGCCGTCGCGTCCCTCAGCCACGGCTTCGTAGTAATCGGCGATCGCCTTCTCGGACACCAGAACCGAGGCGTCATAGATCGAAAGGCCAAGTTCAGCCACGAAGCGGGCCTTCTTGTCGTCAGGCAGTTCCGGCAGGTCCTTGGCAAGCTCTGCGACAAACGCGTCGTCGAAGACGAGCGGCAGCAGGTCCGGATCCGGGAAATAGCGGTAGTCATGCGCGTCTTCCTTGGAGCGCATCGACCGCGTTTCACCCTTGCCCGGATCGAAGAGACGGGTCTCCTGGTCGATCGAGCCGCCGTCCTCCAGGATGGCGATCTGGCGACGGGCTTCGTATTCGATCGCCTGACCGATGAAGCGGATCGAGTTGACGTTCTTGATTTCGCAGCGCGTGCCGAAACCTTCGCCCGGACGACGCACGGACACGTTGACGTCGGCGCGCATCGAACCTTCGTCCATATTGCCGTCGCAGGTGCCGAGATAGCGCACGATCGAGCGCAGCTTGGTCATGTAGGCCTTCGCCTCGTCGGACGAACGCATGTCCGGCTTCGAGACGATTTCCATCAGAGCGACGCCGGAACGGTTGAGGTCGACATAGGACATGGTCGGATGCTGGTCATGCATCGACTTGCCGGCATCCTGTTCCAGATGCAGGCGCTCGATGCCGATCTCGATATCCTCGAACTGGCCCTGACGATCAGGACCGAGAGAGATGACGATCTGGCCTTCGCCGACGATCGGATCCTTGAACTGCGAGATCTGATAGCCCTGCGGAAGATCCGGATAGAAATAGTTCTTGCGGTCGAAGATCGAACGATTGTTGATCAGCGCCTTCAGACCAAGTCCGGTGCGGACAGCCTGGCGGACGCATTCCTCGTTGATCACGGGCAGCATGCCGGGCATGGCCGCATCGACCAGCGAGACGTTGGCATTGGCAGGCTTGCCGAACTCGGTCGAAGCGCCGGAGAACAGTTTTGAATTGGAGAGAACCTGGGCGTGCACCTCCATGCCGATGATCACTTCCCAATCGCCAGTGGCGCCGGGAATGAAGCGTTTCGGATCGGGCGTGCGGACGTCAACTAGGGTCATCTTATGCTCGTTCGGGCTTAGTTTCGAAGTGCTTTGTGGGTAGAGCAAATGTTGGCGAGGTGCAAGCGTAGGCCAAGGCTTGCCGGGCGAAACATCTCTCTCCACAGAGGATGATTCTTAACCGAAGCACAGTTAGCAAAGGGTCATGACCCTCAACCTTGCGCTGACACTTGTCGTTCTCTGCATCCTCTGCAATGCAGTCGTCTTTTCCATCTACTGGATCGACAAGCGGGCCGCCGGGAATGGACGCTGGCGGGTCAGCGAAACCACGCTCCTCCTGCTTGCATTGGCCGGCGGAAGTCTAGGTGCTGTCGCTGCCCAGCGCATGTTGCGTCACAAGACGCACAAGGAACCGTTCAGGACCATCCTTGCCGCCATCGTCACGCTGCATGTCTGCGTGAGTATCGTGCTGATCCTGGCCGCGTCCGGAATGGTGGCATCGATCTGGACACTGCTCGTCGGCGTTTAAAAATTCGGGCCGTAAGTTCCCGGATCGTCAGAGACGAGTTGCTTGGACAGTCCCATGGACTGGATGTCGCGATCGATCTTCGGCTGATAGGCGCTCGAAAGCCAATGGACGCTGTATCCCTGCTTTTCGAAGAAACCGACTGCCCCATCGTTCTGCGCATGGGTCTCGACCCTCGCCTTATCGAACCCGCGACGAACGATATCGGCCTCGATATCGGCGAGCAGCGCCTTGCCGAGCCCCTGCCCCTCAAACTGCGGGTCGATCCAGAAGTCGGTGATCAGGTCGTCGCGATTCTCGCAGGCCGCCCACCCGGCGACCGTGCCGTGGGCCTCGATCACGAAAATCGTCAGCCAGGACGAGGAAACGAAGTCGCGGAATGCGGAAAGCGCACTTTCGCGCATGCTGCTTGGATCGCCAACGGCGCCCATCGCTTTTTCCCAGCTGAGCAAGCCGATCTGAACTAGCGCGGCTTCGTCGTCCTGGCGTGCGTTGCGAATGACTGCCATGGCGTCCCCTGTCTCAGGAACAGTAGATCATCGGCGTGCGATTCGGGCTAGAACCGCATTTGGCGGGGCAGAGGCCGGATAGCCGACCTGCCGCTACCACCATTTCGCAGGTGTGAACTTGCCCGCTGCCTGTTCGATCACATGTGCCGTGCGGAAGAGGGTTTCCTCGTCGAACGGCTTACCGATCAGCTGCAGGCCAAGCGGCAGGCCCTTCTTGTCGAGACCGGCCGGTACGGCGATGCCGGGAAGGCCTGCCATGTTGACCGTCACGGTGAAGATGTCGTTCAGGTACATCGCGACCGGATCGGCAGCGAGTGCCTCGTCGGCAATGCCGAAGGCAGACGACGGTGTCGCTGGTGTCAGGATGGCGTCGACACCGGCATGGAAGCAGAGTTCGAAATCGCGCTTGATCAGCGTCCGGACTTTTTGCGCCTGCAGGTAGTAGGCGTCGTAATAGCCGGCTGACAGGACGTAGGTGCCGATCATGATGCGGCGCTTGACCTCGGTGCCGAAGCCGGCCGCGCGGGTCTTTTCGTACATGTCGGAAATGTCCTTGCCATCGACGCGCAGGCCGTAGCGAACGCCGTCATAGCGGGCAAGGTTGGACGAGGCTTCAGCGGGCGCCACGATGTAATAGGCAGGCAGCGCGTATTTCGTGTGCGGCAGCGAGATATCGACGATCTCGGCACCGGCATCCTTCAGGAAGGCAATGCCCTTCTGCCACAGGGCCTCGATGTCTTCAGGCATGCCGTCGACGCGATATTCCTTCGGAATGCCGATCTTCATGCCCTTGACCGACTGGCCGAGCGCCTTCTCGTAATCCGGAATAGGCAGATCGACCGAGGTCGTGTCCTTGCGGTCGACGCTTGCCATCGACTTCAGCATGATCGCGGCATCACGCACGTCGCGTGCAATGGGGCCGGCCTGATCGAGCGAAGATGCAAACGCGACAGTGCCCCAGCGCGAGCAGCGGCCATAGGTGGGCTTGATGCCGACGGTGCCGGTAAAGGCGGCCGGCTGGCGGATCGAGCCGCCGGTATCGGTCGCGGTCGCACCGGCGCAAAGATGCGCGGCGACGGCAGCGGCTGAACCGCCCGAGGAGCCGCCCGGAACCAGCTGAGTGTTCGAGCCTTCGGCTTTCCAGGGATTGACCACCGGTCCGTAATGCGAGGTCTCGTTGGAAGAGCCCATGGCGAACTCGTCCATGTTGAGCTTGCCCAGCATGACAGCGCCGTCATCCCACAGATTCTGGGTAACGGTCGATTCGTATTCCGGCTTGAACCCGTCGAGGATGTGGCTGCAGGCCTGGGTGTGGACGCCCTTGGTGGCGAACAGATCCTTGATGCCAAGCGGAATGCCTTCGAGCGCACCGGCCTCGCCTGCCGCGCGACGGGCATCGGAGGCCTTCGCCATATCGAGCGCGATCTCAGGTGTAACGGTGATGAAAGCGTTGAACACAGAGTTGGCAGCGTCGATGGCGCCGAGATAGGCGTTGGTCAGGTCGACGGAGGTGAATTCCTTCGATGCCAGTTTGTCGCGGGCTTCGGCAATGGTCAGGCTGGTCAGGTCGGTCATGATTTTTCGTGCTCTCGAAAGGCTAAAACGGGTCGGCGGCGCTTGGGCTAAAGCGGCTTATTCGACGACCTTCGGCACCATGAAGAAATTGCGGTCGGTTGCGGGCGCATTGGCGACGATATCGTCTGCCTTGTTGCCGTCGGTGACGACGTCGGCGCGCAACCGCATTTCCATCGGCATCACCGAGGTCATAGGCTCGACGCCTGTAACGTCGACTTCCGAGAGTTGTTCGACGAAATCGATAATACCGTTCAATTCGCCAACCATGCGATTGGCCTCATCCTCCGTAACCGCAATACGGGCGAGGCGCGCGACGCGCTTGACGGTGGCGAGATCGACGGACATGGCAGGGCTCCGGTGGTAAAATTCACCTTCGCTATAATGGCCATGTCCGTCCTTCGCAACAGGCAGGGCGCCGGTTTCCTGGCGCGCTGCAACTGAAATGCCCGTTCAGCAGGTCAGCGTTACACCGACGCCCGGCACCTCGACGGCGGTGCGGCTGCCTTCCATGCCCTTGACGAACTTGTCGGGTGTCTGCTCGATGATCGGGAACGTGCCGTAGTGGCAGGGAATGGCGTGCTTGAAATCGAAGAAGCGCTGGCAGGCAACGGCTGCGACAGCACCGCCCATGGTGAAGCGGTCGCCGATCGGCACGATGCCGATATCCGGCTGGTGCAACTCGTTGATGAGTCCCATGTCGGTAAAGATATCCGTATCACCCATGTGCAGAACCGACATCTCGTCGTCGAAATGCAGCATCAGTCCGTTCGCGGAACCGAGCGAGTGGGACACGCCGAGCTCGTCGATCTGGCCGGACGAATGGAGCGCCTGTGTGAAGGTCGCGGTGAAGCCCTCGAAGCCGACTGTGCCGCCGGTATTGCCCATCTCGAGCTTCTCGACGCCTTTTCCACCCAGCCAGGAAGCAAGATCGGCGTTGGCCAGAACGATGGCGCCCTTTTCCTTGGCGATCGCGACCGTATCACCGACATGATCACCATGACCGTGGGTGAGAAGGATATGCGTGACACCTTCGGTCACGTCTTTCAGATCCTGGCCGGCAAAGGTCGGGCTATGAGTCAGGAACGGGTCGATCAGGATCTTTGCCTTTGCCGTTTCGATGCGGAAGGCGGCATGGCCGAGCCAGGTAATTTTCATGGGGAAGTGTCCTTGAGGATGGCAAAAAGAGAGGTGATGACACCAAATCAAAATTCATAGATGAAACTTCGGAAGGGAGGTTCCGAAGCACCGAAAGCGGATGAGACTCTGAACTCGGTTGTCTCACCTCACACCTCATCAAATAACGCGGCGCTTTCACATTTCAAAGGTCTAGGACGATGATTGCGCGAGCAGCGCCCGTATCGGAATTGACACACAGGCGGCGCCACGTTGCCACTGACTTGCCACTGGGTTAAGCGGTCGCATCCCGATATGATCGTCGCATGCTCGCTGCGATTGCGTCACATCCGAACCCCTAAGGAAACCGACATGGCCGACGACGATTATATCTATGACGAGGCTACCGGCGAATGGCTGTCTGCAGCCGATGCGGCTGCGAAGGCTTCCGCTGCATCCGAGGTGCGTGACTCAGCCGGCAATATTCTTGCCGATGGCGATGCGGTCACTCTCATCAAGGATCTCAAGGTGAAGGGTGCCGGTCAGACGCTGAAACAGGGCACCGTCATCCGCTCAATCCGTCTCACCGACAATCCGGAAGAGATCGATTGCCGGCACGATGCGATCAAGGGCCTCGTGCTGCGCACCGAATTTGTGCGCAAGAAAACCTAAGGTCAGCATATGGCAATTCTGACCATAGAAGAACTCGCCACGACACTTGCGCCCGGCAAGGCAGTTGCAGGGCTCGATCTCGGTACCAAAACCATCGGGCTTGCGATGTCCGATCTCGGCCGGCGGTTTGCCACGCCCCGCACCGTCATCAAGCGCGTCAAATTCACCAAGGATGCCGAGGTTCTGCTGGCGTTTGCGGAGAAGGAGAAGGTCTCGGCCTTCATTCTGGGCATGCCTATGAACATGGATGGTTCGGCCGGGCCACGCGCCCAGGCAACCCGCGCCTTTGTGCGGGCGATGTCGGACAAGACTGCCATTCCTTTCGTCTTCTGGGACGAGAGACTATCGACGGTCGCGGCCGAACGGGCACTTCTGGAGATGGACGTGTCGCGGGCCAAGCGCGCCGAACGTATCGATTCGGCGGCCGCGAGCTTTATTCTTCAGGGAGCCTTGGACAGGCTTTCGTCCCTTGCCAGAGAAACCGGCAACGACGTCCCCACCTGACGGCTACGCCACCAGGCTGCAATCTGCTTGCGCTTGCGGAAGGCGATGATGGCGAAAACGACAAGACTGTCGAATGCGATTGCGCGGGCAACCAGCGGCGGGATGGTTTCGGGCGGAATTCCGAGGACGTCGCCATAGACCTGAAAGACCAGATCATGGGTCTGACGGGTCAGCATGAAGAAGCCGAAGCTCATGTCGTAATAGGAAAGCCCGTACCAGCTGCCCAGCAAAAGCACGGGCCCTGCCCACAAAATCAAGAGCAACTTCATGCGGTTTCGCCTTCTGGTTCCGCTGGAGACAGGTCCAGCGTTACGACCCATCTCGACAGCGCCATCAGGCTGAGAACCAGAGCAGGAATGGCAATGTCGAGCGCCAGCACTGCAAAGATCGTCGTCATGACGATCAGCAATGCGATGCTCGTTGTGGAAGTTGCATTCTTGCCCATGGACGGCCGCGATTTGGTTAAGAAATCATTAACCAGAGATTTAGGCTGCATGGCGAAAGCTGCAATTCAAAACGCCAAACATGGTTAATTTCCAGAGCGTCGCTGTGGAGAACGTCTGCTGCTCAGCCGTAGATGGCGCGAACCAGGCGGCGGACGGAAGACGCTATCTTTTCCCAATCTTTCTCGGACTTTAACGGTATGCCGGCGAACTGGCCGCTGACGGCAGACGAGACAACCAGATGCTGGATGGCGGCGAACAGGATGGCATTCGTGGTCGCGACATCGACACCCTTCGGGGGTGTGAGCGAGCCGCGCATCTTGTCCAGCCACTTCGCGAGAGCCTTGGTGCGTGATTCGGTCAGACGCCGCACCTGTGGCGTATCCTGCGAGACTTCCCAGGCGACGATCTTGCAGACGAGCGGGTCCTCGCGCAGCGCATCCATGAAATAGATGGCGAGCTTTTCCATCAGGTCGCCGTAGGTCAGAAGAAACATGCCGCCGGTATCTTCGGGAATGCGATCCTTGACCCAGTTGCCGAGGTCGGCACCGATCGCGTCGATGAGGCCGTTCAGCCCGCCGTAATAGCGATAGATCAGCTGCTTGTCGCAGCCGGCGCGCCGTGCGACCGCATTGACGCCGAAGCCTTGAAACCCTTCCTCGGCCAGCAGCGTGCGGGCAGCAATGAAGATCGCCCGCTCCGTCCCGGCCCGGTTGCGCGGACGTATGGCCTGAGCTGATGCAGCACCGGTCTCGGTATTTGTCTCGGCTATCTGAAGCATCGCCCGCCTGTTTCGCAACTCTTTGTTAACTGTTGCGATACCCCGTCGTTTCCCATCATCGCAAGCGCCACACGGACGCCGTGCACAGGATAGAAGACCGAAGTCGGGCGCATGCTGCGTTACACAAGAGACAAGGGGATGCGCTGCAGTGGATGCCCTTGCCCCACAGGCAGTCTTCGTCTCTCCTTTCGGCGACTTCTTCTTACGCTGCTGGCGGGTAGAGAAGATCGACGATGTAGCGGGCGTCGAAGCGGGCATCGAGCATGCCATAGGTCGAGCGCCAGCCGCCCGCGAGACGGGTTTCGAGGAAGGCGTCGGCGATCTTGCCGGCACCGAGTCGCGCAAGCTCTGCGGCACCGGCCGCCAGCGCCAGCTGTTCGATCAGAAGCCTCGCAGCACCCTCGTCGCGCTCGCACAGCGCCATCGCGGCACGCAAGACTTCCACGGTCTTCTTGCCGGAAGCGCCGAGGTCCCGCTCGAAGCCGGCCAGAACCGTATCGAACAGATCGCGGCCTCGCGACAGCACGCGCAGAACGTCGAGCGCCATGACACTGCCCGAGCCTTCCCAGATCGCATTCACCGGCGCCTCGCGGTAATGCCGGGCAATCGGACGCTCCTCGACATAGCCATTGCCGCCAAGGCATTCCATCGCCTCAGCGATCAGCGATGGCGCGATCTTGCAGTTCCAGTATTTGATGACGGGCGTCATGACGCGCGCATAGGCCGCATCGCCGGGATTTCCGCGGGCGCGATCGAACGCGTCGGCCAGCCGGAACGACAGCGCCGTCGCGGCCGCGACATCCAGCGCCATATCGGCGAGCACGCGCATCATCAGCGGCTGATCGATCAGGTTCTTGCCGAACACGGCACGACCGCGGGTATGATGGACCGCTTCGGCCAGCGACGCGCGCATCATGCCGGCAGACGCGACAGCACAATCGAGACGGGTCAGCGTCACCATATCTAGAATGGTGCGGATGCCGCCGCCAGACTCTCCAAGCAGATAGCCGAAGGCGTCGGTGAACTCGACTTCGGACGATGCATTCGAGCGGTTGCCGAGCTTGTCCTTTAGCCGCTGGAAGTTCAAGCCATTGGCCGAACCGTCCTCAAGAAGCCGCGGCACGAGGAAACAGCCGATTCCCTCATTTGTCTTTGCCAGCATGATAAAGCCGTCGCTCATCGGCGCCGACATGAACCACTTGTGGCCGGAAAGGCGGTAGATCCCCTCGCCTACACGCTCGGCGGTAGACCGGTTGGCGCGCACGTCGGTGCCGCCCTGCTTTTCGGTCATGCCCATGCCGACCGTGATGGCGGACTTCTGCATGGCCGGGCGATTGGTCGAATCGTATTTGCGCGACAGAACTTTCGGCGCCCATTCCTTGTGGACGCGTGGGGAAGCCATCATCGCCGCAATCGAAGCGCTCGTCATCGTCAGCGGGCACAGATGGCCGCATTCCAGCTGGGCGGACAGATAAAAGCGCGTGGCGCGAACCTTGTGTTCGTGGGCACGCTGCTCGGGAATGGTCTCCCAGATCGACGAATGCAGGCCGCTTTGCATCGAGCGGCGCATCAGAGCATGCCAGGCAGGATGGAACTCGACCGTGTCCTGCCGCTCGCCGCGCGGACCGTGGGTGCGCAGTTTGGGCGGATTTTCGTTCGCCATCCGCGCCAGTTCCTGGGCTTCCGGAGAGGTCACGTAATTGCCGAGCTGGTCGTATTCGTCGCGGATCGCGCGGTTCAGATCGCCGGTCAGGTCGACCACAAGGGGATCGGAGCGGTAGGCATTGATTCCCGACCAGGGCTTCGGCTGATTCAGTTCGCCAAATTTTTCTTCATCGCGCGACATGTCGTTCATGGGCCGGTTCTAGCGGAAGTTAAAGGGCGTGGGAACGGCAGCAAAGAAGGAATTCGATGGTTCTTCACAAAAGCTGACGACCGGCGCATAATCCATGCTGGCACGGAGCAGAGACGAAAGTTGCAGTCATGAGTTTGCGAAAATTCAGCATCATGCTCCCGCAAGAATTGGCGGACGCGATCGTGAGCCGTGTCGAAACCGGCCAATACGCTTCGACCGATGAGGCAATGCAGGCCGCGGTCGATGCACTTCTTCGGGAAGACGCCGAACAGGACGAGCGTCTCGCGGCCATCCGCAACCGCGTCAAAAGATCGCTGGACGATCCGCGACCCAGTATCAGCGGTAATGAGGCTCGTGCCCATCTCGACAGGCTTTACACCTCGCATAAGGGATGACGCCGATGAAGCGTCTGCCGGTGCAATACAGGCCGGACGCTCTCGACGACATCGATGCGATCTTTCTCTACATCCTTGAGGCAAGCCAGAGTTTTCAGACCGCTCGACAATTTACCGACCGGCTTCTGGCGCGTTGCGACAGGATCGGCAACGCACCGGCGGGCGGCGCGGCTAGGCCAGACCTCGGTCCCGGCATTCGCATGGTCCCCTTCGAGCATCATGCCGTCATCCTCTACCGCGAGGTAGAAACAGCCGTCGACATCGTCAATGTCTTCTATCGCGGCCGGGATTACCGGGCGATCATGACGAACAAGCCGTAGATAACCTCCCATCCCGCTTGCGGCCTTTCCCCCCAGACCTTATAGACCGCCGAACGCAAGCGGAGACGCCCCCTATGGTCTTCTTTCCCCACCGCCATCTCCTTGGCATCAAGGGTCTCACCCGGCAGGACATTACGACGCTTCTCGACAAGGCCGACGAGGCCGTGCAGATTTCCCGGCAGCGGGAAAAGAAGACGTCCACGCTTCGGGGCCTCACCCAGATCAATCTCTTTTTCGAAGCCTCGACGCGGACGCAGTCCTCGTTCGAGCTTGCCGGCAAACGGCTCGGCGCCGACGTGATGAATATGTCCGTCAGCAATTCGTCGGTGAAGAAGGGCGAGACGCTGATCGATACGGCGATGACGCTGAACGCCATGCACCCGGACGTGCTGGTCCTCAGGCATTCCTCGGCCGGTGCCGCGGCCCTGCTTGCTCAGAAGGTGACCTGCTCGGTGGTCAATGCCGGCGATGGCCAGCACGAACATCCGACTCAGGCGCTGCTCGACGCTTTGACCATCCGCCGCGCCAAGGGCAAGCTATCGGGCATCATCGTCGCCATCTGCGGTGATGTTTTGCATTCGCGCGTCGCCCGCTCCAACATCATTCTCTTGAATGCCATGGGCGCCCGCGTCCGGGTCGTCGCGCCATCGACGCTTCTACCGTCAGGCATCCGCGATATGAGCGTAGAGGTCTTCCACTCGATGGAAGAGGGTTTGCGGGATGCGGATGTGGTGATGATGCTGCGCCTGCAGCGCGAGCGCATGGCCGGCTCCTTCGTGCCGTCGGTGCGCGAATACTTCCATTTCTACGGTCTCGATGCGGAAAAGCTCAAAGTCGCCAAGGGTGACGCGCTGGTCATGCATCCGGGTCCGATGAACCGCGGCGTCGAGATTGCTTCCGATGTCGCCGACGGTCCGCAGAGCGTTATCGAGCAGCAGGTCGAGATGGGCGTCGCCGTCCGCATGGCGGTCATGGAAACGCTCCTGACCTCCAATCAGGGAGAGCGCGCATGAGCACGACCATGTCCAATGGCACCGTTCTCAGGAACCTGCGCATCATCGATCCCTCGCGCAATCTCGACGAAACCGGTACGATCATCATCGGAGCCGACGGTCGCATCCTTGCGGCCGGAAAGGATGCCCAGAACCAGGGTACGCCCGACGGCGCCACGGTCCGCGACTGCCAGGGCCTTGTCGCAACGCCCGGGCTTGTTGATGCGCGCGTCTATGTTGGCGAGCCGGGTGCTGAGCATCGTGAGACGATCTCGTCGGCCAGCCGCGCCGCTGCTGCCGGTGGCGTCACCTCGTTCATCATGATGCCGGATACCGATCCTGTTCTCGACGATATCGCGCTGGTCGAATTCGTTCAGAAGACGGCGCGTGACAAGGCGATCGTCAATGTCCACACCGCCGCAGCGCTCACCAAGGGCCTTGCCGGCAAGGAAATGACCGAGTTCGGCCTGTTGCAGCAAGCCGGTGCCGTCGCCTTTACCAACGGTCGTCACGGCCTGTCCGATTCGCTGCTGCTGCGCCGCGCGATGACCTATGCGCGCGAGTTCGATGCGGTCATCTCGCTCGAACTGCGCGAGAAATATCTTGGCAACGGCGTCATGAACGAGGGCCTGTTCGCCTCCTGGCTCGGCCTGTCGGGCGTGCCCAAGGAAGCGGAGATCATTCCGCTTGAACGCGATCTGCGCATCGCCGGCCTCACCCGCGCCAAATATCACGCGGCAAAAATCTCGGTGGCGGAATCGGCCGAAGCCATGCGGGCTGCCCACGCACGCGGCGCCAACGTCACCTGCGGCGTGTCGATCAACCATCTGTCGCTGAATGAAAACGACATCGGCGAATACCGCAGCTTCTTCAAGCTGTCGCCGCCGCTGCGGTCCGAAGACGATCGAATCGCCATGGTCGAGGCGCTCGCCGACGGCAGCATCGATATCATCGTGTCCTCGCATGATCCGCAGGACGTCGATACCAAGCGTCTTCCCTTCGCCGATGCCGCCGATGGTGCGATCGGGCTTGAAACCATGCTGTCTGCAGCCCTTCGGCTGCATCACGACGGTCGCGTGCCGCTGATGCGGCTGGTCTCTGCAATGTCGACCCGCCCGGCCGAAATCTTCGGTCTCGATGCGGGCACTCTGAGACCCGGCGCAAAGGCCGATATCACGCTGATCGATCTCGACGCGCCTTGGATCGTCGCCAAGGATATGCTTCTGTCGCGCTCGAAAAACACGCCGTTCGAGGACGCGCGCTTTTCCGGCCGGGCCGTCGCGACCTATGTCGGCGGGAAATGCGTCTATAAACTGGGATAGAGATGGGGCGGGCCAACCCCTCGCGCGCTTGCGCGAAAGGGTTGGAACGGGGGCAACCCCGACTAGGGGCTTTGGGGGAAACACATGATAACCGACCTTCTTACCTGGCAGATCACGCTGCCGATCGCAGCCGGCGCGCTTGTTCTCGGCTATCTGTTGGGCTCGATCCCGTTCGGCCTGCTTCTCACCCGCGCCGCCGGTCTCGGCGACATTCGCTCGATCGGCTCCGGCAATATCGGGGCGACCAACGTTCTTCGCACCGGAAATAAGAAGCTCGCCGTCGGCACGCTTCTGCTCGATGCCTTGAAGGCGACGGTCGCAGCCCTGATCGGCTGGTACGCCTTCGGGCCGGAAGCTGGCCTTATCGCGGGATTTGCCGCCTTCATGGGTCACCTCTATCCGGTCTGGCTCGGCTTCAAGGGTGGCAAGGGTGTCGCGACCTATATCGGCACGCTGCTGGGGGTTGCTCCGCTCATGGTTCTGGTGTTTGCCGCGGTGTGGCTGTCGGTAGCCAAGCTCAGCAAGTACTCATCGCTGTCCGCCCTGGTTGCAACCCTTGTCATTCCGGTTGTGCTGTGGTTCATACAGGAACCAAAGATTGCTGCCGTCATGGCTCTCATGACGATCATCTCCTTTATCAAGCACAAGACGAATATCGAGCGGTTGATTGCCGGCACCGAAAGCAAGATCGGCCAAAAGGGCTAGTCCCTTAAAGGACGGATCATGCCGGATAGCAGCGCAAGACGTATCGGAATTGCGCTCACCGAACGGCAGAAGATCGCCTGGCTGCGGTTGATCCGCTCCGACAATGTCGGCCCGGCGACATTCCGGGATCTCATCAATCATTGCGGCTCGGCGGAAAATGCGCTGGCCATGTTGCCGGAACTGTCAGCGCGCGGCGGATCGACACGGGCAATCCGCATCGCCAGTGCCAGTGAGGCCGAACGCGAGCTGGAGATCGCACGCCGCCAGGGCGCACAGTTCATCGGCATCGGTGAACCCGACTACCCTCCCGCGTTGCGACAGATCGAGGCAGCGCCGCCGCTCGTTGCGGCAAAGGGCGATCTCTCCACCGCCACCCGCCCCTCGGTCGGCATTGTCGGCTCGCGCAACGCCTCAATCGCCGGGGCGAAGTTTGCGGCGGTGATTGCCAGGGATTGCGGCCGCGCCGGTTATGCGATCACTTCAGGACTTGCTCGCGGCATCGATGCGGCGGCGCACCGCGCCAGTCTCGATACCGGCACGATCGCGGTTCTGGCCGGCGGCCTCGACCGTCCCTATCCGCCGGAAAACTTCTCCCTGCTCGATGAGATCACGGCCGGCAGCGGCCTTGCCGTCTCCGAAATGCCATTCGGCTGGGAGCCACGCGCGCGGGATTTTCCCCGTCGCAACAGGCTGATTTCAGGCATTTCGCTCGGGCTGGTTGTCGTTGAAGCGGCTGAGCGGTCAGGCTCGCTGATCACCGCAAGGCTTGCTGCCGATTTCGGCCGGCTGGTGTTTGCCGTCCCCGGCTCGCCGCTCGATCCGCGCTGCCACGGTACAAACGGACTTCTCAAGCAGGGCGCCATCGTCACGACCGGCGCTTCGGATGTGCTGGATGCGTTGGCGCCGCTGTCCGATCTCGATAGATTTCAAAATACCGTCATCGAAGAGCCCGGCAGAGGCAGCACACTCCTGCCGCCCGATGACGACGACAGGACGCGCATCATTTCGGCGCTCAGTCCGACACCGGTCGAGATCGACGATATCATCCGCCATACGGGTGTTGTCGCGGCCAGTGTCTATCTTATTCTGCTGGAACTCGATCTTGCCGGTCGGCTGCACCGGCACCCGGGCGGCATGGTCTCACTTGCTATGGAAGACTGATCGCGGTCGTCGCCCGGCCTGCACGTCGCCAGCCTCGACATAGGCCATCTCGATGAGGTAGCACAGCATATCAGCCCCCTCGCTGAGCGCGACCTGCCGCAACTCTGCCAGCATCTGCCGGATGTAGGCGATGTTGCGCGAATTCTCGTCGCCCCGTCCGTCCTTGTCACCGTGAGAGACCATTTCACATCCTGTCAAATAGGGCGCGACACCGCCTAATATAACTATTCGTCACCTTATCAGCGCAGCTTAGAGATGTTTATTTAAGATTGCAACTAATTGCACATCACTCTCAGGTTGCAGTTCGTTGTATCCTACTAATTAACGATGACCTCTTGACCCCGGGACAAACGCCCGCCATGTCGGGAGACCAGATTTCCGCCTGGATCGTTACGAGACCGGGCAAAGCTCTATTGCAGAGAAACAAGATGAATGTAGTCATTGTAGAATCTCCAGCCAAAGCCAAGACCATCAACAAGTATCTTGGCTCGGGTTACAAGGTTCTCGCCTCTTTCGGCCACGTCCGCGACCTTCCTGCCAAGGACGGGTCGGTTTTGCCTGACCAGGACTTCGAGATGCTCTGGGAAGTCGACAGCGCATCCCAGAAGCGGATGAAGGATATTGCCGACGCCGTGAAGGGT
Source organism: Velazquezella soli (assembly GCF_977018685.1). Taxonomy (NCBI): domain Bacteria; kingdom Pseudomonadati; phylum Pseudomonadota; class Alphaproteobacteria; order Hyphomicrobiales; family Rhizobiaceae; genus Velazquezella; species Velazquezella soli. The sequence goes on from NZ_CDRNXF010000004.1 coordinate 2,612,203, forward strand.
TCGGACGCCGTTTATCTCGCGACCGACCCGGATCGCGAGGGTGAAGCGATTTCCTGGCATGTCCTCGACCTCTTGAAGAAGAAGAAGGTAATCGGCGACAAGCTGGTCAAGCGCGTCGTGTTCAACGCCATCACCAAGAAGGCGGTTCTCGATGCGATGGCCAACCCGCGCGATATCGACGTGCCGCTGGTGGACGCCTATCTCGCCCGCCGCGCTCTCGACTATCTCGTCGGCTTCAACCTGTCTCCGGTCCTGTGGCGCAAGCTGCCGGGCGCCCGTTCTGCCGGCCGTGTGCAGTCGGTTGCGCTTCGCCTGGTCTGCGACCGCGAAACCGAGATCGAGCGCTTCGTCTCGGAAGAATACTGGAACATTTCCGCGCTCCTGAAGACACCGCGTGGCGACGAGTTCCTGGCCAAGCTGGTGCAGGCCGACGGCAAGCGTCTGCAGAGCAAATCCATCACTAACGGCGAAGAAGCCGGCCGCCTGAAGACGCTGCTCGATGGTGCCGCCTATAGCGTCGAGACCGTCGAAGCAAAGCCGGTCAAGCGCAATCCCGGCCCGCCGTTCACCACCTCGAGCCTGCAGCAGGCCGCGTCCTCGAACATCGGCTTCGGCGCGTCGCGCACGATGCAGGTCGCGCAAAAGCTCTATGAAGGTATCGATATCGGTGGCGAGACTGTCGGTCTCATTACCTACATGCGTACCGATGGCGTTCAGATGGCACCCGAAGCGATCGACCAGGCGCGCCGTGCCATCGTCGACCAGTTCGGCGAACGTTACATGCCGGAAAAGCCGCGCTTCTACTCCACCAAGGCGAAGAATGCGCAGGAAGCCCACGAAGCGATCCGCCCGACCGATTTCAACCGCACGCCAGACAAGGTTCGCCAGTATCTCGATGCAGATCAGGCGCGGCTTTACGAGCTGATCTGGAAGCGCGGCATTGCCAGCCAGATGGCATCTGCCGAGATGGAACGCACAACCGTGGAGATCTCGGCGACAAACGGCGCCGAGAAGGCTGGCCTTCGGGCCGTCGGTTCGGTCGTGCGCTTCGACGGCTTCCTCGGCGCCTATGTGGACCGCCGCGAAGAGGATGACAAAAGCGAGGACGACGACGAAGACGGTCGTCTGCCCGAGATCAACGCTCGCGAAAAGCTCGACAAGAACAAGGTCAACTCGAGCCAGCATTTCACCGAGCCACCGCCGCGCTATTCGGAAGCATCGCTGATCAAGAAGATGGAAGAACTCGGCATCGGCCGTCCTTCCACCTATGCCGCGACGCTGAAGACGCTGTCCGATCGCGAATACGTGATCATGGATAAGCGCAAGCTGATCCCGCATTCCAAGGGACGGCTGGTGACGGCGTTCCTCGAGAACTTCTTCACGAAATACGTCGAATACGATTTCACGGCAGATCTCGAAGAGAAGCTCGACAGGATCTCGGCTGGCGAACTGGACTGGAAGCAGGTTCTGCGGGAGTTCTGGCAGGACTTCTTCGGCCAGATCGAAGACACCAAGGAACTGCGCGTCACCAATGTGCTGGATGCTTTGAACGAAGCGCTGGCACCGCTGGTCTTTCCGAAGCGGGAAGACGGTTCGGATCCGCGTATCTGCCAGGTCTGCGGCACCGGCAACCTGTCGCTGAAGCTCGGCAAATACGGCGCATTCGTCGGCTGCTCGAACTATCCGGAGTGCAACTTCACCCGTCAGTTGTCGTCCGAAGGCGGCGCGGATGCGGAAGCTTCCGGCCTCAACGAGCCGAAGGAACTAGGGACCGATCCGATGACCGGCGAGCAGCTGACGCTGCGGTCGGGTCGTTTCGGACCTTATATCCAGCGCGGCGACGGCAAGGAAGCCAAGCGTTCCTCGCTGCCCAAGGGCTGGCTGCCTGACGATATCGACCACGAAAAGGCGCTGGCACTGATCAACCTGCCGCGCGACGTGGGCAAGCATCCGGAATCGGGCAAGATGATTTCGGCAGGTCTTGGCCGTTACGGGCCGTTCCTGCTGCATGACGGTGGCTATGCGAACCTGGAAACGATCGAGGACGTGTTCTCGATCGGTCTCAACCGCGCCGTCACCGTGATTGCCGAGAAAAAGGAAAAAGGCCCCGGCGGACGCGGTCGTGGCACACCGGCAGCGCTCAAGGACCTTGGCGCGCATCCGGATGGCGGCGCGATCACCGTGCGCGACGGCAAATACGGGCCTTACGTCAACTGGGCCAAGGTCAATGCCACGCTGCCGAAGGGCATGGACCCGCAGTCGGTAACGATGGAACAGGCGATGGCGCTGATCATCGAAAAGGGCGGCAAGGCATCGTCGGGCAAGGCCAAGGCGAAAGCGCCTGCCAAGAAGGCCACGGCAAAAAAGGCTGCTGCCAAGACAGAGGCGGACGCAACGACCGAGACCGCCACAAAGAAGTCGCCTGCCAAGGCTAAGACCGCAGCCAAGAAGGCACCGGCCAAAAAGACAACCGCATCGAAGGCGAAGAAGACGGACACGTGAGAGAACCGAACGAGCGATCCAATCGCCAGCAGAAACGCGCCGCGAAGGCTGACCGTGGCGACAGCCAGTCGGCGAGCAGACCGGTGATTGTCCAGGGTGCAGTTCCTCCGCGCGATGTGCTGCTCCAGTTCATCGCTGACAATCCCGACAAGGGCTCGAAACGGGAAATTGCCAAGGCTTTCGGGCTGAAAGGCGATACGCGGATCGAGCTCAAGGATCTGCTGCATTCGCTCGAGGAAGACGGTCTTCTCACCAAGAACCGCAAGTCGCTCTCGCGTCCGGGTGCCCTGCCCCCGGTCACCGTTCTCGACATCACCACCCGCGACAAGGATGGCGAACTGATCGGCCGGCCGACCGAGTGGCCGGAGGATCTGGGTGCTGCCCCGGCCGTGCTCATCCGCCAGTCGAATGACAGCCGCGGAAAAGGCAAGGCGCCAGCCGCGGGTCTCAACGATCGCATTCTGGCAAAGATCTTCCCGAACAAGGACCGCTCAGGTCCGGCCTATACGGCCCGCGTCATCAAGGTCATCGACAAGCGCCGCGGCGCGGCCCTCGGCGTCGTCCAGAGACTGGCTGACGGCGAAATGCGTCTTCTGCCGACCGAGAGGCGCGGCGAGGAAATGGTGATCGAACCCGAGGACATCGGGGACGCCAAGGACGGCGACCTGGTCGAGTCGGAAGTCGTGCGCAACGGCCGGTTCGGCCTGCCGCGCGCCCGCGTCCTCAACATTGTCGGCTCCGTCGGTTCGGAAAAGGCGATCTCGATGATCGCCATCTATTCGCACGGCATTCCGCACATCTTCCCGAACGAGGTGATGGAAGAAGCGCAAGCTGCAAAGCCGGCCAGCATGTCGAAGCGCGAAGACTGGCGCGACGTGCCGCTCCTGACAATCGATCCCGCCGACGCCAAGGATCACGACGACGCTGTTTATGCCGAGCCGGACACCTCGCCCGACAATCCGGGCGGCGTCATCGTCACCGTCGCGATCGCCGATGTCTCCTGGTATGTCCGCACCGGCAAGCCATTGGACCGCGAAGCGCAGAAGCGCGGCAATTCCGTCTACTTCCCCGACCGCGTCGTACCGATGCTACCGGAACGCATTTCCAATGATCTCTGCTCGCTGCGCGAGGGCGAAGACCGGCCGGCGCTGGCCGTGCGCATGGTCTTTTCCAAGGAAGGCCGCAAGGCCGGCCATACGTTCCACCGCATCATGATGAAGAGTGCGGCCAAGCTCTCATACCAGCAGGCTCAGGCCGCCATCAATGGCGAGACCGACGACAAGACCGGTCCGTTGCTGGAGCCTGTCCTGAAGCCGCTGTGGGACGCCTACCGGATCATGACGATCGGCCGCGACCGTCGACAGCCGCTCGAACTCGATATGCCCGAGCGCAAGATCATGCTGAAGCCGGATGGCACGGTGGATCGTGTGATCGTGCCAGAGAGGCTCGACGCGCATCGGCTCATCGAAGAGATGATGATCCAGGCAAACGTCTGCGCCGCCGAAACGCTCGAGAAGAAGAAGCAGTCGCTGATCTACCGGATCCATGATGGCCCCTCGCTTGCCAAGCAGGAGACGCTGCGCGAGTTCCTGAACACGCTCGGCATTTCGATGGCTCGCGGCGGCCAGATGCGCTCCAACTCGTTCAACGGCATCCTGTCGCAGGCACAGGGCACGCCGCACCAGATCATGGTCAACGAGATGGTGCTGCGCTCCCAGAGCCAGGCGGTCTACAGCCCCGACAATATCGGCCATTTTGGCCTCAACCTGATGAAATACGCGCATTTCACCTCGCCGATCCGGCGCTATGCGGATTTGATCGTGCATCGCGCGCTGGTCGGGTCGCTCGGCCTCGGCGAAGGTGGAATCACGCCGGGCGAGGAAGCCCAGCTCGAAGATATCGCGGCAGAGATCTCCACCTTCGAGCGCCGCGCCATGGCCGCCGAACGCGACACGGTAAACCGTCTTGTCGCGCACCACCTCTCGACGAAGATCGGCGAGGAGTTCCAGGGCCGCGTGTCCGGCGTGACCAAGGCAGGCCTGTTCGTGGCCCTGCCGACCTATGGCGCAGATGGTTTCGTGCCGGTGTCAACGATCGGCGACGATTACTATATCTATGACGAGGCGCATCAGGCGCTAACAGGCGAACGTTCCGGTCTCGGCTACCAGATCGGCGATACCGTCGATGTGAAGCTGAAGGCGGCAGTTCCGCTTGCCGGTGCGCTTCAGTTTGAAATGCTGAGCGAAGGCAAGAAGCTGCCGGGCGGCGCCCGCTCGTTCCACAAGTCTGCGCGACGAGACAAATCTGGCGGAGGGCCCAAAAAGCCCGGTACGCGCCCCTTCCGTGGCGGCAGGAGATAGCAATGCAGTCAGATGGCGAACAGACGGTCCGCTTCGGCGGGTCGGACCCGGTCGATCGACCTCTTGGCCGCTCCATCAAACGGGGCCTCGCCTGTCGCTGTCCTGCCTGTGGAGAGGGCCGGCTTTTCCGTGCCTTCCTGAAGCCAGTCGATCATTGTTCCGTCTGCGGTGAAGATATCTCCCACCATCGTGCAGACGACCTTCCGGCCTATCTCGTCATCGTCGTGGTTGGTCACGTGCTGATGACCGGCTACATGCTGACCGATATGATCCTGCGTGTCTCTCCTTGGGTCCACCTCGCCATCTGGGCACCGCTTGCGGTGCTTGCCGCCATCGCGACGATCCAGCCCATCAAGGGCGGTGTCATCGGCCTGCAATGGGCAAACCGCATGCATGGGTTCGGCGGCGGCGAGGACGGGACCGATTCGACCAGCGGTCCGAGCAACAGACCGAACTGATCATGGACCACCGTTCGTTACCACCTTCCCGTCCTATTTCATGCGTACGGACGTCCAGTCCGAAGCCGACTTGTAAGGAAGTCTGAATGCCTCAGCCGACGACCGACGAAAACGGCCATGTCGCGGAGATCCACTGGCCATCCCTGATCGCAGCCACCGCCGCCGTCAGCGCCGTGGGAATAGCCATGGGGCTCGGCCTGCCGCTGCTGAGCATCATCCTTGAAAAACGCGGTATCTCATCGACGCTGATCGGGTTGAACGCTGCCATGGCAGGCGTTGCAGCCATGGTTGCCGCCCCGATCACGACGAAATGTGCTCATGACTTTGGTGTGGCGCGCAGCATGATGATCGCCGTGGTGATCGCCGCCTTCAGCGCCATCTGTTTCTACTATGCTGACCAATTCTGGATGTGGTTTCCGCTACGCTTTACGTTCCATGGCGCGACCACGGCTCTGTTCATCCTTTCCGAATTCTGGATCAATGAAGCCGCGCCACCCAGACGACGCGGATTGGTCCTCGGCATATACGCAACGGTGCTGGCGGTCGGGTTCGCGATCGGGCCAATGCTGTTTTCGCTTCTCGGCAGCGATGGCGTGCTTCCGTTCATCGTCGGCGCACTCATTATCATGACGGCCATCATACCGATCTTTCTCGCCCGTCACGAAAGTCCGAAGCTAGACAGCAAGCCCGAGCGGCACTTCTTCCACTATATATTCCTCGTTCCCAGTGCGACGGCAGCCGTCTTCGCCTTTGGTGCAGTCTCGGTTGGCGGACTGTCGCTGTTTCCGATCTATGCGTTGCGCGAACAGATGACCGAATCGCATGCGGCCATCCTCTTGACGGTGATGGGACTGGGCAACATGGCCTTCCAGATCCCGCTGGGGATGATTTCGGACCGCATGCGTGACCGCAGGCCGCTTCTGACCGGCCTCGCCGTGCTGGGCGTTCTCGGCTCTCTGACGATCCCCTTCCTGATCGGCAACTGGATGATGACCGCAGTTCTTCTGTTCATGTGGGGCGGCTGTATCTCCGGCCTCTACACCGTTGGCCTCGCGCATTTGGGAGCTCGCCTTCGAGGTGCCGATCTGGTCGCTGCCAATGCCGCCTTCATCTTCTGCTATGCCGTCGGCACGGTTGCAGGACCACAGGGCATCGGCGCTGCCATGGATGTCGCGGGCAATGACGGCTTTGCCTGGGCGCTGGCCGGTTTCTTTGGCTTTTACGTAGTTGTTTCGGGGGCTCGATGGTTTTTACCAACGAAACAAGGTTGACATTCTGACCGCGATTTGTAATTTCGCCCCAGATTTCGCCGTCGACCGTCTGCGTCCGCGGCTCCACTTTTCTTAAAGGCGCTAAGACCATGGCAAAAGCTACGACCATCAAGATCAAGCTGCTGTCGACGGCTGATACCGGTTTCTTCTACGTAACCACGAAGAACAGCCGTACGATGACAGACAAGATGACCAAGACGAAGTACGATCCGGTTGCCCGGAAGCACGTCGAATTCAAGGAAACCAAGATCAAGTAAGATCTGGTCCCTTAAAGGCATGAAAGAAGGCGCAGGCTGATCAGCCGGGCGCCTTTTTCTTTGCCTGCTGTTTTTACGCGTGAGTATCCAAACGCAAAAAGCGCCACCGTCATTTCTGACAGCGGCGCTTTGATTGGGGGTCGACCGGCTTGCAATCGCGGCACGAGGAGCCGTTGAAATTGCTTGCCAGTCGACCGACCCCACGACCCAGGAGATGCGGCGGACCTGAGCATCATGGGGTATCTCGACGTAAGCTGAAGGAACCCTTCGCCCCGTTGAAACCAAAATTGCGCAAAATCAATGGAAAATCAACACATACTTAGATCAGTACGAAACTGTTTGGATATGATGGTTAAAATCCACACGCGTCTTTGTAGAAAGACGCTATTCCAGCTCTTCAATTGTTAGGTTTATTCTGAGCCAAAGCGTTTTTAGCTTTACCCACCGTACGGTGTTCGATGCGAGCTTGAAGATTAGCCCGACTTCGAGACGGAAGTAAAAGGCGATTATAAATCATCAAGGAGAAGCAGGACTTCCTCGCTTGTGTGTAGATGCTACCACATCAGTCGGTAATTCTCAAACAAAGCACCGGTCTTCCATTCCCATATGCGTTTTATTTGGATCGAAGCCGCATACGAATCGTCAAATTTAATTGAGGAAACTGGGGGACGAGCGCTTCTTTATCAAAAAGCCTCGCTGCAAGACGAAAGATATTATATTAGAGTATTTTAATATACTGCGACTCTCGTGCAAATCTTAAGCGGCGGCTGCAACGACTCGGTTGCGACCGCTGTTCTTAGCGTCGTAAAGCGCACGGTCGGCTTGTTTCAACAACTGCTCCGGCGTTTCCGCTCCACTGCGGCTACAGGCAATCCCAAGCGAAGCTGTGATGTTCAGGCTGGCGCCAGTGCTTTTCAGCACGAACGGCGTCTGCTCGATGATGTTGCGCAATCGTTCGGCAATCAAAGCCGCGGCGGCGCTATCCGTATCGGGCATAACCACAACGAATTCCTCGCCACCGAACCGGCAGGCGAGATCAGCACCGCGTACCGTGGACCGGATACGGGCCGCAACTTCCTTCAGCACCTCGTCACCGGCGTCGTGGCCGTGCGTGTCGTTGACCGATTTGAAGCGATCGATGTCGGTGATGCAGACGGACAGCGGCCGCCCACGGGCTGTTGCGCGGGCAAACAGCACCTTCATGTGATTGTCGAGATAACGGCGATTGTGCAGACCGGTCAGGGCATCTGTCACAGCCAGTTCGATCGTATGGCGCACGCTTAACCGCAGGCGGTCGTTGTAACGCTTACGCTTGATCTGCGTCAGGGTCCGGGCCACGAGTTCATTCGGATCGATCGGCCGGATGATGTAGTCGTTGACGCCGAGATCGAGCGCCCGGACGATGACCTGGTCGTCGCCATGTTCCGTCACCAGCAGCAACGGCAGGAATCGGGTCCGCTCTAGCGATCGCAGTTGTGAACAGAGCCTCAGCGGATCGTAGTCATCGAAATTCGTATTGACGATCACCAGATCGAACGGGTTTTCAGCCGCTTCGAAAAGGGCTGCCTGCGGATCGGAGATCGCAGTGATATCCGCGACCGGTTTCAGCGCCCTGACGATGCGTTCCTGCGAGCTTCCGCGGCCATCGACCAGTAGGACCTGCGCGACGTCGTCCTGAGCGTCCTGCCCCGCTGCACTCTTCATCATGTCCTGCAGCGTGAGATCCTGCGCGGTGTCTGACCGGATGCGCAGCTCGTCACTCAGCGTCTTCAGCCGCACGAGGCTTTTGACACGGGAAATCAGCTGCAGGTCGTTGACCGGCTTGGTCAGAAAATCGTCGGCACCGGCTTTCAGGCCGCGCACGCGGTCGGAGGGCTGGTCCAGCGCGGTGACCATGACAACAGGGATATGGGATGTCCGCGGATTGGCTTTCAGCCGCTCGCAGACTTCGAACCCGTCAATGCCCGGCATCATGATGTCGAGCAGGATGACATCGACATGGGCCTGTTCACAGATCGCCAGCGCCTTGTAGCCGTCGTCGGCAGTCAACACATCGAAATATTCCGCAAGCAGGCGTGCCTCGAGCAGCTTTACGTTTGCGGGAATGTCGTCGACTACCAGGATCCGTGCCGTCATGTCATTCTCCGACCTTACGCGTCGCCAAGATACGTCTTGATGGTCTCGATGAACTTCGGCACCGAGATGGGCTTCGAAACATAGGCTTCGCACCCGCCCTGTCGGATTCGTTCCTCGTCGCCCTTCATCGCGAATGCGGTGACGGCGATGACCGGTATGACGTGCAGTTCGTCGTCTTCCTTTAGCCACTTGGTCACTTCCAGACCCGATACTTCGGGCAGCTGGATATCCATCAGGATCAGATCCGGACGGTGACGGCGGGCAAGATCCAACGCCTCCATGCCATTGCGCGTCTGGATCGTCTCGTAGCCGGACGCTTCGATCAAATCGCGGAAGAGCTTCATGTTCAGCTCGTTGTCTTCGACAATCATGACCCGTTTGGGCATGTCGATCCGTTCCTTAAATCGCGCCTTGCAAGCGTGCTTTCAGTCTATAAGCTTTCCGAATACGAGATTCTTTCAGCCGCTGGCCGCACACGTTAAGGGCATTTGGTTGAGAAATAGGTAACTTGAGCAGCCGATGAGGTTCGATCCGTTGAATAACAAGGCACCCGCCGCAGCCCCCGAAGAGACGGCCGGCGCAATCCTCAGCTGGCTTGCGGACGAGCCCGACATGTTCTCCCGGTTTCTGGCGCTGTCCGGCCTCCAGCCTGGTCAGCTGCGTTCTGTGATCGACGATCCGGGCTTTCTCGGTGGAATGATCGATTTCCTGATGAGCCACGAGCCGACGCTGATGGCCTTTTGCGAAGCGACAAACACGAGACCGGAAACGGTTGCCGCAGCGTCACACTATTATTCCAAGCCTGCACTCGATTCGGGCGACTACTGAGATGGAGAACTCGTCCGGCATTTCCCTCGATTTCTCCCATGTCCAACTGGGCGACCGCCCGCTGGTCGTCTGCGACGTCGATGACGTCGTTCTGGACTTCGCGGCACCTTTCACCGAGTTCATCAAGGCAGAGGGGCTGGAGCTGCTGCCGCGCTCCTTCCGCCTCACCGGCAATATCGTTTCGGTCGAAACGCAGGTCCCTATCGAGGAAGCGGACGTCAAACGCCTGATCGGCGCGTTCTTCGACCGCCAGGAAGACTGGCAGACGCCCTCTGCGCTTTCGATCGAGACGCTGAAGGCGATCGGTAAGGATGCGGACGTCGTCTTCCTCACTGCCATGCCGCCACGCTATCAGGAACAGCGTCGCCGGCTTCTCGACCGGCTCGACCTCACCTTCCCGCTCGTCGCGACGGAGGAGAAGAAAGGCCCTGTCATGCAGATGATCCATGCCGCGCGCCCCCTTCCCTCGGTCTTTATCGATGACATGGCCCACAACCTGCATTCGGTCCGCGACCACGTCGAGAACTGCCTGCTGATCCACATGATGCCGGACAGTCCTCTGCACCAGCTTGCTCCGAAGCCTGATCAACCGATCATCCGGGCCACAGACTGGCCGCATGCCGCAGAGATGATCGACGCCTACATCCTGTCCCACATCCCGCATCATCGAACCGCAAAATAGTGGTTGAAGGATGTGCGTTCTACTCTTGAGAGGTTGCAGCTTACGGCCTATTGTCGGAATGTTCAACCTTTGTTCCGCCGATGACAGTCGTACCAAATCACAAGCCCGGTTTCTGTCGAGACTGCTTTGCCGAGCAGAAGGCAGAGGTGCGACGGTGTCGCGCCTGCGGCAGTCCACGGCTGGTGTATCACCGCGAACTTCATGACCTGACGCTTGCCCATATCGACTGCGATGCCTTTTACGCCACCATCGAGAAACGCGACGACCCGAGCCTGGCCGACAAGCCGGTGATCATTGGCGGCGGAAGGCGCGGCGTGGTGTCGACCGCCTGCTACATCGCCCGCATCAGCGGCGTCCGGTCGGCAATGCCGATGTTCAAGGCGCTCGAACTCTGCCCGGATGCGGTCGTCATCAAGCCGAACATGGAAAAATACGTCACTGCCGGCCGACAGGTGCGGCAGATGATGATGGACCTGACGCCGCTGGTGCAGCCGATCTCGATCGACGAGGCGTTTCTGGAACTGGCAGGCACCCAGCGTCTGCACCACGATCAGCCCAGCCGCATTCTCGCAAAGCTCGCAAAACGCGTCGAATCCGAGATTGGCATCAGTATTTCCGTCGGGCTCTCCTACTGCAAGTTCCTCGCCAAGGTCGCTTCCGACCTCGAAAAGCCGCGGGGTTTTTCGGTGATCGGTCGCGCGGAAGCCGTGGAATTTCTGGCAACCCGGCCGGTCACGACGATATGGGGCGTCGGCCGGGCCTTCAATGCGACTCTGGAAGCGGACGGCATCCGCACCATCGGCCAGTTGCAAGTGATGGAAGAGGCCGACCTGATGCGCCGCTACGGCGCGATGGGCCAGCGCCTCTATCGTTTGTCTCGCGGTATCGACGACCGCGAGGTGCATCTCAACGACCCGGCGAAAAGCGTGTCGGCCGAGACCACGTTCTTCGACGACATCTCCCGCCACGACGACCTGGTCCCGATCATGCGCCGGCTTTCGGAAAAGGTGTCTAAACGACTGAAGAGCGAGGACCTTGCAGGCCATACGGTGGTGTTGAAATTGAAGACCGCGGAGTTCAAGAGCCGCACCCGCAACAAGCGGCTGGAAGACCCGACCCAGCTTGCCGACCGCATCTTTCGCACCGGTATCTCCATGCTGGAGCGGGAGACGGATGGTACAAAATTTCGCCTGCTTGGGATCGGCGTCACCGATCTGACCGACCCTGCCCGTGCAGATCCGCCGGATCTCGTGGATGTTCAGGCCGGACGCCGGGCGGCTGCGGAAGCGGCCATGGACAAGCTGCGTGAGAAGTTCGGAGCTGCGGCCGTCGAGACCGGCTATACGTTTGGCGACAAGCGCCGCGACCGATAGTTTCAATCAAACGTGATTAAATTTTTCCTGCTAAACGTGACGAGATCAGCGCGGATGCAAACCTTCGTTAAACCTCGCTCGGTAAAATGCGGCTCAAGTTTTGCGTATGAGGTTTAGCATGATGCGTCGCCTGGTTTTGGGGTTCTGTCTGATGTCCGCGACGATGCTGTCGCCTCCAGCGTTTGCAGCGGACAGTGTTCCCCTGCAGATCATCGTTTCCAAGGACAAGCAGTCGCTTACCGTCTACGAGGGCGAGACCGTGGTCGCCAGGTCGCGGATATCGAGCGGCAAGGCCGGGCACGATACGCCGACCGGCATCTTTTCCATCCTTGAGAAGCGGAAATACCACGAGTCGAACATCTATTCGAACGCACCGATGCCGTTCATGCAGCGAATCACCTGGTCGGGTATCGCGCTGCACGAGGGCAACGTTCCGAACTATCCGGCGTCGCACGGCTGCGTGCGCCTGCCGAGCGGTTTTGCGACCAAGCTTTACGGCCTAACCGAGCGCGGTGCGCATGTGATCGTGACCGACGCGGACGTGGTGCCGCAGCGCATCGAGGATGTCGTGCTGTTTTCGCCGCGCAAGCCTTTGCCTGCCGGCGCGCTGATGACCGATGTCGATCTTCGCACCGCGTCGATCAAGGCCTCGCCAAAGAAGCCGGTGGAAGTGGCGATGAATGTCGCGCCAGCCAATCCAAACCGCGCCACGGATGCTCTTCCGCCGCAACCTGATGATCTTGAGGAAGCGCAGACGCACGCGCTGCGCATCCTGATCACGCGGCGTACCGACCGCGAGACGCTGATGGACGCCCAGAAGTTGCTGGAAGAAATGGGCTTTGAGACCGGCGGCTCCGACGGCTATGTCGGACCGCTGACCCGCAGCGCCGTTGCCGGCTTCAAGCGCTGGAAAGGCCTGAAGCAGACGGGCCCGATGATAAGCGGCGAGTTCATCGACGCGCTCTACGCCTCTGCCGGCCAGCCGAAGCCACCCGCCGGCCAGATCATGGTGCGGCAGAATTTCGAACCGCTGTTTGAGGCCCCTGTCGGCATCAAGGCGCCGGAAGTGGCCCTCGGCACGCATCTCTTCACTGTCGACAAGATCGATCGCTCGATCGAATCAGCCGATTGGCACGCGGTGACGTTGCCGAACGTGCTGTCCGATGCGACGATGAAGCGGCTGGGGATCACCATGGCGGCCGATGCGAAACTGCCGGGTGCCGCGAAAGCCGCACTCGACCGGATCGAGATTTCGCAGGACGTGCGCGACCGGATCGAGACGCTGATGGCGGATGGGACGTCGGTCACGATCAACGACGAATCGCTTGGACCGGAGACCGGCAAGGGCACCGATTTCGTCACGCTGACCAAGTCGTCGAAAAGCGAGATGGTGGCAGTTCAGGATATTGGCTCAACGCCTGCCGCCGAGCCGCGCGCCAAGCGCAGTGTCATCCGTTACCAAGGCGGCGTCGGCCTCTACTGAGGCCAACGCCACCGTGGTCGGTTAGACCAGTTCCACATCCAGCACACCGGGCGCCGCCTTCAGAGCGGCGGCGATTTCCGGCGAGATACGATACCGTTCCGTCAGTTCCACCTCGATCTCGCGCTTGCCATCATCCTTGATGACGATGAACGAGACGAGGCCATCGCCGCGGGCATTAAGATGCCGGGCGACCGTCTTCAGCGGCCCTGAGTCGCGCACGAAGACCCGCAGCGCCTTCTGCATGCGGACCGACTGTTCCTCGAGAGACTGCACTGTCTGGATCCGCAGGCCAATGCCTTCCGGGCGCTCGTCGGCCTGAACTGTGATGACAAGCGATTTGCCGGGTTCCAGCAGATCGCGGTATTGGGCAAGCGCTTCGGAAAACAGCACCGCCTCGAACTGACCGGTGGAATCGGAAAACATGACGATGCCCATCTTGTTGCCGGTGCGCGTCTTGCGTTCCTGGCGACCGGTGACGGTCCCGGCAAGACGGCCCGCCGTGGCGCCTGCCCTCACCGCCGTCGAGAAGTCGGCGAAGGTCTGGACGCGCATCTTGTCGAGCACCGCACCGTAGGTATCGAGCGGATGGGCCGACAGGTAGAAGCCGAGCACCTGATACTCGCGCATCAGCATTTCAGACGGCATCCAGGGATTGAAGGTTGGAAGCACGAGTTTTTCCGGACCGCTGGCCGCGCCCGAGCCGAAGAAATCGGACTGGCCGGAGACCTTCTCCTCCTGGGCGCGCTGGGCATAGCCGATGACGCGGTCCATACCGGCGCTGAGCTGCGCCCGATCGAAGCCGAAGCAATCGAAGGCGCCGGCGGCGTTGAGGCTTTCAAAGACGCGGCGGTTGATCTGCTTGGGGTCGATGCGCAGACAGAAATCCTCGATCGACGCGAATGGCGTGTCGCCGCGGACTTCTACGATGTGATCGACGGCGTTTTCGCCGACGCCCTTGATGGCGGCGAGCGCGTAATAGATGCGGTTGTCACCTGTCTCGAAGCGGCGGAACGAGGTCTGGACCGATGGCGGAATGACCTTGATGCCGAGCCGTCCCGCGTCTTCGCGGAAATCGTTCAGCTTTTCGGTGTTCGCCATATCGTAGGTCATCGACGCGGCGAGGAACTCGACCGGGTAATGCGCCTTCATATAGGCCGTCTGGTAGGAGACGATGGCGTAGGCGGCGGCGTGGGATTTGTTGAAGCCGTAGTTGGCGAATTTCGCCAGCAGTTCGAAGATGTTCTTCGCCTGCGGCTTCGACACACCGTTCTTGATGGCGCCACTGACAAAGCGTTCGCTCTGCTGGTCCATCTCGGCCTTGATCTTCTTGCCCATGGCGCGGCGCAGAAGGTCGGCTTCGCCGAGCGAATAGCCCGACAGGACCTGGGCGATCTGCATCACCTGTTCCTGATAGACGATGACGCCCTGGGTTTCCTTGAGCAGATAATCGATCGACGGATGGACCGATTCGATTTCTTCCTCGCCGTGCTTGCGGGCATTGTAGGTCGGGATGTTTTCCATCGGACCCGGGCGATAAAGCGCCACCAGCGCAATAATGTCCTCGATACAGTCCGGCTTCATGCCGATCAGCGCCTTGCGCATGCCGGCGCTTTCCACCTGGAACACGCCGACGGTCTCGCCGCGCGACAGCATCTGGTAGGTCAGTTCGTCATCGAGCGGGATCTTGGCGAGATCCACAACGATATCGCGCTTCTTGCAGAACTCGACCGCCGTCTTGAGCACGGTCAGCGTCTTCAGTCCGAGAAAGTCGAACTTGACCAGACCGGCCTGCTCGACCCATTTCATGTTGAACTGGGTGACCGGCATGTCGGAGCGCGGATCGCGGTACATCGGCACCAGCTTCGAAAGCGGCCGGTCGCCGATGACGATACCGGCAGCGTGGGTCGAGGCGTGGCGGTAGAGACCTTCAATTTTCTGGGCGATATCGAGAAGACGGCCGACGACCGGTTCCTTGTCGACCTCTTCCTGAAACTTTGGCTCTTCCTCGATCGCCTTTGCCAGAGTGGTGGGATTGGCCGGGTTGTTGGGCACCAGTTTGCAGATGCGATCGACCTGGCCATAGGGCATTTCGAGAACGCGGCCGACGTCGCGCAGTGCTGCGCGGGCCTGTAGCGAACCGAAGGTGATGATCTGCGCCACCTGCTCGCGGCCATATTTGCGCTGAACGTAGCGGATCACTTCTTCGCGGCGATCCTGGCAGAAGTCGATGTCGAAGTCGGGCATCGAGACGCGGTCGGGATTGAGGAAGCGTTCGAACAGCAGCGAGAAGCGCAGCGGATCGACGTCGGTGATCGTGAGCGCATAGGCGACCAGCGAGCCTGCACCGGAACCACGGCCCGGACCAACCGGGATGTTTTGCAGCTTTGCCCATTTAATGAAGTCGGCAACGATCAGGAAGTAGCCCGGGAACTTCATCTTCTCGATGACGCCGAGCTCGAAATCGAGCCGTTCGCGATAATCCTGCTCGGTGAAGCCGGCCGTGATACCGAGTTCGGCCATCCGGTTCTCGAGGCCTTCGACCGACTGACGGCGCAGCTCCGCCGTTTCGGCGCGCTCCGCTTCTGCCGGATCATCGGTGGCGCCGGTGAAGCGCGGCAGGATCGGGCTGCGGGTCTTCAGGATGAACGAGCAGCGTTTGGCGATCTCGACCGTGTTTTCGAGCGCTTCCGGCAGATCGGCGAACAGCTTTGCCATTTCGGCACGGCTCTTCAGGTAATGGTCGGGCGTCAAACGGAAACGGGTATCGTCGGATACGATCGCATTGTGCGCGACGGCCATCAGGGCATCATGAGCGTCGTAATCGGACTTGCCCGGGAAGAAGGCCTCATTGGTCGCGACCAGCGGCACATCCTGGTCGTAGGCAAGATCGATCATCCGCTGCTCATGACGGCGGTCGTAAGTGCCGTGACGCTGCAGTTCAATATACAGACGATCGCCAAAGGCCTGCTTCAATGACAGGAGGCGCGCCTTTGCGAGTACGGTGTTGCCATCCTTCATTGCCATGTCGACAGGGCCACCGGCAGCACCTGTCAGCGCGATCAGTCCTTCGGTGCCGCCATCTTCGAGCCAGGCGCGGCAGATATGCGTTGCCGCCTGCCCTTCTCCATCGAGATAGGCACGGCTGACGAGATCCACCAGCCGCTCGTATCCCTTGGCATTGGCGGCAAGCACAACGATTGCCGGCAGCTTCGCCAAATGGCCGTTGCGGCGCTCGTCTGGCTGATCCTCCATGTCAATCGACAGCTGGCAACCGATGATCGGCTGAATGCCATCACCGATGGATTTTTGGGCGAATTCCAGCGCGACGAAGAGATTGTTGGTATCGGTGACGGCGATCGCGGGCTGATTGTCCGCGATGGCCTTGGAGAGGATTTTCTTAAGCGGCAGCGCACCTTCCAGAAGCGAATAGGCGGAATGGACGCGCAGATGCACGAACTGTGGCGTCGCTCCCAAATCCTCCGATTCCGATTGTAAAGTCGCTGCGTCCGCCATCTGATACCCATTCCTTGAATCGGGTCATTGTCCGGCGCGGGGGCTTCAGAGTCGAGTCAAGAATGGTCTTCTCAACCTCTTTCCGCTTGCGCCCGCCAGCTGGGCGAGCACGGACCGGCTCACATCACCAGCATGATCATCGACAAGCTGGCAACGAAAGTTGCAATGGAGGCGAATGCGGCAATATCACGAAGAAGGTCAGTCATCGTCGTCTCCCGTGTTCGTTTATGTTGGCACTTTGTTCTCTTTTCGTGCCAACGTCAATAGTAGAACAAAACGGGAATAGAAGATTCTGACCGATGGTTAATGCTGCTTGCTGGCTGGAGGTAACCAGCGCTCCATAGGACCAAGCCGTTGCCGGCCGACGCACGCGGTCGGCAGCCAAACGCCCGCCATCGCTGCGGATCGCTGACGTGACGTCATTCCATGGCAGCAGTGTCCATCGCACGCCCCTTCGAGGATGTGACGATGGACACTATCGGATCAGGGGCACGCTTTGGGGATCAGTGCGTTCGCTAGAACTCGACGACTTTGCCGCCCTCGATCGTGACGCGACGATCCATGCGGGCAGCGAGATCATGATTGTGGGTGGCAATCAGGGCAGCAAGCCCTGACTGGCGCACCAGCGCCTCCAGCGCTTCGAACACGTAGGATGCCGTCTTCGGGTCGAGATTGCCGGTGGGTTCGTCGGCCAGCAAAAGGCGGGGCGCGTTGGCCACCGCACGGGCAATCGCCACGCGCTGCTGTTCACCACCAGACAGTTCCGACGGGCGGTGTTCGCCGCGATGACCGATTCGCATGTAATCGAGAAGCTGGCCCGCGCGTTCGCGCGCTTCCCCCTTCGAAAGGCCGCCAATCAACTGCGGCATCATGATGTTTTCGATCGCCGTGAATTCCGGCAGGAGATGGTGAAACTGGTAGACGAAGCCGATGTCGGAGCGACGGATCGAGGTGCGCTCTTCATCCGACAATCCGTTGCAGGCCCGACCGCCGATCGTCACATCGCCAGCGTCCGGATGTTCAAGCAGGCCTGCCAGATGCAAGAGCGTCGATTTGCCGGTACCGGACGGGGCGACGAGCGCCACGATCTCGCCGCTCACGAGCGAGAAGTCTGCCCCGTTGAGGATCGACAGGCTCGTCTCCCCCTGGCCGTAGTGACGTTCGACGCCTGAGAGATTGAGGACGGTTTTACGCGGGACAGCCATGGAGACCTATTCGTATCGGAGGGCCTGGACAGGATCGAGCTTCGAGGCTCTCCATGCCGGGAAAATGGTGGCGAAGAAGGACAGGACCAGCGCCATGATGACGACCGAGAAGGTCTCGCCAAAACTCATTTCGGCCGGAAGCTGGCTGAGGAAATAGAGCTCCGGATCAAAGAGGATGGTGCCCGAGACCCAGGAGAAGAACTGTCGGATCGATTCGATGTTGAGGCAGACGATAACGCCGAGCGCGACGCCGGCAAACGTGCCAACGATGCCGATAGCAGCACCCGTCATGAAGAAGATCCGCATGATGGCGCCGGAACTCGCGCCCATCGTGCGCAGGATTGCGATATCGGAGCCCTTGTCCTTCACCAGCATGATCAGGCCCGAGATGATGTTGAGTGCCGCGACCAGCACGATCAGGGTCAGGATCATGAACATCACGTTGCGTTCAACCTGAAGCGCCGAGAAGAACGTCTGGTTGCGTTGGCGCCAGTCGGTAATGAAAATCTGGCGACCGGCAGCCTGCTCCACCAGCGGACGCATGTCCTCGACATTGTCGGGGTGATCGATGAACAGTTCGATCGACTGCACCAGCCCTTCGGCATTGAAATAGAGCTGCGATTCCTCAAGCGGCATGTAGATGATCGTCGCGTCGTATTCCGACATGCCGATCTCGAAAACGCCGGACACGGGATAGGATTTAACGCGCGGATTGACACCCATCGGTGTCACGTCGCCTTCGGGCGAAATCAGCGTGATCTGGTCGCCGGCCGAAATGCCGAGCTGCGAGGCAAGCCTGGAGCCGACAAGAACGCCCTGCCCCGACGCGAAGCCGACGATATCGCCCTGCTTGATATTACCAGCAACTTCCGTGACCTTCTCAAGGTCTTCCGGCCGTACGCCGCGCACAAGAGCGCCGGAACCGGCGCCACCCTTGCCGGATGCCAGCGTCTGCCCCTCGACAAGCGGCAGGGCCATCTTGACGCCGGGAACGGCAGCGAATTTCTTGGTCAGTTCGGCGTAATCGGTGAACGGCTGGTCGATCGGCTGGATCACCATGTGGCCGTTGATGCCGAGAATGCGGGAAATGAGCTCGGTGCGAAAGCCGTTCATGACCGCCATCACGATGATCAGTGTCGCGACGCCAAGCATGATGCCGACGAAAGAGAAGCCCGCGATGACCGAGATGAAGGCTTCCTTGCGGCGCGAGCGCAGGTAGCGCCAGGCGACCATTCGCTCGAACGACGAGAAAGCGCCAGCCCGCGGAGACTTGTCGACCTTCTCTGGTTCACCACTCGTCGCGATGCTCGCCATTCACGCTTCCTTACACATGGAGCGCGCGGGAGGCTTCCCGCGCTGCTGTATCAGATATGCCTGCCTAGCCTGTCGTCAGACTGGCCCGGCGAGACGTCGGTGTCCGATCATCCGGCGACGCGGTTGAGCGCCGCTTCGAGCGTCATGACGTCACGGGCTGCGGACTTGCGGTCCTTGACCTCGACCTCGCCGTTGGCGGCGGAGCGCGGACCGACGATTATCTGTACCGGAACACCGATCAGATCCGCTGTCGCGAACTTGGTGCCGGCGCGTTCGTCGGTATCGTCAAGCAGCACGTCCTTGCCGGCCTTGTTGAGCTTTACATAGAGATCTTCCGACAGACGATCGCATGCCTCGTCACCGGGCTTCATGTTGATCACCACGACATCGAACGGCGCAACGGATGCCGGCCAGATGATTCCATTATCGTCATGCGATGCTTCGATGATGGCGGGAACAAGGCGTGTCGGCCCGATGCCGTAGGATCCCATGTGGACAAGATGTTCCTTGCCATCAGGGCCCTGCACCTTTGCGCCCATCGGCTCGGAATATTTCGTGCCGAAATAGAAGATATGGCCGACTTCGATGCCGCGGGCCGAGAGGCGATCGGCATCCGGGATCTGATCGAAGGCCTGCTCGTCGTGCATTTCGGACGTCGCGGCGTAGACCGATGTCCACTTGTCAAAGATCGCCTGCATGCCGGCGACATCGTCGAAATCGGTGTCTTCGCCGGGAATGTCGAAATTGACGAAGTCGCGGTGCGAGAAGACTTCCGACTCACCGGTTTCCGCAAGGATGATGAACTCGTGACTGTGGTTGCCACCGATCGGGCCGGTATCGGCACGCATCGGAATGGCGCGCAGGCCCAGCCGATCGAAGGTGCGCAGATAGGCCGCGAACATCTTGTTATACGAATGGACGGCGTCTTCCTTGTTGAGATCGAAGGAATAGGCATCCTTCATCAGGAATTCGCGCGAGCGCATGGTGCCGAAACGCGGGCGGATCTCGTCGCGGAACTTCAGCTGGATATGGTAGAGGTTGAGCGGCAGGCTCTTGTAGGACTTGACGTAGGACCGGAAGATATCCGTGATCATTTCCTCGTTGGTCGGTCCGTAGAGCATCGGCCGCTCCTGGCGGTCCTTGATGCGCAGCATTTCCTTACCGTAGGCGTCGTAGCGACCGCTTTCCTGCCACAGCTCGGCCGACTGCAGCGTCGGCATCATCAGTTCGACGGCGCCAGCCCGGTTCTGTTCCTCGCGGACGATCTTGTTGACCTTGTCCAGCACGCGCTTGCCGAGCGGCAGCCAGGAATAGATGCCCTGGCTCTGCTGACGGATCATGCCCGCACGCAGCATCAGCCGGTGCGAGACGATTTCCGCTTCCTTGGGGTTTTCCTTCAGGATGGGCATAAAATAGCGGGACAGACGCATGGACGTTTCCGGTTTCCGAGGCGTTCCCCAGATAACAAGGGAATCGGCCGTTTCTTGGTTTAAACTTTGACGGCGTACATAGCCGTTCGAGGGCGCAAATGGAACCCATAGCGCACGCTGCGGAACAGCAGATTGCGCTTGCAACGACTGGAGCTCAACGGTTTGATGACAAGCCCTGCGACAAATTCGTCCACGGGAAATTTTTGCCAAACTGTGTCAAAAATGCAAAAAAATCGAGTGACAAAGCACATTCGTTGGGCTAGGTTCAGCTCACAAAAGAGGCAAGGAGTTCAAATTCTTGCCAGTTCGCGGTCAAGTCTTGGGAGGATCAGATCTCTGGCGCGCTCGTCGCAGCCCCGGTAACGGAATGAGTATCACGCGAAACTGAAAAACAAGGCTTAACCGCCTTGTTTTTTTTTGGCCTGCTCACAGGCCGGGCCGCTTCTGCAGAAATCCAGAACGAAAGCTGCATTTCGTCGCTGCTATGCCTGAAGAAAATGACAGCCGGATGACACGTCCGCCGGCAGCGCCCTACTCAAATGTCGGCATGAAGTTGGGAATGCTGTCGATCCCGAAGCCGAAATAGGTGGAGGCGAGATGGTAGGTGAGGTAGAGCGCCGCCGAGATCACGGTCGTCAACAAGATGACCCTGCCTCCGCGGAATCGAACGGGCGCACTTTCAACCGTCCCGATCATCACTTCCCCATCATCCTGCTGACTGCGATAGCCAAGCGGCAGGACGGCGAACAGAACCGTCCACCAGAGAATAAAATAGATCGCAACGACGGTCAGCAGTGGCATGATGTGTCTCCTCCGCACTACCTATAGAACAGGGGATGCCGGGCGCAAAGGACGAGGTTCGATATTTCCCGTCCGGCCGAGCTCTGCGAGATTGATTCCGCAGACGCAGCCAACATGCTGAAATGCTGACACATCTGCCCAGCCCCGGACCCTCTTGACGCTTACAGCGAGGAGAAGGTGTCGGAGGCCGCGGGCAGACTTGGTTTGGCGACGGCGCCTTAGACCTTGGAGACGAACACCGTCACGACCGGCTTCTTGCCCCACGCCAGGTTGGCCGCGGAACGGACGGAGCGACGCACGGCTTCGCGCAGCATGTCGAGATCCTTGCGGCGGGCGCGCGGGATGCTTTCGATCGCATTGAGAACCGCGTCATAAAGCGTGTCCTCCATGTCCTCGCCCTCATAGTCGACCTCCGGCATGCCGAAGGCAACGACGTCGGGATCGCTCAGGAAGTCGAAGCGGCTGTCGAGCAGCACGTTGACCGAGACGTGACCGGCAAAGGAGAGCTTGCGGCGGTCGCCGATACCCATTTCCTCAAAGTCGCCGATCAGCTTGCCGTCCTTGAAGACGCGGCCATGTGGCGCATCGTCGATGACCTGGGCCGGGCCCGGTGCGAGACGCAAAATATTGCCGTTGCGCACGCGCGGGATGGTCTTGATGCCGGCGGTGGCGCCGAGCGCTGCCTGGGCGGTAAGGTGGGCTGCCTCGCCGTGAACAGGCACGAGGATCTCCGGTCTCGTCCACTCGTACATCTTCAGAAGTTCATTGCGGCGCGGGTGGCCGGAAACATGCACAAGCGCATCCGAGTCGGTGATGATCTTGATGCCCTGTTCGATCAGCGCGTTCTTGATCTCGATGATCGGCTTTTCGTTGCCCGGAATGGTGCGCGAGGAGAATACGACCGTATCGCCAGCTGCGAAGGCGACGTTGCGCATCTCGTCGCGGGAGATCTTGGCAAGCGCTGCGCGCGACTCGCCCTGGCTGCCCGTCAGGATCACGACGACCTTGTCGCGCGGGATGTAGCCGAACTCGTCTTCGGAGATGAAGGGCTTGATGCCTTCCATGATACCGAGATCACGGGCAACGGCAACGACGCGCTTCAGCGACGAGCCGAGCAGCAGCACTTCGCGGCCGGCGGCGTCCGCTGCTTCGGCGATCGAGCGGATGCGGCCGACATTCGACGAGAAGGTGGTGATCGCCACCCTGCCCGCAGCATTTTGGATGACCTGGCGCAGGCCTTCCGACACTTCTTCTTCGGAGGGGGAAACGCCTTCGCGCAGCGCATTGGTGCTGTCGCACATCAGTGCGAGAACGCCCTCGTCGCCGATCGCGCGGAAACGGTTCTCGTCGGTCAGTGGCCCGAGCGACGGCGCATGGTCGATCTTCCAGTCGCCGGTATGGACGACATTTCCGAGCGGCGTGCGGATGACCAGCGACATCGGCTCTGGGATCGAGTGGTTGACGCCGACGGCTTCGATCTCGAACGGGCCGACATTGATGCGGTCGCCAGCCTTGAAGATGGTGATCGGGATTTCGGCGCGCGTGCCTTCGTAATTCCGCTTTGCTTCCAGCATGCCCGCGGTAAACGGCGAGGCGTAGACCGGCACGTTGAGGCCGGGCCACAGATCATTCATGGCGCCGTAATGATCCTCATGCGCGTGCGTGATGATCATCGCCTTGATGTTTTTCTTCTGGGCCGTCAGAAACCGGATATCGGGTAGGACAAGATCCACGCCCGGCAGGTCCGGACCTGGAAAAGTGACGCCGCAATCGACCATGATCCACTGCCGCTTGTCCGGCGTTCCGTAGCCGTAGAGAGCGAGGTTCATGCCGATCTCACCCACGCCGCCAAGCGGCAGGAACACCAGTTCGTCCTGTTTAGCCATTTTTATTGTTATTCCGTTCTTGCAAAAAATACATCGCCTGCTGCGATCGGCATCAAAGAGCCATGGCCGGTATCAAGCAGCAGAAATCCAGTGTCATCGATACCTGCGAATGTGCCGTTTAGCGAGCGCTCAGGTAGATTTACCGTAATTTTCTCACCAATTCCGCATGCGACGCGGCGCCATCTGTCGACGACTGTGGTAATACCCCGACCCTCGTCCCATTCCTCCAGAACTGTCGCCATCTCCCTGAAAAGATGTGCGAAGACATCCTCTGGGGACGCAGAAGACCCTTGGTCGTGGAGACGTGTGACACCGTAGGGTGCGCTATCGGGCATGTGGCGAATATTGATGCCGATGCCAATCACGAGCGCACGGTGGCCGCCCGGAAGCGCTTCGCTTTCAATGAGGATACCGCAGGTTTTCTTGCGGCCGATCAGGATATCGTTCGGCCATTTGACCTCGAGCGGCTCTCCACCGGTGGGAAGAACGGCCCGCAGGGCGGCGTGAACAGCGACAGCGACAGCAAGCGGGAGCGACGAGAGGCGCTCTGGTGGCGCCGGATCGATCAGCAGCAGCGAGGCATAGAGATTGCCGGGCTCTGACGTCCAGGCGCGGCCGCGGCGACCACGGCCGTCTGTCTGGCGGCTGGCGGTCAACCACAACAAACCGGCTTCGCCCCCACGGGCGCGGGCGAGGCATTCTGTGTTGGTGGAGCCGACCTCGTTCAGGGCTTCGTGACGAAACGCATCGAGCGACAGGCTTCGGCCCCTCAACGTCATCCTCAGAAGAACGACTTCGCTGCAGCGCTGGCGGCCGAGCCGATCGGTCCACCGATCAGCACATAGGCGACGACGAACAGGCCGGACAGACCGAAGATCAGACGCAGTTCGCCGGAGACGCGGGCGAACTGACCCTTCGGCTCATCGAACCACATCAGCTTGACGATGCGTAGGTAGTAATACGCCCCGACAACGGAGGAGAGCACGCCGATGATTGCCAGCGCATAGAGCTTAGCTTCGATCGCCGCCACGAACACGAAGTACTTGGCGAAGAAGCCTGCGAGCGGCGGAATGCCGGCCATCGAGAACATCAGAGCCGTCAGCACCAGCGCCATGAAGGGCTTGGTCGAGGAAAGACCTGCGAGATCTTCCACGGTTTCGACATAGGTACCGTCTTCGCGGCGCATCGCCATGATGCAGGCAAAGGTGCCGAGCGTCATCACCATGTAGATGGTCATGTAGAGCACGACGCCGGAGACGCCGGTCTCGGTGCCGGCAGAAAGGCCGACCAGAGCGTAGCCCATATGGCCGATCGAGGAATAGGCCATCAGGCGCTTGATGTTCTTCTGACCGATAGCCGCGAAGGAACCGAGCAGCATCGATGCGATCGCCACGAAGACGATGATCTGGCGCCAATCGGAAAGGATCGGCAGGAAGGCTTCCGAGACGACGCGGACGAGGATTGCCATGGCCGCAACCTTGGGCGCCGATGCGAAGAAGGCGGTCACCGGGGTCGGTGCACCTTCATATACGTCCGGCGTCCACATGTGGAACGGCACGGCGGAGATCTTGAAGCAGGCGCCGGCAAGAATGAATACCATGCCGAAGATGAGGCCGAGGCCGCGCTCTTCAGAAGACAGAACGGTGGCGATTTCATCAAAGCCGGTATTGCCGGTGAAGCCGTAGACCAGCGACATGCCGTAAAGCATCATGCCCGACGACAGGGCGCCGAGAACGAAGTACTTGAGGCCCGCTTCCGTGGAACGCAGGTTGTCGCGGCTAAAGGCGGCGACGACATAGAGCGCCAGCGACATCAGTTCGAGGCCGAGATAGAAGGCGAGCAGATCGTTGGCCGAGATCAGCACCATCATGCCGAGCGTCGCGAGCACCAGGAGAACCGGGAATTCGAACTTGTCGAGTTCCAGCGCCTTGGCCTGTCCCATCGACATGACCATGGCGGTGATCGATCCGATCAGTGCCAGGATCTTCATGAAGCGGGCGAACGTATCCGATACGAAGGCGCCGCCAAAGGCCTGGCCGTCGCCGGTCATGAAGATCAGCATGGCGCCTACGACCGCCAGAAGGGCGATCGCAAGACCGGTGACCAGCGGAGCGGATTTCTCGCCGGAGAAGACGCCAATCATCAGAAGGGCGAGCGCGCCTACGGCCAGGATGACTTCCGGCAGGGCCAGACGCAGGCTTTGGCTCAAGAGTTCAGCGGTCATGTCCAGTTTCGTCCCGTCTCAGTGCACGTTGAGTGCAAGGTTCTTTGCTGCGGCCAAGGCTGCGGAGTAATTGTTCACCACGAGATCCACCGAGGCTGCGGTCGCGTTGAGGACCGGCATTGGATAGAAACCGTAGAAAATCGTGAGCGCGACCAGTGGGTAGAGCAGGAACTTCTCTCGCGTCGAAAGGTCGAGAAGTGCCTTCAGCTTTTCCTTTTCCAGTGCCCCGAAAATGACCCGGCGATAAAGCCAGAGCGCATAGGACGCGGAAAGGATGACGCCGGTAGCGGCAAACAGTGCCACCCAGGTGTTGACCCGGAAAACGCCCATGATCGTCAGGAATTCGCCGACGAAGCCGGACGTTCCCGGAAGACCGACATTCGCCATGGTGAGGATCATGAAGGCGACGGCATATTTCGGCATGTTGTTGACGAGACCACCGTAAGCCGAGATCTCGCGGGTATGGAGGCGGTCATAGACAACACCGACGCAGAGGAAGAGCGCGCCGGAAACGATGCCGTGCGACAGCATCTGGAAGATCGCACCCTGCACGCCCTGCTGGTTAGCCGCAAAGATACCCATCGTGACGTAGCCCATGTGGGCAACCGACGAGTAAGCGATCAGCTTCTTGATGTCGTCCTGCATCATCGCCACCAGCGAGGTGTAGATGATGGCAATGACGGACAGCGCAAACACCATTGGCGCGAAGTACTCGGATGCCAGTGGGAACATCTGCAAGAGGATACGGATCATGCCGTAACCGCCGAGCTTCAGCATGACACCGGCCAGGATGACCGAACCTGCGGTCGGAGCCTGAACGTGCGCATCCGGAAGCCAGGTGTGGACCGGCCACATCGGCATCTTGACCGCGAAGGCTGCAAAGCATGCAAGCCACAGCCAGGTCTGGACGCCGGCCGGGAAGCCGAACTTCAGAAGCTCGGTCATATCGGTCGTGCCGGCCTGCCAGTACATAGCCATGACAGCCAGCATCATCAGAACCGAACCGAGAAGCGTATAGAGGAACAGCTTGTAGGAGGCGTAGACGCGATCCTTGCCGCCCCAGACACCGATGATGATGAACATCGGGATCAGCGTCGCTTCGAAGAAGATGTAGAACAGAACGATATCGAGGCCGACGAAGACGCCGGTCATGGCCACCTGCAGAAGCAGGAAGGCGATCATGTATTCCTTGATGCGCTTCTCGATCGCTTCCCAGCTGGCAAGCACGCAGAACGGCATCAGGAATGTCGTCAGGATGACGAACAGCATGGAGATGCCGTCGACGCCGAGATGATAGGAAATCCCCGTGCTCAGCCACTCATGCTTCTCGACCATCTGAAAGCCCGGGTTCGAATTGTCGAAACCGATCCAGATGAACAGAGAGACGATGAAGGTGACGACCGTCGTCAGGAGCGCGATGTTGAGCACGTTGCGGCGACCGTTCGCCCCCTCGCCGTTTGTCAGCAAGAGGAGGAGAACGCCAACCAGCGGCAGGAAGGTGACCGTCGAGAGAATTGGCCAGTCGGTCATTACATTGAGCTCCCGAGCATCATCCATGTGACGAGGGCGGCGACGCCGATCAGCATCGCGAACGCGTAGTGATAAAGGTAACCGGACTGCAGCTTGACCACCCGGTCGGTGATATCGACCACGCGGGCGGCGACGCCGTTGGGGCCGTAGTTATCGATGACGGCGACGTCACCCTTCTTCCACAGGAAGCGGCCGAGAGCCTTGGCCGAGCGGACGAAGAGGAAGTCGTAGAGTTCGTCGAAATACCACTTGTTCAGCAGGAACTGGTAGAGGCCCTGCTGCGAAGCGGCGAGACGCTTCGGGGTTTCCGGCGACTTGATGTAGAAGTACCAGGCGGTGACAAGTCCGATCAGCATGGCGATGAATGGCGACAGCGCCACCAGTGCCGGCACGTGGTGGAACTCGTGCAGCAGTTCGTTCTGCTCGGACGTGAACAGCGCGCCCTTCCAGAAGGCGTCGTAGTCGTGGCCGTAGAAGAATTCCTTGAACACGACACCAGCGAGCACTGCGCCGGCTGCCAGGATGTAGAGCGGCACCAGCATGACGTTGGGGCTCTCATGGACGTGATGCATCACTTCATGGCTCGCACGCGGCTTGCCGAAGAAGGTGAGGAAGATCAGGCGCCACGAATAGAAGCTTGTGAACATCGCGGCAATGACCAGCAGAGTGAAGGCAAAGCCTGCAACCGGCGAATGGGATGCGTAGGTCGCCTCGATGATGAAGTCCTTCGAGAAGAAGCCTGCAAAACCGATCGGCGTGAACGGAATGCCAACGCCGGTAATGGCAAGCGTGCCGATCAGCATCATCGCGAAGGTGAGCTTGATGTGGGAGCGGAGGCCGCCCATGTGGCGCATGTCCTGTTCGCCATCGACGGCATGGATCACCGAGCCGGCGCAGAGGAACAGGAGTGCCTTGAAGAAGGCATGGGTGAACAGGTGGAATACGGCGGCACCATATGCGCCGACGCCGAGTGCCACGAACATGTAGCCGAGCTGCGAACAGGTCGAATAGGCGATGACGCGCTTGATGTCGTTCTGCACGAGGCCGACGGTTGCCGCGAAGAAGGCCGTGATCGCACCGATAATGGTGACGATCGTCAGCGCATCCGGCGACAGTTCAAACACCGGCGACATGCGGGCGACGAGGAAGACGCCGGCGGTGACCATGGTTGCTGCGTGAATGAGGGCCGAGACCGGGGTCGGGCCTTCCATCGCGTCCGGCAACCAGGTGTGCAGCAGGAACTGCGCCGACTTGCCCATGGCTCCCATGAACAGAAGCAGGCAGACGACGGTGAGTGCTGTCGCCCGTGTCAGTTCCATGCCGAAGATATTGGCAACGACCTGCGTCGCTTCCGGTGCACCTTCAGCCGGCAGGTAGTTGGCAGCAGCGGCAAAGATGGTTTCAAAGCTGATCGAGCCGAACAGCACGAACAGGCCGGCGATGCCGAGGATAAAGCCGAAGTCGCCGACGCGGTTGACGATGAACGCTTTCATGGCCGCAGCCGATGCGGACGGCTTCTTGTACCAGAAGCCGATCAGCAGATAGGACGCGAGACCCACGCCTTCCCAGCCGAAGAACATCTGGGCCAGGTTGTCGGACGTGATCAGCATCAACATCGCAAAGGTGAACAGCGACAGGTAGGCGAAGAACCGCGGGCGATGCGGATCGTGGTGCATGTAGCCGATCGAGTAGATGTGCACGAGCGTCGACACGGAGTTGACGACGACGAACATGATCGCGCTCAGCGTATCGATGCGGAACGACCACTCGACGTCGATGCCGCCGGACTGCATCCACTGCATTACCGGAACCTTGATGACTTCGCCGGCTTCGCCGTGGTGAAGGGCCACGTTGAAGAAGACGATCCAGGAGAGGATCGCCGCGATGATCATCAGACCGCTGGTGACGTATTCGGAAGCCTTGGCGCCGATCTGGCGGCCGAACAGGCCGGCGATCAGGAAGCCGATCAGGGGAAGAAAGACGATTGCCTTGTAGATCATGACCCGATCAGCCCTTCATCATGTTGACGTCTTCGACCGCGATCGAGCCGCGGTTGCGGTAGAAGACGACGAGAATTGCAAGACCGATGGCGGCTTCCGCAGCAGCGACGGTCAGAATGAACAGTGCGAAGACCTGGCCGACGATGTCATTCAGGAAGGACGAGAAGGCCACCATGTTGAGGTTGACCGCGAGCAGGATAAGCTCGACCGACATCAGGATGATGATGACGTTCTTGCGGTTCAGGAAGATGCCGAACACGCCGAGCGTGAACAGGATGGCGCTGACCGTGAGATAGTGGGAAAGACCGATTTCCATGTTTGTTGTTCCTTGTTCCCGCTACCTTCAGAGACCCTGACCGGACTTGACCTTGACCACCTCGACGGCGGTTTCCGGCGAGCGTGCGACCTGCCTCGAAATATCCTGACGCTTGACGTTGGTGCGATGGCGCAGCGTCAGCACGATGGCGCCGATCATTGCGACCAGGAGCACCATGCCGGCGAGCTGGAAGAAATAGACGTAATTCGTATAGAGCACATCGCCGAGGGCGGCCGTGTTGGTGCGCACGGCTGGGTTCGGGATCGGCATCGTGATGGATTTCGCTGCCTCCGGTGCCAGGACCGAGCCGCCGATCACGACGATCAATTCAGCCGCGAGGATCAGCCCGATGACGATACCGATCGGCGCGTATTGAAGAATACCGGACCGCAGTTCGGCAAAGTCGATGTCGAGCATCATCACGACGAACAGGAAGAGAACCGCGACCGCGCCGATATAGACGACGAGCAGGATCATCGCCAGGAACTCGGCCCCGGTCAGCAGGAACAGGCCCGCCGAATTGAAGAAGGTGAGGATGAGGAAGAGCACCGAATGGACCGGGTTCTTGGCCGAGATGACCATGAACGCCGACGCCACCGCGATGAACGCGAAGATGTAGAAAAAGATAGCCTGCAGACCCATCGTGGTGCCTTTTCGTTCCTCATCGGGCGGCGCTTCCAAAAAGCCCCCTGCCCGTCAGAACCCGGCGCTTCGAACGCACCGAGATTAAATGACCAATGCTTGCCCGGCGCCCGATCAGAGCGACGGCATGCTCGCCCCGTTACCGGTAGGGCGAGTCGATCCCGATGTTGCGCGCGATTTCACGCTCCCAACGATCGCCGTTTTCGAGAAGACGTGCCTTGTCGAAATACAGTTCTTCGCGGGTTTCCGTCGAGAATTCGAAATTCGGACCTTCGACGATCGCATCGACCGGGCAGGCTTCCTGGCAGAAGCCGCAGTAGATGCACTTCACCATGTCGATATCGTAACGCACCGTGCGGCGGGTGCCGTCGTTACGGCGCGGGCCGGCTTCGATCGTGATCGCCTGGGCGGGACAGATCGCCTCGCACAGCTTGCAGGCGATGCAACGCTCTTCGCCGTTCGGATAGCGGCGCAGTGCATGTTCGCCACGGAAGCGCGGCGAGACCGGACCCTTTTCGAACGGGTAGTTGATCGTCGCCTTCTGCTTGAAGAAATACCTCATCGACAGGAAGAAGGCGCCGACGAATTCCTTCAGGAACAGCGAGTTGATAGCCTGGGCAATAGCCATCTTATTCTCCAATGATGCCGAGTGACGAACGGGCCATGATCATGCCCATCCCATCAGTTTCAGCACGAATGCAACGATCACGACCATGGCGAGCGACAGAGGCAGAAACACCTTCCAGCCGAGACGCATGAGTTGGTCGTAGCGATAGCGCGGTACGAAGGCCTTCACCATAGCGAACATGAAGAAGACCATGGAGCCTTTCAGCATGAACCAGATGATGCCGGGAACCCAGTTGAGGAACCAGACGTCTACCGGCGGCAGCCAGCCTCCGAGGAAAAGAATAGTGGTCAGCGAGCACATCATCAGGATGGCGGCGTATTCGCCGAGCATCAGCATCATGTATGGCGCTGACGAATACTCGACCATGTAACCGGCGACAAGTTCGGATTCCGCTTCCGGCAAATCGAACGGGGGACGGTTTGTTTCTGCCAAGGCCGAGATGAAGAAGATCACGAACATCGGGAACAGCGCCAGCCAGTGCCAGTCGAGGAACGAAGCCGGCAGACCCATCATCGTGCCGAGGCCGTCGTGCTGTGCATTGACGATATCGGTCAGGTTGAGCGAACCGACGCAGAGCAGGACTGAGACGATGACGAAGCCGATCGAGACTTCATAAGACACCATCTGCGCCGCGGAGCGGAGCGCGCCGAGGAACGGGTATTTCGAGTTCGATGCCCAGCCGGCCATGATGATGCCGTAGACTTCGAGCGACGAGATCGCGAAGACGTAGAGGATACCGACATTGATGTTGGCGATAACCCAGTTCTGGCTGAACGGAATGACCGCCCAGGTGGCGAGCGCCAGCGTCACCGAAATCAGCGGCGCCAGAAGGAAGACTCCTTTATTGGCGCCAGCCGGAATGATCGGCTCCTTCAGGATGAACTTCAAAAGGTCGGCGAAGGACTGGAACAGACCGAACGGACCAACGACGTTCGGACCACGGCGCAGCTGAACGGCCGCCCAGATCTTGCGGTCGGCGAGAAGGATATAGGCAATGAAGACCAGAAGGCAGACCAGGAGCAGAAGAGACTGCCCAACCATGATCAGTGCCGGCCAAACGTAGGTCCAGAAGAACGAATCCATGTTCATATTACTCCGCCGCAACCTGGAAATTGTTGCGGGCCAGTGCCGAGCACTCCGCCATGACGGCAGATGCGCGGGCGATCGGGTTGGTCAGATAGAAATCCTTGATCGGCGTAGTGAAGCCGCCCTTGGAAAGCTCACCGGATTTCAGGCCGAGGGTGGCGATGTCGTTGACCGAGCCGGTCGCGATCTCGTCGAGATCCGCAAAATGCGGGTGATCCGCATAAAGCTTCGCGCGCAGAGCGTAGAGCGAGTCGAACGGCAGCTTCTTGCCGAGCACGTCTGACAGGGCGCGGATGATTGCCCAATCCTCGCGGGCTTCGCCCGGCGCGAAGCCGGCACGGTTGCCCATCTGGACGCGGCCTTCGGTGTTGACCCAGGTTCCGGACTTTTCCGTGTAGGTCGCGGCCGGCAGGATGACGTCGGCGGTATGCGCGCCGTTATCGCCGTGGCTGCCGATATAGACTGTGAACTTGGCGTATTTCGTCGAGAACTCCATCTCGTCGGCGCCAAGCAGGAAGATAACGTCCATCGACTTCAGCATGGTTGCGGCATTGGCACCCTTGGCACCCGGCACGAAGCCGAGATCGAGGCCACCTACGCGCGATGCTGCGGTGTGCAGGACGCCGAAACCGTTCCACTCGTCGGTCAGCGCGCCAACGGAACCGGCAAGCTTTGCCGCTGCCTGGAGAATGGCTAGACCATCCGGACGCGAGAGAGCCCCCTGCCCTACAATGATCATCGGGTTCTTCACGCCGCGCAGCTTTTCGGCAAAGCTGTTGCTGCCGGAGGAAAGCTCGGCAAGCGAGTCCGGACCGGCGCCGAGATAGTCATAGGCGTAGCGCAGTTCACTCACTTCGCCGATCACGCCGATCGGGAAGTTGCCGCGCCGGAAACGCTTGCGAATGCGGGCGTTGAGAACCGAAGCCTCATAGCGCGGGTTGGCGCCGATCAGAAGCAGGCCACCGGCCTGTTCGATTCCTTCGATGGTCGGGTTGAAGATGTAGCTGCCACGGCCGAGCGACGGATCGAGCGCCGTCCCGTCCTGGCGACAATCGAGGTTTTGCGAACCGAGAGAGTTCATCAGCGACTTCAGCGCGTACATTTCCTCGACCGAAGCGAGATCGCCGGCAATCGCACCGATCTTGTCGCCTGATGTCGCGGAAACGGCTGTCTTGATCGCCGCAAAGGCTTCAGCCCAGCTTGCAGCCTGGAGACGGCCATCCTTGCGGACGTAAGGGCGATCGAGGCGCTGGGTTTTCAGACCGTCCCAGATGAAGCGGGTCTTGTCCGAGATCCACTCTTCGTTCACCTGCTCGTTGACGCGCGGCATGATGCGCATCACTTCGCGGCCGCGGGTGTCGACGCGGATTGCGGAGCCGACGGCATCCATGACGTCGATCGATTCGGTCTTGTTCAGTTCCCAAGGACGGGCCGTGAAGGCGAACGGCTTGGAGGTGAGCGCACCGACGGGGCAGAGATCGACAACGTTGCCCTGAAGCTCCGAGGTCATCGCGTGCTCGAGATAGGTCGTGATTTCGGCATCTTCACCGCGGCCGATAAGACCAAGCTCAGAAATGCCGCCGACTTCGGTCGTGAAGCGGACGCAGCGCGTGCAGTGAATGCAGCGGTTCATCACGGTCTTGACGAGCGGGCCGATATACTTGTCTTCGACGGCGCGCTTGTTTTCGGTGTAGCGCGAGCTATCGATGCCGAAGGCCATCGCCTGATCCTGCAGGTCGCATTCGCCACCCTGGTCGCAAATCGGGCAATCCAGCGGATGGTTGATGAGCAGGAATTCCATCACGCCTTCGCGGGCCTTCTTGACCATCGGCGTGTTGGTGAAGACTTCCGGCAGCTCGCCATTCGGGCCGCCGCGAATATCGCGCACGCCCATCGCGCAGGATGCCGCCGGCTTTGGCGGGCCACCCTTTACCTCGATCAGGCACATGCGACAGTTGCCTGCCACGGACAGACGCTCGTGGAAACAAAAGCGCGGGATTTCGGCGCCGGCTTCCTCACACGCCTGAAGCAGCGTGAAATGATCCGGGACTTCGATTTCCTTGCCGTCTACCTTCAGCTTCGTCATCGTCTTAACTACGCCCTCAGTTCATCCATCAGCCGTTTCGCCGAGGGACACATTCTTACTTCAACAGCGCCCTCGCCTGGCCGACCCAGTCGCCCAGCGAAATGCGCCCATCGAAACCCAGGTCGTCTTCGAACCGGGCAATATCTGTTTCGGACCAAGCGGCGATCGCGGCAAGCCCGCCAACACCTTTGTCCTTCGAATTCTTTTCAACCTTCAGGCCGATGCCGTCCGGTTACTCCGCTGCTTCCAGAACTGCGCCGTGTGAGGTCGAGTCCTTGGTGTACTGGTCGATACGCGCCTCGATTTCGGGGCGAAAATTACGGATCAGGCCCTGGACCGGCCAAGCGGCCGCGTCGCCGAGCGCACAGATCGTGTGGCCTTCGATCTGCTTTGATACCTGGAAGAGCATGTCGATTTCGCGCTTCTGCGCGTTGCCGCGCACCATCCGCTCGAGAACGCGCATCATCCAGCCCGTGCCTTCGCGGCACGGCGTGCACTGGCCGCAGCTCTCGTGCTTGAAGAAGGCTGCGATGCGCCAGATCGCCTTGATGACGTCGGTCGACTTATCCATGACGATCATGCCGCCCGTGCCGAACGACGATTTCACGTCGCGCATGCCGTCAAAGTCCATGATGGCATCGGCCATGTCTTCGCCGCGAACGATCGGGCAGGACGCGCCGCCGGGAATGACGCCGAGAAGGTTATCCCAACCGCCGCGGATACCGCCGCAATGATGCTCGATGATCTCGCGGAACGACAGACCCATCGCTTCTTCGAAGGTGCAGGGCTTGTTGACGTGGCCGGAGACCATGAACAGCTTGGTGCCGACATTGTTCGGGCGACCAATCGACGAGAACCAGGTGGCGCCACGGCGAAGGATCGTCGGTGCAACGGCAATCGATTCGACGTTGTTGACGGTCGTCGGGCAGCCGTAGAGACCCATATTGGCCGGGAACGGAGGCTTCAGGCGCGGCTGGCCCTTCTTGCCTTCGAGGCTTTCGAGCAGCGCCGTCTCTTCGCCGCAGATATAGGCACCGGCGCCGTGATGGACGTAAATGTCGAAATCCCAGCCGTTCTTGTTGTTCACACCGAGAAGACCGGCGGCATAGCATTCGTCGATCGCCGCCTGCAGGTCTTCACGTTCGCGCATATATTCGCCGCGGACATAGATGTAGGCGGTGTGCGCATTCATGGCGAAACCGGCAATCACGCAGCCTTCGATCAGCGTATGCGGATCGTTGCGCATAATTTCGCGGTCCTTGCAGGTGCCAGGCTCCGATTCGTCGGCATTGACGACGAGGTAGTGCGGGCGACCATCCGATTCCTTCGGCATGAAGGACCACTTGAGGCCGGTCGGGAAGCCTGCGCCACCACGACCACGAAGACCGGAAGCCTTCATCTCGTTAATGATCCAGTCGCGGCCCTTCTCGATGATGATCTTCGTACCATCCCAGTGGCCACGGCTCATCGCGCCCTTCAAGGACTTGTCCTTGAGACCGTAGATATTGGTGAAAATGCGATCCTGGTCTTGCAACATGATCTATCTACCTACTCGACCGACTTTATCACATCGGATGTCATCATCAGCATGCCCGTAGTGACGGACCGAAACTTTGCCGCGCCCATCATCAGGAGCTTTCCCCTTCAGGCTTCGGCTTGCGGCTGCGCTTCGGCTTCGTCTCGCCCGAGGGAACGCCGAGCTCTGCCGGTGCGCCTTCGGCCTTGCTGCCGGTTGCCGCTGGCGCCGTGTCGGTTGTCGTCGGCGAACCTTCGCCCTTCTCGGCAACCTTGACGTTTTCGGCAGCAGCCTTCGGCGCCGTGACCGGCGTCTTCAGCGACTTGTCGGTCTCAGGCGCCGTATCCTTTGGACGACCGGCATTTGCCGGCGGCACGGATGCGCCTTCGGTCACAGCCTGTGGCTGCGGCTCGAGATTGGTGCGAACAGGCTTGATATCGTCGACCAGCGTGATCGGAGCACCGATCGGTGCCGACTCATGACGGTCGATCTGCGGACCGGTCTTGACCTCGGCGCCCTTGCCTGCCTCGAACGTGTCGATGATTTCTTCAAGACGCTCGGGGGTCAGGTCCTCGTAGGCATCCTTGAAGATGATCACCATCGGCGCGTTGACGCAGGCGCCCTGACACTCGACCTCTTCCCAGGACAACGTGCCGGTTGCATTGAGATGCAGCGGATCGTGGTGGATCTTCTTCTGACAGACCTTGATCAGGTCTTCCGAACCGCGAAGCATACAAGGCGTCGTGCCGCAGACCTGGATATGCGCACGGGTGCCGATCGGCTTCAGCTGGAACTGGGTATAGAAGGTCGCGACTTCGAGAACGCGGATATAGGCCATGTCGAGCTTGGCGGCGATATGCTCGATGGCGGAACGGGTGACCCAGCCATCCTGCTCCTGCGCACGCATCAACAACGGAATGACGGCCGACTGCTGCCGGCCTTCCGGGTATTTCCTGATCGTTGCCTCTGCCCAGACCGCATTCTCCTCGTTGAAGGAGAAGTTTGCCGGCTGGAACTGTTCTTCGGCTAGTCGACGAACGGACATGCTTTCAACGCCTTATCAGTTTATGACCCCGCACCGCGATCTCGTGAGTGTCACGAATTCGCAGGCATAGGCCGTCTTGTCTTTCTGCATGAACACGATCAGCTTCGTGCCGTTGAGTACGGATGTCTTGATCTCGTATCCCTCGGACAGGAGCGTAGCCATCGACGCCGAACCGCCGCTGACACTCGACAGCGCCTCCTGCGCCTGCGAGACCGCAGGAGCAGAGAGCACGAGAGCAGCGGCTGCGACGGCGCGAAGCATCATCAGCGGTCAACCTCACCGAACACGATGTCCAGAGAACCGAGCACCGCGGACACGTCCGCCAGCTGGTGTCCGCGACAGATGAAGTCCATCGCCTGGAGATGTGCATAACCCGGAGCGCGGATCTTGCAGCGGTAGGGCTTGTTGGTGCCGTCGGCGACCAGGAACACGCCGAACTCGCCCTTGGGCGCTTCGACGGCCGCGTAAACTTCGCCGGCCGGAACGTGGTAGCCTTCGGTGTAGAGCTTGAAGTGGTGGATCAGCGCTTCCATCGAACGCTTCATCTCGCCACGCTTCGGCGGCACGACCTTGCCGTCGGTCGAAGACACCGGGCCGGTCTTTGCGTCGCTGAGCAGACGATTGACGCACTGCTTCATGATCTTGCACGATTCGCGCATCTCGATCATGCGGATCAGGTAGCGGTCGTAGCAATCGCCGTTCTTGCCGATCGGAATATCGAAGTCGAGGTCGGCGTAGCATTCGTAAGGCTGCGACTTACGCAGATCCCAAGCCGCGCCCGAACCGCGGACCATGACGCCAGAGAAGCCCCAGGCCCATGCGTCGTCGAGGCTCACAACGCCGATATCGACGTTACGCTGCTTGAAAATACGGTTGCCGGTCAAAAGGTCGTCGATGTCGTCGAGCTTTGCCGGGAATTCATCGCACCACTGGCCGATGTCTTCAACCAGGTCCACCGGCAGGTCCTGATGGACGCCGCCCGGACGGAAGTATGCCGCATGCATGCGGGCGCCGCAGGCGCGCTCATAGAACACCATCAGCTTTTCGCGTTCTTCGAAGCCCCAGAGCGGGGGGGTCAGAGCGCCGACGTCCATGGCCTGCGTCGTGACGTTGAGAAGATGCGAGAGGATACGGCCGATTTCCGAATAGAGAACGCGGATCAGCTGACCGCGGATCGGGATCTCGAGGCCGAGCAGCTTTTCGACCGCGAGCGAGTAGGCATGCTCCTGGTTCATCGGCGCGACGTAATCGAGCCGGTCGAAATAGGGCAAGGCCTGCAGATAGGTCTTGGTCTCGATCAGCTTTTCGGTGCCGCGATGCAGGAGACCGATATGCGGATCGACACGCTCGACGATCTCGCCATCCAGTTCCAGCACCAGACGCAGAACGCCATGGGCAGCCGGATGCTGCGGACCGAAGTTGATATTGAAGTTCCGGACGTTGTGTTCCGTCATTTCAGCGCTCCGCGCTTTGGAAAATGGGCAACCGCCCGAAATTCTGCTTCATCGTCATGTCAATCAATTCAGACGAACGCCGACCCAGTAGGAACCGATCTTTCAGGGAGTGCAACCATGTTGCTGTCCTCTCCTGATATTTTCGACCGATATCACATTACCACGTCTAATCGACCCGCCTGCCCGCTCCCTCAACCAAGTCCACCCAACCCGGCAATTACCAAATCAACCGCGTCAGGTCTTCGCCTTCTCGTCACCGGGAAGAACGTAATCCGTCCCCTCCCAAGGCGATAGGAAATCGAAGTTGCGGAATTCCTGCCGAAGCTCGACCGGTTCGTAGACGACGCGCTTGACGCTGTCGTCGTAACGAACCTCGACGAAGCCGGTCGTCGGGAAGTCCTTGCGGAGCGGATGCCCCTCGAAACCGTAATCGGTGAGAATCCGGCGAAGATCCGGGTGACCGGTAAACAGGATGCCGTAGAGATCCCAGGCCTCACGTTCGAACCAGTCGGCGCCCGGGTAGACCGAGAATGCCGAAGGCACCGGTTCGTCCTCGCCCGTTGCAACCTTGATCCGGATACGCAGGTTCCGGTGCGGCGACAGCAGGTGGTAGACCACATCGAAACGCTTCGCACGGGCCGGATAATCGACGCCGCAGATATCGATGAAGCTGATGAAACCGCATTTCGGATCATCACGCAGGAAGGTCAGAAGCTCGATGATGTTGTCGCTGGTGGCAATCAGGTTCAGCTCGCCATAGGACATCACCGCGTCTTCGACCAGCGTCGAGCGCGATTCGCGAATGTAGGTCGAAAGCTCGCTCAGGGTCTCGGTCATCATATCCTCCTCAAGCCCTCAACGCTCGATCGTTCCGGTGCGCCGGATCTTCTTCTGCAGCAGGAGCACGCCGTAAAGCAGCGCCTCTGCCGTGGGGGGACAGCCCGGCACGTAGATGTCGATCGGCACGATGCGGTCGCAACCGCGAACGACGGAGTAGGAATAGTGATAATACCCACCGCCGTTTGCGCATGATCCCATCGAGATGACGTAACGTGGCTCCGGCATCTGGTCATAGACCTTGCGAAGCGCAGGCGCCATCTTGTTGGTCAGCGTTCCCGCTACAATCATCACGTCCGACTGGCGCGGCGAAGCGCGTGGCGCAAAGCCGAAACGCTCGACGTCATAACGCGGCATGGAAAGCTGCATCATTTCGACGGCGCAGCAGGCCAGACCGAACGTCATCCACATCAGCGAGCCGGTACGGGCCCAGTTGATCAGCTCGTCGGTGGAGGTGACGAGAAAACCCTTGTCGGCGAGCTCATTGTTGATCTCGCCAAAGAACGCGTCGTCGCTGCCAATTGGCTTGCCGGTATTCGGGTCGATAATACCCTTGGACTTCGGCGCGACGAGAGTTGTGCCGCTATCGACTACTCCCATTCCAGCGCTCCTTTTTTCCATTCGTAGATAAAGCCGATCGTGAGGACACCCAGGAACACCATCATAGACCAGAAGCCGAACCAGCCGATTTCACCGAAGGACACAGCCCAAGGGAACAGGAAGGCAACTTCGAGGTCGAAAATGATGAACAGAATCGACACGAGATAGAAGCGGATGTCGAACTTCATGCGGGCATCGTCGAAGGCATTGAAGCCGCATTCGTAGGCGGAAAGCTTTTCCGAATCTGGCGCCTTGTAGGCAACGGCGAAAGGCGCGATCAGAAGCGCCAGACCGATCACCAAGGATATACCGATGAAGATCGCGATCGGGACGTAGGAAGTGAGGAGTTCACTCATGATATTCGATCCCTGCTTGCCTTTAGCGCCGGGCGACGCTCGAACATGAATTCGACAAGCGTACGTGCATTGCAACAAGGCGTGACTAGCGCAGCGTGAGGAAAGGCGCAAGCCCTTTGAGTCCCCCTCACCTACCAATAATACTCCACTGGAAAACACCAGTTCGTTCGCCAACAAATCAGTACCCGACATGTTCCCGGCCAAGGGTCTGCCGACGGTCTTCTAACGATGGAGTTTCATTCAGGAATAGCGATTCGAGAGGCGCGGCGGACGGACGTTGCAACTCTCAGCGCGACAGGTGGGTTCGACGACCCGATCATTCCCCATCCCGGTGAGGATAGAGACGCTTGATCAGTTTGGAGGAAAGAAAGTAAATGGCGCGAGTGACGGGGCTCGAACCCGCGACCTCCGGCGTGACAGGCCGGCACTCTAACCAACTGAGCTACACCCGCGCATATTGCCGACTTTACGGCGCCGCATCATCTGGACACGACGTTCGAGGAAGAAGAATGGCGCGAGTGACGGGGCTCGAACCCGCGACCTCCGGCGTGACAGGCCGGCACTCTAACCAACTGAGCTACACCCGCACATTTCTTCAGAAACTTTCGTCTCTCACCAGGCAGCCTCGACTGCTCGGTTGGCCGCTTCCTAAGAGGTTCGACGGGAGGTGTCAAGCAAGTTTGAAGACAAAATAATGACGCCACTCACTTTCCCACATCGAGGCCCGTGGTTTGTCGTTAAGAACCCTTATCTGCCACGGATTTTGTCGAAAATTCAAAAAAATGTCGTCAAAGCTCTTGCGGTTTTCGCGCGATCCGCATAGATCACGGCCACCGAAGCGGCAGACGAAACGGTCTGCAGTTTAGGGGCGATTAGCTCAGTTGGTAGAGCGCCTCGTTTACACCGAGGATGTCGGCGGTTCGAGTCCGTCATCGCCCACCAATCTTCGGCCTTCCCTACCAGATAATTTCCGTAGAATGCTCTCTCGCTGATAATGGCACATGTTTGCCCATCACTGCCTTTTGGACGATTGCGTTGACCGGAAGTAGGCGGCGGCTCTAAGCGGCTCATCCGCTCCGACAGAATACTGCGCGACATCAACGCCAGGTTCCAACCGATTCGTTATCCAGTCTCAATCATTCGATCACGGGCAAATGACGTTGGCGAGCTACACAATTGTGGTTTGCATCGCTGAGGGGCTACGTTGCAAAAGACTGTCGGCCTGCACGACTATACGCGTTGTAGCATTTGGACGGCCGGCGAACACTCTCCGGTCTCCTGTTTTGTACGCCTGTCCGGCAGCACTTCAACCGGGACTGGCGCAGAGGCGAGCGGCATGCCATTGTCCCGCCATGAAAGCTGCCGCTGTCGCCTTTATTCTGCTCTCCTGCTGCGCCGTCTTCGTCGGCGGCATAGAGCTGTTCAAATATCGCCAAGGGGTCAAGCAACTCGCGGCGACCTACGCGCAGAGGCAGCCTTAGCGACAGCGCAGAAGCTCTCGTGCACTCGAAGCGCTTACCGGTTCAATCAAAGATGCTGAGTCGTTTGCTGATGTTCAGGTTCGGCATCACGCCGTAAGCCTGGCCGGTCCTGTAGGTGGTCTGCAGACAATAGTATGCGAAAATCCACAGGAAAAGGCTTGCCATAATCGAGATGGCAACGATCTGTATTCGCATTTATTTCCCTCCCCCAGCTCCTCCCCTCGATAGTGTTTCAAAATAAAACAACTGTCCATAGCAGCACGAGGACTTGGTGCAGTGCAGCATTATATTTTGTGGAGCGCCGGTTTATACTTTCTCATACTGCAGTGGAGGTGCAGCAGCATCGGGATCGTTGAACGGTTTGCAACGAGATCCGAAAGGGCTTGTTAAACGTCCATTAGGGGCACATCTCCCATTGTGTCCTCACGTTCTCTCTCATTCTCGAAACGAACTGTATCATGCGCAAGGTCATCGGGTGGCTCACCCAGAAACGTTCCAGCCAGGGGAGCGTCCCACGTCCCCGTCGGCGTATCGACCTTGGCGTAGACGCGCCGACCTATCCGATCTACGCGATCGGCGACGTGCATGGCTGCCTGGAGCTCCTCAAGGAAGCCGAGGCGAAGATCGCCCGGGACATCGAAGAAACGCGCCGTGCGGGCGTGGTGGTTCTTCTCGGCGACTATGTGGACCGCGGCCCGGCATCCTCGGGTGTTCTCGACTATCTGATCAAGCCGAGCGAATACGGTCTGCGCCGAATGCCGCTATGCGGAAACCATGACGATGTGTTCCGCCTCTTCCTCGATGATCCGGAGACGCATGGCGAATGGCTGAGCCTCGGCGGAGAGCAGACGCTGGCGTCCTACGGGCTCGACGTGCATGACCAGAACTTTCGCCAGCGCAGCCGCAATGGCACGCTGAAGCAGCTGCTGGCTGAAGTCGTGCCCGATGCGCACCGCCAGTTCCTCACCGATTTGCCGATCAGCATGAAGGTCGGACAGCTTCTGTTCGTCCACGCCGGCATCCGGCCGGGTGTCGCGTTGAAAGACCAGGAGGAGGCTGAGCTGATGTGGATCCGCGATCCATTCCTTGCAAAAGGACCAAACCTGCCATCTACCTTCGTGATCCACGGCCACACGCCGCAGACTGAGCCCTCGCTCGGACCGAACAGAATCGGCATCGATACCGGGGCATTCTATTCGGGCAAGCTGACAATTTTGAGGATTGCGGGCGAAGAGACGCGGTTTATCTAGCGACGTCTGGAAAACCAGGCCGCCACAAACGGCTTTACCAGTGGACCGAACAGGCCAAGGCCAGTGATGGAAAAGCCCAAATAGACTTTCTTCGACCGCCGATCGATGCCGCGAACGATCTTTTCGGCAACGGCATTCGCCTTCCACGGCGGCGCGGCTCCCATCAGAGCCCGTGCCTGCGCCGGGCGTTTGGCGAGTTCCCTCTCGAACTGCGGCGTTTCGGTATCCGGCGGGAAGCACAGCGATATGGTGACGCCATCTCCAACCGACTCAGCCTGGAGGGCCTCGGCGAAGCCCGTGAGCGCCGACTTGGAGGCACAATAAGCTGTGTAGCCGGGTATGCCGATCAGTGCCGCACCCGAGGACACGATCATGATTGCGCCCTGCCCGCGGCTCTTCATGCCCGCGTAGACCGAGCGTACGGCATTCGCCGTACCGAGCAGGTTGACGTCTATCTGGCGGGAAAAGTCGCTCTGCGATTGCTGGTCGAAAAAAGCGGGTTCTACCATCCCGGCCGAGGCAACAAGAACGTCGCACGGTCCGAATGCGGCCTCGCAGGCATCAACAGCACGCGAGATCTCGCTATCGTTCGCGACATCCGCGCGTTCACATCTGATGTCAGCCTTGCCGGTACTGCGGAGGTCGACAACAGCGCTTTCAAGCATTGCCGCCGTGCGCGCGATGATCGATACGCGCGCACCCCGGCATGCGTAGATCCGCGCCACTTCCAGTCCGATGCCGCTTGATCCACCCGTTACGATCACGTGCATCGTCGTCGCCACAGCCTCAGGTGTTGTCGGGCGACTG
Source organism: Velazquezella soli (assembly GCF_977018685.1). Classification (NCBI taxonomy): domain Bacteria; kingdom Pseudomonadati; phylum Pseudomonadota; class Alphaproteobacteria; order Hyphomicrobiales; family Rhizobiaceae; genus Velazquezella; species Velazquezella soli. The sequence goes on from NZ_CDRNXF010000004.1 coordinate 2,655,560, forward strand.
GAGAAGCGGCGCAAGCTGCATCAGTTTTTCCGGGCTGAGAGAGGCAAGACCGAAATTCCTGTCCTGCAGGTCCTTCAGGCGTCTTGCTGTCGATTCCACCGCGTGGCGAATCTGCTCTTCCGTATGGTCGCTGGTGATAAAGAATCGCAACCGGGCCATGCCTTCCGGGACGGCGGGATGAATGATCGGCAAAGCGTTGACGCCATCTTCCAGCAATTCGTTCGACAGCTGGATGGAGCGAAGCGAATCACCGACGAGGATCGGCACGACGGAGAAGCCGAGGCTCAATCCTGTGTCGAGACCGGCTTCCCGGGCGAGCTTCAAAAACAGCGAACCGTTCCGGTGCAACTGCTCGGCCCGATCCGGTTCCTCGCGCAGAATATCGAGGGCCGTGGCTGCAGCCGTTGCCAGAACCGGAGCAAGCCCGACGCTATAGACGAAACCGCCCGCTTCGGCCTTGAGGATGTCAGCCAGCGCCCGGCTACCGGCAATATATCCGCCGCAGCTCGACGTTGTCTTCGACAGGGTGCCCATCCAGATATCGACGCTCTTCGGGTCGACATCAAAATGTTCAAACGAACCGCGACCGGTCTTGCCGAGAACGCCGAGCGAATGGGCCTCGTCGACCATCAGCCAGAAGCCGTACCGATTGCGCAGCTCGATCAGGCGCGGCAGGTCGGCGATGTCGCCATCCATTGAATAGACGCCTTCGACGATCACGAGAACGCGCCGGAAATCTCCGGCGAGCGTGTTGAGCACCGTCTCGAGATTATCGACGTCATTGTGCTTGAACAGGCGCCGCGTGGCGCCGGAAAGCTTGATGCCGGCCAGCGCGCTGTTGTGGATGAATTCGTCGTGGATGACGAGGTCCTTCGGGCCGACGACACAGCTGATTGCCGCAACGTTGGTAAGGTAGCCGCTGACGAAACAGACTGCAGCATCAACGCCGTAGACGCTGGCAAGCTTTTCTTCGAGTTCCGCATGCACCGGGCGCTCGCCTGCGACCAGACGGCTGGCGGAGGCGGAAATGCCGAAACGATCGATCGCAGCCTTGGCGGCTTCGGTCACCCTCGGGTCCGTGTTGGTACCGAGATAGTCGTAGGAAGCAAAATTCGCATAGACTTCCCCGTCCATGGTCGTCGTCGCGCCGGCGGCTTCGTCGTGCGAGCGATAGAACGGGTTGTCGACGCCGATGATTTCGCTCGCCTTGCGCTGCACCATGACCCGTTGATATTCGGGCAAGGCGTCAAAACCGACCGGAGGGCGGGCCGGCTGCTGCGGCTGAGCATTGAGCCGCGTCGTGCGATTGCGCCCGACATTTTCATTCGCCTTGCGCATCTGGTCGATAAAATTGCCCTTCCCCCCAAGGCTCAGCTTGGAGGGCCGGGTTTCATCCGAACTGCTGTCTGTCACTGCGTTGCGGCTTTCTGCTGCGTCGAATGGCTCTTGACCAGCCGGTCGATCACTTCGTTCTGGACGGTGTCGTCCTCGCCGTTGCGCTTGGCGACACGCTCTCTCAGACGGCTTACCACGTCGCTGACGGACGTGTCTTCCCCTACTCCGCTCAGCGGAATATCAAAGCCCGTCTTCTGCTGGAAGCTCATACCGAGTTCCATCGCCATCAGACTGTCGAGACCGATATCCTTCAAGACCTTTTCCGGCGTGATACTGTCTTCCGTGACACGCAGGATCGTTGCGATTTCAGACGCGACGAGGTTGTGAAGAAGCTGCTGCGCTTCATCCGCCGACTTGCCACGGATCAGATCCTCAAGATCGATCCGGTCGCCATCGGAGGCCGATTGCTGATTGCCAGCCGAACGGATCGCCGTCTCGAAGATCGAGGCGTTGGAAATCGGCAGCATCCGCACTGCCTGCCAGTCGACTTCGGCAATCATCACGGCTGCCGCATCAATGGTGCCGGTGTCTGACGCCATGTAGCGTTCGACCTGCTCCAGCGCATCGCGCGCCTTCATCGCCGTCTTGCCGATTCGCTTGGACAGGATTTCGTTGACCTCGGCATTGCGTGCAAGGAAACCGGTATCGGCAATGGCGCCAAAGCCGACGGCGAGACCCGGCTTGCCGGCCGCGCGGCGTGCACGGGCAAGACCTTCGAGATAGCCGTTGGCAATGACGTAGTTTGCCTGGCCCGGGTTGCCGAGCATGGTCGTGGCCGAGGAGAAGACGAGGAAGAGATCGAGATCGTCGCCCGCCGTCAGCTTGTCGAGGAGAGCCGCACCGCGAACCTTGACCTCGACAACCGGTCGGTTGCGCTCGGGCGTCAGGTTGGACAGAAGCGCGTCGTCGAGCACCATGGCCGCGTGAACGATGCCCTTGATCGGAGCCTGCTTGCGCAGGCTGTCGAGGAGTCCGGAAAGAGCCGGCTCGCTGGTGATATCGCAGGCATGGACAGATGCTTTGACGCCCTTCGCCTTCCATTTGGCGATCGCCGCCTCGGTTTCAGTGTCGGCGACACCCTTGCGCGAGCAAAGTGCAATCTGCTTGGCACCGCGTGCGGCAATCCAGTCTGCCGCAACGAGGCCGAAGCCGCCAATGCCGCCGGCAACCACGTAGATGCCATCCGGATCGAAGGCGACCGCCTTTTCGTTTGCAATCACCACCTTGTCCTTGCCGGCAACCGGCGGACGGATGACAATCTTGCCGATCTGGCCGGCATTCTGCATCAGACGGAAGGCACTGCCGATCTCGTCATAGCCGAAGGCGCGATAGGGCAGCGGAGACAAGTCGCCCCGTTCGAACAGGACGCCGATCTCGGTAAAGATCTTCTTCGTGATCGCCGGCAGCTTCACCAGCAACTGGTCGGCGTCGATGCCGAAATAGCTGATGTTGCGACGGAACGGACGAAGGCCGATCTTGCGGTCGGAATAGTAGTCGCGCTTGCCGAGTTCGAGGAAGCGACCGAATGGCTTCACCAGTTCCAGGCTGCGTTCCATCGCTTCCGAGAACAGCGAGTTGAGCACCAGGTCGACACCTTCGCCGCCAGTGACGCCGCGCACGCGGGCCACGAAATCCAGCGAGCGGCTGTCGAACACATGGTCTGCACCAAGCGCTTCCAGGAAGCGGCGTTTTTCCACCGTACCGGCCGTCGCGATGACAACTGCACCCTTCAGCTTGGCGATCTGCAATGCGGCAAGGCCGACACCGCCAGCTGCGCCATGGATGAGGATGGTTTCACCGGGTTCGATATGGCCGAGCTGGACCATGGCGTAATAGGCGGTTAGGAATGCCACCGGAACCGTTGCTGCAGCCTCAAAGTCGAGGCGTGCGGGGAACTTCGTCACGCCGTCACGGCGAACCTTGACGTGCGTGGAGAACGCGGCCGGGCCGATGCCCATGACACGGTCTCCGGCAACGAGATCCGTCACCGACGCACCGACCGAGATGACGCGGCCGGACATTTCCATGCCGATGGTTGCGCCGGCAAAGCCGTCTTCGAGTGCTTCTTCCGGAAGCAGTCCCATCGCCCACATGACGTCACGGAAGTTGAGGCCGGCCGCTTCCACGGCGAGAACGATCTCGTCGGCATCCGGCACCGGCTCGGAGGCGCTCTCCCAGATGATGCTGTCGACGCGTCCATTCACCGTCTGACGGATCGTGGCCGCGGTGAAGTCGGCGCTTTCTGTATCCTTCGGCCCGAACGGACCGCTCGATGCGCGGATTTCCGACAGCGAACCATGGCGCAGGATCCACTCCCGGTTGGTACTGGCGGATGCAAGGATCTCGCCGACATGAAGGCCGAGTTCCGCACTGTCCGTCTCGAGATCGAGAAGGTGCGTGGCGACCGCATCGTATTCGTTCTGAAGAACGCGGGCGAAGGTCCAGAGACCGGCGTTGACGTCATCAGTCGCCTCACCGGCAAGCGGCGAGCCGCCGGGTGCGACGATCACGAGACGGGACTGGTCGCCCGACGCGAGGCTGGCGCTATGGCGGGTGAACGCTTCAACGATACGCTTCAGGTTTTCGAGACGTGCCAGAGCGACATCGGAGGCTTCGCGATCACCCAGACGTTCGGCGAGGAAGATGGCTTGCACGGCTTTGCCATCGAATCGGGCAAGCGACTGCGAAATCGCAAACTCATCCGGATCCGCGCTGAGCAGGACGACGGTGTCGCCGTCACCAAACGCTGCAGCACGGGCAACATCTTCAGCGAAGACGAGCGCCGACGGGATCGACGGCAGCGCCTGCAGCTGGTCGGCCGCGGCCGAGGATGCGCCTGCAACGATCAGCAGCCCTTCGGCCACATCTTTCTCTTCGACAAGCGGGGCGGCAAAGCCGAGACCTGTCAGAAGGTCGGTTACCTGTTCGGTTGTCGCGAGACGCCCGACCGGGAATTCCGGCGACTGACTTGCGGCAAACCAGTCATCCGACAGGCCGAAGGCAAAGTCGTTGAACGCTGACGGTGCACGGTCGACGAACAGGAATGCAGCGCCTCTTGCGGCAGCGCCTCGCACAGCCGAACGAAGGCTATCGTCGGCGACCAGAACCGCCTGGCTTTCAAGTCCGGCGGCAACGATCACATCGATGCCGCGGAGATCGGTCAGCGCCTTCGGCTCGATCACCGAGACATGTGCATGCTGTTCGAAGGCAAGTTCGAGTGTACGGCGAACGCTTTCGCGCGGCTCGACGATCGCGAGCGTCGCCGAGAAATCGACGGCAAGCGACGCAAGCTTGCTGCTGACGGATACGGATGTGGAGCTGAGCTCGACAATGACCCGGGTCCGGCCGCCATTGGCCCGACAGGCTTGCTCGACAAGATGCAGCGCCATATCGGAACGCTTGCGCCCAAGTGGCGAGTGAACAAGCACATGTTCGAGCGTTGCTTCGCTGGTGTGGCGCGCTTCGGAGAAGTCTTCGCCGCTATGAAGGCCGGCAAGCGACAGGTGTTCCAGAGCATCGCGATAGGCATTGTGCAGCAGAACCGCCTCGGCGATACGGCCGGAATCCTCACGGTAGATTTCCTGCAGAAGTTCAGAGACGGCCGGCATGGTGAATTCGGACGGCACGCGCCAGCCGGATTCCTCGGACGACGCGATCCCGGCATCTTCCAGAATAAACAGACAGCTTGCCAGGAAAGCCCGGAAATTGGGTTCTCCCGGGAACTCGGTAACGGACACGAACCCGTCCTGTGAAGCGAGCGACAGCGCAATCTCGTGGCAGGCACGGTAAATCATTGCATCCAGCATCAACGACGCAGTGTCCTTGGCTTCTGCATCCGTCGTCGCGGCCAGTAGACCGCCGGCAAACCCGATCCGAGCGAAATTGCCTGACATCGTCGACGGCACGGCTTCGTAATGGAACGCCACCGAGGCCAAGGTGTGATGACGACGCAACGAGGTGCGGCGGAACCGGCAGTCGTCGAACGACGCGACGATTTCGCCATCTTCCCCGAACATGCGGAAGTTGACTTTGATCGAGAAGCCGCTGAACCGTTCGATCTCAATGACTGCACGGGTAATCGGCTTGGCCCGCGCCCCCACCCGAACCGAACCAAATCGTACGGGGATATAGGGAGAGCCGGCATCGCTGCCCGATAACTGGTCGAACATGGCAACAAGGCCATGGAAGACAGCATCAACCGAGAACGGGTTGAGGTTGTAGGTCAGATAGGGGTGGGCCGGAGCCTCGGCCGCTTTCAGATCGACCTCGACGGTGTTGCGACCAAAGACGCGCGCTTCGCGCAGCAGCTGGAAGTGCGGGCCGTATTGGAGGCCGAACTTTTCGGCAGTCCCGTAGACCTCCAGCGAGGAGAGCTTCGCGCTTTCGCCTTCGTTGGCACGCCAGATCTGACGGTCAGATGCATGCTCTACTGGCTTGCGGCAGCGGGCCACCGCATGCACGGTCCAGTCGTCGCTGCTCAGTCGTTCGCGCGAGCGGATCTCGATATCGCCTGTCTCGGGCGACAGGATCGTCGATAGCTCGAGCAGCCGGTCGGTACGAAGTTCGAGCGGACGCACGATCTCCATATTCGTCAGTTCGACGTCGTCGGATCCGAAATGCACCTGGGCGGCTGTGACGGCGATCTCGACAAATCCGCTACCCGGAAGGATCGCACGCGAATCGACGACATGCTCCGCAAGATCCGGGAAGAGCTGCGCGTCGACATGGTTCTTCCAGTGGGCGCTGTTGGGATCGGTACGCCATCCGAGCAGCGAGTAGCTGCCGCGGTGTTCGCGGCCGAAGATATCGACCTCATCGGTCGTGTTCGCCATCTTCAAGACGGACGGCTCGAGCGGCAGGACCGGGAGGCCTGCAAACGCATCGCGCTTGCTGCTACGGCGCGACACGCTCGGCGAGACGCCGTGGGCGATGGCGCGGGCAAACGACTGCGCGACCGGGTCACGTCCCTCGATCGGGGTCTCGCGCTGCAGGGTGCCGATCACGACAGCCGAATGCGACGCATGCTTGGCGATTTCACTGACATAGTTCGACAGGATCGAACGCGGCGAGATCTCGATGAAGAGGTTGCAGCCGAGATCCAGTGCAGTTTCGGCGGCAGACTTGAAGAGAACCGGATCGCGGACATTTCGCCACCAGTAATCGGCATCCAGGCCGCGGCAGTCGTAGATGCCGCCGGTGACCGTCGAAACATAGGTGCAAGCGCCACTCTTCGGCTCGATCGTCGGCAGGTCCGCGAGGAAAAGATCGCGCGCGCTGTCGATGATCGGGTGATGGAAAGGGTAGTTGATGTCGAGAACATGCACGACGGTCTGCGCTTTGCGTGCCGCATCGCGAAACGCCTGGATCTCGTCAGTCGGACCGGAAATCGTGACCGAGTTCGGTGCATTGATGGCGGCGACGCCGATCTCGTTCAGACCATGGGTCTTTGCGAAGGCAAGCGCCGTCTCCTCGTTCATCACAGCGGCAGCCATCTTGCCCTTGCCGGCAAACAGATCCTGCGACTTGGAGCGCTTGGCGACGATCGCAACGGCTTCCGCAGCGGTCAGGGCCTTGGCGGCATAGGCAGCTGCAATTTCGCCCACGGAGTGACCGAACACGACATCCGGGCGGACGCCGAGATTGGCGAGGCAATCCGAGATGGAAGCCTGGATCGCAAACAGCATCGGCTGGGCGATCTTCGTATCGGCAAGCCTACTGCCGATATCGTCGGCAAACAGCAGATCCGAGAGCTTTTCGCCCAGGTGATACTCGAACAGCGCGCTGAAGGATTGGAAGCACTGGCGGAAATGGCGGCTTTCACGATAGGCCTCAACACCCATTCCAGCCCACTGCGCACCATTGCCGGAAAACACGAAAGCTGTCTTGCCGGCATGGGACGGCGCTTCTCCGCGCTCCCCCTGCGAAGCCGTTCCGGCCAAATGCGTTTCGATCGCCTTGAGAACCCTGCCCTCGTCCTTGGCTTCGACGGCGAAGCGATAACGCATCGGGTCGCGATTGGCGCTGGAGGCGGCGATCATCCGGCGTGCCTTGACAGCATCGGAGCGTTCGAGGGCCGACTGGTAGTTTTCCAGAAGCGACTTCAGGGCGGTGGCGCTATGGGCGCTGGCAAAGAAGAACTGGCTGTCGGCCTTGGTGGGCAGCGCCGGCGTGTCGACCGGATCGGGATCGCCGATCACGACGTGGGCGTTGGTGCCGCCGAAGCCGAACGAGTTGATGCCGGCGAGCCGAGCGCCCTTGGCAGGCATCAGCTTCATCGCGGACATGTTGACCCGCACGTTGAGCGAGGCGAAGTCGATATCCTCGTTGGCTTTTTCGATATGAAGCGTCGCGGGCAGGAAATCGTTTTCCAGCGCAATCATCGCCTTGATGAGACCGAAAAGACCCGACACCGGCTCGGTATGGCCGATATTCGACTTGATCGAACCGATCGGCAGCGGAGCCGGACGGTTCTGGCCGATGACAGTCCCAATGGCCCAGACTTCCGCCGGGTCGCCCACACGCGTTCCCGTGCCGTGGCCTTCGATAAAGGCGACGCGGTTCACGTCGATGCCGTTACCCTGATAGATGGAGCGCAGAAGATCGGCCTGCGCTTCACGCGATGGCAGACTGATGCCATTGGTGCGGCCGGAAGAATTCACGCCTGTTGCGTGGATCTTGGCGTAGCTGCGGTCATTTTCCCGCTTCGTGCGATCGCTGCGACGAAGGACGATCGCTACCCCGCCTTCGGCGCGGACATAGCCATGGCCGTTGGTGTCATAAGCACGGCAAAGCCCTTCGGGCGACAGCATCCGCGCCTGCGCGAAGCCGACGAAGGAGAGCGGGTTGACCAGGATATTGACGCCGCCGACGATCGCGGTGTCGATATCACCGCGCTCGAGCGAGCGCACCGCCTGATCCAGCGCCACCAGCGACGACGAGCAGGCGGTGTCGATGGTCATGCTCGGCCCATTGAGGCCGAAGACGTGCGAAATGCGGTTCGAGACGATCGAGAGCGTGTTGCCCGTCATGAAATACGGGCTACCGGATGCCGGATCCTCCGACGACAGCGTACTGTTTTCGAGACTGGACGCGCCGATATAAACGCCGACCTTTTCCTTGGCGAGCGTGCTTGCCGGAAGATTGGCGTCTTCCAGCGCCTGCCAGACCAGTGTCAGAAGCACGCGCTGCTGCGGGTCCATCTGCATGGCCTCGCGCTGCGAAATGCCGAAAACGGCAGGATCGAAGTCATACAGCCTGTCGATAACGCCTGCGGCAAACGTATAGGTCTTTCCAGCGATACCCTGTGCCGGATGCCAGAAACGTGCCAAGTCCCATCGATCTCCAGGGATCTCCGAAACGGTGCAACGGCCGCCGCTCAGGATCGTCTTGAGTTCCTTGACGGAGCTTGCACCCGGCGCCACACAGGCTCTACCAATAATTTCGATCGTCATTGTCACTCTGTTTTCACAGCTAAAATGGCGGATGCGGACTGCCCGCATCGGACAACTTTAACAACATACTTATTAGCGGATGTCACGAGAAAAGCTAATGCACATATGGCCCGAGACGGGTTCGGGCGTGTGCAAAAAGCACAAAGTTATTGCATAAACAAGCCATTACATTACGGCGCGCCTGTTTATACTAGCATGGGTTGGATCGCCAGATACCTTACAGCAACAATCAACCATACAGTGAACAGAAAGCGGCACCACGCCTGCAAATGGAGTTGAGAAGGCGAGACAGCCTACAGCTCCGACCAGCGTAAACTCGTCCGCTAAGCGCTGATGACCGCTGGTCGAATCGAAAATATGGCGAAGCTCTAGATTTGAAGCCTGTTAGTAATGTGGTAAGCGCAGGCATCATCGCAGGCATTCCTCGATCGGAACAAGACTATGCCGCAAGAGGAGAGGCCTGCAATTTCGACCCCTGCCGAACAGCGTCGCCGACGCGGCGGCCGGTTGTTCGTTCTTGCGGTATTCCTTCTCGTTGTCTTCAGCGGGCTTGCGGCGACCGTCCTTTTCGTCAACGAAGGGCGCAACTATAAGCGTCTGGTGCGCCAGTTCGGCCTGCAAACCTATCTGCTTCCTCCTCCTCCTCCCGCACCGGCTGTTCGCATCGGGCGCCAGCGACGGCTTGCGGCGAGTAGCAAGCAGCTGCCCAGACTGGTCCGGCCGCTGGCGCACGACACGTCGCGTCTCATCCCACCCGTTACGACATCAACCGAGGAACGCTGCCAGGCACTGGCGGGCATAGGCGGCGAACCGCCGAACTTCTTGGCGGGCGCCAATGTATGGGAGTGCACGTTCTTCCTGCCGCTGGGCCCGGGTGAAGATCCCGCGTCTCTGTTCATCCAAGCGAAAGGGGTTGGAGAGGATGACCTGCGTACCTTCCGGATCAAGCTCAGTTTCACGGATGAGCGCCACGACGGTGCGCTGTTGCAGACTGCACTGACCACGCTCGACGGTTACGGCCTGTCGCTGACACCGCAGAGCCGGTCATATCTCGAGGCAAGGCTTTCCGCCCGCACGGCGTTTAAATCCGATCTCGAAAACTACCGCGCCACCTTTGTCCCCGAAATGATGGACCAGAGACGGTTCAACCTGCTCCTCGTTGCCCATCCCGTTACCACGGCATGCCCGGTACCGACGCCGGAACCTGGCAGGGCGTCACAGCGAGCGATCGTCAGCACGCGGATCGGCTGCCTGACGCTCCCAGTGGGGCAAGTTTTTTCGCCGCAAGGCTAGCCACGCTATGCAACCGTCAGATTGCGTTAAAGCCTGATCAAATCCAGCCGCTCTCCGAGTTCGCGCTGCGCCGTTTCCACCAGGCTGAGCTGGTGGGTGAACAGCACCGTCTGGAACTTGTCGCCGGCAGCAGCCAGTGTGCGGATGCCGGCAGCGGTGCGTTCGTCGTCGAATGTCTGGAAGATGTCGTCGAGGATCAGCGGTACCGGTTCGTTGCGGCTGCAGTAATCCTCGAGGAACGCCAGACGCAGCGCCAGATAGAGCTGGTCGCCGGTCCCTTCGCTGAGGCCCGATAGCGGAACCTGCTCACCGGTGTTTCGCTCGACGGCAAGCTGGAGCTCGTCCTTCTCGTCATAGAGCTGCACCAGCTTCGCAAACCGTTCGCCGGTGAGATCAGCAAAAACCTTTCCCGCCCGCTGCATGACAGGATCGGCCTGTTGCTCGCGATAGGTTTCCATCGACGACGACAGGAGGCTGGCGGCAAGCTTCAGGACCACCCACCGACGCGCAAGGTCCCTCGCCTCGGTTTCGGCCGCATGCTTCTGGAACACAGCGCGCTCGGCGCCGATGCCGCTTTCCAGTTCGCGGCGGCGGCGGGCATTGTCTGCCTCAGCGGTCCGCAGGGAAGAAATCCGGTCGATCTGCCTGCTATCGGCGCTTTCCAGCTGCTCGATCTCAAGACCTGCGGTCACCTTGTCGAAATCTACCAGCGCTGAGCGCACTGCCGCTTCGTCGTCACCATCGGCGTGTTCGTTGAAGCGGGAGCGGCACTGCAGCAGCTGTCCGTTCAGCCGGCTTCGCTGGCGCAGTTCCTCCAGAACCTGTTCGAGGTCGGCGACGTCTCGCGAGGCGGAAGTGGCAAGGGAGGCCAGCTCGTCCTGCAGGTTTTTTTCGCGAGTGGCATAGCGCTCCAGGGCGAGCGTCGCGCGTTCGAGGTCAGCCGACATCGCGGCCTTGTGCTTGGCGGCGGCATTGGCATCCATCGCCCGATCGTTAAGGAGACCGGCCGCGACATCTGCCGGCACCGAGATCAGGTCTGGCGCGACCTTGGTGCAGAGGCTGCGGATCTCTTCGTCGAAGGTTTCCATGTCGCGCTGCATGCCGCGCACCCGGCGCCTGCGGTTCTCGCGCTCGGCCAGAAGATCCGGCACGCTGCGCCAGACATCGAGCGCTGCAGCCGCCATTTCGACCGTCGCCTCATCCGGCAGGCCGGCCATGGTCGCAGCGTTGGAGAATGCGGCTCGCCACGTGTCGACTTCACGGCGCAGAACGGTCTCGCGCTCTTCGAGACGTTGCAGCGCATCGACGGCGGAATGGCGCTTGCCCTCCAGCGAGCGGCTTTCCGTCCAGCGTTCCGCTATCTCCGCCAGTCTGCGGTCGAGAGCGCGCGCCAGGGCCGCAGGCGGCAAGGCGGTTGCGGCAAGACCAATCGCGTCCGCAAGACCGACCAGCACCGGCTTCAACCGCTCTTCCTTCAGCCGCGCGGTCTGCAGCGCGTCACGTGCATCCTTCAGCGCATCGACCTGATGCGACAGGGCTTCGACGCCGCGGCGCCATTCGAGCATGCGTTCGGGCGACAGCGGGGAGACGGGCACCGAGCGGAACAGGTCCTCGAATTCGGTGATCGCATCCGACAGCGCGATATCGCTTTCGCGCGCTTCGGCGCGGGCGTTCGTCAACTGCTGCTGGATCTCGTGCTGACGCAGGCTGAGCTGCGCGTGCCGGGACACACGCTCGGCGTCGGTCAGGGCAGCGTCGGCCAGTTCATCGGCATTTTGAACGGCCTTGTGCACATCGGCGAGCTTATCCGCTGATGGCTTTGCTCCGAATGCGGCAAGACCCGCATCGCGCAGCTGGCGGGCTTCCATGATGTCAGCACGCGAAACGATGCGGCCCTGCCCTTCCAGCGCCGCCATGTGATCGGCCACGGTCTTGGCGTCGGCCTTCACCGTCGTCAGCGTCTGGGTGATCCTCGCATGCACTGCGCGTGCATCGTCGATCAGCTTGCGGTGGCTGGTCAGCGCGCTAAGATCCGGCAGCGGGCTCGCAAGCAGGGCGTCGATGTCCTTGACCGGCGGATCGAGCCTTGCGACGGCGGCGGCGAGATCGCTTTCTGCCCGCGATGCGCGGACCTGCAGGTTTTCGATCCCGGAAAGATCGCTGAGTTCGGGGCGCAGCGCCGTGAGCTGCTCGGCCCATGGTTTCGGATCGATCAGGCGGCTGTCCGGATTGGCTTCATCCAGACGCCGCAGCGCCTCGCGCTCTTCTTCCAGACGGAGATGCAGCTGTTTCAGGCTGCGGTCGAGTTCGCTGCCTTCGTCGAGCAGTGTCTTCAGCCGCACCAGGTCGGCATCGGCAGGCAGGTAGCGTTCAAGGTCATCGGTCCTGACAAGACCTAACCTGCGCCCCAGCTGCACCAGCCGGGTGTCGAAATCCTCGACCTCGCCGCGAACCCTCGCGATATCCTCGCGGGCTTTCAGATAGACGCCCTTGTCGGCGTGGCGGGCGAGAATGCTGCCGGCAGCGGCGATCAGCGCGTCGTCGACATGGAGAGCGGCGATCTCATCGCCCAGCCGCGAGACTTCGGTTTGCGCCGCCCGATGCGCGTCGTCATTGCGCCGCGCCTCGTCCAGAGCCCGCGCCAACGCATCCTCGAAGCCAGGCGACAGCGAGCCCAGCGACTGATACTGCGCCAGCTGGTCCTGCTCGCGGTCGATCTCGCGCAGCACCGGCTCCAGCCGCATCAGCTTGCGCAGCCGTTCCAGCGTCTGTTTCGTGGTTTCGCGCTCGGTCTGGACCGTCGCGAGTTCCGCTTCCAGCTCGGACTGTTCGGCGAGCAGCTTCTTCCAGTCGCCGGACTTCAGCTCGTTGTCCCGCTCGGCCTTGCGCGCCTCGTCATGGCTGTCGAGCACCTGGTAAAACAACCGGTCCTTGGAGCGGCGCGCCGCGTAGATGGTGTCGGCCTCGGCATCGAAGCTCTTGCGCAGGTCGGAGAGGCCGGTAAGGCCCGACGCTGCAGAAAACAGCAGACTGCCGATCTCGCCGCCGCTTTTCAGCATGCTCTGGCCGCCGGCGCGCAGCGACGCCGAATCAAGCCCGAAAGCGCGTTGAAACACGTCGCGGTTCAGCGTGCCGAGAAAGGGTGCCAGCGCATCCTCGGGCAGCGCCTCTTCCGCCTCGCTTGCCGCGAGTAGCGTGTTCTTGCGGCCGCGACGACGGCGAAAGCCCAGCTTGCTGCCATCGCGTGTCTCGATTTCGGCGCCGACGCGAAGGGCCGTCGCATCGTGGAGAAAACTGTATTCGGCAGCGGTCGGAAAACCGAACAGCAGATCCGAGATTGCCGACAGCGCGGAAGACTTTCCGGCTTCGTTCGGGCCATAGATGACATGCAACTGCGCATCCGGCCGGAACGCAAGCGCGCGATCGGTGAGCGCGCCGTAGCGCAGGATGTCGAGACGGGTGAAACGCATGTGACTACCCTACCCTTGCCGCGCGCGACAGAAGCAGCTCGCGTGCTTCCGCCAACAGTGTTGCCGCATCATCACCTAGCGCCAGGTCACCGGCACCGATACCGCCCGGCAGACGCGCGGCAATTTCGGCAATGCGGGCCTCGGCTTCGCTGACCAGAAGCGGCGAGAACTCCGCCGTCGGCAGCAGGCCTTCGAGCCCGAGCAGATCGGTGGCTTTCCCAGTTGAGGCAATCTCGGCTTCGAGTTTGACCTCCAGCTTTTCCAGCCAGATATCCTCATGACCCCGATGGCACGCGGCTTGCACCTCGTCCCGGAAATCGGCCGCTCTCGCCAAGATCTCGTTGCGGAAGCGACTGCGGCCGCTGATGCGGATGCGCAGTGCCAGCGGCCGGCTTTCCATGGCATCGATCACAGAACCAAGCAGATCTTCCAGCCGCCGCAGGATTGCCGCCGGCGTCTCGTCCGGCTCGACAAGAACAGCGAGTTCAGCAAACCTTGCGCTGTCGGTCACGATACGCTCATAGGCGATGCGTCCGTCCTCGACGGTCACGAGCACGGCGCCCTTTGCCCCCTGCTCGCGGATCGACCGCCCCTGAAGGTTGCCGGGGAACACGACCAGCGGGTCTTCGGCAACGATTTCGAAATCGTGGACATGGCCGAGCGCCCAGTAATCGTAGCCACGCGATCGCAGGTCTTCGACGGAACAGGGCGCGTAGGCTGCGTGCGGCTCGCGGCCGGTCAGCGAGGTGTGCAGCACGCCAATGTTGAACCAGCCCGGTTCCGGCTTCGGATAGGCAAGCGCCAGGTTTTCGTTGGCGGAGCGCTCGGCAAAACCCTGGCCGTGCAGCGCAACCTTCAGGTGATCCAGCTTGAACGTTCCGGGCTTTGCGGTCGGGAATTCGCTGACATTCTTCGGCAGCGTAATTGTCTTGGTGATGACGCTTTCGGCGTCGTGATTGCCCTTCAGCAGAAAGACCGGAATGCCGGCGCGTTCCAGCCGGGCAATTTCGCGGTTGAAGAACAGGCCGATCTTGTTGTCTTTCCAGTCGCCGTCATAGACATCGCCCGCAACGATAAAGAAGTCGACCTTGCGCTCCACCGCCTCGTCCACCAAGCCCGAGAACGCCTTGCGGCTTGCCTCGATGAAGATATCGGCAAGCTCGGCATCCTTCAGCGCCAGCCCCTGAAAGGGACTGCCTAGATGCAGATCGGCGGCATGGATGAAGCGGAATGAGGTCATCGACTCGGCTGCTGGAACACATCGGGAACGACAGACTTAAGTCACGCATCGGCAATAAAAAAGGCCGGGTGCGAAAACACCCGGCCTTTTCCTGTTGATGAACGGTTTAGTTGGTCGCCTTGATCTCAACCGGGAAGAACAGCGTCTCACCAGAACTGTCATCGACGCCGTCATTGTCGGTGATGGCGAAGGCCTTGCCGGACTTGTCGAAGGCGAAACCTTCGAGCTTGTCGACCACGTATCCGTTGGTGGCGTTCTTCAGGTCGGGCAGGAAGTCGTGAACCTCCTGCTTGGTGACGAGCGGCAGCTCTCCTCCAAGCTTCGCCGGCTTCAGATCGGCGATTGCCACACGGTAGAGCTTCTTGAGCTTTGCCTTGTCGCCGATCAGGTTGTCGCGCTCGATGATGTAGAGGTAGTCACCGCGGGCCGTAATTTCCGACAGGCCGACCCAGCCTTTTTCGGTCTTTTCGAGCGGGTAGCGAACGGCGGCCCATTCCTTGGACTTCGGCTTGTAGGACAGAAGCTTCACCTGGCCCTTCGGATCGTCCTTCCATTCGCGCTGGATTGCCATCCAGAGTGTCAGGTCGTCGCCGGAACCGGTTGTGGTGATGCCTTCGAGGCCGAAGCGGGTTTCGCCTGCCAGAAGTTCTGCAGGCAGCGCGATCTCGGACTTGATCTCGCCCTTTGCGCTGACGTTGTAGATGCCGTGACCAACGAACTTGGCACTGTCGCCTTCGGAAGCCAGCCAGAAGCCACCCTTGCCGTCGAGTGCGATACCTTCGATATCGAGCTTCTGGGCCGGCTGACCGTTGCGGGTCACACGCACGACACTGGTGATTTCGGCCGGCTTCTTGGTGGCGTCGATGGTGAAGATCGAGGGCTGCATGGCATAGACGCTATCGCTGACTGCGTAGAGAATGCCGTCCTTCTCCGCATCACCGACGAGGCCCGACATGGCGCCCCAGCCGAGCGGCTTGCCGTCGACATCCTTGGAGACCAGCATCGGATAGGCCTTTTCGCCTTCGCCAAGCTCGTAGATCATGACATGCGAGCGGGCACCGCCGTCTTCGCCGAGATCGGCTTCGTTGGCAGACGCGAGCAGGTTGCGGCCGGGAATGGCAACGGCACCTTCAGGCGAGATGCCGGATGGCAGAAGCTGCACCAGTTCCGGCTCCGCGCCGGTATCCTTGTAGACCGCGATCATCGAACCGCGTTCCGACAGGACAAAGAAATACTTCTGACCGTTGAAGGTCGCAGCTTCCAGCCCTTCCGGCTCGATGCCCTTGTTCTTGGCACGCTTTTCCGGGAAGTGACCGACGCGGGCTACGGCATATTCGAGCGATGTGCCGGCGTCGTATAGAACCTTGCCGGTGCGGTCGAAGATGGTGAAGCCGCGCGACCCGCCCTTGTAGTCACCTTCGTTGGCGACAACGAAACGATCGGTACCGAGCCACTTCACCGCATCCGGTTCGCGGGGAATGGCCGTGAGCTTGCCGGAGAAGGTCAGTGCGCCGTCGGTCTTGGTGTCAACGCCATCGAGATCAACCGTGCCGGCCGTGAAATGGGCGGTAACCTTTGCGGTCTTGCTGTCGACGATGACGATGTGGTTATTTTCCTGCAGCGTCACGACGATTTCGCCGTTGGCGTTGATATTGACGAATTCAGGCTCGGGATCCTCAGGAGCGACGGTGGACAGTCCCGTCAGATCGACGTGACGGATGCTGTCGCAAACCGGCACGCCATTGTTCAGGGTGACAATCTGCAATTCACCGGCCGGCAGCTGCGGAAGAGCGCCGTCGTTGAGCTTTTCGTCGCGCTGGTTCTCGATGGCAATGGCCGCAAACGTGCCATCCGGCGAGATGACGACCGAGTCCGGCTGGCCGCCGAGATCACAGGTGTTCTCGAGTTTCCGGGAGGCGATATCGACCACACCGAGCTGGCCTGCGGGCTTGGTGAGGTCCTTGGTCCGATCGATGGTGACGAGAACCTTCGCACCGACTGCGGCGACCGAGTTCGGCTCGCCGTCGATCTTGACCGAGCCGCCTGCCTTCGGCGCTTTTGCGTCGGTGATGTCGATAAAGCCAATCGTGCCGCCCGGCGCATCGGAATAGATGAGCGTGTTGCCGTCGGCGGTGGCCGTGATGATTTCCGACGAGGTCGCCTTGTCCTCGCCCTTGGGCAGGTTCTGGGCGACCGGGAAGGATGCAATGCGGTTGAAGACTTGCTCGGCGCCGGCAGGAGCTGCAACGGAGCCGAGGAGGAGCGCGGTCAAAGCGGCGCGTGTCGAGAATGTCATGGGAAGCCTCCGTGAAACTACACTCGGCTTGTGCTGCACTGTCATGACAGGCGGATGACAGTTTTGGACGCAGAAAGAACGGACCTGCGGATAAGGCTCGAACACGCTTTTCGTTCAACGAAAAAGGCCCGGTTCTCACCGGGCCTTCTCAACGCTTTGCATCACGGCGGCAGGCCGCCAGATGCTTTCGATCAGCTGTTAACAGCTTCCTTGAGACCCTTGCCGGCCGAGAACTTCGGAACGTTGCGAGCCGGGATATCGACTTCAGCGCCCGTGGACGGGTTGCGGCCCTTGGATGCTTCGCGACGCGAAACGGAGAAGCTGCCGAAGCCAGCGAGGCGAATGTCGCCACCATTCTTCAGTTCGGCCTGGACAGTCTCGAAAACGGCATCGACTGCAGAGGCGGCATCAGCCTTGGAGAGGCCGGCTTTTTCGGCCACTGCGGACACCAGTTCGGTCTTGTTCATATTTCCACCCTTTCAACGGTTTTGGAACGACTCATTTGGTCGGCGCCGACAATAGTTTTGCGTCGGCACTTGGCAACCCAAAGGCTCCGAAAAAGCCTGAAAAACAAGGGGTCTTGGGCATTTTTCACAAAAAAAGCCGGCTTTCGCCGGCTTTTTTATCAGTTCGTGGCGGCTTCAAGGCACCGCTTAGTGAGCGATCGTTGTCGACGAGTCGTCGGCACCGTCAACCGTCGCAATGACCGGTGTCTCCACCGTGCCATCCCACTCGATCGGTTCGGGAAGGCGAACCAAAGCGTGCTTGATCACCTCGCCCATACGCGACACCGGGATGATCTCCATGCCGTTTTTCACGTTGTCCGGAATGTCCGCGAGGTCCTTCGCGTTCTCCTCCGGGATCAGCACAACCTTGATGTTGCCGCGCAGAGCCGCAAGGAGTTTTTCCTTGAGACCACCGATCGGCAGCACCCGGCCGCGCAACGTGATTTCGCCGGTCATGGCGACATCCTTGCGTACAGGAATGCCGGTCATGATCGAAACGATCGCGGTTGCCATGCCCACACCGGCCGACGGACCGTCCTTCGGCGTCGCACCCTCCGGCACGTGCACGTGGATATCCGACTTGTCGAAGCGCGGCGGCTCGATGCCGAAATCGACGGCACGGGAGCGGACATAGGATGCCGCAGCCGAAATCGATTCCTTCATCACGTCCTTGAGGTTGCCGGTGACGGTCATGCGACCCTTGCCCGGCATCATGACGCCTTCGATGGTGAGAAGCTCACCGCCGACTTCTGTCCAGGCAAGACCCGTGACGACGCCGACCTGATCCTCACCCTCGGCTTCGCCGTGACGGAAACGCGGAACGCCAAGGTAATCCGAAATGTTGGCAGCGGTAACCGCAACCGACTTCGTCTTGCCCTTGATGATCTCGGTCACGGCCTTGCGGGCGAGCTTCATCAGCTCGCGCTCGAAGGAGCGAACGCCGGCTTCGCGCGTGTACTGCTGGCTGATCGCCATCAGGGCATCGTCCGACACCGAGAATTCCTTCGGCTGCAGCGCATGGTCCCGGATCGCCTTCGGCAGAAGGTGACGCTTGGCGATCTCCCGCTTCTCATCCTCGGTGTACCCGGCGATGCGGATCACTTCCATGCGGTCCATCAGGGGACCTGGGATGTTCAGCGTGTTCGCCGTGGTGATGAACATCACGTCGGACAGATCGTATTCGACCTCAAGGTAGTGGTCCATGAAGGTCGAGTTCTGCGCTGGATCGAGCACTTCGAGCAGGGCCGACGACGGATCTCCGCGGAAGTCCGAGCCCATCTTGTCGATTTCGTCGAGCAGGAAGAGCGGGTTGGACTTCTTCGCCTTCTTCATAGACTGGATGACCTTGCCGGGCATCGAGCCGATGTAGGTGCGGCGGTGACCACGGATTTCGGCTTCGTCACGAACGCCACCGAGTGCCATGCGCACGTACTCGCGGCCGGTCGCCTTGGCGATCGACTGGGCAAGAGACGTCTTGCCGACGCCCGGAGGACCGACGAGGCAGAGGATCGGGCCCTTGAGCTTGGTGGCGCGGGCCTGCACGGCGAGATACTCGACGATGCGTTCCTTGACCTTGTCGAGACCGAAGTGATCCAGTTCGAGGACCTTTTCGGCCGCGTTAAGATCGGTCTTGATCTTCGACTTCTTGGACCACGGAATACCGAGCAGCCAGTCGAGATAGTTGCGCACGACGGTGGCTTCCGCCGACATCGGGCTCATCTGCTTCAGCTTCTTCAGCTCGGCGTCGGCCTTTTCCTTGGCTTCCTTGGAAAGCTTGGTCTTGCCGATGCGCTCTTCCAGTTCGGCCATCTCGTCACGGCCTTCGTCGCCGTCGCCGAGTTCCTTCTGGATCGCCTTCATCTGCTCGTTGAGGTAATACTCGCGCTGGGTCTTTTCCATCTGGCGCTTGACGCGCGAGCGGATGCGCTTCTCAACCTGGAGGACGGAGATTTCGCCTTCCATGAAGCCGAGGGCCTTTTCAAGCCGCAGCTTGATCGAGACCGTTTCGAGCATTTCCTGCTTTTCAGTGATCTTGATCGACAGGTGCGAGGCGACCGTGTCGGCCAGCTTCGAGTAGTCCTCGATCTGGCTCGCGGCACCAACGACTTCAGGAGAGATCTTCTTGTTGAGCTTCACGTAGTTCTCGAATTCGGAAACCACGGAGCGCGACAGCGCTTCCACCTCAACGGCGTCCTCATCGGGCTCGGCCAGAATCTCGGCCTTGGCTTCGTAGAACTCGTCGCGGTCACTGTATTCGGAGATCTGGGCGCGCGCCTTGCCTTCGACCAGAACCTTGACGGTTCCGTCCGGGAGCTTCAGGAGCTGCAGCACATTGGCCACCGTGCCGACCTTGTAGATCTGCTCAGGCTCAGGATCGTCGTCGCTGGCATTGATCTGGGTGACGAGCATGATCTGCTTGTCGGAACCCATGACCTCTTCAAGCGCCCGAATGGACTTTTCCCGTCCGACGAACAGCGGCACGATCATGTGCGGGAAGACCACAATGTCGCGCAGAGGCAGGACCGGATAGGTCTCAGCGCCGGATGCCGCAGACGTTGAATTCGTCATGTCATTTCCTTTCCATCGTCCCGTTGCCGGGATGGCTTGAGAAATTACCCAAGCACTTCACTCCCGCTAAAAGTGGAGTTTTCACAGATCGTTTTCAAGCCTTGCAAGGTCGCTGCACTGCACCTTGTGCAACCAGCCGTCAGACAAAGCGCCCACGCATAACGCCTTACGCAAAATGTCAGCTCTTCAGCACGGACGCGCCACCGTTCTTGCCGACAAAGCTTTTCGAGACGAGGTCCGAAATCAACGTCACACGCACAAAAGGTGCGAAGCAGCCGGAACGGAAAGGTTCATCCCTGACCCTGTCTAAATCAAGCGGATTATCTTGCAACTCTTTGCAGTGCAAAAATCGTGTAATACGGCCTAAAACAATAGCCGAGGCTAAAACGAAAAAGAGGCCCCAATGGGGCCCCTTCTCAATGTCGCTATGACCGCTGAGGATCAGGCCGAAACGTTGGCCTTTTCTTCCTGCCTGTCGGCGTAGATGTAGAGCGGACGTGCATTGCCCCGCACCACATCGTCGGAAATGACCACTTCGCGAACGCCTTCCAGCGCCGGCAGCTCGAACATCGTGTCGAGCAGGATCTTTTCCATGATCGAGCGAAGACCACGAGCACCCGTCTTGCGGATGATGGCGCGCTTGGCGATCTCGCGCAGCGCGTCCTCGTGGAACGTCAGTTCGACGTCTTCCATCTCGAACAGGCGCTGGTACTGCTTGATCAGCGCGTTCTTCGGCTCCGACAGGATCTGGATCAGCGCATCCTCATCGAGATCCTCGAGCGTTGCCAGAACCGGCAGACGACCAATGAATTCCGGAATGAGACCGAACTTGACCAGATCTTCCGGCTCCAGTTCGCGCAGCACTTCGCCAACGCGACGATCGTCCGGAGACTGGACGGATGCACCGAAACCGATCGAGGTCTTCTCGCCACGGGCAGAGATGATCTTGTCGAGACCGGCAAAGGCGCCGCCGCAGATGAACAGGATGTTCGTCGTGTCGACCTGCAGGAATTCCTGCTGCGGATGCTTGCGACCACCCTGCGGCGGAACCGATGCAACCGTGCCTTCCATGATCTTCAGAAGCGCCTGCTGGACGCCCTCGCCCGACACGTCGCGGGTGATCGAAGGGTTGTCCGACTTGCGGGAGATCTTGTCGACTTCGTCGATGTAGACGATGCCGCGCTGGGCGCGCTCGACATTGTAATCCGCAGACTGAAGCAGCTTCAGAATGATGTTTTCCACGTCTTCACCGACATAGCCGGCTTCCGTGAGTGTCGTCGCGTCGGCCATCGTGAAGGGCACGTCGATGATGCGCGCGAGCGTCTGGGCAAGATAGGTCTTGCCGCAACCCGTCGGACCGACGAGCATGATGTTCGACTTCGCAAGCTCGACATCGCCGCCCTTTGAGGCATGCGCGAGACGCTTGTAATGATTGTGGACTGCGACCGACAGAATACGCTTGGCCTGCTTCTGGCCGATGACGTACTCGTCGAGGACCTTGATGATGTCCTGCGGCGTGGGAACGCCTTCACGGGACTTCACCATCGAAGACTTGTTCTCTTCGCGAATGATGTCCATGCACAATTCGACGCATTCATCGCAGATGAATACGGTCGGGCCGGCAATCAGCTTGCGGACCTCGTGCTGGCTCTTTCCGCAGAAGGAGCAATACAGGGTATTCTTGGAGTCGCCGCCGTTGCCGCCGCTGACTTTGCTCATATCACTTTCCTTCCAGCACTCCGCCTATCCGCCTGTCCAGACGGTCGCGGTCAACTTTGTCGCTGTCGACACGCGCGGACGCCATGCCGCGCCTGTCTTCGCTCAAGGGGTACTCTACCGGCCTTAAACTCGCTTTCGCAGGTCCAGAATGACCGGCTGCAACGAAACCCCTAAGACGCCAATGCTATGTCATAAACACTCAACACAGCCTTAATAGGTACTAATAGCGCGTTCCGTGCCACTTGAAACCCCCGAAATCACTCAAATCCGGGTGAGCAGCACGGATGCCACTATTGCCTCAAGACGCCGAAACGCCTTCCATTTCCTGACGCGTGGTCAGGATCTTGTCGACGACGCCCCAGTCCTGAGCTTCGTCGGCGGTCATGAAGTGGTCACGATCGAGAGTTTTTTCAACTTCCTCAAGCGTACGGCCGGTGTGCTTCACGTAAACGTCGTTCAAACGGCGCTTCATCTTCAGAATGTCGCGGGCGTGACGTTCGATGTCCGACGCCTGACCGGTAAAGCCGCCGGAGGGCTGGTGGACCATGATACGCGAGTTCGGCATTGCAAAACGCATGCCCTTCTCGCCGGCGCACAGCAGCAGCGAGCCCATCGACGCGGCCTGACCAATGCAGAGCGTCGATACGGCCGGCTTGATGAACTGCATCGTGTCGTAGATCGACATGCCGGCGGTGACGACACCACCTGGCGAATTGATGTAGAGCGCGATTTCCTTCTTCGGATTTTCAGCCTCAAGGAAAAGCAGCTGGGCGCAAACGAGCGACGCCATGTAATCTTCCACCGGACCGGTGACGAAGATGATGCGCTCCTTCAGGAGGCGCGAGTAGATATCGTAGGAGCGTTCACCGCGATTGGTCTGCTCAACGACCATCGGCACCAAGGCCATTGCGGTATCAACTGGATTTCTCATGTCCGTCCTTTGTCAAATGCATCGCCGAAGGCGGCGATGCGCTCCGGAATCATTGGAATGGGTTATCTCCTACATAGAGTGTCACCGCCGGGTACTTCAAGACGGAGAGCCCGATATCCTTAATCGGCTTGGGATGCGCGAGGCTGACCGATAATGCAACAACTCTCATATACCAGAGGCAAAAGAGAAGTATCGACGGCCATCCAAGCATTTTTGATCGAGCAGGGTAAAGCGGATATGAATAAATGACAGCATTCTAATCAAAATAACCGACGCAAAACAGCAACGCAGCCTTAAAGACTTGGCCGCATACTGACGCGGCCGGGAATGAATGACGGAGCTGGATGTGGATATCTTGACGGGTCTGTTGATCTGGGCCGCTGAAGCGGTGACGCTCGCCGTCCTGCTCTTTTCACGCTGGTACTATGAGCGCGAACCACTTTATCTCAGCTGGGGCAGCGGCTTCGCTGTGCACGGGATTGGCGCAGCTCTGGTCGCAATGCGCGGCGACATCCCGGACTTCGTTTCGATTGAGATCGCCAATACCATGGTTCTTGCGGGTATCGGCCTGTGGGCTGCGGGCCTGATGCAACTCGACCGCCGGCCCGTGGAACCCTATGTTGGCATTCCGGCCCTGATCTGGATTGCCGGGATGTTTCTCGACCCCGTCCGCGGCGACTTCGCCAGTCGCGCCATCCTTCACCACGTCGCGGCCATGGTCGGTCACGCCATGATCATCGGCATTCTGCTTTACCATCGCGGTCCGCCCAGTATCACCCGTCGCGTGTTTGCCAGCGTCATCGGGATACAGTTCTTCTCCTGTGCGCTGATTGTCCTGATGGTGTTCATCGGTAGACCGGATGCGCTTGTCGCTGCGTCGCATTCGCCGTGGCTCTATCTCCCGACGGCTTTCGTCTTTGTCGGCAGCATCGTCTGCGGGGCGCGACTCCTGACCGAGCGGTCGGAGCTGACCCTGAAGGAGCTGGCGCGGACCGACCCGCTGACCGGCGTGCTCAACCGCCGCGGTCTGCTGGAAGAGTTTCACCGGTCGAAGGGCGTTGATGCGTTGGATGGCAGCATGATTGCTTTCATCCAGTTCGATCTCGACGGGTTCAAGCAGATCAACGACGTCTACGGTCATCAGGCCGGCGATGACGTGCTCTCCGCCTTTGCACGGATTGGTGCGGCGGCTCAGCGCGGCCGCGGCTCGTTCGGACGCATGGGCGGTGAGGAGTTCGCGTCGATCATCCGCGTCTCCGATATGGTCGAAGCAGCCAGTATCGCAGAGGCAATCCGCTCGACGCTCAGACGCCATCCAATCAGTGTCGGCGAACACAGGATAGCCGTGACGGTCAGCGCCGGCATCTCGCTGTGCTCCACGAAGGACGCTGATATCGACGTGTTGCTAACCGCTGCCGACAAGGCTCTTTACGTGTCGAAGACCAGCGGCCGCGACCGCACCGCCGTTCATACGGATCAGGAAATCATGATCGTACCGTCAACGGATTTTGCGTCCCCAACACCGTTTGCCGCAGATCCTTTCGAAGACATCAGCGTGTCCCAACAGGTGGCGTCGCTGAAACGCATCGTCGTCCTCAGCCAATAGTGCCGTTGCCCACGACCGCCTAAAGTCTTGCAATGGCGCGACAATGCTCCACACTCTCTCCGAGCAAAATCAAAAATGCGGAGAGACATGCCATGCTGAAGCAAATTTCCGGAACTGTTCTCGCCGGTTTCCTGACGATCTCGGTTGCCTCGGCGCAGCAGGCATCGGACACGACCGCGCCGGAAAAGGCATCGGCAGTCACGTCGGCCAAGCGGGTCGAGACGAAGCGCTACATGGTCGCCGCCGCCAATCCGCTCGCCGCGGAAGCGGGTCGTGCAGTGATCGAGAAAGGCGGCAGTGCTGCCGATGCGCTGGTTGCCGTGCAGACCGTGCTCGGCCTCGTGGAACCGCAGAGTTCCGGCCTCGGCGGCGGCTCCTTCCTAGTCTATTACGACGCAGCCTCGAAGAAACTGACAACGTTAGACGGCCGCGAGACGGCGCCGATGGAAGCGACGCCAAAGCTCTTTCTCGACGATCAGGGTCAGCCGTTGAAGTTCATGGCAGCCGTGGTCGGCGGCCGGTCGGTCGGCACGCCGGGCACGGTGCGGCTTCTCGAAACCGTCCACCGCAAATACGGTAAGGCGAACTGGGCGGGATTGTTTACTGCCGCCGAGCGCCTCGCCACTGACGGCTTTGAGGTATCACCCCGGCTCGGCACTCTGCTTGCGGCCGAAGGTGACAAGCTGAAGACCGATGACGCTACGATCCGCTATTTCTTCGACGATGGCGGCGCACCGCTGAAAATCGGCACTCTCCTCAAGAACCCCGCCTATGCAGAAACGCTGCGAACGATCGCATCTGGCGGCGCCGATGCCTTCTATTCCGGCCCGATTGCGCAGGCGATCGTCAAGGCCGTGCGCGAGGCAAAGGGCAATCCCGGCGTTCTCTCGCTATCCGATTTCGCCAATTACAGGGTCAAGGAGCGGGAACCCGTCTGCCTTGCCTATCGCGCTCTCGATATATGCGGCATGGGCCCACCCTCCTCCGGTGGCGTTGCCGTCGGCCAGATGCTGGGCATTCTCGAAAACTTCGATCTGAAGGGGCTCGGGCCGGACAATGTTGAAAGCTGGAGGCTGATCGGCGATGCGCAGCGCCTGGCGTTTGCGGACCGCGAAAGATATCTGGCCGATCCAGATTTCGTGCCGGCACCGATCAAGGGTCTCCTCAAAAAGGAATATCTCGGCGAACGGGCAAGACTGCTCGACACGGACAAGGCACTTGCCAAGGATGCCGTGACGGCTGGCGAGCCGACCTGGGATCACGCGCTCCTGTTCGGCCGCGGCGAGGCGATCGAACTTCCCTCCACCAGCCATATCTCAATCGTCGACAAGGACGGCAACGTCGCCAGCATGACGACGACGATCGAGAACGGTTTCGGATCGCGGCTGATGGTCAACGGGTTCCTGCTCAACAACGAACTCACCGACTTTTCCTTCAAGACGCATGATGGCAGCCTGCCGGTCGCCAACCGCGTCGAGCCGGGCAAACGCCCCCGCTCCTCGATGGCGCCGACGATCGTGATGAAGGACGGCAAGCCGCTGATGGCCATCGGGTCGCCCGGCGGCAGCCAGATCATCGGATATGTGGCGCAGGCGCTGGTCGCCTATATAGACTGGGGCATGCCGGTGGAGCAAATCGTCGCCCAGCCGCATCTGATCAACCGTTTCGGGACATACGATATCGAAGCCGGAACGCGGGCCGAGACGCTGATGGAGCCGCTGAAGTCACTCGGCTACGAGGTGAAGGCCGGCGAAATGACGTCTGGCCTGCAGGCAATCGAGATCACCGACCGAGGACTTGCGGGAAGTGCCGATCCGCGGCGCGAGGGTATCGCGACAGACGAATGACGGGCTTTCGTGGGACCGCGGATTGAGTTACCCATTCCGCATGACCGCGATCCCCGATTTCCTCCGCATCGATCCAGAAACCCGTCGCGTCTCGCTGGATGGCCGCAACCCGGCCTTCTACAGCGACCCGAACCGCGTCTACGGGCTTTTGCATCAGCACTGCCCAACCTTCTTCTGGGAGGAGCAGCGGCAGTGGTTCTTCACAGGTTATGACCATGTGAACCTTCTCCTGCGCGACCGCCGATTCGGCCGGCAGATCCTGCATGTCGCCAGCCGCGAGGAGCTGGGCCTCCCCGAGCCGGAAGCGCATCTTGCAAATTTCGACCTCGCCGAGCGGCACTCGCTCCTGGAGATCGAACCGCCGGAACATACGCGGCTGCGGACAATGGTAAACCGAGCCTTCGTCTCCCGCCATATCGAGAAGCTGCGGCCGGAGATTACCGAGCTTGCGGAGCGTCTGATCGACGCGTTCGACGGCCAAGGCCGGGTGGAACTGCTCTGGGCCTTTGCCGACATCATTCCCGTGACGATGATCGCCCGGATGATCGGCATTCCGGACGAGATGGGGCCGCAGTTGCTGAAATGGAGCCATGCCTATGTCGGCATGTACATGTTCAAGCGCTCGCGGGAAGACGAACATGCGGCGGACCGCGCCGCCGGGGAATTCGCAGCCTATGTGAAAACGCTGATTGCCGAGCGCCGGCGTGAACCGCGCGAAGACCTGCTCACCCACATGATCCATACGGAGCACAAGGGCCAGTATCTGACCGATGACGAACTCGTCTCAACCACGATCGTGCTCTTGAACGCCGGCCACGAGGCGACCGTGCACCAGATCGGCAATTCGGTTCGCGTGATTCTCGAAAGCGGTCTCTCGCCGGCCGAGCTCTTCCGCGACGAGGCCGCGACGGAGCGGACGGTGGAAGAGACGCTGCGGCTGTGCGCGCCCGTCCATATCTTTCAGCGCTGGGCGCTCGAGGACGCGGAAATCGACGGCGTTTCCCTGAAGCGTGGCGACAAGGTGAGCCTGATCCTCGCCGCCGCCAATCTGGACCCCAGGAAATTTTCAGATCCGCTGGCGTTCAAGCCGGATCGCCAGGAAGGCCAGAACCTGTCCTTCGGCGCCGGCATCCACTTCTGCATCGGCGCGCCGCTGGCGCGGCTGGAGCTGAAAACGGTTCTGCCCATCCTGTTTCGCCGCCTGCCCGGCCTGAAATTGGCCGGGGTGCCGACTGTCAAGGACGTCTACCATTTCCACGGGCTGGAGCGGCTCGATCTCATCTGGGGATAGGAGCAGCCGGAGGCCCTGCAGTCAGGCTCAGAGCCTGATGACGTAATCCTTCCGGGTGGTCTCCACCACTTCCCAGGTCGCGACCAGCCCGGGCCGCAGAACCATGCTGTCGCCGGCCTTCAGATGCAGCGGTTCTGCGCCTTCTTCGGTGATGATCGAGTAGCAGAACTGGATGTGGAAATATTCCCACTCGTCATAGACGATCTTCCACTTGCCCGGCGTCGCTTCCCAGACGCCTGCATAGATGCCGCCGTCGGCCTCCTCGAAATTCCAGGTGAGGAATTTCGGATCGCCGAAGATGACGCGGTCGGGCGCGGGTGCGCCCTCCTCCGGTTCGATTGCGGTCAAATCGAATGTCAGCCAGTTCTTCATGAGTGTCTCAAGTCCTTGCTAATGCTTGGTCGAGGTCGGAGATCAGGTCTGCCACATCCTCGATGCCAACAGACAGGCGGACCACGTCAGGTCCGGCACCGGCGGCGATCTGCTGCTCTTCGGTAAGTTGCCGGTGGGTGGTCGATGCCGGGTGGATGACCAGCGAGCGGGTATCGCCGATATTGGCGAGATGCGAGAAGAGCTTAAGGCTCTCCACGAAGATCTTGCCGGCCTCGTAGCCGTTCTTCAGGCCAAAGGTGAAGACAGCGCCGGCACCATTCGGCGAATAGCGCTTCTGCAGAGCATTGTTCGGGTCGTCAGGCAGGCCGGCGTAGTTCACCCATCCAACCTTCGGATGGCGGCTCAGCCATTCAGCGACCGCAAGCGCGTTGTCGCAGTGGCGCTGCATCCGCAGCGAAAGCGTCTCGATCCCCGTCTGGATCTGAAAAGCGTTGAAGGGTGAGATGGCCGGTCCCAGGTCACGAAGGCCGAGTACGCGCGCGGCGATCGCAAAGGCGATATTGCCGAAGGTTTCGTGCAGCACCATGCCTGAATATTCTGGCCGCGGCTCTGATAGTACCGGGTAGTTGCCGGAGCGCGACCAGTCGAACGTGCCGCCGTCGACGATGATGCCGCCCATGGAGTTGCCGTGGCCGCCGAGAAATTTGGTGAGCGAGTGCACGACGATATCGGCGCCGTGTTCGAGAGGCCGGACGAGATAGGGGCTCGCCATCGTGTTGTCGACGATCAGCGGGATTCCGAAACGCTGGGCCACCTCCGAAATCGCCGCGATATCGACGAAGGTGCCGCCGGGGTTTGCCAGGCTTTCGACGAAAATCGCCTTGGTGCGATCGTCGATCTCGTTTTCAAAACTTTCCGGATCGGCGCTATCGGCCCAGCGCACCTGCCAGCCGAAATTCTGGAATGCGTTGCCGAACTGATTGATCGAACCGCCATAAAGTTTGCGCGCCGCGACAAAGTTGTCACCGGGCTGCATGACCGTGTGGAAGACCAACAACTGCGCTGCATGGCCGGACGCGACGGCAAGGGCTGCCGTGCCGCCTTCGAGCGCCGCCACCTTTTCCTCCAGCGCGGCCTGCGTCGGGTTCATGATGCGGGTATAGATGTTGCCGAATTCCTTCAGCCCGAACAATGCGGCTGCATGTTCGGTATCCTTGAAGACGAAGGACGTCGTCTGATAGATCGGCACCGCCCGGGCGCCGGTCGTCGGATCGGGCTCGGCGCCGGCATGAACAGCGAGCGTTGAAAATCCGGGATTGCCGGAACTTCGTGAATTCGGGTTGGCCATGCCGGTCTCCTCTAGGGTCGTTTCATCACAGCAGGGCCTGCGGGCCGACGGCGATCAAGAAATATCGTTGCAGCATTCGCAGCGATTGCGAAAAGAGTCCGCGAATTACCTGCCCCGCTCCCTTACCCTATCCGAGAAGACGGGCAAGCCTTGGGTACTCGATCGCCGGGCAGCGATCCATGATTACCTGGATGCCGGCGGCCTCCGCCTTGACTGCGGCCTGATCGTCGCGCACGCCAAGCTGCGCCCATATGACCTTGGGCAGCTGATCCAGCGCCAGCGCTTCGTCCACCACACTGTCCAGATATTCCGAAGCGCGGAACACATCGACCATATCGACGGGTTCGGGCACATCCGCGAGGCTCGCATAGACGTCCTGACCGAGGATCTGCTTGCCGGCCTGGCCGGGATTGACCGGAAACACCCGGTAGCCGCGCTGCAACAGAAATCCCATGACGCGGTTGCTGGGCCGGTCGGGATTGGGCGATGCGCCGACCAGCGCAATCGTCTTCGTGCTTTTCAAGACGCCAGCGATGACGTCGTCGTCATACCGATCGTGAGCCATGGTTCTAACCTCTTCATGCAGTCACCTGGACATAGGAAAGCAATGGAAATCTTCCAACTCGGTTCCGGAATCACATTTTCCCACCAGCCAGGCGTCCGGCCTGCTGCGGCTCAAACCAAGGTATCCCTTCTCAAGAAGTCGTGTAAGAGACGAAACACCGGCCGAATATTTGTGAGGTATTATTTTACCTCATCAGTAAGTCATTCTAAACGTTGAGCTATTTTTCCGACCGCTCCGGGCCGGCTGCTTGACGCTTTTTAGGCTCCGTCGTATAAGCCGCCCAGATCGCGGACCTCTCGAAGGCCCGCTTTCTTTTTTGTCGGCATAGCCGAGCAAATCAAGCAACAAAAAACGCCCTTACGGCCGGTCTTCCGGTGGTCTTGGGTTCAGATGAGAGAGAAAAACAATGTCAACCTTCGTTCAGAAGCCTGCAGAGGTGGAGAAGAAGTGGATCATCATCGATGCCGAAGGCCTCGTTGTCGGTCGCCTCGCCACCCTCGTTGCCAATCGCCTTCGCGGCAAGCACAAGGTCACCTACACACCTCACGTCGACGACGGTGACAATGTCATCATCATCAACGCTGAAAAGGTTGTCCTGACCGGCAAGAAATACACAGACAAGAAGTACTACTGGCACACCGGTTACCCGGGTGGCATCAAGGAGCGTACTGCACGCGCCATCATCGAAGGCCGCTTTCCTGAGCGCGTCGTCGAAAAGGCGATCGAGCGTATGATCCCGCGTGGCCCGCTCGGCCGTCGCCAGTTGAAGAACCTGCGTGTATACGCCGGCTCCAACCATCCCCATGAAGCACAGCAGCCGGTCGCTCTCGACGTGGCATCGCTGAACAGCAAGAACGTAAGGAGCGCCTGATCATGGCCGATCTTTCCTCTTTGAAGGACCTCGCTCCGGCTGAAAGCCAGGCACCGGTTCACGTCCGCAAGGTCGATGCACAAGGCCGTTCCTATGCAACCGGCAAGCGCAAGAACGCGATTGCCCGCGTCTGGGTCAAGCCAGGCTCCGGCAAGATCATCATCAACGGTCGCGACTTCTCGGCGTATTTCGCCCGTCCGGTTCTGCAGATGATCCTTCAGCAGCCGCTGGTTGCCGCTGCCCGCACAGGTCAGTTCGACATCATTGCCACCGTCACCGGTGGTGGTCTTTCCGGTCAGGCCGGTGCCGTTCGTCACGGCGTCTCCAAGGCCCTCACCTACTTCGAACCAGGCCTTCGCCCGGTTCTGAAGAAGGGTGGCTTCCTGACCCGCGACAGCCGCGTCGTCGAGCGTAAGAAGTACGGTAAGGCGAAGGCCCGCCGGTCCTTCCAGTTCTCGAAGCGCTAATCGCTTCAAGACTTTGCATTTCGAAAGGCGGGGCTTCGGCTCCGCCTTTTTCGTTTCGGGCTTTCTTCGGTCCGGGTCTTGTCTTCCAGACACTCCCACTGCACTTTCTCTGCGATCCGGGAGAATGCAATGGCTTCAAAATCCATCGACAACGCCTTTACCGCCAAGTCCCTGCGCGATGCTGCCACCGACCCGACCTATGCGGGCGCGCTGTCCTTCATGCGGCGGCGCTATACCAAGGATCTGATCGGCGCCGATGCGGTCGTCCTCGGTATTCCATTCGATGCGGCGGTTTCCAACCGGCCGGGCGCGCGGTTCGGACCCCAGGCCATTCGCCGCGCTTCGGCGATCTTCGACAACGACCCGCAATATCCGTTCTCGCGTGATCTCTTCGAAGCCATGTCGGTCATCGACTATGGTGACGTCATGCTCGACTACGGTCATCACTGGAAGACGCCGCGGCTGATCGAGGCGGAGGCGACGAAGATCATCGAGTCGGGCGCGTTTCTGCTGTCGCTCGGCGGCGATCATTTCGTTACCTGGCCGCTCTTGAGGGCGCATGCGGCCCGCAACGGTCCCCTCGCCCTCGTCCATTTCGATGCCCATCAGGACACCTGGAGCGACGATGCGGACGAGGCCGGCGAGATCGAACGGATCGACCACGGCTCGTTCGTGGCGCGCGCCGTGCGACAGGGCGTGATCGAGCCTGAGCATTCGATCCAGATCGGCATCCGCACCCATGCGCCTGAGGATTTCGGCATCAGGATCATGCCGGGCCATGAGGTGGAGGACCTGAGCGCCCAGGCCATCGCCGATGCGATCCTTGCCCATGTCGGCGACCGCCCGTGTTACCTCACCTTCGACATCGACTGCCTGGACCCCGCCTACGCGCCCGGTACAGGAACGCCCGTTGCCGGTGGTCCGTCGAGTGCGAAAATCCTGTCGGCGCTGCGCAAACTCGGCGCCCTCGAGATCTGCGGCGCCGACGTGGTGGAAGTGGCGCCGGCCTATGACCACGCCGATATCACCGCCATTGCCGGGGCAACGGTTGCGATGTATATGCTTGGCCTGCGCGCGGAGCGACTTTCCGCCCGTTGACACATTGAATCAAGCAGCTGGCAAACTGATTCCGGCTCTCACCCCAAGGCACTGACATTTCAGGGATAAAGACCATGACGGCAAAGATCTTCATCGACGGCGAACACGGCACGACAGGGCTGCAGATCCGCACCCGCATGGCCGACCGCCGCGACGTCGAGCTCTTGTCGATCCCGGAAGCCGAGCGGCGCAATGCCGCGATGCGCGAGGACCTGCTGAACAGCGCCGATATCGCGATCCTCTGCCTGCCCGACGAGGCTTCGAAAGAAGCCGTGACAATGCTTGCCGGCAACAACAACGTGCGGGTGATCGATACCTCGACCGCCTACCGCGTCGATCCGAACTGGGCCTATGGTTTTGCCGAGCTGGACAAGGCGCAGGCCGACAAGATCAGGGCTGCCCGCAACGTCGCCAATCCGGGCTGCTATCCGACCGGCGCGATCGCGCTACTGCGTCCGCTTCGCGCCGCCGGTCTCCTGCCGGATGGCTACCCGGTCTCGGTCAATGCGGTGTCCGGCTATACCGGCGGCGGCAAGCAGTTGATCGGCCAGATGGAAGACGCGTCACGCGAGGATGCCATCTCCGCCAACAATTTTCTCTACGGCCTGACGCTGAAGCACAAGCACGTGCCCGAGATGAAGGAACACGGCCTGCTCGATCGCGCGCCGCTGTTTTCGCCATCCGTCGGCCGTTTCGCGCAGGGCATGATCGTGCAGGTGCCGCTGTTTCTTGAGGACCTCGCGAACGGCGCGACGCTTGAGAGCATTCACAGTGCCCTTGTCGCGCATTACGAGGATCAGGATATCGTCACCGTCGTGCCGCTCGCAGAAAGCGCCAAGCTTGCCCGCGTCGAGGCCGAGGAACTGGTCAACACCGACAGGATGAAGCTGTTCGTGTTCGGCGCGGCAGGCAGCCCGCATGTCAATCTCGTGGCGCTGCTCGACAATCTCGGCAAGGGCGCTTCCGGTGCCGCGGTCCAGAACATGGACCTGATGCTGTCGGCCTAAAGCATTCCGAATTTTGAAATCAGAGCCGCGGTGAACTCAGTTCGCCGCGGCTTTTCTGTCTTCAAGCGGATATTCGCCGACATAGCCGCGCAGATGGGTGATGGCATAGCCAAGCACGACAAGCGCGCCACCCTGATGCGCGAGCGCCAGATCCAGCGGCACCTGGTAAACCAGCGTCAGAATGCCGATCACGGCCTGCAGAGAGATGAGCAGGAACAGAATGACGGCGCGGCCCGTATGGACGGATCCGGGCGTCTTCGACAATGAGACGACCATATGGACCAGTGCTGCTGCCAGAAGCACATAGGCGCCGCAGCGGTGGACGAACTGCACGGTCTTCGGGTTTTCGAACAGATTGATCCACCAGGGATCGCGCAGGAAGAGGTCGGCCGGAATGAAGGCGCCATCCATCATCGGCCAGGTGTTGTAGCTGAGGCCGGCATCGAGGCCTGCGACGAGTGCGCCGAGATAGATCTGGAACAGCGCCAGAAACGCGAGGCCTCCAGCCGCGATATAGGAGTGACGCGTCGGGGCCGCCCCCTGCTTCTGGGGCGTGAGGCCTCGCATGATCCAGACGCAGGCCGAAAAGATCAGACAGGCGATGACCAGATGGGTGGCGAGCCGGTATTGCGAGACGCTGACGAGCTTGGTGAGACCCGACGATACCATCCACCAGCCAATGAAGCCCTGAAATCCGCCGAGTGCCAGCGTGCCGACCAGCGGCCAGCGCAGGCGTTTCTCGATGCGACCGGTCACCCAGAAGAAGATCAGCGGCACGGCGAAGACGAGGCCGATCGAGCGCGCCAGGAAACGGTGCGCCCATTCCCACCAGAAGATCGTCTTGAACTCGTCGACCGTCATGCCGGCGTTGACCAGCTGATATTGCGGGATGCGCTGGTAGAGCTGGAACTCTTCCTGCCATTCGGCCGCATTGAGCGGCGGAATGACACCGTGGATCGGTTTCCACTCGGTGATCGAAAGACCCGAATCGGTCAGCCGGGTCGCGCCGCCGACGAGGACGAGGCAGAACAGCACGAAGACGACGAAGCCGAGCCAGATACGCACCGATCTGCGGTCGCGCTCGCGGCGTTTTGCTGCCGGATGGATGACATCGATGATGACGCTATCAGTCGCCGACATGCGGAAACTCCTGTCGCTCGAAGAAAGATCAGCCTCGCATGAGCTCGAGAGCACCATGCGCGTGGTTATCTTTCCGCTTCTTGCCGTTGATTTGCCCCAAGGACACGTGCAAAACAAGCCCCGATGCTTTGCGGCATCGCGTCGCGGGAGGAGAAACGCGTTGGTCCCACGCCTGAGAAGTTTCATCGGCACGATCATGATCATCGTGCTCGTCATCGTCTACGCGCTGGCCGCAACCACCGTCGCGACGCTGTTGCTCGCGACATCGCCGTGGTGGGTGCATTTCCTTTACTTCCTGCTATCAGGGCTTTTGTGGATCCTGCCTGCCATGCTGATCATCAAGTGGATGGCGGGCGCACGGCCGAAAGTCTAGGTTATGCCTGGGTTCACCCCGCATTAACCAGCCGTGATAGTATTGGCGGCAGGCGACACAGCAATAAACAGATTGTTGGTGCACGCTGCCTATTCTCCCCGCTTGAAAGACAGCGGAGCGCGTCATGCAAACCTCGAGACTGATTGAAGAGCTTGCGCCGGCAGGGACATCGGGATCGCCTTCCCGTGAGACTGTCCCGTTGCGTTTCGCGCAGATCGAAATGGCAGTCGCGACGGACATGGCGGATCTGAAGTCCGACTGGCACCGTCTGCAGGCGATCAAACTCAATTCGCTGCATCAGGGTTTCGACTGGTGCGAAGCCTGGGTAAAATCCCACGGCCGCACGCTCGCAGTCGTCGTCGGTCGCATCGGCGGTCGCGCCGTGTTTATCCTGCCGCTCGATATCGTGCTCGAAAAAAGCATCCGCATCGCCCGCCTCCCCGGCAACCATTACAACAATCTCAATACCGGCCTGTTCGATCCGGCACTCGAGGTGGCTTCCGCTGCCGAGCTGAAGCCGTTCCTGCGCATGCTGCGCACGGCTCTTTCTCCTTATGCCGATCTCGTGGTGCTCGATTGCGTGCCGCTCTCCTGGCGCGGCAGTCGGCATCCGCTGGGTGCGCTGGCGACGACCGAGAACCAGAACCATTCGTTCCAGCTGCCGCTTTTTCCGAATTTCGAGACGACGCTCGCACAGCTCAACGCCAAGACGCGGCGCAAGAAATTCCGCTCACAGAGCCGCAAGATCGAAGCAGCCGGCGGCTATGACCATGTGATCGCGCTAGACGCGGACGAAAAGCACGCGCTGCTCGATACGTTCTTCCGGCAGAAGGCGGCGCGGCTGAAAATGTTCGGCCTGCCTGATGTCTTCCACGCATCTGAGATCCGTGACTTCTTCCATCGCCTGATGGACGCGCCGAATGATGGGACAGACACGTCGCTCACCCTTCACGCGATCCGTATGCGGGGTGAGCACGAGGGACATGTGGTGGCGATTGCCGGCGTGTCGCGCAAGGGCGACCATGTGATCTGCCAGTTCAGCTCCATCGACGACAGCATCTGCCCCGAGGCAAGCCCCGGCGAATTGCTGTTCTGGCTGATGATCGAGAAATGCTGCCGCGAAGGCGCGGCACTGTTCGATTTCGGCGTTGGCGACCAGCCCTACAAGCGCAGCTGGTGCAGCCAGGAAACC
Source organism: Velazquezella soli (assembly GCF_977018685.1). Taxonomy (NCBI): domain Bacteria; kingdom Pseudomonadati; phylum Pseudomonadota; class Alphaproteobacteria; order Hyphomicrobiales; family Rhizobiaceae; genus Velazquezella; species Velazquezella soli. Next base: position 2,691,567 of record NZ_CDRNXF010000004.1, read on the forward strand.
GTGCTGCACGATATTCTCATCGCCATCACACCGAAGGGTTCCGTCCTCAAACCGCTGATGGTTCTGGCAACGAGGGCGAAGGCTGCGGTGAAGCACAACCCGCGACTTTACGCTCTTTTGCAGAAACTGCGGGCCGCCAAAACGAACAAGGCGGCCTGAAAGACGCCTTGTAGATCGTGGTTCATACGGTGTGGCTCACGCCACCTGTCGTCCAGCCTTGCGCGGCGAACTGCGGTCATTGGCGTCAGACATTACCAGCAGGTTGCGAATTCCCTCGCCTTGGAAGTCCTGGACGATCTTTGCGACATCCTCTTCCTTGAACTCAGGCACGGAGAGAATGACCTCCGCCTTTTCGTTGCGGGTCAGTCGCGACAGCATCGGCGCTTCCGCCGGGCCGCATTCGATCAGCACCAGATCATAGGCGTCTGCGAGTGCATCGACGACCATCGGCAGCCGATCGGCGCCCCGCATGGCGCGAACCGGATCGGCAGAACCGAACGGGATGATATGCGCATCCGAGAGACGGTCCGGATGGATGGCTTCCCCGAACGCAACCTCGCCGCACAGCAGATCGGTGATGCCGGCAAGCTTGACGTCCTGCGCCATCAGCCGTGTCGGGCAAGCCGAGCCGGTCATGTCGATCAGGGCGACGGTGCGACCGCGCTCCGAAATTTCACGGGCCAACATCACGGTCGCCGTCGAGCCTGCATCGCCACCGGGCGACACGACCAGGCCGATCGGCACCGCACGGCGCTGGAGGTAGCGGGCAACGGACGCGATCGTGAAGGATTCCTCCTCCCCGTCGTTCGCCGGCGTCGTGACGGCAATTTCTTCGACCGGTGGCTCGGCAGCGACCGCAGCCTCCTGCTTCTGGTCAACTTCCGCGCCCTTCGCGGCAGCGGCATCCTTGCGGGAGGCAGCCAGCATTTCCTTTGCCGCCGCGAACAGTCTGTGTTCGCGCTTTGGCCGATCTGTAACAGTTTCTGCCGCAACCGGAGCTGCGGCGGGTGTTGTTGCAACCAAAGCGCCCGCAGGGGTCGGTTCGAGCTCGGCCGGGGCCGGTTCGACCGCAGGCGTTGCGACCTCGTGTGGTGTCAGCAGGAAATCGTCCTCGCGACGGCGATTGAGAGGGCGGAGCGCCCGGCCGCTGAACAGTTCGGCGATGATGACGACCAGGCAGCTGACGATCAGTGTCGCAAGCGTCGCCACGATGACGATCGGAATGACCTTCGGAAAGAAGGGTTCCGACGGTTCGACCGCGCTCGATACGATGCGGGCATCCGCAGGGCTTGAATTGGCGTCGCGGCGCGACGTCGCCTCGCGGTAGCGCACGAGATAGGTTTCGAGCAGCTGGCGCTGGGCAGACGCTTCGCGTTCCAGGGCCCGCAGCCCGACTTCCTCTTCACCGGCCTTGGCCGAATCAGCCTTCAAGCCGTTCATCTGCTGCGTCAGCTGACGCTCGCGGAGCCGTGCAATCTCTCTCTCGTTGTCGAGGCTTGCCAGGATCTTCTGGGTTTCACGCTCGATCTGCTGATTGATACCGCTGAGCTGCGCGCGAAGTCCCCGAAGACGCGGATGGTTGTCGAGCAGGGATGTCGAGAGATCATTGATCTGCGCCTGCAAATTGGTCTGGGTTTCCTTCAGACGCTGGATGACCGCCGATCCCGCGACGTCCGCCAGCGTGTCCGAAGCGCGGCCGGCTCTCAAACCAGCGCGGACGTTTTCCGAACGGGCCTCGGCATTGGCGAGATCGGCGCGAACGCGGGCAAGTTCGGTCGAGATATCGTTCAACTGCTTGCTGGAAAAGCTGTTGGCTTCGCTGGTCTGGAAAAGGCCGTTCGAGGAGCGGTAGTCCGCCACCTTCTTTTCGGCATCGTTGACGCGGGTCGTCAGGTTGGCGATTTCCGGCTCCAACCAGCGGGCGGTTTCGGCATGGGTGTCCACCTTCGAGCCACTCTGGATCTGAAGATAGGCTTCGGCCATCCGGTTCGGCACATCAGCCGCGAGCTTCGGATCATGCGATGCAAATTCGACGGCGATGACGCGCGAGCCCTCGACCGGATAGACCGACAGCTTTTCGCGGAACTTCTGGATGACCCGGTCTTCCGGATCGATCGCCATCGGATCCTGCTTCAGGCCGACCATCACCAGAAGGTCCGGCAGTGCCGACTGTCCAGCCGGGTCGAATTCCGGGCGATCGGAAAGCTTCAGATCGCGCGCAACCCGCTTGATGAGGTCGGTCGATTGCAGCAGCTGGGCCTGGCTGGTGATGTTAAGCGTGTCCAGAACCGGATCGTTGGAACTGCCTGCCCCTTCCCCGCCGGAGAGGTTCGGCGATCGCGATTCGATCAGCAGCCTGGTTTCGGCCTTGTAGCTGGGTTTGATCAGCGAGGCGCCGACCAGCGCCAGCGCGCCCGCCGCGATCGTGACGGCGAGGATCTTCGCCTTGCGTTCCCAGACGGCCGCGATGACCTGCCTGAGGTCGATATCCACATCCTGATGGCCGCCGTTTACGCCAGACATTGCCCGCTCCAAACTGGTCTATTTGGGCGGACAGTAAATTATCATGGTAACGCTACAGTTAATGAGTCGCGGCTTCGAAGAAAAACCGGACTCTGATCTTGCAGGCATTATTTCCGATGGTCGTCGCGCCTCTCTTTACCGGGCATTAACCCTAATGGATCGATAACAGGCTCGAAATCGTCGAACCACCACCCCGAGCCTGGGACGCGAACATGCTATTCGCCCAAGACAAGAAAAATCCGACGCGCAACCAGCGCGCCAAAACCGTTCTGGCTCTTGCGGCGGCAGCCGTTGCGATGACGCTGTCGGGCTGCGCCTCCTACAAACCGGCTCCCAAAAGCTTTCAGGAAGCGACGATCCAGCCTTACCGGCTGGACAGCGGCGATCGGCTACGTGTCAGCGTCTTCGAACAGCCGAGCCTTTCCAACACCTATACCGTCGATCAGGCCGGCTATATCGCCTTCCCGCTGATCGGTCAGATCACGGCCCGGGGCCAGACCATGCCGACGCTCGAGGGTGCAATCGCCGCCAAGCTCAAGCAGGGCTATCTGCGCGATCCCGACGTGACGATCGAAATGGATCGCTACCGCCCGGTTTTCGTCATGGGCGAAGTCGGACGACCCGGACAGTATTCCTATGTGCCCGGCATGACGGCACAGAACGCCATCGCAATCGCCGGAGGCTTTACCTCTCGCGGAAACCAGCGCGATGTCGACGTCACACGCAAGATCAACGGCGAGGTCATCACGGGCCGTACGACGATTTCCTCACAGGTCCTCGCTGGCGACACGGTCTACGTCCGCGAGCGGCTGTTCTGACATCATCATGTCGGCTGAGGCCCCTCCCTTGCGCATCCTCCATTGTTTCAGGTCGCCCGTCGGCGGGATCTTCCGCCATGTGCGCGACCTGGTGGAAGAACATCGGGCTGCCGGCCACGAGGTCGGCATCCTCTGCGACAGCTCGACCGGTGGCGAGCACGAGGACAGGTTGTTCGACACGATCCGGCCGCAGCTTTCGCTTGGCCTGACACGAATTCCGATGCGCCGTTCGATCGCTCCTTCCGATCTTGCGGCACTCTACAGAAGCTACAAGCATATCAAGAGCTTGCGGCCGGACATATTGCACGGACACGGCGCCAAGGGCGGCGTTCTGGCGCGATTGATCGGCTCAGCCTTGCGGGTTAACAGGTATTGCGTGGCCCGCCTCTATTCGCCGCACGGCGGCAGTCTGCATTTCGACCGGTCCAGTCTTTCGGGCAAGGTCGTGCTGCAGCTCGAACGGTTCCAGGAACGCTTCGGCGATGCCCTGGTCTTTGTCTGCGATTACGAGCGCCGCACCTACGAGGAAAAGGTCGGAAAACCGCTCAAGACTGCGCGCGTGATCTATAACGGCATTGGCGAAGCCGAGTTCGAGCCGGTCCCAGCGGTCATTTCCGCGGTCGACTTTCTCTATATCGGCATGCTGCGCGACCTGAAGGGACCGGATGTCTTCATCGACGCCTTTGCCCGAACGGAACGCGCGGTCGGTCGGCCGCTCTCGGCGCTGATGGTCGGCGACGGTCCGGACCGTGAGCGCTATGAAGCCATGATTTCCGAACGTGGCCTTGGCCGCCGGCTGACGATGATGCCGGCCATGCCCGCCCGCAAGGCGTTTGCCCTCACAAATTTCGTCGTCGTTCCGTCGCGGGCGGAAGCGATGCCCTATATCGTGCTGGAAGCGCTCGCCGCCGGGAAGCCTGTCATCGCATCGCGTGTCGGCGGCATTCCCGAAGTGCTGGGTGTGAAAAGTGCGGCCCTTGCCGTCCCCGGCGACGCCACAAGTCTTTCCGACGTGATGACGCAGGCACTGCAGACACCGGAGTGGCATGACCGCGTCATGCCGAAGCCGTCCGATTTCAAGGCGGTGTTTTCCGCCTCCGTTATGGCGGACGACATGCTTCACTTGTACCAGGATTTACTCGGCCAAATCCCGGACCGCAGGTACAGCTAAAGGCTTCTTTAGCTTCTTTTTGCTACTGGACTGAGACTACTTCTGCGCCTTCGCGGCAGCTGAGTCGAGGATCCTGGCATGAGCCCGCTGAACAAGCCCGATGAATTCGACGTCGAAAGCCTTCGCCGCAAGGTCTCCGAGATGCGTGCGAGCGAGGAGAAGGAAGCGGGCGCGGTCCTCAATCCCTTCGCACGCCAGATCGCCCAGCAGTTCCGCGAAACCAGCTATTCGCCATCCCTGCTGGTCGGACTGATCCGGCTTACCGAATTTGCCGCGATCCTGATTGTCGGCCTCATCGTCGACCTGATCTACGGCGCGACCGAGATGTCGCTTTCCCGCCTGGTCATCATCACCTTCGGTTCTGCCATCACGCTTCTGCTTCTGCAGATTGCCGACACCTATCAGATCCCCTCCCTGAGGTCCGCCAACAGGACCTTGAAGCGGGTTCTCATCACATGGGCCTTCGGTTTTGTCCTGACCAATCTCGCGCTCAGCTTTGCCGCGGGCGGCTGGGTGCCCGTGACCGGTCTCATCGTCTGGTTCTCCGTCAGCTGCGTCGTCCTTGCCGCCGAGCGGCAGGCGATCGCGCTTGGCATCCGCCACTGGGCGCGCAACGGCGTTATGGAACGCCGCGCCGTAATCGTCGGCGGCGGCGAACCTGCCAAGCAACTGGTGCGCGCCCTGGAACGCCAGTCGGATAATGACATCCGCATCTGCGGCATCTTCGACGACCGCAACAGCGACCGCTCGCCGACCGTCGTTGCCGGCTACCCGAAGCTTGGTACCTTTGCCGAGCTTGTGGAATTCTCGCGCCTTGCCCGTATCGACATGCTCATCATCGCGCTTCCTGCCAGCGCCGAGCAGCGTATCCTGCAGCTTCTGCGCAAACTCTGGGTTCTGCCGGTCGATATCCGGCTCGCGGCGCATGCGAACCGCCTGCGCTTCCGCCCACGGGCCTATAGTCACGTCGGCACCGTTCCGATGTTCGATATTTTCGACAAGCCGATCCGCGACTGGGATTCGGTCGCAAAGCGCATCTTCGATATCGTCTTTGCCGTGTTCGCGATCGCCTGCCTCTGGCCCGTCATGCTGGCTGCCGGCATTGCCGTGAAGCTCAGCTCGAAAGGGCCGATGCTGTTTCGCCAAAAGCGCCACGGCTTCAACAATGAGATCATCAACGTTCTCAAATTCCGCTCGATGTACACGAGCATGAGCGACCAGACCGCGATCAGGGCCGTGACCAAGGGCGATCCGCGGGTCACGCCCGTCGGCCGGTTTCTGCGCAAGTCCTCGATCGACGAGCTACCGCAGCTGTTCAACGTGCTGAAAGGAGAGCTGTCTCTCGTTGGTCCCCGTCCGCATGCGGTCAGTGCCCAGACTGGCGAACGCAGATATGTGGACGTCGTCGAAGGCTACTTCGCCCGCCACCGCGTGAAACCCGGCGTGACTGGCTGGGCGCAGATCAACGGACTGCGCGGCGAGTTGGACAGCGACGAAAAGATCCGTGCCCGCACCGCCCACGATCTCGACTATATCGAGAACTGGTCGATCCTGTTCGATCTCAAGATCCTGTTCCTGACGCCGATCCGGCTTCTCAACACGGACAATGCATATTGACGACGCTGGCCGCACATAAGAACCGGCCGTTCAACGTCCAGCTGGCCGTGTTCGCTCTCGTGGCAAACGGCATGCTGGCCTTTGGCGTCTTTCTGTCCGGCTTCGTCATGTCGGAGCCTGCCCCTTACGAACTGATGATGGTGGCCCAGATCGGCCTCTGGTTCCTGTTTGGGCTCAGAATCTCGCGCACCGTCGCGATGCTGATGGCGATGCTGCTGATCTTCAACATCAGCGGCCTGTTTTCCATCTTCGTGATGAAGGATTCGTCCGGCGCCGGTATGTATTATGCGGTCTCGATCTTTCTTGCGCTCACCGCCGTGTTCTTTGCAGCGGTCATAGAGAACGACCATCGGCGGCTGAAGATCATCTTTCATGCCTGGGTGGCGGCCGCCATCATCACGGCCACTCTCGGCATCCTCGGCTATTTCGACGCGTTTCCCGGGGCCCATGTCTTTACCCGCTATAACCGCGCCATGGGCGCCTTTCAGGACCCCAACGTGTTCGGCCCCTATCTGGTCGGCCCGCTCCTCTATCTCCTTTACCGCATGCTGACCGGCCCGGTCATCCGTACCCCCCTTCTCATCCTCGGCATGCTGGTGCTGGCGATCGGCATCTTCCTGTCGTTTTCACGCGCGGCCTGGGGCCTCCTGCTGTTCGGTGCCATCGCGCTGATCGTCCTCATGCTCCTCAAGGAGCGCACGACGGCATTCCGCCTGAAGATCCTGGTCATCTCGATTTGTGCCGGCGTGGCTCTCGTGCTCGCCCTTGCGATCGCTTTGCAGATCCCGCAGATCGCCGACCTGTTTTCCAACCGTGCGAAACTGGTGCAGGATTACGACGGCGCGCGGCTTGGTCGCTTCGAGCGGCATAAGATCGGCTTTCTGATGGCAATGGAGCGACCGCTCGGCATGGGACCGATGGCGCTTGGAAAAATCTTCGGCGAAGACGAGCACAATATTTGGCTGAAGACGCTCACGACCTATGGCTGGGTGGGTGCGGTGACGTATCAGATCATGATCTGGTCCAGCCTGTGGATGGGCTTCCGCTATATGCTGCGCGAGAGGCCTTGGCAGCCTTTTCTGATGATTGCATGGGTACTGATCCTGGGACATGCGATGATCGGCAACGTCATCGACACCGACCACTGGCGGCATTTCTATCTCTCGCTCGGCATTCTCTGGGCGTGCGTCGCCCTGGAAAACCGCTATCAGCGAAACACCACTGCCGCGATGCCGCCGTTACAGGCCTGAGTTGTTGCCTCAAGCGCAAGTCCTTGACATTGGGTCGCCTTGCGCCAGATTTCTCGTATGTTGACCTCATCGCAAATTCGCGCAGCGCGCGCACTCACCGGCATCTCGAAAGAGGCGCTTTGCGCCGCTTCGGGCCTGTCCGCCGTCGAATTCGACAACGCGGAGGCCCATGACGCCCTGCCCGACCCAACCATCAGTGAGAGACTGAGGGCATTCTTCGAGACAAGGGGCGTTATATTCCTGGCAGCCGGCGACGGCGGATCCGGAATGGGACCGGGTGTGAGACTGAAGCAAGACGGTCAGGAAGAGGGCATGCGCCCCGAAGATCTCAACGCCGCAAACGACGATTGAAAAAAACCTGAAACTCGCTGGAACATATTGAGCTCATAGGCGTTTCCCGGCCAGAATTGCATAGTCGGGGAAATTCATGACGCGTTCCAATAATCTGTACTTCATCATCGGCGCTCTCGTTGTTCTGGTCGTCGGTCTGGGGTTCTATGTCTACCGCGAAGAAACCAAGCCAAATGGCGTAGAATTCAGCATCGGCCAGGATGGCGTCAAGGTCGAGGAAAAGTAGTTTCTCCGCGCAAACCGAGCTTAAGAAGTTTCTCTATTTAACGTCGTTTTTATATGCACTAGATATTGGAGGATACCATCCTCCAATATCTGTGAGGGGGCACAATGTCGCATATTACACCCGTCGATCTTCAGCAGTCCGGAATGAAGAAGGTGTGGAGCGTAACTGACTTTGCGCGCCGTTACCGTCTCGACAAGGACGAGGAAAACCGTCTTCTGCAGCTCCTGGGGTCGTTTGCTTCCGAGCAGGAGCTTCTGATGAATGCGAGCCGGACAGCGCGTTTTCGCTAACGCGAACTACTATCACGTCTGCTACGCCTATACTTGCTGATTGATCGCAGGCGGAACTTTACCACTCACAAATCAGTTACATCCCCGTGAATATCTTGCGCCGCAGGCCCTGCCACGGCTCCATACACGGAGGATACAATGATCAATGTTTTCGCAAAGGCAGGCCTCGCCTTGGCCTTGTCCGTCTGCACCCTTGGTGCGGCCACTGCCCCGGCATCGGCCCAGGACGTACAGCTGCGCATCGGACCTGACGGCGTGCGCCCGGTGATCCGCGACAGGGATCGCGATTACGACAGACGCGATCGCCGCATGGGCTGCAGCCCTGGCGAAGCACGCGCCGCCGCTCGCGACGAAGGCTTCCGTCAGACGGAGATCGTCCGCGCCACTCGCCGCAGCATCACCGTCCAGGGCATGACCCGTCGGGGTCCCGACCGGATCACCTTCGCCAATCGCCCTGGTTGCCCGGAAATCTAAGACTGACTGAAAAGGCCCCGCAAGTGCGGGGCCTTTTTTTGCTCGAGCTATATCTCGACAACAGCTGCCAAAATGAAAAAGGGTCAGCTCGTCTCTCGGAGCTGACCCTTTTAGATCGAAACGCTGGCCGTTACCGCCAAAGATCCAGAGCTTTAGAATACGAATGCGTAGAGCAGCACGATTACAAGGATCGGAACGCCCATCGCCCAAAGTACAACACCCTTCAACATCACATTCTCCTTTGTTTTCCTATCTGACAACGCGTCGGGAACCCTGACGTTCCAGCCAAATGCAAATTGTAGTCAGATAAGTCGAACGCGGTTCGGGATGATCCATCATTCGTTCACAGGTTCTGGTGAGTGACGTGGCAACAGGATGGCGTGACGAGAGACGAGTTCGCCAATGGCGAGCTCAGGTCAAAGCGGCTCTGGGGGAGCCTGTCGCCGAAGGAAGAATGGTCGGAATGGCCGGATTCGAACCGACGACCCCTTGACCCCCAGTCAAGTGCGCTACCGGGCTGCGCTACATTCCGCCACATCGCTTCGAGCCGGCGGACCGGCGTCGCGTGAAGCATGCATTCCATACTGACATGATCTTCACCACGCAAGGAAAAAATCGGCTTTCAATGGATCTCGGATCGACGGTCTTGCTTCAACAAGAAAGCCGGCCCCATTGTCTGGAGCCGGCCTATCAGGACGCCTTGGCGACTGCCCTATCAGTAGGGCGAGTAGCACAGCTGGCGCGGGCCGTTATAGGGCTGGAACGTATTGTCGTAAGCTCTGTACGACCGGTAGCGGTTGGCGCACCAGTTGACGTGCGCGCTATTGGCGTTCACGTAACGACGTGGCTGCACGTAACGCGGTTCGGCGTAGCGCGGCTGGGATGCAATGGCACCGCCAATCAGAGCGCCGGCAGCAAGACCGCCGATGATCGCACCCGAATTGTGGCCGCGGTAGTGGCGACCGCGATAATAGTCGCCGCGGCGGTAGTCGCGATGGTGACGATAGTAGCGACGACCTTCCCAACGATCACGATGCCGCCACTGAACCTGCTGGACCTGATCAACGCTCTGCGGCGCTTCGATGGTCTTCGGTGCGTTGACGACAGGGAAGGCGTGTGCCGGTACCATGCTCGTCAGTGCCGTCATGGCCGAGACGACAATGATTGCGAGTTTTTTCACGTTTGTATCTCCTCTAGTGTTTCCTCGTAGGTAAATGCTGTACCTTCGCGTTTGAACCAGAGGTGAACGGTAAATTTACAGTGAGTTCATGTAAGCAGGTATCGGATCAACGAACCTGGTCCAGCAGGCGCTTGCATTCCAGAAGGTCAAACAGTGCCTCCTGCAGCAAGGCACGGTCTTCCTTGCCGACACTCGATTTTCCAACCGAGACTTCCAACTGGTCCTCCCCGGCCCCGCCGAAACCGAAGAACCGGCCGCTCGGCTTTACCTTCGGGCGCCCGACGACCTGATCTTCTTCCTGAGTGGAAATTTTAGGCTCGGCATTCTTCTCGCTGTTGGCCGCCATGATGGCTTCCATCGTGGCGATATCACCCGATGCGATTGCTGAGACGAACTTGTTGCCATTCGTCTTCAGGAGCTTCTGAACGCCCTTGATCGTGTATCCGTGGTCGTAGAGAAGGTGACGGATCCCCTTCAACAGGTCCACGTCCTCCGGGCGGTAGTAGCGACGGCCGCCTCCCCGCTTCATCGGCTTGATCTGCGGAAACCGCGTTTCCCAGAAGCGCAGGACGTGTTGCGGCAGGTCGAGATCGTCAGCGACTTCGCTGATGGTGCGGAATGCGTCCGGGCTCTTGTCCAAGTGTCAATCTCCAGGGATCGAACGGCCGTGCGGCGCGAAAGGGGTCAGCACGAAAGGCTGGACGAGGATTATGCGTCGAATCGCACATTTCTCAACGGCTTGCACCGAAAGATTCAAGTGTGTTCACAAGATTGGTGTTTTGGCAGGGGTGCCAGCGTGCAAAACGGGCGTGTCAGCTCGCAGGGCTTGCCGGCCTCTGCTTGACCTTGCGCAATGTGTGCGCTTTGAGGATGCGTTGCTTCAAAACATTGGATGCCTTGAAGGTCATCACCCGGCGGGGTGAGATCGGTACTTCCTCGCCTGTCTTCGGATTGCGACCGATGCGCTCGTTCTTGGCGCGCACCTGAAATGTCGCAAACGACGAAAGCTTGACCATTTCGCCGCGAACGATGGCGTTGCAGATTTCGTCGATTACCGTTTCGACGAGTTCCGCCGATTCCGTGCGAGAGAGGCCAACCTTGCGAAAAACCGATTCCGCCAGATCCGCGCGTGTGACTGTCTTGCCGGCCATGGTCCCCCGCCTGATTTAATGTGATATTATCAAAGCCCGCAAACAGTATTTTGGTTGTGCCCCACGGTCAAGCGCCCCCGGGCCAAGCATCTGTTCGGCATTGATTATTTCATAATATGGCTCAGGTTTTCAGCCGGCATCACCAGCGGATCAGGACGGCCCCCCAGGTGAAGCCGCCACCCATGGCTTCCAGCATCACAAGATCGCCCTTCTTGATGCGACCGTCGGCACAGGCAACTGAAAGCGCAAGCGGGATCGATGCCGCAGACGTGTTGCCGTGAATGTCGACGGTGACGACGACTTTCTCGGTGGGAATGTTGAGCTTCTTGGCAGATCCATCAATGATACGACGGTTGGCCTGGTGCGGTACCAGCCAGTCGATATCCTCGGCAGTCGTGCCGGTCGCCTCGAATGCGTCCTCGATCACGTCGGTGATCATAGCCACCGCATGCTTGAAGACCTCACGGCCTTCCATCTTCAGGTGCCCGACCGTGCCGGTCGTCGATGGGCCGCCATCGACGTAGAGCTTGTCCTTGTGGGATCCGTCCGAGCGCAGATGCGCCGTCAGGATACCGCGGTCGGCAATCGTGCCCTCGCCTTCCTGAGCCTCCAGCACAACGGCGCCGGCGCCATCGCCGAACAGCACGCAGGTTGTGCGGTCGTTCCAGTCCAGAATGCGGGAAAAGGTTTCGGCGCCGATCACCAGCGCGCGCTTCGCAAGCCCGCCACGCAGGTGGAGGTCTGCCGTCGTCATCGCGTAAACGAAGCCGCTGCAGACCGCCTGCATGTCGAAAGCGTAGCCATGCTTCATGCCGAGCCGGTTCTGGATCTCGACGGCGGTCGCGGGAAAGGTGTTGTTCGGCGTCGAAGTCGCCAGAAGGACCAGATCGATGTCGTCAGGTGTCAGGCCAGCATTATCGAGCGCTGCCCGCGCCGCCTTCTCACCGAGCGATGCCGTCGTTTCGTCGTCGCCGGCGATGTACCGCTGGGTGATGCCGGTGCGCTGGACGATCCACTCGTCCGACGTGTCGACCATCGTCTCCAGCTCGCGATTGGTGACGACCCGTTTCGGGAGCGCTGCCCCGTAACCGCGAACAACTGATCGAATCATAGTCAAATCACATCCTAACGTCATGCGGCTTCAGGGCCGGCCGGCGGCAGGCGTCTGGCATGATAAATCTTCAAATCCTGCGAAATTTTGGCGTTGAGGTCATTTCGCGCCATGTCATAGCCGACTGCGATCGCGGCCGCGATGCCTTCGGCGTTGGCGCTTCCATGGCTCTTGATCACAATGCCGTTGAGGCCCAGAAACACGCCGCCATTGACCTTGTTCGGGTCCATCTTCTCACGCAGTCGATCGAATGCAGGCTTGGCCAGCAGATAGCCGATCCGGGCAAGCAGCGTGCGCGACATGGATTCGCGCAGAAGCGTGGCGATCTGGCGCGCGGTTCCCTCGGCGGTCTTCAGAGCGATATTGCCGGTAAAGCCTTCGGTCACCACAACGTCGACGGTGCCCCGACCGATATCGTCGCCCTCGACGAAACCGTGATAGGAGAGGTGCGGAAGGTTGGCTTCGCGGATCAGCCGACCGGCTTCCTTCACCTCTTCCTGCCCCTTGACCTCTTCGACACCGACATTGAGAAGGCCGACGGTCGGGCAATCGACTTCAAACAGAGCCCGCGCCATAGCGCCGCCCATCAGGGCGAAATCGAGCAGCTGCTGGCTGTCAGCGCCGATCGTCGCGCCGATATCGAGAACGATGCTTTCGCCCTTCAGCGTCGGCCAGATGCCTGCAATTGCGGGGCGTTCGATACTCGCCAACGTGCGAAGACAGAATTTCGACATTGCCATCAGCGCACCGGTATTGCCGGCGGACACAACGACATCAGCTTCGCCAAGCTTCACGGCTTCGATGGAACGCCACATGGTCGACACATAGCGACCACGGCGTAGCGCCGCACTCGGCTTCTCGTCCATGGCAACGGCCAGTTCACACGCATGGAACACGGACCGCTCGCGCAATTTCGGATAGCGCGCAAGCCACGGCTCGCATTCGGCTTTCAGTCCGTAGAGGAGAAAACTGACGTCGGGATGGCGTTCGAGCGCCTTCGCGGCGCCCGCCATGACGACCTCGGGGCCAAAGTCGCCACCCATGGCGTCAATCGAAATTCTGATCACGCGTCCCTGATCCTTGTTTTAACCGGCCGCACGCGCCTGCAAGACATGCCTGCGCCGACTTTTGCTTCTTCAGTGGGCACGCTCATGCGCCGCCCTGCCGGCGAAATCGTGGCCAAAATATAGGTTTTGTTTCTGCTTACAACCGGTCTCAGTCTTTTTTCCAATCCTTGAGCGCGGCAAACGGATTGGGTTTGGTCGCCGGATCGTTCGGGTCGCTCTCGATATGGTCCTTGAAATCGATGCCCGGCCTGCGCGGATAAGGGTCTATCGCCAGTGCCACGAACTCGGCAACGACCTCGCCCGCATCGATCGTATCGCCGACAAACATTTCCGGCAGGTCCGGACCATCAGGATCGACCACCATCTCGGCGCTTTCGGCCGTGACGACGCGCGCAAGCTTGGATCCCTCAGGCACAAAGACCTGATCGAAATCCTCTGAAATGGTCGACGACACAGGATCAAGCGTCACCACGCAAGCCTGGGTGACAGCGGCCTTGACGTGGCCCTTGAGGCGCACGCCGTCCTTCTTCCAGCGGGCAATGTAGATTTCCGCCTTCAACGAATTGACCGATACGACGTCCCAGAGAACGGCCAAGCCCTTCAGCTCGTTTTCATCGGCTTCAACAGTGACAGTGACGGGATTGGCCGAAATGTTTCCGACCTTCACAGGATAGGAGAACGGAGGCTTGCCACCTTTGGCCTTGCTGGGTTCTTGATCGCGTTTCATTGTTCCTCGCCTTCCCGGACCGGCTGCGGCACGACCAGCAGCCCACGGGAAATCGTATCTTCCGAGACCGCTGACATAGCGGTTTCGGTGGTTGTCATCCAGTGCGCAAGTGCGCTCATGTCTTGTATATCGGTGGCTTTAGGATGGATATTACGGTGCAGCGCTGCGGCAAGCGCGGTTTCGTCGCCGCTGTCGAGAGCTGCGGCGTAGGTTTCTAGCCGACCGTAGAACATGCCCGCGAGCTTCTTCATCCGCTTCGGAACCCCCTGGTCGCCGATTCCGAGCTCGCGAATCGAATGGTCGATATCCTGAAAGAAGGCATCGACGATCTCCTGCGCCAGTTCCTGCCCGCTCGGCCCCGACTTCGCCGTCCGGCGAAAAAACAGGATCATCACGATGGACAGCATTTCAAACCGGCCCATCACGGTATCGGGTACGCCGAAATCCTCGTAGAAGACGGGGATGCGCGCTGCCGACGTCAGGGCGTAGTATTGCCGGTTGACGATGGTCTGATTGCTGTTTTTCTTTTTGAACAGGCCGAATATCATCGTGTTTCCTGCATTTGCCTTCATGTTTGCGTCATGGTCGAAGCTGGCGATGTTGCATGCAAACGAAAGCTGGTTTACCGAAGCAGGCACGAATTGCAATGCATTCGCCATCGGCGGGCTTCGGTTCGGCTATCCGCAAGCGGCAGTCAGCTGTCCCCGGAATAGCCACAATGGTATGAGCAGCAGAGTAACCGGCTTCCGCCGGCACATCGACATGTGGGGGATACCGTTGAAGAAGCGGGTTTTCGGATACGAAATGAAAGCGTTGAGCAAAACGGCGGCGGCCCTTGTCGTTGCATCGATTGCAGTTTCCGGCTGCACGTCCATGGAAATCGGCGACACGATGTACAACGGCTATGTCGTTGACCAGCAGTCGCTGAACCTGATCCCTGTCGGTTCAAGCCGCGAGCAGGTGATCCTGACCATGGGTACACCGTCGACGACCGCGACCTTCGATACGGAAGTGTTCTATTACATTTCCCAGAAGCGCCACCGTCGGGCAGCCTTCATGAAGCCGCAGATCGTCGAGCAGAGCGTGCTTGCCATCTATTTCGACAAGAACGGCGTGGTCGCACAGCGCGCCAACTACGCACTTCAGGACGGCAAGGTGTTCGACACGATCTCGCGCACGACGCCAACCGGCGGCCGCGACCTTACCTTCCTGCAGCAGCTTCTGTCGGGTGGTTCCGGAGCAGCAAGCGGCGGTGCCGGCCAGATCCGCAACATGCTGCAGAGCATGGGCAACTAACAAGCGCATTTCCGAATATCAAAAAGCCCGCGATACCAATGGTACCGCGGGCTTTCTTTTGTCTGTGTGAGACCTGGTTCTAGTGGGCGAGAACCGCCAGCAGCAGAAGGGCGACGATGTTGGTGATCTTAATCGCCGGATTGACGGCAGGGCCTGCCGTATCCTTGTAGGGATCGCCGACCGTATCGCCTGTCACCGAAGCCTTGTGGGCATCGGATCCCTTCATGTGGCGGGTGCCGTCCTTATCGACGAAACCGTCCTCGAAGCTTTTCTTGGCATTGTCCCAGGCGCCGCCGCCCGAGGTCATCGAGATCGCGACGAACAGGCCGTTGATGATGACGCCGAGAAGCGAGGCGCCGAGCGCTGCAAAGGCAGATGCCTTGTCACCGCCCGAGACGAGAAGCACGCCGAAATAGACGAAGATCGGCGCGAGAACCGGGAGCAGCGACGGCACGATCATTTCGCGAATCGCAGCCTTGGTCAGGATATCGACCGCGCGGCCGTAGTCGGGCTTTTCCGTTCCCTGCATGATGCCGGGCTTTTCGCGGAACTGCCGGCGAACTTCCTCGACGATCGAGCTTGCCGCCTTGCCGACCGCCGTCATGGCGATGCCGCCGAACAGATATGGGATGAGACCGCCAAACAGCAGGCCCGCCACCACATACGGATTGGACAGGCTGAACGAGATCTGGCCTACCCCCTGGAAGTACGGATATTTATCGGCGTTTGCCACGAAGTACTGGAGATCGTTGGCATAGGCCGCAAACAGCACCAGTGCGCCGAGACCGGCCGAGCCGATCGCGTAGCCCTTGGTGACGGCCTTGGTCGTATTGCCGACGGCATCCAGAGCATCCGTGGCTTTGCGAACATCCGGCGGCAGATGCGCCATTTCGGCAATGCCGCCGGCATTGTCGGTGACAGGGCCGAAGGCATCGAGTGCCACGATCATTCCGGCAAGGCCGAGCATGGCGGTGACGGCGATGCCTGTGCCGAACAGTCCGGCGAGCTGATAGGTGGAGATGATGCCACCAACGATGACGAGTGCCGGCAGTGCGGTCGATTCCAGCGAGACGGCCAGTCCCTGGATGACGTTGGTGCCGTGGCCCGTGACGGAAGCCTGGGCGATGGAATTGACCGGCCGCTTGTTGGTGCCGGTATAGTATTCGGTGATGACAACGATCAGCGCTGTCACGACCAGCCCGACGAGGCCGCAGGCAAACAGTCTCGCGCCGGTGATGTCCATGCCGGCAACCGTGCCGATCGTGCCCCAACCGATGGTGATCGAGGTCGCGATCGCAAGCCCGACGATGGACAGCAGCCCCGTCACGATCAGTCCCTTGTAGAGGGCGCCCATGATCGAGCCGTTTGTGCCGAGCTTGACGAAGAACGTGCCGACGATCGAGGTGATGATGCAGGTGCCGCAGATCGCCAGCGGATAGAGCATCGCCTGGTCGATGACGGCGCTGCCGGCAAAGAAGATTGCCGCGAGCACCATGGTCGCAACGACCGAGACTGCGTAGGTCTCGAACAGGTCGGCCGCCATGCCGGCGCAGTCACCAACATTGTCGCCCACATTGTCGGCGATCGTTGCCGGGTTGCGTGGATCGTCTTCCGGAATACCGGCTTCCACCTTGCCGACGAGATCGCCGCCGACATCGGCGCCTTTGGTGAAGATGCCGCCGCCAAGGCGCGCGAAGATTGAGATCAGCGAGGCGCCGAAGCCGAGTGCCACAAGGGCATCGATCACTTCGCGTGAACCGACCGCATGGCCGAGCACGGTTGTCAGGATGAAAAAGTAGATGGACACGCCGAGCAGTGCGAGGCCCGCGACAAGCATGCCGGTGATGGCGCCAGACTTGAAGGCAATGTCGAGACCTGCTGCCAGACTATGGGATGCCGCCTGCGCCGTGCGCACATTGGCCCGCACCGAGACGTGCATGCCGATGAAGCCGGCAGCGCCCGAGAGAACGGCGCCGATGATGAAGCCGATGGCTGCCGTGCCAGACAGAAGAAACCATGTGAGACCCGCAACCAGCACACCGACGATGGCAATCGTCATATACTGGCGAGACAGATAGGCCTGTGCGCCTTCGCGGATATAACCGGCGATCTCCTGCATCCGCTGATTGCCTTGATCGGCGGCAAGTACGGAACGCGTGGCCCATGCAGCATAAATGATCGACAGCAGACCGCAGACGATCACACCTAGAATTACAGTCATGCGAATTTTCCTCTCCCTGACCGGCTGCGGGCGATGCCGCCCCGGCATTCTGCACCCTCCAGCAACGGCTTTCCCCTCCCAAGGAACGCAGCTGTTGCCATGCGCGGGTGAGATTGCGGTGAGGAACAACCGCCGTCAAGCGCTACGACGGTAATAGAACCGGGTCAGTTGGCTTTTGCGACGGGCCTGCGCAGCATCAGCGCCAGAATGAGAAGAAGGCAGAAGATCGCGACCGGCCAGATCACCAGGTTGATGAATGACCAGCCCCAGGTGACGAACACCTTGCCCGAGGAGAAGGAGGACAGTGCCACCGTGCCGAAGAGGACGATGTCGTGAAACCCCTGCACCTTGTCGGCCTCCTGCGGGCGATAGCTGGAGGCGACGATCGTGGTCGAGCCGATGAAACCGAAATTCCAACCTATCCCGAGCAGGACCAGCGCCAGCCAGAAATTCCACAATTCCACGCCCATATGGGCAACGATCGCGCAGCCCATCAGCGTGACGAGGCCGGCGGCGACCACTTTTTCCGCGCCGAAGCGGGTGATCAGCATGCCGGTGAAAAAGCTTGGGCCGAACATGGCGAGCACATGCCACTGAATGCCGAGCGCCGCCAGTTCCGTCGGAAAGCCGCAGCCGATCACCATGGCGAGCGGCGCACCAGTCATCACGAAGGTCATCAGCGCGTAGGTGCAGATACCGCAGACCATGCCGGTCATGAACCGCTGCGTCACGACGATTTCCCGCAGCGACCGTGCCGGCGGCTGCTGGGTTGAGAGCGACGCATCCGCCTTGGTCGGAAGACGCAGGAAGGCCATGATGCAGATACCGGCAAGGCAGAGCGGGATCAGCATCAGGAACGCACCGGCGAAGGTCACCGGCGCCAGCCAATCCTTTGCGGCGATGGAGAGCTGAGGCCCGACGATCGCCGAGACGATACCGGCCCCGAGGATCCAGGAGATGGCTCGCGGCTTATAGGCTTTGGGAGAAATATCGGCAGCGGCGAAGCGGATCTTCTGGGTGAAACCGGCGCAGGACCCGACCAGCAGCAGCGCGAAGGCAAACAGCCAGAAATCACCGCGAAACAGCGCAATTGCCGCAAGCCCGCCGCCGATCGCGCCGAGCATGCCGCCCGACATGAAGGCCGCCTTGCGGCCCAGGAACTTGGACGCGATGGCAATCAGCACCGCACCGACGGCCGTGCCGAGGTTGAACGCGGTGATCGGCGCTGTCGCAAGCGACTTGTCGTCGCCGAGAAGCTGGTAGCCGGCAAGAGCGCCGATCGACACTGTGAGAGGTGTGGCAGACCCCAGGATGGCCTGGGTGCCTGCGAGCAGAAAGACGCTGCGGCGGGCGGTGCTCAAGTCAATTCTTTGACGCTCGACCGCTTCGTCCATCTGATGCTCTTTCCGGGATGTTACTTCTTCGCGTCGCCGCGGATCTGCTTGGCAATGCGGTCGAGAACCGCATTGACGACCTTCGGCTCGTCTTCCTCGAAGAACGCGCGGGCAATTTCGACATACTCGGTGACGATGACGGCCACCGGGACATCCTTGCGCTCGACGATCTCGAACGTTCCGGCACGCAGGATGGCGCGCAGGGTCGAATCGATCCGCGACAGCAGCCAGTCTTCCTGCAGCGCCGAGCGGATCAGCGGGTCGATCTTGTCCTGATCGCGCACGACGCCGGCAACGATCGAGCGGAACCAGGAGGCATCCGCCTTCAGATAGGTATCGCCGTCGAGTTCCTGGCCGAGGCGATGCGCCTCATATTCGGCCACGACCTCGAGAACGCCGGTGCCGCCCACATCCATCTGATAAAGGGCCTGAACGGCTGCCAAACGCGCCGCGCCACGCTGATTTGCCGGCTTGACCGGATGCTCGCCTTCTTTGGTCATTCTATCAACCACCATTCAGCTTTTCGCGCAGTGCGATCATGGTGAGGCAGGCACGGGCCGCAAAGCCGCCCTTGTCCTTCTCAGACCGCTTGATGCGCACCCAGGCCTGCTCGTCGTTCTCGACGGTCATAATGCCGTTGCCGATCGCCAGCGATTCGGAGACCGCAAGATCCATCAGCGCGCGCGAGGATTCGTTCGAGACGATGTCGAAATGGTAGGTTTCGCCACGGATGACCATGCCGAGCGCGACAAAGCCGTCATAGGACGTGCCGTCCTGATCGCCGGCATCGAGCGCCATGGCGATTGCCGGCGGAATTTCGAGGGCTCCCGGAACCGTCACCACGTCGTAGGTCGCACCCGCATCCTTGAGAGCGGTCGTTGCGCCATCGAGCAGCGCGTCCGCCATGTCGTCATAAAACCGTGCTTCCACGATCAGGATGTGAGGTGCGTGTTCTTGCGGCATGATTTCACCTTGGTTACATCGGCGCGTTGGGCGACAGGCCGAATAGTCGGCGGTCAAAACATGCCCGGCCGGGAATGGCAAGTGGTTTTCGCTGAACGCTGCGTTGCAGGGCGCGAATACCTATTCTGCAACGCCATCGGGGCGGAACAGGAGGAGCGCAGCTTGCCCGCTGCCGGCTGTTTCCGCATATCGTCGGGTCAGCCTCAGCCTGTCGGGAACTGGGCCAGCCTTGCTGCGTAGCGGGCCATCGTATCGACTTCGAAATTGACGAAATCGCCGGCCTGGCGATCGCCCCATGTGGTGACGCCCAGCGTGTGCCTGATCAGCAGCACGTCGAAATCGGTGCCATCGACCGCATTGACGGTCAGGGATGTGCCATCGAGCGCAACCGATCCCTTAGGCGCGACGAAGCGGGCAAGGCTTTCCGGCGCCCGCAGGCGGATGCGTACCGCTTCGCCTTCAGAGGTCACGGACAGGATCTCCGCCTTGCCGTCGACATGGCCGGAGACGATGTGGCCGCCCAGTTCGTCGCCGATCTTCAGCGCCCGCTCCAGATTGACGCGGGTCCCGGATGTCCAGCCGGCGATCGTCGTCAGCCGCAGCGCTTCTTCCCAGGCTTCCACTTCGAACCAGCGCTCATTGCTGCCGTCCTCGGGCAAGTTGGTCACGGTCAGGCAGACACCTCCATGGGCGATCGAGGCGCCCATCGCGATGGTCTTCGGATCGTAGCTCGTGGCGATGCGGAGCTTGACGCCCTCGTCCATCGGGGTCGTCGCCGCTACGGTTCCGACATCGGTGACAATTCCGGTAAACATCGACGACCTCTATGACTGCTCGATTTTCTGAAAATCGTAGGAACGGTCGGGACCGAACGCATCCTGACGAACCAGCTTGAACCCTTCCGGCATATCGGATGGCGACAGAGGCGATTCAAGACCACCCTCACCCACCGTCGTCGGTCCCTGCGAGACCACGATCCGGTCGACGAGGCCGGCATCAAGGAATGCCTTTCCGATCGTCGCGCCGCCTTCGACAAACAGCAGGGAAATTCCGCGTGTCGCCAACTGGTCGAGAAGTGCTGCGAGATCGCCTGCCTCGATCACATCGACACCTGCGGCCAGAAGTTTCTCGCGCTTTTCGGACTCTTGCGAGACCGGCACGCAGGCGACGATCACAGGCACGTCGCGGGCAGACTTCACCAGAAGGCTGTCGAGCGGCAGTTCGAGACGGCGGTCTAGAATAATGCGGACGGGCGATCTGTCGCTCATCTCGGGAAGCCGGACCGTTAGTTGCGGATCGTCGGAACGGACGGTTCCCATACCAACCAGGATCGCATCGCTTTCGGCGCGCATGACATGCACCTGGGCACGGGCGAGCGGCCCGGTGATCAGCACTTCCTCGCCACGGCGTCCCAGCATTACATCGGCCGAGACGGCAAGCTTGAGCGTGACGTAAGGGCGGTGGCGGATCTGGCGGGAGAGATAACCGGCGAGCGCGCGCTTGCCGTCATCTTCCATGAGGCCAAGCTCGGTCGCGATGCCCGCATCGTGCAGGATCTTCAATCCCTGACCGGAGACGCGCGGATCGGGATCGGCGACGCTGACGACAACGCGGGAAACACCGGCCGCCACGAGCGCATTGGCGCAGGGCGGGGTCTTGCCGTGATGGGCGCAAGGTTCGAGCGTCACATAGGCGGTCGCACCCCTCGCCTTCTCGCCGGCAACGGCGAGCGCGCGGGCTTCCGCATGTGGTCGGCCGTCGCGGGCCGTGACCGCTGCACCAACAATGGCACCATCCCTGACGAGCACGCAGCCGACCGATGGATTGGTCATGGTCTGGCCTTCATGCCAGCGCGACAGCCTCAGCGCTGCGGCCATGAACCGCTGGTCGTCGGCCTCCGACATGGCGTCAGGACTCCAGCCCGGGATCGCGGGCAATCTTGGCGTTGATCTCGGATATCACTTTCTCGAAGTCCTCCGCATGGGAGAAGTCGCGATAGACGGATGCGTAGCGCACGAAGGCGACGTCATCGAGGCTTTTCAGCGATTCGAGCACCTGCAGGCCGATCTCTTCGGAGGAGATTTCGCTCTCGCCCGAGCTTTCGAGGCGCCGGACGATGCCGGAGACGGCGCGCTCGATGCGGTCGGGATCAACCGGCCGCTTGCGCAACGCAATCTGGAACGACCGCACCAGCTTGTTGCGGTCGAACGGTACCTTGCGGCCGGTCTTCTTGGACACCAGCAGCTCGCGCAACTGCACGCGCTCGAATGTCGTGAAGCGACCGCCGCAGTCAGGGCAAATGCGCCGCCGCCTTATAGAGGTGAAATCCTCGGCCGGACGCGAGTCCTTGACCTGGGTATCCTCCGAACCGCAATAGGGGCAGCGCATCGTGTTTCCTTAGAGGTACGGGTACATCGGGAAGCGATTGGTGAGCGTCATCACCTTTTCGCGGACACCCGCTTCCACCACCGCATTGCCCTCGTCCGAATTGGCCGTCTTCAGGCCGTCAAGCAGTTCGACGATCAGGTTGCCGATTTCGGTGAACTCGGCTTCCTTGAAGCCGCGCGTCGTTCCGGCCGGCGTGCCGAGACGGATACCGGACGTGACGAATGGCTTTTCAGGATCGAACGGAATGCCGTTCTTGTTGCAGGTGATATAGCCGCGGCCAAGCGCTGCTTCGGCCCGCTTTCCGGTCGCGTTCTTCTTGCGCAGATCGACCAGCATCAGGTGGTTGTCGGTGCCGCCGGAGACGATGTCGAGACCGCCTGCCACCAGCGTTTCCGACAGGGCCTTGGCGTTCTTGACGATCTGAGCCGCGTAATCCTGGAATTCAGGCTGCAGCGCTTCGCCGAAGGCCACCGCCTTGGCGGCGATGACATGCATCAGCGGGCCGCCCTGCAGGCCGGGGAAGACAGCCGAGTTGAATTTCTTCGCCAGATCCTCGTCATTGGTAAGGATCATGCCGCCGCGCGGTCCGCGCAGCGACTTGTGGGTCGTGGTGGTCGCGACATGGCAGTGCGGGAACGGCGACGGATGCTGGTTGCCGGCAACGAGACCGGCGATATGCGCCATGTCGACCATGAGATAGGCGCCGACTTCGTCGGCGATCTCGCGGAAACGCTTCCAGTCCCAGGTGCGGGAATAGGCCGTGCCGCCGGCGATGATCAGCTTCGGCTTGATCGTGCGGGCCTTCTCGGCCACGGCATCCATATCGAGAAGGTTGTCGCCTTCACGAACGCCGTAGGACACAACGTTGAACCACTTGCCGGACATGTTGACCGGCGAGCCGTGGGTCAGGTGACCGCCCGAGTTGAGATCGAGGCCCATGAATGTGTCGCCCGGCTGCAGCAGCGCCAGGAACACGGCCTGGTTCATCTGCGAACCGGAATTGGGCTGGACGTTGGCGAAGTTCACACCGAACAGCTTTTTGGCACGTTCGATGGCAAGTTCTTCGGCGATGTCGACGAACTGGCAGCCGCCGTAGTAGCGCTTGCCCGGATAGCCTTCGGCATACTTGTTGGTCATGATCGAGCCCTGGGCTTCGAGCACGGCGCGCGACACGATGTTTTCCGAGGCGATCAGTTCGATCTCATGGCGCTGACGGCCAAGTTCCTTCTCGATCGCGCCGAAAATATCCGGATCGGATTCGGCCAGCGGGCGGGAGAAGAATGCTTCGGTATTGGACATGTGCGAGGCTCCTCGAAGGGTGGCAGGCGATGTGACGCGTCTTAGCCTTCCCTTCCGATCAGGGCAATACACGGAGCGACATTTGCGCGTCCAACTCCGTTTCGAGACAACGGCAAAAGGCCGCACCACCCTTTTGGGCGATGCGGCCTTTCAATCGAATTGGTCGTTCGTCAGCGACGTCCTGCTTATTGCGGCAGGAGATCCTGTTCGGTGATCGCACCGGAGGCACGCTCCACGCCGGTCGTGGTCTGCAGAGCCAGTTCCTGGTTGCCGTCGCGCTGGTAGATGTCGTCGCGGAACTGGACGACCTGGTCCTTTGCCGACCATGCCGTGACATAGACGATATAGACCGGAACTTCCTGGCTGAGCTTGATCGGGTTGTTCTGGCGAGCAGCGATAACCCGTTCGATTTCCTGACGCGACCAGCCGGGCGTGTCACGCAGCAGCCAGGTCACGAGATCGCGCACGTTCTGGATACGCATGCAGCCCGAGGACTCAAAGCGCATCAGCTTGTTGAACAGGCCCTGCTGGGGCGTGTCGTGCATGTATTCGTTGTTCGGGTTGTGGAAGTTGATCTTCGTCGAGGACATCGCGTTGATCTTGCCCGGATCCTGGCGGAACATGAAGTTCGGCGCCTTGGGGGCATTCCAATCCACGGTTTCCGGCGACACTTCCTGGCCACGACCGTCGATCAGACGGATGTTGTTGCGTGTTAGGTAAGTCGGGTCCTTGCGCATCAACGGCACGATGTCTTTTTCGACGATCGAGCGCGGTGCGGTCCAGTAAGGATTGAGGATGACTTCGTAGATTTTCGAATTGATCGCATGGGTCGGGCGGTCGATACGGCCGACGACCGCATTGGTGCGCAGCGCCACGCGATCGTTCTCGACCGCTTCAACATAGGCCGCCGGGATGTTGACCATGACGTAACGCGAACCGAGATCACCGGACATCGACTGCAGGCGAACCCGGTTGGTTTCGAGCTGCATCAGACGTGTCTGGGCCGGAACGTTCATCGCCTTGACGCTGAATTCGCCAAGCACGCCATCTGCCGGCAGGCCGTGACGGGCCTGGAAGCGCTTGACGGCACCGTCGACATTGCTGTCGAACGAGCTGGACATGCCTGCGGACTGATCGAGATCGCCGGCGATCATCAGGCGACGGCGCAGGTTCTGCACAGACGGATCAACGACGCCGAGCTGCAGGCGCACGGACGAATTGACATCGGGCCAGCCACCTGCAGAAACGATCTGCTGATAGAAGGCGATCGCCTGCTGGATGTTTGCCGGGCCTTCGGAACCAAGGATCGGATTGTTGGAGACGACACCGACGGCCGAGCGCGAACCACGCGCATCGAACTGGTCATCCCAGTTGCCACGACGAGGCGCGGTCATGATGCCATCGAGCGTCGACTGCGCCAAAGCCGGCGCGGCCAGAACGGCGGCACCCACGGAGACGGCCGAACGCAACATGGCGCGGCGGGAAAGCAATTCCGATCCGATCTTTTTCGACATCATCCTGTCCATCTGGTCCCAGAGGCTTCAAAACAAAAGCGCTACAGGGATATGGTTAATAAACGCGCAAAATTCCGCGGCTGGGCTGCTGGAAATGCTCGGGGGGCCATCTGGAGTAGCACGAGTTTCCCGAACCTGTTCAAGCATGGCGGTCCCATAGCAATATGGCCAATTCGTGTCAGTTTCCGCAGCGTCACAAAGCCGTGTGAAAGCGTGACTTTTCGGCCTCCTTCGAGATACTTAACGGGAAATGTGGCAGGCGCGAACTCGAAGCCATTTCGGGAGGTTGGGAGTGCGCTGTGGAGCGAGAGAACGCTGCGTTCCGGTGTTCTGAAAGAGCCTGCATCAGGCGACCATGACAGAGGACATCTGGAGCTCTGAAACGGGATCGGCGGAGCGTATTGCTACGCTCCGCCCGATATGTGTGTCGTGCCACTGCATGACTGGAGGAAATGCAGGCGCCGACAGTTGTCTTTGCCGTGCCGCCGTCGCGCCTCCGGTGGTTCAGGAGCGCGGCGCGGCGATGGCAGATATTACATGCGGTAAGCGATGCTGTCGTTCCAGAAGCGGTCGAGGCGCTGCAGCAGCTTGTTCATCTGCGAGAACTCGCCTTCGCCGATGCCGCCGACCTTTTCGATCGAGCCGACGTGGCGATCATAGAGCTTGGCGACGGTTTCTGCGACTTCCTGGCCTTCCTTGGTCAGGCTGATGCGGACCGAGCGGCGGTCGATGCGCGAACGCTGGTGGTTGATGAAACCGAGGTCGACCAGCTTCTTGACGTTGTAGGAAACGTTGGAGCCGAGATAGTAACCGCGCGAGCGCAGTTCACCGGCAGTGAGTTCCGAGTTGCCGATGTTGAAGAGGAGAAGTGCCTGGATGGCGTTGACGTCGTCGCGACCCTGGCGGTCGAACTCGTCCTTGATGACGTCGAGCAGGCGGCGGTGAAGGCGCTCGACCAGGTGGAGCGATTCCATGTAAAGCGAACGGATCGGGTCTTCGTTGATGTCTGCTGCGACCGGTGCCTGCGGCTTCATTTTCGTGTTCATCATGACTGCCTCACTGTTTTGCTTGGCGGTGTGTTTGTTTATTCCCGCCTTGAGACAGACACTAACGAAAGCGCATAAAATTCGACTTAAAACAAAGGGTTAACAAAATCTTGCAGAAGTTTTTCCAATCGTCGGCAGTCTAGCTGCCTCCCCCTCACCCTTATTTCCGCCCTATTGAAATCAATGGATTAGGTCGAAATTTCAGGCCAAATCAAGGCGCCAAAGCTTTAGGGTCAAGGTGAATCAATCCTTACCCGCTCCGCCTTGCGCCGCTCTTCCAGCCATAAAGAGAGCCGAAACACGCCGTAAATGGCGGCCACGAGGCCGTGCAGGATGGGCACAAGAGTGTTCCGTCCGAAGATTTCTGGCCAGACGAGATACATCAGCACCTGCGAGAACGCTGCGATGGTCCAGAGCACCGCGCCCCAGGACACGGTGAGCCACAAACCGAGCGAGGCAACCGGAAACAGAACGGCAAGCGAGGCCGCCGCCACTTTCCAGGGCGGCGCCAGAAGATCAAAGCGCGCCATGCCGTGCAGCGAATAGCCGACCAGCATCGCCCAGTACTGGATGCCGAACCATAGGCAGGCAACCGCGATAATCCTGAGGAAGACGACGAAAAGGATTTCCGTCAGCGTGCGCTTGGGTACCGTGGGTGAATCAGATTCCATACCGGCGATCATATCGGGAGACGTCGCGAGCCGCCAGCATGCCGCATGGCAGCAATGCGCAGTAAGCCCCATTCATAAACAGTTTCTCGCGTGTTAGAGCGTTTGACCTGACACAAGCCCGCTGCGGCAGAATCTTTCAATCCAGCCAGGAAACGCTCTCGTCAGCAGCGAGCAATAAGAACGGAGTATCCGTCATGGACAAGACCCACCTCGTCGACCACGTCACCGGTCATCGCCGCATGCGGCGCAACCGCAAGGCAGACTGGACGCGACGCATGGTGCAGGAGAACCGGCTAAGCGTGGACGACCTGATCTGGCCGATCTTCATCGTGCCCGGCACCGGCATCGTCGATCCGATCAAGTCGATGCCCGGGGTCAACCGGATGAGCGTCGACAAGGCGGTGGAGGCTATCAGGGAAGCGGCCGATCTCGGCATTCCCGCTGTTGCGCCCTTCCCCGACATCGAGATGAACCTGCGCGATGAGACGGGATCAGCGATCCTCGATCCGAACAACCTCATCAACCAGTTCACCATCGCCGCGAAGAAAGCGGTGCCCAATATCGGCGTCATCACCGATGTGGCGCTCGACCCGTTTACCAGCCATGGCCATGACGGCATCCTGCGTGAGGGCATGATCGTCAACGACGAGACGGTTGATCAGGTGATCAAGGCGGCGGTCCTGCAGGCGGATGCAGGTGCCGACATCATCGCGCCGTCCGAGATGATGGACGGTCGCATCGGCGCCATCCGCCGCGGGCTCGACGCTGCCGGTCACCAGGATGTCGGCATCATGTCCTATGCGACAAAGTTCTCCTCGGGATTTTACGGTCCGTACCGTGAGGCGATCAATACGAGCGGGCTCCTGAAGGGCGACAAGAACGCCTATTACATCTCGCCCGCCAACGGCACCGAAGCGATGCGCGACGCGGCACTCGACGTGGAAGAAGGCGCCGACATGCTGATGGTCAAGCCGGGCATCGCCTATCTCGACATCTGTTGGCGCGTGAAGGAAGCCTTCGGCCTGCCGACCTACGCCTATCAGGTCTCCGGCGAATATTCGCAGATCAAGGCGGCGGCGATGAACGGCTGGATCGACGGCGACCGGATCATGATGGAGACGCTGCTCTGCTTCAAGCGCGCCGGCTGCGACGGCATCCTGACCTACTTTGCGATCGAGGCCGCGAAGAAACTCGGCCGGGTTTAAAGCCTATGGTGGCAAACCTTGCTGTTGGGCTTGCCACCTCTTATATCGGGTTTGGTACAACTGGAGAACCACGCGAATGAGCTTCGAACCGAACCCGACCTATGCCGCACCGGACAATTGGCGCGCCTATAGCGGCGTTCTGTCACGCCGGATCTTCGCCTTTGTCATCGATTACCTGTTCGTTCTTCTGCTGTGCATCCCTGCAGCGGTGATCGTGTTCTTCTTGGGAATTCTGACGCTCGGGCTTGGCTTCATGCTCTATCCCGCGTTGTTCTTCATCGTCGCCCTCCTCTATTTCGGCCTGACGCTCGGTGGCGCCAGCCAGGGATCTCCGGGCATGCGCGCCATGGGGCTTGCCATGACACGGGTCGACGGGCGCCGGATGGATTTCCTGACTGCCATGGTTCACACGGTACTGTTCTGGGTGATCAATTCGGTACTGACGCCGCTGGTGCTCCTGGCCGGGCTGTTTATCGAGCGCTCGCGGCTGGTTCACGATCTCCTCCTCGGCACCGTCGTCGTCCGCAGGTCGTAAGACCGCAACAGTGATCTAGGGATGCGTCAACCGGCAAATGCGCCAGTTGACGTTTCCGCGTTATGCGCCATGCTAGGATCAGTAGCGCCACGAGCAAGACGACGGACCGGGCTGCACCTCTATGAACACACAGACAACGCCATCACCTCAGTTCTACCTGACGGCACCGGCGATTTGTCCGTATCTATCGGGTGAAATGGAACGCAAGGTGTTCACGCATCTCGTCGGTCCTCGCGCGGCGGAGATGAACGACCTATTGACCCAAGGCGGGTTTCGACGGTCCCAGAACATCGCCTACCGGCCAGCCTGCGAAGCGTGCCGTGCCTGCGTTTCTGTTCGAATCCTTGCAGGCGACTTCCAGCCGGCGAAGTCCATGAGGCGCGTTCTCGCGACCAACAGCGACATCATTGCGACCCTTGGTCCAGCGCAGCCGTCGACCGAACAGTTCTCCCTGTTCCGACGGTATCTCGACAGCCGTCACCAGCGCGGCGGGATGTCGGACATGTCCGCCCTCGACTACGCAATCATGGTCGAGGATTCGCACGTCAACACCCGCGTCATCGAATACCGCCGCCGCGAGCCGGGAGACGGTATCGCCGGCACGCCGAGGGGCGAATTGCTCGCCGTGGCGCTGACCGACATGATGAGCGACGGGCTGTCGATGGTCTATTCCTTCTTCAACCCCGATCTCGAAAAGCGCTCTCTCGGCACCTTCATGATCCTCGACCATATCAACCGCACGAAGACGCTCGGCCTGCCGCATGTCTATCTCGGCTACTGGGTGAAGGGCTCGCCCAAGATGGGCTACAAGACCCGCTACCAGCCTCAGGAACACCTGACGGCCCGCGGATGGGAACTTGCCGATCCGGCGCGCGACGTCTGACGCCCCCTCTCCCGACGGCATTGCAAATCGGCCATCCTCATGTTGTAACTCGCGTTGCAACACGAGAATACGCGCATGAAGACCACCATCCGCAAGATCGGCAATTCCGAAGGCATCATCATCCCGAAGGAGATTCTGGAGCGGATGGGGTTGCGCGCGGGAGATAATATCGATCTTAGCGAAGAAGCAGGGAAGCTGGTCTTGAAGCCGCTCGATGACGATTTCAACCGTCAGCTAGAGCATGCGGAGCGCTTCATGGACAGATACAAGGTTGCCCTCAAGAAGCTGGCCGAGTGATGGCCATCCAATTTCTTTCACGAGCGCTGGTTGAACGCCTCCACCTGCGCCAGATCGAAAGATTCGGTGGGGCTTATGGTTTGCGCGATGAGGGCGCGCTGGAATCTGCGCTGATGCTTGCCGTCAACAAGGTTGCATATGGATCGACAGACCTCATCGAGCTGGCGGTAGCGTATCTTTACGTTCTTGCAATGAACAATGCTTTCATCGACGGAAACAAGCGGATCGCGATCGTCTCAGCCGGTGTCTTCCTGATGGACAACGGGTATGCCATCGATACCGATGACGCCACGCTCTACCAATTCATCCTCTCCGTCGCAGCCGGCGAGATCGACGAGGATGGTGCAGCGCGGTTCCTTCGCGATCACACGGTCCCCTACCCCTGAACCGGTCCGCCCATCAGGGCGAACCGTCTCAATCCAAAGGCCTGATCAGCCGGCGAATTTGCCGCTGCGCGGAAAGCCCTTCGGAACGGTGCGGCCGGCGGAGGCGCGGTCACCCATCCATTCGAGAAGCTCATCCTTGCTGCGGTTGAAGGCGCGTCCGGCACTGTCTTCCCAGGCAAGCCCGGTATCGATTGCGAAACACTTGATGTCGGAGATGCCGCCGCCCTTGTAGCGCTGCAGGCGCACGCCCTTGCCGCGTGTCATTTCCGGCAACTGGTCGAGCGGAAAGACCAGCATCTTGCGGTTCTCGCCGACAATCGCGACGTGATCGCCCTTGACCTGAACGACCAGCTTTGCCTCGTCCGGCATCGAGACGTTCATGACCTGCTTGCCCTTGCGGGTGTTGGCCACCATCTCGCTTTCGGCAATGACAAAGCCATAGCCGGCGGTCGAGGCGATCACCATCTTGCGGCTGGCGTCGTGGACGAAGGCGGTCAGGATGTCCTGGTCGTTCTCCATGTCGACGATGATGCGGATCGGCTCGCCATGACCGCGGCCGCCCGGCAGCTTATCGGCGCCGAGCGTGTAGGCCTTGCCGCCTGTTGTCACCAGCAGCAGCTTGTCGGTCGTCTGCGCCGTGAACGCGATCTTCGGTCCGTCTCCTTCCTTGAAGACGAGGCCCGACGTATCGGTCACATGCCCCTTCAAGGCGCGGATCCAGCCCTTCTGCGAAATCACGACGGTGATCGGTTCCTTTTCGATCATCGCCTGCTGGATTGCTTCCAGATTGGCTTCCGGCGCATTGGCGAATTGGGTGCGGCGGCGGCCAAGTTCGGTCGCCTTGGCATACTGTTTCTTGACCTCCTGGATCTCCCAGGCAACGGTCTTCCACTGCTGTTCGTCGGAGGCGAGAAGCGCTTCGATCTCGCCCTTTTCCTTGGTCAGATTATCGTGCTCGGTGCGGATCTCGAACTCTTCGAGCTTGCGCAAATTGCGCAGCCGCATGTTGAGGATCGATTCCACCTGCAGGTCGGTCAGAGACCAGCGCGCCACCATGACAGGCTTCGGCTCGTCCTCCTCGCGGATGATGCGGATCACCTCGTCGATGTTGAGATAGGCGATCAGCAGGCCGCCGAGGATTTCCAGCCGCCGGTCGATTGCTGCCAGACGGTAGCGGGAGCGGCGAACCAGCACGTCCTTGCGATGCGCCAGCCATTCGAGCAGCACCTCGTTCAGCGCCATCACCCGCGGCACGCGCCCCATCGAGAGCAAGTTCATGTTGAGCGGAATGCGGTTTTCAAGCTCGGTCAGCTTGAACATCGATTCCATCAGCAGCGTCGCATCGACCGTGCGGTTCTTCGGCACGATGATGATGCGGACGTCTTCGGCGGATTCGTCGCGGATGTCGTCGAGCAGCGGCAGCCTGCGGGCAATCAGCAGTTCGGCGATCTTTTCGATCAGGCGCGACTTCTGCACCTGGTAGGGAATTTCGGTGACGACGATCTGATAGCCGCCGCGGCCGAGATCCTCGATCTCCCACTTGGCGCGGACGCGGAAGCCGCCGCGACCTGTCTTGTAGCTCTCGAGGATCGACTCGCGGTTATCGATGATGATGCCGCCGGTCGGAAGATCCGGACCCGGCATGAACTCGAGCAGCTTTTCGACGCTGGCATCCGGATGGGCGATGAGATGCAGCGCCGCGTCGCAGACTTCATGGGCATTGTGCGACGGGATCGACGTCGCCATGCCGACCGCGATCCCCGAGGCGCCGTTGGCCAGCAGGTTCGGGAAGGCACCGGGCAGAACCGTCGGTTCGGAGTTGCTCTCGTCGTAGGTATCGCGAAAGTCGACCGCATCCTCGCCGATTCCCTGCAGCAGCAGTTCGGCAACGGCAGTCATCTTCGATTCGGTGTAACGCATCGCGGCGGGGCTATCGCCGTCGATATTGCCGAAATTGCCCTGGCCGTTGACCAGCGGATAGCGCTGCGAGAAATCCTGCGCGAGACGGGCAAGCGCATCGTAGATCGATTGGTCGCCGTGCGGATGGTAGTTACCCATCACTTCACCGACGATCTTCGCGCATTTGCGGAAGGCCGAGTTGGGGCGAAGGCCCATCTCGTTCATCGCGTAGACGATACGGCGATGGACGGGTTTCAGACCGTCGCGCACATCAGGCAGAGCACGGTGCATGATCGTGGAAAGAGCGTAGGCAAGATAGCGCTCTTCGAGCGCTGCCTTCAGGTCAACCGCCTGAATGTGGTCGCCGCCGCCGTCTCCCGAGCCGTCGCCAAGTGGAGTTACAATTTTTCCCATGGCACTTGACTATAGAAATCCCTGATTCCCGGCAAGAAACCTATCCAAACGCCCTGTGGATGATCGGGCCGATGACACAAGTTTTCACTGTTTGGCGACAAACATTTACGCTGCCGCAATTATGCCGAAGCGAATGGACACTACGGCATGGACGTTTTGCACCGTCCGCCTTAACTCTTGCCTCAGCCAGACTGTAATTGATCCCGGGCCGTGCCGCCCGCCAGGAGGACCTATGACCCACTTTTCCACCACGGCGCGCCTGCTTGCCGCCGCCACAGCGCTGTCGGTGTTTGCCGGGCCGGCCTTGGCTCTCGACGGCAACGATCTTCTGAAGAAGATCAACGCCGCGCTCGTCATCCAGGGCGGCGCGCTCGAAGCCCAGTCGGTTGCCGTCGACGGGTCGAAGGTGACGCTTACAGGCGCGACCTACAATCCCTCAGGGGCTCCGCAGAAGATGCCGATCGGCACTGTGACGATGGATGGCGTCGAAGAAGCCGAGGGTGGCTACACGATCGACAAGGTGACCTTCCCTAACATCAACGTTTCGCATGAAGCCACCACGATCAGCGCGTCCGACATCACGATGAGCGGCGTCACGGTACCGGCGGACGCCACGAAGAACACAATCGAGTCGCTCCTGCTCTACGAGGAAGCCAAGACCGGCGCCACGACCGTCGCAGTCGGCGGCAAGACCGTTCTCACAGTCGGCCCGAGCAGCGTCACGACGGAGGTTGCGGACGACAATTCCGGTATCGACTTCGATATGGCACTGAACGAAATCAAGGCGGATCTCAGCATCATCGACGACCCGCAGTCGCGCGAGGCAATCCAGGCGCTTGGCGTCAACACTCTGGATGGCAGCATCAACCTCAACGGCACATGGACGCAGAACGACGGTACTGTCGCCGTCGAGGAATATGCGATCGACTTCGACAAGGTTGGCCGTCTCGATCTGTCCTTCAGCTTTTCCGGCTATACGATCGACTTCCTGAAGTCCGCTCAGGAAACCGCAAAGGCGCTGGAAGCCAACCCGAACAAGCAGGAAGCGCAACAGGCGGCAAACCTTGCCATGCTTGGCCTGATGCAGCGGCTCACGTTCAACGCGGCCCAGATCCGCTTCGAGGATGATGGCGTGACGGCGAAGGCGCTGGATTATGCCGGCAAGAAGCAGGGTTCGAACGGCCCGCAGATGGCACAGATGATCAAGGCGATGACGCCGATCGTGCTGTCGCAGTATAACATTCCGGAACTGCAGAACATGCTGAGCCAGGCCGTCAACACCTATCTCGACAAGCCCGAGAACCTGACGATCACGGCAGAGCCGGCAAACCCTGTTCCGTTCCCGATGATCATGGGCGCGGCAATGGGCGCACCGAACACGCTGCCGAACGTGCTGGGCGTCAAGGTCTCCGCGAACGACTGATCGCTTCCCTCTACGGGATGAATGAAAAAGCCCCGGCAAGCGATTGCCGGGGCTTTGTCTTGTTCAGGATAGGTGCGCCGCTTCAGTGTCCGGGGGTTGCCGAAAGGGCTGCGTGTTCCTTGTCGTGCAGCGCGAACCGGTCGATCATCGAGGCGCTTGCCTCGTTGGCACCGATCACCTCGACGGCGATGCCGCGGCTACGGAATTTCATCACTGCACGGTCGAGTGCACCGACGGCCGAGATATCCCAGAGGTGCGCACGGCGAACGTCGATCGTGACGCGTTCCAGGCTTTCGGCGAAATCGAAGGCGTCAACGAGAGCGTCTGCCGAGGCGAAGAAGACCTGTCCTTCAACCGCATAGGTTCTTGCCTTGCCTTCTTCGGAAAGGCTGGAGGACACGCGCACCATCCTGGCCACCTTGCCCGCAAAGAACACACCCGACAGAAGCACGCCGACGATGACGCCCTTCGACAGATCGTGCGTTGCCAGAACAACCGCGACGGTCGAGAGCATGACGATCGAGGATGTACCGGGATGCCGCTTGAGATCGATGACCGACTTCCAAGAGAACGTGCCGATCGCCACCATGATCATGACGGCCACGAGTGCTGCAACCGGCACAATGCGCAGGATATCATCAAGCACCAGAAGCAGGATCAGCAGGTATATGCCGGAGGCAAAGGTCGAAAGCCGGCCGCGCCCGCCTGACGTGACGTTGATCACCGATTGGCCGATCATGGCGCAGCCGCCCATGCCGCCGAACAGGGCTGCAACGATGTTGCCGCTGCCCTGACCGAAACATTCTTTTGTCTTGCTGCTGGTCGTGTCTGTCATTTCATCGACGATCTGTGCGGTCAGCAGCGATTCCAGAAGACCGACGGCTGCGAGTGCCAGCGAATACGGAAAGATGATCCGCAGCGTCTCGAAGGTCAGTGGCACGTCCGGCAACAGGAAGTCTGGAAGCGCCGTCGGCATCGCGCCAAGATCGGCAACGGTCGGAACCTCTATGCCGAAGGAGAGCGCCAGAATGGTAACGGCAGCGATCGCCACAAGGGGTGACGGGATGGCTTTGGTTACATAGGGAAACAGATAGATGATGCCGAGCGCCAATGCGATGAGCAGGTAGGTCACTTCGGGAACGTTGATGAGCTGCGGCAGCTGAGCCAAAAAGATCAGGATCGCCAGTGAGTTGACGAAGCCGGTCATGACCGATTTCGACACGAACCGCATCAGGCGACCGAGTTTCAGCATGCCGGCGAAGATCTGCAGGATGCCCATCAGGATGGTTGCGGCAAACAGGTACTGAATGCCGTGATCGCGTACCAGGGGCCCCATCAGCACCGCAGTGGCAGCCGTGGCGGCCGAAATCATGGCCGGGCGGCCACCGGTGATCGCGGTGGTGCAGGCAATGGCGACCGAGGCGAACAGGCCGACCTTTGGATCAACGCCGGCAATGATGGAAAAACCGACAGCTTCGGGGATGAGCGCGAGCGCAACGACGATGCCGGCAAGGAGATCGCCGCGAATGTTCGAAAACCATTCGCGCCGATAGGCGGAAATTGACTGTGTCATGTATTGGAAACTTCGCAAATAAAGCGCATCCGCCGGGAGGTATCCTCCAGGGTGAGAAAGACGGCTGATGCTTTGCGTTGTCCGGCGGATCGGCGGCCGGAAGAGCCACTCGGGAGTTTCACCTGAGTCCTTGTGATGGGCGACCTATAGCGGAGAGAATTGCAGATGCCAAGCGTGGTACGGGAATATCTGCGAGACGGCGACGGTAGCGGCCCCGAAGCGATACGGACTAAAAGCTCCGACGCAAAAAGACCGGAGCTGCGGTGGCAGCCCCGGTCTCTCAAATACTAACCGAAATCAGACAGTACTATTCCAGGACCTGAATAACCGTGCGCGTCTGCGGGTCGACGATGACGCGGCGATCGTTCACGACCGTGTAACCGTAGGAGTCATATCCCTGCACAGGACGGACCTGGACGGCTTCCGGCAGCACGCGGCCGACTAGAACGTCGCCTTCGTACGGCACGGATTCAACCGGCTGTTCCATCACGTAGGTGCGGACTTCGCCTGGCATGACAACCGTTGCGGGTGCCATTGCTGGTTCCTGCGTGATGATCGTCGTCTGGGCGAAGGCTGCACTCGAAAGCGCCATGAATGCCGCCGAAGCGGTCAGTACGATCTTGCGCATAGTCTTACTCCATTTGTTTATTCTGCCTCTACAACTCGAAGTACGCGGCGATGGTTCCGTCCGACCAAGGTCTGATCGCTGCACTGCAACCAAGCCCTGCCCTGCTGAAACGGGAAAGCCCGGCCTCCTTCGAGCGCCGGGCTTTCCAATCTCGTCACAGAAATAGAACCGAAGATCAGTCCTTCTTGACCGGCGGGATCGGGCGGATCGCCAGTTCGCGCAGCTGCGAGGGGCTCGCTTCCGATGGCGCGCCCATCAGAAGGTCCTGAGCCTGCTGGTTCATCGGGAACAGCGTGATCTCGCGCAGGTTCTTGGCACCGGTCAGAAGCATGACGACGCGGTCGACGCCGGCTGCCATGCCGCCATGCGGCGGTGCGCCGTACTGGAATGCGCGGTAGAGGCCGCCGAAGCGATCTTCCACGTCCTGCTGCGAAAGGCCGACCATTTCGAACGCCTTGACCATGACTTCCGGCAGCTGGTTACGGATCGAGCCAGAGGCGATTTCGAAGCCGTTGCAAACCATGTCGTACTGGTAGGCCTTGATCGTCAGCGGATCCTGGTTTTCCAGCGCGTCGAGACCGCCCTGCGGCATCGAGAACGGGTTGTGGGCGAAGTCGATCTTCTTGTCTTCCTCGTTGTATTCGAAGAACGGGAAGTCGACGATCCAGCACAGGGCGAACTGCTTCTTGTCGGAAAGGTTCAGCTCGTCGGCAGCGCGGTTACGGGCTTCGCCGGCAAACTTGTAGAACTTGTCCGGATCGCCAGCGACGAAGAAGCAGGCATCGCCCGCTTCGAGGCCAAGCTGGGTGCGAACGGCTTCGGTGCGCTCCTCGCCGATGTTCTTGGCGAGCGGACCGGAGCCCGCGATCTTGCCGTCTTCTTCCTTCCAGAAGATGTAGCCGAGACCCGGCTGGCCCTGGCCCTGCGCCCAGGCGTTCATACGGTCGCAGAACGCTCTCGAACCGCCGGTCTTGGCCGGGATCGCCCAGACTTCGACCTTCGGGTTGGACGCGATCATGTTTGCGAACACCTTGAAGCCGGAGCCGGCGAAATGCTCGGTGACGGCTTCCATCTCGATCGGGTTGCGCAGGTCCGGCTTGTCGGAGCCGTATTTGCGCAGCGCGACGTCGTAAGGAATCCGCGGAAACTCCTTGGTAACCGGCTTGCCTTCGGCAAACTCTTCGAAGATGCCGCGCATGACCGGCTCCATCGTCTCCCAGACTTCTTCCTGGGTAACGAAGCTCATTTCCAGGTCGAGCTGGTAGAATTCGCCTGGCAGGCGGTCGGCACGCGGGTCTTCGTCGCGGAAACACGGTGCGATCTGGAAGTAGCGGTCAAAGCCCGCCACCATCATCAGCTGCTTGTACTGCTGCGGCGCCTGCGGCAGCGCGAAGAACTTGCCGGGATGGATACGGCTTGGAACCAGGAAGTCGCGCGCGCCTTCGGGCGACGATGCGGTCAGGATCGGTGTCGAATATTCGGTAAAGCCACAGGTAGCCATTTCGCGGCGCATGGCAGCAATGATCTGCGTGCGCTTGACGATGTTCTTGTGCAGCGTTTCGCGGCGAAGATCGAGAAAGCGGTACTTGAGGCGCACGTCTTCCGGATATTCAGGCTCGCCGAACACCGGCAGCGGCAGTTCCTTGGCAGCGGAGAGAACTTCGATCTCCTGGGCGTAGAGTTCGATCTCGCCAGTCGCCATGGTCTTGTTGACGGTCTCGTCGGAACGCGCCTTGACGGTGCCGTCGATGCGGATGACCCATTCGCCACGCACGACTTCGGCCGACTTGAAGGCCGGGCTGTCCGGGTCGGCAACGACCTGGGTCATGCCATAATGGTCGCGAAGGTCGATGAACAGAACGCCGCCATGGTCACGGACGCGATGAACCCAGCCGGAGATACGGACATTGGAGCCGACGTCCGACTTGCGGAGGGCTGCACAGGTGTGGCTGCGGTAACGATGCATTGTCTTTTATCCTGGACTGATGCTGAAAGCGGCTTCATCGGCGCGCGAAGCACAGCCGTACGAACCCATGAAAATCGGCCGGAAAAGCGCATGGTGGGCCTGCTTTGTCAAGACTTGTCACAGTCTCCCGCGGCGCTCGAGCCCTTTCCCCTGCTTTTACGGCTAGAGTTGCATAGGAGGATGTCATAACCAGAATGGGTCGATACGGCCAGCGCGCTGGCTGAGTCTCTGCGCCTGCCGACCATGCCCGAAAGCATCCGATGAACCAGATCCGCCCGCTGATACCGCTT
Source organism: Velazquezella soli (assembly GCF_977018685.1). NCBI lineage: Bacteria > Pseudomonadati > Pseudomonadota > Alphaproteobacteria > Hyphomicrobiales > Rhizobiaceae > Velazquezella > Velazquezella soli. Next base: position 2,729,814 of record NZ_CDRNXF010000004.1, read on the forward strand.
CTGATCACCGCAGGGATCCTGATCGGCGGCAACGGGCTCCAGGGCACCTATATCGCGCTGCGCGGTTCGGCCGAGGGTTTTTCGCCGTCAGTCATCGGCTTGATCGGTGCCGGCTACAGTGTCGGCTTTGCGATCGGCTGCATCTATGTGGCGCGGCTGCTGCGCTCGATCGGCCATATCCGCACCTTTGCGGCCATGGCGGCGATCGCTGCGTCCGCCTCGATCGCCCTATCGATGGTCATCGATCCCGTCTTCTGGTTCGCCATGCGCTTCCTGATCGGCATCACCATCGCCAGCCTGTTTGCCACCGTCGAGAGCTGGATCAACTCGCAAGTGACCAACGAGAACCGCGCGCGGACGCTGTCGATCTACCGTTTCGTCGATCTCGGCTCGGTCACGATCGCGCAATACCTGATCCCGACCTTCGGCATCGACGGACCTGTCATCTTCAACATCATCGCCATCGCGCTCACCCTGTCGCTTGTGCCGATATCCATCGCCGACAAGTCGGGGCCGACGCCACCGGCCTCGATTTCCTTTGATCTGAGAACCGTATGGCGCATTTCGCCGCTCGCTGTGGTGGGCGTCGTGGCGGTCGGCCTGTCGATGGCGGCCTTTCGCAATATCGGGCCGATCTACGCCAAGGAGATCGGCATGAGTATCACGTCGATCGCGACCTTCATGAGTGCCGGCATCATCGGCGGCGTGGTACTGCAATATCCGCTCGGCGTCTATTCGGACAAGCTCGACCGGCGGCGCGTCATCCTGTGGACGACGATCGGGTCTGTCATCACCGGCGCCTATCTGTCGTTCGGCGCGGGCAGCAACGAGACGGCCAATATCATCAGCGTCTTTTTGTTCGGCGCCTTTTCGATGCCGCTCTATTCGCTCTGCTCGGCCCATGGCAACGACCACGCGAAACCAGGCGAGCACGCGGTGATCGCGGCAGGCTTGCTGTTCTTCTGGTCGGTCGGCGCCACGTTCGGGCCGCTGCTTGCGGCAGCGCTTCTGGAATTCTACGGCCCGCGCGCATTCTTCCTCTACACGTCGTTCATCTTCGCCGGGTTCGCGATCTACACGCTGCGCCGGATGCAGGTGCGGGCACCCGTGCCGCCGCAGCAGCGCAACTCGCGCTTCCGGTCGCTTCTGCGCACGTCGGCCTATTTCAACCGGCTTGCCGACCCGGCGGACCGGGGTGGCGACAAGGACAGGGACGCTGACGGCAACAACAGGAAATAGCCGCCCGCTGCCGGGAAAGGCTGGCCGTTTGTCTTGACATCTGCGGCGGGAAGGGAAAGGAAGGTTGACCACCTGCACGTGAATGAGACGATGATCGAAACAACAATTGCCCTTCAGGAAGCCTGCGAAAAGCTGGCTCAGTCAGACTTCATCACCATCGATACGGAGTTCTTGAGAGAGACGACCTTCTGGCCGGAACTCTGCCTGATCCAGATGGCGAGCCCGACAGTCGAAGTGCTCGTCGATCCGCTGGCAAAAGGGCTCGACCTCAAGCCCTTCTTCGAGCTGATGGCGAATACGGCGGTCACCAAGGTGTTTCACGCCGCGCGCCAGGATATCGAGATCATCCACCATCTCGGCAATCTTGTCCCGCATCCGATCTTCGACACGCAGGTTGCGGCCATGGTCTGCGGCTTCGGCGACAGCGTCTCCTACGACCAGCTGGTCAACCGCATCAAGGGCGTGCAGATCGACAAGTCGTCGCGCTTTACCGACTGGAGCCGCCGGCCGCTGTCTGAAAAGCAGCTCGACTATGCGCTGGCCGACGTTACCCATCTGCGCGACGTCTATCTGTTCCTGAAGGAACAGCTGGAACGCGAAGGACGTGCCCTCTGGCTGACGGAGGAAATGGCGGTTCTCGAGAGCGCGTCGACCTATGACCTGCATCCCGACGATGCCTGGCTTCGTCTGAAGTCGCGTCTGCGGAAGCCGAGCGAGTTGGCAATCCTGAAATTCGTCGCCGCATGGCGCGAACGTGAGGCGCGCAGCCGCAACGTACCGCGCTCACGCGTGCTGAAGGACGACGCGATCTATGAGATCGCCCAGCAGCAGCCGAAAGATACCGAAGCGCTCGGACGTCTGCGCACTGTGCCGAAAGGCTGGGAGCGCTCGTCCTCAGGCGCTGCAATCGTCGAGGCTGTCAATACGGCGCTGGCGCTGCCGAAGACCGAGATGCCCCATGCGCCAAAGCATGTGCACCTGCCGGAAGGCACAGGCGCTGCCGTCGAACTCTTGAAGGTTCTGCTGAAGCTCATCTCCGACAAGCAGGGCGTTGCCGCCAAGGTGCTCGCCAATACCGACGATCTGGAAAAGATCGCCGCCGAAGGCGAGTTGGCCGAAGTAGCCGCCCTTTCCGGCTGGCGTCGCGAACTGTTCGGAGAAATTGCGTTGAAGCTGATCGAAGGCGGCGTCGCGCTCCGCTTCGTCAACAAGAAGGTCGAGGCGGTCGAGCTGTAAGGCTCGCCCTCACCGTCTTGCAGCATCTAAGGGATCGGCCACCGGAGATCGGAGGGCGATCCCTTTTTCGTTTAAATCCCAGACATTTCCGGCGTTTCTGCCCTGCTCAGCGATGCTGCTGATGGGTGCTTTAGCGTGTCAAGAAACAGACGTAAAACCTTCATCCAAGCGTCAAGCGATCATCACCTCACCGTCATGCGTGCCGCCTATCGACGTCGCGTGTTCTTCTCAATCGAACAGGTGATTTGATGACCAAGACCTTTTTAGCCTCCGTCTTCGTAAGTGCCCTCCTCGCCGGCACGGCATTGGCCGACGACCGCGAATTTCCGGCGAAGCTCACAGGCCAGGCGATCCTGCCGGCCAACACGGTAACCGCATCCCCATCCGACGTTCCTGAATTTCTCAAGACCTCGGGCAAGTTCACGACGCCTGACCGCAAGCGTACGGAAAAGCTTGGCTCGGTCGACGGCAAGGACGGTGTCCGCGTCACCGACGTCAAGCTGCCGTTCAACGGTCAGCCGATCCAGGGCTTTTCCGGGATCAAGGCCATGGCAGACGGCACGTTCTGGACGCTGTCCGACAACGGCTTCGGCTCCAAGGCCAATTCCTCCGATGCGATGCTGTTCCTGCATCAGGTGAAGTTCGACTGGGCGACCAACAAGGTCGATGTCGTCAAGAACATCTTCCTGTCGGACCCCAACAAGATTGCCCCCTTCCCGATCGCCATGGAAGGCAGCGACAAGCGCTACCTGACCGGCGCCGATTTCGACATCGAATCGATCCAGCCCGTCGCAGACGGTTTTTGGCTCGGCGAGGAATTCGGGCCTTACCTCATCAAGGTCGACATGCTCGGCCAGCTGACTGACGTCGTTGCCACCACCGTTGACGGCAAGAAGGTGACCTCGCCTGACAACCCGACCCTTTCGATGCCTGCCAACCCCGCCGCCAAGATGCCGGTCTTCAACCTGAAGCGTTCGGGTGGCTATGAAGGCATGGCAATGTCGAAGGATGGGCAAAAGCTTTACGGCCTGCTGGAAGGCCCGATCTTCCTCGACGACGGCAAGGTCGAACAGGTCGATGGGCGCTCCGCGCTGCGCGTCATCGAATTCGACATCGCTTCGAAAAGCTGGACCGGCCGTTCCTGGCTCTATCCGCTGTCTGAAAAGGGTGTCGCGATCGGCGATTTCAACATGCTGGACGCCACCACCGCCCTCGTCATTGAACGCGACAACGGCGCCGGCTCTAAGGACAAGGCCTGCGCCGATCCGAAGCAGCCGAAGCCGGATTGCTTCGATGCACCGGCCGAACTGAAGCGCGTCTACAAGATCGAGATGACCGACGCCAATGTCGGCGCGGCCGTCCGCAAGATCGGCTATATCGACCTTCTGAACATCAAGGACCCCGACAACAAGAAGAAGGCTGGCTCGAAGGACGGCATCTACGACATGCCGTTCGTGACGATCGAGAATGTCGACCAGATCGACGCGACACACCTGATCATCGGCAATGACAACAACCTGCCCTTCTCGGCCGGTCGCGCCGTCAACAAGGCTGACGACAACGAGTTCAGCCTGATCGAAGCCGCCGAGTTCCTCAACGCGAAGTAAAGCAGTGAGGCGGTAATCGGCAGGCCTCTAGAGCCCGGACATCACCACGACGAAACCGAAAAGGGTATCTGCATCGGCAGGTACCCTTTTCGACTCCATGACACTTCGAACCTGGACGTATTAAAGCTCAGGTATCGCCCGGATCTACCATTTCAGGACGTCGTTAAGCGATGATGGCGCTTTCAAGCTTCTGTTCAAGTTCGTCGAAGGATCATTGAGCTGACGGACGATGTCGCTCTTTTGCGACGAGGAAAGATTGCTCCCCGACTGCCGCAGGATCAGGATCTGGTTATTGGCCACACCCTGATCTGTCGTATCCTTGGCAGCGTTTACGCTCAGCTCCACGGCCCGCGGATCCTGCAGGCGGTACAGAAAATCTGCTGCCTGGTAGCGAATGGTCTTGTCCGGATCTGCGGCCGCCTGGATCAGCAACGGAAAATCCTCAGCGGCCAACTTTTGCGACAGAGACGACGCCAGATTGGGGTCGGAGCGGATCATTTCTGCCAGGGCATAGACCACGCCGAGCTTGACGCGGTAATCGTCCGGCGATGCGTGCAGCGCAGACAGCATCATGGGCACTGCGACAACTCCGGCAGAGACCAGAAAGTCGCGGGAATTGCGCCTCAGGAACGTATCGTCGTTCCGCAGGCCGGCAAGCGCCTTCTGAATTTGGTCGACCGATGCTTCCGGCCGAACCGCCGCCTGAGCGAACGCGCTCAGATCCCACCATGCACCCGTCGTGCTGCCGCTAACCTCCGCTGTCGGCCCAGGTGAAAGCGTATCCAGTTCGGACAGGAGAACCAGCGAGCCGTTCTTGACCTGCCGCGCATTGTAGTCGAAGCGCCACTGGACCGGCCGGCCTTCGGCGAAAATTGCCCGGATTTTCTGGGCATCGCCGATAAGCTCGAAATACTCTTTGCCAGCTTCCTTTTCGATTGTATCGACCTGCATCCGCATCTGCGTGCTTTGCAGCGATGTACCGAGGCCAAGAAACTTGATCCGTCGGACCATGGCATCCTTGTAGATGTAGAGCGGCTCGTCATCGATTATGCGGATATCGGCGACATGCGAGAAGTCGCCGCTGATCTCGCCTTTAAACAGCGCCGGCGTGCCAGGCGGCGTAAATTGCTGGAGCATCAGAAACAGAACGACTGCCATGGCGCCGGCCCCGGTCACCGACCAGCCGGCCCAGTTCCCTGCAACCTTTGCACCGAACGCCGCAAGCACCAGCCCGAAACCGACGCAGATGGTCAGCGAGGAGGCGGTCTGGCTGCGTCCCAAGAGAAGGATTGCAGTACCCAGCAGCACGAGAAAGAGCCCGACGGCCACGCCGGCAACAAAGTATTTTTCCGGAAAATTGTTCTCGGGCGCCAGCGCGTTATTGGCCCCACGGTCCGCATGATTGTTCGCGCCTTGATCTGCCACTGCCATGTTCGAGCCCCCCTCGAAGCCAACACCAACATAAGGCATGCCTGTTCAACCGAAGATAAGCCGAAGCCCGCTCGGTTGCAACCGTCTAGATCTGATGCATCTGTTCTCGCAACAGCTGCTATTCGAACACGAAGGCGAGCTTCTTGCCGGTCAGCTTGGCAAGCTGCTGCAGCCGACCTTCCAGCCGCTCGCCAGCGAAGTTGCGGTAAGCGTGCGGCACGACGAATTCCATGTCGAGATCGGGCGAACTCGACTGGCGGAAAGTCAGGTTATTGACGATGCCGGGCATCGAAGCCGAGAACAGATAGACGACCCGCAAAAGCCCGCCGAGCAGTTTGGCGAGCTCAAGAAGCCGCGGTGTCGCGATCGTCGAGAGCGGACCGGTGGCACCGTCGTCGCTCAAACCCTCGAACCGGTAGTAGTTGGCGAGCGCCAGATAGGCGCGGCCCGCATGGGTGATGCCGACGAAGGACGAGTGGGCGATGACGTTCAGCGCCTGGGCGCCCCGGTAATCGGGATGCGCGCGCCAGCTGATATCGGCAAGCAGGCAGGCGGCCCTGCGATACCGGCTTTCTTCCTCGGTCTCGTTGATGCCGAAGAATGGCACCATGCGGCCGGTCCAATCGGCAAGCTCGCGGGCATGTTCGGGCGACCGTGCACGCAGGATGGCAAGCTGATCGGCAGCCACGACGAGCGGATCGGACTGCTTCTCCTCATCCGGCATCAGGTGATAGAGATAGCCTTCGCGAACGCCCTGCGCCGAAAAGCTGACAACCGACGGCTTCATGACGGAGAGCACTTCCTGCATGGCGACGGCGCCGAAGGGCAGAAGCGAACGACGGCTCTTCGAGACGGCCTGCCAGGCAGGATCCTTGGAGTCCTTGGCTTCGATCACGTCTTCGAGAAACTTCTGGATTTCCTCGAATGTCAGCTCGTAGCCCTGCATCATGTGCAGCGGATATTTGGTGATTTCCATGTGCAGCTTGGCGATGTTGCGCCATGTACCGCCGACAGCATAGAAGGTGCGGCCCTCGCCCTTTTCCAGAAAGCGGGCGGTATTGACCTGCTTGCGGGCAAATGTCCGCGCCTTGGAAAGGGAGCCACCTGACGATTCCGACAGGCGCAGGCCGCCGAGAGGCAGGGTGATCCCCTTGCCGAACTCTTGTCCCTTGATGTCGATCAGTTCCAGCGAACCGCCACCAAGATCACCGGCGACGCCGTCAACCTCGTGAAAGCCGCTGATGACGCCAAGCGCCGAATATTTGGCTTCTTCCTCGCCCGACAGGAGCTGAATCTCCTGGCCGAGAATTTCTTCCGCCTTGGCGATGAAATCCGGGCCATTGGAGGCTTCGCGGGCCGCGGCTGTCGCGAGGACATAGATTTCCGTCGCCTGGGCCTGGTCGGACAGCGCCTTGAACCGCTTCAGGGCGGCGAGCGCGCGCAACACGCCCTCGTCGTCCATCCGGCCGTTCGAGCCGAGACCCTTGCCAAGACCGCACAGAACCTTCTCGTTGAAGAGAACGGTCGGTGCCCTGGTCAGGCCTTCGTAAATCACCACGCGAACCGAGTTCGAGCCAATGTCGATGACGGAAACAGGGGCGATGCCAGGCAGGCGCCCTTGAGCTTCAGATCGTACCATGCTGCCTATTTCTTGACTGTTCTTGCCGGCTACTTTTTGCGTCCGGACATGACGCCGGCAATCAGTTTCGGAGCGCTGGATTTCAGGGCTTCACCACGCCCCGAGAGGCTAGGATTGGTCATGAAATAATGCTGCGCGTTGAACGGTTCTTCACCCTTGCGCACTTCCATGCGCCTTGACGTACCGTCCGCCAATATCTCGTAGCTCTGTTGATTGTCAATGAGATTGCCCAGCATGATCTGTGAAAGAACCTGCTCGTGCACGGTCGGATTGAGCAGCGGCACCAGCGTTTCGACGCGGCGATCGAGGTTTCGGGGCATCATGTCGGCGGACCCGATGTAGAGCAGAGCCTTGTCCGAAGGCAGGCCGTAACCGTTGCCGAAGCAGAAGATGCGGCTGTGTTCGAGGAAGCGCCCGACGATCGATTTGACGCGGATATTGTCGGAAAGACCCGGCACCTGCGGGCGCAGGCAGCAGATGCCGCGGATGACCAGATCGATTTCGACGCCGGCGCGGCTGGCGCGATAAAGCGCGTCGATAATCTCCGGATCGACCAGTGAATTCATCTTCATCCAGATCGCGGCCGGAGCTCCCGCCTTCGCGTGCGCGATCTCTTCCTCGATGTGTTTGAGAATGCGCGGTCGCAGCGTGTAGGGCGACATGGCGATCTTGGTGCTTTCCTTCGGCTCGCCGTAACCGGTGATAAAGTTGAAGATATTCGCCATGTCGTGGGCGATCTTCGGGTTGCAGGTGAAGAAGGAAAGGTCCGTGTAGATCTTTGCGGTGATGGGATGGTAGTTGCCGGTACCAAGGTGGCAGTAGGTTCTCAGCTTGCCGTCCTCACGGCGCACCACCATCGACATTTTCGAATGTGTCTTGAGCTCGATAAAGCCGAACACGACCTGCACGCCAGCGCGCTCCAGGTCTCGCGCCCAGCGGATGTTGGCCTCTTCGTCGAAGCGTGCCTTCAACTCGACCAGCGCCGTCACCGACTTGCCGGCCTCGGCCGCATCGATCAGGGCTCGGACGATGGGGCTGTCGTTGGAGGTTCTGTAGAGGGTCTGCTTGATGGCGAGGACGTCGGGGTCACGGGCTGCCTGAAGAAGAAACTGCACCACAACGTCGAAACTCTCGTACGGGTGGTGGACCACCATGTCCTTTTCGCGGATGGCGGCGAGGCAGTCTCCGGCGTGTTCGCGGACGCGTTCGGGAAATCGGGCGTTGTAGCTTTCGAACCGCAGATCGTCGCGCGGCGCCTTGGTGATTTCCGACAGCGTGTTAAGTGCCAGAAGACCCGGCAAGACCGCGACGCGGTTGTCCGGAACCCCGAGTTCCTGCACCACGAACTGGCGCAGTTCCGCCGGCATTTCCGAATCGGTCTCGATGCGGATGACCTTGCCGCGACGGCGGCGCTTGAGCGCCGTCTCGAAGAAGCGGACCAAATCCTCGGCTTCTTCCTCGACTTCGAGATCGCTGTCGCGGATGATGCGGAACGTACCGCCGCCCTTGACCTCGTAACCGGGGAAAAGCCGGTCGGTAAACATGGCGACCGCATCTTCGAGCGTGATGTAGCGGATCGTGTTTGCGTCGTCGGGCAGACGGATGAAGCGGTCAAGCGTCGTCGGCAGGCGCAGAAGACCCGTCATCGGCTCCTTGCCGTTCAGGCTGTGCAATTGCAGCCCCATCGAGAAGCCAAGATTGGGGATGAACGGGAACGGATGCGCCGGATCGATCGAAAGCGGTGTCAGGATCGGGAACAGCTCGTCGTCGAACGTCCCGGACAGCCAGTCACGGTCTTCGTCCGAAAGCGCTGCCGGACGGACGATCAAAATCTCTTCCTGCGCCAGATACTGCTGTAGCACGGCGAGCGAAGCCTGCTGCTCCATCTGCAGATTGTCGATTTCCTGCAGGATCGCATCCAGCTGTTCTGCCGGCGTCTTGCCATCGGGGCTCTTGATGACGATGCCCTGACGGACCTGCCCCTCGAGACCGGCAACGCGCACCATGAAGAATTCGTCGAGGTTTGCAGCCGAGATCGACAGGAAGCGGATGCGCTCCAGAAGCGGATGCGACGCGTTCAGCGTTTCCTCGAGAACGCGGCGGTTGAACTGCAGCCAGGAAAACTCGCGGTTGATGAACCGCTCGGGGCTGGAAAGCAGCGCCTCACCCATCTCCACCGCTTCGTCCCTGCTGGCTGCCTCGCCCTTTTTGGGCTGCTCAATCTCGGTCGTCATCGATTCCATCTTCATCCATCCCAGAGCCAGCCCCATAACCGGTATGCGTGGGGCCGTACGATACGTTTGACGACGCGACCGTCATAGTCAATTGCCGGCGCAGACGTTGCTAATCATTCGGTCCGGCACTGCCGAAATCCTTGAGGACTTCGGTTGCCAGAGGACGGGTGATCCGGGTCCCGCGCGCCAATGCCAACCGGTCCAGCCGGTCGACGATGATCTGCGCAGCGCCCAAAGATCGCTCCATCCTGGTGACGATGTAACTGAGAAGTTTGTCATCAATATAAAGCTGACGATCGGCAAACAGTTTTACCATGACCTGCGCCAGCAATTCCTCATCGGGCTCGCCGATTTCCACCACGGTCGCAGCCTTCAGCCGTGATTTGAGGTCCGGCAGCGTCACGGACCAGGACATGGGCCACAGCCGCGATGTCATCAACAAAGTGCGGCCATGCTGGCGCACGGCATTGATGACGTGGAAAAGCGTGGTCTCGTCGAAGTCGCGCCGATCGGCGTCCTCAAACAGCACCGGCCCATCCGCTGCGACAGTTGCTGCATTCGAACCCGAGATCGGATGGATCTCGGCAGCCCCTGCCCGCTCCCGCCAGATATGGGCGAGATGCGACTTGCCGGAACCGACGGGACCCGCAAGGATCACGACCGGCGATGGCCAGGCCGGCCACTCGTCGACGATAGAGACGGCGGCGGCCAGCCGTTCGGAGACCAGGAGATCATCCCGGCTCTGCGCGGAATCATGGGTGAATTGCAGCGGAAGCTGTTCGCTTCTGCGCTGGTCGCGTTCGCTCGATCCGGTCATTCGCTTTTCAGATGTCTTTCTGGTCGCTCTTGGGAGCATCGAGACGCTGCATGCCGGTATTTTCATTGACCACGGCCTGTGGCGCCCCTTCCCACGGCAGATCTACCGATCGGCCGTAATAGAGATCGCTGTCAAGATACCGTGAGATCGCGAAGCGGACAAGCACGCCGACGACTGCCGCTGCGGGCACGGCCAGAAGAAGACCGACAAAGCCGAACATGGCACCGAAGGCAAACAGCGCAAACATCAGCCAGACCGGATGCAGACCGACGCTTTCGCCGACCAGCTTCGGCTGCAGGATATTGCCTTCCAGGAACTGGCCGGAGAAGAACACGGCAGCGACTGCCATGATCCACAGATAGTCCGGCCAGAACTGTACGAGCGCCACACCGATCGCCATGATCAGCCCGATCATCGAACCGATATAGGGAATAAACGAGATCATGCCGGCGACGAAACCGATCAGCAGGCCGAAATTCAGGCCCACCAGCGACAGACCGACGGCATAGTAGATGCCGAGGATGAGGCAGAGCGATCCCTGCCCGCGAATAAAGCCGGCGACGGATCCATCCATGTCGCGGGCGATATCGCGCACGGTCTGGACCTGATCGCGCGGGATCCAGCTATCGACTTTCGACACCATGCGGTCCCAGTCCAGCAGCAGATAGAAGGCGACGACCGGGGTAACGATCAGGAGCGACACGACGTCGACGATCGCCTTGCCGGAGTTCCAGATCTGCGCAAACAGGGTACCGATGAAGCCGGCGCCCTGGCTCAGCACTTCGGAGAAATTCTGTTTGACGGTCTCGATCTGGCTGGAGACCCAGCTCGGCAGGAACGAGTTCTCCGGGTTGGAAATGATCTGCTGCAACTGGGTGATGTAACCGGGCAAAGCGGCGGCGAACTGGGTGAACTGGGTGACGATGATCGGGATGACCAGCATCAGCGACAGCGCGAACACCGTGACGAACGAGACCAGGATCAGCACGGAAGCCATCATCCGGCTCAGTCCGCGGCGCTGCAGCCAGTCTGCGACAGGATCGAGGAAATAGGCGAGCGCCATGCCTGCGACGAAGGGAAGAAGGATGGAGCTGAAAAACCACAGAAACAGCGCGAAGATGAAAAGAACGGCTGCCCAGAAGAAGACATGGCGGCGAAGGCTCGCTCCGCTGATATGATAGGGCATCTTTACGTCCTTTTTGCACTGCATTCCCGGTATCACGCATATGAGCCCGGACCGGGTAAGGTCAAGATCGGCATCGACTTCGCCGCGTCGCCGGAGGCCGGGCCTGTGAAAAGCCTTGAAAGCCCACGCTTCTGCTTGCATCCTCCGCCTTGTCATGCAATGGCGGGCCGGAGATTTTTGCGCAGCCGCACCACGCCGAAAGGTCTCGATCTTCGGTTCGCGCGGCATGTCCCAACGGAGAATTACGATGAGCGAGACGGGCAAGAACGGTCTCACCTATAGCGATGCCGGCGTCGATATCGACGCGGGCAACCTGATGGTCGAGAAGATCAAGCCGGCGGTACGCTCAACCCGCCGTCCCGGCGCAGACGGCGAAATCGGTGGCTTCGGCGGCCTGTTCGACCTGAAAGCTGCAGGATTTACCGATCCGATCCTGGTGGCTGCCAATGACGGCGTCGGCACCAAGCTGAAGATCGCGATCGATGCCAATTTCCACGACACGGTCGGCATCGATCTCGTCGCCATGTGCGTCAACGACCTCGTCGTGCAGGGCGCAGAGCCGCTGCTGTTTCTTGACTACTTTGCCACCGGCAAGCTTGATCCGGACCAGGGCGCTGCCATCGTCAAGGGGATCGCTGCGGGCTGCGTCGATGCAGGCTGCGCGCTGATCGGCGGCGAGACGGCGGAAATGCCGGGCATGTATTCCGATGGCGACTACGACCTTGCCGGCTTTGCAGTGGGCGCTGCCGAACGTGGCCAGCTTCTACCGGTGGGCGATCTCGCAGCTGGCGACGTCATTCTCGGCCTCACCTCCTCGGGCGTGCATTCCAACGGTTTTTCGCTGGTGCGCAAGATCGTGTCGATCTCGGGCCTTGGCTGGGATGCGCCTGCGCCGTTCTTCGACGGCAAGTCGCTCGGCGAAGCGCTTTTGACGCCAACCCGCATCTATGTAAAGCCGCTGTTGAAGGCGATCCGCGAAACCGGGGCCCTGAAGGCACTTGCCCACATTACCGGCGGCGGCTTTCCGGAAAACATTCCGCGCGTGCTGCCGAAGAACCTGGCGGCCGAAGTCGATCTCGACTCGATCCCTGTTCCGCCCGTGTTCTCGTGGCTGGCAAAGACCGGCGGTGTCGAGCCGAAGGAAATGCTGCGCACGTTCAACTGCGGCATCGGGATGATCGTCGTCGTTTCGGCTGAGAATGCGCAGACGGTGACGGATGTGCTCACCCGCGAAGGCGAAATCGTCGTCCCGCTCGGCCGCATGATCGACCGTGCGGAAGGCGAAGCAGGTGTCGTCTACAAGGGCACGCTCGGTCTATGAGCGGAGCACTCGCCAGCGTGCAGAAGAAGCGCGTCGTCGTGTTCATTTCCGGCGGCGGCTCCAACATGCTGTCGCTGGCGGACGCTTGCGAAAGCCCCGACTTCCCAGCCGAGATCGTTGCCGTCATCTCCGACAAACCGCAAGCCGGCGGGCTTGCAAAGGCGAACGCGCGCGGCATCCAGACACTCGCCTTCGAGCGCAAGTCCTATGCCGGCAAGGCCGAACACGAGGCGGCAATCCTTGAGGCACTCGAGGAAATAGCGCCTGACATCATATGTCTTGCGGGTTACATGCGGCTGATTTCCGGGGACTTCATTTCCCGCTACGAGGGCCGGATACTCAATATACATCCCTCCATCCTGCCGCTTTTTCCGGGACTGCATACCCATCAGCGGGCGCTCGATGCCGGCATGAAAGTTGCCGGTTGCACGGTGCATTTCGTGACCGAGGGCATGGATGAAGGCCCGATCGTGGCCCAGGCCTGCGTTCCCATTGAGAACGGCGATACGCCTGATACGCTCGCTGCGCGGGTACTGACCGTCGAGCACCAGATCTATCCGGAAGCACTCGCGCTTCTGGCGACCGGCGGCGTCAGCTTACGCGCCGGCCGGGCAGAGTTTTAATCACAGCGTTCGTGTACATCTTGGCCGCACGCCGGACATAACCATCGGGTGTGCGGCCATTTGTGTTAGCTGCGCAGGAACGCCATCAGGTCATCCGTCAGCTGCTGCTTGTTCGATGCAAACAGTCCGTGGGGCGCGCCCTCGTATTCGATCAGCGTCGCGCCGGGGATCGCGGCGGCGGCAGCACGGCCGGACGTCTCGATCGGTACCGTCTGGTCGCCTGTTCCGTGGATGATCAGCGTCGGCACCTTGAAGCTCGGCAGGTCCGGACGGAAATCCGTCGAGGAGAAGGCCTTGGCGCAAGCAAGCGTTGGCCGAAGACCCGCCATCATCGTCTGCTGGAACGACCAGTCGAGCACGGCTTCGCTCACCGAACCGGTGAACACGCCGACGCCGTAGAAGCTTTTCAAAAAGCCGTGGAAGAAATGCGCCCGGTCTTCCTTCATGCCGGCCGTCATCTCGTCGAACACCGACTGCGGCACACCATCAGGGTTGTCGGGCGTCTGCGCCATATAGGGAACGACCGACGCAATCAGCGCGGCCTTGGAAACGCCCTTGCCGCCGTGGCGCGACATATAGCGGGCAACCTCGCCACCGCCCATGGAAAAGCCGAACAGTGCTGCATCCTGCGCGCCGGTCGCCTCGATGACATCGGCAAGATCGTCGGCCAGCGTATCGTACTCATAACCGTCCCACGGCTGCTCGGAGCGGCCGAACCCGCGTCGGTCATAGGAAATGGCGCGGAACCCGGCGTCTGCTGCCACCACCGCGAAGTCGTCCCAGGTGTCGGATGTCAGCGGCCAACCGTGCATCGTGATAACGGGACGGCCGGTCTTCGGACCCCAGTCCTTGACATAAAGCTGCGTTCCGTCGCGGGTGGTGATCATGGTCATCTTTGCATCCCTTCTTCTGGCAATGGAACCAGTCTAACGGGAGGTCTCTGGCAATTGTTCCCCGACATGGAAGCGATGCATCCCTCCCAACGACCAGCCATTTGACGACCGGCTTGGCGCGGACTACCTTGGATTGAACCGGAGGTGTGAGATGACGATCACGGTCAAGCTGGGTGATGCGAAAACCGAACTTTCCGAGCTCCTGCCCCTCGTCGAAGCCGGCCAGGAGGTGGTGATTGCGCGTGGCGAAACACCGGTCGCGCGGCTCAGCCCGATCGCGGCCACGCCCGGTATGAATGCTGAGTTCACCGAAGAACAACTCGCGCGCCGGCGGGCAGTGATCGAAGACATCATCGCTTTCCGCGACAGGATGCCGTCGGCAACTGCCGAGGAAATCGATGAGTGGAAAAAGGAAGGTCGCCGATAGTGACGGCATTCGTTGCAGACGCATCCGTGGTTTGCAGCTGGATCCTTCCAGACGAACGTCATCCAATCGCAGATGCAGCCTTTGCTCGCCTGCAGACTTCCGAGGCAATCGCGCCACAACTGCTCTGGTACGAAGTGCGGAACGTGCTGATGGTCGCATACAGGCGTAAGCGCATCTCGTTCGACCTTGTCCTCGAAGGCTTGGCGAAGCTGCGCAAGCTCAACATATCGACGGTCGCTGTCGAGGATGACGGCGTTATTCTCGACCTTGCGACACGTTACCAGCTATCCGCCTACGACGCCGCCTATCTTGCGCTGTCGCTCGAGGAAAACCTCGAACTCGCAACGCTCGACAAGCAGTTGATCGCGGCAGCCCCGTCGGCCGGGTGCAGCCTCGTGCGGGCCTAAAGCGCCGCCCGGTTAAGCACGGCCCACTGCAGCAGCATGATTGTCTTGGCATCGATGATCTCGCCGTCGGCGATCATCGTGACGGCCTTGTCGAGCGGAAACTCCAGCACTTCTAGATCCTCGTGCTCGTCGGCGAGCCCGCCACCCTCGTTGATCCGGTCGGAAAGATCGATCGAGGCGTGGAAGAAGTGGATGACCTCGGTCACGGAGCCCGGCGACGTCAGTGCCTTGAAGACGAAACGCACGTCGCGGATCCGGTAGCCGGTTTCCTCCATCGCCTCGCGGCGGATCGCGTCTTCGGCGTCTTCGCCATCAAGAAGGCCGGCCGGGACCTCGATCATGAAGGACGGCTCGCCGATGAGATGCGCGGGCAGCCGGAACTGTTTGACGAGGACGACGATATCGCGTTCGCGGTCGTGCAGCAGGATGCAGGCGGCCGGCGTGCGATGGAAAACCTCGCGCTTGATGCGCTGCGTCTCGCCGTTGCGATCGGTATAATCGAGTTGATAATCCGAAAGCCGTGTCCAGCCCTGCGACAGCGTCGTATCGCTGACGATCTTCACCCGGTCATTCACGTCGCTCATGCGATTTCCCTGCGTAGCCAGACCTTGTTGTCGTGCACGGCAGCACCTCCGAAAGGCGCCACCGGATCGGCGCCGGTGAGGACGTTGATCCCTTCGCCGTCGAGATGCGCGTCGTTGGGCCACAATCCCTCGGCGATAAGCACGCCGGGTTTTGCACCAGTCACGAGTTTCGCATGCAGACGGATCTCGCCTCGACGGTTGCCGAGCGTGACTATATCGCCGTCAACGATGCCGAGACGTGCGGCGTCCATCGGATCGATCATCACGTCCGGCCGCCCTTCCTTCTCCACCGAGCTTTTGGTCTCGGCAAAGGATGAATTGAGGAAGCTGCGCGATGGCGAGGTCGCGAGCCGGAACGGATGCTCGGCGTCGGCCGTCTCGATCACGTCGACCTGGTCCGGAAAACGTGGCAACTGCCCATGCGGCCCGAGCGGACCGACGCTGTCGGGCGTCCGATCCGGCGATGGGCCATTGATCCAGTCGGGGCTGAAGCGGAATTTGCCGTCCGGATAGCCGAAGCCGTTGATGTAATGCGCAGTGTCGAAATCCGGTTGCGCATCGATCCACTTGTCGGCCTTCAGCGCGTCATAGGATCCCCAACCGATGGCACTCAGGATGCGGTCGATATGGGTGCGCTCATCCATGCCGAAGCCGGCAAACCCGTCGACGCCGAGACGCTTTGCCAGTTCCTCGATGACGAAAAGGTTGGTGCGCACCGTTGCCGGTGGTTCGACCAGTTTCGGGCCGAGCAGGATATGCTGATGCCCGCCGCCGCGATAAAGGTCGTCATGCTCAAGGAACATGGTCGCGGGCAGAACGATATCGGCGACCTTGGCCGTATCGGTCATGAACTGCTCGTGGACGACGGTGAAAAGATCGTCGCGCAGAAAACCTTCGCGCACGAGGCGCTGTTCCGGCGCAATGTTCATCGGGTTGGTGTTCTGGATCAGCAGCGCCGTCACCGGTCCGCGATGGCGCAGCGCTTCAGCGTCGCCGGTCAGGACGCGGCCGATCTGGGACTGGTCGAGCATGCGGATGTCCGGATCCTTGTAGGCCGTGCCCATCAGTTCGGCCTTGTTGAACCGATATATCTCGCCGTTGTTGTGGAAGGCACCACCGCCTTCGTGTCGCCAGGAGCCGAGCACAGTCGCGATCGACAGCGCCGCGTGCATCGCCGCCGTGCCGTTGCGCTGACGGGAAAAGCCGTAGCCCAACCGGAAGAAACTCTTCGGCGTGGTGCCGACGAGCCTGGCGAACCCCTCGATTTCCTCGACGGTGAGGCCTGTGATCGCCGACGCCCATTCCGGCGTGCGGCTTTTCAGATGCGCTTCGAGGCCTGCCGGATCATCGGCATATTTCGCCATATAGGCACGGTCGGCATAGCCATCACGGAAGGCGACATGCATCACGGCGCAGGCGAGTGCCGCATCGGTGCCGGGGCGCAGCACCAGCTTGACGTCGGCCTGTTTCATTGTCGGATTGTCGTAGATGTCGATGACGACGATCTTGGCGCCGCGCTGTTTGCGGGCCTTTATCGCATGGGTCATCACATTGACCTGGGTGGAGACCGCGTTGGTGCCCCAGATCACGACGCAATCGGATTTCGCGATCTCGCGCGGGTCGGGTCCGCGCAAGGCGCCTGTGCCCATCACATAGCCGGTCCAGGCCATGTTGGTGCAGATCGTCCCCATGAAGCCGGAATATTTCTTGGCATGGCGCAGGCGCTCAATCGAATCGCGCTGCACCTGACCCATCGTTCCCGCGTAGAAATAGGGCCAGACCGCTTCGGATCCGTGCTTCGCTTCGGCCTTGACGAAAGCGTCGGCGATCTCGTCAAGCGCCGCGTCCCAGGAGATCTCCTGCCAGAGCCCTTCGCCCTTGGCACCCATGCGGCGCTGTGGCACCATCAAGCGGCCGGGATGATAGATGCGCTCTGTATAGCGCGCGACCTTGGCGCAGATGACGCCAGCCGTGTAGGTATTGTCGGACGAGCCGCGGACACGACCGATCCTGCCATCCGCAGTCAGCTCGACATCCAGCGCACAGGCGCTCGGACAGTCATGCGGACAGACGGTATGGCCGACGGAAGTGTGACCGACGACGGGGCTTTCGGGAATGGGGGTCGCAACGTTCATGGCTTTTCTATATGGCATGGCGACGGCTGCAAAAAGGGCCATTTGCAGCGCATCAATTTTATTCAAGCGAGACACAAGCTGAGATGAACTATCGGCACATCTACCACGCAGGCAATTTCGCCGACGTCCTCAAGCACGCCGTCCTGTCGCGGCTCGTTCTCTATGCACAGAACAAGGACAAGGCGTTCCGCTTCCTCGATACGCATGCGGGCATCGGGCTTTACGACTTATCCTCCGAAGAAGCGCAGAAGACCGGCGAATGGCTCGACGGCATCGGCAAGCTGGTCGATGTGGAGTTTTCTCCCGAAGTGGCCGAAATCCTTGCGCCCTATCTGGGCGCCGTGAAGGAACTGAACCCGAAGGGTGGCGTCAAGTTCTATCCCGGCTCGCCGAAACTCGCGCGCATGCTGTTTCGCCCGCAGGACCGTCTCTCGGCAATGGAGCTGCATCCGGAAGACTTTGCCCGCCTGTCGCGCCTGTTCGAAGGCGACTACCAGGCACGTGTGACCGAACTCGACGGCTGGCTGGCGCTCGGGGCGCATCTGCCGCCGAAGGAAAAGCGCGGCATCGTGCTGATCGATCCGCCTTTCGAGGAAGAAGGCGAATACGACCGGATGGTCAGGGGTCTTGCCAACGCCTATCGCAAGTTTTCAGGCGGCACCTATTGCCTCTGGTACCCGATGAAGAAGGGCGCGCCGATCAAGGACTTCCACGAGCAGCTGAACGCGCTGGATATCCCCAAAATGCTCTGCGTCGAGCTGACCGTGAAAAGCGACCGCGATCTTGTCGGCCTGAACGGCTCGGGCCTCGTCATCGTCAACCCGCCTTTCACGCTCAAGGATGAGCTGCATACGATCCTGCCCGCGATTAAGACGGCGCTGGCACAGGATCGTTACGCCTCGCAGCGATGCTTCTGGATAAGAGGTGAACACACCGACGCCGAGGCTTGACCCGTCGGCGCATCCCTTTCATGGTGCGGCGCGACTGGAGGCCGCCCACCATGAAACGCTTGTTCGCCGCCCTTGCAGGCCTCGTCATCCTTCTCGCCTTCACTACTGCGTCGACGGCGCAGGAGCGGCAGCGCAACCGGAGCCAGCAAGGCTCCGAGGACCGTGCGGGCGCTTTCGATTTCTACGTCCTCTCCCTGTCCTGGTCGCCGACCTTCTGCGCGTCCGATGACGGAGGCCGCAACCGGCAGCAATGCGGCACCGACAAACGTTTCCGCTTCGTCGTACACGGGCTCTGGCCGCAATACGAAACCGGCTTCCCGGATTTCTGCCGCTCGTCGGAACCCGATCGCGTGCCGCGCCAGCTTGGTGAAAAGCTGTTCGACATCATGCCGTCGATGGGTCTGATCGGTCACCAGTGGCGCAAGCATGGAAGCTGCACCGGCCTCGACCAGCCAACCTATTTCGACACTGTCCGCAAGGCTTTTGAGCACGTCAAACTTCCGGCGGACCTTGCTGGCGGGCAAAGCCCGCTCAAGCTTTCCTCTGATGCCATCGAGCAGGCCTTCATGTCCGCCAACCCGGGTCTTTCCCGCCGCGGTATCGCTGCGAGCTGCGAAGGTGAAAAGCTCGATGAAATTCGTATCTGCCTTAGCAAGGATCTGCAGTTTCGCGATTGTGCGGAGGTCGACCGCCGCGGCTGCCGGATTGGCCAGGTTACGCTTCCTCCGGCCCGCTGACATCCGCTTGCTCAAGATGACACCAGCGGCCCTCGATATCAGAACAAGGACATACCGATGAAGATCCTCCACTCCCCGGCCTCGCCCTACTCCGTCAAGGTTCGCATGGCCGCCCGCCATCTCGGTCTCGACGTGACCGAAGAAAAGACCGACACGAATGCGGCGCCTCCCGAACTCATCGACAACAATCCGCTCGGGAAGATCCCGGTTCTCATTCGCAAGAACGAGCCGCCGGTCTATGACAGCGTCGCGATCATGCACTTCCTCGATCGTCACTCCGGCGGCAAGCTTTACCCGAAGAAGGACGTGAAGCGGACCGAGGCGGAAGTGCTCGAAGCGCTCTGCGACGGCATTACCGATAGCCTTCTCGCGATCGTCTACGAGCGTCGCTCGCGCGAAGAGGAAAAGGTCCACCAGCCCTGGATCGACAAGCAGTGGGACAAGGTGGTGCGCGGGCTGGACTATCTGGAAAAGAACCTGCCGAAGACCGGCAAGAAGCTGCATGGTGGCCACTTCGCGCTTGCCGCTATGATCGGTTATCTCGACCTGCGCTTTAACGGCCAGTGGGCCGAAGGTCGTCCAGAACTCGCCTCCTGGCCTGACACGTTCTCCAAGCGCTTTCCCGCCTATATGGAAATGAAGCCCTACGCCTGAACCGAATGAGATCCGCGGCCGCCCTAGAACTCTTGGGTTGCCGCGGATCCTGGCACAACCTGACGGTCGTTCGAGCCCTTCTCCCATTTGCACAAGCAATTGAAACGCTTGCCCTCCGGTTTTCCTCCGCTACTATGACGAGAACGGCGGGAGGCCGTTTGAAGCAATTCGGAGGAATTTCATGAAGCGATCAGCGTTGACGCGGCGAACCGCCCTGCGCCTTTCCGTAGCCCTTGCAGGCTCGGCCCTGTCCGTGATGTCACTAGCACTTTCAGCCACCGGGGCTGCGGCCCAGTCGTTTCCCGACCAGACGATCACCCTTGTCGTGCCGTTTGCAGCCGGCGGATCGACGGATGTTGTCGGTCGAGTCGTGGCGCAGAAGATGGGCGATATCCTCGGCCAGCAGATCGTGGTTGAAAACGTCGCCGGTGCCGGCGGCAATCTCGGGGCTGACCGCGTCGCGCGTGCGGAGCCGGACGGTTACACAATCCTGATGGGCACGATTGCGACCCACGCGCTCAACCCGCTGATCCTGAAGCAGAAGCCCTACGACCCCGAGAAGGATTTTGCGCCTGTCTCGCTACTGGTCATCGTGCCGAACGTTCTGGTCATCAATCCGAAACTGCCGGTCAACACGGTGGCGGAACTGGTGGAGCTCCTCAAGAAGGAGCCGGAGAAATATTCTTACGCGTCGTCTGGCAACGGCACGCCGCTGCATCTCTCGGGCGAATTGTTCAAGGCGATGACCGGCGTCAAGATGGAGCATGTCCCATACAAGGGCGCGGGTCCTGCCCTCAACGACCTGATCGGCAACCAGATCTCGATCATGTTCGACAACCTGCCCTCCTCGTCTCCGCATATCAAGGCGGGAACTCTGAAGGCACTGGGCGTCACCACTGCCGAGCGGGCAGCTTCGTTCCCGGACGTGCCGACGATTGCCGAGACGGTACCGGGTTACGAGACCTACACCTGGAACGCCCTGTTCGCACCGGCCGGCACGCCGCCTGAAGTGGTCGCAAAACTGAACGACGCCGCCAACAAGGCGCTACAGGACCCGGCAGTTGTCGCCAGGATGAAGGATTTCAGCGCCAAGATCGTCGGGTCTACCCCGGAGGAACTCGGTAAACACGTGACAGCCGAACTCGCAAAATGGACCCCGGTCGTCAAGAACGCCAATATCCAGATGGACTGATCGTTATACCGACCGAAAACCACGCATGAAAAAAGCCCGTTGGTGACAACGGGCTTTTAGATGAGAAGCCGGGAAACGCTCCCGGCTTTTTATTGTTCTTATTAGAACTTTACGCCGATACCGACCTTAACGCTGTGGTCGTCGAAGCCCTTGGAGACGTTGCCGCTGTCGAGGCTGTAGTCCTTGGCTGCGAAGTCCGTGTAGCGATATTCGATACGGGTCGTGATGTTGCTGGTGACGAATGCTTCAGCACCGACGCCGACCGTGTAACCAACGGATGTCTTGTCGTCAGACGACGTTGCATCCTTGAGTTCGTTGTTCTGCAGCGCGACACCAGCCGTACCGTAGATCAGGAAGGGGTTGAGGTCGTAACCGACGCGGCCGCGGACCGAACCGTCCCAGCCAGCTTCGCCACGATAACCGCCGGACGTTCTGCCGTCCTGGCCGTTGTAGCCGACGTCAGCTTCGATACCGTACACAACCTGGCCGCTCTGCCAGTTGTAACCGGTGTAAGCACCGCCGCCTGCACCCTTGGCATTGTAGTCGCCACCGCCGAAACGGCCCCAGTCGTAGGAACCGGTGGCGCCGAGGTAGAAGCCCTGCCACGTAGCGGCCGGTGCGACTTCTTCAACAGCCATAGGAGCTGCAGGGATCTGGTCGACGGCGTCAGCAGCGCTGGCCGAGGAAATTGCAATAAAGCTGGCAGCCGAGGCCATCAGAGTCGCGACGAGAATACGCATACCTTTTTCTCCGTTTGGCGCATCGGCTCAAAAACCACTTCGGGTTTCGGAAGGTCCGACACGAGTATTCCTAATTGCTACAACGTCCCTGCGCACCCTTTCGGGTATCGGCGCTGTAGGCTGCCGGGCAAGTGTCACATCAACAGAGTTGACGACAGCTTTGTTCCCTGCTGGCTGAGGACGAATTTGGGGGGCAATTGAGGAATTGAAAGAGCCGAAATGTGAATTGTTTGTGGCAGCTAGACGGCTAAATTTCGATGTTGCTTCATCGCCACAGGTATATCGTTAAGGATAATGAGACGTTAATCGCACTATAGAGCATTTTACATTTCTTGACCGTTTCTTAACATTGCGAACAAACGCTGTCAAACAGCCTCGATACATATCACGACTCCGAGAGTCGCGAGATTTAGCCTCCTTTATTCGAGTTTAACTCAAATTTAGCCGAGCAACGCATCAACGCCATCACAGCATCCTGCAGAACTCCTACTTGCAAATCGTCATTTCCGGTCGAAACGAGGCCGAATTCCTGCCGTATTCGCTTCCAGGACCCCGCGAGCTCGTTTGCTGAGCGAGAAATGCAGGCGTGGTGGCACGCTTCCAAAGCCGCCGGCAAAACACTATCTGTTGGCGAACAGCTTCAGCCCCGAGTCGCCGATATCTTCGGGTTGGATGATCACAAAGACGAGATGAGCCCGCAGAAATAGTCGTCTGAACTGATTCTGCCGGCGGAGACATGCGATGAACGCGAAGAATGTGCCCGATGGCGGCGTTCTTTATGACGGAAACGAAGACGACGACGACGATGCCCTGGCACCGGAAGCGGTCGCTGCGGCTATCACCACGTCCATCGACTGGAACGAGGCTGTCCGCCACGACACGGGCCTCAAGGGCGCCGACCTGATCGCCGAGTTCGTCAAGCACCTTCCGAACGCGCCGGGCGTCTACCGGATGTTCAACGAGGCCGGCGATGTGATGTATGTCGGCAAGGCGAAGAGCCTCAAGAAACGTGTCAGCAATTATGCGCAGGGCCGACTGCATTCCAACCGCCTCACCCGCATGGTGCGCGAAACCACGCATATGGAATTCGTCACGACGCGGACGGAGACCGAGGCGCTGCTGCTTGAAGCGAACCTCATCAAGCGGCTACGTCCGCGGTTCAACGTTCTGCTGCGCGACGACAAGTCGTTTCCATACATTCTCATCAGCGGCGATCACCGTGCCCCTGCCCTGATGAAACACAGAGGCGCCCGCGCCCGCAAAGGCCAGTATTTCGGACCGTTCGCATCGGCCTCTGCCGTCGGCCGCACGATCAACTCGCTACAGCGTGCGTTCCTGCTGCGCACCTGCACAGACAGCGTGTTCGAGAGCCGCACGCGTCCCTGTCTTCTGTATCAGATCAAACGCTGTTCCGGCCCCTGCACCCATGAAGTCAGCGACGAGGGCTATGCCGAGCTCGTCAAGGAAGCCTCGGACTTTCTTTCGGGCCAGAGCCAGAACGTGAAGACCGTCATCGCCAGGCAGATGTCGGAAGCTTCCGAAGACATGGATTTCGAGCGCGCCGCAATCTATCGCGATCGGCTGGCAGCGCTCAGCCACGTCCAGAGCCACCAGGGCATCAATCCGGCCGGCGTCGAGGAAGCCGATATCTTCGCCATCCACCACGAAGGTGGGCTTACCTGCATCCAGGTGTTCTTCTTCCGCACCGGCCAGAACTGGGGCAACCGCGCCTATTTCCCGAAGGCCGATCCTCAGATGGCAGGAGCCGAGGTCCTCAACGCGTTTCTCGCGCAGTTCTATGACGACAAGCCGGTTCCCAAGCAGATTCTGCTGTCGGAAACGGTCGAGGAGCAGGAACTGCTGGCGCTCGCGTTTTCCGAAAAGGCGGGACACAAGGTCTCGATCCTGGTGCCGCAGCGTGGGGAAAAGCGCGATCTCGTCGATCACGTCGCTGCCAATGCGCGCGAAGCACATGGCCGCAAGCTGGCCGAAACGTCGTCGCAGGCGCGCCTTCTCAAGGGTCTCGCCGAAACCTTCAGCCTGCCCTACCAGCCCCGGCGCATCGAGATCTACGATAACTCGCATATGATGGGGACCAATGCCGTCGGCGGCATGGTCGTCGCGGGTCCGGAAGGGTTCGTGAAGGGCCAGTACCGCAAGTTCAACATCAAATCGACCGACATCACCCCCGGCGACGACTTCGGCATGATGCGCGAGGTCATGACCCGGCGCTTCTCGCGACTGATCAAGGAAGAAGGCATTCCTGATCGCAGCATCTCGGCGCCGAAACCCGTCGAGGCGACCAGCGACGACATCAACGATGCCGCCTTCCCGGCATGGCCCGATGTCATCCTGATTGATGGCGGCCAGGGCCAGATGACGGCTGTGCGCACCATCCTCGACGAACTTGGCATCCGAGACGTGGTGACGGCGATCGGGGTGGCCAAAGGTGTCGACCGCGATGCCGGCCGCGAACGCTTTTTTGCCGATGGCCGCAGCGATTTCTCGCTGCCGCCACGCGATCCGGTCCTCTACTTCGTCCAGCGCATGCGCGACGAAGCGCACCGGTTCGCGATCGGCTCGCACCGGGCCCGGCGCAAAAAGGAGATGCTCAAGAACCCGCTCGACGAAATCGCCGGCATCGGGCCGGGCCGAAAGCGCAAGCTGCTGCAGCATTTCGGCACCGCAAAGGCCGTGTCCCGCGCAGGTCTCAACGATCTGATGGCGGTCGAAGGAATTTCCGAAGCGGTGGCCAAACAGGTCTATAATCACTTCCACGAGAGCCGAAGTGGATGACGATGAACGACATGCATGGGTCATCAAAACAGCGTATGCATCTCAACCAACTGTAAAAAAGCCGCGAAAACTGTTGACGCTGGCGTCTCGAAACCTCAACTAGAGGCAACCCTCAAGCACAGGTCCATCATGGCTTCCCGCGCGTACAACATTCCCAATCTTCTGACCTATGCGCGCATCCTTGCCGTACCGGTGATCGTTCTGTGCTTCTTCATCGAAGGAAAGCTGGAAAGTTCGGATTTTGCCCGCTGGGCCGGATTCTGGATCTTCGTCGTGGCGTCGCTGACCGACTATCTGGATGGCTATCTGGCCCGTATCTGGAACCAGACCTCGAATATCGGCCGCATGCTGGATCCGATCGCCGACAAGCTTCTGGTTGCCGCCGTGCTTCTGCTGCTTGCTGCCGACCAGACGATTGCCGGCTGGTCGCTGTGGGCTGCAATCACGATTCTCTGCCGCGAAATTCTCGTCTCGGGCCTGCGTGAATATCTGGCGGCGCTCAAGGTATCGGTGCCGGTGACCCGCATCGCCAAGTGGAAGACGACGATCCAGATGGTGTCGATCGCCTTCCTGCTGGCCGGACCTGCCGGCGACAAGTTCCTGCCGTTCACGACGCAGATCGGCATCGGCCTTCTCTGGGTCGCCGCGGCCCTCACCTTCTACAGCGGCTACGACTATTTCCGCGCCGGTCTCAAGCATCTCGTGGATGACGAGGGATGACAAAACTCGTCTATTTCGCCTGGGTGCGTGAGAGAATCGGCAAGACCGAGGAAGATCTCGACCTGCCGCCTGAGGTCGTTACCGCGCGTGATCTCCTTAATCACCTGAAGACGCTCGGCGAGGAATACGAGAACGCGCTGCAATATCCCGAGGTCATTCGCGTCGCGATCGACCAGGAGCATGTGGAGCATTTCGAAAAGATCGCCGGAGCACGCGAGATCGGCATTTTCCCCCCGATGACAGGCGGGTAAACGGAAGACAATCTGATGACGATGCCCACGATCCGCGTCCAGACCGACGATTTCGATCTGCGATCGGAGATCGATCTCCTCACTGCCGGCCGCATGGATATCGGCGCGGTGGTCAGCTTCTGCGGTCTTTGCCGTGACGAGCAGGGAGCGCTCTCGGCGCTGGAGCTCGAGCATTATCCGGGCATGGCGGAAGCCGAGATGAACCGCATCGCCCTTCTTGCCATCGACCGCTTTTCGCTTCTCGGACTGACCGCCATCCATCGCTACGGCAAGATTGCCCCCGGTGCCAACATCGTCCTGGTCATTGCCGTCGCCTCGCATCGCCAGGCAGCCTTCGACGGCGCCAATTTCGTGATGGATTTTCTGAAGACATCGGCGCCGTTCTGGAAAAAGGAACACGCGGCTGACGGTTCGCCCCGGTCCTGGGTCGATGCGAAAGACGCCGACGATACCGCCCGCGATCGGTGGCGCTGAGGTTTACGGGACCACCCTTTCCCGCCGGCTGATGACGAGAACCGCAACCAGCACCAGCCCGATGGCGAAATCCCGCCACAGGATCGGGCCGTAACCGCTCCACAGTGTTTCGGCGAAACCGACAGCGGCGGCACCGGCTGCCGACCGCAGCGGATGCGAATGTCCGCCGGCTGCGGCAATCAGGACGATCGTGCTGCTGATGAGCAACCCGGCGCCGAAGTCCATCGTTCCGTAATACGAGGTCGCCAACACGCCTGCGACGGAGGCGTATAGAGATGCTGCCGCGTAGGCGAGGACGAATACCAGACGGGAACTGATGCCGCAGAGTTGGGCCGCAATCTTGTCGTCGGCCACCGCCCGCCAGACGCGCCCGAGGCTAGTATGATCGATCACCAGCCAGCCGGCCGCGATCATTGCCAGCATCAGGCCGGAATTGAGCAACTGGATCAGCGTCAGGGTTACCGCGAAGCCATCACCCGCCCAGAGCGGAACGGCACGGTTCAAAAACGGCGATAGCCAGATCTCCCGGGAGCCGGAGGCAAGCCGAGCGCCCTCCATCAGCACCAGCAGCACGCCCAGCGCGGCGACGATCGGCGCGTTGCGCGCATGCCTTTCGATCAACCGCAGGGTCAGCCCGCCGACCGCGATCCCGGTCGTGACGCCGCCGACGATCGCCGCGCCCGCCCCCATCGCCAGTGCCGCCGGCAGGACAAGCCAGAACTCGTCCCAGCCGAGCTGCGCGAACAACACGTAGAGATGGCCGGAAAAAGCAAAGATGGCGCCATAGGCGATGTCTGCGCGCTTCGTCAGCGCAAAGCCGATCACGTAGCCGAAGGCAAGCGTTGCGTAGAGTACCGACAGCGGCACAGCATTCGCCAATTGCTGGAGCAGATAGGCCATCGGCAAACCCCAAAAGGATGACACGAATATAACTGGTAAACCGCGTTACACCAGTTATAATTCTGGGATGGATTTCACCTGGACCCCGCATCGTTTCGTCGGTGGCGCCTTGGCGCTCGATGTCGCCAACAGCGTCATACTGCGCATCGATCCGTCACGCCGCATTGATCGCTTCGCCTCTCCGCAGCAGATGGATGCCTTTCCCGAGGCGGCCGGAGAATTCTCGGCGGAGCGGGCGTTGTTTGGAGAAGTGACGCCAGTCGCCGCGGAAAGACGCGCCGATTTCCTCGTGCTTCGGGAAGCGATCGACCGGTATTTCCGTGCTCGAGCGGATGGCGAGGATGACCCGCACAAACTGGCCGATCTGCTTGGCGCGACGGCTGTGGCGTTGCGCGGAACCGGCACCGGCTCACTTGAGGCCGCCACCGCCCGCTCGGCCTTGCGGCTTCTCGGCGACGATCAGATTTCCCGCCTGAAGACCTGCGGCAATTGCGGCTGGCTGTTTATCGACCGAAGCCGCAACCGCAGCAGAAGCTGGTGCGACATGACCGTCTGCGGCAACCGCGTGAAGGCGAACCGCCACTATCGCCGCAGCCGCGATGGCGGACCTTCGGCTGGAGACGCAACATGAGGTGGAGGGCAGCGATATCAGCCGGGCTCTGCGTGATGGGCCTGATTGTGACTGGCTGCCAGCGACCGTCGGAAGGCGTGTATTTCGAACTGTCCGGCCGGATTTTCGTCTTCAACTACCGGGTGGCTACCGCTAACTACCTCGTCACGCTTCGAAAGGTCGCCGCCACCCCTAAGGAAAGCCACGCCAGAGCGGAATTCGAAGATCCGCAGGGCGGACCGGCGCTTTTCACCGTAGAGAAAGTTCTCGATGTCGACGATGTGCTCACGCTTGCCAGCCCGTTCGTCCAGTGCGTCCGGAAGGACAGGCCCTACCGCGTGGCCATCACGCTGACAGGCGCGTCCGGCGAGGTGCTGCAGGTGATCGAAACCACCGTGACGTCGGATGTCGATCAGTCTGTGATACCGGCGGCACCGCTGGTCGTCGGCCCAGCCTACACACCCAACCCCGACATGTTCAAGGCCGATGGCTCGACCGACTTCTCAGGGCGAACCGGCTGCCCGGCGACGCCATGACCTTGCCGCAGACAGCAAAAAAGGCCGGAGCGAATGCCCCGGCCTTTTGAAGATCGAACCGATCCGTGCAGCAATCAGCCGACGATTTCGGTTTCGGCGAACCAGTAGGCGATTTCCTGGGCAGCGGTTTCCGGAGCATCCGAGCCGTGAACCGAATTTTCACCGATCGACAGGGCGAACTGCTTGCGGATCGTGCCTTCGTCGGCGTTGGCCGGGTTGGTCGCGCCCATGATTTCGCGGTTCTTCAGGATGGCGCCTTCGCCTTCGAGAACCTGAACGATGGTCGGGCCGGACGTCATGCCGTCGACGAGTTCACCGAAGAAAGGACGCTCTTTGTGAACGGCGTAGAAGCCTTCAGCTTCGCGCTTGCTCATCCAGACGCGCTTGGATGCGATGATGCGCAGGCCGTTGTCTTCAAATACCTTGGTGATGGCGCCGGTCAGGTTGCGCTTCGTTGCGTCCGGCTTGATCATCGAAAACGTGCGTTCAATCGCCATTGGTCTCATCCTTTGTTTCCACGGAAAGTGGGCGGTGTTTAACCGCCCCTTTCGCCGGAAACAAGGGGGATGGGCCTAATTTCACGCAGCCGTCACAACGCGTCCTGCACTGTCATGAAGGTCGAGCAGACGCTCGAACCACGAAGCCAGCAAGCCGTCCTTGCCCAGCACGTCGGCACCATCCGTCACCCGCAGCCACTGCAGCGCGCCGAACAGAATGTAGTCGGCAAACAGCGGCGCCTCGCCGCCAAGGAAAGGCTGGAATTTCAGCGTGTGCGTAACCGGCTTCAGTTTCTCGGCGAAGGTGTCGATTTCCCTCTGCCGGTCGGCGGCGACCTCTTCCAGCGACCGGCCGAATATGGCCTCGCGGCTGCTGCGAAAATAGGCCTGGTCGGCCGGCCCCAGCGTATCGTGTACGCTCTTGATTGCGATCCTCGCGATTGCGCCGTGTACCACCGTCTGCGAAAAGCCCTCGACAAACCGGGAGAGCGCCTTGCCGCCTTCCCCGCCGAACAGGGTCGGACGGTCGGGATAGCGCTCGTCCAGATAGACCGCGATGTCGAAACTGTCACGGATCAGTTCGTTTCCGTCCCGCAGGATCGGCACGGTCTTGGAAAACCCGTTCTCCAGGTTGGGGATCTGCGTAAACGGTGTCGGCTGCTCCGTGTAGTCGAGCCCCTTGTGCTTGAGCGCCATTACCACCTTCCACGCATGCGGCGAAAATGGCCGGTGCGCGTCAGCGCCGCAGAGGGAATAGAGAATGCGTGTCATCATGGGCTCCTGATCTGTCACTCACCGCACATGATGGGATGGCAAGCCCCACAAATCCAGTCAGGAAATTTCATGGGTGGTATCAACCCCTGCCCCTCGGGTTGGCCGACAAATCCGGTATGATTACACGTGAACAACCGGAGACGTTTTGAATGCTGCGCCATTTCCAGATGCTTGCCGCTTACAATTCCTGGGCAAATTCACAGGTCTACGATGCCTGTGCCGCGCTGACGGACGCCGAATACCGCGAAGATCGTGGCGCCTTCTTCGGATCAGTCCACCGCACGCTCAACCACATCCTCGTTGCCGACCGCATCTGGATGCGCCGCCTGACCGGAGACGGCACGGCGCCGACGGATCTGGGGGCCGTTCTGTTCGAGGATTTCTCTGACCTGCGCACGGCGCGTGACGCTGAAGATGTGCGTATCACCGACTATCTCACGTCGCTGAGCGACGGCGCACTCAGTGCCACCATCACCTATACGCCAGTGACCGTTCCGACGGAGGTCACCGAACCAGTGGCGCCTGTTCTCGCCCATCTCTTCAACCACCAGACCCACCACCGGGGACAGGTGCACGCCATCCTCACCTCGCTCGGCAAGCCCTCCGTAGTGCTCGATATGATCGCCTTCCTGCGCGGGCATGGAAAACAGTGGATGCAGGTTTAATGTAATACGGCTTTAGGACAAACAGGGGTTGTGAACTCAGCCTTAACCGTATTCGCAACGAGACGTCTTCAAACGCCTGACAAAAGCCAACGTTTCAGGCGTTCTTAACCCTCCGTCTCGCGTACTGTTTTCCTGAAACGAGACAGTAACGAGACCCTGAGGAATAGGTGGATCATGTCGGCGGACAATGCACGGCAATCGCGTGACAGGAGCCTGGCTGTCGTGGCGCAGCAGATGGCAAAGCAGGACGTTGCCGGTCTTCCACGCAACTACACGCTGTTCCACGAAGCGCTGTCGGGGTCCGATCCGGCGCTTACCCGCGACGTCGCCACCCTTCCGGCCGGCGCTACCCAGGCCCAGATCGACGAGATCGGCCTGCGCTACCAGCTTCCCGGCTTCGTCGTTCTATCGATCGCCAACCGGGACGAGGAAACGAGACGCGTTCTCGATCTCGTCGGCACGATTGCCCAGGCCACGCTGAAGAAGCAGAATTTCGTACGTGCGCTGGAAACGGCGGCCGAAAGCCTTCGGAGCGGAAGTGCCAGCGGTCTCGCCGACATCCAGGCCGAGCTCGATCATCTTCAGGCGAACCTAAGCGAAACGCTCTCCGCCGAGATCGGTCTCACCAAATCTCTGGAGCTTGCCGCCGACCGGCTGCTGATGTCGAGCAATCTGGCGGAAGCGGCCCGAACCAATTCTCTGTCCGACCGGCTGACCGGGCTTCCCAACCATGTGGCGCTGGCGGAAAAGCTGGATCTCCTCTACGCCCCTTCCGCCGAGCACCGCCCGGCCGCGCTGTTTGTCGTCCGCCTCGTCGATCTCGGCGAGATGGCGCAGACCTATGGCCAGGTGACTGCCGGCCGGATCGTCAAGCGCGCCGCCGCGATTTTCCGCAAGGCGATCAAGAAGAACGACTTTCTGGCCCGGACCGCGACCGACAGCTTTGCGTTTCTGTTCGAGGATGTCGATCGGAGCGGTGCAAAAGCGATCGCCGATCAACTCGTAACTTCGATCGCCGACAGCCTCGTGTTTGCAGGTTCCGGTGAAGGGCATTACCCCCACATGCGGCTGTCGATCGGCGTGGCGCTCTCGACCGAGGCATTCTCGCCGCAGCAGATCAAGCTGCATGCGGCAACGGCACTCGAAAGTCTACGTGCCCAGGGTTCAGGCGCCGGAACCGACACCGTGGCGATCTTCGGCGATCCAAGCCGTCGCGTTTCCTGAACGCATCGACCGATCCCCATACGACAGTGACGCGGCGGCCATCCGGGCGCCGCGTCCTGCATTTCAGCAAAAAGTCGATCGCGTCGGCGTCAGGCGGGAACGAACTGGTTTTCCTGCGGGAAGCGGATTGTCTTTCTCGTCACGCCCTGCGCGAACTGGACCGGAAACGCTGCGGACGAGATGGCCGTATCGATCACCTGCCCCTCGATGAACGAGCCGGCGATGATGAAATAGCTCGGCTTCGGTGTGAACGTGTAGTCGAGGTTTGGCTCGAGCTGCACCGCGACGGCCGGTTTGCCGCCCATCGCAAGACCCACATTCAGCGACATCCGGACACTGGCCTGCTGCAGAACCGACGGGATCAGGTTGTTCGCCCGCACGAGAAACACACCGGCCGGACCCGCTGTCGGATTTGTCGGAAACGCCGGAGCACCGTTCGGGAACGCGCCCTGGTAGGTGATCGCGACGTTGTTAAGACCCTCGAGCATGACGTCGCATTTGCTGGCGGTCGCAAAGGCCCGCGGGCTGAGCGTCGACCCGAGTTCCTGGATGTAACCGGCGCTGATCGAGTAGTCGATCGTCCAGCTGAATGTCGACATGCTCGGGTTTTCCGGGCTGCCCGAGGCCGCGTTGCCGATCATCCATGCCAGGGACAAAGGGCTCTGAGACGCGCCGACCACGTCCGGTATCGTCTGGAACAACGCATAACTCTGGAACTTCGGGTTCTCGTTCATGACCGTAAGCGTATAGGGCGTCCCCAGATCCTGTTTCTCGAAGATCTCGATCGCTTCCCTTCCCATCATAACACGCATGCTGACCTCTCCTCTTTCACATTCTTGCCGCCGCGACATGCGGAGTGGACCGAGCGGTCCGTTCGGCTACCAACGGCAACTCCTGCCGTGAGCACAACCTAGAATGACTTATCGCTGGAGAATGTCACGCATGTAACAACTTTTGATTGCATTTATTCGTATCACGGCTCAGACGGCAAGCGACACCTCAGCGTCCGAGTGGGTTTATGACATCGAACCTTATCTCCAAGATCAACAACGACATCCGACATTCCGCGTGGTTCGACGATCTCGACGACGACACGTACTCGCGTCTCGTGTCGGGGTCGGCGAGCCGCCTCTATAGGGACGGCCAGACGCTGTTTTTCAGCGGTCAGGCCTGCGACGCGCTGTCGATCATCGTGTCCGGTTGCGTGCACCTCTATTTCATCTCGGAGGATGGGCATGAAGTGATCTTCGCCGAGCTCGGCGCTGGCGACGTTCTGGGAGATGTCGAACTCACCCTCGGCTGCACCCACTTCGCGAACGCGGTCGCGGCCGGTGAGACCCGCGTGATGGTGGTCCGTCGCAGCGCATTCAGTGAGATCACCCGCATGCCCCAGATGTCGGCTTTTCTGATGAAGACATTCGCACGCAAGCTCAGAAAGACGATGGCCTTTGCCGAAGGCATGGCACTGCATACGCTGCAGACCAGGCTTGCGCGTCTTCTCGTCGATCTCGCCCGCCTGCACGGCCGCAGCACAGCGGAGGGGCTGCTGATCGACAGAGCGATATCGCAGGAGAAAATGGGGCAACTGATCAATGCCAGCCGCCCACGAGTGAACGCGCAGCTTCAGGCTTGGAAGGGCGACGGCGTGCTCGGCATGCGGCGCGGCCGCCTGATCATCCTCGACTACCGATCGCTGAAGATCATGTCGCGCGAGGGGGCGACCGACAATTGACAGGGTGGTCCAAGGCGCGACGCCGAGCGCGACGGATTTTAAGGTCCGTCGCGCAGGTCGCCTGCCCTTTTGCGATTGCTACTTGCAGCCACCCTTGACGTACTCGATCATTTCCTCGGTCTCATGCGTGAAATGTGGCCCCTTGACGTTACTAGGGCTGCCATTCGACACGACGCTGAAGATTTCGAACGCCTTATTCTCAGCCGGCAGGAACCACGCTCCGCCACTGGCACCGCCGCCGTACATCGGATGCGGCTTTGCCTCGTAAGCCGTCGCATCGCTGACGCTGATCGACGGGTCCTCCATGAACATGTACTCGCCACCATCCAGCCGTCCGGGATATCCCATCAGGGTGAGTTCGGTTTTCTCAGGCACCTTAGCGAGACGCAGCTGGAATTTTCCAGACGTCGATGCCTTGGTACTGCGCATGACCGCGTAATCGACTGCGGCCGCGGCAAGGCCCGGGACTTGCGGTATCTTCGTCCACGCCGTCAGGACGGACGCCATTTCGATAGGATAAGCCTCGCCCGGCGCTCCGTCATAACCCGGATAGAACACCACGTTGCTGGCCTGGTCTCCATTCAGCCACATGGCGTGTGCCGCCCCGATAATGATCTTGTCGTCGGAGACGAACTGGGCGCTGGCCGCTTGATCGATTCCGCCCAGGCTAAAGAACAGCTTGCCACCGAACTTGAACGGAGCCTCTTTGATCGGTGCCAGCTTGACCTCGGTCCCTTCGAGGGAATGTACGTCGCCACCTGGCATGCCGCTCTCCGGCAGTAGGCCGGGAGCGGGGATTGCATTGCGACGGCGCTCGTCCGTCCAGTAGTCTGCGGTAAAGGCTGCCTGCGCCGCGGTCGGTGCCCAGCAGGTGAACCGGTCATCGGCGAATGCGCCTGTCGGTGCAAAGGAAACCGACACCAAAAGTGTCAGGCATGACGCTTTCCAAAACTTCATCTCTCAACCCTCCTTGTTCGAACATCCGTCAGGGATGCTTCGGCCGAGTGGCCAGGGACGAACCTAGATGGGCGAGGTCTGGAGGGCTGTTCCCGGAGGAACAGGGGGAGATCCTTGAGAGATTGTCCCTTCGCAGCGCACAATGCCCGCAAATCGCGACGGCCGCCGTCTTGCCTTCACGCCCGGTTTCGGCCAAAACCGCGGCCATGATTACCATTACCGACCTTTCCGCCCGTATTGCCGGGCGCCTTCTCCTCGACCATGCCAGCGTGACGCTGCCCGCCGGCACCAAAGCCGGGCTTGTGGGCCGCAACGGTGCGGGCAAATCGACGCTGTTCAAGCTGATTACCGGCGAGCTCAGCTCGGAGACCGGCTCGGTCTCCTATCCGAAGAGCGCCAAGCTCGGACAGGTGGCTCAGGAAGCGCCCGGCACCGAGGATTCGCTGCTGGAAATCGTGCTCGCCGCCGACAAGGAACGCGCAGCGCTGATGGCCGAGTCGGAGACGGCCACCGATCCGGACAGGATTGCCGACATCCAGATGCGCCTCGTCGACATCGACGCCCATTCGGCGGAAGCGCGCGCCGCCAGCATTCTCGCGGGCCTTGGCTTTTCGCAGGAAGCTCAGCTTCGGCCTGCCTCGTCATTTTCCGGCGGCTGGCGAATGCGTGTGGCGCTTGCTTCGGTTCTGTTTGCCGAGCCGGACCTGCTTTTGCTCGACGAGCCGACCAACTATCTCGATCTTGAAGGCACGCTCTGGCTGGAAGATTACGTGCGCCGCTATCCGCACACCGTCATCGTCATCAGCCATGACCGCGACATGCTCAACAATGCGGTCACGTCGATTGTCCATCTCGACCAGAAGAAGCTTACCTTCTATCGCGGCGGCTATGACCAGTTCGAACGCCAGAAGGCGGAAAACGACGAGCTGCAGACCAAGGCCAAGGTGAAGAACGATGCGGCCCGCAAGCATTTGCAGACCTTCATCGACCGTTTCAAGGCCAAGGCCTCCAAGGCCAAGCAGGCGCAGAGCCGCGTCAAGGCGCTGGAGCGGATGGGAACGGTCGCCTCTGTTATCGAGGATCATGTCCAGCCAATCACCTTCCCCGAGCCCGAAAAGCAACCCGCCTCGCCGATCATCTCGGTGCAGAACGGTGCCGTCGGGTACGAGCCGGGCAAGCCGATCCTCAAGAACATCACGCTCCGGATCGACCATGACGACCGCATCGCCCTGCTTGGCTCGAACGGCAACGGCAAGTCGACCTTCGCCAAGTTCATCGCCGGCCGGCTTGCCGCCGAAAGCGGCGAACTGAAGCTCGCGCCAAGCCTGAAGATCGGCTTCTTCGCACAGCACCAGCTCGACGACCTCGTCCCGGGTGATTCTCCCGTGGAGCACGTGCGCCGCCTGATGCCGTCAGTCCCGGAAGGCAAGGTACGCGCCCGCGTCGCCCAGATGGGGCTTGCGACAGAAAAGATGTCGACGCCTGCAAAGGATCTGTCGGGCGGCGAAAAGGCGCGCCTGCTGATGGGGCTTGCCGCCTTCCACGCGCCCAACCTCCTCATCCTCGACGAGCCGACCAACCATCTGGACATCGACAGCCGAAGAGCCCTGATCGAGGCGCTCAACGACTATCAGGGCGCGGTCATTCTTATCTCCCATGATCGGCATCTGATCGAGGCGACGGTCGATCGTCTCTGGCTCGTCAACAACGGCACGGTGCAAACCTTCGAGGGAGATCTCGAAGAATACCGCGACCTGATTGTCAGTTCCGGTAAAAAAAAAGAAGAAAAACCGCAGCTGATTGACGATGCGGCATCGAAGGTCGAACAGCGCAAGGCGAGCGCGGAAAGGCGTGCCTCGCTCGCCCCGTTGCGCAAAAAGATCAACGATACCGAGGCCTTGACGGCCAAGCTTGAGAAGCTGATTCAGGCGCTTGATAAAGAGCTTGCGGACCCGGCGCTCTATGAAAAGACGCCGGCAAAGGCCGCAAGCAAGGCCAAGGAACGGGGCGAAGCCGCGGCCAAACTCTCGGCTGCCGAAGAGCAATGGCTGATGCTGTCTTCGGAATACGAAGAAGCGATGGTCGGCTGAGTTTCGACATCCCGGTTGCCCCGGCCGGTCTGCATGCCTAGCTAAGTGGCTGCAGCCAGAGGAGGCCTTCGATGGATCTTTATCTCGAAACCGACGACGACGCCCGCACGCTCGCCTTTATCGCCGAGCAGAACGCGATCTCGGCGGACGCCCTGGAAACACCCCAATTCGAAGCGGACCGCGACACGCTGAAGGCGATGTTTGAGCGCGAGGACCGGCTGATCGTGCCGGCGCGGCGCGGACGCTGGCAGTTCGACTTTCATCGCACCAAGGACAATCCGCTCGGTCTCTGGCGCCGACTGCCGGCGACGGAGGAGCCGCGCCACGATGCAGCCTGGGAAACCATTTTCGATTTAGATGCCTTTTGCGTTACCGAAGGCAAGCGCTGGATCTACAGCGGCGCCGTCACCTCCCCTTACGAGCCGACCCGCGTTCTCGTCATCCTGTCCGACGGCGGATCCGACCAGATGCGATTGCTGGAGTTCGACACGGAGGCGAAGGCGGTCGTCGAGGGCGGTTTCGACACACCGGCAGCGCGAGCCCATGCAAGCTGGATCGGCCCGGACGAGATTGCCTATTTCGGCTCGATCGACGAATTCTCCGCCACCCGCTCTGGCTGGCCCCGCGTCGGCCGCCGGCTGAAGCGCGGCATGGATCCGAAAGATGCACCGATCCTGTTCGAGGCAGGCCCGGACGACGTTCAGGCGACCGGCGGGATCATCGATCCACTGTTCTGGAACGGCGGACCGGACGAGAAGCCGATCGAGTTCTTTACCGTCATCCACGAGATCGACCGGATGAGCGTCCATGTCCGCGATAGACAAGGTGCGCTCCGGCGTCTCGATCTGCCCGACAGGATCGATGTCACCGCCAACCATCGCCATCTGCTCTGGCGCGCCAAGAGTGACGAGCGCTATCCGACCGGCAGCCTGATCCTGCAGGATTTTATCCCGTATTCGGATGAGCCGCTGGGTGCTGCCCGTGTTCTCTTTAGCCCTGAACACGGGCAGACCGTCACTCAGTTCACGCTGTTCAAGACCTGGGGCGCATTCGTCGTCAGCGACGTGATGGTGCCGCGGTTATTCCTGATCGACCTCACGAAACCGGATGCGCAGCCGCAGGAACTGCAGCTGCCGTCCACTCTGCAGACCGTCGGATTCCGCACGCTCGATGCCGACCTCACGCGCGGCGAGGAAATCCTGACCGTCATCGGCCAGGGCTTCCTGCAGCCTTACGGGACATGGCGTCTCGACCTGACGGATCGCGCCCGCTTGCCCGATTTGGTTCCGACAGGCGTCTCTCCCGCCTATTTCGATGCGCAAGGGATGCAGTCCGAGCTTCTGCAGGCGACATCGGAAGACGGGACGAAAATCCCCTATCACATCGTCTATCCGAAGACGTGGGAGAAGGGCGAACTGCCGGTCCTGATGTATGGCTATGGTGGTTTCGGCTGGCCGCTTGCTCCCTACTACTCGGGCAATACCGGCGTCTGGCTCGAGCATGGCGGCGCCTATGTACAGGCCTATATCCGCGGCGGCGCGGAATTCGGCCCCGACTGGCACACGGTCGCCAAGGGCAAGGGCCGTCACAAGGCGTTCGAGGATTTCGTCGCAGTCTCCCGCGATCTTGTCGCACGTGGCATCACAAAACCGTCGCGCATCGCCTGCCATGGCGGCAGCAATGGCGGTCTTCTGACCGCGGTCATGGCAACCCGTTACCCGGAAGACTTCGGCGCGATCTGGACCTCGGTCCCCGTCATCGACATGTCGCGTTTCCACGTCTTCCCAGCCGGCAAGGCCTGGATGGACGAATACGGCAACCCTGACGTCGCGGAAGAGCTTGCCGCGATGCTGACCTATTCGCCGCTCCACAATATCGACCCCGCGGCTGAGGTGACCTATCCGCCGATCTACATCGAAAGCTCGACCAACGACGACCGCGTGCATCCATCGCATGCCCGCCGTTTCGCCAAGCGGCTGATCGATGCCGGGCATAGGCCTCTGTTTCACGAATACGGCTCCGGCGGTCACGGCGGCGCCGGCGATACGCTTGAACAGGCCGCGCGATTGGCGATGGGCTACAGTTTCCTGCGCGAAACGATCATGAAAGCGTGAGCGGTAGCCATCGGTTGTGCCAAATCCGCGGATACACTATCGTTCGTTCGCAACCCCGTGAGGCATGACCATGACGCTTCATATCACCGACCCGGTTCTCGATGCGCTTGCCGAACGGGCGCAGAAAATTCTGAATGCTCCGAGCAAGGAGGATGCGGTCCGGCAGGCGCTGATTCGCGTGGTGGGAACGCCTTCAGGAGAGACAACTGCCGTGCCGGACGAGAATACGCGTCGGGAAAGACTTGAGGCCATTCGCAAACGCTATCTGGCAATGGGTAAGCCCAATCCTGATTTCGACGAAAAGAAATTCCTCGATGACATGTGGGAGAGCTGATGTTTCTGGAAACATCAGCTCTGGTTGAATATTTCATCGGCGGCCCCGATTACGAGCGCGTTGCAAGAGCCTTGGATCGGAGGGAAACGCCCTTCTGTACGTCGCCAACGGTGCTTTTTGAGGCCGCTACCGTGCTTGCCAGCAAGAGGAGCATCCCGGTTCAGGATGCCGCTGCGCTCGTGCACGATCTTCTTGCAGAACTGAATGTCGAGGTTCTGTCTGCCACGAGAGACACCGCTTCGATCGCCATCGACGCCTTCGCCCGTTACGGCAAGGGCCGCCATCCGGCAAAGCTCAATTTCGGGGATTGCTTTTCCTATGCCGGTGCGCGCCAGTCCGGACTGCCGCTTCTCTACGTCGGCGGAGATTTTGCGCGGACCGACCTTGCCTGATCAGGCCTTCTTCACCCAACGTCCCTCGGGTGATTGCTGCCAGTAGGTCAGCGCATGTCCATCGCCCTTCAGCTTCTTCCACTGAGCGCGCGCGCCTTCCAGCTGGAGCTGGTCGTAGCCATCGAACATGAAGACGACGCGCTCATAGGGGTCGAGCGGCGGCGGCTCGGCGCCGTCGACAACGAAACGTACGGTAGCGGAATTCTGGTTCTCTGCCGTCGCGGTCAGCAGAACCGGTTGCTCCTGCGGCATCGGCGCTGCATCGGTGCCGTGCGGCAAAAAACTGTCATCGCGAAACGTCCACAAATGTGCGTCGAGAAAATCCCGACGCACGTCTTCGGCTGTCTGAACGACCACCTTCCAGCCGCGCTCGACGCTCTTTTCGAGAAGCGCCGGCAGCGCATCCTCGAGCTTCGATTCGGTCAGGTGATAGAACAGAACTTCGGTCATCAGTTCTCGTAGTTCTTGCGGACGAGTTCGTCCAGCAGGCGCACGCCGTAGCCGGATGCCCAGGACTGGTTGATCTCGTTCTGCGGCGAGTTGAGCGCCGTTGCCGCGATGTCGAGATGCGCCCAGGGCGTATCGCCGACGAAACGCTTGAGGAACTGCGCCGCGGTGATCGAGCCGGCCTGCCTGCCGCCGCTGTTCTTCATGTCGGCAAAGCGGCTGTCGATCATCTTGTCGTAGTCCTTGGAAAGCGGCATGCGCCAAAGCTTTTCGCCGCTTGTCTCGCCCGCCTG
This sequence comes from Velazquezella soli, assembly GCF_977018685.1. Lineage (NCBI taxonomy): Bacteria > Pseudomonadati > Pseudomonadota > Alphaproteobacteria > Hyphomicrobiales > Rhizobiaceae > Velazquezella > Velazquezella soli. Next base: position 2,769,672 of record NZ_CDRNXF010000004.1, read on the forward strand.
TGTCAGTTCGTCCGCCAGCGCGTCATCGTTGGAAAACAGTCCGGCATGGAGGTTGCCGAGTGCGACAACGATGGCGCCGGTCAGCGTCGCGAGATCGATCATGAAGCGCGGCTTGAAGCGTTCCTTGCAGTACCAGAGCGCATCGCCCAGCACGAGACGGCCTTCCGCATCGGTATTGACGATCTCGATCGTCTGGCCGGACATCGAGGTGACGATATCGCCGGGTCTCTGGGCGTTGCCGTCAGGCATGTTTTCGACCAGGCCGATAATGCCGATGACGTTCGCCTTGGCTTTGCGGGCGGCGAGCGTGTGCATCAGGCCGGTCACGGCGGCAGCTCCGCCCATGTCGCCCTTCATGTCTTCCATGCCGAGGCTCGGCTTGATCGAGATGCCGCCCGTATCGAACACGACGCCCTTGCCGACAAAGGCGACCGGCTGATCTCCCGGCGTGCCGCCGTTCCAGGTCATGATCGCCAGCCGCGGCGGCCGGGAAGAGCCCTGGGCGACGCCGAGCAGAGCGCCCATGCCAAGTTCCGTCATCTCGGTTTCGGTCAGGATCTCCACGTCAACGCCGAGCGATTCCAGATCCTTCGCCTTCTGCGCAAACTCGATCGGTCCGAGCACGTTGGGCGGCAGATTGACCAGGTCGCGGGCAAGAATCACACCCTCGGCAATGGCCTTCGCCGAGACGAATTGCTCAGTCGCCGCATCGGCTTTTGCCGTGACGATGGTGACGGTCACCGTCTTCGGCGACTTGTCCTCGTCGTCGTCCTTCTTCTTGGTCTTGTAGGTATCGAACTTGTAGGCGCGCAGCAGCATGCCGGTCGCGAAATCCGCAGCTTCGGCCGCGCCGACGTCGGCACCGGGTGCATCGAGGAACACCGTCACCTTCTCCATCGTCTTGACCGCAGCGGCCGCGGCGCCACCCGCCTTCAGCCAGTCGTAGGCTGTCAGCTTGTCGGCCTTGCCGAGACCCAGCACGATAAGCCGATCGGCCTTCGATCCGGCCGGGGCCAGAATATCAAGCGTCGACAACGCCTTGCCTTTGAACTTGGCGATGGCCGCCGCCCTTACCGCAACAGCCTGCGGATCGACTTCGGCGACACCGGCGGCTACGGCATCTCCCGAAAGCTTGAGCTGAATCGCAAGTCCTCCATCGATGACGGCGGAGGCGGAAAAGGCGATATCGAATTTCATGGACATTACAGCTCCAGGCATTGTGGTACGGAAGAAAGGCCCGATCTTCACCCTTTCGGTCGCGAACGCAAGCGCGCAGGATCGAACTTCTCGCCTTCCTAAAGCCAGTATTGCTGTCCAATCCACTGTTTCCAAATGTCACAACGCCGAAGAAAACCGGGGTTGCCAACATTTTGTGACAGGGGCCCTGTCGCAATGCCGTTCCCAATCGCTTAGATAGGCGCGGCTACCATCGATCGAATGCGGGACGAAAGCCCCTTAGGACCTGAGGCATAATGCGGGAATGAAGCTTCTCGAACTCTACATATTGCGCCGAATCCTGCAGATGTTCCTGGTGGCACTCGTTCCGGTGCTCACGATCATCTGGACGATTCAGGTGCTCGGCCGCATCAACCTGGTCACCGACACCGGCCAGTCGATGGGCTCGTTCATGCAGCTCGCAAGCTATATCCTGCCGACCATCATTCCGGTTGTCCTGCCCTTCGCCTTTGTCATCGGCATCACCCAGACGCTGACGGCGATGAACAACGATTCGGAACTGCCTGTGATCGACGCGGCCGGTGCGGCCCGCAGCATCATCTACAAGCCGGTGATCCTGCTCGCGGTCGCGCTCAGCCTCGTCTCCTTCACCATCACCAATTTCATCGAACCCAAATCACGGCTCGGCGCGCGCGAAATGGTCGCAGCTGCCTATGCTGACCTTCTATCTTCCGTGATCGAGGAAAAGACCTTTCGCAGCATCGAGGACGGGCTTTACGTCCAGATCTCCGAGCGCCATTCAGGCCGGGTGCTGAAAGGCCTTTTCATCGTCGATTACCGCGATCCGAATTTCGGCCTGATCTATTATGCCCGCGAAGGATCGGTCGATCCTGGCGGCACATCGCTTACCATGCGCGATGGCGAAGTGCATCGCAAAGGCCCGGACGGCCGGATCTCGATCGTCAAGTTCGCGTCCTATGCGTTCGATCTGTCAGCGATGACCCAATCGGATGAGGGCGGCCTGCCGCTTTACTCCGGCGACCGGCCGCTGAGCTTCCTGCTCAACCCCGACAAGACCGATCCCGCCTATCAGAAAAAGCCCGAGAGCTTCCGCAGCGAACTGCATCGTCGCCTGTCCGACTGGCTGTTCCCGATCACCTTCGCGCTGGTGTCTCTGCTTGTCGCCGGCAACACGCGGTCGCACCGGTCGGCACGGCTGCATCCGATGATCTATGTGCTGCTTTTCGCCTTCCTGCTGCGCTGGCTGGGCTTCTCGGCCACCAATCTGACGGAACGCAACGCGGCCTACGTGCCGCTGGTCTACGCGATTCCGCTGGTGACCTGCCTGGTGACGGGCTTCATGCTGGCCACCAACCGGCAGATCCAGATGCCTCGCCTGTTCAGCCGCAGCATCACGAAAGCGACAACCGTCGTGCAGAAGCGCTTGTCGCCGACGGGACGCGGAACCACGGGAGAAGTGAAATGATCTTCTCCACTCTCGGCCGCTATTTCTTCAAGCGCTATATCAGCACCGCATTCTGGTTCCTGCTCGGTGTCAGCGCCATTATCTTTCTCGCCGATTTCAGCGAAACGAGCCGTCGCCTCTCGGGGCTCAACGGCTACAGCCTCTACGGCGCGCTGGCGATGACGGCGTTGCGCGTGCCGCAGATCCTGCAGCAGGCCATCCCGACGCTGAGCCTGTTTATCGGCATGACGGTGCTGATCGCGCTTAACCGTCGCTACGAACTGGTCGTCACCCGTGCAGCCGGAATTTCCGTCTGGCAGTTCGTCGCACCTTTCATTGTCGGATCGTTTCTGCTCGGTCTCTTCACGCTGTTCGTCGTCAACCCGATCGGCGCCTGGGGCCAGCGCGAATCAATCTCGCTCGAGACCACGTGGCGGCAGGCCAGCAACAAGTCCAAGTCGTCCAAGTTCGTGCCGTGGATCCGCCAGCTGTCCGGCGACGAAGACGTGATCATCGGCGCCAAGACCTATCGCGAGAGCGGTACCGAGCTCCTCGACGTGGTGGTTTTCCACTTCGACAAGGACGACGTCATCACCATGCGGCAGGACGCCAAGACCGCTAAGTTGGAAGATGGTTACTGGCTTCTTAACGACGTTCTGGAGAATCGGCCGGGCGAAATTCCGACCCGTCTCGAGACGGCACAGGTCAAAACCAATTTGAGACGCGAGTATCTTCAGGAGAGCCTTGCTCAGCCGGAAACCGTTGCGTTTCTTGGTCTTTCCCGAAAGATCGAGATAGGCAAATCCTTTGGAATCTCGACAAAGGCGCTGGAAACCCAGTTTCACTCCCTGCTTTCACTGCCGCTGCTGCTCGTCGCCATGACGATGATTGCGGCAACAGTGTCGTTAAAATTCAGTCGCTTCGCACAGTCCAGGTCGATGATTCTGGGTGGAATAGTTTCGGGCTTCGTGCTTTATGTCGTCTCGGTGCTTGTGAAGGCATTCGGGAGCAGCGGGGCGATTCCTCCTTTCGTGGCGGTCTGGATTCCAGTCGTCGTCGCGACTGCCCTGGGCGCTACGATCTTGCTTCATCAGGAGGATGGCTAGTGGCGGTAAGTAACCGCGGAAATATCAGTCGGCTCGCCGCCGCCCTGCTGACCGGTGTGTCTGTATGTGTCTCTGGCGTCGCTGCATTGACGGGCGGCGCGTATGCGCAGGGCCTCGTGCCGGCTGCTGAAGACGGTGCGAAGATGCTTCTGCGCGCCAACGAACTGACCTACAATCAGGACAACAAGCGCGTCACCGCGACCGGTGGCGTCCAGATCTATTACAACCGTTACCGCATGGTCGCGCAGCGCGTTGAATATGATCAGAACACCGGCCGCGTCATGGCGACCGGCAATATCGAGTTCATTGAACCGTCGGGCAGCCGCGTCTACGCGGAAGAGCTCGACGTGACCGACGATTTCGGCCAGGGCTTCATCAATGCCCTGCGCGTGGAAACCACTGACAATACCCGCCTTGCGGCTGAAAGCGCCGAGCGCCAGACCGGCGATATCATGGTGCTCAACAACACCGTGTACACCGCCTGCCTTCCATGCGCCGCCACACCCGGCAAGGCGCCTCTTTGGCAAGTCAAGGCGCAGCGCGTCATTCGCAACGGACAGAAGCATACGATTCGCCTCGAGAATGCACAGTTCGAGTTGTTCGGCTTTTCGCTTGGAAAACTGCCCTTCCCGATCGAGGTTCCCGACGAGACTGTCGAGCGCAAGTCCGGCGTGCTGTTTCCGAAGTTCATCGTCAGCGACAACCTCGGGTTCGGCGTCACCGTCCCCTATTACCATGTCTTCTCGCCAAGCATGGATGCGACGATCAGCCCGACCTACTATTCGAGCCAGGGACTTCTGGTCGAAGGCGAAGTGCGCAACCGGTTCGACAACGGCGACCACACGTTCCGTTTTGCCGGCATCGATCAGCGCGATCCCGGCTCGTTCGACGCTGGCACAAGCGACCGCGAGCAGAACAGCCGCTTCATGGCCGCCTCCAAGGGCGAGTTCCAGATCAACCCGCGCTGGGCCTTCGGCTGGAACGTCATGGCCCAGACGGACGCGAACTTCTCGCGGACCTACAGCCTGACCGATGTCAGCCAGGATACGTTCACCAACGACGTCTACCTGACCGGCCTTGGCAAGCGTAACTATTTCGACCTGCACGCCTACTATTTCGACGTCCAGGACAATGGCACGTCGAACACGCTCGAGCGCCAGCAGGCGATCGCCTATCCGTCGTTGGACTACCAGTATATCGCGCCCGAATCGGTGTACGGCGGTGAGCTTTCGTTCAACGCCAACCTGACCAACCTGTCGCGTCGCGAAGAGGATTCCTACTTCGAGGGCACCACATACCGCTTCCCTGGTCTCGAAGGCGATTACGCCCGCGTGACGACCGAAGCCGAATGGAAGCGCACCTACACGACATCGGGCGGCCTGCTGCTGACGCCGCTGTTTGCAGCACGCGCCGATGGCATCCGCCACGATGTGTCCAATCCGAACTTTGCCTATGACGGCAATCTGGAGCCGAACGGTACGAACGGCCGATACATGCTGACGGCTGGCCTCGAGGCCCGCTATCCGTTCCTGATCACCAGCGAAAACAGCAGCCACATCATCGAGCCGATCGCGCAGATCTATGCGCGTCCGGACGAACAGATGTCCGGCGGCCTTCCCAACGAGGATGCGCAGAGCTTCGTGTTCGATGCCACTTCGCTGTTCGAACGGGACAAGTTCTCCGGCTACGACCGTGTCGAAGGCGGCACCCGTGCCAATGTTGGCTTCCGCTATACCGGCTCGTTCAACAACGGCATCGGCGTGCGCGGCATCTTCGGCCAGTCCTACCAGATTGCCGGCGAGAATTCCTTTGCCAGCGACGATCTTGTTCAGGCCGGGGCCAATTCGGGCCTCGAAACATCGCGATCCGATTACGTCGCCATGGCGGCGATCGACCTGCCGCAGGGCTTCTCGCTTTCCAACAACGTGCGGCTCGATGAAAAGTCGCTCGATATCCGTCGCACCGATACAGCGTTCAGCTATTCCACACCGCGGGTCAGCGGCAAGCTGATCTACACTAAGGTCGATGCGCAGGACGAGTACGGCGACAGCGACGCGACGGACGTGCTGAAGAACAGCATGTCGCTCCGGGTCAACGAAAACTGGTCGCTGGCCGGTTCCGCCACGTGGGACCTGACAGACAGTTCGCTCATCCGGCGCGGCGTCGGTATCAGCTACGCCGACGAGTGCACGATCTTCACGCTTGCCTATACCGACAAGCCTTCGGAAGCCGATGCGAACGACTGGACGATCAGTGCGCGCCTGAGTTTCCGCACGCTTGGCGACGTCAATATCGGCACGACCAAGGATTACGATCAAACCTTCCGTTACTGAGATCGGTAACGGAAGAATCGTCATGGTTTTGCCGCAACGATTGTGCAATCGGACGCCAATCGGCTAGTATGGCGGCCGAAAGCGCGCAAAGTCGCGCGACAAGTGCCCGGGCGGAAAAAAGGGATTGGTTTCATGTTTGCAATGACCGCGACACGCAAGATCGTGCTGGCAGTCTCCGTGCTCGCCGCGACCACGGTCGCCACGCCGGTGATGACACCAATCGTGGCAATGGCACAGTCGACGAGCGGCGTCGCAGCCGTCGTCAACCGGTCGGCGATCACCACCGCCGACGTTGCCCGCCGTTCGGCCTTCATGCGCCTTCAGCGCCAGAAGCCGAGCAACAAGGTCGCTCTCGATCAGCTGATCGACGAAACGCTGAAGCGCCAGGAAATCTCGCGCGTCAAGATGTCCGTCAGCACCGACGACGTCGATCGTTCGTTTGCCCGCTTCGCGCAGGGCAACAAGATGACGCCCGAGCAGTTGAGCAGCGTGCTCAATCAGGCCGGCGTCACACCGGACCATTTCAAGGCCTATATCGCCGTGCAGATGAGCTGGCCGCGCCTGGTCAACGCCCGTTACGGCGGCGGTCGTCAGCGCATGTCGACCGACCAGCTTGTTACCCGCATGATGGAAAACAAGCAGAAGCCCGTCACCACCGAATATTTCCTGAAACAGGTGATCTTCGTTGTTCCCGCGGCAAAGCGGAACGCCATCCTCAACAAGCGCAAGGCGGAAGCCGACGCGTCGAGGTCGCGGTTCCCCGGCTGCGCCGAAGCTAAAACCTTTGCAGCCACGATGCTGGACGTTTCCATCCGTGATCTGGGCCGCGTGCTTGCGCCGGATTTGCCGGAAGACTGGAAGCCGCTGATCGAGAAGTCCTCCGGCAACACGACCGGCACGCGCGTTACCGAGCGTGGCGTCGAGTTCCTGGCGATCTGCGAGCAGCGTCAGGTTTCCGACGACGTGGCGGCCGAAGCCGTGTTCCGCGCCGAGGATCTCGGCAAGGCTGAAAAGTCCGGTGAAGACCCGAACAGCAAGAAGTACATGGACGATCTGCGCGCCAAGGCCCAGATCGATTACATCCAGAAGTCGTAAAGCCCAAAGGGCCTGAACGGAGACCGCATGCCTTTTGATCGTCCGCTCGCGCTGACCCAGGGCGATCCTGCCGGCATTGGTCCAGACATCACGCTCGCCGCATGGACGGCGAGACGGACACACGGCATTGCGCCGTTTCTCTTCCTCGGCGACCCGGCGGTACTTGCATCGCGCGCGGCCCTGCTTGGCCTCGACGTTGCGATCCGTGAAACCGACGCGGACGGCGCCGTTTCGATCTTCGAAGACGCGATTCCCGTTCTGCCGATCCCGGCCGGAGCCGAAGTCGCCGCCGGCGAGCCGCATGTCGCCACCGCCCGTGGGACGATCGAGGCGATCGAGACCGCCGTGTCGCTGTCGTTTGCGGGAAAGACGCTCGGCGTCGTCACCAATCCGATTGCCAAGTCCGTTCTATACCAGGCCGGCTTCGGCTTTCCCGGCCATACGGAATTCCTGGCGGACCTTGCGCACAAGCATACCGGCAGGCCCGTGCGCCCCGTCATGCTGCTGGCCGGACCGAAGCTGCGCGCCATCCCCGTCACGATCCACATTCCGCTCAAGGACATTCCGGCGGCGCTCACCGAAACGCTAATCCTTGAAACCTGCCGCGTGACCCATCACGACCTGAAAGTCCGGTTCGGCATCGACCAGCCGCGCATCGCGATTGCCGGTCTCAATCCGCATGCGGGCGAAGACGGCACGATGGGCACCGAAGAACGCGACATCATCCATCCGGCCATCGTCAAGCTGCGCGCAGACGGCATCAACGCCTTCGGGCCGCTGCCGGCTGATACGATGTTTCATGACGAAGCCCGCGGCCGCTACGACGTGGCAATCTGCATGTATCACGATCAGGCGCTGATCCCGGCCAAGGCGCTGGGTTTTGACACATCCGTCAACGTCACGCTCGGCTTGCCCTTCATCCGGACCTCTCCCGACCACGGCACGGCCTTCGGCATCGCCGGCAAGGGTGTCGCCCGCGAGACGAGCCTGGTCGAGGCAATCCGGCTTGCAGGCGCCATGGCTGGAACAATGACACAGAGCCTTGCGGGGCGCATCTGATGGCGACGCTCGATGGGCTGCCGCCGCTGCGTGACGTCGTCCAGCGTCATGGACTGGATGCCAAGAAATCACTTGGCCAAAACTTTCTGTTCGATCTCAACCTCACCCAGAAGATCGCCCGCGCGGCCGGACCGCTTGAGGACGTGACCGTATTCGAGGTTGGGCCGGGTCCCGGCGGCCTTACCCGCGCCATCCTATCGCTCGGCGCCAAGAAGGTGATCGCCATCGAGCGCGACGCCCGCGCGCTTCCAGTGCTTGCAGAAATCGCGGACCACTATCCGGGACGGCTTGAGGTCATCGAGGGCGACGCGCTGCAGATCGATTTCGCCGCGCTCGCGGCCGAGAAGGCTGCCGGTGGACCGGTCAAGATCATCGCCAACCTGCCCTACAATATCGGCACGCAACTGCTGCTGAACTGGCTTCTGCCTGAGGACAAGACCTGGCCGCCATTCTGGCAGAGCCTGACGCTGATGTTCCAGAGGGAAGTGGGTCTGCGGATCGTTGCCGACCAAGAAGACGACCACTACGGCCGCCTCGGCGTCCTCGCGGGCTGGCGCACCGATCCCCACATGATGTTCGACGTGCCGCCTCAGGCCTTTTCGCCACCACCCAAGGTGACATCGACTGTCGTACATCTGATCCCGCGCGCCAATCCCCTGCCCTGCGATGTCTCCAAGCTGGAACGCGTCACCCACGCTGCCTTCGGCCAACGCCGCAAGATGCTGCGCCAGAGCCTCAAACCGGTTGGTGGAGAAGCCCTGCTCGCCAAAGCCGGCATCGACCCGCAACGCCGCGCCGAAACGCTGTCGGTGGAAGAGTTCGTGAAACTGGCAAATCTGCTCTGAAGGGCGTCACCTATCGCTTGGCGCGATGGGGCCACCTCGACTTGTGGGCGCGACGAACGCGCGCCCTTCCAACCAAAACCTAAAGCGTTGGCTCTTCCGTCAGGAGGTTGCTCACGAACTCGAACAGGCCGTGCCTGCGGTCGCGGCGGACGCGTTCGGCGTTGACGATGCAGCTGACGTTGTGGAAGGCTTCGTCGAGATCGTCGTTGACGATGACGTAGTCGTATTCGCGCCAGCGCTCGATTTCCGAGCGGGAATTGGCAAGCCGGGTGCGGATCACGTCTTCGCTGTCTTCGGCGCGGCGGTGCAGGCGTGACTGCAGCTCGGTCATGGTTGGCGGCAGCACGAAGATCGAGACGACGTCCGCCTTCATCTTTTCCTGCAGCTGAAGTGCGCCTTGCCAGTCGATGTCGAACAGCATGTCGCGTCCCTCGGCCATCGCCTTTTCGACCGGCTCGCGCGGCGTGCCGTAGAAATTGCCATGCACCTCGGCCCATTCCAGGAGGTCGTCGGCATCGCGCATGCGCTCGAACTGCGGCACGGTGATAAAGTGGTAATGGGTGTCGGCGATCTCGCTCGGGCGCTTGGCGCGGGTGGTGACACTGACCGAAATCTCGAGGCTGTGGTCGCCGCGCAAGAGATTGCCGGCGATGGTGGACTTGCCGGCGCCTGACGGCGACGACAGGACCAGCATCAATCCCCGGCGCGCGATCGTCGTCTTCATCTTCGAGGGCGACGAGGTTTTCGGTGTCGAGGGGGCCGGGCTCATGGTCGTGTCACTCCAGATTCTGAACCTGTTCGCGGAACTGGTCGATCACGACTTTCAGTTCCAGTCCTGCTGCCGTTACAGCAGCGGCGTTGGATTTGGAACAGATCGTATTCGATTCCCGGTTAAATTCCTGTGCAAGGAAGTCGAGACGGCGCCCGGCAGGCCCGCCCGTCTGCAGAAGCTCGCGGGCTGCGACGACATGGGCCTTCAGCCGGTCGATCTCTTCGCGCAGATCGGCGCGGGTCGCAAGCAGTGCTGCCTCGCCATAAAGCCTGTCGCGGTCGAGGGTCGGCGCCTCCGCCATCAAGGCGGCGAGCTGCGTGGAAAGCTTCTTGGCAATCTCTTCCGGCGAGCGGGACGGGTCCTTCTCCACCAGGGTCGTCAGTTCGGCGATGCGGTCCACATGGCGGGTGAGAATGTCCCGCAGTGCCGACCCTTCGTGCTCGCGCATCTCTTCAAGTTTGAAAAGCGCGTCGCCGAGACAGTTCAGGATGGCGGCGTCGCGCGCCGTCACCGCCTGTTCGTCATCCTCGGCCTCGCGGATCTCGACGAGACCACGGATGCCAAGCAACGTGTCGAGACGCAGCGGTGCCGAATCGACCAGATCGCCCAGTTCAGCACGGAGCGCCATCACGGCGGCCAGTGCATCGCGGTTCAGCACCGCTTCCACCTTTGCGTCGTCGGTCGAGAGCGACAGCGCCACCTGCAGATTGCCGCGAGAAAACCGTTCGGAAATCCGCTTGCGGACATCCTGCTCAAGACGATCAAGGCCGGAGGGCAGCCGCAATCGCATGTCGAGCCCCTTGCCGTTGACCGAGCGCAGTTCCCAGGCAAAGCGATTGCGGCCGCTTGTTCCTTCGCTGCGAGCAAAGCCGGTCATCGACTGCAGGGATTTCGGGTTAGACGGCAGGCTCATACGCTTCTCCGGACTGCCTTCCCCAGAGGCAAGGCGTCAGTTGCTTTTCGGTGGCTTTTCGGCGTCGTCGCCATCCGGCTGGCCATCGACCACTTCTTCACCGCGGGCTGCCGCATTGCCGGTTGACCGTTCGGCCTCGATCCGGCGCCAGCGACGTACGTTGGCATTGTGCTCTTCCAGTGTGGCTGCAAACACGTGCCCGCCTGTGCCGTCTGCCACGAAATAGAGATCGTTGGTGCGCCACGGATTGGCAACCGCCTCGAGTGCGGCGCGGCCGGGGTTGGAGATCGGCGTCGGCGGCAGGCCCTTGATCTGATAGGTATTGTAGGGCGTCTGCTTGGTCAGATCGGACTTGTAGATCGGCCGATCGGACGGTTTGCCCTCACCGCCGAAGATGCCGTAGACAATGGTCGGGTCAGACTGCAGCCGCATCCCCTTGTTCAGCCGGTTGATGAAGACCGAGGCGACATGGGCGCGCTCGTCGTCCTTGCCGGTTTCCTTCTCGACGATCGAGGCCAGCACCACGAACTCTGCCTTGGTCTTGACCGGCAGGTCGGGGTCGCGCTTCTCCCAGATCTGGTCGATCGTCTTCTGCTGAGCGGCGTGCATCTGCGAGAGGATTTCCGACCTCTTGGTGCCGCGCGAGAACTTGTAGGTATCGGGCCGCAGGCTGCCTTCGGCGGGAAGCTCCGCCGGCATATCGCCTTCCAGCACCGCATCCTCGTTGAGACGCAGCATCATCTGGCGCACGGTCAGGCCTTCCGGGAAGACGACGGAATAGAGGATGGACTTGCCGGAGATCAGCGTCTCCATCACGTCCTTCATCGAAGCCCTCGCCTTGATGTCGTATTCGCCGGCCTTCAGCGTCTCGCCGCCGCGCAGATAGGTCGCGGTCACGTAGCGGAACACGCGCGCGTCGGACACGACGCCGTTGCGCTCGAGATTGTTGGCAATCTCCGCCAGGCCGTTACCGGGACGGACCATGAAGTGGGCGTTCGTTTCCAGCGGGCCCGGATCCTGAAACGTCCGGATCATGTAATACAGGCCGCCGATCACCACGATGCAGACGAGCACGACCATGGTCATGACGAAGTTCAGGAAGATCACCAGCTGGCTGCGCGCCTTCTTGGAGCGACGCGGCGGTTCCGGCACTCGTTCGGGCTTCAGGGCCTCGTTCGGCGATTTCGGAATGATCGGACCTCGGTTTCCACCGGTGCCATTGCCGCCATGGCCGTTTCCACTGCCATAACCCGGCTGATCATTCGATGAATTCATGTCGCTCAACCGTTTCCCCTCGACTCTGGACTTTCAACCGGCTGTTTGGCCAAGCAATACGGCAAAAAGCAGGTTCGGAAAATGATATCGGCCGGACTGTCGAAGTCCAGCCGAGAAGCGAAGGCCGAATGCGCGTCAGGCTTCGTAGCGCTTGAGCACCAGAGACGCGTTGGTACCGCCGAAACCGAAGGAGTTCGACAGCGCCACGTTGATTTCGCGCTTGCGCGCGGTATGCGGAACAAGATCGATCACAGTGTCGACATCAGGGTTGTCGAGGTTGAGCGTCGGCGGCGCGATATTGTCACGGATCGCCAGTGCGGAGAAGATGGCTTCGACAGCGCCGGCTGCACCGAGAAGGTGACCGATCGCGGATTTCGTCGACGACATGGAGACCTTGGAGGCCGCATCGCCAACCAGGCGTTCGACAGCACCGAGTTCGATCGTGTCGGCCATGGTCGATGTGCCATGCGCGTTGATGTAGTCGATGTCGGATGCGCCAAGACCAGCGCGCTTCAGGGCCGACGTCATGCAACGGAAAGCACCATCGCCGTCTTCGGAAGGAGCCGTGATGTGGAAGGCATCGCCGGACATGCCGTAGCCGACGACTTCCGCGTAAATCTTGGCACCGCGCGCCTTGGCGTGTTCGAGCTCTTCCAGCACGACGATTCCGGCTCCCTCACCCATCACGAAACCGTCACGGTCACGATCATAGGGGCGCGAGGCGCTTTGCGGGTCGTCGTTGCGAAGGGTCGACAGCGCCTTGCAGGCAGCAAAGCCGGCCAGCGCGATCCGGCAGATGGGTGATTCGGCACCACCGGCCACCATGACCTCCGCGTCGCCCAGCATGATCAGCCGGGCGGCATCGCCAATCGCATGCGCACCGGTGGAACAGGCGGTGACGACCGAATGGTTCGGGCCGCGCAGCTTGTGCTTGATCGAGACCTGTCCGGAGACAAGGTTTATCAGGCGGCCGGGAATGAAGAACGGCGAGATGCGGCGCGGGCCTTTGTCTCGCAAAGTGTAGCCAGCCTCGACGATACCCTCGAGACCACCGATGCCGGAGCCGATCAGGACGCCGGTCTCGATCTGGTCCTGGTCGGTCTGCGGGTGCCAACCGGCGTCGGCCAGCGCCATGTCGGCGGCGGCAACACCATAAAGAATAAATGGATCGATCTTGCGCTGCTCTTTCGGCTCCATCCAGTTGTCGGCATTGAATGTGCCGTTGGAACCGTCGCCGACCGGAATGCGGCAGGCGATTTTGGCCGGAAGATCTTCGACTTCAAATTCGGTCACGACCCGGGCGGCGTTGTCGCCGGCCAGCAGACGTTGCCAGCTGACTTCCGTTCCGCATCCCAGAGGAGATACCATGCCGGTACCGGTGATAACGACACGCCTCATCGCCAGTGCCCCACCCTGTAGTAGTATTGTCAGTTAGTTGCTGAAACGGCCCGAACAAGCGGGCCGTCATGAGAGATCGCGGCCTCGCAACGAGGCGCGCGTCCCGAATATGGTTCGATCAGGCCTGAGCCTTTTCGATGAACTTTACAGCGTCGCCGACCGTCAGGATCGAGTCAGCTGCATCGTCCGGAATTTCCACGCCGAATTCTTCTTCGAACGCCATGACCAGTTCGACCGTATCGAGCGAGTCCGCGCCGAGGTCGTCGATGAAGCTAGCGCCTTCGACAACCTTTTCGGCGTCGACGCCGAGATGATCAACAACAATTTTCTTAACGCGTTCTGCGATATCGCTCATGTCGGTTTCCTCGACCTTTTGTCTTCTCGAATGCCTGAATGGCATCCGTATCCTGTTAATACCTGCCGCCGGCACTTCATGGTGCCGATGCGGGCAAACCCCTTCGCCCCTCTTCAGGTTCCAGTCACATGCTCACGCATTATGACGCCCTGAATTTCGGGGTGACTTCGTGTAGTCAAGGCCCGCTTAACACGGTTTCCGTGCTACGCAAAGCCAGAATCTGTTCCGCCGCACAGCCGCCAACAGCCGATTTTACTCGGATTTGCTGCGCCCGTGCCCCGGATTAGATCATCGCCATACCGCCATTGATATGCAAGGTCTGTCCAGTCACATATCCCGCTTCATTCGAAGCGAGGTAAAGAACAGCGGCGGCAATGTCGGATCCGGCGCCCATCCGCTTCATCGGAATGGCACCCATGATGGCGTCTTTCTGCTTGTCGTTGAGCTTGCCGGTCATGGCGCTCTCGATAAAGCCTGGCGCGACGCAGTTGACCGTCACGTTGCGCGTGGCGATTTCCTGCGCCAGCGACTTCGAGAAGCCGATCATGCCGGCCTTGGAGGCGCAATAGTTGGCCTGGCCCGGATTGCCGGTGACGCCGACGATCGAGGTGATGTTGATGATGCGGCCGAAGCGACGGCGCATCATCGGATGGGTCAGCTCGCGGGTCAGGCGGAACACGGAGGTCAGGTTGACTTCAAGGACTGCGTCCCAGTCCTCGTCGCTCATGCGCACGAACAGTCCGTCCTTGGTGATGCCCGCATTGTTGACGAGAATGTCAACGCCGCCGAGTTCCGCTTCCGCCTTTTCACCGAGCGCCTTGACCGCGGCGCGGTCGGAAAGATTGGCCGGAAAGATGTGGACGCGATCGCCGAGTTCGGCAGCGAGTGCTTCCAGCTTCTTGACGCGAGTGCCGTGCAGGCCGACGGTTGCGCCCTGCGCATGCAGCATGCGGGCGATTTCTTCGCCGAGGCCGCCGGTGGCGCCGGTGACGAGGGCCTTGCGGCCGGTCAGGTCAAACATGTTGAATTCCTTCTCTTCAGCCGAGGATGGCAGCCAGCGCCGCGTCAATATCGGCCGGGGTGTTGAGGGCTATGCCAGAGATATTCTTGTCGATGCGGCGGGCAAGACCCGTCAGCACCTTGCCGGAACCAATTTCGTAGAGCGTCGTCACGCCATTGGCGCCGAACCACTCGACGGTTTCGCGCCAGCGCACCTGTCCGGTCACCTGCGCCACCAGCAACGTCGCGATTTCGTTCGCGTCGGTGACCGGCGTTGCGCGCACATTGGCGATGACAGGCACGACCGGATCGTTTTTCTGGACGGTGTCCAGCGCATGGCGCATGGCGTCGGCCGCCGGCGCCATCAGGTCGCTGTGGAAGGGTGCAGAGACCGGCAGCATGATCGCGCGCTTGGCGCCTTTTTCGGTCGCCAGAGCCGCTGCTTTCTCGACAGCAGCCTTCGAGCCGGAAATCACCAGCTGGCCGCCGCCATTGTCGTTGGCGATCTGACACACGCCTTCCGACTTCGCCTCCAAACAGATCGCTTCGACATCGGCGTGGTCGAGGCCGATGATCGCAGCCATCGCGCCCTGACCGACCGGAACGGCGGACTGCATCGCGTCACCGCGAATGCGCAGGAGCCTTGCCGTATCGGACAGAGAGAACGTGCCGGCTGCACAGAGAGCCGAATATTCGCCGAGCGAATGGCCGGCGACGAAACCGACCTTTTCGGCGAGAACGAGGCCACGGGCTTCGAGAACGCGCATCGTCGCGATGGAAACGGCCATGAGGGCCGGCTGCGCGTTGGCGGTCAGCGTCAACGTTTCTTCCGGCCCGTTCCACATTGTTTCGGACAGTTTCTGGCCGAGCGCCTCGTCGACTTCATCGAACACGGCACGGGCTTCGGGAAAGGCGTCGGCCAGTTCCTTGCCCATGCCGACGGCCTGGCTTCCCTGACCCGGGAATGTGAATGCGATACTGCTCGCCGGACTACTCATAAGGTCGTTTCCTTTCCCTATTTTTGCCCTTTCCATTCACATTCCCGCCTTGCAAGTCAAGGGTTTCGGGCATTTACCCCGCTTTTGGCCGGTGCTTACCCCCTGTTATCAGCCCGAAATCAGGCTGATCACTTCGTTGACGCAAAGAACGACGAACAGCAGCGCTGCAGCGCCGAGCAGGCCGTTCGACAGCCAGCCATTGCGCCATTCCTTCGGGACGCGGGCAGAGTTCAGCAGCCAGATCAACGTGACCGCCAGGAACGGCATGAAGAAGGCTCCGAGCGCGCCATAGATGATGACGAGCGTGAACGGGCGGCCGAACCACAACAGCGACATCGGCGGGATCGTCAGCCAGAACAGGTAGAACTTGAAGGCCGGCGTCTTTTCCAGTCCCTGCCGCGAGCCACTGGTTTCGCCACGCACGGTGCGGACGAAATCCGCAAACAGCAGCGACACGCCATGCCAGACGCCGAGGATGGAGGAGATCGTGGTGGCAAAGAAACCGACCAGGAAGGCCTTTGCGACAAACGGACCGAACCGCTCCTGGAGCACCGCGTCGAGATCGAGCAGCCCGCGGTCACCGGTCGAGAGCGCGATCTGCGCCGTGTAGAGAAGCTCGGCGCCGACGATCAGCATGGCGATGACGAAAATGCCGGTCATGATGTAGGCGACGCGATTGTCGAGGCGCATGACGCCCATCCAGGACGGGGTGCGCCATCCCTTGGCATTCACCCAGTAGCCGTAGGACGCCATTGTGATGGTACCGCCGACGCCGCCGATCAGGCCGAGCGTGTAGATGGCCGAACCCTCGGGAATGGTCGGGATCAGACCGGTCAGCGCATTGCCGACATCAGGCACGACGAGGATGGCGATGCCGACGACGATGGTGAACATGATGGCGATGAAGATCTTCATCACGGTCTCGAAGACTTCGTAGTTGTTGAAGGCAACGAAGGCCGCGCAGACGAGGCCTGAGATCATGGCCCAGGCCCAGAGCGGCAGGAACGGGAAGAGAGCCGCCAGCGGCAGTGCCGTCGCGCTCATGGCGGTAGCGCCGTACACGAAGCCCCAGATCATGATGTAGATGCCAAAGTACCAGCTCGTCCATTTGCCGAGCGACCGCCAGCCGTCGAGCATGGTCGAACCGGTAGCGAGGTGATAGCGGGCCGATCCCTCGGCAAGCGCAATCTTGACGATACAGCCAATGACCGCTGCCCAGAGTAGCGCATAGCCGAAACGCGAGCCGGCAATCAGCGTGGCGATCAGATCGCCTGCGCCGACGCCGGTAACGGCAACCACGATACCGGGACCGATCAGTTTCCATCGACCCGTCTTCGGCGGTTCGCCGGCGTCAGGAAACCCCTTGTCGTCGTATTGTGTCGTCTTATGCTGCGTCGCGTTATTGACCATTCAAAATGCCCTCCAAAAAATTTGTTCTGCGCCAGACGCAAATCCGGCCGCAAAATTGCCGTATCGGGAACAAGTTGGAAAAAATTCTCTCCCGTCCAGCAAACTCTTGATAAATTTTACGCTACCGACGCGCGAAACCGGCACCGATCTGCTCTTGCACTGCGTCAAATCCGATCTAAAGTCCGGCCACTTTTTCAGACGGGATCGATCTTTATGAAATACAATAAACTGGGCCGCACCGACCTCTCCGTTTCGGAGATCTGCCTGGGCACGATGACCTGGGGAACGCAGAATTCCGAGGCCGAAGCCCATGAACAGATGGACTATGCCTTCGACAACGGCATCAACTTCTTTGATACGGCCGAACTCTACCCGACGACGCCTCCGGGTGCCGAAACCTACGGTGACACGGAAACGATCATCGGCACCTGGCTACAAAAGAGCGGCAAGAGACAGGACCTGATCCTCGCCTCCAAGATCGCCGGCAGCGGTCGCTCCTACATTCGCGACGGCCGCCCGATTACACGCGAGACGATCCGTGAAGCACTCGACGCAAGCCTCTTGCGCCTCAAGACGGATTACCTCGACCTCTACCAGATCCACTGGCCGAACCGCGGCACGTTCCACTTCCGCAATTCCTGGAAGTTCGATGCGTCGAAACAGGATCGCGAACAGGCACGCACGAGTTTTCTGGAAAAACTCGAAACGCTCGGCGAACTGGTGAAGGAGGGCAAGATCCGCGCGATCGGGCTTTCCAACGAAAGCACCTGGGGCACGATGCGCTATCTCGATGTGGCAGAGGAGAAGGGTCTGCCCCGCGTCGCGACGCTGCAGAACGAATACAATCTTCTCTACCGCCAGTTCGATCTGGATCTTGCAGAAATGTCCCATCACGAGGATGTCGGCCTCCTCGCCTATTCGCCGCTCGCAGCCGGTCTGCTTTCCGGCAAGTATCAGGGCGGCGCGCGTCCCGACGGCTCGCGCGGCTCGATCAACCAGGATCTCGGCGGTCGCCTTCAGCCGCGGCAGGAGCCGGCGGTCAAGGCCTATCTCGACATCGCCAAGAAACACGGCCTCGACCCGTCTCAGATGGCGCTCGCCTTCTGCCTGACGCGCCCCTTCATGGCCTCCGTCATCATCGGGGCTACGACGATGGACCAGTTGAAAACCAACATCGCCGCTACCGACGTGACGCTGTCGGATGAGGTTCTGAGAGAGATTGCCGCGGTCTATCGCGACTATCCGATGCCGATCTGAGGTCGCGACAGATTGCGGATGACCGGCTGAAACACGCTGTCGTCATCCGCAAACTTGCGCTATTCCTTCCGGCGGAGGACAAGCCATGATCGACATTCCAAGGCCCGGAAGCCCGTTCCACGAGGCCTATCTGGTCGCAGCCGCGCAATGTGGTCAGCTGCCGATTACCGAGATATCCGACACGAACGAGAACTGCATCGTCAGCTCGATCGCCTGGATCGCCATGCGCGACCAGGTCAGGGCGGACCGGACCTTCGTGGCGGAGGCTGGATTTCCGCTCGCCGTTCTGCTCGCCGTGATTGCAGTGGTGCGATACTGGAAAAGCCGGGCGGCGCGGTAGGTCAGCATAAAGGTGGCCGGAACGATAAGTCCCGGCCGCCGGATATATCTCTGTCGCCGCTCAATCGCTCGGCTATTTTACGACAACTCAGCCGGCGGGTTTGCGATCAAGGATGGTGCCGACTGAAGGAAGCTGATCGATGGAGCGAAGAAGTACTCGCCGCCCATCAAGGTCACCGTCTGCACGAAAACCATCACGCCGACCTTTTGTGGCTGACTATGGCCATCGATCCATTCCTTTTCAGACGGATCGCCACTGTTTGCGACCTGGCTGATGATGAAATCGACACCTTTCTTCGCCGGAACCGCCGGCTGGAATGGAAACGACGTATTGTTCGCCCAGGCACTCTGGGTGAACTCGAACTGCTGATTGACGTCGGCCATGTAAGCCATGAAAATAAGACCGACTCCCTTGTCTGGCTCATCTGAAAAATCGGGTGCCCGATCGCCATAGGTTATGCCTCGGCGCGCCATGATATGCGAGCGCTCGAATTCGTCGCCCGGCGTGCGCGGATTGGTCTTCCTGACATGCGCTCGAACGGGACATTTCAGCCCGACCGGGTCGAGTGTGTAGTCGAAGTCATTGGTTGGCGCGCCCGCCACTGGACCGCTCTGCAGTGCCGGTGTTCCGTCCTCGAAGCGACCGACAACCATCGCACCCGCGCGGTCCTCATCGGGGTTCTGTGGATCCACCGACTGCGCAAGCAGACGTTCCCTCTGCTTGGACAGCTTCACGTTCTGCTCGAGCTTGCGGTAGACGAAATAGCTGCCGCATGAAAATGTCGTGGGATTGCCCGGATCCGATACGACAAACTGGGAGGCCTTGAACTCCTCGTCCCATTTGCCGCGCGGTTTGGGCATTCCATTGTTGTCGAGGAAGTCTTCGGTCAGAAACAATGGCTGGCTGATGCCATCGACATAGCCGAAATGCTCGATGCCTTCGCCTCGAACATCGCCGCCCGCCTGCTTGCGCCTCTGCGCCAGGCCGATGTCCGAACCCAGAACCGTTGCGCCGTGCTTTGCGAAAACCTTCTGCAACGCGCTGTAGGAATTGCCCACAAGTGAGGCCTGTTCGTCTGCAATCAGAACCATGGCGTCGGGGTCGTCCTTGGCGCTGTCCCAAGCCTCACCCTTTTCCCAGTGCTCCTTTTCCGGATCATTGATTGGAGGACCGGCAAACGGAAGCGGCATCGGATTGAGCCGTCCGCGGTTCCGCATTCCGGCCCTGAATGAGGCATCGGCGGGAATGTTGGCATCCGGCAAACTAAGGGCTGCATACCCTTTTGCGCTGAGGAAGACGCTGACGACCGTTCCGCCGCCGAGTTTCGTTGCCTTGAATGCTTCTGCCTCGCGCAGTTGCGTCAGCGCGGATGTCGTCACGAACGAAAGATCCCGCAGCAGGCCGGCGACCGCATCAGACTTCATGCCAGCGAAACTGAGAAAGACATTCTTGGTATGATCTCTGCCGTGCCCCTTCAGGATATTGGCCTGCAGGTCCGACAAAAGCGAAAGAAGATCCGCATCCGACGTCCAATTTTTCCAGGTGATGGTAGTATTCAAAATAGTATCGAGCTTAGCCATGCCTCCTGCTCCTCTTGGCAAAGGGTCGAATTGACCCGAACCCAAATTACAACCCAAGGTGCTATTAAGTCCATTCAACTATTTTTGCGAGCGTCGAACCCCTCCCCCTTGCCTTATCGTCAAAAATCCGTATAAGCCGCCTTGTTCGAAACACCCGGTCTTCTGGCTGGTGGCTGAACGGAGGGTAGGTCGCGTGAGCGGCCGTAGGAACGAAAAGCGTTCCGGCCTCCCGTGTCTCCGCTCTCGACCGTCTCGATACAACAGCTTTTCTTGCCTGGGCTTGCCCCATTCCAAGAGCAGTCGTTGAGGCTTAGCCGCCGAACCCGGGTGACAAAACAACCGCAAGAAAGGCAAAGCTTACATGGCTCTTTATGAACACGTATTCCTTGCTCGACAGGATATGTCCGCACAGCAGGTTGATGCCCTCGTAGAACAGTACAAGGGTGTCCTCGAAGCAAATGGCGGCAAAGTCGGGCGCGTAGAAAACTGGGGCCTCAAGTCCCTCACATACCGCATCAAGAAGAACCGCAAGGCGCATTACGCCCTTATGGACATCGACGCACCGGCAGCTGCCGTGCACGAGATGGAACGCCAGATGCGCATCAACGAAGACGTTCTTCGCTACATGACGCTTGCCGTCGAGAAGCACGAAGAAGGTGCGTCTGCAATGATGCAGAAGCGCGACCGTGACGACCGCCCTCGCCGTGATGGCGACGACCGTGGTCCTCGCCGCGACTTCGGCGATCGTGGCCCGCGCCGCGATTTCGGCGATCGTCCCCCGCGTGAAGGTGGTTTCGAGCGCGCACCGCGCCCGCCACGTGACGCTTAATCGGTTCGAAGGAGAAAACACCAATGGCTGACTCATCCTCCTCCGCGGCACGCCGTCCGTTCCACCGCCGTCGCAAGACCTGCCCGTTCTCGGGCGCGAATGCACCGCGGATCGACTACAAGGACGTTCGTCTTCTGCAGCGCTACATTTCCGAGCGCGGCAAGATCGTACCTTCGCGTATCACGGCCGTTTCCCAGAAGAAGCAGCGCGAACTGGCCCAGGCCATCAAGCGCGCCCGCTTCCTCGGCCTGCTGCCGTACGTTCTGTCCTAATCTGATATTGGACCTGCCGGCTGTCAAAGCCGGCAGGTCCATCTTCCCTTCCGCGTTGGGCGCGGATCGGCAAAACCAAAACCCCATGTTGGGGATCAAGGCCATTGCGACATCCGTCCCGGCCTATCCCCTAACTGCTTGATGTGGCAGGACAGCGAGACAAAGTGACGAACAAGTTCCAGACAGTGCTGCCGACCGGTATCCTTGCCGGTGTTATCGCCACCGTGCTTGTCATGGGTGCGAGCGCACAGTCGTCGTTTGCCTCCATCCTCTATGCAGCGTCCGCTCTTCCCATCCTGATTGCCGGCCTCGGCTGGGGCAATCGCGCCGCCATCGTCGGCGTTGTCACGGCCGGCGTGCTTGGTGCACTTCTCGTGTCGCCGATGTTTGCGCTGGCCATGGCGGTGTTCACGCTGATACCCGCCGGCTGGTTGTCGCATCTTGCCAATCTTGCCCGTCCCGCCTCCGAACTCGGCGGCCCGGACAATCTGATGGCCTGGTACCCGATTTCCGACATTCTGCTGCATCTCTGCGGCCTCGTCACGATTGCCGTCATCGCGCTTGGCTTTGCGATCGGCTATGGCCCGGAACTGATCGACCAGATGGTCGATGCGATGACGACAGCGCTCCAGGCGCAGGAGCCCACCCTCGCCCCCGATGTCGCGAGCCTTTCCCAGACCAAGTCGCTGCTGGTGCTGATGCTGCCGATGTTTCAGGGCGGCATCTGGGTGACGCTGCTGTTTGCGGCCTTCTATATCGCGGTACGCGTCGTGTCGCGGTCCGGCCGGGCGGTTCGGCCGCGCGAGGACATGCCGTCGGCGCTGCGCATGAACCGCAATGCCATCTTTATCTTTCTCGCCGGCACCGTGATGACTTTCTTCGGCGGCGCTCCGGCGATGATCGGCGCGGTCGTCTGCGGCACGTTCGGCGCCGGCTTTCTCATGGCGGGCTATGCCTCGCTTCACTTTCGGACACGCGACAAGGACTGGCGCCTGCCGGTTCTCGTCCTCTGCTACCTGTCGTCGATGCTTATCCTGCCGGCGATCGCCATTGTCGTGCTGGGTCTTTCCGACACACGCCGCACCATTGCCCTGACGCCTGCAAAACCTGCAGACGGCAGTGACGAACCACCTACGAATTGAAACTTGAAAGGAACCACAACATGCAAGTCATTCTGCTTGAACGCGTGGCCAAGCTTGGCCAGATGGGCGAAACGGTAAAGGTCAAGGACGGCTTTGCCCGTAACTTCCTTCTGCCGCAGGGCAAGGCGCTGCGCGCCAACGAAGCCAACAAGAAGCGCTTCGAATCCGAGCGTGCAACGCTTGAAGCCCGTAACCTGGAGCGCAAGGGCGAAGCCCAGACCGTTGCCGACGCGCTTGACGGCAAGACCTTCGTGATCGTCCGCTCGGCTGGCGAAACCGGCCAGCTCTACGGTTCGGTCGCTGCCCGCGACATCCTCGAGGCACTGGCTGCCGAAGGCTTCAACGTCGGCCGCAACCAGGTCGATCTCAACACCCCGATCAAGGCAATCGGCCTGCACAAGGTCGTTCTGCACCTGCATTCGGAAGTCGAAACCGAAATCGCCGTCAACGTTGCCCGTTCCGCTGAAGAAGCCGAGCGCCAGGCCAAGGGCGAAAGCCTCACCTCGGCTGACGCCATCTACGGCGTCGACGAAGACGCGCTTCGTCCGGAAGACTTCTTCGATCCGGACGCAGACGGCAACGCTGAAGACGACGAATAAGCCGTCATCATCTAACCAGTTCGAGAAACGCCCGGGTCATCAGCCCGGGCGTTTTTTTGTCTTCTTGGGCTATACTGATGCGACCAATGACTGAGTCGCAGCGAAACACAGTCAACCGGATTCATCGTTTCACTGCGTTCTTTCTGGCACCGGCAAAATGGCGCTGTGGATAGCTGTGGAAAAGCCGCTGGGGCAAAAGGCCGGTTTCAGCACGGCGCATTTACCAGTAGAACCGGCAACTTCGACGGACAGGACGGACAGAGATCATGAACGAAGTCGCGCGCAACATCGCATCGCTGAGCAACAAGGATGCAGCGCCGCACTACCGTGAGGCTCCCAACAACATCGAAGCCGAGCAGGCGCTGCTGGGTGCGATCCTCGTCAACAACGACGCCTATTACCGCGTTTCGGACTTTCTGAAGCCCACCCATCTCTACGAGCCGCTGCACCGCAAGATCTTCGAAGTGGCGGGCGACATCATCCGCATGGGCAAGACCGCCAACCCGGTCACCATCAAGAATTTCGTGCCCGCGGACGAGAAGGTCGGCGACATGACGGTGGCGCAGTATCTCGCCCGGCTTGCCGCCGAAGCCGTGTCGATCATCAATGCCGAGGATTATGGCCGGGCGATCTACGATCTGGCACTGCGCCGGGCGCTGATCACCATCGGCGAGGACGTCGTCAACATCGCCTATGACGCGCCGCTCGACATGCCGCCGCAGAGCCAGATCGAAGATACCGAGCGTCGCCTGTTCGAGCTTGCCGAAAACGGCCGCTACGACGGTGGCTTCCAGTCGTTCAACGACGCGGTGGCGCTGGCGATCGACATGGCCGGCCAGGCCTTCGAGCGCGACGGCCATCTGTCCGGTATTTCCACCGGCATCATGTCGCTGGACGGCAAGATGGGCGGGTTGCAGCGGTCCGACTTGATCGTGCTTGCCGGTCGTCCAGGCATGGGCAAGACCTCGCTTGCCACCAACATCGCCTATAATATCGCAGCATCTTACGAGCCTGAGGTGCAGCCGGACGGATCGATGAAAGCCAAGAACGGAGGCGTCGTCGGTTTCTATTCGCTCGAAATGTCGTCCGAACAGCTGGCGACCCGTATCATCTCCGAGCAGACCGAAGTGTCCTCGTCCAAAATCCGCCGCGGCGACATTACCGAGGCCGATTTCGAAAAGCTCGTCGCCTGCTCACAGATGATGCAGAAAGTGCCGCTGTTCATCGACCAGACCGGTGGTATCTCGATCGCCCAGCTCTCTGCCCGTGCGCGCCGCCTCAAGCGCCAGCGCGGCCTCGACTGCCTCGTGGTCGATTATATCCAGCTGATGACGGGGTCGGGGAAATCCGGCGAGAACCGCGTTCAGGAAATCACCCAGATCACCACCGGCCTGAAGGCGCTCGGCAAGGAACTCAACGTTCCCATCATCGCGCTGTCGCAGCTTTCGCGCCAGGTGGAAAGCCGCGAGGACAAGCGCCCGCAGCTTTCCGACCTTCGCGAATCAGGCTCGATCGAGCAGGACGCCGACGTGGTTCTTTTCGTGTTCCGCGAGGAATATTACGTCAAGAACTCAGAGCCGCGCGATATGGCCGATCCGAAATACCCGGAATGGGAACAGCTGATGGACAAGGTGAAGGGGACGGCCGACGTCATCATCGCCAAGCAGCGCCACGGACCAACCGGCACCGTCAAGCTCGCCTTCCAGGCGGAATTCACGCGGTTTGCAGATCTGGCCGAACCAAGCTTCACGCAATACGAAGAGCATTGATGAGCTCATTGCGGCACAAGTCTCTGTGATAAGATGGTCAATGCCCGCCGCCGCAAAGCGGCCGGCATCGACCAGTTTAGGGTCGCTGATCGACTACTGGGTCCGGCAGCGTCCGGTCCCGGTGCTTTCCTTGTCGCCGTCATCATAGGCGATCCCGATTTTCTCGCCTGCCAGCGCGGTGATCTTGCCCGGGTACCAGTCGCCGGCGCCCTTGTAGTTGCATTCGACCTTCATGCCGATCATCCAGTCGTACGGCCGCACCGCGCTCGAAGCCACCGTTTCCCGGTCACCGTCATCGTAGCGGATGGTAACGCTGCCGCCGCCGATCTTTTCGATAACACCCGGAAACCAGTAACCGGCACCCTTATAGTTGCCGAGAACCCAGTCGCCCTTCGTCTGCGCCAAGGCTGCAGACGCGCCGGAAGCAAGAAAGCTTGCTGTCAATATGACTGAAAGTACATTTTTCACATTAGTCTCCCGAAATATATTTCCGCCCTCCCCCTGCCCAATGACGCGGGGAAATTCAATTATTTGAACAGTAAATCTGATACACAATACAAACTGAACACTGAATTAATACGTTGTGGATGTGTCCGTTTTTATCAGATTGCTTGGAATGCCGGAAAAAAGCGTGCAGCGCGCAAAATCTCGCCCATATGTCTTTTTCCGGCCGTGGAAACGGGTAAGGATTGGCGACGATCCGATCCATTCTGCTGAGCGCTCATGACAGATTTCGACGACGACACCCTGCCTTTCGACGAATTCGATATCGCCCCTGCCCGGCTGACCATCGATCTCGTAGCGCTTGCCGACAACTGGCGGGAGATGGCTGATCTCTCCGGCAATGCCTCGACTGCGGCCGTGGTCAAGGCGGATGCCTATGGTCTCGGTCTCGAGGATTGCGGTACGGCGCTTTACGAGGCCGGCGCGCGCGATTTCTTCGTGGCCGTGGTTCAGGAAGGTGTGACGCTTCGAACCTATGCGCCCGATGCCCGCATCTATGTCCTGTCAGGCGTCTGGCCCGGTCAGGAAGGGACGTTCTACGAACACGGGCTGGTTCCGGTCCTCGTCTCCGAAGAGCAGCTTAGCTTCTGGATGGCGGTGACCGCAGAACACGGCGATCACCCTTGCGCGCTGCATATCGATACCGGGTTCAACCGGCTCGGCATTCCGCTTGAGGACGCGCTCGCCTTTGCCGACGACGTGTCGCGGCCTGCGAGTATTTCGCCCGTCCTCGTTCTGTCGCATCTGCACAGCGGCGATACGCCCTCCTCATCCTTCAACCGCCAGCAGCTTGAATCATTCCAGAAGGTTGCGGCGGCTTATGAAGGCATTCCGGCAAGTCTTGCCGCTTCTTCCGGCATCATGCTCGGAGCCGAGTACCATTTCGACCTCACCCGTCCAGGAATTGCCGTCTATGGCGGCGAGGCCGTCGGCGGCGTCAGCAATCCGATGCGGCCGGTGGCCAAGGCCGAGGCGCGCATCATCCAGATCCGCAGCGCCAAGACCGGCGAAACCGTCAGCTATGGCGGCACACACCGGCTGACCCGCGACAGCCGGCTGGCGATCGTCGCGGCGGGCTATGCGGATGGCTACAAGCGGTCGCTGTCGGGCTCCGGCGTTCCGATCCGCGACAGCATTCACGAAGGCGGTTTCGGTTTCATCGCCGGCCACCGCGTGCCGGTCGTCGGGCGCGTCACCATGGACCTGACGATCTTCGACATCACCGACGTGCCGCAACGCGATGTTCGCACCGGCGATTATATCGAGCTGTTCGGTCCCAACATGCCGCTCGACGAGGTGGCCCGGGCGGCCGGCACGATCGGCTACGAACTCCTCACCAGCCTCGGATTGCGATACGAGCGGCGGTATCTTTACGCCGACGAGTGAGAACGCAAGCGCATGCGGAGATCCCCCTCTTTCGCGGGCGATATCTTCGTGCTAAATGAGAACAAAAGGAGATCGAAATGACCGAGATCCATCTCAATGACGAGGCTCTGGCGTTTATCGAAGAGCAGGTGAAGACGGGCGCTTATGAAAGCGCTGAGGATGTCGTCGCGGCGGGACTAAGCCGTCTTGGAAGCGAAGACGAGCTCTTGAGGACGATGATCGCCGAGGCGGATGCCCAGCTGGAGAGAGGCGAGTTCGTGCGTTTCGACAATGCCGACACACACGCGGATTCGATCATCGAACGGGGGATGCGCATATTGAACCGAAAGAGCTGATTTACTCCCCGCTGGCCGATCAGGATCTCCTCGACATATTCCTGTACATCGCCGTCGACGATCCGGTCGCGGCCAGCCACTTCGTACGAGATCTTACTCGAAAGGCGCAGTGGATTGCCTTCACCGGTTTTCCAGGTTCGCCGCGCGATAATCTCTCACCCGGTCTCAAAGCACTCCCATACCGCAAGCGCTGTATCTACTTCCGCCGAGCGGAAACGGCAGTCCGCATCGTCCGGGTCCTGCACGGCCATCAAAACCTTCATCCCGACCTCTTCAAGACTGACGAAACCTGATCTCATGGCAAAACCTAAAACTCAATTCGTGTGCCAGAACTGCGGCACGGTGCATAGCCGCTGGGCGGGCAAGTGCGAAGGCTGCGGCGAGTGGAATACGATCGTCGAGGAAGATCCGATGGGCGGCATCGGCTCCGGGCCTGGCAAGGTGCCGAAAAAGGGCCGCGCCGTGACGCTGACGGCTCTTTCCGGTGAAACCGAGGAAGCACCGCGCATTCATACCGGCATTTCCGAACTCGACCGTGCCACCGGCGGCGGCTTCGTGCGCGGGTCGGCGGTGCTGATCGGCGGCGATCCGGGCATCGGCAAGTCGACGCTTCTGATGCAGGCGGCAGCCGCCCTTTCGCGTCGCGGTCATCGCATCATCTATGTATCCGGCGAAGAAGCCGTCGCTCAGGTTCGCCTTCGGGCCCAGCGGCTGGGTGCTGCCGATACGGAAGTGCTTCTGGCGGCCGAAACCAATGTCGAGGACATTCTCGCCACGGTGTCGGAAGGCAAGCGGCCGGATCTCGTCATCATCGATTCGATCCAGACGCTGTGGAGCGATACGGCCGATTCGGCGCCGGGCACCGTCACCCAGGTGCGCACCGGCGTGCAGGCGATGATCCGCTTTGCCAAGCAGACGGGCGCTGCCATGGTTCTGGTCGGCCATGTCACCAAGGAAGGGCAGATCGCCGGCCCGCGGGTGGTCGAGCACATGGTCGATGCCGTGCTTTATTTCGAGGGTGACCGGGGCCATCATTACCGCATCCTGCGCACGGTGAAAAACCGGTTCGGGCCGACCGACGAGATCGGCGTGTTCGAAATGTCCGACAAGGGTCTGCGCGAGGTCACCAACCCGTCGGAACTGTTTCTCGGCGAACGCAATGCCAAGTCGCCAGGGGCTGCCGTCTTTGCCGGTATGGAAGGCACGCGGCCGGTTCTGGTCGAGGTTCAGGCGCTGGTGGCTGCCACCTCGCTCGGCACGCCGCGCCGCGCGGTGGTCGGGTGGGATTCGTCGCGTCTCGCCATGATCCTTGCGGTTCTCGAAGCCCATTGCGGCGTGCGTCTCGGACAGCACGACGTCTATCTGAACGTCGCCGGCGGTTACCGCATCTCGGAGCCGGCCGCCGATATGGCGATTGCCTCAGCGCTTGTTTCTTCGCTTGCCGGCATCGCTCTTCCGGCCGACCATGTGTTCTTCGGAGAGATCAGTCTTTCCGGCGCGGTGCGCCCCGTCTCGCAGACCGCGCAGCGATTGAAAGAAGCCGAAAAGCTCGGCTTTTCCGGCGCCATGCTGCCGGCCACATCCGCCGAGTTGCCGAAGGGTTCCAGCGCCCGCTGGACGATGATCGAAGACCTGCCGGATCTGGTGTCGCGCATCGCCGGTTCGGTCAAAAAACTGGGGAAGCAGGAGGAAGATGATTGATCTTCCGTTAACGCCACGGCTGATGTAAGACACGCGCTCGACGCTCTGGATCAGGCTGGGAACTCCACCCTCATCTAGGCACGAAAACGGCTGGCCCACATTGGCTTCACCAAGACGGCAGGCATGCAACGGCAGGTTCTGGAGTAGAGTTTACATGCCCATCACCATCTTTGACGGTATTGTCATCGGCGTCACCCTGTTTTCGGCCGTGCTTGCCATGGTTCGCGGTTTCTCCCGCGAAGTTCTGTCGATCGCAAGCTGGGCCGGCGCCATTGCCGCCGCCTACTATCTCTACCCGCTGCTTGTCCCTTACGCGGAAAAGTACACATCCGATCACCGCATCGCCATTGCCGGTTCGGCCGGCGTCATCTTCCTCGTGGCGCTGATCATCATCTCCTTCATCACATCCAGAATTGCCGACTTCATCATCGACAGCCGCATCGGTGCGCTCGACCGCACGCTCGGCTTCCTGTTCGGAGCTGCCCGCGGCATCTTGCTTCTCGTCGTGGCCGTTGCCTTCTGGAACTGGCTGGTCGCTGAAAGTGCCCAGCCGACCTGGGTCACCAACGCCAAGTCGAAGCCGTTCCTCGATACGCTGGTCGGACGCCTCGAAGCCGTGCTGCCAGCCGATATCGAGCCGCAGATCCGGGCCCGTATCCTCGGCAAGGAAGAAGCACCTGTGGATGGCGCTGTTGGTACCGACCAGACGCCGGCCGAAGACGCACCGGTTACAAATAATTGACGCTGTGTTGCGCTTGATGCAGCGCACACCATCACCATTTGTGGTAACATTCGAAATCTGATGATAGACGGGCTGGTCTCCGGGGGAAATCTCCCCCGGCCAGCCTTTCCATTTTTCCTGAAAGGGTACGGCCAGATGCAGCAGCCGGGATCGCAAACATTCGATGTCAACCGCTCCAACGTATGGGACGAAGACACCCTTCATGAAGAATGCGGCGTCTTTGGCGTCCTCGGCCACCCGGATGCGGCAACGCTGACGGCGCTCGGCCTGCATGCCCTGCAGCATCGCGGTCAGGAAGCCGCCGGTATCGTCTCGTTCGACGGTTTGCGCTTCCATTCGGAGCGCCGGATGGGCCTGGTCGGCGATCACTATACGGACCCGGTCACGCTCGCGAAGCTTCCCGGCAATATCTCGATCGGCCACAACCGCTATTCAACAACCGGCGAAGTCGCTCTTCGCAACGTCCAGCCGCTGTTTGCGGAACTGGAAGTCGGCGGTATCGCGATTGCCCACAACGGCAATTTCACCAACGGTCTCACGCTGCGCCGGCAATTGATCGCCGGCGGCGCCATCTGTCAGTCGACATCCGATACGGAAGTCGTCCTTCACCTCATCGCGCGCTCGCGCTACTCCTCCACCGCAGACCGCTTCATCGATGCCATCAGGCAGATGGAAGGCGGTTATTCGATGCTTGCCATCACCCGCACCAAGCTGATCGCGGCGCGTGATCCGACCGGTATCCGTCCCCTCGTTATGGGCGAACTCGACGGCAAGCCTGTGTTTGCCTCTGAAACCTGCGCGCTCGACATTATCGGTGCCAAGTTCATCCGCGACGTCGAAAACGGCGAAGTGATCATCTGCGAGATCCAGTCAGACGGCTCGATCTCGATCGATGCCCGCAAGGCCGGCAATGGCCAGCCGGAGCGGCTCTGCCTGTTCGAATACGTCTATTTCGCTCGTCCCGATTCCGTTGTCGGCGGTCGCTCGGTCTATGTGGCGCGCAAGAACATGGGCATCAACCTCGCCAAGGAAGCGCCTGTCGAAGCTGATGTCGTCGTGCCTGTTCCCGATGGCGGCACGCCGGCAGCTCTTGGGTACGCCCAGGAGAGCGGCATTCCGTTCGAATACGGCATCATCCGCAACCATTATGTCGGTCGCACCTTCATCGAGCCCACTCAGCAGATCCGCGCTTTCGGTGTGAAGCTGAAGCATTCGGCCAACCGGGCGATGATCGAGGGCAAGCGCGTCGTGCTGGTCGACGATTCGGTCGTGCGCGGCACCACGTCTCTGAAGATCGTCCAGATGATCCGCGATGCCGGCGCCAAGGAAGTTCACCTGCGCGTCGCAAGCCCGATGATCTACTATCCCGATTTCTACGGCATCGACACGCCGGACCGTGAAAAGCTGCTGGCCAACCAGTACGACAGCCTCGAAGCGATGTGCAAATATATCGGCGCGGACTCGCTCGAATTCCTGTCGATCAACGGGCTTTACCGCGCCGTCGGCGGCGAAGACCGCAACGATGCACGGCCGCAGTTCACCGACCATTATTTCACCGGCGATTACCCGACGCGTCTTCTCGACAAGGACGGCGAAGCGGTCGGCCGCAAGGTGTCGCTTCTGGCCAGCAACGGCTGAATGGTTTTCAATCGATCATGAACGTTTTAGAAGGCTGCGGGAACGCGGCCTTCTTTTTTGGTCGCGACTGGCAGGATGGAACAATGACGATCGACTTGAAGGGTAGGATTGCGCTGGTGACCGGCGCCTCGCGCGGCATCGGTTACTTCACGGCACTGGAGCTGGCAAAGGCCGGCGCGCATGTGATCGCCACCGCACGCACCGTCGGCGGGCTGGAAGAGCTGGACGACGCGATAAAGGCTGCAGGCGGCTCGGCAACGCTCGTGCCGTTCGATCTCACCGACATGGAGGCGATCGACCGGCTGGGTGCCTCGATCTTCGAACGGTGGGGCAAGCTCGACATCCTCGTCGCCAATGCCGGCATTCTTGGTACGATTTCGCCGCTCGGGCATATCGAGGCGAAAGTGTTCGAAAAGGTGATGCTGACCAACGTCACCTCGATGTGGCGGCTGATCCGCTCCGTGGAGCCTCTGCTGGTGCGATCCGATGCGGGTCGCGCCCTGCTCTTCTCGTCAGGCGCTGCCGCAAAGGCCCCGGCTTTCTGGGGTGCCTACGCGATCTCGAAATCGGCTGTGGAAACCATGGGCCGCATCTGGGCTGCGGAAAACACGCACACGACGCTCAAGGTCAACATGGTCAACCCGGGCGCCACGAGGACCGCGATGCGGGCGCAGGCCGTGCCTGGCGAAGATCCGGAGACACTGCCGCATCCGTCGGAGGTGGCGCAGAAGATCCTCTTCCTCGCCTCGCCAGAGCTTACCGACAGTGGCCGCATGTTCGTGGTGCGCGAAAACCGGTTCGTCGATTTCAGAATGCCGGAGTAACCGGATAGACCGACAGCCCGGACGTTTGGGGGAATCTAGTCATGAGCCTGGAACAGTTGATCGGTGAGTATGGACCGGTGGCCGTGTTTCTGGGAGCGGCTGTCGAGGGCGAGACGGCAGCGTTTCTCGGCGGCGTGATTTCCCACCGCGGCCTCATGCCCTACTGGCAGGCCGCGGCGGGTGCCTTCTTGGGATCGCTGATCGCTGACCAGGCGCTGTTTTTTGCGGGCCGCCATGCAAACCGCTTGGCAATCGTCCAGCGGATGATGCGGGTAAAGGCTGCAGAACGCGTCCGCACCCTGCTTGCGGCGCATCCGACGGGCTTCATCCTCTCGTTCCGTTTCGTCTACGGCATCCGCACCGTCAGTCCCTTGATGATCGGACTTTCCGGCATCTCGCCTCTTCGCTTCTTCTTTCTCAATCTCATCGCCGCATTCGTCTGGGGCGTCGGTATAACGGCGATCGGGTACCTGTTCGGCAACGCGGTCGAGGCGCTGTTTGGACATTTGAGACTGCATGTTCACATGCTCGCAGCCCTCGGCGTAATCCTTGTTGCGGTTGCCGTCACCGCATTCCTGGCGCGCAAGACGTTGGCACGCGTGTGGGCGGGAACCCGGAATTAGGTCGCACGCCGTTCGGACATCTCAGTTGCTCGTGAGAGCCGAATGGGTGCTGAGCACCTTTTCGAGAAGAACATCGTCGTCGCGCACGCCGAGCTGGTAGAAGCGGATTGCCATGGCCGCCAGCCTGGCGGCGGACGGATCGTGCCTGGAGCGACCGGTCATCCAGCGCGCGACGTTGTATATTCGCGCCAGCCGTTCCAGCTCACCCGGATCAAGCGGCTTTCCCACGAAGGTCGTTCTTACGTCCATGACCCTGCCTCCCACTCTTCATCAGTGATTTCTAATATTAGGCAGAATGGACAAAACGCAAAACACAGGTTTTGGTTAAGATTAACCGGTAACTAAACGCGGGCGGTGAAAACCTCTTTTCAACAGCTTTTTCGATGGGATTTCGGACCGGGAACGCATCAGCAAATCTCTTGACCAAACAGTGGCCTCGCGCCATAAACGATGGATGAACACGGCGATTTCCATCTGCGGGATCATTATTCGCTCAGCGTAAAGCGCTGGCCTGGCCGTTTTCGTCTCTCGAAAAGCTTTGAAGACAAACGCTCTGGTCCGCTCGCCATAGATGCATGCGACGTCAGGATGTTGGGAGATTTTTCGATGAGCGTCACGCTCAAGCTATACAATACCTTGATCCGCGCGAAGACGGCGTTCGAGCCCATCGATGCCGACAACGTCCGCATGTATGTCTGCGGCCCGACGGTCTACGATTTCGCCCATATCGGTAACGCCCGGCCGGTGATCGTGTTCGATGTGCTGTTCCGGCTGCTGCGGCACGTGTATGGCGACGCCCACGTGACCTATGCGCGCAACATTACCGACGTGGATGACAAGATCAACGCCCGGGCGCTGCGCGATTTTCCGCATCTTGCGCTCAACGATGCGATCCATGCGGTGACCGAAAAGACGGCAAAGCAGTTCCACGACGACGTCGCGGCCCTTGGCTGCCTTGAGCCCAGCATCGAGCCGCGCGCCACGGACAATATCGCGCAGATGATCGCTATCATCGAAAAGCTGATCGGCAACGGCAACGCCTATGTCGCCGAGGGCGAAGTGCTGTTCGACACCAAGTCGATGGCCGATTACGGCCAGCTTTCCAAGCGTCCGCTGGATGAGCAGCAGGCGGGTGCGCGCGTCGCTGTTGATGCGCACAAGAAGAACCCGGGTGATTTCGTGCTGTGGAAGCTTTCCTCCCACAACGAACCCGGCTGGGACAGCCCCTGGGGACGCGGTCGCCCCGGCTGGCATATCGAATGCTCGGCGATGAGCGGCCGCTATCTCGGAGAAGTCTTCGACATTCATGGCGGCGGGCTGGACCTGATCTTTCCGCACCACGAAAACGAGATCGCCCAGTCGCGCTGCGCCCACGGCACGGACGTGATGGCGAATGTCTGGATGCATAACGGCTTCGTGCAGGTCGAAGGCCGCAAGATGTCGAAGTCCGCCGGCAATTTCATCACCATCAACCAGTTGCTGGATACCGATACGTTCGGCGGTCGCAAGTGGCCGGGCCAGGTGCTGCGCCTCGCCATGCTGATGACGCATTACCGGGAGCCTATCGACTTCTCGATCAAGCGCATCGAAGAGGCCGAGCGGCTTCTCGCCAAATGGCCGGCCGTCGACCTTGCCGAGATCCCTGAGGGCACGGAGCCCTGCCCGATCGTCCTCGAGGCGCTCGCCGACGACCTCAACACGGTGGCCGCGATCCAGCGCATCCATGCGTTGGCGCAGGAAGCCAATGCCGACAAAACGCTGCTGCCAATGTTTGCCGCCAGCGCCGCCCTTCTCGGCGTCGCGCCGGAAAAGACGGAAGTGGACGGGGCGCTAGCGGAAGCGGTCGATGCACTTGTCGCGCTGCGTCTCGAAATGCTGAAAGCGAAGAACTTCGCCGAAGCCGACCGCATTCGTAACGAACTGGCAGCGAAGGGCATCCAGCTGAAGGATGGCAAGAACGCCGAGACCGGTGAACGGACGACCGCCTGGGAGGTCAAGCGCTAACGCTTGCCGCCTTGGTGCGGTGGTCCTATGCTTTGCGCACGGGACCACCTTAGGACGGGGAAGACGATATGCGTGCAGACTGCAAGGCTGATCCTGTGGGCGATAGCGGCGGCCAGACCATTCTACGAGGCAATGCATGACCACCCATGACATTCATACCGGCGGCTGCCAGTGCGGGGCCGTGCGGTTTCGCCTCGAAGGCAAGCCCGACCATGTCTCGATCTGCCATTGCCGCATGTGCCAGAAGGCGTTCGGCGGCTATTATGCGCCCCTCGTCTCCACCCGCGGCACCGGCTTTTCCTGGACGCGCGGACAGCCGAAATATTTCGCGTCTTCAAACCATGTGCGGCGCGGCTTCTGCGACAATTGCGGCACGCCGCTGACCTATGAGGCGGCGGATGGCATTGCGGTCTCGGCCGGTGCTTTCGACGATCCATCGGCGCTGCCGCCTTCGGTACAATACGGCACCGAGGGCAAGGTGGGGTTCGTGGATCATCTGCACGCCTTGCCCGGGCACGATACGATGGACGATATCGACGAGGCGCCTTTCCTCAATGATATCGTTTCCAACCAGCATCCGGATCACGATACACAGGTATGGCAACCAGTTGCCGGCATCGGCGGAATGACCAAGGAGGACGACGCATGAGTGAGACGGAAAAAGCCGGACAGCCAAGAACCGGCGGGTGCCAGTGTGGTGCCGTTCGTTTCAGGATCAACGGACAGCTCGGCCGTGCCTCCATCTGCCATTGCCGGATGTGCCAGAAGGCGTTCGGCGGGTTCTTCGGACCGCTTGTCGCAGCACCGCAGGACAGTGCGGAAACCGGGGTCGAGTGGACCCGCGGGGAGCCGAAATACTTCCAGTCCTCGATCAATATCGACCGCGGCTTTTGCGGGGAATGCGGCACGCCGCTGACCTACCGCACGCCGACCAGCCTCGATATCGCGATCGGCGCTTTCGACGAGCGCGACGACCTGATGCCGCAGGTGCAGGTCAACCACTCCTTCCGGCTTCCCTGGGTGGAGACGATCTTCGACGCTCCCGTGCATGGCGATACGGACTACTATTCGAAGCAGGAGCAGATCATCTCCTTCCAGCATCCCGATCACGATACGGAAAACTGGCCGGCGAAAGGTCTGCATCTATGACGGAAGTGCTGCGCACGCTCTATCCCGCAACGACCGCCTATGACACCGGCATGCTCGATGTCGGCGATGGCCATTCGATCTATTTCGAGCGGCATGGCACGAAGGGCGCAAAGCCTGTCGTCTTCCTGCATGGCGGCCCGGGCGGTGGCATCACGCCGATCCAGTCGCGACTGTTTGATCCTGAACTCTACGACATCCTTCTGTTCGACCAGCGCGGCTGCGGCAAGTCGACGCCGCATGCAAGCCTTGAGGCCAATACGACCTGGCATCTGGTCGCCGATATCGAGCGGCTGCGCGAGATGGTCGGCGTCGACAAGTGGCAGGTGTTTGGTGGATCCTGGGGTTCGACGCTCGGCCTCGCCTATGCTGAAACCCATCCCGAGCGGGTGAGCGAGCTGCTGCTGCGCGGCATCTATACGCTGACGAAAGCCGAGCTCGACTGGTACTACCAGTTCGGCGTCTCGGAAATGTTTCCCGAAAAATACGAGGCGTTTCTCGCGCCGATCCCCGAGGACGAGCGCCACGAGATGATGGCCGCCTATCATCGTCGTCTGACAGGATCAGACACGGCAGCGCAGCTTGAGGCGGCCAAGGCCTGGAGTATCTGGGAGGGATCGACGATCACCCTGCTTCCCGATGCGGCGCTGACCGAAGGCTTCGGCGAAGACCATTACGCCATCGCCTTCGCGCGCATCGAAAACCACTTCTTCATGAATGCCGGCTGGCTTGACGAAGGCCAGCTGCTGCGTGATGCGACAAAACTCAAGGGCATTCCGGGCATCATCGTGCACGGCCGTTACGACATGCCCTGCCCGCTCAAATACGCCTACCAGTTGTCGAAGGTCTGGACCGACGCAGATTTCCACATCATCGAAGGCGCTGGACATGCCGTATCGGAACCGGGGATTACGGATCAACTGATCCGGGCGACGGATCGGTTTGCGGGGAAGGCATAAATGCGAAAGCTTGCGGGGCGTCTCGCCCCGCATTCGGCTCCCGCCAACTTCTCCCTGCGGGCGGGGAGAAGCGATATGCCTCACCCCTCCCGATCAACATCCCGTTATGCCGGTTGAGATTAACCGCCGGCCGGCACAGTTAGGGCTCCCTGCCTTATCGCATCCTCCTGAAGCCGAGCCTCATCGACGTGTTTCATCTCGCCAAAGCCCTTCTGTGCCTCTACGTCGTCCTCCGCTTCCTTCTGCCGCTGCCGTGGCCCCGCTGGGCGAAGGGGTTGATCGCGGTCGTGCTGATGGTGGTGTTCCAGCACAGTCTGATCAGCCGGATCGTGTTCGGCACGATGTTTTCGCCTGAAGTGCCGCGGATGACGATGATCGTCGTCAACTGGATGGCGGGCACGATCCTGTTGCTTGGCATATTTCAGCTGGCGCTCGATCTGGTCGCGCTTGTCACGGCAGCCCTTCGACGTCGGCGGATCAGAATACCGGTCGGGCTGCGCTACGGGATCGGCGCAGCTGCCATGTCGCTTGCAGCTTTTGCCGTCAACCAGGCGATCCGGGTGCCGCCGGTCAAGGAAGTGGAGATCCGCATCCACACCCTGCCAGCGCAGTTTGATGGCTACCGGTTGATCCAGCTGACGGATCTTCACATCAGCCGCCTGTTTCAGGCGCCCTGGGTCGAAGAGACGGTAGCCAAGGCCAATGCCCAGAATGCCGACCTCATCGTCATCACCGGCGACCTGATCGATGGCGATCTGCAGGCCCGCAATCTGGATGTTGCCCCGCTTGCCAAACTGCGCGCTCCAGACGGCGTCTTCACCATTCCGGGCAATCACGAATATTACTTCGGCCATGACGACTGGATGCGGCAATACGAGACGCTTGGCCTTCGCACCATTTCCAACGGCCACGTGGTGCTGTCGCGCGGCGGTGCGCAGATGGTGCTGGCCGGCGTCAACGATCTCAACGCCACCCGGTTCGGCCTGGAAGGCCCTGACGTCGGCAAGGCGCTATCAGGTGCGCCAGCTGATGTTCCGGTCATCCTCCTCAACCACCAGCCACGCGATGCGAAGCTTTCGGCGGATGCCGGGGCCGATCTGCAGCTGTCCGGCCATACCCATGGCGGCATGATCTGGGGGTTCGATCGCCTTATCGCCCGCTTCAACAACGGCTTCGTGTCCGGTCTCTACGACGTCGATCAGATGTCGCTCTATGTCAATAACGGTACGGCCCTGTGGATCGGTTTTGCGCTGAGGCTCGGCGTACCCTCGGAACTGACCGTGATCACGCTGAGGCCGAAGTGAGTTGCGGCATCCGGTGAGCGGGTCGGTCGGAGCGGTCGCGCCGCTGATCCATGCTTCACAGAAATGAATTGGCCGGGGGCCACGCCTTGGTGTATCCCGCCAGCCAACGATAACAAATTGCCGGAAACGCCCTGATGGCCACCGATACCGTTCCCGTCGCCGCACAACCCGCGGGAGCGAAGAACGAGGACACGCCGCGCGGCTTTGCCTTCGGCATCACCGCCTATCTCCTGTGGGGCGTCCTTCCCTTTTACCTGAAAGCGGTCGCGCATCTTCCGGCGCTGGAAGTGCTGGCGCACCGCGCCATCTGGTCGGTGCCGATCGCCGGCCTCGTGCTGATCATTCTCGGACGCACCGGGGATGTGAAGACAGCGATCCGGACGCCGCGCATGCTCGGCATGGCCTGCGTCACCGCCGCCTTCATCACCGCAAACTGGGGTATCTATGTCTGGGCGGTCTCGAACGGTCGCGCCATCGATGCCGCGCTCGGCTATTTCATCAATCCGCTGTTCAGCATTCTGATGGCAGCGCTGGTGCTGAAGGAAAAGCTTTTGCCGATGCAGAAGGCGGCGATCGGGCTTGCCGTGGTCGGTGTCGCAATCCTCACCTGGGGTTCGGGCGGTCTGCCGTGGGTGTCGCTGGCGCTGACATTTACCTGGGGCTTCTATGCCCTCTTCCGCAAGACGCTGCCGATCGGTCCGAACCAGGGGTTTTTCCTCGAAGTGCTTCTGATCAGCATTCCGATGCTGCCCTACCTCATCTGGCTGGAAGCGACGGGCCAGGGCCACTTCCTGAACGGTGTCGGCTATGATGCGGCCCTTCTTGCCTTTGCCGGTATAGCGACAGCCGTGCCGCTGATGATCTATGCCAATGCCACCAAGCTGCTGAAGCTTTCGACCATCGGCATCATGCAGTATATCGCGCCGACGATGATCTTTCTGACCGCCGTATTCATCTTCAAGGAGCCGTTGAGCGGCATCAAGCTCACCGCCTTCGTGTTCATCTGGTCGGCACTTGCAGTCTATACGCTGGCGATGCTGCGGGACCTTCGCAGCCGCTGACCGCCCATCAGGAGATTCGTTCATGCAGATGTCAGATATCCCCTTCGGCACGACGGACTGGTCGCAGATCGAGCCGACCGTCCACAAGGGTGACACCGGACACTCGACCTGGCGCACCCGCCATTTCGGACCAATCCGGGTGCGGATGGTGGAGCATTCGCCGGGCTATCTCGCCGACCACTGGTGCGAGAAAGGCCATATCCTGCTGTGCCTCGAAGGTGAGATGACGACCGAACTTGCCGACGGACGCGTATTTGTGCTGAAACCCGGCATGAGCTATCAGGTGGCCGACAGCGCCGAACCGCACCGGTCCTCTACGACACTGGGCGCCAAGCTCTTCATCGTCGACTGACGCGTCTCTAGCTTCTCTGCAGCGCGAGATGCGCGCCGAGACCGACCAGGATGGTGCCGCCTGCTAGCTGGGCAAGCTTTTGCGCCGTGCTCGATCGGTTGAGCCGTGCCATCACCAACCCGGCAAGAGCAACGGCGAAAACATCGGCGATCGTGAAGATCACGCTGACGGCCAGTCCCAGAACCACGAATTGAACCCAGACCGGAAGGCTGGCCGCGCTGTCGATGAACTGCGGCAGGAAGGCCAGGAAGAAGATCGCCGTCTTCGGGTTGAGAACCTCGACGACGATGCTTTCGGCAAATGCCTTTCGGGCAGATCTCGGTGTCTCCGCCTGCAGATCGCCGGCACCCGCAGCCTTCGCGCGAAACAGGGAAATGCCAAGCCAGATCAGGTAGATCGCGCCTGCAAGCTTCACCAGCCCATAAACTACTGGGACGGCGTGAAAGAGAACCGAAAGGCCAGCTGCCGCAGCGATGATATGGGCGTAGGATCCGAGATGGACGCCGAGCACCGCCATCATGCCCGCCTTGCGTCCGGCAACCATCGTGCGGGCCGCTACGTAAAGCATCGCGGGTCCCGGAATGAAGGCGAAGATGGACGTCGTCACAAGGAAGGCGAACAGGATATTCCAGTCTGGCATGCGGTGCTCCTGTCCCCTGCCCTAGGCGGAAGCCTTAAACCCTAGAGTTTCGAGATGACGGCGGCTTCGCCCTTTGACGCGGCCTGCTGTTCGTCGCGGTCGAGAATGGCCGGCACGATGTCATCCACGTCAGGGATCACCATCGGCTGTACCAGATGCCCCCGGTGGATGAAGCCTTCCTCGCGCATATGGGTGACGAGCGACAGCATCGGATCCCAGAACCCGCCGATATTGGCAAACACCATCGGCTTCTCGTGGCGGCCGAGCTGGCCCCAGGTCATGATCTCGACGATCTCTTCCAGAGTGCCGATGCCGCCCGGCAGGGTGACGAAGGCATCGGAGCGTTCGAACATCTTGTGCTTGCGCTCATGCATGTCCTTGGTGACGATCAGTTCGTCGAGTTGGCCGAGCGAATGGCGGGTTGCCTCCATATCGACAAGAAAATCCGGAATGATGCCGGTAACCTTGCCGCCGTGTGCCAGAACGCCAGCGGCAACCGCACCCATGATGCCCTTGGTGCCGCCGCCATAGACCAGCCTGAGATCGTGGGCTGCAATGGATTTTCCGAGCGCACGGCCGGCCTGGATATAGGCGGGATCGCGCCCCGGCTGCGAGCCGCAGTAAACGCATATGGATCGTATTGGCACAGTTTTCTCCATCAGGCACTTCAAAGGGTTGGCACGCGACGCACCAACCACGAGATTTGGCTGGAAATACTGCGCAGAGCAAGGCTGAAACACTGGAAAAGCTTGTTATGACTAGAGGAAACGGATAATCCGGAAAGACGATGGAGGGTCCATCGGGAAAAGGCTTTGCTCATGAAAAACCGCGCCGGTTGGCTCGCTCTGGTCGTACTCGCCATCGCATCGCTGCTGATGGTCTTTTTCGTGCTGCCGCGGATCAATCATGATGCCAAACCGCTCGGCGATGCGATCAACGCTGCCGGCGATGCGGTCAAGGACGCGGTCGAGAGCACGAAGCAGGCGGTGAAGCCGACAGACGCACCGAATTCTCCGGACGCGCCGAAGCCGCAGGAGCAGGCATCCGTGCCCGCGACGACGCCGGCCGCTCCCGTATCTCCCCCGGCAACCCCTTCCGCTCCGGCAGCGCCCTCCGCTCCGGCCGCACCCGCAGTAACAGCTGCACCGAGCGCGACAAGCCCGGTCACCGCCCAGCCGAACGCTGCCCAAACGCCAGCCAAGCCCGCCTTTGACGTGCTGCGCGTCGAGCCCGACGGTTCGGCCGTGATTGCCGGCCGCGCGCTGCCCAATTCGACACTCGAAATCTCCAGTGGCAACTCGGTCGTCGCCAAGATCGACGTCGGCCCGAGCGGCGATTTTGCAGCCGTTCTCGACAAACCTTTGCCGCCGGGCGATCACCAGCTGGTTCTCAAGGCCACCGGCAAGGACGGCAAGACGGTCGTCTCGGACGAGACCGCGACGGTCTCCGTACCCAGCGATCCGAAGACCGGCAAGCTGCTTGCCATGGTGACGACGCCGGGCAAAGCGAGCCGGGTCATCGCGACGCCGAACGCGTCTGCGCCTGCCGCACCGAATGTCGCGACATCACCAACACCCCCTGCCCCTGCTCCTGACGCTGCGCCGTCCCCTCCAGGCCAGACGGCTGCGGGTCAGTCTCAGACGCCAGCCGTCACTCCGGCCTTGCCGCAGGCATCGTCGCAGATCGCATCCAGCGCGCCAAACGTCTCTGCTCCGTCCTCGACCGCGGCTCCCGACGCGACGCCTGCTCCGGCTGGAACACCGGATCTGCAGATCACCGCCGTCGAGCTTGAAGGCTCGAAAATCTTTATCGCCGGCATCGCCCGCTCGGGTGTCACGGTGCGCGGTCTTGTCGACGGCGAGCCCGTCGGCCAGTCGCGCGCAGGCGGCAACGGCCATTTCGTCATCGAGGGCAACACGCAGCTTTCGGTCGGCGACCACCGGATCAGCGTCGAGGCACTGAACGGGGCCGGCCAGCGCTCCGTCATGGTCGAAGTTCCGTTCAACCGTCCGGCCGGCGAACAGGTGGCGGCAGTCGCAGCCCCCGCAGTTTCAAGCCCGATGTCGACGATCGATGGCGGCGCCTTCGAGAAGCTTCGCAACGAAGTGGTACGCGCCTTCAACCTGCTGCAGAACCTCTACGCCGACGGTAAGGTGCCGAGCGGCGAACAGATGGCGGCGGCACGTTCGTCCACATCGATTACGCTCAAGTCTTTGACCGAATACCGCCTGCCGGCCGACGCTTCCGTTTCCGCCCGCTCCGTTGCCGACAATGCCGCCAAGGATGCAGCGTCAGCACTTGCCGCACTCGACAAGGTTCCAAACGACGTTGCCGCCGTTGGCGCAGCCCTCAAGGACCTCGGCGCCATGATCGCCCGCGCCGTCGGGCCCGCCATGGCACGGCAGATGGATGGTGGCAACGAACAGGAAATGGCCGGCACGCCGGCTGCTCCCGCCACAGGCGTTGACGGCACAAAGACGTTCCAGCAGGCACCGCTGACGCAAAGCGAACGCAATTCGGTGATCATCCGACGTGGCGATACGCTGTGGCAGATTTCGCGCCGGATGTATGGCCAGGGCGTGCGCTACACGACGATCTACCTCGCCAACGAGGATCAGATCCGCAACCCCGACATCATCCAGCCCGGCCAGATCTTCGGCGTACCGGAGGAGTTCCGGCCGGATTCGGAAGAGCTGCACCGCGAACGGATCCAGCATCGGAAATGATGACGCGGCCCCAATTCTCCTGAAAACGACTTAAAACCGCAGGGCCAATGCTTCGGGTTCCCCAATCTCCACATTCCTGTGCTCATCACGGGAATGCGGGAGGTTGAGCTTCACGTCGCGGCGGCGGCTATCGGTGCAACACTCTGCAGAAAAACAGACTTACGACCGATCGCCGATCATCAGTTGCGACGGCGTGACTGCCAGTGAATGGGCGGCAACGTGCAGTGAAAGACTGTTGCGCTCGACAAGTGCTGTGACCGTTTCCAGTATATTGAGATGCGGTACATGCTTGACCACCGTATAGGCAGTGAAAGCCGCGCCGGCCGAGGCTCCCCACAGAAGAGTGCTCAGGGCAGTCGCAACGGCAATCGTCTTGAAGCGCATGATATTCCTCCCAAAGCGAGCTTCCCTCGAATAGCCAGACCTCCTCCGCCTCGCAATTCGGACTTATACACTCCGTAGTCATACCTACTTTCGACCGATGAGGCCAGATGAGGTTTCATGCGAGTTTCATTTGCAACATGGCCCTGCGCAGCCTATTTGCCGGGAAGGCGTTTCTTCGCCCTCAGATTCAGGTAAATCCATGGCAGCAAAAAAGAAGACCGTATCTGCGGATAGCGGCAATCCCTTCAGCACACTCGTCAACCTGTGGCCCTATATGTGGCCGGTCGGACGCGCGGATCTGAAAGCGCGCGTCATCTGGGCGACGGTGTTTCTGCTGCTGGCAAAGCTGGTGCTCATCTCCGTCCCCTATTTCTTCAAGTGGGCGACGGATGCGCTAAACGGCAAGCTCGACATGGCGGGAATCCTGCCGGTCTTTCTGCTGGGCGCCGTCGTGCTGGTCGTCGCCTACAACTTTACCCGCATCCTGCAGGTGGGTCTGAACCAGCTGCGTGACGCGCTGTTTGCCTCGGTCGGCCAGCACGCGGTGCGCCAGCTTGCCTACAAGACCTTCGTGCACATGCA
The DNA here is from genome assembly GCF_977018685.1 of Velazquezella soli. NCBI lineage: Bacteria > Pseudomonadati > Pseudomonadota > Alphaproteobacteria > Hyphomicrobiales > Rhizobiaceae > Velazquezella > Velazquezella soli. The sequence goes on from NZ_CDRNXF010000004.1 coordinate 2,813,570, forward strand.
TCAGCTTTCGCTGCGCTTCCACCTGGAACGCAAGACCGGCGGCCTGTCGCGCATCATCGAACGCGGCACGAAGGGCATCGAAACGATCGTTCGTTTCACCATCCTCAACTCGGTGCCGACGGTGATCGAATTCCTGCTGACAGCGATCATCTTCTGGGCCGCCTACGGGTTCGCCTACCTTGCCGTCACGGCTGTTACGGTTGCCGCCTATATCTGGTTCACGATCAAGGCCAGCGACTGGCGCATCTCCATCCGCCGGACGATGAACGACAACGATACCGAGGCGAACACAAAAGCCATCGATTCGCTTCTGAACTTCGAGACTGTGAAATATTTCGGCAACGAGGACATGGAAGCAAAGCGCTTCGATTCCTCCATGGAGCGCTATGAAAAGGCGGCGACCGACGTCTGGACCTCGCTCGGATGGCTGAACTTCGGCCAGGGCGTGATCTTCGGGCTGGGACAGGCCGTGATCATGATCATGTCGGCGCTTGCCGTGCAGCGCGGCGACCAGACGATTGGCGATTTCGTGTTCGTCAACGCGCTGCTGATGCAGCTCGCGGTTCCGCTTAATTTCATCGGCTTCGTCTACCGCGAAATCCGCCAGGGGCTGACCGATATCGAGCAGATGTTCGACCTTCTTGAAGTCGAAGCAGAAGTCGTGGACCGGCCGGACGCGAAGGATCTTGTCATCGGACAGGGACCTGAAAAAGGCGCCATCGCCTTTCGCGACGTGCAGTTCTCCTATGATCCGGCACGACCGATCCTCAAAGGCATCTCCTTCGACGTGCCGGCTGGAAAGACGGTGGCGATCGTCGGCCCATCGGGTGCCGGCAAATCCACCATCTCGCGCCTGCTCTATCGCTTCTACGATATCCAGGGCGGATCGATCACCATCGACGGCCAGGATGTGCGCAACGTGACGCAGAAGTCGCTGCGCTCGGCCATCGGCATGGTGCCGCAGGATACGGTGCTGTTCAACGACACGGTCGTCTACAACATCCGCTACGGCCGGCCGGGTGCCTCGGATACCGAAGTCCAGGCGGCGGCCGAGATCGCTCAGATCGACCGGTTCATCAAGGCTCTGCCGGATGGCTACGAGACAAAGGTCGGCGAACGCGGGCTGAAACTCTCGGGCGGCGAAAAGCAGCGCGTGGCGATTGCCCGCACGGTTTTGAAGAGCCCGCCGATCCTCATTCTCGACGAGGCGACCTCGGCGCTCGATACGACGACCGAGCACGAGATCCAGTCCGCACTCGATCTCGTTTCGAAGAACCGGACGACGCTTGTCATCGCCCACCGCCTCTCGACGGTTATCAATGCCGACGAGATCATCGTTCTGCGCGACGGCCAGATTGCCGAGCGCGGCACCCATTCGGGGCTGCTGCAGCAGGAAGGCCTCTACGCCTCGATGTGGAACCGTCAGCGCGAGGCGACGGAAGCGGAAGAGCAGTTGAAGAAGGTGCGCGAGAACGACGATCTCGGCATCGTCCGTCGCGGCGCACCTGCTGCTGAGTAACGGCAGCAGAATAACAGGAGAACAGCATGAGACGATATACGAACAGGCGGATGCTGGTACTCGGCGGTATCGCCATCATCTATATGCTGGTGCTGGTCTTCTACGGCTCGCCTCTGCTCGCCTTCTCGACCTGGATGGGCTGGGTAGACCCTGAGGCGGTTCGCTGAGGCGAAGACATCTGCGGCAATGCACCGCGTCGGCGAGTGTCAGAAGACGAGGCTCGGCCTTTGGGAAACTGACGCGTCAGGGATAAACCGCGTTCAAGCAGAGGTCGCTGGGCGCTTCAAACGGTGTATTCCGTCAATTATACCGGGAAGTTGTATGACGTCACGGGCGCATCGACGGAACCGGATTGCCGCAAATAGGGTTTTTCTATAGGCAGGCAGCACAGACCATTGAGGAGAACCAAGGGTTGATCAATCTTTTCGACACCATCCGCAACACGCTCGTGCCGATCCACAAGGAAGGCTACGTTTTCGTCGTCATCTTTTTCGTCGTCTCGCTGATCCTCGGCTACTTCGCCGAGCCGCTGTTCTGGATCGGACTGGTACTGACGCTCTGGTGCGCCTACTTCTTCCGCGATCCGGAACGGGTCGTACCGCAGGATGACGATCTCGTCATCAGCCCTGCCGACGGCCGCGTCAGCCATGTTGCTCTGGTCGTGCCGCCAGCCGAACTGGATCTCGGCATCGAGCCGATGCTGCGCATCTCGGTCTTCATGAACGTGTTCGACTGCCATATCAACCGCGCCCCTGTTCGGGGCCAGGTGACACGCATCGAGTATCGCGAAGGGCAGTTCGTCAACGCGGAACTCGACAAGGCGTCCAGCGACAACGAGCGCAACGGGCTTGTCATCGACACCCCGCACGGCCGCGTCGGCGTTGTACAGATCGCCGGTCTTGTGGCACGCCGCATCGTCTGCTGGGTCAAGCCCAACGAGCCGGTCAGCGCCGGTGAGCGCTTCGGCCTGATCCGCTTCGGTTCGCGCCTCGACGTCTTCGTTCCGGCCGGTGGCCAGGCGCGCGTCGTGGTTGGCCAGAGAGCGGTCGGCGGCGAAACCGTATTGGCCGAATTCGGTTCCGCCAAGGGACCGACCATCGGCCGTCGTGCCTAACTAAACGCAAGGAGATCATCTGATGGAGACGCCCGTCTCGCCGCCGGAACAGAACCATACGACCGACGAGGCCCGTGGTCCGCGCCTGCGCGAGATCCCGGTCCGCCTGATGATCCCCAACCTGATCACGGTGCTGGCGATCTGCGCCGGCCTCACCGGGATCAGACTTGCCTTCGAGGGACGGTTCGAACTCGCTGTCGCGATGGTGCTGCTGGCAGCCTTCCTCGACGGGATCGATGGTCGGATCGCACGGCTTCTGAAGGCAACGTCGAAATTCGGCGTGCAGATGGATTCGCTTGCCGACATCATCAATTTCGGCGTTGCGCCCGTTCTCGTTTCCTATGCCTTCCTGCTCGACGGAGCGAAATCCTTCGGCTGGATAGCGGCACTTCTCTATGCAATCGCGGCTGGCCTGCGGCTTGCCCGGTTCAACGTGATGGAAGACCGCGGCATCAAGGCGCCCTGGCAGTCGGAGTTCTTTGTAGGCGTCCCGGCACCCATGGGTGCGCTTCTGGTGCTTCTGCCGGTCTATCTCGGTTTTCTCGGCGTCGAACAGACGAAGTTCTTCGTGTATGCCAGCGTTCTCTACACGCTGTTGATCGGCTTCTTGTTGGTCTCGCGTCTGCCGGTCTGGTCCGGCAAGTCGGGCCGCATCCGCCGTGACCTGATGCTGCCGATCATGCTTGTGGCCGTTCTCTATGTCGGCCTCTTGATGAGCTACACCTGGGAAATCCTGGCAATCACCGCGATTGCCTATCTCTGTGTTCTGCCGTTTTCTGCCCGTGCGTGGAAAAAGCGTTATGGCACGATCACCATCGAGGACGAGCGCACGCACGTCTGATCGTCCTGCCCTTGCGACTGATGCTGCGGCGCACACGAATTGTTGCGTCGCAGCCCCAGCTTGCGGCAAGTTGGCGCGTCCATTCTTTCTCTACCGCATCGTAAAGCCGCAGCCATGATTCCGCCCGGATTGGCGGCGAAATGCGCCGGCCCGCCCTTGAGCGGAACAGAGATTCGTGAGGAGACAGACGTGAGCAGCGAAACCAACAAGACAATTATCGAAGCCAAGCCGGACCTTTCCAGCCATTACCGTCCGCTCGGCCTCAAAGCCGTTGCTGCTGCGGCGATGATGCTGAAGCGCAAGCCAACGCTCAGCCCGGCTCGCTGATCCGTCTCAGGCGCCGCGCAGGAAGCTTATGAGAAGCCCGAGCGCGAGCAACCCCATGACAACGCCGATCAGGCCATCCAGCACCCGCCACGCGGCGGGTCTGGCAAATAGCGGCGCCAAATAGCGGGCGCCGTAGCCCAGGCCGAAGAACCAGGCGAAGGATGCGATCACCGCGCCCGCGCCATAGGCTACCCTTTCCGGACCTTGATAGGCCGCAGACAGGCTGCCGAGCAGCACGACCGTATCGAGATAGACATGCGGGTTTAGAAATGTGAAGGCGAGACAGGTCATCACCGCCGCCTTCAGTGCCATGCTCTCAGGCGCGCCAGCGACCATGGCACCGGGCTTTACCGCCCGCCGGAATGCCATGGCCGAATAGGTGGCGAGGAACAGCGCGCCGCCCAGCGTCACCACCGAGATCAGCAGCGGCGATTGCGACACGATCGTTCCCAGCCCGCCGACGCCGGCTGCAATCAGCAAGGCGTCGGATATTGCACAGATCAGGCACAGCACGAAGACATGGCTGCGGATCAGCCCCTGGCGCAGGATAAACGCATTCTGAGCGCCGATCGCCACGATCAGCGAGCCGCCCAGCGCAAAGCCGGAAAAACCGGCGGATATCAGGTTCATAGGGAGATCCGTTCAGGACGTGATTCGAAGGCTGGATGGTGTGACGCGGTCGGAACGGATCAAAACAGCGACATCTGGCCGCTGCTGCCGGATGCCTTTGGCGGCTTCTCCTGCGGCTGTGCCACCGCGACCGGTTTCTGCAGATCCTTGCCCATGTTGGACACCTTGTTGACCAGATCTGATACCGGAAACGCCTCGAAGAAATCGTCCTGTACCGGCCGCATCAGATCCGCCACGTGGCGTGGCTCACCGTTCTTGCAATCCAGCCAGCGATCGAAATCCTCCGGCGCGATGACGACGGGCATGCGGTCGTGGATCGGCCGCAGGGCGTGATTGGCAGCAGTCGTCAGGATCGCCGCGGTATCGACTTCCGAGCCATCGGCAGATGCGTAGGTTTCCATCAGTCCCGCAAAGGCGATGACGCCCCCATTCTTCGGGCGGATCCAGAAGGGCTGTGAGGGCAGTCCCGTCTCCTTTGGGGGCCGGCGCCATTCGTAGAAACCGGAGGCCGGAATGAGAACGCGGCGGTGACGCATGGCGGCCCGGAACGACGCCTTTTCGGCCGCCGTCTCGGAGCGCGCGTTGATCATCAGGGGAAAGTCCTTGATATCTTTGACCCAGCCCGGAATCAGGCCCCACCGGGCAAGTACGGCGCGACGCGGCGGAAGATTGCTGCCGGGCTTCACATACTCGTTGTGCATGACGATCAGGATCGGCTGCGTCGGGGCAATATTGTAGCGGGCCGGGAAACCTTCCTCCCCCAGCGCCTGCATGACCTCCAGAATTTCCTCAGAAGTCGCCGTCAGGGCGTAGCGTCCGCACATGCGAGATTAGATGGCACCGGGGTAGGCAGACGTCAAGCGGATCAGGCGCTGCGGGGACCGAAGAGGATGATCGCGCCGCCGAGGAGGCACACGGTCGTGCCGATCAAGTCCCAGCGGTCGGGCATCCGGTTCTCGACACCAGCAAGCCAGAGGATGGAGGCCAGAATGTAGATCGATCCATAGGCGGCGTAGGTCCGCCCGGCCGCGTCGCTTGGCACGAAGCTCAGCACCCAGGCAAACAGCGCGAGCGACACCATACCCGGCACCAGCCACAGAGCCGGCTTTTCCAGCCGCCACCAGGCCCAGAAGGCAAAGCAGCCGGCGATCTCGAACAGGGCGGCAAGCGAGTAGAGGAGATAGGTTTTCATGCTGTCCAGCCGTTGAGGTTCACCGGCATGGTTCGGGCCGTGTCATGCCGTGAGAGAGGGTTTTTGCGCGCGACATGATATGTCCTTGATGGGCGGCTATTCCCGCCTACACTATCCTGACCTTATCGCTCTTCAAAGCTTCAGCAGTCCATGACAACAGCCACGCCCTCCCCGCAAGCCGCATCGTCGGCCATTCTCGAACGCGACGGCAAATTTCTGCTGATCCGGCGATTGAACCCGCCCTCGGCCAATCTGTTTGCCTTTCCAGGGGGTCGGGCCGAGCCCGGCGAGACGCCATCGGAGACGGCGGTGCGGGAATTCTTCGAGGAGACCGGCATCGCTGTGCGCAATCCGACCCTGTTTGCCACCTACGACCTTAAGAAGGACAAAGACGACAACCGCCATTTCTCGCTCTCGGTGTTCCGTGTCGAAGCGGACCCCGAAGGAGAAGCGATTGCCGCCGACGATGCGGCCGATCCGGGATGGTATTCGGTTGAGGAGATCCGCAATCTTCCAGTGCCTGCGAGCGTGCTGGAGTGCGCCGAAAGGCTGGCGGCGGAACTGAAACGCGGTTAGGAGTTCGTATGCACCGCCTGATGTCTTTCCTCACGTCTTCCCACCGATTCGCGATCGTTGCTGCGATCGCGCTGAGTTGTGCCGCCGCGCCGGCTGGCGCCCAGTCGCAGAAAGCACCGTCGAAGCAGGCGCCGTCTGCGACAACGGCCGCGCCACAGACGGAAACCGAATCAAAACCGGCTCCGTATGATTCGCAGATGATGCGGCTTGCGGAAGTGCTGGGCTCGGTCACCTATTTGCGGTCGCTTTGCGGTGCAACCAGTGACGATTGGCGCGGATCCATGCAGAAATTGCTGGATTCTGACACCGCCAGCGAGCCTAAACGGCGGGAACGCTTGACCGCCGCCTACAACCGCGGCTACCGCTCGTTTGCCGCGGTTCACACATCCTGCAATGAACCCGCACGCATGGCTGAGGAACTCTACCGTGCCGAAGGCGCAACACTTGCCGCCGAAATAGCCAGTCGCTACGGAAATTAGCGGTTTATTTACCTCTTTTGACCTCAAGCCGTGTCGTTTTGATAAAAGGCTGATAAAGTTCTTAATGGGTCAGTAATTAATACGGGTACCGAGGATCAAGAGTATGCAGACAGGCCGCAACGAAATCGATGACATGATCGTCCACGAGAAGATGCAGGCTGCGTTGGAATATCAGAATGAAGCCTGGGCTGATGGCCGTGCCGATGGCATCGAGGCTGAAATCATTGCTGATGTCGCGATGGCCTGTGCCATTCGCGAGACGATCCGCCTGCTGGGCGAAACCGGCGCCGAAGCGCTGCTGGATTCGCTGAAGAACCGCATGCTGGCCGGAGAGTTTTCGCCGGAACGGATCGTTCAGTAATCTCGCACATCCTTATCAGGCATCAAGAAAAGCCGAGAATTCCCCTTCGGAAGGCGGCCGGAATGCATATCATGACAAATTTCAACGGTCTGCGTCTGGCGCTTGCCGCAACATGCTTTTGCGGCTTGCAGGTTATGGCACCGGCTTCCGCGCTGGCGCTGAGCACCACAGCGCAGGGTGAAACAGGCGGCAGCAAGCCATCGTCCGGCGTCATGCAGGCTTTCGAGGGTCCGCAAGTGCCGGCGACCGGGTCAGCCCAGGCGCCCGTAGCAACGCCCGCTGCACCCGCCGCCGGCCAGCCAACGGCTGCGGCGACCGACACGATCCAGGCCGACATCATCCGCGACATGACCACGTTGCCTGAGCCTGTCAAGAAAATGCGCGCCGCCTTGATCGAGGCCGCTGCCTCCGGCGATATCGAACGGCTGAAGCCGCTGACCAATCCCGGCCCGAACCAGACCCAGGTTATGGACTATCAGGGCGACGATCCGGTCGGCGCGCTGAAGAACTTTTCCGGCGATCCAGACGGCCAGGAAATTCTGGCGATCGTCATGGACCTTCTCTCCGCCAGCGCCGTGAGGCTCGAGGCCGGGCAGCCGGAAGAGGTTTACGTCTGGCCTTATTTCGCCGGCAAGTCGATCTCTGCCCTCACCCCACCGGAGCGCGTCGAGTTGCTGCGGATCGTTACGGCCGGCGATATGATCGGCATGGAAGAAAACGACGCCTACAATTTCTACCGCATCGGCCTGTCGCCCGACGGCCAGTGGAAGTTCTTCACCGGCGGCGACTGACTCTTGCCGATGCGCTTGCGGCACCGCGACTGCACTTGTTCGCGCGGTCGGGAGGGCTTACCTGTCGGGTTCGACCTTCCGGCTCAACAATCGGACCTTCCGCCATGCCCGCCGTCCATCTTTCCTCGCGCCAGCTGATCCGGGTTTCCGGTGTCGATGCACGCGAGTTTCTCCACAGCCTGATCACGACAGATATCGAATCCCTGCCTGAACGGACGGCCCGTCCCGGCGCGCTTTTGACGCCGCAGGGCAAGATCCTGTTCGACTTCATGATCTCCCGTGACGGCGACGATTTCCTGATGGAGACCGATGCCGCCCAGCGTGACGCGCTGATGCGCCGTCTCACCATGTACAAGCTGCGGGCGGCCGTGACGATTGCAGCCGACGATGCCGATGGCGTGACGGTAACCTGGGGCGACGGTTCGGTTACTGGTGCTGCGGATGCGGCGTTTGCCAAAGCCGGCGTGACTTTGTCGCGATATCCGGGAAAGCCCGAGGGCATCGCGATCGACGCGTCGGAAGCCGAGTACGAGACGCTGCGGGTGGCGTCCGGCATTCCGGCCTCCGGCTTCGACTATGCCCTGCAGGATGCCTTTCCGCACGACGTTCTCCTCGACAAGACCGACGGGCTGTCGTTCCGCAAGGGTTGCTATGTCGGGCAGGAAGTCGTCTCTCGCATGCAGCACCGTGGCACGGCACGGCGGCGTGTCGCGCTCGTCACAAGCGAGACTGCCCTGCCCGTCTCAGGCACGGACATCATGGCCGGTGGCAAGCCGGTCGGCACGCTCGGATCCGTCTTGGGTAACAAGGGGCTTGCAATCGTGCGGATTGACCGGGTCGGCGATGCGATCGCCAATGGTATTCCCCTGACGGCGAGCGATGTCACCGTCCTTCTCTCGCTGCCGGAATGGACCGACCTGTTGTTCCCGACAGCGACGCAAGAGGCCGAGCCGTGAGCGGATTGAAATCTATGCGCGCCTGGCAGCGGATGCTTTCCGGCCGCCGGCTCGACCTGCTGGACCCCTCGCCGCTCGATGTCGAGATTGCCGATATCGCCCACGGGCTTGCCCGCGTTGCGCGCTGGAACGGCCAGACCAAAGGCGACCACGCGTTTTCGGTGGCGCAGCACAGCCTGATCGTTGAGCAGATCTTCTCTCGCACCAATCCCGATGCCTCCAGCGAGGCGATGGCGATGGCGCTGTTGCATGACGCACCCGAATACGTCATCGGCGACATGATCTCGCCCTTCAAGTCGGTGGTCGGCGGCGGTTACAAGGCGGTCGAGTTGCGGCTCGAGGCTGCGATCCATATCCGCTTCGGCCTGCCGCCGCATCCGACGAAGGAGCTGAAGGTGATGATCAAGAAGGCCGACACCGTTGCCGCGTTTTTCGAAGCGACCGAGCTTGCCGGGTTTTCCGTCGCCGAAGCCCAGAAATTCTTCGGCGTGCCGCGTGGCATAACCCGAGACATGCTGGAACTGAAGCCGATGCCGGCGCTGGATGCTCAGGCGCGCTTTCTCGAGCGCTTTCATGCGCTTGAAGCCGATCGCGGTGTGACGGCATGAGCCGGATCATCGTCTGTCCGCTCGACAAGATCGCCGAACTCTCGGTCCGCCACGGCGCCCGTGAAATGGTGAGCCTGATTGCCGAAAAGCAGGATTTCCACCGGCCTGCCGTGATTGCCGCCGCGCGCCACCTGAAGCTCAAGATGAACGATATCGGCTTTGCCGGCACCGGCACTCTGATTGCGCCGAGCGAGGCACATGTGGAGCAGCTGATCGCCTTCGCCAAAGACTGGGATCAGTCCGCGCCGCTCGTCGTGCATTGCTGGATGGGCGTGTCGCGGTCTCCGGCAGCGGCCGTCATCGCGTCGCTGGCACTTTATCCTGAACAGGACGAGGTCGAGCTGGCGACAAGGCTGCGCAAGGTCGCGCCGCATGCGACGCCGAATACAAGGCTGATTGAGATCGGCGACCGTCTTTTGCAGCGTGACGGACGGCTTGTGCAGGCGATCAAGCGGATCGGGCGCGGCGCTGAAACGGATGGTCGGGCCTCGTTCGTGCTGCCTGTTACGGCACAGGCCGAAATCGAAAACCGCGCGTCCTGATCCCCTGCGGCGGGTGAGAAACGTCGCTCCGTTTGCCTTGACCTGACAGTCACCCGCGCCAATTAGCCTCCTCTTTACAGCAAAGGATCAGGCCCCGAATGGAACAGGCATCGGCTTTCGTCGTCGCAACTCGTACGGCACTCTCACAGCTCACAGCCCTCGGCATCCAGTATTCATTCTCGGTCATCGGCGCCATTCTTCTTCTGATCGTCGGATGGGCCGCCGCCCGCCTGCTCAGTCGCTGGGCGCATAACGGTCTGTCGCGGGTGAACGGCATCGACGCAACGCTGGCGCAGTTCTTCTCCAACATCATCCGTTACGCGGTGCTGATCATCGTCGTGGTGATGGTGCTCGGCCAGTTCGGCGTCCAGACGGCATCGGTCCTGGCGGCGCTGGGCGCGATCGGCCTTGCGGTCGGTCTTGCCCTGCAGGGCACGCTGCAGAATATCGCAGCCGGCATCATGCTTCTGGTTCTGCGCCCGTTCCGCGTCGGCGAATCGATCGAGACGGGCAATGTCAGCGGCACGATCGTCGATGTCGGCCTGTTCGCGACCGAGCTTCGCACCGCCGAAGGCGTCTATCGCCTGGCGCCGAATTCGACGCTTTGGAACGTGCCGATCACCAACTATTCGCGCCTGCACACGCGCCGGCACGAGATCTCGGTGACGCTGTCGGCCGACCAGAGCCTCGACGAGGCCGAAGCCAAGCTCAAGTCGATCGCCAAGTCGGAAACTCGGGTGGAGAGCAACCCGGCACCGACCACCTATCTTGCGGATTTCGATGCCGGCAGCGCCAAACTGACACTGCGCTACTGGATCAAGAGCGCCCAGTGGTGGGCGGTCAGCCGCGACATGACCAAGGCCGTCAAGCTTGCCTTCGACAAGGTGGTCGAGGAAGAGGTGCCGGCCGATGCGCAGGACGACGGTCCGGCGTCATACACCCCATAACGGTATCGACGGGGAGATCGGCTTTTCTTTGCGGACCAATGGTATAACGTCCGCTGACCTTCTCAACCGAGCCCGCTAGCATATGATCCTCCAGCTTCTGCTGATCGTTCTCATTCTCTCCCTCGTCGTCTCGCAGCGAAAGCTGTCGGGCCGGGTCGCTTCGCTGGAGAAAGAACTTTCGGATGTCCGGGCGCGCTTGCTGAGCGGCGTTCCCGCCACTTCCGAGACGGTCGTATCGCCCGAGACGGCGCTTGCCGAGATCCGCACCGAAGCCGCGGCTGAGATGGCCGCCGACACGGGCTTTGCAAAGGCTGCAGCAGAACCATCGAAGACCGAAGTTCTGGCAGAGATCACGGCGCCCGAGGTGAGGACGTCCGATCAGGCAGCCGAAACACCACCGCTCCCCGCGCCCGCTCCGCGCTTCCGCCGTGAAAATCTGGAAAGCTATCTCGGTGCTCGCTGGCCGGTCTGGGTGGGTGGCGTGGCACTCGCCTTTGGCGGCATCTTCCTTGTCCGCTATTCGATCGAAGCCGGTCTGCTCGGCCCCGGTGCCCGTCTGTCGCTGGCAGCGATGTTCGGCCTGGTGCTGATTGCCGCCGGCGAGCTGGTGCGCCGTCGGGCAATGCCCAAGATGTCGGAGCTCTACGCCAATGCGATGATCCCCGGTGCGCTGACGGCCGCCGGTAGCATCACGCTGCTGGGCGCGTCCTTCGCGGCCTACGCCTTTTACGATTTCATCGGCTCCGGCACCGCCTTCATGCTGATGGCCCTGATTTCGTTTGCAACAATAGGGCTGTCGCTGCTGCACGGGCAGACGCTGGCCGGGCTTGGCCTGCTCGGCTCGCTGATCACGCCGCTTCTGGTGACGACCGACGACCCGGACGTCAACGCGTTGTTCCTGTTTCTCGGCGTGAGCTGGCTGGCGTTGAACGCCGCCTCGCGCATCCCCCGCTGGACCGTGGTGCCGATGATCGCCAATTTCGGGATCGGCCTCTGGGTTCTCGCCTACACGTCACAATCGCTGCCGATCGACATGATGCCGCCTTCGCTGGTGCTGCTGATGATGATTGCCGGAACGATCCTCATCTGGCCCGGCCGCGTTTATACGCGCGGCTTGACAGGGAGCGGCGGCTGGCGGGCGCTGCTGAAGAGGCCACCGCTGCGGATCACCCTCTCGTTATCAGTCACGGTCGCGATTTCGGCGCTTGCCATGCTGGTCGCCACGCCTGGGGGCTCTCTTCATCCGCTGTTCGTCTTCGTCGCCCTGATCGGCGCGCTGGCCGCCGTCGGCAGCAGTCGCAGCTACGGGGTGTGGACGGTCGTGGTTGCAGCGCTCGCCGCGCTTGCCGGTATCGCGACCGTTGCGTCCACATTGCTCGCCTATGTGATGCCCGAACCGGTGACCGGCACAACCGCGCCTGTCGTTGCTGCTTTCGGCCACGAGATTGCAGGCTTCCTGCTCCTCGGCGGCATCTTCACGCTGCTCGGGGCCGGGTTCCTCAGGCGCTTCCGGCATGAGGAACCGACGTTTTCGGTACTCTGGTCCTTTACGATGGGGGCAATGCCGGTCACGATCGGGTTCATCTCGTTTCTGAACTTCGGCAATTTTTTCCGCGACTGGACGCACGGCCTCTATGGCATCGGCATCGGACTTGTGATGCTCGCGGTGGCGGAGTGGCTGTTTCGCGGACGTGACGAAAGCGATGGCGACAACATCGATTGGCCGGCGAATATCGCCGTGCTCGGCTCCTTCGCGGGCCTCACGCTGGCACTGCACGCGCTCACCAACGGCATCGTCACGACGATCCTTCTCTCCGGTCTCGGCTTTGCCTATCTGATGGCGATGCGAGTGCGGACATGGGCTGCCCTGCCCTGGATGATGGCGGCGGCAATCGCGATCGTGTTCGGCCGCATCGCCTGGCAGCCGACGCTGGTTGGCGCGGACAGTCTCGGCACGACGCCGTTCTTCAATGCGCTGCTGCCGGGCTACGGTATTCCGACCCTGCTCGCGATTGTAGCAGCCTGGATGCTGCGCAATTCACCCGATGTCCGTGTCCGCAACGTTTTGCAGGGACTGGCATCGCTTGCAGCCCTGCTGACACTTGCCGTGCTGATACGCCACGCGATGAATGGCGGCGTGCTCGATGCCCGCACGCCGACGCTTGGCGAGCAGTCGATCTACACGCTCTTGACGATCGGCTTCTCCGGCATTCTGATGACGCTCGACCTTAAAAGCCCGAGCCCGGTCTTCCGCTACGGCTCGATGATCGCCGGCGCGATCGCGACGGTGAACGTGCTCTCGGCGCATGTGTTTGCGCTCAATCCGTTCTTTTCAGGCGAAAGCACGGGCTCCTGGCCCGTCCTCAACCTTCTGCTGCTCGGTTATCTTCTCCCGGCGCTCGCCTATGGACTGACCTCGTACTTGGCTCGCGGCCGGCGGCCAGCGCCCTATGTGGCAATGCTCGCCGTCTCGGGCGCCCTGCTCGGCTTTCTCTGGGCGACGCTTTCGGTTCGACGCTTTTTCCAGGGCCAGAATATTGCCCAGTGGAAGGGCTTTCTCGCTTCCGAAACCTATGCGTATTCTGTCGTCTGGCTCCTGATCGGCATCGGCCTTCTGGTAGCGGGCTCGAAATGGAACGCCAAGAGCCTGCGGCTTGCTTCTGCAGTGCTGGTGCTGGTGTCCGTGGCGAAGGTCTTCCTGATCGACATGGCCAATCTCGAAGGCATTATGCGGGCCCTGTCCTTCATCGGGCTGGGGGCAGTTCTGATCGGAATCGGGCTTTTCTATCAACGGATTCTGGTCAACAAGAGCGAAACATCTAATACAGACGATTCTCACGAACCTTCGTAGAAACCAGCATGACCGCGTCACTCGCAGAATCCTTTTCGCCCCACCAGGATCTGGCCAGAAGCCTCATTCCGCATGCCAGTGCTGGCGACGATGGAAGCCACGATCTGGCTCACATCGCCCGCGTCTTCAAGAATGCGATGCGCATTCATCAACACGAAGGCGGCGACGGGCGGGTGCTGGCAGCCGCGGTGCTGCTGCATGACTGCGTTGCGGTGGAAAAGAACTCCCCGCTGCGCAACCAGGCGTCTCGTCTTGCCGCGGAGAAGGCGGCGGGCATTCTGGGCGAGATGGGCTGGAGCGATACAGAGATCGATGCGGTCTCCCATGCGATACTCACCCACAGTTTTTCGGCAAATCTCGAGCCGCAGACGATCGAGGCGAAGATCCTGCAGGATGCGGACCGGCTCGATGCAATCGGCATGATCGGTGCGGCACGCTGTTTCTACATTGCCGGGCGGATGGGTTCGGCGCTTTACGATCCGGCCGATCCGCTCGCCAAGCATCGACTGCTGGACGACAGGACGTTTGCAATTGATCATTTCGAAACGAAGCTGTTCAAGCTCGCCGACGGCTTCAAGACGCAGGCCGGCCGGCAGGCGGCAAACGAACGCCACCAGCGTCTGAAAAGTGTTCTCGACCTCTTTCTCGATGAAATTTGAGGAAAACCCATGCATGTCAGCGAGATCAACTACTACCCCTTGAAGAGCGGCCGCGGCATTTCGCTCACTGAGACGCAGATGACGTGCACAGGCATACCCGGCGATCGCAGCTTGATGCTGGTCGATACCAGGGGGCATTTCGTCAACCAGCGCGATCTTCCAGAAATGGCGCAGTTGCAGGTCCTGCCCGACACGGACGGGTTCCGGTTTTCGATGGAGAGCAAGGGCGAGATCACCGTCACCCGGCCGCCGGGCTACCGGCGTACCGATGTGGTCGTTTGGAATTCGATCGTCAGCGCCGCGCTGGCCGACAAGGATATCAACTCGACCCTTTGCGACTGGCTGGGCTGCGACGTGCGGCTTGTTTTCTTCGATGAACGTTCGAAGCGGACCGCAAGCGACGACTGGGCAGGACCCGATACGCCGGTCACATTTGCCGACGGATACCAGGTCCTGGTCACGACCACCGGCTCGCTCGAGGCGATCAATGCCGACATGGAGAAGCATGGAGAAGGCGCCGTCGGGATGGACCGGTTCCGCGCCAACATCGTCATCGACGACGGGGACGCCTTTGGCGATGACCATTGGGAGGCGATCGAGATCGGCGGCCTTCGTCTCGATCTCGTCAAACCCTGCGCCCGCTGCATCATGATCACCCAGGATCAGGTGACCGGTTCGCGGGATGTCGCCAACCCGATGCCGGCACTCGGTCGCCTGCGCATGTCGGCCGACCGGCGCGTTCCCGGCCCGCTGTTCGGATGGAACGCAGTGCCGCGCGGCGGCGGCATGATCGCAATTGGTGACGACGTGAAAGTGGTCTCGACGCGCGGCGCCTGGGCCATCAAGCATCGGTAAGGAAAAGCGGCTGTACGTTGCCTGACCGCATCCCCTTTCCGGACTTGAGAACTGTCCTGTGCTACCGCGCCAGGCGCATCGCCTGGCCCTGGCAATCCAGCACCTCGTCGATGGCGTGACCAATCTTTTCGATCAGTTCCTGCAGGTTCGGGTTTTCCGGATCGAGAAAATCGCCAACGAAGGCGACAACATTATCCGCCGTCAAAGGAAAACCGCTGATGCTACACTTCAGGATTGCCTGGTTTGCAATCGTGGTCGCGGTGATGCGCTCCAGAAATTCGTTTCGCTGGTCTTCCGTCATCCCAGTGAGCATCGTTTCTCCTGATTTGCTTGCCCAAGTCTAACTCAACCTTGAGAACATATGTTCCAGTCGCCAGTACGGGGAAGACCTCAAGTGCAGGTCTCCAGAACTATTTGCAGTTTCTCATATACCTTTTCTGGGTCTGAAGGTTCCCTCTGACGGCACCGCATGGCAGACATGTCCAATCGGCGTTTGTTGACAAAGGTCAAAACCGGTCAAGAACACCGATCTCACAAACGTAGGGCGTCACGGCGGCGCTTGCGCGCTCCGCACTGGAATCGATCACCATCATGACATCTCGGTCTACGGGACTTCTCTTCGCGTTGACTGCTGTCATTATCTTCGCGGTTCAGGACGGCATCTCGAAACACCTGGGCGGCGCCTATCCTCCCATTTTCGTGGCGATGATCCGCTACTGGGCCTTCGCAGGTTTCGTGCTCATCGTGGCCGGTCGCTCGTCCGGCGGTGTCAAAGGTGCAGCGTCCGCGAACAGGTTGTGGCTGCAGATTGCCCGCGGGGTCATTCTGGTTTTCCAGATCGCGCTGTCGATCTTCTCATTTGCCGAGGTCGGTCTTGCGGCCACCCATACGATCTTTGCTGCGACGCCACTGCTCGTTGCCTGCCTTTCGGTGCCCTTGCTTGGCGAGAAGGTCGGGTGGCGGCGCTGGACCGCGATCGGCGTCGGCTTTGCCGGCATCCTGATGATCATCAATCCGCTGCATGCGACATTCGATTTCCGGATCGTCATCCCGCTGATCGGCACCACGATGTTTGCGCTCTACTCGGTGCTGACCCGGCTCGCGAGCCGCACCGACACGGCCGATACCGCGTTTTTCTACACGGGTATTGCCGGTGCTGCGGCGATCACGCTGGTCGGTCCGTTTTACTGGTCGCACATCACGCTTTCCGACTGGTTCTGGATGTTGACGCTTTGCGTTACCGGCATGACCGGGCACTATCTGCTGATCCGCGCCTACTCGCTCGTCGACGCCGTCGCGGTACAGCCGATGTTCTACGTACAGTCGGTGCTCGTCTGCCTGATCGGTGTGATGCTGTTCGGCGAGATGATGACCATCAACATGGTGGCCGGGTGTGCGATCGTCATTAGCGCCGGCGCCTTCACGCTCTGGCGCGAATCGCGGCTTGGCAAAGTCCCACCGCCCCCGATCGAGCCGCCCGGCGCGCTGTAGAAGAGGCTTGTCGCATCAGCTGTTGTGATGCATCGCGTCAGGAAAAGTCGTTTCCCATTTCACACCCGCGCGGCTATGGATAATGCCTCAATTCAGGAGGCAAGCATGTCCAACCCCGCGCGCGCATCGATGCCCTGGCTGATCATCACGGCCGGTGCCTTGGTTGCGATGCTGACCTTCGGCCCGCGTTCGGCAATGGGCTTCTTCCAACTGCCGATGTTGTCCGATCGGGGCTGGGATCGCACCACGTTCGGGCTCGCGATGGCGATCCAGAACCTCGCCTGGGGCCTTGGCCAGCCGATCTTCGGAGCGATAGCGGACAAATACGGTACCGGCCGCGTGCTCGCCCTGTCGGGTCTCCTCTATGCGGGCGGACTGTTCCTTATGTCGTCCGCGCAATCAATTCCCATGCTGCACCTGTCAGGCGGTCTGATGGTGGGGCTTGCCGTCGGCGCCGGTTCGTTCGGCACGATCCTGTCAGCCTTTGCCCGCAACGTGACGCCCGAACAGCGCTCCTTAGCGTTCGGGATCGGCACTGCCGCCGGATCTGCCGGGATGTTTCTGTTTGCGCCGCTCAGCCAGGCGCTGATCACGGCCTACGGCTGGTCGGACAGTCTGATGATCATGTCGGCGATGATGCTTGCTGTTCCGCTGCTTGCCATCCCGCTCCGGGGCAATGCCAGCTCCGGCACGCAGAACCAGACGGAGTTCAAGCAGACCGCGGCGCAGGCACTGCGGGAAGCCTTCGGGCACAAGTCGTACCTGTTGCTGACCTCGGGCTTTTTCGTCTGCGGTTTTCAGGTAGCTTTCATCACCGCGCATTTCCCGGCCTATCTTCGCGATATCGGCATTGACGCTCGGTATGCGGTGATCGCCATGGCACTGATCGGTTTCTTCAACATCATCGGCTCGCTCGGCGCCGGCGTGCTCGGGCAGCGCTACTCGAAACCCTATCTGCTCGCCTATATCTATATCGGCCGCTCGATCGCCGTCACGGCCTTCCTGCTTCTGCCGCAGTCTCCGACCTCGGTCATCATCTTTGCCGCCGTGATGGGTCTCTTGTGGCTGTCCACGGTGCCGCCGACCAACGGACTGGTGGCGATCATGTTCGGCACGCGGCATCTGGGCCTGCTTGGCGGTTTCGTGTTCCTGTCGCACCAAGTGGGGTCGTTCCTCGGCGTCTGGATGGGCGGCGCGCTTTACGACAGGCTCGGTTCCTATGACATGGTCTGGTGGTTCGGCGTCGTGTTCGGCCTGTTTGCCGCGGCCGTACACTGGCCCATTCGCGAAAAGACGGTGAACCGCCAACCGGTCATGCAGCCGGCGGAATGATACCTGATCCTTGCGGCGTCTGATCGTCAGGGGCTTTCGACAGCGCCTTCAGCGCCGCCTGAACGAACCCGTCGCGGGCGGTACTCTGGGTCATTCCGCGCGGTTCATAGACATGCCGGGATAGGAAATGGCCGGTCAGACGGAAGGCCGCGGCCATGCCGTCGCGGTCGGCAGTCCTGGATGCTCCCTCTCCCAGAAAATCCGGCAGGGCCAGCATGCGGTCCGCATAGGGAGCGCCGGCATCGCGGCTCACGGCGCGACCGGATTTTGGCGACACATAGACAAGATCGCTGCGTGTGCCTGTCGCTGCACATTCCGAAAGATCCAGTCCGAAACCAAGATCGTTCAGCACCGCGAGTTCGAACCGGACGAAGAGTTCGCCCGCATCGGACGGATCATCCATCGCATCGAGAATGATATCGAGAGCTTCGAACAGGTGCGGATGCGGATCACGCTCGGGAAGCAGCCGAAGCAGAGCCCCCATCGCCTGGACACCGTAGACCGCCGTTGCGGTTTCCATCAGCTTTGCTGCACGCAGTTGCAGCGGTTCGAGCTTGAATTCGCCGAGATGCTCGTCGAGACGCGCGCGCCAGACCACCTCCACGCGGTTTCCCGGCTGCAGCACCGGTTGCATCGCGCGCGAGCGGCCGGACCGGACGATGCCGAGATGGCGGCCGCGTTCGCGCGTCATCAGTTCGGCGATGACACTCGTCTCGCCGTGGCGTTTCACGCCGATGATGATTGCCTCGTCCTGCCACTGCATCGATAGGTGAACTTCCTGTCTGCGTTGATCAGTTCTACCGTATAACCTCTTGGGACTGAATCGGTTTCTGCGTCTTTCCGGCACGGTTTGCGGGCTCTGTCGGTATCTAGGTGTGGCTGTCGCGCCTCCCTCGATTTATCTCTCGACCGGGCTGGAACAAATTGCCTTCGCCGCGGATTTCTCCGCCGAACAGCCAAGAGCAATACGCTGCCGGAGATCACATGAAAAACGCCCTGCTCGCTACCGCTATCATTGCCGCGATGCCCTTTGGCCTCGCCTTGCCAACGCCTGCGGCCGCACAGTCGCCGCAGCTTGAACAGGCTTGCGTCGCGGTTGCCAAGAACTTCCTGCTCATTCCAGACGTCAAGACCGGCATTGTGCAGTCCTTCCCGGAACTCGATCCGCCGGGCGCACGTCTCACCTATTCGACCCGCCAGGACGCCAAGCCGACCGATTTCACCAACGAGATCGATTGCGAGTTCGGCAAGGGTGGACCTCCCTTCACGCTGCTGCGCTTCTGCATCTCGAAGACATGCTACGGCCCGGGTGAGCAGGAACCCGAAAATCGTCGTCGCTTCGAAGAGGTTAAGGCGCTGATGGAGCGCAAGAAGTAAGATCTCCGTCTCAGCCGAGATCCGGCGTCAGCATGTTCAGTGCTGAAGACAGATATCGCGCGGCCAGAGCATGGCCGCGCGCTGAAGCGAGATCCAGCGCTGCCCGGCAGTGGCTCTCGAGCGGATCACTGATCTGAATCGGTTCGGCGAGAGCTGGCTGCACGATGACAGTGCCGCTGTAGATCGAAGGCAGTCCATCGACATCGCGCAGACAGCGTCCGTTCGCGCGAACACTAACCTTACGGCCATCCGGATGGGTCAGGCTGTATTCGGCATTGTAGGCTGCACCATCGACGATCGCCATGTGGATAGCCTTGGCCACACGCTGCTTGTCGCCTTCGTCGATGTAGCGCACCAGGACGTCGATCGGCATTCCGATCGACAGGTCCTCAATCGAGAGACCAAACACATGGGCGATGACCTCGTCACCATAGACGCGGTTTTCTGCAACATTCCAGCTGTAGAACCCCACCGCGTTGATGAAATCTTGATCCGCTTCGTCAGAAGCGATCGTTCCGCGTGCCATGTCCGCTCCCTATGCCAATACGACGCGTAGTTGTACCATCACCATCGCGTTAGCAATCGCGTACATTGATAGATGACAAGTTGCTACGGGATTCTACGTAACGAATCACGAGCGACCTTTGGCTGACAGGAATGTCCAAGGGAGCGATTCTGCAGCCATCGTGCACGACCGGAGGATGCAGCCGCAATTTGCCCGAACCATGGATGCTTTACGCTTTTTTGCCGCCATCCAGCACGTTGAGTGCGGAGGACAGGTAGCGGGCCGCAAGCGCGTGGCGGCGGCTGTTGGCGATTTTCAAAGCCTCGAGACAATGGGTCTTGAGTGGATCGCCAGAATGAGCACCACTGCCCACTTCGACAGCGGTAACGGAACCTGTGTAGATCGACGGCAGGCCGAGCTTGTCGCGAAGGCATCGTCCCTGCCCTGTCACCGTGACGCGGCGACCGTCCACATGGGTGATTCCATAACTCTGATGGCACTTTTTGCCAGAAATGATGGACTCGTGCAGGGCTTTTGCGACGCGCTGCTTGTCGCCATCGTCGACGTTGACGATGACCTGTTCGATCGGCGCGCCGCTCTCGAGGTCCCTGTAGGGGACCCCGTAGATGAATGCGAAGACCTGATCGCCGTAGACCTTGTTCTCCTGAACGTTCCAGCTGAAGAACCCAACCGCATCGCTGAGATCCATACCACTGAAGGCATCAAAACGTCTTATATCGCTCATGCCTGGCACCACCTCCACGATTTGCCGAGATCGCCTCAGTCCTTCAATACAACCAGCGTAACCCGTCGGCGTATTTTAGGAAATAACAATTAAGCATTTCCGAATTTACTAACATTCGAAATTACACAGCAGTTCCTTCTCCCGATATCAAGCTAACGCATCGGAAGGAGTCGGCAAGCCAAAAACGGTCAAACATTCAGTTTTTCGGGAATTCCAGGCCCATTTCGCGGAAACGTTGTGGATCGTCTCCCCAATTTTCCCTGACCTTCACAAAAAGGAACAGGTGAACGGGCTGTTCAAGGATCTCGGTCAGTTCCTTGCGCGACGCTGTCGAAATTGCCTTGATGGCGTCGCCGTTCTTGCCGAGAGCGATCTTCTTCTGGCTTTCGCGCTCGACATAGATGACCTGTTCGATCCTGACGGAGCCATCCTTGCGCTCTTCCCACTTCTCCGTCTCGACATGCGAGGCGTAGGGAAGCTCTTGGTGGAGCCTTAGAAAGAGCTTCTCGCGGGTTATTTCGGCAGCAAGCTGGCGCATCGGCAGATCGGAAATCTGATCCTCCGGATAGTACCAGGGGCCTTCCGGCAGGGTCGTGGAGAAATAGTCCATCAGATCGTCGCAACCGGAACCGGTCGTCGCCGATATCATGAACGTGCGCACGAAGTCGATCTTTTCGTTGGCCGCAGCAGCAAGCGCCAGAAGATCCTCGCGCTTGACCTGATCGATCTTGTTCAGAAGCAGCAGTTTCGGCTGATGCACATCCTTCAGACCCTCGAGGATCGCGTCGGCATCGCCGCGCAGGCCGCGTTCGCTGTCGATCAGGAGCGCGATCATGTCGGCATCCTTGGCGCCGCCCCAGGCGGTGGTCACCATGGCGCGGTCCAGCCTGCGGCGCGGCTTGAAGATGCCGGGCGTATCCATGAAGACGATCTGGGCGTTGTTGTGGATTGCGATGCCACGAACGATGGCGCGGGTCGTCTGCACCTTGTGGCTGACGATCGACACCTTGGCGCCGACGAGACGGTTGACCAGCGTCGACTTGCCGGCATTGGTCGCGCCGATCAGCGCCACGAAACCGGAATGGGTCGGACCGGCTTCAGCCTGTTCCGCCGCCGCCTCGTCGACCGCGGTTTCCGGCTGAACGGCGTTTACGTCTTCGTCTTTGCCTTCGATGGTGTTGTCTTCGATCATGATGTCCAATCAGTCTTCAGCAGAGGTCTTCTGCCAGACGCCTTCGCGTTCGAGTATCCTGGTGGCAGCCACCTGTTCGGCTGCACGTTTCGACCGGTCGGCGCCCGTTTCGGGCGAAACACCGGGAATCTCGACCGTCACAGTAAAGCGCGGGTCGTGATCCGGGCCGGAGCGGTCGTCAATGCGATAGGAAGGTGTCACACCGAATTTGGCATGTGCCCATTCCTGCAATTCCGTCTTGGCGTCGCGGCGGGCGCCATCGGCGCGGGTCGCACGCGCCTTCCAATGACGCAGAATGAAACCGCGGGCAGCTTCCAGTCCGCCATCCAGATAAAGGGCGGCAATCAAGCTCTCCACCACATCGGCGCGGACGTTCATCATCCGCTTGCCGGTGATCTTCTTGACGTCGGCGCCGGTGCGGATGAAACGATGCAGTTCCATCTCGTCTGCAACAATGGCACAGCTTTCGGCGCTGACCAACTGATTAAGGCGCACAGACAGCTCTCCTTCCGGTGCGGACCGGAAGGTAGTGAACAGAAGTTCGGCAACGCAGAGCCCGAGCACACGGTCGCCCAGAAACTCCAGACGCTCGTAATTGGCATCCTTGGCAAGACCGACGCTGGCGTGGGTCAGCGCCCGGTCAAGCCACTGCTTCTCGGAAAAGACGTGGCCGATTATCGTCTCGAGACGGCCGCGTTCTTCATCCGAGAGTGAGAGCGGTTTCATCAATGAACGCCCTTGAAGAGACGGTCCCAACGCATGTTGGACGGCCATTTCCAGATCTCGCGGAAGGACGTGTCGTTGCCGAGCGAGAAGAAGATGACGCTGGCGCGACCGACGAGGTTTTCGGCCGGAACCATGCCCGGACCTTCGTCAAATCGGCTGTCGAGCGAGTTGTCGCGGTTGTCGCCCATGAAGAAATAGTGTTCGGCCGGCACGACGAACTCGCGGGTGTTGTCGCCGCGCGAGCTTGGGGACTGGTCGAGCGTGTCAAAGGTCACGCCGTTGTCGAGCGTCTCGCGGAAGACTGGAACGTTGGTGCCGGGATCGGAGCGGTAGTCGGATGTGAAAGCGCCGTCGCCCTGCTTGGGTACAGCGGTTCCGTTGACGAAGAGCACGCCGTCGCGAACCTGGATGCGGTCACCGGGAAGGCCGATCAGGCGCTTGATGTAATCGATCTCGGGCTGCTGCGGCAGGCGGAACACGATCACGTCGCCGCGCTTCGGCTCGCTGAACTGAAGGACGCGGCCTTCAAACAGGTCCGGCGAAAACGGCATCGAATACTTCGAGAACCCGTAGGCGAACTTGTTGACGAAGATATAGTCGCCGACCAGGAGCGTCGGCATCATCGAGCCGGACGGAATCGTGAAGGGCTGGAACAGGACGGTGCGGATCACCATAGCCAGCAGCAAGGCCTGGATGATGACCTTGATGTTTTCCCAAAGGGCATTCTGCGGCTTCGTCTCGGCGTTATCGGACACGTATTTCAATCTCTCTCTTCACGGCGGATGGCTACCTGTGTGAAACGTGCCGCAATCTTCGAGAGATCACGCCCGCCGTTCAGGTCATTCCTGCGTGGCACCTTGTAGCTACAAAACCGCTGCGCGCTTTTGCGGGACATGCTTTAGCGTCTTCACAGAGCGGCGGCAATGGCCCACCGCTTCGCCAAATTCGGGTACGCTCACGGAGCGGCCACCGGTCGCGCCTCAATGATCACGAAGGCCTGCGCATAGGGATACTCGTCGGTGATCGTGACGTGGATGAAAGGCTCCTGACCGGCGGGCATAAGTTCCGCCAGCCGCTCACCCGCGCCACCCGTCAACACCATGGTCGGCTTGCCGCCCGGCAGGTTGACAACGCCCATGTCTTTCCAGAACACGCCGTTTGCAAGGCCGGTGCCGAGGGCCTTGGAGCAGGCTTCCTTGGCGGCGAACCGCTTGGCATAGGATTCGGCGCGGTTCTTCCGACGATCGGACTTTGCGCGCTCGATATCGGTGAAACAACGATGGGTGAACCGTTCCCCGAAACGTTCGATGGATTTTTCAACTCGACGGATGTCGATGAGGTCACTGCCCATGCCGATAATCATCAAAGTCCCTCTATCTCAAGCATCGACTGACTTGCGGTTTGCCGGCTGCGCCGTCAAGTTCCCCGGCTGATATTCCCGCTCATAGGCCTGCTGATATTCGCTGCGGCGGGCAAGGCGACGCTCCGTCTGGCTGTTGCGAAAACTGCGGATTCCGAAATAGGTCGCGACATAGACAAGCAGTCCGCAGAACAGTCCGGGAGGCAGCGAGCCGATCAGCATCGGCTCCAGGATCGGGTCCCAGAGTTCCGATAGCTTGAGCTGGGAAAACAGCGCCGCTAGATCGACCGGCCGCGCTTCGCCGCCGCCAGCGCGGCCAAGGATGAACTGGCCGATTTCCCACGTAAGGGGCCAGATGATGGGACAAGTAACGGGATTGGCGAAGGCCGTGCCAAGCGCCGCAGCGACCATGCTGCCGCCCAGCACCCAGGCAAAAGGAATCGCAAAAAGGATGTGGAAGCCGAGAAAGGGTGTCCAGGCGCTGACCATGCCGATGGCAAGACCGGCAGCAACCGCATGCGGCGAACCGCCGATGCGCAAGATCTTGAGCCGGTAATATCCGAGCACACGGCGGAACCCCTTCGGAGGGAATATTGCGCGATGCAGCTTTTCTCGGAAGGTCGGGGCTTTGCGGCGCCGAAAGGGCATGAAGCAGCTTCTTTCTGGTTCGGTCCGGTCAAGGATCCGAGAACCATCATCTCAGTTCGGAAACGGTCTTCGTAGCGGAAGCCCAAGATGATGGCGAAAATTGGCCGCTGGCATCGGGCCGCTTCGCGCACGGCCCCCGGATAGATCTACTGCACGACAGACGAGCGAGCCGCTGTCATGCCATTGAATTAGATGGACTTGCGGAACATGCCACGGTCGATCTGGCGAACGCGGTGCTCGAGATCGAAGCGATCGCAGGCTTCATTGAGGTAAGCCATTTCGCGTTCCTGGACGGAAGGGCCGCGCAGGACGCGGGCGAACTTGCGGACGGAGGTAAACATCTGACGTCTCTTTCGGTAAATGTTGCGGTGCAGCAGATATAGGCTGAACCAGCGGGCTTTACCAACGCAAGGGTTACCTCCCAGCCCTGCATTGAATGCATACCCTCTCAAAGGGAGCGCACTCAAAACAGGCAGTCCGCGTCGACGATCGGCTGGGGTCTAGTCGTAGACACGCTTCAGGTTGGAAACGCAGTCCAGTTCCTTCAGCTGCGTCAGGAGCTGATTGAGCTGGCGCACGTCCCAGACTTCGACTTCCATGGCGATCTCGGAGAAATCGGCGGCGCGATTGCTGGCCATCGACAAGGATCGGATGTTGATGTCGAGACCGCCGATTGTCTTCGCGACCGTCGCAAGGGTGCCTGGCTCGTTGATCGTGTTGACGTCGATACGGGCCAGAAAACGAGACTTGTTGGCCTCGTCGAGATCCCAGCGCACATCGATCCAGCGCTCCGGTTCCTCATCGAAGTGCTGCAGGATCGGCGCCTGGATCGGATAGATGGTGATCGCCTCGCCCTTGTCCATGATCCCGACGATACGGTCTCCGGGCACGGCGCCGCTCGGTGCGAAACGCACCTGCATATTGCCGGCAAGACCGCGGATCGGAACCGGTTCAGGGCTCAACGCAACGACATCGCCGGCATTGACGGCCGTCTGGGCATCCTCCAGCGGTGCCTTTGGCTGGTTCGGCAGCTTGAACATCATGCCGGACGCGCTGCGCATGTTGAACCAGCCGTCATCGGCCGATGGCTTCACGGTAACGCGTTCATCTTTGAAATCGGGGAAGACGGCGCGCAGCACGTCGAGAGACGACAGCTCCCCTCGCCCGACGGCAGCGATCGCATCCTCGACATCCTTGTGGGCAAGCCGATGCAGAGCAGGCTTCAGCGCCTCGCGGGTAAAGGTCTTTGCGGCGCGATCGAAGGTGCGCTCCAGAATGCGATAGCCGAGGCCGGCATACTGTTTGCGGATCGCCATGCGGGTAGCGCGGCGGATGGCCGAGCGGGCCTTGCCGGTGACGACGATTTCTTCCCAGGCGGCCGGCGGAACCTGCACGCCCGAGCGGATGATCTCCACCTCGTCACCGTTGTTCAGCCGGGTGACAAGCGGCATGATACGGCCGTTGATCTTGGCGCCAACCGTGGTGTCGCCGATATTGGTATGAACCGCATAGGCAAAGTCGATCGGCGTGGCACCGCGCGGCAGCGCGATCAGCTTGCCCTTGGGCGTGAAGCAGAAGACCTGATCCTGGAACAGTTCGAGCTTGGTATGCTCCAGGAATTCTTCCGGATTGTCGCCTTCTGCAAGCGACTCGATCGTATGGCGCAGCCAGGAATAGGCGCTCGATTCCTTGGGCAGAAGATCGTCGCCCTTGGCGCCACCCGACTGGCCATCCTTATAGAGCGCGTGCGCGGCGATCCCGTATTCGGCAATCTCCTGCATCATCTCGGTACGGATCTGCAATTCGATGCGCTGCCTCGAGGGGCCGACGATCGTCGAGTGGATCGAGCGATAGTCGTTCTGCTTCGGGTTGGAGATGTAGTCCTTGAAGCGGCCCGGCACGACGCGCCAGCGGGTATGAACGATGCCGAGTGCCTTGTAGCAGCAGGCGACGTCGTCGACGACAATGCGGAAACCGTAGAGGTCGGAAAGCTGTTCGAAGGACAACGACTTCGACTGCATCTTGCGGAAGATGGAATAGGGCTTCTTCTGGCGTCCCTTGACGGCGGCGTCCGGCAGGCCGTTGGCGACGAGAAGATCGCGTAACTCGTCCTCGATCTTCTTGATCAGTCCTTCGTTGCGGGCCGAAAGATCGGCCAGCCGCTGGGTGACCGTCGCATAGGCTTCCGGGTTGATGTAGCGGAAGGACAGGTCCTCGAGCTCGTCGCGCATGTCCTGCATGCCCATGCGGCCGGCAAGCGGCGCATAGATATCCATCGTCTCTTCGGAAATGCGTGCCTTCTGCTCAGCCTTCATATGGTCGAGCGTGCGCATGTTGTGCAGCCGGTCGGCAAGCTTGACCAGCAGCACGCGCACGTCGTCGGAGATCGCCAGCAGCAGTTTGCGCAGGTTTTCGGCCTGCTTGGCCTTTTTCGAGACGAGATCGAGACGCTTGAGCTTGGTCAGACCCTCGACGAGACGACCGATATCCTCGCCGAACAGCTCGTCGATCTCGGCGCGGGTCGCGGTCGTGTCCTCAATCGTATCGTGCAGCAACGCGACGGCGATCGTCGACTCGTCGAGATGCATGTCGGTGAGGATGGCAGCCACTTCGAGCGGATGCGAGATATAGGGATCGCCAGAGGCGCGTTTTTGCTGGCCATGCTTTTGCATGGCGTAGACATAGGCCTTGTTGAGAAGAGCTTCGTTGGCCTCGGGCTTGTACTTCTGTACCCGCTCAACAAGCTCGTACTGCCTCATCATCCCGTGAAATGCCCTCGATACCGGGTCCAACAAAATAAAAATGGCGCGCCAACCATCAGATCAGCGCGGCCATCATAGATATCAAGACAGATTAGGGCGAGAGAATGAACGGTCCCTTGCCCAAACAATGCATCAATCAGTAATCGTCGCTCTTTTCCGGCGGCACGAGGCCTTCGATACCGGCGAGAAGGTCTTCTTCCGACATCTGGTCGAAATTGACGGTTTCCGCGGCGCCGTCTTCCTCGTCGTTGCCAGAGGCTGTCGACGTGCTGCCGGCAGCAATCAGGGTTGCCGGATCAGGCTCGGGCTCGTCGATTTCGACATGCTTCTGCAGCGAATGGATCAGGTCTTCCTTCAGGTCGTCGGGAGACAGCGTTTCGTCGGCGATTTCGCGCAGTGCGACGACCGGGTTCTTGTCATTGTCGCGATCGATGGTGATCGCTGCGCCCTGCGAGATCTGGCGGGCACGGTGGCTGGCGAGAAGCACCAGCTCAAAACGATTATCGACTTTGTCAATGCAATCTTCTACTGTGACACGGGCCATTGCCTGTCCTTTGCGGTCGTTATTTTCGGAATTGCTACGCCCGATACAGCCATTGCCGGCGAAATTCAAGTTTATTCATGCCGACTGCCGCATGCCGCCGACCGTGGTGGCGATGACTCTGGCCAGATTCAACGAAAGGTTGCTTGGATAAAAGCGAATCCTACCATAAATGACATTTATATGATTAGCTGGTAATTTAACCGATAAATACCTAAGCGATCGGCTCAACTTTTCATTTGACGGGTCCTTGGTCAAGCAGCTTGAAGGGGATGGAGACATATGTTTGACCCAAGAGAGAAGATAGCTCTCTTTATCGACGGTGCTAATCTTTACGCGGCCTCGAAAAGCCTTGGTTTCGATATTGATTACCGTAAGCTTCTGAAGGCTTTTCAGAAGCGCGGCTATCTGTTGCGTGCCTATTACTATACGGCGCTGATCGAGGATCAGGAATATTCGTCGATCAGACCGCTGATCGACTGGCTGGATTACAACGGCTACAAGGTTGTGACAAAGCCCGCCAAGGAATTCACGGATTCCCTTGGCCGCCGCAAAATCAAGGGCAACATGGATATCGAGCTCGCGATCGATGCGATGGAACAGGCCGAGACCGTTGATCATCTCGTGCTGTTTTCGGGCGATGGCGACTTCACCAATCTTGTCGAGGCGCTGCAGCGCCGCGGTCGCAAGGTCTCGGTCGTTTCGACGATGCAGACGCAGCCGCCGATGATCGCCGACGACCTGCGCCGGCAGGCCGATCATTTCATCGATCTGATGACACTGAAAGCCGAAGTGGGCCGCGATCCATCGGAACGCGCACCACGGCCGACGGAGCCTGCTCCCGAACCGGCCGAAGGCTGAGATCATCCCTGGAATGAGAAAGGCGCCGTTCGACGGCGCCTTTTTTGTTGGGGAAAACGACTAGGCCGAATGCGGCTCCGGCGTCACCGAAGATGACGCCCCCTGCCCGGCGCTGCGCTTTCGTGCACGAAACACGCCCTCGACGATCAGGGCCAGGGGAAGCCCGATAAAGAACGGAATGAAGAAGTAGATCACTCGGAACGCGACAAGCGAACCAATCGACGCCTGGTCGCCCATTACATGACGAACCGTTGCCTCGAGGACTCCGAGGCCACCGGGCGCATGGGTTATGAGGATTGCAAGATTGGCGAGCACGAACGCGGTCGCGGCCTTCAGGTAGCTGACATCGGCGCTCGCTGCCATGACTTCGCGCAGACAGGCGGATACGAGCGCGAAATTGATCGTGCCGATTACCACCTGTGCGATGGCGATCCTGAGCGTCGGCATTTCAAAGCTCCAGGAGCGGATCTTCAAAGGCGCGCGCACCGTTGCCGCGAGGATGAGATATACACCCGTCACGGCGAGGCAGGCAAAACCGATCCCCATAACCATCGCCTCCGACAGCCGCAGGACTGTTGCGGCATCCTTCGGATTGATGATCATCACGATACCCGACAGAACGGCCATGCCGATGCCGACAGTGACACCGGAAAACAGAACGATCTTGGCAACGTCCTCGGTGCTCATGCCCCAGTGATGATAGTAGCGATAGCGCAGCGCGCCGCTGCTGAGACCCGACAGGCCGACACTCTGGCCGATCGACAGGGCGATGAAGGAGGCAAGGCCGATCTTGGGATAGGAGAGGTCGTTCTTCACATAGCGCACGCCGGCCCAATCGAAGCCGGACAGGCAGACATAGGATCCGGCGGCAAACAGACCCGCCATGACGAGATTATAGGTCGGGATATCCCGGACGGACTGGACAATGTCGCTGAGCGAGTATTCGCGGAACGTATGGTACAGAAGGTAGCCGGCGGCGCCGAAGCCGATGACAATCGTGATGTAGGTAAAGATCTGCTTCTTCGTCATCGCCCACTTACCCCAAAATAACGAGCTGAAACGGGCGATGTGTGGTTTTGTTCCGCAGTGAGGGTTCTCCAGCTCGCTCGAGCACGCGCTTAACGCGACGCCCGACCGGTCAGCCTCAGCCGGCCTTGAAAAGCCGCGACTTCTCGCGGTTCCAGTCGCGTTCCTTCTCGGTCTCGCGCTTGTCGTGCAGCTTCTTGCCCTTGGCGAGCGCCAGTTCGAGTTTCGCGCGACCCTTTTCATTGAAGTAGATCTTCAACGGCACCAGCGTCATGCCTTCACGGTTGATACCGACACGCAGGCGGGAGATCTCGCGCTTCGACAAAAGCAGCTTCCGGCGACGGCGCGGCTCGTGGTTGAAGCGGTTGGCCTGCAGATATTCCGGAAGATGGCTGTTGATCAGCCAGATTTCATTGCCTTCGTCGGAGGCGTAGGACTCGGCGATATTTGCCTTGCCGTCACGCAGCGACTTGACCTCGGTGCCGGTCAGCATGATGCCGGCTTCGTAGGTATCGAGGATCTCGTAATTGAAGCGGGCCTTGCGGTTTTCCGCGACAATCTTGTTCACCGTGCGCTGGCTGCCTTTGGGGGCCATTGAAATCTTCCGTCGCCCTTCATCTGAAACACAATCCCCGCCCATGGGCGATGAGCGGGGTTCGATTTCTATGTAATGCGCCAGGCAGCAAAAGTGAAGCGCTGCGGCTTCAGTTCAGGATACCCGCATGACGCAGTGCTGCATCAATGGCAGCTTCCGTCGCCGGTTCCAGCGTCGACATCAGTGGAGAGCGGACGGCGCGGTTCAGACCGCGGACCTTGTAAAGCCCGTATTTCGAACCGCAGACGCCGGGCTCCATGAAGATCGCCTTGTGCAGCGGCATCAGGCGATCCTGATACTCGAGTGCCTTGGCATAATCGCCGGCAAGCGTGGCGGCCTGGAACTCGGCACAAAGCCGCGGCGCGACATTGGCCGTCACCGAGATGCAGCCAACGCCACCATGGGCGTTGAAGCCAAGTGCCGTCGCATCCTCGCCGGACAGCTGCACGAATTCCGACCCGCAGGTGATGCGCTGTTCGGAGACGCGCTCGATCTTGCCGGTCGCATCCTTGACGCCGACGATGTTCTTGTAGGCCTTGGTAAGGAAACCCATCGTTTCCGGGGTCATGTCGATGACCGACCGGCCGGGAATGTTGTAGATGATGATCGGCAGATCCGTGGCTTCGGCGACCGCGGAAAAATGCGCGATCAGGCCCTTCTGGGTCGGCTTGTTGTAATAGGGTGTGACCACCAGAAGCGCATCGGCGCCCGCGGTCTGCGCATGCTGGGCAAGCTCGATCGCTTCGCGGGTGTTGTTGGACCCGGCGCCGGCGATGACAGGGACGCGGCCGCGGGCGGCCTCGACGCACAGTTCAACGACCCGCTTGTGTTCGTCGTGCGAGAGCGTCGGAGATTCGCCGGTCGTACCGACCGGGACCAGACCGGAACTGCCTTCCGAGATCGTCCACTCCACATGCGCGGCGAAAGCATCCTCGTCCACCGCGCCGTCGGTGGTGAAGGGGGTGACGAGAGCGGGGATCGATCCCTTGAACATGCAAAACTCCCAAAGGCCGAAGGGCATGGTACAATCCATGCTTCGGCCGTAATCCGCGACTATAAGGCTGGGCACCATAAATCGGCGACCGGGCGGCGACAAGCGGAAGTACATGGGTTTTCAGCGTAAATCCCACTTAAGAATTCGCGCGATCGTGACCGCTGTGGTAAGGTTTTGTTAAGCTTGTCAGCAGCTAATAAGGGGTCTGAAACATCGTTGTCGCGAGTTGCCGGATGAGCAAACCCGTTGTAATCCTCAAGACGCTCTGGGCAGCGCTGTCAATCAGCGTCGCGGTCCTGCCGGCTTACGCTGCACCTCCAGGTTCCAATGCAGGCGTCGCACCGCTCCCATTCGTGAGGCCGGACGCTCCCGCTGCAATCCAGGGCTTCACCACCGTTCCGACGCCCGTCCCTGCGCCACCGACAACACCACCGGCCACTCCGGCGCTGGTTCCCGTGCCTGACATTACCGGCGCAATCCCCAGGATGAACCGGCCGCTTGCGACGCCCGCTCCCGCCCCTGCTCTCAAGGCCGGTCTCGATGCACTCTCCGACAACGATGCCGCACAGGCGATCGCCATGCGCGACAGCCTGCCGGAAGGCTCGCTCGACGAAAAGATCCTGACCTGGGCGATTGCCACCTCGGGCGCCCGCGGTATTCCTTCGAGCGAAATTGCCGCTGCGCAGCGCAGGCTCGTCGGATGGCCGGGGCTTTCCACCCTGCGGGCGCAGTCCGAACGCGCGCTCTACCGCGAAAACCCGACGCCGGCCCAGGTGCTTGCCGCTTTCGGCACGACGAAACCGGAAACGCCGGAAGGTGCCGTCATTCTATCGAGGGCGTTGGTGGCAAGCGGCAAACATGCCGATGCCGGGCGCATCCTGAAAAACATCTGGGCATCCGAGCCGCTGGACAAGCCGATGGAAGACCGGATCCTTGCCGAGTTTTCTGCGCTTCTTTCGCCTGCGGATCACCGGGCGCGGATGGATTACCTGATGTACCGCAGCCGCGGCGCGCAGGCGAAGCGCTTTGCCGAGCTCGGCGGTTCGCAATCGCTCTACAAGGCGTGGAACGCCGTCATCGTCAACGCAAAGACGGCAGGACCGGCGATCGAGGCAATTGACCGTTCGCTGGCAAGCGATCCGGCTACCCTGTTCGTGCGGATCGAATATCTGCGCCGGCAGGACAAGTACCAGGAGGCAGCAGCGCTTCTCGCAAAGGCTCCGCGCGAAGCGGGCCGCCTGATCAACACCAGCGAATGGTGGAACGAGCAACGAATCGTTGCCCGCGGGCTCGCCGATCTCGGCGATGTCAGGCTGGCCTACCGGACGGTGTCCGACCCGATGGCAGCACTCTCCACCGACAAGGTGGATGCGGAGTTTCATGCGGGCTGGTACGCGCTGCGGGCGCTGAACGATCCGGCCACAGCCGAAAAGCATTTCTCGAGGATTCTTGCCGCCTCGAGCCGTCCGCTCTCGGCATCGCGCGCGCTCTACTGGCTCGGACGCGCCGCGGAAGCTGGCGGACCGGGTTCCTCATCGGAATTCTACAGCCGCGCTGCCCGGTTCCCCGGCACATTCTATGGCCAGCTCGCCGCCGCAAGGCTGGGCACGCGGACGCTCGATGTCAGTTATCCGACGCCATCGGCAGCCGACCGGCAGATGTTCGAAAACCGCGAGGCCGTTCGGGCTATCGCAAGACTGGACGCCGCCGGCCACGATCGCCGGTCGGCAGCGCTTTACAAGGCACTTGGCGAAGAGCTGACAAGCCCCGGTGAACTCGCGCTGCTTTCGTCACGCGCGGAAGCGCAGGGCGACCATGCGCTGTCGCTCTCGATCGGCAAGAGTGCCTTTTCACGCGGCATCGACGTTGCAGCGCTTGCCTATCCACTGGGCGTCATTCCAACGGCTGCCAATATCGAGGGGTCCGGCAAGGCGCTTGCCTACGCGATCGCCCGGCAGGAAAGCGCGTTCAATCCGACAGCCGTGTCACCGGCCAACGCCCGCGGGCTGCTGCAAATCCTGCCGACGACCGCCCAGGGCGTGGCGAGGCGCCACGGGCTGGCCTTCAAGGCCGACCGATTGACAAGCGATGCCGGCTATAACGCGACGCTCGGCGCCCATTATCTGGGAGAGCAGATCGAGACGTTCGGCGGCTCCTACATCATGACATTCATCGCCTACAATGCGGGGCCGAAACGGGTGAACGAGTGGATTGCCCGCTATGGCGATCCTCGCGGCAAGCCTATCGACGAAGTCGTCGACTGGATCGAGCGCATCCCCTTCCCCGAAACGCGCAACTATGTGCAGCGGGTAATGGAGAACTATCAGGTCTACAAGGTCAGGCTTGGACAGACGTCGGATATCGTGACAGACCTGCGGTTGGGTCGCCGATAATCTTATCTTGCAACGCCTGGTTCATCTGATCACACCTCAGAATGCAAAAAGGCCCGGCAATGCCGGGCCTTTCGCGTTTGATAGCAGAAATCAGAACGTGCGCTGGAAGCGCAAGAGACCCGACCATGCTTCGTCGTCGAGCGTGGCGTTGTTCCACTTGGTGTAGGCAATTTCTGGCTGGATCAGGAAGCCCTGGATCGGCGTCCACTGCAGGTTGGCGACAGCCGAAAGGACGTCGCTATCAGAGTAGGAAACCTGCATGTTGGCAGCAAGGTCTTCGTTGAACTCGTAACCGGCACCACCCCAGACGGCCCAGTCACCCCAGCCGAAGCCATCAATGATTTCAGGTGCATAGGAGTTGAAGCTGTCGCCGTCGCTGTTCCAGCCACCCATCAGGAAGGCGGTGAAGGCGCCGAACTTGCCGCCGACACGTGCCTTGACGGCACCTTCTTCAGCCGATTCGTCGTAACCACCTGTTACGCCGACCATGAAATTGCCTGTGTCGTATTTCAGACCAGCGGCAACATTCGGCCAGTCGCTGGCGCCACCGGCGGTGTCGTTGTCGTTCTGGCCGTCGTCTTCG
Organism: Velazquezella soli; assembly: GCF_977018685.1. NCBI lineage: Bacteria > Pseudomonadati > Pseudomonadota > Alphaproteobacteria > Hyphomicrobiales > Rhizobiaceae > Velazquezella > Velazquezella soli. The sequence goes on from NZ_CDRNXF010000004.1 coordinate 2,847,949, forward strand.
AGAGCGGCGAATGCCGAGAAGCCGTTGCCACCCTTGTAGGTGTAGGCAACCATGTTGACTTCGCTCGGGCCGTAATTGATGACGTCGTCGCTGTCGACGTTACCGGCGTAATCGATGAAGGATTCATAGAGCGAATCCTGCAGGCCGACCGCAAAGCCGCCGAGTTCGATCGTCGCAACCATCAGGCGGGTACGGGTGTTGTTGCCGTCACTTTCGATGCCGGTGCCAGCCGCATCAATGGCGTCATACTGCGGGTTATAATCGAAGCGCGCCGTAAGGTTGGTCTTTAAAGCACCCCATTCCGTATCGGAAGCTGTGCTCAGGTAGAGCTCGGCACGGGTGTTTGTATAGAGACCATCGGCGTCAGGATTGTAGGCATCGCCATACAGAGCGTCGAAGCGGACGCGACCGCCAACCTTGAGGCAGGTCTCAGTGCCTGGGATGTAGAAGTAGCCTGTGCCAAACGCGTCACAAACGCGAACGTATTCCATGGGTTCCGGTTCGGCTGCGACGATAGCGTCGGCAGCCTGAGCGCCGGAAACTGCTGCCAGGGCAGCAGCGGAGCCAAGAAGAAGGCTCTTGATGTTCATTTTGTAATCTCCAAACAAACGCAGATGAAACAATGCATGTCGTAAAACAAGGTCGTCCATGGAAGCAGGAATCACCCCGAGTCGCGTGGTCGGCTGCCGAGACGCTAGTCGTCGATCAACTTTGCGGCAACGAAATCGGCACTGTCGCGTCCATTAGCGCCTCAATCGAACCGGTCGGTGTTGCAAGCATTCATCAGTTGGTTCGTGTGTTCTAAATCGCTGAAGAGCGGACGATGCTGCGTTGCAGCGAATCGTCGAGCGGCGGACCGGCTCAAACGCCGAAACGCAAAAAGCCCGGCAGAAGCCGGGCCTTTCGTAAAACCAAATCCTTTTAAAGGATCAGAACGTGCGCTGAAGGCGAACCATACCAGCGAACTGGTCTTCGTCGATTGCGTCCCAGCTGGTGTAGGAGATTTCCGGCTGGATCAGGAGACCGGAAACCGGGGTCCACTGAACGTTACCAGTTGCTGCGAAGGTGTCGTTGTCCGTGTAGGAAAGCTGAACGTTGGCAGCAACCTTGTCGGTAAACTTGTAGCCTGCGCCACCCCAAACAGCCCAGTCACCCCAGCTCTGGCCAATGCTGTCGCCAAAAGCGTACTTGTTTGTGGTGTCGCCGTCCGAGTTCCAGCCACCGAGAAGGAAGGCCGAGAATGCGCCGAAGGTGCCGGAGATGCGGGCCTTGATTGCGCCTTCTTCAGCCGATTCGTCGTAACCACCGACAAGCGAAGCTGCGAACGTGCCTGTGTCGTACTTGATACCAGCAACAGCATCGGGCCAATCGCTTGCGCCACCGGGTGTGTCGTTGTCGTTGGTGCCGTCGTCTTCGAGCGAGACCACGGCCTTGAAGCCATTGCCACCGTCAAAGGTGTAGGTAACCTGGTTCAGTTCGAACGGGCCGTAGGAGATCACGTCATCGTTGATGACGTCGCCGGCGTAACCCGAGAAGGACGAGAACTGAGAGTCGGTGAGACCAACCAGGAAGCCGCCCCATGTGATGTAGGCGTCGATGAGACGCGTACGGGTGTTGTTGCCGTCAGAGACGATACCAGTGCCGTTAGTGTCGGAAACCACATCATACTGCGGATTGTAGTCGAAGCGGGCCGTGATACGGGTCTTCAGTGCACCCCATTCGGTGTCAGAAGCCGTGTCGAGCGAGATGTGCGCGCGGGTGTTCGTGTACAGGCCATCGCTATTCGGCCTGTAAGCGTCTGCGTACTGCGCGTCGAAACGAACGTAACCACCGATCTTGAGGCAGGTTTCAGTGCCCGGGATGTAGAAGTAACCGGTGCCGAAAGCGTCGCAAACGCGAACGTATTCCATTGGCTCCGGCTCAGCAGCGACGATAGCGTCGGCAGCCTGGGCACCGGAAACTGCTGCGAGAGCTGCAGCGGAGCCGAGAAGAAGGCTCTTGATGTTCATATTTGACCTCCAGTCAAAGTTTCAAAAGGGGTGAGTAGCTTGCTGGAGCCAGCATATCTGCCCCTCCCCGCGACTCAAGAAACGGCGACGAACCGACGCGCTTCATCTCTTGAGGCTACGAGACCTTCCCAATTGTGACAAGTAAATCGCAAGCTTCGACGTGCATTTTTGGCGTTTATTTGAAAAAGTGTTGCAACGTTTCATCGCATTGGTTTCGAGTGTTAACCAACACTTAATAAACAGGCCGGGAATCGGCGACCGACGATGCTTCCAGAGGAATGTGACAACCTCCCTCATCGGGAAAAATCACCAGGCCACGACGCCGATTCGCGACGGATCGCGCAGAAAAATCAGTGCCACGAACGACAAAAGGCCCGGCGTGAGCCGGGCCTTCCGTTAAACAATCCTTAAATAAGGATTAGAACGTGCGCTGAAGGCGAACCATACCGGTCCACTGATCGTCGTCCATCTGCGCGTTGTCGACGCTCGTGTACGAAACTTCCGGCTGGATCAGGAGACCCGAAACCGGGGTCCACTTGACGTTTGCGGAAGCAGCAAGAACTTCGGAGTCGGTGTAGCCAACCTGTACGTTAGCAGCAACCTTGTCGGTGAACTTGTAGCCAGCGCCGCCCCAGACAGCCCAGTCGCCCCAACCTACCGTAGCATCACCATAGTTGGTACCTGGTGCGTACTTGTTGTTGGTGTCGCCGTCTGTGTTCCAGCCGCCCATGAGGAAGGCCGAGAATGCGCCGAACTTGCCGGAGATGCGGCCCTTTACAGCGCCTTCTTCAGCCGACTCATCGTAACCGCCGACGAGCGAAGCAGCGAACGTGCCGTTGTCGTACTTAGCGCCAAGAACTGCATCCGGCCAGTCGCTTGCGCCACCGGGAGTGTCGTTGTCGTTCGCGCCGTCGTCTTCAAGCGAAGCAACAACCTTGAAGCCGTTGCCGGCGTCGAAGGTGTAGGTAACCTGGTTGAGTTCGAAAGGACCGTAGGAGATCACATCATCGTTGATGATGTCGCCAGCGTAGCCCGAGAACTGCGAGTACTGCGAGTCAGCAAGACCGACCAGGAACCCGCCCCAAGTGATGTAAGCCTGGTTCAGACGAGTGCGAGTGTTGTTGCCATCGAAACCGATGTCAGTGCCGTTGGTGTCGGAGATGACATCATACTGAGGGTTGTAGTCGAAGCGAGCTACGATCTTGGTCTTCAGAGCGCCCCATTCGGTGTCCGAAGCGGTGTCGAGCGAGATGTGAGCGCGAGTGTTGGTGAAGAGACCCTCGCGGTCAAGGCGGTATGCGTCGTTGTACTTAGCGTCGAAACGAACGTAACCACCAACCTTGAGGCAGGTTTCCGTGCCCGGGATGTAGAAGTAACCTGTGCCGAAAGCGTCGCAAACGCGAACGTATTCCATTGGCTCCGGCTCAGCAGCGACGATCGCGTCAGCAGCCTGGGCGCCGGAAACTGCTGCGAGAGCTGCAGCGGAGCCGAGAAGAAGGCTCTTGATGTTCATATTTGACCTCCAGTCAAAGTTTCATATGGGGATGGGTCTTTTGCTAAAGGCCAGCGTTCCCTGCCCGTCCCCGGGACTTTGAAAACGGACGAACCACCGCCGCGCTTCCGTGGTTCAAATTACAAATGCAGGCCGCGCATGCAATCGCGAACTGGCCATCCGCACCTTCTACCCACCTGCTTCACAAACCCGTGTTGCCGAAAGAGCACAAAAGCACCTCGGGCGACCGTTAAAAGTTTACACATCGTTAAGAAACACATTGGAAAGCAGCCACTTAGGCTTCGCGCAAGGTTCAGCGAACTACGCGCGCAACAGCGATTCTAGGATCGCAAATCGATTGGGAGTTTGAAATTTGGGAATGGCGGAGAGGATGGGATTCGAACCCACGATACGGTTTTGCCGTATACTCCCTTAGCAGGGGAGCGCCTTCGACCACTCGGCCACCTCTCCGGTCCGGCCTGATTATTTCGGAACGTTGCCGATTGCAAGGTCTTTCGCAGGCCGATCCCGATTCGAGGCAGGATTCGGCGTGGAATCAGTAGCTGGCGGAGCCTGCACCACCCGAACCGCGTCCATAGCGACCGGCGAGCGTCTTCAGCGCATTGGAATAGAGAGCGACATCGGCGCCGACGGCCACGAACGTTGCGCCGAGATCGAGATAGCGGCGGTTGAGTTCTTCTTCGAAGGTCAAGATGCCGGCCGGTTTGCCGGCGGCGACGATTCGGCGATTCGCGTTCTCGATCACGTCCTGCACTTGCGGTGCACCGATCTGGCCGCGAAAACCCATGTCGGCAGAGAGATCTGCCGGACCGATGAAGATGCCGTCAACGCCTTCGACCTCCGCGATTCGCTCGATGTCATCGATCGCCGCCATGGTTTCGACCTGCACCAGAAGGCAGATCTCGTCTGCAGCCGTGTCTGTATAGTCTGCGATCGCGTTGAAGGCGGACGCGCGGGCAACGGCTGCACCCACGCCGCGCTTTCCCTCCGGCGGATAGCGGACGGCATCAACCAGTGCTTTCGCCTGCTCGGCGGAATCGACCATCGGCACCAGAAGCGTGCGGGCGCCGATGTCGAGCAGTTGCTTGATCATCCAGGTTTCGCCCATCGGCGGGCGAACGACGGCTTCCGATGAGGAGGAGGACAGGGCCTGCAACTGCGCCATGATGCTGCGCAGGTCGTTCGGTCCGTGTTCGCCATCGATGACCAGCCAGTCGAAGCCCGCATGGCCGGCAATTTCCGCCGGCAACGGCTCGGCCATGTTGAGCCAGAGGCCGATTTGCGGCAGGCCGGCTTGCAAACGAGCCTTGAAGGCGTTTTTCGGTGCCGGCATGGTATCTCCTTTTAAAAAATGCTGTCTTTATTACGCGAGCAACTGCTTGAGGTCGGTCGCCGGATCGGCGATCAGCGCCTTGTCTGCCGTCAGGCCGTTGTCCAGCAGCTTCTTGCCGGTCACATAGGCCTTGGCGTCGTTGATCGCATCCACCGCGATCAGGCGGCCCTCGCGGAAATACCAGATCGAGACGCTGCCTTCCCGGCTGCCCGGCCGCATCACTGTCTCGTCGTAGCCGAGGTTGAACCCGGCGATCTGCAGCTTCACGTCATACTGGTCGGACCAGAACCACGGCTTTGCCTCGTAGGGCTCGGCTGACCCGGTCAGGGTCGCGGCAACCGATTCGGCCTGGTCGACTGCGTTCTGCACCGACTCGAGACGGATGTTGTTGCCCTTCCAGGGCAGCATGGCGCAATCGCCCATGGCAAAGATTGCCGGATCGGACGTGCGAGCATAGTCGTCGACGAGGATGCCATTGCCAACGTCGAGGCCGCATTGCTGGGCCAGCCGGTCGTTCGGCGTGACGCCGATACCGACGATGACGAAATCGATATCGATGACCGTGCCATCGGACAACTCGGCCCCGCGAACCCGGCCGTCCTCGCCGATCAGGCGGGTAAGGCCTGTCTTTTCCCGGATGACGACACCGTGCTCGGCGTGAATGGCCCGCATCACGTCGGCGGTTTCCTTCGACGCGACTCGCTGGAGAATGCGGTCAGCCATCTCGATGAGCGTCACTTCAAGCCCGAGATGGCGGGCGACAGCTGCGGCTTCGAGGCCGATATAGCCACCGCCGATGATCAGAAGCCGGCGACCTGCCTTCATCTCGTCGGCGAGGAGATCGGCGTTGCGCTTGTCACGGACGGTAAAGACACCCGTGAGATCACCGCCGATGCTGGCTGGAAGGGTGCGCGGCGTCGAGCCGGTGGTCAGCGCCAGATGTTCATATTCGAGGACAGACCCGTCCTGCATTCGGATCGTCTTTGCATCCCGGTCAATTTCTTCGACAAAGGTCGAGAGCCGGAGCTCGACATCGTGTTCCGCAAACCAGGTTTCCGGGCGAAACGTCAGGCGGTCGAAACTCATCTCGCCCATCAGGTACTTCTTGGACAGTGGCGGCCGCTGATAGGGAATGACATCTTCGGAGCCAATCATCGTGATCGGCCGCTCATCCTTCAGCGCTCTCAGCTTGGCGGCGAGCGCGAACCCGGCCTGCCCTGCCCCGACGATCACCAATCTACCTGCTGCCACGCCCTGCTCCCATCGCGAAAAACTCGCGGCTGAAGGGGTAGCGCCGCCCCGGCGACCCGTCAACAGCCCGATTTCGGCACACTAACGGTGCAACTTGCGCAACGCGTGATCATGACGCGACGAAAACGCGCAGATCAGCGGCATTTTACCCATCTGTTTCAGAATGATTCATAAAAAGAGGAATAAAGTCATAGTCGAGGACGAGAACGAGGGAGGCGATCTGCCGGGTACGATGATGAAGGATACCGCACACGACCATGCTCACACGGGCGATCGGGCATTTGAAAAGTTCACGATAGACCGGCCTGGCCGGATCATCTTTGTCGGACACCATCTCTCGACCAATACCGCCTTCCGCTGCCTGATCCGGACCATCTCTCTCTATGGCGCCGAATTGGACGTCAGTCCCAGCCTGCCGGTACCGGCCAACTTCTTCCTGGAAATCCTCGGCATTCACGACGAAATCGGCTGCACCGTGATGCGCCGCGAAGAGGAGAAGGTCACGGTCGCCTTCAACATGCTGATCGATGCGGAATTCCTGCATCACGTCATCCGGCTTTCGTTCGAAACGAGCCACTAAGCCGGGTCGTCGTCAGGGGCATAGTTTTGCTTCATGCGCGCCATCAGCGGCCTTGTCCGCCCTTGCACGCCGTTCAAAGCCCCCTATTGTGTGCGGACTTTTTGAACCGGATCCTGATATCATGTCTTCATTCTCGCGCTTCACGCCGCTCATTGGCGCTCTTCCCGCGACCGTTCCCTTTGTCGGCCCCGAGGCCATTGAGCGCGCCAGAGGGCTTGCCGTGCAAGCCCGAATTGGCGCCAACGAGAACGGGTTCGGCCCTGCCCCGTCAGTCATCGAAGCCATGAAGTCCGCCGCCGCAGACAGCTGGAAATATTCGGACCCGGAGAATTACCAGCTGAAGCAGGCGCTTGCCGCGCATCTTGGCTGCAACGCCGAAAACATTGCGATCGGCGAAGGCGTGGACGGCCTGCTCGGGCAGATCGTGCGGATGGTGATCGAGCCGGGAATGCCCGTCGTCTCGTCCTACGGTGCCTATCCAACCTTCAACTTCCATGTCGCCGGCCATGGCGGCACGCTGGTGACGGTGCCCTACCGCGACGATCGCGAAGATCTCGACGCCCTGATGGACGCCGTCATCCGCGAAAACGCGCCGCTGGTCTACTTCGCCAATCCCGACAATCCGATGGGCAGCTGGAACGACGCCGAAAAGATCGTCTCCTTCGCGCGGGGCCTGCCGGAAAGCTGCCTGATGGTGCTGGACGAGGCCTATTGCGAAACGGCGCCCGATGGCGCAGCGCCGAAGCTTTCGGCATTGATCGACCTGCCGAACATCATCCGCACCCGGACCTTCTCCAAGGCCTACGGTCTGGCGGGCGCGCGGGTCGGCTACACCATCTCGACGCCCGACAACGCCACCGCGTTCGACAAGATCCGCAACCATTTCGGCATGAACCGGGTCGGCGTGGCAGCAGCACTGGCGGCACTGAAAGACCAGGATTATCTGGCTGAGGTGATCGACAAGATCAAAGCCTCTCGCGACCGGATCTCGGCGATCGCCCGGGCCAACGGGCTCGAGCCGCTGCCATCGGCAACCAATTTCGTGGCGATCGACTGCGGCCGCGATGGTACCCATGCGCGGGCGATCGTCGACGGTCTGATGGAGCACGGCGTCTTCATTCGTATGCCGGGCGTGGCACCTCTCAACCGCTGCATCCGCATCAGCGCAGGACCGGAGCAGGATATGGCATTGCTGGAAGAGGTGCTGCCGAAAGTTCTGAAGGGTCTCTAGAACAGAAAAAGACCGCGCCGGCCTTGTTTCTGCCGGTCGCGGTCTTTTGATCTTCAGCGGCTGCGGTTTGTTGCCGGGAACAGCTCCGGTTCGCGCCGCGTCTCCATCCCGTTTTCTCTCTGGTAGGCCCGTGTTCTTGATCGCCGGCCTTCTTCTGGGCCGGTCGCATGACTGAATATGCGCTTGCGCGTTAGTGGATGGTCATCCATTCGCGGGCTGCGCGCAGCGCTTCTGCAAGCTGCATCTTGGTCATCGTCGCGGCGAGATCGGCGCGCAATTCGGCGGCGCGGTCGCAGCCCTTGATCGCGGCGATGTTCAACCACTTGTGGGCAGAGACCAGATCGACCGGGCAACCCCGTCCGGTCGCATACATCAGACCCATGTCGCAGAGAACGTCTGCGCGAGCCTCGCCACCCATGGTGGCCATTTCGGAAGCATTCATTTCAAAGCGTGCCATCGGTTCGTATCCCTGTTTCGAGAACGTTGTTCTTGTCGTCTGCCCTGTTTTCCGTCGGGACCGTCGCTGTCTTGTGCAGCTTGTTATCGGCCCTTCCGGGGTGGCGGTTTGTGCCGCTCTTTGATGATTTGAGTATCGGCCAAAGCTTGCAAAAAGCGCCTAAAAAGCATGATTAATTTGCTGAAAACAAAGTGCAAACGCTTGGTAAACTTGGTTTTTTGTTAAACATCGCGGCCCTTGGCTATTAAGGGTTTTGCGGACATTTTTACGAAAAATTCAGATCTGGATTTCAACCCTTTCTTCACCACGAATTCGGGTCGCGTTTTCATCGCGTCGAAATAAACGCGCGTCGCTCGGCGAAAACGGCGGGAGATTCGGCTGATATTCCGCCCCATGCGCAGGCTCAGGATATTTACCTTTACGTGTGCGTAAGCTAGATTTTCCGCTGTTCGCGCGAGGAGGTGCGAACGCTCAGACATATGACCGGTGCGGAAGCGCCGGCTCCGGGAGGGAAAACCATCATGAAGCGCATTTCGATACTCGCAGCTGCTTTCTCATTCTTCGCCTTCGGCATAGCCGGCACCGGCCATGCGGCAGAAGCGATCGAGGGCAACTGGAAGACCGCAAGCGGCGAGACGGCAGAGATCGGCAAATGCGGCGGCGCCTTCTGCGTGACGCTGAAAACCGGCAAGCATGCGGGACGGCAGATCGGCAAGCTTTCGCCCAAGGGCAGCGACTATACCGGCGAGATCACCGATCCCGAGGCGGACAAGACCTATAGCGGCTCCGGCTCGGTCAGCGGCAATTCGCTCAAGATGAAGGGCTGCGTGATGAAGATCCTCTGCAAGTCGCAGACCTGGACGCGCCTCTGACGCTATCGTCGCGATAGCAGGCGGCAGCGTTTGCAATCCCGGCAGTCACCTCTGTAACGGGTGGGCCGGGATAGCAGTGCAGGTCTCGCCGGCGATTGGGGATGAGATCAGGCTATTATCCCCGTCAGCTGTCGTTTGATTGTCGAAAACTTCCCATTATAATAGCGCATGAACACACGAATCTCTTCACTCCCCGCCCTTGCTTTCATCAGCCCGAGCCCTGTCGCGGCGCAGGCTTTCGACAATGCGGAAGCAGCCGTCGATGCGCTGACAGCGCTTTACGAGCGCAACACGTCCTTCCTGATCGATGCCTTCGGCGCACTTGCGAAGGGTGCGGCCGTGACCGGTCGATACCGCGCCTGCTATCCGCAGGTGATGATCGAGACCACGTCGTTCGGCCATGCGGATTCGCGTCTCTCCTATGGCCACGTGACGTCCCCCGGCGTCTACACGACAACGGTGACCCGGCCGAAACTGTTTCGCCATTACCTGATCGAGCAGCTCGATCTGCTCATTCGCAACCACGGCGTTCCCGTGATCGTGTCGGAATCGACGACACCGATCCCGCTGCATTTCGCATTCGGCGAAGGCGCGCATATCGAGTCGTCCGTCAGCAACGCGATGGCCGACATCCCGATGCGCGACCTGTTCGACACGCCGGATCTCAACAATACGGACGATCTTATCGCCAATGGCGAATACGAGGCCCCGTTCGGCGAGCCTGCGCCGCTTGCGCCGTTTACCGCGCAGCGCATCGATTATTCGCTGGCAAGGCTCAGCCATTATACCGCGACCGGGGCAGAGCATTTCCAGAATTACGTGCTGTTCACGAACTACCAGTTCTACATCGACGAATTCGCCGCCTGGGCGCGTAAGCTGATGGCGGAAGGTGGCGACGGGTATACGGAGTTCGTGGAGCCGGGCAACATCCTCACCACCGCCGGCAACGACCGGCCGGAGAACCCGGGCACGATCCGGATGCCGCAGATGCCGGCCTATCACCTCAAGAAGGGCGATCATTCCGGCATTACTCTCGTGAATATCGGCGTCGGGCCTTCCAATGCGAAGACGATTACCGACCACGTCGCCGTGCTGCGTCCGCATGCGTGGCTGATGGTGGGACATTGCGCGGGCCTTCGCAACAGCCAGCGGCTGGGTGATTACGTGCTGGCCCACGCCTATGTTCGCGAAGACCATGTGCTCGATGACGACCTGCCCGTCTGGATCCCGATCCCGGCGCTTGCCGAAGTGCAGCAGGCGCTGGAAAGCGCCGTCGAGGAAGTGACCGGTTACGAGGGTTTCGAGCTGAAGCGGATCATGCGCACCGGCACAGTGGCGACGATCGACAACCGCAACTGGGAACTGCGCGACCAGCGCGGCCCGGTAAAGCGGCTTTCGCAGTCGAGAGCGATCGCGCTCGACATGGAATCGGCAACGATTGCCGCAAACGGCTTCCGGTTCCGTGTGCCCTATGGAACGCTGCTCTGCGTCTCCGACCGGCCGCTGCATGGCGAACTGAAGCTGCCCGGCATGGCGACGGCGTTCTACCGGACCCAGGTCAGCCAGCATCTACAGATCGGCATCCGTGCCGTGCAGAAACTGGCGGCGATGCCCACTGAGACGCTGCATTCGCGCAAGCTGCGAAGCTTTTACGAGACGGCTTTCCAGTGACAGCGGGTCAAATCGCGTATACACTTGTGCGTGCATGGAGGCTGCAATGCGCGCGACATCGACAGTCAACGATGACCTACTGATTGAGGCGAAGGAGATCAGCGGGCTGCCGGAAACGGCAACAGTCGAGGACGTGCTTCGCCACTTCGTGGAAGGTGAGCGGAGGCAGCGTGCCCTAAACGCGCTGGAGGGCACGGGATGGGACGGGCCCCGCCACAGCCGTCCAACATTCGAGACGCTGGCGGAAGAATTCCGCAGGCTGACGGCAGACCGTGACCACACACTATCGGAAGTGCTGCAGCGCGAGGGGCGCAACAAGCGATGACCCTTTACGTGGTCGATGCGAGCGTTGTCGTCAAATGGGTCGTCGAAGAACCCGGCACACCGCAGGCGATGACCCTTTTGAACCGACACGAGTTGGCGGCGCCCGATCTCATCCTGGCGGAGTGCGCCAACATTTTCTGGAAAAAGGTGCGGCGCCGGGAGTTGTCACTGCCGGAGGCAAGGTTTGCCGCTCTGATGATCGAGGGATCGGATCTCCAGCTTCGGGAGATGCTGCCGATCTGGCTGGCGGCCATAGAGCTCGCCGCGCGGATCGACCATCCGGCCTACGATTGCCTGTATCTGGCCCTTGACCAACGTGAAGGGCTGCAATTCGTGACGGCCGATGAAAGCCTTGTGCGCAAGCTGGGTCAGAGTACCGATCGGGCCGTAAGGAAGCTGGCTGTTCCTCTTTCGTCTTTCGCCTGATCAATCCCCCCTCTTCGGCCGTGCCGCCAAAAGCGACAATGCGGTGCCGACGAGTGACGAGACGATGACGAGGATGTGGGTGTTGACCGCAGCCTTGCCGAGTTCCTCCAATGCCATCCCACCCGCATCCGCTCCGAAGGCAATGGCTCCCGCAGTGATGCCGGCCGGATAGGTGCCGACGCCGGCGGGTGCGTGGACGGGCAGTACCGAGGACAATTCACCACCGAGCGCGCCGCCGAAACCCGGGCCGACCGAGAGCCCGCCGAGCAGGCCGAGGACCCAGGCAAGAACCGCGATCTTGGTGAACCAGTTGACCAGTGTTGCGCCCCAGGCCCGAGCAAAGGCGTTTGCATCAAGCGGCAGTCCGGCCTTGATCTCGTCGAGCAGCGTCTTCCCCTTCGCCGGCAGCAGCTTTTCCGCGAGCTTGAAGGCATGGCCGCGTAAGGCAAAGGCTAGCGCCGGCAGGATGAGAAACGCGGCCCACAACGCCCACGCCCAGATTGCACCCGTCGTACCACCCGTCTGCAGCACGAGCCCGACGCCGGCAGCGGCCAACAGGGCGTGCAGATCGAACAGCCGCATGACGAGAAGCGCTGCCGTTGCGCGGGTGAGAGAAACGCCGAACTCGCGCCGCATCAGAAGCGGGAAGCTTGCTTCGCCCGAGCGGAATGGCAGCATGATGTTGAGAAGGTTGTGGACCTGCACGAGCCGCAGCAACGTGCCGAAGCGGCCGCCGGTTTCGTGCGGGAAATAATCATAGATCCGCCAGGTGCGCAGCACATAGGTCGCAAGCAATAACACGAGCGCTAAAGCAGCCGTTCCCCACCCGGCGGCGCTCCATAATGAAACGACCCTGCCCCAGCCCCAGACATAGTGGATGAAGGCGGCGTAGAGGGCCACGATCGCAACTGTGCCAAGCGTCATGGCGTGGCGAATTATCCACGGTCTGCGGCTGGAAACCGGAGAATTCTTCATATATCAGGGGGCCCAATACGAGGTTTCGGGTCAAGCATTAAGACCAAGGCGCAGAGACTGCGGCCGCCATGCCGGCGGACCGTCACGCCCGAGGTTTCCCGAGTTTCTAGGAGAAACACAAGGTGCGTACAACAGCAAGTTCGGCGGCCGGTACGATCGATGGCACGCTTGATGGTACGATCGGCACCGTTTCACCGGTCGAACTCTCCCTCGTCGTGCCGCTCTTCAACGAAGAGGAAAGCGTCGGTCCGCTGATCGAGCGGATCTGCGCCGCCATGGCCACCTATCCCTCGGCATGGGAGCTGATCCTGGTCGACGACGGAAGCACCGACGCGACGATCGCCAATGCGAAGCTTTCGCTGTCGCGTTCGGGTCTCATCCTGCGGATCATCGAGCTGCAGCGCAATTTCGGCCAGACGGCCGCCATGCAGGCCGGCATTACGGAAGCACGCGGCCGGCTGATTGCGACGCTCGACGGCGACCTGCAGAACGACCCCAAAGACATTCCTTCGATGGTCGCCGAACTCGAGCGACGCGAACTCGACCTCCTGGTCGGCTGGCGCAAGAACCGCCAGGATGGGCTGTTCCTGCGCAAGGTGCCTTCCTTTATCGCCAACCGGCTGATCGGCCGCATCACCGGCGTCCGCCTGCATGACTACGGCTGCTCGCTGAAAATCTATCGCTCGGCTGTCATCAAGCAGGTCCAACTGATGGGCGAGATGCACCGCTTTATCCCGGCCTGGGTTGCGGGCGTCGTGCCGAGCTCGCGGATCGGCGAAATGCCTGTCACCCATCACGCCCGCCAGCACGGCGTTTCGAAATACGGGATCTCGCGCACCTTCCGCGTCATTCTCGATCTTCTGTCGGTGATGTTCTTCATGCGCTTCAAGGCGCGGCCGGGGCATTTCTTTGGATCGCTCGGCCTTGGCCTCGGTGCGCTTTCGGCGCTGATCCTGTTTTACCTGTTCATCGACAAGTTCATTCTGGGCAACGATATCGGTACACGTCCGCTCTTCATGATCGGCGTGATGCTGTTCCTGTCCTCGGTGCAGATGATCACCACCGGCATCCTCGCCGAAATGATCGCCCGCATCTACTACCGTGACGGCGCGTCGCTCTCCTATATCGTCAGGGCAGTCCACGAGGGTGTCGCCTCGAGTGACGCTACGCCGCAGCCGTGACACACTCAGCGATATTCTGAAAAAACACGTCAAAAGGGCAGCCGGCACGCTGGCTTGCCGCTTGATCTGCGGGCACGGCATGATACGCCAGACAGACATTCGCGCCTGAATTATTCAGTCTTCGTCACCGGCGGACCTGGAGAAAACCTTTTGCATAGCCTTGAGGGTTCACATTTCTCCACTGTCAGGGTCTCCGCGGACCGGCTTTCCCGCGGCCGCACGTTTTTCACGGTCCTGGCGGTCTATTTTCTGGTGAATATTGGGGTGCGTCTGGTTCTGCCGCATGCGCTGGAGCTTGACGAAGGCGAACAGGCCTATCTGTCGCAATGGCTGCTGGCCGGATACGGCACCCAGCCGCCGATCTACAACTGGCTGCAATACCTCGCGGTTCATCTCTTTGGCATGTCGATGCCGACTTTGTCGGGACTGAAGAACCTGCTTCTGTTCGGTGCCTACGGCTTCTATTTCCTCGCTGCCCGACAGGTCTTGAAGGACAAGCGCCTCGCGGTGGTGGCGGTGCTCGGTCTTTTGACCATCCCGCAGGTCTCGTTCGAGGCGCAACGGGACCTCAGCCACACCGTGGCGGCGATCTTCGGCAGTTCACTCTTCCTGTTTGCGCTGTTCAGGCTCTTATCCGTTCCGACGCTTGCCTCGTTCCTTCTGTTCGGGCTCGCCACGGGAATCGGGGGAATGACCAAGTACAACTTTGTCCTTCTTCCGCTCTGCGCGATGCTTGCAGTGCTGATGGAAAGCCGGTTTCGAGACCGGGTGCTGGACTGGCGCATCCTTTTGAGCGGCCTGGTGGCGCTGCTTGTCGTTGCCCCGCACGCCGTCTGGCTGCTCGACAATTTCGAGGCGGCCAGCAGCCGGTCGGTGGACAAACTCATCAGCGCTGACGCCGGTACGCTCGCAGCGATCTCCCGCGGACTGCGATCTCTGCTCCTGTCATCGACCGGGTTCATGGCCCTCACCGCAGCGGTGTTCGCCATCTCGCTGCGTGAAAAGCTTTCGACGGTCTTCAAGGCCGAGGACGACTGGAGCCGGCTTGCCGGTCGCATCCTGGCATTCGTGATGGCCGTCCTTTTGGGCATGGTCCTGTTCGGCGGCGTGGATGACGTGCGCGACCGCTGGCTCACGCCGCTGCTGCTGATTCTGCCGCTTTACCTGACGCTGAAGATCGACGCAGCCGGGATCGACATATCGATGCCGCTCAAGCGCCTCTGGGTGACTGCTGCGGCGATCATGGTGATTATTCCCCTGATCCTGTTTGGAAGAGTGGCGATCGACCCCTTCACGCGCAACTACGGTTACGTCAACATTCCCTTCGACAAGTTGGCGAAGCAGATCGAGCCGGAACTCGCAAGCGACGGTTCCGACCCGCGCCCGATGCTGATCATTGCCGCCGATGGGCATCTGGCGGGAAATATGCGTTTCAACCTGCCCGATACGACCGTTGTCGTCTCGCACCAGCCGGCCGGCATGGTGACCACGGCAATCTCAGCCTATCGCAAGGGAGTCTTTGTCTGGCGCCGCTCGGATGGCACAATGCCGGACGGGTTTCAGGCCGTCTTTGGCCGCTATTTGAAGACGCAGGGGCTCGAAGGGCTTTCGGCTACCCCGGTCATCCTGCGCTTTCCCTACTCCTGGGGACACGAAGGCGACCAGTACCCATTCGCCATGGCAATTGTCGATCTCCCGGACTGACCCTATTCCGTCACGGTTTCTGCGAGGTGATCCAGAGCCTTTGACAACGTCACTACCATTTCGTCGACTTCCCCCCGGGTGATGGTGAAGGCCGGCGATGCCAGCATGCGGTCTGCCGTGGCGCGCATGATCAGCCCGTTTTCGAGGCAGTGGTTGCGCACGAGCGACCCGATATCGTCGGGTTTGGCATAGCGCCGCCGGGTCGCCTTGTCGGCTGCAAGCTGAAGGCCGCCGATCAAGCCTACGCAATCGGCCTGTCCGACGACCGGATGCGCCTCAAGGCTTTTCCAGCCTTTCGCAAAATAGGGTCCGATATCGTCGCGGATCCGTTCGACCAGACCTTCGTCTTCGATGATTCGCAGGTTTTCGAGCGCGGCTGCTGCGGCCACCGGGTGGCCCGAATAGGTGTAGCCGTGGAAGAAGTCGCCGACCTCGTTGACCATCACATCCGCGACCCGGTCGGAGACCAGCACGCCGCCGATCGGCAGATAGCCGGAGGACAGGCCTTTCGCGATCGGCGCGAGATCGGGCTCAAAGCCGTAATGCTGGTAGCCGAACCAGGAGCCAAGGCGGCCGAAGCCGCAGATGACTTCATCGGACACGAGCAGAATGTTGCGCGCCTTGCAGATGCGCGAGATCTCCGGCCAGTAGGTATCCGGCGGAATGATCACGCCGCCGGCGCCCTGGATCGGCTCAGCGACGAAGGCGGCAACCTTGTCTTCGCCCAGTTCATCAATCTTGGCTTCAAGCTCGCGCGCTGCTTGCAGGCCGAATTCCTCCGGCGAAAGATCGCCACCCTCAGCATACCAGTAGGGCTGGCCGATATGGTGGATGCCGTCGATCGGCAGGTTGCCCTGTTCGTGCATCAGCTTCATGCCGCCGAGCGAGGCGCCGGCGACGGTCGAACCGTGGTAGCCGTTGCGCCGCGCGATCACGAGCGTCTTTTCCGGCATGCCGAGCGCCTTCCAGTAGACGCGAGCCATGCGGAACCAGGTGTCGGTGGCCTCTGATCCGGAATTGGTGAAGAACACGCGGTTCATGTGCGGCCCCGCATGCGACGCGATCTTCTGGGCAAGCAGAATGGCGGGCGGCGTCGTGGTGCCGAAGAAGCTGTTGTAATAGGACAATTCCTGCATCTGACGGTAGGCAGCGTCCGCGATGGACTTTCGGCCATAGCCGACGTTGACGCACCAGAGGCCCGCAAAGCCGTCGAGATACTTCTTGCCCGTCGAATCCCAGATATGGCGCCCCTCGGCCCGCTCGATGATTCGCGTGCCCTTGGCGTTCAGCTCTTTCATGTCCGAAAACGGATGAATGTGGTGGGCTGCGTCGATCGCGGCGAGATTGGAGATCGTCGGCTTCTCGTTCATGCGGTTTCCCTCGGGGCTTGGACGCGGCTCAGATTGTGCGACCAATTCTTATCGGCTACCAACGAGGCAGCGCAACCATCGAGATGATGCTTCATGACCGAGACCGCAGCCGAGCCCCATATCGAAATCATGCTGGTCGGCATGAACGGCGACCTGCGCGGCAAACGCATTCCGATGACGGCCGAAAAGAAGATCTGGGACGGAACGGTACGGCTGCCCTCCTCCACCCAGTCGCTCGATATCTGGGGCTGCGACAATGACGAGCTGACCGGGCTTTCGATCTCGATCGGCGATCCCGACGGGCTGTGCATTCCCGACCGCCGCACGCTTGCGCCGATGCCCTGGGGCCCGTCGGGCTCGAAGCAGGTGCTTGCGACCATGCACGAGATGGACGGGCAGCCGAGCTTCATGGATCCGCGCGCGATTCTGGCCGGCCTGCTGCAGCGCTTTTCGAAGCTTGGGCTGACGCCGGTCGTGGCGATGGAGCTCGAATTCTATGTGGTCGAAGATGACTGGCGCGAGACCGGACGTCCGCGGCCGCCGGCAAAACTTGCCTATCGCGGCGAGCCGAACGGGTTCCAGCTCTACGACATGGGCGCAGTCGATGCTCTCGACGGTTACCTGCAGACAGTGCGCACATGGGCGCATGCTCAGGACCTGCCAGCGGATGCGACGACGGCCGAATTCGGTCCCGGTCAGTTCGAGATCAACCTTCTGCACCGCGCGGATGCGCTGGCGGCGGCCGACGACTGCATCTGCCTCAAACGCATTGTCGAACAGGCGGCCAGAAAGCACGGGTTGAAATCCACCTGCATGGCGAAACCCTATTCGGATCATGCCGGGTCCGGCCTGCATGTGCATGCCAGCATCATCGATGCCGACGGCAACAACATTCTCGACGCCAAGGGCGGCGACCCTGCGAAACTGCGATCCGTCACCGCCGGCCTGCTCAACACAATGCGTGATGCGCAGCTCGTGTTTGCGCCCTTTGCGAACTCCTACAGGCGTTTTCAGCCCGATTCGTTTGCGCCCGTCGATATCGACTGGGGCTTTGGCCATCGCGGAACGGCCGTCCGCATTCCGGACGCGAACGGTCCCGCCGCGCGCATCGAGCACCGCGTTGCCGGTGCCGATGCCAATCCATACCTGCTGCTGACCGCCATTCTCGGCGGGATGCTCCTAGGGCTCGAAGCGGATCTCGATCCCGGTCCGGCAACGGAGCCCGGCCAAAAACCCCCAGCTGACGCGAAACGCCTCACCCATGATTTCCTCACCGCGGTCGAGGATTTTGCTGCCTCGCCTTTCATCCGGGACGTGTTCGGAAAGCGATACCAGACGCTCTACGGCGACACGAAGCGCAAGGAGGCGATCACCTTCCTGCGGACCGTCAGCGACTTCGACTACCAGACCTATCTGCCTCGAATCTAGGATCCAGCATCCATCGGCGGGCGGCTGGCGGAACGACGATCTTCGCCATATGATGGGAACCTGCCTGCGAGCCTGCAGGGGTTGCAAAAGGACGTCATGCCGCCACGCGCGGCGCGGACGGGCAAGGGCCGCTTGGCCGATGGAGACGCTGATGCCGTTCTGCCGAGCTGCCGCAGCAGCCTTTCTCGGCCTTCTCCTGACCGCATCTCCGATGTGGTCGCAGGACGCGCCGCTGACCGTCGTCCTCAAGCCCGGTCAGACCGCCGCCGACGTGCAGCAGGTGCTGGATCTTGCGGCCCGCACGGGCCGACCGCTGACGGTTCAGGTGGAGACCGCGACCACAACCACCGGCGCCGCTGCATACCCCGCGACCTCCGCATCGGACACGACCTCTGGCACTGCCACCGCAACCAGCGCCGATACGATGCAGATGACGCCGGAAATGGAAGCGGCCAACATGGGCATGGCCAGCTGGGAGCGGTTTTCGGATGCCTCGTCCCAAGGTTTCACGACGGCGATTGCGGGGCTGCAGGCCCTGTCCACCATGGTGGGCATGACGACCACGCATCTGGATGCCGAGGGCATTGCGAACGGCCGGATCGCGATGGTGGCGCTGCTTTCGCTTTTGGCGGGCGGCGCCGCGGCGCTTAGCGTTCGGCTCCTGTTTGCGCAGTTGCTGCGACACAGCCATTTGCGGGCCCGTCACATCGCCGGCAAGTTCCGCCGCTTCTTCAAGCGCCTGGTCGGCGATCTGCTGTCGATCGCGATTTTTCTCGGTGTCGCCCGGTGGGTCCTGCTGACGATGCTCGCGGATACCACGGCTGCCTTCCAGGTCTGCCAGGCCGCCATTGCCTTCACCCTGATCCTGCTTGTCTACATGGCGGTGGGACGGTTCCTGTTTCGGCCCGATGAGAGCGGCGAAACACTGTTCGCGATCAGCAATCCGCAATGGCATTTCCATATGCTCACCGCCTATGGGGTGATCACCGCCCTGTTTGGTGAGACCATGCGGCTGTGGAACTGGCTAGGCCTGGACCGGGCCTCGCTCGACGGGTGGTTCCTGATCGGCGGCACCCTGCTGACGCTGCTCAAGCTAACCTGGTTCTGGGGCGGCCGCGCCGGCATCCGCGCTGCGTTCAAGGGCTCAAGCCCGGGCCCCGTCCGGCGCGTCATCGGCAACCTGCTTCCGGATTTCTATGTCGTTTCGGCCATCTTCATCTGGTTCTTCGGGTCGGTCATCATCGGCTCGCCGGACAGTGCGCGCTGGAGCTTCGCAGCCGGCTCGACTCAGGTCATCCTGCTGCTCCTGCCGGTGTTCGCACTCGGTGCCCACCACGTGGTGGACGAGTTCGCGCGGCACTGGGAAACCACCCACGGGGCGGGCCTGTGGTCTTCCGTGCTCGCCAGCCTTCGTGTGGTTTGCTCGGGCGCTGTGTGGATCGGCGGCCTGCACCTGATCACCGCGCTCTGGTGGCCGCTGATGACCAGCGGCGGCGACATCGCAACCGGCTGGATCCTCTGGCTGGAGCGGCTGAGCTTTGCCGTGGTCGCAAGCTGGGCCGTCTACACGCTGGTGTGGAAATACGCCGAGACAATCGCACCACCGCAGACCGTGATGCTGCCCGGCCAGGAAGACGAGCAAGCGGACAAGAAGCAGACAAGCCGCCTGACGACGGCGCTGCCGGTGATTCGCAACCTCGTTCTCGGTGCGGTTCTCGCGGTCGGCTCGCTGATCGTCCTCAGTTCGCTCGGCATCAACGTGGCGCCGCTGCTGGCCGGGTTCGGAGTGCTCGGTCTTGCGCTTTCGTTCGGGTCTCAGGCGTTGGTAAAGGACGTCGTTTCCGGCATCTTCTTTATTGTCGACGATGCCTTCCGGATTGGCGAGTACATCGATACGGGCAAGCTGCAGGGGACCGTGGAGCAGATCACCGTGCGCTCCGTGCGGCTGCGCCATCACAACGGACCCATCCACACCATTCCCTTCGGGCAGATCAGTTCCGTCACCAATTTCAGCCGCGACTGGGGAACGATCAAGTTCCAGCTCCGCTTCGAGCGCGACAGCGATGCCGAGATCATCCGCCGTGCCGCCAAGAAGGTGGGGCTGGGCATGCTGGAGGATCCGGAATTTGGGCCGCAGTTCCTCATTCCGCTGAAGATGCAGGGTATCCAGGACATCACCGAAACGGCGATGATCGTCCGCTTCAAGTTTACCTGCCTGCCCGGCAATCCGGGCATCCTGAAGCGCGAAGCGATGACGCGGCTGCTGGCCGCCTGCAAGGCCGCCGGCGTGCAGCTCGCATCCAATGCGGTGACGGTGCGCTCGAACGGAGCCAATTCCGTCGATATCGAAGCCGCCGCCGCCGGCACGCCGCCACCGCTGACGTCGATCGCTGTCTGAGCGTTCGACATTGCCGCGTTCAGCGCCGATCAGACCGTAGACGGTTCCGGCGACATATTCGCAGCGGCATTTTCGCGTCCTGCAGCCGTATTCTGTCCGGGAACCAGAACCTTCAGTTCGCCGGCATGGATCTTCAGCGTCACGTCCCGCTTCATCGGCAGGAGTTCGCCATCGATGACACAGCTGACGTCGCGGCGGTGGCGAGGAAAGTGCAGTTCGAGTTCTGTTGCCGTCATCGCCGTGACCGCGGCGTTTTCCTTGAGCTTGCCGCGCAGGATGTCGAAGGTGAGTTTTGCGACCCCGGACGGCTTCATCGGTTCGGCGAGGTAGAACCCAAGATGGCCGCTGGTCAGGTCATCGGCAAACATCAGAGGATCGGTGCCAAACTCGTTGTTTGAGACCGAGATGGCCGACACCTTGCGCGAAGTGCGCTTGCCATCGACGACATATTCCATCTCGAATTCCGGCGGGTTGAACATGACGCCGATTGCAGCCCTTGCGCTTGCCCGCATCTTGCCGAGCCTCGAGGCAAAATTCATCGAGTTGCGGTAGCGCACCATCCGGGCATGCAGGCCTGCGGAAAACTGGTGCACGAAGCTTTTTCCGTTGGCGCTGGCGATATCGATCGCTTCGGGCGTGCCCTCTGCCAACGTGTCGAGGACTTCCCAGATGTCGAGCGGCAGTTTCAGCGAACGGGCAAACAGGTTCATCGTGCCGGCCGGCACCACGCCGAGAACGATACCGCTTTTCCAGGCAATGCCCGCCGCCGCGGAAATCGTGCCGTCGCCACCGCCGGCGATCAGTCCTTCGACGCCGGGCATCGAGGCTGCCTTTTCCATCGTCTCGACGACCTTGTCGCCGGCAACAACCTTGCACTCGATCTCGTGGCCGGCAGCCCGGAAGGTCTTCAGGGCGTGGTCGCAGTAAGCGTCCATATCCGTGGTTCGGAAAGTCCCGCCATCGCGGTTGAAAACGGCATGTAGTTTCATCGACAAGGGACCAGGTGCTCGAGGGCGGCGGATAACGACAGGGTGGAAAATGGTGAGGCCGCGGCAGATATCAACGGCACCGCATGGCGATTGCACGATTGTGGTACAGTTGGTTTTTGTCAAAAGCCTACCGCGCTGCACAATCACGTGCTAATCTGCTGTCAATTCAACTGCCTCAAAGCCCCATCATTTGCTCCCGGACGCGCTCGCTTCGAGCCGTACCCGTCCGCTTTTTCAACAGATGCGATACCATGACAGACACCGCAGTCCGACACGTGCCCGATGCCAAGGCCAACACCAGACCTGACGACAGCATCCCGAAAACCAGCCTTTCCCCCCTCGCCGTCCTTCTGATCGAATTCGCGCTTGCCGTCGGCGGCTTCGGGATCGGTACCGGCGAGTTCGTCATCATGGGCCTGCTGCCGAATGTGGCGGAGACGTATCAGGTCAGCATCCCAACGGCGGGCTATGTGATCAGCGCCTATGCGCTGGGTGTGGTGATCGGCGCGCCGATCATCGCAATTCTATCGGCCCGGCTGCCGCGCCGCACGCTGCTTCTGGCTCTGATGGGTGTCTTTGCGGTCGGCAACATCCTGTCGGCGATGGCGCCAAGTTTCTGGAGCTTTACCGCGCTGCGCTTCGTCACCGGCCTGCCGCACGGGGCCTATTTCGGGGTAGCCTCGCTGGTGGCCGCCTCCATGGTGCCGCCCAACAAGCGCGCCCGCGCCGTCGGCCGCGTCATGCTGGGTCTGACGATCGCGACGCTGCTCGGCACGCCGCTTGCCACCTTCATGGGCCAGATGCTGTCCTGGCGCTCCGCCTTCTACCTTGTCGGCTTCATCGGTCTCCTGACCGTGGCACTCGTCTGGTTTTTCCAGCCGAGGGACAAGGTGCAGGAAGGCGCCAGCATTCGCCGCGAACTCAGCGCATTCGGCAAGACCCAGGTCTGGCTGACGCTCGGCATTGCCTCGGTCGGTTTCGGCGGCATGTTTTCGGTGTTCAGCTACATCGCCTCCACCACGACGCAAACGGCCGGGCTTCCGGTCACCATGGTGTCGATCGTCATCGCCCTGTTCGGCATCGGCATGAATGTCGGCAATATTGTCGGCTCGAGGCTTGCCGACATTTCGCTGAAGGATACGATCGGCGGAACGATGGTGTTCTACGTGGCCGTGATGCTGGCCTTTGCGACCTTCGCGCACATCCCTGTCATGCTCTATATCACCGTCTTCCTGGTCGGCTGCGGCTTCGCCTGCGGCCCGGCGCTGCAGACGCGGCTGATGGATGTGGCCGCCGACGCCCAGACGCTGGCGGCCGCTTCCAACCATTCGGCCTTCAACATCGCCAACGCACTCGGTGCCTGGCTCGGCGGGCTCGTCATCGCCTGGGGCTGGGGTTTTCAGGCAACCGGTTATGTCGGTGCGGTACTTTCGCTGATCGGGCTCTGCGTCTTCGGCGTGTCGGTCGCTCTGGAACGTGAGGCAAAGCCCTCAGCCTGAGCCAGAAAGTGCCGGCTCGGTAAAGCGTACCGGCGCTCGCCTGCGCCGCCTTGCCGTTGCCGTCGTTACGCGCGATGTATCGTCCTCGATGCCCTGAGCTTGACGAGGAGATTCCATGCGCGCTGTTGGTTTTAGCGAAAACCTGCCGATCACATCCGAAAACGCCCTTCTCGACATCGAGCTGCCGGAGCCCGAGCCCAAGGGGCGCGACCTGCTGGTCGAGATCAAGGCCGTCTCGGTCAATCCTGTCGATACCAAGCAGCGCCGGTTGCAGCCTGTCGAAGCTGGCCAGTACCGGATCCTCGGCTTCGATGCAGCCGGCGTGGTCCGGGCGGTCGGGCCGGATGTGAAACTCTTCAAGCCGGGTGACGAGGTGTTTTACGCGGGCGCGGTCAACCGTCCCGGCACCAATGCGGAACTGCATCTGGTCGACGAGCGGATCGTCGGCAAGAAGCCGGCAAGCCTGTCCTTCGAGGAGGCGGCCGCGCTGCCCCTGACGGCAATCACCGCCTACGAGACGCTGTTTCACCGGATGAAGGTGCAGGACAAGGTGGCGAGCGCCTGGAATGCGGTTCTGGTCATTGGCGGCGCCGGTGGCGTCGGCTCCATCGCCATCCAGTTGCTGCGAGAACTGACCGACGCGACGGTGATCGGCACCGGCTCGCGGCCGGAAACACAGGACTGGATCCGCACGCTCGGCGCTCACCATGTTCTCGACCATTCCAAGCCGCTGGCAAAACAGATCGCCGGGATGGCGATCGGCAACCCCGCCTTCGTGTTCTCGACGACGGAAACCTCCGATCACATCAACGACATCCTCGAGATGATCGCGCCGCAGGGACGACTAGGGCTGATCGACGACCCGAAGGAGCCGATCGATATCCGCCAGTTCAAGCGCAAGGCTTTGTCGATTCATTGGGAGACGATGTTCGTTCGGCCGGTGTTCCAGACCGCCGACATGATCGAACAGTACAAGCTGCTCAATCATGTGTCCGAACTGGTTGATGCCGGCAAGATCCGCACGACGCTGTCCGACGTGATCGGCCCGATCAATGCTGCAAACCTCAAGAAGGCCCACGCCAGGATCGAAAGCGGCACGACGCGAGGCAAGCTGGTTCTGTCCGGCTTCTGACCACGCAGCAACACACACCCCATAAGGTGTATCGATAAAAACTTACACCTTATCACGTTTGCCGTTTGGAGCTATGGTCCAGGCGGGTACGCGCAAAGGGGGTTCTTATGGCGACATCGCAGTCCAATACATTCGGAAATCCGCTGGATATCGTGACCGGGTCCACATGGTTCGGGTATCTGGCCCGAGCCGTCCTGACGTTCATGTTCTGGGGAAGCGGGCTTTCCAAGCTCATCGATTTTCCGGCCGGCGTCGCGGAGATGACGCAGTTCGGGCTGGAACCGGCATTCGCCTTCAACGTGGCCGTCATCATCACCCAGCTGGTGGGTTCGGCGCTTATCATCCTCAACCGCTGGACCTGGCTCGGTGCCGGCGCGCTCGGCGTGTTCACGGCGCTGACGATTCCGATCGTCCACCATTTCTGGACGATGGAAGAGCCGTTCAAGACGCTCGAGTTCTACGTGGTGATGGAGCATATCACCGTGATCGGCGGCCTGATGGTCGTCGCCTGGAAATCACGCTGACGGGTGTTCACGTCCACCCATAACATCCACATGCGAAAAGGCCCGCCGCCACGACAGTGACGGCAGGCTTCTTACGGATGGCTGCGGCTTGGATCAGGCACTCGCCTGGATGACGACGACCTTTGCGCCGACCTGGACGCGCTGGAAAAGATCGATGACGTCGTGGTTCATCATGCGGATGCAACCGCTCGACATCGCGTGACCGATCGAATCCGGCTGGTTGGTGCCGTGGATGCGGAAATGCGTATCGTTGCCGCCGCGGTAAAGATACATCGCACGGGCGCCGAGCGGGTTGTTAGGGCCGCCCGGCATGCCGCCTGCGAGCGCCCGGTAGCGCGGTTCGCGGCGCTGCATGTTGGCCGTCGGCGTCCAGGTCGGCCATTCGGCCTTGCGGCCCACATAGGCGTTTCCGGAGAGTGCAAGACCGGCGCGGCCGACACCGACGCCGTAACGGATCGCCCGGCCATTGCCGAGAATGTAATAGGCCCGGCGCGCAGGCGTATCAACGACGACGGTACCTGCCTCGTAGGAGCTGACATAGTCGACTTCGGTCCGGCGCAGTTCGGGCCTGATCCGATCGATTGGCACCGGTGACAAGGGGAAAGCCTCGCCTGGGAGCGCTGCATAATTGCGCTGTTCTGGATACGTGGATGCGCAACCGGCCAGCAGAAGCGGCAAACCGACCAGCAGGCCGCGACGGGAAATCGACATGAATGTGTCCTTGGCGAGTCGAGAAGATGACCAAGGATTACGGATATTATGGTTAATGAACTGATAAGGCGGGTGCGGATCGAGCCGGATCCATGGCGTATTTGCACACGACAACACCGTGCACGCCCACAGGCGCGCACGACGTTGTTAAGCGCATCATCTGATGTTATTTTTCATGCGAAGGGAGACTGACCATGCGAACGACGATCACCATCGATGATGAACTGCTTATCGATGCAAAGGAACTGACCGGTCTTCAGGAGACATCGGCGATCGTCAAGAAGGCGCTTACGCTTCTCGTTCAAAACGAAGCTGCACGGCGCCTTGCTCTTCTTGGCGGAACGGAACCAGACTTCAGATCAGCGCCCCGCTGGCGGCCGGACGAGCAGTGATTCTGGTCGATACAGTCATCTGGGCCGACCATCTCGGCAAACGAGACCCGAGGCTGATTGCTCTGCTGGAAAATGGACAGGTCTGCACTCATCCGCATGTGATCGGGGAACTGGCGCTGGGGAACATGCGCCAATACGATGTGATCATCGGCTATCTGCATCGGCTGCCGAAATCCGAAACAGCGTCAGATGCGGAGGTTCTGGCAATGATACGGACACAGAAACTGTCTGGCTCAGGCATCGGCTATTGTGACGCGCATCTCGTGGCGTCTCTGTTGTTGACGCCCGATCTGTTGCTTTGGACACGGGACAAGCGGCTGAACGCTGTCGCCCACCGGTTCGGCCGTGGCTGGACCTCAGTCTGAAGCGCTCCCAGCAAACCTGCGCAGCGATTTGCATCCGGGACTGTGCGGAGGCGCCTCTCTAGATCGCTGTGCGTCCAATTGAACGCACAGCGGTTGCTCTGGTCTCCCTCGGCACCTCAAGGATCACATATTCTGATACACCGGCCCCTCGCCGCCCTGTGGCGGGACCCACACGATGTTCTGGTTGGGGTCCTTGATGTCGCAGGTCTTGCAGTGGACGCAGTTCTGGGCGTTGATGACGAAGACTTCTTCGCCGTCCTTCTCCACCCATTCATAGACCCCGGCGGGACAGTAGCGGGTCGAGGGGCCCGCATAGACTTTGAGCTCGGAGCGCTTCTGCAGGTCCATGTCCTTGACCTTGAGATGGACCGGCTGGTCTTCCTCGTGGTTGGTGTTGGAGAGAAACACCGAGGACAAACGGTCGAAGGTCAGCACGCCATCGGGCTTGGGATAGTCGATCTTTTTGTGCTGTGCCGCCGGCTCCAGGCTTTGCGCATCGGTCTTGCCGTGCTTCAGCGTGCCGAAGAACGAGAAGCCGAACAGCTGGTTGGTCCACATGTCGAGACCGCCGAGCGCGACGCCGAGACCGGTTCCGAGCTTCGACCAAAGCGGCTTGACGTTGCGCACGCGCCTGAGATCGGTGCCGATCGCCGTCTGGCGCCATTCGTTCTCGATCTCGACCGGCTCGTCATTGGCGCGGCCGGCAGCGATTGCGGCGGCCAGCTTGTCGGCGGCGAGCATGCCGGAGATGACCGCGTTGTGCGATCCCTTGATGCGGGGCACGTTGACGAAGCCGGCGGAACAGCCGATCAGCGCGCCACCCGGGAAGGACAGTTTCGGCACCGACTGGTAGCCACCCTCGGTGATCGCGCGCGCGCCGTAGGACAGGCGCTTGCCGCCTTCGAACGTGCCCCGGATGGCCGGATGCGTCTTGAACCGCTGGAATTCCTCGAACGGGTAGAGATAGGGGTTCTTGTAGTTGAGGTGGACGACGAAGCCGACCGCGACCGTGTTATCCTCCAGGTGGTAGAGGAAGGAGCCGCCGCCGGTCTTCATGCCGAGCGGCCAGCCGAACGAGTGCTGGACGAGGCCTTGTCTGTGGTTCTCCGGCTTGACCTGCCAAAGTTCCTTGATGCCGATGCCGTATTTCTGCGGTTCGCGATCCTTGGCGAGATCGAATTTCGCGATCAGCTGCTTGGCTAGCGAGCCACGCACGCCTTCGCCGATCAGCGTGTACTTGCCGAGCAGTTCCATGCCGCGGGTATAGGCAGGACCCGGCTCGCCGTTCTTCTCGATCCCCATGTCGCCGGTTGCGACACCGATTACGGCACCCTGGTCATTGTAGAGCACTTCGGCGGCAGCAAAGCCGGGATAGATCTCGACGCCCAGCGCTTCGGCCTTTTCGGCAAGCCAGCGACAGACGTTGCCGAGCGAGACGATGTAATTGCCGTGATTGTTCATGAGCGGCGGCATGGCGAAGTTCGGCAGGCGGATCGAGCCGGCGGGACCGAGCAGCAGGAACTGGTCGTCGGTTACTTCGGTCTTGAAGGGATGGCCCTCTTCCTCCCGCCAGCCGGGCAGGAGCGCATCAATGCCCGACGGATCGACCACGGCGCCTGAAAGAATATGCGCACCGACTTCGGCGCCTTTTTCCAGAACGACCACCGTCAGATCCGGATTGACCTGCTTCAACCGGATCGCGGCCGACAGGCCGGCCGGGCCAGCGCCGACGATCACGACGTCGAACTCCATGCTTTCACGTTCGGGAAGCGGGTTGGCGGAAAGGTCTTGGGCGTCCATTGCAAACTCCGATGCCGGCCCCTCGCCGGCGCAGTAGGTCTGTTTCTGTCTTGTCAAAAGCGATCCCGCTTGTCGAGGCGCGAAAACGTCTTCCGGCTTGTCATTCGCGCAAAGCACGCTTCCGTTTTCTCAACTTACGTTGACGTACACGTAAATAACGGTTCTGGCGCCAAAGGCAAGTTCTGGCTTTCGCCATGGGTGGACCAAAGCTATAAAGCCCCGGCATTCAAATGACCGGTCCCGCGTCGCAACCTGTCGTCGCGCCCGAAGGCCCGTTATGAACCTCGTGCAGAGAAGGAAAGCTTCATGGATCTCGGTATTGCCGGCAAACGCGCGCTCGTACTCGCCTCCTCCCGCGGCCTTGGGCTGGGGATAGCCAAGGCTCTGGCGGCGGAAGGCGCAAACGTCCTTCTCGTCGGTCGGTCGGGCGATCAGCTGGCCGAAAACTGCAAGGCGATCAATGCGCTCGGTAAAGGCAAGGCTGACTGGGTCCGCGGCGATCTCGGCGAAGAGAATTTCGTCGCTTCGATGGTGACGGCCGTTGAGGAAAAGCTCGGCGGCATCGACATTCTCGTCAACAATACCGGCGGCCCAACGCCCGGCACGACTGAGGACATGAGCGCCGACAAGCTCGACACGTTCTTCCAGTCGATGGTGCTGCGCGTCATCACGCTCACCAACACGTTGCTGCCGCAGATGAAGGCGCAAGGCTGGGGTCGCGTTCTGACGGTCGCCTCCTCCGGCGTGGTTGAGCCCATCGCCAACCTCGCGCTGTCGAATACGCTGCGCGGCGCTCTGGTCGGCTGGAACAAGACGCTTGCGACAGAAGTCGCCGGTTCCGGCATTACCGCCAACATGCTGCTGCCTGGCCGCATCCTCACCGACCGGATCGAGGAGCTTGATACGGCCAATGCGAAGAAGCAGGGCAAGACGATGGACGAAGTCCGCGCCGCATCGGTCAAGACGATCCCCGCCGGCCGGCTCGGCACGGTCGAGGAATTCGGCGCTGCCGGTGCCTTCCTCTGCTCGGAAGCCGCAAGCTACATCACCGGATCGATGCTGCGCGTCGATGGCGGAGCGGCCCGCTCGTTCTAACCTGACAAGACCACTTTGAAGACGACACGGATCGCGCTAGGCTCTGATTCTGGCGCGGTCCACGCCTCCCCCCTCCGAACGGGAAAGTAAACCTCATACCGGACCTCTGATCATCGAACCGACTGTTCGAGCATCCGCACAAGGAGGGATTGCGAAACACGCTCGCAATAGGAGGTTTGACCATGAAAACGACAGTTCCGATCTATCAGCTGAAACGCAAGGCGAAGCTTCTCGCCCGGCAGACATCCACTCCCCTTCACGCCGCGCTCGACCGGCTCGCCATCGAGCAAGGGTACCGGAGCTGGAGCCTGCTATCGGCCAAGCATGCCGAAACATCGTCCGCCGAAATCTTGTACCGGAGCCTGAAACGGGGCGACATGCTGCTGGTCGGTGCACGGCCGCGACAGGGCAAGACGCTGATGGCGCTCAGCCTTGCCATCGAGGCCATGAAAGCCGGCAACAGCGCCTTTTTCTTCAGCCTCGATTATACGCCTGCCGACATTCTCGGGCGCTTTCGCGCGCTTGAGGTCGAGCCTCAGCGCTTCGGAGACCAGTTTTCGTTCGACTGCTCCGATGCGATCAATGCCGGTTACATGATCGAGGCGCTGGAAACCGCTGCAGCCGGCACATTGGTCGTGGTGGACTATCTGCAACTGCTCGACCAGCGCCGCGAAAACCCGCCGCTGGCCGACCAGGTTTCCACACTCGAGTCTTTCGCCCGTAAGCGCGGTCTGATCATCGTCTTCGTGACGCAGATCGACCGCGCTTACGACGAGGCGACGAAGCCCCTCCCCGACATCGCGGATGTCAGGCTTCCCAACCCGCTCGACCTGTCCAAGTTCAGCCGGACCTGCTTCCTTCAGGGCGGCAGCGTGGCGTTCCGGCCGAACGGGTAAGCGGCATCAGAGATCGGCGGCAAGCTTCGGCAGGTCCGCGATCAGGCTGTCGCGCACAACATAGCTGATCGGCGTGTCGGGATAGCGCTTCACGTCGACCAGCAACCTTGCAAAGATCACGCGGCGGTCGTTCTGCTCGGCCCAGCCGACGAACCAGCCGATCGGGTGGGAATAGTCCGGCTTGCCGTCCTTGCCGCGCATCCAGCCGGCGCCGGTCTTGCCCTGCACGTCCCAGCCGTCAGCAGCTGCAAAATGCGGCAGGATGGCCTGCGTCATGTCGGAAGCCTTTTCCGAGATCGGCAGCTTGCCGGTGAGGAAGCGACGGATGAACGCCACCTGCTGGTCCGGCGAAATCTTCAGCGACGACATCAGCCATGCTTCCGTCAAGCCATCGGTGCCGGCGGGTCCGCCGGAGACATCGCGGTTGCCATAACCGAAGTTTTTCACATAGGCCGCGAAACGCTCTTTGCCGAGCTTGCGCGTGATCTCCTGCGAATACCAGACGATCGAATCGCGTTCCCAGATAGTCGGGTCGACATCCTTTTGCTCACGCTCAGAGCGGTTGAATTTCGCCTGGTATTTCCAGAGCGGCGTCGTCTCGTCGGTGAGGATGCCGGCGTCGTAGCCCATCATCGCGAGTGGCAGCTTGAAGGTGGATTGCGGATAGAAAGCCTGATCGCAGGCGCCTTCCCGGTGCACTTGTTCACCTGTCTTTTCCTCGATTACGACCGTGCAGGCGATGGGCTCGGCAGCATGGGAGGTCACGCCGGAAAACAAGCACGCAACCGTGATCAACGACAGAAACTTCATTTTCTTCAGCACTCTAGCAGTCCTCCTTGTGCGACGCCGGGAAGATCCTCCATGAATGTGTAAACATTGAGTTAACTTGTCATGCCGGTTTTGACCCCTCGTCAAGGCGACGCTGTTAAAGGCCGAGCTTGATTAGAACCCAAGGGGCATACCGTGTTAATTGACAGCCTTTTCAAAGGCGGATCGAGTTCATCCTCGCCGAGCCAGACGTCCAGTTCCAGCCAACCATCCTCTACGAGCCAGACGTCCACCTCAAGCACACAGCCAGCAAGCACAACATCCGGCACTTCATCCGCAACCACCCCGACCAGCACCGAGCAGGTTAAACCGGTCGCGAGCGCAGAACCCGAAACGCAGGTCGACAATAGCGATGACGGCATCTACTCCGCCACGCCTCCGGCGTCGGGTGACGAGACTGCAGAAGCCGAGCCAGTAGCGGCCGATAATGATGAAGCCAGCGAGAGCGTAGGCGACACAGACAAATCCGAGACGCCGGTTTCCACCGCGCCGGAAACTGCTGCGACCGGCGATGCAAAGCCTGAAAGCACCGAGACCAGCGGCGCCGAAACAGACCGCGACGCTTCGATGGTTGAAGACGACGACACCGCAGCGCCAACGTCCAGTGCGCCATCGGGCAGCACATCGACCGGAAGCGTGCCGGCACAAAGCACGATGGAAGCTGAGCCATCCGCTGAACCCGAGGCGGGTGCCGTTGCTCCATCAAACAGAGCGCCATCGAACAGCGTGAATTCCGGCAGCGCCTCTGGCCCCTCCTCGTCGGGTCCGGTCCAGGCCGGCACTGCATCCACGGCACCGGCGGGCGGCTCGAGCACGGGAGCGACGGCTTCGTCGTCCAACGCTCCGACCACCGCGTCGACCTCCGTCTCCAAGACGGCCTCTGCCGATCGCGTCGCAGACTTCCTCGATCAGGTCGCAAGGATCCAGACCCGTTTTGGAACGACCGGTTCCAGCGAGGAACAACAGGCTCGCGAACGGGCTTCGGAAGTCCTTCAGAGCCTGATGGTCAGCCAGATGCTGGACAATATCGTTTCCAAGGAAACCCAGACGATCGGCACCCTGTTCGGCTCCGGCGATACGTCCAAGACGCTGGATATGGGAAAGATCTACAGCGAGGCCTGAGGACGACCGGAGGGGGTTCAGTCCCTTTCCGCTCTTGCCTTCGCCTGCACCTTGTGCCATCACGCGCCCTCTTGAAAAACAGGGCGCGTTTTCGCGTTCGGTTGCCCTCGGAAGCGGCGCTTCCGGTTCATCATATTCGACGTAGATCTTTAAGGAGCACGGCCATGGCACGGGCGCTCGGGCTTGATTTCGGCACGACCAATACGGTTCTGGCATTGGCGGACAGTGGCGCCACCACGCATTCGCTGGAGTTCTCCAGCAGCGCCGGCACCACGGATTCGATGCGCACGGCGCTGTCCTTCATGAAGGATGCGAAGCTTGGCGCGCAGGCGCTGAAGATCGAGGCCGGTCAGGCCGCCATCCGCCAGTTCATCGACAATCCCGGTGATGTTCGCTTCCTGCAGTCGATCAAGACCTTTGCTGCAAGCCCCCTGTTTCAGGGTACGCTGGTGTTTGCCCGCCGGCACATGTTCGAAGACCTGATGGAAATCTTTCTGAAGCGGCTGCAGGCCTATGCAGAAGGCAACTGGCCGGGCGAAGTCTCGCGTCTCGTCGCAGGACGTCCGGTGCATTTTGCCGGCGCCAGCCCGGACGAGAAACTTGCCACCGATCGCTACAACGAAGCTCTGACGCGGCTGGGCTTTCCGGAAATCCACTATGTCTACGAGCCTGTCGCAGCCGCCTATTACTTCGCGCAGAGCCTGAAGAGCGATGCCACCGTTCTGGTGGCCGACTTTGGCGGCGGCACGACGGACTACTCGCTCATCCGCTTCGAGCGTGTCGCCGGCAAGCTCGTCGCCACGCCTATCGGCCATTCGGGCGTCGGCATCGCCGGCGATCACTTCGATGCAAAGATGGTGGAGCATCTGGTGGCGCCCGAGATCGGCAAGGGCACGCATTTCAAAAGCTTCGACAAGCTTCTCGAAGTGCCGTCGAGCTATTACGCCAATTTCTCGCGCTGGAACCAGTTGTCGATATTCAAGACCACCCGCGAGTTCACCGATCTGAAATCGCTGGTGCGCTCGGCGACCGATCCGGACAAGCTGGAACTCTTCATCGATCTCGTCGATCACGACGAAGGCTATCCGCTCTATCAGTCGATCTCGGCCACCAAGATGGCGCTTTCTGCGTCCGACGAGGCGGAGTTCAATTTCTCGCCGCTCGGCCGGGGTGGCAAGAAGATGGTGAAGCGGACCGATTTCGAAACCTGGATCGCCGACGACCTCGCCCGGATCGAAGGTGCGCTGGACGACGTGCTGACCAAGACAAACACGGCACCTGATGAGGTCGACAAGGTGTTCTTGACCGGTGGGACATCCTTCGTGCCGGCGGTGCGGCAGATCTTCAACCGGCGCTTCGATGCCGGCAAGATCGAGAGCGGCGGCGAACTGTTGTCGATCGCCCACGGTCTGGCCCTGATCGGCGAAAGCGGCGATGTGGAGCAGTGGGCGGCGTAAGCACTCCACGAGGTTCTCCACAGCCGCGGACGGAATCCCATTCCAACCCGAGCCCGACATGCTATAGGGTGCGCATATGAGCCCCACCGCCTCCGAACTCGATCCTGCCGAACTTGCAGCGCTGCTGCATTTCTATGCGGATTCGGGTGTCGACTGGCTGGTCGAGGACGAACCGGTCGATCGCTTCGCGCAGTTTGCCGAGCAGAAGGCCGCGAAGGCGCAAGGGCGAGCGGCACCGAACGCGTCGTCACCGCCGCAAGGTGAGCGTGAGGCCTATGCTGGCGGCGGCGATGCCCCACAGCAGCAGCGTCCCGCACCCCCGGCTCCGCGTCTTACCCCCTCCTCCATGCAGCAGGTCGCCATTCCCGATGGCGGCGCGGTCAATGCCGCGCGTCTTGCGGCAGACGGTGCCGGCACGCTTTCCGAACTGAAGACGGCGCTGGAAACCTTCGGCGGCTGCAACCTGAAACACGGCGCCCGCTCAACGGTGTTCATGACCGGCGATCCGCAATCGCGCATCATGGTGATCGGCCCGATGCCGAATGCCGAAGATGATCGCGACGGCACACCGTTTTCCGGGCGGCAAGGCCAATTGCTGGACCGAATGCTGGCGGCGATCGGCCTGTCGCGCGAAACGGTGCTGCTCACCAACATCATCCCCTGGCGTCCGCCGGGAAGCCGGATGCCTTCAGACGCGGAGCTTGAAATCTGCAGGCCGTTCCTCGACCGTCAGATCGCGCTTGCCGAGCCACGCCATCTGCTGCTGCTCGGCAACTTTCCCGCGCGTCTGTTCCTCGGCGACACCGGCACGATCCATTCCATGCGCGGCGAATGGCGCGAGGTCACGGCGGCAGGTCTCGCGGTGTCGGCGCTGGCGACGCTTCACCCTCAGGATCTGCTTGCGGCGCCTGCCAACAAGGCTCTTGCCTGGCAGGACATGCTGCTGTTCAAAAGCCGCATTTCCGGCACTTGAATGCCCAGAATCTAGGCAGCAGACCGACGATTCGCGTTAATATTACCAATTTATGAATATCGTTATGCGTGCGCTGCATGTCAGCGCCGCGTTTGCCGCCATTGATGAATCAATGCTGCGCTGCAATATATCATCCTGTCTTGGGAGGACACGGTTTAAGGAACCAAGGCAATGACCACACGCTTTCGTCCGATCCATTCGGGTTTTGAAACCCTCCGCGTTGCCGGCCTCGCGCCGCGCTCCTCGAACGGGTACCACCACTTCGGATCTGCCACGCACGAGCAGATCACGTCGCGCTCGATGAGCCGTCCGGTCGGGATCACCCGTCCGTCCGCCGTCTTCGCAGACTTTCGTGAACGCTGAGGGTATGACGACAATGAAAACCGTTCTGCACCCGATCCGTACGATCCGCGACAGCATTCTCCAGATCAGCTGCGCGGTATCTGCATCCGTCGAGTTTTCTCGCTCAGCGGTGAAGCGCTCCGACGCGGAAACTGCAATTCCGCTGTAAAGCGTCATCCATGTTGGATTGAACTGTCGAGGGCTGCGTCATGCGGCCCTTTTGCGTTTGGGGCATGTTCCTGCAGCACGGGTTCAGTTGGCGGTGCTTGACGCCCGGCGTGCCGCCTTGCGCTCGAGACCCAACCGATGCTCGCGGTAGATGATGAAGATACCGGCGGAAACCGTAATCGCGGTACCGATCAGCGTCGTTGCCGTCGGCACGTCCGCAAACAGCAGATATGACACGGCAATGCCCAGAATGATCGACGTATAGTCGAAGGGTGCGACTGTCGAGACATCGGCAAATCGATAGCTTTCGGTCAGGAAGATCTGCGCTACGCCACCGCATAGCCCGGCCGCGATCAGAAGCAGAAAACTGCTCCAGGGCAGCGACACCCAGCCGAACGGCAGGCTGGCCAGCGACAGAAGCGCGCCGGTCAGCGAAAAATACAGCACGATCGTCGCCGTCTTTTCGGTCTGCACCAGCTGGCGCACCTGCACCATGGCAAGACCGGCCAGCACGGCGGCACAGAGAACCGCGATCGCCCCGAGCGCCTGTTCGGAGGCAAACCCGCCGTCGCGGAGCAGTGTCAGCTTTGGCCAGGAGACGACGAGAACGCCAACGATTCCGATCAACACCGCCGTCCAGCGATAGACGCGCACTGTTTCCTTGAGGATGAGCGCTGCAAACACGACGGCCATCAGCGGTCCCGCGTAGCCGATGGCGATCGCTTCTGGCAGCGGCAGGTGGATCAGGCCGTAAAAGCCGAAGGCCATCGACATGATGCCCAGCACACCGCGCTTGAAATGTCCAAAAATGCTCGACGTGTGGAATGCCGGCCATAGCTGTCCGAGAACCGACAGGTAGAGCACGATCGGCACGATCCCGAAAGCGGAGCGGTAAAAGGTGATCTGCCCTGCAGGGATCCCCGTTCCGGCGGACTTGATGCAGACCTGCATGGCCACGAAGATGACGACGGAGATGACCTTGAAAAGAATGCCCCGCAAGGGGTTCTGCGCGTCGGCCACCATCATGCACTCTGCAAAAATCACGGTGACGGGACCGTAATCGCAGCACCACCAAAGAAAAGGATTCGAATACAAATCACAATAACCACATTTCCCGGGGCCGCGACAGGAAATTGACAAAGCACAATCACGAAGCATGATGGCAAGTCAGCTTCCGCGAGGCTGCTCAAGACTGGAACAAAATCGCGTTATCTTAAAGGTGGCTTCAACAATCGTTTAGTATTGCGTGCAATGATCCGCGGCGGCGATGGGGATTGTCGAAAGCTCAATGCGCGCAACCGCGCAGATCCTCGACGCGTTCAATTTGAAGAGCCGGTTCAGGAAAAGTCATGCGAACAGATACGGGCCAGATCGTACATCTGGCAGATTACCGCCCCACTGATTTCGTTCTGGAACGTGTCGACCTCACCTTCGAGCTCGACCCGACGAACACGAAAGTGGATGCCCGGCTGATCTTCCATCGCCGCGAAGGCGTGGATCCGTCCGCTCCTCTGGTGCTCGATGGCGACGAGCTTGCTCTCTCCGGCCTGCTGTTTGACCAAAAGGACGTGCCGGCCAGTCAGTACGATACCACGCCGGAAAGCCTCATCATCCGTGATCTGCCGGCCGAGGCGCCGTTCGAGATCACCATCACGACCCATATCAATCCGGAAGCCAATACGCAGCTGATGGGGCTTTACCGCACCAACGGCATCTATTGCACGCAGTGCGAGGCCGAAGGCTTCCGCCGGATCACATACTTCCCTGACCGTCCCGACGTTCTGGCGCCCTACACGATCACCATCATCGGTGACAAGGCCGCCAACCCGGTCATGCTGTCGAACGGCAATTTCCTGGGCGGTGCCGGATATGATGAAGGCCGCGCCTTTGCCGCCTGGTTCGATCCGCATCCGAAGCCATCCTACCTGTTTGCTCTCGTCGCCGGCGATCTTGCGGTCGTCGAAGACACGTTCGTGACGATGTCCGAGCGTGAAGTGACGCTGAAGATCTATGTCGAGCACGGCAACGAGTCGCGCACCGCCTACGCCATGGACGCTCTGAAGCGTTCGATGAAGTGGGACGAGGAGCGGTTCGGCCGCGAATACGATCTCGACATCTTCATGATCGTCGCCGTTTCCGACTTCAACATGGGCGCCATGGAGAACAAGGGGCTCAACGTCTTCAACGACAAGTACGTGCTGGCCGATCCAGAGACTGCAACGGATCAGGACTACGCCAATATCGAGGCGATCATCGCCCACGAATACTTCCACAACTGGACCGGCAACCGCATCACCTGCCGCGACTGGTTCCAGCTGTGCCTGAAGGAAGGCCTCACGGTCTATCGCGACCACGAATTCTCGGCCGACCAGCGCTCGCGTCCGGTCAAGCGCATCGCCGAAGTGCGCCATCTCCGCTCGGACCAGTTCCCGGAGGATGGCGGCCCGCTCGCCCACCCGGTGCGCCCGACGACCTATCGCGAGATCAACAATTTCTACACGACGACGGTCTACCAGAAGGGGTCCGAAGTCACCGGCATGATCGCCACGCTGCTCGGCAAGGACGATTTCAAGGCCGGCATGGATCTCTATTTCGAACGGCATGACGGCCAGGCCGTCACCGTCGAGGACTATGTGAAATGCTTCGAGGATGTGAGCGGGCGCGATCTCGCCCAGTTCTCGCTCTGGTATTCGCAGGCCGGCACGCCGCTCGTCAACGTCTCGACCGAATACGACCAGGCCTCCGCCACGTTCAAGCTGTCGCTCGAACAGATGGTGCCGGCAACGCCCGGCCAGCCGGACAAGCAGCCGATGCACATTCCGCTGTCCTTCGCGCTGATCCTCGATAATGGCACCATTGCCGACGCGACATCCGTCAAGGGCGGTGAAGTGACCGGTGACGTGCTGCATCTCACCGATCGCCGCCAAACCTTCACCTTTACCGGCATTGCGTTGCGGCCTGTTCTGTCGCTCAACCGTTCGTTCTCGGCGCCGGTCAACATCGCCTTTACCCAGACGCTGGCCGATCTTGCGCATATCGCTCGTCACGACACGGATCTGTTTTCGCGCTGGCAGGCCCTGACGGATCTCGCCATCCCGAACCTTACCAAGGCTGCCCGCGATGCGCGGGAAGGCCACGACGTCACCTGCGACCCGGCCCTGATCGAGGCACTTCTCGAAGCCGCCGGCGACGACACGCTGGAGCCCGCCTTCCGCGCCCAGGTTCTGGCGCTGCCGAGCGAAGCCGATATCGGTCGCGAACTTGGCGGCAACAACGATCCGGAGGCGATACACACGGGCCGCACCGCCGTGCTGAAGCTCATCGGTGATGCCGGTGTCGAGCTGTTCAAGCGCCTGTTTACCGAGATGAAGGCAGAGGGTGCCTATTCGCCGGATGCCGAAGCCGCCGGCAGGCGTGCGCTGAAATCGGCGGCGCTGACCTACCTCGCCTATGCCGAAAACAGCCCGCAGCGCGCGGCCGAAGCCTTCAGTGCCGCCGACAACATGACGGAACTCTCGCAGGCGCTCACACTGCTTGCCCATCGCTTCCCGGAAGCCTCGGAAACGACGGGTGCGCTCGCAAGCTTCCTGACGCGGTTCGACGCAAACCCGCTGGTCATCGACAAGTGGTTCTCGCTGCAGGCGACCATGCCCGGCGAAGATGCGCTGGCACGGGTGAAAGCGCTGATCGACCATCCGCGCTACAATGCCGGCAATCCGAACCGTGTTCGCGCACTGGTCGGCATGTATGCCTTCTCGAACCCGACCGGCTTCAACCGCCGCGACGGCGAAGGCTACCGGTTCCTCGCCGGACAGATCCTCGAGATCGATCCGAAGAACCCGCAACTTGCCGCCCGCATCCTCACCTCGATGCGCTCATGGCGCTCGCTGGAGCCGACCCGCGCCGACCAGGCCCGCGACGCTTTGATGACGATTGAACGTAGCCCGTCCCTTTCGACTGACGTGCGCGACATCGTTGAGCGTATGCTGAAGGGCTGAGACAATCTTCGTGCAAAATGACATCCGCGTCGGCTGCCTGCCGGCGCGGATATTTTTTGCGCCGATTTGGCACATTTTGGTACATCTTGCTTGACGGGGCTTGATAACTCGCATCCTGAAAAGCGTTACCCAGACACCTGATTTGCGGATCCTCTCAGGCGTAAATGCGTCGACTATCATATGGTTAACGAAATGTTACCAACCCTCTGGACACAGAGAATCACTCTGTGATTCATTAGGTCAGATTCGAGCGGCGGCGCAGCGAATCACGACGAGGGATCGGATGACGATGATATCGGGCGTGCAGCGGGAAACCGAGGCCGGGGGATGGTTGCGCTTCAAGTTTCCAGGCTTCAGCAGCCTTGGACGGACGGCTCCGGAGGAAGCTCAGCTTTCCGTCCGGCCGATCGCACAGCAGACGCCGCGCGTCGAGCTGGTGCTGAAGCGTTCCATTCCAATTCTGATCCTTATCTTTCTTGCCGTCGTTGCCGCATCGCGCATTATGGGGATCGTGGGCGAGCATGGCCGGATGGAAGATGCCGCGCGCCAGTCCGCGTCGCTGATGTCCGCGACCGCATCCGCCGCTTTCTCCGGTCAGGAATCGCTGTTTGCTGCAGCCGACCGCCAGACTGCCCAAGCGCGTCTCTCGACATTCCTCGGCCAGGACAAGCTGGAGCGCGGCGCTGTCGTGCTCTTTACCGATACCACCGGCCGGATCTTCGGCGGCATCGGCGATGCCGGCAGCTATCTCGGCAAGCGTCTTTCCTCGGTTCTTCCCGAAACCGCAGCCATGCGCCGCGTCGGCGGGTCGGGCACGGTCATCGAGACCTTTTTCGGTGATGTCCCCTACTATGCGTCGATCAAGCCAATCGGCAACGACGGTGCGCTGATCGTAGCGGCCCATTCGCTGGAGACGACGAACGAATTCGTACGTGGCGAAGTCTCGCTCAGCGTCACGATCTTTGCCGGCATTTCGGCCATCCTGCTCGTCATCCTCTATGCCTATTACGCTCAGGTGAAGCGCGCCCGCGACGCCGACGAGACGTTCGTGCAATCGAACCTGCGCATCGAGACGGCGCTGTCGCGCGGTCGCTGCGGCCTGTGGGATTTCGACGTTACTAACCGGCGCCTGTTCTGGTCGGGCTCGATGTACGAGATGCTCGGCTTCCCCCCGGTTGGCAACGTCGTGTCCTTTACCGATGCGGCGCGGATGATGCACCCGACCGATGGCAATCTTTACGCTCTCGCCCGCGCCATCAGCCGCGGCAATGCCAAGCAGGTGGACCAAGTCTTCCGCATGCGCCACGCCGCCGGCCACTATGTGTGGATGCGCGCCCGCGCCCAGGTCGTGCGGATGGCAAACGGTCGCACCCATGTGATCGGCATCGCCATGGATGTGACCGAGCAGCACCGGCTTGCCGAACGCTATGCAGAAGCCGACCAGCGCCTTGCAGACGCCATCGAGTGCACGTCGGAAGCCTTCGTTCTCTGGGACAAGAACGACCGCCTGGTGATGTGCAATACCCATTTCCAGCAGGCCCACGGTCTTCCGGACTCAGTCCTCGTTCCCGGCACCGAACGCAGCACCGTGCTTGGCGCCTCTGCCCGTCCGGTGATCGAACGCCGTGTCGCCGATCCCGATCGCAGCGGCCTGTCGCGCACCACCGAAGTGCAGCTTGCCGATGAACGCTGGTTGCAGATCAACGAACGCCGCACCCGCGATGGCGGCACGGTATCCGTCGGCACCGACATCACCCTGCTCAAGCGTCACCAGGAACGCCTGCGCGATTCGGAACGCCGCCTGATGGCAACGATCGGCGATCTCTCCGCCTCGCAGAAGAAGCTCGAGCGCCAGAAGGAAGAGCTTTCGACCGCCAATGCCAATTACCAGGCGGAAAAGGAACGCGCCGAGGCCGCCAACAAGGCGAAGTCGGAATTCCTCGCCAACATGTCCCACGAACTCAGAACGCCGCTCAACGCCATCCTCGGCTTTTCCGAGATCCTCGTGAACGGCATGTTCGGTCCGCTCGGATCCGCCAAATACAGCGAATACTCCCGCGATATCCACGACAGCGGCAAGCATCTCCTCAACGTCATCAACGATATCCTCGACATGTCGAAGATCGAGGCCGGTCACATGCTGATCCAGTCGGAGCCCGTCAACCTGACGCCGCTGATCGAGGAAAGCCTGAGGCTGACGGCGGTGGTCGCGCAGGAAAAGCAGATCGCCATCCGCCAGTGCCTGTCGCCTTCCCTCGACATGATCGGCGATCGCCGGGCGCTGAAACAGGTGATGCTGAACCTCCTCTCCAACGCCGTGAAATTCACTGACGAAGGCGGCCGCATCGAACTGCGCGCAAAGCCGATCAGCGGCGGCATCGTGCTTACGATCGCCGACACCGGCATCGGCATCCCCAAGGCATCGCTGTCGAAGATCGGCCAGCCCTTCGAACAGGTGCAGAGCCAGTATGCCAAGAGCAAAGGCGGCTCCGGCCTCGGCCTCGCCATCTCCCGCTCGCTGATCACCCTGCACGGCGGCACGATGCGGATCCGGTCCGTCATGGGCAAGGGAACCGTGGTTTCGATCCACATCCCCCAGAGCGACATGGTCCAGTTTGCGGCAAAGAAGGTAGCTTGAGAGCTCTTAAGCCTTCGCTCAGATTCTCACCACTTTCTCGAAAACCTTCCGCACCGCCTTGGATAACCGCTTTACCTCGCCCTCGAGCGTCGCCAGGTCCGGACAGTCTCCAGCCCGGCAGATGCGCTCCACGAGACCGGATGGCGCATCCTTCGGCTCGAACGGGCCGTCCACGCAGAGCCTGATGATCTGCGACAATTCGCTGAACAACAGAAGCGCCTCAAGGCAGGTATCGAGATCGCCGGGCGTAATCAGGTCGTGGCCTAACAGCTCGAGCAACTCGCCGGTCGTCGAGCCGTAGGTGTGGACGGTGATGTCCTTCACGGGTGCGACAAGCCGCAGGTACTGGGCCAGAAACTCGATATCGATCAATCCACCCGGGATCAGCTTCAAGTCCCAGCTATCGCGCGGCGGCTTTTCCTTGCCGATCAGGACCCGCATCTCTGAGACGTCCTTGGCGATCTGGCCGACATCACGGCTTAACGACAGAACGTCTTCGATCACGTCCCTCACCTCGTCCTGAAGGCTTGTGTCACCGCAGACAAGCCGCGCCCGCGTCAGCGCCATATGCTCCCAGGTCCAGGCTTCCTCGCGCTGGTATTTGCCAAAGGCACCGATGCGGGTGGCGACCGGTCCCTTGTTGCCGGAGGGACGCAACCGCAGATCCACCTCGAAGATGACACCTTCCGCCATCGGCGCCGAAAGCGCTGCGACCAGCCGCTGGGTTAGGCGCGTGAAATAGCGTTGCGCATCAAGCGGCCGCGGGCCATCGCTTTCCGCGACCGCGCTGTCATAGTCGTAGAGAAGGATGAGATCGACATCAGAGCCGGCGGTCAGTTCGAATGAGCCGAGCTTGCCCATGCCGAGCACGGCCAGCCGACCGCCCGGATAGGCGCCATGCGCCGCCTTGATTTCGGCTGTCACGGCAATCAGCGCCGCCTCGATCAGGAGATCGGCGAGATGGGTAAAGGCGCGACCCGCCTCCTCTCCGGAAATCGACCCGGTCAGCAACCGGATCCCGATCAGGAACCGGTGCTCGGCGGCAAAGATCCGCAGCCGGTCCAGCCGGTCCTCGTAGTGCCGCGAGCTTGCCAGAAACGCCGTCAGCCGCGAGGCGAGAAAGTCGCGGGTGGGGATCTCCGCCATCAGCCCGGGGTCGAGCATGCCGTCGAACACATGCGGCTTGGAGGCGACGATATCGGCGAGCCGCGGCGCAGAGGCCATGATCGTCACGATCAGCGACAGAAGGAGCGGATTGTTGCCGATCAGCGAGAACAGCTGGATGCCGGCCGGCAGGCCTTTGAGAAAACTGTCGAACCGCAGCAGGGCCTCGTCGGCGCGGCGGCTCTCGCCGATCGCCTTCAAGAGCGCCGGCATCATCTCCGTCAGCCGCTCGCGGGCTTCCGATGACTGCGTTGCCCGGTAGCGACCGGAATGCCAGGTCCGGATCACCCGGCTCATGTCGGCCGGACGCTCGAAACCGAGCCGGCCGAGCGTCTCCAAGGTATCGGGATCGTCCTTCTGGCCGGTGAAGACGAGATTGCCTTCGTAATTTCCGCCCTGCGAAGAAAGCTTTTCCTCTTGCTCGAACAACCGGGAATATCGCTTCTCGACCGTCCTCAGAATGGCTTCAAGCCTGGTCGAAAAGGCCGCAACGCTGTCGAAACCGAGCATGAAGGCAATGCGCTTCAGTTCCGCCTCGGTGGTCGGCAGCCTGTGCGTCTGCTCGTCATGCACCATCTGGATGCGGTGCTCCACATCGCGCAAAAACCAGTAGGCATCGGTCAGCGCCGCCGCGATCTCCGGCCTGATCCACTTCGCCTCGGCCAGCGCCTTCAGCGCTGCCTCTGTCTCGCGCGTGCGCAAGGCCGGCATGCGGCCGCCGGCGATAAGCTGCTGCGTCTGCGCAAAGAATTCGATCTCGCGAATGCCACCCCGGCCGAGCTTGATGTCATGACCTTTGACGGCGATCGCACCGTGGCCCTTGTGCACATGGATCTGCCGCTTGATCGAATGGATGTCGGCAATCGCCGCATAGTCGAGATATTTGCGAAACACGAACGGCGTCAGCAGCTTCAGAAATCCCTCGCCTGCCACGATATCGCCCGCCACCGGACGGGCCTTGATGAAGGCTGCCCGTTCCCAGTTCTGGCCCCTGCCCTCGTAATAGATCAGCGCCGCATCCATCGACACGGCAAGCGGAGTCGAGCCCGGATCGGGCCTCAGCCGCAGATCGGTGCGGAACACATAGCCGTCTGCCGTGCGCTCCTGCAGAATGCGGATCAACCGCCGCATCATCCGCCCATAGGTTTCCGAGGCATCGAGCGGGTCGGCAAGAATGCCGGCGTCGGGATCATAGAAGACGACGATGTCGATATCGGAAGAGTAGTTCAGCTCGCGGCCACCGAGCTTGCCCATCCCGAGCACGATCAGGCCCGATCCGCGGCTCGGCTCCGCTGGATCGACGAGCCGGAGCTTGCCACTCTCATGGGCTGCCAGAAGCAGATGATCGATCGCCGCCGCCGTAGAAGCCTGCGCAAACTCGCTCAGCCAGCGCGTCGTATCCCGTGCCGAGAAGATGCGGGCAAGATCTGCGAGCGCCAGCAGAAAGCCGAACGCGCGTTTGGCACTGCGCAGCGCCGTCATCACCTCGTTCTCGGACGGGATCCTTGCATCCACCGGTCGCCAGGCGTCTCGCGCTGCGTCAACCAGCGCGGCCAGCGCATCCTCGACCTGCCCGTCGATCGCACCGGCCAGAAGCTTAGGCCTGATCGAAGCCACATCGCGGAGAAACGGTGACAGCGAGAACGCTGCGACAAAAAAGGCCTTGAGCGGCCCATCGGCCTTGACGAGTTCAGCCACGGAAGGCTCGGTCTTGCCGATCTCCTTCAACAGGGAAAGCGCAAGCTTGGCCTCCGCCTGGTTCAGCGGCCGGATCACACCAGCCGCTACGTCGTCGAGCCGGTTTCCGGTCTCCATTCTTTTCCTCCCGCGCTCCGCCAGCCTAGCCCTTCACCACCGGAAACACCATGGTCACCGTCAAGCCGGGAGCCTCAGTGCTCGCCTCGTCGGTCGCGGAGAGCTCCAGCCTTCCGCCATGCAGCCCCA
The DNA here is from genome assembly GCF_977018685.1 of Velazquezella soli. Taxonomy (NCBI): domain Bacteria; kingdom Pseudomonadati; phylum Pseudomonadota; class Alphaproteobacteria; order Hyphomicrobiales; family Rhizobiaceae; genus Velazquezella; species Velazquezella soli. The sequence continues at coordinate 2,892,709 of NZ_CDRNXF010000004.1, forward strand.
TCACTGCCTCGACCAGAGACAGGCCGAGACCCGTTCCGGGCTTGGAACGACTGGCATCCAGCCGGAAGAACCGCTTCGTCACCTCTTCGCGCTTGTCCGCTGGCACGCCCGGACCGTTGTCGCACACGGACAGCCGGATCAGCCCGCCCACTGAGGACAGTTTCACCTTGATCTCGGGAACACCGCCGGCTTCAGCGGCGTATTTGATCGCATTGTCCAGCAGATTGAAGATCGCCTGGCCGATCAGTTCGCGGTTGCCGTTCACGGAAAGGCCGGGCTCGATCTCGGTCACCAGCGCCAGTCCAACCTCGTCGGCCACCGGTTCGTAAAGCTCGGCACAGTCCGCAGAGGCGGCAGAGAGATCGACATCAGACATTTCCGCCGCCATCGAACCCGCCTCGACCCGCGAGATCATCAACAGCGCGTTGAAGGTCCGGATCAGCTGGTCGCTTTCGCCGATGATCCCTTCCAGCGCGTGACGACGCACATCCTCGCGGTCTTCGGAAAGCGCATCGGCCGCCTTGTTGCGCAGCCGTGTCAGCGGCGTCTTCAGATCGTGGGCGATGTTATCGGAAACCTGCCGCAGTCCCTCGTTGAGTTTCTCGATGCGGCCGAGCATGGCGTTGAGCGATTCCGACAGCCTGTCGAACTCGTCGCCGGAGCGGCCAACCGGCAGCCGCTGCGACAGGTCGCCCGCCATGATCTTCTGGCTTGCGGCCGACATCCGGTCGATCCGTTTCAGCGCATTGCGGCCGATGCCGAACCAGATCACGAGAGCACCGAGCCCCATGATCGCCAGCGCCACCATCAGCGCCTGGCGCACGATATAGCGGAAACGGCTGGGATCTCCGAGATCGCGGCCGATCATGATCCGAAGACCGTTGTCGAAGCGCAGCACGTTGGCGATCGCAAGATGCCGCCGCGCGCCCTGGTTCTCGGAGTATGGGGTGTAGCCGAACGGCATGTCCGTCCAGCCTTCCTTGTCGAGAACGCCCGGCTGCACGGAGGCGACATTGCCGGCCAAGATATCGCCGCTCGGGCCCGCAATCACATAGAGATTGGCACCCGGCTGGCGGGCGCGCCGCTCCATGATGCGCAGAAGAAGATTGATGCCGCCGCGGTCATAGGCGCGCTGAATGTCCTGGATTTCCTCCTGAATCGTCTGGCGCGTCTGCTGCACCAGCGTCTTTTCGGAAAGTGCCGTAACGTAGAACACAAGAAACGCGGCGCAGAGCGCAAACAGCAGGATGTAGAGCGCCGAAAGCCTCACCGCCGTGGAGCGGAACATCAGCCTTGCGCGGTTGACGATACGGGCAAACACGAAGGCTTACCCCTCGTCCTTGATCATATAACCAGCACCGCGGATGGTCTTCAGCAACGGCTTGTCGAAATCCTTCTCGATCTTCGAGCGAAGCCGCGACACATGCACGTCGATCACATTGGTCTGCGGGTCGAAGTGATAGTCCCAGACGTTTTCGAGAAGCATCGTGCGGGTCACCACCTGGCCGGCATTCTTCATCAGGTATTCGAGAAGACGGAATTCGCGCGGCTGCAGCAGGATCTCCTTGCCGGCGCGCTTCACCTCGTGGGACAGCCGGTCGAGTTCCAGATCGCCGACCCGGTAGGCCATGTCCTGTTCCGGCGTGCCCTTGCGCCGGCCGAGAACCTCGACACGCGCCAGAAGCTCTGAGAATGCATAGGGTTTTGGCAGATAGTCGTCGCCGCCGGCACGCAGTCCGGTCACCCGGTCGTCCACCTGGCCAAGTGCGGAAAGGATCAGCACCGGCGCATTGACGCCGCGCTTGCGCAGTTCCGAAATCACCGACAGACCATCGCGCCGCGGCAGCATGCGGTCGATCACCATCACGTCGTAGGAATTCTCGGTGCCCATGAACAGGCCGCTTTCGCCGTCGCTTGCATGGTCGGCAACAATCCCTGCCTCGCGAAAGGCCTTCGTCATGTAGGCCGCAGCCTCGAGATCGTCTTCAATCACCAGAATCTTCATGTGCGGGACAATAGCGTCGCTTGCGATTTTTGCACCAGCGGAATCATCGGCACTGCCGGAATGTGGGATTATCGTCTGCATCTTGAAACTCCATGAACGGTGAAGGGCGCCGACCGTTGCCGGTGGCGCCCTTCATGAGGTCGTCTGGGAGGACCAACCTATTGGGAACCGGAGGCTTTAATCAGCCTTCGTCGATCGGCAGCGCCACGAAGCGGCTGGTACCGTCGGCCTCGACCTGGAACAGCGCACGGGTGCGGCCGTCCTTGCGGGCCTGTTCAATCACCTTGCCGATGTCATCGGCGGTAGCGACCTTGCGGTTGTTGACCGACAAGATCTTCTCGCCGTTCTTCAGACCACGGGCCGCTGCTTCGCTGTCCGGATCGACTTCGGTCACGGCAAGGCCGGAACCGTCTTCGGCGGGAGCAACGGTGATGCCGAGCGAGGCGAGCGCCTTGCTGGTCGAGGGAACCGGCGCATCCGGCTGCTTCGGTTCGGCCGAAGCCGCCTCGTCGCTTGCCATGTTGCCGAGCGTCACGGTGACGTTCTGCGACTTGCCTTCACGCCACAGATCGATCTTCACCTTGGCATCAGGGCCGAAGCCTGCGATGCGGCGCGACAGCTCGCGGGCATCCTTGATAGCCTGGCCGTTGACGGCGGTGATGATGTCACCTTCCTTGATGCCGGCCTTCTGGCCTGGCGATCCCTCCTGCGGAGCAACGACAAGCGCGCCGGCTGCTTCCTTGAGGCCGAGCGAGTCGGCGATATCCTGCGTCACCGGCTGGATCTGCACGCCGAGCCAACCGCGCGCCACCTTGCCGTCCTTCATCAGGTCGTTGATCACGTCCTTCGCGGTCGAGGCCGGGATCGCGAAGGCAATGCCGACATTGCCGCCCGACGGCGAGAAGATCGCCGTGTTGATGCCGACAACCTGGCCGGAAAGGTCGAAGGTCGGGCCGCCGGAATTGCCGCGGTTCACGGCCGCATCCACCTGGATGTAGTCGTCGTAAGGACCGGAGCCGATATCACGGCCACGGGCCGAGACGATGCCGGCAGTCACGGTGCCGCCAAGGCCGAACGGGTTGCCGACAGCCACGACCCAGTCGCCGACGCGGGTCTTGGTGTCGTCGGCAAAGGACACATAGGTGAACTTGCGGCTGGTGGCATCGACCTTCAGCAGCGCCAGATCGGTGCGGCTGTCGCGGCCGACCAGCTTGGCTTCAAGCTCGGTGCCGTCGTTGAGGACGACCGTATAGGCCTGACCATCGGATACGACGTGGTTGTTGGTGACGACATAGCCGTCTTCGGAGATGAAGAAGCCGGAGCCCTGTGCGGTCGGACGCAGGTGATGCGGACGGTTTGCGCCCGGGCCACCACGATCGGCACGGTCACGCGGACCGGCACCGGGGCCGCCGTTCGGACCACCGGGAGCGCCCGGAGCACCTGGGCCGCCCTGGCCACCGAATTCCTTGAAGAAGCGCTTCAGCGGATGATCGTCGGGCAACTGGTCGAAACCGCGACCGCCAAAATTGAAGTTGAAGTTGTTGCCACCTTCGTCGGCGGTTTCCTGCGGCTCGTCCGACTGGACGCGAACGGACACGACGGCGGGCGATACGGCGGAAACGACATCTGCAAAGCTCGGTGCCTGTGGCGCAGTCACGCTGACGGGGGCCGCGAAGGATGCGGTCACCTGGGCCGGAATGCCGGTCGACAGCATGACGGCCGCAAGGCCAGCTACGGTGGAAGTCTTGAGAACCGTCTTCAGGGAGGGACGTTTAATGGTGCGCATCTGAGCTACCTTCTTCTTCTCGTCAGTCTTGGTGTTGCCGGAGGTCCGGCGGCGGTGGTTGAGAAGAGATATAGGAGCCCGCACCTTAACTGCAGGTGTCGGTGGCATGAATTGTTGGTAATGTTCGAAATTCTTGCAGCCTTGAGAAACGGCAGACCTTACCGCTTCAACAACTCGTCGATCCGCTTCTTTTCGGCATCTGTCAGAGCCGCGATGGAGCGTGTGTTTGGCCGGGTCCGGATAAAGACGAACAGCGCGACGATGCCGATCACCAGCGCTCCGATCGGCAGCGCCCAGAGAATGATCGTCCTTGCGCTCACACGCGGATTGAGCAGCACGAACTCGCCGTAGCGGGAGACGACATAATCGATCACCTGCCCGTCCGTATCCCCATCCGTCAACCGCTCGCGCACCAGCACGCGAAGATCACGGGCAAGCTCGGCATTGCTGTCGTCGATCGACTGGTTCTGGCAGACCATGCAGCGCAACTGCGTGGAAATCTGCCGCGCCCGCTGTTCCAGCGCCGGATCCTTGAGGATCTCATCCGGATTGACGGCGAAGGCGGGAAGCGGTGCGAGTAGCAGGAAGAGCGCAAGCAGAGCCTGGCATGATCTGCGCAAACCCCATCCTCCCCTCATTCCTGTGCTCGTCACAGGAATCCAGGCACGGCGCGTCCGCGCTGTGAAAGAACCCGCTGTTTCAATTGCGTCTTTTGCGCCCAGAGACCCGGGCGCGCTGGATTGCGGTGACAAGCACAGGAATGAGGGAAGCCGCGAATGTTTCATTCCGCCGGCTCCAGCCCACCCTTCGGCGTCACCACCTTCGGCCGCTTGGCCGGCGCGCCGACCCTCAGCCTGCGATCGGACAGCGACACGAACCCGCCCATCATCATGATCAGACATCCGCCCCAGATGCACAGGATGAACGGCTTCCACCAGATCCGCACGACAATCCCGCCGCTATCCATTGGGTCGCCGAGCGACACATAGAGCTGGCTGAGACCGAAGGTGAGAATACCGGCCTCAGTCGTCGGCATGCGCCGCGCCGTGTAGAGCCGCTTCGAGGACCAGACGTCGGCGACTGCAGCCCCGCCCTTGCGGGCCGTGAAATGCCCGCGGCTTTCGGTGAAGTTCGGCCCGACGGCATCGCGGAACCCGTCGAAGGTCAGCGAATAGCCACCGGCCTCGGCCGTCTGGCCCTGCTTCATCTCAACCACCGTTTCGGTGCCGAATGTCGTCGCCGCAAAAATCCCGAGCACGGTTACGCCGAGGCCGAAATGCGCGAGCGCCGTGCCGAACGCCGAACGCGGCAGGCCCCGGACGCGTCGAAGGCCTGTGGCGAAGCCGACCTTGCCGAAATTGCCGCGATACCAGAGATCGGCCACCGCGCCGAACATGCCCCAGAAACCGAGCGCCAGCCCGAAGATCGACAGGACCGGCCCTCCGCCCTGGAAATACGCGAAGGCGAGACCGGCCGCGAGCGACAGTCCGGCAAACACGTAGAGCCGCTGCAGAGCGCCCAGCAGATCTCCGCGCTTCCAGGCCAGCACCGGGCCGAACGGGACGGCGATCAGAAGCGGCAGCATCAGCAACCCGAAGGTCATGTTGAAGAACGGTGCGCCGACGGAGATCTTTTCGCCGGTCAGCGTCTCCAGCACCAGCGGATAGAGCGTGCCGGTCAGAACCGTCGCCGTCGCCACCGTCAGGATCAGGTTGTTCAGCACCAGCGCGCCCTCGCGCGAGATCGGCGCAAACAGTCCGCCCGCCTTCAGGCTCGGCGCCCGCCAGGCAAACAGCGAAAACGCACCACCGATAAATACCGCAAGGATGCAGAGAATGAAGATGCCGCGGGTCGGGTCGGACGCAAACGAATGCACCGAGGTCAGCACGCCCGACCGCACCAGGAAGGTTCCAAGCAGCGACAGCGAGAAGGTCATGATCGCCAGAAGCACCGTCCAGATCTTCAGCGCCTCACGCTTTTCCATCACCAGTGCCGAATGCAGCATCGCGGTGCCCGCAAGCCACGGCATGAAGGAAGCATTCTCGACCGGATCCCAGAACCACCAGCCGCCCCAGCCGAGTTCGTAATAGGCCCAGTAGGAGCCCATCGCGATGCCTGCCGTGAGGAATGTCCAGGCCGCCAGCGTCCACGGCCGCACCCAGCGCGCCCAGGCGGCATCGATACGCCCCTCGATCAGCGCCGCGACGGCAAACGAAAAGCAGACGGAAAAGCCGACATAGCCGAGGTAAAGCAGCGGCGGATGGATGGCGAGGCCGAGATCCTGCAAAACCGGGTTGAGGTCCTGCCCTTCCGCAGGTGCGGGGTCGAGCCTCAGAAACGGGTTGGACGAGAGCAGGATGAACAATAGGAAGGCCGAAGAGATCCAGGCCTGCACGGCCAGAACATTGGCCTTCAGCGTATCCGGCAGATTGCCGCCGAACCCTGCCACCAGCGCCGAAAACAAGGCGAGGATCAGCAGCCAGAGCAGCATCGATCCTTCGTGATTGCCCCAGACGCCGGAGAATTTGTAGAGCATCGGCATCATCGAATGGGAGTTTTCCCAGACGTTCTTGACCGAAAAATCCGACACCATGTAGGCCCAGGTCAGTGCCGCAAACGAGATGACCACCAGAGCGAACAGCGTCAGCGACCCGGTCGTTGCCAGCGCCATCATCGCGGGGTCGCGACGCCTGGCACCGATCATCGGCAGGGTGGATACGATCAGCGCGGTGGCAAGCGCCAGAACCAGCGCGTAATGGCCGATCTCGACGATCATTGTCTGGTCACTCCCTCGGCGGACGTCCCTGGCATCTGCAGCATCACCTGCGGCTTGCCGTCGATTTTGGCTTCAGGCTGAGCCGCATCCTTTTTCGGCGCCATGCCCTTGCCGGTCCCGTCTTCCCAGACACCGTCCTTCTTCAGACGATCGGCGACTTCCTTCGGCATATAATTCTCGTCATGCTTGGCCAGCACGCTGTCGGCGGTAAACCGGGTGCCGCCGTCAAACACGCCTTCGGTCACCACGCCCTGCCCCTCGCGAAACAGGTCGGGCAGAATGCCGGTATAGCTGACATCCACCTTGCCGGTACCATCGGTCACGGTAAAGCTCACCGTCGATCCCTGGCCGCGCTTGACCGATCCCTCTTCCACCAGCCCGCCGAGCCGGATGCGCGTTCCCGGCTGGATATCGGTCTTGGCCAGATCGCCCGGCATGAAGAAATACGCGACCGACTGCGAGAAGGCGAACATGACCAGCAGCACTGCGATCGTGACGAAGCTCATGCCGCCCAGAATCACCGCCATGCGTTTCTGCTTGCGTGTCATGGTCTTGCTCCTCCCGGCGCCGGCGATGCATCCGCATCGAGCCCGATATCCTTGCCAAGCGCCAGCAGACGCTTGCCATCATTGCCGTCAGGCGGAAACTGCGCCAGTCCGGTCGAAAGTGCGTCGCGGGCCTTCGCCTCGTCGCCCAGCACCGCATAGGAGCGCACCAGCCGCAGCCAGCCCTCGATATTGTCGGGCTCGTCCTTGAGCTTTGCGGCGAGACTGTCGACCATGCCGGCAATCATCACTTTACGATCACCCTGCGACAAGTCCTGCGCTGCCGCAACATCTTCCTGTGTCGGTCCTCCGAGAGAAGGGGCCACCGGCTTTACAGCCAAAGGCGTCCCGCCGTTCTTGACGATATGTTCGTCAAGCAAACCCTTCCACGGCGCATCGGCAGGCGTCGTACTTGCAAGCTCCTCGAAGGCCGCCCGTGCCTCGTCCTTCCTCCCGCCCTGCTCCAAACCAAGTGCTGCATAAAAGCGCGAGCGCGGATCGGCCGGATCGAGTTTCACCGCCTGCTCGAACGCCTGGCGCGCCGCTTCCGTGACGATCCCGTCATTGGCGACAACAAGCGTTTCGCCGAGGCCCGAATAGCGGGCATTGCTCGGACCGATGAAACGGATCGCATTGCGATAGGCCAGTTCGGCATCGCCCGCACGGTTCAGCCGCAGATAGATCGGCGCCAGAATATCCCAGCCCGCACCATCGGTCGGATTTTCGGCCAGGTGCCGCTCCACCTTGGTGACGAGCAGCGCGATATTGTTGCCGGGGTTTTCAAGACGCGCCTGTAGCGGCTGGTCCGGGATGCCGGGATTTCCGAGGCTCAAGTAAAGACAGAGCCCCAATGCCGGAGGCACGACGGTGACGAGTGCCGTGGCGATCCGGTGCTTTCTGTTGGCGATGCCGCCGGTTTTGTCCTGATCGTTTTCGGCCGCAGCGGCAATCAGCCGGCGTCCAACCTCGGCGCGGGCGTTCTCCGCCTCCTCAGTGCTGATCAACCCGCCTTCGCGGTCGCGGTCGATTTCCCGCAGCTGGTCGCGATAGACTTCGACCTCTCCGGCCCTCGTGGAATTGCCCCGAAGAGCATTCGATACGCCGGAAGCAGCCGCCGAAGCGCTGCGCGCAAACGGCAGGAGAAGGGCGGCTGCGACGGCAGCCGTCAGCAGCGCGAGAACGATCCACAAATACATCATCGCCCATTACCGCAATCGGTGACGCTTTCCAATGGCCGGCCAGTGGTCTAGCGCGCGTTGACGCGAATTTGACGGGTATTGCCGCAGCCGGCAAGCGTTCCCCTAGCAGCAAAGATGGAGACCGCTCCCGACAGCATCGGCAACGTTTTTTTATTTTCCGCGTCTGATCGGGATTGTCAGGTCAGCGGCGTCCATGTGCCGCTGGCGTTGCGGCAGGCTGCCCCCCGCGACATCAGTTCCTTGCCGGCGACCGTGACGGTGTGGCGATACTGGCGGCAGTTCTGCGAGCCGACCTGGAACGGTGCGTTGGCGATCACTTCGCCGCTCGCATCGTCACCCTTCCACTTGATCGTCTGGCCGACGGCACTGCCTTCAAGCGCGCGGTATTCCGCCTCAAGCGCCCGCGTCCGATCGCTGCTGGAGAGCTCGGCGCCGGTCCGCCCGACGATCCCGCCCTGCAGCGCCGTGATATAGGCAGCCGAACTTGACGGCCGTTGCGACAGCAGGCCTTTCGGGGCACCCGCCGCGGTGGAACTGGTGTTGCACCCTGCCAGCAGGCCGGCAATCGTCATGAATGTTGCTGCAGTGAGGAGATGTGACAACCGCATCGTGTCGGGAACCGCGCTCGTTTCGTTTTCGGGATCGGAACCGGCATCATTCGGTTTCCGGCTTGGCGCCATTATGACGCTATTGGGTCGGAACTGAAATGCTGCGATTGTCGCCTCTCCTTTTTGTGCGCAGTTCTTGTTGTCGCCGTATCGTCACGGCATGATGTTGCATTGGCTGTAGACAAGATATAGCAGGCGATCCGTCCGTCCAGAACCGTCGGAAGCAAGTGCGGCGTCGTTGCCCATCGGCCACAGTTTTCTTCCCTCAACCGGCCTTGTGCTCAGCCGGCGACTTCCTTGATCATGCCCGGCAGCAGCAACTGGGTCCGAAGGCCACCGCGCACCCCGCGCGTCATCTCCAGCTCGCCCTGATATTCGCTGACGATCTCGCTTACAATCGACAGTCCCAGCCCGGCCCCCGGCTTGCTCTCGTCCAGCCGCCTGCCGCGCTTGACCGCTTCGGTGATCTGGTCGGGATTGAGACCCGGCCCGTCGTCTTCGACGGCCATCTCGATCCAGGGACGCTTGGCCGCCTCTCCTTCTGCCTTTTCCGGTGGCGCTGTTGCAAGCGCTGCCGTCACCCAGACGCCGGTGCGACAGAACCGTGCGGAGTTTTCCAACAGGTTTCCGATCGTCTCCTCGACATCCTGCTGCTCCAGCGCAAGCGCTGCGCCCGGCGGATAGACGGAAAGGTGGAATTCCTTGTCGGGGTTGAGGCGGCGCATCACGCGCACCAGCCGCTCCAGCACCGGCTCGATATCCGTGCGCGCCAGAAGCGAGTTGCGCTGTGCCGCGATCCGGGCGCGATTCAGATAGGATTGCACCTGCGCCTGCATCGTCTCGGCCTGCGAGCGGACGAGATCGGACTGGACCTTGTCGAGCATGCGCGATTCGTTGAGCAGAACCGCGATCGGCGTCTTCAGCGAATGCGCGAGATTGCCGACCTGCATGCGGGCCCGCTCGACGATGCGGCGGTTGCTTTCGATCAAAGCATTGATGTCGTTTGCCAAAGGCATGATTTCACGCGGAAATTCTCCCTCCAGATGCTCCGCCTCACTGCGCCTCACCCGCTCCAGCGAACGGCGCGCCGCATCAAGCGGCTGCAATCCGTAGAGGATGGCGAGGCCGTTGACGATCAGGCTGCCGATCCCGAACACGCCGAGCGCGATATAGAGGCTGCGCGAAAAGCTGCGGATATCGTCTTCCACGGCATCGAGATTGCCCGAGACGCGAAACCGCGCCGCGCGTCCCTCGCCGTCCAGAACCACTTCGGTTTCCGCGACCAGGACGTGGTTCCCGAAAGCGTCGCGGGTCGGATAGAAACGCTCGTAGCGATTGTTGAACGGCGCCTGCAGGATCGACGGCACTGTGATGTTGGAGGTCCCGAGCGACGAGGACGAGATCGCCGTCGCGGCAAACGTGCCGAGCGGTTCGATGATCCAGTACCATCCGGTCTCCGGCTGCGAGAAACGCAGGTCGCCCAGTTGGGGGTTGCCGATCAGCTTGTTGTCCTCGCCGATCGTCACGGAATTGATGACGTTATAGAGCTGCGCCCGCAAAAGGTCGGTAAACGAGCGTTCGGCGGACTGGCGGTAGAGCTGCGAAATGACGATCGAGATCACCACCAGCGCCACCGCCGACCAGGTGGTTGCCAGAAGCAGAACGCGAGCGGTGAGCGAGCGGGGCCCTATCCGCTTAATGCGCATCGTTGGGCGCTTGCATGCGGTAGCCGAGGCCCCGCACGGTTTCGATCAGGTCGACACCGATCTTCTTGCGCAGGCGCCCGACAAACACTTCGATCGTGTTGGAGTCGCGGTCGAAATCCTGGTCGTACATGTGCTCCACAAGCTCGGTGCGCGACACGACCTGGCCCATGTGATGCATCAGGTAGGAGAGAAGCCGGAACTCGTGCGAGGTCAGCTTCAGCTGTGTTCCGTCGACGCTCGCCTTCGATGCCTTGGTATCGAGCCGAACCGGACCGCAGATGATCTCGGACGACGAATGCCCCGCAGCACGCCGGATAAGCGCACGCACGCGCGCAAGCACTTCTTCCACATGGAAGGGTTTGGCAACGTAGTCGTCGGCGCCGGCATCGATACCCGACACCTTGTCGCTCCACCGGTCACGCGCCGTCAGCATCAGCACCGGCATGCCCTTGCCCGCCTCACGCCACTTCTCGACAACGGTGATGCCGTCCATCTGCGGCAGTCCGATGTCGAGGATCACGGCGTCGTAGGGCTCGGTCTCGCCGAGATAGTGCCCTTCTTCGCCGTCGAAGGCCTGATCGACCACATAGCCGGATTCCTTCAACGCGTCGGAAAGCTGGCGGTTGAGGTTGACGTCGTCTTCGACCACGAGAATACGCATGAAACTGTCCTGAAAATCACTGCGGGCCCCGCCGCGGTATGAAGCTTACAAGCCGGTTTACAGGCAACCGGCCTACATGGGAACCCGGACCGTCACCTTGCGCGGACGTTCGCCATTGCCCTGCACCAGCACGGTGACAATGCAGGTCTGTCCGTCCGAGGATGGCTGGGCGGACAAAAGCTGACCTCCCGTGTCGCGCAATACCTTGTTTGCCGCCGTGCCGCAGTCGCCTGCAACCAGGATCAGATAGTCGCGCGCCGGCGCGTTTGCCGGCACAAAGGCCGCCAATCCCGCTATTGTCGCGGCGATGATCGCAATGATCGGCAGTCGCGCCATGGCTTTCGGTTTCCACTCATAAGACGACAGGTGTCACGCCCCGGGATCACGGTCTTGAATCACGTCCCCGAAATCATGTCCAAAGCATTCGATGGAGTATGTATCCAATACCAACTGAATGGCAAATGAATGGTCTGTAATGCTGACCCTCGTGGCGCCGTCATCCCTTGCCCGTCGGATGGATCGGCGCGCTCGCGACGATCCGCCCGTAGAGCGCCAGCAACCCGCCGAAAGCACCGGCAAAGGTGACCAGAATGTCGGCAAGCTCCCCTTGCGCATCAGCGTTAATCTCCACTCCCGCCACATGCGCAAGCGGGGCGGCAACGGCAATCAGCGCGCCCCAGATCGTCTTCGATTGATACCAGGCTTTTGTCCCGTCCATAGCTGTCTCCCATCACGATATTGTCAGAAATCGGCACACAAAAATTGGCACTCAAACTCGGCTGTCAGAACGCGATCGTCGCAAGCGCCGCAATGCCGAGCGGCACGGCTTGCCCGATCTGGCGGATGCTCAGGGTGAGGCTCGGCTGCTGAGAGCCGAAATCGGCAAGCTCGTCGCTCGCCGGATAAAGGAACAGCGGAGCCTCGACCTCCACCCGCCGCACCACGACGCCACTGGTCCCGAGGATCTCGACGCGGTAGCCTTCGTCCGGCTCGTCTCGCGGAATATCGCGCCCGTCCCAGCCGTCGGCATCGACGCGCCCGCGCCGGATCCAGCGGAACTGGGCAGCGCCATCGGCCAACCGGACACCGCGGATATGCACCGGCGAAAGCGGCGTCTGCGCCCTTTCTCCACCGGCAAACACATGCGGTCCGGATCGGCCTCCGACGGCGCCCAGGCTTTCGGCCAGGAAATTCAGCCTCCGTCCCTGCTCGTCACCGGTCAGCCCGAGCGGCTTCACGGCATCGTCCAGCACCACGCAGGCCGCACCGACAGCGCTCCCGGCCGCCATCGCATCCTCGGTTCCCGCCAGTCCCCGCAGCAATCCGGACAGCCGCCATCGCCCCGCCGCGATCTCCTGCGCCTCGGCAAACCCGACGATCTCCCAGATGCCGTTTGACGCGCGGATGGCTAGCCGGTTGTCGCTGCTCAACACCGCCAGCGCCTGCGCCGACGAGAGACCGCCGAAATAAAGGTCGAGATCGAGCACTTTTGAGCGGTCGAACCGTCCCGTTACACCGGGATCGAGCGCCGAAACCAGCAAGCCGAGCCTTGCTGGGCGATCGACCGTCACCCGCCGGCGATATCCATCGGTCGTTGCCGAAGACGAAACCGCGATCCGCCGCCAGGGCCTGCAATAGGCTGCCACCGCCGCAAACCCTGCCTCATCGGACGAGGTCAGCCGCGGCAGGTCGAGAAAATGGAGGACCGGCGCAAAGGCGTCGCTCGCCGAACGACCGCTCTCACGCCGCGTCGTCACTGCGTCATAGCGACCAGGCGGAAGCGGCGCATGGTTCTGTGCCTCGATCCGCCGCACCGTCCCGTCCTCGACCCGCTGGACGACGAAGATACCGTCGGGACCATCTGCCAGGTGCACCGCATCGCCGGGCTCGAGCGCCAGATCCTGCGGCGGCAGCGTGAAGGAGATCGAGCGCCGTGCCACGCGCTGCGCTCGCAGCACCGATTCCACCGCCCCGAGCGCCGCCTCCTCGCCAAGCGTCGCCGGCAGGTCGTAGCTTGCCACACGCTCGCTTTCGGCCGTAGCGCGGCGCGACCGTGCGCTCGCCTGCTCGTAGTCCAGAACCGGATTGTAGAAGCCCAACACCGCTTGCGCCGGGAAGTCGCTGTCGTGGCCCCGGCTTTCCGACCAGAGGGGTTCGCCTTCGACCTCCGCCACGATCCCGATCTCGCGCGCGGCAAGGCTCGCACCCTGCCTCGAGCGGAATCGCAACAGCCCGGCATCCTCGCTGACGTCGATCTGGAACACACTCAACAGAGGCTCCAGCAGCGAGCGCGCCGAGGTAACATCAGCCTGCACATAGCCGGTCAGATCGCCGGTCACGCCGGACACGTCGAAATCGTCAAAACCGTGATCGGTCAGGATCGCCGCGATCGCGTCGGCAAGCGTCGTTCCGCCCAGCCTGCCGTTCAGCCAATGCCCCGTGCGCCAGTTCTCGCCGTCGCTCCAGATCGTCAGGTCGTCGGGAAAGGCCGGAGACGGCCGCGCATCCCATGTCCAGACGAACACATGATCCGGATCGACCATGCCGGCGGGTGCCGCCTCGCCCTGCCACCAGCCATGATGCGCTTCGAGAAACCGTCGCTGCTGGCTGTCGGATCGCCCGCCGGACGAGAAATACGGCAGGCTGCTTTCCACCGATTTCGGATCGACAAACACATTCGGCTGGTTGGCGCCCTTGTCGACAGCCGGGCAACCCAGTTCGGTAAACCAGATCGGCTTCATCCCCGGCAACCAGGCTGTCGACGCCGCACTCTCCACGCCGCCCACCCGGTTATAGTGTCGGTTGTCCCACCACCCCTGGAGATCCTTGGCGCGAAACACCCAGGGCTTACCCGCCAGCCCGTCGGTGATCGGCGAGCGCAGCCGGGTCGCCCGGTCGGCCTCGCTTGCGTAATACCAGTCGAACCCTTCGCCCGCCGCAATCTGCGCCGCCATCGCCGCCCGGTCGTCGCAGGACCGGAACCCATCCGGATTTGCCGCTGCCAGATCCTCGTCGCGCCAGTCGGAGAGCGGCATGTAATTGTCGATCCCGACCGCATCGATATGAGGCGACGCCCAGAGCGGATCGAGATGGAACAACACATCGCCGGAACCGTCCTGCGGGTGGTAGCCGAAATATTCGCTCCAGTCCGCGCCATAGGTCAGCGCCGTCGTCGGTCCGACAAGCGCCCGCAAATCCGATGCCAGCGTCACCAGCGCCTCGACGAACGGAAACGCACCGGTCTGATCGCGGATCTGCGTCAGCCCCCGCAGTTCCGATCCGATCACCAGCCCCTCGACGCCACCGGCCGTATTGGCGAGCTCGGCATAATGCAGCACCATCCGCCGATAGCCGTCCGCCCCGTTGGCAAAAGCCTCGACCTGCGTCCTCGCAACCGACGTCCTGTCGGCACTCCCCGCCAGTCCCGGTGCAGGGTGACAGGTAATCCGCCCGCGCCACGGGTAGCTTGCCTGCTCCGCCTGGCCATAGGGATCGGCCAGACCATTACCCGGCGCGATGTCCATCATCACGAACGGATAGAGAAACACCTTCAGCCCGCGCGCCTTGAGATCGGCAATCGCCGCGAGCACGCTTGCATCCCCAGGCGTGCCGCCATAGGCCGGCCCGCCTCCCGACGAACTGACGCGGTGCGCCGCGCTCCTCACCACCCCGGCAACCGACCATACGGTGCTTTCGTCGCGCCGTGTCTCCACCTCGACACCCGGCAGAATGCGGCATTGGCCCGCGCGCAGATCCGTCCCGAACCAGGCGACGACCAGCGCCACGCTCTCAAGATCGGGGCAGAGCGCCTGCAGTTCGTCGAGCGATGCCTGCCAGTCGGTCGTTGCCACCATCGTGTTGCGGTTGAGAATGCGGGCGCTGCCTTCCGCCGTCTTCTCGGTCACCTGAACCGTGTGATAGCCATGCTCGGTCGCGCCGGGAATAATCGTCACCGCCCGGATCTGCCGCTCCAGTGTCCCCACCGGCCGCACCACCTCGAACTGCAGCAGCGGAATGCGGTTGCCGAACGCTTCCAGCGGCAACCGGTCGAGCACGACATAGGCAAGCCCGCGATAGGCCGGCGCCTTTCCTTCCCCCTGCTTCGCCTCGATCAGCGGATCCGGCAACTGCGTCTCGTCGCCCACATGCACCCGCATCTCGATCGCCGTCAGGTCCACTTCCTGGCCATCGGCCCAGACGCGCCGCACGCAGGCGATCGGTCCCTCGCATAGCCCGACGGCGAAGTTGGCGAAATACTGAAACGTTTCCGTCTGAGACCCGCCCGTCGCCTTGGCGCCGGTCCGCTCCCGCGTCGCCTCCTCCTCGAACCGCGTCGCCCAGATCAGCGTACCCCCGATCCTCGCGGTGCCATAAACCCGGCTGACCGCCGCCCCTTCATCGGCCCCCGGAATACGCGCCGTCGCAAGCCTCGCGCCCGAGACGGTCGAGGACCCGTTGATCAACGCCCGATCAACCACGCTCCCCGCCAACGCCCCCGCCGCCCGCCCAAGGATCGCCCCGACAGGACCGAACACCCCACCAAGTGCCGCACCCGCCGCCTGAAACAGGATCGTCGCCATGGAACCCCCTCACGCCGCCCCAGCCGTGAACTGGATGCGCGCTCATGTTGTGGATCTATCAGATTTTGGAGGCAGAAAAGGACGTGGCTGCCCCTCACTCTAACCCCGCTCGCGGAGAGAGGGAACGTGCCCCGATTGGCGCGAGGAGCGCGCCATCCCTTGCCGGCGGAAACCGGTGCACTGCAGCGATTTTGCGGCGCCAGGAGGGCACCAGAACCGAGCGTGTCACCGCCATCTGCTCGTAGGCATGAATGAAATGGGACGGCCCGGCCAGAATGCCCGCATGCTTCATCATCGTGTCCGGTCGCCAACGAAACAGCAGCAGATCGCCCGGCTGCATCTGCACGACGCCAAATGACGGTCCAAACAGCCGGATGCCAGCCTCCGCCATCCGGTCCTCGCCGCCCCGTTCCGCCCAGTCGGGCGCATAAGGACCCACCGGTTCCGGCTCCTCGCCGTAAAGCTCCCGCCAGATGCCGCGGATCAGGCCTATGCAATCGCAGCCGATGCCGCGCGTTGCGCCCTGATGCCGATAGGGCGTGCCGATCCAGCTTTCCGCCACCGCGACGATCCGCCCTCCGGCGGCGCTCATTCGAACAGCGCTCCGCCGTCATGCAGCCGCTCGCCATCCACATACGAATAGGCAAAATCCGAACCCGGCACATGCGGAAAGCCGCGGAAATTGAGGATGTTCGCAAACCTCCCGCCGCACGTCGAGACCGTCTTGTCGCAACCGGCCGTCAACGTCACCGCCTGTCCGGGAACGACCACCTGCTCCAGCGGCAACCAGAATGTCAGCACCGCCTTGCCGTCTGCGCGTCGCTCGTGAACCTCGATATCCACCTGCGACCCGCCTGCAAATTCCGCGATGCCCCGGCCGAAAAATCCCTCTGCAAATCCGGAAAGACCCGAGACGACGATGCGGCTTTGATCGATCACCGCATCCACCATGCCATTCCCGCGCCAGGCCGAGAGGTTCACCCGGCAGCTGGTATCGCCAAGGCTCGCGTCGCAGCGCCTGCCATAGACCCGGCCCTTCGGCTGGCCCAGTCGATGCGCAAGGCTGCGCAACTCGGCCCTGAAAGCACCGCCCGATCGCGAGACTTCGCCGATCTCGCGGATATTGAGCAGCATATGCTGAGCCAGATCCGCCCAGTTGACCACGAACAGCTCGACCCGCGCGCCGTCATAGCGCCCGCTTGCAAGATCCGCCTCGTCGATTGCAGCGCTCGAGAGGCCGCCCTCCACCTCTTCCGCGCTGGCGGCCATGCCAAGCGCCTGTTCCGCCTCGCTCGCCGCAAAGCCGCTTGCCGCCAGAAATGTCGTGCCGGCAAAGACCAGGTCGCGGTCATGCTCGGTAAACCCAAGCACCACCGCGTCACGTCGCGTCACCCGCCAGCAATAGCAGATCGTGGTCGCCTCGCCGATCAGATGGGCGGCAAGACCCGCCGGGATCGCCCTCATGCCAGCACCTCCGTCAATGGAATGGCCGGGATACGCCCGGCGTCGAAATGCGCCAGATTGATCTCGATCCGGTCGGTATCGAAGCGCACGGCCACGTCGAATTCGAACCCGGCCCGCACGATCTGGCCGGCCGTAGGCACCTGCCCTTCCGCAAAGGTCACGATGCCGGTCGTCGTATCGACGGTGAAGGACGTCGCTGCCTTCGCCACGCCGCCGACCGACACGACCACCGTTCCCGCCACCGGCTTGGTGATCCGTCGCTCCCAGCCGCCGGCCGCATCCGCATAGGTTTTCGTCAGCGAGAACGCAGAGTTCGCCCCATCGCCGACCCCGATCTGCTGGTCGCTTGCCGAGATCGCCTGGCCCGGCCCACAGGATTTCCAGTCGACCGGATCGCGAAACCTGAAGCCGTAGAGCTGGCCGCCGCGTGCCTCGAAGAACTCCAGAACCGCATAGAGATCGGCAACCGATTTCACCCCGGATCCGGCTTCATAGCTTCGCCGCGAATCCCGCCAGCGCTGGTTGCGGGCCTCCCGGCCATTGGACAGATTGACGATATCGGTCCGGCGCACAGGCCCGCCGGAAGCGCCAAGCGCCACCCGCAGGGGAAAGCGCACCTCATGAAATCCGCTCATCGCTGCCCCTCACAATCCTCTGTTTCCGCGCGAAACGCTGCGTGCCAGCATCGCCGAAATCTGGCCCTCGCTTTTGCGAAAACTCGCCGCATCCGTCGCGGTCACGTTGAACACCACCTGCGCTCCCCCGCCGCCGCCAGCTGACGCCACGCCGAGCGCGCCGTCCGATCCGCGCCGAAGCGGCAGGATCGCCTCGGCACCCGCCTCGCCCATCAGCCCGGTGCCGCCGCCCATCGAAAAGAAAGTCGGCGCCCGCACGACGCCGCCATCGGCAAACGGCGTCACAGACCCGATCAGCCCGCTCACTGCATTGCCCAGCAGGCTTTCGAGCGGCTTCAGCCCTGCCGTTAGCGAAATATCCGCCAGCCGGTTGCCGAGCCCTTTCAACACATCGTCCAGCCCCTTGCCCCCGGTCGTCGCCGTGCTCAGTGCACTGGTCAAAGCCCGGCCGAACCGGTCCGAACGCGCCTCAAGATCCGCCATCACGCCAGACAAGGCTTCAGCCCCCGCCACCGCCGCGCCAAACGTCTCGTCATCTGGATCCATCGCATCCGCTCCCGTTCACATCGAAGATCAACCGGCTCGCAAAATCACGCCCCATCCGGAAAAGCCCGCATCAGCGTCTCCAGCCCGGCTCGCTCGATCGACGTCGCGCGTTTGATCAGGCCGCCGGTTGCGGCAAACAGTTCCCGTGGCGTCATCGCCCAGAATTGCGGTGCGGAAAGCCGCAGCAGGCAGAGACCGGCGTGCATCGCCGCATCCCATGGAAAAGGCTCAAACGTTTGCGCCTTCCCGCCCGCTGCGGCCATCAGGGGTTTGCGGGTGACGTGCCCTCATCCGTGCCGAAGGCAGCACTCAGCAACTCGCCGACGATCCGCGCACAGGACAGGATCCCGCCATCGACGCTCATCGCCGCCGCCTCGTCGTCGGTAATCAGGTTGCCGCCGCCGCGAAGGCCCGCCCCGATGATGCGGATCATGTCGGCTGCCTTCATCCGCCCGGAGGAAAACCGTCCCGCGAGCTCCGTCAGATCGCTCGCCGCAAAGGCCGTTTCCAGTTCTGCCAGCGCGCCGAGCGTCAGACACAGGATGCGCCGCTCGCCGTCCATTTCGGCCTCCACCTCGCCGCGTCGGCGGTTGGCCCGTCCATGCATGCCCATGAAATCCCCCTTTCATGCTCTTACAATGCTGTGAAACTCACGACGCCGGCGGATTCGAGCGCAATCTCGAACCGGATTTCGCCATTGTGCTCGCCGGAATATTCGAGCGCCGTCACCTGGAACGCACCCGCCAGTGTCGCGAAACTGGGGATGATGATCTGCCAGGACAGGATCGTGCCGGCAAAGAACGTGCTGCGCACCAGCGCGTCGCTCGTGCCGTCCTTGAAGATGCCCGAACCGCTCAGCGATGCCCGCTGCACCCCCGCCCCGCCCAGAAGTTCGCGCCAGCGCCCGCTGCTTTCGGCATCGGTAATGTCGACCGTTTCGGCGTTGAAGGCGATCCGCCTGGAGCGCAGTCCCGCCACGGTCAGAAACGTTCCGCTATTATCCACCTTCAGGAGAAGGTCCTTGCCCTTCTGTGCCACCATGTCCCGATCCTTTTCCAACCGCTTTGAAGTATTGATGCTTTCGGGTTGCGTGCCGACCTGCTACAGCCGCGGGACACATTTCCTCGCCCGCTCCCCATCGCGATATCGCATTGACCAAGTCCCCCCTCCGGTCTGCCCGGACCATTGGCGTTCTCGCCATCACGCAACTCATCGGCTGGGGCACCACGTTCGAAAGCCTCGGCGTTCTCGGTCGCTCCATCGCGCCCGATCTCGGCCTAGCCAACGAAATGGTGTTTGCCGGATTGTCGGTGATGATGCTCGCCAGCGCGTTTTGTGGTCCGCTCGTCGGCCGGCTGCTCGGGCGCCACGGGGCGGCCAAGGTTCTCGCTGCCGGTTCCGTATTCTTCTGCGCCGGGCTGCTCGTGCTGTCCGTCTCGAACGGCCTGCCGCTTTATGCGGTCGCGTGGATCCTGCTCGGTGCCGGCGGCGCCTTTTGTCTCTCGGCACCGGCCTATGCCGCGGTGGTCGAGCGTGAAGGCACGAAGGGACGTCGCAGCATCACCATCCTGATGCTGTTTACCGGCCTCTCCGCCACCATCTTCTGGCCGCTGCTCAGTCTCGGAAACGATCTCATCGGCTGGCGCACCACGATGATGGTCTGCGCTTTCGTGCATCTGTTCGTCTGCGTGCCGCTCTATCTCTTCGCCCTGCCGAAGCCGATCGCCTGGGACACCGCCGATGCCGGCGTCGATGCGCCCCCGGTCGCCTTCACCAATCGGCAAGGCAAGCTCGCCTTCCTTCTGGTCGCCACCGCCACCACCATTGCCTCCTTCGCATCCTACGGCGTGTCGCCGTCGCTTCTGGAACTGTTGCGGCAATCCGGTGCGACGCCTGAATTTGCCCTGCAGCTTGCCGCAGCGCGTGGCGTCATCGGCATTTCGGCGCGTGCATTCGATATGCTGCTCGGCAAGCGCGGCAATCCGTTCATTACGGCCGTGACCGGCAATAGCTTCATGATCCTCGGCTTTCTCAGCCTCATCGTCCTGCCGTCGTCGACCGCAACGCTGTGGATCTTCATCGGGCTTTACGGCATCGGCTCGGCAGTCCTGCAGGTCGCAAAGGCGCTGCTGCCGCTCGCCCTGTTTTCACCGCGCGACTATGGCCGCCAGGCCGCACGGCTGTCCATGCCGCAGAACCTTGCCAATGCGCTCGCCCCCGTCGTGTTCACAGCACTGCTCGATCGATCGGGCGCGCTGACGGTTCTCGTCGTCACCGTCCTTCTGGCCGGCTCGGCGCTTACCGGCATCCTCTTCCTCATGCATCTCGTGCGGCAGAGTAACCGCATGGCGGCCTCTCACTCAGTCACCGCACGGTAACGCAGCTCGACCTGAAGATATCGCGTGTTCGGCTCACGCCTGGTGCGCGACCCAGTCCGCAACAGGCTCACCAGCACAAACCCTTCCAGCGTCAGCGCCGCATCGTGCAGCAGCGTGTCCACCCGGCTTGCGATCTCCTGCGCCTGCCTTCGCCCCTCGGCCTGCGACCACACCGTGATGGTCAGGCTATGCGCCTCGCCCGGTTCCGTACCGGTCGAATAGTCACGCGTCTCCCACTCCCCAAAGGCGATCGCCGGCAGTTTCGGCTTCGGCATCAGCCGGTCGTGGACACCGCCTTGACCGACCAGCGCCGTCAATGCGGCGTCGCCGGTCAGCCGCGCATGGACCGCCTTCATCAATGCATTGGAGGCTGAGGTCATAGTGCCTGCTCCTCGCATTGGCAGACCAGATAGCGACCGGTCTCGTCAGGGTCGCGCACCAGTTTCAGCAGGAAGATCCGCGCGCCCTTGGTCAGCCTCTGCCCGGCCGCGACATCGCTTCGAAACCGGATCCAGATCCGGTGGCTGACCGTGCCCACCTCGGCACTTGCCGCTTCGGTCACAACGAATGAGACCGGCTCGATCATTGCCCAAACGGCCGCCACCGATTGCCAGGTTACGGTCGCACCACCCTGACCGTCGGATACGGAAACCGCATCTTCCAGCTCCAGCCGGGCGGTCATCTGGCCGGGGTCGAGAAACACCACCATCACAGCCTCCGCATGCGAAAGGCCGCGATCAGGCGCTCATAGCCATCGGGAATTCCCGCCGGCTGCTGGTCGGGCGACAGCACGCCGCGGAAGGCGAACATATGGCCGATATGGATCAACATCGCCCGCTTCAGCGTATCCGGCACATCGGTCCCGGCCTCGCCATAGCCGGCCGAAAAGTCGATCTCGATGCCGTTCATCACCTGGCCGGGATCGATCGTCGAGCGCAGCCACAGTCGCGCTGGTCGCCCCTTGCCGTCGAGCAGATGGTCTTCAAGCGACACATCAACCGCATTCCCTGCAGCATCGTAAATCGTAACGCTCTGAATCGCTTGCACGGGAGACTTGAGGATGCGGATCACGCCGTCGCAGGGCCAGCGGTCGAGATAGAGCCGCCAGGACTGCGCCATCAGGCATAGGCCCGTCTCACGCTCCAGATGCTCGCGGGCAGTCGCAATCAGCGATCCGATCAGCGCATCCTCATCAGCGCCGTCAAGACGCAGATGCGCCTTTGCCTCGGCAAGCGTCAGCGGTTCCGCCAGGGGCGGATTGGTCTGGGCATAGGTCATGGGGATCCTCGTCGAAGATGATATCCGGCCCTGCCCATCCTCTCCCCGCCGCTGCGGGAAGAAGGTGGGGATGGCCGGATGACGGGTAGTTCCGGCAAACGTTAGTCCGCCCGGCCGATTAGCTCACGGCGAACCGCACCAGCTTGATCGCCTCGAAATTCTGCACCCCGCCGCCGACCCGCTTGGTGGTGTAGAACAGCACATAGGGCTTGGCGGAATACGGATCGCGCAGGATGCGCACGCCGGCCCGATCGACCACGAGATAGCCCGAGCGGAAGTCTCCGAAGGCAAGCGACGTCGAGCTTGCGGCAATGTCAGGCATTTCCTCGGCTTCTGCGATCGGAAAGCCCATCAGCGAGGCGGCCTGGCCCGCACTTGCCGGCGGCCGCCACAGGTAGTTGCCGTCGACATCCTTGAACTTGCGGATATCGGCCTGCACCTTGCGGTTCATCATGAACGTGCCGTTCTGACGATGACCGGCCTTGAGCGCGTAGATCACCTCGATCAGCGTGTCGGAGGGATTGGTCGCCTTCCAGCCGCCGGCAACACCGGTTGCGATATAGCCAAGACTGCCCCAGGCCCAGCTCGCATCGGCAACAGCCGTATAGGCGAGAAAACCCTTCGGCTTGTTTACCCCGTCACCGCGCACGAAGGCATCGCCCTCCTGCTCGGCAAACACGATATCCACCTCGCCGGCAATCCAGGCCTCCATGTCGACAGCCGCGTCGTCGAGCAGCGCCTGCGTGGCGGCCGGCATGGCGTAGAGTTCCATGGTCGGGAAGGCGAGTTCGGCCAGAAGCGGCGTATTGGTCTGCGGCCGCGCCGCCGTTTCCGCAACCCAGCCGGTGGTCAGCCCCGTCGTCGAGAACGGTTTCTTCAGGACAGAAGTCGAGACGGTGCGCACGGTCGAAAGCGCCCGCATCGGCGACACGACGGACACGCGGCGGCCGATTTCCGTGTCGGTCTCCGGCGGCACGAGATAGCCGCCATCGGCGCCGACCCCAACGGAGAACGCCTTCGCCTCCAGCTCGCGCAGTCCATTGTCCTCGCCGCGACGGATATAGGCGTCGAACCCCGCCTTGTGCTCCATCGCCTCAGGCGAAAGATCGGCACTCTGGCCATACCCACCCCGGCCACCGAGCGGCAGCCGCGCCTTCTTCAGCGCCAGCTGGTCCAGCACCCGTTTCTGGTCGTCCATGGCGCGGTTGATGCGATCCACCTTGTCGCGGGTCACCACGTCGGCAGTCAGCTTCTGCTCGATCTCGCCGAGCCTTCGGTCGTTGACGTCCTTGAAGGCCTCGAACGCCTCCATGAATTCGTCGAGCGCGGCCGTCACCGTTTCCGGCACGGCTTTCACTTCCGGCGCCACGGCGCCACTTCCCTGTCCCTGTCCCGTCATCATGTCCTATCCTTCTCCATTAAGCCTTGTTCTGCCTGAACGACGATCTCCACATCATCTTCGCCGCCCGCCGCATCTGGCGAACGAGCTCCGTCTCGCGGTCGCGAAAGAAGCGCTGATGCTTGACGTCGGACACCCGTGCCGATGGCAGCATCGGAAAGGTCACGACGGAGATTTCCCAAAGATCCGCCTCGAGAATGCGCCGCACCCCCGTCTTGGCGTCGGTGCGGGCCCGTACGGTTCGAAAGCCGATCGAGAGCCCGTCCAGCGCACCGGATTTCATCAGCGCCAGCACTTCCCGCGATCGGGCGACGCCTGGCGACAGTACGCCCTCGACGAACAGCCCGCGACCATCCTCGCGGATCGTCTTCCAGGCGCCGATCGGCTCGTTCGGGTCGTGCTGGTAAAGCATGCGCACGCCGGTTGCGCCGCGTTCGACAAGCGAGGAGAGAAACGCCCCCCGTTCGATCCGGTCACGACCGAGATCGACCTCGCCGAACACGCTGGCATAACCGGAAAACGTGCCGTCGCCGGCAATGCCGGCCAGTTCCAGATTGGCGAATTTGCGCACATTCGGGCGCATGGGCGGGCATTGCCCGCGGTCAGCGTGCATCGGGATCTCCTGCAATGTCACTGAACCTGTCGAACCCATCCGCCCGCGGCGGAAGGAGGTCGTCGCCGTCGGGAGCGCCTTACTCCCTGCGGCGCCCGTATCGCTCGGCTAAGCGCGACAGCGCGCCCAGCACCCACCAGGCCGAAAGGCTGGCGGCAGCCGATCCCGCCAGCAAGGTCTCCGGCTCGGGAAGCTCACCGCTGATCCCCAACCGTGCCATCAGCCAAAGCCCGGCCGGCCCGCCGAAGATCAGTCCGCAGGCCACCCCGGTCAGAAACCGGCTCGCCGCCTCGTGCCCGCTTTTCGGCAGGAGATAGACCAGCGAAACGCCCGCACCCGCCACCGCACCTGCGGTCCGCGCAGCCCACACGCCAAGCGTTCCCGGATCGTGCCCAAGGTCAGCCATCGTTAAACTTTCTGGGTTATGTTGAGAGTGTCAGCCGGAAAGCGGATCTCCATCCGCAACCGCCAAGGCCTCGCGCATCTTCACGCGCCACATGAGGCCTTCAGGTTTTCATCAATCCCCTGAATCACTTGCGAGACCGCGTTGACGAGTTGAGTCAGGGGTTTGAGAAGTTGAGTCTCTCAGTTTCCTTCATCTGCCGGTCCGTCCGCTAAGAGATCGGGTGGCAGTTGTCGGCCGTGTCGGATGTGGGAAACGGAGATGATCCCCTTCTCCATCCTGTAGTCGATGACATATTCGCCGGACACGAAACGGCGCCTTCCTTCCAGCGCCTCAATCGGGCTCCCGGCTTGCGGATAGTCCAGCAAGAGCCGCATCGATCCCCGCAACTGCCGCAGCACCGCTTCGGCGGCGCGCGGATTGAAACGCTCCAGATACCGCTGCTCGCTTCTCAGAAAGAGCGCCGCATCCTTGGAGAGCCTGATCCGCATCAGGCGGCGTCGCTCTTCTTCTCGTCGAGCACCTCCGCGAAGAACTCCTCCGCATCGACGAATTCGCCGCGCGCAATTTGTTCCTCGCCCTTGCGGATCTGCAGGATGTCATTCCCCTCCGCCATCAGATAATATTTCAACGCCCGGACAATCACCCAGCTTCTGCTGCGATCGGATGTCTCGGCGATCTTCTCGATATCGTCGAGAATGTCCTGCGGCACGCGCAAGGTGATCGGGTCCGAGAGAACGGGCTTTTCGGCCTTCTTGTCAGAGTTGGCGTCTGCCATGACGATCTCCATCTGTAATACACCGTATTACAAATTACACCTTGCGCCGCGATCGGGCAATCACGCCGAATAACCCACCGCCTCGCGCTTCTCGTCCTCGGTCAGGAAGGCTGCAGCACCGATCCGCGCCCACAGCGCCTCACGCTCGGCCGAGAGACCTGCCACCCCGTCGAGATCCGGTTCCAGCCGAAGTCCCTCCCCGAGCGTATCCGAAAGCCAGGCGGAAAAGCTTGCGGCCGTTCGGGCAATCAACGGCAGCACCGTGAGCCGGTAAAGGGCGCGGTTGGCCTCCTGGTAGTTGGCATAGGTATTGTCACCGGGAATGCCGATCAGCATTGGCGGCACGCCGAGCGCCAGCGCAATGTCGCGGGCAGCACCGTTCTTCGCCTCGATGAAATCCATGTCCTTCGGCGAAAGCCCCATCGCCTTCCAGTCCAGCCCGCCTTCCAGAAGCAGCGGCCGGCCGGCATTTACCGCCCCCGAATAGCCCGCCTCCAGTTCGTCCTTCAGCCGCTGATACTGATCCGCGGAAAGATTGCCGCCGTCCTTCGGCTGGTAGACCAGCGCGCCGGACGGTCTTGCGGAATTGTCGAGCAGCGCCTTGTTCCAGCCCGCCGCCGCATTGGAAAGGTCGAGCGCTGCGCCAGCCGCCACCAGCGGCGACAGGCCACAATGGTCGTCGAGCGGGTGAAACAGCTTCAGGTGCAGCAGCCCCGGCCCGTCACGATCGACGGCAAGCCGCCGTGTCACCTGCCCGGCGCGATAATCATAGGCCGCAATCCAGCCGTCGCGCCCCTCGACGACGCTCACCCGGTCCGGCCGCAGCAAATGCAGTTCCCGCAGGTCGCCGCCAAGCGCCAGCGGCTCCACATAGGCATTGCCGGACAAAAGCAGATGCCCGTACAGCGCCTCGAAGAAATCCGGCCCGCTCTGGCGCCCGTTCGGACGTGCCAGAAGCGCCAGCGCCGGATGATCGGCTGCCTCGCTCGTCCCCCGATAGGCAAGCCACGGCACGGCGGCGGCAGCTTCGGCCACCATCCGCATGGCCCGATAGGCGATCGGGTTCTTCATGAACCCGGCCTTTGCCAGAGCCGCATAGGACCGCCCGGACCAGTGCGCCGCGCCATCGCCAGATACGATCGCAAAGCCCGACGATAGCCCCGACGTCGCCTTGGTTTCCTGAGGCGGCGCGATGCGGGAAAGCCCAGGAAGCCGGAATGGAAATCTCATCATCGCATCCTTCACTCGATCCGGGATCACTTCACCCTCAACCAGCCCTCAACCAGCCCTCAGGCCGCCATCGCCGCATCGTCCCGCAGCGCTGCCGCGAACGCTTTCGCGTACCCCGCCACCTGCGCCGCCCGGTCATTGCCATTGATGATTTTTCGCGCCCCGACCCAGTCCGATTTCCCAGGGCCGAAATAATCGCCGAGCTTGCGGCCGGTGAAACTGCCGGCCCGCATGCCCTCGATCAGGATTTTTACTGCCACATCCATCTCCATGGCGCGGTGAGGTGCCGTGACCAGATCGATCCCTGTCAGCGCCGACATTTTCTGGTAGTTGCGCCTGTGGGTCAGTTGCACGAGCCCGCGCCCCAGCCAGGTGCGGCCATCGGCATCGTAACGCCAGTACGGCGTCTTCACCGTCCGCAGCCGGCCGGCGCTGTAAGCGCTTTCCAGCCGCACCACCGCAAGCTGATCGGTCTTGGCCAGCGTTTCGCGCACCGGCTGCATCGTCGCTGCCGTCTCGTGAAACGCGGTCGCCAGCGCATAGGCAAGCGCCGCGGGGCCTTCGATGGGGTTGCGCGCCTCCCATGCCTCCAAAACAGCAGCCAACCCGGCCACCTGACCACTTGCCAACCGCCCGCTGAACGGGTTCCTGCGCACGTGATCGAAGAAAAAACTGCGCTCGTATCCCATGTTAATCCTACCCCTTTACCGCGTTCGAAGGTTTCAATCGGTTTAGAAAAAACTAAATCGTTTTAGTCTGTTAGTGACGATTTACTTCGGAGTAAGGATGTGGAACCAATCCAACCATGCGACGTTCATAGGGGCGCACCACCATGATGGTGCAGCGCACAATCCGGAGATCATGATGATGCAGCAGACCGCCCAGACAGCCGCCACGAAATCGGTGCCGCAGCACGTCCTCGAGCGCATGGAATCCGAATGGAAGCAGATGCGCGACAGCGCTCCGGCTGTGCCGGCTAAAAGCTGAATTGCAACTGTTGGCAGTAGCCAACTGTCAGATATAGAACGCTTGAGCGGCCCTGTCCGGGCCGCTTTTCGTTGCGCGGTTCACCAGAAGCGCCACACCGGGCCTAGGCTCAAATCCCCCTGACGCGCGGCTCGCCCAGGCCGTCCAAAACAAGCGCCGTCAACGCCCAGACCAGCGCATCCAGCCGGTCCGGCGAGCGTCCCGATGACAGTCCGTTGGGACCGAAATCGCACATCTGGTCCTCCAGCTCCGCAAACCGTCCCGCATGCACCACCCGTCCCTGCTCGTAGAGGGCTGCGACCGGTTCTGCGCGGGCAAACTTTCCGCGGGATGCATGCACCACCGTCACCGGCAGGTTGGCGTCGATGCTTTTCAGCATCGCCGGCACCATGTCGCCGCCCTGGTTGCCCTCGGCCACGACGCGGTCGGCCGAAAACCGCGAATACGCCTTCACCACGGCCTTTGCCCAGCCGCCCGGCGTCTGGCCGGTCACCGAACAATCGGCCAGCACCACGGCCCGGCCAGGCGAACCTTCGCTTGCCTCGACACCCGCCACGACAATGCCGCAGCAGGAGTTTTCACCGGATCCCGAGGGCGGATCGACCGCCACCACGATTCGCCGCAGAACCCCGGTAAACCGCGTCACGCAGGCCTCGAGGTCGGTGCGCTTCCACAGCGCGTCGTCGCGATCCTCGATCAGCTCGCCGCCGAGTTCCTGGCGCCCGAGCCGCGTCCCGCCATAGCGTCGCTCCAGCGCCGCGATAAAGCCCGGTGCCAGATTGCCGGCGTTACCGGCTGTGGAGATCTTGATCAGCCGCGTGCCGGGGTCGGCAATCAGTTGCTTCAGCACCGGCACCGGTCGCGGCGTGGTCGTCACCAGTTGGCGCGGATCGAGTCCCAGCCGCAGGCCGAACTGCAGCATGTCGAACGTTTCCTGCGCATGCTTCCATTTGCCGATCTCCCACGACAGGGCTTTGTGTGCACTGCCCCTGACGCTTTGTTTACCCCTACGCGCTAGACTGCGCAGCAAGACGGAAAAGCCATGCAAGCGAAACCTAAAGCATACTCCTACATACGAATTTCATCGGCTGGACAGTTTGCTGGTGATGGTTTGAACCGTCAGTTGCGACAGGCAAAAGCCTACGCTGACGAGCACGGACTAGATCTCGATGAACAACTGAAAGACGTTGGATCGGGCTACCACGGCAAGCACGTAAAGTTTGGCGCACTCGGCGGTTTTCTCGATCTCGTCAAACGCGGTGAAGTCGCTAAAGGCTCGTTCCTAATAGTCGAAAGCCTTGACCGCTTATCTCGCGAAGCAGTCATTGATGCCCAGTTGCAACTTCTCAATTTGCTTAAAGCTGGCGTGACGGTCGTAACGCTGATCGACGGCAACGTTTACAGCGAAGGCAAGGATTTCACGCAACTCATAATCTCGCTTACGATCATGAGCCGCGCCCACGAAGAAAGCGCCACAAAGTCGTTTCGCGCAAAAGATCGAATCCGCAAAAAGAAGATCGATGCGTTAGCGGGTAAGCCGATCTACAATAAAAACATTGCTGGATGGATCGACCAGATACGTGTCGGTGACAGTTCCGAATGGCGGTACGAGATCAATAGCCATGGGCCAACCATTCAACGGATTTTCGATCTAATCGAATCTGGCGTTGGCACCCACAAAGCGGCTCGCATTCTCAATCTCGAAAACACCCCTGTCCTTCGTCGCGGCATCAATCCGAAACAGCAATGGCGTGATGCTGCGATAACGCGGATCATCAAAGACGAGACCTGTATCGGCACGCTAACGCTTTACGAGGAGATTGACGGCAAGCGCGTTGTAATGGGCGAACCGATCCGCAACTACTATCCCGCCGTAATCTCGGAAGAACAGTATTGGCGCGTCCAACGCAATCGGCCAGATCACCCGCTGGTTGGCCGAAAGGGCGAACGCTTCGCAAACTTGTTCGCGAGGTCAACCGTTTGCAGTTCGTGTGGTGGCCGTCTCAAAATGTACTACGGCGGCTCAACCAACAACCGCCACTCCTATTTTGGCTGCATGAGAGCACGAACCCACGGCACTGGATGCGCGGCAGGCTCAAGAATGTTTCGCTACAATGCCTTGGAAGCAGCGATCCTAGACCACGTTTCCGAGTTCCAACTTGATGCC
This sequence comes from Velazquezella soli, assembly GCF_977018685.1. Lineage (NCBI taxonomy): Bacteria > Pseudomonadati > Pseudomonadota > Alphaproteobacteria > Hyphomicrobiales > Rhizobiaceae > Velazquezella > Velazquezella soli. The sequence goes on from NZ_CDRNXF010000004.1 coordinate 2,922,453, forward strand.
TTGCGTGGTGCTGTACCTCACAACACCAGCCGCAATCAGCTTTTGGCCGCCATCGAGAATGACGAGAACGCGCTGGCTGATTTGGAACGGCGCAGAGCAAACTTGCTGGATATGGCTGAACTAGCCGATGATCGCGACGAACGCGTTCAAATAAGAGAGCGCCTGTTTGAAATTCGCAGAGCGGTACAGGACACAACAGCCCATTTGAAGGACGCGCAGAAGCAAGCCCAACAACTCGAAGAACAGTCCAACGCGCTACAAGGGGTCAGCCAAACGATCGCCACTGAACGGGCCAATTGGGACAGCGACGACAATCTCGCTGTCTATCAGAGCCGTGCACTGGTTTCCCAATCGCTGCTAAAGTTCATCACTGCCGTTCAGGTCGATTTCCAGTCACAGCATGCCCTCGTCTACGTTGCCGGATACAGCCGCATTTACCAGTTCAATGCCCAAGGCGAACTCGTAATGGCGCTTAACAGCATGAGCCTACCATTCGCGGAGATTGAACAGGTCATGCGTGCCGACAATGCCGACGAAGCCACTATAACGCGGGCTAGACAAGCGCACGATAAAATCCGGGCGGCTGGTTAAGCCGTCTGGGCTAGCAATGCTGTAGCGCGTGCAGCACCAAACAGGCTCGTAAGCAGCGCAAGTAGCCACGCGAACAATTCACTATCCGAGGCCATTGTGACGGCAAGCAGGAATTGCTTGCGAAGCTTCAACGGTGAAGCCGTCATTGATGTGACATCAAACTCTTCCGCTTCGTCATCCGTCAAACGTTCCCACAGTGTTGCCACCTGATACGTGTACGGCATCGGCGGTGCTGGAACATATGGATGGATGATATATGATCCTTCATTATCAACGAGCCACTGCCTCACTGCCGGTCCCAAACCATACGGATCGGTTGGGTTGGATGCGTACATGATCTGCTGCACACCATAATTGGTGTTGATCGTAATCAAGCACTGATAGTGATCCGCAAAGTTTGTAGCGTGAACCTCATCGACACTGATCAATGTGGTTGGGATATATTCGCCTGCTACGACTTCAATCTTTCCTGCAATATCGTCCATTAACTAGTCCTTTGGTACAAATAAATGTCACTTGAAGTGCGTCCGCATGATCTCCAACCACCTGACAATTGAGCGCCGCCAGTGTTGAGCGTGTAGTTGTAGGTGTTGCCGTTATCGATATAGACGGATGCCAAACTGCGTCTCACAACCTGACCACCTGTTGAGACGGCAACAAAACTGCCGATTGGTAGGTTCGTCTCTGTGTTCGATGAACTGCCCGACACTTCCGCAGCCGTGAATGACAATGCGTGAGTGTGTGACGTTCCCGAAACGCTGTTGCTGGTTGAGTTTGTAATGCTGGATGGCGTGCCCATCGTGATCGTACGGTTTGCACCTAATGTGCCGCCACCAGTAAGACCATCGCCCGCTGCAACGCTGGTTGTGTTGCGAGCCGGGACATAATTGAGGAAGCCTTCGATATCCGCAGTGTTCAGCGAGATCGAGTGTGTGTGGCTGGTTGTCGATACAGCGTTCGTTGTCGAGCCAGTCAAGCCACCCGGAGTGCCAAGTGTGAGAGTGCGTGAGGCGCCAATTGTGCCGCCACCCGACATACCATTTCCGGCCACAATGCTGTTCGCGGCGTTTGCAGCGGTATAGCCAAGGAAGCCGTTGATATCAGCTGATGTAAGCGAAATTTCGTGAGTGTGTGATGTGGCCGAAACACTGTTCGTGCTTGTGTTTGTAACCGTGCCGGGAGTGCCAAGCGTTAGCGTGCGAGATGCCGCATATGTGCCGCCACCCGACATACCATTTCCAGCAACAATGCTGTTCGTGGAGTTCGCTGGAACGTAACCAATTCGACCGTTCACATAGTTGGTTGTGAAATTGTCGTTGGTTAGAACTTGAGCGCCATTGATGTAAGCGTTCGTCGTGTCCATTTCGAACTGCATGAACGTTGTCCATGTAGTCACACCATCGGCCTGCTTCTGGAAATAAACGTTGTTGGCGTTGACCGCCATCTTCGTATTGTAAGAACCAGCAGTCGTGTCCGTCATTACGATTTCGGGAGCACTATTCGACATGGTGAGATTGCCCGTTGTCGAGAACGATGCGTTATCACGAAACAGACGAGCAACTTCGTAGCCATCGACGGTATCAGCATCCAAACCAGTGCCGGGACCATCATTCAATGGGTGCCAGTATTCGACGTTATTGCGAACAACCTTCGAGGTTTCGTCAACACCAAGACCGAACGGAATGTAAAGCGTAGCGCCGACGCCAGCTGTTCGAACGATGATCTCGTTGTTGTCGATAATTAGGTTTGTGCCGGTATCTGGACCGACTTGAAACGCGTGTGCTGTCGATACGTTCGATGCGTCATTTGTCGCAAGCAAACGAATTCGGTTTGCAGTCAGCATGTCCATACCGTCATACGAACCCGTAATAACAGCATTCGGAATTGCACCGCTTGCAAGCGCAGATGCATTTAAGTTCGTAAGCGCAGCCCCATTTCCGGCAAATGTGCCGCCAGTAAACGAACCAGCCGTAACGTTGCCTGTGTACTTGACGCCAGCGCCGGACTCGACACGGAAAGCTGACCCGTCATAGACAACTTCCGTAAACTGCCCAACGGCAATATCACCGGCAACCAATGCAGTGCCGTCACGACGCAGAATGCTTTTTGCACCAAGCGAACTGATGTTGAGCGTCATTGCGCCGGTATTGGCAATATTTGGATAGAATGCCCAGCGAGCACCCTTTTCATAGGCTGTGATTGCCTGTTCTGGAGTAAGAACAAGCGCCGTGGCCGTTCCCGTAGATGTGTAAAACGCGTTGATACGGCGATACGAGCGAACGCTTGCGCCGACAAGATTTCGAAGACTTGGATGCAGCGTATTTGGCGCAGCGCCAGTCGGGAAACCATTAGGTGCCGGTGCCGTGTTGGCCGAATCCTGTTCTTTCCATGTACTTGCAGAGAAATCTGCCATTCGTCACCACCTTATTATTCTTGTTATTGGGTGATCGGGTCGTTGCCCGTACCTCATATTTATCGCGGTTAGCGGTTTCTTTGTTCGTATCCTGCCGCCTGCAGATATTCGTTGATTGCCACTCGCATGCTTGGATCGTTCGTCGCACGCCCCATCTCGACCAGCTTGTCAACGTGCGTGGTCAAGCCACCCTTTTTGATGCCCGTTTTGGGAACCTCTGATAGCCATTCACGAGTTGCTGGATTTGTCAGCATCTTGGCTTGGTAGCCCTTACTGACAGCGTTGATGCCTTTAACGGCGGCAGCACCAGCAAGGGCTTTCCAACCGACGCCACCGACGACAGCCGCTGCTAGCAAACTGTCGCGAGTGAACTCGCCTTTGACGGCACGATGATTTTCGGTGTTGCTGTGGTTGGCCTTGCTGCCGTAGTTTTTCAGTGTCTCGGCTGCACGCGCAATCGTTTCCATCTGATCGCGTTCGGCTGAACCAATCGGACCCCAAATCTCATCTTTTGCTTCTGGTGCAAACTGGCGGAAATTGCGAACGTAAGTCGAACCACTAACAGTGCCAGATTTGTCCGATGCAACGCGCAACAGCGTCGTACCCTTCACTCGATCCCAAACCTCGTCACCGCCCTCTTGGACGATCTGACCTTTGAGATTGCGAATGCGCTCTGCGCCCGCTTTGGATTTGCCCATGAGGAAGTCGTAAGCGTTATCGGCGTTCTTGTTTAAAAGTGCTGACGGATCGGAGCCACGACCAAAGCCGGTATCGACATCCTTGTGCGTCTTGTAAAAGTCATCGGCAGCCTTCCACGCGGTGAAAGCCTCGTCGCTTGTCGTGCGTGCCGTTGCTCCCATATCCTCGCTGAGAGCAGTTCTCAGGGCGTTTAGGTGCGTTTTGAGCGTGGGGTTTAGGGAACGATCGCTGGTCAATGCGCCAAGCGATGTCCGTGCCTCTTTTATGGTTTCGAACGTAGCGCCGTTGTCCAAGTCCTTTACGACCGCTTCGGCGTGTTTGATCGCCTCGTTCAACTGCGGGCCTTCTGTCAGCTTTGCACTGTTGCTGAGGCTCTTTTTCGCCTCGCGTAGACCGGCAAGAACCTTGCGGCTGCTATCACCGACCGCTGCGCTGTTGCCAGTCAACTCACCGACCTTGCCGTAACGTTCGTTTGCCTTCGTGACCTGGGCCTGTCGAACCTTATCGGCTTGATCGATCAACGCTTGGCTTAATTCCGCTTTGCTGGTTGGACGAGCAGCGGGATTGGTGTTTGCTGCCATACGTTCTGCAAGTGTGGAAATCGAGTTCTCGACCGCATCTTTCGAAGCTGACTGCGCAGCCTGAATACGGTTGCTGGTAGGAGAAAGAGCCTGTTCACGCAAAGCAGCGCGTTCCGAACCTGCCACCATACCAACTGTAGGATTTTCAATTCCGATAGCCTGTAGGTCTTCCGTGCGCTGACGCACCAAAGCCGGTTCATCTGCCTCACCGATGATCAACTTCTTGAGTGGAGCAAAGCCACGCGAGGCTTGCGGTGCTGCTTCAATCGCTTCATCAGCAACAACGGCAGGTGCAGCGGCATTGCCCCCAAACTTCGTTCCGCCGAAGCCCATAGTACCGGCAAATTCCAATGCGCGGCCGATGCCCTCTTGTGAGGTCGGATCAACCTTACCGGCCATTGCATCACCCGGAAGCATAAACGAACGTTTGATCGCGCCGAGCAAGCCAGCATCGCTGTCAAACGACTTGTTACCGGCTGCATCAACGGAGAACGGCAGAATCGATCCCTGATAGGACTGATCCTCTTTCTTAGCCGCAACGGCCTTGGCCGGTGCTTCTTCCGGTGGAGCATCCCAATCTAAGTCCCATGGGTTGTTGCCCTTCTTTTTCTTCTCGTCGGCTGCTTCAACAGCCCAATTCTCTTCCCACGGATTAGCCAAGCAAACCTCCACCGCCATTGCCCAGCATACGAGCCAGCAACATGCGCTTTTTCAATTCTTCCATTTGATCTGATGCACCGACGCCGCCAGATTGCATGACTGCCGACTGTGCCGGAGTAATCTCGATTGGAGCGGAAGCACCTGCGCGGCGCGCTTGCCCCATTTGTGCGGTCTGCTGCGCTTGTTGGTTCTGGGCCTGCGTCTGCTGCTCCAGCATCTTCGACATATTGCCGAAAACGTTGATGCCCTTGTTCACATCCATGCCCAGAATTTTGTCCGGCATCTTACCGAAACCAAGTTTTTCCGAGACCGACAAGTCAGGCGCAGCGGTTGCCACTTGTGCCGCGCTCGTTGCAGGATTGTTTGGAGTGGCCTTTGCCTGTGCCATAGCAAGGGGAGCGATGCTGGCGCTGGATGGACTGGCCTTCGCGATCTCATCCGGCGACAAACCCATGACCTCACCAGCCCATGACAAGCGATTGTCGAAACCGTGACCGGCTGTTGGGTTCTTCTGTGACCAACCCGATGGACGTTCGAACGAAATCATCGCAGCGGTTGCGCCGTGAACGTCTTTGGCATTCATCAACTGATTGTAAGCGTAACGTTCCGACCCAGCGCCGTTCTTACCGCCCTCGCCGTTCATCTCGTGCATTACGAAATCAAGCTGAGTGTCCAAGTTGTTGTAGTTGTCGCCGCCGAACGCTCGTAGGTTTCGAGCGCGTGCACCGTTCCACTGCCCGATACCGATACTGTCTGAACCATCGCTACCGTCACCAGCGTTTCGTGCGCCGGTGTTGAAGGTGCTTTCCTGCATCAAGTTGCCGACGACGCCTGCCGCTTGATGTGGTGCGAGTTTGTATTTGTCCTGAAAATACTGATACGCATACAGCGCATTGCTGTTCAATGATGGCTTAGCCAATATTCACCTCGTCCCGTTAATCGGGCTTCTAATTAGTTATCGAGACGCGCTTAAAGCGAGTCCTCCCAATTTTTTGAATCGTTTGGATTGCCACCTCTGTAACGAACAGTTCGACCATCATCTGTTTTTCGTAACTCACCAACTTTCGGCCACGGAAGCCTCTTTGGTTCGTAGTCTTTTGGTTCGGTGATGATCTTCGATGGATCGAGATTTTGCGCTGTTGCGATGTCTCGGAATTGTGTGTTGAGTTCGCCCATCTTACCCGCTTCCTTCGCGTAAAGGTCTTTGGACGCGCTAACGAATTCCTTGCGCTGATCTCCGGTCAAACGCTCACCGTTGAGCAGTTTGTTGTAAAGGTTGGAAACGTAGGTTGGGATACCCGACGCATTTTCCGCTGTCGCAAATTCGCCTTCGCGAACAACCGAACCCGGATCAAGCATCTTCATGTAGCCGTAGATGACGCCAAGGTCGCCAGCACCGGAATCGCGCTGCGAACCCGACTGGATACGGTCGTAAGATGCGCGGACGTTATCGTAACGCTTGTAGATCGGGCTGCTCGTGTACTCCTTGCGGATATCCTGCTCTGTACCAAACACCTTGCTCTTACGTGCAGCGGCATCATCAAGCGCCTTCTGTTCTTGCGGCGTAACGTATTCGGGATTTTGCTGATCGAAACGGTATTCACGCTGGCCGTCTGTGAGACGTTCGCTTTCCTGACCCGCGACCTTTGCAGCTTCGCTGGAACGTAGACCCTCGTTGTAGCCGGGAGCAGCCGTGTATTTTCCACCATCCCAAACCATGCCGTTCTTCGCCATCTCGTTGTCGAGTTGGTTCATCTGAGCAAACACTGGGCGTGCATCGTCACCCTGATTCAATTGCATCAGTCCGGTGTAGAGTTTTTCAAACTTGTTACGCTGCGCATTGATCGTGCCAGCGAGATCGGAAGTAGGTTCAGCCGAACCGGACCCCGAAGGCATTAGAGCAGACGTTCCAGCTTCACCGCTGTTGCCAAACAAGCCCGAAATCAACTGCTTCTGCTGCGCTGCGGCTTCCTGCTTTGCCTTCGCTTGCCCAACCAGCGCACGCTTGTACTCGTTGTCTACCTGATCTTTTCCGTAGTTCGCATAGGCCTGCCCGCCAACAGCCAGCCCCTTGCCCATGTTACCAAGGAAACTAGAAGCGCCGGGGTCAGTACTTGGACCACCAGCAGCCATCATACCAGCACCGCCATTCAGCAAGAAGTGGCCTAGTGCCTCGCGCTTCGATGGATCACTACCGAACATTCCCGACAAGAACGGTGTTTGTTCGTCTGACGCTGGTGCCACGCCAAGCGGCTTGATATTGTCCTGTGGTTGCGCCGATGGCTCTGGGATGACCCCGTTGCCACCTTCGACACGCTTTCGGAAAAGATCTAGAAAGTCGATAAGCATTTAGATTGCCTCCATGAGTGGGGTCACGAGAACGAACTTGACGCCGTCCACCTCTGCCACTGCCTCCGGCAACACTTCTTCGACTTCCTGCGCGACTGGACCGACATAAACAGTCTGCTCCGGGTCGTGCTTGTAGGTGAATTCGTACATCGGGATTGTAGCGCCATCTGTTGTCGGCAGCTTGCCAACCTGACGGATGATTGTCTTCGCACGCGCATCGCAGAACAAAGCAAGAGCGCCGAGAGCGGACGAAATACCGCCCATGATCTGACTGCCAGTGTTCGAATATACCGGCGTCGTCGTGTTCGAATATCCGCCGCCATTTAGCAGGTTCGCAAAGTTTCCAAGGTTCGTAAGCGGCTGCTGTTGAGCCTGTTCGTAACGCTGGATCGTGTTGTTGAGAATGTCCTGATTTCGACCGTCTTGGCTCTGGCCGAGTTGAAGCAAGGACTGATAAGGCAGCATACCGTTCTGGTAGTTCTGACCAGCCATTGCAGCACCAGCAAGCGACAAGTTATTCTGCGCATTCTGATTGCCGTTCAGTGAGTTTGCAGCATCGGCCTTCAAGCCAGCATTGGTGAATTGGTTCGCGACGCCCTGCTGATACATGTCGTTCTGCAAACCAAGACCGGCCATCTGATAATTGCGGTCGGTATTGTACTGGCTGTTAGCTGCATTCGCCGCGTCCAACCGCTGACCATTCTGCGCAAGCGCCTGACTGCTAAGTTGGCCGTTGGCGTTAAGCATCAAACTTGTCTGATCGTTGCGAAGTCCCTGCTGAGTTGCCGACTGGTTGCCCAGCTGATTGGCAGCGTTCAAGCGCAGTCCTGTTAGATCGTTGTTCATGCCCTGCTGAGCGATGGACTGACTACCTAGTTGACCGGCACCGTTTAGCAGAATGTTTGACCCATCATTGCGCAAGCCCTGTTGGGTGTTATTGAGATCACCGTAGAGTTGCGTACCGTTCAAACGCTGCGACTGTTGCGAATTGGAAGTGCCAGCCAGAGCCGAATTCGCATTCAACTGGTTGGAAACGTCGCTGTTGTAGAAGTTGCCGTACTGACTGTTAGCGCCGAGCATGTTGGAAACGTCAGTGTTGTACTGGTTCGCATACATGTCGGTGGCGGTTTTCGTCATGGCGTCTGCGGCTGCTGACTGCGCATTGTTCAGCTGCGAAGCAAAAGCGTTCGATCCGAGACGACCAGCACCAGCAGCACCGCCCATGATCTGTGGGTTCGTTACGTTCGCAAGTTGGTCCGCGATCTTCTGCGTAGCGTTGGTAACGGACTGATCGAGATAAGCGTTCTTCCCAATGTTAGCGCCCGAAGCCGTGGCCTGTAGATTGGCCAATGCAGGATTGTTCGCGGAGGCAAGACCATTCGCCTGTTGCGTTTGCAAGCCGGTTGCGGCGTTCGTGAAATTGTTGGAGTTTGCGGCCTGTTGTATAGCTGGATTTGCGTAATTCGCATTCACGCCCTGCATTGCGTTTTGTGTGGCTGCAACGCCCGGATTTGTGTAGGAACTGGCAATCGTGCCAGCCGCATTCTGTGTCGCAGCCAGACCCGGATTGGTGTAGTTGTTGGTAAGTGAACCAGCGAGGCCAGCGGTGTTCTTAAGCGATGGATCGCTATAGTTCATACCCGCGTTGATTGTTCCGCTTCCCGGTGCCTGACCGTTCTTTGAACCATTGGCAATACCGTTGACGGTGTTCGCTGCTGGATTCGAGCCGACATTCACGCCGCCTAGTAGCGACTGCAATGCGTTGTTTCCGGTCTGGCTGATAGCCGAGCCGTTTGCGATATTGTTGGCAGTCTGCGAAGCCTGACCTAGAATATTGGAGTTGGCAGCGTTGCTCGCATAATTATAAGTGCCAGTCTGACCAGCCTTCGTTGCCGCCGATTGATCCGCAACGGTTGAACCGCTCCACTGCGCAGGTGCGCCAGCTGCAATCAAGTCGTTGTACTGCTTGTAAACGTCAGTCAAATATGGCTTTGCGCCATCCCAGGGTTCGACTTTTGTTGTTTGTTCTTTTGGTGCTCCACCCATCGATTAGATTTCCTTAAAGTATACGAAGGCATCTCCGTCTTGTTGAACTGCTTTGAAACCGACGCGTGCTAGTGCATTGCGCCATGTGCTTCGCCCAATTGCGAGAAACCCATCGCAACCTTTTTGTTTTGCGTACTCTTCAATGATTGGGTACGACGCGAGTGTTTCTCGTAAAGCCCGGCCCTTTTGACCGCCAACCATGTACGCGCAACAAACGTCTTTACCGTCCCACTTCGTCAGCGCAGTTACGCAAGCGACGTTGTTCGCGGTCCACATTTGGTAGTCTCTTTCGACAAGGCCTTTTAAAAGATCCTTAATCGATGTTTCATCATTGGAATACGCGAGTGCTTCTATCAGCCATGGTAGACAACGCTCAATCTCACTGTGAAATTTGTCTGCGTTGTCTATCTTCCTGACTGCCATTACACTCCGATAATTGAATAGGTGTACGTTCGATTTGTTGTTGTTGCGTTTGCGTGGTTGACGGTAAATTGACCATCTCCCGGCACAACCCATGTAGTCGCTACCGCTGCTGCCGCATTTGCTGTCATTGCTGTGAGACTGATCGCGCTGTTTGGATTGACTTTGTTGTTAGACACAACTGTGGTCGTCGCACTTGCGTTTAGCGTCACAGTTCCCGTTGTATTCCAGATTGAACGTACGATTTGTTCCAGTGCAATTCGGAGCGTTCGTTCGTCGGTGAGGTTGTTTGGTAACTGCATTTATTTACCTCCATCCTGCACTTTGAGCGTCGATTTGAAGGCCCATTGCCTTTGTCCAATCGCTGCTAAGTCGAAGACGAAAGCGGTGATATCGGTCGGTTACACGGAAGTAAGCAAAGCCCGTGTGCAGATGCAGTTGCTTGCGGGGAACGTAAGTGATGTCGTCATTCGACAACGTGCGCGAACCAATCGATACGCTTGCACCACCACCGCCATCAAAGACGGCGCGTACAGCTTTAATCGTGGCTTTATCCGAATTGCCTTGCTCGGCCTGACGCAGGATATCGGCGTAGTACATCTCGCCGGTCTCAATAGTCGCCGGGAGCGTATCGCCAGAGAAAACCCAAACCGATCCGTTCTTCTTCATGCCCCAAAGCATCGCGTTGCCGCCTGCCCATATCGGGCTATCGAACGACGCTGGAACGTTCTCTACCGATCCGAACACATCGAGTGCTTCAATTGTCCAAGGGAGCGAGAGAGCGTTGAAAACGAAATCCGCTGTGGCGTCGGCATGGCTGAAACTACCAGTCTGGTAGTTGTAGATCAGCAATTTATCTGGGGTGCCATCTTCGGCGTCTGTGCTGACGTACGACCAGTAAACGAGTTTCTTGCGTGGATCGGCCGCGACAGTCATCCAACTGTACTGTCCGGTATCAACCGATGCCAAAAAGGTCTCATCGATCTGACCAGCGCCAATCGCTTCGGTCTGTCCGGTGTTACCGTTCATGCGGTAAAAGCCGTCATTCGCTAGAAAATACGTAAAGCCTTCGATTGGCTCTGACACGCTTTGTGGAACGGTGCAGCCTTTGGAAAATGGAATCGGATCGAAACGGAACCAGTATGGGTAGTCGATGAAGGTCATCTTCACGACTGCCTTCTCCATAATGATCCAACCAGCTTCGCCACCAACGATTGCTTGAATTGCCCCGTAACCAGCAATGTCCTGAAAGTCAGCGCCAGTCGTTTGCGAGAAGTCCCACGACAAAGGCAATCCAATTCCAGACCAGCGCACGCGAAATGGCATTGCGCCGTCGAGCGCGTCGAACGTATTGCCGACAACCACAAAGTCTTTGACCGTGGCGATATGACGGGCTTTTACCAGCGTCGTCGCGTTGGCGAATTGGGTATCGACGTTCTTGTCGATCCATTGGAGTTCATTGGAATAGTTGGTGAAAAAGACGTTGCCGTTGTACTCGGTGTTTTCCCAACGTTCACCTTCGGCTGTCGTATAGGCCCCGGAACGGCTGATGTTCTGCCAGTTCGATGTCGCCGGATTGATCTTGCAAAGCTGAGTGGTGTTACCGGCGTAGACCTTGGCAACGCCTAGTTTGTCCTTGCCCACGGCTGTGCCAAGCGGACGGCTAGGCATGCTGGCAGTCGCGTAATAGGCCTTAGCCGCATAAACGGGTTCGTACGCAATTGCGCCGCGCTGAGTGCCAGGTGCAGGTGAGACGTTATAGGCAACGGTGACGCCGGGATTTTGATAATCCGGCATGTCAGGAAGCCACGGACCAAAGGTGCTATCAAGCAGCATATGGATTACCTCCGTTCAGGATAATCGTGTTGCCGCTCTGCGTGCGCGTCCTGTGGTCGAGTGCTACTAGGGCAAGTGCTTCTTCAAGCGACTGCTTTTCGCGTGCCTCTGCGTCTGCGTTCTGACGCCAGCGATAAGCGCGTGCCAAGGATGCGTGCAGATAGACAGCGGGGAATTTCGTTAGAAGCCAGTTCGTGCTTACCGTGTCGGATAGTGCGACTGGACGAGCAAAATAGGTCAGTTCGACTTTGCGCGATTTCGTGCTGGCCGGAACGAAAACGAGTTTATCGCCAGAATGGAAATAGCCGACTTCCCCCGCATAGAGTTCGGACCCGTACACGGAGACGAGTTTCGGGATAACGCCATCGACGCGTATCGTGCGGATTTCGTTGCTGTTGTCGGGAATGGAAATTGCATTATTGGAAGTTGTCAACGTGACCGTGGTTTCGGCTTTGTAATGCTTTAGGCGCGGAAACACATCGCTCTCTGCAAGCGCGATAAACGTCGCAAGCGGATCGCTTGGAGCAATCTCGGGAGAGAAGTCCACGATAGCCGCTTGTAGGTCGTCGAAATTTAAAAGTGCCATCGTTACACCTTCAAATTCGTAGTGCGGAGATATTTGTTGTCAGGATCGTTGAGGAAACGCTTGAACGCGTCTCGATCCTCAGTGACGCCTTTGGCGTGCAAATCCCAATACAACTGCGCTGGAAGTTCTGCTTGGTGGACGAGATCGCTCAAGCGTCCAGACCTATTGAAATTTGCTTCCGCGGCCTTGTTGTCGGAGACGATTTGATCGACCGGCACAACGTGCTCGATCATGATAAAAACGCCGTCTGTATGCCACCAAATTTGCGTACCGTCGGGCTTAGTCTGGTAAAGAATTCTTTTGTCCAAAGCGCACCATTACTGTTTTTATTATTGGGTGCAGTGGGGGCTTAAAGCCCCCACCATAGTCAATTATGCGCTGCGCTGAACGTCAGCGATCTTCGCGTTGCCCTTCTCGTTTTTGCAAACGAGCGATACAACGGTGTTGAGCAACTTGCGCTGATAAGAACCACCAGCTGGTAGATCCTTCTGCTTGAAGCCCTGCAACACAGCCAGTTCCCAAAGGTCTGGATCGTATGCAATTACGGTACGGTCACGGACGCGGTCGTGGTACATAACTTCGTAGATACCAAAGTCGCCTTCGATGATCGAAACAGTGTTCGTTACCTTGCGATCCTTCGTTTCCATGTTGCGAACTGCATCGCCAGACATGCGGGAGATCGCACGCTTGAGGTTAGCCGGAACGATGATCTTCGATGGCTTGCCACCCGCAACGTGAGAAAACTGCAACGTGTCGAGCAGAAGTTCCTCAGTTAGATCACGCAACGTGCCGTCTTTTGGTGCAGCAACAAGGTGCGTCGCTTCATCGAAGCCGCCCTTTGTACCGGTAGCGCCGTGCGATTCCGCTGTAGAAATCCAAGATTCCATACCAGCAAACAGGCCACCTTGGACCATTTCGACGCCCGGGCGACTTGGGTTGTTGCCAACAATCGCAGTCTCGATGTCTAGCTTGATTGCGCTGCCTTCGAGGCCTAGTTTGTAGCCGAGTTCCTGCTTGTAGCCGATTGTGTCAACGGCGTTAGCAATGTCGGAAACGTTTACAACGCCCTGAAATTCCTGAACGTAGTTGTTGATGCGCTTTGGCGAAGAAAGAACGCTGTCAGTGCTGTTCGCACCTTCTGGAACTGTATTAAGCGCGTTCGATGGACGAATCTCGTCCGATAGCCATTCTACCTTGCGGTTGGCAACTGAACGCTTCTTCAGCGAAGAGTAAAGTGGGGTTGCGGTTGGGTCGATGTTGTTGATAACACCATCAACGTCTTCGGCAATGTTTTTGCCGGAGTAACTTGTGTATGCGGCCATTTTTGGCTTCTCCTTATAGTAGTTTGCTGAGTGCGATTGCGGCATCATCTAGTGAGCCGGTTCGCTTTGCCTTTTGAACGTCGCTTGAAACTCCGTTGCTGGATTGCTTGTGCGACTTTGTCGAAGTGCCGGGCGCTGTTAGCGGCGGCTTCTTGTTAAAGTGCGGGACGACCTTAGCAACTTGCTTTTTACGCTGTTCCGACTGGAACAGACGATACATTGCGCGGAAATGACGAGGATCATCGATCAGGTTAATTTCGTCTGCGGTGTAACCGAGATCACTGATCATAAACTTGCCGACTTCAATCAACAGACCATCGCCTGTCTTTCCATCTGCAAACTCTGGATGCCATTCGTTCAACTGATCTCTTGCAGCGACTTGCCTTAGAGTCAGTTGTTCGGCGTCTGCTTTTTCCTTCTGCGCAATAAAGCCAGAATGTTCAGCGTGTAGCGCACGGATTGCACCCTGCTGACGTTCGAATCGTTTTTGTTGAAGAAGATACTCATGCGGATCATCTGCTAACAGTTGTTCGCTTGGTGCTTCTGCCAACTCTACAGCCCTGCTGATCTGATATGCCATCAAATCAATTTTCTGTAGTGCTTCTGCACGAACCAGACTAATGTCCTGCTGCTGCACCTGATACGTCTTCAAATGCTGCTTTAGTTCTTGAGTCTTGCGCGTGTAGTCGGACTGGCGCATGTAGCCTTCACGAATTTCTCTAAGAGACTTTTTTTCACCCTGTACGTCTACGAGTGTGTCGTCGCTTAGTTCATCCGTTTCCGGTTCAGTTGTTTTGTCCTGCGTCTCAGTTTCTTCATCTTCTGTGGTTTCGGAGTCCGTTTCGGATTGTTCCTCTACCTCATCTGTGGCTTCATCAACTTCGACGTTTGAAACCTCTTCGGTTTCGTGATCAGCATCTACTTTTTCGGTTGTTCCATTGTCGGAGTCCAAAAGTTGTTCGATGTGTGTTGCCGCGTCTGCTACGGACAAACCAGTTCCCATGTCGGGATTGTTGGTCGATTCCATTATTATTTACTCGCGTTAATCGGATATGTTATTTATTTCCGCGCGAGATTTCGGTGCTCTTATTGATCGTCTTTCATGCTTTCATTGTGCTGCACGAGAGTTGCGATGTTCCGGTATGTTGCAATCTTTTTAAACAAGCGATCCATTCCAACCATTTCAGTATGAATCTCTTTAAGTTTTTCTCCATCGCGACAACCAGACCACTCCGCGAATAGTTCGCGCTTCACATGATCGAAAATTTCAAGGAAATCGGAATTACCCAATAGGCGTTGTGCGCTTTCGGCGCGTGCGATTACTTCTTGGCTCAATGATTACTCCTGCGGCATTGGCGGTGGCTGCTGTGGCTGCGCTTGTGCAGCGGGTGCCTGTTGCATCGCTGCTAGATGACCCATCGCTTGGTTCTGCGCATCCTGCTGCGCTAGTGCCATATCGACATCGTTTCGACGGAGTGCCTGTTCTGCGTTGATGCGTGCAATATTGACCTGTGCGCCGTATTTGCCGCTCATTTCCGCTTCTTTGATACGTAGGTCTTGGGCCATAGCATCGCGACGGAAATCATCATCGATTTTGAGCTTCGCAAGTGCCAAGTCGTGCTTGCGGTCGGCTTCTTGCTTCTGCATTTCCAACTGCTGTTGCGCGATCTGCGCTTGAATCTGGACCGGATCGGGTGGCTGCGGTGCTGGCGGTTGTGGTGGCTGCTTCGACGGATCGAGGTAGAAATCGTGGACGTTAGTAAAGCCCGCGTTCTCGGTGATTTTGATCAAAGTATTGTAGATTTCCTTTGGACCGGCCAGACCAGTCATTTGTGCCTGCTTCTGCTCCTGCAGGATCTGGTTCAACGCGACCGAGTTGAAATCCTTGTTCATCACACCAAAGGCGACGTTCGCGCTAACGTCCATGTCGGCGTCCCAGTCATCGATAACGATTGGAACGTACTCGTCTGTAAGACGCTGGATGTATGTTTGTGCGTCCTCTGGATTGGTCACGAAGGCATCGACACAAAGCTTCATCAGGTAAGAGTAACCAGTCTCAGCAAACCAACGGCAGATCGTTTCCATGAGGATCATGCCAGCGTTTTTGCGGCTGCTTACACCTGTCGCTGTCTCAGCAACCATATCGCCGGTATCAAGACCCATCATGCCGGGGCCAGCGCCGGTGGAATTTTCCAACTCACGGCCGATGGCATCGATAACGCTCATCGCGTTCCCGCCAGTGAAAGCCTGCTGGTTATAGGTAATGCCGCCAGTGGGATCAGCCGAGCGCACAACAGCACCCGGATACAGGTTTAGAACATCATCAACGTTCGTGATTTCCGGGTTCACAACCTTGATCGGATTGGAGTGCGCAGCAAGATTATCAAACACGAACCGCTTGGACTTACTCAGAAAATTATGTTCCTGACCGATGCGGTCGATCATGCTTTGCCCAAAAAGGGTGTTCGGGATCGGATACGGGACAAAAGGCGCATACGGGTAGTATTTGCTGACCTCCTGCTTTTCGAGAAGGATCGGCTTGCTTGATAGGTCACCTGCCAGTGTGAAACGGTAATGACGAGCGCGTGCGCCGTCGATGTTCATTTTTGTATAGATTTCGTAGATCGTGACATCGTCGGTGACATCGTTAGTTCCGTCATCGAAGTCGGTGATCTTGCTACGCTGTAAGGCGATGCCGTCTTGTTTCTCGGTCGCCGATGGAATTTTCGCGATCTTGTCTTCGTCAAAGCCCTGCTCGCGTAGATCGTCGCGGCTCATTGTGCGGCGATGGCCTTGCAGCTTGGCAGCAATACCGCCGGTCTTCTGGCAAATACGTGCGTCTTTGGAGACGATGAAGTCTTCTACGGGCAAGTTGTCGATGCAGAGGTCAGGGTTGCGTTTAACGTGTCGGAGTTTGATATCGCGTACCTTTGGGAGCATGGCCTTCGTGATTTCCACCATCTCCGGTGGAGTACCTGGCGGTAGTTCTGGCATTGGAGCATCATATGGCTCCCCTACCTCAATATCTGTAATCTTGCCGGCCTGTTCCATGTCGTAATATTCAACAAGCGCCTCATCGGTTAGCCCCTTGATCATCTGCGGAAGGCTTTCTTCCTCGATCGAGGTCATACGCACCGTTGCGATGCTAACGCCGGTCATAAAGCCGTTCTTGAGCCATTGGAGAAGCAAGGCACCGTGCTTGTTGCGTTCACGCAGCAAGTTGTTGAGAACCGTTGTCATTTGCTCGGCAACGGCAACATCACGAGGGCTAGAAGTGTTTGGCTGAAAGCTTACGGGATACCGCATCGACATGAAGACGCGGAAGACGTTGGCTACAGACCAATCCACCTGCGTGGTGATCTCCGGTCCAACGTATTTGGATCGACCTTTGATTTTGTCGTCGTTGACGAACGCCTCACGCTGATACCCACGTAGGCCGTCTTCATGTCGGTTGGCGATATTCTGTGCTGAAACACCAACGGCATCTTGTGCCAAGATTGCTAGTTTGTTGGCGATATCGGAGTC
Source organism: Velazquezella soli (assembly GCF_977018685.1). Lineage (NCBI taxonomy): Bacteria > Pseudomonadati > Pseudomonadota > Alphaproteobacteria > Hyphomicrobiales > Rhizobiaceae > Velazquezella > Velazquezella soli. Next base: position 2,939,481 of record NZ_CDRNXF010000004.1, read on the forward strand.
ATTGACTGACTTCTTTTTGTCTTTTGCCATCGTACCTTTCGCGGCGGTGGGTTCCGCCGTCTCGTTGGGCTGTGGTTACTCCCTATTTACTGTTTAAGCTTGGAAAGCCTCGTTTCTTCATGGACGCTCAGAGAGAAATGTACGAACTTCTATCGCTGACGTGGTGAGATTTTGGGAACGTGCATGAGCCAACAGATATTCTTCACATTACCTTCTGTAATCCGAGATTTGGTACGCGCCCGCGACCTAGTTAAGGACCACTACGCCGTTCCGGGCGTGGATTTCACATTCGACGGAAAGCTTGTTGGTGACATCGGTGAGGTCGTGGCGGCAAAAATATTTGGGATTACTCTCACACCAGGAGGCGGCACCGGCATCGATGGCTACATCGAAAGCGAAGTTGGTCGTAAAACGGTTCAAATCAAAGCCACCAATCGTTCCGGTGGTCCCGCATTTCGCAAAGTTGAAACTCGCGCCGATTATCTCATTTTTTTAGATTTCCAGTTCCGCGACTTATGCGGAGAAATCATCTTCAACGGTCCAGAGCATATCGCAATCCAAGAACTCCCATCTGGTCCGTGGAAACGCGACCAGATGACGGTCGCAAGGGGGAAAATTCGCCGCTTCCACGAGCAGATACCCCCCGATCAGCGCCTTCCCATAGTTGACCACTCGCTGATCATATCTGCATAGGGCAAAAACATAAGTTTATTCGTACGCCGAGTGGTTAGTTCCGCCGACCGGCTGGTTCCATGAGTACTTGCCGATGTATCGCTTCTCATCTGGAGCGAACGTCAAGCAGAGCGCGTCCGCGTAATCCGGCGACACCTTCAAACGCTTCTTCATTTCGTCTTTGCCTTCGACCTTGGTTTTACCGCCCTTGTCGTATCCCCACGTTGGCGATTTCAATTCCTTGATCAAATCCTTGTTGTATGGAATCGAAACGTCTTCCGTTTCGAACCACTCGCGCACCTGCCACCACAATTGATCGCGAAGCTTTGCAAACTGCTCTTTGGCACTGCGGATTTTCGTCGGACTGCTCTGCGTGGTCACTTTGTGGACCGGCAATCCAAAGTGCACGAGGTTGTCGTATAGACCGCGACCCAGACCGTTAGCGTCAACCGCGATGATCAGGTTTTGCCGTTCGCTGTGTGGGAGAGCCACATACATGTCGCGGATTTTGTAGGACAACTGAACGATGTTCAGGCCGCGATATTCGATTGGATTTTCGTAGATGTAGTTATCGTGGCGTTTGACAACAACCGTTCTGTCGCGACCTGGACCAGCTGGATCAACGCCCCAAACTTTCGGGCGGCTCGGGCTTGGTAATCCTGCCGCCTTGTTCTCGACTGCGTACTCGATCAGAGATGCCGGGATAAGTCCTTCTTCGCTGTCGGTTGGGAAGTCGCCTTCAACGTTGATTATGTAATCGTTGGAGCCTTTACCCTTGTACTGTAGCGCCGCGTACTCAAGGTGTTCCTCGGTAACTCGCGGGCTGTCTTGCATGCGACCGTGAACCTTCGTCCACTGCTTTGATATGTCGCCTTCCCACGTATCGTAGAAGAACCCAGCGGCTCGGCGTGGGTTGCTCACGAGGATCAGTTTCGGATTGATGTCCGTTGTTAGGTGGTTCTGTAGTGCTTTCTCAAAAGCGATGTCTGGAACGTCTGCTGCTTCGTCCACAAAGATGAAATTGTTCTCGGCGTGCAGACCGGCAATCGAACCGATCTTATCGACTGGAATTGTGCGCCATCTCGCCCAACACGCTGCGCCATTCTCTTTGCGTTCGCATGCAGTCGCCGTAAAGTCCCACATGTCCTGAAACACAGGGTCGAGTTTGTTATAAAACAGTTCGACTTCGTTCCAGATGCCGTTTTCCAAGTTGCTCTGCGTTGGGCCGAAGATCGAAACCTTCGTATCGCCCTTGCAGCAAAACAGCGCCCACCAGATGCAGACCGCCATCACGGCCGTTTTGCCGAATCCGACACCACCCTTGAAGGTGATGCGGTCATTTTTCATGAAAGCTTCGGCAAACTCGATCTGCTTGGGACGTAAGTCGAAACCGAACATTACGTGCGAGAAGAGAGGAATGTCGGTGCGAAAGTCTTCCAGTAGTTGGCCAAAGGCCTCTAACTGCTGTTTGGTAGTCGTCATAAATTATCAACCGGTTGTTGGACCCGGCGATATTTATTGGCGGCACGCTCGTTGATGCCTCAAACGAAAAAAGCCCCGTTTCCGGGGCTTCTTGTTAGGCTTTGGCCTTCGCTTTGCGTGTCTTCTTCACGGCCGCTGGTGCGGTAGTGGAGACTGCATTTTTTAGCGTTGCCTTTCTCGCCGAAGCCTCTTTAGCAGCCTTGACGATTGCAGCCTGAAACTCAGCATCAGTATCGGCCAGCTTGATCGCGCCGTTGAACAGTCTGATCACCGCATCGAGATCGGAAGCCGACCAGTGCGAATGTTTCCCGACCGGAATAGGCTTCTTTCCCAGCTGAACAACGTATTCGCCGTTGCGCGACTTAAACCAGTTGAGTGCGGGCGTTTTGATCGTCTTTTTGCCTAACGTATCTTCCGCACGAGTGATCTGCGCTCTCGCTGCTTTTTTAAACGTTGATATCGGATCGCTTGCACCGCGTCCCGGTGCATTTGTTCCTGCACTATCAAACATCGCTCTAATGTCGTCGCTCATCATGCTCTCCTTTTCGTTTGACGCCGATCTAAGCGTTCTGGGCTTAAATAATCGGTAAATCCGATCACTCGCAAAAGAGCAAGGTTAAAAGCCCATGAAGGTACACATGAACATCGCTGGTGGATACAAAAAGCAAGAACTCAAAGAATGGTTCGATGACAGCGTTGATCAAGAAACGCGTGTGAACGCTATTCACGATTGGGCAAACAAACGCTTTGGCGGATGGCTAACTCGAAACGAAATTTCGGATTTCACCATCTACGAAGTGACGGCCACTTATCTGCGTTTCGACTTCCTGCACGACACGGATGCCCTGACTTTTGTTTCGCAGATCGGCGGAAGAATGTTGGAGGAATAATGCCAAAGAAAACGACAACCGAGACAGCGAAGACGCTCAAGGTAACACCGGAACATCATGCTCACCTCAAAACGATTGGCTTCAAGAAGGGACAATCGGGGAATGCTGCTGGCAGACCACCAACTGCCAAAGAGATCAAGATGGCAGCGGCTTACATGACAATGGACTCTCTCGAAACGCTCCGCGATCTCCGCGATAACAGCCCGAACGAAATGGTGCGATTGCAGGCCGCAAAGGCGATTATGCGTATCAACGTCTCGGATGCAGCAACGGAGCAAAAGGTGGACGTAAACGTCACCACCTCCCCGGCGTCCTGGCTAGCGCGTGCGAACAGCCGCCAAACGGTCATCGAGGCATCGCCGGATGATGTGACGGAAATCGAGAGCGACCCGGACAGTCTGCATTAACCTTAAATTAACGATCAGCTTGCGTTCGGGGCTGGAAAAAGATAGGGTTGCGTCTGTCAGAAGAGACACTCGCCCGGGGCTGGCAAACGATAGGCCCACGGCATAAGCCGTCCACCGTTTCAGGTGCAAGTGTCTTTTAAAGCCCTCTTGCAAAGGGCCCAAGCGACGGCAACCGATCCTTGTTGCTGCTTCCGACAATTCCCGAATTTGTCGAAACACGCTTTTGCGTGACAGGTAAACTGTGCCCATAGGCTAGCGCATGGGTGTCAGTTCATGCCCTCACTGCGACTGCGTAACTTGCCCTAAGTGGCGAGAACGGAGCAACATGTCTAAAATCGAACGGAACATCCAACTTGTCCCTCAACGGCGCATTTTCGCGGCCGATGGCGAGGCCGTAAACGTCATTCTAAACGGCGTTTCACTCATGACTTGGTTTCAGACCAAGGCGAGTAAAAAGCGCCCCAAGACCTACACCGCATTGGCACAGATTGGCTATGAGACATTCATGGAACTCGACACCTCTCGTGTCTGGGTTCCGGTGAAACCACCCGAAGAAAAAGACCGGCTGATTATTGAGGGCGATGATCTGCTGCATGAGAGCGGGCTGGCAATCGATGCGATGTTTGGAAAAGCTTTCGATCTTCGAATTGAATTTGTTCCCGGCCAGTACGGGCAGTCGTATGAAGTTTACGAGGGCAACGAACTTGTTCTCGTGTGGCACGACCATGACGGCTACGAAGACGAGTTTTTGTGCTTCATTCCCGATGACGGTAACCCCGATGGCGATGGAACGAAATTCGCGTTCTACAGTGGTAGCACCTACGGCTTTGATCCTCGCGACGAGGACGGCACCTTTGAGGATCGATGCGGCCATGCCGATATCGGGAAGGTCACGCCGTTCGCATATCACGCATTGAAGCAAGGCTGGGTCAACAAATCCTAACATGAACTAGAGGCGGGGCGAGAGCCCCGTCGCTAATCGACCTGAAACGCGCCGCGAGCGCGAACGGACAACTGTGTTCAACGAAAGGAAACTACATGCTCAGCGATATTATCGCAGATGCGGAACAAGCACTCCGCAATCACCAGAAACAAGCCCAGCTTTATCCGCCGATCAACGATCAAATCGATGCGTTGCGTTGCCAGATGGTGGCACTGCAAATGATCCTCGACAGCGACGTCCCGCTCGAATTGCTTGCACGCAATCCGATCTATCAGGGCGCGGTTGCTGGCGACATTGAGCCGCACGATCGCTTCATGGGCGGCGATAACAGTGTTCTCGATGAATTCAGGGCCATGCTGGCAGAACGTAGAAGAGGCTGATCATGCGCAAGAACCTTGAATTGATCAACACGAGTTGGAGTGAGATCTGCGAGATCATCGAGAGTCGTTTTTCCCAGCGAATGTACGATATATCCGTCGACATTTTCGAGAAACAACGACGGCGTCCAATCTTCGTATCGTACGAGAGTAATTTAGACGAGCCGCACGGAAACCCGGTTGACCCGAAGCATTTCCATGACGTGCTCGTAAGTTACGAGATGCTGCCAACTTTTTGGGCCTTCGATCAAGGAGCAGAGGAGGAATCCGGGTCGTTTGACAGGGACATCATCCATGACTGGCGCAGACTCTACCCCGAGGGTCAATTCATCGAGGTTGAACTGGATGGCAGCTGGGACGCGCAGCGGATTATTATCGCAACGTTCCGGGATGACGCCGCCGGAAACGCCGACGCAATGCGGTTCAAACTGGCGGAACACTAGTCAGTAAGACGAGACAAATAATGGCCCTCGATACGGAAACGTGTCGGGGGTCAAATGTTTTTGAGAGAGTGCCGCCAAAATTTCGAGGTCTCCGTTTCCGAGAACTGACTCCGTGGGACGATCCTGAAACAAATCTCAGAAATGAGCCGCTAGGAAACTACACAGATCTATCTTTCTGCCGCTGCGCACAGGGGGTGTAGGGGGTCATGCGTATATCCAGACCCTTCCCCTCGCAAATACGCCTTGCCGCCCCACAGCGCGTCACTGGCTGCGATACACGGCATCTGCGCTACCAGTATGCCCGCTGCACCTGGCACACCTCACTGACCCTTTACGATCCCGCAAGCTTCCACGCATGTTAGCCGCTGCTGCTGTTGTCATAGCGGGTCAACAGCGCGTGCCGTGGCTGGCGTACAGCCTTGTACTCGCCCACCTGTCCGCTGCGCTACACGACCCCTGTGTGGCTGCGCTAGAATGCCAGACATGGAGAAGCCCCACTGTTTCCAGTGAGGCTAAGTCCGATTGCGCAATCAGACCGTTTGGTTACTTGGCTTTGGCTTTCGCCCGACCCTTCTTCAACCGCTCGCTGCGCTCCATGCTGTGGAGTGCGATGGCATCTTGCAGTTTCTTGTCCTGCTGCACGGCCATCTTAGCCGCCGTCAGGAGTTCAACAACGGCGTCGAGATCGTTTGCCCGGAACAACTTGCTGCCCGCGATCTCAAGCGCATTGCGTCCGACTCGCACAACATACGTTGCACCGTCCTTGCGGAACCACAGGCTGCGGGTGTTGATGTCCTTGCCTTCTTTAACCTGCTTGGCGAAAGCAATCTGCGTATCGACTTTGCTGTAGAAGATATCGAGTGGGTTCTTACCGCCAACGTTGCCGGTGGTTGCTGCCGACTTGAGAAGTTCCAGTGCGTTCGTCATTTTCGATCTACCTTGTACCGGCAGCGCCATTGCTGCCGTACTGGTCTATCAATAGCCTTCTGGTTGCCGTTGCGACCGAAGATTTCCTGTTTGTCAGTCGCACGCTTCGAGCATTTTCAACAGCCAGTCGCAGCGACGACTTGGGTCATAAGCTTTCGAAATTCGAACGATCTTATCGGAAGGGTAATAGATGATGTCGCTGCCCGATTTAATTAAGGCCCCGTGCCGGTATAATGTTATGAGGGCAGCATTCACGTAGATGCGGTCGGTCGTGACGATATGCGCACGATTTTGCTCGCCCTTTAATGACTGAAGCGCCGATGCTCTGCCGGTTTGTTGATTGACTAAGATCACGCTGATCACCACCATACCAACGAACAACGTCGTCATCAGGCCGGACCTTTGTGGAATCGAGGCCCCCCAAATTATGACTGCTCCATAAGTTATATAGTTCGCAATTAGAGCCACAAAGTTGGAAGTTACATCAAGACCCCGAGACCAATAAACGGATACCCCAAAAGTAAGAATGAGCATACCGACAAGCGAAATCTTACCTGCGCTAGAATGAAGAGCGGACGAAAGGCGCCGAGAAAGGTAGAAGACTAAACCAATGAGACCGAGGAGGCCTGAGAAAATAATAAACATCATGCTTGTCGCCGCGATGTCTACAACGTCACCCGGGATCAGCACTGAGAAAAAACGTCTCCCGACGACCCGGGCCGTTCCATTCACGTTCGAAATCGTCGCGAGTGCCGCCATCAAAAGAAGCAGGGTGAAAGCGGTTGCTAGTTCCTGAAAATCCGGTTTGCGCAAACTCATTGTTGGAGCGTCTCTTCGGCTTCTACCAGAAACAGGATTGTTGAAGCCGTCATGTGGAGCATATATCCAGCCAAGTAGTCAGGTACGGCAACCGGCTCACTGCCTTGGCCATGCCCAGCCAACTTGTTTCGACCGGTAGGCACTGCGCTTTCGAGACTGCTCTTGAGCGCGTTGATCTGCGTCTGCCAGAACGTAGGCACCAACCCTTTTTCGAACAGCAGCTTGATCAGTTGGCTCGCAGTCGCACTAGGGTCACGCTCCCAACCACGCTTGTCGCAGATAGCCTTCATCGTGCTTTCAAAAGCTTTTAAGCAGTCGACAAGGGCTTCCTTGTTGTTACCGTGGCGATAATGCTGGTGAGCAGCAAGAAACTCCTCCTGTGGACCAGCATACTCTTGGCCATTGAGCAGCCGAAGAGCAGGCTTGACAACTTCTGCATGGATCAGTTCTGAATCTACGCGAACAATCTCGCCGCTTATGAACTGATACCCAAGTCCGTGCTGCTTGAAGCGTGCATTGATCTCTTCAAGGGCCTCATCGGCAATACGTTGGGCCTCTACGGCTGATCGATAGTAAAAGCCGTCTTCGCTGGCCACTGTATCAACCAACTGACAGAGAATTTCGACAACGTCGAGCGCCCTTTCCACGTCACGTACATCTATAAAGAAATTTACAATTTCGTCATAGTATCCCTTCGCTTTTGGAGAGAGAGACTGAACGCCATACTCTCGCCTAAGCGTCTCGACGGCATATCTGTAGGCTTCTGCAGCTTCATGGTAATGTATCGACCCGTGCCGCCCTCCCAAAGCGTCGTCAGCTGCGTACATCACCTGGTTGCGAAGCATTTCGCTAATCTGGTCGTATTGATACGTGTCGACCACTTCGCCACGTGCTCTGCGCTGACGTTTAGAAAAAATATCGGTGATCGCCATGGGTTTACTCTGTCTCGTAAGTATCGCGGAGGCGAACATGGAGGCATGCGATGATTCGCACAACTTAAAAGCGTCAACGACCCATACAAACACCCTGAAGCCTGCTGACATCAAAACCTTTGCAGAAATTGACCAATAGGTTGGCGAGCAGATCTAAAGACGTTTCCTACCGCTATGGGGGTGTACCCCTTGGTCTAGGCTAGACGGTGGAGCAGTCGGATTACCTGTCCAACGCCCCACTCTGCCCCGCGTTGGGTCTTTACGCCCATCTCGTTGAGTCTGCGTGCAATTGCTGCTGGCGTGTCTGTTCCGCTGTCTATGAGCGTCTGTATCGTCTCTGCGATATCGTTGGCAAAGTTGTTGGCGCGTTCGATCTTGATATCGTTTGTTGCCCACTTCTCGCCGCGAGCAATCTTTGCAGCGATGGCAACCTTTGTGCGCTCGCTGATCATCTCTCGTTCCTTCTCGGCAACTGCTGCCATTATGTGGAACTGGAAGTTGTCTGCGTTGGGAATGTCGCAAGCTTTAATCGGCACGTTGCGCTTGAGCAGTCCGCTGATGAAATGGACATCGCGAGAGAGACGGTCGAGTTTTGCGATAACCAGTGTGGCCTTGTTCGCTTTCGCAAACTCCAGCGCCAGTTCCAATTGTGGGCGATCATCGCGCTTGCCGGATTCAACTTCTGTGAACTCCGCGATCACCGGGCATTGTCCGAGGAAGTTTGCGACTGCATTACGCTGCGCTTCAAGCCCTAGTCCCGACTTGCCCTGCATCTGCGTGCTGACACGATAGTATGCGACAAACTGCATTCCCATTCTCCACTGACACGTTACGCTCCTAGTGTGTCAATAGTGCCAAAAAGATTTGATTGCGACCTGCCTTTACGGTCGCTTTGCCCTTGAAAGGCGTTACTATGCGCCGCTCTGGATTTCTGCGGGCTCTATGGTTTTGTTGGGTGTGGATGCCAGTAAATTACGCTAACGCTCCTCTACCGTATCGTGTGAATCAAACTCTGCTGAAACCGTGTTGATCCGCGTCGTTCTTTCTGGCTTGTCGGTTACATTTAGATAATCGTTGAACCTCCGTACCCGCGTTTCGGTTTTTATCAACTGCCTCATACGCTTGTAATTGCTGGATCGCCTATCCGAAAGTGATGCCAGTTTCTCTTGCTTTTCTTCATCTGTTAATCCTTCTTCCGCTAAACGAACCCTATCTGCTTGCCTCTCCAAAATATGCAGTGTCGATAATATTCTCGATACCTGCGCAAGGTATCGACTTATTTCCTCACTGAAGACAAACAATGACTCAATAGAAAGAATCTGAAAAACCATTTCAGAGTTGTTTCGAGGACCGTTTACTTCTATGTAGTCGGCTTCTGTTTCAACCCTTTTGTAGATATCAAACCGTTTTTCGAACAGACTCAGTTTGTAATTTCTGGCGGTTGCATCACTCGTTGCCTTTTGTTGCTCCGTGAGAAGTTCCGTTTGTTTTTGCATGGCGACTGTTTGGGCACCAAGGAACTCTGCCTGCTTTCTGGCTTCGTCTGCCTGATCCTTCATAACTACGCGGTTCTCTTTCATTTCCTCTCTTTGGAGACTTAACTCCTTGGATTGGATGAGAACTGTTGCGGTCAGCCACAAGAATGCCAGCGGGCTAAACGCACCTGCAAGGAAGTCACCAACAAGGTTGAGGTCTTTGGATTTCACATACGAGACGACTTCGTTTTCACCGCCCCAATTGTGGAGGACTAACACTCCGATCACGTAGACGATGGTGATCGCGATTGTACCGATCAGGATGCCGTGCTTGCTCATGCTGTCACCTATTCAGTTTCGTCGAGTGACAATGGCACTTCGAGGTATGGTAGGAACTTATTTTTCACGCTGTCGGTCATGAATATATCGCTCAACCGTAGCGTCTCCCGCTCAACGCCAGTGACGGCCTCCAGGAATTTCTTTTCTTTAGTTTCGTCCCATTCATCAGGATTGTTTTTCCTGTCTTCGGACGATTTAGTCAGGCGTGAAGTGAACATCCGAAGCATATACGAGTGCTGCAACACATCTGTTATAAAAGTCTCAATTTCTGGACCAAAATGAACTCCGCCTGAATTGATGCGAGCCGAAGTGAGTTGAATACTGCGTTTCCTTCGACACCCTCCCGTAAAAATGTCGTTCGTGCATCTGTAAGGTGATGATACGCAAGCATCCGCTTTTCATGCACCGCTAATCGGTAATTGGCTTTTGCGGCCTTGTGAGTAATTCTGTTTTGCTGCTCGACTTGGTCGAGTTGAGCCTTGATCAGTTTGGCGCTGTCAGCCGCTTGAGCGCGTGCATCGTTTAATTCTTGCCGCTGCATTATGACTGCCATACCCAACAGGATGAATGCCGGGAAAGCGAACACACCAGCAAGGAAGTCGCCCACGGTGTTTAGTTGGTTATTGCCCCTGAAGAACGCGACAATTGTAGACGGACCAATGGCCGTTATCACGATGACGAAATACGCCACGACAAGCACGAGTGCTGCCGCTACCCAGTTTATTGATTTGCCCATGATTTTCCCCAACGCCCCTATGCGTCACTATAACCGGCGCAGTTGTTTGGGGAAGATGGCTTCTGGTGATTTAGGCGGGAGAGTAACGGCTTTCGACTGACTAGTTTCCGCCGTAGGACAGTTTCGCTATCAGTGGGTCGATCCCCTCTTTTGCCGAGGCGACAAAATGGGCGCGGTCAGCATCCAGCGAGGCAATACCGGCGTAAACAGCACTCATGTCCCGAGCGATCCGATTGTAGGTATTGATCAAATCCACTTGCTTGCTGGACAGTCGATCTCGCTTGCGCTTGAGAGACATAATGATGTCCTGATACATGCGCTTCTGTTCGGGGGTCAGCTTGCTCAATGGACACCACCATAGGCCAGTTTGAACATTAACTGCTTATCGACATCGTTGGCGATCTTCGCTTCGAACTTGTTACGATATGGGGGCATTTGCTACCTCTTACTGCTCTCCAAAGGTATTTATCTCCGTCGCCGTATAGAGGCTTCAAACGCGCACTTCTGCTTAAATATTGGAGCATCACTCCATTAAGGCAGACACATGGATCCTTCTATCATTTCAAAGGCGTTCGGCAGTGCCGTGCGCACCGTAGCGAGGTATCCATTCGCATCGGTACTCGTTTTTCTCATGCTGATGGTGGCATATCTCACCTATAGCGGCAACAAACTGATCCATGACAAATTTGATGTCATCTCAACCGTTTGGGATCGCATCGACACATCACCGGCGACTGAAAACCGTCGCATGGAAAGCAGCATCGAGCGTAGCAAGCGGATCACGATTGCGGTTGATCGAGTTGGAGGCGTCCTGAATGCAGATCGTCTCACCTATTGGGCGTTTAGCAATGGTACGTCCGGCGTCGATGGTGAAAGTTGGAACTTCTCGAACCTGATGTATCAAAGTGTTGGTGATGGCATCGCGCCACTTGACGAGTCCGAGAAACGCCACAACTCACTTGTGGCTGAGGTCATGGATGATATTTTCCCGACTAAGGATAGCACCGCCTGCAAACGCTACAATGCAGAGGACTTCCGCAGTTCCTATCTCCGCGCTGCAATGAGATCGGTAGGATCGGATGTTGTCTTTGTGTGCGGACTGCGAACCGTCGAAGGGCACCAGATCGGTCGCGTCCAAGCGTCATATCGTGATCGGACGAAAGCACCAGTGGACGCCGTTGTGTTCGAGCAACTGCAAATCCTTGGCGCACGCGTCGAAGTACTCAAGCACGAGGAGCCAAAATAAAGTTCTCCCCACTCTCCACCTCAATCGCGTCGATTCAGAGAAAGCTTGGAAAAGACGGGCTTTTGCTTAATAAAATCCGAGATCCGCTGTATATAGGGGCATGGAAGTTTGTGAGCATGGAGACGGCCCGTGGAGTTCAGTTGGAAAAAAGGAGTGGGCTTTAGATTAGTCATCCGACCTCTGTCATTTTACGCGGTCGGAGCACTCATCATTGCAATACAAGCACCGAACCACTTTCCCGCATTCGCATCGATCTTTCAGGCGGCTGTGGCGGGTTCTCACTGACTACGGTTTCTTCCAAAGCGCCATCTAAGCCAAACGGATACGAAGAACCTTAGCTGCCCTAATCTAAAGTTTGCGCTCACGCTGCTTTCTCAGAATACCCTCTACAAGGCGCGGTTCATGCCGAGTATTAAATACGCTCTGAACGAACTTACGCTGCGATGTGTCGTTTGCGTACCCAAACTTAACCGCATGTTGCATCACGGTGCGATTTACTTCCTTCACGAGCAAACGAGCGGGTGTCTGGAGCAAATCGCGTAGATACCGCTCCTCGTGCGTGGCTTTAAACAGTTTGTAAGGGCCGATAGGCAGAGCGAGGTGCCCGTTAGTTGCCTTCAAGGCAGACGTGCGGATCAATGGACGGTCAGAGGTCATCAATGGCAAGTTGGACTTGCGGGTATCGATGACACTCCACTTCATCTGATTTATGTATGAGCCGATGTTTTCGTTATCGATCAGATTTTGAAAGATATTGAACAAACTGCTTTCGTGTTCCCACGTTGGGCGCGACAGCAGATAGTCCCGAAAGGTTGACGGATCTTCACCTTTGCGTATCACCTCATACCGGGCTTCTGCATATGCACTACTCGCCACGCTTTCTTCTGCCCAGTATTCTCGAAGAAGTTCAAGATCCTCGGGGCAGCGTAGCAGCAGCGAAAGCAGAAAGCGCGTCCATGCGGTCCTATTGTCCAAGTTCCAGTTCACACGATTGCCGTAGTGCTCCAACTGGACAAGTGCCTCGCTTGCCTGAAAATCTACTGGCTTGAAGAAACGTTCTTCGACTCGATTTTTCAACGCTGGTTCGAATGTCCGCAGTGCATAAAGCCCCTCCTGATAACCCGTTGCGTCAGGGTATTTAAGGCGATCGATCACGTCTTTGTAAGGCTTGCTGTAAACGACCAAACGTCCGTCGCCCTCGAACCTCCACCGGCTAATGTAAAAAGCTGGGATATAATGGTGTTTGTTTGGTGGGTTTTGCACGAACTGCTTTGACATGAGCAAGTATCACAGGTGCGGCTTACTGGGTAAAGTAGTATCACTGCTTCTTCCACAGAGCGATCTCTGCTTGACGACGCCTCACAAGGCCTTGCAAGCGTTTGCCGCCCGCATTCACCCACTGTAGCCAACTTCGTTCAATATCGGCTACTGGCTTCTGAGCGTTGATGTACTTGAGCAGCGTTGACGAGGCCAAAGCCCCTTCACCGAGATTGAACGTCCAGCTAACAAGCGCGCCGCGCTGGTTCTCCGTCAGTTTGACCTTTACCAGTCTGGCAACGGCCTTTTCGAAACGGGCTACATCCTCTCGCAGCAAGCGTATTGCCTCCGCTTCCGTGACGGTCTTTTTACCAACGTCTCCTCGGGTGAGGTTTTTTGTCGTGCCGTAGCCGATTGTCGGGACGTTTGCCGGACATAGATAGGCAGTGAGTTTCAATCCTTCGAAGGACTTGATGAGGTCAATAGATGCTTTGTTTAACATCTACTATTTAATCGAACGACGTCTAAAGAGAGGACGACATGACCGAAGACATCCGGACCGCGATCCTGCGCGAACTAGCCGCTGCTGGTGCTGCGCCCGATGTGCCGATCAGTCTGCTTGTGGTGGGTCCGAACTTAGTCGGAGCGGGATTCGATCAAATGGACATCGTTGATGCTTTGTATTCGATGGAATCCAACGGAATCGTTCATATGATTTCCGGGAATCGAGTCGTGCTGTTGAAGCCGCCAGCTAGCAATCTTTGAAATGAGGTGACACATGAGAACCCGCAGTGAAGACGTAACATTCGCCCAATACTTTCTAACCTGCAGTGCTCTGGTCGGCGCCGTAGCGTTTTGGGGACTGCTGTTTTACCGGATCTATGTTGAGGGCTTAGGCTGGATCTGGAAGACGAACGACGGCATTGCCGTAGCCGGGGTTATTTGTCTCTCAGGATTCTACATGTTTTCGGCTGAACTCGTGCGTGATAAGGTCGAAGCATTACCGAGTGACTTGGGCCACATGGTAACTGCCTTAGCACTCCGTATTGACGAGTTGGCAGAGGACGCAAAAGATCGGCACGCCAACGAAAGCGAAAGTCTTTGGAACAAAATGCGCGATATCAGAGACGATCACGACGGCTCTCGTAGAGAACTAACGGAAATCCAAGAAAAGCTGGACCGTCTGCTGCGCCAATTATGAAAGAAAAAGCGCAGCCCTGCCCGACTGCGCTTTAGTTGGTAATGCCGATCGAAACAAACACTACGTTCGAATCGCTATAGCCGTTGAATCGTTATTGCGACCGCTCATTTGATATCGTTGCGATGTCAGCGAATATCTTTTGCATGCGCTTGTTGATCTCGTCTTGTAGGACCTCGACGTTATCGTTGGCTTCTTGTGCGATATCGCGATCCACATAAACGCTTGCATCCTGCTGCGCTTGCATCCGAATGGCTGCAAGTGCTTCTTGTGCTGTCCGCATCAGTCTGCTTTGCACCTTTGCATCGCGTTGTAGGTTGTCGATTGTATCCTTCTGGATATCGATGTCGCGCTTTGCTTGTTCCAATTCCACTTGTGTGGTTTGGAGATCGCATTGCGCGATCTGTCTGGACAGATACAGGTATCCACATGCGACGATGAGTGCCGCCATTGCTAGCAGCACCCATTTATTTGGAAGAAGACCCACCAGCATTATTCGCCAAGCAGTTCGCGAAACTCACGAATCCTATCTTCGACTTCCTGTGGAGTGACGTCGTGGTACCGTGGAAATTCATGCACGTATTTTTCCAAAGCGTCCGTCACAGCCGTACTGCGAAACTGATTACCGAGACTCACTTCGTTGTACAGGTATCCCATAATGACAGTGCTGTCGGTGATAAGCACACGGCCGTCTAATTCCGCCTTAAGTTTCCGATACCCGTATTCCTTCAATAGAGCGTCTAACATTACACTGCCCTCGCTTTCGCATCAGCGATCCAGCGGAGAAACTTTTCTTCTCCGACCTGTTCGCGCACATAATTCAAAACCATGTGCTCCGTTGCCTTCTTGGCTTTTGCTTCTGTCTCGCGCACGAGTTTGCCGCGAGTCACGCCAACAATTTGCAATGCAGCTTTCTTGAAGCGTAGCGCAACGCGTGAGCGTGCACGCCACTCCTTTCGCTGATCCTTCTCTGGCTTCAAATCTTCAAGTTCAAGATGGAACTCGATTTGCGCGATAGCCGATGTGAGAAACGCGAATGCGTCGTCGCAGTCGTCAATCGTGTAAAGTTCGCTTACCGTCCAGCCGCGATCAATTTCGATGTCTGGAATTTCGATATCCGTGTGTTGTAGGTCTTTATTCACTGCAATATTCCTTACTTCAAAATCGTGCCTGTGGTCGTATCTTCAAACTGTAATGCGCCACATCCTTTTAGTTTCGTTCCCTTGCTCAGGAACGCGATAAGCTTGGGCAAATGCTTCAACTGCCCTTGCGTGAAATCGTGGCCGGTGTTGACCTTGTCGGCAATGAGATCGTCCACGAAATTCTGCCATGTCTGCAACTGCTTGAATCGGGTTCGTGCCGAGGCGTTAGTTTTCATGATGGCGTTGTCCGTTGGGCTTGCCACGGCAATTGTCTGTAGGTCTTGAAGCAGGTAGGAAAGCCAACGTCTGTCACCACGCGACATGTCCACGAACGGGATATTGCTGTTCTGGTAGCGCGTCTTAAATTCGATGGTGATCGGGCCGGATGCAGCTTTAAGTTCCGCAATCGGGTCTAGCCGTGTTGGCACTGGCTTTGGTGGAGTCGGTGCTGGTGTGTCGAGGCCGACGAAAATGTTGATGTTGAAAATGTCTGGCTTGTCGTTCATCACTTCACCTCCACGCTGTGCGAGGTAACGGGAATGCAATCCGCTTTTCTCCCGGCGAATGGTGACCATGTATCTCCGTAGAATCTGACCACTGAAGCTTTTGCTGCTTCACATTCCGCCATTGTGTCGAATTTGACCACAACCCCTGTATTGAGCGCCGGATTGACCCAAAGGAGTGCTCCTAGCACTATCGTTGTCGTTACTGTCGCCATCACAACACTCCCATGAGGATGATGTATGGAACGCCGAGCGCGACAATCGAAACACCGACTGCCTTAACCGGATTCCTGACCAACCATCGGTAGCCCGCTTTGAAGACTGAAGCTTTATGCGTTGCGGAGACTGGCTGCGCCTGCGCGACGACTGACGCCTTGCGTCTTACCCATGCGGCTTTCACGCCTGCCGAGATACGGTCGCGGTGCTGTTGTGTGAGTGGGATACCCTTCTGAGACATCACTTCGCCTCCTTCGAATTTGCTTCGAAGACCGCCAACGCCTTAGCAATTGCCTGTTCGGCATGCTGTAGTGCTGCGATGAGTGATTTGTTGTCGCGGTCAGCTACGGTTGGATGGCTGATCGAGTAAAAGGAAAATGACTTCTGCGCGTCGTGTGACGCCTCTGAATGTGGGTCTTGATTAGACATAAAAATACCTCTTAAAAAACTGAAATTGCTTTCAAGAGTATTTATCCAGACCCGGCCAAACGGCCCTGTTATGCCGTCATTCGGCTAGACTCGCCTTCGCGATCCTCTGTTCCGATCTGGATGAAGAAAGAGGCCTTGGGCAAAATAATGAAGTGGGGCTAATAGGGGTAATTTGGGTGAATCTGGCTTAGCCATTTCCATAAGAAAGAATAATAATAAATTTTAGTTTTATCCCCACTTACCCCACTTACTCCACTGAAAGAAGAAAAAGTGCTGGAAAATAAGGCTTTCAGCAGTGGGGCTGTGACGACAGCATCGCGAAATGAAGTGGTGCTCGACCCCACTTGAGGCTGATCGGGGTCTTTAGTCGTGCGGTCTGAAACGTGACAGCGGTGGCATGCCGACTGCTAGAACTGGCGAAAGTGGGTTCAACCCCACTTCCTTCCAGATCCAATTCCCGTTCGTGTCGAAACAAGTGGGGGTCATTTGTAGGTATACACGGCGGTTCCGTTTAAGCTGCTTCTCTTCCAGTCCGGGAGGTTGCCCGAATTGATCAGGCGCGTCAGCTCCTTGCCGAACATGTTGAGGTCGAGCATGCGACCGGAAGCAAAATTCAAGCACCACTCCTTGAAGTCCGGATACATTGCGGAAGCCTTTTGCTTTTTTCCGTACGTTGCCATAGGCACCGTCCATGCGCCCAACCACATCTCGACAACGCTCTGCTCTCTCATAGCCGCCTGTGCTGCTTTCAGTGTGGCAGCAATCGGAAGCGTCGGATCATCGCCGCGCTCGTCTACAGACGTCCACAGGGTGACAGGGTCTATCTCATTGATCTTGGACCACTGCGGATTGGACGCGTAGCGCAACGCCACGAAACGACGAATGCCGGTCTCGTCTCGGATCAGCTGATTCAGTTCCTTGTTCGAGCAGCCGATAAAGGTACTGTGTTGCGGCACCTGCTGAACATCGTTCGTATACATTGTACGACTGGAAACGTGCGAGGCCGTGATAAGGTTCTTGACGACATCGATATCCGTTTTCTGTGCATGGCCCATCTCGTCAAAGAAGTGCGCGTAAAACCGCCACTGCTCGGAGTTACGACCCTCTGCGATTTCATCAAAGTTGCTGTTCAACACCAGTTCCGAAATCGGCTTTAACAGGACTTCGCGAACGAAGGTCGATTTACCCGTGCCTTGTGGTCCGGTTAGAACCGGCATCAGGTGGTTGTCGATTGGCAACCCAATCATCTTTCGCTTCACCTGCCAGATGAATTTCTTCAAAACCGCAATGACGAAATCCGCGCCGAACTCGCTTGTGTCGAACTGGCTGGCCACAGCATCCCAAGCCGCGACGTTGCCCACGCTGTTTGGACCCTCGTGGCCTTTCGCAACTTGAAGATAAACCTCGGTAATGCGAGCCGCCAGCGACGCCTTGAACCAGCGACCGGTAACGTCTGCAATCGCCTCTCTATTATAAAGGAGACCAAGTTCTCTCGCCTTGATGCGCAATTCTGCCATAAGCGAATCCAGGGTAACGTCTGCGTTCTCTTGGATGCGAGCCACGGCATCTACAAGCACGTCTTTGCGAGCCTCGGCCGTGACGGCGTTACCGTCAATCGTCGGCACGACAGCTTTTTTTATCGCCTTCTGGAAGTTAACAGCGATGCCGTTTTCCGAAATGTAGCGTTCAAGATAGTCGGAAGCCGACTTCGGATAGAATCCAAGGTCGTTTATGACCTTTCGAATCTTCAAAGCCTGATTCCAATCGGCCTTGGTGGCGAGGCCTCTGGATTCGAGATACTTGCGCAGCTTCTTCATGCTGGCGTCGATGTTGAGCGACATTGCCATTTCGACAAAGTCGATGTCGTCGCCCTTGATCTCTAGATCGCGGAGCGTCTGGATGATTTCGTCTTGCAAGTCTGGGTGTGTATTACTGTCTGCCATATTCTTCCTAGTTCAAAGGTCAAAAAAACCCACGTTGCACATCTTGGCCAGAAGCAACGTGGGTTTCCCAGGAAGAACAGTAGTCATCTCGGAACCCGCATCTGCGGTGAAGTGTAGAGTTCTTCACCGGCCAAGATGTAAGTTCCTACAGTTCTATTTATAGCAAACCGTGTTTTTCGCCGTCGATATCTTTTTTACAAGTATCTGAAATCATTTGATAAACGCCCGGAATTAGCCGCGTCGGCCGGTCCTGATAAATAGTGGCGGATCAAGCCTTTCGATCCTGATTGCTCAGCGGGTGGGATATTCTGTCTCACCCGTTTTCACTTCCCGGATGGACGAGATGACGAAGACAGCAAAACCCGATTATCAGCGAACCGAACGTTACCGCGCAGCACTGGAGCGGCAGGCCAATGTGAAGGGCGGAACGAAAATTGCGATCCTGACAAAGGCGCAGTGGATGGCCCGAATGAAGCACGAACGAAGCTGGACAGATAAATAAAAGCATCGATAGGTTACATTCATTCCCTATCGGTCTCCTATGCAGAGGTCTCGCTGATTTGGTTTTGGCGAGACCTTTTTCTTTGGTCGCTCCGTTGAACGGATGGCTGCATGCTGCTGTTTTTCTCGCAGCGGGAGCGCCTTATGACCATCCTCGACCTCATCAATTTTGCCGGTAACAGCATCACCAACGGCCTGCTCTGGATCGGCAATATTCAGCTTTGGCAACTGGCGTTTTGGTCCGTTGCTAGCCCACTGTTAGCGTGGGCATGGTTCAAGGCTTTTGAGTCAGTCTACCTGTTCGCATGGCTTCCCTACAAAGCCCGTAAGCAGCACGATACCAGCTTCAGCGGCACTACGATCGATCTTTAACGATCATCGTCATCGTCCCAATCCTGCTCCTCATCAGAAAAGCCATAGATCAGACCTAGAGACTGGCAATGCCTGGTGATCGCGTAGCCATCACCGGTAAGAGCATTCATACCGCCAATTCCCGAATCTTTGGCTGGCGGCAAGAGTTTGCCCAGTTCATGTACGAGAGCCTCAACCATCGCCGTGGCAATACCCGCACGCCTATAGTCGCTATTCACCTCCCAACCAGTTATTTCTGCAGCCATATCCATTCCATTGTCGTCAATTTCTCTCCTGCCAGTAGTCGTAACACTACCGATCTCGTGACCGTGATGGACTGCAAAGGCATCATCGAGGACCACCTCAATAGTGATGTTACGGCCTTTCTTGTCGATAAAAGTCATCATCTTCTCCTCAGTGCTTGCTTCGAGTCACGGAAATGGCCCGAACGGTTCGGGCCATTCTCAAGTTAAATGTCGACAATACGCCGCACTGCAAGAGCAGCACGCGTATAAGCTGACATCGGCGCTTTCCCGGTCCAGTAGATATCGCGTTCAACACGCAAACCACCCGGCCCGCGCACTTCTTCCAAGTCGGATAGCATCACGTATCCGAGTTCAGGTTCACCCAATCCGAGATCGCAGAGGCCAAACATCATATCATTGTTGGCATCGATATCCGAGACTAGCCATGTGGCGTTCGCCCACGGTGTAAAGAACTTCACGACCGGCGCATGATCGTCGTCTTTGGTGAGGTTGTTTTGCCGCAAGCGCAGCAAGATTTCAGCGGTCATCAGTTTCATACCGAAGCCATCCCCATTACGACGACAGCCAACACCTGTTCGATCATCCGGCGTTCTGTTTTCCATTCGGAAACGCTTGCGAACACTTCATCGAACTGCTTTCCGTCGATCTTACCCCAAACACGAAACTTCATTTGCTCAACTCCTTGTTGCCTAATTGCAACTCAGAGTTATTGCCGTTTCGCAGTCAGAGCGACCAAAGACTGGCGTTTCATCCAATTCTTTTTCAGGTGTTATGCACTGTAAACGCTGCACTTTTTCCGGATTGACGCGTGTGCACACAATGCACTATTCAGTTCGTCGCACCAGGCGTAATGAAACTGCGGCCCTCGCAGGGCTTCCGGATCCTCGGAGGAAAAGATCTGCGCCACCGTGCCGTTCGGCCAGACCAGCCGTTTGCGTGAAATCTCGAATTCGGGCCAGTGCCGTGCCGCAATCCGGCAGATGCCGGACACACCGTCCACCATCACCTCGCGGGCATCGCCCAGCGTTTCCGCCACGAGCGCGATGCGAAGATCGGACCGCTCTCCGGCCGAACACGCCAGCGCATGCACCCATTCGGCGCCGGCCCGCGTCTTGCCGGATCCCCGCCCGCCCATGATCAGCCATGTCCGCCAGTCGCCCTCGGGCGGCCTCTGGCCGGGAAGCGCCGCAAAAGCCCAGTCCCGGTCGAGACCGGAGACGAACCCGTCAAACGCGTTCTCTCCCGAGCCAGGCACGTCACAGCTCTGCGCCTTTGTCGCGTCCGGAGCGCGGGGCAACCCCATCGCACCGGCCAAAACCATTCCGGCCTCCAGATCGCGGCCAGTCTTCTCCCTGGCATCACCGATGCCAGACATGACTGCCCCGAATGACCCGGATGCCTTCACCGCCTCACCCGTGATCTTTTCTGTCGCCCGTCGCATTTTCCGCTGGCTCGGCTCCGCCGGCTGGAAGCCTTTGCGCCACCCATCCCGGTGGGCCATCGCGTTTCCAGGCTTCGAAATACCCAAAGGCTGTTTCATTGGCGCGATCCTCGATCATCCGGACGAAGCGGGCCTTCGCCTCTTCGTATCCGCTGGCATCGGCCAGCCTGTCGGCCTCCACCTGCCGGTCGCGGGACAGCTGACGCTGCAGCGCATCGACCTTTTCCAGCGTGCGCACGATCAGGCTCATCGCATCGGTCGCCGCCTTCACATCGGCCCGCGCCAGTTTTTGCGCCGCCTCGTTGCCGTCAGCTGACACCGCGTCGTCGGCCTCGCCGGACAACAGCCCGGACGCCGCTTCCCGCATCGTCCGGAACGTGGCGAACTGCTGGCGCATCTCCGCCGTCATCTCGTTCAAAAGCTGCCGCAGTTCATCTGCGGGCTTCAGCTCGGTTTCCGCAGACTTGAGCTCCAGCAGAACGTTTCGAACCGTCTCTTCCAGTTCGGCATCCTGCGTCACGTCGTCATCCGCGTCGTAAAGCGGTTCGTCCGTCCACAGGCCGAACAGGTCTGGATCAAAACCGGCGAGAGCATCGGAACGGTTCATGGCAGATCTCCACAGCCGAAAACCCGCCGCGCCGGCTTGCCGTCGCACGTTCGGTTTCGATATCGATGTCCTGGAAAAAAAAGGGCCCGGAGGTCAATCCGAGCCCTGACTGGAAGCCTTGCGGCGGTCGGGGCGTGAAGCCTCTCCCGACGCAACTCTTCGACTATGCCTAAACACTACCCGACAACCGTCACGCCGTCAAGGATTAAATTCCTATCTCGAAAATTTTACCGGAGCCGCTTCTCCCTCACGTCCCGCAGAAGGTGCGCGCAACCTTCTGTTCCGCCGTCGGCGCAATCGCGTAGTCGGCAAATTCCGGCCGCTCTTCGAACGGTTTTTCGAGCGCCTCCACCAGCTTTTCAAAGAAGCTGAAATCACCGTAATTGGCAGCCGCGATTGCTTCCTCGATCCGGTGGTTGCGGGCGATCAGCCACGGATTGACGCCGCGCATCTCTGTTGCCACGTCCGCCGGGCTGCGGCCTTCCTCGGCCAGGCGCTCGTTCCATTTCGGCAACCATTCCCGCAGCTTGGATGGATCCGCGAAACAGGCGAGCAGGTCGTCGTCGTGTCCTTCCGCGGCGTTGCAGAGCGCTCGGAACGTCCGCGTGAAATCCGCTTCGTTTTCCTCCATCGCAGAAAGCAGTCCCTGCACGAGATCGCCATCACCGTCGCGCGCGGTGACCAGACCGAGCTTTGCGCGGAACACCTCGATCCAGTGCGCCTGGAACGTGTCGCCGAATGCCTTCAGGACAGAATTGGCGGCTCCCACCGCCTTTTCTTCGTCGGCATCGATCAGCGGCACCAGCGCCTCGGCAAGCCTTGCGATGTTCCACTGGCCGATGCCCGGCTGGTTGCGATAGGCGTAGCGTCCCTGCCGATCAATCGAGGAAAACACCTTCATCGGGTTGTATTCGTCGAGAAAGGCGCAAGGACCGAAATCGATCGTCTCGCCTGAAATCGTCATGTTGTCGGTGTTCATCACACCATGGATGAAACCGACGCCGAGCCAGCGGGCAATCAGCTCCGCCTGCCGGTCCGCCACGGCCTGCAACAGCGCCAGATACGGGTTCTGCGCCCCCATCAGGTCAGGGTAATGCCGCTCGATCACGTAGTTCGCCAGCGTCCGCACGCCCTCGGTATCGCCGCGGGCGGCAAAGAACTGGAACGTGCCCACTCGCACATGGCTTGCCGCGACCCGCACGAACACTGCGCCCTGCTGCTCCTGCTCGCGCTGAACGAGCTCACCGGTCGAAACCGCCGCCAGGGCCCGCGTCGCCGGTATGCCCAGCGCATGCATGGCCTCGGACACGACATATTCGCGGATGACCGGCCCAAGCGCTGCCCGCCCGTCACCACGGCGCGAAAACGGCGTCGGCCCCGCGCCCTTCCACTGGATGTCGCGGCGCTGTCCGGCACGGTCCATGACCTCGCCGATCAGGATCGCCCGCCCATCGCCGAGCTGCGGTACAAAATTGCCGAACTGGTGCCCAGCATAGGCCATGGCGAGAGGCGATGCCCCCTGCGGCACGACATTGCCGGAAAGCACGGATGCCAGACGATCAGGATCCGAAAGATCCGCCTCGACGCCCAGTTCCGCTGCCAGCTTCTGGTTGAACCTCAGAAGCTTCGGCCCCTCCACCGGCTCCGGGTAGACGGAAGCGAAGAACCGATCCGGCAGGCGGGCATAGGAATTGTCGAACTGGAACACGGGATCTCTCCTTCGGCCCTTTCAGGGGCTTGGTCTCGGGTATGTGCTTGAGTCTGGTCTGTGGCGTATCCCCAATATGGGGTCTCGCGCCTGCGGAACAAGCAAGATCAGCCCTTATTGCCCGCCTTCAACCGCACCCCGAACCCGAGCAGAAACGTCACCAGCGCCGCGGCTGCGGACGTCCCGTAAAGCCAGTAGGCGACCTGCCCGGGATCGCCTTGCGACAACTGCCGTGTCAGCCCGGTCGCTGCCGCGATCATGCCGGCAAGCGCCGATCCGACGGCGTAGCCGGCCGTCGACATGGTCGGCAAAAGCGCGCTAGCCCGGTCACGCTCCTCGTCGCCGGCGGCCTCCATCGAGGCCTGGTTGATCGCCGCCCACGACAGACCGAAACCGGTGCCGATCGCCATCTGGCTCAGGACCACGAGCAGGATCTCCCGGACGTCGATCGATACCGCGATCATCAGGAAGCCCGCGAGCTGGAACAGCGGCCCGGCCCGCATCGCAAAGTGTCGTCCTTTTAGAGACTTGATCCGGCTGGAGGCCATCGCGACCGCGCTCCAGGTCAGCGCCATCGCCACCACGATATAGCCGACCGCCGCCGGTCCGATGCCCCACACGTCGCGGATGATCAGAGCCAGATAGGTGGCACCAGAGGCATGGCCCGCCGACATCAGGAACAGCATCCAGAACCCGTGGCCAAGCACCGATCCCAGCCTGAAAGCGCCAGCCGGAAACAACCGCGGCCCGAGCTTTCCATCCGTCGTCACGGTCAGCGCCAGCGCCAGTGATCCCAGCACCAGACAGGCGACCTGCCAGCCGATCACCCCCGTTGCGGACGACAGTGCGAAAATGAAGGACGCAGTCACGCAGAGCGTTACGGCCAGAGGCGCAAACGCGGCCTTTGCCGCGCTGCCGGTCTCGGGCGTCGTCAACAGCGTGAAAAGACCAAGCAGGATGAGAAACGGCGTCACCGCCAGAAACGCGGCATGCCACGAAAACGCCTCTGCGAGCAGCCCCCCGATCAGCGGCCCGAGCAGAGCCGCGACCGCCCAGACGGTTGCCTCCACCGCAAATACCTTCGCCGTCACCGCGGACGAGAAATTGGCCGGGATGAGGCTGTAGCAGATTGCCACGATCAGACCGTCGGCAATCCCCTGCAACAGTCTGCCCGCAACGATAAAGAAAAAGCTCGGCGCCAGAACCGCCATCAGACCGCCCAGCGAAAACAGCGCCATGGACCAGAACAAGCTGGATTTCACACCCAACCGATCGCGGAGATAGGCAGCACTGGTGCCGCCGGCGATCGAACCTATGAAATAGAGGCTGTAGACCCAGCTGAACCAGTCGCGCCCGCCAAGTTCGGCGGCGGCCAGCGGCATGGCGGCAACAATCGCGAACTGGTTGAAGGCATGCAACCCGATCCCGGCGGAGATCAGCCCCAGCATCAGGCCGTTCCGGCCGGACAAAAGCGTTTTCCATCCGGTGTCTGTTCTTGTCAGCACGGCATGCTCCCCGGTTCATCCGCAAGGCTTTTCCGACCGCAGCAGTGGCGGCGCAAAGTCCCCCGGTCAACGGTCAAGGATCGATTTTGGCGCGCGTGACATTTTAGCTACAGCTTTCCAAGCCGAACGCACTACATTGATCCTCATAACAAGCAGTCGTTGAAAACACGGAGAAATCATCATGAGGAACACACTCGTTCTCGCCGCAGCTCTTGCAGCCGGCCTCTCGTCCGCAGCTCTCGCCGCCGATGCGGTTGAGACCATTCCGAGCGCGCCAGTCGCCTACGAAACCGCTCCGGCATTTTCCTGGTCCGGTCCTTACCTCGGTATCCACGGCGGATACGGCTGGGGCGATGCTGATATCGAAGGCGCTGGTTCCCAGAACTTCGACGGCGCCCGCATGGGTGGCTTCGTTGGCTACAACTGGCAGTTCTCCAACGGTTTCGTTGCCGGTGTTGAAGGCGACGTCAACTACGACTGGAACAACGACGATGTCGCCGCTGGCGTCGATGCCGAAAGCGGCTTCTCCGGTTCGGCCCGTGCGCGTCTCGGTTACGCCATGGACCGCACCCTGATCTACGCAGCAGGCGGCTGGACAGCCACCAATGTTGAAGTCGACACGCCGGTTGGCGACGACGACGACACGCTGCACGGCTGGACCATCGGCGCTGGCGTCGATCACGCTTTCACCGACAACCTGTTCGGCCGCGTTGAGTATCGCTACAACGACTACGGCAACGGCAACCTCGCCGGCGCTGATGTCGACTTCAACCAGCACGTCGTGCAGGTTGGCCTCGGCGTGAAGTTCTGATCGCGTCAAGCATCTGATTGTATAAGGAGAAGGCTGCCGCTCGCGCGGTGGCCTTTTTCTTTGGAACTTGCTCTTCAGGGATTTCGACCACTGTCCCGGCCATCATCACGGCAGGATTAGGCTCCCGTTGCGAGAGGTTCGCTTAACTTTCCTGTATTAGACGGGACTTGTCGGCTCTTTGCCCGTGGTCCTGCCAATGACGTCGTGCGCGACGTAAATCAGCCGGGTTGCAGTTTCGTGTTTTGACTATTTTCGGAAGTTTCTGCGCATGCCGTTTTCCCCATCGTCTCGCGGGGCAGACCCCGAGAACCGCAAAGGGCTAGGCCGCCGCACCAGACACGGCCTTGGCCCAGCTCTGGCGACACCTGCGGCGGTATTGGGCTTCGGTGCGTTTCTGGCACTTTTCGGCTGGGCGGAATATTCCAACTGGAAGACACAGGTCGCACGGGTCGAAGCGGCACTGGAACAGACGGCCGAAGCAATTACCCAGCATGCCGACGACGTGGTGGAAATGTCGCGGCTGCCGCTCGCAAGCCTGATCTCCAAGATCGAGGAGAAAGACGGCGAGGCCGATCTCGCCCAGGCGATCGACGCGCTGATGAAGCGCCAGCTCAGTGCGTCGCCCACACTCGATACGCTCTCCTATCTCAATGCCGATGGCCAGATGGTTGCGACCTCGTCGGCAACACGCCCCGCCGGGGTCTCCTACCAGGACCGCGACTATTTCAAGTTCCACAAGGCCAGCCCCTTCCCGCTCCCGGTCCTTGGCAAGCCCATCCTCAGCCGGCTGACCCAGACCTGGGTCCTGCCGATCTCGCAGAAGGTGATTTTGCCGGACGGCACGTTCGGCGGGGTTGTGGTCTCCACCATCAAGGTCAACCATTTCGTCAATTTCTTCAGCCGCTACGATATCGGGTCCGACGCCTCCTTCCTGCTCGTTCGCGGAGATGGCGTGGTTCTCGCCCGCGCGCCCATGGCCGACAGCATTCTCGGCCAGGACATGTCCAAGAGCGACCTGTTTGCCCATGTCCGCCAGACCCGCGTCGGCGCCTTTCATTACCAGTCACCGATCGACCAGACGGCGCGGGCGGGTGGCTTTCACCAGAGCCAGCTGACCGGCCTGGTGGCGCTCGCGGCCGCATCGGAATGGCAGGTGCTGATCTCCTGGGCGTCGACCGCGAGGACGCGCTGGATCTATGCGGCGATCCTTCTCATCGCGGCCGGGTTCGCCACGGTCTACTGGCGCCGCCAGATGCAATTGCGCCAGGAGCGCGAAGCGCTGGTCGCCGCGCGCGAAGCGGAGTTCCGCCTGCTCGCTGAATCCTCCAGCGACCTCATCACCCGGTTCGATGAACACGGCATCCGCGAATATGTCTCGCCCTCCTCGATCGGCATCCTCGGGCTCGAGCCAGAGGACCTGATCGGCCGCAGCATCTTTGCCGGCATGGCCGAAGATACCGAATTCCTGGTGCGCCAGGCAACGGAGCGTCTCGGCAGCGGGCCTGGTCATGAGAAATTCCTGATTCGCCACGTCAAGCCCGACGGCGAGGAAGTATGGCTGGAAACGGCGATGAGCCGTCTGCCGGCTTCGCATCCGGCCCAGGCGCCGCGGGTGGTTGCGATCACCCGCGATGTCAGCCGCCACAAGCGCGCACAGGATGAGCTCGATCTTCTTGCCAATACCGACGACCTGACACGGCTTGCCAACCGGCGTTTCTTCAACGCCCGGTTCGAGGCGATGGTCACTGCGGCGAACCGTTCGATGACGCCGCTGTCGCTGCTGATGATCGACGCCGACCGTTTCAAGCTTTTCAACGACACCTATGGCCACGCGGCCGGTGACGAATGCCTGCGCGCGATCGCACAGGTGGTACGGTCAACCGTCATCCGCCCCGGCGATGTCTGCGCCCGCTATGGTGGCGAGGAAGTGGCGGTGCTGCTCGCCGCAACCGACGCGAAGGCCGCGCATGCCATCGCCGAAAGCATCCGCGTGGGCGTCGAAGAGATCGGCTTGGAACACGGCAGAAACCCACCCTCCAACCGCGCCACGATCAGCGTCGGCCTCGCCACGCTCATCCCCGGCCAGGACCTCGTTACAACCTCGCAAGCCCTCTTCAAGCGCGCCGACGAAGCCCTCTACAACGCCAAGGCTGCAGGCCGAAACCGGGTGGAGACGGCGGGGAGCTAAGCCCCGCCCAATCCGCGACGCCCCTTACGCCGGCAGTCCCTGCCAGCCGTGGATGCCGACATAGAGGCCGACGGCGATGATGAGGAGGCTGGAGACATAAGGCGCGCGACGGGCAACTGTCGAAAACCAGCTCCAGCGCGACGTGGCGTGACGCACGCTCAGCGCAGCAACGGCCCCGACGGTCACCAGCGTGATTGCAAGGCCGATGGAAAAGCACATGACCAGCACGAAGCCGAGCGTGAACTCCTTGAGCTGCAGGCAGAGAAGCAGAACCGTGATGGCGGCTGGGCACGGGATGAGACCTCCGGTCAGACCGAACAGAACGATCTGCCATGTGGTCACCTTGCGGTCGGCGAACCGGCGACGAATGTCGTTGGCATGCGCCATTTCATGGGCATCCTGATACCCGTCCGTCGCCACGTCTAGCCCCTGCATCTCGGCGTGGTCATGGTCGTGGCCTTCCGTGAAGGACAGGTCGTAGTCATGGGTATGGTTGCCGTGGCCAAGGCTCAGGCTTGCGACGAACGCATGCGGCTCGGGAATGTCCGTGGTCGACTGCAGATATCCGCCCTGATCGGCAAAGACGAAGGCCTGCCGCGATCCATCCGGGCGCTGTGTCGTGACGACGACATCGGACGCCGTCCAGCCGTGGCCGCGCTCGGAGCGAAAACGCCAGACAGGCGCAACGCCGTCTTCGAAGATTTCGAGCGTGACGATGCCGTGCCCGGTATCGACCCGCGTGATGTCACCGTGGCCTGCGGCATGCCCCTGCGCTGAACCGTGGTCATGTGCGCCGTGATGGGCGCCGTGATGGCCGTCGTGGCCATGGCCACCGTGGTGGCCGTGATGACCGTCATGCCCATGCGAGCCATCATGCCCGTGGGCGGCAGCGGCCTTTCCCATCTGCTGATCCTGCCATGTTCGCCACAGCATCCAGAGTGCGATCGCAATGATGACCGCCGCGGAAACAAGCTGGAAATAGGGTTCGGAAGCTTCGGCATCCATGCCCTGCCAGAGATACATGCCCGCAAAGGCGATGCCCCAGACGACGATCGTGTGCGAGATCGTCGCGGCAAGACCGAGCAGCACCGCCTGCGTGACCGTCCCCCTCACCGCAACGATAAAGGCTGCCATCATCGTCTTCGAATGGCCCGGCTCCAAGCCGTGCAAGGCCCCAAGCAGGATGGCGCTTGGAACAAACAGCCAGGCATGGGCAGATCCCTGCTGCAGGAGGTCGGCAAAATCAGGCATGGAAATATCTCACGGGTATTTAGGTCTCAAAGGTATTTGGTGATCGACTTGAACTCGTCGATGGAGTGGCGCTTCTCCCGATCGAGCGCGCCGATCGTGTCTTCGAGACAGTGGTCCAGATGGTCCTGGATCAGGGTGCGCTTGGCATTGGTGATCGCCTTTTCCACCGCATGCAGCTGCTGGGCGATGTCGAGACACGGCCTGCCGCCCTCGATCATGGCGATCACACTTTTGAGATGTCCCTCAGCCCGTTTCAGCCGCTTGACGATTTCGGGATGACTTTCGTGGACGTGATCGTGTTCTGTCATGCGATAATCCTATCCCCCTGGAGGGGATAAGGCAAGTATCTTCAGAACTGCTTTCATACGAGTTCCTCCAGCTCTCTGGGTGGAGGCTGCGAGCGTTGTGCCGTTAGCCTGGCTTACGACCGCCGGGCTTCCAGACGTCTTTTGTCACGCTGGATATATTCGAAACCCATCTCTGTCAGTCGGAACTGGCGTTTCTGGAACTCGCCGCGGATGGTGATGAAGCCCTGCTCTTCGGCTTCGCTCAGCGTCTTCAAGCTGGTGCCCTTGGGCGGAGACTGCCATTCGAGGCCGTTGGCGCTGTGAAGCAATACCATGATCTTGATGATTGTCGTGTCTCCCGGCCAATGCGTTCAGGCCAGACGAATAGCTTTTCGCACGATCCCCTGCAATGACCGATGTTCATGCAGGAATGTCGGGCCCGTGTTGCCAAATTTGCAATGGACTTGACGGCTGCGGTCTGCCAAAAGCGCGAAAGGACGCGACTGCCGTTATCTTTAGAACGGGGTCGGGTGGCCGATTGACGTCACGTCGCTGCCGCGAGATCACGCTGGCCGTCCTTTTGATTTCCCAGTTTTCCCAGCATTCAACTTACCGTGGTTCTGACCGCACCCCTTTTTGCCATGAAAAAAGGTCCCGCGGCTTTCACCGAGGACCTTTGATCAAGCTCGATCGGACGGGGGTAAGACCCGTCCAACCGCTACCGTCACTGTGTGATCAGCAACCGGTACCCTGGGCAGTTTCGCCCGTCAGGTTCGGCAGGTTGCCGGAGTTTGCAGCATCGCCTGGCTCACCGCCCGGTGCGCAGCCTGCGCGGCTACCGTAGGCGCCGGTCGAACCGACTGCCGAGCCCGGGGTAACGCTGCCTGTCGAATAGGGGTCTACAGTACCCGATGCGGCTGGCTTCGGCGGGATGTTGCCGCCGGCACCGCTCATGTTCTGCTGGACGTCCGCGCGGTTGGCCGAACCGTTCATATCATAGCTCGTCTGCGCAAATGCTGCAGAGGATAGGCCAAACGAAAGTGCGGCAACAACTGTCAATGTCTTGATCATTTTTGAATTCCTTTTCGTATCCCTACAGGGTGTTAACCGGCCGGGCACAAATTGGTTTCATCTCAAATTCCCGTGAGGAACCGCGCTTCTATGGAACCCGTTTGTCGATGAGCGACTGCGCATTGCGCGCTTCGCGTCGCAGCCAGCGCCGGTTGGCGACCTCGGGCAGATCGTGCGCTTTGGGAATGCGCTTGGTCTTCCAGCGGCGCAGGATCAAAAATCCGAGCGTGCCAATACCGGCAAGCAAGACAACGGCCAGCAGGATCATCGGGGTCTGGTCGACCATGGCGGGGTTCTCCGTAGCAAGGGTTTCATCTTTCTGACCGAACCAACTCGACGCCGGCTCGAGAGTTCCCTTGCTTGGTTGCAGCTACAACCAGCCGGACTTCCGGAACCGGTAGAAAAGGATGCTGCAGAGAAGGACGATCGCAACCAGCACGGCGGGATAGCCGTATTCGGTCTTCAATTCCGGCATGTTCTCGAAATTCATGCCGTAGATGCCGGCGATGGCCGTCGGCACCGCAAGAATGGCGGCCCAGGCAGCCAGCTGCCTGGTGATGACGCCCTGGCGCTGCTGTTCCAGAAGGTTCGAGGCTTCAAAGACCGAGGTGATGACTTCGCGAAGTCCGCCCACCATGCCTTCGACCCTTCGGATATGATCGAGCACGTCACGGAAGAACGGCTTGGCGTCCCGGTCGAGGCAGGGAAGGTCGAGATTGACGAGCTTGCCCGCCACTTCCGACATCGGGCCCAGGATACGCCCGAACAGGATCAGCTGACGGCGCAGGCGGAAGAGACGGCGGATCTGCTCGCGTTCGAGAAAGTTCGCGAGCATCTTCTGCTCCATTTCCAGCACCTTGTCCTCGATCGTTTGCACCAGCGGCAGATAGCCGTCGGCGATGAAATCGATGATCCCGTGCAGGACGTAGTCAGGCCCCTTGGAGAGAAGCTGCGGCGAGGCTTCGAGCTGTGCCCGGATGGCGGCATGGTTGCGGGCCGAGCCGTGCCGGACGGTGATGATGTGGCGCCTTCCGACGAAAATCGCCGTCTCGCCATACTTGAATTTCTCGCCTTCCAGATGGGCGGTCTTTGCCACCACGAACAGCTGTTCGCCATAGGCTTCCACCTTGGGCACCTGATGGGCGTTGATGGCGTCTTCGACCGCGAGAGGGTGCAGCTCATAGGTTTCGGCCAGCGCATGTAGCTCGTCCGGTGACGGCTCGTGCAGGCCGATCCAGACGAAATCCTGACCGGACAGTCTCGGCGCCGGCCCATCGACAGGCACCGCCTCGGCACGTTTTCCGTTGCGGTACACATAGGAGGCGACAACTGTCATGGTATGCTCTGCGATGGAGTATGGTCTGCGATGCCGATAACGTACTAGGCCTTGGCCCGTTCCGGCGAATAACCCGCGTCACGGATCGCTTGCGCGGCCTTTGCCTCGTCGCCACCCACCATCACCGTATGCGTGACAAGATCGATCGACACGGGTGCATCCGGCAGCGCTTCGGCGAGAGCGTTTCGCAGGGTCTTTTCGCAGTGGCCGCAGGTCATGTCCGGCACGGTGAAGATCACGGTCATCTCAGGTCTCCTTCTTCAATCTGTATGCGCCGGTGACGCGGAACCGGCAAGGTCGTCAAGGATCGGGCAGTCGGGACGGTCGTTTCCGCCGCAGCAATGGGCAAGGTGCTTCAATGTCTTGACCATGCCCTGCATCTCCGCGATGCGCCGCTCCAGATCGTCGATATGAGTGGTGGCGATGTCCTTGACGGCGGCGCTCTCGCGGCTGCGGTCCTGCCACAGTTTCAAGAGCGCCTGCGTTTCCTCGAGCGAAAACCCCAGCGAGCGGGCGCGCTTGATGAAGCGCAGCACATGCACCTGATCGCCGCCATAGGTCCGGTAATTGTTGCCGGTGCGGGCGGCCGGCGTAATCAGGCCGATCTCCTCGTAATAGCGGATCATCTTGGCCGAAACGCCGGATGCTTGTGCGGCCTCGCCGATATTCACGCTTTCTCTCCCAGTGCGACGGTTTTCAATCGCAGCGCATTGCCAAGCACGAACGTGCTCGACAGCGCCATGGCGGCGGCGCCCAGCATCGGCGAAAGCGTCAATCCGAGCAAGGGATAGAACAGACCGGCGGCGAGCGGGATCAGCGCCACGTTATAGCCGAACGCCCAGAACAGGTTCTGCCTGATATTGCGCATCGTTTCCCGGCTGATGGCAATCGCCGACACCACGCCGGTCAGATCGCCGCCGACCAGCACCACATCGGCGCTCTCGATCGCCACATCCGTGCCGGTACCGATGGCAATGCCGACATCCGCATGCGCCAGCGCCGGCGCATCGTTGATACCGTCGCCGACAAAGGCGATCCGGCGCGGCCGAGGCGAAGTCGCCTGTGGCGAGGACAGAGCAGTGGAACCGCTACCCTTCCGCAGGTCATCCAGCGCCTTCACCTTGCCCTCGGGCAGAACCTCGGCAACGACCGTATCGATCCCCACCTGGGCTGCAATCGCTTGTGCGGTGCGACGGTTGTCGCCGGTCACCATGGCAACCTCGATGCCCATCGCCCGCAGCGCCTTGATGGCCTGAACGCTCGACGGCTTCAGCGGATCGGCAACGGCAATCACCGCCGCCAGACGACCGTCTATCGCGGTATAGAGCGGCGACTTGCCCTCGCCGGCCAACCGGGCGGCCGTCTGTTCCAGTGGTGCGACCGAAATGGCGAGCTTGTCCATGAACCTGTCGGCGCCGACCGAAATGTCCCGGCCATCGACGCGGGCACTGATGCCGTAGCCGGTGACGGAGCGGAAATCCTCGGTCTCGGCCAAGACCAGACCCTTCGCCTCCGCCGCCTTGACGATCGCATCCGCAATCGGGTGTTCGGAGCGACGCTCGACGGCGGCGGTGAGGCGCAGAACCTCGTCTTCCGATAACCCGTCCACGACATCCAGATCCGTCAGCTGCGGCCGTCCCATCGTCACTGTGCCCGTCTTGTCGAACACGACGAGATCCACATCCGACAGCGCCTGCAGCGCATCGCCCTTGCGGAAGAGCACGCCGATGCCCGCCGCCCTGCCCGCCCCGACGACGATCGAGACCGGGACGGCGAGACCCATGGCGCAGGGGCAGGCAATGATCAGCACCGCCACCGCCGCCACCAGCGCATGCGACAGCCGCGGCTCCGGTCCCACCAGGAACCAGACGACGAATGTAACGACCGCCAGAAGCATCACGGCCGGCACGAACCACGCAGTCACCTTGTCCACCAGCGTCTGGATCGGCAGTTTGGCGCCCTGCGCCTGTTCCACCAGGCGGATGATGCCGGCAAGCGCCGTATCGCGGCCGACCTTTTCGGCGCGGAAACGGAAGGAGCCGGTGCGGTTGACCGTTCCGGCGGTGACAATTGCACCCGCCATCTTCTCGACCGGCAGCGGCTCACCTGTGATCATCGATTCATCAACATTCGATTGCCCGTCGATCACGGTGCCATCGACCGGCAGACGTTCGCCGGGACGGATCCCGACGATATCGCCGACCACGACCTCGGACGAGGGAATATCGACGACCGCCCCGCTCCGTTCAACCCGCGCGGTTTTCGCCTGCAGACCGGCCAGTTTCTCGATTGCCTCGCCGGTGCGGCCTGTGGCACGCGCCTCCAGCAGGCGGCCGAACAGGATCAGGGTCACGATAACGGCAGCCGCTTCATAGTAGACAAAACGCGCGCTTTCCGGCAGCAGTCCCGGCGCGAAGGTGGCAAACACCGAATAGCCATAGGCGGCAAGAACGCCCACTGCGACCAGCGAATTCATCTCCGGATGGCCCCGCAACAGGGCCGGCAGACCAAGCTTCAGGAACCGCAGACCCGGTCCGAAAATCACCACCGTTGCCAGCACGAAGTAGAGGTAGTGGAGGTTCTGCGTGTCGATGACTCCCATCAGCCAGTGATGGAACGGCGCGTAGACGTGGCCCGTCATCTCCAGCACGAACAGCGGCAACGTCAGCACTGCCGCAATGGCGAGATCACGCTTCAGGACACCGGCTTCACCGCCATGCATGTGAGCATGGTCGTGGGTGGCATTGTCATGCGCCGGATGCAGATTTTCCGCTTGATAATGAGCGGACTTGGTCTGATCGGAATGGGTATGATCAGCCTGCGCGCTCTTCGCCACAGGCTTCAACGACGTGTGATCGACAGAGCCCTCGCCATAACCCGCCTCCAGCAGCGCCTGGTCCATCGCGCCGTCGGGGATCTCATACCCCATCTTGCGGACAGCCGCTTCCAGCGTCTCCGGATCGAACCCCTCGCCTGTCTCGACCGTCAGCTTCTTCGTGGCAAAGTTGACGGCGCTTTTCTCGACACCCGCCACCTTGGCAGCCGCGGTCTCCACGCGGCGCACGCAGGAGGCACAGGTCATGCCCTCGACGGGAACGGTGATCGGTTCGGAGCGATGGATGGGGCGAATAATCTGGTTCATGGGTCGCGATCCTCTTCGCATCACCATGTAGGGCTTCCCATCATGGGAAGGTCAAGGGATGACGTCGGGTATGATGGGGTATCCTATACTTTCCCGCTCCCTACGGCGCACAACCTTCTTCAGAATGCACTATAATGTTGCATTTTTTCTACCGACACTGTAGGGGTTGCACTCCAGGGAGGGGGACGGCCGTGCAGTTATTGTCGGAGATCTGGAAAAATCTTGCAAAGAAGACCGGCGGCTTGCTCTGGGTCATCGCAGCATCGACGATCATGCTCTTCTCGCTTGCGCTGCTGATCGTCGGGCATTTCCTACGAACACCGCCAACGGTCGTGTTTCCATCCGCGATGTGGTTCGGAGATCTGGCATGGGGTTTGGGAACGCTCAGCCTGACCGGCGGAATTGTCGCGGTTTTCATCCGAATGCTGCATTCCATCAATTTTCTGGAGGATGCGCTTAATCGCGTCATGTGGTCGACCGAGTTTCTCTCGAAGAGAAACGATATTGACGACCTCTGGGCAAGACTGGCGGTTTTCCGCTATCGCCGCTTTTCCAATCTTCATGAAAAAGAGCAATCGGAATTCTTCGACAGACTTACGTCCGCGTTTCGTGCCGTCATTGGTCGCGAGGAAGAACAGATGATCCGGGACCATCGGAGGATCATCGACATCAACTGGCGCGATGAAGCGAACCGTATCATCCAGATAACCGAGAGACAGACCTATAAGGTCATCCCGAGCAGCACCGCGAAATTCACCATCACCACCACGATCAGTACCGGCGGAAAACTGAAGATGAGGGATTACAAGGTCATCAAGGACGACATTTTCCTAAAGTCTGTCGACATCCGCCAGCCAATCGATCTCAAGCGGGAAAAACTCCACGATCGAGTGGTGACGACCTACGAGCTTTCCGGCGCATCGACCTACGATATCAAACGTGACCGTATCGTCTCATGGGCAGTCGACAACGATCCCATTTTCTCAGTGACATCGCGCCACGTCTGCGACGGCTTCACTCTTGAAGTCAATTGCAAGGAGAAGAACATCGAAACCCGGTTTAGACAGAACGGAATTCGAAAGTGTTTCAAGGACGAAATGGCAGAAGACCAGAAAAAGGAGAGGCCCGGCGACCAGAGACAGACCTGCACCGATACGCTTTTGCCGGGAGACGGGTTTTCACTGTATTTCCAAATCACCAGTTGAGTTACTTGTTATTAACTCGCATAAGGCCTAAATATTTTTAGGCAAAAACTGCTCGATCGAGGCATGAAAGGATTGTAGATGCGCTTTCCCGACGAAACTCTGGTCTGAATTCTAGCTCGAATTGCATGCCGGATGCGATGATCCCTGAAACAGGGCCATCTCGATTTTCCGGCACAGCATTGAATTTCCCGCGACGAATTTTGGATTCCGTCGCGCTCTGATGTCGTGGCGACATCTTGAGCATGCTGTAATCTTACTCCTGGATCTTTGACGTCGCTAGGCTGGTGAAGTTTAACGGACGCCTAGACAGGTGCCGGGTGATGAGCAGCGCCATCTCGACAACCCGCTTCCCGCAGCGCGGGTTCCATCGCGCCGTCAGGGATTTCATACCCCGTTTTCCGAACGGTTTTTTCGAGCGTCTCCGGATCGAACCCCTCGCCTGTCTCGACAGTCAGCTTCTTCGTGGCAAAACTGAAGGCGCTTTTTCCAACGCCCGCCACTTTGGCCGCCGCGGTCTCCACCCGGCGCACGCAAGAGGCACAGGTCATGCCCTCGATGGCAACGGTGATCGGTTCATGGCGATGGATGCGCCTCAGCGCCTGCTACCTAGCCCCGCTGTGCCTCGCCGACATGCAGTGGCCAGTCGATCAGATAGTCCTCGAAATCCTCGACATCGACCTCTTCTTCGCTGATCGTGCGGCCGCGGGCCGAGATGCCGGCCTGGTGAACCGTTTCCGGATCGCCTGAGATCAGCGGGTGCCACCAGTAAAGATCATGGCCGTCGCGCACCAGGCGGTAGCCGCAGGTCGGCGGCAGCCAGGGGATTTCGTCCACCTGGGCCGGCGTCAGCTGGATGCATTCCGGAACGGTCGCCTGGCGGTTGGGATAGTCCTTGCACTGGCAGCTCGTGCCGTCGAGAAGCCGGCAGGCAACCGAGGTGAAAGCCACCTCGCCCGTGTCGTAATCCTCGAGCTTGTTGAGACAGCAGAGCCCGCAGCCATCGCACAGGCTTTCCCACTCCTGCTGGGACAGATCCTCAAGCGTCTTGGTTTTCCAGAATGCGTCTTCCATCATCATATCTGTCGCGGATGGGGACCAATTTTCCCCTGCCGCCTTTACCCTGTTGCGGATTCTCTATCGCGCATAAACCTTTTGTCAGCTAATGCTGAATAACGGTGAGACGCTCATGCCTTTGATCCCTCCGGGGGGTCGGCGTCAAGCGTTTCTCATCGGGCGATGGGGGAAATGGGGCAGGAACTTCCAGTGCAGGACCATCCGAAATCACCGGTTAAGCAAGAGCGCTCCGGCTCCTCGCGCAAGAAGCGCCACATCCTCCTGCGGATCGACAGCTGGATCGATTCCACTGTCTGGAACCTCGGTTTCCGGGCCGGCGAAGTCTGGGAAGAGATCACCATCTTCTTCCGGCGGTTCCGCGTTACAGGCTTGAAAAAGCTTGGTTTCGAGCTTGCCGGCGAGGCTATGACGCTCGGCACGGTCGGTTGCGTTGCGCTTCTGGCGCTTGCCCAGCCAGCCTTTGAAGAAACCAAGGAAGACTGGCGCAACCGGGGCGATTTCGCCGTCACCTTTCTCGACCGCTACGGCAACGTCATCGGCCATCGCGGCATCATCCATGAAGGCTCGGTTCCGATCGAGCAACTGCCCGACCACCTGATCAAGGCGGTGCTGGCGACCGAGGACCGCCGCTTCTTCGATCACTACGGGATCGACTTCATCGGCCTCGGCCGCGCGCTTTCCGAAAACGCCAAGGCCGGCGGCGTCGTCCAGGGCGGATCGACTCTCACCCAGCAGCTGGCGAAGAACCTGTTCCTCACCAACGAACGGTCGATCGAGCGCAAGATCAAGGAAGCGTTTCTGGCCATGTGGCTGGAGGCGAACCTTTCGAAGAAAGAGATCCTGTCGCTCTATCTCGACCGCGCCTATATGGGCGGCGGCACGTTCGGGGCAGCCGCGGCAAGCCAATTCTATTTTGGCAAGAACATTACCGAAGTCAGCCTTGCGGAAAGCGCGATGCTGGCCGGCCTGTTCAAGGCACCGGCGAAATATGCGCCGCATGTGAACCTGCCCGCCGCGCGTGCCCGCGCCAACGACGTTCTGTCCAACCTTGTACAGTCAGGCCTGATGTCGGAGGGCCAGGTGATCGCAGCACGCCGCACGCCGGCAACCGCGATCGACCGCGCCGAGGTCAAGTCGCCAGACTATTTCCTCGACTGGGCCTTCGACGAGGTGCAGCGGCTGGCCAAGGCCGGCAAGATCCGCGAGCATTCGATGGTGGTCAGGACCACGATCGACATGGGCCTGCAGCAGGCAGCCGATGCCGCGATGGAAACCAGCCTTCGCGAATACGGCGACAGCTTCAAGGTGAAGCAGGGCGCCATGGTGATGATCGAAAACGGCGGCGGCGTGCGCGCCATGGTCGGCGGCCGCGACTATGGCGAGAGCCAGTTCAACCGTGCCACCAAGGCGCTGAGACAACCGGGCTCGTCGTTCAAGCTTTATACCTACTCCGCCGCGATGGAGCACGGATACAAGCCGGAGTCGGTGATCTCCGACGCTCCGATCACCTGGCGGGGCTGGTCGCCGCAGAATTACGGTCGCTCCTACAAGGGCAAGGTCACCCTGATGAGCGCCATGCAGCAATCGCTCAACACGGTGCCTGTCCGGCTTGCCAAGGATGTGCTCGGCACCGACGTCATCGTCAACACCGCAAAGGCTTTTGGTGTCGAGACGCCGCTCAGAAGCGACAAGACGATCCCGCTCGGCACGTCCGAGGTAACGGTACTCGACCAGGCCACCGCCTATGCGGTGATGCCGGCCGGCGGCGTGCAATCGCATCGCCACGGAATCGAGCAGGTTCTGGGCTACGGCGGCAACATTCTCTACGATTTCGGCCGCGACGAGGTGCCGGCGAAGCGGGTTCTGTCCGAACAGGCGACCTCATCGA
Source organism: Velazquezella soli (assembly GCF_977018685.1). NCBI lineage: Bacteria > Pseudomonadati > Pseudomonadota > Alphaproteobacteria > Hyphomicrobiales > Rhizobiaceae > Velazquezella > Velazquezella soli. Next base: position 2,978,489 of record NZ_CDRNXF010000004.1, read on the forward strand.
TGAACCGCATCCTGACGACGATCCCCTATCAGGGCACGGCGCGGCGCGCGGCACTCGATGGTGGCATCGTCACCGGCGGCAAGACCGGCACGTCGCAGAGCTATCGCGACGCCTGGTTTATCGGCTTTACCGGCAATTACACGACGGCGGTGTGGTTCGGGAACGACGACTTCACCTCGATGAACAACATGACCGGCGGCTCGCTTCCGGCGATGACCTTCAAGGTGCTGATGGACTACGCCCATCAGGGGATCGAGCTGAAACCCATTCCCGGCATCGAAAACCCACTGCCGAACGGCGACCACAAGAGCGACAAGAAGAGCCAGGAAATTGCGAAAGCGAAGGAAGGCGAGAATGCCCTGCCGCCGCTGCAGAGACCGCGCTCGCTTTCGGCCGAAGCCACCAGAACGCTCAAGCAGATCGGCAAGGCGCTGTCCGAGGCTCCACCGCTTACAGCGGGCGGCCCCAAGGTCGCCGATGCCGGCAAGCCAGCTGTCGACGGACAGGCAACCTCTGTTCAGGGTGACAAGGTCCAGGGCGCCGCTACCCAAAGTGACAAGGCGTCGGTGCCGGAAGCCGGTCCCGTGACGGGCTCGATATCGACCCGGCATCAGCCGAAACAGTCGACGGCGAAGGTGACGCCGATCAATCTGGAAGTGCGGCGCTAGCTAGGTTAGCCTCAGGCAGCGCGCGGGGTGATCCGCTCGAGCTCATCTCCGAGTTCGCGGCGGCGGCGAAGAAGCTCGTAATCAGCCTGCAGGCCGAGAAAGACGCCTTCCGACATGCCGAAATAGCGTGCCAGACGGAGATCCGTATCGGCTGTGATCGAGCGCTTGCCAAGCACGATCTCGTTGATGCGCCGGGGTGGAACACCGACGGCACGGGCAAGCCCGTTCTGGCTAAGCTGCATCGGCTTTAAGAAATCCTCCAGAAGAATCTCGCCGGGATGCGGGTTCGGCAGCCATTCAGCATCAGCTGTGGTAGTCGACGATTTCAACATGTTCGGGGCCTCCGTCAGTCCAAATGAAACATATGCGCCACTGATCGTTGATGCGTATCGAATGTTGCCCTGCTCGGTTCCCGCGCAGCGCCTCGAGACGATTTCCAGGCGGCACGTTCAGATCCAACAGCACACGCGCCTGATTGAGCAGACGCAGTTTCCGCAATGCGGGTGACTGAATATCTCCCGGTAGCCTGCGGCTTCGCAGGCCGTCCCAGATCCGTTCGGTCTCACGATCTGCAAAATCTTTGATCATGCGGAACCATAACGTATGCCGTCATAGCAATCAATATGCCGCGCGAGGCCCTTCCCCCTTCCCGCCAAACAATGCTAACCCTTCGCGAACGCTCCAAAAAGACACAAAGCCAATCCCGTGTTCCGTATTCCCTTCCTCATCGCCGTTGCACTTGCCATCGCATTCGGCGGCGGGATCTGGTCGACCCGGCTGGCGCTTGATGCGACGACCGGGTTCGGGGTGCTCCGGATCGGGCCTTGGGAGGCGTTTCCGCAGGCGCAGACGGCCGATGCAGACCCTTATGCCAAATCGCACCGGGCCAATGCCGGCAAGCTTCTCTATGCCAGTGCCGAAGGCCTGACCTTTACCGCGACGACCGACATGACAGGCGAGCGGCTTGTGGCAAGCTGCTCCTACAGGATCCGGGGTCACACGCCGCAGGCACGGTTCTGGACGCTGTTTGCGCAGGCGCCCGGGGCTGCTGCACCCTCGCTGTCGTCGGATTTGCCGCAGGCGCTCAATTCGCGCATCACGCTGCGCCAGCCGAATGGCGAGTTCGAAATCACCGCATCGCCGACGGCCAAGTCCGGCAACTGGCTGGCTCTCACACAAAGCGGGGACTTCAGGCTCGTCCTCACCCTGTTCGACACGCCGACCGCGGGCAGTTCCGGACTGATCGACCTTGCCATGCCGCTCATTGAAAAGATCGGATGCGGCCCATGATCCGGCGGTTTTTCACAGGTCTGGCATTTGCTGTCGCGGCGGGACTGGTCGGGGCAGCACTGCTGCATTTGATCATCGTGCTCGCACTGCCGCATTTTTCGGAAAACGATGCCTATACGCGGGTGCTGAAGGAAGGCGAAACGCAACGGTTCTACCGACTGACCGAAACGGCGGACCGGGCCGGTCTTTCCAAGGACGATCCGTTCGTGGAGACCGCGGTCTGCGGTTTCGACGTATCGGAAGGCCCGGTCAGGCTGACGGCTGAAAATACCGGCCTGCCGTTCTGGTCGCTCGGGATCTATGACGGGGCGTCCAACGAGGTGTTCAGCATCAACGACCGAACGTCGCCGGGCGGCATGCTGGATGTGGTGATCGCGACGCCGACGCAGATGACGATGCTGCGCAAAAGCCTGCCCACCGGGATCAGCCAGTCGATCCTTGTCGAGAGCCAGTCGGGCGAAGGCTATGCAGTGCTGCGGGCGCTGACGCCGCAGGCGAGTTTTTCTGAGGCAGCCACACAGTTTCTGAAGAACGCGGATTGTGGCGCGTTCCAGTGGCGCGGCAGAAGCCGCTTCTAGGTCCGTTTCGTACCGGCCTACTCGGCGCGGACGGCGTGGTTTTCGGCCTTGCGGTCCATCCGGTCGTCGAAACGCTCGTAGCGCACGCCGGTAAACAGCACCACTTCGCCGGGATCGGCCTCGCCGATGCGGATCTGCGGCTTGCGGCCATGCTGGTCACGCCATTTGTTCAGTATCACGATCTCTGCCATGCTCGTCTCCGTGACTTTACGAATTCGAGACGGATGAAGACGAAGATATCTCACCCTGCCCTTTCGGGGCTGACGCGACCTGCCTGATACGGCAGGAACATCCGCGTCCTTCTCGTCAGAGCGCCCAATCGCGGCGCAGCGACATTACCTTAGAAAAGCGACCTCACGGTCGTTATGCGAGCCTTCGGGCCATCTACCCAGTTTTACGGGCTTTCAGGGTGCCCCGACGCTTATAAAACCGGATGCTACGGCCCGGTTACAGACCAATACAGCCAGACGTGGATTAACAGTGAGTTAATTCTAATATGGCAGTTGATATCGACGTATGCTGGTATCAGGCTGATGAACGCCAAAACGGCATCTTTGTTCACCGCGTCATTCAAACTTCACAGTCTTCGAACGGCACGATTTTGTCGTTTTCGAGCGGTCATCGGTGCGCCAAAACGAGCCGCTTTCACTGACCGTTAACCCTCAAAGCGTTAGCATCTGGTAAACCAAGGCGAAACCGACGGGCGCGGCGCGAGAGACAGCTGCATCCGGCGGAATATGCTCCGGGGAGTTCCCCAGGCACAGGTAGATGAGATGCACCGGGGCGCGTGTTTACCCCGGCGGCATCACGCGTTTCGGACATGTATTGCGTAGATGAGAGTTGCCCGTGACCAACGAGTTTCGAGACCTTGAGAGGCCACAAGCCATGCGAAAAAAGGATGTGGTGTTGATGGCCACCGTCACGAGCTTCGAAAGCCTGTCGCGTCCTTCCCGCTCCGAACTGAGACAGTTCGCCGAGCTGTTCGCACCGCTGTTTGCCGCCTCTTCGGAAGAAGCCCGCCGCGATGCGGTGGCAGCCCTTTCGCAATCACCCGCCATTCCGCCGGCCGTCGCCTTTTTTATCGGAAGCCAGCCGATCGCGGTCGCCGCACCCTTCCTGATTGCCTCGCCCTGCCTTTCCAACGATGCGCTGATCACCATCGCCCGCAGCCAGGGCGTCAACCACGCCCGCGCGATCGCCAAGCGCGAAAGCCTGTCGCCGATCGTCATCGATGCGCTGGTCGGCATGCGCTATGATACGATCGCAAGGCCGATCACCGAACGGCGCGAGCTTCCCGCTGCCGCGATCGAGGCCATGTCGACCGTGGTCGAACCCCCGGCAGACACGCCGGTCGAAACCCCAAAGGCCGAAGACGACTTTCTGCTGCCCGAGGAAGCCCGGGCTGCGCGCGAAGAGGAGCTGCGCCGCCGCATCAAGCTTCTGGCCGGCCATATGGAACGCCAGAGCGACGACCGGCAGGGCCTGCGGCAGCTCAGCGAAACGCATGCCGCCCTTCTCGTCCGATTTGCCCGTGCCCGCGAGGCGACGCTGTTTGCCGGCGTTCTGGCAGACGCGCTGTCGGCCAGCCGCTGGCTGGCTCAACGGATCATGCTTGATATCTCCGGCCAGCAGCTGGCGACGACGCTTAAGGGTCTGTTCATGGACGAAGCGGAAGCCGTCTTCGTGCTCGAAAGGTTCTACGGTCACCTCGCACACGAACAGCTTGACGGTGCAAGCCGGGCGACGGCCATGTGGCTGGTTCTCGATATCGACGAATGCGGACGAAGGCTCGAAGCCTGGCGCCGGGCCGACGGCTATACCTATGCGGAGCGACCGGTTGCGCAACCCGTCGAGGCCCCTGCCCCCCACGCGACCGAAGAGGCCGAGCGGCCATTCCGTACATCGGCCAGCATGAGACGCGCCGGGCGCGGCCGGTAAGGCCTATCGAGCATCGGCGCTGACGACCTCGATCAGGTCGCCGATCTCGTCAACCTCGATCTCGACCACCCAGAGATCCGGATCGAAGCGCTTTTCGCGATCGATCGTCTCGCGCACCGTATCGGGCTCTGCCCGCACCAGACGCCGTTCGAACTTGCGCCCGCCATCGTCCTCGTCGTCAAAGAAGTTTTGCGGTGCCGGCGCATAAAGCGTTTCGGTGCCATCGCGAAATCGTTGGCGGATGAAGATGGCACCAGCCTCCTCGGCACCCTTTTTCTCGACCGCTGCGTAGTCGCCCATGGCAAAGACGCGGCGGGTCAGGGCGGAGACAAATATGTGGGTTTTAAGGCGCATTACAGCGTCATAGCGGCTGAGGACGGCATCGTTAAGCGAAAATAATCAAAAGAAAGTGAGGGTAAAGGCTTGGCAACCCTTTCCTTTTGGCACCGCTGTCATATTTCCCACCCCACTACCGCATTTTTGCCAAAAAGGAGTGGGCCTTGAGCGTTCTTATCAGCATTCTGATCACCTTCCTCGTGATCGTCCTCGTACTTTATCTTGTCGCGCGCCTGCCGCTCGAAGCACGGATCAAGCAGATCATCCAGGTTATCGTTCTGATCATCGGCATCATCGCGCTGCTGAAGTATCTGGCCGTATTCTAACAACCGACCCGGCGCGCTTGCGGCTTCAGGCTTAGAGCGCGCCGATCGCCTTCAGTTTCTTCAAAACCGCTTCGCTTGGTTCACCGGTCTCCGGCAAGCGGTAATGCTTTTCGAAACGGCGTATCGCCGCCTTCGTCTGTGCACCGGCAACCCCATCCACTTCGACATCCGAATAGGCAATGTTCTGCAGCCCACGCTGGATCTGCAGCACGAGCTTCGGCGCCGGGATATCCGCCGTCATGACGGCGTTCGACTTCGCGACCGCAGGCGACGGACGCAATCCGCCAGTCGGAATATCCGCGGGCGGGATGCGGATCTGGCCCGACCGCGAACCTCCGGTTTCGGACGAGCGGATCGCCGCCGCCACCGGGTCTTCACTCTTCAGACTGATATTTTCGGCCGGCCGGTTCGCAGGCACCGTCTTCGGCTGCGCCATCGGCTTTGGCTGCACGCGGGCCGTCTCGTCAGCCGCGGGTTTTGCAACGACCGATGGCTGGGGTACGGGGACATGCACGGCAGCGCTCGAGGGCGAGCCGGTCGAGGGCTTGCGTTCCGCCTTCAGCGCCGCCAGCAGATCGCTGCCGGCCTCTCCGGATTGCGGCAGCCCCATGCGCTGCTGATACAGCACGATGGCCGACTGGGTGCGCGGACCGGTAACGCCGTCATCGGCCCCGTCATAGAGACCGCGCTTCGTCAGCTCACGCTGGATTTCGGCAACCAGCTCACGATCCTCGTCGGAACCGGGGACCGGCGGTGCTGCGGTGATGAGCGTCGTGATCGGATCGACAGCGGGAGCCTGCATGGGTGCCGGCATTGGAGCCGGTTGGACAGTGGTCTGCTCGGCAGGCTGTTCGACCGGTTCGATGACGGGCTTGGCATCGCCGGACCGTTCGATGCGGAACGTGGTGACGTCTTCTGCCGGCATGCGCTTGTAGGGCCGGTAGCCGGCGATGGCGTTCGGGTCTTTCGGATCGCGCGTGGCAAGGAAGGGCGACGGATGTCCGCCCGGCTGATACCAGAGCGCATTGGCGGCGACGAAACTGAACAGAACGACAAAGCCTGCCGCGCCCAACACAGGACGCGGATGGCGTGTCAGGACGCCGCCCACGACGCCACCAACAAGCCCCCCCGTCGCGGTCACCGCGCGAAGGGCAAGCGCCGGCCGTTTTGCCGGTTTGCGCCTCTCAGGCGATTTTCGCTTTCGCGGGGCCATCGGTAAAATCCTCTTCGTCCATCATGGTCGTAAGTATTTCGGGGGCGATGTGGGCTTGCTGCTTATTCGTGCCTGGCTTGTTGGCTATCATAAGGCGCGGCGGAAATTCCACCCTCTCCTCACCGTCATCCACGGCTGCGCCTTCGATGCCGGACCCATCGGCTGGCAGGGCGATCGTGACGACGGTCCCCTCGCCGAGACGGCTTTCGATCGTGAAGCGGCCGCCGTGCAGGGCGATCAGGCCCTTGACCAGCGACAGGCCGAGGCCCGTGCCTTCATACTGGCGGCTCAAATCGTTTTCGATCTGCGTAAACGGCTGGCCAATCGTCGCTAGCTTGTCTGCGGCAATGCCGATACCGGTATCGCTGACCGTGATCACCAGCTTGCCGGCCACAACGGTGGCATCGATCGAGACGACGCCGCCAGCCGGCGTGAACTTGATGGCGTTGCCGGCAAGGTTGATCAGGACCTGCTGCAGCGCGCGACGGTCGGCCACCACTTCGGCAAGGTTGCGGTTGGTGCGGGCTGTCAGCGTGACGCCCTTTTCGCGAGCCGAGTGATCGAGCATCGCACGGCAGGCTTCGACCGCTTCGCTGATATGGAAGGGTTCGGCGAGCAGCTCGTAACGGCCAGCCTCGATCTTCGACATGTCGAGCATGGTGGTGACGACCGACAGGAGGTGGCCGCCCGACTGGCGGATGAGGCCGACATATTCACGCTGGCGGTCATTGGCGAGCTTGCCGAAATATTCGCCGGCCAGAACATCGGAAAAGCCGAGGATCGCATTGAGCGGGGTGCGCAGCTCGTGGCTGACGGCGGCGAGGAAGCGCGACTTCGCCTCATGGGCCGACTGCGCCTCGATTGTGCGATTTTCGGCTTCGACCCGCAGGCGCTCTTCGGCACTGCGATCGAGCGCCTGGACGAAGATCTGGACAAGTTCGCCTTCGCCGTCGCGGATCGCCGACATGTCGAACGACATATGCAGGAACTGCCGGCCGCCGACGGCGCTGAAGGGACGTTCGACACGGATGTCGACGATTGCGTTGCGGCCACCCTGGCGCAGCGTATCGACGGCCTGAAGAAGCGCCAGACGATCGGACACATGGACGATTTCGGCCAGCATTTCGCCAAGGCCGGCTTTCAGCTTGTCCGGAAACGCGGCGTGGTCGCGACCGCCAAGCTTGACCACCCGTCCCTGCGGATCGACGATGAGGGCGAGACCGGGGCAGGCATGAAAGGCGATATCATCGACGGCTGGCGCGTTGGCGACCGGCCGGGCGACGTTGCGGGGCCATGCAAAGGCAAGCGCTGCGAGAATCAGGAAGAGCGCCGAAACGACGGTTGCGCCAAGCGGCAGAGCCAGTGCCGGCTTCATAAAGACGGAGAGAAGAGCCGGCACGGCCACGAAGGCGACGCCACCGCAAAAGGCAAGCCGGCGCAGCGACGCGACGGCCGCGGCAGAGACGGTTTCGCCCTCGCCGATGCGTCGCAGCCAACGGGATGCAGCCCCGTCAACCAGCAGAACCGCCCTCTCGGCAATGTCACTCAATACGCGCACGCAAAACCTACTCAGTCTCATATTCGAGGCTTCACAATAGGGCTCGTGCGCTTAAGGAAACTATAAAGACAGGCTTCCGCAGCCCCGTCCAGGGCCCCGTTTTCCGGCTTTGGCACACATCCACGGCTCGTTTTCTGATTGTGGTTAACAGGGTGTAAGCGTCGGAATTGGTTTGATTTTTCCTGATACATTAACCATTGGGGCAGATCCGCGGACCGACAACCCTTGGCCCGTGGGCGGGCCGCCCCATTTATGCTTAATCCGGTTTGTTAAAATTGTCCGGAAGCATCCGTCCACCCCGCCGCCCGAGCAAGGAAAGGTCGCATTTTAATCGAATTTGCCGAAAACCCGAGCGAACCCGTCAAAGCGATGTTCGCTCCCCGCGGCTAGATTGACGCCAAGACCGGAACAGGCAAGCCAGACGACTGGAGCTTAGCCGGCACGCCCGAAAACGGGCAAAACAGGTGGACCAAGACGATGTGGTTTCTGATCAAGGGAAGTGTGTTCTTCGCAGCCGTGCTGGTGGTGCTGTCCTATTTCAGCGCCGAGCCGGCCTCCGATGACGCCAACATTTCGCCGCTCCAGGTGGCCGATGCGGTGTCTGCCGCAAGCGGCGCCTATCAGTATATCAGTGCGATCTGCAGCGAACGTCCCGAAGTCTGCGAAAAGGGCGCCGACACGCTTGCCGTGCTTGGTGTCCGCGCCAAGGAAGGTGCCCGTGTCGCCTACGAGCTTCTCGACAAGCAGTTCGGCGACGGCCAGCCGAAGCTTGCCATGAAGGCCGACCCAGAAGCCACCCCGATGCCATCAGGTTCGCTTTCCGACATCAGCATCGAGACCCCCCGCGGCGAGCAGGTTGCGACCGGCACGATCCCCCGCAACATTCCGGTGCCGCTCAAGCGCCCGACGCTCTGACCGCTTCTCCAACGAATTTCAAAGCTTGCACCGGGTCTCGTGCCACGGTTCCCGGTGCCGGACTGCCTTAACTCTCATCAGCCTGTTGCTGACGCCGTGAGGACCAACATCCTCACGGCGATTTTTTTGCTTTAATCGAGGCCCGGACCGCCTATATGAAGGCGCAAACGGGACCGCACGCCATGGCCAGCATCGAACAGATCATCGACGATTTCGCCTATCTCGAAGAGTGGGAGGATCGCTATCGCTATGTGATCGAGCTCGGCAAGGCCATGCCCGACCTTTCCGACGACAAGAAGACTGCGGAGAACAAGGTACAGGGCTGTGCCAGCCAGGTCTGGGTCGTCAGCCACGGCAGCGATGACAGCGCCGACCCCGTGATGACGTTCGAGGGCGACAGCGATGCGCATATCGTGCGCGGGCTCGTCGCAATCGTGCTGTCGGTCTATTCCGGCAAGCATGCGTCTGAAATCGCCTCCACGGATGCCATCGAGGTGTTCGACAAGATTGGCCTTGTGGAGCATCTTTCGGCACAGCGCGCGAATGGCCTTCGCTCGATGGTCAAGCGCATCCGTCAGGAAGCGGTGATCATGCAGGCCGCCTGATCAAGACACGGATTTCCGGTATTAACCCTGTCGCGCGATAGTAGTCCCGCTCACCCGGACGTGAAGGACTGCCGACCCTCGTTGTTATACTGATGCTCTACTCGCTTGTTTAAAAGCAACCACAGGGCAGCAGGATGCAGGACAAGGCAAACCGTATCGCATACCTGGACGGATGGCGCGGCATCGCGATCCTGTTCGTGATCGCCGACCATTTCTCAGGCGGGCTTCTGCCCTTCGGTTCACTCGGCGTCGAACTCTTCTTCGTCTTGAGCGGACGGCTGATGGCCGATATTCTGCTCGTCCGCAAGACCGACATTCCGACCTTCTTCCAGCGTCGGTTCTCCCGCATCTATCCAGCGCTCCTGGTGTTTGCCACGGCGATGCTCGCCGTCTCCGTCGTTGGCGGGCTTGCTGGCGCGCCGTCGCATCTCCTGCTGGAGCCTTCCGCCTATCTCGCGGCGATCACCTTCACCACGAACTATTACGAGGCCTGGACCCACACGTCGTCGGTGCTGGGGCATGTCTGGTCGCTGTCGGTCGAGGAACACAGTTATGTTCTGCTCGCCCTTCTCGTCGTCATCGTCATCCGCAATGCGAGGGCTGCGGCTTTCGTCAGCCTGGCAATTGCCATTGCCGCAATGGCGAACGGTGCGATCCGAACCAGTCTTGCCGAACCGGGCGCCATGAGCGTGTACTGGCTGAGCGATGTGCGGATGGCCTCGATCTTTGCGTCGGTGGCGCTGTTTGTGCTAATCGACAAGGTTCGCGTCCCGGCTTCGGCTCCCATTGTCGCCGCCATCCTGGGCCTGTCGCTGTGGATCCTGCCGGCGCCGGATATGGCCCGCTATACGGTCGGGACGCTGCTTCTCGCCTTTGCCATCAACACGATCGATTTGGCGCCAAAGGCAGCGCTCGGCGCCCTGTCGTTCCAGCCGCTCGCCATGATCGGCATCTGGTCCTATTCGCTCTATCTGTGGAAGCAGCCCTTTTACAAGGTGGCAGAGATCGCTCCCTGGTGGGCGACGCCTATCCTTGTCGCCGCGATGTTTGTGGCAACGCTTGTGAGCTTCTACGGGGTGGAGCAGCCGGCCCGGAAATACATCAACGGCCTCAACCTGTTTCGCAGGCGCCAGGCCATAGCTGCGGTCTGACGTTGTCAGAGGATCGGCCGGTAATCGTCTGCTCCCCAACTGTGGCTGCGGCGGCGGGGATCCGGCCGCGGCGGATCGTAGTGCCGGCCGAGTGCGAGAAGCGCGGTGCGCAGCATCAGCTTGGCGGAGCGTGCCGGCCATTGCCGCTCCCGTTCGACCAGTTCGAGCCCTTTCGAAAAGCAGCAGACGTCGACGGCGACGCCCGACAGTTCCGGTCCCATCGCCTCCACGGCTGCACCAAACCGGCGTCGTGCGTCAAGGGCGCTGCCGGCCACATCCGCCTGTCCGCCGCGGCCGCCATCGGCGCGGCTGGACAGGCGCGGCTCCCACGAGGCGGTGATCTTCGGCTGCAACTGGCCGCGGGTGAAATCGGCAAGCAGCCGCTCACCCGCCTCGACGGCGGCTGATGGCAGGAAGGCCGACCCGTCCCTGTCCTTCAGCCTTGCAACAGTGCCGAGCGGCGATTCGGCGAGATTGCGGCGGACCGTCTGGCGTGTGCCCTCCACCACCAGCCCGACCCGTTCGATCTCGCCATGCTGAGCGGCAAACCCCTCTTCCTCCCGCTCCGCCATCGCCCGGCGCAGATAGGACATGGCCTCAGCCGACGCCGAAAGCCGGCCATCCTGCTGGACAGCAAGGCCGAGCGACACGGCCTGGTGCACGAGGTCGCGACCATGCGCCGTCTCGACATCCGAGATCGCGCCGTCGTTTTTCAAAAGCTGGCGCAGCAAGCGCACAAGACGCAGACGCTCTTTGCTCTTTTCATCCTTCATCGACCCGTCTCCTCTTTCAGCCTCAGCCCTCATCCGCTTCACCGAAGACGGAGGTGACCATCCGTTCGACGGCGGAAACGAAATCGTCAAAGGCCGGGTTGTCGCGGCGGTCCTCGACCAGATGGCAGGCATGGGCGACGGTTGATCGCTCCCGGCCGAAGCTTGCGGCGATGTCATCGACCGAGATCGACAGCGCCACGTGGCAGACATACATGGCGATCTGACGGGAATGGGCGGCAAGCCTTCGGCGGTCGCGCCGGACCATGACCCGGTCTCCGAAGAGGAACACCATTTCGGAGACGAGCTGAAACACGATCAGGCATGTGGGTTTCGGCTTTCGACCGATTCGAAGCGTTACCCCGGAAGGCGCGGATGCGCCGGCGGCCATCCGTGCGATGGAACGGCCGGAAACGCTGAGGTTGGACGAAACGGGTATTGCCCCGGCGGACGGTTCGGCAGGCATGACAGCTCCTCCACTTCTAGGAATTAATTCACATACGGTAACGGAGGAAGAGACGGATGGAAATACGAAATGCACCCTAGCAGCCGCCATCCGAGCTAAGCATCAGGAATCTAATTATGATTTTTTTCCTATCTCTAGACAACAAAAAACCGGGCAGGCGCCCGGTTCTCTTGATTGGCAGTATTACTGCTGCCGTCTGTTAAAGGCTGATCAAGCCTTGGCGCGCTTGCGGCGCTGGCCGAGGCCCATTTCCTTTGCAAGACGCGAGCGGGCTTCCGCATAGGCGGGAGCGACCATCGGATAGTCGGACGGCAGGCCCCACTTTTCGCGGTATTCTTCCGGCGTCATGTTGTAATGGGTCATGAGGTGTCGCTTCAGCGACTTGAACTTCATGCCGTCTTCCAGGCAGATCAGGTAATCGTCCTCGATGGACTTCTTGATCGGGACCGGCGGCTTCGGCTTTTCAACCACGGCCACGACGGGCGTCGGCGATGTCGTGCCACTCAGTGCCGTATGAACGTCGGCAATCAGTCCTGAAAGGTCGCCGACCGGAACGACGTGGTTGCTCACATAGGCAGCCACGATATCTGCTGTCAGTTCCACCAGCAGGTCCGGGCCTTTGCCCAATGCGATTTCTGTCATTTTCGTCTCCTGTTCGTAATTCGCGGACGGTTGCGAGAGCCGACCAACACCCGCATCCTGCAGAACCACGATGGCATTCCACTGCCCGCGCACTGTCCGAAGACTGAAACCTACCCCTAAGTTTCGCGCGCAAAGCCGATCATAAATACCACCGGACATTGTTTACTTCGGACAATTCCCGCATAGGCACACAATTCTGAGACGTATTGTGCGTTTTACACGAGAAATAATCCGCAAGAGAACAATTTCAGGGTTCTACTGCACCTGAATTAGCATCCGGACCCCCAAAATCCAACTGCGAAATCTAGTAATGCCGATCGAATTCTGATGGTAAAGCCGGGGGAAGACCTGATAACTGATAGTGTATCGAAAAAAGACGCCTTTATGACGGGCTTATAGCTCGAATTGCGGCCTCTATATTGATTCTTCGTGCGCTTTCATCTCATCGTGGAGCGAATGTTCGCTCATCGGATAGCCGGCGCGGCGGGCAGCGACGGCCAGAAGATGCGCCGAAACCGGGGCCGTCAGGACGAAGAACAGAAAGCCTGCAATTGCGCGGGCAAGGACCGGCAGATCCCCGGCATAGACCCCGACAGCGAGCAGCAGCAGACCCGAACCGACCGTGCCGGCCTTCGAGGCTGCGTGCATGCGGGTATAGAGATCCGGCAGCCGGTTGATGCCGATTGCGGCAATCAGCGAAAAGCAGGCGCCGGCGAGGACGAGGACGGAGACGACAAGCGCGACGACGAGATCCATCAGCGTTTCCTCCTTTGCACGCGTGTCTTGCCGGATGTCGCTGGATCTTTCGCGGCATCGGTGACGCGCGGCATGATGAAGCGGGCAAAGGCGACGGTCGACAGGAAGCCGACGAGGCCGAGCGCGATGGCAATATCGATATAGAGGTTGAAGCCGGTTCGGATGGCAATCAGCGCGATAAAGCCGATGACGATGCCGACCAGCATGTCGAGGGCAAGCACACGGTCCGGCAGCGTCGGCCCCGCCACCACCCGCCGGATGGTCAACAGGAACGCGACCGACAGGACCGCCATGGCAATCCAGGTGGAGACAGACAGGATCGTCGCGGCCAGCGACGGATCGGACACGGTCATTCGAATGCCTCCAGGATCTTGCGCTCGAAGCCATCCGCGATTTCCCGCTTGGTCGCGTCGATATCGGAGGCGTCAAGCGCGTGCACGAAGAGGAACTTGCGGTCGGCCGAGACATCCACCGACAGCGTGCCCGGCGTGAGCGTGATGAGGTTGGCAAGCAGCGTGATCTCGAAATCGCGGCTGACCGTCAACGGAAAGGCGAAAATTCCGGGTTTGACGTCGAGCCTCGGTCTCGTGACAAGGACCGCAACCTTCCAGGCCGACATCGCCAGTTCCCTGATAAACAGGACGAGGAGCGAGAGCATCCGGCCTATCCGCATCTTACGGCTGGCGCGGTCGATCTCGCCACGCACGACCCAGAGCGCGAGCGCTGCGACGGCAAAGCCGAACACAAGGTTGAGGATGGTGGCGCTGCCCGTGATCGCCACCCAGATGACGGCAAAGACGCAAGCGCGGATGAATGACGTCATCTTATGCCTCCCGACGGCAGGGCGTCCGGAAAGACCGAACGGATATAGGCGGACGGGCCGGCAAGTCCCTCGGCGGCCGATTGCGTCAGCGACAGGAGATGTTCCGGAAACAGACCGAAACCGGCGAGCAGCAGAACAAGCGCGCCAAGCGGTAGCGAAAGACGCCAGTCGCCGCGAACTGCGGTCTGTCGCTCAAGGCCGGCTTCCGGTTCGAGCCCCTGCCGCCAGTAGGCGAGAAGCACGATCCGGCCAAGCGTGAGGGTGACGAGAAAGGAAGAGACGAGAATGGCGGCGGCAAGCCACCATGCGTTGATGTCCATCGCGGCTTTCAGAAGCATGATCTTCGGCCACAGACCCGACAGCGGCGGCAGGCCGGCGACGGCGAGGAACACGAGAAGCGACACCGCCGTGAAACCCGGCGACGACCGGTAGAGCCCGCCGAGCGTATGCAGCGACCAGCGGTTTGCTTGGTTTTCGTCCCCGGAAAGCAGGCTTGCGCGGCGGGCCGCCTCGCCGACCACGAGATAGAGCGCCGTCATCGCCACCATCGAATGCAGCGCATAAAAGATGGCGCCGGAAATGGCGGCCGGAGACCCGATCGCCACGCCCGCCAGCATGTTGCCGATGCCGGCGATGACAAGGTAGCCGGCAAGTTTGCGGATATCGCTCTGCGCCAGCGCACCCAGGGCACCCGTTATCAGTGTCAGAATGGCGAGTGTGGCGATGGCGGGGCTCAGCACCTCTCGCTCCACCGGCAGAAGCATGACCGTGACGCGGATCAGCGCGTAGATGCCAACCTTGGTGAGGAGCGCGCCGAACAGCGCCGACACGACGATGCGCGGCGTGTGATAGGAGGCGGGAAGCCAGAAGTTGAGCGGAAAGGCCGCCGCCTTCATGGCAAAGGCAAAGGTAAACAGCGCCGTCAGCGTGACGAGCGGTGCCGTGCCCGAGAGGTCGCCGGCCTTCAGCGCAATATCGGCCATGTTGAGCGTGCCGAACAGCGAATAGAGATACCCGACCGAGATCAGGAACAGCGTCGTGGCGATCAGGTTCAGGACCGCGTATTTGAGCGCGCCATCGATCTGTTCGGGTCGTGATCCCAGGATCAGAAGGCCGAACGAGGAAATCAGCAGGACCTCGAACCAGACATAGAGGTTGAAGATGTCGCCGGTGAGGAAGGCACCCGAGACGCCCGCCATCAGCAGCATCAGGAAGGGATAGAAACCGTAGCGTCGTCCGGAGCCATCGATATCCCTGAGCGCGAAGATGCCGGCGGCGAGTGCCACGAGCGAGGCCGTCAGTGCCATCGTGGCACCGAACAGATCGGCCGTGAAGGCGATGCCGAACGGTGGCAGCCAGCGGCCCATGACCATCGTCACCGGGCCGTTTTCGATCACCCGCAAAAGCAGGCTTCCATTGACGAGGACGAGCAGAAGCAGCGCTGCAATGGCGATCCCGCCGTGGAGGCGAACGGACTTGCGCACCATCAGGAGAATTGCGCCGGCGCCGATCATCAGCACGACGGGCAGGATCACCAGCCAGTCGCCGAGCGGCGGCGGGGTGAGGACCAGGGCGGCTGCGAGATCAACGGGGGATGTTGCGGGGGATGCCATCAAACGTCCTCAATATCCCATCGGCGGCGATGGTTCGTCGCGGGGTTCCGCCAGTCGCATCTCGTCGGAATTGTCGCTGCCGAGATCCTGAAAAGCGCGGTAGGTGAGCACGAGGAGAAAAGCGAAGAACGAAAACGAAATCACGATAGCCGTCAGGATCAGCGCCTGCGGCAGCGGGTTGGCGGCGGTATGGGACAGCGTGTCTGCGCCCGCCGGAATGATCGCCGGGACCGAACGCGTCAGGCCGCCTGCGGTAAACAGCAGCAGGTTGACGCCATTGCCGAGCAGCACGACGCCAAGGAGAATACGGACGGTGAATTTCGACAGCATGAGATAGATCGCGGCCGAAAAGAAGAGGCCGATCAGGATCGCGAGCGGCGTTTCCATCAGCGTTTTCCTCCCGATTTGCGGCGCTTCTTCTTCGTTACCGGATCTGGCGCGCCCTCTCTTGCGGAGGCAGCCGTTTCGGCGCGCCGCGACGTCGTGCCGCGCAATGCCGGAGCGGGAAACTCAGGACCGGGTTCCTGTTCCAGCGCCAGCACGATCGAGGTGATGGCGCCGAGCACGACGAGGTAAACGCCGAGATCGAAAGATATGACCGTCGACAGCGGAATGTCCGTGCCGAACAGGCTCGGCGTGATCCACAGCCCGGTCATGAACGGCACGCCGGCAAAGATCGACACGAGGCCCGACAGCATGGCGATCAGAAGGCCCGCCCCGGCGATTGCCATCGGATGAAAGCGCAAGGCCCGGCGCACCGCACCGGTGCCGAATGCAATCCCGTAGATCGCCAGACCCGACACAGCGATCAGACCGCCAATAAATCCGCCGCCCGGCTCGTTATGGCCGCGCAACAGAACAAAGACCGAAAAGAGCAGCGTCAGTGCAGTGACGACCGGGGCGACGGTGCGAAGAATGATGGTGTTCATGGCAGGGCCACCTGTTCGAAGCTTTCTGTCACCCGCCGCTCGTTCCTGTGGTTCAGCCTTGCCGTATTCCCGTGGCCCAGCCGTCCAGCACGACTGCGCTCCGCCCTGCCAGCGCGACGTTGCTCCACACTCCCCTCATCTCTGTGCTTGTCACAGAAATCCAGCGCACCCAAGTCCTTGGGTGCGGGAGAGGTGGTCGCGCGAGACGCGTCATTCACGGCGCAGACGCGCCGGGGCTGGGTTCCTGTGACAAGCACAGGAATGAGGGACGTTGGGGGAAGTGTCCGGGCTTTGATCATCGGCCTGGTCTCCCGGTCGATGGTTTGGCCTGCGGGGCTTTGGTGGTTGGGGCTTTGGCCGCTGTCTTTCCATTGGGGATAGCGGTCGCCGTCCGTTTCGCGCCCCCTGCCCCAAGTTCCGTCTTCGTCACCGCCCGGACCCGGACGAGCGCCAGAACCGCGAGCCCGGTGATCATGACGACGGCGATTTCGCCCAGCGTGTCGACGCCGCGGAAGTCGACGATGATGACATTCACGACGTTGGCGCCGTGGGCGATGACCTTGGAATAGGCGTTGAAGAAATCCGTCAGCGCGTTGTCGAACGGCGTCTCCACGGATTTCAGCAGCAGCAGCGTAAAGCCGGTGCCGCAGGCGAGCGCGATCGTGCCGTCGAACAGGCGCTGGAGGAGCGGCCGGTGATCGGACGGCGTCAGACGGAGGCGCGTCATGACCAGCGCCAGGATGACGACCGAGAGCGTCTCGACCATGAACTGGGTGAACGACAGATCCGGCGCGCCAAACAGGAGGAAGAGAACGGCGATGGCAAAGCCCTGGATGCCGAGCGCGACGATTGCCGTCAGCCGGTCGGCCGCGCGCAGGACCGCCGCAACACCGATCACGGCAATGCCGAGAAACACCCATTCGTGCAGGGCAACGGTTTGCGGGAACGCCGGCATGGCAGGGAATTCATTGAACAGGAAGGGCGGCACCAGCAGGGTAAGCGCCAAAAGGATGAAGGTGGCGGTGACATAGATTTCCAGCCGGCCGGGCTGGAGAATGCGGGTCAAGACGACTGACAGGCGTATCAGGCCTTGAACCGCATGGTCGAAACCGCGATCGGGCCCGGGACCGAGCGCATCGAACAGTCTTCGCATCAACCCGCGTGCCGTCTCCAACTGCCACAGGACCAGACCCGCAAGAATCAGGGTGAGGACCGAGAGGAGAAGCGGCAGACCGAGATGCGGCACGGTGGAGATGTCGATGACCGTGTTTTCATGCAGCACGGCGCTTGCCATGGGCGTCGAAAAATACTGGTGCGCGGTGCCCGAGAAAACGCCCGCGAAAAGTCCGAGCAGCGCGAGAACGACGGGGCCGAGCCACAGGCCCCATGGCCCTTCATGGACGGGCCCAAGATCCGGGCGGTTTGGACCGAGAAAAGGCTTGAAACCGATCGCCAGCGCCAGCGTTCCCATCAACGCGTTGCCGATGACGGCGAGGCAGAGAAAGAAGATCGCTCGCGGATTGCCGTCGACGAGCGCCAGATAGATCTCTTCCTTGGCGAGAAATCCGAAGAACAGCGGCAGGCCGGCCATGGAGAGGGCCGCAAGCGCTGCCGCTGCAAAGGTGACGGGCATCGCCTTGCGCAGGCCGCCGAGTTTCGAGATCTCGCGCGTGCCCGTCTCGTGGTCGATGGCGCCGGCCACCATGAACAGCGCGCCTTTGAACAGCGAATGGGCGATGAGATAAAGCACCGCGGCCTCGATCGCATGGTCGGAGCCGAACCCGGTCAGCATCACCATGAGGCCGAGCGAGGCCATCGTCGTGTAGGCGAGCATCATCTTGAGGTCGGTCTGCCTCAACCCGAGAAGCGCGCCGGAGATCAGCGTGATGCCGCCGAAGAAGGGAAGCAGGATTTCCCAGGCGGGCGTATCGCCGAGAACCGGCTGCAGCCGCATCAAGAGATAGACGCCGGCCTTTACCATGGTTGCCGAATGCAGATAGGCCGAGACGGGCGTCGGCGCCTGCATGGCGTTGGGCAGCCAGAAATGGAACGGAAACTGAGCCGACTTGGTAAAGCAGCCGGCGAGAACCAGAAGAAGAATGGCGAAATACTGGGGGCTGGCGCTGAGCGGCAGGCCCGAATGCAGAAGCAGCGACAACTGGGTGATGCCGGTGACGTTCCAGAGAAGAACGAGGCCGGCCAGAAGCGCCAACCCGCCGCCGCCGGTGACGACCAGCGCCTGCAGCGCAGCCCTTCGTGCCTCTGCCCGGTCGTGATCGAAGCCGATCAGCAGGAAGGAGGCGATCGAGGTCAGTTCCCAATAGACGAACAGCATGAGAAAACTGTCGGAGACGACCAATCCCAGCATGGCACCCATGAAGAACAGGATGAAGGCGAGGAAGCGGCCCTGCTGTGGGTGGCCCTTCATGTAGGCGCCGGAATACAGCACGATCAGCGTGCCGATGCCGGTGATCAGCAGCGCGAAGGTGAGCGACAGGCCGTCGAGAAACCAGGAGAAGGACAGGTTGAAACTCGGCACCCAGACATAGCCGCCCGTGGCAGATTCTCCGGCGGCAATTTCCGGAAGGAAGCTCAGGAAATGCAGGCAGGCCAAGGCGGGTGCAAGTGCGAGAACAAGCGCTGCGCGATGGCCCATCAGGCGCGAGAGCATGGGGGCAAGAAGTGCTGCAAGAAACGGCAGCATGAGTGCCGCGAAGGTCAATGCCGGCGTGGTGGCGGCCATGGTCCCCTCCCGTTGAGTATCCTCGCAAATCCCTGCCGAGCGGCAGCGCCCCACGGTTTCTAAGGGAAACCCGTCTGTCCCTCAAGCATTGACGGGCAAGAAACACGGCACCGTGACCTTTATCGACAGGCTGAACGCACCTATCTATGGCTTACAATGAAAGGATGGTTCAGATGTCCGACGTCATCACCAAGAAAGTCCAGAAGACAGATGCAGAATGGCGCGAAGAGCTGACGCCCGAGCAGTATCAGATCTTGCGCCAGGCGGGCACGGAGCGTCCCTTTACCGGGCCGTACTGGAACGCCAGGGATAAAGGCATCTACAGCTGCGCCGGTTGCGGCACGGATCTGTTCGTGTCGGATACCAAGTTCGACAGCGGCTGCGGCTGGCCGAGCTACTTTGAGGCTGTCAGCCCCGATGCGGTGACCGAACTGCGTGATACCACGCACGGCATGGTGCGCACCGAAGTCCGCTGCGCCACCTGCAACGGCCATCTCGGCCACGTCTTCCCAGACGGCCCGCCACCGACCGGCCTGCGCTACTGCATCAACGGCCACTCGATGAATTTCCGCCCGGCAGATTAGTCAGCGGGACGGATGTCACCAAAGTACCGACTTGAAATTGACAGCGGCCCCATCCGGGCCGCTGTTTTCGTTTGGCTTACCCCGGCAACTCGACCGTAAACGCAAATTGCGCGGTTTGCCCGGCGGGCAGCGTGACGGTGTAGGGACGCGATTCGAGATCGGCACTGGTCCCGTTCTGGGCAGCCGTTCCGTGCCAGGGCTCGATGCAGAGGAAAGGGCCGTTGAGCTTTTGCCAGAGCGCGAGGTTTGGCAGGTTGTCGAACGAAAATTTCAGCTCCGGGCCGCCTTCCGCCGCATAGGTCAGGCCCGTTCCGGCGCCCTCTGCAAAGATCATCGCGTCTTCATCGAACATGTCGTGCGACAGCGTCAGCTTGCCGGACGTGAACGGCGAGGCAAGTGGGCTCGGGTCGATCAGCCCGCCGGACAGGCGCGTCATCGCCGGTTCGCCACCGTTGTCGAGCACGATCGTATGGGCCTGGCCTTCTCCACCCGGCAGCGGCCAGAGGAAGGCGGTGTGGAAACCGAGGCCGAAGGGCATGGGCCGGTCGCTGCGGTTTTCCACCTCCGCCGAAATCGTGAGTTTCGAACCGTCGACCGAATGGGTGACGGCGAGGCGGAAATCGAACGGGTAGACGCTGCGGGTGGTATCGGATGATGCAAGCTCGAAGCGGCAGCTGGTCTCCTCGGACGCGGCGAGCGTGAAGGTCGAGCGGCGGGCAAAACCGTGCTGCGCCATCGGATAGGGTTTGCCTTCGATCATCACGGTATCGGAGGGCGCCTTGCCGACGATCGGGAAGAGGATCGGCGAGCGGCCGGCCCAGAAGGCGGCGTCGCCGTTCCAGAGAAAGTTGCGCCCATCCGCCGTCTTCAGCGACTGCATTTCCGCACCGAGGGGGGAGATTTCAACGGAGATACGATCGTTGGCGATACGGGTCATAGTATCATCTGATGCAGCGGACATGCGGCTCTCCTGGCAAATTTCAGGCTTGAGGCGCAGGATTGCCTACCCTGCGCGTCGGTTAGATGACGATCAGACGGTTTCCGGGGGAATCGCATATTGATCGTCGCTGACCGCCTCCATCCAGTCGGCGGTCTTGCCGTCGAGCGCTTCCCCGATGGCAATATGGGTCATGGCCGTCTGCGACGATGCGCCGTGCCAGTGCTTTTCGCCCGGCGAAAACCAGACGACATCACCGGCGCGGATTACCCGGGCCGGACCGCCCCAGGTCTGGGTGAGGCCGGAACCCGAGGTAACAACCAGCGTCTGGCCGAGCGGATGGGTGTGCCAGTTGGTGCGGGCGCCGGGTTCGAACGTGACCGATGCTGCAACAACGCGGGCCGGTGCCGGTGCGGAATTCAGCGGATCGAGGCGGACTGTGCCGGTGAAATACTCTGCCGGCTGCTTCTTGGAGGCCTGCGAGCCAACACGCTTGATATCCATGGAAAAGATCCTTCGTCGTCATGCGATTGATGCGAATGCGATGTCAGCCAGCATATAGGCCGCTCGGACGGAAGTGCCACGAGAAAGCGAAGGACGTCAGCCCGCGACCCTGAGCTCCATGCAGGCAAGATCGAGCCAGCGGCCGAATTTGATGCCGACTTCGGAAAACGTGCCGGTCAGGCGGAAACCGAGCCTTTCATGCAGACGGATGGAGGCGGCGTTGCCCGCTTCGACGCAGGCGATCATCACATGAATGCCGTTCGACGCGGCGCGGGTGATCAGCTCGCGCATCAGCAGACGGCCGATACCCTCGCCGCGGGCCTCGCGGTGCACATAGACGGAATGCTCCACCGTATGACGGAAGCCCTCGAAGGCGCGCCAGTCGCCGTAGGAAGCGTAGCCTTTGACGACCCCGTCCTCGTCGGCGACCAGAACCGGAAATCCTCTCGCCTGGCGTGCCGCAAACCAGTCGCGACGGTTGGCGAGATCGACCAGCGTCTCGTTCCAGATCGCCGTCGTATTGGCGACGGCGTCGTTATAGATCTCGAGGATCGCCGGCAGGTCGGCTTCGGTGGCATCGCGGATCAAAGGGGGCACTGGCTATCGTCCATTATAGTGATTGCCCGTCCACTTTATCAGACGGCCGCAGCGTGTAAAGCGGGCTGGCGTCTTGCGGACACGATCGGTCAGGCGCTGGCCGACAGGCTGAAGCAGGTCATGACTGCACTGTAGTGGACGGCAGCCGCCGCGACGACGAAAGAGTGCCAGATGGCATTCTGGAAGCGCAGTCTTTCCCACACGTGGAAGATGACGCCGAGCGAATAGATCAGGCCGCCGATAACGATCAGCAATGCGGAGATCGGCGGCAAATAGGCCGAGACAGGTTCGGCAACCATCAACCCGCTCCAGCCCATGGCCAGATAGAGAAGGATGGTGAGCCGGTCGAACCGGCCGGGGAAAAAGCATTTGATCAGAATGCCGAAAATCGCTGTGGCCCAGATCGCGATCAGCATCCCGAAGATCCACGGGTCGGAGGCGCCGCGCTGGAGGAATGGCGTATAGGTGGCGGCGATCAGGATGAAGATCGCCGAGTGATCAAACCGCCTCAGCAGCCACTTGGTTGGCGAGTGCGGCCATATGTTGTAGGTAAACGAGATCGACAGGCAAAGGATCAGCCCGATCCCGTAAATCCAGGCGGCAACGATCTCGCCATGGCTCGACCACATGGTAGCGTAAAAGATCAGGGCCGTGGCACCGATCAGGGCGAAGACCAGTCCGATGCCATGGACAATCCCATCCGCGACGATCTCGTGAAAATCGTAGTTTCTGCCAAATTTGAAGAGATCGCTCATTACCCACCTTCCATACCGGTCCCAAGAATGGGGCCGAGCGGAAAGCTTGGCAAGACTGCGCGATTCACAATAAATTTCCGATGGTTTCAACTCTTGGTCATGAGCCTAAAACTGTGGCCGCACGAGCCGGTTCCGGATGGTGCGGGAACGGCGGCAATCAAGCCTGTACGGCTAGAGGCCGCCGCCCGAGCGTCAATAAATCGAGAACAATCTATCGCCGAACCACTCACTAGCGTGAACGATCGAGGGCGCGCATAACATGTGGAAAGATTGCGCATGGCGCGTCGTCATTTCGATCCCGTTGAAAGCTGGAGGACAGATCATGACAGAACAGCAGCAGCCGTTTGCACTCAGCCGCCCGCTGCATGTCGGGCGGGCGCATCTGGTGGTCAACGATCTTGCTCGCGTCTCCGGTTTCTACCAGACAATCATCGGGCTTTCGGTGCTTGAAAAGACGCCGAGCGGTGAGGTTCTGGGCGTCGCCGGCGTGCCGCTTCTGACGCTGACGACGGGCGGCAACGTGGCCCGCGCGCCGCGCAATGCGGCCGGCCTCTTCCACACGGCCTTTCTGGTGCCGGGCCGCCTTGAGCTTGCCCAATGGCTGGCCCATGCAGCGCATAACAATATCCAGCTCGAAGGCGCATCGGATCATCTGGTGAGCGAGGCGCTCTATCTTTCCGATCCCGAAGGCAACGGCATCGAGATCTACCGCGACCGCACGCCTACAGAATGGACCTACCATCAGGACGGCACCGTGGCGATGGCGACCGACCGGCTGAACCTTCAGGAGCTTTATAACAGTGCGCCCCAGGCGGCATTTGCCGGAATGGCTGAGGGTACTGCGCTCGGTCATATCCATCTTCAGGTCGGCGACATTCCGCAGGCGGACGCCTTTTACCGCGACGTGCTGGGCCTGAAGATCATGGCGCGGTATCCCGGTGCGAGCTTTTTCGCGACTGGCGACTATCATCACCATATCGCTGCCAACGTTTGGAACAGCCGCGGCGCCACGACCCGGCTTGAAAACATGACCGGGCTTTCCGATTACACCGTGAAGTTCAACGATCAGTCGGCCCTGGCGAACGCGCTTTCCGCACTGGAAAAGCATGAAATCGCGACAACCAAAACCGCCGAGGGCTGGGCTCTCAGAGACCCGTGGGGCATCGGCCTGACGCTTGCTGCGTAACGCGCGCTGAATTCCTGATCGTTGCGATCGTAAACCTGAGCAGTATTCCGGAACCGGAACACTGTTTTTGCGTTGATCGCGACAACGAGGACATCAGACAATTCATGGCCATGACGAGCACGCGCGCAGCCAATCCTAAAAAACGGCTGATCGACTTTGCCGCCAACCGGTCTGCGCATCGCAAGGATGCCGTCATTTCCGGCCTGGAGAGCGAAGACGCCGATGAGAGCCTCGTGCTGGGGCGCGAGGCGCTGGAAGTCGCCAAGGCCTGGGCCGTGATCGGCATTTTCGCGATCGTGTTCTTCGCCATCGTCCACATGATGTCGCTGGTGCTTATCCCTGTCACGCTTGCCGTCGTCGTCGGACTGATTCTCGGTCTGGTCGCGGACAAGCTTGGCCGCCTGGGCGTACCCAAATTCGGCATTGCGATCATCCTCTCCAGCGCTGTGTTCGCCGCGGTCTTTCTGGTCGTCAACGCGCTGGCCGAACCGTTTGCCATGATGATCCAGGAAGGTCCGAGCTTTCTGCAACGCATGATCGACCGGATGATGCCATTTCTGCAGCGTCAGGAATGGCTGAACATCTCGCCTGCCACTTTTGAAACCGGTCCGATGTCGATGCAGGCGCTGTTGGAGAATTCCGGTAACATCCTCAGCGTCGTTACCGCCAATCTGACGCCGGCCGTCGTGCAGGGCATGATCTTCTTTGCGGCGCTGCTTCTGTTTCTCTACGGCAGGCTAAGACTTCGCCGTACCCTCATCCTCGCCTTCCCGCGGCGTCACCAGAGGCTGATTGCGATCCGTGTGCTGAACGCAATCGATCAGGTTCTCGGCTATTATTTTGCGACTGCGAGCGTGCTCTATCTCGGTCTCGGCATCGTGATGATCGCAATCGCCTATTTCGGCGGCCTCAGCATGCCGCTTCTTTGGGGTCTGTTCGCATTCCTGTCGAGCTTCATCCCGTTTCTCGGGATCACGATCATGACCCTCGCGGTTGCAGCAGGTGGCATCATCACGCATGACACCCTTCTCCTTGGACTGTTGCCCGCGATCGTGTTCTTCTCGGTGCACTTGCTGATGGAAAACCTGATCTTCCCCGCGATCATGGGCCGGCAGTGGGAGATCAATCCCTTTGTCGTGTTCGTCGCCATCCTGTTCTGGACATGGATGTGGGGTGCCGTCGGCGCCATGCTGGCGCTGCCCCTGTCGCTGATCATGATGACCGTACTGTCGGAACTGTTTCCAGAAAAGAAGACCGTTCCGCATCTGCCGGGCTAAAGCCCGGCGATGTCAGCGACCCGTCAGTCGTAAAGGTAGTACTTGTCCCATTCCTCGCGCGGGATCTTGGACCCGACCTTGTAGTCGAATGCGGTGACGCTGAGCCCTTCAGCGTTGGTCTCGCACTTGAATTTCAGCTTGAACCAGTCACCGCCGCTGCGGAACGCTGCGCCGGTTGCCTTGAGGCCGTTGTCGTTCCCGACCGGGTCTGAAAACGTGTAGGCGATCACCTTGTCGGGGCGGAAATCGCCTTCCTTGCGCAGGCGATCCATCGCCTCGAGATCGCAGCGCTGTTCGACTCTTTCTTCCGGTGCAAGGGCGTTCAGCTGGCGAACGATGCGGCCGTCGAGCGCGTGGGCAGGCAGGGTGGAGGCGGCGCAAATCAGGAGAGCGCCTGTCATGGATGCCCGGGCGGGCAGCAGTATCGTCATGGAATCCTATCCAAAGTGACTCGGACGGGGCGGAAACTAGAAGACGGATTCGTCGTTGACCACCTACCAGAGCGGGAATTATCTTGGCGCGTATTCTTTAGGTGGTCGGGACCGGAATCGGCATCATGCAAAGCGGACTGAACAGATGACAGCCGAACTGGCGATGGTATTCCTGATGAGTGGCATTAGGCTATCATCGGTCGTCGCCTTCATATTCTGGCAGCAGCACCTTGACCTCGCACCTCTCGCCAAGTCCCGCGACCCTGAGAAGAAGTAGGCTCACGCGGCTTGCCCGCTTGCCTCATGGTCCGGCCGCCCCTATCTCTGGCACTCCTTTCATGACTTCGGAGTGCTTCCTTGGCCCCCTCCCCGAAAATGCCGTTCGAAAATCTGCCCACGCCTCCGGTCGCGGCCAAGAAGCCGGTGACGGATACCCGTCATGGCATCACCCGCACCGACGACTATGCCTGGTTCCGGGCCGACAACTGGCAGCAGATGTTCAAGGATCCGTCGATCCTCAATCCTGAGATCCGCACCCATCTGGAGGGCGAGAACGCCTATATGGAAGCGGCGATGGGCGACACGGCTGCATTGCAGAAGACGCTGTTTGCCGAAATGCGCGGTCGCATCAAGGAAGACGATTCCTCCGTGCCGATGAAGGACGGACCGTTTGCCTACGGATCGCTCTTCGTCACCGGCGGCGAGCAGCCAAAGTATTTCCGCACCCCGCGCGACGGCGGCGATCAGACGATCCTGCTTGACGGCGACAAGGAAGCGACGGGTAAGGACTATTTCCGTCTGGCCGGTATAGACCATGCGACGGATCATTCCAAGGGCATCTGGGGTTACGACGACAAGGGTTCGGAATATTTCACCTTGCGGGTGCGCGATCTTTCGACCGGCGAGGACATGTCGGACGTGCTGGAAAACACTGCCGGCGGCGGCGTCTGGGCGCCTGATGGCAAGAGCTTCTTCTATACGCTGCAGGACGAGAACCACCGCCCCTCCAAGGTCTTCCACCACATTCTCGGCACGCCGCAGTCGGATGACCGGCTGGTGTTTGAGGAAAAGGATCCGGGCTTCTTCATGGGCGTCGGCGGATCACTGCTGGACGACGTGATCTATATCGACATCCACGACCACGAAACCTCGGAATACCGCCTCATCCCGACGTCCGACCTGACCGCCGAGCCGAAGCTGGTGGCGGCGCGCGAGGAGGGAATCGAGTATTCGATGACCGAAGGCGGCGATGTCTTTTATATCCTCACCAATGACGGCGATGCCAAGGATTTCAAGATCGTCGAGGCGCCGTTTGCGGCACCGGGCAAGGAAAACTGGAAAGAGATCGTACCGCACGAGCCGGGCCGGCTGATCATTTCGCACATGGCCTATGACCAGCACCTGATCTGGCTGCAGCGCAACCAGGGTCTGCCTGAGATCATCATCCGCGACCGGCGGACCGGCGAGGAACATTCGATCGCCTTTGCCGAGGAAGCCTATTCGCTGGGGCTTTCCGGCGCTGCCGAATATGACAGCACCGTCATCCGCTTTTCCTATTCGTCGATGACGACGCC
Organism: Velazquezella soli; assembly: GCF_977018685.1. Lineage (NCBI taxonomy): Bacteria > Pseudomonadati > Pseudomonadota > Alphaproteobacteria > Hyphomicrobiales > Rhizobiaceae > Velazquezella > Velazquezella soli. Next base: position 3,005,654 of record NZ_CDRNXF010000004.1, read on the forward strand.
GACCCAGCTCTACGACTACGATATGGTGAGCCGGACGCGCACGCTTTTGAAGACGCAGGAGATCCCCTCCGGCCACAATGCCGCAGATTACGTGACCCGCCGCGTGATGGCCACGTCCCATGACGGCGAGCTGGTGCCGGTGTCGCTGCTTTACCGCAAGGACACGCCGCTTGATGGCACCGCGCCTTGCCTGCTCTACGGCTACGGCGCCTATGGGATGACCATCCCCGCATCGTTCTCCACCAACAACCTGTCACTGGCAGATCGCGGCTTCATCTATGCCATCGCCCATATCCGCGGCGGCAAGGACAAGGGTTTTGCCTGGTACGAAGAGGGCAAGATGGAAGCCAAGGAAAACACGTTCAAGGATTTCATCGCCGCTGCCGACCACCTGGTTACCGAGGGCTTTACGTCCTATGAGAACATCATTGCCGAAGGCGGCTCGGCCGGCGGTATGCTGATGGGCGCGATCGCCAACATGGCGCCGGAAAAGTTCGCGGGCATTATCGCGGCCGTTCCGTTCGTCGACGTGCTCAACACGATGCTCGACGATACGCTGCCGCTGACGCCGCCGGAATGGCCGGAATGGGGCAACCCGATCGAGAGCCTGGAAGAGTACCAGTGGATCGCCGCCTACTCGCCTTATGACAACGTGGGTGCAAAACCGTATCCGCCGATCCTTGCCATTTCAGGCCTCACCGATCCGCGGGTGACCTACTGGGAACCGACCAAGTGGGTGGCGAAGCTGCGCGAATTCTCGACCGGCTCGGCGCCGATCCTGTTGAAGACCAACATGGCTGCCGGCCATGGCGGAAAGTCGGGTCGTTTCCAGCGTCTGGAAGAGATCGCCTTCGAATATGCATTCGCGATCAAGGTGGCCGGGAAAGCCTGACCGGGCGGATCGCCGCAGAATCGGTCACCTCGAATGACAATCGCCGCAGTGCCTCGATCGGGTGCTGCGGCTTTTTTTGTGTAAAACAGTTTTGGTTATGCGGAAACGCGCATATGCCCTGGCGGCGTTCGGTTTTCCCGTCAGATCGCTGATTTTTCGACAGAAATCGCGGCGGCGCGAATAAGTCCCATGCGCGCTGTCAAGCCCCAAAACCGGCCGGATATCTCCCGGCACAAGCTTCGCGCAAGCTTCAGGCGTTAACTCTTACTTAACCCAAGCGAGATCGAGGCGGTGCCATGAAGATCGATAGTGGCCTCAGCGGCTACAACTACCCCCAGCGGGCGGTCGACATCGATCGCAAGCAGGACGAAACCCAGCAGCGCGACACACCTGCGTCTACCCGTTCCAGCGGTTCGCTGACCGGCAGCAGCACACTGTTTGCAAGCTCGCTGGTGAGCGCCCTGTGGGCCCTCGATGCCGGCGACGACAGCGCTTCGACCTTTGCCACTAGCGGCGCCACCGCTCCCGTGCAGCAGGCCTGGGTTCAGGACATCTACCAGGAATTCTCCTGATCGCCGTTTGGGCGATCATGGCCCGTCACCGCGGTGACAATCCCCGTTCAGGGTTAACATTCCCTGAAGGCGCCCTTCAAGCCAACACGCTGATCCTTGTACCTGTGGTGAATGCGTCCCATCTCAACCTCCAGACATTAGAGGTTTGAGCCTGCCATGCTATCGATCGGCGATCTTTCCAAAAGAACCGGCGTCAAAGTGCCAACCATCCGCTATTACGAGCAGATGGGATTGCTGGCGGCTGCCACGCGATCTGAAGGGAACCAGCGGCGCTACGAGCGCAGCGATCTGGATCGGCTGGCCTTCATCCGCCACGCCCGCGATCTCGGCCTCGACATTTCCGCCATCCGTGAGCTGATCGCGCTCGGTTCGCATCCGCAACAGCCCTGCGGCGATATCGACCGGATCGCAGCGGAGCATCTTACCGGCGTGCGCGAAAAGATCGCCAAGCTGAAGAAGCTCGAGGAGGAACTCGAGCGCATCGTGTCCCACTGCGACGGCAACCACGCGATCAAGGACTGCTACGTGATCCGCTCACTCTCGGATCACGGGCTCTGCGAGGGGGAGCATTGAGGGGTTAGAGGCGTCAGTCGAGTCAGGCTGCGGCTGCGATATCGAACTCCAGATGGATGCGGTCGTAAGGAAACACGACGCCGCCGGGCGCCTTTTCGATGACGCCTGCGTTCAGAAGCGTGATGACATCTCCATGCACGCCCTTGAAGTCGCGACCCACCCGCCGGGCAACCTCGCGGATCGTCATCGGCGCCTGCGCCGTCAGGACCTGCACGATCTCCAGTCTTTTGGGCGCCAGCACGCGGTGAAGCGTGTCCCAGGTGGGGAACGACAGGATATGCTCTGCCTGAAAAGCTGGATCTGATTCAGCCCCCTTGACCGCATCGAGAACCGCGCTGAGCGAACTGTCAAAATTCTGGATCTTCACTTTAAGGGTTGTCATCGAGCCATCCTTCTACATCCGACCGAAAATCCACAAGCAAGGTTTCGACGCTTTCGAACAGATACGCCTCCTCCTGCGAATGGACGTGTCTATGGTCACCCTTCCCCGCTTCATTGTCGTAGCGCAGGACGCATTCCCCGGACGCCACGAGAGCCATGCGATATTTGAAATGGTGCACACTTCCCCGCAAAGGTGAAGGGACGCTCCAGATCACGATCTCTGCGAAGACGTCCTCGCGCAGATAACTCCGCGTCCTGCTGATCAGCGTCGCCTTGGCCATGGAGTTCGCCTTCCGGGTTGATGGAATATACACCATCACCTGCAGTGAACAAGAACCTGTCGACCCGCTTGACAAGCAATTTATTCCGGCGCAAAAAGTTGTCATGATGATTACGTGCACCACCACCGCCGCAACGTATTTTTGGGCCTACCTGTAAAGGGCGGCTCGACAGTTCATCATGTCAACAAGCCGCCGTTAGGCGGCTTGGTTGTTTCTAAGGGCACCTGACGGCATGACTAGACCGAAAAGGAATGCCGGAATGCCCCCGATTTCGATCGAAGACAGCGAGATCTCACTGCCGCGCCCGGCCGTGGTGACGATCCGCGGCGCCAAACGCCATGATCTGCCGCAGTTGAAAGAGATGATCGCAGCCCTTGCCGCGCATCACAACGATCTGGCCGACATTACCCCCGAAATGCTGGAGCGCGACCTGTTCGGCGACCTGCCCTGGATCACCGCACTGGTTGCGGATGCGGGCGACGCCCTGATCGGCTACGCCATTCTGGTGCCGCTCTACCGCGCCCAGGAGGGGAGCCGCGGCATGGACCTGCACCACCTGTTCGTGCGCGACGGTCACCGTGGCCACGGCATCGGCCAGCATCTCGTCTCGCGCGCCCGCGACATGGCCCGCAATGCAGGCTGCGGCTATCTCTCGGTCAGCGCCGCCACCGGCAACTTCGCCGCCCACAAGTTCTACGAACAGATGGATTTCAAGCCACGCCCGGTGACCGGCATGCGGTATATGCAGACGTTGGTGTGAGGGTGGGACCCGGCCATACTGACCGGATGAGCGGGACAGACCATACTGTCAGTGCAGCGCAACCACGTTATTCCGACGCGGGATCGATCGCGCTGACCACACGAGCGACGATGTCATCCATCGTCGCCTCGTCCAATGTCTCGATGTATTTCGCGGTCTTGGCCAGTATTCTGGCCGGTATATCGAAGCTGCGAACCTGATTACAGACGGCGATCCCCGTCGTATCGTGGCCGGTGACAGCAACGGCCAGACCGACATCCCGGGTCAAGGCGCCACCGGTGGTGATCGGCACCGTCATGCTGACGCCCAATGCGTTGATCGCCCGCGGGGTGATCACGACGAACCGATGCCTGTTCTTCATTTCCCGGCCCGCGACAGGGTTGGGATCGATCCAGAAAACATCACCGCGATTGGGGACGTTGCTGCGGACCATCATGAAATCTCGTGGCCGACGGGGTCTCCCTCCATCGCCCAGGCCATGTCCGCATTCAGGCTGGAGACGACCTCGCCGCCTTCGAGCAACTCGCTAAGCTTATAGCGCCGCGGGGTCTTTCTGATCGGCTTTACGACGAGTTCACCGTCGTGCATTTCAAGCGACAGCTGATCGCCGACCTGCAGTTCCATCGTCTTGAGAATGGCAGGCGGAATTGTCACGACGGCTGCCCCGCCCTGCCGCCTGATCTTGGTAATAACGGTCATGGCTTACCTCGTTTGTGCTATAAATATAGCACAACAACGTCGTGCGGCAAGCACCCGCCCTCACCTTGCCGGCACCGCCTTGAGATAGGCGGCGATGGCCTGCAGGTCGCTTTTCGGCAGGTGCGCGATGTTCTTTTGCACCTCCACCATTGATCCGCCGACGCTGTCGAAATCGGGGGTGAAGCCGGTCGAGAGGTACTCGGTTATTTCCTCCTCGCTCCAGGCGCCGATGTCCTTGGAGCCGGGGGTGATGTTGGGAATGCTGCCCTGCCCCTCCGGGTTGGGACCGCCGGCCAGCCACTGGCCTTTTTCGAAGCCGCCGAGCGCGTTGCGGGGCGTGTGGCACTCGCCGCAGTGGCCGGGGCCTTCGACGAGGAACTGGCCGCGTTTGACCTTATCATCGGCGGAAGCGAGTTCGACGCGTGGGCCGTCGTCGAAATAGAGGAGTTTCCAGCCGCCGACCGCGAGCCGCTGGTTGAACGGAAAGCCCAATTCGTGCGGCGGCGCGACATTGCTGCTGGGCGGCAGGGTCTTCATGTAGCCGTAGAGGTCATTGACGTCGGCTGCCGACAGGCGCGCGTAGGAGCCGTAGGGAAAGGACGGGTAGAGATGCTCGCCACCCGGGCCGACGCCCCTCGTCATCGCATCGCCGAATTGCGCGAGCGTCCATGAACCGATGCCGGCCTTGGGATCCGGCGAGATGTTGGGGACGTGGAAGGTGCCGAACGGGCTTTTGAGCGCCAGTCCGCCGGACATGATCTTTGCGGCGTCGCCTTCTGCACCTTCTGCGGCGTGACAGCCAGCGCAGCCGCCCGCCCAGAACAATTGCTCGCCCTTGGCAAGATCGGGCTGACCGACGCCCGCCCAGTAGCTCGCGTCATGCGGCTGGGGCTTTGTCAGCGCCCAGGCGGCAACGGCGCCGGCGGCGACAACGACCACGCCGATGCCCATGATTTTTGCCCATCTTGCGGCCATCGCCCGATCCTTCTCCGACATTGATGCGGAACGGAACGGCCGCCTTTGCGACAGCCGTTCAAGCATGCAGGCATGCGCTACTTCTTCAGGCGATAGGTCTCGTGGCAGGAGCCGCAATTGGCGCCGAGCGTCCCAACGGCCTTCTGGACGCCTGCGGCATCCGTCGGCATCGAAGCGAGGATCATGTCGGCATCGGAGGCGAGCTTGTTCGCCTTGGCGCGGAAATCGGCTTCGTTCTTCCAGATCGCCGGCGATGCTTCCGAATTGGCTTCGGATCCGACAGGGAACTGGTCCGGGAAGGCCTTCATATTGGTGCTGATCGTGGTCAGCGCTGTCTTGATGGCATCGGCGTCGTAGGGTTTGTCGCCTTTGGCGATGTTGCGCATGGCTGCCGTGGAGGCGGCCACCTGCTTCATCATCTGTTCGCGCTTCTCGACCACCGCATCCTGCGCAAGGACAGCGGTGAAGCCGAGACAGAGTGCCGCGGTCGTCATGGCGATAGTTCTGAATTTCATTTCCGGCTCCGATCCCTAAAACGATGTGATGTCTGCGTCTCACATCATCAACGCATTCGCGTAATGATGATGGCAAGCTTACATGACCGAAAGAAGTCACGATTTCGTAATTTAGCGCTCGATTCTAGAAGCCGTCAAACCCAATGCAAAGTCATGTTTTTCACGCGCTTCAGATCGATCGCGCGTTGGCGGACAGCGTCGCCTGACGATCGCCAGGCTGGATCAGACATCGGGTGATCAGAAACGCAGACACCCGGCGCCTTGCGGCACCGGGTGTCTGGTAAATCAGCAATTGATTGCGCTTACTTGGACGCGGCTTCGTAGCGTTCCAGCACGTAATCCCAGTTGATCAGGCTATCGACGAACGCCTCGAGATACTTCGGGCGGGCGTTGCGATAGTCGATGTAATAGGAATGTTCCCAGACGTCGACGCCGAGGATCGGCTCTGCGCCGTGGACCAGCGGGTTTTCGCCGCTCGGGGTCTTGGAGATGACGAGCTTGCCATCCTTGACCGAAAGCCAGGCCCAGCCGGAGCCGAACTGCGTGGTGCCGGCTGCAATGAAATCAGCCTTGAACTTGTCGTAGCCGCCAAGATCAGATGCGATCGCGGTTTCGAGCTTGCCCGGCAGCTTGTTTCCGCCGCCGTCCTTCTTCATCCACTTCCAGAAATGGACGTGGTTGTAATGCTGGGCAGCATTGTTGAAGAGGCCCTGGTTGGTGCCGAAGGACTTCTTGACGACGTCCTCGACCGACAGCTCGGCCATGCCGGCTTCGGCAGCAAGCTTGTTGCCGTTGTCAACATAGGCCTTGTGGTGCTTGTCGTGGTGGTATTCCAGTGTTTCCTTCGACATGAAGGGTGCAAGGGCTTCGTAATCGTATGGAAGTTCGGGAAGTTCGAAAGCCATTGGTATACTCCTTTTGGCAAACACCGTGGGTGAAGGTCGTGCTGGAACATAGGAGCGCGATGGGGAAGAGGCAACGGTGAACCTTCCAAAAACAACCGCTCAATCGACAAGAAATTGCTGAATTTTCCAAGCATTAGCGAGAGGAATCAATCGCTTTCGCACCGAATGCAGAAACCGGAGAAAATTGACGATGAAAAACTTTGTGGCACTGATCCTCCTCGTTTGCGCAACCAGCGCCGTGACGGCCCAGGCCGCTTCCGACGATGCGTGGACGACGTTTCAGGCTGACGTCGGCAAGGCTTGCGTGGCGGCTTCGAAAGACCTGATCGAGAACGGAAGGGCCGTGGTCGATCCGTTCGGAAGCCAGTCCTATGGGCTTGCGGTCGTCACCGGCAAAGCCAAAGGAGCCAAGGTCAGGATCAGCACGATCTGCGCCTACGACAAGAAGACCAAAAAGGCCGAAGTGGGTGGCGAGATCTCCGCCGACATGCTGAGGGCAAAACCTGGCAAGTAACATCCGCGACCGCGCGGGCGGCAGCGTTTGGGAACTTTTCCACCACGGCAGACTTTTCCGGGCATGAAACACTGCCGGGAGGGCTGCCGTGTTTGATTTCTTGACCTTCGACTTTCTGACGTCCGATTTCGTGATCTTCGTGGCAATCGGCTTTTTCGCGCAGATCATCGATGGCGCGCTCGGCATGGCTTTCGGCGTTCTCACCACCACTAGTCTGCTTGCTTTCGGCGTGCCGCCGGCAGTCGCCAGCGCCATGACGCATGTGACCGAGTGTTTCACGACGGCTGCATCCGGCGCCTCGCATCTCTACCATCGCAACGTCGACTGGCGGCTGGTCAAACGGCTGGCGCCGGCCGGCATGGCTGGCGGCGCGATCGGCGCCTATCTTCTGTCCAGTATCGATGGCAAGGCGATCGAGCCGTTCGTCTCGGTCTATCTGATGCTGGTCGGATGTTACATTCTCTACAAGGCCTTCCGCCCGGCCTTCAGGCGCGACATGCATGACCGGATCGTGCCCTATGTGGGCGGCGCGGGCGGCGTGCTCGATGCCATGGGCGGCGGCGGATGGGGGCCGATCGTCACCAGTTCGCTTCTCGGCCGCGGCCATGAACCAAAGAAGGTGATCGGCTCCACGAACCTCACCGAATTTGCGGTAACGACGGTGATCTCGGCGACCTTCATCGCCACGCTCGGCTGGTCCGAACTGTCGTCGGCGCTCGGCCTCATCCTCGGCGGCGTGCTGGCGGCCCCGTTCGGAGCGCTGATCGTCAAGCGACTGCCGACCAAACCGCTTATGGTCGCCGTCTCCCTGATCATCATCGGTACGGCTGCGGTGCGGATCATCTGAGGGCTGATGCTCCTCTAACCTTCCAGCCCATCGCAACATCCCACATCCGCTGCCCTGCACCTGTCCCTTTGGCGGCTGGCGCGCTAGATAACGGGTATCGCGGTTTCCTCCGGGGGCCGTAGCGGAGTGTTCTCCGACGTTTGATCCTCATCTGCAAAGGTATGTCTCCATGGCTGAAACCAACCGCCCGAACCTTCTCGTCATCCTCCTGCACGGGGTCGGCTCCAGTGGCGACAATCTGGCGCCGCTTGGGGAGGAATGGGCGGGGACGCTTGGCGATGCCGTCTTCGTTTCGCCCGATGCGCCGGAGGCTTCGAGCTTTGGTGCCGGCTACCAGTGGTTCAGTGTCGCGGGCGTCACGCCGGAAAATCGCGGCGCGCGGATTGCGGCGGCACGGCCGGGGTTCGATGCCTTGATCAACGGTATCATCGCGGACAACGGCTTTGCCGGCAGGCTTGATCGGGTCGCGCTGGTGGGGTTCTCGCAAGGAACGATCATGGCGCTCGACGCGATCGCAAACGGACGGTTTGCCGTGGGTGCGGTCGTCGGCTTTTCGGGTCGGCTGTCTTCGCCCGAGCCGCTGTCGCCCTCCACGAAGATGCCGGTGTTTCTGGTGCATGGCACCGCCGACGACGTCATTCCGTCCTGGGAAAGCGAACAGGCGGCTGCCACGCTGGCGAAGCATGGTTTCGACGTGGAGACATCGATCGAGCCCGGGCTCGGACACACGATTTCCGGCGCCGGTGCCGGCCGCGCCGTGGAATTTCTGGCGAAAGTGTTCGGATACGAAGCGCTTTAACGCTGCAAAGAATGGTTGAGGGACGGCGCCTGGATCGGGTGCCGTCCCTCGTCAATCAGACGTCTTCGCCCTTGGTCGAGCGTGCCCAGTCCATATAAAGTTCGAGCGCCTTGCGGGCGACAGGACCTTCCTGCAGGGAGCGGTCCTCGAACCGGTTGACCGGGGCGATTTTGGAATAGTTGCCGGACGTGAAGATTTCGTCGGCATTGGCGAAATCGGCAGCCGTCAGCGTGACTTCGCGCACGTCGAAGCCGGCGCCGCGCAACAGGGTCAGCACGCGCGACCGGGTGATGCCGGCCAGGAACGTGCCGTTGGCGATCGGCGTCATGACCACGCCGTCCTTGACCATGAAGATGTTCGAGGATGCGGTTTCGGCGACATTGCCGTTCATGTCGAGCGCGAGCGCATTGTCGAAGCCGCGGCTCTGCGCCTCGACAATCATGCGGCCGCTGTTGGGATAAAGGCTACCGGTCTTGGCGGCGGTCATGGCGACTTCGGCGCTCGGGCGGCGGAAGGGCGATACGGTCAGCGACGAGGCCTTTGCCGTGTGCATCGGAGCTTCGAACAGGCAGAGCGCAAAGCGGGTCGATTCCGGATCGGCTGCGACGACGCTGTTGGGCAGGCCGTGTTCGGCCCAGTACATCGGCTTGATGTAGATCGCGGTCTTGCCGTCGAACTTCTTGACGCCTTCGAGCGCCAGCCGCTCGATCTCCTCGGCTGCCATGACCGGCTTCATGCCCATATTGATGGCCGAGCGGTTGACGCGCTGGCAGTGCATGTTGAGATCCGGCGAGATGCCTTCGAACCAGCGGGCGCCGTCGAACACGGTCGTGCCCAGCCACATGGCGTGCGAGGTGGGTCCGATCAGCTTCGGATTTCCTTCCACCCACTCACCATCCACGTAAGTCCAGGTGGTGGAGCGAGGGGATGTGTCGACGGCCATGATATTCTCCTTCGGGTCTTCAAAGCTTGGCGGGGGTCGCTAAAATTTGGCGTGAATGAAATCCCCGAAGCCCTCAAGGTCAAGCGACAATCCGAGATGATTCATCACAAATATTGATGGCACCCCGAATTGCCGCCGTCTCATGGTCAGGGCGCTCGCTGCGGTGCGGGTGCCGGAAGAAGCGGCGAGTCCGATGGCTGGCGCGGACTGCCCGGCGCTCCCTGCAACAGGTTATCGCTACCCAGCTGACGACTGTCGTTCTGCATCAGAGTGATTGACAAAATGACGGCCACCAGCAGGCCAAGGACAATGAGAAACAACCAGCGCATGTATCGAAAACTCCCTCTCACGCAGAATAACGCGAACATTTCCGTCTGAAACGTTGCGTGATCCCTTCGACCAGAACAGTGGGGCCACTCTGCGGCAACGCAGCAAATCCTTCACAAACGCGGCCCAAAAACGTTGACAGCAGCCTTTCAGGCTTGCAGTCTTGCGCCTCACCTCCCGTTTACGCACTCATTTTTTTACAACGCAGAGGCCATGTCCAGATCCGGCGCCCTCACCTCAACGGCTCTCAAGTCATCGTCCATGGCGTTGACGCAGGACCTCGTCGACCTGTGTTTTCGTGACGAGATGGATCCGGGCGCACCGCCAACCTGGGAACCGCTGACGGATGCCGACTATGCCGAGATTACCGAGCGGCTGGTGGGGGATATCGGCGATGAGCCTTTGTGGATCTTTGCCTACGGTTCGCTGATCTGGAAGCCGGGCTTCGATTCGATCGCCTGCCAGCGGGCGACGGCCTATGGCTGGCATCGGTCGTTTTCGCTGCATATCGAACGCGGCCGCGGTTCGCCGGACCAGCCGGGGCTGATGATGATGCTGTCGCGGGGCGGGCGTTGCGACGGCGTGATCTACCGGGTGTCCGATTCGGAAAAGCGCGAGCAGATCGACAAGGCGCTGCGCCGCGAGGTGAGCCACAAGGACAGCCTTTCGACCTTCCGTTTTCTCCCCGTGCGGACGCAAGGCGGCGAGACGATCCGGGCGCTGACTTTCTGGGCCGGCGGCAAGAGCCCGCGGATCATCCGGCCGCTTCCGCCGCTGCAGGATGTGGCGCCGGTTCTGGCACGCGCCTGTGGCCATCGCGGTTCCTGTGCCGAGTATCTCTATAATACCGTCGTGCATCTGGCCGAATTCGGCATCCGCGACCGCAATCTCTGGCGGCTGCAGGAGATGGTGGCACGCGAAATCGAAGCGATGCACGCTTAAAAGCGTGATGCCGCCCGTCGGGGCCGGCAGTGCGAAATCTGGCACTCTCTCATAAAAGTTGAGGACGGCGGGCTCGATCCGTGTTTGAACGCTTTCGGGGGCGCGTGCGACCCCCATCGCGATGACCGGTACCGTGCCAGCGAGACCCATGACGACTCTAGCCACCATAGTGTACCTGACGGTAGCGACCGCGTTCTTCGGGATGACGTTGGCCGAGGGTGTGACACGACGGCTTCCCTGGAGCTTCGACAGGATCATGGGACTTTTGCTGTCGTGCCTGTGGCCGCTGATCCTGATTGCGATCGCGGTCAGCAGTCATCGCGATCGCAGAAATGCAGGATGACGCTGCTGCGCATCACTCGACCGATCCTTGTATATTTCCCGTAGAAGCAGCGCGGCGCTGCCCTATATCCTCGATAACCGAAAAGACGAAGACTGGGGCGACTGGATCGATGCAAAGCATCCTCAACGAAGGCGACACGTGCTGGCGGATTGCCAAGGCGGACAGACTTTCCATCATCATCGATGCAGCCGATTTCTTTCGCTTCGCCAAGCGCACGATGACGAAGGCGAAAAAGTCGATCTACCTGATCGGCTGGGATTTCGACACGCGCATCCAGCTGGAGCCGGGCAAGAAGGATGGCAAGGCTGACAAGGCCGCGAACGAAGAATGGCCCGACGAGCTTGGCAAGTTTCTGAACGCGCTCGCCGAGCGAAACAACGGGCTCGATATTCGCATCCTTAAATGGGATATCGGGCTGATCAATTCGATCACTCGCGGTGAAACCCCGTTTTATATTCTCAAATGGATGTTCGACAAGCGCATCCATCTGAAGCTCGACGGCGCGCATCCGGCGCTGTCGGCGCATCACATGAAGCTTCTCGTCATCGACGACGAAGTGGCGTTCTGCGGCGGGATCGACATGACCGTCGGGCGCTGGGACAGTCGCGATCATTCGGAAGACGAGCCGTTGCGCAAGTCGCCGATGGGATTTGCGCAAGGTCCCTGGCACGATGCCACCACCTGCCTTTCCGGCGAGGCCGCACGGGCGCTCGGCGAAGTCGCACGGCGCCGCTGGAAACTGGCAACCGACGAGACGCTCGATCCGCCCGACGAAAATGCCGCCACGGAGAACGATCCCTGGCCGGACGAGCTGGAGGTCGGGTTTCGCGACATCTCGATCGGCATCGCCCGCACCGCGCCTGAATACGAGGGGCGCAGCCAGATCGTCGAGATCGAGACGGCCAAGCTTGCGATCATCGGTTCGGTGAAAAAGACGCTCTATGTCGAGAGCCAGTATTTCGCCTCGCGCCGTATTGCAGAGGCCATGGCGGAACGGCTGAAGGAGCCCGACGGACCGGAAATCGTGCTGATCAATCCGGAGGGCTGCGAAGGCTGGCTGGAAGCCAAGGCGATGGACAGCGCCCGCATCCGGCTGATGAAGATGGTGAAGGACGCCGATGTTCATGATCGCTTCCGGATCTACTACCCTGTCAACGAAGCCCGCACGTCGATCTATGTGCATGCCAAGATGATGTTTGCCGACGACCGGATCGTGAAGATCGGCTCGGCCAATCTCAACAACCGCTCGATGGGCTACGATACGGAATGCGACCTCATCCTCGAGGCGCAGCCGGGTGAGGACACGCTGAGCGAGAAGATCGTCAGCACCCGCGACGATCTCATCGCCGAACATCTTGGGCGCGAACCGCAGGAAGTGCGTGACGCGGTTGCAGCGCATGACGGGTCGATCATCGCGGCCATCGAGGCGTTGAACCGACAGAGCGGCCGAGGTCTTCTGCCGGTCAAGATGCGGGAGCTGAGTGCCGACGAGGAATTGCTGGCTGAATCGGACATTGCCGATCCCGAGCGACCAAGCGGCGTGCGGTACCGGACATCAAACTTTCTGAAACAGCGGTTCGGTCGAGTCGCGAGACGGGCGAAACGGGCGCGCAAAGAGACCTGACGAGGCCGATTGCGCGGCCTCCAGGGCCTTCTTTCAAGCCGATTTGTCGCATCCGGTGGAGTGATCATGGGCCGGTCTCTGCTTGATCGCCGGATTTCACGGCCCATCTAGAGTGTGCCTCTTCTTTGCCCGGCTCCCCGTCGGGCCCCCTTTTCCAAGGAGCACATGATGCAAACCGTCAACGCCAACGGCGCCCATATCCCAGCTCTCGGTTTCGGCACGTTCCGCATGCCCGATGCGGATGTTCATCGCATTCTGCCGCAAGCCCTCAAACTCGGCTTCCGCCATGTGGACACTGCGCAGATCTACAAGAACGAGCAGGCTGTCGGCGAGGTTATTCGCCAGTCGGGCATTCCGCGCGACGATATCTTTCTGACCACGAAAGTCTGGGTCGACCGCGTCGGTCACGATGCCTTTATCGCTTCGGTGGACGAAAGCCTTTCCAAGCTGCAGACCGACCATGTCGACCTTCTGCTGCTGCACTGGCCGCAAAGCGAAATGCCGCTGGCCGACCGGATCGGCGCGCTGAACGAGCTGAGAACCGCAGGCAAGGTCAAGAATATCGGCGTTTCCAACTTTTCGACCGCGCTGATGGCTGAAGCGATCAAGCTGTCCGATGCGCCTATCGTCAACAACCAGGTGGAATATCACCCCTATCTCGACCAGACCAAGGTGCTGATGGAAGCGCGCAAGACCGGCATGTCGGTGACCGCCTATTACCTGATGGCCGATGGCGCGGTGCCGAAGGACGAGGTGTTGAAGGAGATCGGCGCGAAGTACAAAAAGACCGCCGCTCAGGTCGTGCTGCGCTGGGCCGTGCAGCAGGAGGGCGTGATCGCGCTGTCGAAGACCGCGACGGAAAGCCGGCTGCCGGAGAATTACGACATCTTCGACTTCTCGCTCTCGCCGCAGGAAATGGAAGCGGTGTTTGCGCTGTCGCGGACAGACGGACGCATCGTATCGCCGGTGCATCTCGCGCCCGAGTGGGACTGATCCGGTCCGAGGCTTCGGTCTCGGACAATGGTCCGTTTGGGTCGCTTCCCACACACTCCCGCCGTGGTTTGTGTGGGATCCCGCCCAATTGCCCGGCGAGCCTCCCCCACGCGGCAGCCGAGGCCACGTCTTCTCTTGCCTCTCCCAGCCAGAACCATAGGTCTTGTCACGGGCTGGAAGAGGAGGAGTTTTCATGCATTTCAGAACGATATTGATGTCCGCGGCGGCGGTGGTTGTTACCGCCCTGCCCGCCAGCGCGCAGCAAAAGCCTGCGGACCCGGCGCCGAAGGACTGCCCGAGTTCGATGCCTGTAGGGACCGAGTGCTTTGCGGGTCAGGATCTGCACGGCGCCTATTACTGGATCGCCAAACCGAAGGACTGGAACGGCACGCTCGTTGTCCATGCCCATGGCGGGCCGCGCACCGCAAAGCCTACGCCGGACGATCCGGTCGAGGATCTCGAGCGTTTCGCGGTCACCGTTCAGGAGGGCTATGCCTGGGCCGGTTCCAACTATCGCCGCGAGGGTTATAGCGTGCGGATGGCGGCGGCCGATACGGACAATGTGCGCCGGATCGCCATCCGGCTGCTCGGCAAGCCGAAGCATGTTCTGCTGCACGGCCAGTCCTGGGGCGGCAATGTGGCGGCGAAGACGGCTGAACTCTACGCACTCGACTGGCGCGGCCAGAAGAATTACGACGGCTTGGTGCTGACCAGCGGCTTGCTGGCCGGCGGCGGCCATGGCTATGACTTCCGCGCCGATCTGCGGGCCGTCTACCAGTATTACTGCAAGAACCATCCGCGCGCCGACGAGGTGCAGTATCCGGTCTGGCAGGGCCTGCCGAAGGGCGTGAAGATGTCGCGCGACGAGCTGCAGCAGCGCGTCGACGAATGCACCGGCATCTCGCTTGCGAAGGACAAGCGGTCGCCAGAGCAGGCGAAGAACCTCGCCAATATCCTCGCCGTCACCAAGGTGCCGGAAAAGACGCTGGTGGCGCATTTGAGCTGGGCGACCGGATTGTTTTCCGACATCGTCTGGCGGCGCATGGACGGAAAGAATCCGTTCGACAATTCCAACGTTCAGTACAAGGGATCGGACGACGACGCGGCGCTGAACAAGGGTGTCGAGCGGTTCAAGGCGGACCCGCAAGCGGCTCGGCTGATGGCCTATGATGCCGATCTCACCGGCCAGATCGTCGCGCCGACCATCACCCTGCACGCCAAGAACGATCCGACCGTGTTTGTCGATCACGAGGCGATCTATCGCCGGACGGTGGACAAGGCTGGCAATGGCGAGCTGCTGGTGCAGAACTTTTCGGACGAGGCGGAGCATTCCAAGCTCTCGACGCCGCAATATGCAGCGCTGTTTTCCGCCATGCTGAGCTGGATCGACAAGGGCGAGAAGCCGACGCCGCAGACGGTGGCAGCCCTGTGTGAAAAGAAAGCCGAGACCTACAAGGAGCCCTGCAAGCTTCTCCCGGATTTCGTGCCGCAGATCCAGGAACGCTAGACAGCCTATTGCCGCCTAGATCAGGCAAGGACGGGCGGAGCAACCGTGCTCCGCCCGTCTTGGTTTGCGATTACAGCCAACCCTTGCGCCGGAAGTAGAGATACGGCAGCGCCATCGAGACGATCATCAGGCAGAGCGCCAGCTGATAGCCGTAATGCCATTGCAGTTCCGGCTGGTTGGCGAAGTTCATGCCGTAGACCGATGCGACGAGCGTCGGCGGCAGGAACACGACGGACGCAACCGAGAAGATCTTGATGATCTGGTTCTGCTCCAGATTGATCAGGCCCAGCGTCGCGTCGAGCAGGAAGTTGATCTTGCCGGACATGAAGGCCGAGTGATCGCCAAGCGAGGTGGCATCGCGCTGCAGCAGTTTCAGGCGCTGGCGCATTTCCTTGGGCAGCTTGCGATCGACACCGTCGAGAGCCGCATAATAGGCGACGACGCGCGAGACGCTGACGAGGCTTTCGCGCACAACGGTGATGAACTCGCCCTTCTGGCCGATCGCCCGGATCAGTTCCTGCAGGTCGCGCGTCTTCTTGTTGACCTTGGAGGCCTTGGCCGCAAAGATATCGCGCGAGATCTGGTCGATATCGTTGCCGAGCCGCTCCAGGGTATCCGCCATGCGGTCGATGATCGCCTCCACCAGACCGGTCATGATCAGTTCGCCGGTTGCCGAATGGAGGCCGAGCCCGTTGCCCTTGCGGGCACGCGCCATGAACGCATCGAAGGGACGCGGCTCGGAATAGCGCACGGTGACGAGAACCTGGCCCTTGACGATGAAGGTGACGGGAACCTTGTGCGGCGTGCCGGCATCCGGGCGTGTCAGCACGGTCATGGTCATGAACTCGGCGCCGTCTTCCTGGTAGAGCCGGGAGGAGAGTTCGATATCCTCCATCTCGTCCTGGGTGGGAATGGTAACCCCGAGGCGGGAGCCGACATCGCGCTCTTCCTTGGCCGTCGGGTTGATCAGGTCGTACCAGATCACAGGCGGCTGCGGAGCAACAGACGTCGCATCGGCGGCTGCACTGGCAATTACGGCGTCGGCCGCGACAAGGCGGTCGTGATCATAGGCATGGATACGCAGCATGACGGCTCCTATTCCGGACCATTGAGGTCCCCGGAGCGCATCACCGATATGAACGGTTCAGAGCCCCGAAGCGGCAGGTCTATCTGTTGACGTCGAACTTCGACTGTCGGGGTTCATCTCGGTTTGTCCTTTGAAAGAGCGGCACCCGAACGGGTAGCGCTTTGCGCGTGAAATGGAGCGAATACGGTGGAAAGTCAACTCCCCGGCGCGCAGGATTGACCCGTCCTTTGCGCTTCTGTAGCAAAGCCGCTCCGACCAAGAGGTATCCCCTTATGCTGCCCTGGATCCAGCTCGACCGCGCAACCATTCCCGGCGCCCTGCCCGGCGAGGAAGGTGAGCTGCGTCTGAAGCAGCGCGGCCAGGAATTCTCCATCATGCTCGGCACCAACGAGCTGATGAACAGCCGCCTCAGCGGTTCGGAAGAAGCGCTGGCGACACTCGCGCAGGAGAAGATCGGCAAGAGGGCGAAGCCGTCGATGCTGATCGGCGGGCTCGGCATGGGGTTCACGCTGCGGGCAGCGCTTGCAGTACTGCCCGAGGATGCGCAGGTGACCGTGGCCGAGCTGGTGCCGACCGTGGTCGACTGGGCGCGCGGGCCGATGGCGCCGGTCTTCAAGGGCTGCCTCGACGATCCGCGCGTGACGATTTTCGAGGGCGATGTCAGCGAGTTGATCCGCTCCTCCACCACTGCCTTCGATGCGATCCTGCTCGATGTCGACAATGGGCCGGACGGGTTGACGCGGGCCTCGAACGACCGGCTCTACACGATGAGTGGTCTCTACGCTGCACGTTCGGCGCTGCGGCCCGGCGGCGTTCTCGCCGTCTGGTCGTCAGGGCCCGACGCGGGCTTCACCCGGCGGCTGAAGGAAGTGGGATTTCAGGCTGACGTGGTGAACACGCGCGCCAATGGCAAGCGCGGCGCAAAGCACGTGATCTGGCTGGCCGCCAAGGGCTGACGTTCGGCCGGCGTTGTTTTGCTCAGACGCCCGGAGGGGCGCTGCCGGCGAACTGGAAATAGAGGAATGCCAGGACCAGACCCGCGATAATGGCGACCCAAAACAGCATGCGCTTCACACCGGGCGCCATGTTCTTGAACGGCGACTTGCGTGGCGGCTTGACCGGTTTCGGACGCTGGAACTTGATGATGTTGTCGCTCATCGCCGACCTATAGCATAGCTGATGATTTAGAAAAGCCGCCGGCGGTGGGCCAGCGGCTTTCGATTCACAAGTTCAGATCACACGAACTGGCTGAGGCCCGGCACCGATGCGATGACCGTATCGACGGTTTCGTCGCCGGCGTGTTCGCGTGCGACAGCCATGGTTTCCTTGGCGAGTGCTGTGATCTCGCCCATGCCGAGGCCCTGCGACATCAGCTGCTGGCCGAGCGTCATGATGCCGCCGCCGCCGAAGCTCGACATCAGGCCGCCGAGCAGACCGCCGCCACCGGCACCTTCGCCGTTGAATTTGCCGACCAGTTCCGGTGCGCCGGGAATGGCTTCGATCATCCGCGCCACGGCAGCGTCATCCGCCTCGCGCTGCAGGAAGCCCAGCATCATGCCGATCGCCTTTTCGGCCGCATCAGGTGCAAGACCGACGCGGTCGGCAACGCGGGTAACCATCTCGTTCATCAATATCTCCTCAGTTTTGACGTTCACGTCAAGGTCATACATAGACTCGTGCCGGATGCCAACAGGCGTGTTCCAACTGGTGCCACGCAGCCCGGGTTGGCGCAACCGGCGGCTTATCAATCCTCGGCCGCAGCACCCACCGTATCGGCCATTTCAGCGCCGCGTGCCCCCATCGGCTTCGGATGGCCGGTGGTGGAATCGACCGAGGTCTGGTGCTCGAGCTCGGCATTGATCTCGGCGCCGACGACCACGATGATGACGGATACCCATGTCCAGACCATGAAGCCGATCAGCGCGCCGAGCGTGCCATAGGTGGCATTGTAATCGGCGACGTTGGCCAGATAGTAGGACACGCCGAGCGAGGCGAGAAGCCAGAAAATGGTGGAAAAGGCAGCACCCCAGGTCAGCCACTGGATCTTCGCCGGCTCGCGGCTGGGGCCGAACCGGTAGAGCGCCATGATGCCGAGCGTGACGAAGACCATCATCAACGGCCAGCGGGCGATGCGGATGATCATTTCCGACCACTGGTCGAGCCAGAAATATTTGAGCAATGCCGGCACCACGCCCATGGCAAACAGGATGACGATGGCAATCAGCATCGCGCCGAGCGTGAAGAGCAGCGACATCAGGTTGAGCTTGACGATGCCGCGCTTTTCCTGCTCGCCGTAAGCGACATTCATGGCCTCGAACAGCGCCTTCATGCCGTTGTTGGCGCTCCAGAGCGCCAGCGCCAGACCGGCAATCAGGCCGATCGACAGTGTAGCGCCGCGTTCGCTTGAAAGCGCCCGGACCTGATCGAGAAAGATGTTCAGCCCTTCGGCGGGCATGATTGTGCTCAGAAACGCGATCCGATCGGCAATCGTCACGGGATCGGCGACGAAACCGTAGATCGACACGAGCGCGCTTGCGGCGGGAAACAGCGCCAGCAGCAGGTAATAGGTGACGCCGGCGGCGATCAGCGTGATGCGATCTTCGGTTACGCCGGCATAGACGCGCCAGAACACGTCTTTGAGGCCGCGGGCCGGAATGCCCATCGGGCCATCCGCATGGCGACCCCTCTGCGCATCGCGCACGCCTTGCGCATCGAGTTTCCGCGTTTCCGCCGGTCCGGCTGTGTCCGTCATCGTCACGTATTCACCCCTCTTCTGCCGCCTCTCGCGCCAGTTTTCACTTGGCCGATTTTCAGCCGTTGCCCGGCTCTTCAGCGCATCCTATAAAAGCCGAGGATTGAACGCGTTTAGGGAGCGCATAGTTGCATGGCGAATATTGATGCGGACGATCAGGCGAAACTCTTTATCGGCGGCAGTCGCAACCCTGACGACACGTTGAACAAGGCCGAATTCCTGGACATGAAATTCGGCAACCGCCACGGGCTGGTGACCGGTGCGACCGGCACCGGCAAAACCGTGACGCTGCAGGTGCTGGCCGAGGGCTTTTCGCGGGCCGGCGTTCCCGTTTTTGCATCCGACATCAAGGGCGATCTTTCCGGCGTTGCCGCCAAGGGCGAGCCCAAGGATTTCCTCGCCAAACGCGCCGAGCAGATCGGCTTTGCCGATTACGAGTTCGAGCAGTTCCCGGTGATCTTCTGGGATCTCTACGGCACCAAAGGGCATAGGGTTCGCACCACGATCGCCGAGATGGGGCCGCTTCTGCTTGCCCGTCTGATGGATGCATCCGAACCGCAGGAAGGCGTGCTCAACATCGCCTTCAAGCTGGCCGACAAGGCCGGGCTGCCGCTGCTCGACCTCAAGGACCTGACCTCGCTCCTCAATTACATGGCCGAGAATGCTTCGGAGCTTTCCAAGGAATTCGGCCTCATTTCCAAGGCTTCGGTCGGCTCCATCCAGCGGGCGCTGCTTGTGCTGGAACAGCAGGGTGCCGAGCACTTTTTCGGCGAACCGGCGCTGAAGATCACCGATATCATGCGGGTGAACCCGAATTCCGGTTACGGCCAGATCTCGATCCTTGCCGCCGACAAGCTGATGATGAACCCGCGGCTCTACGCGACCTTCCTTTTGTGGCTGCTGTCTGAACTGTTCGAGGAACTGCCCGAGGTTGGCGATCCGGACAAGCCGAAACTGGTGTTCTTCTTCGACGAGGCGCATCTTTTGTTCGACGAAGCGCCGAAGGTTCTGCTCGACCGCGTGGAGCAGGTGGTGAGGCTGATCCGCTCCAAGGGCGTCGGCGTCTATTTCGTGACCCAGAACCCGCTCGATGTGCCGGAAAGCGTTCTCGCCCAGCTCGGCAACCGGGTGCAGCATGCGCTGCGCGCCTATACGCCGCGCGAGCAGAAGGCAGTGAAGACCGCGGCCGACACGTTCCGGCCGAACCCGGCCTTCGATTGCGCGACAGCGATCACCCAGCTCGGTACCGGCGAGGCGCTGGTCTCGACGCTCGAGGGCAAGGGTGCACCATCGATGGTGGAACGGACGCTGGTCCGCCCACCGTCGGGACGGATCGGTCCTCTGACCGACGCGGAGCGGCAGTCGGTGATGGATCGCAGCCCGGTTCTCGGGGTCTATGACGAGGATCTCGACCGCGAAAGCGCCTTCGAAATGCTGGGCGCCCGGGCAAAGCAGGCCGCCGATGCGGCCGCTGCCCGCAAGGCGCAGGACGAACTCGACCCCGCGCCGCCCGCCGGCTCCGGCGAAACCACCGGCTGGACCCTGCCCGGCTTCGGCAACAAGGACGACGACGAGCCGAAGGGCCGCAGAACCGTTGGCCGCTCGGGCTACCAGCGCGAGACGATCATCGAAGCGGCCATGAAAAGCGTGACGCGCACCGTCGCCACCCAGGTGGGCCGGGCGATCGTGCGCGGCATTCTGGGCAGTCTGAAGCGGTGACCGGGCGGATGCACAAAGCGGCAAGGACAGGGCTCTGCGCCCTCGCCCTTGTTGCGCTCGCCTTTTCCTCGACCGCGCAGGCGGCAGATGCCGGCAACGGCAAGCGGGTGTACCAGAAATGCGTCGCCTGTCATGTGGCCGAGCGGGAGACCAACCGGTTCGGCCCGCATCTCAAAGGCGTCGTCGGGCGACCGGCAGCGCAAGTTCCCGACTACAAGTATTCGCAGGCGATGAAGGATGCAGGCGCAGCCGGTCTCGTCTGGGACGACGCGGCACTGTCGGCCTTTCTCTCGAGCCCCAAGAAGAAAGTGCCGGGAACCAGCATGCGCTTCTTCGGACTGTGGACCCAGGCCGAGATCGACGACGTGATCGCTTACCTGAAGACGACCGCGCAGGCAGAGTGACGGCCGGGAACGGTCGTCAGCCGTTCGGGTAAGCAGCCGAGACGGCCACGAATTCGTCGTCGCGGACGGGTGCGGCAGGAGCAACTTGCGAGCCTGTGAGCGCCGTTTCGCGCCAGGTTTCCAGGAGCCAGGCGAGCTGGGCGTAATCCAGCCCATAGGCATCGTGCAGGCCGGAATTGCGGCCGGTCGCATCGCGGCTCATGCGGATCAGGGCGGTTTCCGGAAGCGTGACATCGTCGAACACGACCATCTTCATCTCCAGCTTGGGCAGAAAGTGAACGGAGATCGGCGTCATCGCGCCGGCCTTGAAGCCCTCGACATCCTGCCAGCGCCAGAATTTGCGACGCCCGAGCGTGACCATGGTCAAGCCCTCGCCATCCAGTTCCAGCCGCTGGCCGACGAGGACGCCCGCCATCATGACGGAGGCGCAGAGCGACAGGAAACCGACGCCCAGCCAGAGAATGACCTGTCGCAACGCCGGCATTGGCGCATCGGCCGGGTCGGCATCCAAAAGCAGAAACAGAAGCAGGACGGCGAAGGCTGCGCAGCCGACGGCCAGCGAAAAATAGCGGACGCGGCTGGAATAGAGGGTGACCGGACCGGGAAAGCGCGAAATCAGCGTTGCGGCATCCACCCGCCTTCGGTGGAAGGTTTGCGGCCAGAGCATATGCGCAAAAACGAAGGCGCCGGCCCCAAACAGGGCGAGCACCGGCCAGCCGCCTCTGAAACCCGTCAGGATCATGACGATGCCGGACAGGGCCAGGAATGTGCTGATGCTAAAGAAAACAAGGCTCAGCGGACGGGGCAATGGATGCATGAGTGGTCCTCTGGCCTTATGCGTGAAGATGCAATTAGGCCTGACGAGGACAGGATCAAGGTTTGGGGGATCAAGAGCGCTTCGGAGCGACGAGGCAGAAGAAGGCGCCCTGGGGATCCGTGGCCTGGACGATCCAGCTTCCGCCGGGCACTTGCATGGGGCCGAACACGACACTGCCGCCGCCGGCCGTGATGCGCTCGATGGCCGCGTCAATCGCCTCCACGTTGAAGTAATAGGACCAACACGGCGCAGGCACCGTGTCCGGTTTCGTCATCATGCCGCCGATCGCCTGGCCGGGATGGCCGTCATAGGCAAAGATGCGGTAGACGCCCCTCTCGCCCATGTCCATGTCATGGTCCTTCGCCCAACCGAACACGCTTCCATAGAATTCGAAAGCCTCCTCGCCGTTGCCCGCCATGAGCTCGCACCAGCCGAGATTGCCGGGATCGGCGGGGCCGAGCTGGCGGGGCGGGTTTGCCGGCGGGATCGGCGTCATGATGCAGAGAACCGCCCCATGCGGATCGGCCACAACAGCAAACCGGCCGACGCCCGGGATATCCTCCGGGTCGCGCTGGATGCGTCCGCCAAGCGAAACGAAGTCCCTTGCGGTTTCATCGACATCGTCGACGGCGACATAGCCAGTCCAGTTGGGTGGCACCTTTCCTTCAAGTTCCGGCG
Source organism: Velazquezella soli (assembly GCF_977018685.1). NCBI lineage: Bacteria > Pseudomonadati > Pseudomonadota > Alphaproteobacteria > Hyphomicrobiales > Rhizobiaceae > Velazquezella > Velazquezella soli. Next base: position 3,028,503 of record NZ_CDRNXF010000004.1, read on the forward strand.
GGAAGTGCATCATGCCGCCGATGCCGGGGCAATTGTCGCCCTCGCCCATTTCGAACAGGAAATAGGACGGCATATCGGGCATGGCGAGTTCGCGGACATTCCAGCCGACCACCGAGGCGTAGAACTTGCCCGCCGCTGACGTGTCTGACGTGATCAGTTCGCACCAGATGAACTTTCCATGCGTGTCCGAACGGGATTTCGAAACGATCTGCAGCATGCCCATCTCCCTCTTGTGTGTGTTGAACGGACCCGGCGACGTGCCCTCAATGGCAGCAGGATGACGCCTGTTGCTCGGGCTTTGCCGCATATTCGTCGTGGCGCTTGAGGAAACTCATCGTCTTATCCTCGTTGCGGCCGAGCGGCGCGCGGTCGAGCAGCATCAGCGTGCCGATCACCTCTTCCGGGCCGCGGGCATAGGTGGAATAGGTATGGAAGATCTCGCCGGGCTCATTCTTGTAGAAGGCGGACAGGCCGGGAAGCTCCTCGAAGCCTTCGCTCGCGGGCATGTCGCGGAAATTGTAGTTGATCGTCTCGCCCTGCATCTCTTCTTGCGTGAAGGAAACGCGATAGTCGTGGTTGAAATCCGTGGCGTAGGACGAGACCCAGGGAAACTGCCAGTTCATGCGGGCCTTGTACGCCTCGATTTGCCCCAACGTGCCGCGCGAGACGGCGACGAGCGTGACGTCGTGATGGTTGAGATGGACGAGCGTTCCGTCGAAATGGTCTGCCATGAAGGAGCAGCCGACACAGCCTTCGCTCCAGTCGGGTCCGAACATGAAGTGATAGATCAGCAGCTGGCTGCGTCCGGCAAAGAGATCGGACAAGGTCTTGCCGCCCTCCGGTGTGTCGAAGAGGTAGTCCTTGTCCACCCTCACCCAGGGCAAGGCGCGGCGGGCGGCGCGGACCTTGTCACGCAGCCGCGTTTCCTCCTTCTCGAGCGCCAGAAGCTCGAGCCGCGCCTTCAGCCACTCGTCTTTCGACAGGACGGCATTGGTCGGGAATGCGCTGACATCCATAAGAACCTCCCCTTTCTTGACAGAATAGGTTGATATCAACATAATATGCCCATGCTGTCAAATGTCGATTCGGTTCCGTTTTCCGCCACGCTTCATGTGCGCGACACCTGTCTTTGCCTGCATGTGCAACGGGCAGCGCGAGCCCTGGCGCGAACCTTCGATACGGCGCTGAAGCCGGTTGGATTGAACAATGGACAGTTCTCACTGATGATGTCGCTCAACCGACCACAGCCGGCGACGATGAAATCCGTCTGCGACCTGCTTGCCATGGACCGCACGACGCTGACTGCGGCCCTGAAGGTGCTGCAGGCACGCGGCTGGATCGGCAGCGCCGTTGACCCGAAGGACAAACGCGGACGGCTTTTGACGCTGACGGAGGATGGCCGCGCGGTTCTGGCGAAATCCCTGCCGATCTGGGAGGCGACGCATGCGGCGCTGGATGCCGCCCTGCCCGATGGCAATGCCGATGAATTGCGGAGCGCGCTGCAGGCTGTGAGCTGAACCAAATCGGCTGAATTTCGCGCAAACAAAAAGCGGCCGAAGCCGCTTTTTGCCGTCCCTTGGCGGGACAAAGTCGCGTCGTGTTACTCGACGGTAACCTGGACTTCGGTCGAAGTGCGCATCGCGTGGCTGTAAGGGCAGACGATATGGGCCTTGGCGACCAGGTCTTCGAGCTGGGCGCGTTCGATGCCGGGGGCGTTGACCGACAGCGAGACTTCGATGCCGAAGCCGCCGCCATCTTCGCGCGGGCCGATGCCGACCGTTGCGGTGACCTTGGCCTCGTCAGGGATCTTCACCTTTTCCTTGGCAGCGACGGCTTTCAGCGCGCCGAGGAAGCAGGCGGAATAGCCGACCGCAAACAGCTGTTCCGGATTGGTGCCGGTGGCGCCATCGCCGCCGAGTTCCTTCGGAACCGTCAGCGTGACGTCGAGCACGCCGTTGTCGGAAGCACCGTGGCCGGAGCGGCCACCGGTTGCGGAACCCTTGGTCGTGTAGAGAATGGGCATGGAGTAACTCCCTTGGTGATAGGTATTGCCGGCTCATCGCGCGCACATTCGATGGCACGAAACTTGAACCGGCATCAGTCCAGCGACATGGTCGCTAGGCAGGAGATAGGGCATCAGGCCGTGACGTCACCATCAAGCCCCCCAGAAAAGATGGCGACGAAGGATGCGGATTCGATTCCGCGGCTGGATACGCAGCGTACTTTGCGGTTCATGGCATCGACATGCCTCTGAAGGGACGTGAAAGTCTGATGTTGCAGCCGCTCGGCTTACCTATCCAGAATATCTGGTGATCATGAACCCCGGGGAAGGCGAAGCGTAGACGGTTAAGCCGCTCAGGGAGCGGCTGGCGCAATCCGACCCTGTTGCCTGGAAGCGAAACCGCGACGACGAGCGGCAGGTCAATGCACCGGAGGATTGTCTCGACATGAAGGCGCAGTCGGCGAAAGTGATGGCGGCCATTAGTCAGGCGCTCGGCTGCAGCTGTGACGGGGAAACCGCCCCGCGCGAAGATGTCGACGCGAAGGGACCGGCTGGACCTGTCAGGGGAATAGCGCTGCGTCAACCGCCTACAGCAGATCCTGGAACATACGCACGCAACTGGACAGCGTCACCACCCGGCATGCATGACATCGTCTTCCATCCGATACGGCCTTTGTCAGTCTCTGCGCCGCAGCTGGTTTGGAATTCAAGAAGCTTGCTTTTTGCGACCGGGGAAAGCTCCAGCCTGCCCTGCCATTTAATAAGACCTTGGCCCAGATCCTGGTCGTCAGGAGGCGCGGTATCCGGGCTCAACGAATACACAAAGTCACTTCTTGTCGCGATTGTCAGGTCGCGGAAGGCGGCGGCCTTAGCCGTATCTCCGGACGTCGCAAACGCCGTGCTTAGTTCCGACGAAAGCTTGACGACCTTGCCAACATCTCCTGAAGAATAGGCACTCTTAACTTCCGAAATCGCTGACTGAAGGGCTGGACTAACGTTAGGCACGTTCTCCTCGCCAGGATTCAAGTATAACATATAGTTAGTGCTTGTTACCCTCCGCATGGTAAACCTGAAGGAGATTTCGGCGCCGTCTTTGCATTGATGCATATCTGTGGGGTTGGACTGATACAGAGCTGCCAATGCCGGTCGCGCCGAGTAAATCGTCGATGGCGTACAGGTGCTTTCCGACACACTGACAAGCTCATCATTTCCAACCATCGTGACAAAGGTTTTTGGCTCGCCAGGGCCTCCCTTGTAGATGTAGGCTTTGAAGCTGGAAGGCGTGGCTCCCTCTGCGGAGACTTTGAACTTTACTTCAGCCGCGTCCGCAACTGGCAAGCTGATCACGTAGGCAATGACGCAAATAGACGCCTCAATCCAACGGGTCATGGCGCATTCCTCTCCTTTGGCTTGAGAAGTAATTCGAACGTCGCGGGCTTGCCGTCCGGCAGCACGACGCTAAGGCCGGGGCGCGGCTGGTCTTCTAACGGCCTCTTCTTACCGCCAAACACCATGCGCCCGATCCAGAGTAGGAGAGCAAGTGCAGCGCTGATGAGTACGACCATTGTGACTGTTGCGTACCACTGCACCAAGAACGCATAGAGCCTGTTCTCATTCGCGAAGAGGACAGGGGTTTTCTGCGGCGAGTCATGCTTGTAGCCGAAACCAAACACAGGTCGATCCGCCCGGCTAGCGAGAGACATCTCAAGAGATGCAGACGCGTTTGGCGGCAGTGTCAGATCAAATGAGACTAGGCGGTCTGACGACGAGGGATCCAGCCTTATACTCCACGGTGAGCCCGGCCTGTCACGTGCTATCTCGTCTCCCGTCCGTGAGCTCTTAGCGAAGCAAACAGAAAGATTAGGGCAAATCATATCGACGGTGCCACCGTTTAGCGTCGTCTTGTTTGAAAGGTTGGTGAGCGTCAATACTTCAATGATGCCGCCGTCTTCTTCGAAGACCCGAGCTTCATAACTCAGGATGGCTATTTCAGACAGATCTTTACGGATCTCGAGAAACAGCCAGGAAAAGACCGAGACAAGAAGTGTCAATAGATAAGGTGCGGCAGCACCGCGCAGAATGTCCATTCCGGCCCCCCAGCCCTAAGTGACGCCTTCGACTATAGGAGGTGCTCCGCTAAAATGCAACCAAAACAAAAAAGGCCGCACCGCTGCGGCCTTTTTGATCGAACGTTGTGGTGGCTGCTTACTGCCAGACGACGACGCGGGCCTTGTTGGGGACGCGCTCATAGAGGTCGATGATGTCCTGGTTCATCAGGCGGACGCAGCCTGAGGAGACGGCTTTGCCGATCGAGTTCCATTCCGGCGAACCGTGCAGGCGGTAGAGCGTGTCCTGGCCGTTCTGGAAGATGTAAAGCGCGCGGGCGCCGAGCGGGTTTGTGAGGCCCGGAGGCATGCCGCCGTTTGCGATCGAATACTTGACCAGTTGCGGCTGGCGCGCGACCATTTCGTCCGGCGGGGTCCATTTCGGCCATTTCTGACGCCACTGGATGACACCTTCGCCGCTCCAGGCAAAGCCATCGCGACCGATGCCGACGCCGTAGCGCATGGCCGAACCGCCGGGCTCGACCAGATAGAGGAAGCGCGACGGGGTATCGACGACGATCGTGCCCGGGCGTTCGCCTGTCGGATCGACAACGCGCTGGCGATAGTAGCGCGGATTGATCCGCTCATAGGGGATGGCCGGGATGAGATAGCCACCATCTTCGACGGCGCCGTACATCATCGCGGCTTCGGGATCGCCGCCAACCGGCGGAAGGCCGTCGTTGCGGAGGGCGACGCCGTCACGGTAGGTGACGATGTTGCCGGAAGGGCCCGGCGCAGTGGAAGCGCAGCTCGCGAGCGTCGAGGCAGCGCCGACACCCAGCATGGACAGGAAGCCCCGTCGGGAGAAAGAAGAGTTGGAAATCATGTTCGGAAAGTCACCCTAGAGGAACGCGTCACTGCAAAAGCAAATTTTAACGGCAATCGAACCGATTGGTTCCCTGCCTGATGTTTTGCTCCACTATCACATAACGCGGCCAGCTTCATCGACCATTCACGAGGTTGACACACACCATCACAGGGATGCGACACAGCCTGTGTCCCCTGCGCAACAGCGTGATCACTTCACTGTGTGTGAGGGCAGATAAGAGGCCAAGGGGATTGACGCGCGACATGCACGCTTGCCGTGGGCAGTTTTGCCACGCGTCAACGGTCAGAGTACGACGATCGGAGTGCCGTTCGGGACGCGGTCGAACAGGTCGATGACGTCCTGGTTGAGCATGCGGACGCAGCCGGACGAGGTTGCCCTGCCGACGGACTGCCAGTCCGGCGTGCCGTGAACGCGATAGAGCGTGTCCTTGCCGTCCTTGTAGATATAGAGCGCGCGGGCACCGAGCGGGTTGTTCAGGCCGGGATCGGCGCCGCCGGCTGCTGCTGCGAACTGGCGCAGTTCCGGCTGGCGCGAGACCATTTCCCCTGATGGCGTCCAGCGCGGCCATTTCGCCTTGCGCTGGATGACGCCGCGGCCGGACCAGGCAAAGCCCGCCTTGCCGAGACCGACGCCGTAGCGGATCGCCTTGCCGCCGGGCTGCACGAGATAGAGGAAGTTGGCACGGGTATCGACCACCAGCGTGCCGGGTGCTTCATTGGTCTGGTAGGACACATCCTGGCGCAGAAAACGGTTGTCGATGCGCGAATAGGGAATGGCCGGCAGCGTGTGGCCGTCGTCGCGGATCACCTCGTACATCACCCGGTGCACGGGGTTGGAGACCGGCATGCCGTAGGTCTGGTGGAACTGCGTCTGATAAAGCTGACGCTTTTGCGGAATAGCCTCCTTCTGGGGAAGAGGCTGCGGCTGGACCGGCTCGTTATAGGCCGGCTGATAGAAGACCGGCGTGGTTTCGCGGGCAAACACGGCCGGGTCCATGCGGGTCGTATCGGTGACGAACGGCACCTGGCAACCGCTGAGCGCCGTCGTCGCCACAAGAACGGCCGCAAGACCGGAGGTCCGGCTGAGCGATAAGGCTTTGTTTTGCATGGCAGACCCGCTTCGGCATTGATGACGTCGGCGGCAATCTGTCAGGCAGCGCTTTCGCGAGGCTGGAGCGGTGGCGACTGGATAAGGCGGATCAGGTGAACTGATTGAAGAAGCGGATGCTTTCGACCACTGCACCGGGCACGACGCCGCTGTGATTGCCGGGCAGAAGCTTCTTGTCGATCGCAACGCCGGCAGAGCGGGCACGATCGATCAGCAGCTGGTGGTCGGCATCGAAAGGGCGTTCTTCCGAGCCGCGCAAAAGCAGTGTCGGGCATTTGAGGCTCGGCCCGAAACAGGCGGATGACCGCATCACGAACTCTTTCGGATCGGCCGCATCGAAGGGGACTTCGTTCGAGTATCGGGTAAAGAAGCGCCAGGAATTGACGCCGGCGGAAATCGGCACTGCGGCTCTGAACCGGCGCGTCATGCCTGAAAGAAGCGACAGCGTGCCGCCATTGCTGTGGCCGGCGATAAAAAGCCGGCTGCGATCGATGCCGGGCAGGTTTTCCAGATAGGTGGCGGCTGCCAGCGCATCGGAGGTTTCGTCGTAGAAACCGGAGAAATTGCCGGCCTGGCCGTTTTCGCCGCGAAAGGACGGATGCAGGACCACGAAGCCCGCTTCCCAGTAAGCTTTCATCAGCTCCCAGTGGCCATCACCGGTGGCATTGCCGCCGTGCAGGAAAAGCACCGCCGGCTTCGACTTGCCCGAGGCTTCGTAATGGGAAAGCCAGGCGATCAGTTCGAGCGAGCCATCCGGACCGCCGTGATAGAGGACCTTTTGCGCACCCGGCGGGGTCCCAAGCGGTGGCGAGGCTTCGGGCGCCGGACCGTGCTTCAGAAGATGCGTGCGGAAGCGACGCCTGGCTTCGGCATAATCTTCCTTTTCCAGCGGCAGGGTTTCGGGGACGGGAAAGGGCGCGGCCAGGGCCTGGGGTGCAGCAAGGGAACCAAGTGCACCGAGTGCCAGACCGGTCATCAGCATGCGGCGGGTGATTGACATAGAACGACCGTCTATAAGGATATGAGTAGTCTCAGATATCGGGATTAAGCGTAACCCCGACGGTTCTAAACGCAAGCGGGCCGGCGGTCACATCTTCGCGTCCGCCGTTTTGGCAACGATCATCGCGGTCAGCGTTTCCAGCCGGTCGGCATCGCGCGGCAGCTTGTCCATCCGCAGCCTTGCGATGCGGGGAAAGCGCATGGCGACGCCGGATTTGTGCCGCGTCGAGCGGTTGATGCCCTCGAACGCGACTTCCAGCACGAAGCCGAAATCCTTGTCGGCGCGCACCGCCCTTACCGGGCCGAAACGCTCGACCGTGTTGTCGCGCACGAACTTGTCCAGCACTTCCAGTTCCGCATCGGTAAAGCCGAAATAGGCCTTGCCGACGGGCACGAGATGATCGCCATCCGGGCCATCCGTCCACACGCCGAAGGTGAAATCTGAGTAGTAGCTGGAGCGCTTGCCATGGCCGCGCTGGGCATAGAGCATGACCGCATCGACATTATAGGGATCGCGTTTCCACTTGAACCACGGGCCTTTCAGCCGGCCGGCCTGGTAGACGCTGTCGCGGCGCTTGATCATGACGCCTTCGATGACCGGGTCCGGCGGATCGCGGCGCAGGGCTTCGAGCTCATCCCAGGTGGTGAAAGGCACGAGATCGGACAGGTCGAACCGGTCATGCGGGGCGTGGCCGATCACCTCGGACAGGCGTTCGCGGCGCTCGAGGAATCCTTTTGCACGCACATCCGCCTCGCCGTCGAACAGGATATCGTAGGCGCGTACGAAGGCGGGGTAATCCTCCAGCATCTTCGCGTTCACAGTCTTGCGGTTGAGGCGCTGCTGCAGGTCGGAAAAGGTGCGGGTGGGATTGTTGGATCGCATCGTGCCGCCGACGAGAAGCTCGCCGTCGATGACGCCATCGAAATTGATCTGCTCGACGATATCGGGAAAGGCACCGGTGATATCATCGCCGGAGCGGGAATAGAGTTTCTTCGTGCCGCCATGGGCCGACATCTGGACGCGGATGCCATCCCATTTCCACTCGGCGGCATAATCGGCGGGATCGAGCTTTTCGAGATCGCCGCTTTCGACCGGATTGGCGAGCATGACCGAATGGAAGATCGCGGGCGTCGCCAGAACCGGCTTGTCGGCATGGCCTTCCAGCCAGGCAAACAGCGACACATAGGGCGGCTCCAGCCCGTGCCACAGCGTCTCGATCTCGGTCACGTCCTTGCCCGACATTTCCGACAGCGCCTGCTTTGCAAGCCGCGCCGAGACGCCGATGCGCAGCGAACCGGTGACAAGCTTCAGGAAGGCGAAACGGCCGGAGGGATCGAGATGATCGAGCAGATCGCGGACGGCTGAGCGCACTTCGGTGCGGCCGAGCGAATTCATCCGGGCGACGACTTCGGACAGAAGCGGCTGCTCGGCGTCGGTCGTGTCGTCCTTTTCGAGGCCATCCCAGACGAGCGCAATGGTTTCGGCGAGATCGCCGACATAGTCGTAGGAATACTGAAACAGAACCGCATCCATGCGCTCCAGCACCAGCTCGCGCAGCATGGCGGGCTTGACGCTTTTGAGATCGAGCGCGCTCGCCAGCGCCGCAAGGCCATAGCCGCGATCGGGATCGGGCGTGGTGCGGAAGTAATCGACCAGCAGCGTGATCTTGCCATTGCGCGACGGGGTGAGGACAAGGCGGTCGAGAAGTGTGGCGAAGGGTTTCATGGGCGCAGCACTCTTCGAAAAACCCCCTCTGGCCTGCCGGCCATCTCCCCCACAAGGGGGGAGAAGACTTGCGGCACGGCACTGGCCCTGTTGTGCGACAGGGGCGCGGCGGGCTCTAGCCCTCCCCCTTGTGGGGAGGGTTGGGAGGGGTCTTTTTTCAACAATCCACGCATCATCGATCCCCCTCTGGCCTGCCGGCCATCTCCCCCGCAAGGGGGGAGAAGACTTGCGGCACGGCACCACCCAGATTGTGCGACAGCGGTGCGACGGGCTTTAGCCCTCCCCCTTGTGGGGAGGGTTGGGAGGGGTCTCTTTTCAGCGGCACACGCATCATCGATCCCCCACTGGCCTGCCGGCCATCTCCCCCGCAAGGGGGGAGAAGACTGGCGGCACGGCATTGCCTCGATTGTGCGACAGGGCCGCGCCCGGGTTTAGCCCTCCCCCTTGTGGGGAGGGTTGGGAGGGGTCTTTTTTCAGCAGCAAATGCATCATCAGTCCCCCTCGTCTTCGTAGCCGACCAGGTGCAGCGGCCGCGCTGGAATGCCCTTCAGTTCGCACCAGCGTACCAGCGCTTCTTCGCGGCCGTGGGTGACCCAGACTTCGGAGGGGGCGACCTCGTTGATGGTTTCCAGGAGTTCGGGCCAGTCGCAGTGATCCGAGATCACCAGCGGCAGCTCGACGCCGCTTTGTTTGGCGCGTTGGCGCACCATCATCCAGCCCGACGCAAAGGCAATCAGGGGTTCGTTGAAGCGGCGGGCCCAGCGATCCTGGAAGGCCGAGGGCGGGCCGACGACGACGGCGCCCTTGAACAGGTCGGGGCTGCTCTTGTCGATCGTCGCGGGGCGGATTTCGCCGAGCGCGATGCCCTGGCTTTCGTAATAGTCGCAGAGTTTTGCGAGCGCGCCGTGGATATAGATCGGTTCGTCATAGCCGCTGTCGCGGATCAGGCGGATCACCCGCTGCGCCTTTCCCAAAGCGTAGGCGCCGACCATGTGGCTGCGGTCGGGAAACTGCTTGAGCGAGGTCAACAGCTTGCCGATTTCCTCGCGCGGGTGGGGATGATGGAAGACCGGCAGGCCGAAGGTTGCTTCGGTGATGAAGACATCGCAGGAAACAGGCACGAAGGGCGCGCAGGTTGGGTCGACGCCGCGCTTGTAATCGCCTGAGACGACGATGCGCAGATCCTTGTGCTCGAGTGCGATCTGCGCCGAGCCGAGAACATGGCCGGCTGGATGGAAGCTGACATTGACGCCGCCGACATCGATCACCTCGCCCCATGCAGCCTCCTGTTCGGAGGTGCAGAAGTCGTCGCCGTAGCGGATCTTCATGATGTCGAGTGTCTGGCGGGTGGCGAGCACATGGGTGTGGCCGGCGCGGGCATGGTCGGAATGGCCATGGGTGATCAGCGCCCGCTCGACAGGGCGCACCGGATCCACATGGAAGCCGCCGACGGGGCAGAACAGGCCGGCCGGTGTGGGATGAAGCAGTGCCTCGGGTTTCATAGGACGAGAGATAGGCGAGGAAAGCCCGCTTGGAAGAGCCTTACGGGGTGGGCAGCTTGTTTTGTTGTGCGGCGGCCTGGACTTGCGCAGTCGGCAGGCGTTTGGGCTTGAGGAAAAGAGCGGCGATCAGGCCGATGGCGGCGATCACGGCGGCGGCGAAGAAGAGCGGCGTGAAGGCGGAGAAGTAAACGGATGCCACCGCCTCACGCGAGGCTTGCGGCAGCTGGTCGAGCACTTTCGGGGTCAGTGCGCCGATATCGGCAACGCCTGGAATGACAACGCCGCTGCCCTTGACGGAGGAGCCGATGATGGCGCCGTAGAGCGAGATGGCGATCGACGCGCCGCCCATGCGCATCAGCGTCACGGCACCGGTGGCAGCTCCCATATCTTCCCGCGGGGCGGAATTCTGGACGCCGATGATCGGAGCCTGCTGGCCGAAGCCGACGGCAAGACCCTGGAGCATCAGCAGAATGGCGACGAGCCAGAGCGGCGTAGCAGACGTCACCTGCGACAGAAGCAGAAGAGCGCCGATGCTCATGACCAGGCCCAACACGGCGAACGGCTTGTAGCGGCCGGTGATGGAAATCAACCTTCCCGCCGACATGGAGCCGACGACGATGCCGCCGGTGAGGCCGATGAAGAACAGGCCGGCCTGCGATGGCGACAGGCCCGTCGTCGTCTGCAGGAAGAGCGCGTAATAGTTGACCATGCCGATGCCGACGGCGCCGGAGCAGAGCGTGATGATGAGAAACAGCGAGAAGGTGCTGTCCCTGAATAGTTTCAAGGGCACGATCGGTTCGGGGACGCGGCTTTCGACGAAGACCCAGAGGCCGGCGCAGGCCATGCCGAAGCCGAGAAGGACCAGCGATTCGAATGCCATCAGCGAGCCGAACAGCTGGTGGCTATCGGCAAAGGTGACGAGGCTTGCGATCGTCAGTGCCAGAACGACGGCGCCGGCATAATCGATCTTCGGCTTGCGCTGCGGGCGGCGATAGGGAAGCAGCAGGGCGAGGCCTGTCACGACGATGACCCCGAGCGGCAGGTTGATCAGGAAGATCGAGCGCCAGCCGAACAGATCGCTGAGCGTGCCGCCGAGAACAGGGCCGATGCTGCCGGCCGCCATGATCATAAGGCTCGAATAGCTCTGGTACTTTGCCCGCTCGCGCGGTTCGAAGAGATCGGCATTGATCGAGAAGATCGAAACCATGATGCCGCCGCCGCCAAGCCCCTGGAAGACGCGCGCCGCAATCAGCGAATTCATCGACCAGGCGAAGCCGCACAGAACCGAGCCGAGCGTGAAGAGAACGATGGCAAACAGCATCACATATTTGCGGCCGAACAGATCGCCCAGCTTGCCGTAGATCGGCATGACCGAGCTCATGGCCAGGAGAAAGGCCGAGGACACCCAGCCGAAACTTTCCATCTGGCCGAACTCGCCGACGATGGTGGGAAGTGCTGTGGAGACGATGTGATTGTCGAGCGCCGCCATGAACAGCGCTGCCATCAGGAACCAGAAAACGAACAGACGCTGTCGTTTGTCGGCAACAAGCGGGGTCTGGGCCGGGCGTGACATATCCATGGCATACTTCCTGAGAGGTCGGCGAATTTATGTGACTTCAGCATATAATTGTCAACGGCAGGCAGATGCACCAAGCAACAATTTCGTTGAAACAACCCGGCACCTGCTGATAAGTTGCAGCGATGACGACCATGATTTCTGCAGCAGACCCTCAGCCTTCGACCGAAACAGCCGCATTTGCGGAGGGGCTTTCGCGTGTCAGCGACAACCTGACCCGGATGCGGCACCTGATGGGCCGCCGGATGATTGCGCGCACCGCGATTGCCAACACGGTTCCGGGGCTGGAAACGGCGCATCTCGACGTGCTTGACGTCATGGGCCGGATCGAGGGCGAAATCACCGTCGGCGCGATTGCCGAGACGATGCGGATCGACCCGTCGCGCGGCAGCCGTCTGGTGACCGATCTCGTGTCGCGCGGTGTTCTCAGGCGTGATGCTTCGCAGGAGGACGGGCGGCGCTCGCTGCTGGTCAGGACCGAACTCGGCGATGCGTTGCTGACCGAGCTACAGGCGGTCAAGCGTTCGCTGCTGGTGAATGTGCTGGGCGACTGGCCGGAGGAAGAGCTTTCGGCATTTTCGCATCTGTTCGAGAAGTTCATTTCCGGCTTCGAAGCGGTCTATCCCGGCGGCGCAGGCCGTCCCTCTACAACCTGACCGCTCCGGCACCCGTCCCGAAACCACACACTTCCGCTGGCACGATAAATGCGTGTTCGAAAGGGATGATGGAGACGGCTGGATGATTTCGAGACGCAAAATGCTGGGCTGGAGCCTGACGGGTGCTGCGGTTGCGGCACTGCCGCTGCCGGCGCTTGCAGCGCCCGCCAGCGTTTCGACCGTTGACCTGCGCGGCTCGATCGATGCGCGCGACCATGGCGTGTCGCCTGATGGCGGTGATGTTTCGACCCGCAAGCTGCTGGCGCTGATCGAACAGGCGGCGCGGCAGAACAAGCCGGTCTATCTGCCGCCCGGCGACTACCGCGTCTCGAGCCTCGATCTTCCCGACAATACAAGGCTGGTCGGCGTATCAGGTGCTTCCAGGCTCGTCTATTCCGGCGACGGATCTTTTATCCGTGCAACCGCGGCAAGGCGGATCGAGCTTTCCAACCTGGTGATCGACGGCGGCAATCGCTGGCTTGACGATCAGACCCCTGCCCTTATCCATTTCTCCCGCATTCCCGATATCTCCATCGATAATTGCGAGATCCTCGGCGCGCGCAAAACCGCGATCCAGCTGGAGCGATGCGGCGGGCGCATCGAGCGCTCCAAGATATCAGGCGCTGCCGACTATGCGCTCTATGCGGTGGAAAGCACCGGCCTGTCGGTGACCGGCAACAGCGTGTTCGATTGCGGCAATGGCGGCATCCTTATCCATCGCTGGAAAAAGGGCGTCGATGGCAGCATGGTTACGGCTAACCGCATCTTCCGGATCGGCGCCAGGAATGGCGGCACCGGGCAATATGGCAACGCGATCAACCTGTTTCGCGCCGCCAACGTGATGGTGAGCGGCAACCACATCACCGACTCTGCTTTTTCGGCGATCCGCGCCAACAGCTCCTCCAACGCGCAGATTTCCGGCAACCAGTGTTTCGGCTCCGGCGAGACGGCGATCTATGCGGAATTCTCGTTCGAGGGTGCGGTCATCTCCGGGAATACGGTGGATGGCGCGGCAAACGGCATTTCCGTCGTCAATTTCAACGAAGGCGGCAGGCTTTCGACCATTTCAGGTAATATCGTCCGCAACCTTTCGGCAACCGGCCCCTACAAACTCGACGGCGCAATCTTCGGCGTCGGCATCAGCGCCGAGGCCGACACGGCGATCACAGGCAACGTGGTGGAAAACGCCGCCCTCTGGGGCCTGGCCCTCGGCTTCGGCCCCTACCTGCGCAACGTCGTCGCCGCCAACAATATCGTGCGCGGCGCCAACGTGGGTTGCGCCGTCAGTGTAGCCGAGGGCGCCGGTTCGACTGTGATCACCGGCAACGTCTTCCAGGACGTGAACGATGGCGGCGTGATCGGCTATCGCTGGACGCAGGCGGCGACGGAAGAGTTGGGCGGGTCGGGCGATGCGGCGGCGGCGTTTCCGCATCTGACGGTTATGGGGAACCGGGTGGGTTAGGTTTCGGGGTCGGCAGCTTCGGGGCTGGGGCCGAAATCGATGTTGCGGCCGTTGTGGAAGACGCGGGCAATCTGCACGACGTCGTCCTTGACGCGGAAGGCGATCGTTGCCTTGTACCGATAACCGACGAGCCGCAGCCCAGAGTAAACGTCATCGCGCCGCATGCCGCGGTGTGGAAATGTCGAAAAAAAATTAAGGCAGTAGTCTTCGATGCGGCGAACATAGGCCAATGCGGGGTCTACACCCATGCGAGGTGCCAGATATGTCAGGATATCGGCAAGATCATCTCTCGCCGCAGGATCGAAGACGACCCTGTACTTCATTCCTTCGTCATCTGCTCGGTAAGTTTTGCCGCCAGCTCGTCCAGATATCGATCCACCTCGTCGCCGGTTAATCCCCGTTCCGGGTGCGCATCCATTTCCTGAAGCGTCGGCACGACCTCGTCCCTCAGCCATCTCTCGATCGCGGCGTCATGCGCTGCCATCGGGCGCAGGCCCTCGGCGATCACGTCGCTTTCCGAGGCGTATTCGCCGGAGGCGACCTTGGCTTCGACCATGTCGGCGATCTCGACCGGCAGGGTGATGCTGAGCGAACGGGTGGCGGACATGGGGTGGCCTCAAGATGATCAGGGTGGTACTCAAGATAGCGAAAACTGAAGCGGACGTCCAACCGGTCGAATTGAGGGACCTGCATCTTCCGTTCTGCGGCGAAGCACTCTAGCGTCGCCCGCGAAACACAATGGGAGATACGCATGCTGAAAATCTATGGCGTCTATCGTTCGCGCGCGACGCGGCCACTTTGGCTGATCGAGGAGCTGGGATTGCCGTTCGAGCATATTCCTGTCATCCAGGCCTATCGGCTGGATGATGCTTCGGTTGACGGCGCGCCTGTCAATACGCGGTCGCCGGAGTTTTTGAGCGTCAATCCGATGGGCTCGATCCCCTCGATGGACGATGACGGGTTTGTGCTGCACGAGTCGCTTGCCATCACGCTCTACCTTGCCCGCAAGCATGGCGGCGAGATTGCTCCAAAGACGATCGAGGAAGAGGCGCAGATGGTGCAGTGGTCGCTGTTTGCGGCCACGAGCGTCGAGACCGCGGCCCTGACGATCCAGTCGTCCAGTGCGTCCACCGACGAAGGCAAGGCGGCGATCGAGGCAGCTGCACGCACGCTTTCGCGGCCGTTCGACGTGCTTGAAAAGCATCTTTCCGAAGACGGGTTCATGGTGGGCAAGCGATTTACGGTGGCCGATATCAACGTGACGGAAATCGTGCGTTACG
This sequence comes from Velazquezella soli, assembly GCF_977018685.1. Classification (NCBI taxonomy): domain Bacteria; kingdom Pseudomonadati; phylum Pseudomonadota; class Alphaproteobacteria; order Hyphomicrobiales; family Rhizobiaceae; genus Velazquezella; species Velazquezella soli. The sequence continues at coordinate 3,043,747 of NZ_CDRNXF010000004.1, forward strand.
CGCGCAGCCATGCCGCCCTGTTCGACGGCCGCCCGGCGCTGAAAGCCTGGTATGACGGCTGCGTCGCCCGGCCCGCCTATCAGGCGATGTGGGCAAAGCGCAACGCCGAGCCGGCCTGACGGTCAGGTGGCGGGTTTCGCTGCTGCTTCAGAGTGCTGACAGAGGTATTGCCGAACAACGCTCTGGGGTCGCTTGGGACATTGAGCCGGCTGCTCCAAACTCCCCTAATCCTCGCCCTTGTGGCGGGGATCCAGTCAGCTCAAGTCCTTGAGCTGAAGGAGTCTTTGACCCGACAGACGTCGGGTCGCTGGATCCTCGCCACAAGGGCGAGGATGACGGAGACTGGGGTATCGCTCTCGCCAAATGAGCTTCTTCAGAGTTTGCCAGCAGTCTGCGGCCTGACGATCAGGCGGCGGGCTTTGCTGCCGCTTCTTCCGCCAGCACCCTTTGCACCGCCGGACGCATCTCGATGCGCCGGTAATGGGCGGCGACCTTCGGGAATTCGGCCATGTCGACATGGTCGCTTTCCAGCCAGCCAGTCATGACGAAGAGATAGGCGTCGGCCACGGAAAAGGTTTCGCCGAGCACGAATTGGCCTTCGACAAGATCGTTCTCGATCAGAGCGAAGCTGTCGCGCATGGTCTGCGGCACTTTGGCGAGCATGTCCGCATGCGAGGCGGCATCATCGGCCCAGCGCGCGCCACGGCGGCCATGGGCATGGTTGATGTGGACGGTTGAGGACAGGTAGGCGTTGAAGGCCTGCATCTTGGCAAACAGGAAGGGATCGTCCAGCGGCGCAAGGCTCTTTTCCGGCACGAGCTGGGCAATGTAGGGAAGCAGTGCGACGGTTTCCGTCAGCACGCCCTTGTCCGTTACCAGTGCCGGCACCCGGCCCTTCGGGTTGACCTTCAGATAGGCTGGTGATCGCTGCTCGCCCTCGGCAAAGCGGATCAGCGAGACCTGATAATCGAGGCCCGACTCGGCCAGCGCGATATGGCTGGCGCGTGAGCAGGTGCCGGGCGTGATGTAGAGTGTCAGCATCGATCCCTTGTCCTTATCTTGGTATCAGGCAAACAGCGCGTCGGTGACGCGGACTTCGCCGACGGTGAGGCCGTTCCAGTTCTTCATCGTGCGGTTGGCCATCGCCATCAGCTTGGCTTCCGTTTCACCGCCCTTTTCGAAATAGCGGGCGATCAGAGCGAAGATCATGGCTTCGGCGGCGCGGGTCGTACCGTCCTCGCATTTGACCGCCATGGCAATGCCGTGATCCGGGAGTGCGGCCACGAAGACGCCTTCGGCACCGGTCTTGGCAAAGATCTTGCCCGGCGCCACTTCCATCAGCTTCGTGCAGGCGCGCCCGGTGCCGGCGACGTAGAAGGGCTCGGCCATGCAGGCATCGATGAGGCGGCGCGAAGCCCTGGCGCGTTCATTGGAAAGGCCGCTGCCGGTCAGCATTTTCGCAAAGCCATGGGCAAGGCCCTTGAGCGGCACGGCATAGGTCGGGATCGAGCAACCGTCGATGCCGCAATTGTCTTCGGCGAGAACCGCGCCCGTGAGGCTACCCATCACGTCGCGGATTTCCTTCTGCAGCGGATGATCGTAGTCGACATAGCCCTTCAGCTGCGTGCCGGAATGGACGCAGGTGCAGACGAAGCCGGAATGTTTTCCGGAGCAGTTGTTATGCAGGGCCGTCGGATATTCGATGGTGCGGGCCTGGTGGATGAGCGAGGCCTGTTCGGATGCCCAGTGGGCGCCGCATTCCATGTCGTCGACACTCTTGCCAGCCTTGGCCAGCATCGAGGCGGCCATTGCCACATGCGAGTCCTCGCCGGAATGAGAGGCGCAGGAAAACGCCAGTTCCTTAGCTCCGAACCCGTAGGCATCGGCTGCACCGCTTTCGATAAGCGGCAGCGCCTGCATGGCCTTGCAGGAGGACCGCGGAAACACGCCGGCTTCGGCATCACCGAAGGAAAACAGCGTCTTGCCTTCGCCATCCACGACGACGCCGAGGCCGCGATGGCGGCTTTCGACGAGAGAGCCGCGGGTCACTTCAACGGTCACGGGATTTTGCATCGGTCAGTCCTGAATTTGCCGGCTTCTATTGCTCATTCGGCTTAAACGCCATTTCGGCGGCGTTGATAGCCGTTTCGGCGATTTGTTGCACGGGAATGTTTATGAAATCGGTAAAGCGATTGCTGCTCCTTATCTTCGTCGTCTACCTTCTTCCCACCTTCGCTTCCGCCGGCCTTTGGGCGATGCGCGAACACCCGTCCGGCTGGAGCGCCGCGCGCTGGTCGTCGGCCGGCATCCTGCCCAAGGCGAACGAAAGCAACGATGCGGCGATCTATATTTTCTCGGCGATGACGGGCGGGCTGAAAGGTTCGGTGGCAAGCCATGCCTGGATCGTTACCAAGGCAAAGGGTGCGGCCACCTATACCCGCTATGACAAGGTGGGCTGGGGCAACCCGATCCGCCGCAACCACCGTGATCCGGATGCCTTCTGGTATTCCAACCCGCCGCAGCTGGTGGCATCGGTGACCGGATCGAAGGCGGAACTGCTGATCCCCAAGATCGAGGGCGCGATTGCCGCCTACCCCTATGCCGAGCCCGGCGGCTACACGATCTGGCCGGGGCCGAATTCCAATACGTTCGTGGCCTATGTGCTGCGCACCGTGCCGGAGATCGGCGCGGTGCTTCCGCCGCATGCGGTGGGCCGCGACTATCTGCCGGATGGGGAATTCGTGCATCTGGACGAGGACAGCCGCGACCTGCATGTGACGCTGCGCGGACTGTTAGGCTTTTCGGTGGGTGTGCGGAGCGGCATCGAGGTCCATTTCCTCGGTCTCGTCGCGGGCCTCGATCTCGCCCGGCCGGGCATCAAGGTACCGGCGCTCGGACGGATCGGCATCTAGCCGAGAGACCAGTGCCGCGATGCATGGGAGCCATGCATGAAACGCAAAACGCCCGCAGATTTGCGAGCGTTTGCAAACATTCGGATTATACGATCAGAAACCGATCAGAAGCCGACGGCAGTGCGTGCGACGCGACGGATATCGCTACGGTCGATACCGAGGTCGTGGAGTTCGCGCGAGGTCATACGGTCCAGTTCGGTGACCGTATGACGATACTTGCGCCAGTTGTTGATGGTGCGTGCTACGTTCATGATGATCCCCTTTCCTGAGGCTTTCGAAGCTTCAGCTGCCAGATGCTGGCGCTTTCTCTTGCTTCGATGACCTCTTTATACGCTGCCCAAGGATGAAGCAGAAGCACTGAAGCGTCAGGCCACCCATGCGCGCCATGCATGTCTTTCTAGGGTCGATGTCAGGGAATTGGTCATCATTGCCAGGCAGGATGGAAGACCATCGAAATTTGCGACCGGCAGACATGGAAAAGGGCCGCTTGAGCGGCCCTTCCATGAGTTTGGTCCGGTTGAACGAACCCGGGCTGCAATCATGCAGTCCGAAGGAAGATGTCATTCAGGCCGAGGGCTGCCCCGTCAAGACCAACAACTTTCCATTGCCCGCTACACAGACCGAAATCTCATTAGACATTGGACCACCTTCCTTTCATTACGTTGATGATGATCAGAAGGTAGGTGCGATCTGCGGCGCTTGCAAGGCAAGTTATGTAAACAATCGAAGATATTATTGAGTTGCGGATCGGCGGCGGTTCGACAACTATTCGCGCAGCCGGCGGCGGGGTGCCTTCCGGGCGATGCCCAAGGCCACCCCTGCCCCCACGTTTCCTCACCCCAGCTTCATCACGATCTTGCCGATATGGCTGCTGGTTTCCATCAGCCGGTGCGCCTCGACCACGTCGTCAAACGGCACCACGGAATGGATGACGGGTGAGACCTTGCCGGCTTCGAGAAGCGGCCAGACCTCGCTCAGCAGTTCGTCGCGGATCGCCCGCTTTTCGTCAGCGGTGCGGGGCCGCATGGTCGATCCGGTCACCGTCAGGCGCTTGACCATGATCGGCGACAGATTGACCTTTTCCGCCATGTTGCCGCCGAGAAACGCGATGATCGACAGGCAGCCGTCCTTGGCAAGGACCGACAGGTTCTTTTCGAAGTAGGATGCGCCGATCATGTCGAGCACCACATCGACGCCCTTGCCGTCGGTCTCGGCCTTGATCACCTCGGCAAAGTCTTCGGTCTTGTAATTGATCGCCTTGGTCGCACCCAGCTTTTCGCAGGCCTCGCATTTCTCCTTGGAGCCGACAGTCGCATAGGCCGTCGCGCCGAATGCCTTGGCGAGCTGGATCGCGGTCGTGCCGATGCCACTCGAGCCGCCATGGATCAGCACGCTCTCGCCTTCGGTCAGGCCCGCCATCTGGAAGAGGTTGGCCCAGACGGTGAAAAAAGTTTCCGGCACGGCTGCGGCCTTCACCGCATCATAGCCTTTCGGCCATGGCAGCGCCTGGCCTGCCGGCACGACGCAATATTCCGCATATCCGCCGCCGTTCGACAGGCCGCAGACCTTGTCGCCGATTGCAAATTCGGTCACGCCCTCGCCGAGCGCCACCACTTCACCCGCGACTTCGAGGCCAAGGATCGGGCTTGCATCCTTCGGCGCGGGGTAGTTGCCCTGGCGCTGGGCGACATCGGGTCGGTTGACGCCGGCGGCCTCCACCTTGATCAGAATTTCGCCTGGTCGGGCCGACGGGCACGGGCCGGTGGCATGGGTCATTACATCGGGCGCGCCGAAGGACGGCAGGTCGACGAAACGCATCTGGGACGGCATGGACATGGGTCTACTCCTGTCAGTATCTGACGACTGACTTAGGACAGTGCCCCCTTGTTGGAAAGGCAGGCCCGGGAAACGATGCGCCCGTTTGCGCCGGTCCGGCCTGCTATCTGACGTCGCCGTAGCTTGCAAAAACGAGGCCGCGGTCGCTTTCCTTGGCGGCCACCTTGACCGTTGCGATCTCCGTTCCGATGCGGGCGATATCGTCGAGGATCAGGCCCTGCGGCAGATGCACGACGCCGATCGAGCAGCGCAGCAATGGGAAATCGCGCTCCACGCCGGTGCGATCATGGCCACGGATCCGGCCTGCCGCCCTCTCCTCTTCCGAATAGAGCGCGACGGCGTCATCGTGGAAATCCGACAGCAGGCGCTCGAGGATTTCCTCCAGTTCGTCGCGGCTCCAATCGCGGATGCCGATAAAGAAATCGTCGCCGCCGACATGGCCGAGAAAATGTTCGTCGGAGAAGAAGTAGCGCTTCATCAGCGCCGCAAACAGCGAAATGGCGTGGTCGCCCATCTGGAAGCCGTAATGATCGTTGAACGGCTTGAAATTGTCGAAGTCGCAGTAGCAGAAGAAGCGCTGCTCGTCGTCATCGCGGCCGGCCTGGTACATGAAGTCGCGGATGGCCCGGTTGCCGGGAAGACCCGTCAGCGGGTTCTGGTCCTGGGCGATCTTCAGCTGCTTTTCGTTGACCACCTTGATCAGCGATGCCGCCGAGACGACGCCCGCATAGCGCATGTTTTCGGTGAGGATGACGCAGGCGCTGTTTTCCATGTTGGCAAACAGGCTCATCAGCTCTTCCGCTTCGGCATCCAGCCCGATGATCGGGGCGCGCTCGACGAAATGGGCGATGGTGCGCTCGTAGACCTTGTTCTTCAGGAGATCGCGGCCGAAGGGCTGATAGATGAATTCCTTGAGGTGATATTCGTTGATGACGCCGCGCGGTTCGCCATTGGCGTTCAGCACCGGAAAGAATGCCTGGCGCGGATTGCGGCGAAACAGTTCAAAGACACTGTCGATGCTTTCGTTCTCGAACACCGTCGGCAGCTTTTCGATCTGCTTGCGGATGAGGATTTCGTCGAGCGACTGGCTGGATCGGCGCGACAGACCGATTGCGGCCAGATGCGGATAGGCCGGCTGCAACTCCGTGACGAAGCTGGTGGGTCTTGCGATGAAATAGCCCTGTACCAGATCGACGCCGTATTCACGGCAGGCCAGAAATTCGGCCTCGGTCTCGATGCCTTCGGCAATCACGCGGATGCCGAGCACATGGGCAATGTTGACGATGTTCTTGACGAGATGCCGTTTGCGCGGATTGACATCGATATCCGAAATGAAGTGCCGGTCGATCTTCAGGTAGTCGACCGGGTAGTCGCAGAGCAGCTTCATCTCACCATGGCCGACGCCGAAATCGTCAATCGCCAGCTTGAAGCCTGCCTTGCGCATCTCGCTCATCAACTCGGCAAATTCCGGCACCGAGGTGTTGTCGAACCGCTCGGACAGCTCGAAGCAGACCGAGGACGGCGCGACGCCTTCCTGGCGCAGATGCTGGACGATCTTTTCGAGGAAAAGCTGGCCGTCGCGGATCATCCGGACATCGAGATTGAGAAACAGCGTCTGGCTGGAGAAATCCGGAAGGCCAGCGAATTTGGCAAGGGCCCGGTGGGCGACCATCTGTTCGAGCGCCAGAAGCTGGCCGCCGTCATGGGCCTGGTCGATCAGTTCGAGCGGCGAGGCAAAGCCGAGACGGTCATGGCCGCGCAGCAGCGATTCATAGCCGAACACGGACCCGGTGGCGACCTCCACGATCGGCTGGAAGGCGTTCTCGATGACGAGCTTGGCCAGAGGCAAAAGCTGATCGCTGGCATAGCGACGGAAAACGCCCGGTTCCAGAACGGCCGCAGACGACATGCAATTCACCCCATTTACTGCGTGGGCGAGATCCGCCCGGCGCCTTATTCACGGGCGCCACCTTTGCCTCCATTGGTCAAAAATACCTTTCCCGCAAATGACAGTTCGATGAAACTTCCATGACAGTAATTTATGTTTCTAATACAATGAGTTGTAAATATTACATCGTCTGGCTTGGGCAGTTGCGGTCCCGCGTCAACGCCACGAGCCAAGTTTAAGCTTCCACAGGGATTTACCCCACAGTCCCCGGCCTTGCGCTTTTGAGACAGCGCTGTTCGCAATCCCTGCTTGATTGCGCAGCCAATCGAAAATAACTCATTCTGGCGGTCTTCCTCATCTCCAAGAAAAGTAGCCCGGTCATGTCCCGTCCGAACATTCTCATCATCATGGTCGACCAGATGAACGGCACGCTGTTTCCGGATGGGCCGGCGGACTGGCTGCATGTGCCGCATCTGAAGGCGCTGGCCGCACGCTCGGCCCGCTTCCAGAACAACTACACCTCGTCTCCCCTTTGCGCGCCGGCCCGCGCCTCGTTCATGGCGGGGCAGCTGCCGAGCAGAACCGGGGTCTATGACAATGCCGCCGAATATGTCTCCTCAATCCCGACCTATGCGCATCACCTGCGCCGCGCCGGCTATTACACGGCGCTGTCGGGCAAGATGCATTTCGTCGGGCCGGACCAGATGCACGGGTTCGAGGAACGGCTGACCACCGACATCTACCCGGCCGATTTCGGCTGGACGCCGGACTACCGCAAGCCGGGCGAGCGGATCGACTGGTGGTATCACAACATGGGATCGGTCACTGGTGCCGGCGTTGCCGAGATTTCCAACCAGATGGAATATGACGACGAGGTTGCCTTCCTCGCCAACCAGAAGCTCTACCATCTCAGCCGCGACAACGACGATGCGGACCGCCGGCCCTGGGCTTTGACGGTGTCGTTCACGCATCCGCACGACCCTTACGTGGCACGCCGGAAGTTCTGGGATCTCTATAACGACTGCGAGCACCTGATGCCCGAGATCGGCATGCTCGCAGAGCAGGATCCGCATTCGGCCCGCATCCTCAAGTCCTGCGACTATCCGGCTTTCGAGATCACCGACGAGCATGTGCGGCGGGCCCGTCAAGGCTATTTCGCCAACATTTCCTATATCGACGAAAAGGTCGGTGAGCTGGTCGACACGCTGACGCGTACGCGGATGCTCGACAACACGTTCATCCTGTTCTGCTCCGACCATGGCGACATGCTAGGCGAGCGCGGATTGTGGTTCAAGATGAACTTCTTCGAGGGGTCGTCGAGAGTGCCGCTGATGATCGCCGGTCCTCAGATCACGCCGTCGCTAAACTCCGCGCCGGTTTCCAATCTCGACATCACGCCGACGCTTTGCGATCTTGCCGGCATCTCGATGGACGAGATCATGCCCTGGACCGACGGCGAAAGCCTGAAGCCGGTGATCGATGGCGGCACCCGCACCGCGCCGGTGCTGATGGAATATGCCGCCGAAGCCTCGCATGCGCCGCTGGTGGGCATTCGCGAGGGCAAGTGGAAATACGTTCACTGCGAGCTCGATCCCGAACAGCTCTACGATCTCGACGCCGATCCGAACGAGCTCACAAATCTGGCGCATGACCCGGCGCATGCCGCTGTCATGGACGGGTTTCGCGCCAAGCGGGCGCAAAAGTGGGACATGGCGAAATTCGACGCGGCCGTGCGCGAAAGCCAGGCGCGGCGCTGGGTGGTCTATGAAGCGCTGCGCAACGGTGCCTATTACCCCTGGGACCACCAGCCCTTGCAGAAAGCCTCGGAGCGCTACATGCGCAACCACATGAACCTCGACAATCTGGAAGAGTCCAAGCGCTATCCTCGCGGGGAATAGGCGCCAAGGAACGGAGAAGACCCATGAAAGCACAACCAGTCGCCAGCCATTTCATCGACGGCGAATATGTCGAGGATACCGACGGCAGCGTCATCGAAAGCCTTTACCCAGCGACGGGCGAAGTGATCGCAAGGCTGCATGCGGCAACGCCTGCGATCGTTGAAAAGGCGATTGCGGCCGCCAAGCGCGCCCAGCCGGAATGGGCGGCAATGAGCCCGACCGCACGCGGCCGGATCCTGAAGCGCGGAGCCGAGATCATGCGGACCCGCAACCGCGAGCTTTCCGAGCTGGAAACGCTCGATACCGGCAAGCCGATTCAGGAGACGATCGTCGCCGACCCGACATCGGGCGCCGACAGTTTCGAATTCTTCGGCGGTGTGATCGCAGCCGGCATGAACGGCCAGTATATTCCGCTCGGCGGCGATTTTGCCTATACGAAGCGGGTGCCACTCGGCGTCTGCGTCGGCATCGGCGCCTGGAACTATCCGCAGCAGATCGCCTGCTGGAAGGGCGCACCGGCGCTCGCCGCCGGCAATGCGATGGTGTTCAAGCCGTCCGAAAACACGCCGCTCGGCGCGCTCAAGATCGCCGAGATCCTGATCGAGGCCGGCCTGCCCAAGGGCCTCTTCAACGTTATCCAGGGCGACCGCACGACCGGGCCGCTTCTGGTCGAACATCCTGACGTTGCCAAGGTTTCGCTGACCGGGTCGGTGCCGACAGGCCGCAAGGTGGCAGCGAGCGCTGCCGGCAATCTCAAGCATGTGACGATGGAACTCGGCGGCAAGTCACCGCTGATCGTGTTCGACGATGCCGATATCGACAGTGCCATCGGCGGGGCGATGCTCGGCAATTTCTATTCGACCGGACAGGTCTGCTCCAACGGCACCCGCGTGTTCGTGCAGAAGGCAATCCGTGAAGAATTCCTGTCGCGGCTGAAGGCACGCACCGAAAAGATGGTGATCGGCGACCCGATGGACGAGGCAACCCAGGTCGGCCCGATGGTCTCCTACGATCAGCGCCAGAAGGTGATGTCCTATATCGAAAAGGGCAAGTCGGAAGGGGCAACGCTCATCACCGGCGGCGGCATTCCCAACAATGTCTCCGGCGAAGGCTATTATATTCAGCCGACGGTGTTTGCCGATGTCACCGACGACATGACCATCGCCCGTGAAGAGATCTTCGGACCCGTCATGTGCGTGCTCGACTTCGATAACGAGGAAGAGGTGATCGCGCGCGCCAACGCCACCGAATTCGGCTTGTCCGCTGGGGTCTTTACCGCTGATCTGACACGCGGCCATCGCGTCGTGGATCTTCTCGAAGCCGGCACGCTGTGGATCAACACCTACAATCTCTGCCCGGTGGAAATCCCCTTCGGCGGGTCAAAGCAATCCGGCTTCGGCCGCGAAAACTCGCTCGCGGCGCTGGAGCACTATTCGGAACTGAAGACGGTCTATGTGGGAATGGGCAAGGTCGAGGCGCCGTATTGAACTTCACCTCCCCCTTGAGGGGGAGATCGCAGCAAAGCTGCGGGTGGGGGTGATCTTTCTACCCCACCCAATTAACCCCACCCCGGCGCAATGCGCCGACCCTCCCCCTCAAAGGGAGGGTAAGTATCGCCATGGGCTTCTGCTCAAGATGAGAGCTCGGATATGAAAAGTGCAGATTTCGTCATCATCGGCTCGGGTTCGGCGGGTTCGGCCATGGCCTATCGGCTGTCCGAGGACGGGAAGCATTCTGTCATCGTGATCGAGGCTGGGGGCACGGATTATGGGCCGTTTATCCAGATGCCGGCGGCGCTGGCGTGGCCGATGAGCATGAAGCGCTACAACTGGGGATATTATTCGGAGCCCGAACCGAACCTCGGCAACCGACGGATCACCGCGCCGCGGGGCAAGGTGCTGGGCGGTTCGTCCTCGATCAATGGTCTCGTTTATGTGCGCGGCCACGCGGAAGACTACAACCGCTGGGAGGATCTCGGCGCGACCGGCTGGTCTTATGCGGATGTGCTGCCCTATTTCAAGCGGATGGAAACGGCCCACGGTGGCGAAGCGGGATGGCGCGGCACGGACGGGCCGATGCATGTGCAGCGCGGGCCGATGACCAATCCGCTGTTCCACGCCTTTATCCGGGCGGGTGCGGAGGCCGGTTTCGAGACCACCGACGATTACAACGGCTCGAAGCAGGAAGGCTTCGGGCTGATGGAGCAGACGATCCATGACGGTCGCCGCTGGTCCGCCGCCAACGCCTATCTGCGGCCGGCGATGAAGCGGAAGAATGTCGAAGTCGTCTATGGCCTCGCGCAGAAGGTCGTGATCGAGAACGGCCGTGCGATCGGCGTCGAAGTTCTGCGGCGGGGCGTGCCGGAAGTGGTCAAGGCAAACCGCGAGGTGATCATTGCCGCCTCGTCGTTCAACTCGCCGAAACTCTTGATGCTGTCTGGCATCGGGCCGGCGGCGCATCTGAGGGAGATGGAGATCGAGGTCGTGGCCGACCGGCCGGGCGTCGGTGCCAACCTGCAGGATCACATGGAGTTCTACTTCCAGCAGATCTCCACCAAGCCTGTCTCGCTCTATTCCTGGCTGCCCTGGTTCTGGCAGGGCGTGGCGGGTGCCCAGTGGCTGATGACCAAGGGTGGCCTGGGCGCCTCCAACCAGTTCGAGGCCTGCGCGTTCCTCCGCTCGGAACCGGGACTGAAGCAGCCGGATATCCAGTATCATTTTCTGCCTGTTGCGATTTCATACGACGGCAAGGCGGCGGCGAAGAGCCACGGGTTCCAGGTGCATGTGGGCTACAACCTGTCGAAATCGCGCGGCGCGGTGACGCTGCGCTCGTCCGATCCGAAGGACGATCCTGTCATCCGCTTCAACTACATGAGCCACGAGGAAGACTGGATCAAGTTCCGCCACTGCGTGCGGTTGACGCGCGAGATCTTCAGCCAAAAGGCGTTCGACGATTATCGCGGGCCGGAGATCCAGCCGGGCGAACAGGTTGAGAGCGACGAGGAGATCGATGCCTTCCTGCGCGAGCATCTGGAAAGCGCCTATCACCCCTGCGGCACCTGCCGGATGGGCCGGGCCGATGACCCCATGGCCGTGGTCGATCCGGAATGCCGGGTGATCGGCGTCGAGGGGCTGCGGGTGGCGGACAGTTCGATCTTCCCGCATGTCACCTATGGCAATCTCAACGGCCCATCGATCATGACCGGCGAGAAGGCCGCGGATCATATTCTCGGCAAGCAGCCCCTGCCCCGCAGCAATCAGGAGCCCTGGGTCAATCCGAGAGCGACGATGAGCGACCGCTAAGGTCGTGCGGTGTCAGTGGTAGTCGTCCTCGCGCTGGTGGCGGATGGCGAGAACGGTGACGGTTTGATCGTCCTCTATGTCATACAAAATGACGTAGCCTGAGGACCCGAAAGGGACCAGAAGTTCACGCGCGAGGGCATCACCCTCAATTACCCTTCGTCCAACAAACGGAAAATCCTCAAGTACTCGGATTGCCTTGGCCATAGCCTCGTAGGCACGCTCTGCCAATCGCAGATCGATCCTTGCCAGATAGCCGTGATGCCTTTCCAGGTCTTCAAAAAACTGCCTAGAGTAACGGAGCGTATGGCTCATTTTGCTTTCGCAGAGCGCGCCCCTTCAAGCTGTCTTTTCATCAGACCAAGCACATCGTCAGACGTATAGTAGAAGCCGGTTCTTTTGCCTTCTTCGCGCGCTGCCAGCCCCCTGGCGATAAACTCCGCCTGGGTCTTTCGGTAGTCGATCTGTTTCTTCAGAGAGTCCTCGACAAATGCGGATAGCGTTTCACCTTCCTTCAGCACGCTTTCGGCAGCCGCGCGGAGTTCGGGATCAACGCGCAGCGACGGGATGGTTGCGGTTTTCATTAGCATCACCTCATGCGTTGCAATTGCAATGCATGATGCGCCTGGAAGCGTATTCTGGCAAGTGGATCCGGATCACATCGCGGGCGAAGACAAAGCCCTTATGCGGTCCACGATCAGCCGGTTGAGGGCGCGGTAGTCGCCATCGAAATGGTGGCCGCCGGGGCGTGAATGGATGAGCGTGCCGGGGATGTCCTCGACAGCAGGACAGGCGGTGTCTTCCTCCTCGGTGCCGTAGATGCACTGGATCTTGTGCGGCTCGATCTCGGCGATGTCATCGACCGGATCGCCCTGCTTGGCGGCCCCTGCCCAACCGAGCCAGCCGGTGACGGCGATCTCGAAATCGGCCTGATGCGAGAGGGCCAGAAGCGAGAGCAACGAGACGGCCTGTCTGTCTGTGTCCGGCAGCAGTCGATAGGTGGCGGGCAGGATGTTGGCGCCGAAGGAATAGCCGATCAGAACGACGTTTTTGACGTTCCAGCGCTGGCGGTAGGTGGTGATGATGCGGGAGAGAGCGGTGGCCGTCTCCTGGGGTGATTTCTCGGTCCAGAAATAGCGCAGCGCATCGACGCCGACGACCGGGATGCCGTCTTCCACGAGATAGGCGGCGAGCTTCTGGTCGATATCGCGCCAGCCGCCATCGCCGGAATAGATGACCGCCAGCGTATCATGCAGCGGCACGGCCGAGGTCGGCACGATCGGCAGGCCGAGCGGCGAGGATGTCTGGCGAAGGCGGGTGAGCGTGGTGGAAACGGTTTGCAGCAGCAGGGTTTCCGGGGTTTCGTCCCAGGCGGTGATCTCGATTGCCGGATGGCTCTGCTTCAGAGCGTCCGCATGGGCTTCCCCTGCCGGATCTGCCTGCGGCGTCAGCAGGATGCGCACAGGTTCCGGCAGCGGGCCCGGCGTGAGGCCGTATGCAACGCCGCCGTCGACCACCGTCTTGGGGGCCGGCGTGCAGAGGATCTTTTCGACGGGAATGAAGGCCTGAGGATCGATGGCGATCGTTTCCGCGATGGTCGAGGCCGGCGTCTGGGCGGCAATCGCGAGCGCCAGGGCGCCACCACCGCCGATGCCGGCGATGACCGGCGGCAGGTAGGCGGCGATCTCCTGGTCGCGGTGGATCTGGCGGCTCAGTTCCTCGATATCGGAGACGAGATAGAGGCAGGTCCGGTCCTCTTCGCGCGCGAGCGCCTCGTAGTAGTCGGGAAGATCAACGCCGACGACCACGGCGCCGCCGGCAACCAGTGCGTCGGAGACCGTCTGTTCGCGGTCCGACCAGCCTTCGGTGCCGGACAGGAGGAGAACGATGCCGGATGCCTTTGCGTCGGGATAGGCGATGCGGTCGGTCGGCAGGCTTCGAATGCCGGGGCCGGCCCACCACTCAAACGCATTCACCGCGGCGGCGACCACGGTGATGCCGGCAACGATTGCTGGCAGAAGCTTCATCGGCGAAGGATGCCCCTTAGGCCGCCGGCGATCAGCTTGGTCACATCGAACAGGGCAACGAGCGGCATGCCGCGGCCGGAGACGGCGAGATAGCGCGGCTGCCATTCCGGATCGAATTTCGACTTGAAAGCCTGAACGCCGCGGAAATTGTAAAAGCGCTCGCCGTTTTCGAAGATGCGGTTGCCGATATGGTTCCAGAGCGGCGCGCGGCGATGCGTGGCAAGACCTGAGAGCGGCGCCATGCCGAGATTGAGCGTGCGATAGCCTTCCGACTTGAAGTGCTCCATGATGCGCACGAAGAGCAGATCCATCATGCCGCGATGGGTGTTGGGCACATGCCGCATGAGATCGATAAAGGCATCGCCGCTGGAACTCGTCGCATGGATATTGGCGAAAGCAACGATGCGACCCTCGAGACGGATGACGGCGACCGGTCCGGCGGCCACGTAGGCCGGCTGGAACGTGCCGAGCGAGAAACCTTTTTCGGCGGCGTTATGGGCAGCAAGCCAGGCGCGGGAAACGCCGATAAGCTCGTCCATCACTCCGGGCACCGCTTCGGCCGGCAGCAACGAGAATTCCAGCCCGTCGCGTTCGGCACGGTTGATCGAGCGGCGCAGTTTCAGCCAGGCGCCGCCCTTCAGATCGAAATCGATGAGATGAACCACCGCCTGTTCGCCGAGCTTGTAGGGTTTCAGACCCGCCTCGACTGCGCAGGGCAGAAACTCGGGCGAGACCTGGTAGAACACGGCGCGGCAGCCATCGCGGCGCGCGGCGTTCATGAACTTGACGATCAGGCCCGGCCAGGCCTTGCGGCAGCCGACCGGATCAAACAGCGCCGCCCAGGACCGGCCGGAGCGGGCATACATGACGAAGGCATTGCCGCAATCGGAAAACAGCACCTTCTTGTCGCCGAGCCGCACGAGGCCGGCGCTGGCATTGGGCTGGAGCGCCAGGATATCGAGCGCTCTCTGCAGGTCTTCGCCGCATGGAATACGGGAGACAGGCCGCGGAATGCGCAAGTGCCGGCTGGCGGCGAGCGAGCCGACGAAGGCGACGGTGACGAAGCCGGCCGAGACGCGTGTCGCGACATCACCGACAATCAGACGCCACGCCACGGCAAGCAGGTTCTCCTCCAGAAACACGTAGAGTGACAGCGCCACGGTGAAGGCGATCAGCGCGAAATAGAAGGCAAGGCCGCGATTGCCGAGGACGTCCAGCAGTCGCTCGGCAAGAAATTTGCCGAACTGACCCACAGCGGAGACCGCTTCGCCCTCCGCAACGGCGGGGGCCATCGTTTCATGCGCAATATCTGCCATAGGAGACCTGTCGGACTATCGAACTGCGAGCTTCATAGAGCACTTTGATTTACCGAAGCTTACGCGCGCAGGCTGCATATCAGCTTCCGATGCCGCCGGAATTGATAGGGATCAATTTAAGGTCGAAACTCGTGCCTTACGCTTCGTCGCGGGCGACTGGAAGGCTGGTACGCGGTCGGTACCAGCCACAATGTCATCGGCCGAATATCTTCCAGCGGGTCGGACGGAACCTTGCTTCGGAGCCGAGTTCGATCGGGGCGTGCAGAGGCACCTCGATCTCCACATGGAAGGGCTGATGGTCGTTACTTCCCCCGGGGTTGGAGATATCGATCTCGGCAATGCGGGTGCCGGCGAGACGGCGTGAGGCGGTGACCTTGCCGAACAGCGCGTCCCGCTCCTGCGTCAGCTCCACGTCCTCAGGACGGAAGTAGAGGTCGCCGGAACTGTTCGCCTCTCCGGAAACGCCGATCGGCTCGCCCTGGAACAGCACGGTGCCGTCCTTTACCTCGACCGGAAGATGCGAGGATTCGCCGATGAAGGAGAACACGAAGGGCGACCCCGGCCGGTCATAGACGTCGTCTGCCGAGCCGACCTGTTCGATCTTGCCCTGGCTCATGACGACGACGCGGTCGGCGAGCTCCAGCGCTTCTTCCTGGTCGTGGGTGACGAAGACGGTGGTGTGGCCGGTGCGATCGTGAAACTCGCGCAGCCAGCGGCGCAGTTCCTTGCGGACTTTTGCATCGAGCGCGCCGAAGGGTTCGTCGAGCAGCAGGATGCGCGGCTCGATCGCCATGGCGCGGGCCAGTGCCACACGCTGGCGCTGGCCGCCGGAAAGCTGGTTCGGATAGCGCTTTTCGAGCCCCGAAAGCTGGACCATATCGAGGAGGTCAGAGACGCGCTTGCGGATCTCGGTCTTGGACGGGCGGCTGGCGGAGGGGCGAACCTTCAGGCCGAAGCCGATGTTCTCGGCCACCGTCATATGCCGGAACAGGGCGTAATGCTGGAACACGAAGCCGACATTGCGATCCTGCACGGAATGATGCGAGGCATCTTCCGCGCCGAAGAAGATCTGGCCGTCGGTGGGAAAATCCAGCCCTGCGATCAGCCGCAGGAGCGTCGTCTTGCCGGAACCGGACGGACCAAGCAATGCGATCAGTTCGCCGGACGCGATTTTCAGCGACACGTCGTTCAGCGCGGCGAAGCGGTCGAATTCCTTGCGGATATTGTTGATGCTAACTTCCATAGAGCGGGAGCCTTTTAATGTCTGCCGCCGGCTGAGCCGGCACCGAACCGAAGTTCGAGAAGGGTTTTGAGAGCGAGCGTGACGAGCGCCAGAAGTGCGAGTAGCGAGGCCACCGCGAAGGCTGCAACCATGTTGTACTCATTATAGAGTATCTCCACATGCAGCGGCATCGTGTTGGTGAGCCCGCGGATGCGGCCGGATACGACCGAGACGGCGCCGAATTCGCCCATGGCGCGGGCATTGCAGAGAAGCACGCCGTAAAGCAGGCCCCACTTTATATTGGGCAGCGTCACATACCAGAAGGTCTGCCAGCCGGTTGCCCCGAGAGACAGCGCCGCCTCCTCGTCGCCGGTACCCTGGTCCTGCATCAGCGGGATCAGTTCGCGGGCGATGAAGGGAAAGGTGACGAACACGGTGGCAAGCACGATGCCGGGCACGGCAAACAGGATCTCGATGCCATAGCTCTTCAGCCAGGGTCCAAGCACGCTGGCACTGCCGAACAGCAGCACATAGACGAGACCCGAGATGACCGGCGAGATCGAGAACGGCAGGTCGATCAGGGTGATCAGAAAGGCCTTGCCCTTGAATTCGAACTTGGCGATGGCCCATGCTGCCGCAAGCCCGAAGACGAGGTTGAGCGGCACGGCGATGGCGGCGACCGTGAGCGTCAACCCGATCGCGGCCCAGGCATCGGGTTCGACCAGCGCTTCCTCGTAAGCACCCCAGCCATCGCGAAACGCCTCGACGAAGACCGAGACGAGCGGCAGGAACAGGAAGAAGCCGAGGAAGATGAGGGATACGCCAACCAGGACGAGCTTGGTGGTGAGGCTTTCATCGGCGGGGCTGCGGAAACGTGGGATGCGGGCGGACTTAGACATGAGACAAGACCCTCTCTGCCCTGCCGGGCGACCGGGATCGAGCCACGGGTCTCGCCCCGTCCTTCGGACCGCCCACGGGGAGGGAGAGCCGACGTGGCAAGCGCTGCGTTCCTGCATCAGAGGGTGAGGCTGGGTTAAGCCCTCCCCCTTGTGGGGAGGGTTGGGAGGGGTTCTTCTTCAAGGCAGCTCTGAAAACATCACACATAACCATACCTCCTGCGGCTCCAGGCCTGGATGAGGTTGATGACCAGCAGCATGGCAAACGAGATCAGCAGCATGATCGTGGCGATTGCGGTGGCGCCGGCGTAGTTGAACTCTTCCAGCCGGATGACGATCAGGAGCGGCGCGATTTCCGAGACGTATGGAATGTTGCCGGCGATGAAGATGACCGAGCCGTATTCGCCGACACCGCGAGCAAATGCGAGTGCGAAGCCGGTGAGGATGGCGGGTGCCAAGCCGGGCAGCAGGACCTGGAATATGGTCTGGAACCGGTTGGCGCCGAGCGTTGCTGCCGCCTCCTCGACTTCGCGGTCGATCTCTTCCATGATCGGCTGCACGGTGCGCACGACGAAGGGAAGACCGATGAAGATCAGCGCGATGACGATGCCGTAGGGCGTGAAGGCGATGCGGAACGGCATGAACAGCGAACCGATCCAGCCATTCGGCGCATAGAGCGAGGCGAACGCGATGCCGGCGACCGCCGTCGGCAGCGCGAACGGCAGGTCCACCATGGCATCAATCAACCGGCGACCGGGAAACCGGTAGCGGGTCAGCACCCAGGCGAGCAGCGTGCCGAATACGACGTTGATGAGCGCGGCCGCAAAGGCCGTGCCAAAGGACACGGTGAGAGCGCGGATCGTTCTTTGATCCGAAAGGATGGCGAAAAAGCCGGACCAGCCGAGCTCGGCCGTGCGCCAGAGCAGGCCTGCGATCGGAATGAGGATGATAAGCGACAGGTAGGCGAGCGAAAAGCCGAGCGTCAACCCGAAACCTGGGATGATGCTCGGCTGTTTTACCCGCCACCGTGCCGACGTGGCAGCGGTGGATGAGGTCATGTCGGTTCCGACTTATTTGCCCGGCTTGTAGATCTGGTCGAAGATGCCGCCATCGCCGAAATGCTCCGGCTGCGCCTTTTTCCAACCGCCGAAGATCGGATCGTCGATGGTGACGAGCTTGATATCCGGCAGCTGTTTCAGCAATTCAGGCTTTACCACATCGCGCCTGGACGGACGATAGAAGTGCTTGGCCGCGATGTTCTGGCCTTCGTCGGAATAGAGATACTGAAGATAGGCTTCGGCGACCTTGCGGGTGCCCTTCTCATCGACCGTCGCGTCGACCACCGCAACCGGCGGCTCTGCGAGGATCGAGATCGGTGGTACGACGATGTCGAATGCGTCCTTGCCGAATTCCTCGCCGGCGAGATAGGCCTCGTTTTCCCAGGCAAGCAGCACATCGCCGATCTGGCGCTGTGCAAACGTCACCGTGGAGCCGCGGGCGCCGGTATCGAGGACGGGAGCGCGCTTGTAGAGATCGGCGATATAGGCCTTGATCTTGTCCTGGTCGCCCTTGAATTCTTCGTTAGCCCAGGCCCAGGCCGCCAGATAGTTCCAGCGGGCGCCGCCCGAGGTCTTCGGGTTCGGGGTGACGATCGAAACGTCGCCCTTGACCAGATCTCCCCAGTTCTTGATGCCCTTTGGATTGCCCTTGCGCACCAAAAAGACGATCGTCGACGTGTAGGGCGAGGAATTGTTCGGCAGGCGCGACCGCCAGTTTTCCTTGATCTTGCCGGCCTTCTGGATGGCGTTGATATCGCTTTCCAGCGCCAGCGTCACGACATCGGCCCCGAGACCATCGATGACGGAGCGGGCCTGCGCGCCGGAACCGCCATGCGACTGGCGAATGGCGACATCATCGCCACCTTCTGCCTTCCAGTGCTTGGCAAAGGCGGCGTTGAAATCCTTGTAGAGCTCGCGCGTCGGGTCATAGGACACGTTGAGGAGCTGGGTGGCTGAAAAAGCCGGTGCCACGCTGCCGGCGGCAAGCGTCACGCCGAGCGCCAGTGCCAGAAGCCGCTTCGATATTCCATCGGTAAAACTCAGCATGAGTGTCTCCCCTGTGATCTGCCTCAAACTCTACCCAACGGGTCGTCTTAGTCAATCGACGGCGAAACCAAGGCAAAACTGTTTCCCTTTGGTGGCTTGCGGCGACAACGGCGCGTTCCCACGAGGCCTGGAGGCGAAACGGCAGTGCTGGGAAAAGCGGAGGAAGGGGTAAGGCAATCCGGGAGGTGGGCCGGGTTTTGGACGGGAGAGAATGCCTCGAACAGGCAGCGAGATGCGTGCATGTCCTCGATGACCAATGGACGCGACACCTTAAATGCTCGATGCGCGCCGGCCTGATATTACGCCGACAGCAGTTCGCGCACCTGTCCGGCGTCGGCAGCGTCAGTGTCCGCTGCGGCCACTTCGACCCCTGCCCCGTCCACCGCATCGGCGATGGTAGTGCTGAACAGCACGTCGCGGGTGGCGTCAGCAACGCGGGCGAAGACGTGGCGGATTTCGCAGAGGTGTTCGCCGTCGCAATCATCGCATTTGCGGTAGGCGGTCTGGGAGAGGCAAGGCAGAGGGGCAATCGGGCCATCGACCAGACGCAGCACTTCGCCGAAGGTGATGGCGTCGGCGGGCCGCAGGAGAAGATAGCCGCCCTGCTTGCCGCGCCGCGACACGACGATCCCCGAACGTTTGAGGTCGAGCAGGATCTGCTCCAGAAACTTCTTCGGAATGCTCTGCTGAACCGCGATCTCGGAGATCAGCATCGGTTCTTCAGGATCCGCCTGCGCCAAGGCCGTCAGGGCTCTCAACGCATATTTCGCCTTCTGGGATATCATACCGCGACCACTAACAGCAGCGCCGCCGCAAGGCCGAAATCGGTCTCACGTCGCCGCTTATTTTTCCTCTGGGCATCCACGATGAAGCCGCAACCGGCATTCGCGAGGAGCAGGCCGGCACGCGGCGATGCCGCAATGCAAAACCTGGTCCTGGGATAGCGCAAATGGCAAGAAATTACAAACCAATGGCCGCATTGGCGGGCAAAAAAGGCTCACATTTGGTTAAGGCGTCGGGTTTTCTGTGTAGGCGGAGCTTTGGAGAGATATTTGCTCCCGCAGTCCGAAGGTTGAAACGGCTTTTCCTGTCTTTCCGCAACGGGTCCGACAATAATCTTGCCATTGCTTACGGAAGATGACCGATGACCTTTCAGGACGTGGCAAGGCTTGACCATCAGGCACTTGCAGCAAATCTCGATACTCGCCTTGCAGGCCTCGACCTTGCCGGCCGTCTGTCGCTTGTGGCAGGGCTCGGCCGCGCCGTGTTCACCACGTCGCTCGGGATCGAGGATCAGGTGATAACAGCTGCGATCGGCACGCATCGTCTGCCGATCGAGGTATCGACGCTGGAGACCGGCCGGCTGTTTCGCGAAACCGTCGACCTGATCGCCGAGACCGAAGCGCGCTACGACCTCGAGATCATCAGGTTCTACCCTGATAAGGACGATGTCGATGCATTTGTCGAGACCTACGGCATCAATGGTTTCTATGACAGCGTCGAAGCCCGCCACGCCTGCTGTCGTGTGAGGAAGCTGGTGCCGCTCGCGCAAGCGCTGTCCGGCGCCCAGATCTGGATCACCGGGCTTCGCCGCGGACAGTCCGGCAACAGGGCGACGACGCCGTTTGCCGAATTCGACGCCGAGCGCAACCTGATCAAGATCAATCCGCTGGCGGACTGGGACATCGACCGCATCAACGCGCATGTCGCGGCCGAGCATATTCCGATCAATCCCATGCACGCCCGCGGCTATCCGTCGATCGGTTGCGAGCCCTGTACCCGCGCCATCAAGCCGGGCGAGCCCGAACGGGCCGGCCGCTGGTGGTGGGAAAACGACGAAAAGCGCGAATGCGGTCTGCATGTTTCGGAAAGTCACGCGTCTGACGCGCAGGCCTCCGAAGACCCCGCGGCCCGCTCCTCGGTCATCCAAGGGGCAAGCGCCATCCGATGATCCGTCCGGATCGCAGCGCCTGCCGCCCTTGCCATCTATGTTGTGTCTTTAAGAATACCGGAGACTGAAATGCCCCTGTCAGTACAGGAAACGGAAATCAAGAACCCGCCCGTTTCCCGCCCGCCGCTCGATCCTCATCTGAAGGCACTCGAAAACGAAGCGATCCACATCTTCCGGGAGGTGGCGGCCGAATTCGAAAACCCGGTCATGCTCTATTCGATCGGCAAGGATTCCTCCGTCCTGCTGCATCTCGCCCGCAAGGCCTTCTTCCCGGGTCGCGTGCCCTTCCCGCTTCTGCATGTGGATACGACGTGGAAGTTCAAGGAAATGATCGCGTTCCGCGACAAGGTCGCAGAGGACTACGATCTCGACCTCGTGGTGCACAGCAATGTCCGCGGCAGGCAAGAAAACATCACCCCGTTCACCCATGGTTCGTCCTTCTACACCGACGTGATGAAGACCGAAGCGCTGAGGCAGGCGCTGGATGCCGGCGGTTACGACGCGGCCTTCGGCGGCGCACGGCGCGACGAGGAAGCAAGCCGGGCCAAGGAGCGGATCTATTCGTTCCGCACGCCTGACCATAAGTGGGATCCGCGCAACCAGCGGCCGGAACTGTGGAACGTCTATAACGGCATGATCCGCAAGGGCGAAAGCGTGCGCGCCTTCCCGCTGTCGAACTGGACCGAAGTGGATATCTGGCGCTACATCCAGGCGGAAAGCATTCCGCTGGTGCCGCTCTACTACGCTGCCGAGCGCCCTTACGTGGAGCGCGAAGGAATGATGATTCTTGCCGAAGACGAGCGGCTGGAACTGCTTCCCGGCGAAGAGATAAAGCATGGCTCGATCCGGTTTCGCACGCTCGGCTGCTTCCCGCTGACCGGCGCGATCCGCTCGACGGCGTCGAACCTCGAAGAGGTCATCGCCGAACTGGAAATTGCCACCGTTTCCGAACGCCAGGGCCGCGCCATCGACCGCGATCAGTCGGGTTCGATGGAAAAGAAGAAGCGTGAAGGATATTTCTGAGATGAGCGTGACAGCAACATCCACCGCCGCTTCGGCCACCATTCTGCCCTTCGCCGAATCCGCTGCCAAGATCACCCGTGACGTGCGGCCGCTGCGGCTGATCACCTGCGGTTCCGTCGATGACGGCAAGTCGACCCTGATCGGCCGGCTGCTCTGGGACACCAAGGCCGTCAAGGAAGACCAGGCGGTGACGCTTGCCCGCGATAGCGGCGGCCAGAACGATCTCGGCCTGCCGGATTTCGCGCTGCTTCTCGACGGTCTCCAGGCCGAGCGCGAACAGGGCATCACGATCGACGTCGCCTATCGCTATTTCTCGACCGAGAAGCGTTCGTTCATCGTGGCCGACACGCCCGGCCACGAGCAGTATACCCGCAACATGGCAACCGGCGCCTCGACGGCCGATCTCGCCATCCTGCTTGCCGATGCCCGCGTCGGGCTTCTGGAACAGACCCGCCGGCATGCGACGATCGCATCCTTGATGGGCATCCGGCAGTTCGTTCTGGCGGTCAACAAGTTCGACCTCGTGAATTACGACCGCGAGATCTTCGACCGCATCAGCCATGAATTCCGCGAATTCGCGCTGTCGCTCGGCGTTCGCCAGATCACCGCGATCCCGATGTCGGCGCTGAAGGGCGAAAACGTCGTCTATCCCGCAACGTCCACGATGCCGTGGTATGAAGGCCCGACGCTGGTCGAGGCGCTGGAACTGGCGACGACCCGCTCCACGCAGACCGGTGGCTTCCGTCTGCCCGTCCAGCGCGTCTCGCGTCCCGGCGAAAGCTTTCGCGGCTATCAGGGCACGGTTGCGGGCGGCTCGATCAAGCCGGGCGACAGCGTCGTCATCCTGCCGTCTGGCACGATCGCCAACGTCAAGCAGATCGTCACCTTCGACCTCGTGCGCAACGCAGCTGTCGCCGGCGACGCGATCACGCTGGTGCTCGACCGACAGGTGGATGTCGCGCGCGGCGACGTGATCGCTTCGCTCGACGGCCAGCCGATGACCGGCGTCAGCTTCGAGGCGCAGATGGTGGCGTTGCAGCCTGGCGGCATCGAGCCCGGCAAGCGCTACTGGCTGAAAAGCGGTTCGCGCCGCCAGCGCGTGGCGGTGGAGCCGATCTCGCAGCTCGACCTGCAGTCGGGCAGCTGGGCTCCGCATGCGTCCGGCCTCGACATGAACGCGATTGGCAAGGTGCGCCTGTCGTTCGAAGAGCAGGCGGTGTTCGACACCTACGAGCAGAACCGCTCGACCGGTGCCTTCATCCTGATCGACCCGGATACGCTGAACACGGTCGCCGGCGGCATGATCACAGCCAAGCGCGGCGAACTTGGCGGCATCCGCCGCGGCGAGCCAGTGCAGGGCGACCGCGTGATTCTCTCCCTGCCGGCCGATCTTGCCGAACTGCTGATGGCAACCGACGCGTTTGCCACCCGCCGCGACGACGTGGAGATCCGCAGGGTGAGCGGCGCGGAAGCTGCCGAAATCCTGACATCGGGCGACAAAGACCGTTGATTTAAAACAGGAATTTTCAAACACTGATGGGCCGGGGTGCAGAACCCGGCCCTTAGCCATCCCGGCAGGTTTGCCACACTTGGCGGCGAACCAATCGCCTAATCAAGCAGCATCGTGCACGAGACGTTTGCACAAGCGGCGGATCCACCTATATCATGCCTCCCTTCACCCTTCCGGGAGGCGCGCTGTGCAATCCAGCCTCGGGAACTGAGATCCGTTGCCGATGGAAAAACATCTACTTCGTTATATCTGGAATCATACGCGACCGCAGCAGTTATGGGTTCTCGCGATCGTTCTGATTTCGATGATTCCGTACTTCCTTGCGTTCGACCTTCCCAAGCAGATCATCAACGGGCCGATCCAGGGCGAAGGGTTCGAGATGGCGGCCGCAACCCGGCCCTTTCTCGCGTTCCAGTTCACCATTCCTTTGACGCAGTGGTCCTTCGGTTTCGAAGGCTTCGAGCTCAACCGGCTGGCGACGCTGATGGCGCTTTCGGGCGTTTTCCTGCTGCTCGTCATCGTCAACGGGTTGTTCAAGTTCTACATCAACACCTACAAGGGACGCCTGGGCGAACGGCTG
This sequence comes from Velazquezella soli, assembly GCF_977018685.1. Taxonomy (NCBI): domain Bacteria; kingdom Pseudomonadati; phylum Pseudomonadota; class Alphaproteobacteria; order Hyphomicrobiales; family Rhizobiaceae; genus Velazquezella; species Velazquezella soli. Next base: position 3,068,210 of record NZ_CDRNXF010000004.1, read on the forward strand.
CTGCGCCGTATCCGCTACGAGCTGGTGGACCGTCTTCTGCGGTTTCCGCCAAGCACGATGCGGCAGATCCGCGGTGCGGAAGTCTCCAGCATGGTCAAGGACGAGGTCGAGCCTTTCGGCGGCTTTACCGGTGACGCTTTCGTGCAGCCGGCCATGCTGGGTGGACAGGCGATCGCCGCCCTCACCTTCATTCTTTTGCAGAACCTGTGGCTTGGGCTGATCGCGGCCTTCATGGTGGCGATCCAGGTCGGCATCATTCCGAAGATGCGCCGCCGTCTGATCGATCTCGGCCGTCAGCGGCAGATCACCGCCCGGCATCTGGCGGGCAAGGTGGGCGAGATCGTCGAGGGCATGGATACGATCCACAGCTACGACACCAGCAATTACGAGCGTGCCGATATTTCCGACCGGCTGGGGCAGATCTTCCAGATCCGCTACGACCTCTACCGGTGGAAATTCATCGTCAAGTTCGTCAACAATTTCCTGTCGCAGCTGACGCCGTTTCTCTTCTATTCGATCGGCGGTTATTTTGCCTTGCGCGGCACGCTCGACGTCGGCCAGCTGGTGGCCGTCATCAACGCCTACAAGGACCTGCCCGGCCCGCTCAAGGAACTGATCGACTGGGACCAGGCGCGCCAGGACGTGCAGGTAAAATACGAACAGGTGCGCGAACAGTTCGAGCCGGGCGTGCTGATCGCGCCGACGCTGCATGCGCTCGCCCACGATGTGCCGGACCATACGCCGTCTCCGCTTGCCGCTCTGAACCTCACCATCGTCGATGGCAGCGGCGCCCATATCGCCGAAAACGTGACGCTGAAGATCGAGCCCGGCGAGCTGGTGGCGATGATCGACAATGCCGGCATCGGCGCCGAAGCGACGGCGGAAGCGTTCGGCCGCATTACCTGGCCGGCCTCGGGCCGCGTGATGCTGGGCGAGGTCGACCTTCTGGAACTGCCGGAAGCGGTGACCGGGCGTCAGGTCTCCTATGCGTCGGCCGACAGCTACTTTTTCCACGGGACGCTCAAGGACAATCTTCTCTACGGGCTCAAGCACGCGCCGGCCGTGCAGGAGAAGTCCGCAGACGAACCCAAACACAAGAAGCTTCGGCGGCGCTGGAAGATGAGCGAAGCCGAACGCGCCGGAAACACGACGCACGATCCGTCCGTCGACTGGATCGACCGTCGATCCACCTCCGTATCGGAAGGCGGCGAAGACGATGTCAAGCAGTCGGTCTTGAGGGCCCTCGATGCGGTGCAGCTGACAGCCGACGTGATGGAACTGGCCTTGCATTCCTATCTCGACCCAGCCGAACACGAGGAACTGACCGGTCGTGTCGTCGAGATGCGGTTTGCCCTGCGCGAGGAACTCGCCAGTCAGGGGCTTGGCAATCTCGTCTCCTATTTTGATTTCAGCGCCTACAACACCGAAGCGACGGTGCGCGAAAACCTGCTGTTTGCGGCGACGCGCCAGTCGGCGGAACTGGATATGGAACTGGCCGAGGGAGAGTACGTCTTCGAAGTGTTGAAGACGGCCAATCTGTTCGACCTGTTCTACGACATGGGACTTTCGATCGCCGAAAACCTGTCGGAAATCTTCCAGGGCCTACCACCGGAACATCCGCTGTTCCAGCAGCTCGAGCATATCACCACCGACGATATCGCGTTCTACGAGCAGCTTTTGAAGCGCAAGCGCAGCCGCCGGGACTTCAAGCCCAGCGAGGACGACCGGCGCGCGGTGGTCAAGCTCAGCCTCTACTATATCGAGCCACGCTACCGCTTCGGCGTCCTGACCGCCGAGATCATGAACCAGATCGTTGCCACGCGCGACATCTTCTATGCGAACCTGCCGGCATCGCTGCGCAGCCGGATCGAGCGCTACGATCCGCACAAATACATGGGCTCGGCGACGCTTCGCGAAAACATCCTGTTCGGCAAGCTGTCGCAACGCAACGCCGACGCGCCGACCAAGATCCGCAACGTGGCAGGCAAGCTGCTGCGCGAAATGGGTCTCTATGAAAGCTTTATCGGCATCGGGCTGGACTACGACATGGGCGCCAGCGGCCGGCGACTGACACTGGTCCAGCGCCACAAGCTGAGCCTTGCCCGAGCGCTGGTGCGGCGCTCCAATTATTACATCTTCAACAAGCCCCTTCCGGGCCTCGATCGGAGGGCTCAGGAAGAAATTGTTAAGAATGTGCTTCACTTCCTCGCTCAGCAGGACAATAATCCTTCTGTGGCGTGGGTTTTGTCGAATACTGCCCTGTCACGATTGTTTCATCGTGTTATCGTATTCGACAAGGGATCCGTGGCCGAAGACGACTCTTTTGAGGCTCTGGATACAAAGAGTGGTATTTTTAAATCGTTGGTGGCATAATATCGCAGCCGCCAACAAGATGACCAAATGGTGGAAACCATGTTGCTCAACGATGAAGTGCAGTTGCTGAAGAAAGTTCCTTATTTTTGCCGGGTCGATCCGTGCAAACTTAAGCTGCTTGCCTTTACCTCCGACCGCGTTCTCTACGAACCGGGGCAGGATATTTTCTCACAGGGCGACAGCAGCGATGCTGCCTACGTGATCCTGTGCGGAAAGGTCGACATGATCAGCGGTTCGGCGAATTCCGAGACCAAGATCGGTGAGGCCGGGTGCAATTCCATTATCGGCGAGATGTGCCTTCTCTCCAATTGCTCGCAGGCCGTGACAGCACGTGCCGTGACTGAGGTCGATGTTCTGCGCATTACCAAGGATGCCTTCTTCAAGGTGATCTCCGACAATCCGCGCATGAGCATGGAAATCAGCCGGACGCTCGCCGAAACGATCCGTGGTGCCCGCATGGACGACATGCGCCGGGACCGTCAGCACGCCTGATTGCCCGTCATCGGCCGTTATCCACAGGTTATCCACAGCCTTTCCCTCGGCTCATCCGCTGGTCTTTGAGCGCGCAAACGATGCAATTTGCGCGCGTTGGACACTCGGTCAGCGATGCTGACGATAGATTTTTTCTGACCTGAATTTGTGGCGGAACACGGGCGTGGCGCTGGTCCTCACGCCCGTTTCACGGCCTGTTTATCGCTTGCGATAATAGAAATAGCGGCCCTCTTCCACACTGGGCAGGCGCGGCAGTTCTTCAAGATCGGGGTGGTCGAGCGGCAGGCCGCTGACGGCATAGGCGCCTGACGCGAGCATGCCAGCCGCCATTTGCGGCAACCACTGCAAGGTTCTCGCATCCGCATCCGGATAGCCGGTGCCGATATCCGCATGCACGAGGGCAGCGTTCTTGCCGACATAAGCCTGGCCGGTATCCTTGATCTCTCCCAGCACGACGTCGTCTTCGGACGGTGCTTCAGTGCGGTGGGCGCCGTTGGAGCGGTCGAAGGCGAGGATGCGGCGGTCGGCGAACAGCTCGCGCAGATGGCTATAGGTGCGGCCGTTGCCGATGCCGACCTCGTAGACATCGCCCGAAGCCGGCAGGCCGAGATCGTTCTTGATGTGATTGAGGATGTCGCGCTGCGCGGTCATCCGGTTGATGAAGCTGTCCAGTCTGCTCATTGCTTTCCCTTTTCCGGCGATCAAGCGTTGAGATAGGGCACGGTTACGCCTTGACGATGGTTTGCGACGTGATGCCGCGATTGGCCATCGCATTGCGGGTATCAACGACCAGCGGCGCACCATCGGCAATCGCCTGGTAGTCGAAACTGTCGTGGTCCGTGGCGATAACGACGGCATCGAAATCCGCGAGCTGATCGAGCGGGACCGACTTGCGACCCATCAGGTGACCGTATTCGCGGGTGCGCGGCACTTCGGAAACGTAAGGATCGTGATAGGCCACGTCGGCACCGCGTTCCAGAAGCAGTTCCATCAGCCTAAGCGACGGGCTTTCGCGGATATCCGGCACGTTCTTCTTGTAGGCCAGGCCGAGGATGAGAACCCGCGAACGGCTGAGCGCCTTGCCGAGCATGCGGTCGAGCGCTTCGGCCAGCCGGTCGACGACATAGCGCGGCATTGCCGTGTTGATCTCGCCGGCAAGTTCGATGAAGCGCGTCGGCTGGTCGTATTCGCGCGATTTCCAGGTGAGGTAGAACGGGTCGATCGGGATGCAGTGACCGCCAAGGCCCGGGCCCGGATAGAAGGGCATGTAGCCGAACGGCTTGGTCTTGGCGGCGGCGATGACTTCCCAGACGTCGATGCCCATCCGCTCGTAGACGATCTTCAACTCGTTCACGAGCGCGATATTGACGGCGCGAAAGACGTTTTCCGTGAGCTTGACCGCTTCCGCGGTGCGGGTGCCGGAGACCGGAACGATGGTTTCGACGACGGCGCCGTAAAAGGCTGACACCATGGCAGACGCCGCCTCGCCATCGCCGGCAACGACCTTGGGGATGGTCGAGGTCTGGAAATCGCGGTTGCCGGGGTCTTCGCGTTCCGGCGAATAGCCGAGGAAGAAATCCTCGCCCGCAACCAGCCCGGTCTTTTCGAGGATCGGCTTCATCACCTCTTCGGTCGTGCCGGGATAGGTGGTGGATTCGAGAACGACGAGCTGGCCCTTGCGCAGGGTGCCGGCGATCTGCTCGCAGGTTTTTGCGACATAGGACAGGTCAGGTTCGCGGTGACGGGTGAGCGGCGTCGGCACGCAGATGGCGATCACGTCGCATTCGGCAAGGCGTGCGAAATCGGTCGTCGCTGCAAACCGGCCGGCATCGCGCTCGGCGGAAAGTACGTCGTCGGGCACGGCCTCGATATAGCTTTTTCCCGCCTCGATCGCGGTCATCTTGGCGGGATCGATGTCGAAACCGGTGACCTTGAAGCCGGCGCGGGCAACCGTCATGGCGAGCGGCAGGCCGACATAGCCGAGGCCGATGACGCCGATCATTGCGCGCTTGTCTTCGATGGCGGACAAAAGATCCGTCGCCTGTGGCGATTGCTGGTTCAAGGATGGCACTCCGGAGGCATTCAAACTGGGAAGCCATCAGGTGAGCCCAACGACTGGCTCTGTCAAGAGATCGGGCTTTTCACGCTGGCGTGACGGATGCTATCCCACAGCATGGACATCGCCTTCTACGCGCCACTGAAATCGCCGAACCATACCGTCCCCTCAGGCGACCGGCTGATGGCACGCCAGCTGATCGAGATCCTTGGTGTCAGGGGGCACCGGGTCGATCTGATTTCGGAGTTCCGCGCGTTTCTGCCGGAGCAGACCTCGCCGACCGGAGAACGCGATGCGCAGGCGGCGCGCGAGGTCGAGCGGATTTCGACTGAGTGGGAAAGACGACTGGCCGCAGGCGAGAGACTTCCGGACCTGTGGTTTACCTACCATCTCTATTACAAGGCACCGGACCTGATCGGCCCTACCCTCTGCCGCCGTTTTGGCATTCCCTATGTGACGGCGGAAGCCTCCTATTCGCATCGGCGCAATTTGGGGCAGTGGGTGGCGGCGCAGGAGATGGTGGTGGATGCGGTCGCGCTGGCTGCGACCAATATCTGTTTCACCGGTCGCGACGGACGCGGGCTTGCAGAGGTGGTGCCGGATGCGAAGCTTTCGCGGCTGTTTCCGTTCATCGATCCGACGCCCTATCTGGCCCGCGCGCCATCGCCCGAACCGGGGCGGCTGGTGGCTGTCGGCATGATGCGGCCGGGCAACAAGTTTGCCTGTTATGCAGCGCTTGCCGAGGCGTTGAAGCAGATTGCCCATCGTGACGACTGGCACCTCACGGCGATCGGCGACGGGCCGATGCGGGCTGAGGTGGAGGCTCTCTTTGGCGGCGCGCTTGCCGGGCGGGTGGAGTGGATGGGCTTGAAAAGCGCCGACGAGGTTGCAGCGCTGCTAACGACCGCAGCGATGCTGACATGGCCGGGGGTTTCGGAAGCGTATGGGCTTTCCTATCTGGAGGCGCAGGCATCCGGCGTGCCTGTCGTGGCGGAAAACGGTGCCGGCGTGCCTGAAGTGGTGACGGACGGGATCGGCGGCATTCTGACGCCGCCGGGAGATGCAGCGGCCTATGCGGCGGCCATCGAGCGATTGCTGGACGACGAACCGGAACGGCTGCGGCTCGGCCAACGAGCGCGCGATTTCGTCGTGTCGCAACGATCGATCACGGCTGCGGCCGACAGGCTTGACGAGATCATAACCGAGTTAGGCGCAAAGGACGGGCGATGACTGAGAACGATCTGAGGCTGGCGCTCGACAAGCTTGCAGACGACGGACGACGGATCGATTTCTGGCTGCGTGACGATGACGCTGTTGAGCCGACGGAACAGCTGGCGAAGCTTGCGACCCTGACCGATGCGTTTTCGGTGCCGGCGACGCTTGCTGTCATCCCCGAGAAGACGGGCGAAGATCTCGCGGCCTATCTCGACACCCAGCCGCATCTCGACGTCGCGGTGCATGGCTGGTCGCATCGCAGCTATGCGGGTGCGGGAGAAAAGAAGCAGGAACTGGGAAGCCATCGCCCCCTGCCCGATATCGTGTCCGAGCTGAAGGACGGGTTCGACAAGCTGGCGGCGCTGCACGCTCCCCGCTTCGTGCCGATGCTGGTGCCGCCGTGGAACCGGATCTCACTGGAGCTGGTCGAGGTGCTGCCGGAACTCGGTTTCAAGGCGCTTTCCACCTTCGGGGCCGAAAAGACGGCGCCGGTTGCGATGCTGAACAGCCATGTGGATATCATGGACTGGCACGGCACGCGCGGCGGACGCCCTGCTTCCGATCTCATCGCGGAAACGATCGCGCTGATCGAGACACCGGAACGGGCACCCGTGATCGGCGTGCTCGGCCATCATCTCGTGCATGACGACAATGCCTGGCACTTTCTCGACCTGCTGTTTGGCGTGACCGCGGATCATCCCGCCTGCCGCTGGCGCTCGGCGCGCGAGTTGCTTGGGCTTTGATCGAGCGCTTCGAGCCTACCAGCTCTTCCAGGCGACCAGCAGGCCCTCTCCGGACGCAACCGCGTCCGCGCAGGCTTTCTCGACTTCTGCAATCGGTGCGCCGCGCTTTAGCGAGGCGGCGACGAGGCCGAAGGGGGCGAGGAACACATTGGTCTGCCGAAACAACATGGTCATGATCAGCGGACCTGTGGACCACCAGGCGGGCGCCTGCGGCAGCGCCGCCATCACGTCCGGAAACACCTCGAGCATCTTTGCAAAGGCGGGATGGCCGGGCGGTGTGGCGATGAAGGAATTGGCAAGAAGAAGGCTCCCCGCTCCGACATCGCGCGCCACGTCCTCGGCAATGGCGCCGAGGCCGATCAACGGCAGAAGATCGCCAAAACCGATATCCTCGCGGGTCGGATACCAGTCGCAGTCGAGATAGATGCCGCCATGCTCCAGCAGAATGTCATAGCGGGCGACATCGACGGCACCGGGGTAATCGCCGTCTGCGAGCATCGCGAGATAGGCCGGATGGCTTGCAATACCAAGCTGTTCGAGATCCGCCTCGCGCCACAGCCGGTATTCGAAGCCGGTCGCCTTTGCATGGCTTTCCCAGCGCGCGACGGCTGGTGGCAGCGGCAGCGAGCCGATCCAGATCTGGTGAATGATGCGCGGCACCGGCTCTCGCCCAAGCTCTGCCATCAGCCGTTTCTCATCTGCATCGAAGGTGATGAACGGCGCCATCACGGCGGGATCGGGGACGAGGCCGTGCTGCAGACCGACGCGGCCGATTGCGTCGCCCTCCGCCTTGGCAAGCTTCAGCCATGCGGAGTGAAGCTTGCGCGGCATTCCGAGAGCCGTGCGCTCGCCCAGAACATCCGTCGTCATCACCGTTTCGTCGGCGGAAAGTGCTGTTAGAGCGGCCTGCGCCTCCTCCAGTCTTCCGGCCTCGATCAGGGCGCGGGCATCGGTGATTTTGCGCTTATAGGTTTTCTGGTCAGACTTTTCGGCTGGCACGTGTAATTTCACCTCGCTGTCACGCAACGCTCCTAGGGGATATGCGTTTAACACTCGAATTTCTCGATCTCCGCCAAGAGGTCAGGCTTATTGGCGCAGATGTCAACCGACATGCAGGGGGGCGCATGATAGGGACGATCGGCAGCGGGGTTGCTGCAATGGACAGGTGCACGAGCGTGCGCTACCGTGTTTTGCAATCGATCAATCTTACCTCTCTGCTCCATTCTCCGGGAGCCGGACTTCATTGATGAACCCACCGAAGGAAGTTCTCCGCATCGAAGGATTGAACGTGTCGTTCCCGGTCTGGGGCGGCGCGATCCAGGCGGTCCGGAATCTCAGCATGCGGATACGCCCGGGCCAGGTCACGGCACTGGTGGGCGAAAGCGGTTCCGGCAAGTCGGCTCTCGGCCGCGCGATCATGGGGATCGAGACCGACGTCGCCAAGATTTCCGGGCGCGCGGTGTTCGACGATCCAGCGACCGGCCAGTCCGTCGATCTGATTGCGCTGCCCCGCGACGGGCGGCAGATCCGCGCGATCCGCGGCAGCCGCATCGGCATGATCTTTCAGGAACCGATGACCTCGTTCTCGCCGATCCACACGGTCGGCAACCAGATCGAGGAAAGCCTGAAAATCCATACGGCGATGTCGCCTGCCGAGCGGCGCGAGGCGAGTGAGGAGACGCTGTCTCTCGTCGGTTTCGACAATCCTGCCCGCGTGTTCGACATGTATCCGTTCGAGCTTTCCGGCGGCATGCGCCAGCGTGCGATGATCGCGATGGCTCTGGTCTGTCGCCCGGCGCTTCTGATCGCCGACGAGCCGACGACGGCGCTCGATGTGACGATCCAGGCGCAGATCCTCAAGCTGCTGCAGGAGCTGCAGGCCAAGCTCGGCATGGCGATGCTCCTGATCACCCACGATCTCGGTGTCGTTGCATCGATGGCCGATGAAGTGGTGGTGGTCTATCGCGGCGAGGTCATGGAGGCTGGCTCGGCCTCGGACATTTTCCGCAATCCGCAGCATCCCTATACGAAAGGGCTGATGGCAGCGGTGCCGGATTTCGACAGGCCACGCGAGGAGCGCCTGAAGCCGCTGCGCGAAATCAAGGTTGATACGGTTGGCCTCATGGGACGGCGCAAGAGCGAGCAGGTCCTTCCCGAGGTACTGTTGTCGGTCAACCACGTCACCAAGAGCTTCGTCACCAAGAAGGGTGCAGGCTTCGGTTTCGGGGCAAAGCCCGATCGGACGGTGGCGGTCAACGATGTCAGCTTCGAGATCCGCCGCGGCGAGACGCTCGGGCTCGTGGGCGAAAGCGGCTGCGGCAAGACCACGCTCAGCAAGATCCTGATGCGCGGACTGTCGGTCGATCATGGCAGTGTCGTCTATAACGGCGAAAACGGTCCGGTCGACGTGCTCAACTGCGAAGGCGAAGTGCTGGACGATCTGCGCACCCGTCTGCAGATGGTGTTCCAGGATCCGGTCTCATCACTTTCGCCGCGCATGCCGGTCCGCAGCATCATTCGCGAACCGCTCGACATCCATGACCGCGGCCCGCTCGCCAAGCGGCAGGAAGCGGTGCGCCGGCTGATCCATGCGGTGGGCATGCCCGAAAGCGCGCTGATGCGCTATCCGCACTCGTTTTCCGGTGGCCAGCGCCAGCGTATCGGTATTGCCCGGGCATTGGCTCTCGGGCCGGATCTGGTGATCTGCGACGAGCCGGTCTCGGCGCTCGACGTGTCGATCCAGGCCCAGGTGCTGAACCTGATGAAGGATCTGAAGGCCGAACTGGGGCTGACCTATCTGTTCATCTCGCACAATCTGGCTGTCGTGAACTACATGGCAGACCGGGTGGCGGTCATGTATGCGGGGCGGATCGTGGAAATCGGCCCGTGCGAGACGATCATGCGGGCGCCTGTTCATCCCTATACGAAGAAACTGCTGGCCGCCGTGCCTCTGCCGAGCCTCGACCACAAGCTGGATTTCGAGACGATCGGCACGCCGACGGCATCGGCCATGAAGATCTGGGGCAAGCAGTTCCTCGACGAGAAGGATAGCGACCAGCTGACCCATGTGGATCTCGGCGGCGGGCATCTGGTTCTTGCCCGCACCAATGTCGATGCGCGGGAGCTTGTGGCAGGATGACGATTTCCAGACGGCATATGCTGGCCCTGTTGGGCTCGGTCGCGGGTGCAACCGCAATCCCGGCGCGGGTGTTTGCGGCCTTTAGCCAGTCCGACTATCTGGCGCAGATCCCGACCGAGACGCCGCTGCCGCCCATCGAGGAGCGTCTTCCGAAGACGCCGCGCGTCCTCAACCTTGCAGAGCGCGGGCTCAAACCCGGACGTTACGGCGGTTCGATGCGGATGCTGATCGGCGGCCAGCGCGACATCCGCTTCATGCCGATCAACTGTTACGCCCGGCTGGTGGGATATAATTCCGACCTGAAGCTGGAAGCCGATATTCTGGAAGCTTACGAGGTCGAGAACGATCGTATCTTCACCTTCCGCTTACGCGAAGGCCATAAATGGTCGGACGGAAGCCCGTTCACGGCCGATGATTTCCGCTATGTCTGGGATGATGTCTTTCACGAGAAGAAGCTCGCCAAGGGCGGACCGCCGGCCGGGCTGATGATCAACGGCAAGCCGCCGCGGTTCGAGGTGATCGATGCGCGCACCGTGCGCTACAGCTGGGACGATCCGAACCCCGATTTCCTCGCCGACCAGGCCTCGCCTTCGCCGATCCGGCTGATGTTCCCCGCTGCCTACATGAAGCAGTTCCATATGCGCTACCAGACGAAGGAGCTGCTGGCACAGCATATCGCCCGCGAACGCGTGGACGACTGGGCGGCGCTGCACCAGAAGATGTCGCGCGTGGTGCGGCCGGAAAACCCGAACCTGCCGACGCTGGATGCCTGGCGCAACCGCACGGCGCCGCCGGCCGAGCGCTTCGTGTTCGAGCGCAACCCCTATTACTACCGCGTCGACGAAAACGGCTTGCAGCTTCCCTATATCGACAAGGTGATGCTGGACGTCTCCTCCGCGGACCTGATCGCCGCCAAGACCGGCACCGGCGAGAGCGACCTGCAGGTGACCAACCTCGATTTTGCCGATTACACGTTCCTGAAGAATGCCGAGCAGCGCTACCCGTTGAAGGTGGATCTGTGGAAGCGGACGCAAGGATCGCGCATGGCGCTGTTTCCCAACCTCAACTGCAAGGATGAAGGCTGGCGCAACCTCTTCCGCGACGTGCGCTTCCGGCGTGCGATGTCTCTTGCGATCAATCGCGGCGAGATCAACAAGGCGGTGTTCTATGGTCTAGCGACCGAGAGCGCCAATTCGATCCTGCCAGACAGCCCGCTGTTCAAGCCGGAATACCAGAAGGCCTGGGCGGCTTTTGATCCTGATCAGGCGAACCGGCTGCTCGACGAGATCGGTCTTGCCATGGATGATAGTGAGGGCCTGCGCCGCCTGCCCGATGGCAGGCTGGCAAAGATCATCATCGAGATCACCGGCGAAAGCACGTTCGAGACCGATGCCTTGGAACTGATCGGCGATCAGCTGCTGCAGGTCGGCATCAAGATCTACCCGCATGTGGCCCAGCGTGAGCTTCTGCGCCGGCGGGTGAAGGGCGGCGATGCGATCATGTCGGTCGGCGGCGGCCTCGACAACGGCGTACCAACTGCCGACATGGCGCCGAAGGAACTGGCACCGACCAGCGATGACCAGTTGCAATGGTCGATCTGGGGACTGCATGCGCTTTCCGGCGGCAGCGACGGCAAGGCGCCTGATCTTCCCGAGGCAAAGGCGCTGCTGGACCTTTACAGTGAATGGCGCAAGGCGGAAGGCTTCGATCAGCGGACGGATGTCTGGCACAAGATGCTGGCGCTGTTTACCGACCAGGTCTTTACGATCGGCATTGTCAACGCCACGCTGCAGCCCGTCGTGCAATCGTCCAAGCTGCAAAACGTGCCGTCGAAGGCGCTCTACGGTTTCGACCCCACATCCTATCTCGGCGTCTATCTGCCGGATGCATTCTGGTATGACGAGGAAACTGCCTGATGTTCCGCTACATTATCTGGCGCATCCTCGTGATGATCCCGACGCTGGTCCTGATCTCGATGCTGATCTTCACGATCATCGAGCTGCCGCCGGGCGACTATTTCGAAAGCTATGTCGAACAGCTGAAGGCGATGGGCGAAAAGGCCGATCTTCAGGAAATCGAAGACCTGCGTGCCCGTTACGGTTTCGATCAGCCGGAGCCGATCCGCTACCTCAACTGGGTCGCCGGGATGATGACCGGCGATTTCGGCTATTCGTTCGAATACCGCATGCCTGTGACGGAGGTGGTCGGCGACCGGGTGTGGCTGACGATCCTGGTGTCTACCCTGACCATCATCATCACCTGGGTTCTCGCCTTCCCGATCGGCGTCTATTCGGCCACCCACCAGTATAGCTGGGGTGATTACGGGCTGACGCTTCTTGGCCTGATCGGTCTTGCCGTTCCGAATTTCGTGCTGGCCCTCGTTCTCATGTATCTCGCCAACATCTATTTCGGCACGTCGATCGGCCATCTGATGGACGCGCAGTACATGTCGGAATCGATGAGCTGGGCGAAGTTCAAGTCGATCCTCGAGCATATCTGGATCCCCGTGCTGATCATCGGCACCGCCGGGACGGCCGGCATGGTACGGCGGCTGCGGGCCAACCTTCTGGATGAACTGCACAAGCAGTATGTGATGACGGCGCGTGCCAAGGGTCTGCATCCGTTCAAGGTTCTGACCAAGTATCCGCTGCGGATGTCGCTCAACTTCTTCATCTCCGATATCGGCTCGATTCTCCCCTCGATCATTTCAGGGGCTGAAATCACCGCGGTGGTGCTTTCGCTCGAGACCACCGGCCCGATGCTGATCCGCGCCCTTCAGAGCCAGGACATGTATCTTGCCGGCTCGTTCCTGATGTTCCTAAGCTTCCTTACTGTTATCGGCGTGCTGATTTCAGACATTGCGCTTGCGATGTTCGACCCGCGCATCAGGCTTCGCGGCGGGAGAACCAAATGACGGTGATCGACAGCAGCGATGCGGGCAAGCTGCCGCATTATGTCCGCGAGGGCGCGTTCGACCCTTACGAGATCGAGCGCGATGCCGATGGCGGCGCGCTGAAGGTTCACGAGGCATCGCAGCTTCAGCTGATGTGGTGGCGCTTCAAGCGGCACCGGCTGGCGCTGATTTCCGGCATCCTTCTGCTCATCGCCTATCTGATGATCGTGGTCGTCGAGTTCCTGGCGCCCTACAAGGTGCATACCCGCAATATCGACTTCATCTACGCACCGCCGCAATCGGTGCATCTGTTCCACGAGGGTAACTTCGTCGGTCCTTTCGTCTATGGCCAGAAGATGGACCTGGACATGACGACGCTGCGGCGGAACTATTCCGACGACACGGCCGATGTGCAAAAGCTGCGCTTTCTCTGCCAGGGCGATCCCTACCGGTTCTGGGGCGTGGTGGAGATGAGCACGCATCTGGTCTGCCCCGCAGAAGGCGGCCAGTTCCACCTGCTCGGCACCGACCGGCTCGGCCGCGACATGCTGTCGCGCATTCTCTACGGCGCGCGGATCTCGCTGACGATCGGCCTGCTCGGCGTCGCCACAAGCTTTATCCTCGGCATCGTCATCGGTGGCATCGCGGGCTATTGGGGCGGCTGGTTCGATACGGTGACCCAGCGCATCATAGAGGTGCTGCAATCGATCCCGAGCATTCCGCTATGGCTGGCGCTGGCAGCCGTCATGCCGGCCGACTGGAGCCCACTCGTCATCTATCTCGGCATCACCTTCATCCTCGGTCTGCTCGACTGGACAGGACTTGCGCGCGCGGTGCGCTCAAAACTCCTGTCGCTGCGCGAAGAGGATTACGTGCTTGCCGCACAGCTGATGGGCGCCGGCAGCACGCGCATCATCGGCCGCCACCTCATCCCCGGTTTCATGTCGCACCTGATCGCCAGCGCGACGCTGACGATCCCGGGCATGATCCTTGGCGAGACCACGCTGAGCTTCCTCGGCCTCGGTCTTCGCCCGCCGATCACAAGCTGGGGCGTTCTTCTCACAGAAGCGCGAAGCGTCAGCGCTATCGCACTTTATCCTTGGCTGCTGCTGCCGGTCGTGCCAGTGATATTCGTCATACTTGCCTTCAATTTCCTCGGTGATGGTCTTAGAGATGCGGCAGATCCATATAAATAGTGACTGCTGCGGCACGCCGCTTTGTCAGACACATCGTTGCCGGTAGGAGTTTCGGGCATGCCGCGACATCTGAATAATGCCCGCATTCTCATGTACAGCCATGACACGTTCGGGCTTGGCCACCTGCGCCGTTGCCGCACCATCGCTCATTCGCTGGTGGAGAATTATCGCGGCGTGCAGGTGCTGATCATTTCCGGCGCGACGATTGCCGGTGCCTTCGATTATCGCGCCCGCGTGGATTTCGTGAAGATCCCCAGCGTGATCAAGCTGCACAACGGCGATTACACGTCGATGGACCAGCATATCGATCTGGCCGAGACGCTGAAGATGCGCCATTCCAGCATTCGCCATACCGCCGAAAGCTTCGAGCCCGACATCTTCATCGTCGACAAGGAGCCGCTTGGCCTTCGCGGCGAAGTGGAGGACACGCTGGTCTATCTGAAGACCAAGGGCACACGTCTGGTGCTCGGCCTTCGCGACGTGATGGACGCGCCGCATCTGCTCAAGGCCGAATGGGAGCGCCACGATACGCTGCGCAAGATCGGCCAGCTCTATGACGACGTGTGGGTCTATGGCCCGCCGGAGTTTCATGATCCGCTCGAAGGGCTGGATGCGCCGGCGTCGGTGCGCCAGAAGATGCATTTCGTCGGCTTCCTGCAGCGCAAGGTGACCTCCGGTGCCGTGCCGGAAACTGATGCGGACGAGGATTACCTGCTGGTGACGACCGGTGGCGGCGGCGATGGCGCAGATCTGGTGCGCGACGTGATTGCAGCCTATCAGGCCGATCCGGCGCTGACCTACAAGACGGTGATCGTGCTTGGGCCCTACATGCCGGCCGAGCAGCGCGCCGTGTTTACCGAAGCCTGCAAGGACGATCCGCGCCTTGAGGTGATCGAGTTCGACAACCGCATGGAAGACCGGATCGCCGGCGCCAAGGCGGTAATCGCCATGGGCGGCTACAACACCTATTGCGAGATCCTGTCATTCGACAAGCCGGCGCTGATCGTGCCGCGCACGCAGCCGCGCGAGGAACAGCTGATCCGTGCGACACGCGGCGCGGAGCTCGGTCTCGTCGACATGCTGTCTGCCGACGACAGTGCCGATGCCACGAAATTTGCAGCCGCGATCAAGGCGCTGTGGAAGCGCGACCCGCCCTCGGTGACGGCACCCGGCTTGCAGATGGAAGGCCTGCCGCATATCGGCGAGATCGTCGAAGGGTGGATGAAGAACAAGGGACGCCACCTTGCGATTGCGCAAGGCTAACACGCCCTCTCCTGACCGGACGCAGTGCCGCTGCCAAACGGCCCGGGTGCAAACCCGCTGCGCATTTCTGCTGGAACTGCTTTGACATGACCAACAAGACCATCGTCGTGCTGCTGAAAGGTTATCCGCGGCTCTCGGAAACGTTTATCGCCCAGGAACTGCTGGGGCTGGAACGGGCAGGCTTTACCCTGAAGCTGGTGGCCATGCGCCGCCCGACCGACAAGAAGCGGCATCCGGTGCATGACGAGATCAGGGCGCCGGTGAGCTACCTGCCGGAATACCTGCACGAGGAGCCGGTGCGGGTGGCAAAGGCGCTCATGAAGGTCGCGACGCTGCCGGGCTTCGGCTCCGCGCTCAAGGCGTTCCTGCGCGACCTGCCGCGCGATTTCTCGCGCAACCGCTTCCGGCGTTTCGGACAGGCTGCGGTTCTGGTAGCGGAATGGCCTGACGATGCGGGCTGGCTGCATGTGCATTTCATCCACACGCCGGCAGCCGTTGCCCGCTATGCAAGCCGGATGAGCGGCACCCCGTTTACCGTTTCGGCGCATGCCAAGGATATCTGGACGTCCGAGCCCTGGGATCTCTCCGACAAGCTCGACGAGGCTGATTGGACGGTCACCTGCACCAAGGCGGGCCATGAGCGGCTGCAGAGCCTTTCCTCCCGCCACAACGTGCATCTGAGCTATCACGGGCTGGATCTTGACCGGTTCCCGCATTTTGCAGGTACCCGCCCTGCCCGCGACGGGCGCGACCCGGATGATCCGGTGAGGATCGTCAGCGTCGGCCGGGCGGTGAAGAAGAAGGGATATGACACGCTTCTGCGCGCACTCGCGCTGCTGCCGCAGGAGCTTGCCTGGCGCTTTACCCATATCGGCGGCGGCGACGAGCTTCCCCCCCTGAAGGCACTTTCCGAAGACTTAGGGATCGCATCCCGCATCACCTGGAAGGGCGCGCTCGACCAGCGCGAGGTGCTGGAGCATTACCGCGACAGCGACCTTTTCTCGCTCGCCTGCCGGATTACCGCCGACGGCGATCGCGACGGCCTGCCCAACGTGATGGTGGAAGCCGCAAGCCAGAACCTTGCCGTGGTGGCGACCAATATTTCAGGCATTACCGAACTTTTCGTCGATGGGGAAAACGGACTGCTGGTTGCGCCGGAAGATCCGGTGGCGCTGGCGGCAGCGCTCGAAAAAGCGATCCGCGAACCTGACCTTCGCCAGCGCCTGGGTCAGGCCGCCGAGGCGAAGGTGCGCCACGACTTCGACCACCATACCAGCATTGCCGACCTCAAGCGGCTGTTCACCAAGAGCTTTGCAAGCCTGGAGACCCACCGATGAACAACGGTACCTCGATCGGCAAGGGCCGGCGCGTCCTGTTCTATGTGCAGCACCTGCTGGGTATCGGCCATATCGTTCGGGCAAGCCGCGTTGCCACGGCACTGCAGAGCGCCGGGTTCGACGTGACGCTGGTGACGGGTGGCACGCCGGTGAAAGGCTTTCCGCCTGCAGGCATGGCGCATGTGCAGCTGCCGCCGGTGGTCGCCTCCAATAGCGGATTTTCATCGCTTAGCGATGCCACGACCGGCGAGCCAGTGGACGAGGCTTTCCAGGCCCATCGCACCGGCCTGCTGCTCGATCTCTTTCACGACCTGAAGCCTGATGTGGTTATCACCGAGGCCTTTCCCTTCGGTCGCCGGCAGATGCGGTTCGAACTTCTGCCGCTGCTGGACGCGATCAGGTCTGCCGAGCCAAATCCGCTGCTTCTTGCCTCCGTGCGCGACATTCTGCAGGAGAACCGCAAATCCGGCCGCGACGACGAGACGATTGCCCTGATGCGGGATCATTTCGACGGCGTGCTGGTGCATGGCGATGCGGGCTTCGTGAAGCTTGAGGAGACTTTTCGCAGGGCGTCGGAATTTGCGGGCAAGATCCATTATACCGGCCTCGTCGCACCCAATACGCCCACCCCCTCGCCCGACCGGTTCGACGTGCTGGTCTCCGCCGGCGGCGGCGCCGTCGGTGCGGGGCTGATCGGCGCGGCCCTGGAAGCCGAGCGCATTCTCAACGACGGCCGCAGCTGGTGCGTCATCACCGGGCCCAATCTTCCCGCGGAGGATTTCGACCGGATCTCGGCAGAGGCCGGCTCCCGCGTGACGGTCATCCGTTTCCGCCCCGACTTCCCGTCGCTTCTGGCAAATGCCCAAATCTCTGTCTCGCAGGCCGGCTACAACACCGTCTGCGACCTGTTCCGCACCACCTGCCGGCCAGTCCTCATCCCGTTCGCGACCGGCGGCGAGACTGAGCAGACTGTGCGCGCCGAAAAGCTCAAAGCGCTCGGACTTGCGCAAGTGGTGGACGAGGCATCGCTGACCGGTGAAGCGCTGGCAGAGGCCATCCGAAGGGCGAGCGGGATCACTGGCGTTCAGGAACTGCCGTTTTCGCTGGATGGAGCGGAGAGGTCGGCGGAGATTGTGGCGGGGATGCTGGATGGGCGTGGATGAAACGCGCGCTTGTGAAGTGAGCTTTTTCGGGAAGGAGCCTTGCGGGACAAGGGTCAAACTGGTCGGAGTGAGAGGATTTGAACCTCCGACCCCGTCGTCCCGAACGACGTGCGCTACCAGGCTGCGCTACACTCCGTGACCAGTGGCGCCTCTATAAACCGGCATTTTCCGTTGCACAAGCGTGTGCTTTGAAAAAATATGAGGTCTCGTGCAGGCCTGATCATCGCTTCAAATACCTCGAGAACAAGGCGTTGCAAAAAAGCGGCTCGGATGAAAATTGAGAGCTGTTTGGAAAGATGATGTCGCGACAGGCAGCGGAAATCTGTTAGTGCGAGATCAAAGCTTTGCCCATCTCAAAAGCCCTGCCTGGCAGGCATTGTCTGGGGCGATCACCACATGCAAGAGGATTTGTTGAAGATTATGAGCCGCCGCCTGTTCCCCTTGACCGCCGTTCTCGCGGTAGCGCTTTCTGCATGCACCACTGTCAGCGTTGCCAGCAGCCCGATCAACACCTACTGGACCGGCCGTTCGGCTGGTGAGTTCTTCGCCAAGTTCAGCCCACCCTTGAGCGATGTCGATAGCGGCAGCTCGACGATCTACAACTGGCGCGGCGGCTATACCCGCATCAAGCTTGCAAACGGCAAATCGGTAAGCGTTAGCTGCTCGGCCAAGGTTACTGTTTCCGAAAGCTACACGATCCGCGACATCACCATCACCGCAGATCGTCCCGGCTCCACTGGCCCAAGCTATTGCGAAGAACTGCTGCTGCCGAAGAAGTAAATGGAACGGGCATCGCCGTCACTCGGCGATGCCCGCTCAACGGCTCTCCCCATCGAGGGGATAGAGGATCCGTCCGAGGCGTCTCAGCCACGGATTGGATAGCTCGCGGAAGAACAGGATCGGGTTCCGGCGGAAATCGCGCGCATCCTGCTCTGACCCCGCCTTAGCAATTAGCCAAGCAATCGGCACGGTCAGCAGATGCCGCCAGCCGAACAGGCCATAGGCCCCCCTCATCGCGAAGCCCGGCCGCGCCGGTATCGGCACTTCCCTGATTTGAGTTTCCGGCATGCCCTTTTCCCGCCACTGGAGCGCCAGCGCCAGACAGGTTTCGAAATCGATCTGGGTTCCATCGACTGGATTGAAATAGCGCGGATAGAAAAGATAGGCCGCGGCGAACAGCTGTTCGATAGTAAGCCTGCGGCCCCGCCGCGGGTTCGGCTGCCGATCGTCGGTCAGGCCCCACCCGGCATAGAACGGACATCCAGCCAGCGTCACGGGAAGGCCCCGCAGCAGCGCTTCGAAACCTGCGAGCGACGTTATGGCGTAGACATGATCGGCGCGCGCGAGAAGCTCCGGAAGCGACACCGGCGCGGAGACAATTGTTGCGAGATGGGCGACGTCTAACGGATCGGACCACTGCCGACGGACACCGTTCAGAACATCGGGATGCGGCTTGTAGAGGATTTCGGCATCCGGGTTTTCCGTGGCTGCCAACCGCACGAGGTCGTTGTTGGTAAACGGACGATCGCAGCCGAAGCGGATCGACGCGTCGTCCTCCACCTGGCCGATAACAAGGATGCGACGTTGCGCCTGCACCACAGCATCGGCCGGTACAGCCCTTGCCGCCAGGAGATCTGCTCCTGCGCCTTGTCGGGCAGCGGCATTGTATTTGCTGAGGCCGGACCGGAGCAGAAGATCGATGCCGGCCCTTGCCCGCTCCATCAGATCAGGGTCGGCATCGAAATCATAGCTGTTCAGGATATCTTCGAGATCGGAAGGCTGGCGGCTGTCGAAATAGGGCGTGCGGCTATCAAGTGTGAGCGAGAACGGCAGGCTCTTGCTGGCATTGCCGACCAGCGAGCGGATGAACCCGTCTTCCAGAAACACGACCGGGATATGGTTGGAATGCGCGAATTCCAGGATGGCATCCGAGACATTCCGGCTCCAGACCAGCAGGGTCGCGCCGGGCGTCGCAAGAATGGCATCCTGCCAGTCGCGCATAAACGTCCGGTCATTCAGGTAAAGCGGCAGGTACCGAAACTCCGTTTCCGGAAAATACGCCTCCAGCATCGCCCGCTTCCAGCGCCGGATATGCACCGCAAACACGGATCGTCCACTAAGGTCCAGCGCTCCAGCGGCAATCATCCTCGATTGGGTTCCTTCGTTGGGTGTGTTGGTGTTGGTGCGATGGGTAAGGTCTACGGGAATGGTTGGTGGAGGTCATTAGGTCAACAGGGATCGCTGGCACGCCTTTCAATCGGCATGATTCGAACCACTGGCGTATTCCCTTCAAATGACATATTTTAGGTGCAAGAACATGCCCTGCGGCGGCGTGGCAAGTCCAGTTTCAACCCGCGAGCAAATCACGAGGTCGTTTGTACTACTTTACGTCCCACTTGCGCGTCGTGACAGCTCTCGTCATCCGAGAGATGTCGACCCGGTTCGGAAAGAACCCGGGCGGATACCTGTGGGCGCTGCTTGAGCCTATCGCCTATATCGCGTTCATGTCGCTGATCTTCATGGCGATCGCGCACAAGCCTGCACTGGGAACCAGTTTCCCACTGTTCTTTGCCAGCGGCTTTGTCTGTTTCCAGTTTTATGCGGCAATGGCCGGCTATCTAAACAGCGCCGTCAATGCCAACCGGCCGTTGCTGAGCTATCCAAATGTTGCTCCGATCGACACGATCGCGGCCCGCTTCTCGTTGCAGTTCTGCACGACCTGCGTGGTTGCGATTTGCATCATTGCACCGCTGATCATGCAGCTGAAAACAACGCCGACGATCCGGTTGTCACCGATCCTGACAGCGATTAGCCTCGGCAGCCTCATCGCGCTCGGGCTCGCGCTCGCCAACAATGTGCTGTTCCAGCGATTTCCACTGTACGACAAGATTTTCGGCATCGTCAGCCGGCCGCTGTTCCTGATCTCAGGGATTTTTTACCTACCGGATTCACTGCCACCCGTGGCGCGTGATGCCATTCTGATCAACCCGATTGCACATCTTGTCATGCTGTTTCGGACCGGACTCTATCCAGAATATCGGGCGATAGGCTTCGATCTGGACTATCTCCTCCGCGTCACGACCGTCTTGCTGTTCGCAGGCATGGCGATATTCACCATTTCGAGAGGCGTGTTGAGAGCACGATGATAAAGCTGGACAAGGCCACGAAACGTGTCCGGATGAAGGGCGTTTCGAAGACGATCATAGACAATGCGAGCATTGTGATCCCGCGTGGTAAGAGCGTGGGACTGCTCGGCCGCAACGGCGCCGGAAAATCGACCCTGCTGCAGATCATCGCAGGGACGCTGGATCTCGACTCTGGCAAGGTCACCCGGCAGGGGAAAATTTCGTGGCCGCTTGGGTTCGCGGGCAGCTTCCAGGGCAATCTTTCCGGCGAACAGAATGTCCGCTTCGTTGCGAGGATCTACGGGGTCGATACGGAAGAACTGGTGGCCTATGTCGCAGAATTCGCCGAGCTCGGCTCCTTTTTCCAGGCGCCGGTGCGCACGTATTCATCGGGCATGAAAGCCCGCCTCGCGTTCGGCGTCAGCATGGGCGTCAAATTCGATTATTATCTCGTCGACGAGATAACTGCGGTTGGAGATACGAATTTTAAACGGAAATCGAAGGAAACATTCAAGGAGCGTTTGAGCGCTTCAGATGTTATCATGGTTTCCCATAGTGCTGGCACGCTTCGGGATTACTGCGAGACCGGAATCGTGCTGGAAGACGGCAAGCTGACGTATTATGATAAACTTGAAGACGCCATCACGGTGCACGAAAACAATATGAAGAGGCATTGAGGTTGGACAACGCGCAACAGAAGATCGCCGGTGCAGGCGACAACAGGATCGAACCCGAGCTGCGCCAGCCGCGACCGGTGCCGAAGAACCTGGTTCTCCTTCAGGGACTGCTGGAACGCCCGCTCAAAGCTCCTGCCACCCCTGTTCCGCCATCGGAGCCGGAAGTCGTTGCACCCGAGCCGAGTTCAGATGCGGTCTCGACGAGTGCCGCTGTCGGCAAGACGCGCCTGCTGAAAACAAGACATTTCGTGATTGGCGCCAGCTTTGTTCTAGCGGTTGCTGTCCCGACGGCCTTGAGCTCGCTCTATATGGCGTTCGTAGCGGCAGACCAGTATCACAGTTCATCGTCATTTTCTGTGCGCAGCATCGAGTCGGCCCAAGCTTCCGACCTGATGGGCATATTTGGACAGGCATCAAGCGGCAGCACGATCTCGGACTCCTACGTTCTCCTCGACTTCATCCTGAGCGAGCGCATGGTGCAGGCCATCGACGAGGCGTTCGGAATAGACAAGATCTTTGCGCCACGAGGATCCGACTTTTTCTACGGCATTTCGAAGGATGCGCCGATCGAGGACAAGCTAGACTACTGGCGCAATATGATCAGCGTCAATCTCGATCATACATCCGGTATCATGAACCTTCAGGTTAAGGCGTTTTCGGCCGAGGATTCGCAGCAGATTGCCGATTTCGTGATCACCCAGAGCGAGAAGCTCGTGAACGAGCTTTCCCTTTACGGCCGTACCGAAGTCCTGAAAGTGGCGCAGGAGGAAGTTAGCACGGCGGAAAACAGGCTTGCCGGCGCCAGAGAAGCCCTGCGCGACTACCGTGACTCGTCCCAGGAAGCTGATCCGGTCGAAGGTGCAAAGCTTGCTGCGCAGTTGATCGGCTCGCTTGAACAGCAACTCGTCCAGTTGCGCACGGACCTGTCCACAGCATTGACACAGTTGAGCGAAAACACGCCGCGCGTCCGAGTGCTGCGGTCGCAGATCACCAGCCTCGAATCCCAGCTTAACCGGGAACGGCAGCGTTTCGGTAGCGGTACCGCGGCCGGAAAGCAGGGCCGCAGTGCTACGGGCTCGGATGTTGCCGGTCGTATCCAGAAGTATGAGACACTGCAGACCAGTAGCGAATTTGCTGAACGTGCCTACACGTCATCGCTCGCCAGCCTCGAGAAGGCGCGGCTCGATGCAAACGCAAAGCAGCGCTACTTGGCCGTCTTCATTCGTCCAAGCCTCTCGGAAATGGCGCAGTATCCGTCCCGCGTACTGAACTCATTCCTGGTTCTGATCGGCAGCTTGCTTCTGTGGGGCGTGGTGGTGATGGGGTATTACAACATCCGCGACAGGAACTAGGCCTCGCCTATTCCCTAAATACGGCTGAAGCCGCGACGCCAATCATCGATGCCGTCTTCCCTTGGAAGGCGGCATTTTTCGTCATGGCACCGCGGAGAGCTCTCAATCGTAACCATCTGCCGACCGGCTTCTCTGCAGGCCGCAGGTCGCGCGGTCTGCGATCAGGCAGCGCACAACTTACGAGGCGTTTGGCAGAGGTAGTGATGGGGAATACGGGCTCGCAGCAGCCCTTTACGGGCCAGGCACTGCCCTAGGCGTAACTCTATGAAGCAACAGCGCTCCGCCGTCGCAGTGGCCCTTGAAGATACCGTCGAAATCCCTTGGGAGGGCTCCGGCGGCTGCGGGCTACAAGTCCTCCAGCAAGCGCTGGCCCTGATACGCCGTGCTGATCGGCGCGCCGATGATGCGCAGGAACTTCGTGAAGTCGACCGAGAAATGGCGTGCCGCGTAGATGACGTCGCGGTTCTTGACCGGGAACGTCTGGCCGACGATCAGGCTGTCGGGCTTGCTCATGTCGAACCTGTAGACGATCGGGTAACGTCCGTCTCTGTTGAGCTTCATTCCCTTGCGCAACATGGCATTGAGGCGTGCAGGACCGAGCAGGCTCTGAACGACTTCCTGTTCCTCGTAGCGGAACAGGAAGTAACCGCTGCCATTGACCGACGCGTCGTCGCCGCCGCCGCCCATCGCAACTGCTTCAAGAAGGTTCAGGTCGTTCGCGCCGAATTCCTTGCGACTGTTGCCCTTGATCGCGCCCAGAAGCGTGAAGGTGCGCGAATCATGCGACAGGAAGATCTGGTCGCCCGGCTGGACGAAAATGTTCTCGTTCGGATTGTCGATGATCGATTTAAGAAGCACCGTGCCAGTGCGCTTGCCGCGCACAAGCGTGACATATGTTTCATAGGGCTGCGCCGTTGCGCCGCCGGCCTTGGCGATGACATCGGTGATATGGTCGCCACTGAGGCCGATAGGGGTCTGCGACGACTTCGCCACCGCGCCTGATACCGTCACAGAGCGTGAAGGCGTGTCTGCGCTTGTCACGATGACATCCGGCTCGACTGCCTTGCTCTGGAGCGCCGTGAGAATGGACTGGCGAGCTTCCTCAAGCGTCTTGCCTGCGAACCGCACCTGGCCGACATAAGGGATCGCGGCCTTGCCATCCGGCTGGACGACCAGCTCGATAGGGGTCTGCTTCGACTCGCGTGTCGAGAACAGGCCATCTGCACCGGCCTCGAAGATCGTCACGCGCAACTGGTCGCCGATGCCGATCACGGCACGGCCACCGCCGCCGCCAAATCCAAATCGACGCTTCAACGCGGTCGAGACATAATCGGAGATAAGGCGTGCGGAACGGCTGTCCACGTCGACAACGTCAAAGACCTCGGCATTCGGACGATTCAACTCGGCTGCGGACTGACCGCCCTCGGTCGTGATTGCCGACGCCAAAGGCCCCTGCCCCGGAACGGCCTGACATCCCGTCAAAGCCACGCAGAACACGACTGCAGTCATTCGCAACAAATCAAGTACTCCAGATTCCGAAGTCGATGGCCGACACGACGCAAGGCCGGTGTCGCGCAAGGACGCCCCTTGAAAGCACACTGCGCCTTCAACAACAAGTGGACAGCCACCTACCCTTGCCAAATTTAGGATCGGTGCGGTTTTACGGTCTCAGTTAACCACCTCAACCGTTTCCAGACGCTAGGCTTCGGCGGTTAAAGCAAGGCTAAGGAATTTGGTTAAGACATCAAGGCCGCTGCGCCTATGTGCCAGTCGAGAACATCGCGGGGCGTGGGAGCGCTCCCGCTTCCAGCAGCCGCGCACCACGGTGTCACTGCACCCATTCTTATCCGCATACCGAATGCCATTGCCATTGCCATTGCCATTGCCATTGCTGCGAAGAACCGCCTTTCCAAAATGCTGCAAGCGCCCCCTAGCGAAAGTTGACCTGCGTCAATTGAGGGGGAAACTACGGAGCGTCTGGGAGCAACCTCTTAAGGCTGCACTCATATCTTCTTCATCAACGCAAGAAGAGAGGGCATCATGAGTGTAGCCAAGCTCCAGTACGGGGACCGTTTCGGTGACGACGTAAAGAAAATCTCGCGCACGGCGTTGTCCGCCTCAAGTTCTAGCGATGCTGCGCTCCCATCAGCGAAATACACACGCTGGTTTCATGGCGAAGCGGGCGAGCCGGAACCGATGGCAACCTCAGCCAAAAAGTTTCGACGGCTCGCCGCAGACATGGTTCTTTCAGAAGTCATCGCTGTCACGAAGGAGAACCTGTCGATCCTCGGCGACGATGCCAATCACCTCTTCGCCTCTTCGCTTCCGACAGGGCACCGGATGCGCAAGGCAATTCGTGCGTCGATTCTGCAGTCTGTCCCGCATCTTGGAGCCTGCAAGTTCGGGGAAGTCGTAACCGAGCACGGCCCCAACGCCATCGCCGTCACGCAGATGTTCATCGCGAATTTCGACGGCGAGATCAACACGTCCGCAGGCGGCACAGATCTTTACAAGCCGCGAAGCCAGGACTTCGACCAGATGTTCTTCGGCCTCCACGTACTCCTCGACCGCAATGGCAATTTTCTAGGCTTCAATCACCGGCTCGGCGAAAATGGTCTGGCCTTCCAGACCAAGAATATCTCCACTGCCCTCTACAATGTCGCATCGACAAGTACCGGATTGTCGCTTGAGGCTCTCCGGGAAAGAGCTGCCATCAATCGGGTTGTAAACCGGTAACCGAGAGCGTTTCCCAGCGAGAGTAAATCATCCTGCCGGCGCAGGATTTCGGACAGGCAAGGCGAAGGGCATATCTGTGGGTACGTCAAAGCCGATCGGCTTTGATCCTGGCGAAAGGCTGCCCGGCCCATCGGGTTGGCTGGATCGGGAGGCCTGAGCGCCCGGCCGACTTGACCGTCGAATGTGGCTACGACGGGCGCCGACCGGGCAACCATCTGCAATCGTTCGAGGCAGCAGAATGCTTCAATCTTGCCAGGAAACGCTCTAGGGGTTCTCTCTTTCCCTATGACCAATCTGCGTGGCGACGAGCTTTGCCACCAAGTGCACGAGGTTCTTGGCTTCGAACCGACCCTTCAGCTTGTCGATGCGATGCTCGATCGTCCTTGGCGAGAGGTGAAGGTCTTCGGCGATTTCCTTGGTCGTCTGCCCCTCGATCAGCAGCTGGATGATGTTGTCATCCGTCATGTCGGTCTTTGCTTCTTTCGACGGCGGAATAAAGAACCGCCCTTCGACCAGACTGATACACCAGTTCGGCCTTCCCTCGCACTTTTGAGGAAGCAGCAGTCGCTCGTAGCCGATCCTGACCCCGAGAACCTTCGTTCTGACAAGCTCAAGCGTCGGGCGCCCGACCTGCAGACAGCGGGAATAGGTTGGGATGATGGCCTCATCGACGAAGCCTCGATCGAGATCTCGAAGGTTGGCATCGGGAAATTGCAGCCTCAATTGACCAAGCAAATGGCTCTTGAACCCAAAGTCCCTCACCCGCCGAAACCGCCAGTCATACGGGTCTTCGTCTCCCGTTGCGACAACGGACAGCGCCATCTTGATGGAGAGGCTGGAGACGAAGCTAGAATACACGCTTTCCGGGTCTGCCATCTCGCCCGACCGCAGCCAAACATCGATAAGGCTTTGAGAGATTGTATTGAATGAACTCATTAATGCGACACAAGAACCAATTTCTTCCTGTTCGCATATGCAACTCTCAAGGGTTTCAAAAGAATTACATTCGTCTAAAATAAACTACGTCGTCAGTTATGGAAAACACGGCAGACCACAGGATCTGAGGACCATATGCGGCCAGGCGCTTCTCGGTCACTTGTTGGAGGGTTTGCACGAAACGTGATGCATTGGCTGGGGCGCCAGGATTCGAACCTGGGATGCCGGTACCAAAAACCGGAGCCTTACCGCTTGGCGACGCCCCAACAGGTCGGGGGCAAATCATTGCTGGCCCGGACCGGAAGTGGCCTTGCTCTAGCAAAGCTTTGCCGCCCTCTCAACGGCAAAATTCGGGATTGTCACGAATAAACGCGGGGTTTCGGGTTTACGGGCGTTGATCGGGTGCTAAACCTCGGGGAGATGACAACAAGCGCCCTTGGCGGCAGGACAGTTTTTGAGCATGCCGGAAGACCTTGATTTCGATCTGACCTTTTCGCCCTCCTATGGCGTGCCCGTGACGATCGCGGCAGGGGTGCAGCGGTTGACGGTGAGCAATCCCTCGCCGTTTACCTTTCATGGCACCAACAGCTATATCGTCGGGACATCGTCGGTGGCCGTGATTGATCCGGGGCCGGAGGACGAGGCGCATTTTGAAGCCTTGATGGCGGCGCTTGAGGGGCGGCGTGTCAGCCATATCTTTGTCAGCCACACGCATCGCGACCACTCGCCGCTGGCACGGCGGCTGAGCCAAGCGACCGGGGCGTTGACGGTGGCGCAGGGGCCGCACCGGGCGTCCCGTTCCCTGCACGCGGGCGAGATCAATCCGCTCGCTGAAAGCGCTGATACCGATTTCGTGCCCGATATCGCGGCCGGTGATGGTGAGAGGATCGAGGGCGACGGGTGGGCGCTGACCGTCCTCCATACACCCGGCCATACCGCCAACCACTGCGCCTTCGCGCTGGAAAATTCCGGCATCCTGTTTTCTGCCGACCACGTGATGGCCTGGGCGACGACGATCGTTGCGCCGCCGGATGGATCCATGGCGGATTTCATGGCGTCGGTCGAAAAGCTTCTGGCGCGCGGGGACGAAGACCGGATCTTCTTTCCAGGGCACGGCGGACCGGTGACGGAGCCCGCCTCTTTTCTGCGCGGCCTGCGGACGCACCGGCGGATGCGCGAGCGTGCGGTGCTGGAGCGGATCCGCGCCGGCGACCGGTTGATCCCGGATATGGTGACGGCGATCTATGCGCGGACGGATCCGCGGCTGCATGGTGCGGCCGCCCTTTCGGTGCTGGCGCATCTGGAAGACCTGATCGGCAAGGGACAGGTTGCAACCGACGGACCGCCATCGCTTTCAGGCATCTATACGCTGGCTTGACGGGCGCTTAGCCACCGGTGATGCCGAGCAGTTCGGTATCGAGACGATCGAGGAAATCCTGGGCAATTTCAGCCCCGAGGCCGAGATCATGCGGGCCGAAGCGCGAGACGACGCGCAGATCCACGGATGTCGTCTCGGCATCTTCACGCAACCGGATCACGATATCGAAGCGCAGGCCGAGCACCAGCGTGCGGGTCTCGCCCTGAAGCAGCACATCGCCGGCGGCGCCGATCGTCGGCTCGAGCGTGAGTTCAGGCCGGCGCAGCGGCACCGGCGCCACATCCGGCACCGGCGCCTGCTCGTCGCGGGGCGCGGCACGGGTGAGGATGTCGGGCTCCACCAGTTCCAGCCCCTCTGTCTTGACGATGCCGATCCGGGCGGACCGCAGCGCCTTCTGGACGCCTTCGTAGACGCGGTCGACGGCCCCTTCGTAACGTCGTCCGGTGAGGCGCGGATAGGCGGCAACCTGCGCGCGGCGCTCAGTGGGCGTGACCATCGGCGGGCGCCGCTGCAGGAAGCGCTGGTCAGCTGTCGGTTCGAAGACGAAGGCAGGCGGATCGGCGATATCGGTGGAGATGTCGTAAAGCGGCGGCAGCGTGAGATAGGACACGGTTCCCATCACCACGACGGCAAGCGGGACGGCTGCAAACACCAGCCCGTGGGCAGCAGCAACGCCTCCTCTTGCACCGACACTCCAGAGCCGCGCGAGACCCAGCAGCGACAGCGGTACCGAGGCAGCCGCAATGGCTGCGGAACACAGCACAAGTGCCACGAAATCCGGCTCGTTCAGCGGCCCGAACCGATGCGCAACGGCTGAAACCACGAACAGAAGAAAAGCGCAGAAGCCGAGCCTGCGCCCGAAATAGGCGGCGCGGGAAACGGGCCGGACAAAGCGGACGGTCATTGTGTGAAAGCGGCTCCATGCAAAGTCTCTTTCCTTCTGTAGAACAGCGCGGCGGGGAATGGAATCCTTGCAGATTATTAGTCGCGGATCACCTGGCTTTCCGTCACGTTCCCAGATTGTGACAGGCGCATCACGAGCCACTCGGAGTCTATGGACAAGAAGCCGCGTTCATCGCCGAGGTGATAGACGAGATCATAGTCCGTGAACTTGGCTGTGGGTGGTGGCTGTCCGAGTTTCGCCAGGACCTCGCCACGGCTCAAGCCTTCCAATGCGCCTGTCACCACGAGCCAGTCGGCCATGCGGTGGCGTTTGGAAAAGCGGTCGTGCGGATCGTCATCTGCAGCGTGCCACCAAGCCTGCACAAAAGGAAATGGAACGCTGGTTATCAGGTAGAACGCAAACAGGGCGGCGATGATCGCCCATGCAACAATGCCTGCCTTCTTCATTCGGTCACACGAGTGCCGGGCCAATCCAACCTCCACTGGTGACAGGCTTTGACATGTCTGGAGCATTGCGTCGTTATAGGTTTGGTGCCGAGTTGGGATCCGCGAAAGCGACATCTGGGTGCCGCAGCCATCATCTGGAGCCCGTCATGCGTCTTGCCCTTCTCGCCACACTGGCCGTCATCGGAACGGCACTCACTTCCTGCCAGACCATCACACCGGAGGAGCGGCGGGCGGCGGATCAGCAGTCCTGCGCGCGCTTTGGGTTCCGTCCCGGGACCGATGCCATGGCGCGCTGCCTGCTCGATATCGAACTCGACCGCCGCGCCGAGCGACGCGCATGGCGGGCGGAAAGCGATGCGATGATGGGGCGCCAGCCGATCGTGGTGACGCGGCCGGTTTATATTCACCGCCACTGACCGGTCAGCTCTTCGTCCGCTCGATCGCCGCCTGGGCGGCAGCCAGTCTTGCGATGGGCACGCGAAACGGCGAGCAGGAGACGTAGTCGAGATCGGCGTTTTCGCAAAAGCGGATCGAGGCCGGGTCGCCGCCGTGTTCGCCGCAGATGCCGAGCTTCAGGTCTGCCCGCGTCTTGCGGCCGCGCTCGGCTGCGAGCTGGATCAGTTCGCCGACGCCATCGAAATCGAGCGAGATGAACGGGTCGTGCTCGATAATGCCCTTGCGCTGATAGGTGGGAATGAAGGCCGCCGCGTCGTCGCGCGACATGCCGAAGGTGGTCTGGGTGAGGTCGTTGGTGCCGAAGGAGAAGAACTCGGCGGTTTCCGCGATCACATGGGCGCGCAGGGCGGCGCGCGGCAATTCGATCATCGTGCCCGCCAGATAGGCGATCGGCACGCCGGTTTCGCGGGCGACGTCTTTCGCCACCGCATCGATGACGCCCTTCACGTAATCCAGCTCCTTGCGCAGGCTGACCAGCGGCACGAGGATTTCGAGTTCGACCGGCTCGCCGGTGGTCTTTCCGGCCTCGACCGCCGCTTCGAAGATGGCGCGTGCCTGCATTTCGGCGATTTCCGGGTAGGAGATCGCAAGCCGGCAGCCGCGGTGGCCGAGCATCGGGTTGAACTCGTGCAGCGCATCGATACGTCTGGCGAGGAAGGCCGGCGGCATGCCCATGGCGCGGGCGACGTCGTCGATCTCGGCCTCGGTCTTGGGCAGGAATTCATGCAGCGGCGGATCGAGCAGGCGGATCGTTACCGGCAGGCCGTGCATGATTTCGAACAATTCGGTGAAATCCGACCGCTGCATCGGCAGAAGTTTGCTAAGCGCTGCGCGCCGCGCCTTCTCGGTTTCCGCCAGGATCATCTCGCGCATGATGTGGATGCGGTCGCCTTCGAAGAACATGTGCTCGGTGCGGCAGAGACCGATACCCTCCGCCCCGAACGAGCGGGCGGCGCGGGCATCCTGCGGCGTATCGGCATTGGTGCGCACGGTCATGCGGCGGGTCTTGTCGGCCCAGGCCATCAGCTTGCCGAAATCGCCAGACAGCGCGGGCTGGGTCATCGGCACGGAACCCTTCAGCACCTGGCCGGAGGATCCGTCGATGGTAATGATTTCGCCGCGCCTAAGGCTGACGCCGTTTGCGGCAAGAAGCACCTCGTTGCGCAGGTCGACGCGCATGGAGCCGGCACCGACGACGCAAGGAATGCCCATGCCGCGGGCAACGACGGCCGCATGGCTGGTCATGCCGCCGCGGGTGGTCAGGATCGCTTCGGCGGCGTTCATGCCGTGGATGTCTTCCGGGCTGGTCTCGATGCGCACGAGGATGACCTTGCGGCCTTCCTTGTCGGCTTCGACCGCCTCCTCGGCGGTAAACACGATCTCGCCGGTCGCAGCACCCGGCGATGCGGGCAGGCCGGAGCCGATGACATGGCGTTCGACGCGCGGATCGATGGTCGGGTGCAGCAGCTGGTCGAGCGAGGGCGGATCGATGCGGCAGACGGCCTGGCTCTCGGTGATGACGCCTTCCTCGACCATGTCGACGGCGACCTTCATCGCAGCACGGGTGGTGCGTTTGGCGTTGCGTGTCTGCAGCATCCACAGCTTGCCGCGCTCGATGGTGAATTCCACATCCTGCATGTCGCAGTAATGGGCTTCGAGCCGGTCGCAGATCGTGCGGAACTCGGCGAATGCCTGCGGCATCAGCTTTTCCATCGACGGCTTGTCGGAACCGGAGGCGAGCCTGCCTTCCTCGGTGATCGATTGCGGTGTGCGGATGCCGGCGACCACATCCTCGCCCTGCGCATTGACGAGGAACTCGCCGTACAAGGCTTTCTCGCCGGTCGAGGGATTGCGGGTGAAGGCAACGCCTGTGGCCGATGTGGAGCCGAGATTGCCGAACACCATGGCCTGGACGTTGACCGCGGTTCCCCATTCCTCGGGGATACGGTGCAGCATGCGAAAGGTTTGCGCGCGCGGGTTCATCCAGCTGGCGAATACGGCAGCGATCGCCTTCCAGAGTTGCTCATGCGGATCCTGCGGGAAACCGGTCTCCAGTTCCTCTCCGATCAGCTGCTTGTAGAGGGAGACGATGTGCTGCCAGTCGGCGGCGCAAAGTTCGGTATCGTATTCGTGTCCCAGCCGCGCCTTCTCGTCTTCCAGGATCTCCTCGAAGATTTCGTGGTCGAGGCCCATCACCACATCGGCATACATCTGGATGAAGCGGCGGTAGCTATCCCAGGCAAACCGGGCATCGCCGGAATCTTCAGCAAGCGCCTGCACCGTCTGGTCGTTGAGGCCGAGATTGAGGACCGTGTCCATCATGCCGGGCATGGAGGCCCGCGCGCCGGAGCGCACCGAAAGAAGCAGCGGCTGCACGCCGGCGCCGAAACGGCGGCCGGTGATTGCTTCCATAGCGGCGATGCCATCGAGGACTTCCGCCTTCAGACCGTCGGGCAGCATGCGGGCGTTTTCGAAATAATGGGTACAGGCATCGCAGACGATCGTCAGTCCGGGCGGCACCGGCAGGCCGAGGCTTGCCATTTCCGCGAGGTTTGCGCCCTTGCCTCCAAGACGGATGCTGTCACCAGCGCCTCCTTCCGCCTTGCCATCGCCGAAGCGATAGACCCATTTCGCCATTTCGCATCTCCACCCAGTCTTCTCAAGCATTTACAGCGTTTATGATCGTTTGGGAATTATGCGTCAGGATTATGTTGCAGCGCAGCAAAATCGGTGAGTTCTCATGCCTGACAGGAAAGTGACGTGCGCATGGGTTAGCGCGTCTCTATAACGCCGCCGGAACCTGCAGGGCCTTCGATGACCATCACGAGACGGAATGCTTTGAAACTGGCGGGTGTCGTGTCTGCGACGGCCGCCCTTAACGGCGCGCTGCTGGCGGAAGGAACGAGCGCGGCGATGGCTGCACCTGCCCTGCCCTTTGCCGTGACGACGCCTGTCCATGTGGATCAGGCGGCGCTTCGGGTGCGGGACCTCAAATCCATGACCGCGTACTACCAGGGCATGCTCGGGCTCGAGATCATCGAGCAGGATGATGTTTCCGGCGATCGCGTCGTGCTGGGTGCGGGGGGATCGCCGCTTCTGCATCTCGTCCGTTCGGCAGAGGCCGCCTTCGAGACGCCGGGTTCTGCCGGTCTGTTTCACATTGCCTACCTGATGCCGGACCGCGGCGATCTCGCCCGCTGGCTGGTGCATGTGGCGCAGCGGCAATTTCCGATCACAGGATTTGCCGATCACAGCGTCAGCGAGGCTGTCTATCTGACCGATCCCGAAGGAAACGGCGTCGAGGTGTACTGGGATCGGCCGCACGAAATGTGGACATGGGAGGGCGAGGTGGTGACGATGGGCACCAATGCGCTCGACGTGGACGATATCGTCGCCACTACCGACATCAACCGCGACACCTACACAAAAGCGCCCGCCAACCTCAGGATCGGTCATATCCATCTGCGGGTCGGCGAGATCGACAAGGCGCGGGCCTTCTATGGCGATCTGATCGGCCTGTCATCGACACGCGGCAACCGGGACGACTCGGGCTTCTTCTCGTCCGGCCATTACCATCACCACCTCGCCTTCAACACCTGGCAGAGCGCGGGTGCGGGAATGCGGGAAGAGACGCAAACCGGGCTCGACTGGTTCTCGCTGGAATTTGCAGAAAAGAGCGACCTGCTGGCGCTGAAGGACAAGCTGAAACAGGCGTCGGTCAGCTTCACGAGGGCTGTCGATCATATCGACATTCTCGACCCCTGGGGGACGAATGTGCGGCTGACGGGGCTGTAAAGACGCCTGCGGCGCGGATGTCGGAAAGAGATGAAAACGCTTTGCGGGGCCGGATCACATCGGCCCCGCAAAGCCTTCCGCACAGGACAGGAAAACCCGTGCGGGGGGTCTCTATATCGGCGGTACTTCGATGCTGAACTTGCGGCATCGAGGCACCACACGTCAATATGATTTTAGTTAAATTACACTACGCCGAGACGCTGATGTCCCATATGGGTAAATTGACGTAGGTAGAAATACGGAGGCCGCGACCGGTTGACCGGGAAAGCGCTGGCTCAGCTGGCTTCGCGCAGCAGTTCCGCCGTCTGCAGATCTACGGACACCAGCTGCGACACCCCCTGCTCCGCCATGGTCACACCGAACAGACGGTTCATGCGGGCCATGGTGATGGGGTTGTGGGTGATGATGATAAATCGCGTCTCGGTCGACGCGGCCATCTCGTCCATCAGGTTGCAGTAACGCTCGACATTGTGGTCGTCCAGCGGCGCATCCACTTCGTCCAGCACGCAGATCGGTGCGGGGTTGGTAAGGAAGACGGCGAAGATCAGCGCCATCGCCGTCAGTGCCTGCTCGCCACCTGACAGAAGCGTCATCGTCTGCGGCTTCTTGCCCGGCGGGCGGGCGAGGATTTCGAGGCCGGCTTCGAGCGGATCGTCGCTCTCGATCAGCTGCAGCTCTGCCGTGCCGCCATTGAAGAGATGCGTGAACAGCCGCTGGAACTGCTTGTTGACCACATCGAAGGCGGCCAGCATGCGCTCGCGTCCTTCGCGATTGAGGCTCTGGATCGCGCCACGCAGTTTGCGGATGGCGTCGATGATGTCGTCGCGCTCGTGGATCAGAGCGCTGAGCTTGTCGGAAAGCTCCTTCTGCTCTTCCTCGGCACGCAGGTTGACGGCACCGAGCCGCTCGCGCTCCATTTTGAGGCGATCGACTTCGCGTTCGATCTCGCGGATGTCGGGAAGCGTGGCACCGGGCGCGATGCCGGCGATGCGCATCACGTCATGCGGCTCCACATTGAGCGCCTCGCGGATCCGCAGCTCGCCCTCGTGGCGCTTTTCGGCGGCGGAGACCAGACGCTCTTCGGCACGGCCGCGCTTTTCGCGGGCTTCGGCAAGTTCCGACAAGGCCGTGGCGGCGATACGGTCGGTCTCGCGCTGGCGGGTTTCCGCCTCGACCAGCCGATCGGAGGCGGACTTGCGGGCTGATTCGGCCTTCTGCAATTCGTTGATCAGTGCGCGGCGGCGCTCGTCGAATTCTTCGGGTGCTGCTTCGAGATCGACGATCTCGTCGCGCGCCTCTTCCTCGCGCTGTCGAAGGCTGCCGATATGATCGGCGGCGCTGGCGATGCGGGAGACCCAGGCGGCACGTTCCTGGGCGATCGCGGCGATGCGGCGCTTGCGCACCTCGATCTCGCGGCTCTGGCCCTCATAGGCGGCGCGCGCTTCGGCGAGACGGCCCCGATCGGTGGCGACAACGCTTTGCTGGTTCAACAGCTTGGCATCAATGGCGGAGAGATCCGGTGCGTCCTCGAGCTCGATGCGCGCATCTTCTTCCTGGACACCGAGATCCTCGATCTGGCCGGTCAGCTGGCTGACCGCTTCCGCAACCACATCGCGGCGACGGGTGAGATCGCCGGCTGCCCGTTCGGCAGCGGCAAGCGCATCGCGGGCATCGCTCAACTGGCGGGCGGCAAAACGGCTGCGGTCGCGCGCTTCGGCGAGCCGTTTTTCCTCAATCGATATGGCGGTGCCAGCTTCTGCCAGCGCATCCTCGGTTTCCGAGAGGATATCGCGCGCCTCGTCGATCTCGCCTTCCAGCTCCGACAGACGGTTTTTCTGGGACAGGCGAAGGGCAGCCGCACCCGGCGCTTCGGAGCCCGAGATATGGCCATCCCAGCGATAGACGGCACCCTCTCGGGTCACGAGGCGCTGGCCAGGGCGCAGCAGCGGCATCAGCCTCTCGGCGTCGTCTTGCGAGATCACGCCGATCTGCCCGAGCCGGCGCGCCAGTTCCGGCGGCGCCGTCACATAGGTCGACAAGGCTTGCGCACCCTCCGGCAGGCCGGGATCAGAGGCGCCGTCGCCATTGATCGACCAGTGGGCGGAGGCGGATGCATCGACAGGTGTTTCGAGATCATCGCCCAAGGCTGCACCGAGCGCTGCCTCATAGCCACGGTCGACACGGATCATTTCGGCGACGGGGACGAAGCCACCGGACAGGGCGCCTGCGGCGAGCATGCGGGAAATCGTGCGCTTTTCGGTTTCGAGCGCGTTCAGCGCCGAGCGGGCGGCTTCCACCGGGCCGCGGGCCATCAGTTCGTTAGAGCGCGCATGGGCGAGCGCCGACTCGACTTCTTCCGCCGCGATCGTCGCATCTTCGACGGCGATTTCGGCGGCTTCCACCGCGTCCTGCCGCTCTGCGGGATCATCAAGGCCGGAGAGCTTTTGTCCGATCGCGTCGAGTTCGCCAGTCGCATCGGCCATCTGCCGGTCGAGGCGCTGGCGTCGTTCGGCGAGATCGCGGATCAGCCGGTCCAGCGCATTGCGTCCGGCAGCCGCTTCGGCCCGTTCGGCGGTGACTGCGGCAAACAGCTTCTCGCTGTCGGCAAGCGTTGCGGCCGCGGCCTTGAAAGCCTCGCGCAGGTCGTCCGCTTCCGCACCAGAATCTGCCAGCGTCTCGGTCAGCTCGGCTTCTTCGCCATCCAGCTTTTCGAGGAAGGCGGTGTTATCGGCAGCAAGCTGTTCCTCGCGGCTTATATCTTCGGCAAGCTGCGACAGTCTTCGCGTCAGTTCGTCGCGACGGCGCAGCAGGCGGCCGGCTTCTTCTTCCAGCTGACCGCGGGCGATCTGCAGGCGCTGCAGGGCGGCACCGGCTTTTGCCTCGTCCTCACGCAATTCCGGCAGTCTGAGGCTGGCAATCGCCTGCGCCTTTGCCGCTTCCATCTGCCCTTGTGCCTTTTCGGCGACGATGTTGGTGGCCTGGTTGAGCGCGGTTTCGGCCTCCGCCTCCGCCTCGCGGGCCTGAACGAAGCGGATATGCAGAAGCATCGCCTCGCGGGCGCGGATATCGGCCGACAGCATGCGGAAACGGTTAGCCTGGCGTGCCTGGCGCTTCAGGCTTTCGATCTGGCTTTCCAGCTGGGCGACGACGTCTTCCAACCGCTCCAGATTGGTTTCCGCGGCGCGCAGGCGAAGTTCGGCCTCATGGCGGCGCGAATGCAGGCCGGAAATGCCGGCCGCTTCTTCCAGAAGCTGGCGACGGGCCTGGGGCTTGGCATTGATCAGCTCGCCGATCCGCCCCTGCCCAACCATGGAGGGCGAGCGAGCGCCGGTCGAGGCATCCGCAAACAGCAGCTGCACATCCTTGGCGCGCGCTTCCTTGCCGTTGATACGGTAGAGCGAGCCATTTTCGCGCTCGATGCGGCGCGACACCTGGATCTCGTCGGCATCGTTGAAGGCAGCGGGTGCCGTATGATCGGAATTGTCGAGATAGAGGCCGACTTCGGCGCTGTTTCGGGCCGGACGGTTGCCCGAGCCCGAAAAGATCACGTCGTCCATGCCGGACGCGCGCATGTTCTTGTAGGAGTTTTCGCCCATCACCCAGCGCAGCGCCTCGACAAGGTTGGACTTGCCGCAGCCATTGGGGCCGACCACGCCGGTCAGCCCTCGCTCGATGATGAATTCCGTCGGCTCGACGAAGGACTTGAAGCCCACGACGCGCAGCTTGTTGAATTTCATGCTGCGCCCTTTCTCCCGCCGACGGGTCCCCTACCCGCCGGGGTGGCGATCTTACAGAAGGCTGTCGAAAAGCTTCGACATGGAGTCAACCGTCATATCTCCGGAGTATTTCTTGCCGTTGATCAGGAAGGTCGGCGTGGAATTGACGCCGAATTCCTCGTTGCCCCGCTTAACGACGGTATTAATGTCGTCGAGAAGCTTCTGGTTCGTCAAGCAGGCTTCGAAACTCTGCTGTGAGTAACCTGCAAGCTTGACCGACTGCAGGAGAGCGCCGCGCACATCCTTGTCGGCAGGGGCTGCCCAGGCGCGCTGCTGCTTGAACAGCATCGAGACCATCGGGTAATACTGCGCGGACGTTGCGAGTTCGGCCGGGTTCTGCGGGTTGCAGCGGGCCAGCATGAAGGCAGCGGTCGCGACCGGATCGAACGGGAATTCGCGGATGATGAAGCGAACCTTGCCGGTATCGATATAGTTCTTCTTGATCGTCTCGAACGTGGTGTTGTGGAAGTGTGCGCAATGCGGGCAGGTCATCGACATGTATTCGATGACGGTGACCTTGGCGTTTTCTTCGCCGAGCGCCATTTCCGGCAGGGTGCCAGGCTTCAGCGCCGCCGCCATATCCACATCGCCCTGCGATTCCGGAAGTGCCTGGGCAAAGGCGTCGGAGATGCCGAGCGGCAGCGACAGGCAAAGCGCCGTGACCGCCACTCCGCCGAGAAGCGCGCGTCTGGTGATGGTCTTATCGTTCAACTGCATGGAACACCCGTGTTCGAGATTTTAAAAAGTTCGATATTCCGTATCGTGGCGACTTGGCCCCGACAAGCGGTGGAGTGTTAAATCCCTTCAAAGAATTGTGACGAAATGGGGGTGAGAGGGGATAGTTCTGCTGATTGCTGCTGCTGATGTGAGTTTTCTCTAAGACCAGTAGAGCAATTCTGGCGAAGCATATTCCCCGCTGGAAAGAGTTATTTCAGCCCAAGGACTTGGGGCTGGATTCCTGTGACGAGCACAGGAATGAGGGTGGCGAGGGTGGGCCAGATCCCCTTACTTGCGCTTCTGCTGGAGAACGGCGGTGCCGAGCCTAGCGACGGCTTTCTTCAGCGCTTCGCTTTCGATCCCCTCCATCATGCCCTCCAGCCGTTTCGCCGCTTCGCCTTTGAGGGGCTGCAGTTTGCGCGGATGCTTGAAGGTCTGCGACACCGGTTTTTGCACGATGCGGATCTGGCGCACCGCCGGAAAGCCGAAAAAGCCGTTGATGCGGGCGATCAGTTCGCCCTGGGCATGGCCGAGGAACAGTGCGCGAGACCCTTCGCAGGCGATAGTGAGGACACCAGGCTGGTGGCCTCCCTCGCTATAGCCATCGTTATAGCGCGACCAGGCGATCTTTTCCGGCCGCGTGCAATCGGCGAAATCCTCGCCGGCGATCGCGTCCCAGGAGCCGAGCAGCGCGGTGGATATGCCGGCGCGGCGTGCCAGCACCGGATCGATGATGCCGTTCGCCACTTCGGAGATCTGCAGCGCGCCTTTGCGGCGGAACGGAGGTTTCGGAGCATTCATCGCTGGATAACTGGCCGCCTGAGGTTGTGCCGTCCTTGATGCCGGCGCATTGACGCATACCTATAGGCCATTCCAGCGGCAAACGGCAAACGATGCTCCAGACGCTTCCCAAGACGACGAATTCGGCCGATGGCCCAACCGATGGCCCGACCCACGCGGAAAGGCTTCTCGCCTGGTACGACCGGCACCACCGCGAGCTGCCCTGGCGCATCAGCCCGACGGCTGCCAAAGCCGGGATCAGGCCTGATCCGTACCGTATCTGGCTATCAGAAGTGATGCTGCAGCAGACGACGGTGCAGGCGGTCAAACCGTATTTCGCAAAGTTTCTCGAGCGCTGGCCGAAGGTGACCGATCTTGCCGCAGCCCCTTCCGACGACGTGATGGCGGCCTGGGCGGGGCTTGGCTACTATGCCCGCGCCCGCAACCTGAAGAAATGCGCCGAAGCGGTCGCAGCCGATCATGGCGGGGTGTTTCCCGATACGGAAGAGGGCCTGCGCGCCCTGCCCGGCATCGGCGACTATACATCGGCGGCCGTTGCCGCGATCGCGTTTAACCGGCAATCGGCCGTGATGGACGGCAATGTCGAGCGGGTCATTTCGCGTCTCTATGCGATCAACGCGCCGCTGCCGAGGTCCAAGCCCGTGATGAAGGCAAAGGTCGTGAAGCTGACGCCATCGGACCGGCCGGGCGATTTTGCCCAGGCGATGATGGATCTCGGCGCGACGATCTGCACCCCGAAACGTCCCGCCTGCGCGCTCTGTCCGTTCCGCGACGACTGTCTGGCGTTGGCCAGCGACGATCCCGAGCGGTTTCCGGTGAAGGCCGCGAAGAAGGAAAAGCCTGTTCGCCAAGGCGCTGCCTTCGTGGCGGTGACGCCCGATGGCGAGGTGCTGCTTCGAAAGCGCATCGAGACCGGTCTTCTGGGCGGCATGACGGAAGTGCCGACGACCGCATGGACGGCGCGGCTCGATGGCGGCACGACGATCGATCACGCGCCGATCCCGTCTGCCGACTGGCAGGCCTGTGGTACGGTCATTCACGTCTTCACCCATTTCGAGCTGCGGCTTTCGATTTTTCGCGCGAAGGTGACCAAGGTGGCTGTGGACAATGGCTGGTGGGAACCGGTGGAGAGCCTGGAGAACCAGGCCTTGCCGACCGTCATGAAAAAAGCAATCGTCCAGGCTATACCACTCGCCTTCGCAAAAGCTCCAAACTGACAGCAGGAAACATCCTCTATGGCGGCCAAGATTGATCACATCGTTTTCGACATCGGCAAGGTTCTGATCCACTACGATCCCAACCTTCCCTTTAGCCGGATCATTCCCGACGAGACCGAACGCAAGTGGTTCTTCGACAACGTCTGCACCCACGAATGGAACCTGGAACAGGACCGCGGCCGCAACTGGCATGAGGCCGAAGCGCTGCTGCTCGAGCAGCATCCGGAACAGGAAGCCAATATCCGCGCCTTCCGCCAGCACTGGCACGAAATGGTGCCGCATGCCTATGACGGCTCCGTCGCCATCTTTGAAAGCCTGATCGAGAGCGGTCGCGACGTAACCATGCTCACCAACTTCGCCGCCGACACGTTCGTTGAAGCCCGCCGGAAATTCCCGTTTCTCGACAAGCCACGCGGCGTTACAGTGTCGGGCGAGATCGGCCTGATCAAGCCGGATGTGGCCATTTACGAAAAGCACGCCCGTGATTTCGGCCTCACCCCCGAAGCCTCGATCTTCATCGACGACAGCTATCCCAACGTCGAAGGCGCGCGGGCAGCGGGCTGGCACGCTGTGCATTTCACGGATCCGGAAACGCTGCGCAAGGATTTGAGGGATCACGGTATCGAGGTGTAAGGTTTGGGGGTGGTTGCCGGTATGCTGACGATATAAGTTCCCGGCCCACCCACCTCGTTTTGCAATCGACCTCACGTTAAGACGGCACCCCTCATGGCAATTCCATTCGCTCCCGTCGGCATTGATCACATCGTTCTTCTGATCGACGACATGAAACGTGCGCTTACGTTCTACACGGATGTCCTGGGGTGCCGGCCTGGCTATTCCTATCCGGCACTGGGGATGGAGCAGGTCTGGTTCGGCTCGTCATTGATCGTCTTGTGGGATGTAACCCACCCGGGCGGAACGAAAGCAGCGCCTCCGGTGACCGGTGGGCGCAATGTCGATCATGTCTGTCTTGCGACCAGCCCTTTCGACCATGACGAACTGCGTACGCATCTCGATAAGCACGGGGTAGAGATCGTCCAGGAAGCGTTTCATGGCGGCGCCCGGGGCATGGGGCACTCGTTCTACATCCATGACCCGTTTGGCAATAAGATCGAGATCAAGGGGCCTGCAGAATACCCGGATGGACGGCAGGCAACCTAGCCGGGTGATCGGCGGACGGGCCGAAACATTCTAATTCGGAGGTGTTCAGGGTTACTCTGATCAGAGCCTGTGTCGTTGCGGCCCCGAAATCAGTGCATTTGCCCCATAAAAAAGATGACGCCCGGAGCCTTCACACTCCGGGCGTCACATGATCCTCTTCCGGGACTAGAGGTACAAAACCGGAAGAGGAAGCTCGCGAGCTGACATGGGATCTGGTCCCGGGACTGGTGGCTCAGTCCGCTTTTGGCAGGCCGTTGCGAATGATGGTGCGAAGGTCGTCGATCGGTTTCAAGACGCCTGCCTCCTCGTAGTGCCAGAATGTCCAGCCGTTGCAGGCATCAAACCCCTGAACCTTGGCGCCGAGCCGATGGATCGATCCGGCGTCCCCGTTCGAGGTCAGCGTGCCGTCGGCGCGGATGATGGCGCTGTGGCGGCGGCGGGCGTCGGTGAGGATCTGGCCAGGCTTGACGAGACCGCTTTCGACCAGTGAATTGAAGGCGACACGGGGTTCGGCGCGCTTGCCGGTCATGACCGTCAGTTCCGTCTTGCCGAGCGGTTCGACCGACGCGATGCGGGCGGATGCGGCGTCGATATAATCCTGCTCGCGTTCGATGCCGACGAAGTTGCGGCCGAGACGCTTGGCCACCGCACCCGTGGTGCCGGAACCGAAGAACGGGTCGAGCACGACATCGCCGGGCTTGGTGCAGGACATGATGATGCGGGCGAGCAGCGCTTCCGGCTTCTGGGTC
Source organism: Velazquezella soli (assembly GCF_977018685.1). Taxonomy (NCBI): domain Bacteria; kingdom Pseudomonadati; phylum Pseudomonadota; class Alphaproteobacteria; order Hyphomicrobiales; family Rhizobiaceae; genus Velazquezella; species Velazquezella soli. Next base: position 3,110,306 of record NZ_CDRNXF010000004.1, read on the forward strand.
GGATGAACCTTCTTGCCGTCGTCACCCTTCAGGCGTTCGCCGCCGGAGCAGATCGGGAACAGCCAGTCGGAGCGCATCTGCACGTCGTCGTTGGAGGCTTTGAGCGCTTCGTAATTGAACGTGTAGCCCTTGGCCTTGGCATCGCGGCTGGCCCAGATCATCGTCTCGTGGGCGTTCTGGAACCGGCGGCCCTTGAAGTTCGGCATCGGGTTGGTCTTGCGCCAGACGATATCGTTGAGGAGCCAGAAATTCAGGTCCTGCATGATCGCGCCGACGCGGAAGATGTTGTGGTAGGAGCCGATCACCCAGATCGTGCCGTTGGGCTTCAGCACGCGGCGGCAGGCAAGCAGCCAGGCGCGGGTGAAGGCATCATAGACCTGGAAGGAAGCGAACTGGTCCCAGTCGTCATCGACGGCATCGACCAGGCTCTGGTCGGGGCGATGCAGGGCGCCGCCGAGCTGCAGGTTGTATGGCGGATCGGCAAAGATCGCATCCACAGATTTATCCGGCAGCGCCTCGAGGGCTGCCACGCAATCGCCCTTGATGATGGAGTTCATCCAGGCGTGAGGACGGGCCTGTTTCTGGAGGTCGATCAAAGGAAGGACTGCGGCCATGAGACACTCGCTACGCTGTACTGGATACGAATTTACTGACTGTTATGGTTACTCATTTTGGTTACCAAAGACTGAAGCCGGTGGCCTGTTTCTGGAAAAAAGCAAAATGATGGGAAGCGGCGCGAAGATGCGCTAGGCTACAACTCATGAAAAAAGCAGAGGCGATCGAGAAGCTGAGACGGCAGGCCGCCGCGATCAGGGCGCTCGGCGCGACCTCGCTTTATCTGTTCGGCTCGGTTGCCCGCGACGAAGCCGGACCCGACAGCGATCTCGATCTGTTTATCGATTATGACGAGAGCAAGAAGTTCTCTCTGCTCGATCTTGTCGGGATCAAGCTGTTTCTCGAGGATGAACTTGTCGTGCCTGTAGACGTCACGACGCGGGACAGCCTTCATCCGATCCTGAAAGATCGGATAGAACTTTCTGCAACGCAGGTGTTCTGATGGACGAATTTATCTGGGACGTCATTGCGCATGACCTGCCGCCGCTCAAAGCCGCGATGCTGGGCCTACAAGAACGACTGAGCCGGTCTTAAAGGTCGCACCCCCCTTCCCGGCCCTTGCCTCATCCATTCCCATTTCTTATTCAGGCCGGAACCGGAACGGATAGGAGCGCCACCATGGAAAGCATCACCATTGCCCTGGTCCTGCTTCTCGCCGTGGTTCTGAGCGGCACGCTGGCAAGGCTTTCGCCTGTCGGCATTCCGCTGCCGCTGGTGCAGATCGCGCTCGGGGCCGCGATCGCCGGCGTGACGGGGTCTGCGGTGCAGCTCGATCCGGATTTCTTCTTTCTGCTGTTTCTGCCGCCGCTACTGTTTCTCGATGGATGGCGCATTCCGAAGGAAGGGCTGTTCCGCGACAAGGCGGTGATCCTGGAACTGGCGCTCGGGCTTGTCATCTTCACCGTGATCCTGATCGGTTTTCTGGTCCACTGGATGATCCCGGCGATACCGCTTGCGGTCGCCTTCGCGCTCGCCGCCATTCTCTCGCCAACCGATCCGATCGCCGTCTCGGCGATTGCCGCGCGGGTGCCGATCCCTGGCCGGCTGATGCATATTCTGGAGGGCGAATCGCTGCTCAACGATGCGTCGGGCCTTGTCTGCATGCAGTTTGCGGTGGCCGCCGTGCTGACCGGCGTGTTCTCGCTGACGGATGCGGTGGGTACGTTCCTTTGGGTGGCTATCGGCGGCATCCTGATCGGCTTTGGCACCACATTCGTGGTCATGAAGGCGAAGTATTACGTGTCGCGCAAGCTGGGCGAAGAACCCGGTGCGCAGATCCTGATCAGCCTGCTCATTCCGTTCGGCGCCTATCTTCTGGCCGAACACCTGCATTGCTCCGGCATTCTGGCAGCCGTTGCGGCCGGCATCACCATGAGCTTTGCCGAATTGCGCGGCCAGACGATGGCTGCCACCCGCATGCGGCGCTACGCGGTGTGGGACACGGTGCAGTTTGCGTTGAACGGCATCATCTTCGTGCTGCTGGGCGAACAGATGCCGGGCATCGTCTCGGGCGCCGCCAGGATCGTCACCGAGACGGGCCACCTCCACCCGATCTGGCTGATCGCCTATGTGGCGGTCATCACCACCGCACTTGCGGCCCTGCGGTTTGCCTGGGTGTGGGTATCCTTGCGCTTCACCCTCTATCGCGCCGCGCGTCGCGGAGAGGCGATCCGCAAGCCGCACTGGCGGCTACTGGCGGCCATGTCGCTTGCCGGCGTGCGCGGTGCGATCACGCTTGCGGGTATTCTCACCCTGCCGCTTGCCATGAACGACGGCACATCGTTTCCGGCACGCGATCTGGTGATATTCCTGGCAGCCGGGGTGATCATCCTGTCGCTGACGGCGGCCAGTATCGGCCTTCCCTATCTTCTCCAGAACCTCGAATTGCCGCCGGAACCTGACCACCTCCAGGAAGAGGATATTGCCCGGATTGCGGCGGCAGAGGCGGCGATCCGAATGATCGAGAAACTGCAGCATGCGATGAGCGAAGGCCGCACCGACGCCGATCTTTACGGTGAGGTCGGCACGCGGCTGATGGAACTCTACCGGCAGCGGATCGAGGGCCGTTCCAAGATGGGGGACGAGGCAGACCTTTTGCGCAAGATGGAGGAGGTCGACAAGCGGTTCAGGCTGGCCGCCCTTCGCGCCGAACGGGACGAGCTGTTCAGGCTCGGCCGCCGGCGCAAGATTTCCGAGGAAATCGCACGCAAGCTGGTTCGCGAGATCGATCTTGCCGAGGCGCGCTACGGTTTCTGAGGCGCGCCGTGTTGTTGCCGCTTTGGCGGTAGAGGAAATCGCCCTCCGCATTGTTTCCGGCGCTGCCCTCGTGTAGATCGCCCTCACCTTCTTTCATCAAAGAGTATCCATCATGAGCGGCTTCGACCTCATCATCTTCGATTGCGACGGCGTGCTCGTCGATTCCGAAATCATCGCGGCGCAGGTCGAATCCCGGCTTTTGACGGAAGCGGGCTATCCGATCAGCGTCGAGGAAATGGGCGAGCGCTTCGCCGGCATGACCTGGAAGAACATTCTTCTGCAGGTGGAAAAGGAAGCGGATATTCCCCTGTCGGCCTCGCTGCTCGACAAATCGGAAAAGCTGCTCGACCAGCGGCTGGAGCGCAGCGTCAAGATCATCGACGGCGTCAAGTTCGCGCTGTCGCGGCTGACCACGCAGCGCTGCATCTGCTCGAATTCTTCGAGCCAGCGGCTGGACATGATGCTGACCAAGGTCGGGCTCAAGCCCTATTTCGAAAATCATATCTATTCCGCCAAGGACCTCGGTCCCGACCGCGTCAAGCCGAAGCCGGATATCTTTCTGCATGGCGCAAAGCAGTTCGGCGTCGAGCCGGACAGGTGCCTGGTGATCGAGGATTCCACCCATGGCGTCCATGGTGCACGCACGGCCGGCATGCGGGTGGTGGGCTTTACCGGAGCATCGCATACCTATCCGAGCCATGCGGACCGGCTGACGGATGCCGGCGCCGAAACGGTGATTTCGCGCATGAGCGACCTGCCGGCGGTGATTGCCGCACTCGGTGAATGGGGCGGGATCTAATCTAGAACTGCACTGCGAGGCTGGCGCTGGCGGTATGGCTCGTCAGCGAATGGGCAAATTCGCCGGAATAGCTGAGCTTCAGCCGCGCGGATTTTGAGACCTGCGCCGTGACGGAGGCTTCGACGACGGCCGTGTCACGCGGCAAAGCCACGCCTTCCAGCATGAACGGACTGCCGCCGCTGGCAAAGGCGAGCCGGGATGCGGGCGTCAGGTCGCCCATTGCATGACGCCAGCCGAGCATGCCGGAGACGGTGAGCGGCAGGTCCTCGACGGGCATTTGCGCCGACCAGCGAAGGCCGAATGTGGAAAGGGCGATGTTGTCCGTTTCGCCATTACCGGTCAGAGCGGCCGCCCCGCCCTTTTCGCGAAAACCATCGGTGTCGAGATTGATATAGGCAAGGCTTGCGAAGGGCTGCAGCGTGACCGGACCTCCCGTCGTCTTCCAGGACAGGTCGGTAAACAGCTGGCGGGTGGCGCCTCTGTAATCGGCCTGGAGATCATCCGTGAACGTGCCGAAGTCGACGCTGCGCGACGTCGAGATGCGGTTTTCGGAATAGACCGCGCCTGATGTGAGGGTAACGTCACCCCATGTCGCTGCGGCGTAGAGCCCGGCATCATAGCTCTCCCAGTCCGCCTCGCTAGCCGCAGAGGCATTGCTGTAGCCGAACAATCCGCCGAGCCGCCAGTGATCGGATGCCTGCCCGTCGAAGCCCGCGATCAACCCCGCCGCATGGCTGTCGATGCCGGCCGCGTTGCCGTCGCTGCGCAATTGCCCAGTTGCTGCGATGCCGGTTGCCCAGAAGCTGGTCGCACCATCGGCCGATGCGCGGATCGGGACGGCGCCGTTCACCCGGTCGACGATGGCGTCCCGAATGAGCCGGCTGTCGCTTAGAAGCTGGGTTTTTAGCGAGGCGTGGATCTCGCCGCCAAGCTGCGAGAAGGCATCGCGAGCGCCATCGGCGTTTTGCTGGAGAACGCCGAGGAAGATATCGTTTTCGGTTCCGAGCGACTGGACTGCTGTCGCGGTTGCGCGCGTGTTGGCGGTGTTCGCGACATCGGCGAAATCGACATCGTTCCGGTAGAGGCTCAGCGTCACATCGTCGGCGCCATAGGCAAGGATGGGCGACAGGAAGGCGAGGTCGGTGATGACATCGTCGAAGGCGCCGGTAACGCTTTCGCCTGTGATGATCGTGTAGGTCGTAGCGGGTGAATAAGTGCCGCTACCCGCGAGAACCTTTACCGTGCCGCCTTCGATGCTGACGGACCCGGTTGCAGCAAGGCTGTCGGACGTGCCGTCCGTTTCCGTTTCCACCTGATAGGTCGAGCCGGCTTCGAAGGTGACATCGCCATTGACGGCAAGCGTCGCGATACCCGGGCCGGGTGACAGCGTGCCGCCTGACCTGACGGTGAGGCCACCGATCTCGCCTGTGCCTGCCAGCATGCCATCCGTGCCGATATCGATCGCGCCGCCGATCGTGCCGTCGTTGACGAGCACGCCTCCCGTCACCGTCGCATCGCCGCTGATCTCGCCCGTGTTGGAAAAGCTGCCACCGGTGTTGGTGAGCGAGGCGATGGTGCCGTCGTTGGATGAGGTTCCGGCGTTCGAGACATCGCCGGCGACCGCGCCGGAATTGTTGACGAAGCTGCCGGCTGCCGCGACATCCACGTCGGTGACGACGAAATTGTTGGTGACCGTGCCGCCTGTCACGGTGGTGCTTCCAGTGATTTCGCCGCCGTCATTGTTGGTGAAGGTGCCGCCGGTATTGCTGAGCGAGGCGATCGTGCCGGCGTTCGAGGCATTGCCTGAGTTGGAGACGTCGCCGGCCGTGGCACCTGAGTTGTTGACGAAGATCGCAGCCGCCGCGACATCGACCGTCGTCACCACGAAATTGTTGGTGAGCGTGCCGCTCTCGAGTGACGTTGCGCCTGAAATGGTGCCGTTGTTGGTAAAGCTGCCGCCGGTATTGGCAAGCGATTCGACAGTGCCGGCATTGGACGCCGTGCCCGCGTTGGCAACGGCCGCTGCCGAAGCGCCGGAATTGTTGACGAAACTGGCTGTTTCAGCGACATCGACGTCGGTGACGACGAAGTTGTTGGTGACTGTGCCGCCCGAGACCACCGTATCGCCGGTGACCGTGCCGCCGTCATCGTTGGTGAAGGATCCGCCGGTATTGGTGAGCGATGCGATCGTGCCGGCGTTAGAGGTCGTGCCCGCATTGGTGACGGCATCGGCCGTGGCGCCGGAATTGTTGACGAACCGGGCCGTCGCTTCGACATCGACATCGGTGACGACGAAATTATTGGTCATCTGCGCATCGCCGGAGAGCGTCGTTTTGCCGTCTATCGTGCCGTCGTTGACGACTTCGCCACCCGAAGATGCAAGGTCGCCGTTGAGCGTGCCCGAGTTACTGATGGAGCCGCCGGACATCGTGACGTCTGATGACAGCGTGCCGCTTTCCGAGATCTCCATGCGGCCCATGTCGAACAGGGTCGTGCCGCTCGTCGCTGTCAGATATGCATCGACGTGGAGCGTGCCGCCGGACACCGCGAGCGTGTCGACGGTGGCATCGGTTGCGACGGTCGGGGCGCCGGAGCCGATCGAGGCTGCGTCCGATGCGCCGGGGGCATCCGGTGCCGTTGTCCAGTTCGCGCCGTTTTTGAAATCGTTGTCGGAGGCGCCGGTCCAGGCCGATTGCGCCGATGCGCCGCCGGGAACGAGCGCTGCCAGCGTGACGATGGCGGTGCAAAGCCGCAGACGCCGCTTCGCGTCCGCCACGATAGCTGGAGCAATCATCCCAAACCCTGTCTCGAATGGTCGCGGGCGACGCGCCCGTGACGATCTTCAAATACTGGGTACGGATTTATGGTTAACCGAGGATTAAACGGGCGCCGTCAGCGCCCGACCGGAGTGGCCGCAGGCTTAGCTGCGGCGTGCGGGCTTCTTGCTGGGTGCGCCATTGTCGAAACCGACGCGGACGCGGGTGAAGCGCGATGCGCCGCCCTGCGCGTTCGGGATCTGCACATCCGCCTTCTGGAAGATGAACTGCGTGCCGCCGGCCGGAAGATCGACCGGATAGGCGACCTTTTGCGAGTAGATCGTGTTGTCGCCATCGACGACCTCGACCAGGATTGGCAGGGTCACGCGGCCCGGCGCACCGACAGGTCCGTCGACGAGGCGGCCCTGGACGACGACATTGATGGTCATCGTCGTTTCGTTTGCCGTGCACTGACGCGTCGCGTCGGCCAGCGATGCCTGGTAGACGAGCTTCTGCGGATCATCCTGACCGCCGCGTGCGTATTCCTGGCGTATCGCCGTCTGTTCGCGCAGAACGACCTGCGGGCAATAGGCCTGCACCACCGCCGGGGTTTCAGCCTGTGCCGTCGGCGCAAGGCCACCCGCCGGAGAGGACGAGTTGCAGCCGGCGAGCGCCGTCAGGAGGGATACCGTTACGAGACCATGGGAAATCTTGCCAAACACAATACTCAACCTTGTTCCATCCCTTTTGACCGGCTTGCCGCGCCAAACATGCTCATGGCGTAACGCAGCGCCGTTTTCCAGTCTTTCACCGGAGATTTCAATCGTCTATACCAGCGGCGCGAATAAAAATCGATTGGGGATTATCGGTCGTGGACTACATTTCTACCCGGGGCGAAGCGCCCGCTCTCGGCTTTCGTGATGCACTGCTGGCTGGCCTTGCCCGCGACGGTGGTCTTTACCTGCCGCGCCACTGGCCGCAGCTGTCCAAGCGGGACATCCGCAATCTGCGCGGAAAGTCCTATGCGGAAGTGGCTTTCGAGATCCTCAAGCATTTTGTCGACGGGGAAATTCCGGACGACAAGCTGAAGACCATGATCAACGAGGCCTATGCGACCTTCCGTCATCCGGCGGTCGTACCGCTCGTGCAGACCGGCCCGAACGATTTCGTTCTCGAGCTTTTCCACGGCACGACGCTTGCCTTCAAGGATGTGGCGATGCAGCTGCTGGCGCGGCTGATGGATCATGTTCTGGCCGAGCGCGGCGAGCGCGCGACGATCGTCGGCGCGACATCGGGCGATACGGGCGGTGCGGCGATCGATGCCTTTGCCGGGCGCGACCGGACCGACATCTTCATCCTCTTTCCCGAAGGCAAGGTATCGCCGGTGCAGCAGCGCCAGATGACCTCGTCGACCGCATCCAACGTGCATGCGGTGGCGCTCAAGGGCAATTTCGACGACTGCCAGAACATCGTGAAAGAGATGTTCAACGATGTCGCCTTCCGCGACCGGGTGAAGCTTTCGGGCGTCAACTCGATCAACTGGGCCCGCATCATGGCGCAGGTGGTCTATTACTTTACAGCTGCTGTTTCGCTCGGCGGACCGGATCGCAAGGTATCGTTCACGGTGCCGACAGGCAATTTCGGCGATATTTTTGCAGGCTACGTGGCCAAGAAAATGGGCCTGCCGATCGACCGGCTGGTGATCGCCACCAACGACAACGACATTCTTGCCCGCACGCTGAAGACCGGGCGCTACGAGATGCAGGGCGTGATGGCGACCACGTCGCCGTCGATGGATATCCAGATCTCGTCGAATTTCGAGCGGCTTCTGTTTGAAGCCTATGGCCGCGATCCGAGCGCCGTGCGCTCATCCATGGCGAGCCTGAAGCAATCGGGTGCGTTCGAAATCAAGCCGGAAGCGCTGAAGGCGATCAAGCGCGAATTCCGCGCCGGCCGCGCCACGCAGGAGCAGGTTGCCGAGACAATCCGCGAGACGCTTGAAGCCACCGGCTACCTGCTCGACCCGCATACAGCGACCGGTGTTTTCGTGGCTCAGAAGAACGCGCGACCCGGCAGCCCGATGGTGACATTGGCCACGGCCCACCCCGCCAAATTCCCGGCGGCGGTAAAATCCGCTTGCGGAATTGATCCGGCACTTCCATCATGGCTTGCTGATCTGATGCACAGGGAGGAGCGCTTCGATACGCTGGACGCCGAGCTGAAGGCCGTTGAAACATTCATCGGCGACCACGCACGGGCCAATTGAGCCAGTTATCGGCAGCGCCGGAAAGACGCGAAGACGTGAATATGAATGTTGAAATCACCCGGCTCCCCTCCGGGCTCACAGTCGTGACCGAGACCATGCCACACCTGGAGAGCGTCGCGCTCGGTGTGTGGATCAAGTCCGGAGCCCGCAACGAGACCGAGAACGAGCACGGCATCGCGCATCTTCTCGAGCACATGGCGTTCAAGGGCACAGCGAGGCGCAGTGCCCGCGATATCGCCGAGCAGATCGAGGATGTCGGCGGCGAACTCAATGCCGCGACTTCGACCGAAACCACATCCTATTACGCAAGGGTGCTCAAGGACCACGTGCCGCTCGCGGTCGATATCCTTGCCGATATCCTGACGGAATCGGAATTCGACGAGGAAGAGCTGCGCCGCGAAAAGCACGTCATCCTGCAGGAAATTGGCGCGGCCAACGACACGCCCGACGACGTGGTGTTCGACCGCTTTTCCGAAGTCGCCTATCGCGGCCAGACGATCGGGCGCGCCATTCTCGGCACGCCGGAGACGGTAAAAGGGTTCACGCCGCCGCAGATCCGCGGCTATCTCTCGCGCAATTATACGACCGACCGGATGTTCATCGTCGCGGCCGGCGCTGTCGACCACCAGGTGTTCTGCAAGCAGGTCGAGGAGCGGTTCGCCAGCCTGCCGACCATGCCGAGTGCGACGCCCGTTCTCGAGCCCGCCCATTATATCGGCGGCGACACCCGCGAAGACCGCGACCTGATGGATGCCCAGCTGCTGATCGGCTTCGAGGGCAAGGCCTATCACCAGCGGGACTTCTACTGCTCGCAGATTCTCGCCAACATCCTCGGCGGCGGCATGTCCTCGCGGCTGTTCCAGGAAGTGCGCGAGCGCCGCGGCCTTTGCTATTCGGTCTATGCGTTCCACTGGGGCTTTTCCGATACGGGCATTTTCGGCGTCCATGCGGCGACTAACGGCGACGAGTTGCCGAACCTCGTGCCTGTCGTCGTCGAAGAGCTGCGCAAGGCATCCGAGCAGATCCATCAGGCGGAAATCGACCGGGCCCGTGCGCAGATCCGCGCCCAGCTTCTGATGGGCCAGGAAAGCCCTGCCGCCCGCGCCGGCCAGATCGCCCGCCAGATGATGCTCTACGGCAAGCCGATCCCCAATGACGAGATGATGGAGCGCCTGGAGGGGATCACGACCCAGCGGCTGACCGATCTTGCCGGACGTCTGTTCTTCGACACGGTGCCTACGCTTTCGGCGGTCGGTCCGATCGCACAACTGCCGTCGATGGAAGAGATCGCGGCGTCGCTTTCCTCACCAGGCGTGACAACCAAAAAGGCGGCCGGCTGATCAAGCCGCCTGCCCTGCCCGGAGCACACAAGCACCATGGCCAAGTCCGTGTTTCGGTTCCTATCGCGACATCCGGACACACCGGAGATCTCAGGCGAGCGCCACATCATGCGCCTGCCGCTTTATGCCGACTACAAGGCCTGGATGACGCTGCGGTCGCAAAGCCGGGCGTTCCTGCAGCCGTGGGAGCCGACCTGGCGCCCTGACGAGCTGACGGAATCGGCGTTTCGCGCTCGCGTGGTGCGCGCCACCCAGGAACATGCGTCAGGCGTTGCCATGCCGATGCTGCTTTTCCGCCGCGACACGATGGAGCTTTTGGGGGGCCTGACGATCGGCCATATCCGCCGCGGCGCGTCGCAAAGCTGCATGGTCGGCTACTGGATGGGCGAGAAACATTCGGGCCAAGGCCATATGTTGGCCGCATTGGAGATGGCTATCCCCTACATCTACGGCGGACTTCAGTTGCACCGGATCGAGGCAGCCTGTATTCCGGACAATTGGAAAAGCATCCGGCTTCTCGAAAAGGCCGGATTCGAGCGGGAAGGTCTTTTGCGGAAATATCTCAAGATCAATGGTGAGTGGCGCGACCACGTGATTTTCTCCCGACTGCCAGAAGATGGTGAATTTGCGAAAATGCTGAACACATGATGCTGCGTCACATGAGTTTCTCGGCCATGCCGCGCCTGCCGTCAGTTCTTGGAATCGTTTCCGCTGTCCTGATGTTTCTTGCGGCGGCGACGTTTGCACAGGCGGCCGAGCCGGTGAAAATCTCGCGCGACGACACCGCGCTCGACCTGACCCGCACGACCGACATCTACGCCAACCAGGGCGAGGCCTTTCAGGTTTCCACGGCCGCTGCTGCCGACGGTATCCGTCGCCGCATCGAGGTGCGCGCATCTTCGCCGTCGCACCAGGGCGACTGGGCGGTGTTCGCGCTTTCCAACGTTTCCGAAGAGCAGTTGGAGCGGGTGATCGTCGCGCCGCATTTTAGGCTCGTAAATTCCAAGGTTTTCTGGCCGGATCTCGGCTCGCAGCGCATCATCTCGATCACGCCATCCGAAGGGTTTGCGCTCGACCGTATCGCCAGCCCCGATGCCGACGTGTTCCGCATCACGCTCAATCCGGGCGCCACGATCACCTTCGTCGCCGAGCTTTCGACGCCGGCGCTGCCGCAGATCTATCTCTGGCAACCGGATGCCTACAAGGATTCGGTCAACTCGTTCACGCTCTACAAGGGCATCGTGCTCGGCATTGCCGGTCTGCTTGCGGTGTTCCTGACCATCCTGTTCGTGGTCAAGGGAACATCCATGCTGCCGGCGGCGGCAGCCCTTGCCTGGGCGGTGCTTGCCTATATCTGCGTCGACTTCGGGTTTCTCGACAAGCTCATCAGCGTGACATCGTCCGACGAGCGAATATGGCGTGCCGCAGCCGAAGTGGCGCTTGCCTCGTCGCTCGTCATCTTTTTGTTTACCTATCTCAACCTCAACCGCTGGCACGTGCATCTGGGTTATGCGACGCTTGCCTGGGTGGCCGGCCTCGTGCTCCTCGGCGGTGTGGCGATCTACGATCCGTCTGTCGCATCCGGTATCGCGCGGCTTTCGTTTGCGTTGACGGGTACTGTCGGCATCCTCCTGATCGTCTATCTCGGCTTCAACCGCTATGACCGCGCCATCCTTCTGGTGCCGACCTGGGCGCTGCTGCTGGTCTGGCTGTTCGGGGGATGGCTGACGGTGACCGGCCAGCTCGACAACGACATCGTGCAGCCGGCGCTTGGCGGCGGACTGGTTCTGATCGTGCTTCTGATCGGCTTTACCGTGATGCAGCACGCCTTTGCCGGCGGCGCCTACCAGCAGGGTCTGTTTTCCGATCTGGAGCGGCAGTCGCTGGCGCTGACCGGTTCGGGCGACACCGTGTGGGACTGGGATGTGGCGCGCGACCGCGTGGTGACTACGCCCGACATCTCGACGCGGCTTGGCCTCGAGCAAGGCTCCATGCACGGGCCGGTGCGCAACTGGCTGCCGCGGCTTCATCCCGATGACCGCGACCGGTTCCGCGCCACGCTGGACGTGCTGCTGGAACATCGCCGCGGCCGGTTGAACCACGAATTCCGGATTCGCGCGGAAGACGGGCATTTCCACTGGCTGCAGATCCGCGCACGGCCGGTGCTCGGCTCAAACGGCGAAATCATCCGCTGCGTCGGCACCGTCATCGACGTGACCGAGCAGAAGAACTCGATCGAGCGTCTGCTGCAGGACGCGATGCATGACAACCTGACCGGGTTGCCGAACCGCCAGGTGTTCCTCGACCGTCTGCAATCGGTACTGACGCTGGCACCCAGCGACGGGCATCTGCGCCCAACCGTCATGGCGATCGATATCGACCGCTACAAGCAGGTCAACGACTCGCTTGGAATTGCCGCAGGCGACAACATTCTGATCGCGCTGACGCGGCGCCTGCGTCGTCTCTTGAAGCCACAGGATACGCTGGCACGGCTTGCCGGCGACCAGTTCGGCCTCATCCTTGTGTCCGAGCGGGACCCGGGCAAGGTCGCGGATTTCGCCGATGCGGTGTCCAAGGCAATCATGGTGCCGATCAACTTTGCCAACCGCGAGATCGTGCTCACCGCCTCGATCGGCCTAGCCTCCTGGGTAGATCAGCAGGAAAGCGCCCCGGGACTTCTCGCCGATGCGGAACTGGCGATGTACCGGGCCAAGCGCGCCGGCGGCAATCGCGTCGAACCGTTTCGTCCGGCATTCCGCTCGACCGGCACCGATCGTCTGCAGATCGAAACCGACCTTCGCCGCGCAATCGAGCGACGCGAACTGACACTCGCCTATCAGCCGATCATCAGGCTTGTGGATGGCGAGATCGCCGGCTTCGAAGCGCTGATGCGTTGGGAACATCCAAAACGCGGCAGTATTCCGCCCTCCGAATTCATTCCGATCGCCGAAATGTCGGACCTGATCGGCCCTCTCGGCCTCTTTGCGATGGAACGGGCGGCCTCAGACCTCACGTCCTGGCAGGCACAAACCGGTTCGCTGCCGATCTTCGTATCCGTTAACGTCTCGAGTGCGCAGCTCCTGAACGCCGATCTCTACAATGACGTCCGGGCGCTGTTGCAGCGGACGCAGGTGGCGCCGGGCCAGCTCAAGCTGGAGCTGACGGAGTCGCTGATGATGGAGAACCCGGAACAGGCGCGTCTTGTTCTGGCCAAGCTCAAAGAGACCGGCCTCAGCCTCGCGCTCGACGACTTCGGTACCGGCTACTCTTCGCTCGGCTATCTCACGCAGTTCCCGTTCGACACTATCAAGCTCGACCAGTCGTTGGTGCGCGATGCCACCGACAAGCGTGCTGTGCTTCTGCGCTCGGTCATCGCCATGGCGCGGGCGCTCGAGATGGACGTGGTGGCTGAGGGCATCCAGACCGACGAAGACGCGGCAGAGCTTGCCAAGATGGGCTGCCATTTCGGCCAGAGCTACCTGTTCGGCCCGCCGGCGACGACGGATGCGATTGGCCGACTGCTGAAAGAACGGTTTCCGCTGACGAAACGGGCTTGAGTTCCGACTTCCTCATCTTGCCTCGTGGCGAGGATGAGGGAGACGAGCAGCCTGACAGGCCTGATGTCAGGCCCGTCCGCGTGCATAGAGCCTGATCACACAGCCGTTGCCATCGCAGCGCCGCTCATGGCTTCCCAAGTCGCGCCCGGATGCTGACGGCGGTTTTCCTGGATCATGTCGTGGATGAACTGCAGCTTGGTGGTGACCGCCGGGGCGAGGATGAACGGATAGAGATCCGGCACACCCATGGCGCGGTGGATACTGTTCAATGCCATGCTGAACGGAATCCACGCCCGAACGAGCTGCTCGGCGCTCGCTGCCTCGTAGGGCTGGAACGCAACTTCTGCCGCCAGTTCGCCGTGGCGTCTCGGATCGATCGACAGGCCGTAGGCGCGTGCCATTTCCAGCGTATCGACGATATGGATGTAGTGGGCGAAGGTTTCGGCAAAATCCTCCCACGGATGCGAGCTCGCATAGGTGCTGATATAGGACTGTTGCCAGCCGACCGGCGGGCCTTCTTCGTAGTTGCGGCGCAACGCGTCGGCATAATCCATCGTCTCGTCGCCGAACACGGCGCGGAATGCATCGGTCCTGCCGCCGTCGCGGATAAGCTTGTCCCAGATGTAGTGGCCGGTCTCGTGGCGGAAATGGCCAAGCATCGTGCGATAAGGCTCGTTCATGGATATTCGGATCTGCTCGCGCGTCGCGTCGTCGGCTTCGGCAGCGCGGATGGCGATGAGGCCGTCTTCGTGGCCGGTCATGGCGGGCTTCACCGTTCCATCCGGCTGGATCTCGTCGATCAGGAAATCGAAGACGAGGCCGCCCTGCGGATCTTCTTCGCGGTTGGTGCGCGGCAGGTTCCATTTCATCAGCGAATAGAACAGATGGCGCTGCGCCTGGCTGATGCGACGCCACTGGTCGAGCCCCTCCTCGGTCGAGGCGTCAGGCACCAGGCGGTTGTGCCGGCAAGCCGGGCAAAACGGGTTCGGGTCCTCGGCAACGACCGTCCAGTTGCAGATATCCAGGCTGCTGTTGGCACAGAGCCTCACCTTGCTGTCGAGGTCACCGAACAGGTGCCAGGTCGGGTCCGCCACGGGGGCGTCGGGACCCGAAACCATCTCGTCCTGCTCCAGAGCCATGATGGCAAGCTTTTCCGGAACGAAAGCCAGTTTGTAACCACAGTGGACGCAGTTGCGATTGTCGAAATAAACCGGTTGGCCGCAGTGATCGCAGTCGAAGAGGCGCATGGACAGATCCGCTAGACGAAGTGGAAGTTGGGGTGAACTGAATTCTGGATGATAAAAAACCTGCCCCGGTAGGACCGGAACAGGTTTCTGGATTTGGCGGATTCGGATCGCTTAGGCGCGATCAACGATGTCCTTGCCGGCTTCCTTGATCTTACCCTTGGCCTGCTGGGCTTCGCCCTTGGCTTCCTGGGCAGCGCCCTTGGCTTCCAGCTCGTGGTTGTCGGTCATGTCGCCGACAGCCTGCTTGACCTTACCGGAGACTTCATTGCCCATTCCGGAAATTTTATCGCTGGTGCTACCCATAGTGTTTCTCCTTGAGCTTAGCGGCATCGTTTTCGATGTCTTGCACTAGGAGAACTCCGAGCCTTGGCAGTTCGTTCCGGCATAGCTCAAGAATTTCAGAAATTCAGGCGTGGCCGGCGTCGGAGGAGAGCATTGCGGGCGTCACGCCCATCGAGGCGAGCGCGCGCTCGTACTTGTCTTCCAGCGTCGTACCGAAGATCAGATCTTCGCTGGCCGGGCAGTTCAGCCAGCCGTTGCTGGAAATCTCCCGCTCCAACTGTCCTGCACCCCAGCCTGCGTAACCGAGCAGCATGGTAGCGCGTGATGGCCCCCTGCCGTCACAGATGGCGCGGATGATATCGAGCGTGGCGGTGAGCGAGATATCGTCGCTGACGGGAATGGAGGATTCGCTCGAGAAGTCGTCGGAATGCAGCACGAAGCCGCGACCGGTTTCCACCGGACCTCCAGACAGGATCGGGAACTCACGGCATTCGTGCGGGAGGGCAATGATCTCGTGCTCGTCCAAGAGCTTGAGGTGCCGCAACACTTCCGTGAAGGAAATTTCCTGGGCGCGGTTGATGATAAACCCCATGGCGCCGGCCGGAGAATGGGCGCAGACATAGATGACCGTGCGGGAGAAATTGGTATCCTGCATGCTCGGCATCGCAATCAGGAACTGTCCGTCAAGAAAGCCGCGTTCGCGACCGCCCTTGCCGCCGTCGTCCTGAGCACCCGAGAGAAGCGAAAAAGCCATCATGCCTCCACCTGCAGCGCTTTGAAACCTATTCTAGCAAAACTGCGGCCGTTTGAAATGTCTGTACTGACTGTCTTTGAAGGCCGGGCCCGCCTGGTTGTGAGAGCGTGCCGTGGCTGCTGCTTCACAGCAGCGTTCCTGAAACATGGGGCACGAACCGTGGCGATCAACGGAAAATGATCCTGTTTTTCGAAAGCGCTGCTGGTTCGTTCAACATTTAACGGTTAATCCCTGAGCGATGAGGAGCCTGACCCCAATTCGAACCACAACCGCAAACCTGTTGCTTGGCGCTGCCATCTGCCTTGGATTGCAGACGGCTGCGGCCGATGCTCTGGCGGAAATGACGCCCTGGGCCACCAACGAGGGCGGCCGCATGCGGATCGTCACCATGCCTCCAGAGCCCGATGGAACCGTGCGCGGAGCGATGCAGATCGAGCCGAAGGATGGCTGGATCACCTATTGGAAAGAGCCGGGTGAAGCGGGCATTCCGCCGCAACTGACATTTTCGCGCGAAAGTGGGATCACCTCCCAGACGATGTCCTATCCGGTTCCAAAGCTGATCACCAACGGTGACGTGACCGACATCGGCTATGATCGCGCCGTGGCATTTCCGTTTGCGCTGAAGCTCGACAAGCCGACCAAGGCGGGGCAAGCCTCACAGGTCTTGCCGTTGGGGGCAGCAAGCATCGACGTTTCCGCGTTTATCGGCATTTGCCGTAATATCTGCATACCCTTCCAGGCCGAATTCTCTCTGCCGATGAAAGCGGTCCGGGGCACGCCGGTGGAAGAGGCAATGATCCTCAACGCCGCCAGTGCCGCACTCCCCTCGCCTCCGGCCAACGATTTTGCCGTGACTGATTATGCGATGGTGAAGGGCGGAAAGGTTCTACGGCTGACGCTGCGGCTGCCGGACAGTGCGACCGCGCCGCCGCAGGTGGTGGTGACCGGTCCCGAGGGGCATGTCCTGTTCGAAAGCGTCGATGCGAAGCGGCAGGGTCATGCCTATACGCTGGATATGCCGGTGGGCAAATTGCCTGACAATTACGACATCAGCGGCAAACGGTGGGGCATTCTGGCGACCAGCGGCAGTCGGTCCATGGAGACGTCCATCGTTTTCGACTGAGACCCCTCCCGTCTTCGCTTGCCTCTTGCCGACCGCGACCTATAGTTCCGCCGAACGGCAAACTTCAAGCAAACAGGAGATCCCATGACCATCGCCATCGGTGAAAAACTACCCAGCGCCACCTTCAAGGAAAAGACTGCTGACGGCCCGGTCGAGATCTCGACGGACGCGCTGTTTGCCGGCAAGAAGGTCGTGCTGTTTGCGGTACCTGGCGCCTTCACGCCCACCTGCACGCTGAACCACCTGCCCGGCTATCTCGACAATCGCGACGCGCTGCTTGCCAAGGGCGTCGACGACATCGCCGTCGTTGCCGTCAACGACTGGCATGTAATGGGCGCCTGGGCACAGCAGACCGGCGGCATGGACAAGATCCATTTTCTGGCCGACTGGGACGGTGCCTTTACCAAGGCGATGGGCCTTGATGCCGATCTTTCCGCCGGCGGGCTTGGCGTGCGCTCCAAGCGCTACGCGATGCTGGTCGAGGACGGTGTGGTGAAGTCACTCGACATCGAGGAAAGCCCTGGCCAGGCCACCGTCTCGGGTGCCGACGCGATGCTGGAACGCCTCTAAGTCAATTAATATTCCACGAGATCGTTTGAGGGGCTCATGCCCCTCATTCCCATTGCGAATGAGACGCTGCGAGGGGCTAGAGCCCGCCTCGAACCATTACACTGCCATATCGAAAACCATCAGGCCCGACACGCCGCCATCGGATGCGGCGACAATTCGTTCGGCGACGGTAATATGGTCGGGATGGACGAGATAGGCGTCACGGCTTTCCAGCGTGTCGAAGGTGACGATGAAGCCGTCGAGGAAGCCGCCGTTCAGGCCTTCCGATGAGGCGTTCGGGCCGGACTTCACATCAACAATGCCGGGAATGAGCGTTTTGAGGCCGTGAACGGCGTCGTAGATTTCCTGCTTCTCTGCCGGCTGCAATGCAGTCTTGAAGCGCATGAAGACGCAATGAAGGATCATCGGTGGGTCCACCCTATGGCTGTTCTGTATGGCGCGAAATCGTCGTGGAGCCTGCTTCAACGCTATGCCCGACGGGAAACCGCTTCGCACCTTTGCTGTAAACCACCCTCAAGAGCAACCGCTACTTTCTCTTGAAAGGCGCCATGCCGGTGCGGGCCAGTTCGTCGGCGCGTTCGTTTTCCGGATGGCCTGCATGGCCCTTGACCCAGTGCCATTTGACCTTGTGGCGCTGGTTGGCGACATCGAGCTGCTGCCACAACTCACCGTTCTTGACGGGCTTCTTATCGGCCGTCTTCCAGCCGTTCTTCTTCCAGCCGAAGATCCACTTGGAAATGCCGTCCATCACGTATTTGCTGTCGGTGTGGAGATCGACCTCGCACGTGTCCTTAAGCGCGTTGAGGGCGCTGATGGCCGCCATGAGTTCCATGCGGTTGTTGGTCGTTTCGGCCTCGCCGCCGGACAGTTCCTTGATGGTTTCGCCGTAACGCAGGATAGCGCCCCAGCCGCCCGGGCCGGGATTGCCGGAACAGGCGCCGTCGGTGAAAATGTCGACCTGTTTCATGATGTCAGTCCATAATCTGCAGTAGAGGAAATGCCGCGGTGGAACCGCAGCTTGCGGAGGTATTCGAGCGGATCCTTCTTGACCACCAGCGCGCCCTCGGGCGTCGTCAGCCAGTCATAGAGCCGGGTCAGGAAGAAGCGCAGGGCCGAGCCGCGGGCAAGCACCGGCAATGCGGCGATCTCCGCATCAGACAGCGGCCGGACGCTGCGATATCCTTCCAGCATCGCCATACCCTTCTCAACGTTATAGCTGCCGTCCGCTTCGAAGCACCAGGCATTGAGGCAGATGGATACGTCGTAGGCGAGCAGGTCGTTGCAGGCGAAGTAGAAGTCGATCAGGCCCGACAGTTCGTCGCCGAGGAAGAAGACGTTGTCCTGAAACAGATCCGCATGGATGACGCCCGCCGGAAGATCCTTCGGCCAGTTGAGGCCAAGGAATTCGAGCTCGGAAGTGATCTCGTCCTGCAGCCCCTTCTCGACCTCGTCGGCGCGGTCGGCGGATTTCTCCCACAACACCTTCCAGCCATCGAGCGACAGCGCGTTGGGGCGCTTGATCTCAAACCCTTCGCCGGCCAGATGCATCTGCGCCAGCGCCTTGCCGACCTCGCGGCAGTGGCGGGCTTCCGGCCGTCTCAGCCACATGCCCTCGAGAAACGAGATGAGGGCCGCCGGCCGGGTCGAGAGTTCGCCTAGCAACTGCCCGTCGCGGCGTGGCAAAGGCAGCGGGCAGGACAGACCCCGATCGGCCAGGTGCTGCATCAGGCCCAGAAAGAACGGCAGGTCGGATTTCTCGACGCGCTTTTCATACAGCGTCAGGATCAGCGGCTCGCGGGTTGTGTGCAGCAGGAAATTCGAGTTCTCGACGCCCTCGGCAATGCCCTTGTAGGACGTGAGCTCCCCGACATCATATTCGGCCAGGAACCGGTTCAGGTCGATTTCGGTGATATCGGTATAGACGGCCAAGATTTCGTCCCGCTGATGATCGTTGCGCTGGATCTCTTCCTAGCGGCTTGGCCGGTGCTTCGCTAGAGCCGAAGGCGGTTCATCCAGCGGAGAGAGGGCGCTCGCCGTTGACCCAGGCCATGTCTTCGATGGTGAGGGGGACGGAGCGGAGTTCGCGGTTGACGAGGAAGTTTTCGGTTTCCTCGGCGGTGATCGCAAGCTCGATTTCAGCCGAAAACCGCTGCTTGAAGGCTTCGATGATCTCGTCGACGATGACTTCGGGGGCGGAGGCGCCGGCGGAGAGGCCGAGCGTCTCGATCTGGCCGATTTCGTCCCAGTTCAGCTCGGACGCGCGCTGCACCAGGATCGAACGTCGGGCGCCGGCCCGCAGTGCGACTTCGACGAGACGTTTGGAGTTGGACGAGTTCGGTGCGCCGACAACGATGAAGAGATCGCAGCCGGGGGCTGCTTCCTTGACGGCTTCCTGGCGGTTGGTGGTGGCGTAGCAGATGCTGTCGGCTGCCGGTGCCGTCAGGTTCGGGAAGCGTTCCTGCAGCTTGGCGATGACACCGGCCGTATCATCCACGGAGAGCGTCGTCTGGGTGACGTAACCGAGATTGTCGGGATCAACTGGAACATAAGCTTCCGCATCGGCGATCGTATCGACAAGCGAGACCGTGCCTTCCGGCAACTGGCCCATTGTGCCGATCACTTCCGGATGTCCAGCATGGCCGATCAGCACCACATGGCGGCCAAGCCGCTGGTGGCGCATCGCCTGCTTGTGGACTTTTGAGACGAGCGGGCATGTGGCATCGAGATAGAAAAGATTGCGGGCCTGGGCATCCTCGGGCACCGATTTCGGCACGCCATGGGCGGAAAATACGACGGGCTGCTGGCGATGCTCCGCCGGGATCTCATCCAGTTCCTCGACGAAGACGGCGCCCTTGGCTTCCAGTCCTTCGACGACATAGCGATTGTGGACGATCTCATGGCGAACATAGACCGGCGCGCCATAGGCTTTCAGCGCCAGCACGACGATCTGGATTGCCCGATCGACTCCGGCGCAAAAGCCGCGCGGACCGCAGAGGCGGATCGTGAGAGCCGGTTTTGTGACCTGGATGTTCATGTCGCTTCCGTAAGCCGTTGCAGCCCCCCATATAGGCGAGCCGGCTCCGCCACGCCAAGAAAAAAGTGAGGGCTATGGCGTCGCAGGCTTGGCACGGCGCCACCATGCGCCGATGACGACCGCCACCAGAGCTGCGGCCAGCCCATACCAGGTGAAGGCGTATTGGAGATGGCTGTTGGGGAGATCGAACTGGGTGACGCCGCCCTTCGGCCAGCCGCCGGGATTTTGAACCTGATCATCCACATCGACAAAGAACGGCAGGGTTTTGGCCGGATCGAGACCTGATGACGACGCCATGACGTCTAGATCCTTCCAGAAGAAGATGTTCTTGGCGATATCGTTATCGGGCACGATGGAAGATGGCTTTTGCGCCAGTCGGCTTCGGGCATAGCCGGTCAGCCGCTGCTCACCCGCAACTTCGCCGGCGGTGCGCGTCGAGACCTGTTTCATCTCGTAGGGAATGAAGCCGCGATTGACGAGAAGAGCGCGGCCATCGGGAAGAATCAGCGGGGTGTAGACGTAAAAACCGGTCTGGCCCTGGAACGTGGCGAAGAAATGCCGCTCCTTGGCGTGGTCGAATGTGCCTGACAGCGCAACGCGGCGGTATTCGATATCGCCGCCATTGGCCGCGAGCCGTTCGATGTCTCCAAGCGGTACGGGAACTGCGCTGCGCCGCTCGGCGATATCCGCAAGCAGCCCTTCCTTCCAGTGCAGGCGTTCCATCTGCCAGGTGCCGAGAGCAAGGAGGATGGCGAGCGAGGCGAGGATGAGGGTGATCGTGGCGATGGTCTTGACCGGACGCCGCTTGCGAGCGCCCGCCATATCGACTTGATGTGTCATGTATTCAGACCCGGCCTTCTGCACGCCCTCGGCGTTTGCTCCCCGACCTGTCTACGACCGGCCCTCTCCCTCTGGGGAAAAGGGCCGTGAGGAGTGTGAGAGGGGAAACCCCGATCAATGCGCCAGCGGTGCGCCCCAGCCGCCCCAGATGTAGATGGAGAAGAACAGGAAGAGCCAGACGACGTCGACGAAGTGCCAGTACCAGGCGGCTGCTTCGAAGCCGAAGTGTTTTTCCGAGGTGAAGCCGCCGTTCATGGCTCTGATGAGGCAGACCAGCAGGAAGATGGTGCCGACCAGAACGTGGAAACCGTGGAAGCCGGTGGCCATGAAGAACGTGGCGCCATAGATCGAATTGGCGAATTCGAACGGGGCGTGGGCATATTCGTAGGCCTGCACGAACGAGAACAGTACGCCGAGTGCGACTGTCAGCGACAGGCCGGTGACGAGGCCCTTCCGATCGTTGTGCAACAGCGCGTGGTGAGCCCAGGTGACGCAGGTGCCTGACAGCAGCAGGATGATCGTGTTATAGAGCGGCAGATGCCATGGATCGAGAACCTCGATGCCCTTTGGCGGCCATTGTCCGCCGAGAACCTGTGTTCTGGACGCCTGGATCGCCTCGTTGGCGTAAAGGCTGGCGTCAAAGAAGGCCCAGAACCAGGCGACGAAGAACATCACTTCCGACGCGATGAACATGATCATGCCATAGCGCAGATGCAGCGACACGACGCGCGTATGGGCGCCCGCATTACCTTCCTTGATCGTATCCGACCACCAGCCGATCATCACGTAGATGACGATCGCGAGGCCGATGAAGAAGACCCATGGCGTTGCCAGGTTCATGCCGAAAATGTGGAATTCCGAACCCTTCAGGTAGCGCATGTATCCGACGCCGCCGAACGCCATGACGAAGGCGCCGATCGAGGCGAGAAGCGGCCAAGGGCTGGGGTCGATAATGTGATAATCGTGGTTCTTCTGGTGCGCTTCTGCCATGCCTGCCCCTCCCAAGGGTGCTTACCGCAAGTGTTCCACCCGCCAAAAACGGCGGGCCATTTTAAAGCTTACTGCCCTTATCCTGCACTTCATTCCGCAAGGCCGCAACCGGCTTCGGCGCCGGCTCCTTGCCCGGATAGAAGGTGTAGGACAGGGTAATGGTCTTGATGTTCTTCGTCTCGTTCGCCTTGACGATCTCGGGATCGACGAAGAAGACGACCGGCATATCGATCGTCTGGCCCGGCTGCAGGGTCTGCTCGGTGAAGCAGAAGCATTGGACCTTGTTGAAATAGACCGCCGCCTCCATGGGGGTGACGTTGAAGACCGCGGTTCCAGTCGTCGCCACCGGCGAACGGTTCTTCGCGGTAAACGACACCTGCCCGGTTTCGCCGATCTTAAGCTCCACAGGTTTCGAAGGCTTGAAATCCCAGTTCAGGCCGGGCGACACATTGGCGTCGAACGTGACCTTGATGGTCTTCTCGAGGATCGTATCGGAATATTGCTCGCTGCGCTGGGTGGTGCCGTTATAGCCGGTGACCTGACAGAAGAGGCGGTAGAGCGGAACGGACGCATAGGCGGCGCCCACCATGCAGGTGACGAACACAGCGCAACCGGCAAAGATCGCGGCATTGCTGACCCGCTTTGCCTGACCATGGCCCGGCCGCTGGGCGTTGCCCTGACCATTCCCGTGAACCTTTCCTCCCATGTGCCTCCTCCTCAAGCGTTCTGGGTCAGTTGCCGACGCCGCCGACTTTGACCAGCGTCATCACGTAGAAAAGGACGACCAGCCCTGCGAGGACCAGTCCCAGCGCCACATTTCTGTTGCGGCGGGACTTTCTCTGGGCGTCGTTGAGCTTGACGGTGTCAATCATAGAAGGCTTCCGATCAGGGTCGCCACACCGGCTGCCGCGTGGTCGGCAAGCAGCGCGGAAAAGATGATGAAGAGATAGAAGATCGAGTAGCCGAACATCTTGCGCGCCGGCACCATCCGCTCGTCGCCTTCAGGCATGCGCAGGACTGAGATGGAACAGGCAATGAAGATCAGCCCCAGCACGCCGGCTAAGATGCCGTAGCCGATGCTGGCAAGGCCGGTGAAGCTGGGGGCGACGCCGAGAACAGCGGTCAGAACCGCATAGGCGAGCATCTGGATTTTGGTGGAACGCTCGCCGGCAACGTTCGGCATCATCGGCACGCCGACCGAGCCGTAATCGCGCATCTTGTAGAGCGCCAACGCCCAGAAGTGGGCAGGCGTCCAGAGGAAGATGATGAGGAACAGGATGACGCTGTCGAGCGAAATGCCGCCGGTGACGCAGGCCCAGCCGATCATGGGCGGGAAGGCGCCGGAGGCACCGCCGATGACGATGTTCTGCGGCGTCGAGCGCTTCAGCCACATCGTATAGACGACCGCGTAGAAGAAAATGGTGAAGGCGAGCAGGCCGGCGGCCAGCCAGTTGACGGCGAGACCGAGGATCGCCACCGAAAACACCGACAGCGTCAGGCCGAAGGCAAGCGCTTCGCTCGGCCGCACGCGACCATCAGGAATTGGGCGCTTGGCGGTGCGGGTCATGACGGCATCGATATCGGCGTCGTACCACATGTTGAGCGCGCCGGACGCACCGGCGCCCACCGCGATACAGAGAACCGAGATTGCAGCGAGAACCGGATTAAGCGTGCCGGGCGCCAGAACGAGACCTGCGAACGCCGTGAAGACGACGAGCGACATGACCCGCGGCTTCAGAAGTTCGAAGAAATCGCGCGCGCCCGCTTCAGACAGGAACAGGCCTGCGTCATTGCCGAGAGCGTCGCGATCATCGATAACTGTCATGAGACCTAAAAACCTTGCATTTTCGGGGGACAGCGCGTGTCACACGCGATGTCCCTTGTTGGAACGCTGCCTTTAGCGGATGCGCGGCAGCTGTTCCCACTGGTGGTAAGGCGGCGGCGAAGACAGCTGCCACTCGAGCGTCGTTGCACCTTCACCCCATGGATTGTCGCCGGCGACACGCTTCTTGGCGAAGGCTTCCCAGACGCCGAAGAGGAAGACCAGAACACCGGCGAAGGAGATGTAGGAACCGATCGAGGAGATGTAGTTCCAGCCCACGAAGGCATCCGGATAATCGATATAGCGGCGTGGCATGCCGGCGAGGCCTAAGAAATGCTGCGGGAAGAACACCAGGTTCACGCCCACGAACATCACCCAGAAATGCAGGTGCGCCACCTTCTCGCTATACATGTAGCCGAACATTTTCGGGAACCAGTAATACCAGCCGGCAAAGATTGCAAATACGGCGCCGAGCGACAGGACGTAGTGGAAGTGAGCCACCACGTAATAGGTGTCGTGCAGCGACCGGTCGAGGCCGGCATTGGCGAGCTGGACGCCGGTGACGCCGCCCACGGTAAACAGGAAGATGAAGCCGATTGCCCAGACCATCGGCGCCTTGAAGGTGATCGAGCCACCCCACATCGTCGCGATCCAGGAGAAGATCTTGATGCCGGTCGGCACCGCGATAACCATGGTTGCGAAGACGAAGTAGCGCTGCGCATCGAGCGACAGGCCGACCGTGTACATGTGGTGGGCCCAGACGATAAAGCCGACCGCGCCGATCGCCACCATCGCATAGGCCATGCCGAGATAGCCGAAGACCGGCTTTTTCGAGAAGGTCGAGATGATGTGGCTGACGATGCCGAAGCCGGGCAGGATCAGGATGTAGACTTCCGGGTGACCGAAGAACCAGAACAGGTGCTGGTAGAGGATCGGATCGCCGCCGCCTTCAGGCGAGAAGAACGTGGTTCCGAAGTTGCGGTCGGTCAGCGCCATGGTGATGGCACCGGCGAGAACCGGCAGAGACAGAAGCAGTAGGAAGGCAGTAACCAGAACGGCCCAGGCAAACAGGGGCATCTTGTGCAGTGTCATGCCCGGAGCGCGCATGTTGAGAATGGTGGTGATGAAGTTGATCGCACCGAGGATCGACGAGGCACCTGCAACGTGGAGTGCGAGGATCGCCAGATCGACGGCCGGACCCGGATGACCCGAGGTCGACAGCGGCGGATACATGGTCCAGCCGCCGCCCGCGCCATAGGCACCGGATGGTCCCTCAACGAACATAGACAGCATCAGAAGCAGGAATGCCGGGATGATCAGCCAGAAGGAGATGTTGTTCAGACGCGGGAAGGCCATGTCAGGGGCGCCGATCATGATCGGCACCATCCAGTTGGCAAAACCGCCGATCATCGCCGGCATGACCATGAAGAAGATCATGATCAGCGCGTGCGCGGTGGTGAACACATTGTACATGTGCTTGCCGCCATCGATCGCGGCATCGCCCTCGAAGCCGTAAACCATGGCCGCCAGACCGTGGAAGATCTGGATGCCAGGTTCCTGCAGCTCCATGCGCATCGCAACCGACAGAAGGCCGCCGAGGACGCCCGCCATGATCGCGAAGATCAGATAGAGCGTACCGATATCCTTGTGGTTGGTCGAAAACAGCCAGCGGGCGGCAAAGCCCGGTGTGTGGGAATGATGATCGCCATGCGCATGCGCATCGTCGTGAGACGCGCGGGCATGGGCATCATGAGCATGGTCGTCATGGGCGTGAGCGCCATGGGGATCCGTATGAGTGGTATGTCCGGCCATTATCGTCAGCCTCCTGATTACTTCGCAGCGACGGCAAGGCCGTCGGCGGGCTTGGCCGTGCCGGCATCGGCGACCAGTGCTTTATAAGCACCGGGAAGGTCGCTGGCGGCCTGGGCAAGCCAGGTGTTGTACTTTTCCTCGGAGACGACGTGGATGGCGATCGGCATATAGGCGTGATCCTTGCCGCAAAGCTCGGAACACTGGCCGTAGTACATCCCCTCGCGATCGGCCTTGAACCAGGTCTCATTGAGACGGCCGGGAACGGCATCGATCTTGACGCCGAAGGCCGGCATGGCGAAGGCGTGGATCACGTCGGACGGCGCTGCCGTCACCAGCATGCGTACCGTCTTGCCGACCGGAATGATCATTTCGTTGTCGACGGCGAGCAGCCGCGGATAGCGATCGATATCGGTCTTGCCGGCGGCAGCGCGATCCGGATCCTTCAGCATGTAGCTGTCGAAGGCGACGGGCGTTTCGCCGGAACCCTCATATTCGTAGTTCCACTGCCACTGGGTGGCGGTGGCCTTGACCGTCATGTCCGCATCCGGAATTTCCAACTGTGCGTTCAGAAGGTTGAAGGACGGGATGGCGAGGAAGAACAGGATCAGCACCGGCGCCACGGTCCAGACGATCTCGATGACCGTGTTGTGGCTGGTGCGCGAAGCAACCGGATTGCGGCTGGCGCGGAACTTGACCGCAACCATGATCAGCAGCACCAGAACGAGCAATGTCACCGGCACGATGAACCAGAGCGTATAGTGCTCGAACCAGCGAATTTGGTGCATGATCGGTGACGCGGGCGCCTGCAAATCCATCTGCCATGGCCTCGGCTGGTCCGCATGGGCCAGCGAAGCTGTGAAAAGACAGATAAGCGACGCCATTGCGGCGTAAGCTCTCAACATAACGATAAACCCTCTCTCCCATGCGCCCGAGTCCCGCGATCGAACAGCATGCGGAATTCAAGCGCCTGGTTTGGTTCAATCACAGTTTGCGGGTCGTCGCAATATCTGCGCGGCATTGCTCATGCGGCATTTTGAACCTATCGGCATGCGGCCGAGTGCCTGCGCCGTCAGGAACATGCGGCATTGCTTGACCAGATGGCGCCGCACAGTCGCAAACCCCTCAAGTCCCATTTTCGCCGTACTCGGCTGAAAAGAGAGCGAGGCCTTTCATTTCGGCGTAGGACCGCCAAGAATAGTCACACTGATTCGTCCGTTTAGAGGTCTACATGCGTCGTCCCTACCGCCTTCGCGCCTGCCTTGCCTTGATGCTTGCGGGGGCCGTCGCATTACCCGCAGTCGCGCAGCAGCCGGGACCTCGGCCGACTCCCAACACCCCATCGGCACCGGCTCCTTCCGCGCCGGCTCCTGCCCCATCGGCCCCTGCCCCATCGACTGGTGCCGCACCGAAGACCGGGCAGAATGCACAGCAGGCGCCACAGAGCCCTGCCCCCGGTTCTCCGGCACAGCCCGGCAACGTGAAGGAAAACCACGGTGCCTGGTCGATCATCTGCGACAAGCCGGCCGGTGCCTCCGTCGAGCAGTGCGCGATGATGCAGAACGTGATCGCCGAAGATCGCCCGGAAGTCGGCCTGTCCGTCGTCGTCCTCAAGACCGCCGACCGCAAGGCGCGCATCCTGCGCATCCTTGCCCCGCTCGGCGTTCTCCTGAAGGACGGCATGGAGCTCTATGTCGACAGCAACAATATCGGCCGCGCCTATTTCACCCGCTGCTTCTCGGAAGGCTGCTATGTGGAAGTGGAAATCGACGACGAGCTGATGCGCATCCTTCGCGCCGGCAAGAACGCCGTGTTCGCGCTGCGCGAGTCCGCTGATCAGGACCGCGTCGGCATCCCGATCGAGCTCAACGGTTTTGGCCCCGGCTACGACGCGCTTCCGTAAAGACGCTTGTTTCGGCGGATTGCCGGAACTACATCGGGCTCCAGATATCTCGACTTGGGCGCGTATGCATTCGCGCCCCTCGGTCCCGAATGCACTGACGTGCGCAAGCGGAGCATAGAACAATGAACACCGACCTGATCTCCCTCTTCGATTGCGACGAGACGAAGCTGCGTTCGATCCTGAGCCAGGCGCTGTCAGGCGCTGACGATGGCGAGCTCTATCTCGAGCATGCCCAGGCGGAATCGCTTTCGTTCGACAATGGCCGCCTGAAGGGTGGTTCGTTCAACACCGACCAGGGTTTTGGCCTGCGCGCCGTCGCCGGCGAGGCTGTCGGGTATGCGCATGCGGGCGAGCTTTCGGCGTCCGCGCTATCGCGCGCTTCCGATGCCGTGCGCGCCGTCACCGCCAACCATTCCGGCTCCTATGCCGCCGCACCCCAGCGCACCAACAAGAAGTACTATGGCGACGAGAACCCAATCGGCTCTCCGAGCTTCGAGGCCAAGGCCAAGCTTCTGACCGAGATCGACGCCTATCTGCGCGCCAAGGATCCGAAGGTACGGCAGGTTTCGGCAAGCCTTGCCGCCAGCTGGCAGGTGGTCGACATCCTGCGCGCCGATGGGCACCGGGTGCAGGACATCCGGCCGATGACGCGCATCAACATTTCCGTCGTCGTGGGTGACGGCGACCGCCAGGAATCGGGTTCGTTCGGCACCGGCGGCCGGATCGGGTTCGGCGATTTCGTCGCGACCGGCAACTGGCAGGCAGGCGCCGACGAGGCGCTTCGCCAGGCACTGGTCAATCTCGAGGCGATCGACGCACCGGCCGGTACGATGGATGTGGTGCTTGGCAATGGCTGGCCGGGCGTGATGCTGCACGAGGCTGTCGGCCACGGGCTGGAAGGCGATTTCAACCGCAAGAAAACATCGGCCTTTGCCGGTCTGATGGGCGAGATGGTGGCAGCCCCCGGCGTCACCGTCGTCGACGACGGCACGATCGACAACCGCCGCGGGTCGCTCACCGTCGATGACGAAGGCACGCCTTCGGCCTATAACGTCCTGATCGAGGACGGAAAGCTGGTTGGTTACATGCAGGACCGCCAGAATGCGCGGTTGATGGGTGTGGCACCCACCGGCAACGGCCGCCGCCAGGGCTATGCGCACATCCCTATGCCGCGCATGACCAACACATTCATGCTGGGCGGCGACAAGTCCCCGCAAGAGATCATCGCATCGGTCAAGAAGGGCATCTATGCCGTGTCCTTCGGCGGCGGACAGGTGGACATCACCTCCGGCAAGTTCGTGTTCGGCTGCACCGAGGCCTACATGATCGAGAACGGCAAGATCGGCGCGCCGGTCAAGGGTGCGATGCTGATCGGAAACGGACCGGACGCGATGAAGCGCATCTCGATGGTCGGCAACGACCTGAAGCTTGACACCGGCATCGGCAATTGCGGCAAGGGCGGCCAGTGGGTGCCAGTTGGCGTCGGCCAGCCGCATCTGCGGATGGATCAGGTCACGGTGGGCGGCACCAAGGCGTGACGCGGCACCGGTCCAACGCGCTGGTTCCCGAGCTCTCCGTCAGCGATTGGCGCAAAAGCTGCGATTTCTACTGCGAGCTGATCGGTTTCGATATCGTCTATGACCGTCCGGACGAAGGGTTTGCATTCCTGGCGCTTGGCCAGGCGCAACTGATGATCGACCAGATCGGTATCGGCCGAGATTTTGCTCTGCCCGACGGGGCGTCCCCCGCCTATCCGTTCGGTCGCGGCTTGAACCTGCAGATCGAGGTTCCATCCTCGGGAGCGATCCTGACGCGGCTGCAGGCAGCGGGCGTGCCCCTTCAGCTCGAACCGGAAGACAAGTGGTATCGCCGCGGCGATCATGAGGTCGGCAATCGGCAGTTCATTGTTGCCGACCCTGATGGATATCTGCTGCGGCTGTTCGAACATCTGGGAGAGCGGCCCCTGCCGCTCTGAACCCGTCGGCGTGACGGCTTGACACCTTCGGCCAAATCCCTGCAGTTGCCGGCTTTGTAACAGTGCAAGCCGATCCATGCCCTCCTCCACCCCCATTGCCGACATGTTCAGCCTCTGGCTTCCCGGCCATTCGCCGGGTGAACTCGCCTTCGTGTTCTCAGCCGCCATGATCGCCGGCCTTGCCCGCGGGTTCTCGGGATTTGGCGGCGCCCTGATCTTCGTGCCGCTGGCAGGCACGGCGATCGGTCCGAAACTCGCGGCGGCGCTGCTGCTGGTCATCGATGGCGTGATGACGCTCGGGATGGTGCCGGACGGCTGGCGAAGGGCAAACCGGCGCGAGGTGTTCACGATGATGATGGGTGCCGTCGTCGGCGTGCCCGTCGGTGCGGCGGCGCTGGCATTGCTTCCCTCCGTCACCCTGCGCTGGATCATCTCGGTCGTCGTCTTGTGCCTACTCGTGTTCCTCATCTCCGGCTGGCGCTACCAGGGCCGGCCGAAGGCGCCGTTGACCGTTGGGGTCGGGGCGTTGGCCGGCCTGTTTGGAGGCGCGGCGCAGATGTCGGGACCGCCGATCGTTGCCTACTGGCTTGGCGGCGCGACGGCACCTGATGTCGTCAGGGCAAACCTCGTCCTCTATTTTGCGCTCGCCAGCGTCATCTCGTCAGTGTCGTATCTGATCGGCGGCATCCTGACGTTCGAGGTGCTGCTGATCGCGCTGATCGCAGGGCCGGGCTACGGGATCGGGCTGTACGCGGGTTCACGGCTGTTCGGGCGTGCGAGCGAGGCGACGTTCCGGCGTATCTGCTTTTGCCTGATCGCATCCGCCGCCCTGATCGGCCTGCCGCTGTTTGACGGCATGATTCGCTAAAACAGGTCTTCAGCAACGCTTAACGGCTGACACGGTAGGTTGCATCTCGGGGTTGAACGGGCGTGGCGACGATGGTGAATTTGAAAGCAAAGTTGCCGGCGGCATGGGTCCGTGGTCTGAAACGTCAGGTCACGACGACGGGTCTCGAGGCGTCGGCAGCACTCGCGCGGGCCGGCATGCTGGCAGGTGCGCGCGGTCGTGGTTCTATCTTCACGCTTCATCACGTGCGCCCCAAACAATCGCTCGCGTTCCAGCCGAGCGGTCATCTGGAGGTTACCCCGGAATTCCTGGCCGATGCGATCGAACGGCTCTCGGCGGATGGATATGCGTTCGTGCCGCTGGAGGACGTGCCGGAGCGGCTTGCCAATCCGGCCGGCCAGCCGTTTGCCGCCTTCACGCTTGACGATGGCTATCGCAACAACGCCGAACATGCGCTGCCGGTATTCGAGAGATACGGCGTGCCCTTCACCGTTTTCGTCGCCCGCGGCTTTGCGGAGCGGACCCATTCGATGTGGTGGGAGACAATGGCGGACCTGATCGGTCGCGAGCGGGAGCTGAGTTTCGATTTCGGCAATGGACCCGAGCGGATCGAGCTCGGCTGTGAAGAGCAGAAGTTCGACGCCTTCGACCGGTTTGCCGATCTCGTGTTTCGCGATGACGAGGCAAGTGCCGTTTCCAGGATGGATGCGCTTGTGCGGTGTTACGGTATCGACCCGTTGCAGATGACCGCCGACCTGACGATGGATCCGGCCGAGCTCCGCGAACTTTCGCGGCACAAGCTCGCAACACTTGGCGCCCACACAATCAGTCATCGCGCCGTCGGGCGGCTGTCGGAAGCGCAGGCGCGGGCCGAGATGGCGAGTTCTGCCGACTATGTGGAAGAACTGACCGGGATACGGCCGACCACGATCGCCTATCCCTACGGCACGCGGAAGGCGGTGGGCGAGCGCGACTACCGCATCGCCCGCGACCTCGGCTTTTCGGTCGCCGTCACGACCCAGCCGGGCACGATCTGCGAGAAATGGCTGACCCGGCTGACGGGTCTGCCGCGGATTTCGCTGAACGGCCATTACCAGCGGGCGCGCTATGTGTCGGCGCTCGCCTCGGGCATTCCCTTCAAGCTTGCGCGCTAGGCGCAAGCTCTCATCGGTCGCTCACGGATACATCCGCACCTTTTCCCAGGCACCGTCTGGCGTATCGCGGCGGAATTCGATCCGGTCATGCAGGCGGAACGGTCGATCGTGCCAGAACTCGATCGACACGGGACGGATGCGGAAACCGGACCAGTGCGGTGGCCGCGGTATCTCGCCGATCGCAAATTTCGCGGTGTATTCGGCCACGGATTTTTCCAGCGCGAAACGGCCTTCGAGCGGCCGTGACTGTTTCGAGGCCCAGGCGCCGATTCGGCTTCCGCGTGGCCGCGTCGCATAATAGGCATCCGCTTCGGCATCGCTGACGATCTCGACAGGGCCCCGCAGACGCACCTGACGTCTCTGCGACTTCCAGTGAAAGACCATCGCAGCCTTTTTCTGGCCGAGAATTTCCTCGCCCTTCTGGCTTTCGAAATTCGTATAGAATACAAACCCGTCCTCGTCGTAGCCCTTCAGCAGGACCATTCGCACATTGGGAAGCCCATGTTCATCGACGGTCGCAAGCGCGACGGCGTTCGGATCGTTGATCTCGCTGGATTCGGCATCCTTCAACCACGACCCAAATAAGGTGAAGGGTTCACTTTCCTGCGTGAAGTCACCGCTTGTTAACCCGTTTTCCGACATATTGACTAAAGTGCTCCCGATCTGATGAACATGCCCGAGACACTTGGCCGGACAGGATGCAAGGTGATTGTGATAGCAAATTCGATGTGCCGTACAAAGAGCCTGAATGGCGCCAGCCTGCGAATCATCGCGATCGTCGCATTGTGCGGTTCGCTTGGCAGCTGCACCAGCATGGATGTGTTCGGCGGCGCGGACAAGGTCGATCGTAGTATCTCGACGAGCAGCATTCCCAGCAAGCCAAAAGCGGGTGATCCGCAATCGGACGAAGCCACCGTGCGCAATGCCGTGACCTCGGCCGATCTCGCCAAGGTGGGTGCGAACCCCCTTCCCTGGGCAAATTCGGCGACCGGCAGTGCCGGTGTCGTCTCCTCGATCCACGAGGACCGGAGCGCCGGCCTACTCTGCCGCGCCTTCACCACCAGCCGCCATTCCTATGAAGGAATATCGCTGTTTTCCGGTCAGGCATGCCGGACCGAAACGGGCGACTGGTCGCTCACGGCATTTGACCGCCAGTAGTGTTAAGGCCAGCACTGTGCGGTAAACGTTTTGTTTACCGTAACATGCATCGACCTTCTCTCCGTAACCTCTGATTCAGCAATTCCTCCATACGGTTACTGCCTGTGATCCGGCCAGCCTCGGGGCATGAGGAACCGAAGGCTGCCGCGAGAGTTGTTGAGTTACGGGGGGTCCGGAATTGGATACGCGACCCACCGCCCCAAGCTTTACGGGTGGTTTCAAAATGCGCGATCCCTACTCTATTCTCGGCGTCAATCGGAGCGCCAACGCTGACGAGATCAAATCGGCGTGGCGTTCGAAGGCAAAGACCATACATCCCGATCAGAACCAGGACGACCCCGATGCCGGCGAGCGCTTCGCCGAAATGGGCCAGGCCTATGAGGTGCTGAAGGATCCCGAGCGGCGCAAGCGCTACGACCGCGCATCCGCTCTTCAACAGACATTCATGCAGCAGCGCCAGGCAGCCCGCGAAGCGGAAATGCGTGCCAAGGCTTCCCGCGAGCGCGCGGCAAAAGTGATGGAAGAGCTTGCCCGTGCCAGCGCCAAGCGGGCGCAGGCCGAAGTGCTTCAATCCCAAGCGCAGCAGCAACAGCAGAACGGCAAGGCCCGCGGCGATGCTCCGCCGGAACCGGCCGAAGACATGGTCGAGCGTATCTTCGGCGTCTCGCCAGACGGCCAGACCGCCGACTCCGGACAGAAGAAAACCGCAGACGAGGCGTCGACCGCGCAGGCCGCTCGTCCATCGTCGAAAAGCGACGCGACAGGAGCCGATGCAGCGGATGAGGGTCCCGGTAGCCGCCCGGCCCCGCAGACCACCGGCATGGGTTCCGGTCTTCTCAACACGCTGCTGCGGCGCATCCGCGGTGAAACCGTGACCGTTCTCGAAACGGCACCGGATCTTCTGGCCGAAGCGGTCGTGACGATCGAAGACCTTCTCAACAGGGGTTCGGTCGTCGTGCATTCCAGCGACGATCGTGACGTGCGCGTTTCGCTTTCCGCGGGCATGACCGAGGGTCATGTTGTGCGGCTGAAGGGCCAGGGGCTGAAGCTTCCCGGGATGAAGCAGGGCGATCTCGTGGTGACCCTGAAAGTGGCCAAGCATGCGGATTTCCGGGTGAGCGGTTTCGATATCCACACCATTTTGCCGATCTCTCTCGAAGACGCCGTTCTCGGCGCCGAGCCGATGCTGAAGACGCCGGAAGGCGAGCAGACGATCGCGGTTCCCGCATGGTCGGGGTCCGATCAGGCAATCCGGCTGGAAGGCATGGGGCTCTACAACGATGCAGGCGGCCGCGGCGATCTGGTGGCGGAACTGCGCATTGTGCTTCTCGAAAAGCCCGACCCGAAGGTGACCGATCTGATGCGCCACATGCGCCACGGGCTGTATCTGTAAGACATCGATCCCCAACCGGCTCCGGCGACAGCTGAAACGTTGGCCTCCCCTTTCGCCAAAGAGTGGGCCTACGAGTTGGTATCCGCAAGCTTGAACCCTTGCCCTGCCTATGTCATAGGCAAGGCCAAATCGAGTTTCCAGGGGATATTCATGGTTCAGGCTTCCGGCCTCATGTCAGGCAAACGCGGCGTCGTCATGGGTGTCGCCAACAATCGCTCCATCGCATGGGGCATTGCCAAGGCCATTCACGATCAGGGTGGCGAAGTTGCTCTGACCTACCAGGGCGACGCCCTGAAGAAGCGGGTCGAACCGCTCGCTGCCGAAATCAACGCTTTCATGGCCGGCCACTGCGATGTGAGCGACGAGTTGACCATTGATGAGGTGTTCGCCAACATCGAGAAGAAGTGGGGCAAGATCGACTTCTTCGTGCATGCGATCGGCTTCTCCGACAAGGATGAACTGACCGGCCGTTATGTCGATACGACGCCTGACAACTTCGCCAAGACGATGCAGATCTCGGTCTACTCCTTTACGTCGGCCGCACGCCGCGCCGAAAAGCTGATGACGGACGGCGGCGCCATGCTGACGCTGACCTATTACGGTGCCGAGAAGGTGATGCCGAACTATAACGTCATGGGCGTTGCCAAGGCTGCACTTGAAGCCAGCGTCAAATACCTGGCGGTCGACCTCGGACCGAAGAATATCCGTGTCAACGCGATCTCGGCCGGCCCGATCAAGACGCTTGCTGCGTCCGGCATCGGCGACTTCCGCTATATCCTCAAATGGAACGAGTATAACGCACCGCTTCGCCGCACGGTCACGATCGAGGAAGTGGGCGATGTCGGCCTTTATCTTCTGTCGAACCTGTCGCGCTCCGTCACCGGTGAAATCCACCATGCCGATAGCGGATATCACGCCATTGGAATGAAGGCCGTCGACGCGCCTGACATTTCCGTCGTGAAGGACTGAGCGCCCCGTGCTTCTCTACGTCATCCGTCACGGCCAGACGGACTGGAACGCTGAAGGCCGGCTTCAGGGTCAGAAGGATATTCCTCTGAACGATACGGGCCGTCTTCAGGCTACCGGCAATGGTGAAGCGTTGAGAGATCTGCTCGGCGACGATGTCGCCGGTTTCGACTTCGTGGCAAGCCCGCTCTCGCGCACCCGCGAGACGATGGAGCGGCTGCGCACAGCGATGGGGCTCGATCCCCTCGCCTACCGGACCGACGACCGGCTGGTGGAAGTTTCGTTCGGCGACTGGGAAGGCCAGACGCTGGCTGAAGTCAAAAAACTCGAGCCCGAGCTGCTGAAGGAAAGAAAGCGCCAGAAATGGAGCTTCATTCCGCCGGGCCAAACTGCCGAGAGCTACGAAATCCTGTCATGGCGCATTGGCGCCTGGATGCAGTCTCTGACCGGTCCGACCGTGGCGGTTGCCCATGGCGGCGTCATCAGGTCGATCTTTCGCCTGATCGGCGGCGTTGGAGAAGAAGAAGCATCGTCCATCGCCATCCATCAGGACCGTATCCTGAAAGTGGAGCCGCTCGCCGGCCGGATGGAATGGCTCTGAGCCGCTGAGGCCCGGTTCCGGCCCTTACTGTACGATTTCGAGATCGTCCACGACGCGGTTGCCATCGACGACCGTGTAGAACACCAGAACCTTGACGCCCGCCTTCAGGCCCTCGAAGTTGAACTCTTCCGGCACCTTGTAGGTCTTGCCGTCGTCCAGCGTCAGGCTGAGCGACTTGGCGTCGATCGTCTTGATCGTCGCCTCGACGTCCACGCTCTGCGCCCAAGTGCTCAGCGGCGAGAAAACACCGGCGGTCGCAAGCAAGGCAGCAATGAGGATACGCATGATGAAGATCCCTGGAACAAACGGTCTGTACTAATTCGGTGCAAGATAGCCTGCCGATTGTGGCGAAAATTGCTCGCCAGCATGACATTTTCGCTACAAACAACAGTTTGATTATTAACCATATTCTTCCAAATTCAAGACGTCTCAAGACCAAATCGAACGTTTAGTGACCGCGTTTACCAACTATTTGCAATAAAACGCAGCTTCACAGCTCTAAGGCGGATGTGGAATGGGAAATTAACTGCGCCACAATACAGTTATACCCGGTCACAAGAGTTAACGAGAAGGTGTTCAGTTTTGGCGCTCTGGCGTTCCTCCATTACCGAAAGGTTTCGCCCTTTCAGCAGTGCGTGCGCGCCTGCCGTCGCAGCCTTCCTCGTTTCGCTGACAGTTATCGTCACCGCGGTGGTCCTCGATCACCGATTCGTGCAGAAACATCGCGATGATATTCACGCCGCCACGACACGCGCGGCCGGCACGGCGGCCCGTCAGATCGCCTCGCGACTGGAGCTTGATTTCGCGGTCGCCGATAGCTTGCGCAATGCGTTGATCGGTCAGGCAGGATACAAGCCCAACGATATGCAGACCTCCGCTCGTCAGGCACTCGCCGACCTGCCACACCTTTCCGCAGTGATCGCGGCACCGGGCTTCACACCAACGACCTTCTTCCGCCGCGACAGCTTGGCCGGTGAGACCGGTATCGATCTTGCTGGTCTTAAGGCGGATCTCGACCGGGCCGGCAACAAGGCGCGCCCAAGCGTGCTGACCGGATCGCAGACGGGCAGGCTTACCCTCATCATGCCGGTGCCTTCCGCCAGCGGACAGGAAGCCGGGCTCTGGGGCGCTCTGGTTCTCGTCCTCGATGTCGCCGATCTGCTTGATCCCGCGACACGCCCTCAGGTTGGCGACGCGGCACAAACGTCCGAGACGGTCTTCGACTGGCTCGATCTCGCGCTCGTCGACAACAGTCGAGCCGACCAGGCCGTGTTTTACGGCAATGAAGCGGTAAAGGGCGGCGATCCGGTCCGGTGGTCGATCACCGTCAAGGGTACGGACTGGCAGATCCTTGCGGCGCCGCGCGTCGGCTGGAATGCTTCGCCCGCCGGTCAGATGCGGTTCCGGTTGATCCTGGCGCTGGCATCGCTTGCGATCGTCTTGCCGGTGCTCAT
Source organism: Velazquezella soli (assembly GCF_977018685.1). Lineage (NCBI taxonomy): Bacteria > Pseudomonadati > Pseudomonadota > Alphaproteobacteria > Hyphomicrobiales > Rhizobiaceae > Velazquezella > Velazquezella soli. The sequence goes on from NZ_CDRNXF010000004.1 coordinate 3,147,817, forward strand.
TGCGACCTCGCTGATTTCGGAACGCAACCGGCATATCGAGACGCTGCGGCTGCGCGAAAACAAGCTGTTTGCACTGTCGCGACGGTTCGGGCTTGCCATGGAAGCGTCGATGATGGGCATCTGGGAAGTGACCGATGAGGGTGTGCAGCTCTCCTGGGACGATCGCTCCGCCGCTCTCCACGCCAATCCGTCAGCCACCACCGGCAACCGGTTCGATGACTGGATGGCATCGATCGCGCCTGAGGACAGGGCTGTCGCGGAAGCGCATCTCTTTACAGTTCTCTGCACCGACAGCCCATCGACCGAGACCTATCGCCTGATCCTGCCCGGCGGCGACATCCGGCATCTTCGCTCCGCCGGCGCGAGGGTCCAGAACGAGCGCGGCATCCAGGCGACCGGCATCGTCTGGGACGTCACCGCCGACGTGACGATGGCACAGACCCTGCGCGACGCGAAAGACAATAGCGAGGTCAAGAATGCCGAGCTCGAACTGGCGCTCGACGAATTGTCGGACCGGGAGCAGGAACTGGAAGGTCTGTCGCGCAAGCTCGACCTCGCACTCGGTTCCTACGGATGCGGCGTCTGGGAATATGATCCGGCAACCGGCAGCGAGATATGGGACGCTCGCATGTGCCAGCTTTATGGCGTTGCCCCGATTGCCGGCCCCCTTCCCCACGACTTCTGGCTGTCTCTGCTGGTTCCGGAGGATCGCCAGAGTGCTCTTGACGCGGCAATGCGTTACCTTTCCGGCGACGTCGAGGAGGCTCTGATCGTTCGCGTGCCGCAATCTGACGGCAGCCTCCGCTATATCCGGTCCGTCGGTCAGCTGGTGATCGGTCGCGACGGTTCACGCAAGCTTATCGGGCTCGCCTTCGACGTGACCAAAGATGCGGTGATGACGACCGAGCTCAAGTCTGCGAAAGCGGAATCGGATGCTCGCAATGTCGAGCTTCAGATGGCCAAGACCCGCATCGAGCACAATGCGCTGCACGACCCGCTGACGATGCTTGGGAATCGCCGCAAACTGGACATGGAACTCGACCACCTCTCGCGTGCAAGCCAGGTGGAGCGGCAGAAGTTCTTCATCCTCCATCTCGACCTCGACCGGTTCAAGCAGATCAACGACACGATGGGCCATGCCGCCGGTGACGCGATGCTGGTGCATTCATCCCGGATCCTGTCGCGCAACGTGCGTGACGAGGATATCGTTGCGCGGATCGGCGGCGACGAGTTCGTCATCCTGATGAACAATTCCGCATCCATCGAGGACGTGGCCGAGCTTTCGCAGCGGATCATCGCCGAGTTTCGTCAGCCCTTCGACTTCGACGGCTTTTCCTGCCGGTGCGGCGTTTCGATCGGCATTGCGCAGGCAACCGGTCTCAATGTCGATGCACGACGCACGCTGGTCAACGCCGACATCGCGCTCTACCGAGCCAAGGGCCTCGGCCGCAACCGTTTCGAATTCTTCACGCTCGTCCTGCAGGAAGAGATCGTCAGCCACAAACGGACCGCCGACGAAGTGCTCTCGGCGATCGACAACGGCGAGTTCGTGACCTGGTACCAGCCGCAGTTTTGCGCCAGAACCGGTGAACTGACCGGGGCCGAGGCGCTGCTGCGCTGGAACCATCCGCATCACGGCATCCTGGCGCCGGCGCGGTTCCTGAGGATCGCGGAAGACCTCAACGTGTCGGCGGTGCTCGACCAGATCGTGCTTGAGACGGTGCTGAAGGACAAGATGCGCTGGACCGCGCTCGGCCTCAAGGTGCCGAAGGTCTCCGTCAACGTCTCGTCGAAGCGGCTGCATGACGAAAACCTGATCGCCAACCTCGAGTCGCTGTCCATCACACCCGGCGAGATCTGTTTCGAGCTGGTGGAGTCGATTTTCCTCGACGACGGCGACGTGTCGGTATCGGGCAATATCGAACGCATCAAGGGAATGGGCATCGACATCGAGATCGACGATTTCGGGACCGGTCATACCTCGATCGTCTCGCTGCTGAAGCTGAAACCGAAGCGGCTGAAGATCGACCGGCAGCTGGTGATGCCGATCCTCGAAGCGCCGCAGGAACGGACCATGGTCCGCTCGATCGTCGACATTGCCCGCTCGCTCGGCATCGACACAGTGGCGGAAGGTGTGGAGACGATGCAGCATGCGGAATTGCTGCGCGAACTCGGCTGCGACCTTCTGCAGGGCTATGCCTTTGCCAAGGCCCTGCCCTTTGACGAATTCGTTGAGGCGGCCAGAGCCGACTGGCTCAAACAGGCGGCATGAATGGCACAGAATGGCCGGCCGTGCATCCATGTCCGGCATCGACAGCCCGATATGGGGCAAGAAGGGCTTGTCGCCCGCCGACCTTTTCCATAAGACATCCGCGTCAAAGTTTGACGTCCAAGATTGACGGAGGCGGCCCCTCCGAAGCCGGTTAGTGAAATGTCGTACAATACTTTCGGTCATCTTTTCCGTGTCACGACCTGGGGCGAAAGCCACGGGCCGGCGCTCGGCTGCGTCGTGGACGGATGCCCTCCCGGCCTGCGCTTCACGCTTGCCGAAATCCAAGCCTGGATGGACAAGCGCAAGCCCGGACAGTCGCGTTTCGTGACCCAGAGGCGCGAGGACGATATCGTCAAGATCCTCTCCGGCGTGATGATGGATGCCGACGGCGAGACGATGATCTCGACCGGCACCCCGATCTCCATGCTGATCGAGAATACCGACCAGCGCTCCAAGGACTACGGCGAGATCGCCCGCAGCTATCGCCCCGGCCATGCGGATTTTGCCTACGATCTTAAATACGGAATTCGAGATTACCGCGGTGGCGGCCGCTCATCGGCCCGCGAGACGGCAGCGCGTGTCGCTGCCGGCGCGATTGCCCGCAAGGTCGTGCCGGGAATGACCGTGCGCGCAGCCCTGGTGCAGATCGGCAAGCACAAGATCAACCGTGACAACTGGGACTGGAGCCAGGTCAACGAGAACCCGTTCTTCTGCCCCGACCCTGAGATGGTGCCTGTCTGGGAAACCTATCTCGACGGCATCCGCAAGGCCGGATCGTCGATCGGCGCGATCGTCGAGGTCGTGGCGGAAGGCGTTCCCGCAGGGCTTGGCGCACCGATCTATGCCAAGCTCGACCAGGAAATTGCTTCCGGCCTGATGTCGATCAATGCCGTGAAGGCCGTCGAGATCGGCGATGGTTTTGCCGCCGCCGAGCTTTCCGGCGAGGACAATGCCGACCAGATGCGGATGGGCAACGATGGCCAGCCTATCTTCCTCTCCAATCATGCTGGCGGCATTCTCGGCGGCATTTCGACCGGCCAGCCGATCGTTGCCCGCTTCGCCATCAAGCCGACCTCGTCGATCCTGAGCGAGCGCCAGTCGATCGACGCTGATGGCAACAATGTGGATGTTCGCACCAAGGGTCGCCACGATCCTTGCGTCGGCATCCGCGCCGTGCCGATCGGGGAGGCGATGATGGCCTGCACGATCGCCGACCATTTTCTCCGTGACCGGGGTCAGACCGGTAAAACCCGCTAGGAATCATCACATGCCCTACGATCAGAAGCGCGTCGTCGACGCCATCCGCGCCTTCGAAGCCGGCGAAATCGTCGTTGTTACCGATGACGACGGACGCGAAAACGAAGGCGATCTGATCGTCGCTGCGGTTCACTGCACGCCGGAAAAGATGGCCTTCATCGTGCGCCACACATCCGGTATCGTCTGCACGCCGATGCCGCGCAGCGAAGCCAAGCGCCTGAACCTCAACGCCATGGTGGCGGAAAACGACAGCGCGCATACGACCGCCTTTACGGTGACGGTGGATTTCAAGCACGGCACGACGACCGGGATCTCGGCCGACGACCGGACGCTGACGGTGCGCAACCTCGCCAACCCGAATGTCGGCCCGGCCGACTTCGTGCGTCCCGGCCACATCTTCCCGCTGATTGCCCGCGAAGGCGGCGTTCTGATGCGGTCCGGCCATACGGAAGCGGCCGTCGACCTGTGCAAGCTCGCCAACCTGCCGCCGATCGGCGTGATCTGCGAACTCGTCAACGACGACGGCACGGTGACGCGCGGTCCTCAGGTGACGGAATTTGCGATCACCCATGGCCTGAAGCAGGTGTCCGTTGCCGATCTCATCGCCTATCGCCAGCGCAAGGAAACGTTGATCGAGCTGCACGGCACGTTCGACATCGAGACCCCGAAGGGCAAGGCCAAGGCACACGCCTACTCCCTGCCCTGGGAGACGATGCAGCACGTCGCCATCGTGTTTGGAGATATCAGGGACGGCGTCGACATTCCGGTCCGCCTTCATCTGGAAGACGTGGCGCGCGATGTGTTCGGCGCGGCGCGCTCCGTGGACCGTTACATGGCAAAGATCGCCGACGAGGGTCGCGGCGTCATCATCTATCTGCGCGAGGGTTCGGTTGGCGTCGGTGCCAGCACGACGTCGCGCAAGGTCCGCTTCGGCGAGGAATCGCACGCGGAGGCCAAGGTCCGCGACAGCGAGTGGCTGGAAATCGGCCTCGGCGCCCAGATCCTGCGCGATCTCGGCGTGTCTTCGATCAAGCTTCTGACCAGAAGCGAACGTCATTACGTCGGCCTCGAAGGGTTCGGCATCCAGATCGCCGAGACCGTGATCTGCTGAACGGCCACTGAGCGGAGCGTGTTTCCGTGCTGACCTTTTGAAATAGAGGTTGTCGCGGGAACATCGCATTTGCGCACGGGTTCAGTCTCAGGACGTTGCTGGAAAATGCCGGCGACGTCCGACAGACGCAACCGTGCAAGGATCAAGTCCGTGACCCGAAGCCTGAACATCGTTCCGCCAGCCCTCGATCCCGCCGTCTCCGCTGAAAGGACGACCGTCGAGAGCATGACGTTTCCGCCGAGCGGCTTCGTGCCCAACCACCCTCACCTTCCGGCTCTGATCTACCGCAACGCCCTTGCCATCGACCCTCTGGTCGGCGACCCCGCCAGCCTGTTCGAAGACCTTTTTGCGAAAAACGGCTGGCAGGGCATCTGGCGCGATGGCGTATTCGATTACCAGCACTACCACACGGGCGCCCACGAGGTCCTCGGCATCGCAAATGGTCGCGGCCTGCTGCTGATCGGCGGTCCGGATGGCACCGAAATCTCAGTCCATGGCGGCGATTGCATCGTGTTGCCGGCCGGCACCGGGCACATGCGGCTGGAGGCCAGCCGCGACTTCGTGGTTGTCGGCGCCTATCCGCCAGGACAGCGTGCGGATCTCCAGACCGGACCCGCGGATTCTGAGGGTCTCAGCCGAATTTCGAGCCTTCCCGTGCCGCAGACCGATCCGCTTCGTGGCCGCGACGGCCCCCTCCTTCGGCACTGGGTCCGTTAGGGTTCATTCATGTACATCTAATGCGTGCGCAAAAATCCGATAGGCACAATTTTATCGGAACAAGCACACCAGCCTTGCAGTTACCCCGCTGATCGCCACCCGCTCTACGGCCCGGCAACCCAAGGCTATAAAGATGAACACGCGTCCTCAATTCGCCTCGTCCACCCCGCTGTCAAAGCTCCCGCCGCAAATCTACTACGTGCATCCTCTCATGCTCAAAGGCTTGCAGGATTGGCGCCAGGTTTTTGCCCATGCGAAGGATCTCGGCTTCGATACGGTCCTCAGCGCGCCGCTGTTTGCACGCGGCGCGGACACGAGCATTTTCGTCAGCGGAGACCTGGACAGGCTTGATCCGGCGCTGGGACTTGGGGAAATCGTCGACGACGGCGTGAAGGCACTGACAGGTGCCGCTAAAGAGCATGGCATCAAGCTGATGCTCGACATTGCCATCGATCGTATCGCCGATGCCTCGAACCAAGGCAGCGCCGTCGTATTCGACCCGCGTCGCTCGCCGCAGGAAAGCGGCAGCCGCACGATCGATATCACTCATGAAACGCAGCTGCTCGATGACTGGCGCCGCCGACTGGCGCGGCTGGCCGGGCTTGGCATCGCCGGCTTCCGCTGCATCGGCATTGGCAAGGTCGCGCCTGACGTCTGGAAGGGCCTGATCACTGCGGCCCGCAGTGCCGTCTCCGACACCATCTTCCTTGCCTGGACGCCAGGCACCAGTTTTGAAGATCGCAAGGCGCTCAAGGGCGTTGGCTTCGACGGCAGCTTTTCGTCCTTTGCCTGGTGGAACATGGAGGAACGCTGGATCCTCGACGAATACGAGGTGCAGCGCGAACTCGGCTACCAGATCACCTTTCCGGAAGCCCCGTTCGGCAAGCGCATGGCGCATGGCATTGACGGAACCGAAGTGTCGGAGCGCCGAGCGGTCCGGGCCCTGAAGCTCGCGTCGACCTTCGCCAGCGGCCTCATGGTGCCGATGGGCTTCGAATACGGCTCATCCATCCCGCTCGACCCGCTGACCGGTGACGGAATGGGTCTGCGTGGACTCAAGGACCAGGGCGTGTTCGACCTGTCGAGCGACATCCGTGCCATCAATGCCGCGCCGAACAAGACATCGGCCGGGTTCGGCCGCCAGCCGTTGCGGCTGATTTCCACCAGCCAGACCCAGGCTGTGGCGCTCTTGCAGACCGACCATGAGGATATCCGCGCGTCGTCGAAGATCCGCGTCGTGATGCTGAATCGCGATCTCCGCAGGGTTACCAAGGCTCCGTTCAACGTGCTGCGTGAAGCAGCCTCCCCTTTCCTGCCGCTGACGGCGCCGGGGAATGACGCCGACATTTTTGCACCCGATCTCATGCTGAAGCCGGGCGAACTGCGCGTTTTTGAAGGCCATGCCTCGCAGCCGATCATCGAAGCTGTTCCTGTTTCCACCGCAGCAGAGGCCGCAGCCACGCCGCGGCTGGCAATCGAGAAGATCACGCCGTCGGTGGATGACGGCCGTTTCGTGGTGAAGCGGGTTGTTGGCGAGACGGTCAAGGTCGAAGCCGACGTGTTCGGCGACGGGCACGATCCGCTGTCGGCATCGGTCATGTGGCGTGCGGCCGACGAGGACCAGTGGACCGAAGTGCCGATGACGCTTGTCACCAACGATCGTTGGGCGGCAGAATTTCCGCTGAAGCGGATGGGTCGCCACGAGTTTGCAATCGAGGCCTGGAAGAACCCCTTTCAGATCTTCCGCTACGAATTCACCAAGAAGCACGAGGCGCGGCTCGATCTGCGGCTGGAGATCCAGGAAGGCATCAATCTGGTGCTTGATGCGCTGGATCATGCCACGGGTGACCTCAAGACCGAGCTGAAGGTGCTGTTCGACACGCTGACGGCGCAGGACGATCCCAAGCGGATCGAAACGCTACTGCTGGCCGACACGGCCGAGCTGATGGTGGAAGCCGACCGCCGCCCGCATCGGGTTCGCTCAACCTCGATCCCGGTCGATGCCGAGCGGACGGCCGCAGCGTTTGCGAGCTGGTTCCAGGTGTTCCCGCGCTCCCAGAGCGGCGATGCGAACCGTCACGGCACGTTCGACGACGTGATCGCACGGTTGCCGGCCATCCGGGAGATGGGCTTTGATGTCCTCTACTTCCCGCCGGTGCATCCGATCGGTTCGACCAACCGCAAGGGCAAGAACAACACGCTGACGCCGGCCCCTGATGATCCGGGCAGCCCATACGCGATCGGCTCGGAAGATGGCGGCCATGACGCGATCCATCCGGAGCTCGGCACGTTCGAGGATTTCCGCCGGCTGGTGGATGCCGCCAAGGAGCACGGGCTGGAGCTCGCTCTCGACCTCGCGATCCAGGCATCGCCCGACCACCCGTGGCTGAAGTCCAATCCCGGCTGGTTCGACTGGCGGCCTGACGGCACGATCCGCTATGCCGAAAACCCGCCGAAGAAATACGAAGACATCGTCAACGTCGATTTCTACGCCAAGGACGCGGTGCCTTCGCTGTGGATCGAGTTGCGCGACGTCGTGCAGAAGTGGGTCGATAACGGCGTCAAGCTGTTCCGCGTCGACAATCCCCATACGAAGCCGTTCCCGTTCTGGGAATGGATGATCGCCGACATCCGCTCGCGCCATCCGGACGTCGCCTTCCTGTCGGAAGCCTTTACCAAGCCGAAGGTGATGTATCGCCTCGCCAAGGTCGGGTTCTCGCAGTCCTACACCTACTTCACCTGGCGCAATGCCAAGTGGGAGCTCGAGCAGTATATGCGCGAGATCACCACAGAAGAGCCGAAGGAATTCTTCCGTCCGCATTTCTTCGTCAACACGCACGATATCAACCCGGATTTCCTGCAGAACGCACCGCGTCCAGCCTATCTGATCCGTGCAGCGCTGGCCGCAACGCTCTCGGGCCTCTGGGGCGTCTATAACGGCTTCGAGCTTTGCGAGGGACGCCCAGACGCCAAGCGCAAGGAATATGCGGACTCCGAGAAGTACGAGATCCGTGCCTGGGATTACGACCGTCCGGGTCACATCAAGGGCGAGATCGCCCTTCTCAACCGCATCCGCCGCGAGAACCCGGCGCTGCATTCGCATCTCGGTCTGCAGCTCCTGCCCGCCTGGAACGACAACATCATGTTCTTCGAAAAGGCCAGTGCCGGCCGCGAGAACGTGCTGCTGATCGCCGTCAACCTCGATCCGCACAATGCGCAGGAAGCGGATATCGAACTGCCGCTGTGGTCGTTCGGCCTGCCGGATCATGGAACCCTCGATCTTGAGGATGTCATCGGCGGCGATCGCTTCTCATTGACCGGCAAGGTGCAGCGCATCCGCCTCGACCCTCACTCCGGCCTGCCATTCTCCATCTGGCGCGTCCGTTAAAGACAAGAATGGGAGGAGACATCATGGACATCACGAGCGGCCGAAACCAGGGCCAGGACCAGAATCAAGCGATGAACGACGATCCACTATGGTACAAGGATGCAGTTATCTATCAGCTGCATATCAAGTCGTTCTACGACGCCAATGGCGACGGTATCGGCGACTTTCAGGGGCTGCACGAGAAGCTGGATCACGTCGCTTCGCTCGGCGCCAACACGATCTGGCTGCTGCCGTTCTTTCCGTCGCCGCGTCGTGACGATGGATACGATATTGCCCATTATACCAGCGTCAGCCCGGACTATGGCACGGTGGACGAATTCAAGGCGTTCGTGGCTGCCGCCCATGCGCGCAATCTGCGGGTGCTGATCGAGCTCGTCATCAACCACACGTCCGACCAGCATCCGTGGTTCCAGCGGGCACGTCATGCGCCTCCCGGTTCGCCGGAGCGGGATTTCTACGTGTGGTCGGATACGGACCAGAAATTCCCGGAAACGCGGATCATCTTTCTCGATACGGAAAAGTCCAACTGGACATGGGATCCGGTTGCCGGCGCCTATTACTGGCACCGCTTCTATTCGCACCAGCCCGACCTTAACTTCGACAACCCAGCCGTTCTCGAAGAGCTGTTCGAAGTCATGCGTTTCTGGGCCGATACGGGCATCGACGGTTTCCGCCTCGACGCCATCCCGTATCTGATCGAGCGCGAAGGCACGATCAACGAGAACCTGCCGGAAACCCACGACATCCTGAAGAAGATCCGCGCGGCGCTCGACAGCACCCATCCCGGCAAGATGCTGCTGGCGGAAGCCAACCAGTGGCCGGAAGATACGCGCGAATATTTCGGCGATGGCGACGAGTGCAACATGGCGTTCCACTTTCCGCTGATGCCGCGCATGTATATGGCGATCGCCAAGGAAGACCGCTTCCCGATCACCGATATCATGCGCCAGACGCCTGAAATCCCGGACAATTGCCAGTGGGCGATCTTCCTGCGCAACCACGACGAGCTGACGCTCGAGATGGTGACCGACGAAGAGCGCGATTACCTCTGGAACATCTATGCCGCCGACCGGCGCGCCCGCATCAATCTCGGCATTCGTCGCCGTCTTGCGCCGCTGATGGAGCGCGACCGCCGCAGGATCGAGCTGATGAACGGCCTGCTGCTTTCCATGCCCGGAACTCCCGTCATCTACTACGGTGACGAGATCGGCATGGGCGACAACATCTATCTGGGCGACCGCGACGGCGTTCGCACGCCGATGCAGTGGTCTCCGGACCGCAATGGCGGTTTCTCCAAGGCCGATCCGGCGCGCCTCGTGCTGCCGCCGGTCATGGATCCTCAGTACGGCTATGAGGCGGTGAATGTCGAAGCGCAGGGCGCCGACGCACATTCGCTGCTGAACTGGATGCGCCGGATGCTTGCGCTGCGCAACAAGCATGCCGCATTCGGCCGCGGCACGCAGCGTTTCCTGACGCCCGGGAACCGCAAGATCCTTGCCTATCTTCGCGAATACGAGGGTGAGACGATCCTGTGCGTCGCCAACCTTTCACGCCTGCCGCAGGCGGTGGAACTGGATTTGTCGCAGTTTGCCGGCTGGGTGCCGATCGAGATGTCCGGCATGTCGCCGTTCCCGCCGATCGGTCAGCTGACCTATCTGCTGACGCTGCCGCCCTACGGCTTCTTCTGGTTCCAGCTGGTGGAAAGTTCCGACGGCCCCGTCTGGCGCAAGGAGCCACCGGAGCAGATGCAGGACATGGTGACCATGGTCGTTCGCCGTGACCTGCAGGAGCTCAGCGAAGACTCGCCGCTGTCGAAGATGTTTGCCAAGGATATCCTGCCGCCATACCTCTCGAAACGCCGCTGGTTCGGCTCCAAGGGCTCGATCCTCAATTCGGCGCGGCTTGCCAACGTGACGCCGATCGCATTTGCCAACAACATCCTGCTCGGCGAGCTAGAGGTCGATGTTGCCGGCAAGTTGGATACCTATCTCCTGCCGCTCGCCATCGCCTGGGATGAAGCCCAGCCTTCGGCGCTTGCCCAGCAGTTGGCGCTCGCCCGCATCCGTCAGGGTCGCCGGGTCGGTTTCCTGACCGACGGCTTTGCCATGGAGGGGCTGGCGCGCGGCGTTATCCGCGGACTGTCCGAACGGGCCGTGATCTCGGGCGTTTCAGGCGCCCTTGAATTCGTCGGCACCGACACTCTCGACCAGCTCAACTTCAACGACGACATGCCGGTGACCTGGCTCTCGGCCGAACAGTCGAACAGCTCGCTGATCATCGGCGATCTCGCCATGGTGAAGCTGATCCGTCACATCTTCCCGGGTATCCACCCGGAAGTGGAGATGACGCGTTATCTCACCAATGTCGGCTACCAGAATACGGGACAGCTGCTCGGCGAAGTCGCCCGCACCTCGCCGGAGGGCAACCGCTACACGATGATCATCGTGCAGCGCGCGATCCGCAATCAGGGCGATGCCTGGAACTGGATGCTCGGCAACCTGCGCCGCGCAATCGACGAGATTGTGGTGACCGGGCTCGAGGGCGAAGGGATCGACGAGCACTTCAAGCCGCTCGTCAATCTTTCGGCCACCATCGGAACACGGCTTGGTGAGCTGCATGTCGCACTGGCCCAGCCGACCGATGACGAGGCATTCAGCCCGATCTGGGCTGGCGACGCCGATATCTCGAGATGGCGCGCGGGCGTAACGGCTCAGATCGACCAGAGCCTGACCATGCTCGAACTGAACAGCGAGGGACTGGAAGGTCGCGCCGCAGAAGACGCACGCATGATCCTCAGCCGTCGCGAAGACCTGTTCGGCCTTGTCGAGACGCTGTCCGGCTTTGCCATTTCGACGCTGATGACCCGTACCCACGGGGACTTTCACCTGGGCCAGATCCTGGTGGCAGAGGGCGACGCCTATATCATCGACTTCGAGGGCGAACCCGCCCGCGATCTCGAGGAACGTCGTGCGAAGTCAAACCCGCTGCGCGACGTGGCCGGCCTGTTGCGGTCGCTCAGCTATCTCGCAGCCTCGGCCGATCTCGATCGGGAGGTCGTCAGCGAAGTGGACGACGCCCGTCATCCGGAGCTCGTCAGCCGCTTCATCGACAAGGCGGAACCGGCATTCCTGCAGGCCTATTTCGATGCTGTGGAAAAGTCCGACTCGCTCAACATCCCGCACGAGAAGCGGTCGAAAATACTCGACCTCTTCCTGCTGGAAAAAGCCGCCTACGAGATCGCCTACGAAGTGCGCAGCCGGCCGAAGTGGCTGCCCCTGCCGCTCGCAGGTTTTGCGACCATCGCGGCGCGGCTTCTCGACACCGACAGCAATTCCACCCCTGATGCACCCAAGGGAGAGACAGAGTGATGCGATACGAGCGCACGGACCTCATCATCGGAACCGTTGAGGAGGGCCTCCAGGCCCTCGTCGACGGCCGTCATGGCGATCCCTTTTCCATTCTCGGCCGCCATCAGTACGGCGACCTCACCGTGGTGCGGGTGCTGCTTCCCGGGGCGCTGTCGGTTGAGGTCGTCGAGCGCGATACGGCCAAGGTCGTCGCGGAGCTGGACAGCATCCACCCCGGCGGTCTGTTTGCCGGCGTGACCAATTCGACTGCGCCCTATTTCCTGCGCATCGAATGGCCGGAAGCAATCCAGGAAACCGAGGATTCCTATTCCTTTGCGCCACTGCTGGGCGATCTCGATCTGCACCTGATCGGCCAGGGCACCCATTACGATCTCGGCCGTACGCTGGGCGCGATCCCGATGGAAGTGGACGGGGTTTCCGGCGTGCGTTTCGCCGTCTGGGCACCGAACGCCACGCGCCTTTCGGTGGTCGGCGATTTCAACGCCTGGGACGGACGCCGTCACCCGATGCGGCTGCGGCCGCAGGCCGGCGTCTGGGAACTGTTCGTTCCTCGGCTGACCCATGGCGAGCGCTACAAGTTCGAAATTCTCGACGCTCACGGCAATATGCTGGCGCAGAAGGCCGACCCGATCGCGCGTGCCTCAGAAGCGGCGCCGTCGACTGCCTCCGTCATCGCTTCGTCCAAGCCGTTCCGCTGGACCGATGGCGACTGGATGGCGGCACAGGCCAAGGACCGTGCCCGCGAAGGCGCGATGTCCGTCTACGAGGTGCATCTCGGTTCCTGGGTGCGGATTGCCGAGGAAGGCAACCGGACGCTCGACTGGGTGGAACTCAGCCAGCGCCTCGTGCCCTACGTCAAGAAGCTCGGCTTTACCCATATCGAAATGCTGCCGATCATGGAGCATCCGTTCGGCGGCTCATGGGGCTACCAGCCGCTCGGTCTGTTTGCGCCGACCGGACGCTACGGCACGCCTGAGGACTTCGCCTATTTCATCGATCGCTGCCATGCTGCCGGGATCGGCGTTATCCTCGACTGGGTGCCGGCGCATTTCCCGACCGACGTCTGGGGGCTGGCGCAGTTCGACGGAACGGCGCTCTATGAGCATGCCGATCCACGCGAAGGGTTCCACAAGGACTGGAACACGCTGATCTACAATCTCGGTCGCAACGAGGTGAAAGGCTTCCTGATCGCGTCAGCGCTGGAATGGCTTGACCATTTCCATATCGATGCGCTCCGCGTCGATGCGGTGGCCTCCATGCTCTACCGCGATTACAGCCGCGAGCAGGGCGAATGGATCCCCAACAAGTATGGCGGACGTGAAAACCTTGAATCCGTTGAATTCTTCAAGCACCTGAACAGCATCATCCATGAACGGTGCCCGCATGCCTTTACGGTGGCCGAGGAATCGACCGCCTGGCCGGGTGTGACCGAAAGCGTCGAGCACGGCGGGTTGGGCTTCGACTTCAAGTGGAACATGGGCTGGATGCACGACACGCTCCATTACATGGAGGAAGATCCGGTCTATCGCAAATACCAGCACGGAAGCCTGACCTTCGGCATGGTCTATGCCTATTCCGAACGCTTCATGCTGCCGCTGTCCCATGACGAAGTGGTGCACGGCAAGGGCTCGCTGTTTGGCAAGATGCCGGGCGACCACTGGCAGAAGATGGCCAACCTTCGGGCCTATTACGGTTTCATGTGGGGCCATCCCGGCAAGAAGCTGATGTTCATGGGTGGCGAAGTCGCTCAGGTGACCGAGTGGAACCACGACGCGTCCGTTGTCTGGGATCTGCTGGACAGCCCCGATCATGCGGGCATGCAGCGCTTGATCGCCGATCTCAATGCGCTCTATTCGGCCGAGCCGGCGCTTCAGTATGGCGATCTCCATCCTGAAGGCTTCGAATGGGCCGTGTCCGACGATGCGGAAAACTCCGTTACCGCGATGCTGCGCCTGTCGCAGGACCGGCAGTCGGCGATCATCGTCGCTTCCAACATGACGCCTGTGCCGCGGCATGGCTACCGGATCGGCGTGCCGTTCGAGGGACGCTGGGAAGTGGTGCTGAATACCGATGCCGCAATCTACGGCGGCACCAATTTTGGCCAGACCGAAGCCTGGACGGAAAACCAGTCGGCGCATGGCAAGACAGCGTCCGTCGCTCTCGACATTCCGCCACTGGCGACAGTGTATCTGCGGTGGCGGGGTTAAGTCCCCGGCATCACCCGGATTGAGCGCTTCCAAGAGATGAAACGCCTGACGGGACCTAGTCCCGCCAGCCGTCTCGATAGACGACCTTGTCCACGCCGGCAAACCGCCCCACCCGCTGCAGCTCGGCATCGAGCTTGGCCAGCCTGCCTGCGGATGCCCGAACACCCTTTTCCAGCCACAGCCGCCTGACATCGAGCACGCCGGACTTGCGCTCCGCCTTCATGTCGATGCGGCCGATCATGCGGTCGCCTTCCAGAAGCGGAAAGACGTAATAGCCGTATTGCCGCTTCGGCTCGGGCACGAAGACCTCGATGCGGTAGAAGAAGTCGAACAGCCGCACCGCCCGGTCGCGGTTGCGCAGGAGCGGATCGAACGGGCTCAGCACCCTCACCCGTGCCGGCGGCTCGGGAATATCGCCGAGGTTCTCGGGAAAGCCTGCAAAGGCAAAAGACGCACGCGGCCGGCTGCCATCGGCGGATTCGATCAGGACTTCGCAGAGTTCGTCGCGATGGGCCTTCACCCAGTCCCTCGCCTCTTCCGGTGTGACGATATCCCAAAAGGCAGCAAGTTCGCCCGATGTGGCAAAGCCGAGCTTTTCCATCGCGCTGCGACAGGCCCAGTCGACAAACTCCTCGTGGCTGACGTCGGGTTCGTGATGGTGGGCGGCAATGACGCGCTCGGTCAGATCGTAGATCTTCTGGAAATTCACCCGGCCGGCAATCGAAAGCTTGCCGGTGTGCCAGTAATATTCGAGCGCCGTCTTGTTGGGATGCCAGTTCCACCAGCCGCCGGATTTGTGATCCTCCATCTTCATGTCGCGCGACATGATCGCACCGTTTTCGGAGATGTGCTTGAACGTGTCCTCGAAGGCGGAATCGAAACTCTCGCCATGCCATTTGCGCCAGCGCTCGGCCAGGATCGGTTCGCGGCGGCGGAAGCGGTGCTTCCAGTAGCGGAACAGACGCGCCGGAATGATCGAGGCGTCGTGGGTCCAGTGTTCGAACAGCTCGCCGTCTTTTTCCAAGAGCGACGTCAGATGTTCGCGCCGATAGGTCTGGTTGCGCGAAAACAGGATCATGTGATGGGCGCGCTCGACGGTGGCGATACTATCCACCTGCACGAAGCCCAGATCGTCGATCAGTTGCAGAAGACCGGCCTTGTTGAGCGCACGGGTCGGCGGTGCGGAAAGCTGCTGCCGTTCGATGAAAATCCGTCTTGCCCGGGCATTGTCGATCAGAATCGCCATGGCAACGAGACTAGGGCGACAGTGGACCGGATGCAATGTTCACTTTTCATTCCGCCTTCCCGCTCTGCTCCCGCCGCGATATAGACCGTTCAGCAACCGAGGACCGGCATTGGACATCCATTTCGACAAGGCCGAAGCTCGCTTCGAGGGGCGTGTCACGCTGCATCCGCTGACGGTGCGGCTGACCGAGCGCCGCATCGGCGTGATCGGCCTTAACGGCTCCGGCAAGACGACGTTTGCGCGGATGATCAACGGGCTGGTTTCTCCCGCTAGCGGCACTGTTGTGGTCAACGGCTTCGATACCAAGGCCGACACCGACCGCGCCCGCAGCCAGGTGGGTTTCATCTTCCAGAACCCGCAAAACCAGATCATCCTGCCGATCCTGAAGGAAGACATCGCGCTCGGCCTCACGCCCCGCAAGCTTTCGAAAGCCGAGATCGAGGCCCGAACGACGGCGATCCTCAAGCGCTTCGGCATCGGACATCTTGCCGACCGTCGCTCGCACGAGCTTTCCGGCGGCGAATTGCAGCTTGCGGCCTTTGCCTCGGTTCTGGTGACGGAACCGGACATTTTGATCATGGACGAGCCGACCAACCAGCTGGACCTGAAGAACCGCAACCTGGTGGCTCGAACGATCAGCGAGCTCCCCGAAAACGTCATCGTGCTGACCCACGACCTCGATCTCATCGCGGGCTTCGAGCGGGTTCTGTTGTTTGACAACGGCCGGCTTGCCGGCGACGGAAACGCTGCCGAGATCATCGCCCGTTACCGCGAGCTTGCCGCATGAAGACGCTTTACATGGACGGCAGCGGCTTTCTGCACCGGCTTTCGGCCCGGGCGAAGCTTGTGCTGCTGGCTACCGCAAGCCTTGCTCTGTTCCTCATCCAGTCGCCGTTAGTGCTTGGCGTCGGTGCGGTCGCCAGCGGCCTGCTTTTCGCTTCGCTGCGAATCGGATGGCGGCAAACATGGCTGCGGCTGCGGGTTCTTTTCCTCACCATCGCAGCCGTTGCGCTGTTCACGCTGGTTTTCAACAGCCCTGTCGAGGCCGTCAGCGTGTTTTTCCGGCTCTCGGCGCTGGCGCTTCTTGCGTCCGCGGTGACGGCCACGACTACTACCGGCGATTTTATTACGGAAGTGACATTTGCGGCTTTGCCGCTTGAAAAGCTCGGGCTTGTAAAAGCTGCGGATATCGGCCTGTCGATCGGCCTTGTCCTTCGCTTCATTCCGGAAATCCTGCTGCGCCACCGGGCCATCCGCGACGCCCATATCGCGCGAGGGTTGCGCCCTCGAACCCTCTCCATCATCGTCCCGCTGATCATCCTCACATTGAAGAATGCCGACGAGATTGCCAGCGCAATTGACGCCCGGGCAATCCGTGCGCAGAAGTGATACAGATTCAGTCGTCAAGGAATAGCTATTTGCCTACTCGTGATCTCGTTCTGGCCGCCCTGTTTGCCGCTATCATCATCGTGCTGGGACTGGTGCCGCCGGTCATGCTCGGTTTCATTCCCGTCCCCATCACGGCGCAATCGCTCGGCGTGATGCTGGCCGGCGTCGTGCTCGGCGCCAAGCGCGGCACGATCGCGGTCCTCCTGGTCCTGGTACTTGCAGCGATCGGTCTGCCGGTTCTGTCCGGCGGCCGCGGCGGCCTTGCCGTCTTCATGGCGCCGACGACCGGTTATCTGATCGGCTGGGTGTTTGCCGCGATGGTAACCGGATATCTGTCGCAGATCATGGTGGGTCGCGACCAGGCGGGGCTGGTGCAGGGCGTGAACTTCTTTATCGCAGCCCTGATGGGCGGCGTGATCGTGCTTTACGGGATCGGCATCACCTATCTGGCGCTGATCACCGGCATGGGCTTCGTCAAAGCGTTTCTCGGCTCGCTCGCTTTCATTCCGGGCGACGTCCTGAAGGCTGTGATTGCGGCGCTCGCCGGGCGGGCCGTGATGGCAGGCTATCCGCTGCTGCCGCAGCGCGCGTAAGCAGTCAGTCGAGGAACTGATACAGCCAGTCGCGCAGGTCTTCGGGCAGCGCGGCCGGCGTCCGGGTTTCCGGATCGCATGCGGACCAGACGATTTCGGCTTCGGCCACCTCATCGCTGCCGCGCGTGAAGCGGACGATAAAGCCTGCGGACTTGCCGCCGATCTTGCTCACTCCGACATGGGTATGGACGAGATCGCCGAGCTTCAGCGGCATGTGATAGGTGCAGGAGATCTTGCCGACCGCAAAGAACGGGTCATCCGTTGCCGGCTTGCGGCGGTGCCAGAATTCCGTGACCGCCTGTTCCGCAAGGCCGATATAGGCAGCGCGAAACATTTCGCCGTTAAGATCCACATCGCGATAGGCAACGCGAAAATCATGGGTCTTGCCGATATCCTTCGCCATTCCTGCCCGCACTCCAAAAAACGCCTAATGCGCCTACTTCACGGCAAATCCGGTGAAGAGCAAGGGGTATGCGCTTGAAAACATCGCCGTTCTGCGCCATGTCCGAGCTCAACATACCTCACGAGGCCGCCCAATGACCACGCGCCTTTACGAAAACTCCATATTTCTCGAGCATGCGACGCCGGAAGGCCATCCTGAACGGGCAGACCGGCTGCGTTCGCTCAACATCGCGCTCGAACACCCCAATTTCGACAAGCTCGACCGCAAACAGGCACCACAGGCCAACGAAGACACGGTGCTTCTGGCGCATCCGGAAGAACACCTGCGTTGGGTGATGCGCAAGATCCCCGAGGAAGACACGATCCTGCAGATCGAGGCCGATACGCATGTGGGGCCGAAGAGCCTGCAGGCGGCGCTGACCGGCATCGGCGGCGCGATCGCGGCCGTCGACGACGTGATGACCGGCAAGGTGGACAACGCATTCGTTGCCTCGCGTCCGCCGGGACATCACGCGGAAAAGACCAAGGCGATGGGCTTTTGCCTGTTCAACAACATCGCCATTGCCGCCCGCCATGCGCAGCAGGTCTATGGCGTGGAACGGGTCGCGATCGTCGACTGGGATGTGCATCACGGCAACGGCACGCAGGACATCTTCTGGGACGATCCGTCCGTTTTGTTTTGCTCCACGCACCAGATGCCGCTTTATCCCGGCACAGGCGCCAGAGACGAGACGGGCACGAAAAACACGATCGTCAATGCGCCGCTTTCGGCCAATGACGGCAGCGACCATTTTCGCGATGCCTTCAAGAGCCGCGTCTTGCCGGCGCTCGAAAACTTCCGGCCGGATCTGGTGCTGATCTCGGCAGGCTTTGATGCGCATCATCGCGATCCGCTGGCGCAGATCAATCTTGTCGGTGACGATTTCGACTGGGCGACCGGCCGGTTGATGGAAATTGCGGGGAAATACGCCGGCAACAGGGTCGTCAGCCTGCTCGAGGGTGGCTATGATCTGGAAGGGCTGGCGGAATCGGCCGGCCTGCATATCTGCAGACTGATGAGAGGATGAAGGACATGACCGAAGCCCCAGGCGAGCCGAACGCTCCGATCGACGTCAGTGGTTATTCCTTCGAAAAGGCCGTTGCCGAGCTGGAAAGCATCGTTGCGCGGCTGGAACGCGGCGACGTGGCGCTCGACGAATCCATCGCCATCTACGAGCGCGGCGAAGCGCTGAAGAAGCATTGCGAAAAGCTTCTGAACGCCGCCGAAAGCCGGATCGAAAAGATCCGCCTTGACCGAAGCGGCAAGCCGCAGGGCGTGGAGCCGCTCGACGGCGAGTGAGGTCTTCGCTCGCATGAAGCCCTGAGTTGCATCTCGACTGAAATTCCGACCTGCGCTATAGTCTCCCCATGGACAAGGACCAGGTCATCGCCAAGCTTCGCGAGCACGAGGCCGAACTTCGTGCCGCAGGCGCGGAACAGATGTCGATATTTGGCTCGGTAGCGCGTGGCGAGGCGACGGACGAGTCAGATCTTGATGTTCTGGTGACGTTTTCAGAGCCGGTCATCCAGTCTGGCTGGGGGTATTTTACGGCCGTCGAAGAGCTACGTGCCCTGATCGTTGGCATTACTGGTGTAAGCAGCGTTGACATAGTTCCCGAACCGTTGCGCCGGAAACGTTTCAGCCGGAGCGTGGAGAGGGATAGGGCGATTGCCTACTAAGCGTCCTCTGATCCGTTTCCGAGACATTGTCGAGAACGGTCAATCCATTCTCGAATATACACACGGTATGGATTTCGACGCGTACTCTGTCAGCAAGATTACACGGGATGCGTCTGAGCGATGTCTAGCACGAATTTCCGAAGCCTCTTTCAAGCTTGGCTCGACGGCAGAAGAAATCTTTCCAAGCCACAACTGGGGCGCCATCAGGGGTTTTGGAAACATGCTCCGGCATGAATACGATGATATTCTTGATGAAACCACTTGGGCAATTGTCACACGGCACCTCCCGCCCCTCCTTTTCGAACTCGAAACCTTCCTCGCGCGCTACCCTGAAGATCAGGAAACGCTGTAGGAAGGCCGACATCATTCTTCCCGGGCATCGATCCCATCCGGATGATGCATCTGCCTGCGATGCGGTTGAAACGCTGATCATGCCTTGGTCCTCCGACATCGTACCTGATGACGACCAGGAGTTCGTGCCGTTGGCGACAACCTCCCTTCCCCGAGTCCCTCCCCTTGCCCGTCAGCTGAAATCGATTAAAACCGCGGCAAGGTTGTCTCCGTGGACAACTTGAAAAAGCCGGTTTCATCCTCATGTTAGGGTGATAGTTGCTTTTGAGAACAAAAGAAGAGAAAGCCAGCCTCTGTGACACCCCTGCCCGAGACGCCGCTGCTCGACACCGTCAAGCTTCCCGCCGACCTTCGCAAGATCGATGACCGCGACCTGCCGAAGCTTGCCCGCGAACTGCGTGACGAGATGATCGACGCCGTCTCCAGGACCGGCGGACATCTGGGTGCCGGCCTCGGCGTCACGGAACTGACGATCGCCATCCACAAGGTGTTCAATACGCCTGACGATCGGCTGATCTTCGATGTGGGCCACCAGTGCTACCCGCACAAGATCCTCACCGGTCGCCGCGACCGCATCCGCACGCTGCGCCAGGAGGACGGTCTTTCGGGCTTCACGCGCCGCGCGGAAAGCGAATACGATCCGTTCGGTGCAGCGCATTCCTCGACCTCGATTTCGGCCGGCCTCGGCATGGCAGTGGGTTCGGATCTCGCCGGTTCGAAGCGCAATGTGATTGCCGTGATCGGTGACGGCGCGATGTCGGCCGGCATGGCCTATGAGGCGATGAACAATGCCGGTGCGCTCGACGCGCGGCTGATCGTCATCCTCAACGACAACGACATGTCGATCGCGCCGCCGACCGGCGCCATGAGCGCCTATCTCGCCCGCCTTGCTTCCGGCCGCACCTATATGGGCATGCGCGAAGTGGGCAAGAAGCTGACCGGCTATCTCGGCAAGAATATCGACCGGGCGATTACCCGTGCCGTCGAACACGCCCGCGGTTATGTGACCGGCGGCACGATGTTCGAGGAGATGGGTTTCTATCACATCGGCCCGATCGACGGTCATTCGTTCGAGCATCTTCTGCCGGTGCTGCGCAATGTGCGCGACAATGCCAAGGGCCCGGTGCTGATCCATGTCGTCACGCAGAAGGGTAAGGGTTATCCCCCCGCCGAAGCTGCGGCCGACAAGTATCACGGCGTCAACAAGTTCGACGTCATCACCGGCGCGCAGGCCAAGGCCAAGCCAAATGCGCCGTCCTATACCAGCGTGTTCGGCGACGCCCTCGTTCAGGAAGCCGGTTTTGACGACAAGATCGTCGGCGTGACTGCCGCGATGCCGAACGGTACGGGGCTGGACAAGCTGCAGCTTGCCTTCCCCAACCGCACATTCGATGTGGGCATTGCCGAACAGCATGCCGTTACCTTTGCGGCAGGCCTTGCGACGGAAGGCTTCAAGCCGTTCTGCGCGCTCTATTCCACCTTCCTGCAGCGCGGTTACGACCAGGTTGTCCACGACGTGGCGATCCAGGGTCTGCCGGTGCGCTTCCCGATCGACCGCGCCGGTTTCGTCGGTGCTGACGGGCCGACCCATGCCGGTTCGTTCGACACGACCTTTCTTGCGACTCTCCCCGGCATGGTCGTGATGGCCGCCAGCGACGAGGCCGAACTGAAGCATATGGTACGCACTGCCGCGGCCTATGACGAAGGCCCGATCTCGTTCCGCTATCCGCGCGGCGAAGGCGTCGGTATCGAACTGCCGGAACGCGGCCAGATCCTGGAGATCGGCAAGGGCCGCGTCGTCAAGCAGGGGTCGAAAGTGGCGCTTCTGTCGTTCGGCACGCGCCTCAAGGACTGTCTGCTGGCGTCGGAAGATCTCGATGCCGCCGGTCTGTCGACAACGGTGGCCGATGCCAGGTTTGCCAAGCCGCTCGACCACGACCTGATCCGCCAGCTTGCCCGCCATCACGAAGTGCTTGTCACCATCGAGGAAGGCGCAGTCGGCGGCTTCGGCAGCCATGTGCTGCAGTTCCTCAGCACCGAAGGCCTGCTCGATCACGGTGTGAAGGTTCGCTCGCTGGTGCTGCCCGATGTCTGGATGGAACAGGCAAGCCCCGACGTGATGTACGCCAAAGCCGGCCTCGACCGCGCCGGCATCGTCAAGACGGTGTTCAATGCGCTAGGCAAGACCCAAGTCGGAGTTGGCGCTGCGGGGTAAAGGCCTCAGCCTCGCTCTCCTTGCCCGTCCGTCTCGTGACTCAGATGTCTTGCTAGCACTCGACAGGGCGAGATGAAGACGTTCGTCCGGGCGAGTTCCTTCGTTACTCCCCCGCCGTCAGAAACAGCACGTGCAGGTCCTTCTCCGGCGTGAAATCCTCGGCGGTCATCTCGAAGGTTGTCGGGTCGGTTTTCTTGATGTTGGTGGCGCAGACGCTGACGTAATCCTTGGGGTTGCCCTTGTCGATTGTCAGGCGGAATTTGCCGATGGGGCCGGACCAGTTTGCGCCGGTGGTCAGCACATAGGACAGCCATTGTTCGGTATAGTGCGGGCCGCCCTTGGTGGCTGCGGTTTCTAGCTTTGCGGCTGTCTTCATGAAGCTGTCGTCGATGCAGTAGCGTTCGACGTAGCGGGCGTACTCATAGGCCGGCTTGCCGTTTTCGATGAAGGTCATGGCCACCGTGCCGCCGACGCTCGGTTTGTAGCGGTGGCTGACCTTGACCGGTTTTTGCGCGGGAAATCTCGTCTTCCACCAATAGGCGGAGCGGAGCGTCCATGCCGGCGTGATGTCCTCTTGCCAGCCCTTTCCGGCATCGTAGCGATCGATCCGGATCAGGCCCTTGGCAAGAAAGTCGGCCTTCACGTCATCGGGCAGGGTCTTGAGGGCCTCGGTGGTTCTGTCGCTATAGGGGAGAAGCGGTACCTTGTGGGCGACGAGGTCTTCGGTGCGGTCAATGCCGGTGGCAATGATGCGTTGCTGGAGCTGCGGCTTGATCTCGCGGCCGTCCTGCAGGACCGTGAAGCCGAGGAAGTTGTCGGCTTCCGGGTCGCCATAGGCTATGTCGCTCAGGGCACCGCCAGTTATGTCCGGCATCGGGAAGGCGATGACGCTTTCGACATCCTTGTCGGTGTCGTTCCTGAAGATGTAGTCGACCCGGACTTCCTCTCGTGAGAGGTGAAGATGCTCTTCGGCCATCGTGATATCGGCGGTCTGGACATAGACGAGGCCGCCGGTCGTCAGTTCCGCCGTCGTATCATTGGCGATAAGCGGCGGTGCAGCCAAAAGCAGGCCGGCCGTCAGCGTGGCCCCGAAGGCGATTGTCCAGCGTCTCATCCATTCCCCTCCCGGTTGGCGCGGCAACAATAGGCAGAAGGCGCGAACTATAAAAGGCCGTCGGAGGCTTGTCCGGCAGGTCGAAACGCGTTTTTGTCTTGCGTGCGGGGCTCGCCCGCGTCATGGGAAGGCATGTCATCCATTCAGCAAAGACTTGACCAGCTTCTGGTCACCCTCAACCTCGTCGACAGCCGCTCGCGCGCGCGCGACGCGATTGCCCGCGGCACCGTCAAGGTCGACGGTCGCATCATTACCAAATCCGGACAGATCGTGTCCTCGACCGCGCAGATCGAGATGGACGATCCGGCGAGCGCCTATGTGTCGCGCGCGGCGCTGAAACTGGTTGCCGCACTCGATCATTTCAAGCTCGATCCCACCGGTTGCGAATGTCTCGATGTGGGCGCATCCACCGGTGGCTTTACCGAAATCCTGCTTGCCCGCGGCGCAGCGCATGTAACGGCGCTCGATGTCGGCCACGCGCAGATGCATCCGCGGATTGCCGATGATCCGCGCGTCAGCAATATCGAGGGGGTCAACGCCCGCTATCTCGAGGCTGACGATATCGACGACCGGCCGATCGATTTCGTCGTTTCGGACGTGTCCTTCATCTCAATCAAGCTGGCCCTGCCGCCGGCGCTGGAACTGGCGCTGCCGGGCAGCTATTGCGCGCTGCTGGTCAAGCCGCAGTTCGAGGCCGGCCGCGACGCGATCGGCAAGCGGGGCCTCCTGAAGGAACCGGACACGGCACCGGCGGTGGCGGCTGAGCTGGAACGCTGGCTGGTGGAAGACATGGGCTGGGAAAGCCTTGGCCTGATCCCCTCGCCGATTGCCGGCGGTGATGGCAACGAGGAGTTTCTCCTGGCAGGACGGAAGCCGGAATGAGCACGGTTCACGTCACCATCAACCGTCTTGGCGCACAGGGCGACGGTGTCGCCAACGGCGAGGACGGGCCGGTCTATGTTCCCTATGCTCTTCCGGGCGAAACGCTGGCGATCGCCCGCAATGGCGACCACGGCACGGTCATGTCGACGGGCAACCTTTCGCCGGACCGGATCGAACCGGTCTGTCGCCACTTCGGACCCGATGGCGATGCCTGTGGCGGCTGTTCGCTGCAGCATCTCGCCAAGGCGCCGTATAATGACTTCAAGCGCCAGCTCGTCATCGACGCGCTGAAATCCAAGGGCCTGACGCCCGACGTCAAGGAGACGGTCGAGTGTCATCCGGGCGAGCGGCGGCGCACGGTGTTTTCCGCGCGCAAGACGGAGAAGGAGCTTCTGCTGGGCTACAACCGGGCAGAAACGAACCATATCATCTCCATCGTCGAATGTCCGATCGCCGCGCCCGGCATCGTGGCGCGGCTTGATGCGATCCGCGCGATCGGCATGGCGCTCGCAACCGGCTCGGAGACGTTCCGCATCTCGGTGCTGGAAAGCCTCTCCGGTCTCGATATCGCGGCCGAGGGGCTGAAGCCGCTCTCGGACAAGCAGCGCCGCAAGGTGACCGAGACGGTTCTGGCGCTGAAGGGCATCGCCCGTGTTTCGGCCAATGGCGAAATCGTGCTGGAGCCGCAAAAGCCGGTGATCGATTTCGGTGGCGTCAAAGTTTCTCCTCCGCCCGGTAGCTTCACGCAGGCGACGAAAGAGGCAGAGGAAGCCATGGCGACGCTGGTGCATGGCCATATGGGCAAGGCCAAGCGGGTGCTGGACCTGTTTGCCGGCTCGGGCACATTTGCGCTGCGACTGGCGAGAACGGCACGCGTGCACGCGGTGGAAAGCGACGACAAGGCACTGAAGGCGCTGGACCATGCGGCCCGCAACAGCCAGGGGCTGAAGCCCGTCAGCATCGAGAAGCGCGATCTCTTCCGCCGGCCGCTGATCCCGATGGACCTGAAGCACTTCGATGCCGTCGTCTTCGACCCGCCGCGGGCGGGTGCCGAAGTGCAGGTCAAGGAACTGGCGCGGTCGAACATCAAGACGATTGCTGCGGTCAGCTGCAATCCGCTGACACTGGCGCGGGATCTGAGGATCCTTGTCGATGCCGGGTACCGGATCGTCTCCGTGACCCCGGTTGACCAGTTTCTCTGGTCGCCGCATGTCGAGGCCGTCGCGCTGCTCAGCAAAGTTTGACGCTAGTCTTGACAGAACGCAATTCGGTTGTGCAACCTTGGTTTACAACCTAGCCATAGAGGCGTAGCTTTCCCGTGTCGCATCCAAGGCGGCAAATGACTTGCCGCCAGTGCGATCTCCAAGGGGGGAAAGCATGGCACAGATCGCAATGCATGGGCATGGCGTGCGCGGCATGAAGCCGGAAACGCTGCATTCTTTCGACGGCATCGGTGATCCCGGGAAATTCGGGATCATGTTTCCCAATCTCTTACCGTTTTCGGCAAGCGACGATGCGCTTGCCGCCCTGGCCAAGTCTATGGCGGATAAACTGCTCGACGACGGCAATCCGGAACCGGGCAAGGACAACCCGAATATCCCGGCCGGCTACACCTATCTTGGCCAGTTCATCGACCATGATATCACGCTCGACACGACGCCTCTCGACCAGCAGCATGCCGACCCGAAGGCGACCACCAACTTCCGGACACCGGCGCTCGATCTCGATTCGCTCTACGGCGATGGGCCGGGTATCCATCCCTATCTTTACCAACGCGACGTCGAAACGCTGCAAACTTCCGGCAAACTGTTGATCGGACGGGCAGCGGCGTCATCGGATCAGCAAGGCGCTGCGATCCCCGATCTTCCCAACGACCTTCCACGCAACCAGGAGGGCCACGCGCTCATCTTCGACGAACGCAACGATGAGAACCTGCTGGTGGCACAGACGCATCTGCTGATGCTGAAGTTTCACAACAAGGTGTTCGACAAGGTCGCAGCGGAAAGGCCTGACCTCAAGGGTACCGCGCTCTTCAAAGAGGCTCGGCGGATCGTCACCTGGCACTACCAGTGGATTGTGCTGTTCGATTTCGTGGAACGTCTGACCGAGCCTGGCTTGATCCAGAAGATCAAGAAGGAGGGTCGGCGGTTCTACCGGTTCAAGCAGCGGCCCTATATGCCCGCCGAATTCGGCGCCGCGTGCTACCGGCTCGGCCATTCGATGGTGCGGGAAAGCTATAGCCACAACCGGGTGTTCAACCCTACAGCCGATAGTCTTGCGAACGCGACGCTCGACCTCCTGTTCCTGTTCACCGGAAAGTCCGGGAACATTACCGGCGAGCTCGCCAACGACCCGGGCGTCGGGTTTGCCGCGCTCCCGTCGAACTGGGTCGTCGACTGGCGGCGGTTCTACGATCTGGATACGCCCGAAGGCGAGAAGGAGACCAATTTCGCCATCAACCACAGCCGGCGATTGGACCCGTTCATCACACCCGCCCTGCACACCCTGCCCGGCGGACCTGGTGATGGCTCGGTTGCATCGCGGGAATTTGACCTTGCCTTCCGCAACCTGCGTCGCGGCGTACAGATCGGACTTCCCTCCGGGCAAGCAATCTGTCGCGCCATGGGTCTTCAGCCACTGACGCCCGAGCAGATTGCCACGGGTCCGGACGGCAAGGCGGCCAAGCAGCACAAGATGCTCGAGGAAACACCTCTGTGGTATTACGTTCTCAAGGAAGCGGAGGTCTTCAACAAGGGAAGACGGCTCGGGCCGATGGCATCCACCATCATCGCCGAGACATTCCTCGGCATGGTGCATGGCGACCACGAGTCGTTCCTGTGGCTGCGCTCCGACTGGAAACCGGAACTGCCGAGCGACACGCCCGGCCACTTTACGATGGCCGATCTCGTCAAGTTCGTCGGTGACGTCAATCCTCTCGGTGCGGCTGTGCCGCAACCCGCAGAAGAGAAGGTCGACGGCTGACGGGTGGAGGACATGCTCTAGTCGTCGAGATCGAGCCTGCCGGTGCCTGTGACGCCGGAGCAGCGGCAGGTACCGCCGACCCGACCTTCATCGGCCCGGCAGACATAGGGACGGTCGCGGTCGTCGCTCTGGCGCGGCTGCACCACGCAGACATAGCGCTGACGGCGTCGGTCGCGCCGGTCCGTCTGCTCGGAAAGACTTTGCTGGCTCTGTATCAGGGTGATCGGCGCGTTCGCTGCATTGGCGGACGCGGCAAATGCCGGCCCAGCAGCGGCGGGCAGGCAGGAGAGGCCAAGAGTTGCAAGAGAAAGCAGGCCGGTCAGGGCTGTACGCATGATGTCCTCCTCGTTTGAGGAGTATCTAGCCACGCTTGCCTTGCGAATGAAGGCGCAGCGCGGCGTGGATGGAACTTTGATGCAACTCAGCGTTAACGCCGCATGAAGGCCTCGAAAGCGGCGCGAGCTTCGGCGCTTTTCAGCCGGGCAGAGAAATGCGTCAGTTCCTCGTCCATCCGGGCGAGCACGTCGTCGCGAGGTCCCCGCACCAGATCGCGGGCTATCTTCAAGGCCTGCGGTGGTTTTGCCGACAGTTTTGCGGCGAGAGCCAGCGTTTCCGCCTCGACGGCCTGGGGCTCGACCACCTTCCACACAAGGCCGGCCTCGTGGGCGGCATCGGCAGAGAACCCCTCGCCGGCAACCAGCATCGCAAAGGCGCGCTGGTGGCCCATAACCCTTGGCGCCAGAAGGCTGGAGGCTGCTTCCGGCACAAGCGCCAGATCGACGAAGGGTGTCTTGAACAGGCTGCGGGACGAGGCGATCGTCAGGTCGCAGTGAAGGTTGAGCGTGGTGCCGATACCGATCGCCAGGCCATCGACGCCTGATACCATCGGCTTTTGCGCGAGCGCCAGCGCCCGGATGAAGAGGGCTGCGGCCGGTGGTTCGTCCGTGCCTGAGACCGCGTGGGCCAGAAAATCCGCCATGTCATTGCCCGCGGAAAAGCAGCCTTCGGTGCCAAGAAAGGCGACCGCGCGGATCGTGTCGTCGGTATTGGCATCTGCGAGCGCCGCCGTCATGCGGTGATACATGGACGAGGTGATCGCGTTCTTCTTTTCCGGCCGGTTGAATCGGATCGTGAGCACGCCCTCGAAATCCGCAGGGCGTTCGATCAGGACGTGGCTGTCTGCTGTTGGGGTGGCGTCGCTCACGGCATTCTCCTCAGGCAAGCACGATGCGTGCAGCTTCCAGGCTCTCGGCACCGGCGATGACGCGGTCCTTCAAGGCTGCGGTCTCCGACAGCATGTTTTCGGCCGTAAACCGGCAGAGCGACACGCGCTTGTCGCCCGATCCGTCTTCGGATGCGACGAGCGCGCCCTTGGCGAGATAGGCCCCGGTCAGGACAAGGCCGAACAGACGCTGGTAGGGTGTCGCGCCCGCAAGTGCTTCCGCCACGCGGCCAGCGGCCTGCGCCTCCAGCAGCCAGTCGGTCGACGCCTGGAGATCGTCGATCGATGCGCTTAGCCGTTCAGCCGTGCCGCCGAAGCCTGATGCGTTGAGGCTTTCCACCCGCGCTGCAATCTCGCGCAGTTCACCGATGAAGGTCCGCACCTGCGCGCCCTTGGAAAGCGGGAGTTTGCGCAGCACGAGATCGATTGCCTGGATGCCGTTAGTGCCCTCATAGATCGGGGCGATGCGGGCATCGCGGAGGTAACGTGCGGCGCCGGTTTCCTCGATATAGCCCATGCCGCCATGCACCTGGATGCCGAGCGAGGCGACATCGACGCCGCAATCGGTGGCGAAGGATTTGGCGATCGGCGTCAGGAGTGCGGCGCGCTCGACCCAATGGGTGGCCTGATCGCCTTCGAGGTGATGCGACATGTCGATTGCGTGGGCGCAGGCAAAGCAGATGGCGCGCGACCCTTGCGTCAAAGCCTTCATGGTCAAAAGGGTGCGGATGATATCGGGATGCTGGATGATCGGGCTCATTTGCGGACCAATCGAGCCCGGAGCCCTGCCCTGGGTTCGGTCAGACGCATAGGCGACCGCCTTCTGGGTCGCGGCTTCGGCGATCGCGACACCCTGCATGCCGACGGCGAGACGGGCGTTGTTCATCATCGTGAACATACAGGCGAGGCCCTGGTTTTCTTCGCCGATGAGATAGCCGATCGCGCCGGTGCCATCGCCGAACTTGCCGTCGCCATAGATCATCGTGCAGGTGGGCGAGCCGTGGATGCCGAGCTTGTGCTCGATCGAATGACAGAACACGTCGTTGCGCGAACCCAGCGATCCATCCTCACCGACCAGGAATTTCGGCACCAGAAACAGCGAAATGCCGCGCGTGCCGGCCGGCGCATCGGGGAGACGTGCGAGGACTAGGTGGATGATATTGTCGGCGGCGTCGTGTTCGCCCCAGGTGATATAGATCTTCTGCCCGAACACGCGGTAGCTGCCATCGGCGTGGCGTTCGGCGCGGCTCTTCAGCGCGCCGACATCGGAGCCCGCGTGCGGCTCCGTCAGGTTCATTGTGCCGGTCCATTCGCCCGAGACCATCTTTTCGAGATAGGTGGCTTTCAACGTGTCGCTGCCATGGGCAACGAGCGCCTCGATCGCACCCATCGTGAGCGTCGGCGCGAGCGCGAAGGCCATCGAGGCGGAATTCCACATTTCCAGCGTCGCGACGTTGAGCATATGCGGCAGCGCCTGACCGCCGAACGCTTCCGGTGCCGTCAGGCCGTTCCAGCCGCCTTCGCGCCACTGGCGATAAAGTTGCGGCCAGCCATCCGGCGTCTTCACCACGCCGTCCTCAAGCCGCGCGCCCTGGCGATCGCCTATATCGCCCAGCGGCGCCATTTCGTCGCTGGCAAAGCGACCGGCTTCTGCCAGGATGGCATCGACGAGATCGGGGGAGAGGTCGCCGAACCGGCCGATCTCCAGCGCGTCGGCAAGACCCGCCACATGGTTCAAGGTGAAGGCAATCTCCTCCACGGGTGCCTTGTACATGTCGCTTCTCCCAAATTGACAATTCTTCCGGTCGATGACGCAGGTGCGATCACCGAACTCCCACTGGCTTTTTACGTAAACGTAAACGAGGTTGTCAATCGATCCATCGCGGTTCCGCGGCAGGATACGAGAAAATCCCCGTTGCAACAGGTGTCACACATAGCGCCTAATGAGGAGCGTCATGCTTGCAGGTCTTAAGTCCATGCCTCCGATAAATTCTCCGATTATTCCCGCCACGCCGGGGCTTGTCTGGGCCTATCATTTCCGGCCCGGCGAGGCTGGCACCTGCTCGCGGCTTTCGCTGGAGGCGACGCCTTCGGACCTCGCGATCGACGACGGCTTCCTGTGGCTGCATCTCAACCTTGCAGATCTGCGGGTCGGCGCGTTCCTGGAGAATTTCGCAGGATTGCCGCCGGCAGCAGCAGTCGCGCTCACCACCCATGAAACGCATGCGTCGATCACGCTGGACGAGCAGGCCGTCTATGGCACGCTGATCGATTTCCAGCGGGAGTTCGACAGCGACACGCGCGATATCGGCTGGCTGCATTTCTTCGCCTCCGACAAGGTGATCATCACCACGCGGCTGCAGCCGCTGCGTTCGGTCGACCGGGTGCGCGGCGCCATCGAAAAGAATGCCGGCCGATACAAAAAGCCGCTCGACCTGTTCGAGACGCTGGTGGCCGAATTCCAGCGCACGATGATCTCGATGGTGATGGAATTTACCGAAGAGCTGAACCTGATCGAAGATTTCGTCTACGACAACGTGCCGCGCGACGAACGCCGGCGGCTTGCTCCCGTGCGGCGTATGGTGGTGCGGTTGCACCGGCACCTGCGCACGACCCTGTCGCTGATGCGACGCGCGGCGGCGGCCGACGACGACGATATGCCGCCCGGGTTCGACGATATCGCCTCACGGCTGATCGGCCGGCTCGAAGCCGTCGATCACGACGTCTATGCGCTGCAGGAGCGGGCCCGGCTGCTGCATGAGGAAATCGATTCCAAACAGGCATCGGAGACCAACCGGCACCTCTACATCCTCTCGATCATGACCGCCTTCCTGCTGCCGCCATCGCTGGTCACCGGCTTCTTCGGCATGAACACGTCATCGCTGCCGTTTGCCGAGGGTCTGCACGGCACGGCGTTCGCGCTGGGTTTCATGGTGCTTGCGGCAGCAATCGCTTGGTGGCTTCTGAAGCGAACGGGAATTTTCTAAACTTCGGCCAAAACGAAATCAGCCCGCCCGGGCATGCCGGACGGGCTGTCTTATCGTGCACGGTTTCGCCGGATCAGGCGACGGCGTGAAGCTTGGTCTGATCGCCCTTGAGACGATCGGTCATGAAGTTCGCGTACCATTCCACGAACTGCATGACGCCGCCTTCATGTGCTTCCGAATAGGGACCCGGCTCGTAGGCGGGCGAGCGGATGCCGAAGGCATTTTCCTCGACGATCTGGCGGTCCTGGTCGTTGGTCATGTTCCAGACGTGGGTGAGTTCCTCGACCGTGTAGTCGACGCCTTCGACCGCATCCTTGTTGACGAGCCATGTGGTGGTGACGGCTGTCTCTTCCGGCCCGAGCGGAATGACGCGGAAGGAAATCGCGTGGTCGACCAGCATGTGGTTCCAGGTGGTTGGATAGTGGAACATCAGCATGGTGCCGATATGGGAGATCGTCACGTCCTCCGACAGCGCCTTGGCGACTGCCGGCCGGCCGTTCATCGTGTAGCTTTCGGCATCCTCGATCAGCGGCATGCGGGCGACGCGGTACTGGCCGTCCGTCGACATGTTGAACGTGCTTGGCAGGTTTGCCGCCTCGCAGCGCTGCCAGTGCTCGGAAATGAACGGATCGTCGCCGGCGCCCTGCACGCCCGTCGCCGTCGGCGCTTCCGGATAGGTGCGGCAGAGTTCCGGATGATTGGCGGCGCAGTGGTAGCACTCGCGATTGTTCTCCCAGACGAGCTTCCAGTTGCCCTTTTCGATGATCGTGTTCTTGGCAGCGACCTTCGTTTCGGCCAGCCGATGCGGCGCCATATAGGGTTGGATGGTGGCGCGGACGGGAGCGAAATCGGGCGCCTCGTTGGCAAGGCAGACGAAGATATAGCCGGCAACGGATTCGCAGTGGACAGGCTTCAGGCCGAACTGCTTCTTGTCGAAATCATCGCCCATATGGCGCGCCGACATCAGCGTGCCGTCGTGCTGGTAGGTCCACTGGTGATAGGGACAGACAAGACGGGTCGCAGAACCGCTATCCTTGGTGCAGACGCGGTGGCCGCGGTGGCGACAGGTGTTGTGGAAAGCGCGGATCTCGCCTTCGCGGGTCCGCAGGACGAGGACCGGATAGTCGCCGATCTGCAGCGTCACGTAATTGCCGGCCTTCGGGATTTCGCAATCATGGCCGACGAAAAGCCAGTCGCGATACCAGATCATTTCCAGATCGAGCTTGTAATAGTCCGGATCGATGTAAAAGGGCTGTTCGAGGCTGAAGCCTTCGCGGCGATTGTTGAGCTGCCGCAGAACCTGGCTGTGAATGTCCATCGTGTCTTCCTCGTCAATTCCACTAGCGAAAGACTTGGGGGGTAATGCGGACAGACCTCCTGCCCCCAATCCTACCCCGAACGTCCACCGCGATCGGTCGTCAATCACGTCCCCAGACTGGCACCGGATCGGCCGAGGGTTCTCGTCACGCCTGCCGGCTTCCCAATTTAACGCCGTCCCTAGCCGAGGCGACTCCATGAGTTTTGCCGATTTAAGCACTCGCGCTGCCTGTCGCACAGGCGACATTGCGACATCGGAAAACGCATTGACGACGATGGCTCACATGACGGCTTCGGTTTTCCGCTGACAAGTGGGGGACAGGGTGCTTCTCGCGGTGCGTTGAGACGTAAACCGGCTGTTAAACCGCTCCGGCTAGACTTCTTTTTGCGCGAAGGGGCCAGCCGCATGCAGACGACCGGAAAGCTACGCTATTACGACGCGAACCGGCCGCCACCGCCGGTGTCGGCGCAGGCGCCGACGAGCGCGATCGGGCATTCCGAGTTCCTGCGCACAGGCCGTATCTCCAGGACACAACCGCTGTGGCTGCCCAAGGAGCGCCGTTATCTCACCTATGACGAAGTGGCGGAGCGGACCGGGTTCAAGCTGGAGTCCGCCGGCGAGCGCACGCATCAGCGGATCAACGGCTTCCATCACTCGATCCAGTTCCCGAAAATGGTGTTCCACCGCACGCTGGAGCAAACCCCGCATCTCGGCTATTGCCATGTCACCGCCGCAAGCACCCTGTTTTCGCCGAAGGCGAAGGTGAAATGGTCTTTCTACATCGCCAATTTCCTGGCCGAGATCGGCGATGAGGACGAGTTCTTCAAGCGGGTCAACACCCAGTATTCCCGCATGTATTTCGCGGTGGCGACCGAAAGCGACCCGGATCAGTCGATGAAGATCGACCGCAGCATCCGCAAGAACGGTCTTCTGTTTCGGACCACCGACCCGTAGGAAGCGCTGAAGAACGTGCTGATGCTGGGTGCGCCCGACCAGGCCGTGCGAGCGATCATCAAATCGCTTTAACGCGGTCTCAGTCCGCGCTATGCACAGCGGGACATGACGGCAGAGATCATCGACATCAGGACGGACAGGAACGGCGCGCTTGACCAAGCGTGCGCCGTGCTGTCGCAAGGCTTTCCGGTCGCCATTCCGACGGAGACCGTGTACGGGCTTGCCGCCGACGCCACGAACCCTTCGGCGATCACCCGCATCTATGAAACCAAGGGGCGGCCGCGCTTCAACCCGCTGATCTGCCATATGGCCGATGTCGCGATGGCGGAGCG
Source organism: Velazquezella soli (assembly GCF_977018685.1). Classification (NCBI taxonomy): domain Bacteria; kingdom Pseudomonadati; phylum Pseudomonadota; class Alphaproteobacteria; order Hyphomicrobiales; family Rhizobiaceae; genus Velazquezella; species Velazquezella soli. The sequence continues at coordinate 3,181,843 of NZ_CDRNXF010000004.1, forward strand.
GTATGCATCGTTCGATCCGATCTCGCGTCGGCTGGCGGAAGCCTTCTGGCCGGGGCCGCTGACGCTGATCCTGCCGCTCATTCCAAAAAGCGGTATCCATCCGCTCGCAACTGCAGGGCTCGATACGGTCGGCATCCGCCTGCCATTGGGCTTTGCCGCCGATCTCATCCGCTCCTTCGGCAAGCCGCTGGCGGCACCGAGCGCCAACACATCCGGCAGGATCAGCCCGACCAGTGCCGGTCACGTCGCCGGTGATCTCGGGAGCAAGCTGAAACTGATCCTCGATGGCGGCGCCTCATCGGTCGGCGTCGAATCGACCATTATCAGCGTCGAGGGCGAGACGGTCCGGCTTTTGCGTCCCGGTGGCTTGGCGGCCGGAGAGATCGAGGCCCTGATCGGTCGCGCCGTCATTCGCCCGGAAGGACCGGCGGCGATCATCGAAGCGCCCGGCATGCTCGCCTCGCATTATGCGCCATCGGCAGCCGTGCGGTTGAATGCGACCCATCTGGCGCCGGGCGAGGCGTTGATCCGGCTGGGATCGGGTCCGATCGAGGGCATCGAGCAGGCGAAGGCAGTGTTCGACCTCAGCCCCACCGGCGATCTTGCCGAGGCAGCCGCCAATCTGTTCGATTATCTGAAGAAAGCCGATGCGGTGGGGGCGACGCGCATTGCAGTCACAGCCATTCCCGATACCGGGCTTGGCGAAGCCATCAACGACCGGCTGGTCCGAGCGGCAGCCCCGCGCGAATAAAAAAACACAAGCTCAGGAGAAGACGCCATGGACATGCCCCTCCCTTCCCCGGATCTACTTGCCCGGTTTACGGCGATCGTCGGCGCTGCGCATGCGGTCAGCGATCCGGTGGAGCTTGCGCCGCATCTCGTCGAAAACCGCGGGCTCTATAAGGGCGCGTCCCCTCTCCTTCTCAAGCCCGGTTCGACGCAGGAAGTGTCGGCGATCCTGAAGCTTGCCAGCGAGACCGGGACGGCCGTCGTGCCGCAGACCGGCAATACGGGTCTTGTCGGTGGCCAGACGCCGCGCAGCGGCGGATCCGACATCATCATCTCGCTGGAACGGATGAACCGCATCCGCGAGATCGACCAGATGGCAAACGTGATCGTTGTCGATGGCGGCGTCATCCTTGCCGAAGTGCAGAAGGCGGCGGAGGAGGTCAACCGGCTGTTTCCGCTGTCGCTCGGGTCGGAAGGCTCATGCCGGATCGGCGGCAACCTTTCCACCAATGCCGGCGGCACGGCGGTGCTTGCCTATGGCAACATGCGCCAGCTCTGCCTGGGGCTGGAAGTGGTGCTTCCGACCGGCGAGATCTGGGACGGGCTGCGCAAGCTGAAAAAGGACAATACCGGCTACGACCTGCGCGACCTGTTTATCGGCGCCGAAGGCACGCTCGGGATCATTACGGGCGCGGTCTTGAAACTCTATCCGCGGCCCGTCGGGCACCAGGTGGCGCTTGCCGGGCTCGCTTCGCCCGCGGATGCGCTCTTGCTGTTTCAGAAGGCATCAAACCTCTGCGGCACGGCGCTGACCGGGTTCGAGCTGATGCCGCGGATCGGCATCGAGTTCACCACGCGGCATATCGACGGCGTGCGCGACCCGCTGTCTGAGCCCTACCCATGGTATGCGCTGATCGACATCTCGACTTCCGACGCCGCCGAAACCGCCGACACGATGGTGCAGGCGCTGCTCGAACAGGGGTTCGAGGCCGGACTGGTCATCGACGCGGTAATCGCCTCGTCGGTCGCGCAGCAAAAGGCGCTGTGGCACATGCGCGAAAGCATGTCGGATGCGCAAAAGCCTGAAGGCGGATCGATCAAGCACGACGTTTCGGTGCCGATCTCGAAGATCCCGCATTTCATGGAGGAAGCCGAGCAGGCTGTTCTCGCCGCCGTTCCCGGCGCCCGCATCTGCGCCTTCGGCCATCTCGGCGACGGCAACATCCACTACAACATCTCCCAGCCGCTGAGCAACGACATGGCCGGCAACAAGGCCGCCTTCATCGACCGCTGGCGGGAGGTGAATGCGATCGTCCACGGGATCGTGCTGGATGCCGGCGGCTCGATTTCCGCCGAACACGGGATCGGCCAGCTGAAGCGCGACGAGCTTGCGCATATCCGCCCGCCGATCGAGATGGAGCTGATGCGGCGCATCAAGCACGCCTTCGATCCGGCCGGTATCATGAACCCCGGCAAGGTCGTGGCATTGCCATGAGCAAGCCGGCACCGGACCGGCCGACCATGACGATCCGCGTCGATCTGAAAAACGGCGTCCGGCTGGGGCCCGGCAAGGCGCAGCTTCTCGAACTTATTGCCGAGCATGGTTCGATCCGGGCTGGCGGAGCTGCGATCGGCATGTCCTACCGGCGTGCCTGGCTGCTGGCAGACGAGATCAACCGGATGTTTCTGGAGCCCTCGATCTCGACCCGGCATGGCGGCAAGTCTGGCGGCGGTGCGGGGCTGACCGAATTCGGCCAGCAGCTTCTTGGCCGCTACAGGGATATGGAAGCAAAAAGTCGGGCTGCAGTGCAACCCGACCTCGATTGGCTTGATTGTGTGACGGACCCGCAATTCCGGGCCGCCGGTAGCGACAAGGCCGACTGAGCGATCAGCCCGCCCGGCGCATCCGTTCACCCATGCCCTGCAGAGAGCCCGGCTGACGCCCGGTGCCGCTGACGCGGAAGCTGCGAATGAGGTTGAGCAGTTCTTCCGTATCGGCAGACAAAGCCTCGGCGGAAGCCGTGGTCTCTTCGGCCATCGCGGCATTGTGCTGGGTGGCCTGGTCGAGCATGTTGAGCGACGAGGAGATCGAGCGCAGCGTCGTATCCTGTTCGGCTGCCGAATGGGCGATGCGGCCGACAATGTCGCTGGCCGACTTCACCTGATCGGAAATCCGCTTCAGGGCCTGACCGGCCTCGCCGACGAGGCGGACGCCGTTTGCGACCTGGCCGGACGAGCGGGAGATCTGTTCCTTGATCTCCTTGGCGGCGGCGGCCGAACGCTGGGCCAGTTCGCGCACTTCCTGGGCGACGACGGCAAAGCCCTTGCCGCTTTCGCCGGCGCGGGCCGCTTCGACACCGGCATTGAGGGCCAGAAGGTTGGTCTGGAAGGCGATCTCGTCGATGACGCCGATGATCTTGGTGATTTCCGCCGAGGACTGTTCGATGCCGCTCATGGCGCCGATTGCTTCCTCGACGACGGCGTCGCTGCGATTGGCTTCGGTGCTGACAGCCGTGACGCGCTGGGCGGCATCGCGTGCACCGTCGGCGGTCTGGCGAACAGCGACGGTCAGTTCGTCGAGTGCGGCGGATGTTTCCTCGAGGTTGGCCGCCTGGCGTTCGGTCCGCTGCGACAGTTCGTTGGAAGCACGGCGGATTTCCTCTTTCGAGCCGCCGATATCGATACCCTTGTCGTTGACCTTGGACATCGCAGCTTCGAGATGGCCGAGCGCTTCGTCGAAGTTGTCGCGCAGGCCGGCGTAACGGGTACCGAGATCGCCGCAGCGAACCGTCAGATCACCCTTGGCGAGCTGTTCGAGCGCCGAGCCGATCGTCGAGACGACGCGGGCCTGAAGCGCTGCTTCATCGCGCTGCATGTCGAGGTTCTGCTGGCGTTCGCCGTCGAGCTCCTCCTGCTGGCGCTGCTGGCTTTCCTGCATGGCATGGCGCTCGCGCACCTTTTGCTGCAGCGCCTGGGTGGCGCGTGCCATCAGGCCGACTTCGTTTTTCATGTCCGTATGCGGGATCTGCATCGTCACGTCTTCGTCGGCCACGGCGTTCAGCGCCTGACGGATCGCACCGAGCGGACCGGAGATGTTGCGGATCACGACGAAGGCCAGCAGCGAGCCAAGGACCAGGATGACGAAGCCGAAGGACAGCGCCTTGAAGACTTCGCTGCGGATCTGCGCCTGGAGATCGTCGACGTAGATGCCGGTGACGAGAACCAGCTGCCAGGGCTCGAAGGCAAGCGCGTAGGAGCTCTTCAGGAAGGTATCGCCTTCCTGACCAGGCTTGGGACCGAGAAAATCGACGGTGCCGCCACCGGCGCGGCCGATCTTGACCAGTTCGTCACGGTACATGAAGCCCTGGCTGTCCGGCTTGCCCTTGAAACTCTGGCCGAGCCGCTTGGGATCCGGATGGACACGCATGTTCACATCGTAGTCATAGGCAAAGAGGTAGCCGTCCGGGGTGAAGGTCATGGCCGACACGGCTTCGAACGCCCGCTTCTGCGCCTCTTCGCGACCCATCGCACCGGAGGCCTCGAGAGCCTGGAAACGCTTGAAGATACCGATGCCGGATTCCACCTGCGTGCGCAGCATGCCGTAACGTTCGGCGTAGATCGCCTGGGTGGACGTGCGCAGCTGCATGTATGTGGCAGCGGCAAAGCCGGCGATCAGCAAAAGCACGAGCAGCAGCAGCTGGTGGGAGATTTTGAGGTTCTTCATGGTCCGCTCACCTGTGACCGGCAGCGACCGCGTAGGCCGCACCTTGGGAAAAATGATGTTTGTGGGAGGCGGCACATTCTGCACCATGTCGTCTGCAATGATTGCAGTGCAACAACCATATGAGCGATGCATAAATAATTATTTAATCACACAATAACGCAGAAAAACGTATGGCCGCACAGTAACTGTGCGGCCTTTTCTTGACTGCCTGCAACGACTTGCTGACTGTTTATTCAGCCCGTTTCAGCCTGAGGCTGAAGTCTTCGAAAGTGATCGGTTTCACCGAGGCTTCCGCAACTTGAGGGGCTGGCGCAACAGCGCTCGTGGTGGCCTCCAGATCGATGCCATCGCGCGGCGGTGGCGCATTCTCGATCATCTCTTCGAACGAGGTGGAGGTCGGCGCCGGCACGTTCGCAATGGTTTTTCCGGCGTCCATCCAGGCCGGTACTTTTCCGACGAAGACGACGGGCGATCCGCCGAACCATGCTTCGGTGCGGACAAGACGCTTTTCGCCGTTGATCTCGATGATCTCGGTCTTCTGTGTGCCGGGCTCGAGGACCGGAACCTTGTAGTTGGACAGATCGGGCTTTGCGGCCGGAGGCTCGCAGTCGCTGCAATGCCACGATACGATGCTCGAGGATTTCTGACTGCCATTGGTTGCGGTGACGGACGACGCCTGTGCGCCGCCGGCCAGCAGTGCTGCGGCTACCGTTGCTGCCGTGATCAGAACGCGATGCATCGCCGGACTCCCGAGTTTGGTCCGACAATCTATAGCAATGCTTCGTTTCCAACCCGTCAGGAGAATTGGTAAATTTTGAACGAAACCGCGGCTGCTGAACCGTCTCTAGCGGGTTTCGCGCTCGATGGCGCGCCAGCCGATGTCGCGACGGCAGAAGCCGTTTTCCCAGTCCACCGCGTCGACCAGCCGGTAGGCGTTTGCCTGGGCTTCCGCAACCGTTCTGCCTGTCGCGGTGACGTTGAGTACGCGGCCGCCGGTTGCGACCAGCGCGCCATCCTTCATCGCCGTGCCGGCATGGAAGATCTTCTCGCCCTCGCCTGCTGATGGCAGCGAGGCGATCGGCGTTCCCTTGTCATGGGCGGCCGGATAACCTTTCGAGGCCATGACGACGGTGAGCGCCACATCGTCGCTCCATTCCGCCTTCACCTCGTCGAGCGTGCCGGTGGCGGCGGCGTAAAGGATCTCCAGGAGATCGCTCTTCAGCCGCATCATCAGAACCTGGGTTTCCGGATCGCCGAAGCGGACATTGTATTCGATCAGTTCCGGCCCCTTGGCCGTGATCATCAGGCCTGCGAAGAACACGCCGGTGAACGGATAGCCGCTTTCCGCCATGCCGCGAATGGTCGGCTCAATGATTTCCTTCATGGTGCGCTCGACCATATCTTGCGTCATCACCGGGGCCGGCGAATAGGCACCCATGCCACCGGTGTTGGGGCCGGTATCGCCATCGCCGACTCGCTTGTGATCCTGCGCGGTTGCCAATGCCAGCGCCGTCTTGCCGTCGGAGAGGCAGAAGAAGCTTGCTTCCTCGCCATCGAGATAGGCTTCGACCACGACCTCGGCACCGGCGGCCCCGAAGGCGCCATCGAAACAGTCGTCGATCGCCGCCAGCGCTTCTTCCACGGTCATGGCGACGGTGACGCCCTTGCCGGCCGCCAGACCATCGGCCTTGACGACGATCGGAGCGCCCTGCGCCTCGACATAGGCTTTGGCGGCTGCGCCGTCCGTAAAGCGCTGGTAGGCGCCGGTCGGGATATTGTAGCGGGCGCAGATATCCTTGGTGAAGCCCTTGGACCCTTCGAGCTGGGCGGCGGCGGCGGATGGCCCGAAGACGGCGATGCCCGCCTGCCGGATGCGATCGGCAATGCCGGCGACCAGCGGCGCTTCCGGGCCGACGACCACGAAATCGATGGCCTCGCTGCGGCAAAATGCAAGGACCGCCTCATGGTCGTCGACATCGAGCGCGACCAGTTCGGCATTTTCGGCCATGCCGGGATTGCCGGGAGCGGCAAAGAGTTTCGTCAGTTTCGGTGATTGGGCAAGCTTCCATGCCAGCGCATGTTCGCGACCGCCCGTGCCGATAAGAAGAACCTTCATCTGCCGCCCTCGATTTATCATCTGTGCTGGCGGTTAAGGCGAGGGACGGAAAAGGTCAAGTCTCGCCGGCAAAAGCGGCATTCAAGACGGCCGGTCCGGTTGCTGACGATAACTGTCGCTGCGCAATCTCAACGTTGCTTTGAATATCACTTTGTTACGAAAGGCCAGAAATGGGACAGGCTCGTTGCGCCGCGCCGCGTCCTGCAGTTTTTCGTCGAGATAGATGATCGCCGCCTCCAGTTCTTCGGAGCCAACGGCATCGTCGGACGCCAGTATATGGGCTATTTTGCTAGGCATTCATACCTCCTTACACGCCAAATCATGTGGCAGGAGCAACTATAGGATTCTGGCACAATGCGAGAAGGTGTCATCTCTTTTTCCACCGGTTCGCGGTTACCGACCGGTAAATGACGCCCCATTCCGAGACGACTGCCTGGGTAAGCTGTGAACCGTTCCGATGGTCGGTTGTCTTGCCGCAAAGTTTGACTATGGTCTCGCCTCCTATCCAACGAGGACTTGCATGGCCGTCGAAAACCGCCTTCTCGCCGCCGTGATCGCCGCGGAAATCAACGCCCGCCCGGACCAGGCCATTGCCGCAATCGGGCTTCTGGACGAAGGCGCAACCGTGCCCTTCATCGCGCGCTACCGAAAGGAAGTGACCGGCGGACTGGATGACACCCAGTTGCGCAACCTTGCCGAACGGCTGATCTATCTTCGCGAACTGGAAGCACGCCGCGCATCGATCGTCGATTCGATCAAAGGCCAGGACAAGCTGACCGACGAGCTTGCGGCCAAGATCGGCAAGGCGGTGACCAAGGCCGAACTCGAAGACCTCTATCTTCCCTTCAAGCCCAAACGCCGCACCCGCGCCGAAATCGCCCGCGAGCGCGGTCTTGGTCCGCTGGCCGATGCGATCTGGGCCGACCGCACGCTCGATCCGGCCAAGCTAGCCGAGACATTCGTCAAGGGTGAAGTGACCGACGTGAAGGTTGCGCTGGATGGCGCGCGCGATATCGTCGCCGAAGCATTCTCGGAAAATGCCGACCTGTTGAAGCGGCTGCGCCAGCACATGCGCGACGGTGCTGTGCTGAAAGCCCGCGTGGTTGCCGGCAAGCAGGAGGCCGGCGCCAAGTTCTCCGACTATTTCGAGCATACGGAGCGCTGGGCCACCACGCCGGGACACCGTGCGCTTGCCATGCTGCGCGGCTGGAACGAGGAATTCCTGACGCTGACGATCGAAGTGGATGCCGACGACACCTCGCCGATCAAGCCGGCGCAGCGGATCATCGCGCTCGCCTTCCACATCAGCGACAAGGGTGCCGCCGACCGCTGGCTGATGGAGGTTGCCGGCTGGACGTGGCGGGTGAAGCTCTCCGTCTCGCTCTCGCTCGACCTGATGCGGGAAATGCGTGAACGCGCAGAGCAGGAGGCGATCCATGTGTTTGCCCGCAATCTGAAAGACCTGCTGCTGGCCGCTCCCGCCGGTTCGCGCGCGACGATGGGCCTCGATCCGGGCATCCGCACCGGCGTCAAGGTGGCGATCGTCGATGCCACGGGCAAGCTTCTCGAAACCACCACCGTCTACCCCTTCCCGCCCCGCAACGATGTGCGCGGCACCCAGGCGGAACTCGCAAGACTGATCGCCAAGCACAGAATAGAACTGATCTCGATCGGCAACGGCACCGGCAGCCGCGAAACGGAAAAGCTGGTGGCCGACATGCTGGCGAACCTGCCGGGCAACAAACCGACCAAGGTGATCGTGTCTGAGGCCGGCGCTTCGATCTATTCGGCATCCCAGGCGGCAGCAGACGAGTTCCCCGGTCTCGACGTGTCGCTGCGCGGTGCCGTGTCGATTGCCCGAAGGCTGCAGGATCCGCTTGCCGAACTGGTCAAGATCGAGCCGAAATCGATCGGCGTTGGCCAGTACCAGCACGATGTCGATCAGAACAAGCTGTCGCGTTCGCTCGAAGCCGTTGTGGAAGATGCCGTGAATGCCGTCGGCGTCGATCTCAATATGGCATCGGCACCGCTTCTGTCGCGCGTGTCGGGCCTCAGCAAATCGATTGCCGAGGCGATCGTCGCCCATCGCGACCAGAACGGTGCCTTTACCACGCGCCGGGAGCTCCTGAAGGTCGCAAGGCTCGGCAACCGCACGTTCGAACAGGCGGCCGGGTTCCTGCGCATCGTCAACGGCAAAGAGCCGCTCGATGCGTCTTCCGTGCATCCGGAAGCCTATGGTGTCGCGAAGAAGATCGTCGCCGCCTGCGGCCGCGACCTGCGCTCTCTGATGGGTGACAGCGCAGCGCTCAAATCCGTCGATCCGCGCCAGTTCATCGACGAAACGTTCGGTCTGCCGACGATCAAGGACATTATCGCGGAACTGGAAAAGCCCGGTCGCGATCCGCGTCCGAGCTTCAAGACCGCGACCTTTGCCGACGGGATCGACGAGATCACCGACCTCAAGCCCGGCATGCAGCTGGAAGGCACCGTCACCAACGTGGCGGCGTTCGGCGCCTTCGTCGATATCGGCGTGCATCAGGACGGGCTGGTTCATGTCTCCCAGCTGGCGGACAAGTTCGTGAAGGACCCGCATGAGGTGGTGAAGGCCGGCGACGTGGTGAAGGTGCGCGTTGTCGAGGTGGATGTGAAGCGCAAACGCATCGCGCTCAGCATGCGCAAGGACGGCGGCGAAGCCCCGCCTCCGGGCCCCCGCGGCGGTGATCGCGACAAGCCCGTCAATCCGAAGTTTGCAAAGACCGACAGCGAGCCATCTCAGGGCGCGTTCGGTGCAGCGCTTGCCGAAGCTATGAAGCGCCGCTGAGCCTGCGACGCCCTGGATAACCTCGAAAGCACTCCGTTGAGCACTGGCTCGACGGAGCTACTTCCAGTTGCGTTTTTTTGCGCTTGCAGTTGAATTGAAAGACGGTAGATTTTGATGATCAGCAAGGCATCCATCGTGTTCAGGAAGTGGGTCCATGACCTTGTCCCTTCACAGACTGCTTTCCAAGATCATCAGAAATGGCACTCTCATCGTCCGCGGCTCGGGCGGGGAAACCTATTACGGCAGCGGCGGCGGACGGACCGTTGCAATCCGCTTTACCGATGAAGCGGCTGAAAAGGCGCTGGTTTCCGACCCGCAACTGCAGCTCGGCGAACTCTATATGGACGGCCGGATCATCGTCGAACAGGGCGACATTTACGAGTTCCTGGCGCTCATCAAGGACAACACGCTGAAGGAAGGACTGACCTTCCAGATCCTCATGCGCAGCCTTGGCAGAATAATCGCATCGCAGTTTCGCAATCGTGTCCCGATCAACCACAACCGCCGCAACGTCGCCCACCATTACGACCTCGACGAACGGCTGTTCGCGTTGTTTCTGGACGAGGACTGGCAATATTCCTGCGCCTATTTCAACCCGCCCGGTATTTCGCTGGATGAGGCCCAGATCGCCAAGAAGCGTCATATCGTGGCAAAGCTTCTGGCAGAACCCGGGCACAAAGCCCTGGAGATCGGCTCCGGATGGGGCGGCATGGCGATGTATCTGGCGGAATCGTCCGGCGTCGACGTAACCGGCATCACGCTTTCCACCGAACAGCTGAAGATTTCCAAAGAGCGTGCGGCACGACGCGGGCTTGCGGGCAGTGTGCGCTTCGAGCTGCAGGACTATTATCACCTTCCCGCCGACCAGCGCTACAACCGGATCGTTTCGGTGGGCATGTTCGAGCATGTGGGACGGCTGAACTACCGAAAGTTCTTCAACAAGGTCACCGACGTGCTGTCCGACGACGGCGTGATGGTGCTGCACTCGATCGGCCAGCCCTACCCGGCGGTCTATAACAATCCCTGGATGGACAAATACATCTTTCCGGGTGGCTACATTCCCTCGCTTTCAGAAGTTCTGCCGGCGATCGAGAAAGCGGGACTTCTGGTTTCCGACATCGAGATCCTGCCGATGCACTACGCGCATACGCTGCGGCACTGGCGCGAGCGCTTCATGGCGAACCGGGACAAGGCAATCGCGCTCTATGACGAACGCTTCGCGAGAATGTGGGAGTTCTATCTGGCCGCGTCGGAAATGGCCTTCACGCATGAGGCCTTTCACATTTTCCAGATCCAGATCGTCAAGAAGCGGACGGCCGTACCGGACAATCGCGACTATATCTATAAGCGGGAGGCCGAGCTCTACGCATTCGAACAGGGCCGCATGCCGCTCGAGCAGATTGCAGGTTGAGGCTGGACGCGCTGAGCGGGGTCTATGGGGAAGATCATAGGCTGGAAGAGACGGCTCGCGGCGGGTCGCACCACCCTGTCCGGATCGTCCCGCTTGACGATTTCCACCACGGGGGGCATGACATCGGCTATGACCGAGAAACCAAATTCCGATGCTTTCGGCGGCCGCGTCTCAGACGCTCCATCCGACAATTTCGTCTATCAGGTGCTGCCGCGCGCCGCCTGGCCCTACGCGCAGCTGGCGCGCTGGGACCGGCCGATCGGCTGGCAGTTGCTGATGTGGCCGTGTTTCTGGTCGGCAGCCCTTGCCGCCAATGCCGCGGTGGACGAGGGGCTGTTCCAGCCCTGGCAGCTGATCTCGCATCTGGTGCTGTTCTTCATCGGTGCCGTGGCGATGCGCGGCGCCGGCTGCACCTATAACGACCTGATCGACCACGAAATTGACAATGAGGTGGCGCGCACCCGCTCGCGGCCACTTCCCTCCGGCCGGGTCTCCCGCTTCGAGGCGAAGGTGTTTCTGGCGGTTCAGGCGCTGGTCGGCCTGATCGTGCTGTTGCAGTTCAATACGTTTTCCATCCTTCTCGGCATTGCGTCGCTTCTGGTCGTCGCGATCTATCCGTTTGCCAAGCGGTTTACCGACTGGCCGCAGTTCTTTCTGGGACTGGCGTTTTCCTGGGGTGCGCTGATGGGCTGGGCCGGCGTGTTCGGGAGCCTTTCCTGGGCGCCGATATGGCTTTATGCGGCAGCCGTTGCCTGGACGATCGGTTACGACACGATCTATGCCCATCAGGACAAGGAGGACGACGCTCTGGTTGGCGTGCGCTCCACGGCAAGACTGTTCGGGGACAATACCAAGGCCTGGCTGATCGGGCTTTACGGTCTGACGCTGGTGTTTCTGCTGTTTTCCTACATTGCCGGCGATGCGGGTTTCTTCGCCTATGTCGGATTGATCGCCGCGACCGTCATGCTCGCCTGGCAGATCCTGATCATCGATATCGACAATCCCGACCAGTGTCTCAAACTGTTCAAGTTCAATACACAAGTCGGCGCCGTCCTGTTCGGCGGACTGATTTTGGGCCTTATATTGTAAACATGGAAAAGCCCGGCTGTTCGGCCGGGCTTCGCACTTTCGCGGGCGGTGGTTCTTAAGAGTACGTCTCTTAACGCCGCGCGATGATTTCCTTGCCTTCGATCTTCATGATAACACCGAGGCTGCCGGTTGCGCGGCGCACCAGGAAACGCGGGCGGCGCTCTGCGAAATAGGAATGGCGGCGGCGCGGCTTGGTCGTGGCGGTGCGAATGTCGCCGAGGTGGTTTTCCAGCGGACGGGCAATGCCATCGGCTTCGACCATCAGCATCGGAATGCGGAACGCATCCGACCAGCTGCGCCAGTCTGCAGCGATATCGCAGAGATCGTGGGCGACGAGAAGCGGGATGCAGAGATCCGGATCATCGTGATGCAGTTCAAGCGTGACAGTGACGTCGCCATCGCCATGATCGATGGCGCGGGCGGCCACACCCTTGAAGGCGCGGGCCGGGAGAGCGAAGGAAAGCGGCAGACCGCTTTCCGGCAGGATCTTGCGCAGAACAGCTCCGCGCTCGTCGATGGTGATTGTTACATCTCCTGACGTCTCGTTCATCGCATAGGTGACCTGCTGCGGAAAACGTGACGGATCGATCCTCAATGTCGACCCTGCCCAGACGGGCTTCAGAACGGTATTCGTCATCGGTTGTGCTACCCTTGTTTTACCTGAGAGCCGTTTCCGGTGTTTCCGGCTGCGTATCTCTGCGGGACTTATGTCCTCTGATAGGCTCACAATAAGCGGGCGCTGTTCGAGACTGCTTAAAAATCGCGGTTAAGGAAAACCTGCCGTTTTGAATGGTTAGCGAAACCGCATATGCTTTAAGTTTCCGAAGGATGAACGGGATCAAGTGTGTGCCCCATCGGGACGGATCAGACCCGCACAGTGAGACGGTCGATCTCGGTATGGGAAAACACCTCTATTCCCGCGGAGATAAGCAGCGCCGCGGTGACGCCGTTGCCGGCGTGCTTTCTCCCGGAAAACGACCCGTCATAGATCAGGCCCGAGCCGCAGGACGGGCTGCCGTCGATCAGCAGCGCATGGGTGCAACCGTTTTCCCTGGCAAAATCCAGCGCCCGGCGGGCACCGGCCACAAACTCCGCCGTCACGTCGCTGCCGGTGATTTCGAGCACGCGGGCGCGGCCGGCAAGCACGTCCTCGCCCGTCATGCCATTCTCGATCTCGGCTGGCGGACGCGGCACGCTCATGCCGCCCGCGAGCTCCGGACAGATCGTCACCAGACGCCCCTCCTCCCGCCACCGCTCGATCGCCGGATGAACGAGCGGCTTGCCCGTGCCATCATAACGGACGGCATGGCCGAGAAGGCAGGCGCTGATGAGGATCTTTTGTCGTGTCATGCGGATGGATCGAGATGCCGGAGGGCGTCGCTCTTTTCGTGCAGGATGCGGATGATTTCGACCGATCCGTCCGGAACGACTGCGTAGAATACGAGGTGATGTCCGGCTCGGCGCCGGCGATAGGAATGGCGGATCCCAGACAGGTTCTGCCCCGACAGCGGATGCTCCGCTATCAGCTCGATCACGTCCATGATGTCATCGATATATCGTTCTGCCTGCTTGGCCGACCAGATGCTTCGGGTATATTTGCCGATATCGTGCAGGTCGACCTTAGCCGTTCTACGTATCCGGACATCAACCACGTTCTTGCCAGGACTTTTTTATCGATGCCATGAGCGCATCGCGATCGAAAACCTCAGCCGGACCGCTGTTTTCGCCCTCGATCAGAAGCGCGCGCAGCTTTCCATATTTGGCGTGGTCTTTCTCGAGCAGGCGCAAGCCGGCTTCGATGACGGCCTGGGGCGAGGCGAAACGGCCGCTTTCCACTTCGTTTTCGACGAAGTCTGCGAAGGGTTCGCCGAGGGTGATCTGCACGGGCTTGTTCATGGGCTTTGTCCTATCGGCTCCACGCTATGAAGATAGCACGGAGCCGATGGAGAACAAAGGTTAGGACACGATGCGGGAGAAGTCCGCAACGGTGGCTGTCGCCTCGCGGATCGCCTTCAGGAGAGCGAGGCGGTTGGCGCGGATCGCTGCATCCTCGTCATTGACGAGAACATCCCCGAAGAACGTATCGACCGGGACGCGGAGCTTCGACAGGGCTTCCATGGCCGAGCGGAAATCTTCCTTGGCAACCGCGTCGGAGGCTTCCTTCGAGGCTTGCGAAATCGCCGCCCAGAGCGCCTTTTCGGCATCGAGCGTCAGGAGAGCTTCCGAAACGCCATCGGCAACGACGGTGCCCTTCTTCTCCTCGGCGGCCAACAGCTGGGTGGCGCGCTTGGTGCCGGCGAGCAGGTTCTTTCCGTCCTCGGAGGTGATGAAGGCCGTCAGCGCTTCGGCACGACGGGCGACCAGCAGCAGATCGTCAGCATCCGGCGTCAGTACCGCATCGATGATGTCATGACGGGCGCCGAGGTCGCGCAGATAGACTTTGAGGCGGTCGTGGAAGAAGGAGAGGAGGTCTGCATCCTTGGTGACCGCAAGCAACGGCAACCGCACCTTCCGCTCGAGCAAAATACGCACGACACCCAGCGCTGCACGGCGCAGCGCATAGGGGTCCTTGGAGCCTGTCGGCTTTTCGTCGATGGCCCAGAAGCCGACGAGCGTGTCGAGCTTGTCGGCGAGTGCGAGCGTCAGGCCGACCTTGTCTTCCGGCAGGCGGTCGGAGGGGCCGTTCGGCTTCCAGTGGTCTTCGATGGCGGCGGCAACCGATGCGTCTTCGCCCTGCAGCAGCGCATAGCGGCGGCCCATCAGGCCCTGCAGTTCCGGGAATTCGCCGACGGCTTCGGTGCGCAGGTCCGCCTTGGCGAGCACGGCGGCACGATCGACCAGAACCGGATCGGCGCCGGTGATCGGTGCCAGTTCCTTTGCCAGTGCGCGGATGCGGGTGACGCGTTCACCCTGGCTGCCGAGCTTGGCGTGGAAGGTGACGTTGAGCGCATCGAGCTTTGCCATGCGCTGGTCGAGCGGCTTCTTGAGATCGAGGCCGAATTTTTGGGCCGAGGCTTCGAGTGTCGCGAGATCCGGCAGGTCGCCCTGGTCGCGGGTCCAGAAATGGCGGGCGTCGGAGAGGCGCGCGCGCACGACCTTGCCGTTGCCGTGAACGATTTCCTTGCCGCCATCCTTGGCCTCGATATTCGAGATGAGGATGAAGTGGTTGGACAGGCTGCCATCGTCAGCACCCTGACGACGGGTGACGAAGCATTTCTGGTTTGTCTTGATGGTGAGACGGATGATCTCGGCCGGGATTTCCAGATAGTCTTGCTCGAACGTGCCGAGCAGAACATGCGGCCATTCGACGAGGCCGGAGACTTCCTCCAGCAGGCCTTCGTCCTCGACGAGGTCGAGACCGTTGGCAAACGCGATGTCGCGGGCATCGTGCAGGATCATGTCCTTGCGGCGATCCGCATCGAGCATGACCTTCGCCTTTTCGAGGTTCGACACATAGTCGTCGAAGCGGCGCACGGTTATGGCCTCAGGCGCATGGAAGCGGTGGCCATAGGTGACATTGCCTGCGGTGATGCCGTCGATCTGGAACGGAATGACCTTGGTTTCTTCATGCTCGGTGCCGAACATGCAGACGATCGATTGCAGCGGGCGCACCCAGCGCAGGCTTTCAGACCCCTTGCCCTCGATACCGCCGAAGCTTGCGCCCTTCGGCATGGAGGCGGCACCCCAGCGCATGGATTTCGGCCAGGGGAAGGAGCGAATGATGCCGGGCATAACAGCTTCGATGATCTCTTCCGCCGCACGGCCGGACTTGGAGACGACGGCCACGTAGAAATCGCCCTTTTTCGGATCGCTGGCGACTTGGGCTTGCGCAATATCGGTGAGGCCGGCCTTGCGCAGGAAGCCGGCGATTGCCTGTTCCGGTGCCTTGGTGGATGGGCCCTTGATCTCCTCGCGCTGATCGGCCGAGCGCGCATTGAGGCCGCGGATATCCAGCGTGAGGCGCCGCGGCGTCCAGTATTCGCGAACGCCCTCATAGGTCAGGCCCGCATCCACCAGCGCATCGGTAACGAGTTTCCTCAGATCGCCGGCAGCCTTGCGCTGCATGCGGGCCGGAATTTCCTCGGAGCGGAGTTCTAGGAGCAGATCGGGCATGGTTTCATGTCTTTGCGCTGGAAAATAACGTCGCGGCGGACTTAGCAAGCCCGCCGGCAAAAGTCATCACTTGGGTTGGTGAAAGTCTGTCGATGCTTAGGCAGCACTCATGACGGGGATCGCCGCGATCTCATCCTTCTTTGCCGCAATCTCGATCTTCAGGTCGTAGCTGATCTGCAGGTTCATCCAGAATTCGGGCGTCGTATTGAAGAAGCGCGCGAGCCTGAGGGCCGTATCTGGCGTCACTGCCGTCTGCTCTGCGGCCAGGCGCTCAATCCGTGTGCGGGGAACGTTGAGTTTCTTAGACAGCGCACTGGCGCTCATCCGCAAGGGAACGAGATATTCCTCGCGGAGGATTTCACCCGGATGCACCGGTGGAAGGACACTTGCCATGACTGTTCTCCCTCAATGATAATCGACGATCTAGACCTGTTCGGCGCCGCCATCCGACCACGTAAAGCACACGCGCCACTGATCGTTGATGCGGATCGAATGCTGGCCCGAGCGATCTCCCCTCAAGGCTTCCAGGTGATTACCCGGTGGCGAGCGAAGGTCGATGAGTTCCACGGCGTTCTCGATCATGGTCAGCTTTCGAACAGCGCGCCGCGCGATATCCGACGGAAATCCTTTCGGCAGTTTGCCGTTGGCAACCGCTTCGGTCATCGCATTGCCGAAGGATCGTATCACGTCGCAGACCTTTCTGTATCATGCCATGATACAATCATCAACGGGTCGCGCTTACCAGCCGCCTCCCCCGCCTCCACCGCCGCCGCCACCCGAGGAGCCGCCGGTGAAGAAGCCTGAGGATGAGGAGGATGTGGGTTGTGGCAGGGTCGAGGATATGGTCGAGGCCATGGAGGAGGAGAAGCCGCCGATGCGGTCTCCGAAACTGTTGAAGCCGCCGCCGTGATACCAGGCGGCGGTGTAGGCGGCGCCGAGACCGGCTGCCGCAAGCCAGGTGTCGAATGCCTGGCTCCACGGCTTCTCGACGCCGAGCGCTACTGCATAGGGCAAAAGCTTTTCGAAATGCTGCGGCGACATTTCCGGTGCGCCGGCCATGTTCATGCGGTCCTTCTCGGCGACGGTCAGATACAGGCGCAGGCCTTCGATCCCGTCCATCAGCTTGGCGCCGATCGGTGTCGGCGCGCCCATCAGGAAGAAGAACATGACGTTGGCGAGCACGATGCCGCCGACCGATACGAGCAGCGGCCAGTGATCGGTGCCGGTGAGTTCGGAGACGAGCGCCACCAGAACCGAGGAGACGATGGAGAGCGCGACGAGGCCGATAAAGCCGAGCACGACTACGGTCATGATGCGGCCAAACAGCGACGAGCCGCGCCGCAGCTTCTTGCCGAAGCCGACCGCGATGAAGCCGAAGAAGACAGCGACGAAGACCGGCACAATCAGCACGGCGACCATATCCGGATCCAGATTGCCGAACACGAGCAAGGCTATGAGAAAGATGACGCTGAGGCCGATGCCGCCGAGCACATAGCCCCAGTTGGCGTTGTAATATTTGCCGCGATGTTCGCGTTCGATCGCCTGCCGGAAATTCTTTCCGACGGTCTGCACAGTGGTGCCGTTGTTCTTGTCGATGACGAAGCTTTCACCCTTGCCGCCGACTGCCGAGAGAATCACGGACTGACCGGCGGGCAGATCGCGGCCGCTCCCCTTGTCGGTGCGCCTGATGACGATCTGCTTTGAGAGATCATCGAGCACGACATAGCCCTTGACGGCAAGATCGATGGCGCTCGCCGCAAAGGCGGTCCAGCCGCCACCGGAAAAGCCCTTGTTGTCGATATAGTTGACCAGCGCCGGGGACAGGCCTTCCGGCGCATCCCAGCGCGGAACGACGATGCCGCGCGCCGGATCGCGGCCGACGCGTTTCCAGACGGCAAAATAGTAGGCCAGCACGATTAGGAGGCCGGCGCCGGCGATCAGCGTGCCCATATGGTCGCGTAGCCACCAGCTGCGTTCCTGATCCTTGGAGGGTACGGCCACGACACCTTTCGGAAAGCCGGCAAAAATCGTCAGCCCTTCCTGCGGGCCGAGCGGTCGCGTCGTCGAGAAGACAGCATTGTCACCGTTTGCCTGCATGCGGGCATTGCGGGCGGTCGAGCCGAGCGGGCCGGTGAAGGCGGCCGTCTGCTGCACCTGCCCGCCATCCGGCAGCGTGACCCTGGCCGAGGCCTGGGTGATGCGGAAATCCCAGCCGTTGCCTGTGACGTTCCAGTAGAGTTCGTCGTGATCGGTAAAGTAGCGGATCTGCCGGTCTGTTTTGTAGGTGAGCACGAATGTATGCTCGCCGTCGCGCAGAAAAACGTCCTGGTCTCCGGAATAGATGCGGATACCGCCGGCGATCGTCTCGGTGCGGTAGGGCTCATCGCGGCCATCGCGGGTGACGGAGACGATATCGAAGCCGACGCGGACCGTGCGTCCCTCAGCATCGACCATGGTCAGCGGAAAATCGCGGAAGATGCCGCGGCGGATGCGGTTACCTTCCGACGTGGCGACGATCGTCTCGGTCACCTTAAGCTCGCCATCCGGCGCGACTGCGATTTCGGAATGGTAGCTGCGGATATACTCTTCGGCAGCGGCCGGAAGCCATGCCGCGCAGACAAGCACAACAGCGAGAACAAGGCGCCGAACCATCAGCCGGCTCCTCTTTAGAATTTCACGGTGGGAACGGCGCGATCGGCTTCGTTGGTGATCTCGAAGTATTCGCGCTTGGAGAAGCCGAACTGGCCGGCAACAAGGTTGTTAGGAAAGGTTTCCACCTTGACGTTCAGTTCGCGCGCAGCACCGTTGTAATAGCGGCGCGACATCTGGACTTCGCTTTCGATGGTTTCGAGCGAGGCCTGCAGCTCGGAGAAATTCTGGTTGGCCTTGAGATCCGGATAGGCTTCCGCGAGTGCAAACAGTTTCCCGAGCGCTTGAGAAAGCATGCCTTCGGCCTGGGCACGGCCCGCGACGTCGCCGGCCGGCACCGCCTGCGCCTGGTTGCGCAGCCGCACCACCTCTTCGAACGTGCCCTTTTCGTGGGCCGCGTAGCCCTTGACGGTCTCGATCAGGTTGGGGATCAGATCGGCGCGACGCTTCAGCTGCACGTCGATGCCGGACCAGGCTTCCTCGGCCATCTGTCGCGCCTTGACGAGGCCGTTATAGATGACGACGAGATAGACAGCCACGAGGGCAAGAATGCCGAGCGCGATATACATGACGAGAACTCCCCCGGATAACAATAGCCGGGCGGAGACTAAGTCGGGTTCAGTGAATTGTCACTGGAAATCGGTGGGTTAGCCCGGAAACGCTCTAGGCAGCTTCCCGGCCGAGTTTGGCGCCGCCGGCATCCGTCAGCAGGAAGGCTTCGCCGCAGGCCTTGGCCAGTGTGCGCACCCGCAGGATATAGCTCTGGCGTTCGGTGACCGAAATCACGCCGCGGGCATCCAGCAGGTTGAACACGTGGGATGCCTTGATGCACTGGTCATAGGCCGGGAAGACGCATTTGTGCAGCATCTGGTTCGCCTGATCCCTCGGCGCGCCGAAAGCGAGCAGCGCCTGGCATTCCTTTTCGGCATCGATGAAGTGACGGTGCAGCATTTCGGTGTTGGCGAATTCGAAGTTGTGGCGGGAATATTCCTGCTCTGCCTGCAGGAAGACATCGCCGTAGGAGATCTTCTCTTCGCCTTCGCGGCCGTTGAAATTCAGGTCATAGACGTTGTCGACGCCCTGGACATACATGGCCAGCCGCTCGAGACCGTAGGTCAGTTCGCCGGCGACCGGCGAGCATTCGATGCCGCAGACCTGTTGGAAGTATGTGAACTGCGAGACTTCCATGCCGTCGCACCAGCATTCCCAGCCGAGACCCCAGGCGCCGAGCGTCGGGCTTTCCCAGTCGTCCTCGACAAAGCGCACATCGTGCAGAAGCGGATCAAGACCGATCGCGGCCAGCGAGCCGAGATAGAGTTCCTGCAGGTTGGACGGGTTCGGCTTCAGGATGACCTGATACTGGTAATAGTGCTGCAACCGGTTGGGATTTTCGCCGTAGCGACCATCGGACGGGCGACGCGAGGGCTGCACATAGGCAGCTTTCCAAGGCTTCGGACCAAGCGCGCGCAGCGTTGTGGCCGGATGGAACGTGCCGGCACCGACTTCCATGTCGTATGGCTGCAGGACCGCACATCCCTTGTCAGCCCAATAGGCATGCAAGGTCAGGATCAGCGCTTGGAACGAGCGCTTCGGGTTCATGTGATCTGGCAGGGTCGTGGCGGTCATGGGACTGGTCGCTATTTGCTTATTTCCGGTGGCGTCAGGTGCCACGGGCGGGACTGGGGGTCAAGAGTTTTGCGGCATTCGCCCGCCTGCGGCCGCCGTTGCGAACCGCGACATCGCCGGGCCAAACGTCACTTGATCAATCGCAATTCACGCAGGGGCAGGTCACCTATGGTTCAAAGCACCGTTCGGATAAATCTCTGATTTTATTGCCAAGTATAGAACGACCCAGACCGGACCGGGCGTCGGAACGTTTCATTTTTCTTAAGTAAACTATGCTAAATTTCAACAAATCCGCACAATAGGACGATTGAAATGGTAACAATTCGTACCAAGATGATCTTTACGAGCCTTGCGATGTTCGTGCTTGCGGGCGGTGCTGCCGGAGCCGGGATTTGGGGTTCGACGACGCTGACGAACAATGTCGATACCGTCGCGCGCACCGCCGAGATTTTGCGCAATCATATGCAGGCCGACATGATGCACGACGCCCTGCGCGCCGATGTTCTTTCGGCTCTGATGGCGCGCAATGCACAAGGCGAGATCTCCACCGCTGACGTCACCTCGGATCTGAAAGAGCATGTCGAGTCGTTCCGCAAGGCAATCGACGACAACAAGGCTCTGGTGACCGATCCCGAGATACAGGCTGTTCTTAAAAACCTGGATACGCCTCTGCGCGGTTACATCGACAATGCCAGCGCCATTGTCGCGCAGGCAGCGAGCCACCCGGATCAAGCACTGTTGTCGCTGCCTGCATTCCAGCAGCAATTCTCGATCCTCGAAACCGCCATGGAAAAAGCAGGCGATAGCATCTCGTCGCTGTCCGACGGCGTCAAGCTCAACAGCGACCGGCTGGCGGTTCTGATCGACACGATCCTCAAGACTGTGCTGGCCGCAACGGCCGTATCTGCGCTTGTCCTGCTGTTCGTATCGCGAAAGACCATCATTCAGCCGATCCGCTTTCTTGCAGGCGACATGCAGAAGCTGGTCGGAGGCAACACGGCGCTGTCCATCACGGGGATCAATCGCACCGACGAAATCGGCGAGATGGCGACGGCTGTCGAGGTGTTCCGGCAGGCAGCGATTACCAACAAGCGACTGGAAGCGGAGGCGATTGCCGCGCGGGAGCGCAACGAAGCCGATCGCATCCGGGTGACCAGGGAAGCAGAAGCGGCAGCCCGCGTGATGCTGCACGAGGCAACCTCCAGCCTGGCGGGCGGGCTGCGAAAGCTCGCGGCAGGCGATCTCAGCTTTCATCTCTCGGACGCTTTCGCACCTGATTTTGAAGCGCTGCGGCACGACCTGAACACAGCCGTACACCAGCTTGACCAGACGCTGACCACCGTCGCACAGGCGGCAGGCTCTATCGACACCGGCACCCGCGAAATCAGCATCAGTTCGGACGACCTGTCGAAACGCACGGAACAGCAGGCCGCCTCGCTTGAAGAAACCGCTGCGGCGCTCGACCAGATCACCATCAATGTCGCCAACGCCTCCAAGCGCGCCGACGAAGCCCGCGCGATCGCGATCCAGGCCAATGCCAGCGCCACCCAGTCCGGCATCGTCGTTGCCAGTGCGGTCGATGCGATGCAGCGGATTGAGGAGTCCTCGGGACAGATCTCCAGCATCATCGGCGTCATCGACGAGATCGCCTTTCAGACCAACCTTTTGGCGCTCAATGCGGGCGTCGAGGCCGCACGCGCCGGTGAGGCCGGCAAGGGCTTTGCGGTGGTCGCACAGGAAGTCCGCGAGCTGGCGCAGCGCTCTGCTCGGGCCGCCAAGGAGATCAAGGAACTGATCCGGAATTCGACGACAGAGGTCGAGAGCGGTGTGAAACTGGTGCGGGAAACCGGCGGCTCCCTGAAGGTGATCGGCGACTACATCATCACCATCAACCAGCATATGGACGCGATCGCAACGTCGTCGCGCGAGCAGTCGGTCGGTCTTGCCGAGGTCAATACAGCCGTCAACCAGATGGACCAGGTGACGCAGCGCAATGCAGCGATGGTGGAGGAAACCAGCGCCGCCAGCGCCTCATTGGCCACCGAAAGCCACCGCCTGCACGAACTGATCTCACAGTTCACACTCGGCCGGCCCGCTGCCACAAAGCATGACAAGACACGCCGGGCTGCCTGATCATCGGAGCCAGGAACTACCAACGCAAAAGCAGCGCCCGGGAACGGACGCTGCTTTTTTTGTATGTGGAGCGCCAACCTCCCTCATTCCTGTGCTTGTCAGGGAAGAGAGGGAGGCGTGGGCGCCGGAATGAACGAGAGCGCGAGAAGAGGATGGAGCAACGTGGCAAGCGGGTGACGCGGCCATGAGCGCGATATCAAAGTCTATGTCTTCAAACCGTATCGACAGCGACTATCCGCCGGCGACAGCCCGATCAGACGTCGTCGTCGCGCTTGACCCGGTATTCGCCCGTCACCGGATCCTTTTCCAGCGTTCCCATGGCGCCGGTGCGTTGCTGCTCTTCCTCACGGCGCGTGCGGGCCGTCAGTTTTTCGGCGTCCTTGATGAAGCGCTTGTAGAGCATCCATCCGCCGCCGATCAGCAGGGCCAGAAGTATGAGCTGAGCCATTTCCCGTCGAAACCTTATAAGGCGGGCATATCAGAGCCCGAAGCGGCTCCACATTGCCCGTTCTTCCAGGCCTTCGGCAAGACCTGCCGTGGCGCCTGAGGCAATTTCCCCCAGATTGGCGGATCCTAGCGCAACGCCCGGCACCCGGCGACCGAACAGGGTCCGCGTGCCGCCGATCAGCTCCAGCTTGGCATCCTTGCCGAAACGGCGCTTAATCACATCGCGCATCTCGCCCAGCCCATCGATGAGGCCGAGTTCGAGGCCACGGGTGCCAGTCCAGAAGAGCCCGGAGAAAATCGTGCTATCTTCGCCAAGCCGCGACCCGCGGCGCGATTTCACCATGTCGATGAAGACCTTGTGGATCTCGAGCTGCAGCGTCTTCAGGTACTCGATGTCGCCTTCCTTTTCCGGCTGGAAAGGATCGAGAATCACCTTGTTTTCGCCGGCCGTATAGACGCGGCGTTCGACGCCGATCTTCTTCAGCATTTCCGGGAAGCCGAAACCACCAGACACGACGCCGATCGAGCCGACGATCGAGGTCGGATCGGCAAAGATTTCGTCGCCGGCAAGGGCAATCATGTAGCCGCCGGACGCTGCCACATCTTCCACGAAGATCAGAACCTTCTTGTCCTTTTCCTCGGCGAGCGCCCGGATGCGCTGGTAGATCAGGCGCGACTGGACAGGCGAGCCGCCCGGCGAATTGATGGAGATGGCAACGACCGGCGCATCCTTCTTTGCGAAGGCCTTTTCCAGCATCGGCGCCACGGTTGCGATGTTGAGCGTCTGCTTGAACTGGCTGCCGCCCGCCATGATCGTGCCATGCAGTCGGACCACCGGGATCGACAAACCGGTCTTGCGGAAACGTTTTGGCAGCAGGCGATTCAAGAAGCTCATCATCCATCCTGTTCAAGCATCTATCGGAAGCCTGGATGTATGTTCTCGAAGGGCGAACACAATGGCTGAGCCTCTAAAAACGGGGTTTTACCGCCGTCTTCGGTGATAGGCGGTGCGGCCGTTGTTCAAATCGTCCGCCTGCGACATGAAGGAATTGCCATCCGCTCCATGCACGATCAGCGGCGCGCGGAACACCAGCCGCGCTCTCGATCCCTTGACCCCGGTTACCAGAATGCGGGTCGCATCCTCGCCCGGGCGGGGGTGGACCGGGGTTATTTCAAGCCCGCCGAAGCGCTTGCCGCAGGCCTCGATGATATCGACGATGGAATCCGGACGGGCGATCAGCGACAATTGCCCGCCGGGTTTCATGATGGCGGCGGCCGTGCGCAGCCAGTTTTCGAACAGGCCAGCGGTCATTGCATGCGCTTCGGCCTTCAAGGCATCCGGCGTTATGCGGTCGTCGGCGTGGTTGAAGGGCGGGTTCATGATCACATGGTCGTGCACGCCGTCGTGCAATCCCGCGTCGACCCGGGCCTTGCCCGTGAGCGTCACATCGGCGCCGAGAACCGTGATACGATCAGACAGGAAAGCATTTTCCGGCAAAGCCAGCGTTCGCCGCGCATACTCCGCCATCAACGGCAACTTCTCGACCAGAACGATGCGGGCGTTTTCGAGCCGGCTCGCGACCGCTAGTCCTGCGGCACCGGCGCCGGATCCGAGATCGGCAACCGAAACGGACCGTTCGTCCGCCACAAGCGAGGCGAGCAGCATCGCATCCACGCCGGACCTGTGGCCGCCGCCCTTCGGCTGCACCAGATGGAAGCGGCCGCGGTGAAACGCATCGATGGTGAAGTCCGACGAAAGATCCTGCGGGATGCCGGCGGACGTGGTCACGGGCGAAGCTCCGCCTCCAGGCCGGCATCGATCAGGATGCGGCGGGCTTCATCTCCCCTCTCCTCCTCGACAAGGAAGCGTTTCGACAGCATGCCGAGCGAGCCTTCGAGCACGCTCATGGACTGGTCCGCAACCATGAAATGAATGCCGGCATCCTTCATCAGGCTGCTCGCAACCGAGAGAAGCACCGGGTCGTTAGCGCGAATGAGTTCCCGCATGCGGCAAAAATCCCCCTCAAAAACGGCAGGTCAGCGAATTGTCACTTGCCGCATCCTGCCACGCTTTCTATTGTCCAAGCCGGAACTTAATTTAGGAGTCCGGTCGTTGGGCGTCGTAATACCGCTTGAAGAAGGCAAAAACAAATCTGCTTCCGTGAAGCCCCTGGTGGACCTCACGAGAGGAGACATGGAGCGGGTCAACCAGCTGATCCTGTCGAAGGCAGGCTCCGACGTGCAAATGATCCCGGAAGTTGCCAACCACCTGATCTCGTCGGGCGGCAAGCGGCTTCGGCCGATGCTGACGCTCGCGTCTGCGGTGCTGTTCGGCTACAAGGGCGAAGGCCATGTGAAGCTCGCGACCAGCGTCGAATTCATGCATACGGCAACGCTGCTGCATGACGATGTGGTGGACGAAAGCGATCTGCGCCGCGGCAAATCCACCGCACGGATGATCTGGGGCAACCAGGCCAGTGTTCTCGTCGGCGACTTTCTGCTCGGCCAGTCCTTCAAGATGATGGTCGAAGTCGGATCGCTTGAAGCGCTGGACGTTCTGGCAACCGCGGCTTCCGTGATTGCGGAAGGCGAAGTGCTTCAGCTTTCCGTCGCCAAGAACATGGAAACCACCGAGGACGACTATCTCTCCGTCATTCGCGCCAAGACGGCGGCGTTGTTTGCGGCGGCGGCGGAAGTCGGCCCGATCATCGCCAATGCCGACAAGGCCGGGCGTTCCGCAATGCGCTCCTATGGCATGAACCTTGGCTACGCTTTCCAGCTGGTCGATGACGCGCTCGATTACGGCGGCACCGCTGCCGATCTCGGGAAGAATGTCGGCGACGATTTCCGCGAGGGAAAGATCACGCTTCCGGTCATCCTTGCCTACCGGCGCGGTACCGAAACGGAACGGGCATTCTGGAAGACGGCGATCGAACAGGGCGAAAGCAGCGAGGAAAATCTTGAAAAGGCGCTGGGCCTGATCAAGAAATACGACGCACTGAACGACACGATCGGTCGGGCCCTGCATTACGGCACGATTGCCCGCGATGCGCTGGCGCCGCTGCCGGCATCGCCGCTCAAATCCGCGATGCTCGAGGTGATCGACTTCTCCATCCAGCGCGTGAACTGACGCTCCCTCCGTCGCGTTGACGAAGGTGTGACCGTTCCTGCCCGGCATCCGCTCTCTGCGATGCCGGAGAATTCCTTGCGGACATGCTTCAAAAAAGCCATTCTGTCATGACTCAATTGGCGCGGGATGGTGGCGATTTGCCACCGTCAAAGCGTCGCCTGCTCAAGGCCCACCACGAAAGGCATTCTTTTTATGCGGCAGAAATACAGCCTCCGTCTGCTTTCCAGCGCAGCGCTCGCAGCCGTTCTCATGCTCGCCGGTGCAGCGCAAGCGGCGACGCCAGAGGCGAAGCCGACCGCCGCGGAGAGCGTGAAGTTTGATGCCAGCGACGCGCAGTCGTTTTCGGGCGCGTTCCTCGCTGCCCGCACCGCCGATGTCGACCATGATTACGCGAACGCGATTGCGCTCTATCGCAAGGCGCTGTCCTTTGATGCGGCCAACCTTGAAATCCGTGAACGGCTGATGATTTCGCTGTTCCTGAGCGGCGATTTCGAAGGCGGCTTGAGCGAAGCGGAGAGGCTGAAGGACGATGCCGGCGTCGAGCGCATCACCCGCATCGTGCGAGGGCTGGATGCGATCCGCGACAAGCGCTTCGATGCCGGCAAGAAGACGCTTGCCTATACCGGCCCGAACGATCTTGACCGGCTGACCCACCAGATGATGATGGCGTGGGCGGATGTCGGCGCAGGCCGCGGCCGTCAGGCGATCTCGACTATTGCCGGCCTCAAGGGGCCCGACTGGTTCAAGGTGTTTACGGACTATCATCTTGGCGCCATGGCGCTGGTTGCCGGCGACACGGCCAGTGCACGCAAATATCTGACCACCGCCATTACCAACCAGGAAGCGGTTGCGACAGCGCCCGATACGTTCATGCGCGCCATCATGGCGCTTGCCCGTCTTGAAGCCGCTGCCGGCAACAAGCAGAAGGCGCTCGACGCAATTTCGGTCGGCGACCAGATGATCAGCAACTATGCGCCACTGAAGGCGCTTCGCCAGAGCATTGAAAAGGGCGAGAAGCCCGAGCAGCAGATCACCAACGCTGCCGAAGGCGCGGCCGGCGTGCTGTTTTCGATCGGCGGCGCGCTGAACCGCCAGGGCGCCGAGGATATGGTCGGTCTCTACCTGCAGATCTCCCATGCGATGGACCCGAAGAGCGCCGATACGCTGATCCTGCTCGGCGGCATTGCCGAGAAGATGGAACAGCCGCAACGCGCCATCGAGCTTTATGCAAAGGTGCCGGCCGACAGCCCGATGCGCCGGATTTCCGAACTGCAGCTGGGCATCACCCTGTCCGATACCGGCAAGGTCGACGAAGCAAAGAGCCATCTGAAGGCGCTGATCGATTCGGATCCGGCCGATATCCGCAGCTATATCGCCTATGGCAGCGTACTTTCCGAAGCCAAAGACTACAAGGCGATGGCCGCCAATTACGACAAGGCTGTCGAAATGATCGGCTCCGTGCCGAAGCCGGGCGACTGGACCGTGTTCTTCCAGCGCGGCATTTCCTATGAACGCCTGAAGCAGTTCGACAAGGCCGAGCCGAATTTCCGTCGGGCCCTGGAGCTCAATCCCGAGCAGCCGCAGGTTCTGAATTATCTCGGCTATTCGCTTGTCGACCTCAACCTCAACCTTGCCGAAGGCCTCGACATGATCCGCAAGGCAGTCGATGCGCGGCCGGACGATGGCTATATCGTCGATTCGCTGGGATGGGCCTATTTCCGCCTCGGCAAGTTCGATGAAGCCGTGACCGAACTGGAACGCGCGGTACAATTGCGGGCCGGCGATGCGACGATCAACGACCATCTGGGCGATGCCTACTGGCGTGTCGGCCGCAAGCTGGAAGCGGTCTACCAGTGGAACCGGACGCTGATTTCCGAAGGCGAGGACGTCAACAAGGAAATGGTCAAGGAAAAGATCGCCAACGGCCTGCCGCCGCTCGATCCGAACGCGACGACGGCCGATCGCGGCCAGGCAGCACCAGTGCCGCCTGCCCCGCCGGCACCTGCCAATCCCGACAAGAAATCCTGATAAAGCGGGCTTTCCAGCATGACCATATCCGATACGCAAGACGCCGCCACAGAGGTGGCCCTGACAGAACTTGCGCCTGCGAAGATCAATCTTGGCCTGCATGTCGTGGGCCTTCGCTATGACGGGTTTCACCTGCTGGAAAGCGTCGTCACCTTCGCCGATCTGGGTGACGAGCTGACCTTCACGCTCTCGGAATCGGATGAGTTTTCCGTTTCCGGCCGCTTTGCGTCCGAGCTTTCAAATGACGAGGCGGGTCAGGCAGGCAATCTCGTGATCAAGGCGCGCGATCTCTTTCGCCAGCAGCTGGTTTCCAACGGCTTTCCGGCGCCTCCCGTTTCGATCCACCTCGAGAAGAAACTACCGATCGCAGCCGGGATCGGAGGCGGATCGGCCGATGCGGCGGCCACGCTTCGCGGCCTGTTCCGGCTGTGGAATGCGGAGATACCGGAAGCAGCCCTTCTGGCGCTTGGCCTTTCGCTGGGTGCCGACGTGCCCATGTGCCTGACGGGGGCTGCCGTTCTGGCCGAGGGCATCGGCGAAAGGCTTGAACCGCTGCCGACCATGCCGTCCCTATCCCTCGTGCTCGCCAACACGCTGATCAGCGTCTCGACGCCTGAGATTTTCAAGCTACTGGTGGACAAGGAAAACGCGGCCCTGCCGCCGACGCCGACCGACGCAGGCGGCTGGCTGCCTTACCTGAAAACGCTTCGCAACGACCTGGAGCCGCCAGCTCGCGCGCTCATCCCCGAGATCGAGGAACTCTCCGCGATGATCGCAGCGCAAGGTGCCGAGCTGGTGCGCATGTCCGGATCCGGAGCGACCTGTTTCGGTGTGTTCCCTTCGAAGACAGACGCGGAAGCCGCCGCGCAGGCGCTGACCGCCCTGAAGCCGGACTGGTATTTCGAAGCGGTCGAAACCGTCGGAGCAAAGCCATGAGCAAGATCGCCGAAACGCGCGAGTTCATTCCTATTTCGATCGCGGTACTGACCGTGTCGGATACCCGGACTATGGTGGACGACAAATCTGGCGATACGCTGGTTGCCCGTATCGCGGAGGCCGGTCACAGGCTTGGGGCACGCGCCATCGTGCCCGACGACAAGGAGCGTATTGCCGGCCAGGTGCGCGAATGGACGCTCGACCCTGAGATCGACGTGGTCATCACCACCGGAGGAACCGGCTTTACCGGCCGCGACGTGACGCCGGAAGCGCTGGAGCCGCTGTTCGACAAGAAGATGGACGGGTTTTCCGAGGTGTTTCACCGGATTTCCTACGACAAGATCGGTACTTCGACGATCCAGTCGCGGGCCACCGGCGGCGTTGCCAATGCAACCTTCATCTTCGTGCTGCCAGGCTCTCCCGGTGCCTGCAAGGATGCCTGGGACGGCATCTTGAAAGCGCAGCTGGACTACCGCCACATGCCCTGCAACTTCATCGAGATTATGGCGCGGCTGGACGAGCATCTGCGGCGCGGTTCGGGCAAGTAACGGTCTAATTTATCGCGCGGACGCGGCAACCCACGCCGGGATCATCTCGCTCACCAGTCTCGACGGCTTTGCGGCTGACGTCACAGCCTTGGCGACATCCACGAGACCCATGCCGGACTTTGCGAGCGCGACGGCTTCGCGCTTCGGCAGGATCAGCCCCTGCTCGAGCGGCGGGACTGAACGGACGATCCTTGTAAGGAACGGCTTGCGGTAGGTTCGCGAAGGCGAGAACCGCACGGGCTGACGGTTGAGCGCCAGATATTCCATCACCTCGTCGATCCAGCCGGCCTGGAGACGCGCTCCGGGCTCTAGCAGAAGCAGCCATTCGGCGCGCGCCTTGTGCAGGATATCGACGATATCCCAGGCGCTGTGGAAACGGCAGCCGGCCGCATCCGCGACACGGGAGGACCCGTCGCGCGAGTTGTGATCGAGCACCACGACATCGCTGACCAACCCCTCCACCGCGGCGGAAACAAGGACGGACAACGTCTGCGCGAGCTCGGCTTCCTGATCCCGGCATTCCAACAAAACAGTCAGCATTTTCAATGTCTAGCGCATTGCACAACGGATTGCCACAAATCCTTTGCGAGTTTGTTCTTGCATTGTTCTCAATGTCGCGATAGGAATCTTGTCATTCGAGAACGGGAATTTTTCCCGTCAGGAGTGCCCCATGAACGAGCTGTCCCATTTGCGGCAGGACGCATTCGCGCCTGCTCATACGGCTGATATTGCCGATGCATTGGTGAAGACCTCCGGCCTCCGGATCGAGGGGGATCGCCGGCGCGGTCGTGGCGCCGGACTGAACCCTTCAGGACGTTTCGAGACGGAGCGTCGCGAGGCTTTCGACGACGGCTGGCAGACGATCGAGGAACTGGAACCGTTCAGGACCGAGGTGCAGGTGGAAAAGCCACGTACCGCGATTACCCGAAACGATTCTCCCGACATTCCCTTCGACCGCTCGATCAACCCGTACCGCGGCTGCGAGCATGGCTGCATCTACTGCTTCGCGCGGCCGAGCCACAGTTTCATGGGGCTTTCGCCGGGGCTGGATTTCGAATCGAAACTGTTTGCCAAGCCTGACGTACCGAAGCTTCTGGAGCGCGAACTGAGCAGGGCCGATTACAAGGTCCGGGCGATTGCGATCGGCACCAATACCGATCCCTACCAGCCGATCGAACGGGAATGGCGCGTCATGCGCCAGATCCTTGAAGTCCTGCAGAAGGCCAACCATCCCGTAACAATCGTCACCAAATCGTCGCTGGTCACCCGCGACATCGACATTCTTTCCGACATGGCGTCGAAGGGCCTTGCCAAGGTCGCGATATCGCTAACCACCCTCGACCGCAAGCTTGCTCGCAGCATGGAGCCGCGCGCGTCGACGCCCGCCAAACGGCTCGAGGCGATCAAAGCGCTCTCGGACGCTGGCATACCGACAGCTGTGTTCACCTCGCCGATCATTCCGGCGCTGAACGACCACGAGATCGAGCGGCTCCTGGAAGCGGGGCACGCTGCCGGCGCAACGGAGGCGAGTTACGTGCTCTTACGTCTGCCGCTGGAAGTGGCGCCGCTGTTCCGCGACTGGCTGCTGCAGCATTACCCGAACCGCTACCGGCATGTGATGTCGCTCGTTCGCTCGATGCGGGACGGCAAGGATTATGACGCGGAGTTCGGCAAGCGGATGAAGGGCACCGGTCCTTACGCCTGGCAGATCGGGCGACGCTTCGAGATGGCAACGAAGCGGCTCGGCATGACGCGTCGGGGCGTGCCGCTTAGGGACGATTTGTTTGTTCGTCCGAATGGCGCGGGCATTCAGCTTTCGCTGCTTTGAATTTGGCCTGCAGGGGCACCCGTCGTCCCTGCGAAACGGCCTGATGACGTCGCGAGAGTTACAGCGACTTTCATTCAGGTCGATTAATTTTGAATTTCGGCACGGTTCCCGCATATCACCTGCCGAAAGACCCCCGGTTCCCACCATCATCCCGAAAGGGCGCCCCCGATGGTGGGCAACGACGCCGCACTCGTTGTCCGGGGGTTGCCGGAGGTCGGGCGGGCGTGCGAAACTGCCGCCATGTTGCTTCGCACGCCGCCCGATTCTCCGACATTGTTTGAAGAGACGCCATTTGTTCCAGATTTCAGCCTGGAGCTGATGGCGCGGGATGCCGGACATTGGCCGGTGGCTGGCACCGACGAAGCAGGCCGCGGTCCCTTGGCGGGTCCGGTTGTGGCAGCCGCCGTGATTCTCGATCCCGACAACATTCCACCCGGTCTCGACGATTCCAAAAAGCTCAGCCTGAAGCAGCGGGAAGCGCTGTTTGCGATGATCATGGCGACGGCGCATGTGTCGATTGCATCGTCTGGTCCGCGCCTCATCGACGAGCGTAACATCCTGCGCGCCAGTCTCGACGCCATGCGGCGTGCGGTGATCGGACTGAATATCAAGCCGGCCTATCTCCTCACCGATGGCCGCGACATGCCGCCTGGGCTCGCCTGCCCCGGCAAGGCCGTGATCAAGGGCGATAGCCGCTCTGTCTCCATCGCCGCGGCCTCGATCGTGGCGAAAGTCACCCGCGACCGGATGATGGGTCGCGCCTGCACCGTTTTTCCGGCCTATGGCTTTGCCAAGCATGTCGGATACGCCACCAAGCAGCACCGCGACGGCATTACGAGCCACGGCCCCTGCCCGCTCCACCGGATGAGCTTTCGTCCGATGCGGAAAGATCCGCTGCCGGAAGACGATCTCGCCGATCTCCAGGCCTCGGACATTACCCTCACCCCATAACGCAAAAGGCCGAGCTTTCGCCCGGCCTTTTCTTAATTCATGTATCTGAAGCTTAGTTCAGGCGCGTTTGAACCGTACCTACGGCGTCCCTGAACAGGGCTTCCTGCGTTGCTGCATCGGCCTTGCGGGCGATGACGCTTTCGGCGGCGGCGATGGCGAGGTCGACGGCGGCAGCGCGAACGGCGCTCACGGCATCTGCTTCCGCCTGCTTGATCTTCTGCTCGGAGACCGCGTTGCGGCGGGCGACGAATTCTTCCGTCTTCTGGCGGGCTTCTTCCGTCAGGGCAGCGGCTTCGCGTTCGGCGGAAGCCACGATGCTGGCAGCGTCGGCTTCGGCCTGCTTGCGCTTCTTCTGGTATTCAGCCAGCAGCGCCTGGGCTTCTTCGCGAAGCTTCTTGGCTTCGTCGAGTTCGCTGCGGATGTTGGCGGCGCGTTCGTCGAGCGACTTTGCCATCATGCCCGGCACCTTGATGTAGATCAGGATGCCGAGGAAAATGACGAGACCAACGAGTGCGAAAAATGTTGCGTCGAATGCCATGCGATCAGGCCCCCGTCTTGGCGGCCGCGACGGCAGCCTTGATGTCATCGCCGCTTGCCTTGCCGCCGATCATGAGATCGACGATGGCGGATGCGGTCTCTTCGGCGATCTGGCCGACTTCAGCAAAAGCCTTGTCCTTGATCTCGCCGATGCGGGTTTCTGCTGCACTGAGCTTTGCGGCCAGTTCGGCTTCGATGGCGCTACGGTCGGCAGCGGCCTTGGTCTTGGCGGCTTCGCGGGCCGCTTCGGCAATGCCGTGCGACTTGGCGCGGGCGGCGGCCAGTTCCTTTTCATAGGTCTCGACGGCAGCATCGGCTTCCGCCTTGGCGCGGCCGGCTTCCTCGAGATCCTTGGCGATACGATCGTGACGATCCTCGATGATTCCGCCAACGCGCGGAACGATCACCTTCTTCATGAGAAGGTAGAAGAGACCGAACGTGATGACGAGCCAGAGAAGCTGCGACGCGAAATGGGATGAGTCGAGCGGCGGAAACGCGCCACTGTGCTCAGTGTCGTGGGCGACACCGGTTTCGGTATGCACTTCGCCAGCCGGAGCAGCATGCGGTTCGGCCGCCGGTGCGGCGCCCGGTGCTGCAGGCGTTTCAGGAGCGGCCGGCGCGGTCTGCGCATATGCCGAAGTCACGAACATCATCACCTCCGGGTGAATTCCAAATGCGAAGGATCACGGTGCGCTTTAAAACGACCGTGATCCGAAGTCCAGGTCTGGTATTAGACCACGAACAGGAGAAGGAGAGCTACGAGCAGCGAAAAGATGCCCAGAGCTTCCGTAACGGCGAAACCGAATACCAGACGGCCGAACTGGCTGTCAGCGGCAGACGGGTTGCGCAGGGCGCCCGACAGGTAGCTGCCGAAGATGTTGCCGAGGCCGAGGGCCGTGCCGGCCATGCCAAAGCAAGCCAGACCTGCGCCGATGAACTTTGCTGCTTCCGCTTCCATGATGAACTCCTTGAATGGGTTTGCGGCTGATGACTGACGCCTCAGGACGCCAATTTGGTAGTTATTCTTAGTGCCCGCCGGGATGGACCGCGTCGTTCAGGTACATGCATGTGAGTACCGCGAAGACATAGGCCTGGAGGAAGGCAACGAGGAATTCGAGACCGGTCAGGGCGACCGTCATGGCGAGCGGCAGGATGGCGCCGCCGATGCCGAGTGCGCCAAGTGCTCCAAGCGAGCTGACAAAGCCCGCGAACACTTTCAGCGTGATGTGGCCGGCCAGCATGTTCGCGAAAAGACGAACGGAGAGCGAAATCGGCCGGGACAGGAAGGAGATGACTTCGATGACGACGACCAGCGGCAGAAGCGCGCCGGGTACACCGCTTGGCACGAACAGCTGCAGGAAGCCGAGGCCGTGCTTGTAGAAGCCGTAGACGATGACCGTGCCAACCACCAGCAGAGCCAGTGCAAAGGTGACGATGATCTGGCTGGTGACGGTGAAGAAGTACGGGAACATGCCGAGCAGGTTTGCCGTCAAGACGAACATGAACAGCGAGAAGACCAGCGGGAAGAACTTCATGCCGTGGCTGCCGGCGCCTTCGCGCAGCATGTTGGCAATGAACTGATAGGACATTTCGGCAACCGACTGTGCGCGGCCCGGGATCAGGCTGCGGGCGGACGATGCGAAATACAGGAAGCCGGCTGCGCAGGCGACCGTAGCAGTCATGAACAGCGATGCATTGGTAAAGGATAGGTCGATACCGCCGATCTCGATCGGGACGATCTTGCTGATCTGGAACTGATGGATCGGATCGTTTGCCACCGCTTACCCTCTTTCATATGCCGCCATGCCGGCGGCTCAATTCGTGTTGCGAAACCGAGCATGTTAGTGCCCTGCCCCGTCCCCGCTGCCTTTTTTCCGCAAGGGCGGCGGCTCGGCCACCTTGCCCACGGATCGAAGCACGTTCAGAACACCGGCGCAGAAACCAAGAAGGAGAAGAATTATCATCCCCCACGGCGACGTGCCGGCATAGTAATCCAGTCCATAGCCCAGAATGGCGCCGACTGCGACAGCCGAGATGAATTCGGAGGAAATCTTGAAGCCGAGGGCCATGCCCTTTCGACTTTCTTCAGATTGCGCTTCCCGCTTCGCCTCTACCGCGTCACCAGCCTTCCGATCCGCCAATTGTGCGGACAGACGCTTTCGGCGTTCTTCCAGACCATCCTCGCGGTTGTCCATCCCTCACGTCCTCCCATCCGCCCTTGTTCGGAGCGGACCAACCGCAACAGCAGCCAGCGGGGTTTCGCGCCTTCCGGCCCGCTTCTAAGTCGCGCGCAACATAGTTTTGAGAGGACTTATAGTCAAGGCGGTGCCGGGCCTTGATTCAGGGGAAATTAACGCTTCGATTTCAAGCGGTTATCGCTGAATTCCCGG
Source organism: Velazquezella soli (assembly GCF_977018685.1). Lineage (NCBI taxonomy): Bacteria > Pseudomonadati > Pseudomonadota > Alphaproteobacteria > Hyphomicrobiales > Rhizobiaceae > Velazquezella > Velazquezella soli. The sequence goes on from NZ_CDRNXF010000004.1 coordinate 3,217,049, forward strand.
CAACATGGCAAAACCTTCGCGGGAATATTCACAGATCGGCCGGGTTTATCAGCTCCAACCACCACCATAGGTACGGTAAAACACGTGCAGACCGATGCGTCCGACCTTTTTCATGGTCTTTGCCCAGTTCGGACGCACGTAGACCGCGTGGTAGTGAGTGGCCGAGCCGACTTCCGGCAACCAGATCTTGCCGGCGGTCACCGCCATCGCAACTTCCTGGGCTGTTTCGAAATGATCCGGCGCGCGGATTCGGTCCGGAATGTTGTCGCAGGCGAAGGAGAACTGGCAGCGGTTGCGCCAGTCTTCGTTCTGATAGACGACGTCGCAGATGCTTTTCGGATAGTGCGGATTGCGGACGCGGTTGAGAATAACCTGTGCGACCGCTGCCTGGCCACGCACTTCTTCTCCGCGCGCTTCAAAATAGATTCCGGCGGCCAGGCATTGCTGCTGCTTGGGCGAAAACGATTCTTCCGGCAGCGCCGTTGCTGCCCAGGCGTGGTCTTCCGGGCCGATCGGCGGAATGAAGCGGCCGGTTTCGGGCTTTGCGCCGAGGATCGCATCGAAGGGTGACTTACGCGAGAAGTCGGGCTTGGCCGGTGCATAGGCGGTTGCCAGCACATCTGCCTTTTCGTTGGTGATGAGGTCGGCGAGCATCGAAGGAAGACCGGGCTCCTTTACCTCGTCCTTGCGGAAATAGAATTCGGCGAGCTCGACCGGCTGGTCGTCGGCTTCGGCTTTGACGAAGGCGGTCATTTCATCGCTGGCATCCACAGGCGTGGTCAGCGAGCTGGAACGCTCGAGGATCGACCCGGCCGAAAAGGCCTTCGGCGGCTGCATCTGTTCGACGGCTACGATCCGGCTCTTCTTTTCCGCGCGGTTGACGCGGTCTTCGTCCGGCGTGTCCTCACCTGACTTCTCGTTGCCGGTGAATGCAACGCGGCGACCGTCGGGCAGCGTCATGCCGGCATCGCCGCCGAGCACGGAACCGCCACCCGGAAAGGCAAGCGATGCGTTATGAATAGAACCGGCCGGCGAGTTGGTCATGACCATGCGCCACTGGTCGCGGCCGCGATCGATGCCGGAGAGGAGATCGGTGAGATCGCCTTGTGCGGGAACGGCTGGAAACACCAGCCAGGCAGCAAGTCCAAGGACGCCAGGCGCCAGCCAGATATCGCGGCGCGACAGGGCGCGGTGCAAAAGAGACTTCGTCCGAGCCGCCGGCATGGCCACTTTAGAGGACTTTCGACGCTGTACGGTCTTCGAACGCAAAACCGGCTACTCCACAAGGCAGGTCAACCAGGGACCTCAATGACTGATCGATGGGTCAAACATCAATCATTAACCTTGATGAGCAGTTAACGCTTATAGACAGAATCCCTTGTAACGCTGGGATTTGGGCATTTTCACTTAAACGTCAGAGGCTCGTGTCCGAAATGCCACGCGGGTTTTGGGCGACCTTTCCGTCAGATGATGACGTGCGAACCCAGTTCGACGACGCGGTTGGCCGGCAGGTGGAAATAGTCGGACGGATCGGTTGCGGCATTGGCGAGCGCGATAAACAACCGGTCCTGCCACATGGGCATGCCGGAGGCTGCGTCCGGTACCAGCTTGCGTCGGCCGAGATAGAACGACGTCGACATGATATCGAACTTGAAGCCGGTCTTTCTCAGATAGGCAAGCGACTGCGAGACATTGTGGGATTGCATGAAGCCGAAGCGCAGTTCGATGACCGTGAACCGATCCGACAGCTTCTCGACCCGGTAGCGATCCTCGATCGATACGCGCGGCTTGTTGACCGTGATGATGGTCAGGATGACGTTCTTCGCATGCAGGACGTGATTGTGCTTGATGTTGTGCAGCAAGGCCGCCGGTGCTGTCTGCGGATCACCGGTCAGGAAGATGGCGACGCCTGGCACGGACACCGGAGCATGATCGCTTTTCTTTTCCACCATGGGAATAAAGGTCTGCAGCGGCACATCGATGCGGCGGGTCTTTTCAAACAGGATCGCAGCACCCCGCTTCCAGGTCCACATGACGACGGTAAAGCCGATCGCCATCATGACCGGCACCCAGCCGCCATCATGAATCTTCAAGAGATTGGCGCCCAGGAAAACGAATTCGAGCAGCAGAAGCGGCGCGAGCACAAGGGTTGCCAGCACACGCGGCCAGCGCCATCTCAGCCGAACGAACTCGAACGCCATCAGCGTCGTCACCACCATGGCGCCGGTCACCGAGATTCCGTAGGCGGTGGCCAGAGCATCGGAGCTCTCGAAACCAAGAACCAGCGCGATGACGCCGACCAGAAGCAGCGTGTTGACGCCCGGCAGGAAGATCTGGCCGGTATTGGTTTCCGAGGTGAACAGGATCTGCATGCGCGGCAGATAGCCGAGATGGATCGCCTGGCGCACCAGCGAGAAGGCGCCGGTAATGACAGCCTGGCTTGCGATGATGGTGGCGCAGGTGGCGAGAATGATGACCGGAACGAGCGCCCATTGCGGGAACATCAGATAGAACGGATCGCTCATCGCTTCGGGATGGCTCAGCACCATGGCGCCCTGACCGAGATAATTCAGCGTCAGCGCCGGAAAGACCAAGACGAACCAAGCCCACTGGATGGGACGGCGACCGAAATGGCCGAGATCAGCATAAAGCGCTTCCGCACCTGTCACCGTCAGGAAGACGGCGCCGAGAACGACGACGCCGGCAAAGCCTTCTTCGCTCATGAACTGGAAGGCATGCAATGGATTGAAGGCGGCCAGAATGCTGAGGTCGTCGAAAATGTGCACCAGGCCGATGCCGCCCATCACGAGAAACCAGATGGCGGTGATCGGTCCGAAGAACTTCGCCACCATGCCGGTGCCCTTCGACTGGATGGCAAACAGCGCAACCAGGATGGCAATCGAAATCGGCAGAACGGCGCTTTCGAAATGCGGTGATACGTATTTCAGGCCTTCCACCGCCGACAGGACCGACAGCGCCGGCGTGATCATCGCATCGCCTAGAAACAGCGCGGCGCCGATCAGCCCGAGCAGCATCAGGACAGCCCGATGGCCGCACGCTCCTTTGGTCATGAGCGCCAGAAGCGACAGCGTGCCACCCTCGCCATCGTTATCGGCGCGCAGCAGGAAGAGAACGTATTTGAAGGTGACGATGATGGTCAGCGTCCAGATCATCAGCGAGATGAGGCTGATGATCTCCATCTGCGTGACGCCGTCATGGGCGACGGGCTTCAACGCCTCGCGAAAGGCATAGAGCGGGCTCGTGCCGATATCGCCATAGACGACACCGACAGAGCCGAGCGCAAGCGCGAACAGCCCATGTCCTTTGGTTTTCTCGGCGGCACTATGTTCTGCTGGGTGGCCCATTCGGCATCTGGCGTTCGAGCCAGCCTTTCAACGGAAAAATGCGGATACTTCGCTCCGCCCGCGAAGAGCAAGGAAGTGCCCTCCGGCGGGAGGCGCCTATAAAGACAGCAATTGCACAAGGCAAGGGCTGCAACTGCATGCTTTCACTATCGCCGCAGACGTCTAGCGGCGATGTTTAACAATTTCGAAACGAAAAGAGAGGCGATTTCAGAGTATTGACCGCCACTGACCGTGTATTCCTGCCCGGGAGACCGTCCAAACTCGAATAGGTTCTATTCGAAAACGATGGCAGGCGCCTTGCGCAGCGGCTTGCCCTTAATCTCTGCCCAGGCCTTGGATGCGATCTCCCGATAAACGGCGGCGGATGCACTGTCCGGGTCGGAAACGACGACCGGCGTGCCCGCGTCGGAGCGTTCGCGGATGTCCATCGTCAAAGGGATTTCGCCGAGGAAGGGAACGCCGATGCGCTCGGCTTCCGACTTTGCGCCACCATGGCCGAAGATGTCGTAGCGGGTGCCCGTATCGGGAGCGAGGAAGTAGCTCATGTTCTCGATGATGCCGAGGATGGGTATCTCGACCTTGCCGAACATGGCGATGGCCTTGCGGGCGTCGATCAGGGCGAGATCCTGCGGCGTCGAGACGATCACGGCACCGGCGAGCGGCACCTGCTGGGCGAGCGTGAGTTGCACGTCGCCGGTTCCAGGCGGCATGTCGATCACGAGAATATCGAGCTCGCCCCAGCCGACTTCGCGCAGCATCTGCAGCAGTGCCGACTGGATCATCGGGCCGCGCCAGATCATCGCGGTGCCCTCCTCGACCAGGAAGCCGATCGACATCGCCTTCAGACCATAGTTCTGCATCGGGGCGATCTTCCGGTCTTCAAGCTGCTGCGGCTTGCCGGAGATGTTGAGGAGACGCGGGATGGACGGGCCGTAGATGTCAGCATCGAGAATGCCGACCTTGAGACCGTTGGCCTGGAAACCCAGCGCCAGATTGACTGCTGTCGTCGACTTGCCGACGCCGCCCTTGCCGGACGCCACCGCGATGATGGCACCCACGCCCGGAACGCCGGCTTTCGGTGCGGGCTGTCTCGGCCCGGGTGTGGCGGGGGGGTGCGGATGCGCGTGACCGGCGGCAGGCGCTTGCAGCTTTGGCGGAGGTGCCGTCTTGGCAGGTGCCGTTCCAGCTCTGCGATCGGCCGTCAGCGTAACCAGCGCGCCGTTGACGCCCTGCATCGCGGCGACCGTCCGTTCGGCGGCCATGCGCAGCGGCTCGAGTTCGGTTGCGCGATCGGCCGGCACCGTAATCGAGAAATAGACCTTCTTGTCGGAGATAAAGACGTCGGAGACCATTCCGCGAGAGACGATATCACCCTCGAGGTCGGGTCCGCGAATCTTCGCGAGAACCGCCAGAACCTGTTCCTTGGTGACGTCCGACATTGCCTGCTCCTGATAGCGATCTCGACACAAACTGCCCGCGCCGGATCCAAGGCTTATATAGGAAGTGTCACCGGTCTCGAGCAAGACGCTTCGTTGAAACGCCCCACGTCAGAAAAAAGAAAGCCGCTACCCGGATGGCAGCCAGACGGCGCCCCGGATAGCGGCTTGTTTTTATCGCGCCTCTTGGGACGCTTTCAGCCCCCTCTGGACCTGCCTGTAAACAAGCACGAACCATGCCAGACCGTAATGCGGATGTTTACGTAGTCGAAACAGGGTGTTAGGGACACGCAACTGGAGAGCGTTGGGAATTTGCCCAGTGAACGATCAATTGACCGCGTAGAAAACAGAGGCGTTGATCAAATAATGATCGCCGGCATCGTTACTTGATGATTCCGGATCTCAACGCCTTGGCAACCGCCTGGGTGCGGTTGACGGTATCGAGCTTGCGGGCCGTGCGGTTGAGATAATGGTTTACGGTGTGCTCGGAGAGTCCAAGGATTTCGGCAATTTCCGCGCTGGTCTTACCCGCAGCCGTCCAGTTCAGGCAATCGACTTCGCGTTCGGTCAGGACATCGTTGGTCTTGACGTCGAGGCTGCGGATCTGCGCCAGCTGTTCATAGACGTGAACCGAGAGATAATGCAGTTCCATCATCTGCTGCTGGTCAAATGTCTTGCCCGTACCGCCGAAGCAAACGGCGCCGCGATTGCCGAGCCGGTCATGGACGGGGAAACAGGCGCCGCGCTGGATGCCGAACCCGGAAAAGATCTGCGTGACCTCGTCGCTCGAATTGATCACGCCGCGATCGCTCGAGAGATCGAAGACGAAGGGCGTCGTGAACTTGCGCAGATGTGCAAGGCCGGAGCTGGTCTGCATCAGACCGCTTTTGTCGAACTGCGACATCAGCTCTGCCGGCCAATTGGTAACGACGGTATTTTCGGACAGTTCGCGCGACGTGATCGACGGAAGGTTGAGAACCATGAAGGTGCGACAGTTATAATACTGCGTCACTCGCTTCAGGAACCGGATGACATCAAACTGGGTCTGCAGGGTGGCGATTTCGGCGACACTGCCGTCGAGAAAGGACATCTCTTCGGCTTTTTCGGTCTTAGACATGTACTGCTTCTTGCTCCGACCAGACCTTACGCACGCAAACGTCACCACGTGATGGTGATAGGTTCTCGCATTTGCGAATCTTGTCGCATGGTTTCAGGAATTTGTCAGGGAAAATCTGATGACGCGGCTAGCCATCGCGGCGGTTCGCGTTAATTCTGCAACGAACAGAAGCTTCTGCGGAGGATGCCCGTGACCACAGCCGATTTTGTCTCTCACCCGTTCCAGGGTAGCGTATTGTCCTCGACGCCTTGTGAACTTGGCGAAGGAGCCAGCTTCGATGCGGACACCGGGACGATCTGGTGGTTCAGCATTCTCGAAAAGCAGCTTCGCTCGCTCGACATCAACACCGGCAAAGAATCTGTGCAGATCCTCCCCATAATGGGGAGCGTTCTCGTCCCGATCGACGCCGAGCGGCAGCTGATCGCCTCCGATCAAGGGCTCTTCATACGGGATCGCGCCACCGGCGAACTGACCCTGCACTGCGACCTCGAGAAGGACAAGCCGGACAACCGCTCCAACGACGGCCGGCTGCACCCTTCCGGTGCGCTGTGGATCGGCACGATGGGGCGCACCGCTGCGGAAGGCGCGGGTGCGATCTATCATGTCGTGGGCGGCAAGGTCACGACGCTGTTTGACAAAATGAGCATTCCGAATGCGATCTGCTTTTCGCCTGACGGAAGCATCGGCTATTATGTCGACACGCGCATCAACCACCTCATGCGTGTCGACCTTGATCCATTGACCGGACTCCCGACGTCAAAACCCACCCTCTTCATCGATGGCAGCGGCAGCCCCGGTGGAATGGATGGCGCGATCTGCGATCAGGACGGCACGATCTGGAACGCCCGCTGGAGTGAAGGTGCGGTCGACCACTATGGTCTGGACGGCGTCCTTCTCGCGCGTTTCGAAGTGCCCGCCAAGAGAACGACCTGCCCTGTCGTGATCGGAAATGGGCGCTTGGCTGTCACATCAGCCTGGGAGGGAATGGACCAGGACGCCCGAACCTCCGATCCGCTGGCGGGAGCGTTGTTCGAACTCGCCGTTCCAGTCACGCTTGGTCAGGAACCCCGATACTCGGCCTGACTTTAAGGATCTATATTCTCGCTGATAAAGCCCCAAACCCGCCAAGTGCTGAAACGTTCCGCAGTCTCTGCCTAATAAAACGGCATGGAAATGCGGAACCAAACCGGCGTTTCGGCCATTTCCCTACCGAAGCCAAGCAGAACGAACGCGTCCTTCTTGGTCGAGACGGCCCTTCAATCCGAGAAGCCGTCCTTCACGACGAATTAGATGGAAAAGGTAGGAACACGATGAAAAAGACTCTCAGCACGATCGCCGCAGCAGCCGTTCTCATGGCGTCCACCACACTTGCGCCGGCTTTTGCCCAGACGGCACAGCCTGCTCCGGCGACACCGGCAGCACCTTCGGCACCGGCCGATACCACGACAACGACCCCGGCTGCACCAGCAGGTGGCATGGCTACCACTGCAGACGGCAATTACCTGACAGAACAGGCGACCACCCAGGTCAGCGCCAACGATTATATCGGCAAGTCGATCTACAATTCGGCTAACGAAAGCATCGGTGACGTCAACGACCTCCTGTTTGAAGAAAACGGCGGACTCGTTGCAGCAGTTGTCGGCGTCGGCGGCTTCCTCGGCATCGGCGAAAAGGATGTAGCCCTTCCGATCAGCAAGCTGACGCTCACCCGCGACGCACAGAACAACAACGAAGTGCGTCTTTCGACCACCGAAACGGCCGAAGCGCTGAAGTCTGCTCCAGAGTTCAAGACACTGGACGACAAGCAGGCAGCATCCGACACATCGACCACGTCGTCCACGATGAACCCGGCTCCGGGCACTCCGGCAGCACCGGCTGAAAATGGCGCCACAACGCCGTCGACGGCTCCTAAGAACTAATTTTAGGGACCTGGAACGGGCTACACGCCACGTGACAGACGATTGAATGGAAGAGGCGGCATTGATAATGCCGCCTTTTTCGTGCGCGGTTTACAGAAGCGAGCAGTATCGCAGTGCATCGTAGATCGCTGCATGGACATTGCGGCTTGCCACAGCGTCGCCGATCCTCACGAGATCGAAAGCCGCGCCGGGGTTCTTCGGCAGCAGCGGCGCTCTTCTGTTGATCAGCATCGCGTAGTCCACGGCGCCAAGATTGCGCGAGAGCGGCTTCAACTCGAAATAGAGATCCGCGTTCGCGGCCGTGCCGTGCTCGACCACGACCTGTGCGACACGCCTTTCCTCGACCACATCCTTTGCGTAATCGGATCCGAGGCTTGCCACCAATGCATTGCCGTCACGCCGCACCGACTTCAACCGCGTGTTGATCGTCACGCGGACACCCTTCTCGGCAAAAATCCGTGCGTAGGGGACATGGTTCATGCCCCCCATCTCAGGTGCGAAGAAGCGTTCGGGGGAGACAAGCTCGAGATCCGCGCCTGATGTGGCGATGACTTCGGCGGCACTCATACCCGGATGGCCGCCATTGTCATCGAACAGCAGAACCGGGCCTGCGGGTTTGGCAGATCCGGCGAGAATATCCCAGCTGGAGGTCAGAAGCTCTTCGCCCGCCTCAAGTTGCGGCGATTGCGGTATGCCGCCGGTCGCGACGACGACGAGATCTGGCTCGAGTTCGAGGACATCGTCGGCGCCGGCAAACACGTCGTAGCAAATCTCGACACCCAACCGCTCAAGCTCCGCCAGCCGCCAGTCGATGATGCCGATCATCTCGCGGCGGCGCGGATTGCGAACCAGAAGATTGATCTGGCCACCCGCCTCCCCCGTTGCCTCAAGCACGGTGACGGAATGGCCGCGCTCTGCCAGCACGCGGGCCGCCTCGAGCCCGGCAGGACCGGCACCGATCACGACGGCCCTTCGGACAGCTGCCGCCTTTTCGACCACATGCGGCAGCAAGGCTTCGCGCCCCGTCGCCGCATTGTGGATACAGAGAGCCTCTCCTCCCTCGTAGATGCGATCCAGACAGTAGGTCGCACCGACGCAGGGGCGAATGGTCGCCTCCTTGCCACTTGCTACCTTGTTCGCGATATGCGGATCGGCAATGTGGGCACGGGTCATGCCGACCATGTCGAGCTTGCCTTCGGCGACCGCATGCCGGGCCGTTGCAACATCGGCGATTCGGGCTGCATGAAAGACCGGGAATTTCGTCGCCTTCCTGACATCGCCGACAAAGTCGAGATGCGGCGAGGATCGCATGCCCTGGATCGGGATAACCTCGTTCAGATCCGCATCGTGATCGATATGACCGCGGATGACGTTCAGGAAGTCGATGCCACCCGACGCCACCAGCCGGCGGGAGATCTCGATCCCCTCTTCGCGGGAAAACCCCTTGTCCCAGTTCTCGTCGGCAACCAGGCGGATGCCGACGATGAAATCCGGACCGACGGATTTTCGCACTGCATCGATCACCATGGTCGAAAACCGCATGCGGTTTTCGAGCGATCCGCCGAACGCGTCGTCGCGGTGGTTGGTGGCGGGCGACCAGAACTGGTCGATCAGGTGGCCGTAGGCTTCGATCTCGATACCGTCGAGACCCGCCGCCTGCATGCGGCTGGCGGCATCGGCATAGTCTGCGACGATGCGCTCGATATCCCAGTCCTCGATTTCCTTGGGAAAGGCGCGGTGGGCGGGTTCGCGAATGGGAGATGGCGCCAGCACAGGAAGCCAGGCGCCCTTGTTCCATCCGGTCCGGCGACCGAGATGGGTGAGCTGGATCATCACCGCCGTGCCGTATTCATGACAGTCATCGGTGAGCTTCTTCAGCCACGGCACGATATCGTCGCGATAGGCGTGCAGGTTGCCGAATGCGGGTGGACTGTCCTGCGAGACGATCGCGGAACCGGCGGTCATGGTGAGCGCGATGCCGCCCTTTGCCTTTTCGAGATGGTAGAGCCTGTAACGATCCTTCGGCATGCCGTCTTCGGAATAGGCCGGTTCGTGAGCCGTCGACATGAAGCGGTTCTTGAGGGTGAGATGCTTCAGCTGAAACGGCTGCAGAAGGGGATCGTTTGAAACGGACATGGTGATCTCGCAATGCGGCTTGCAAAACCACATCATCGCGCAGCGGACAGCCCCGTGCGAGCATCAGACGCGGCGCGGACTGTCCACTCCGCGCCCTCTCCTCAACGGTGGTGGAGGCGGAAGATCAGTCCCGTTCGGGGGTCATGAAGTCGCGGTGATGGGTGCTCAGATACCGCAGCGTCGAGGCCGTATCGGCGGGTCTGCCGTGGTAATAGCCCTGCCCCATGGCACAGCCCAGCGATTGCAGCATTTCCGCTTCTTCCGGCTGCTCGATGCCCTCGGCGACCACTTCCAGTTCCAGACCGTCGCACATGGCGATGATCGCCCTGACGATGTGTCCAGAGGCACGGTCCGAGGTGATGCGGGAGACGAAGGCGCGATCGATCTTGACCTTGTCGAAGGTGAAGTCGCGCAGACGTCCGAGACTGGACTGACCGGTGCCGAAATCATCGAGCGAGATGCGTGCGCCTGCCTTGCGAAGATCCGTGATGATGCGCTCTGCCGTATCGGCCGAGGTCATCACAGCAGTCTCGGTGATCTCGAATTCCAGCCGATGCGGATCGAGCCCGACGCGGGCGAGCGTCGAAAGGATGCTTTCCGTGGTGGTTGGATCCATCAGCTGAGCGGAGGAGAGATTGAAGGACAGGAACAGATCCCGCGGCCAGGACAGTGCTGCCTCGGCCGCCTTGCGCAGCAGGGTTTCCGACAGCGCATCGATGAAACCGCGCTCTTCGGCAAGCGGTACGAAGACGGCGGGCGATACGAAACCGAGATCCTTGTCGTTCCATCTCGCGAGTGCCTCGAACCCGACGACAGATCCATCGTCGAGCCGCACGATCGGCTGGAAATGGACATCCACGGCATCGCTGATGATTGCATGGCGCAGCGCCTGTTCAAGCTGCGTCGCGCGCATCATCTCCTGCGCGATTTCCTGGGAATAGACCGTAATCTGGCCGCGACCGCGGCGTTTGGACCGGTAAAGCGCGGTTTCGGCGCTCTTCAGCAGTTCCTCGAAATGCTCGCCGGCGAAGGGGTAGATGGCAAAGCCGAAGGACGCCGAGAGACGCACATTGCGATCCCCCAGATCATAGGGTGCGGAAAGAACATCCCGGATCATCTGGCCGATCCGTTCGGCGCCGGTGCGCTCGAAGACGAGCGGCAGCACGAAGGCAAACTCGTCGCCGTCGTGACGGGTGACCGTTGCGCCATCCGGAATGCAGGCCTTGAGGCGATGCGCGACCTGGCAGAGGATCTCGTCGCCTGCTTCCATGCCGAACAGGTCGTTGATCGGCTTGAAACCATCGAGATTGGCAATGCAAACAGTAAACGGGGCGGGATCGGCTGCACGCTCTGCGGCGAGAAGGTGAACCTTGTCGCGCATACGGTGTCGGTTTCCAAGACCCGTAAGCGGGTCGCTATAAGCCTTGGCCTGCAGCTCATGCTGACGGAGCTGCGGCAACGGGTTTTCCGCCAACGTCATAAGTTTATCCGCTTGCACCACATTTGATAGGCGACGATGCGGGACAAAGCTTAACATTTCATAGCGGAACCGTAGCGTTTCGGGATAGCCGTCCGCGCTTCCGATCCATGCTCAAGACAGCATCTGCTGCGAACCGGCAACGACGAGAAATTTCGCGAACAGGGTTTCCAGCACATCGGGACTGATCGGCTTCAGGATCACGTCGTCCATTCCCGATGCAAAGCATTCCTCGCGGTCGCGGTCGAATGCCTGGGCGAGGACGCCGACGATCGGTGTCGACGCCTGCCCTTCTTCCTCGAGCGTGCGGATCGCCCGCGCTGCCTCGAAGCCGTTCAGGGTCGGCAGAGTGACATCCATCAGCACCAGCGAAGGACGAAGCTCGTGCCACATCCTGACCACCTCTTCTCCATCGACCGCAATCGCATAGCGGTACCCGAGGCTTTCGAGGATCTGCGAGAACACGATCTGGTTCACCTCGTTATCTTCAGCAACAAGGATATCGACGCAGGGCTGAGGGTCATCGGGCAGGATCTGCCAGTTGTCTTCTTCGTCCTGTTCGACAGGTCCACGCAACTTGGTCAGTTCGCGGCTGAGGGTGGGAACGAGATGCTCTTCGAGAGCCGCAGCATCGAAGGCCACGACCTGTTTGTCGTAATTTGAGCCGATGGCGCGGCAGGCGGATGCCAGATCGCGATCCGCGACGATGAGATCGACCCTGACCGCGGCGTTGGACACGAGTTCGAGGCAAAGCGCCAGTTCGTGTTCATCAACGACCGAGGATGCCTCGACCTGAAAATCCGCAAGGATCGCCTTCGCGGTTCCGGTGAAAAGCGGGTCGCTTGAAACGATCAGGATCTGGCTTCCGGCGATATCGGGATCCGCGCCCTGCAAAGCGTCCCGCATCTTGCTCTTGCGATGCAGCTTGGCGGAAAACAGATTGGGGTCGTCGAACAGGCGGATAAAGCCACGCCCGTCCTCTTCCACCTCCACCATCCGGGAAATGTCCTGCATGGCGGTGACGAGATAGTACCGGCCCGGCTTGCCGATCCGGTACTTGTTGGCGACGATCACCATCTGCGAGCCATCCGGCCGCGTCAGACGCTCCGGCAGCTGGATCTCTTCGCCGTCTTCCACCACCCGGCGGTTGATACCGTCGAGCCGCTGGGCCAAGGCCGGAGCATGGATGTCGGTCCCCGTGCAGCCGAGCAGCGCTTCGGCGGGGAGATCGTGAAAGCGGCAGGCAGCCTTGTTGACGGCGACGAAGGCGAGATTGGTGTCCTTGACCATGACCGGGAACGGCAGGTTGTCGAGGATATCCTCGGTCAACTGCACACGCTCCATGTCGGCGCGCCACTGCTCTTCGCGCTTGCGCTGTTCGGAAACGTCCCGGAGGATGCAGACGCCGTAGCCTGACGGCAGGCGCCGTTTGGCAAGACTGATCCAGCGATCGGCACCACGGCGCATCAGCGCCTCGTGCCGCTCCTTCCAGAGCGTGGCAATATTGTCGGAAATCCAGTCGTCGCGGCTGAGCAATCGTTTTGTGCCGCCGGTCTCGGACATGAACCGTCCGCCGCCGTCATAGATGGCACCAAGGAGATCGCGCAGCCGTGTACCGGGTGCAAGGACGCTGTCAGGAATGCCGAGAAGGATGGTCAGTTGTTGACCGGCAAAGATCAACAGGTCGTTCTTGTCGTAGACGACAAGGCCGCCTGAGTGCCCACCCGAGATCGCCTCGGAAATCACTTCCATCATCGCAGTCTGAATGTCCGCGTCCGCCGACGCCAAATCATTCATGTGACAAAACCCCCTGTGTGTTCACAGACTCGGCCAATCGCCGGCACCATGCGGTGCAATCCGTCTCAATTAATCAAGTCGGGTAAGACACATGCTGGCTTCAAGTCCTCGAACAAAGGGCCGATCCTCGTGTACGGGTGCCCAGCCGGCCCATACATCGGTTCCTCTGCGGAGAGCTGGCGCTCTCCCGGGTTCATCCTGTTCAACTCAGATTGAATATCGGTTTTCGGTTAAGGCCGAATTAAGATAGGCTTGCTGCAGGGCTTGCAGGGGACAAACCATCCGGCAGCCTTTCCTTCCCGCCGGAAATCCTTGAAAATAGCGCCATGTTCATCAAGCAGCTTTCCGAAACGCTCATCAACCAGATCGCTGCCGGCGAGGTCATCGAGCGACCCGCGAGCGCTGTCAAAGAACTGGTCGAAAACGCCATCGATGCGGGTGCGACGCGCATCGAGATCGCCACGGCGGGCGGCGGCAAGTCTCTTCTGCGCGTCACGGACAATGGATCGGGCATGGAGCCCGCCGATCTCGACCTCGCGATCCGCCGCCACTGCACCTCGAAGATCGCGACGACGCTCGACGATATCAGAACGCTCGGCTTTCGCGGCGAGGCACTGCCGTCGATCGGGTCGGTCGCGAAACTCACGATCACCAGCCGGCGCCAAGGGAGCGACAGCGGCTCGCAGGTGTCGGTGACCGGCGGCAAGACGACCGCGGCGCGGCCGGCACCGGCCAATCCCGGCACGGTGGTGGAAGTTCGCGACATCTTCTTTGCAACGCCGGCACGCCTGAAATTCCTGAAGACCGAACGGGCGGAAGCCGGTGCGATCACCGAAATCGTCAAGCGCATGGCGATCGCTTTTCCGCATGTGCGTTTCGTTCTGTCGGGCTCCGACCGCACCACGCTGGACCTGCCGGCGACCGGCGAGGACCATCTGGCGCGCATGGCGCAGGTTCTCGGGGCCGAGTTTCGCGACAATGCGATCGAGATCGACGCGATGCGCGAGGATGTGGGCCTCACAGGCTTTGTCGGGCTGCCGACATTCCACCGGGGCAATTCCGGACATCAATACGCTTTCGTCAACGGACGGCCGGTGCAGGACAAGCTCATCCTGTCGGCCATCCGCGGTGCCTATGCGGAGCGGATGCCGTCCGGTCGCTATCCGGTGGCGGTGCTGTCGATCACGCTCGATCCGGCGCTGGTGGATGTCAACGTGCACCCGGCCAAAGCAGACGTCCGGTTTCGCGATCCGGGGCTGGTGCGCGGGTTGATCGTCGGCGCCATCCGCGAGGCGTTGCACCGCGAGGGCGACCGGGCGAACACGACCGGCGCATCCGGCATGATGCAGGCGTTCCGCCCTGGATTCTCGGCAGGGTTTTCGGCTTCGCCCGCCTATCGGTCTCCGACGCCCGCTCCCTGGAGCCCGGCGGCCTCTCCGTCGCGGCCGCTGCAGGCACCGTTCGGCTTCGGGGAACGGGCGCAACAGGATTTCGACGGTTTGACCATGCCGGCGGCCCGCACGGACGATGCCATATCTGAAACGGTGCACGTTTCGGAAGACAGGCAGCGCCACCGGCTCGGTGCGGCGCGTGCGCAGGTGCACGAGAACTATATCGTCGCCCAGACGGAAAACGGCCTTGTCATCGTCGACCAGCATGCAGCCCATGAGAGGCTGGTCTACGAGGCGCTGCGTCAGGCTTTGAACGACAAGCGACTGGCGTCGCAGGTTCTGCTCATTCCGGAGATCGTCGATCTGCCGGAAGAGGATTGCGACCGGCTGATGCTGCATGCGGAGGAACTCGACCGGCTGGGGCTGGCGGTCGAGCGGTTCGGTCCCGGCGCGGTTGCGGTGCGCGAAACGCCGGCGATGCTGGGCGAAGTGGATGCATCCTCGTTGATCCGCGATCTCGCCGACGAAGTGGCCGAATGGGGCACGGCCGGTGCCCTGCGCGGCAAGCTGGAATATGTCGCGGCCACCATGGCCTGCCACGGCTCGGTGCGCTCAGGGCGCCGGCTTCGGCCCGACGAGATGAATGCGCTTTTGCGCCAGATGGAGGCAACGCCCGGTTCCGGCACCTGCAACCACGGCCGCCCGACCTATATCGAACTCAAGCTGTCCGACATCGAACGCCTGTTCGGGCGGACTTGAAGGCGCGCCAGACGCGGTGTAGGGAATGACGGCATAACGCGCGAGCAATCCGATGTTTTTTCGCAGGAGACGCAGACAGATGAACCGGTTCGAAGGCGGCAGCTTCCGCGAGGCGAAAATCCGGTACCTGGATGGCGACTACCAGATCGTCAGCAGCGGGTCGTACGTGATCTGCGCGATGACGGGAGCACAGATCCCGGTCGACGAGCTCAAATACTGGAGCGTGGCGCGGCAGGAAGCCTATGCCGATTGCGCGTCCTCGCTGGAAGCCGACAAGCGCGCCGGCATACTGCCGAACCAGAGCCGGGCTTAAGCACAATCAACCGACGCGCGTTTGCGCCCTGATCAGGGTTTCACGCCGTTCTTCAAGCGACGCTCCCGAAACCTTGCGAAAGCCGCATCGATGATCTGGCCGGGCGCCTTCGGATTGTCGAAGATCATCTCCACGCCCACCACCTGTACCCGGTTGAGCAATTTTTCGGCGGGACCGTGATGACCGACGAGACGCACCGCGTCCTTTGCCGTCGTCACGAGATGGAGACCGTTCCTGTCGGCATCCTCCAGCAGGCTTTCGATTTCATCCGCCGTGAAGAAATGATGATCCGGGAACGACCGGCGCTCTGAAATCAGCCCGCCGACGCTGTTGACGGTGCGGTAGAATTTCTCCGGATCGGCAATCCCGGTAAAGGCGAGAAGATTTGTGCCCGCCAGCGACTGGCCGGGGCTTGGATCGAGTGTCGCGACGTGGACCTGCTTGCCGGCGCGCGATGCCTGGCGCACGATCCTGTCGGCCGCGTCGCCGTTGCCGACCTTGAGGATGGCGGAGGCCTGACGCATCTGCTCGGCCAGCGGTGCCCGCACGGGACCGCCCGGCACGAGATGGCCGTTGCCGATGCCGCGGACGGAATCGATCACGACAAGCGCGAAATCGATCGAGAGACGGGCGCTCTGGAACCCGTCATCCATGATGATCAGGTCGGCGCCGTTTTGCGCCAGCATCCTCGCACCGTCCACGCGGCGGCGGGAAATGACGGTCATCGCTTCGCGCTCGAGAAGCAGCGCTTCGTCGCCGACGGCTTCGGCCCTGTGTTTGGAGCGATCGACCATTGTCGTGACGTCGAGCGATCCACCATAGCCGCGGGTGAGGAAGCCGGGGGTGAGACCCTTCGCCTTGGCGGCGCGGGCAAGCGTGATCGCCGTCGGTGTCTTGCCGGCACCGCCGACGGTGAAGTTTCCGACGCAAATGACCGGCAGCGGCGCCTGCGCCCGCTTCGACTTCGCCATGCGGCGACCGGACACGGCACCATAGACAAACGACACCGGCGACAGCGCCCAGACGCGCCAGTCGGCCTTCGTCCACCAGAATGGCGGTGCTTCGGAAACCACCGCTCAGCCCGCCGCAGCCGGTGCCGAGACCGGCAGGAGGGCGGCAAAGGCGGAGATATCGTCGAGGCAGAGATCGGCGGCAGTCGACAGCGTCTGGCGCGAACCGGTCCCGGTCAAAACCGCGACCTTGATGCCGGCGCCTGCCGCCTCGCCCATATGCATGTCGTGATTGTTGTCGCCGACCATCGCCACCTGCGCGGGGTCGAGACCGACGACTTCGCAGAATTTGAGGAACATGCCGGGTTTCGGCTTCACACCAAAACCGCTGTCATAGCCGCAGATGAAATCGACATGATCGATAAAGCCAAAACGGATCGCCGTCTGGCGGATGGCTTCCTCATTGTCGCTGGAGGCGATGCCGAGCTTCAGGCCGCGTGCCTTCAGCGCGCCGAAGAAGGCGGCGAGATCGGTGACCGGAACGGAATATTCGGCCGAGCGCACGAAGAGTGCATCGAGCTGACGGGTGAGATCTGCCACATCCATGGGGGCGCCTGCGGACACGAAACCTGCGGCGATCTCGGCGGCATTGCCGGCCGCAAGCAGGCTATCGGCACGGGTGTGGCCGGAGACGGGATCCATGCCGCCGGCTTGCAGGAGGCGCGTTTCCAGATCCGCATCGCCGCCCGACGCGATGCGGGCCGCTTCGCGGTTCACCGGTCCCCAGCTCGCATCATAGTGCAAAAGCGTGCCGTCCTTGTCGAACAGGATGCCGGCGATATGCGAGAAGTCCATATCCACCACGTCGCTTGTCGCCCCGGCCATCAGCGTGCAGCACCGGCGGCGGCTGTCTTCGGCTGAAGTCTGGCGCTGACGGTGAGCGGATTGACGTAAGGTTCGAGCGCCTTGACGGTCTTTGCCAGTGCACCGCGCATTTCGTCCATCGCGTCATGGCCGGCTTCGACCATCTTGCGGCGGGCAAGGTCGTTGATCATCAGGTAATGCACGGCCTTTGCTAGCATTTCGACATCGCGGACCATCCGGGCACCGCCCTTCTTGACGAGATGCTGGTAGGCATCGCGGAAATTGTCGATGTTCGGGCCGGACAGAACGGCAGATCCGAGCATGGCCGGCTCCAGCGGGTTCTGGCCGCCCTCGTTGGTCAACGACTTGCCGACGAAGGAGATTTCGGTCAGCCGCAGATAAAGACCCATTTCGCCGATGGAATCGCCGAGGAAAATATCGGTTTCCGGCGTGATCGTGTCGTTGCGCGAGCGGCGGGCGACGGTGAGCCCCTCCGCCTTCAGCATCTCCTCGATCGCATCTGCGCGATCCGGATGACGGGGCACGAGGATGGTCAACAGGTTGCTTTTCGGCTTCAGCGCCCGATGCACGGTGGCGGCGGCCTTTTCCTCGCCATCGAACGTGGAGATCGCAGCCCAGGTCTTGCGCTCGCCGATTTCGGCCTTGTAGCGGGCCAGAAGCTCCTCGTCGCATGGCGGCGGGTCGGTGTCGGTCTTGAGGTTGCCCGACACGATGACCGGCCAGGCGCCGAGATCACGGAAACGCTCGGCATCAAGATCGGACTGGGCCACCACGAGCGCCAGCTTTTCGAACAGCGCTTCGGCGATGGTATTATGATTGTGCCAGCGCGTGAACGAGCGATCGGAGAGGCGTGCATTGACGCGGATCTGCGGGATGCGACGCCGCGCCAGCTCGGCCACCGTCGTCGGCCAGATTTCGGACTCGGCCGTAATGCACGCATCCGGCTTCCAGTAGGAGACAAAGCGCTTGATGGAGAATTTCAGATCGAACGGCACATATTGATGAATGACTTCATCGCCGAGCCTGGCATCGACCAGTGCTGCGGATGTAACGGTCCCTGTCGTCAGCAGGACATGGATCTCGCGACGGCGAAGTTCGCGGATCAGCGGCATGATCGACATGGTTTCGCCGACGCTTGCGGCATGAACCCAGACCAGCGGTCCGCGCGGGCGCGGGAGGCTGGCATAGCCGAGCCTTTCGAGACGGCGCGAGGAATCTTCCTTGCCCTTCATCGACCGGTACGTGAGATACGGCCCGGCAAAAGGATAGAGCGCGATGCCGGCCAGGCGGTATCCCGCCAGGGCCATGCGAGCCATTCTGCCGCTCATCGCTTTCGCCCCTGCTCCATGATGGCCGTCGTCAATCCCTGTCGTCCTTCTGATGACTTATCAGTAGCCGAAATTCTGTGATTCACAAATGCGTCAAAAAGGGGTCCCGGACCAGATGTTCGAGACCTTGGCATTTCGTAACCTGGCAGATCAGGCTTGCTTCAGCGTTACTTCGCGCCCGGCTCGAGCAAGCGATGCATGTGAACGATGAAATAGCGCATCTGGGCGTTGTCGACCGTCTGTTGCGCCTTGCTGCGCCAGGCGGTCAGGGCCGATGCGTAGTCGGGATAGATGCCGACGATATCGAGCGCCGCAAGATCCTTGAACTGAACCTCTTCGAGGCTCGAAAGCTCGCCACCGAAAACCAGATGCAGAAGCTGTTTCTTGTCAGTCGTCGCAGTCATGTCCATCCTGTCCCTTTTATCCTCTCCGCCCGGCCCTCATCTGCGGCATTACGCCACAAAGGTCAAGCTGCCGGAAATCCCCGGATCTGCGGCAATAGCCGTTCCAGTGCGTGCTCGGCGCCCGCCACCAGCATCTCGTGGCGGACCTGGCGCCGGTTGTAGGTGAGCAGGCTGCCGGAAAGGTCCGTCAGCCGTCCGCCGGCGCATTCGAGAATAAGGTCGGCAGCCGCGAGATCCCAGTCGTGCGAGTTGCGCTTGACCACCGTGCCATCAAGGCGGCCGTCTGCCACCATGGCCAACCGGTAGGCGAGCGACGGGATATGATGATGACGTTCGACCTCGCTTCGAAACGGCTGATCAAATTTCTTCACAAGACTTTCATCGGCGGCGATCACGAGCTTATCGTGATCCGGCGTGGTGACCGTGATCGGAGCACCGTTGCGGATCGCCTGACCGCCCTTGACGGCAAAGAACTCCTCGCCGAGTGCGGGCGCCACAAGGACGCCCGCAACCGGCCGGCCGAGGTGGACGACTGCGACGGAGACGCACCAGGTCTTTTCGCCGTTGATGAAGGCGCGCGTGCCATCGATCGGATCAACCACGAACAGCGTGTCGAGCGAAAGCCTGGCGTCGTCGTCATCCGTTTCTTCGGACAGCCAGCCGTAATTGGGACGGGCGGTCAGAAGCAGGCTCTGGAGAATGTCGTTTGCCGCAAAGTCTGCGGCACTGACGGGCGACGAGCCCTCGTTTTTCCACCAGACTTCCGGCGACTGGCCGAAATAGCCATGCGCGATCTCGCCGGCCTGACGGGCGGCATCGCGGATCAGGTCCAGATCTTCAAGCCATTGCCCTTCCGCGCCAGCCATCGGTCAGCGTCCCGCCAGCGTCATGCCTTCGATGGCGATCGTCGGAGAGGCAGTGCCGAACTTGCGGTCGATGTCGTTGGCCGGCGTCATCCGCATGAACATGTCCTTCAGATTGGAGGCGATCGTGACTTCGGAGACCGGATAGGCAAGCTCGCCATTCTCGATCCAGAAGCCGGTCGCGCCGCGCGAATACTCGCCGGTGATCATGTTGACGCCCTGGCCGATCAGTTCGGTGATGTAGAAACCGGTGCCGATCTGGCGGATCAGGTCTTCAGGCGAAATGTTGCCCGGTTCCAGCGCGAGGTTCGTGGAGGCCGGGGTGACGGACGTGCCGCCGCGCACGCCGCGGCCATTGGTCGGGAACCCGATCTCGCGTCCTGTCGAGGTGGAGAGGAACCAGTGGTTCAGCACGCCGTCCTCGATCATCACCAGACGCTCGCCCTTCACACCCTCGCCATCGAAGGGGCGCGAGGAGGAACCGCGCACGATCAAAGGATCGTCGGTGATATTGAGGCCTGGTTTCAGCACCTGCTGGCCCATCTTGTCGCGCAGGAAGGATGTCTTGCGGGCAACCGATCCGCCGTTGATGGCGCCGGCGATATGGCTGACAAAGCCGCGCGCGATGCGCGGATCGAAGACCACGGTGACATTGCTGCCGGTATCGACCTGGCGCGGATTGATGCGCTTGACCACCCGCTCGCCGGCACGCCGGCCGATCAGCTTCGGATCGTCGAGATCGGCTGCAAACAGACGGCTGTCGAAATCGTAGTCGCGCTCCATCTTCGTGCCCTCGCCGGCGATGACGCTGACGGAGCGGCCGAAGCGGCTGGCCATATAGGCGCCGGAAAATCCGTGCGAAGTAACGAGAACCATTCCGCCCATGCCGGCAGAGGCGCCGGATCCCGACGAGTTGGTGACGCCTGCGACATCGCGGGCTGCCTGTTCCATCTCGAGCGCGACCTCGCGCATCGTATCGGCTGAGACTTCGGTCGGGTCGAACAGGTCGAGATCCGGGTAGTCCCTCGCAAGGTCCTTTTCATCGGCCAGGCAGGCGAAGGGATCCTCGGGCGAGACCTTTGCCATCGCCACAGCGCGTTCGGCCAGCACCTTCAGATCGAAACCCGGATTGGCGGAAACGCTTGCAACCTTGTTGCCGACGAAGACACGCAGCGAGAAATCGTCGCTTTCCGAGGATCCGGTTCCTTCCACCTTTCCGAGCCGGACGCTGACCGAACTGGAGCGGGAGCGGACGACCACCGCATCCGCCTTGTCGGCGCCCGCCGCCTTGGCCAGATCGATCAGTTCGCCGGCACGCGCCAGAAGGGAGGCGGAATCGATTTGCGAGGTCATGTTTGCAAGCCTTTCGTTTGCACCCCATTTATTGTGCACCGACCAAAGCATCAAGGGCAGCGCTCCGATTCCCCGGTTGACCTTCCGCATTCCCGACCCGAAAGTGCCCCATGACTGCAAACGGCTCCCACTTTACCGAAATGTTGATGCTGCTTGCCGGTGCGGTGATCGCCGCCCCGCTGTTTCGCAGGCTCGGTCTTGGCACCGTGCTTGGATATCTCGCGGCCGGCATCATGATCGGTCCGGTGCTGCAACAGGTGACCGATACGCAGGAAGTGCTGCATGTCGCCGAATTCGGCGTCGTGTTCCTGCTCTTCGTCATCGGGCTGGAGCTGAAACCCTCGCGTCTGTGGCAGATGCGGGCCGACGTGTTCGGGCTCGGACCGGCGCAGGTGGTGATATCGGGTGGCATCCTGAGCGGGTTCGCCTACCTGTCGGAAATGGCGGACTGGCGCGGCAGCCTGATGATCGGCTTCGGGCTTGCCCTGTCGTCCACCGCCTTTGCGCTGCAGATCCTCAATGACACAGGTGAGATGAACAGCCGCTACGGCCAGCGCTCCTTCTCCGTTCTCTTGTTCCAGGATCTCGCGATCGTGCCGCTTCTGGCGTTGATCACAATCCTGGCACCCGGCACGAGCGAGGCTGCCGCCACCCCGATGCTGGACTTTGCAATCGCTGTCGCTGCCGTGGGCGCCATGGTGATTGCCGGCAAGTACCTGCTGACACCGATGTTCCAGATCATTGCCAGCAGCGGTGCCCGCGAGGTGATGATTGCCGCCGCCCTTCTCGTCGTGCTCGGTTCGGCGGCTGCGATGCAGGCCGTCGGTCTGTCGATGGCGATGGGTGCTTTCCTCTCCGGCGTCATGCTGGCGGAATCCTCCTATCGGCACGAGCTGGAAGCGGATATCGAACCCTTCCGCGGCCTGCTTCTGGCGCTGTTCTTCGTCGCTGTCGGTCTTTCGCTCGAAGTCCAGGTGATCTTCGAAAACCTTGCCTTCCTGATCCCCGCGGTTGCCGTGTTCATGGGTGTGAAGGCCGCCGTGGTCTACGCTCTCTCGCGCCTGTGGGGTTCGCCGCCCAATGACGCCCTGAAGATCGCGTTCCTGTTGCCGCAGGGTGGCGAATTCGGCTTCGTGCTGTTTACCACCGCGACCGCGGCGGGCCTCCTCTCTTCCGCCACCGCTTCGCTTCTGATTGCCGGCGTGACGCTGTCGATGGCGCTGACGCCGCTCGGCTCGGCGCTTGCCCGCCGCCTGCAGAAGAGCGAGACGCGCGAACATCTGGAGGAGGATTTCGAAGGCGCCGGAGCCGATGTGCTGATGATCGGCTTTTCCCGTTTCGGCCAGATCGCCGCGCAGATCCTGCTTGCCGGCGGCAGTTCCGTGACTGTCATCGATGACAGTCCGGAGCGTATCCGGCAGGCGGCCAATTTCGGCTTCCGGATCTATTTCGGCGATGGTGCGCGCAAGGACGTTCTGATCGCGTCCGGTATCGAGAAGACGAAGATAGTTGTGGTCGCGACGCAGAAACGGGAAACGACGGACCGGATCGTCGACCTGATTGCGTCGGAATTTCCCGATGTGCGCCTGTTCGTGCGGTCCTACGACCGGGTTCATTCGCTGGCGCTTCGCGAAAAGAACGTCGAATACGAGTTGCGCGAAACGCTGGAGTCCGGGCTGCTGTTCGGGCGACGGACGCTGGAAGCGCTCGGCATGAGCGAGGCTGCCGCCTCCGAGATCGGCGACGATATCCGCCGTCGCGACGAGGAACGGCTGCAGGTTCAGGCCGTGCAGGGTTTGGGCGCCGGCCGCGAGATGCTCTTCAACAGTCCCGTTCGCCCCGAGCCGCTGATCAAGCCGAAACGCACCGGCAAAAGCCCGGAGGAAAAGGCTTCCGGTGTTTCGATCGGCAAGTGGTGATCAGGCAGCCCTTTCCAGAGCCTCGATCGCCCGCTTGAGCTCTTCTCTTGTGCCTTCTGAGGCTTCGAGGATGTCGCGCGCCTTGTAGAAATCCATCACGCCGAAGCGATTGACGCTGGGACGCAGGAAGATGTGCGGGGGATTGAGTTTCAGCTTGAGGGCAATGCTGGCCTGCATGGTGAGCTGGCTTGCGCCGAACAGGCTGTCGAAGCGGTTTGGCGGATGCAGGCCATCGCCTTCCGGCGCGCCGACCACGTCGATGCCGATCACAACGTCGGCGAGATCCATCAACTGCTCGTAAGGGACGGGATTGAAGACGCCGCCATCGATCATGATGCGGTTGTTGACCCTGACCGGCATGAACAGGCCGGGAATGGCGGCAGAGGCGGCAATCGCCTTGCGCAGATTGCCCGTCTCGAGGATCACCTCCGCCTGGCCATAATAATCGGTGGCGGAGATCTTCAAGGGTATGACGAGATCGGCGAAATCCTGGGGGATCTGGCTCGGCAGGAAGGCCTCGAGGATCGGCTCCAGATTGAAGTGACCGAAGCGAAATCCGCCGAGTGCATCCCGCATCGTCGACGGGCCGAGACCCCAGAGCCGGTTCACCAGCGAGCCGCGGTTGCCGACGGTCTCGACGGTATAGTCGCGGATCTCGCGGCCCGACATGCCCGATGCCATGGCGGCACCCATGATCGCGCCGATCGAAGAGCCGGAAATTGCTACCGGCCGGATGCCGAGTTCGTCCAGCGCTTCAATGACATGGATATGGGAAATGCCGCGGGCGCCGCCGCCGCCGAAGGCGACCGCATAGCGCAGATCGCCCTTCTTGCCGCCAGGGCGATCCGCAGTCTCATGATCAGCAAGGGTCAGCCTCGTGTTCATGGATCGCCTCCCGCCTTTGCTCAGGCCGGCTCGTAGCGGAAGAAATCCATCCGCGTATCGCCGAATGTTCGGCTTTCGAGCAGCTTGTAGGCCGGATCGACTTCAACCGTCACATCGGCGCGTTCTTCGAGAATCGCGAGCGCGCCGGGCACCAGCCAGCCGCCGACATGGGCGGCAAACAGAGCCCCCTCACCCAGCTTCTGACCATAAGGCGGATCGGCGAAGAGGAAGTTGTAGGGTTCCAGCGTACCGACCGGGCCGAGCTTGGTGGCATCGCGGCGCAGGATGCGGGCGCGGCCATGCAGGCCGAAAGCGTCGATGTTCTCCCACAGGAGACCGCGACCTTCGACACCGTTTTCGACGAACAGCGCATGACGACAGCCGCGCGAGACGGCTTCCAGTCCGACGGCACCGGTGCCGGCGAAAAGATCGATCACCCGCGTGCCATCCAGCGCCTGCGGATAGACATGGCCGATGATGTTGAACAGGCTTTCGCGCGTCCGGTCGATGGTCGGCCGGATCGCGCTGGTTTTCGGCGTGGCGAGCGTGCGGCCGCGGAATTCACCCCCTACGATGCGCACGGATCAGCCTCTCGGGGTCCGCGGTTTTCCACCTGGGCCGCCTGATCGAGCGCCAGCCGGACGTCCGCCTGGCTTGCCACCCGAGGGACGGCCACCCGAAGGCTTGCCGCCGGACGGTTTACCGCCAAAGCTTGGCTTACCACCGGAAGGCTTGCCGCCGAAGGATTTGCCGGCAGGCCGTGCACCTCTGGGCTTATCGCCGAACGCGGGCTTGTCACCGAACGGACGATCCGAGCGCGGACGATCGGGACGACCTTCTCCAGCACTGAACGAGCGCGCGGGACGATCACCATCCTCGCGCGGGCGACGGTCGCCCGTTGGGCGGTCACCGGTGGGGCGATCACCGCGCGCCGGCCTGTCGCCATAAGGGCGATCCGAGCGCGGACGATCGGAACGGCCCTCGCCGGCGTTGAAAGCACGGGCGGGACGGTCGCCATCCTGACGGGGGCGACGGTCGCCGGTTGGGCGGTCACCTGTCGGACGATCTCCGCGGGCCGGACGATCACCGAACGAACGCTCGCCGCGGGGCTTGTCGCCATAGGGACGATCGCCGCTTTCGCGCGGCTTACGGTCACCGAAGGAGCGTTCGCCTCTTGGGCTATCAGCGCGAGGGCTATCGCTGCGGGGTCTGTCGCCTCTCGGCTTATCGCCTCTTGGCTTGTCGCCGCGCGGCTTGTCACCGAAGGAACGCTTGGCGCCGAATTCGCCCTTTTCCGGTTCCGGCGGAGAATCCGCGCGGATCCAGTCGGCGTCGTCATCGGCGCGCTTCACGATCACGCGGCGGTCATTTTCCGGAACCTGTTTCCTGAACAGCTGCTCTGCCTGCGCACGAGCGGAGACAGCCCGGACGCTGCCGTCGGCGTTTGGACGCGCACCCGGCGCCATCCAGACATTGGCGGTGCGGCTGGTGCCCATCGGCGGACGCTTCTTCGGCTTTTCGTCGCCGAGATCGCGGTCATTGGACTTGAAGCCCGGCTTTGCGCCGAACTTGCCCTCAGGCTTGCCGGCGAATTTGCCGGCCGGCTTTTCGGAGAACTTGCGTTCGGTCGCCTTGGTATCGAGACGGCCGAGCGAGCGTTCGCGCCTGTCCTCGTCGCGAGGACGTGCCGGGCGATCCGCCGGGCTCGACCATTCGGAGCGAGAGGAACGTGCCGGCTTCTCGTCTTCAGCAGCGGCAGGCGTTTCGTTGTAGATCGGCGCGTCGAAATTCGCCTTCGCTTCTTCGATCAGGCGCGGACCGAGCTGGTCGCGCAGCGTGCGGCCGCGCACTTCCATGACCTCGCCTTCCGGCAGGTCACCGAGCTGGAACGGGCCGTAGGAGATACGGATCAGGCGGTTAACTTCAAGGCCGAGCGCGCCGAGGACGTTCTTGATCTCGCGGTTCTTGCCTTCGCGAAGACCCATGGTGATCCAGACGTTGCGGCCCTGCGAACGGTCGAGCGTGGCTTCGATCGAGCCATAGAGAACGCCATCGACGGCAATGCCGTCCTTCAGCTTGTCGAGCGATTCCTGATCCACCTCGCCATGGGCGCGGACGCGGTAGCGACGCAGCCAGCCGGTGGTCGGAAGTTCCAGCACGCGCGACAGACCGCCATCGTTGGTCAGAAGCAGCAGGCCTTCGGTATTGATGTCGAGACGGCCGATGGAGAGAACCCGCGGCAGTTCGCCGGGCAGGTTTTCAAACACGGTCGGACGTCCTTCCGGATCGGAATTCGTCGTCACCAGGCCGCCGGGCTTGTGGTAGAGCCACAGGCGCGTGCGCTCGACACCGCGGATCGGCACGCCATCCACCTCGATCGCATCGTCGAAGGTGACGTTGACGACGGGCGTATCGAGAACCTTGCCGTTGAGCGAGACGCGGCCATCCATGATCATCCGCTCGATATCGCGGCGGGACGCCACGCCGACGCGGGCGAGGATCTTGGAAATACGCTCGGGCTTGCCATCCGACGCAGCCGTTTCGGCAGAGGCTGCCTGACGGCGCATCGGCTTTGCCGGCTTGTCGGCGGCAGCGTTTTCGCCACGGGGCTTTTCAGCGCGCGGCGCAACGGAGCGCGGCCGTTCTGAGCGGGGCGCGTCGGAACCGGGCTTTGCGGGCGCCCGTTTCTTGAAGCCCGTCCCCGTCTTTGTCTTGCCGGCTGCAGCATCTGCAGATTTCGGCTTGATCTCGCGGATGAAGGTTTTGGCTTCGCCGCGCTTCGGCTTGTCTTTTGAAGTCATTTGTTGTTTGCCTGAAGCATGATGTCTACGGAAACGAACCGGACATTCGTGTTCGTGGATGGTGATGAAACACGCGCACAGCGCGCTTCGTGTTGAATGCTTCCTACCAGTTCATGCGAGCCGGGTTAAGAGGAAATCGCGGAAATGCCCAAGAGCGACGGTTTCATGGATGCCGCACTCACAGAAGCCAGGCTTGCAGCGGCACAGGGCGAAGTTCCCGTGGGTGCCGTGCTGGTCATGGACGGCCAGATTATCGCCAGATCCGGCAACCTGACCCGCACCAAGAACGACGTGACGGCGCATGCCGAGATTGCGGTTATCCGGGCTGCGGCCGGGGTTCTTGGCCAGGAACGGCTTAGTGGTGCCGATCTTTACGTGACGCTGGAACCATGCACCATGTGTGCGGCGGCGATTTCGTTCGCGCGAATTCGCCGGCTGTATTACGGCGCGGGAGATCCGAAGGGGGGCGCTGTGGAAAATGGCGTGCGTTTCTTTGCACAACCGAGCTGCCATCACGCGCCGGACGTCTATTCCGGGCTCGGAGAGCGGGAAGCCGCCGACATTCTGACAGGCTTCTTTCGCTCACGCCGGGATTAGGCAAGACAAGGTCTTACTGGAAGGGCTTCCACCAGCTGCTGTTCGACGCCTGGGTTGCGCTCTGCGCTTCCTTCTTGCGACGGCGCTCCTTCTCGTTCTCGGGTTCTCCGAGATCCTGAAGCGTTGCGGCATCGGCGGCACGGAATTCAGCCGGCGGCTCGGACAGGGAACGGCGGCGCGAGCCCATGTTGACCGTTTCGACATCCTGCTTGGCCTTGCGGAAGGCTTCCCATTTTTCCGTTTCGGTCATCTGACCGCCCTGGCCACGACCGGCCATCAGCGGCGAACGGTAATTGTTGTTGCCTTCGTTTTCCTTGGCTTCCAGACGCAGGCGCGCACGGGTCTCTTCCGGAGATTCAACCCAGTTCGGGTTGCTTTCGCGGTTGGCGAGCGACTGCTGGGGTGCAGGAAGACTGCTCTGACCCTTGCCGGCAACGACTAGCGTCGGGCGGGGATTGTAGCGCAGCTTTTCTTTTTCTTCATCGCGGGCGCTGCCGAGAGCCACGGCTGCTCCAAGATCGTCGCCGAGCTGGGCCATTGCCGTCTTGTCGGTGCCATAGGTCGGGCCGCCCATGCAGCCGGAAAGAGACACGGTTGCAGCCAGCATGCCAACCGCACCGATCGCGGCACGAAACGCATAAGTCGTTTTCATCAAACCCCTACCATCGGCGCCCGTCCTGACGCCTTCAAACCTGGAAGTCATCTCGTGCCGGAACATTCCGGCCAATTTCAGGCAGGAATACCGGATGACGCGGCCAAGCGCAATCATCCGGTAATCTTCAAGCCATCAGAGCCGGCCAAGCTTGGCCAGTTCAGTCAGTGCCGCCGCATCGCGGGCCGAAACATCCGGCCAGGCGGGATCGGACCCGACATCCGTCGTCACGCGCCACGAGCGGGCGCATTTGACGCCGTCCGCAGGCTTCGGCTCGACCGATACGCCGGACACTTCCGCAAGACGGAACGCCGTCTGCGCGCCTTCGTCTGCCACGATCGTGATGGCGGATGTGATGCAGGTTTCTTCGAAATCCAGCCCGTCCAGCGCCTTCAAAAGCTCGGCATCGGCGACATGGACAACGGGTGCGGCTTCCAGCGACGAACCGATGCGCTTGTCCTTGCGCTCGATTTCCAGCGCGCCTGTGACGACCGAGCGAACCTTGCGGATCTTTGCCCATTTCTCGGCAACCGCATCGTTCTTCCACTCGGCAGGCACATCCGGGAACTGTTCCAGATGCACGGAGACGGCATCGGGCTTCAGGGACAGCCATGCCTCTTCCGTGGTGAAGGGCAGCATGGGTGCGAGCCAGGTGACCGTGCATTCGAAGATCTTGCGGATGACCGCAAGCGAGGCGCGACGGCGCAGCGACGACGGGGCGTCGCAATAAAGCGCATCCTTGCGGATGTCGAAGTAGAAGGCCGACAGTTCGATATTGCTAAAATCGATCAGCGCGCGGGCGATCTTCTTGAATTCGAACGCATCGTAGCCTTCACGCACCAGCTTATCCAGTTCGGACAGGCGGTGCAGCATCAGCTTTTCGAGCTCCGGCAGCTCGGCATAAGCGATCTCTTCGCCATCGTCGTGGGCCAGCGTGCCGAGCATCCAGCGGATGGTGTTGCGCAGCTTGCGATAGGCATCGACATTGGTCTGGATGATCGTCTTGCCGAGGCGCTGGTCTTCCCAGTAATCGGTCGTCATGACCCAGAGGCGCAGGATATCGGCGCCAGCATCCTTCATGACATCCTGAGGCGCCACGACATTGCCGAGCGACTTCGACATTTTCTGGCCCTTTTCATCCATGGTGAAGCCATGGGTGACGACCGTGTCATAGGGCGCGCGGCCGCGGGTGGCAGCCGATTCCAGAAGCGAGGAATGGAACCAGCCGCGATGCTGGTCGGAGCCTTCGAGATAGACGTCGGCCGGCCATTTCAGGTCCGGACGATCTTCGAGGGTGAACGTGTGGGTCGAGCCTGAATCGAACCAGACGTCGAGGATATCCATGACCTGCGTCCACTTGGCGCCGTCATGGGCATTGCCGAGGAAGCGTTCCTTGGCCCCTTCGGCAAACCAGGCATCGGCACCTTCTGCATCGAAGGCTTCCAGGATGCGGGCATTGACCTCTTCATCCTGCAGGACATTGCCTTCCTCATCTGCAAACACGCAGATCGGGACGCCCCAGGCGCGCTGGCGCGACAGAACCCAGTCCGGGCGCTGCTCGATCATGGCGCGCAGACGGTTCTGGCCGGCGGCGGGCACGAAGCGGGTATCGTCGATAGCGGTCAGCGCACGGGTGCGCAGGGTCGTGCCGTCGGCGAGGTCCTTGTCCATATAGACGAACCACTGCGGCGTGTTGCGGAAGATGATCGGCTTCTTGGAACGCCAGGAATGCGGATAGGAATGCTTGAGGCGGCCACGGGCAAACAGCGCTTCGCGTTCGATCAGCGCCTTGATGACGCGGTCGTTGGCATCGCCCTTCTTGCCGTTGTCATCCATGACGCGGGCGCCCTCGAAACCGGGGGCGTCGGTGGTGTAGGTGCCCGAGTCATCCACCGGGAACGGGATGCGCGGATCGATGCCGCGCGCTTCGAGTTCCTTGACGCTGGACATCCAGGCCTCGAAATCCTCGCGGCCGTGGGACGGCGCCGTGTGGACGAAACCGGTACCGGCATCGTCGGTGACGTGGTCGCCGGCGAGGAGTGGGACGGTGAAGTCGTAGCCGAGATCCTTAAGGGGATGGGCAGTTGTCATCGAAGCAAGCTCGCGCGCAGAAACATCTGCCAAACGCTTGAAGGCAAGCTTCGCCTTTGCGGCAGATTCCGCTGAAAGGCTGTCCGCAAAGATCAGCTTTTCGCCCGGCTGCGGACCGAAGTCGTTAGCCGCTTCGGTAACTTCATAGAGCCCGTAAGCGACCTTCGGCGAATAGGCGATCGCGCGGTTGCCCGGGATGGTCCAAGGCGTGGTCGTCCAGATGACAACTGATGCCTGCGTAAGATCGTGCAGCTGGTCGCCGGCGCTTGCTTGGACATCTTCTTGCGTGCCTGCCCCATCAAGCCGGCTATGGCCGGTTGCTTTCATTACCGGGAACTTCACCCAGATCGTGTCGCTCTCGTAGTCGTGGTATTCGACCTCGGCTTCGGCAAGCGCAGTCCGCTCGACAACCGACCACATGATCGGCTTCGACCCACGATACAGCTGGCCGCTCATGGCGATCTTCAGAAGTTCGCCGGCGATGCGGCTTTCCGAGTGGAAATCCATGGTCAGGTAGGGTTTGTCGAAATCGCCGACGATGCCGAGGCGCTTGAATTCTTCCGCCTGGATCGCGATCCACTTTTCAGCATAGGCGCGGCATTCCTTGCGGAATTCGATCATCGCGTCCGGCTGCTTCAGGTCGGGCTTGGCCTTGCCCTTGGCACGGTAGTTCTCTTCCTCGATCTTCCACTCGATCGGCAGGCCGTGGCAATCCCAGCCGGGAACGTAATTCGCGTCATAGCCGCGCATCTGGAACGAGCGGGTGATGACGTCCTTGAGGATCTTGTTCAGCGCATGGCCGATATGGATGTTGCCGTTGGCGTAAGGAGGGCCATCGTGCAGCACGAATTTTTCACGACCGGCGGCGGAGGTGCGCAGCTTCTTGTATAGGTCCATCTCGCGCCAGCGGGCAACGGTTTCCGGCTCTTTCTGCGGCAGGCCTGCCCGCATCGGAAACTCGGTCTCGGGCAGATAGAGGGTCTTCGAGTAATCGAGCTTTTCAGTCACTGTATCGGTCATATTGGCTATCGTCTCTGGCGCCGGGACAGGGGCGCATGCGGATGAATTCGGTGGCAGAAGCGCTCCTGGAAGCGCCGAAAACCCGGACCCTCCGGCCGACTGTTCAAGCCGCGCGGAAGGCCGGGCCGATAATTCGTATGATCATCGCGGCCATGATCCTGGCCCGCCGGAAATCTGTCATGGGGGCGGTTATTACGGTGTTTTTCGGGTGAAAGGAAGGGGCAAAACCGAGATGGTTCGTGGACTCCCTGCCCGCCCTTGGATTACAACTGACTATCTGACCAGTTGGAGGATGATATGCCGGAAAGACGTCAGGAAAACATCTGGAAGCTCGAAGATGCCAAGGCACGGTTTTCCGAGGTGGTGCGGCGCGCCCGTAACGAAGGCCCGCAGCATGTGACGGTGCGCGGAAAAGACAGCGTCGTGGTAATCAGCAGCGAGGAGCTGGAGCGGTTGAGCCGGCCGGCGCCCAAGACATCGCTCATCGATTTCATGGAAGGGTTGGGACTGGAGGATCTCAATCTCGACCGTGATGCCGACCGCGGACGGGACGTGGAACTGTGATCGGCTGGCTTCTGGACACCAACGTCATTTCCGCCCTGATCAACCCGAACGGCGCGCCTTCCGTCAAGCGCTGGGCGGCGGACCAGGATGAAGAGCGGCTGTTCATCAGCGTTCTGACGCTCGCCGAATACGACAAGGGAATAGCGAACCTGCCCGACGACGATGCCAATCGCTACCGCTACAAAGCCGCCACCGATGCACTGGAAGCGCGGTTCAGTGGTCGTATCCTGTCAGTGACCGATGCTATCGTACGCCGGTGGGGCGAGATTTCGGGACGCGTGAAGCGAGCCACCGGTCACGCGCCGCCAGTTATCGATACGCTGTTTGCGGCCACCGCCATCGAGCACGATCTCTATCTCGTCACCCGCAACGTGAAGGACTTCCGCATGTCGGGCGCAGCGATCTTCGATCCCTGGCAGGACGATGTCGCGCTGTTTCCGTTGAGCGACCGTTAATCCTTCGGGTTCGCCTTCATCACCGCCACCAACGCATCGTTGATGCGGTCCTGCCAGCCGGGGCCGTCGTCCTGGAAATATTCGATCACGGCGCTGTCGAGCTTCAGGGACACGAGTTCCTTTGCCTGCGGAGCGGCGCGTCGTTCCACTGCTGGAGCAGCGGGTTTCTTGACCGGCTTAAACAGCGCTTCGGCCGCTTCCATCGGGTTTACGGGCCTGCGGGGTGGGGTTGCCATGCGCTTATCCTCCGTTGTCGACATTCGATTCGAACGCGATCTTCATGTCCAGCTCGCCGAGCGGCTTTACGCCTGACAGCAGTGCCCTCGCCTCTGCCTCGTCGTTTTTCATCTGGGTGACCAGGGGGTCGAGGCCGTCGAATTTGAGTTCGGGGCGCAGGTAGCCGAAGAAGGAGACCGAGCAGAGCTCGCCGTAGAGGTTTCCCGAGAAATCGAACAGAAAGGTTTCGAGAAGAGGTGCGCCGTCGTCAGTCACGGTCGGGCGGCGGCCGTAGCTTGCGACGCCGTCGTGCAGCGTGCCGTCGGCTCGTCTGAAGCGTACGGCATAGATGCCGGGCTTCAGTTCCGTTTCGGGTGCAAGCTTCATGTTCGCGGTGGGATAGCCGAGCTGGCGGCCAAGCTGTTCGCCGCCGATCACTTCTGCCTCGACCGTATAGCGATAGCCGAGCAGACCTGCGGCAGCGACGACGTCTCCTTCGGCGATCAGATCGCGGATGCGGCTCGACGACACGACTTCTGCGTTTTCATCGCGAAAGGCATCCACCAGCGAAACGGTGAACCCGTGACGATCGCCGGCGGTCATCAGGAAGGCCGGTCCGCCTTCACGGCCCTTGCCGAAATGGAAGTCGAAGCCGGTGACGACGGCGCTTGCGCCCAGCCAATCGGTCAGGATGGTCTTCACAAAATCCTCGGCCGATCGGGTCGCGAAGTCGCGATCGAACGGGTACTCGATGACCGAGCGGAACCCCATGGCCTCCAAGAGCCGTGCCTTGAGCGGTGCCGGTGTCAGCCGGAACACGGGCTGGTCGGGCTTGAAGACGGTGCGGGGATGCGGCTCGAAGGTCAGCACGAGTGCTGGCACGCCGCGTTCACTGGCAAGTTCCAGCGCCCGATCGAGCACGCTGCGATGGCCGCGATGGACGCCATCGAAATTGCCGATCGCGACGACGCCGCCCTTGAGGCTTTCGGGCAGCGGCTCCTTCATTTCGTTGCGATGAAATACGGTCATGTCAGGTTCCGGATCAGGCGAGGCGCGGCATCCAGAATTTCGGCGCGGCGTTCTCGCTTTTCAGCCATTCCTGCATGATCGCCTCATCGGTTTCGCCATCGACGGAATATTCCGCGATGTGAATGCCGGCACTGATATAAAGCAGGTCGAGGCCTTGCGAAAGCGCGCCGCGAACATCGGTCGGCATGCCGTCGCCGATCGCGAGAACCCTCGCCTTGTCGACATCACCGCGCTCCTTGCGGGCAAGCGAGATCGCTTCGTCGTAGATCGGCTTGTGCGGCTTGCCGGCCACTCGGACCTGGCCGCCGAGCTGTTCGTAATAGGCGGCGACCGCACCGGCGCAGGGAATGATCCGGTGACCGCGCTCGACCACCAGATCCGGGTTGGCGCAGATCATCGGCACGTCGCGGTTGATGAAGGTGGTCAGCATCTGGGTATAGTCTTCGGGCACTTCCTTCTCGTCGTCGAAGAAGCCGGTGCAGACGACGCAGTCGGCGTCGGCTTCAGAAACGATCTCGATACCCAGTCCGTCGAAGAAATTGAGGTCGCGTTCAGGCCCCAGCAGAAACACCTTCTTCGGACCTTCGGCGACCAGATGCCGGGTGACATCGCCAGAGGTGACGATCCGGTCGTAGCTTTCGTCCGGCACGCCGAGATGCTTCATCTGCTCGATAACACCAGGTGCGGGGCGCGGCGAGTTGGTGATCAGCACGACAGTGGCGCCGGCTTCTCTGGCGGCGGCGAGCGCCGTGCAGGAATGCTGGAAGGCTTCGACACCGTTATGGACCACGCCCCAGACATCCGAAAGCACGACATCGTAGCCCTCGATCACGTCGTTCAAATTCTGGATGCGCTTTGCCATATCAAAAGTTCCTGCCGGTTTTGCCTGCTCGATTAGGAGGCTGACATCGCAAACCGTTGGCGAGATTACAAGGGAGAAGGCGGTGAAAGCGGGCCGCGCGACGTAGATCCCGGCAAAACTTCATATTTTTGCAATGATACGATCCTCACGACATCAGGAAGATCTGGGCGAGAAAACCCGCCGCCGCGCTGATGGCGAGCACCGGCACCATGCCGAGCTTCAGGACGAGCAGCATGATGGCGGAGGCTGCGAAAAGCAAAAGAGCGACGGGATCGAGGCTGGACCAGACCGGGACGGAAAGGCCAAATGCTGCTGGCGCAAAGAGATCGACGTGGCGAACCTCTCTGAACAGAACATGCAGGCCGAACCAGATCGCGAGGTTGAGGATGACGCCGACGACCGC
This sequence comes from Velazquezella soli, assembly GCF_977018685.1. NCBI lineage: Bacteria > Pseudomonadati > Pseudomonadota > Alphaproteobacteria > Hyphomicrobiales > Rhizobiaceae > Velazquezella > Velazquezella soli. Next base: position 3,252,036 of record NZ_CDRNXF010000004.1, read on the forward strand.
GGCGGTGATGGCAGACAGCGCGCCGGATAAAAGGGCGTTGCCGCGCAGGCGTTCGATCAGAGGGGCGCCCGCAAAGATGAAGACGAAGCTCGGCACGAAGGTTGCCCAGGCGACAAGCAGGCCGCCGACAATTCCGCCCGTGACGGGGCCGAGACCGGACGCCTCTCTGAAGCCAACAAGAAAGCCGACGAAGGACAGGACCAGCACGAGCGGGCCCGGCGTGGTTTCGGCAAGCGCCAGTCCGTCCAGCATCTCCCCCGGCTTAAGCCAGCCGTAATCGGCGACTGCGACCTGCGCCACATAGGCCAAAACCGCATAGGCGCCGCCGAAGGTGACCAGTGCCATCTTGGAGAAAAACGCGAACAGGCTGGACAAGCTTTCCGGTGCTCCGAAGGCCCAGAGCGCTAGGACAGGCGACTGCCAGATGAGGATCCAGAATACAAGCGTCGCGATCGTGCGGGCGACACCAGGTGTTTTCGCGCCGGGAGGGCCGTCTCCTTTGGCGACGCCGTCTTGAGTTTGCTGCCCCCCTGCCCGCGTCATCAGATAGCCTGCGAGACCGGCCGCAAACACGACGAGCGGAAACGGCAGGCTGAAGAAGAACAGGGCCACGAAGGCCGCGGCCGCGACGCAGCGCAGGAATGTGGTTTTCAGTGTTCGGCGTCCGAGGCGGATCACGGCCTCCACCACGATTGCAAGGACCGCCGCCTTCAGGCCGAAGAACAGGCCGGCAAGCCATGTCGCATCCTGGTAGAGGACGTAGGCCGCCGAAAGCCCCAGAATGATGGCAAGGCCGGGAAGCACGAAAAGCAGGCCTGAAACGATACCGCCGCGCACGCCAAACAGCAGCCAGCCGATATAGGTGGCCAGTTGCTGCGCCTCCGGGCCGGGCAGCAGCATGCAGTAATTGAGGGCATGCAGAAACCGCTCTTCCGAGAGCCAGCGTCTTTCTTCCACCAAAGTCTTGTGCATCATGCCGATCTGTCCGGCAGGCCCTCCGAAACTAAGGGCGCCGATACGGGCAAACACGCCTGTGAGCTCACGAAAGCTCGGCGCCGGGCCCGGGTTTTGGTCGTTAAGCGTATTCTGCATGGCCGCTCCTTGAGCCCTGAATTTTTCAAGCCCGTTCTTGACTCAGCTCGCAGCCATCCTTATCTCGGGTCTCGTTAGCACTCTCGATAGATGAGTGCTAAACGTCACTCCGCGGGTCCTTGAGACCCGTCCATGTCATTTGATCGAGGGATTAGACAATGACAAGCACCAATTTTCGCCCCCTGCACGACCGCGTTGTAGTCAAGCGCGTCGAGTCTGAAGAAAAGACCAAGGGCGGCATCATCATTCCCGATACCGCCAAGGAAAAGCCAGCTGAAGGCGAAATCATCGCCGTTGGTCCTGGCGCCCGCGACGAAAGCGGCAAGCAGGTTGCACTCGACGTCAAGGTCGGCGACCGCGTTCTGTTCGGCAAGTGGTCGGGCACCGAAGTCAAGCTCGATGGCGTCGACCTTCTGATCATGAAGGAAGCCGACATCATGGGCATCATCGGCTGATTTTAGCCGACTGCTCTTCTTCCAATATTTGCTGACACCCCTTTTCAGGAGTTCCCAACATGGCAGCTAAAGAAATCAAGTTTGGCCGCACCGCGCGCGAAAAGATGCTTCACGGCGTCGACATCCTCGCTGACGCAGTGAAGGTCACGCTCGGCCCCAAGGGTCGTAACGTCATCATCGACAAGTCCTTCGGCGCTCCGCGCATCACCAAGGACGGTGTTTCGGTCGCCAAGGAAATCGAACTTGAAGACAAGTTCGAAAACATGGGCGCCCAGATGGTCCGCGAAGTTGCTTCGAAGACCAACGACATCGCGGGCGACGGCACCACGACTGCTACCGTTCTTGCACAGGCCATCGTTCGCGAAGGCAACAAGGCCGTTGCAGCCGGCATGAACCCGATGGACCTGAAGCGCGGCATCGATCTCGCCGTTGCAGAAGTCGTCAAGGATCTCCAGGCCAACGCCAAGAAGATCTCGACTTCGGAAGAAGTTGCACAGGTCGGCACGATTTCGGCAAACGGCGACGCACAGGTCGGCCGTGACATTGCTGAAGCCATGCAGAAGGTCGGCAACGAAGGTGTTATCACCGTCGAAGAAGCCAAGACCGCTGAAACCGAACTCGAAGTCGTCGAAGGCATGCAGTTCGACCGCGGCTACCTGTCGCCTTACTTCGTGACCAACCCGGAAAAGATGGTCGCCGATCTCGACGACGCTTACATCCTTCTGCACGAAAAGAAGCTTTCGAACCTTCAGGCCATGCTGCCTGTTCTCGAAGCTGTCGTTCAGACCGGCAAGCCGCTCCTCATCATCGCTGAAGACGTCGAAGGCGAAGCTCTTGCAACGCTCGTCGTCAACAAGCTGCGTGGCGGCCTGAAGATTGCTGCTGTCAAGGCTCCTGGCTTCGGCGATCGCCGCAAGGCCATGCTGGAAGACATCGCCATCCTGACGGGCGGCACTGTCATCTCCGAAGACCTCGGCATCAAGCTCGAAACCGTAACGCTCGACATGCTCGGCCGTTCGAAGAAGGTTTCGATCACCAAGGAAAATACGACGATCGTCGACGGCGCCGGTCAGAAGACCGACATCGAAGGCCGCGTTGCACAGATCAAGGCACAGATCGAAGAAACTTCTTCGGACTATGACCGCGAAAAGCTGCAGGAACGTCTTGCCAAGCTCGCTGGCGGCGTTGCCGTCATCCGCGTCGGCGGCTCCACGGAGATCGAAGTCAAGGAACGCAAGGACCGCATCGACGACGCGCTCAACGCGACGCGCGCTGCCGTTCAGGAAGGCATCGTCCCAGGCGGCGGTACCGCACTCCTGCGCGCTTCGACCAAGATCACGTCCAAGGGCGCGAACGACGACCAGGAAGCCGGCATCAACATCGTCCGCAAGGCGCTGCAGTCGCTGGTTCGCCAGATCGCAACCAACGCTGGTGACGAAGCTTCGATCGTTGTCGGCAAGATCCTCGACGGCGACAGCGACAACTTCGGCTACAACGCCCAGACGTCGGAATATGGCGACATGATCGCCATGGGCATCGTCGACCCGGTCAAGGTCGTTCGTACGGCTCTGCAGAACGCAGCTTCGGTTGCTTCGCTGCTGATCACCACCGAAGCCATGATTGCCGAACTTCCTAAGAAGGAATCGGCTGGCGGCGGCATGGGCGGCGGCGGCATGGGCGGCATGGGCGGAATGGACATGATGTGATCAGGCCGTAAGGTCTGCACATCTGATCCTTCAGGTTCAGTGTTTCGGAAAGGGCGTCGGGCAACCGGCGCCCTTTCTGCTATTGAGGCATACAGCATGCATAGCATTTCCCCCTCTGAACTTACCGAACGACAAGGACTGATAATTTTTATTCGTATAAAATAGTAATTCGGCAGTGACGCTCTTCTAAGCAACTTCACATTAACTGCGCTTAATCAAACACCAACGCGCAGGTTGCCATGAAGCACGTATCTTTGATCGGTAAATTTCTGACGCTCATGTCGTTCTTCGGCATATTCGTCGTCGCAACTGCCTTCTACAGCAGCAACAGCATTCGAACGCTGGATAGCGAGTATGGCGGGCTTCTCCAGCAGGAAAGCCTGGCAACTTTGGCAATTGCACGCGCCAATCGCTACATGCAGACCGGGCACGCTGCCGCTGGCGACCTGCTTGTGTCGCGCACTGACGAAGAGAACGCGAGCAATCTTGCGGCGTTTGAAAAAGCCAAATCCTCTTTTGGTGGCTGGATGGACAAGGCGATGGCGGCCCTTCCCGCTAATGCCAAGCTGGCGCCGATCAAGGCGGAAGGTTTGAGCGTTCTCAATGACGCTTGCGGCCCTGTGGTTCAGGCCGCAGCTCAGGCCACGGACGAGGCTGCCGTGCTGGCGTCTCAGGAAGCCTTCATGAGGGACTGCAAGCCGAAGTTTGCGGCCGTTACCGAAAAACTCACGGTGGTGACCGACGAAGTGATGACAGCTGCAAATCAGGAAAGCGAAAATCTCAGCGCCAGTGCGAAGACAACCATCTACGCCACTTTCGGGGCTGTTATCGGAGGTCTCGCCCTCGTGCTCGTCGCAGGCTTCTTCCTGATCCGTGCCTGGCTTGCACGACCCATCCAGCACTTGCAGCGCACGATGCTGACCCTTGCAAACGGGGATCTGTCGGCGCTGGTGGCCGGCGCGGACCGCCGCGACGAGGTCGGCAGCATGGCCAAGGCCTTGCAGGTGTTCAAGGACAATGCTCTGCGCAGCAAGGAAATGGAGCATGAAGCCGAGCTGAACCGTACGACCCAGGAAGCGGACCGTGTCCGCAACGCGGAGAGCGAACGCCAACGCAGCGAGGCGATGGCCGAGGCGACCAATGGTCTGGCGGAAGGCCTCAAGCGGCTCTCGGCCGGAGACCTGACCTTCCAATTGGACCGGGCTTTCGCCGCAGACTTCGAAGGCTTGCGAGCGGATTTCAACGACTCGGTCGCCAAGCTGCGCGACACGCTCCACTCCGTCGCCAACGCCACCAACGCGATCGACGGCGGATCCCGCGAACTCAGCCAGAGCGCCGGCGACCTGTCGAAACGTACCGAACAGCAGGCCGCCTCGCTCGAAGAGACAGCTGCAGCGCTCGACCAGATCACGGCCAATGTCAGCACCTCCACCAGCCGCACGGAAGAAGCCCGGTCGATGGCGATCGAAGCCAATCAATCGGCTGCCCAGTCCGGCGCCGTCGTTGCAAAAGCGGTCGATGCGATGCAGCGGATCGAACAGTCGTCCTCGCAGATCTCCAACATCATCGGCGTGATCGACGAAATCGCCTTCCAGACCAACCTTCTCGCCCTCAATGCGGGCGTTGAGGCGGCGCGCGCCGGTGAAGCCGGCAAGGGCTTTGCGGTGGTTGCCCAGGAAGTACGCGAGCTCGCGCAGCGCTCAGCGCAGGCGGCAAAGGAGATCAAGGACCTGATCCGGAACTCGGCGTCCGAAGTCAAGAATGGCGTCGAACTGGTGAGCGCCACAGGCACTGCGCTTCAGGTGATCCAGAATCATGTCGTGGCGATCAATTCGCAGCTCGATGCGATTGCCACGTCCGCAAAGGAACAGTCGGTCGGCCTGTCGGAAGTCAATGTTGCCGTCAACCAGATGGACCAGGTAACCCAGCAGAACGCCGCGATGGTGGAAGAAGCAACGGCGGCAAGCGCTGCGCTTGCCCAGGAAGCCCAGCGCCTGCGCGAGCTCGTCGGCCGGTTCAACACCGAAGGCGACCGCGGAATGTCCGCATCGGTGCGCGTCGCCGATCAGGCAACCGCCCGCGCCACCCCCTCGCCGGCACGCACCCTCGCCAAGAAGGTTGCGTCAGCCTTCGGTTCGCTAGCGCCAGCCGCCTCCAACTGGGAAGAGTTCTGATTGACCACATTGACGAACCGAAAGGGCGGTCTTCGGGCCGCCTTTTTTTGTTTCGCGCCCATAAAAAAACCGCCCGGCAGAGCCGGACGGTGAAGGGTCATTTCAAGTGCCGCTCGGCTTAGTACATCGTGCGGCCGTTGTTGTTCTTGCGGTAGATGTTGCGCGACGCGTTGTTCTGGCGGCGCTCGATCTCGCGGCGCTCGCGCGGGGTGATCACGCCATCGCGGGCTGCGCGGTTCTGGGCGCGATCGATGCGGTTCTGCTGGCGAGCGATGTTGCGAAGCTCCTGCGGCGTCAGTTTGCCGGTGACGGCACCGCGGTAGATCCGGTTTTCCTGCCGGTTTTCGCGGCTTTCGCTGCGGTATGTCTGCGCAAAGCTCGGCACTGCAAATGCAGACGCCATGACGAGAGCGAGCGTGGTGATGGCGATCTTCTTCATATCTTCCTCCTAGTTCGAGGTCGAACTCAATGTGAGAACGACCCGATGGTAGGTGCCAAACGGTGAACCCCGGCTGAAGGTTGCGTTCACCTTCGCTTGCATATGCGATTTTTTGCACATTCTAAAATGGCCTTGATCGTTCACTTTTATGAGACAAACAGTCTCCGATCGTTCATCTTTCGCGTTTGGCAGAAAGGGGTAATGTCCGGTTCAAGAATTCACACGCGGCGGGGAGAAAGATCCAGCGCCGCAACCCGGAGACTTCCCATGTCCAGCACCAACAACATCATCATCCTTGTCGCGCGTATCCTTTTGTCGTTCATGTTCATCTTTGCCGGCTTCGGTAAGCTGGCCGATCCTGCAGGCACTGCCGGCATGATCGCAGGCGCCGGCATGCCGGCTGCAACCGCCCTTGCCTATCTCGCCGGCCTGTTCGAATTCGTTGCCGGTCTTGCCGTTCTCGTCGGCTTCCAGACCAAGATCGCCGGCTGGGCCATCGCCCTGTTCTGCATCTTCACCGGCGTGATGTTCCATTCGGGCACCGTTGCCGTTCCCGGCTGGCCGGATGCCGCTCTCGGCTGGATCAACACGCTCAACGGCATCATGCTGATGAAGAACGTGACGCTGGCCGGCGCCTACATCCTGCTCGCCACCTACGGCCCAGGTCTCTACTCGGTCGACGCACGCCGCGGTAAGGTCGCAATCGCTGCCTAACCTTTGAGTGTTCCCTGCCATGAAGGCCCGCCAGTCAACTGACTGGTGGGCTTTTTTTATTCTTGAATTGCTATGATGTCCGGCGGCGGATGTTCTTTGCCAGCCAGACGGTTGCGCCACCGCATTGGGGATCCTGGGCGACGCTCGCCACCACCTCGAAGCCGTTTTTCGTGAGGAGCGCTTCGTATTCCTCCGGTGACAGGCTGGCGTGGTAAAGCGGTTCACCGCCGAACTCCCCCATCGCCTCGCCTTCGAAATGGCCGGCGGTAAACATCAGCGCCGCACCGGGGCCAGCGAGTGCTGCAAAGCGCGGAAACATGGCGCGCTGGTCCTGCGGGTTGAGGTGGAAGAAGCTGTGCCATGCGATGATGCCATCGAACTTGGTCGGCTGGTAGAACTTGCGCATGTCGGCAACGATCCAGGCGCGGCCCGGAAACCGTTCGCGGGCAAGCCCGATCAGCGTTTCCGATGTATCGACGCCGGTGAGCCGATGATTACGGCGGATGAGGTCGGCGGCGATGGGTTCCGCTGCACCGCAGCCGAGATCGAGCACGTGACCGCGCGGCGGCATGGTGGCCGCAAACCTGTCGAGCCACGGCCTCTCGAACAGGGTCTTGCCGCGCAGCTTGTCGAAGGCAGCTGCGTGGCGTTCGTAGAGCCCGATGATATTGGCGTCTTCGCCGGCCATCAGAGCGCGTTGCGCACGGCGTCGACGATATGCGCGATGCGCGGATCGCTCTCATGCGCGGATTTGCGCGCTCTCACCAAGCAGGCCTGCGACTTAAGGATGACGCCATCCGACAGGATCTTCAGGTGGTTGGCGCGCAGTGTCGAGCCGGTCGAGGTGATATCGACGATGATATCGGCCTGGCCTGCTGCCGGTGCGCCTTCCGTGGCGCCGAGGCTTTCGACGATGCGGTAAAGCTGGATGCCGTGCTGCGACGAGAAATGCTGCTGGGTGAGCCGCCAGTATTTCGTGGCGATCTGCAACCGCCGCCCGTGACGCGCGCGGAAATCGGCAGCGACATCGCCGAGATCGGCCATGGTATCGACGTCAAGCCAGATTTCCGGAACGGCGACGACCACATCCGCATGGCCGAAACCGAGGCGGGCGACGATCTCGACCTGCCGGTCTGCATCGACCAGTCCCTCGCGCACGAGATCCTCGCCAGTGACGCCGAAATCAACGGCGCCGGCGCCCAGTTCACGGGCGATCTCGGAGGCCGAGAGAAAGGCGATCTCGATATCATCATGGCCCTCGACGCGACCGCGATAGGAGCGGTCATTGCCGACGGCGACGATGGGAAGGGCGGCGCGCTCGAAGATCGCCGAGGCATCGTCCTTCATGCGCCCCTTGGAGGGCAAAGCGATGGTAATGGTCATCAGCGCGCCCTCGCCTGTTCGATCCGGTCGAGCCACAGCGAGAAGCCGACGGCCGGAATGTCGTCGACGGCGCCGAGCAGCGTCAGCAGCCGATCGAAGCGACCGCCGCCGACCAGAACCGCGTCCGACCCCTTTTGCGTGACCTCGAAAACGAGGCCGGTGTAATAATCGAGCGGACGACCGAAGGCGGCACGATAGGTGATGCGCGACGGGTCCATGCCGAGATCCTGTAGCGCTGCAACGCGGGCTTCGAATTCGCCCAGCGCGTGGCCGAAGGACAGGCCTGCGGCATCGGCAAAACCGGCAAGAGCGGCGGCTGCTTCCGAAAGTGGCAGTTCCAGCGAGAGGAACTCGCTCAGCAGAAGAAGTGCTGCGCCATCCAGCCGGGTTTCGGCAAGTGCCAGCTTTTCCGTCAGCCGGGCTGCGATCTCGCGCGGCGAGCGGCTGGCATTGGTGGAATAGCCGGTGTCCTGCATGGTCCGGTCGATATGGTCGATCAGCGCCGCCTCGTCCTGGCGCAAGAGATCGGCAAGCTCCGGCGACAGGCCTGCGACCGGCTGCGGGGTGGCGAGCGTCAGCAGCAGTTGTTTCAGAAGCGCTGTGTTGCCGAACGCCTGGATCAGCCGCTTCTGCCAGCCGAGTGGCAGGCCGAGCGAGCGCACGACCGCTTCGAACACGGTCTGATCGCCGAGCGTGATCGTGAGGGCGCGGCCGGGCAACAGGCCCGCGATGATTTCGACCGCATCGGTGACGGCACGGGCATCGGCGCTTGCGACGTTCTTTTCGCCGAGATCCTCGATGCCGGCCTGGTAGAATTCGTTGTCGCCATCACGACGCTGGCGAAACACTTCGCCGAGATAGCAATAGCGCCGTGGCGTGCCGGTGGCGGTTTCGATATGGCGCAGGCAGACGGGAATGGTGAATTCCGGCCTCAGACACAGGCTTTCGCCGCGCTCGCTTTCGGTGAGGAAGATGCGGCGGCGCAGATCCTCGCCGGCCATGTCGAGAAAGGGTGCTGCCGGCTGGATCACCGGCGTATCGATGCGGGCCGCACCGCGACCGGCAAATTCATCGAGCAGGCGACCGGAAAATTCCGGCATGTTGATCAGCGGCATGGGACGGCTCCTGCAATAGGGGAGAAAGTCCCCTTCTGGGCTGCCGCCCATCTCTCCCACAAGGGGGGAGAAGACTCGTGACGGGCGCCGATCTCACCAGCGAGGCGCAGCTGGAGATCCGACGCAGGCGTCACGCACCAACGCGCTCCCTCCCCCTTGTGGGGAGGGTTGGGGAGGGGAAAAGCCACCGTCACAGACATCATTCGCCCTTCGCCCGCCTGCGGTCTTCGGCCTGGGCTGCCAGGATTTCCTGCACCTTGGCGACGAGATCGGCTTCTGAGACCGTATCCTGCGCCACGCGGGCTTCGCGCCATTCGGCATTGTCGGTGATCTCGCCGGAGAGGCGCTTGCCCTCGAACAGGTCCTTCAGCTGCACGACACCCTCGGCGCGCTCGTCGCCGCCCTGGATGATGGCGATCGGGCAGCCTCTGCGGTCGGCATATTTCAGCTGGTTGCCGAATTTCTTCCAGTTGCCCTGGTACATTTCGGCGCGAATGCCGGCTTGGCGGAGATCCTGCGTGAATTTCTGGTAGCGTCCCATGCTCTCGACATCACCATCCATGACGGTGACGAGGACGGGTGCGACCACCTCATCCTGGCCGAGCTTGCCAAGGTTCTTCAGCGCCGTCAGCAGCCGCGAGACGCCGATGGAGAAACCGGTGGCCGGCACCGGCTGGCCCATGAAGCGCGACACGAGACCATCGTAACGACCACCGCCGCCGACCGAGCCGAAGACGACCTTTTCGCCTTTATCATTTGTGACGTCGAAGGTGAGTTCGGCTTCGAAGACCGGGCCGGTGTAGTATTCGAGGCCGCGGACGACGGAGGGGTCGATCTTGATACGATCGGGGCCGTAACCGGCACCTGTTGCCAGCGCGCCGATGATGTTCAGTTCCTCAACGCCCTCGCTGCCCCTGGCTGTTCCAGCAACCAGTTCGCCGAGTTCAGCCGCGCTTTCCGCGTAATCCTTGATGCCAACGAAGAAGAGAACCTTTTCGATCTGTTCCTCGCCAAGTCCCGCACCCTTGGTGAAGTCGCCACTCTCATCCTTGCGGCCGGCACCCAGCAACAGAGCAACGCCCTCAGAGCCAAACTTGTCGAGCTTATCGATGGCGCGCAGCACGTTCAGCCGCTGGCCGGCCTTGTCGTCGCCGCCGAGGCCGATCGCCTCCATGACGCCATCCAAAACCTTGCGGTTGTTCACCCGGATCACGTAATCGCCGCGCTTGATGCCGAGCGCTTCCATCGTGTCGGCCATCATCATGCACATTTCGGCATCGGCCTGGACGCCGGGTGCGCCGACCGTATCGGCGTCGAACTGCATGAACTGGCGGAAGCGGCCGGGACCTGGCTTTTCGTTGCGGAACACGTAGCCGGCGCGGTAGGTGCGGAACGGCAGCTGGATCTCGTTGAAGTTTTCCGCGACATGGCGGGCGAGCGGCGCGGTCAGATCGTAGCGCAGCGACATCCACTGTTCGTCATCGTCCTGCAGCGAGAAGACGCCTTCGTTGGGACGGTCGCTGTCGGGCAGGAACTTGCCGAGCGCATCGGTATATTCAAACAGCGGCGTCTCGAGCGGATCGAAGCCGTAGCGTTCGTAGACCTCGCGGATTTTTCCGACCATCTCGTTGGTGGCGTGGATATCGGCGCTCGAACGATCGACAAAGCCGCGCGGCAGGCGGGCCTTCAGTTTCTGGGGCTTCTTTTGTTTGTCGCTCATGATCGATATTCCATTGCCTTCGGGCCTTCGGGAAAGGCCGGATTAGTGTGCGGTTTCTTAGAGGATGACAGCCGGAGCGGCAAGGGCGGCGGCTGGCGAACAGGCCAGAGCGGTGGTATATATTGCGCCACCACAGGGGTTACGGCCATGGACAAGCGCGTCACGATCGAAATCCCGGATGAAATGCTGAAGCTTGTCGAAGGCTACGCCGCAGAGGCCGGCTCTGCGCCGGACGTCTATATCCGAGACGTCATCGAGCAGCATCTTGAGAATATGTACGATATCGCAGCCGGGCAAGCCGCCATGGAACGTCTCCAAGCCGGTGAGAAAACCTACACCTGGGACGAGATGGAGCGCGAGCTTGGCCTGAATGCTTGACAGAACTGGGAGCCAGGCCTCTATCGCTCACCCATGATCCTCGAAGCGCTCCATTACACCGCGACCCTGCCGGTCACGTCATCCGAATTTCGGCCATTCATCCGGTCCTCGGTCAATCTCTGGTCGCGTGCCAGACGTTGCGCCGACGCCTGGGCACCGCATGAGGAGAATTGCAAGACGTTCATTCGCGAGACTATTGCGGACATGAAGCAGCGGCGGACCGTCGTCGTGCTTGGCTCCGGTCTGTTGCGCGACGTGCCGATCGAGGATCTGGCGAAGGGTTTCGATACGGTCGTTCTGGTCGATCTGGTGCATCTCGCCTCCGTGCGGCTGCGGATGCTTGCGCGCAGATACCAGAATGTGCGGCTGATTTCGCGCAATCTCTCCGGTCTCGACAAGGCGCTTGCCGGCGCGGTGCCGGAGCCTTTGGCGTTTCTGCGGCAGGTGCCGTATCTCGATCTCGTCGTCTCGGCCAACATCCTGTCTCAGATCGGCGTCGGTGCGAGGCGGCAGCTTGAGGAGATGAGGCACCCGGAGCCGGATGCCATCGTTGCCAAGCTTGTCAGCGCGCATCTGGACGGGATCTCCGCCCTGCCCTGCCGCCAGATCCTGTTGACCGATACCGCCTATAGAATTGTCGATCGGCAGGGAGAGGTTCTGGAGACAACGGATCTTCTGGCCGGCGTTACGCCGCCACAGGCGGTCCGAGCCTGGTCCTGGCCGGTCGCGCCCTATGGCGAACTTGGCCGTGAGTATCAGGCTGTCCATGATGTGATCGCGCGGTAGCTTGATTTGCGCGAAGCTGCGTTTTAGCTTTGGTGCATGATGACACGCACGCTCCCCATCGCCGCCGCCGTTCTTGCCCTTTCCTTCAGCCTGGCCGTTGCGCAGGACATGAAGGGGCATGACCATTCCTCGACAAAGCCGCAGGGACAGACGGACACAAGCCCGTCTACGAAGGCTTACAAGGATGCGGCTGCAAAAATGCACAGCGGCATGTCGCTGAACTATTCCGGCGATGCAGATGTCGATTTCGCGCGCGGCATGATCGCTCACCACCAAGGCGCGATCGATATGGCCAAGGTCGAGCTGGAACACGGCAAGGACCCTGACCTGCGCAAGCTGGCTGAAGAGATCATCAAGGCGCAGGAAAAGGAAATTGCCGAGATGCAGGCATGGCTGAAGGCGAAGGGACAGTAAGCTTCGAAGCTTGTCCAACGTCGCATCCTTCCGTATCTTGACGGTCTGGAGGCTAGTGACATGCGCCCGATTACCGCAATCGGTTTTGATGCCGACGACACGCTCTGGCAGAACGAACAATACTACCGCCTGACGGAACGGCACTTCCAAAAGCTGCTTGGTGATTTTGGCGATGGCGCCGATATTTCCGCGCGACTGCTGGAGGCCGAGAAGCGCAATCTCGGATATTATGGTTTCGGCATCAAGGGCTTTACCCTGTCGATGATCGAAACCGCGATCGAAGTGACGGACGGCAACGTACCATCCCGCACCATCGGCGAAATCCTCGATATCGGCCGGGAGCTGCTGCGCCACCCGGTCGAGGCGCTGCCGCATGTGGAAGAAACGCTAAGATCGCTGAACGGCCATTATCTGCTGGTGCTGATTACCAAGGGCGACCTGTTCGACCAGGAACGCAAGCTGGCGCAATCGGGCCTCGGTGATTTCTTCGACGCGGTGGAGATCGTTTCGGACAAGACGGCCACCACCTATCGGCGCATTTTCCAAAAATTGGCCGACGGGCCTGAACGGGCGATGATGGTGGGCAACTCGCTCAAGTCGGATATCGTGCCGGCCATCGCCGCGGGATCCTGGGGCGTTTACGTGCCGCATGCCCTGACCTGGGTCCTGGAACATGTGGACGCGCCGACCGAAGCGCCGCGTTTCCGCAAGATCGAGAACCTTGGCGAGTTGCAGCGGGTCCTTACCGAAGTCATGGCCGTTTGAAATTCAGCCGTGCCTGCGCGACCTCCGGCTGGCAGAAACAGCCCTCGAAATGATCGTTGACGAGGCCCATGGCCTGCATGAAGGCATAGACGGTTGTCGGGCCAACGAAGGTCCAGCCGCGCTTCTTGAGCACCTTGGACAGTGTGACGGAGACTGGCGTCGTGGGGTTGGCGCATAGCGTGGCGAGATCCATGATCGCGGGTCGGTCTTCCTCGCGAGGTTCGAAACTCCAGAAGAATTTGGCGAGGGTGCCAAACTCATCGCGCATCTCGACGGCGCGCTTGGCATTGTTGATGGTGGACACGATCTTGCCGCGATGGCGGATGATGCCCGCATCGAGCACCAGTCGTTCGACATCGTCTGGACCGAACTGCGCCACGGTGTCGAAATCGAAGCCTGCGAAGGCTGCGCGGAAATTCTCGCGCTTGCGCAGGATCGTCAGCCAGGAGAGACCCGACTGGAAGCCTTCGAGGCAGATCTTTTCGAACAGCCTGATATCGTCGGCCATCGGCCGGCCCCATTCCTCGTCATGATAGCGGCGGTAGTCTTCGAGACCGCCGTGCCAGAAGCAGCGGCCCTTCCCATCTTCGCTCGTGATGATGCCGGCCACTTGCTTCTCCCAAACCATGACAATCCAATCCCCAACGTCAGTCTGACAGGTCTTCAGCTTGCGGCAACCATGTTTACACACGAGCCGGTAACCCTGCCAAAAGCTTTATGCGAATTCCAGCGCCGAACACCCCACCCGTTTACCAAACGCTTTGACGTGCCATTCACCATGGCCGCCAGATCCGTAAACGAGTGGACGTGGAACCGATGACGACGAAGACCCTGCTTCTGGCCCTAGGCCTGACGACCGCGCTTTGCAACACAGCTTTGGCAAACGACCGCTACGGCGACCGCCCGCCGGTCATCGTCAGCCCGGATCTTGCCGCTCCGTGGGTGATGCAGCTTGCCGGACCGAATGGACGATCGGCAGCAACCGTGCGCCAATATCGCCAGCCGCAGAACGACCGGCAGCAGACCGCACAGCCGCGGGTGATATACCGCGAGCAGGCCGAGCCGCGGCCGGTGCGCCGTGGCATATTCGATCGCGGTCAGCCGAGAGCGCAACAGGTCGCCATGAGGCCCAACGCGCCGGCACGCAGCCGCATCGATCCGCAGTTCCTGCCGCAGATGGTGGCCTATGACACCAAGGAAAAGCCGGGCACGCTCGTCATCGATACGAACAACCGCTTCCTCTATCTCGTGATGGCGGACGGCCAGGCCCGGCGCTACGGCGTCGGCGTCGGCAAGCCGGGCTTCGAATGGGCCGGCGAACACAAGGTGACCCGCAAGGCCGAATGGCCGAGCTGGATCCCGCCGCAGGAAATGATCAGCCGCGAGGCCGCCAAGGGCCACTACCTTCCCGCCCGCATGGATGGCGGACCGGAAAACCCGCTCGGCGCCCGCGCCATGTATCTCGGCTCGACGCTCTACCGTATCCACGGCACGAATGCGCCCTGGACGATCGGCAGCGCCGTCTCCTCCGGCTGTATCCGCATGCGCAACGAGGACGTGACAGACCTCTACGGTCGTGTTGATGTCGGCACCAAAGTCATCGTGATGTAAGCGCCATCGCGGCTGCTGTGGCCATATGGCCACGGTGGCTTCGGCGATCGTTGAGCGCCCGTGTATATTCACCTCGTCTCATCTTGCCGCAGGCGATGGGTCGGGACATGTTTTCCTGCAGTTCAAGACGAAAATATCAGGGGGTAAGGATGAAATCGGGTAAAATGCTGTTTGCCGTGGCCGGCATGATGGTTTCGATTCTGGCAGTGGATGCTTCGACCCACGCAGCCTCAGCGCAGAGCTCCAGTTCGGCGCGGCCGCAGACGACCGCCAGCGACGTGGCGCCTTCGGTGCGCAACCGCACGGTGCCGGAGAAATTCCAGCGCCGGAAGGTTCGGTTCGCCACCAATGAAGCGCCGGGCACGATCATCGTCGATACGAACAACAAGTTTCTCTACTACGTCGAGGGCAACAACCGCGCTACCCGCTACGGGATCGGCGTCGGTCGCGAAGGCTTCGGCTGGTCGGGCGTGGTTTCGATCGGCCGCAAGTCGGAATGGCCGACCTGGACGCCCCCTGCCGAAATGCGCGCCCGTGAGGCCCGCCGCGGCATCAAGCTGCCCGTCGTCATGCAGGGCGGCCCGGAAAACCCGCTCGGCGCCCGCGCCATGTATCTCTACAAGGGCGGCCGTGATACGATCTTTCGCATCCACGGCACCAACCAGCCCTGGACGATCGGCCTCAACCTCTCGTCCGGCTGCATCCGCATGATGAACAAGGATGTCGAGCATCTTTACGCGCGCGCTGCTGTCGGCTCCAAGGTGGTCGTCATCGGCCCCGGCAGCAAGCCGGGCGACGTCGCCTTCGAAGACCGCGGCCTCGACATTTTCCGCACCATCTTCGGCGGCTGATTGTTAGGCATCTCTTCTCGCATTCCTGTGCGCGTCACAGGAATGCGGTCGGTCTAGGTTAAAGGACTGAAGAGATTCTTCCGCATCGCAGACGCGACGCTGCTCAATCCCTGTGACAAGCACAGGCATGAGGGTGGAGAGTGGGCGGTGCCGGCGGCAATCAGACGACGATGTCGCCTTTCAGGGTAAGATCGGCCGGCCTCGCCTAGACGAGTGCCTTTGCCTTTCTCGCGAGCTTTGCCGGTTCGGGCCCGCCATAGGCCCAGTCCAGCAGTTCCACCGTGTGGACGATCGGGATGGCTGTTCCAGACGCGATCTGGGTGATGCAGCCGATATTGCCTGTTGCGATCACGTCCGGCTTCGTCGCTTCGATATTCCTGACCTTGCGCGCCTTCAACTGGCCTGAAATTTCCGGCTGCAGAATATTGTAGGTCCCGGCCGATCCGCAGCAGAGGTGGCCTTCTGCGGGATCGCGGACGGTAAAGCCTGCGGCCTTCAGAAGCTGCTTTGGTGCTGCGACGATCTTCTGGCCGTGCTGCATTGAACAGGCGGAATGATAGGTGACGGTGAGCTTTTTCGGCTCCAGCTTGGCAAGATCAAGCGTGAACAGGTATTCGGTGATGTCCTTTGCGAGCGCCGAGACTGTTGCTGCCTTCTCCGCATAGGCCGGGTCCAGCCGCAGCATGTGGCCGTAATCCTTGATCGTGGTGCCGCAGCCGGAGGTGGTGATGATGATCGCATCGAGACCGCCCTTCTCGATTTCGCGGGTCCAGACATCGACATTACCGCGGGCGAAATCCAGCGCCTGTTCCTCGCGCCCCATGTGATGCACAAGAGCGCCGCAGCAGCCTTCGCCTTGCGGGCTGACGACCTCGACGCCGAGGCGCGACAGCAGCCGGTGTGTCGCGGCATTGATGCCGGGATCGAGCACCGGCTGGGCGCAACCCGACAGGATCGCCACCCGCCCGGGGCGTTGCGCTTGGGGCATTTGCGATATCGCGGGGGCTGATCCGGCCGGTGGGGCGGCTCTCGGCGCAAGTTCCAGCATGGCTGCGAGGGGCCGTAGCGGCTTGATGCGCTTCAACAGCGGGCCGAAGGGCCGGCCGAGCCTTGCCAGCGACAATGCCGTCATGAACCGTGCCGGATAGGGAAGAACCGCGGCCAGCAGGCTGCGGATCAGCCGGTCGGCAAGCGGCCGGCGGTAGGTGTTTTCGATATGGATGCGGGCGTGATCGACCAGATGCATGTAGTCGACGCCGGAGGGACAGGTGGTGACGCAGGAGAGGCAGGACAGACAGCGATCGATATGGGTGACGACCTGCTCATCGGCTGCCCGATCGTTTTCCAGCATGTCCTTGATGAGATAGATGCGGCCGCGCGGGCTGTCGAGCTCATCGCCCAGCGTCACATAGGTGGGACAGGTGGCGGTGCAAAAGCCGCAATGAACGCAGCGGCGCAGGATCTTTTCGGACTCCGCCACATGCGGGTCGAGCAGTTGTTCGGGGGTGAAGGAGGTCTGCATCAGTGCGCTTCTTCCCTGTCAACTTGGCCCCGCCTGCCGCAGGCGGCGCAGGACCTCGATACCGATGATGGTCTCATGATCACCACCCCATCTTGCCCGGCGAGAAGATCCCGGCCGGGTCGAGTTTCTGTTTGACCCGGGCCGAGAGTGCGGCCACGGCATCCGGCACCGGCTCGAATGACGGGGTCGCGGCTCTTGCGGATTTCGAGGCGCGGATGAGCGTGGCATGGCCTCCGCCGAGTGCGCGAATATAGCCGCGCAGGAAGTCGGCTTCGGGATCTGCCTCCATCTGCATCCAGACCAGTCCGCCCTGCCAGTCGTAATAGGCATCGACGCCCGCCTCCATGCGAAGAGCGGCGACAAGCTGGCAGCCGGCCATCGGCGCCATCGAGACGCGCCAGAGGGGCCGACCGGCACCGTTGGCATAGGGATGAACGTCGCGGATCTCGCGCCAGAGCGACAGGCTGTCTTCCATGCCGAGTCGGATGACGGGACCAAAGGCCTGCATCACGGCGACCAGCTTTTCGGCACGCACCGCGACGGATGCGGCGAGACCTTCGAGACGCAGGACGGTTGCTTCGTTCTCGGGCAAGGCGCCATCGATAAACCGGGCTCGCACGGTCTGGGGCAGATGGGCGGCACCGGACACCTCCACCGGCAGCGCCATGGCGGCCGCCATTGCCTTGGCGGCGGTCTCGTCATCGAGGCCGGAGATGACGATGGTTTCCACCGTCTGCGGCACCGGAAGGACGCGAAAGGTCACTTCCGTCAGAAATCCCAGCGTGCCGTGCGAACCGGCGAGAAGTTTGACCAGATCGAGGCCGGTAACGTTCTTCATCACCCGCCCGCCCGCGCGCAGCAGTTCGCCGCTGCCGTTGACGAACCGGATGCCGAGAAGACTGTCCCTAGCCGCCCCTGCCACGAAGCGACGCGGACCGGAGACATTGGCGGCAAACACGCCGCCGATCGTGGGCTCTCCTGACGCGCCCATGATGCCGCGGTGATCCATGGGCTCGAAAGCCATCATCTGGCGGTTTGCGGCAAGGGCCGCTTCCACCTCGGCGACGGGTGTGCCGGCCTTAACGGTCATCACCATTTCGGCCGGATCGTAATCGACGATGCCGGTGAGGCCGCGCGACGACAGGGGCTCTGCGCCCTCGGTGGCATTGCCGAAGCCGGAGCGGGTGTTGCCGCCGCAGAGCGCGAACTTCCGGCCATCGGCCACGGCGCTGCGGATGACATAGGCGGCATCGGTTTCGGAATGGGGTATCAGCAAGGGAAACCCACTTCAGGAATGGTGTTGGTGGGCATGAAATTCACCTGCGCCCCTCGAGCGGAAACACCTTGGACGGGTTCAGTATCCATTGCTCGTCGAAGGCTGAGCGGATTGCCATCTGCTGGTCGAGTTCGGGCTGGGTAAACTGATGCCGCATCAGGTCGCGCTTCTCGATACCGACGCCATGCTCGCCGGTGAGACAGCCTCCGGCATCGACGCAGAGCTTCAGGATCTCGTTGCCGGCTTCCTCCGCCTTCATGGCTTCTTCGGGATCGTTGGCATTGAACAGGATCAGCGGATGCATGTTGCCGTCACCTGCATGAAACACGTTCGCCACCCGCAGGCCGAAGCGTTCGACGATTTCGGCGGTCTTTTCCAGCACGTAGGAGAGTTTGCCGAGCGGCACCGTGCCATCCATGCAGATATAGTCGGCGATGCGGCCGGTGGCGCCGAAAGCCGATTTGCGGCCTTTCCAGATCAGCGCCGCCTCGGTGGCCGACTGGCATTCGCGCACGGTCTTGACCTGATGCCTTCGGGCGATCTCGACGATATCTTTGAGCGTCGCGTCCATCTCAGCTTCTGAGCCCTCCACCTCGACGATCAGGAGCGCTGCGACATCCAGCGGATAGCCGGCCTTGGCGAACGCCTCGCAGATCTCGATCGCCGGTTTGTCCATGAACTCGATCGCCACCGGAATGATGCCGGAGCCGATGATATCGGCGACGCAGGCTCCCGCCTCTTCCGAGCTATCGAACCCGAACAGGACCGGGCGCGCGCCCTCCGGTTTGGCAATCAGGCGCACCGTCGCCTCGGTGACGATGCCGAGCTGGCCTTCCGAGCCGCAGACGAGGCCGAGAAGATCGTAACCTGCGGCATCCAGATGCTTGCCGCCAAGCTCGATCACCGTGCCATCGACAAGCACCATCCGGACGCCGAGCAGGTTGTTGGTGGTGACGCCGTATTTCAGGCAGTGGGCGCCGCCGGAATTCATGCCGATATTGCCGCCGATCGTGCAGGCGAGCTGCGAACTCGGGTCCGGCGCATAGAAAAACCCGTCGATGCCGACCGTCTCCGAAATGCTGAGATTGGTGACGCCGGCCTGCACGGTGGCGGTGCGATTGCTGTAGTCCACTTCCAGCACCCGCGACATCTTGGAAAGGCCCAGAACGACCGCATCCTCCTGCGGAATGGCCCCACCCGAAAGCGAGGTTCCCGCCCCCCTTGCAACGACCGGAATGGCGTGGCGATGGCAGTATTTCATCACAGCCGCAACCTGCGCCGTGGTGCGTGGAAGGACGACGGCAAGCGGGACGCGCCGATAGGAGATGAAGGCGTCGGTCTCGAACGGTGCGAGTTCGCGTTCTTCGTGGATGAGACAGTCCGCCGGTACGAGACGGGCAAGATCGGTCACGATGTTATCCCGCCGCGACAGGACGGACGCGCGTGGCGGCAGGAATGCGATTGCCTCGGCCATGGCCTCCTCCTCAGAACGCGTGGCTTTCTCTATCTCGTTACAGCGTATGCCATGACGGTGTTGCACATCAACTCGAATGCGGGTTGCCCACGCATAAACCACAGATCCGCTCTCGACATTATCAGCGTACAAAGCGCGGTCCGCGCAAAATAGACGTTGACGCAACAGTAGCCGGCTTCAGAATGGAGAATGCGCCTTTAGAGATGATTCTCCTAAAATAATCCTCTTTTGCTCGTTAAGCCCGGCGCAAGCATTATATTAGCAACATACATTTTTTTGGAGGCGTTTCGAAATTGGGCTTGATGGACCGACTGACCGGCAATCTTCGTTTGATGCTGCAGCGCCCTGCGCGACAGCAGTATGCCGCGTTGTGCTATCGCCTGACGAAGAAGCGGACGCAGCTGGAAGTTCTGGTCGCCACAAGCCGCGATACGGGGCGTTGGGTCATTCCCAAGGGATGGCCGATGAAGGACAAGAAGGCGCATCAGGTAGCCGAACGCGAGGCTTACGAGGAAGTGGGCGTCAAGGGTAAGGTCGAGAAGGACGCGCTTGGCTTCTTCCACTACCGCAAGACCCTCGACAGCGGCCTGAAAGTGCTGGTGCGCGTGCAGGTTCACGCACTGGAAGTTGCCGATTGCCTGAAGAATTTTCCGGAAAAAGGATCCCGGAAGCTGGAATGGGTCTCCTGCGAGGAAGCGGCCAACCGCGTCAACGAGCCGGAACTGAAAATTCTCTTCCTGCGGTTTGCCGAAAAAATGGATCCGCTTCGTTCAACGGTGCCGATCAAGGCCGCAGGCTGACAGTCCGCTCGACCAACCAAAATCGTATACTGGAATAAATGATGGGCCAAACGCGGCCGCGTCTGGCCAAGCCGACGCTCGACAAGGATCTCGAAAAGCTCTCCTCGGTGGAAGACGCCGCGCGCCAGACGTCGCGCGGGCTTGCAGCACCCGGTGCAGCGCTGCTGTTCATCGTGCTGGTGGCAATCTTTGCCGCTTCCTATGTGACCGGACATCCGGGTGCTGTGGTGGTGATCGCGGCCTCCGCGCTTGCGGCCTACATGGCGATGAATATCGGCGCCAACGACGTTACCAACAATATCGGCGCGGCGGTCGGCGCGCGCGCGATGACGATGGCGTTCGGCCTGGCGCTGGCGGCAGTGTTCGAAATCGCCGGCGCGGTGATTGCCGGCGGCAGCGTTGCCGGTACGATCGCCAACAACATCATGCGTGCCGGCGTAATCACCGATCCGAACGTGATGATCTGGGCGATGATGGCGGCACTGCTTTCCGCAGCCGTGCTGATCAACGTCGCGACATGGCTCGGTGCGCCGATCTCTACCACCCATTCGATCGTCGGCAGCGTGATGGGTGCAGGCATCGCGGCGGCCGGTTTTTCGGCAATCAACTGGGCGACCGTCGGCGGTATTACCGCAAGCTGGGTCCTGTCGCCGCTCCTTGGTGCCGCGATTGCCGCCGGCCTGCTGTTCCTGATCAAGGAAACGATCATCTACCGCGAGGACAAGATCGCTTCTGCCCGGATCTGGGTGCCGATCCTGATCGGCCTGATGGCGGGCGCTTTTGCGGGCTACCTCTCGCTTGTCGGTCTTGGGCAGTTGATAACGGTGTCAAAACTGACAGCGACCGCCATCACGCTGATCACGGGTCTTGCCGTCTGGCGACTGGTCATCCCTGTCATCGCCAGACAGTCGCGCGGACTGGAGAACCGCAACCAGTCGCTGCGCAAGCTGTTTCGCATTCCGCTGGTGTTTGCCGCGGCGCTGATGTCGTTCGCGCATGGGGCGAATGACGTGTCGAACGCGATTGGTCCGCTGGCAGCGATCGTCGCGGCAGCGCAACGCGGCGGCGTGTCCGCACCTGTCGGCATACCGCTGTGGGAGCTGGTGATCGGCGGGCTTGGTATCTCGCTCGGACTTTTGCTGTACGGACCGAAACTGGTGCGGCTGGTGGGTGCCGAAATCACCAAGCTCAATCCGATGCGCGCCTATTGCGTCTCGTCTTCGACGGCGCTGACGGTGATCGTCGCGTCCTGGGTCGGTCTGCCGGTATCTTCCACGCATATTGCTGTTGGCGCCGTGTTCGGCGTCGGGTTTTTCCGCGAATGGTACACGCGCCATTCACGCCGCCGTTACGAGTATATGCGGGTCAGGGCCGGCAAGGATCCGGATGTCGGTCAGGAGCACGAGCACGACGAGAACGAGGTGAAACGCCGTTTTCTGGTGCGCCGCTCGCATTTCCTGTCGATCATCGCCGCCTGGATGATTACGCTGCCGGCATCGGCTGCGCTTGCAGCGCTGGTCGCGACGGTTATCTTCGCGCTGTTCGTCTGAGTTTCGAAAGTTTTCCCATGCGTGCCAATTTCCGGATACAGCGCCTGTTCATCGACGCCCCTCTTGCCAAGGCAGAGCACCAGGAGGTGGGAGCGGAGCATTTCAACTATCTCGCCAATGTGCTGCGCTTGACTGAGGGTGCCGAGATCCTCGCGTTCAATGGGCGCGACGGCGAATGGCTGGCGAAACTCATCTTTCCGAGCCGCAAGAAGATCGCGCTTGAACCGATCGAGCAGGTGCGCCCGCAGCCGCTAGCACCGGACCTGCATTACCTGTTTGCGCCGCTGAAGGTGGGACGGCTGGACTATCTGGTGCAGAAGGCGGTCGAAATGGGCGCCGGCACGCTTCAACCCGTCATGACGCAGCACGTGCAGGGCAAGATTACGAGCATGGAACGGCTGCAGGCGAACGTGATCGAAGCTGCCGAACAGTGCGGCATATTGTCAGTCCCGCAGGTCCTTTCGCCGAAGAAACTCGGCGATGTCCTCGACCACTGGCCGTCCGACCGGCGCATCATTTTCTGCGACGAGGGCGATGAGGGACAGAACCCGCTGACGATCCTCGCAAAGATCGAGGAGACCAAGCTGGCGCTGCTGGTTGGCCCGGAAGGCGGGTTTTCCGAAGAAGAACGGGCACGTCTGCGTTCGCTGCCATTTGTCAGTGCCATTCCGCTCGGACCGCGTATCCTGAGGGCCGATACCGCAGCGGTTGCAGCACTTGCCGTGGTCCAGGCTTCGATCGGCGACTGGCGTTGAACATGCTCCCAACCGGCGCGACAGATTTGACACACAGCTGCCTGTTTTTCTAAACCAGCGTTGAAAGAAATTCACTTGCACCGCACATCATTCCGGTCCAATCAGCCGGACGTTCGCTCTCTAAATACGGCACTCCGAACAAGGTAGTTTTCATGGCCCGCGACACCACCGACCAGACCCCGCTTTCTTCGGTGGCCGAGCTTTCCAGCTACATGGCCGAGGGACCGCGACCGAAGGAAAAATTCCGGATCGGGACCGAGCACGAAAAGTTCGTCTTCTTCAAAGCCGATCATTCGCCCGTGCCCTATGCCGGTGACGCCAGCATTTCCGCGCTGCTGAATGGCATGCAGGAACGGCTGGGCTGGGAGCCGATCACCGATGGCGGCAACATCATCGGGCTTGGCGAACAATCTGGCATGGGCGCGATCTCGATCGAGCCCGGCGGCCAGTTCGAGCTTTCGGGCGCGCCTCTGGAGACGCTGCACGAGGTGGCGACCGAGGCCGAGCAGCATATCGCTCTCGTCAAGGAGATTGCCGAGCCGATGGGCATCGGCTTCCTCGGCATTGGCGGCAGCCCCAAATGGACGCGCGAAGAAACGCCGCGCATGCCGAAATCCCGTTACGACATCATGACCCGCTTCATGCCGAAGGTCGGCAGCAAGGGTCTCGACATGATGTACCGCACCTGCACGATCCAGGTGAACCTCGACTTCTCGTCCGAGGCAGACATGGCCGCGAAGATGCGGGTGTCGATGAAGCTGCAGTCGATCGCGACCGCGCTGTTTGCGGCTTCGCCGTTCACCGAGGGAAAGCCGAACGGATTGTCCTCCTGGCGCGGCGACATCTGGCGTGACACCGACAACAGCCGCTCCGGCGTGCTGCCCTTCGTGTTCAACTCCGATTTCGGCTATGCCGATTACGCAGAATGGGCGCTCAACGTGCCGATGTATTTCATCGTGCGCAACGGCAAGTATCACGACTGTACCAATATCACCTTCCGGCAGTTCATGGACGGCGGGCTGAAGGGCTCGGTCGACGACTGGCAGCCGACGATGGGCGACTGGATCAACCATCTTTCCACACTGTTCCCGGACGTGCGGCTGAAGCGGTTCCTGGAAATGCGCGGTGCCGATGGCGGTCCGCTCGATCGCATCTCGGCGCTTCCCGCCTTCTGGGTGGGTCTGCTCTATGACGACACGGCGCTTGCGGATGCGCAGGAACTGACGAAGGACTGGACGTTCGAAGACGTCGTCCAGATGCGCGACACCGTTCCATCAAAGGGGCTTTCAGCAGAGATCCGTGGCGTGTCGGTTCTCGATATCGCCCGCGAGAGCGTGCTGATCTCCAAGGCCGGCCTTAAGGCCCGCGCGCGCAAGAATGCCGAGGGCGACGACGAGACGATTTTCCTTCGTCCGCTGGAAGAAATTCTGGTGAAGAAGGCAACGCTTGCCGACGAAATGCTGGCGCTGTTCAACGGGCGCTGGGAAGGCTCGGTCGAGCCGGCGTTCAAGGACTACGCTTACTGAGCAGGAGCATTCGCTGCTCCATAATCCGCTTTCAGGCTTTGCCTTTCCGGCTATAGTGGGTGTGTCACCCATGCCGGAAGGGATGCCCATGCTGCCATTGTTCGACATGATGATGAAGGCCGGAGGCGGCCAGGGCGGCGGCGCATCCATGGAGGCCTTCGCCAAGCAGTTCGGTCTTGCCCAGGAGCAGGTCTCGGAAGCGATGGCGGCGCTGATGCCTGCCTTTTCCTCCGGTTTCAAGCGCAAGGCTGCCAACCCTTACGACCTTTCTGACCTGATGAGCACCGTGTTTTCCGGCGCCTATGGCAAATATTTCGAGGACATGGGCAAGGCTTTTACACCTCAGGGTAAGGCGGACGGCAATGCCGTGCTGGAGAAGCTGTTCGGCTCCAAGGAAGTTTCCCGCGCGATCGCCGCGCAGGTGGAGAAGTTTACCGGCATCGGCCAGGACATCATCGAGAAGATGATGCCTGGCATGGCCAATACGCTGATGGGCGGCTTCTTCAAACAGTTTACAGGGCAGATGGGGGCGCCTTTCGCGACCCAGTTTCCGGCCGGCGGCGATACGTTCGGCCCGGCGCTGGAGACGATGCAGAAGCAGTGGATGACCGCGATGGGTTTTGACAATGCGGCACCGAATCCGGACGCGACGAGCAATCCCTTGGACAATCCCTTTGCGCAGGCGATGCGGGCGATGTGGGGCCTGGAAAAGCCAGAGCAGCCGCAGCCTTCCGCCACCGCTCCGGGCGCTGCCCAAACCTATGCGGATCTCGTCAACCGGATGTTCGACAGCGGCGTCGAGGCGAATAAAGGCTACCAGAAGAGCCTGGAGACGATGTTCGACGGTTACTTCGGCACTGGAAAAGCGGCCAAGCCCTGAACGAAAAAGTCACTTGAACGAAAAAGCCCGGCGCGGATAAACCGGCCGGGCAAAGGCAGGGCTATTGGCAATCGCCCTGCGGGGAAACTTGAGGCTCGCTAGAGCCGCTTGAAGCGTGTACGCGCATGCTCGCGGGCGGCACGCGTCAGAAGCCGCGACGGGTCATCCAGAACGCCCGAACGATCGAGCGCCTTCACCACATCGTGGCGTGTAATGCCGATATCTTCGAGCTGGTAATCGTCGAGGTCGTGAAGGGAATTGGCCTCGAAGCGATTTCGAAGAGCGCGCCATACGGATTTCGTTCGAAGCATGATCTGCGCTGCAAAGCTGGTCTTCGCTGCTGCACGGTAAAGCTTCAGTTCGGTTCCGTAGTTGGTCGTGCTCATCGGATCATCCTTTCGTAAGGCACGGAGAGGCTCACCCCTTCCACAACGGCTTTGCGGAAAGGTTGCCCTTTGTGAAGGCATCCGGGAGGAGGCCTTCGCTGGTTCTGATTTTGCATCGTGTTTATGCGGGAAAATCTATTGATCAGTCCAACGAATGTTTCTAATGATATGCATCAATCGCTCTTATGAATGACGTTCATCTGGAGGCCTGCATGTCCGCACCGCTCGACATCGATCAGCTACACACGTTCATCGCCATCATCGACACCGGCAGTTTCACCAAGGCGGCCGATCGGGTGTTCAAGACCCAGTCGGCGGTGTCCATGCAGATGCGCCGGCTGGAAGAACGGATCGGCAAGCAGCTGTTTGCCAAGGACGGGCGCGGCAACCGGGTGACGGCCGAGGGCGAAAAGCTGATGAATTACGCAAGGCGCATCATCAGACTCAATAACGAGGCGATCGCCGCCTTCGACGACAACCGCCTGGAAGGTTCGATCCGGATCGGTACGCCGGACGACTACGCCGACCGCTACATGCCCGAAATCATCGGACGGTTTGCGAAGACGCATCCCAATGTGGAGCTCTACATCGTCTGCGAACCCTCGGTCAGCCTTGCCGAGAAGATGGCACGCGGAGAGCTGGATATCGCGCTCGTCACACACAACCCGCGTCAGCGGATCTCCGACGTGGTTCGCACCGAGCCTTTGTGCTGGGTGGGTTCGGCCAACCACACGCTGAAGGACGACGCGCCGGTGCCGCTTGCGGTCGGTCGGCGTGACTGCCTCTGGCGCCAGCTTTCCTGTTCGGCGCTGGATGCGTCAGGCCGCGAATATCAGGTCCTGTTTACGAGCTGGTCGTCGACCGTCGTTGCGGCGGCCGTGCTTGCCGGCATGGCTGTCTCCGTCCTGCCGGAATCGGCGCTGCGGCCCGGCATGAAGGTTCTGACGGCTGCCGACGGTTTTCCGCCGCTGCCACCCGTGCAGATCGGCCTGATGAAGCGGCCGGGGGTCTCACCGTCGCTGATGAACGCCATCACCGACCATATCACCGCCTGCCTCGACAATATCTCGCCGGCCGTGGTGCCTGACGATCTCGATGCCGACACCAAGGCGTTTCCGCGCATGGTGCGTTCGCGCGGTTCGGTGATGCCCGGCTGGTAATGCAGACAATAACGCCGCCTGCCCTCAGTTGAGGGCAAGCCACACGGCCTGCCAGACCCAGAGCGCGACCAGCGTGAAGAAGCCGAGCATGAACAGCGGCCGGCGGTAGCGCAGACGGTTGCTGGTCACATGCACATAGGCGTGGGCAAAGCGGGAGGCGACGAAGAGCCAGGAGAGCGCCACCGTGCCCCAGTTGTCTGCGGTCGATGCATAAAGCACCAGGCAGACGACGTGAAACAGCACCGGCAGTTCGAACTGGTTCTTGATGTTGTTGTGGACCAGCAGGCTTTCCGCCGGTTCCTGCAGGTTCTCGCGAAACTGCGCTGCCTCGACGCGGCCCGACCTTACGGCGGCAACGCGTTTCTTCGACAGCATCCAGTAGAGACAGAAGACGAGCGCGACATGCGCGATCATCGGCCAGAGCGTTGCATTGGTGGAAAGCATTGATCCTCCTGTCGTCATAAGAATGCATAGACGAAGCAAAGGCCGCCGACAACGGGCCGACGGCCTTCGTGAGACAGACTTGGATTATCGGGGCGTCAGGGTTTCGGTGCCGGATCCGTCCTGGCCGGAAATCGTCCAGGCACCTTCCAGCACGCCATCATCGCGCACCTCATAGACGACGAGGCCGACTTCGCCATCCAGCACGTAGCCTGCGGCAAAAGCGTTCTCATAGAGCATGCAGATGCCGTTCGACGTGGCCTTCTTGCCCGAACCCGTCTTCCAGACGATGGCACAGGTCGTCTCGCTGGTCAGCTTGATGGTGGCGGTGCCGTCATAGGCGGATCCGTCGAGATTGGTGCCCTCAACCGTGTACGCGCCGGCCTTGACGGTCTGCGCCTGGGCAGGCGCAATGAAAGCAGCGCCCAGAAGCACCGCAGCAAGAACTGTTCTCTTCACGAAAGTCTCCCCTTAAGTCGATCTCTATCGACGACGAGAAGATATCAAAATTTGTGCTGGCGGATACTGGGGGCACGAAATAAAAAGGGCCGGGCTACTATGCCCGGCCCTGTTGTTTTGGACGTCGCTACGTTCAGGCGCCGGAGCCCGGATAGTTCGGGCTTTCGCGGGTGATCGTCACGTCATGCGGATGGCTTTCGCGCAGGCCAGCACCGGAGATGCGAACGAAGGTCGCCTTCTCCTGGAAGTCCTTGATGTCCTTGCCGCCGACATAGCCCATGGCAGCTTTCAGGCCGCCTGCGAGCTGATGGATGACGCCGGAAACCGGACCCTTGTAGGGCACTTGGCCTTCGATGCCTTCCGGCACCAGCTTCAGGGTGTCGCGGACTTCAGCCTGGAAGTAACGGTCGGCGGAACCGCGGGCCATGGCACCGACGGAACCCATGCCGCGATAGGCTTTGAACGAGCGGCCCTGGTAGAGATAGACTTCGCCCGGGCTTTCATCGGTGCCGGCGAGCAGCGAGCCGATCATCACGGCCGACGCGCCGGATGCGATCGCCTTGGCGACGTCGCCGGAGAACTTGATGCCGCCATCGGCAATGACCGGGATGTCCTGCGCCTGCGCTGCTTCGACCGCCGACATGATGGCGGCGAGCTGGGGAACGCCGACGCCGGCGACGATACGCGTGGTGCAGATCGAGCCCGGGCCGATACCGACCTTGACGGCGTCTGCGCCTGCATCGATCAGCGCCTTGGTGCCGCTTGCGGTGGCAACGTTGCCGGCCATGACGCGGACATGGTTGGACAGCTTCTTGACGCGGGTAACGGCTTCGAGAACGCGGGCCGAATGGCCATGCGCGGTATCGACGACCAGAAGATCGACGCCGGCTTCGATCAGCCGCTCGGCACGCTCGAAACCATCGTCACCGACGCCGATCGCGGCAGCGGCGCGCAGGCGGCCCTGCATGTCCTTGGAGGCATGCGGGTTGAGCTGCGACTTTTCGATATCCTTGACGGTGATCAGACCAACGCAGCGGCCTTCGCCATCGATAACCAGCAGCTTTTCGATGCGGTTGGTATGCAGCAGGCGCTTGGCCTCCTGCTGATCGACGTTTTCCTTGACGGTGATGAGGCCCTGATGGGTCATCAGCTCGTGGATCTTCTGGGCCGGATCCGAGGCAAAGCGCACGTCGCGGTTGGTTAGGATGCCGACCAGACGGCCAGACGCTTCGACGACCGGAATGCCGGAGATGTGGAAGGTCTTCATCAAGGCCAGCGCGTCGGCAAGCGTCGCATCCGGGCCGATCGTGACCGGGTTGACGACCATGCCGCTTTCGAACTTCTTGACCTGGCGAACCTGTTCGGCCTGCTCGACCGGCGTCAGGTTCTTGTGGATGACGCCAAGACCGCCGGCCTGCGCCATCGCGATGGCGAGACGACTTTCGGTGACGGTATCCATCGCAGACGAGATGATCGGAATGTTCAGCTCGAAATCAGTGGCAATACGCGTGGCGACGCTGGTCTGGCCCGGCAGAACTTCGGAATGCCCCGGCTGCAGCAGCACGTCATCGAATGTGAGGGCGTCGAGACCGGTCGGCGTTTCTATAATACGAGCCATTGCCAATTCCTTCGATCTTAAAAATGCGGGACCGCTCAGGACCGTGAATACGTCCCGACGTTCCGGCAACAATTGCTTGGAAGTTGGCGAGGGCTGGTAACACGATAATGACAGGAAGGGAACATTTAAAACCCGGAGGCAGGCCCTCCGGGTTTGCATAGCTGTGAATTTACCGCGTCAATATTCGTCAGATATCGAACTGGTAGCTCTTCGGCACGAAGCGGTAGCCGGTTTCCTGCTTTTCGGCGTAGCCGACGGCGGGGAACGGCATGTGGTAGCCAAGGAAGGCGACCTTGTCGGTGGCGATCATATCGAACACGCGCTTGCGGGTTGCGGCCGCCTTTGCCTTGTCCATGTCGAACTTGACCTCCCAGTCCGGGCGCTGCAGCGACAGGACGAAGTGGTTGGCGGTATCGGCCGTGAGGATCAGGCGCTTGCCCTGCGATTCCACGTTGAAGATCATCATGCCGGGCGTGTGGCCGGGTGCGAGCATGCCGGTGATGCCGGGTGCGACGTCGTCGCCTTCGCCGATAAAGGTCATCTTGTCCGCCAGAGGCTTTACATTGGCGAGCACGGACTTCTGATTGCCTTCAGCGGGCGTTCCGGCGCGGGCGCCGTCGACCCAGAAATCATATTCCGTCTGACCGGTGATATAGGTCGCCTTGGGGAAAGCCGGCTTGCCGTCTTCCATCAGGCCGCCGATATGGTCGCCGTGGAGATGGGTCAGGACCACTTTTGTGACATCGCCCGGCATATAGCCGGCAGACGCCATGCCTTCGACCAGACGGCCGGCACCCATGGCATGACCCGACTGGCCGAATCCCGTATCGAACAGGATGACGTCGCTGCCGGTATCAATGAGCGTCGGGGAAAAGCCGTTGACGAACTGATCGGTCGGCAGAAAGTTGTCTGCGAGAAGCGCGCTGACGGTCTCGGCCGACTGGTTGGTTCCAAACGTCTCGTTCGGAGTGCCGGAAGCGCGGGAGCCATCCTTCACCACGAGAACATCGAAGCTACCGAGCTTGAATTTGTGAATGTCGGGAGGGGTTACGCGATCGATTGCCAATTTCTTCTCCTGTGCCAGCGCTTTGCTGCTCATCAGCGCCTGGCCACTCCATATAGCCGGCGCCGCGAGGACGGCCAGTCCGGCACTTCCCAGCAGCGTGCGGCGTTCCATGCCCTTTGGTTCGTCCTTGAACGTCATGATCTCATCCCTCCGTTTGAAAGCTTTCGGGGGTGCACCGAAAATGCCCAAGCCCCGCACACGAATAGATAACAGGCGACAGGCAAAGGGAAACAAGCCTCACGCAGACGTGACACGGTCTCCCGGAAATTGACATTGTGCAATTGGCTTCATGCCGGAACAGGTCTAGAGCGGGGACGTTGAAGTGCGTCGCGTATCGCAGGCCCTCCCCATGAACCGCATCATTCCGCTTATTCTGGCCGTCGCTCTGTTCATGGAGCAGATGGATTCGACCGTCATCGCCACCGCACTTCCCACCATCGCCGCCGATCTCGGGGTCAGCCCGATCACGCTGAAACTGGCGCTGACATCCTACATGGTGGCTCTTGCCATGTTCATTCCGCTGAGCGGCTGGATGTCCGACAAATTCGGGGCAAAGAAGATCTTTCGCCTGGCAATCTGCGTCTTCATTGTGGGCTCGATCCTCTGCGCAATCTCCGAGTCACTGCTGCAGTTCGTGATGTCGCGCTTCCTGCAGGGCATGGGCGGTGCAATGATGACGCCGGTCGGCCGTCTCGTGCTGCTGCGGACGACGAAGCGAAGCGAACTTGTTTCCGCCATGGCGCTTCTGACGATCCCGGCGCTGGTCGGGCCTTTGACCGGGCCGCCGATCGGCGGTTTCATCACCACCTATTTTTCCTGGCACTGGATCTTCATCATCAACGTGCCGATCGGCATCGCCGGCGTGATCCTGACCGGCATCTACCTGCCGCACGTGCCGCCGGTGGAGACGCCTCGAATGGACTGGTTCGGCTTTCTGCTGACCTCGGTCGCGGCCTCCGGCGTCGTCTTCGGCCTGTCGGTGATCGGCCTGCCGGCGCTGCCGCCGGTCGTCGGCATCACGGCCACGTTTGCCGGCTTTGCCGCCTGCATTCTCTATTATTTCCATGCCAAGCGGCACCCGTTTCCGGTGCTGAACCTCACGATCTTCAACGACCGGGCTTTCCGTGCCTCCACCACCGGCGGCACGATGTTTCGCATCGCGACCGGGGCGATCCCCTTCCTGATGCCGCTGATGCTGCAGCTGGGTTTCGGCCTCAATCCGTTTCAGTCCGGCCTCATCACCTTCGCCGGTGCGATCGGTGCGCTGACGGTCAAGTTCCTTGCAAGGCGGGTGTTTGCGATGACAGGCTTTCGAACCGCGCTGATCTTTGCCGGCATCCTTGGCGCAGCATCGACGGCGGTCAACGGGTTCTTCACGCCGGACACACCCCATATCGTGATCATCGGCGCGCTGCTCGCGGCAGGGCTATTCCGCTCCCTGTTTTTCACAGGTGCCAATGCTCTCGGCTATTCGGAGATTACGGACCAGCAGGCGAGCCAGGCGACGTCCATGGCCTCATTCCTGCAACAGGTGAGCCTGGCACTCGGCGTCGCGTTTGCAGCCTTCATTCTGGAGATGTCGTCGACGTTTTCCGGCAGCCAGCTGGCGCTCGCGGATTTCCATCTCGCGTTCTTTATCGTCGCCGCTGTTTCGGTATTTGCGGTGATCCCAATCCTCAAGCTCGACCCGATGACCGGCGCCGACGTATCGGGACACCGGCGCGGAGTGCGCGTCGGACAGGTAGAGCCGACACCGGGAGCCGGCGAGTAAACTCAGTCCCGGCCGAAGCCCTCGTCGCCCGCCTGTTCCCGCGGATCATCCTGTGCTTCGTCCGCTGCATCATCGCCGGGATGGTCGCCGGCCGCTTCGTTGGCGAGCCTGTGGGCCTGACCTTTGAAGTGTTTTGCAAGCAGGAACATTTCCACCGATTCCTGGCGCGACGAGCCGGGCTTGATGTGGATGACCTGCTTGAAATTCTTCTTCAGCATGTCGAGAAGGTCCTTCTCGGTGCCGCCCTGGAAGGTTTTCGCCAGGAAATGGCCGCCCTCGCCAAGAACCGAGACGGCAAAATGCGCGGCGACTTCACACAGATGCATGGTGCGCAGATGGTCTGTACGGTGGTGGCCGGTGGTCGGTGCCGCCATATCGGACAGGACGACATCCGGCGTGCCGCCGATCGCTTCCATCAGCTGGCGCGGAGCATCGTCATCCAGAAAGTCGAGCTGCAGGATCTTGACGCCGGCAAGCGGCGCCATTTCAAGAAAATCGATCGCCGCGACGCGCATATCGTCATCGCTGGATTCGGTGACCTTGGCGGCGATCTGCGACCAGCTGCCGGGGGCTGCACCCAGATCGATGATGCGGCGCGCGCCCTTGAGCAACTGGTGCTTCTCGTCGATCTCCAGAAGCTTGAACGCCGCACGGGCGCGATAACCCTCGAGTTTGGCGCGCTGGACATAGGGATCGTTGATATGGCGCTCCAGCCAGCGGCGTGAAGACGCCTTCAGCTTGCCCTTCTTGACCTTCTGGCCAAGCTTGCGACCGGTGCGGTTGCCGCCAACGGATGGTTTCGTCATTGCTTGCGTCCCGTTTCCTGCGTCTGCCCGTGGCCTGAATTATTCGTCTGATGGTGGCCCTGGCCTGAACCGCTGCCTGACCCCTGGCCGAACCTTCGTCCCCTGCCGCGGCGCCAGACACCGTCATCAGCCATCATATCCGTCAAAAGACCTTCGCGCAGCCCGCGATCGGCAACCCGCATGCGCTGGCTCGGCCAGCGGCGGCGGATCGCTTCGAGGATGGCGCAGCCGGCAAGAACCAGATCGGCCCTGTCAGGACCGATGCAGGCATTGGCGGCACGGCCGGCGAAATCCCATGAGAGGAGCTTTGCCTGCATGGCGGAAACCTCGGAATCTGACAGCCAGAGACCATCGACCTTGCGGCGATCGTAGCGTGGCAGATCGAGATGGACGCCGGCAAGCGTGGTGACCGTGCCGGATGTGCCGATCAGATGAAAGTCCTCGGCACCCTGCTGGTGCGGGGAACCGATCGGCGGGCAATCGAACTTCGACAGCATGCCCTCGACCTCATCGACCATGCCGGCAAAGACGGCCGGCGTGACATCACGGCCGCCATGGCGTTCCGACAGCGTCACGACGCCGACCGGCAGCGAGGTCCAGTGGGTAATGTGGTTGGCGAGCCGCGACGAGCGGCTGTCGCCGATGCGGATGACCGCGATTTCAGACGAACCGCCGCCGATATCAAACAGCACGACGGAGCGGGCCTCGCGACCGACCAGCGACGAGCAGCCGGACACGGCAAGCCGCGCCTCGGTTTCGCGATCGATGATTTCGAGCTCGAGCCCGGTTTCCTCAGTGACCCGCGCCAGAAATGCCTCGCCGTTTTCGGCAGCGCGGCAGGCTTCGGTGGCAATCAGCCGCATGCGGCGGATCGGCCGGTGCGCAAGTTTCGACGCGCACACGCGCAAGGCATCGACGGCGCGATCCATCGCTTCCGTCGACAGGCGACCGCTTGCAGCCAGCCCCTCGCCCAGACGGACAATGCGCGAAAACGCGTCGATGACCCGGAACTGGCCCGGCCGCGTCGGCTGGGCGATCAGGAGACGGCAATTGTTGGTGCCGAGATCAAGGGCTGCATAGAGTTCGTCGCGGAAGCCTGCGAACTTGTCGGCGCCGGGAGAACCATGGCTTTCATGCCCGAGCGCCGCATAACCGGCATGGCCTGCGGCCGAAACCGTCTTGGCGGTGACCAGCGGTCCCTGCTTGGCCTGCGTCAGCGGCCGACCCTGCGGGCCCCGACCGGCACGCTTCTTCTTGCGGCTCTGATTGCGATCCTGCTGCGGGCCCTGCTGGCGCGGCTGCTTTCCGGCCGGCTTGGCGTCACCGCGCAAGCCTTCGCCCGCCGGCGCATCGGCGCCAGATAGGCGATCGCCACCATCCACGGATGGATTTGGCGCATGTGCAGAATTCTCCGTGACCGCGGAGCGCGAACGGGAGCGACGGCGCTTGCGCTTGCGCGGATGCGGTGAGCCCGGCTCTGGCCGCCCGCCGTCGGACGTGCCACCATCCGGTTTCATGCCGTGCGAGCGTCCGGCCTGGCCGGCCTTTTCAGCCGGGCTTGCGTGCGCCATCGACGCCGCGTCACGGTCTTTGCCGTTTCGCTTCGCCTTGCGGCGCCGGGAGTTCTTGACATCCCTGCGCAGTTCCGCCGACGCCCCGCCTTCCGGCGGCTTTCCGCCGCTATCGGGGTTCATCACTTTATAAGTCCATCTCGCCGCGCAACACTTTGGAGCATGCAGCTGGCGTCTGATCGTTTCGTTGACCTGAAGATAACAGCCTCAGGCGCATTCGCCAACGGCTTTTTAGGGCGCGGCAAGCAGGACCAAAAATGATGTCGATTTTTTTCACAAAGGGTATTTGCAAGCGCCAAGTGTTTGGTTATAAGCGCCGCACACCGATGAGCCACAAGGCTTTTCCTGCTGGGGAATAGTTCAACGGTAGAACGACGGACTCTGACTCCGTTAATCTTGGTTCGAATCCAGGTTCCCCAGCCAATTCTCCCCGACAACAATCTCGGTCGTTGCAAAACTCTCAGCGCCAATGGTGTCGCGTTTGGTTGCGCGTCATTTCTCGGTATTACTTCGCAGCTTCAACTCGTCCACGCGACGACTGCCCGAGAGACCGTCCGGCAATTGGGAACAATGTCCTAGCGCAACTTCGAAAAGAGCCCATCGCCAGCACACTCCGTGAGCAGTTCAACCGGTCATGACCCGAGCGGATCTCACTGTCGATGATCCGAATTTGCCGCGCATGGAACAAGCCCCACATGTACGGGTATCTACGTACCAAATCGAGACGATTTGAGTGTTTGATATAGCGCTTTTCTTAATAGGCAGATGCTAATTCAGAATGTCTGAATCTAGGGTACAGCATTGCCGTTCGTCCACCTTATCCGTCAAGAGACTTCGAGACTGCGTGTGTTTGCAGGAACACTGCTTGGCACAGCTCTTTGCGTTGTCGCCGCAGTATTGGCCGACTCGTTTAATTTCGCGGAGATGTCGCAGGATCATTTTCGTCGCGCACTCGCGACAGACATCCTGCTCCCGACCCTGATCGGCGGGCCTTTCTTTTACTTTCTGTTGGAGAAGATCCGGCA
The DNA here is from genome assembly GCF_977018685.1 of Velazquezella soli. Taxonomy (NCBI): domain Bacteria; kingdom Pseudomonadati; phylum Pseudomonadota; class Alphaproteobacteria; order Hyphomicrobiales; family Rhizobiaceae; genus Velazquezella; species Velazquezella soli. The sequence goes on from NZ_CDRNXF010000004.1 coordinate 3,287,725, forward strand.
ACTCGCCGTGGCCAAGGTGGAGCTGCAGCGGCTTGCTTCGACAGACAGTCTTACCGCCGTGCTTAGCCGCGGTGCATTCGAAATGCTGGTCGAAGCCTATCTGGAAAGAGCGCGGGCGGGATCGCTTCCGCAAACGGGATCGTTTCTGATCGTTGATGCGGATCATTTCAAGGCAATCAATGACAGTCACGGGCATCAGGCGGGTGACCAGGCCCTGAAGTTGATTGCTGGGGCTATCAAGGAAACTCTGTCGCCGGCAGATCTTGTCGGACGCGTCGGCGGCGAAGAGTTCGCCGTCTTCCTGCCGGCTGTTGTCGATGACACGGCGTCGCGCACGGCCGAGCTGATAAGACAGAGGATCCGCGCACTGCCCTTCCCCAGGGACGTTGGCGAAGGGCTGCTGTCGGTCAGCATCGGCGGGGCCACCTTCCGCGAAAACACCAGTTACGAAGAACTGTTCAAGACGGCAGATCGCCGTCTGTACGAGGCAAAGGCGTCAGGCCGCAACCTCGTGAGAATGTCAATTTAAACGCCGTCCCAACTTTATCCCGAAAAGACATTACGACTGAGATATTACATGAAAACCAATGAGGAAATCCGTCTCGCCGCTCTGCACTCTTTGAAATTGCTCGATACGCCAGCAAGTGAGAGCTTCGACCGTATCACGCGCATGGCGAGCCAGATATTCGACCTGCCGATCGCGGCCATATCGCTAACCGATTCCGACAGGCAGTGGTTCAAGGCGCGTGTCGGGGTGGAGCACCAGTCTATTCCACGAGACAAGGCGCCCTGTGCGGCAGTGGCCGAGAGTACCGAACTTCTCGTCGTTCCGGACCTGTCCAAGGATGCGCACTACCACGACAGTGTCCTTGCAAAGACAGGCGTGCGTTTTTACGCGGGAGCACCGCTCACGACGCGCGAGGGGCATTGTCTCGGCGCCTTGTGTGTCCTTGGAGCCGAGCCGCGTGAGACCACCGAAAACGAGATTGCCAGTCTCCAGGACCTTGCCGCAATGGTGATGGCCCAGATCGAACTGCAACATGCGTATGGCAGGATCGAGCCGGTCAGCGGGCTTCCCAATCGTACCCAGTTTTCCGAGGACGTGAGCGACCTTCTCAGAGGACCGGCCTGGCGGACGGCCTATACCGGTGTCCTGATCGACCTTGCCGAGACGCGGCAGCTTGACGACCTTTCCCGCGTGATGGGAACAGCCGAAATCGATGCGAAAGTGCGCGATGCCGCACAGCGGCTCAGAGCGATCGTTGGCGGCAAAACAACACTTTATCACGTCTCCACGACGCAGTTTGCGTTCATAAGGGACAGAAATATCGCAGGCCTCGACTGCATGGTTTACCTCAGACAGCTGCTGGGTGACCTGGACGACGAGTCGGACCTCAGATTTCTGATGACGCCGGCAATCGGCGTCGCGCCGCTCAAACCCGACACCACGCCGTCGGATTTCCTGCGTGCCATGAGCAGCGCAGCGCAGGACGCTCGTCTGACAGCGACACATGTCGCGGTCTTTTCACAGGCCAGTGACGATCGCTACCAGCGGAGTTTCCGTCTGCTGCAGGATTTCGACAACGCCCTTCAAGGCAGCGATCAGCTATCGATCGTGTTCCAGCCGCGTGTCAGTTTGCCGGATGGCCATTGCGTCGGAGCAGAAGTCCTCCTGCGCTGGCTCCATCCGGAACTGGGAGCCATCTCCCCCGGCGAATTCGCTCCCATCATCGAGCAGTCTCCACATATAGGCAAGATGACCGCGTGGGTTCTGGATGCCGCTCTGCGCGAAGCCGGCAACCTGAAATCCAGGGGGGTAATCGTTCCGGTATCGGTCAATATCTCGGCGGCAAACCTCGATGAACCGGACTTTGTCCAACGGGTGCAACTGTCCCTCTTGAGACATGGTATCCGGCCGGCGATGCTGGAGCTGGAGGTCACCGAAAGCGCGATCATGAAGGACGCGGCAAACGCGCTGGCGAAGTTGCAGGCGCTTTCCGAGGGCGGGGTCAGACTATCGATCGACGACTTCGGCACAGGCTACAGCAGCCTGTCCTATCTCCAGACCTTGCCGACCACCGTGGTCAAGATCGATCAATCCTTTATCCGCAGCATGGATGATGGCTTTCGCGAAACCAATCTCGTCAGATCGATGATCCAGCTGTCGCACGACCTGGGCTACCAGGTCGTGGCGGAAGGGGTGGAGACGACCGAGGCGGCCGAGGCTTTGAGCAAGATGGGTTGTGATGAAGCGCAGGGGTATCTTTTTGCAAAGCCGCTGTCGCCAGCCGCATTTGAAGAATGGTTCTTCGAGAGAAAAATGGAACACCAGATCGCATGCTGATCCGATAGGCTGCCGGCACGAGAAACAGACGATGTCGAATTTCCAACGCGCATCGTGTTTCAAGCGTGTCGGCTCTGCCGGAAGCTAGATCAAGGTCGATGATTTCAAGACGCTGAAACTGTTGTCATGGTGCAATGCTATGACGCCTTCATGTTCCAGGGCGTAGAGCGCGTTCAGAAGTTCGTTTCTTGAATATCCGGTAGTCGCGGGCGTGTTCGCGATCGTCCCGAACTTGACCTGCGATGGCGGCCTGACCCGCAACCGTCTTAAAACATCCGTCACGGCATTGACGACTTCGATACGTGATTTCACGATAGCGGGCCTCCGGAGAACGGTCATACCATAATCCGTTCTGTCTTCAACAACACCGGAGGGCTGACTTTGATCCATCAAAAAGACATATCGTGAGCATGCGCCCTCTCCCGCATGCGCCTGGTCTACGCTTTCAAGCGGGCATAGCGCCGACGCTATCAACGTCCGCAGTCAGTCCTGGAATGGATGACACGGACGAATTCGTGCGGATACGCAACCCGCCGCTCCAACCCTGTGAGGGAAGCCGTAACCGGCCGGAGCACAGGCAAAACGGGACAGACTTAAGAGCAATATCAACAACGCTGTCTTTGACATCCTTGCCGGTCAATGGAAGTTTCTCGACTTGACCTTGAGCGTGTCGATGTGGAGATCCGGGATATAGATGTCGCGCGTCGGGATGACAGGCTTCGGATTGTCGCGGGGATCAGGCCCGCTGCCATGTTTGGCTCCGTCGCCACGGCCGTACGGCAAGGGGAAGTCGCCGCCAAGCTCGCCGAGACTGGAGAGATCGCCGGAAAAGTCGAACAGGCGCTGGGCGACCAGATGCACGACCTCACCTTCGCGCTGTATCCTGCCATGGATCGCCATCATCGAAGCCGACATGACGATCCGGCGCTGCTTCTCGAATAGCGAGGGCCAGACGACGGCATTGACGACGCCCGTCTCATCTTCGAGCGTCAGGAACATCACGCCTTTGGCGCTACCAGGCTTCTGACGCACGAGGACGAGGCCCGCCGTCCAGAGCCAGCGGCCGTCGCGCTCACCCATCGCTTCGGCGCAGGTGACGATCCGCTTTTTCTTCAGTTCCGGACGCAGGAAAGACACAGGATGCGACCTCAAGCTGAGGCCCGTATGGGAATAGTCCTCAACGACCTCCCTGCCCTCTTTCATCGACTTGAGCGACACGTCGGGTTCCTGCATCTCGGCAACGACCCTTGCTTCACGCTTTGCGGCTGCCGCCCATAGTTCCAGCGGCTCGTCGCGCAGCGCCTTGATGTCCCAGAGCGCTTGACGCCGTTCCAGCTTCAACGACGGTAGGAAGGCATCGGCCTCTGCCAGCTTGACCAGGGACGCTGTCGGCACGCCGGATCGCCGCCACATGTCGTCGGCACTCTCGAAAGGCTGGTCAACACGGGCAAGAACAATTCTGGCAGCATTATTCAGCGGCAACCCCTTTACCATGCGCATACCGAGACGAACCGCAAAGCGGCCGGGCCTTCCGGTCTCCTCCATCGTGCAGTCCCAGCGAGACCGATTGACACAGACGGGCCGGACCTCCACCCCGTGGTTGCGGGCATCGGTGACGATCTGGGCAACGCTATAGAACCCCATGGGCTGGGAGTTGAGGAGAGCGGCGCAGAAGATATCCGGATGATGGCACTTCATCCAGGAACTGGCATAGGCGATGAGGGCGAACGAAGCTGCATGGCTTTCCGGAAAGCCATAGGAGCCGAAGCCTTCCAGCTGGCTGAACGTCCGCTCCGCGAAGTCTTGAGAGTAGCCGTTCTTGACCATGCCGTTGACGAGCTTCTCCTTGAACCTCGACACGCCGCCCGTAAACTTGAAGGTCGCCATGGCCCGACGCAGCTGGTCCGCCTCGCCTGCACTGAAACCCGCACAGACCATGGCAACCTTCATGGCGCTCTCCTGGAAGAGCGGGACGCCGAGCGTCTTGCCAAGCACCGCCTCGAGCTCCGGCGTCGGATACTCCACCTTCTCCTTGCCCTCCCGCCGACGCAGATAGGGATGCACCATGTCGCCCTGGATCGGGCCAGGGCGGACGATGGCGACCTGAACCACGAGATCATAGAAGGTGCGTGGCTTGAGCCTTGGCAGCATCGCCATCTGGGCGCGGCTTTCGATCTGGAAGGTACCAAGCGTATCCGCCTTGCGGATCATCGCGTAGGTCTTCGGATCCTCCTGCGGAACGTCTGCCAGACCCATCGCTTCGTTCTTGTACTCCGCCAGCAGCTCAAAGGAGCGGGCCATGCAGGACAGCATGCCGAGCGCCAGCACATCCACCTTCATGAACTTCAAGGCGTCGATGTCGTCCTTGTCCCATTCCACCACCTGGCGGTCATCCATGGCGGCGGGCTCGATGGGGACCAGATCATCCAGTCTGTCCTGCGTCAGCACGAAGCCGCCTGGATGCTGTCCAAGATGGCGCGGCGCTCCCATGAGTTGCGAGGCAAGGTCAAGCGCCAGACGCAGCCGGTAGTCGGACGCGTTCATGTTGTTTTCCCTGAGCTGCTTTTCGCCGATGCCATCCTTCGACCAGCCCCAGACGCCGGAGGTCAGTTGACCGATCAGGTCTTCGGGCAGGCCGAGCGCCTTGCCCACATCGCGCAGTGCACCCTTGGTTCGGTAGCGGGTGACGGTGGAGCAGAGGGCCGAACGGGAGCGGCCATAGGTTTCGTATATCCACTGGATGACCTCCTCGCGCCGGTTATGCTCGAAGTCGACGTCGATATCCGGCGGCTCGTTACGCTCCATCGAAACGAAGCGCTCGAACAGGAGGTCTCCTGTTTCCGGGTTGATGCTGGTGATCCCGAGGCAATAGCAGACGGCGGAGTTGGCAGCTGACCCTCTGCCCTGACAGAGGATGTTCCTGGAGCGTGCAAAGCGGACGATGGAAAAGACGGTGAGGAAATACGCAGCGTAGTTCATCTTCCGGATCAGGTCGAGTTCGTGCAGGATTGCCTTGCGGACCTTGTCGGGAATGCCTTCTGGATAACGCTCCGCCGCACCTTCCCAGGCGAACTTGGCCAGCGACTGCTGGGCGTCGAGCCCTGGCACAATTGCCTCCTCCGGATACTGGTACTGCAGCTCGCTCATGTCGAAGCGGCAGCGCTCGACGATCTCGCGGCTTCTTGCGAGAGCTTCGGGATAGTCGGCAAACAAGCGGTGCATCTCCTCCGGCTCCTTGAGGAAGCGGTCAGCATGCCGCTCCCGGTCAAAGCCGACGCTGTCGATGGTGGTGCGGTTGCGGATGCAGGTGACGATGTCCTGAAGCTGTCGGCGGCCGGGCTCGTGGAAGAGCACATCGTTGGTCACCACCGTCTTCACCTTGTGACGCTGCGCCAAGTTCGACAGATCATGCAACCGCAGCCGGTCGTTCGGACGCCGCCGCAGGCAGAGCGAAACATAGGCGCGGTCACCAAAGACTGCGGCCACCTTGCGGAGCTGACCCGCATAGACATCGTCCGCCTCATCCGGAATGAGGATCGCGATGAGGCCCTCGCTATAGGCCTCGACATCAGCAAGGTCGAGAACGCACTTGGCCTTTCCGCCCCGGCTTTTGCCAAGCGTCAGCAGCCGGGTGAGCCTGGAATAGGCGAGCCGGTCCGTCGGGTAGACGAGCAGCGACATGCCATCCGTGAGGTCGAGATGGCAGCCGACCACCAGGCGCACCCCGGTTGTCTTTGCCGCCTCCCAGGCCCGGACAATGCCGGCAAGCGAGTTGCGGTCGACGACACCAAGGGCGTCGATGCCCAGTGCGGCGGCCGTGGCAAACAGTTCTTCCGCGGAGCTTGCACCGCGCAGGAACGAGAAATGCGTGGTCACCTGGAGTTCGGCATGGCGCATAGTTCAAACCTTACCCGAAGATGCCGTGGAGGAACCATTTGTGTGACCCCGTGCCTGCATCGACGCCGTCGCCGGCGCGGAAGACCCACAGCCGATCGCCGTGCTCGTCCTCGACCACGAAGTAATCGCGCACCGCCTGCATTTCGCGCGGCCGGAGCCACCATTCGCCGAAGATGCGCTCGGGCCCATCCGCACGAACGATGCGGCGGCGCTTGCCGCGCCAGGTGACGACGACTGGCGGCTGGTCGGGCAGGACAGCCATGGTTTCGATTTCTTCGGGATAAGCCAGCAGCCGTGACGGCCGCGGCCACCTGGCTGCCCACTCGGCACCCGTCTCGACGGCCGTCGGTCCGATCCGCCGGAGAGATCGTTCCGGAACGTCGGAGGCGACCGGCGTGATGCGGTAAAGGCGCTGGCCCCGGTTGCCGAGAATATCGACAAGCGGCGTCACATCCACCACCGCCTCTTCCACCAGCGCGTTTGCGACCTGCTTTATTTCCAGCGGCTCGGCCATGACCGCCACCAGCACCATCCGCTCGATGCCGAAACCCGGGTCGATCTTTTCGATACGGTCACAGAGAAGCTTTGTCAGGCGGGCAGGATCACGCACGGGCTTGGCAAGTCCTGCTCGAAGACACTGGCGTGTGTTGTCGACGCGATGGATGATCAGATCGGAGCGCCGGACGCCCAGCCCCCGCTCCTCCAGCTTTGCCGTCAGTTGCGCCACCAGCCGGCGGACGTATTTTGCAATCGTATCGGGCGCACCGATGGGTTCCTGGAAATTGCGCGCCACCTCGACCAGATCCGGCGTGCGCAACGGATCGATGGGTTCTGCAAGACGGCCGAAGAGCTGATCGAGACGGCGTCCGACCTCCGGACCAAATCGCAGTGTCAACGGCGCACGCGGCAGTGCCGACAGCTCTCCTACCGTGTCGATACCCAGGATGCGCAATGCCTGGATCGTATCTGCCGCAAGCCGCAGACAGTGGATTGGAAGTCCGATCACGGCCTTGGTGACATCACCGCGCGGCACCACCGTCGTTTCGTTCGTCGTCAGTCGCGCCAGTGCATGCGCCGCGCCCCAGGTATCGGCGACAGCGGCACGTGCCGTCAGGCCCTTGCCGCGGAGACCGTTGACAACGCCGGAGATCAGCAGCTCTTCACCACCCTGAAGGTGATCGGCACCTTCGGTATCCATGACGATGCCATCCGTTCCATCCACGGCAACGACGGGGCTGTATTGACGAAGCGCCCATAGCGCCAGGCGCTCGACGGCTGCGGCGTCGGCAACGGGATCGGCGTCCACCATATGAAGGTTGCCAATCATCGCCTGTGCCTTGCTGGCAGCCATGCCGACTTTGAGGCCCAGCTTGCGGGCAGCCGTATCGGCTGCCGATATCCAGCGTTTCGAGCCGCTGCGCGAGACCACGACCAGCGGCTGGTCAACCGACACGGCTTCCTCGCCATGCCGACGTATCCGATCCGTTGCTAGATAGGGGAAGTAAACAGACACGACCCTCGGCATCGCAGGCTCCTAACTCAAACTCGGCACATTGCCCCGCCTTTACCCGCATCAATTCCGCCAGCCACCTCGCCCGTCCCACGCCGGCGACAGGAAGCGGCTCGGACGGCAGGGTGCTGATCCTCCAGCGTGTTGTGGACGCCGTCGGCTGACCGTAGTCGGAGGCCTCCGTCTGCCGTCGCCAGCGCCGGACGACCAGGCCGAGCGTCCCCGTCTTCTCGGCAGCCAGTTGAAGACGCCGCGACGCGGTCATCGGCAGCCTCACCAGTTCCCCGACGACGGCCGCCAATCCCCCGAAGGACAGCCCCTCTTCCATCGAGGCAAGCACGTCCTCCTCCTTATCGGCTTCGCAATAGATGACGCGATCGGGGTGAAGCCCGGCCTGCGACAGCGCCGGCGCAAAGAGATCCGGCCGGGTCAGGCACCAAAGAACCTTTCCCTTGGCTCGCGCCGCAATACCTGCCGCAAACAGGGCGGCCGCGGCACCGTCGATTGTACCCGCCCCGCCACCTGCAATTTCATGCAATGCGCCATAGGCAAGCCCCCCGCCCGGCAATCGCTCGTCGACGTCAGGCACCCCGAAGGGCAGCACAAGCGCCTTGCGCGACACGCTGCCTTCCAGATGCGCAATCCGGTCTCTCAGTTCCTCGACAAGCCTTGAGGCAGGGGCATGCGACATCGTTCACGGCCCTCCTCAAGGTTCGCGTTGCACAGGACTTCATGTCCCAAAGAATGTTGGTGTTCTGTTTCTGTTCCGCCGCGACAGAAGAGTCAAGCGGGGTCAGAACGGGATAGCTCTCGGCATTTTAGCGCCGGTGAAGATTCATCGTTCTGAATCAGCTTTGTAGGCGGCTTGAGAGGCTCGATGGAGTGCTTGAGATTTTTTGCATGTTCTTGATCTTAGCTGGGGCGACACAAAAACCGTGAGAACTTTCCGTTCTCAAATCGCCAATCTGCATATCAAGAATGTAACAGAGTGGCTCGGCGATGTGTGGCAGAGCCAAAGGGGATGAACACTCGCGCTCATGCGGGACTATGGCCGTCTGCGGCCATCCGCCCACGAGCCGCCTCCCTTTGGCTCTTTCCCATTCCCGCAGACACCAAGGAGCACAACGCTACCATCTGTGCCATCGCCGAGGAACTCGACGTTGGATTTGCAGGCGTTCAATGTCAGACGTTTTGTATAGGAGACCAGTGAAGGCTTGCCGCATCAGGTGGCGTCTTCTCCACTGCGAGAGAATGCGGGAGGCAGGCAAGGTTGCCCGTCGCCCGCCGTGCCGCCGTCCTCAGTGGATCGCGGTGCTGACGATCCGGTAGGGGTGTTCAGCTTCATATTCGACCATGATCTGGACGGCCTGTTCGAGAACCTGTTCGGCTTCCTCGACGTGATCGCGTGCAAGCTGATCGGCGTTGATGAAGATCGCTTCGGCCATGTTGCCGGAGATCGCAGCGAACTGGCGGTTACCTTCGACCAGGGCTTCTCTGGCAGCGCCTTCAAGCGCGTGCGCCATGGTGATCAGCGCGTCTTCGCGCTCCTCGATCGTCAGGTCCCGGATTGTCTTTGTCATCTGCTGCATCGTGCCACCCACCTTAATAGTCGTTGTGACGATATCGGTCCCGATAGGGCCCCGTTCACAGCGAAATGGGCATGTTGGCGCCAGATTTCAAGGTTCAGGCCCGCACGGGCTCGTCCTTGTGGACGGCATCGCGGGGCACGAACAGGCAAGCGGGCACGATCAGGACGGCAAACAGGAGCATGGTCAGGAAGGTCGCGTGCAGGCCGTCCTGCAGCGCAAGGCGAACCGCTTCGGCATCGCCACTCACGAGACCGGTTCCGTTCAGGAGAGCACGCAGCTGGTCGGTCGTGATCGCCTGTCCGCTGGTCGTATGGACCAGGCCCCAGCTCAGCACCGCCCCGAGAATCGCCGCGCCCAGCGTGCTGCCGAGGTTGCGGGAAAAGACGTTCGACGCCGTGGCACTGCCGCGTTGCGAGGCCGCGACGCTTCCCTGGGTGAGGATCAGTGCGCCGATATTGAGAAGGCCCATGCCGAAGCCCATGACGAGCGAGCCGGCACCCGCAAGCACCGCCGAACTGGATGGCGTCAGCAGGGTCAGCAGGAAGGTTCCCACGGGGACGAACACGGCGCCCACCAGCATGATCGGCCGCAGCCCGAACCGGGTGAAGTTCCGCGAAGCGATCGTTGCGCCGCACGGCCATCCCAAGAGAAGCATGGTCAGTGCAAAGCCTGCCACCAGCGGCGACTGGTTGAGCACGGTCTGCACATACATGGGCAGGAAGGTGGTGAGCCCCATGATCGCCATGGAGGCGAAGAAGACAGAGATGTTGGCGGCCGCAATCGGCCGGTAGAGCCAGAGATCCGGCGCGACCATCGGTTCTTCGACGCGACGCTCCTGCCAGATGAACAGCGCAAGCGACACGGCGAACAGGACGAAGGAGACGATCGCGGACGTCGACAATCCGGTCTCGGAGACCGTGAGGCCAATCATCAGCGCCGAGATGGAGACGGCAAACAGCACGGCGCCCAGGATATCGATCGAGACCGTCCGGGTGTGCTTTTCCTCGTGGTAGAACAGGATGAACGCTGCGGCAGCGGCAAGGCCGACCGGCACGTTGATCCAGAAGATCCAGGCCCAGGGCAGGTTATGGATGATGACGCTGCCGAGCAGCGGGCCAACCACGGCCGAGAGCGCCCAAACGCTGGCCAGATAGCCCTGAACCTTTCCACGCTGGCTGCCCGGAAAGAGATCGGCCACCACCGTCATGGCGACGGGCTGAATGGCGCCAGCGCCGATGCCCTGCAGTAGTCTGAAGGCAATCATCGACGGCATCGACCAGGCAAACCCGCAGAGAATGGAGGCGACCAGGAAGACGGCGATGCCAGCCAGCACGATCGGCTTTCGCCCGTAGATATCGGAAAGCTTGCCGAAGACGACGGTCAGCGCGGTCTGCGACAGGAGGAAAGCGGAAAACACCCAGCTGTAGAGATTGAGCTGCCCGAGCTGGGCTGCGATCTGCGGCATGGCGGTGGAGACGATGGTCGCTTCGATGGCGATCATCGCCATGCTTGCCATGATCGCGGCTACGACGAGCCCGCGATGTGAGACTTTTTCAGACATGAATGAATCCGAAGCCCTGACGGAGGGCGCGACAAGAGAGAAATTCGGCGGTCGCGGCAGGATATTGCGTCTGCAAAGCGTGCATCTGCAAGTTCTGGTGGCCGTCAGTGCGTCATCGACTTAGGAGCGCAAACTTGGTTGCGTCAAGCTATATTTGATTTAGATCAAGTTCCACAAGCGCTCCTCACCCCTTGGATATCCAGGCGGCCGCTGCAATTTTCATTTGCGCTGCGCCTGACCCGGCGTCATGGTGACCTGCTCAGTTATCTCATATGGATTCAATATCATGGCAGCGGATGTGATCGTTCTCGGCGCCGGCATCATCGGTGTTTCGACGGCTCTGCAATTGGCGCGGCGGGGAAAATCGGTCGCCCTGGTGGACCGCAGGGAGCCCGGGATGGAAACCTCCTACGGCAATGCCGGCCTGATCCAGCGCGAGGGCGTTGTCCCCTACAGCTTTCCCCAGCAGTTCGCCCAGATCCTGCGCTATGCCAGGAACAACCGCATCGACGCGCATTTTCACTGGAGCGCGATGCCGTCGGTCTCCTCGTTTCTGGCAAAATACTGGTGGCATTCCAACGTGCCGAGGCATGAGCTGATCGCGCGCGCCTATGCGCCGCTGATCGAGCATTCGATCGCCACCCATGACGAACTGATCCGCGAGGCGGGCGCCGAGGATCTGATTGCCAAGAACGGCTGGCAGGAAGTGTTCCGCTCGCAGGCCAAGCTCGACGAGACGGTGCGCGAGGCCGACCGACTGAAGCGTGAATACGACCTTTCCTTCAAAGTTCTGACGCCTGCGGAACTTGCGGTTGCGGAACCCAATCTCTCCGACGATTTCATCGGCGCGCTGAAATGGGAAGACCCGTGGGCGGTCAAGGATCCGCTCGCGCTGACGCGTGCCTATGTGGCGCTGTTCGAAAAGCTTGGCGGCAGGGTTCTGACGGGTGACGCAAAGAGCCTTTCGAAGACCGCGACCGGCTGGCGCATCATTGCCGGCGAAGGCGTGGTCGAGGCGAAGGATGTCGTGGTCGCGCTTGGTCCGTGGTCGGACACGGTGACCAAGCCGCTCGGCTACAATTTCCTCGTCGGCGTCAAGCGCGGCTACCACATGCATTATGCGCCAAAGGGCAATGCCAAGCTCAACGGCTGGACGATGGATGCAGAGCGCGGCTATTTCCTGGCCCCGATGAACCAGGGGATCCGGCTGACGACCGGTGCCGAATTTGCGCGCCGCGATGCGCCGAAGACGCCGGTTCAGCTTGCCCGCGCCGAAGCTGTGGCACGCGAGATCTTCCCGCTTGGTGAGCGGCTGGACAAGGAGCCCTGGATGGGCGCCCGCCCCTGCACGCCGGATATGATGCCTGTCATCGGCAAGGCGCCGCGTCACGACGGATTGTGGTTCGCCTTCGGCCATGCGCATCACGGCCTGACGCTCGGTCCGGTCACGGGTCAGGTCATCGCGGAAGCGATGATGGGCGAAAAGACCCGGATCGACATATCCGCTTACAGGCCGGAGCGGTTTAACGTCTGACCCTCTTCTTCATTTGGTCTAGCGGCAGGAGAAAGTCTGGGCTACCGGTGTTTTCATGGATACGATCGATACAGCCCGGACCTTTCTCGATGACAATCCCGATATCGAGGTTCTCGAAGCCTTCGTGATCGACGTCAACGGCGTGCCGCGGGGCAAGTGGATCCCGCGCGAACGGGCGCTCGACGTGCTCTCAAAGGGCATGGCGATGCCGCGCTCGGTCTACGCGCTCGACGTCTGGGGACGCGACGTCAATGCCGCGGGCCTTGCGGAGGGCACGGGTGATCCGGATGGCATCTGCTTTCCCATCGCCGACACGCTGTCGCGTGTGACATGGCTGAAGCGGCCAACGGCGCAGGTTCTACTGGGCATGAACGAGCAGGACGGGACCGGATTTTACGGCGATCCGCGCCAGGTGCTGGCGAATGTTCTCAAAGGTTTCGAGCGGATCGGCCTGACGCCGGTCGTGGCGACGGAGCTGGAATTCTACCTGATCGACCCGATCCGTTCGGCGATCGACCCGGTGCGGCCACCGAATTCACGCGAGGGCCGCTGGCATACGGGCCAGACACAGGTGCTCTCGATTTCCGAGCTGCAGGATTTCGAGAATGTCTTCCACGGCATCGCCTCTGCAGCGAGGGCGCAAGGGATACCGGCCGATACGACACTGCGGGAAAACGGCCCGGGCCAGTATGAGATCAACCTCAACCACGTGCCAGACGCGCTGAAGGCTGCCGATTATGCGGTGCTCCTCAAGCGGATCGTCAAGGGCGTGGCGCGCGCCAACGATCTCGACGCGACGTTCATGGCAAAGCCCTATGGCACGCAGGCCGGAAGCGGCATGCATGTGCATTTCTCGCTGATCGATAGCGACGGCCGCAATGTCTATATGGGCGAGAACGGGCCGTCCGAGGCGCTGTTTCATTCGGTGGGCGGGCTTTTGGAAAACATGGGGGAAAGCATGGCGGTGTTTGCCCCGCATGCCAATTCCTACCGGCGCCTGCGCCCTTCCGAACATGCCCCGACCTATGCCTCCTGGGGCTTCGACAACCGCTCGGCCGCCGTGCGCGTCATCACCGCGTCGAAGCCGGCGACCCGCATCGAGCACCGCGTTGCAGGTTCCGACACCAATCCCTATCTTGTGCTGGCGATGATCCTCAGTGCAGCCCTTGCCGGCATCAAGGAAAAGCGCAATCCGGGCGGGGCGATTACCGGCGACGACCATGCGATCAGCCACGAACCGCTGCCGACCAACTGGGACTATGCGCTGCAGCAGTTTTCCCGCTCCACGTTCGCCTACGCGACGCTCGGGCCGAAATACCGGTCGCTCTACACGGCCTGCAAGCAGCAGGAGCTGTCGGAATTTTCTCTGCGGGTGACCGACGTCGAATACGACGCCTATATCAGGACGGTGTAAGATGGCTTTCAAACCCGCAGACAATCCCCGCCACGCCAATTCCTGGTATGCCGCCTCGGCCAATGACAAGCGTGTGCGCCCTGCCCTCGAGGGCGAGATCGAGGCCGATGTCTGCGTGATCGGCGCGGGCTTTTCCGGCATCTCGGCCGCTCTCGAACTGGCCGAGCGCGGCTATTCCGTCGTGGTGCTGGAGGCGGAGCGGATCGGCTTCGGCGCTTCGGGCCGCAATGGCGGGCAGATCGTCAACGGCTATAGCCGCGATCTGGAAACGATCGCCGGACGCTACGGGCGCGACAAGGCCGTGCAGCTTGGCGCGATGTCGCTCGAAGGCGGCGAGATCATCCGCGCCCGCGTAGCGCAATACGGGATCGACTGCGATCTCGTGCCCGGCGGTTTCTTCGCGGCCTTTACGGACAAGCAGGTGCGCGAGATGGAGCTGCACAAGGCCGTCTGGGAACAGCACGGCCATGACGGGCTGGAGATGGTCTCGAAGGCAGACGTCGGACGCTATGTGAAAAGCGACCGCTATGCCGGCGGCATGATCGACAGGAAGGGTGGCCATATTCACCCGCTCAACCTCGTGCTCGGGGAAGCGGCAGCTGCCGAAAGCCTGGGCGCGCAGATTTTCGAGGGATCGCGGGTGGTGGGTATCGACCAGACGGCAAAGCCCGTGGTCAGAACCGACAAGGGTCGTGTCACGGCATCCTATGTGCTGGTGTGCGGCAACGCCTATCTATCGCCGCTGCTGCCGGAGATCCATGGCCGGATGATGCCGGTTTCGAGCCAGGTGATGGCGACGGAGCCGCTGGATGCGGGCCTGATTGAGCGCCTTCTGCCCGCAAATTACTGCGTCGAGGATGCCAATTACATTCTCGATTACTATCGCCGCACCGCCGACAACCGTCTGCTCTACGGTGGCGGCATCGGCTATGGCGGCAGCGACCCGAAGGACCTGACGGGCGTGATCCGCCCGAACATGCTCAAGACCTTCCCGCAGCTGAAGAATGTCAGGATCGACTACGCGTGGAGCGGCAATTTCGCACTGACGCTGACCCGCATTCCGCATGTGGGAAAGCTGTCCGACACCGTGTTCTTCTCGCACGGCGACAGCGGCCACGGCGTGACCACCACGCATCTGCTCGGCAAGATCCTTGGTGAGGCGGTTGCCGGCCATGCGGAGAGGTTCGATACCTGGGCATCCCTGCCCAACCTACCCTTCCCGGGCGGGCGGGCGTTCCGCGTGCCGCTCACCGCGCTTGGGGCCTGGTGGTACGGCATGCGGGACAAACTCGGGCTGTAGCTTACAGCGATGCGGGAAAACTGCCTTTGAAGTAATAGGTCGACTGTGCCCGCACGATCGACTTGAACTGTGCAACGATTTTGGCTGCCTCGTCTTCCGTCACCATCAGCGCCAGACGCAATGTTGCCGCGGCCATGTGGAACATAAGAAACAGTGTGCGGGCGTAGTTCTCCCAAAGCTGTTCGCTGACGAACCGCTTGGTGATCTCGAAGAAGAGGTCGGCCTGGAAGCGGGTTTCGGTAATGTCACGGTCTGCCAGCGCCTTGTCGGCCTGGATGGCGTTCAACAGATCCTGGGTCGACGGCTTTTCGCGCATGCGGGTGTAATAGAGGTCGAAAAGAACGTCCGTTGCATCCAGCGCGTCTTCGGCCGTCGAGATCTGTGGAATATGTCCGACGATAATACCGCGGACTTCCTCGACATAGCGCTCATGGAGCATGGCGATGATCGCCGACTTGTTGGGGAAATACTGGTAGACGGAGGCGATCGGACCACCTGAAAGAGACGCAATCTCCTTCATCGTGACCGCATCGATACCCTTTTCGCCGATCAGCTCCATCGAGACCTTCAGGATATCATCAATGCGTTCGCGGCTTCTTTCCTGTTTCGGTACCCGACGAAGTGAACTCCCGCCTGCACTCTGCATCGAATCTCGCATCCGCAACTCTCTCCGTACGCCCTGTCGCCTATACTGGACGAGGCGATAAGAGAGGCACCTGGCAGCATAGTTACATTATAAGTTTGCGTTGTACGGCAAGTCAGGCATGTCGGATCACCGAAAGCATTAGAATTTTGAAAATAATTCGACACTCAAACAGTTTATCTTGAATTAGGATCGCGTGTCATATCGTATCCGTCAGCCCCGCTACGGCATCTGCCACGATGCGGTCGAGCGTGGCGTCAATGTCGACGGTCACGACGCCTGCTTCACCCTCGGGGCTTTCCAGCGTGGCGAGCTGGCTTTGCAACAGCGACGTCGGCATGAAATGGCCCTTGCGCTCGCCCATCCGGCGGCTCAACAGCTCCTGACTTCCTTTGAGAAACACGAAGGTCAGCTTGCCACCCGCAGCGCTGCGCAGTCGTTCGCGGTAGACGACTTTCAGTGCAGAGCAGGTCACCACGAGGTCTTCTGAACGCGCGAGCGAC
This sequence comes from Velazquezella soli, assembly GCF_977018685.1. Taxonomy (NCBI): domain Bacteria; kingdom Pseudomonadati; phylum Pseudomonadota; class Alphaproteobacteria; order Hyphomicrobiales; family Rhizobiaceae; genus Velazquezella; species Velazquezella soli. The sequence continues at coordinate 3,304,020 of NZ_CDRNXF010000004.1, forward strand.
TCGGCGATCTTCTCGCCGATCACATCGAGCCAGGGCCAGCGGTCTTCATCGGTAAGCGGTGTTCCCTGCGCCATCTTGTCGACATTGGACTGCGGATGCAGACTGTCGCCTTCCATGAAGCGGCAATTCAGGCTCTCTGCCAGACGCTCAGCGACGGAACTCTTTCCAGCGCCGCTGACGCCCATGACGATGATGGCTCTGCCAGCCTGTTTGCTCATTGGTTGCTCCTCTTTGATATCGACAGCCGGTCTCCTTCAACCGCATTGAGCGACAGATCACAAGTCCCGGCGATCTTCAACGCCAGTCGCGGACTTGCCCGGACCCGTTTCATCGCGCCCGAGCGCAAACGGCATCAGGATCGACAGAAAGATCAGGCGCAGGACGTGATGGGCGCCGACATAGGTCGGGTCGGCATGCAGCATGACCGCCATCGCCGCCATGGTCTCCAGCCCACCGGGCGAAAACGCGATCAGGGCCGCATCGAGCGGTATGTCCAGGACATACGAGACGGTGCCGGCCATGGCCGCCGCCATGACCGAGACGATCACCGTGACCACGAGGCCGGATACGAGCGCTGTGCGCACCTCGAGAAGCGAGATTCCGCAAAAGCGCGTTCCGATGTTGGCGCCGAGAAGGATATAGACGGGGACAATGAGCCAGGAGGGAACGCCACCGGTGGCGAACGATGTCACGTGGGTGGAGATCGAAACCAGTGTGCCGGCGAGCAGAAGGGCTGCGGGAAGCTTCCAGCGCAGGAAGAGCATGCCGATGACGGTCGACACCGCAAGGATGCCCAACAGCATCGGCAGGTCCATCGCGATGACCTGAGCGACACTATCTCCGCCGCCAAGATCAAATGCTGTGACAATCAGGGGTACGCTGATCGTCAACAGAAGCACGCGCACGCTCTGGGAAATGCCGACCGTTCGCTGGTCGCAACGCATGTCAGCGGCAAGACTGAGGACGTAGCTCAGATGTCCCGGCGAAGCTGCGAGGAAAGCCGTGGTGCGGTCGTAATGGAAGAAACGCTGCATGACCCAGGCCGCGACGTAAAGCAGGGCCGTGACGGTAACCATGACCATCACAAAGCTTAGCGGCCAGCGCTTGATCGCCACCAGGATGTCGGGCGTGACGGTCGCCCCCATCGAGATGCCGATGACGATGAAGCAGCCGTTCCGGACGATTTTCGGGATCGAAAGGGTGAGGCCTGCGATACCCGCAAGCGACACGGCCAGCGCCGGACCGATCAGATAGGGAGCGGGGAAGCCGATCATCGCGGCGATCAGCGCACCGCCGGCACCGACCAGCGCGGTCAGGGCAAATTCACGCAGTTGGGAAAAGGGCATGGCAACGAATATCTGGGTGACCACCCGGAGCCAGGCTCAAGGGGCCATCAATAAAGGAAACGTTGCCTACTCCTAAAGAAGACAGCCCGGAGGTCAACCTGCCGGGCCGCTAAACTGATGCTGCGATGAGATCTGTATTGAGATCAGGCGGCCGGTGCCGCGACCATCTTGGCGATTGCTGGCGGCGGATCGATCCCGAGCAGGAAGTTGATCTGCGGGCGCGCCTTGACCAGATCGTCGATCGTATAGTCTGCCAGCACGTCGAAGAAGGCATTCAGCGCCTTGCGAAGTGCCGAGTTGAGACCACAGCTATCGACCAGAGGACATTCGGCGACGCCCTCCTCGAAACATTCGGCCATCGCGAAACTGTCTTCCGTCACGCGGATCACATCAAACAGAGTGATACGGTCGGCAGCGCGACCGAGGCGAACACCGCCGTTTCTGCCGCGAACGGTCTCGACCAGGCCGGCCTTGGTCAAAGGCTGCAGGATCTTGAAGAGAAACAGTTCGGACACGCCATAGGCGCGCGCGATCTCCGGGATGCGGCTGAGCTTCCCCTCGTTCGCAGCACAGTACATGAGCATGCGAACGGCGTAGTTGGTCTGCTTTGTCAGGCGCATATTCGTCTCCCGAGACTCGTCACGGCCCCATACATAGTGGGTTTGCTAGTTTTGAACAATTCCAAAGTTTGCGAAATTGCCCTTGAACGCTGCGTTGCCGATGACGCGCTTTATTGCCGGCATTATTCGGCAAGGCCCATGTGTACCGCAAACCAGACTGGAACTGCAAACAGGAAGGTCGCCGCCAGAAACGTTATGCCGATTTTCGCCAGGCGGATGCGGCGCGCGCGCGAAACGTCCCACTCGTAATTCATGATGAACACTCCCCCTCACACGAATGTGTAAATTAGCAGCGCCTAGGAAGAGGTCAATGTCTCCGCCGCACGAGAATGCGGCGGAGCGTGTCTATTCGACAGTCGGGCTTACTTCATGACGGGCATGACGAATTCGGCGCCATCCTTGATGCCTGTGGGCCAGCGGCTGGTTACCGTCTTGGTGCGGGTCCAGAACTTGATCGAATCCGTGCCATGCTGGTTGAGGTCGCCGAAGGACGAGGACTTCCAGCCGCCAAAGGAGTGATAGGCGAGCGGCACCGGGATCGGAACGTTGACGCCGACCATCCCGATATTGATCCGCGAGGCGAAGTCGCGGGCGGCATCGCCGTCGCGGGTATAGATCGCAACACCATTGCCGTATTCATGGCGCATCGGCAGGTCGAGCGCTTCCTCATAAGTCTTGGCGCGCACCACTGACAGGACAGGGCCGAAGATTTCGGTCTTATAGATGTCCATGTCGGGCGTGACGTTGTCGAACAGGCAGCCGCCGACGAAATTGCCGTTTTCGTAGCCCTGCAGCTTGAAATCGCGGCCATCGACAACGAGGTTTGCGCCCTCTTCGACACCCTTGTTGATCAGGCCGAGAATACGCTCCTTGGCTTCCTTGGTGACGACAGGACCCATGTCGGCCTTTTCGTCCGTGTAGGGACCGATGCGCAGGGATTCGACCATCGGTGTCAGCTTCTCGATCAGGCGGTTGGCGGTTTCCTCGCCAACCGGGACCGCAACCGAGATCGCCATGCAGCGCTCGCCGGCCGAGCCGTAACCGGCGCCCATCAGGGCGTTGGCGGCCTGGTCGAGATCGGCATCCGGCATGATGATCATGTGGTTCTTGGCGCCGCCGAAGCACTGTGCGCGCTTGCCGTTCATGGCGGCGGTTCCGTAGACATAGCGGGCGATCGGCGTCGAGCCGACAAACGAGACGGCAGAAATGTCCGGATGCGTCAGGATCGCATCGACCGCGGACTTGTCGCCGTTGACGACGTTCAAAATGCCAGCCGGAAGGCCTGCCTCGATCATCAGTTCGGCCAGACGCATCGGCACGGACGGATCGCGCTCGGAGGGCTTCAGGATGAAGGCATTGCCGCAGGCAATCGCGGGTGCAAACATCCACATCGGGATCATCGCCGGGAAGTTGAACGGCGTGATGCCGGCACCGATGCCGACCGCTTGCCGAATGGAATACATGTCGATGTTCGGACCGGCACCCTCGGTGAACTCGCTTTTGGAAAGATGCGGGATGCCGATGACGAATTCACAGACTTCAAGACCGCGAACGATGTCGCCCTTGGCATCCTCGATCGTCTTGCCATGCTCGCGCGACAGCATCTCGGCAAGTTCATCCATGTTGTCATTCAACAACTGGACGAACTTCATAAAGACGCGGGCGCGGCGCTGCGGGTTGGTGGCGGCCCAGTTCGGCTGGGCAGCCTTGGCATTCTCGACGGCTGCATTCAGATCCGCATCGCTCGCAAGCGCCACGGTCGCCTGGACTTCGCCCGTTGCCGGATTGAAGACATTGGCCGTGCGCCCGCTCGTACCGGCAACATGCTTGCCGCCGATGAAATGACCGATCTCGTACATGGTGATCCTCCTTCTTGAAATTGTAAGCGGCGAGGATACGCGTCAATTTGCACAAGGCAACGCCATGGTTTACGCATCCGTTGTGCGAAATTCGACACAACGATACCCGCCCTGGAGGTAACGATGAACTGGGATGACCTGCGGCTTTTCCTCGCTGTCGCGCGCAGCGGACAAATTCTTGCGGCATCCCGTCGGCTCGGGATCAACCATGCGACGGTCGGGCGACGGATATCAGCGCTGGAAGAGGATCTTCGCACGCGGCTGCTGATCCGCCGCACCAATGGCTGCGAGTTGACGCCTGAGGGAGAGGTGTTTCTGCGGGCCGCCGAGCGGATCGAGACGGAGATGCTGGACGCGCAGGCGAGTACCGGTCGGATCGACGCGGCAATTGCCGGTACCGTGCGGGTCGGCGCGCCCGACGGGTTCGGCGTGCACTTCCTGGCCTCGCGCCTGGGAATGCTGACGAAGCGGCATCCGCAGCTGAAACTGCAACTGGTGCCGGTGCCGCGCTCGTTTTCGCTGTCGCAACGGGAAGCGGATATCGCAATCACGATCGACCGGCCAGAACAGGGGCGCCTGGTCTCATCGCGGCTGACGGATTACACGCTCGGCCTCTACGCCTCGAAAGCCTATCTCCAGGACGCAGGCGTGCCCGACAGTATCGAGGCGCTCAAGGACCATGCGCGGATCGGTTATGTGGAAGACCTGATCTTTTCCCCGTCGCTGAACTTCACCGGCGAGGTGATGCGCAACTGGGATGCCGGGTTCGAGATTTCGAGCGCAATCGGCCAGATCGAAGCGGTGCGGTCCGGCGCCGGGATCGGCATTCTGCACGACTATGTCGCTTCGCAGGACATGAACCTGACCCGCATCCTTCCGGACATCTCCATTCGCCGGGCCTATTGGAGCAGTTATCACGAGACGGCCAGGAACCTGGTGCGGGTTCGAACCGTCGCGGATTTCCTGCGGGAAGTCATTCAGGAGGAAGCGCGGATCTTCGTGTGGAAACCGCCGTCCGGACAAAAATAAAGCCCGCGAGAAGCGGGCCTTAAGCATTCACAGCGTCCAGCATGATAGGCCGGACGTCTGCGATTACGACGCCTTCAGAACCGACATCGGCATCTTGAGGGCATTTGCGATGCGCTTCAACTTGGCAGGATCGAAATCCGTGCCGTTCTCCATACCCACGATCTCGTCCGTGACCAATCCGGTCGTAACGGCAAGATCGTCGATGCTGTAGCCGGCAGCCTGGCGCGCCTGGGCAATCAACCCAGCCACCTGATCCGGTGCGAGAACCTGTTCTGTCGAGGCACGAAAGTTATTAATGGAAACCGTCATGGTAATCTTCCTTCCGTCAAAATCTGCCGTTAGGCAGTGAAGGGGGCAAGCAGCCCGAAGTTCGACTGCACAATATTCGTGCCGCCAGAGCGCAATAGATATGCATTGATGCCCCCACGGCAAGGGCATTCGCTGCACTGCAACAAAAAGTGTTGAGCGTCGTCGCAGATCCGAGCTCGTTGTTTGCCGCTTTTTCGAACAAAAACAGTCTTCGCGCGTTCTCTGCTCGAATAGGGACGTCAATATGCATCAGTCGAGTTCGAAACGTTTTGAAAATCTGGGTATACCCGGAAGCACCGATGCTGACATTCTCGAGGCGGCGCATCGCCTTGTGGAGCTTCACCTGACCTATTTGCGCGAACACGAGACGAAGAACGACCTCTTCGACGTGCGCGACCTGCCGGCCTCCAAGGACTCGCTGGTCAATGCTTTCCGGTTGACGCTTGCGACCGAAAACAGGACTCATATGCGCACGCTGTTGCTGAAGGCGGGCATGACATTGGCGCAGTTTCAGGAAAACATCGGTCGCCCGATGATTGTCAAATCGCAGGATGGCCAGAAACCAAACCAGGTCCGGCGGAGCGATATCGATGCTGCCGTAGCGCGGCGGTTCAACAAGGCCCTGGTCCAACTGGGCGAAGAACGCGCCAGGCTCGGCCGTGTGTTTCAGGACGCCATGCGGATTGCCGGCGACAAGCCGCTTCACTGATCTGAAATTCCAGGAAAAGAAGTGGTACGGTTGAGTGGGGTCGAACCACTGACCTCAGGCGCCACAAGCCTGCGCTCTAACCAACTGAGCTACAACCGCACAAGACGCCTAAATCGCGTCGCCGGTGCAGATACTGCCATCGGCAGCGTTTGGCAAGCCCCTTTTGAGAGAACGAAGCCAAAAATGGAATGGCCGCCCAGTCGGCGGCCATGGAATATGGGCGTGATGCGCTGGTCGCGATCAAGCGGTTCGGAAATTTGCCATTGCCTTTTTGGCAGCGTCCTTGCCCGGCCGCGACACGTCTTCTGCAAGCTGGCGGGCCATGTCCTGCATGGATTTTGCCTGCTCGACCGTCGCCTCTGCCTGACGGCGGATGAACGAGGTCTGCAATTCGAAGAATTCCGACGCTGATTTGACGCCGAGCAGCGCCTGCATGTGCGAGAGCGACAGATCCGCATTGGACCGGAACGCTTCCATTGCCTTAAGCCCGAGTTCAACGGAACCGGACTGGGCCGTGTGAACTGTGGATTCCACCGCCATGGTGGCTTCCTCTGTCGCGGCTTTCATCCTAGCATAGGCTTCACTGGACTGGCTTGCGCCCTGCCCGGCAAAGTCGCGAAGGCGTTCGCCAAGCTTCATGGGATCGAAAGCGGAAAACGAAAACATCTCTTCTGTGCCGTGTGCCATCGCGAAAGCTCCTCCAAGGCCCTACCCCGACTTTTAAATGGGCAAAAGCCGGAGTTGGATGCCTGAAATATAATCGCAAACGTTGTGCCGCGCAACGAATTTGTGCGGCGCACAAAAGCGCCGTCGTTAACCCTGACGGAGGTTTAACCGGTCGGCCTGTGGACCCCGGAAGGGGGGCAAGGTATTAACGAAGGATTAAGTCTCTCAGGAATGCCGGTAGTTAACCGACAGGTCGTTCATGTCCTCTGTACAGTACCCTTTCATCGACATCGCCGTCCACGAGCGCGTCAGGGAACGCTTTGCAGCGGGCGACGGAATCGTGCTGTTTTCCTCCGACATGCGCATGCCTCTGTGGGCGAACGGACGCGGTGCAGCGCTCTTCGGATTTGGCTCGATCTACGACCTGATCGATCAGGGGCCGAACCGCGCCGACGTGGCCTTTCGCCAGGTCGAGGCAACCGCCCGCCAGCTTGCCAAGGTCGGCGATACAAGAGGCCTCGCAGTCCGCGTTATTTCCGGTTTCCAACGGGTCGTGCTTCGCGGGGCCTGTGAACTTGTCGAAGTCCATGGCGAGCGGGCCATTCTCTTTTCGGCAGCACCCGAGCGGGAGCTTGCAACGATCGCCGAGCGTGCGGAGCGGATGATCGAGGGCTTCGAGGAAGCAGACACCCATATCGCTATCGTTGACGCGGCAGGCAAGGTTGCCGCTGCCTCCGAGCGTTTTGAAAGTCTCGACATATCGGAAGCGGCGATCACGACGCTTTCGGCGACGGCATCCGCCGATCCCAGCCGGCTTGCCAAACGCCCGATCACGACCGCCAAGGGCAACCTTCCGGCTGCCATCGGCAAGCTTTCGGACGCCCCTGCCCTCTACATTCTGTTCACTGTCGATATGGCGACCGATGACGCGGTTACCCCGCAAACCTTGGTTGATCCCGGCGTCGTTGCGATGGTGCCCGACGACGAGACTGCGGTCATCGACGCCCTTGCCGCGATCGAGGACGATGTTGAGGCTCAGGAAGAGTTCGAGCTTCCTGAAACCGTGACGGCGGCAGAGGCAACCGAGATCAACACGGTCGCGATTGAAGAGACTGCGGCGGACGAAGAAATTTACGAGCCCGCCGAGCAGCCGGAGCCGGTTGCGGAAATAGAGGCTGCGGTAACCGCGGTTAACGACGCAGCTACGGTTGCTGACGCGCCGGTCGATGGCGACGTACCAGTTGAAGAAGCGGCGGCGGTAGAGCCGGAGAGTGAAGAAGTCGATCTGGAGCCCGCTCCGGAAGCAGTTGCCGAAGACATCGTGTCGGAGGATATTGTCGAAGACATTCCGGCGCATGAGATCGCGGAAGCCTCGGACGAGATCGCGGAAGACCGCCTTCCGGCACCGGAGGCAGGGGATGCATCCGAGCCGGCCGAAACACGGAGCGAGCAGGCTCTGATATCGGTCGCCGCTCCAGAAACTACGGTTGCCGAGCCCGATGCATCCGGCGACGTGGAAGGCTTTGTGTTCAGCCGCGATTCACGCGCTGTGCGTTTCGTCTGGAAGATCGATGCCGATGGGCAGTTTACAGAGGTCTCGGGAGAATTCGCCAAGGCCGTGGGACCGCATGCGGCAGATGTTGTCGGCATGGCGTTTTCCGACCTCGCCGCTCTCTTCCATCTCGATCCGGAGGGCCGCATTACCGAACTGCTCGGCAAGCGCGACACCTGGTCGGGCAAAACCATCTGGTGGCCGGTAGAGGGCACGGCACTTGTCGTGCCGGTCGATCTGGCGGCACTGCCCACCTATACCCGCAGTCGCGAATTCGACGGCTTCCGCGGCTTCGGCATCGTGCGGATCGCCGACGCCAAGGATGATCCTGACGCCACCGGCCTGACGCTTTCGCCGACGACGGTCGAGGATGAAGCGGTCAAGGAGACTGAAGAACCGGGCATCGAGGACGCGGTAAACGCCGCCGATCTGCCATCCGATGACGCCGAGCAGGTCTCCGACGTTCTGGAAGACCGCCCGGTGGCGACGGAAGCGCAACAGGAGGAGCCGGAAGCAACGTCCCCGTCTGATAGCGCCATCTACGGAACCACCTATTCCGATAGCGACCGTTCCGACGCTGCCCCGCTCGAGTGGCCAGCCGGTGAGCGTCCTGCGCTGCGGCTGGTCGAGAACCCCGGCCGTCGCCAGTCCGACAAGGTCATCCAGCTCGAAGAACACCGCGCCCGCCTGACGCCGGTCGAACAGGCGGCCTTCCGCGAGATTGGGCGCCAGCTCGACCGCGCAACGGAAGAAACGCCAGCAAACGCCGAGACTGCGCCGACTGAACCAGCGCCGAGCAAAGCTTCCCCCGCAAGCGAGATTTCCGCGGAGAATACTGACGTTTCAGAGCCAGTGGCAGATGAGACTGATGTGACCAATCCTTGGCAGGAGCAGCCTGCTTCAGACATGGCATCCGAAGAAGAGGTGCTTTCCGCCGAAGAGGCACCGGCCGCAGAAGACCACGTGTCGGATGAGGCTGAGATTGTCGCTCAGGCGGGCGACGAAGGCCATAGCATCGAGGCATCCGAAACGGATCTCGACGGCAGCGCTGTTGACGACCACCTCGCCTCGGACTTCCCGCCTGTCGCTGCAAACGAGAACCAGAGCGACAGCGAGGACGACGCTGGCACGGAAATCCCGGCTGCAGCAATGCTTGAGCCCGCAGATGTTGCGCCGGAGCCAGAGCATGTCGAGCCATCCGACGTCCCTCTGCTGAGCATGATCCCGGTGCGCGAGCGCATCGGCCTCTCCGCCGAGATTGTCGACCAGATGCCGGTGGCACTGCTCGTTCACAACGGCGACACGCTGATCCATTGCAATCCGGAATTCCTCAAGCTGACCGGCTATGCATCACTTGAGGAACTGGAAGAGGTCGGCGGTCTGGATGCCCTCTTGCAGCGCCAGGACTTCGATGACGATGGTGCGAGACCAAGCGGCATGGTGGTGGTGCGTGCCGACGACGAGATCCTGCCGGTGACCGCACGTCTGCAATCGGTTCGCTGGGACGACACGACGGCCCTGATGCTGGCGCTGATGCCGACGACATCCGACGCGTCGGAAGCAAACTCGCTGTCCGATCACCCGGGCGCGGAAATCCGTACGGTTGCCCGAACGGTCCGCCCTGCCGACCAGTTGGTCAGGCTGCAGGTGGAAGTCGAAGAGTTGCGTGCAATCCTGGAAACTGCGACCGATGGCGTCGTGCTGATCGGTGCGGATGGCGAGATCCGTTCGGTGAACAGGGCGGCAAGCGCGCTGTTCAACTACGATCAGGAAGAAATCGACGGCAAACCGTTCGTGATGCTGTTTGCCCATGAAAGCCAGCGGGCGATCGTCGATTATCTTTCCGGACTTGCCGGGCATGGCGTTGCCAGCGTGCTGAACGATGGCCGCGAGGTGATCGGTCGCGAAGCGTCCGGCGGGTTCTTGCCGCTGTTTATGACGATCGGCAAGCTGACCTCGTCGAACGGTTATTGCGCCGTGATCCGCGATATTACCCAGTGGAAGCGCACCGAAGACGAGCTTCGCACGGCAAAGCGCGCCGCCGAGACAGCCAACGCCCACAAGAGCGATTTCCTGGCGCATGTCAGCCACGAGATCCGCACGCCGCTTAACGCCATCATCGGCTTTTCAGACATGATGGCCGGCGAGCGGTTTGGCCCGATCGGCCATCCGCGCTATATCGAATATGCCAACGACATCGGTCGGTCCGGTCGCCACGTACTCGACATCGTCAACGACCTTCTCGACATCTCGAAAATCGAAGCCGGCGAGATGGAGCTGGATTTCGTCGCTGTCGGCCTCAACGAGACGATATCGGAAGCCGTGTCGCTGGTGCAGCCGCAGGCAAACGGCCAACGGGTGATCATCCGCACCGCGCTGTCGCAGGCTGTGCCGCAAGTCGTCGCCGACCTGCGCTCGGTCAAGCAGATCGCACTCAACATTCTGTCGAATGCGATCCGGTTTACACCATCGGGCGGGCAGATCGTGGTGTCGACCGCCTATGAGCCGAATGGCAGCGTGGCGCTGCGTATCCGCGATACAGGGATCGGCATGACCCGGGCGGAACTGGAACTTGCGATGAAGCCTTTCCGGCAGGTTGCCGGTGCTGCCCGCAAGCGTGGCGACGGAACAGGTCTCGGGCTGCCGCTTACCAAGGCGATGGTGGATGCAAACAAGGCAGCCTTCTCGATCAGCTCGGCGCCGAACGAGGGAACGCTGGTGGAAATCACCTTTCCGCCGCAGCGGGTGCTTGCCAACTGAACGCACGTAAAAAGAAGGCAGCCCTGAGGCTGCCTGGAATTGATGCTGTTCGAAAAGTGACGGAAGACTTCCTAATCAGCAAAGCCTGAGCCTTGCTCATCTTCCCTACACGAAAAGTATCATGCCGGATCAGTTTTGGCGGGCGAGGCTTAACACGCCGTTAAAAACCAATACCAGTTCCGGCAATGCAGGAACGGCGACCCGCAATGGCACAGGGCACCTGATGGCCGTCAATTCCGCAACTCCGCGACATTGGCAAACAGCTCCAGCGCGTCCGGGTTGGCAAGCGCCTCCCGATTTCTGACCGGCCGATTGTGAACGATATCGCGCACGGCAAGTTCGACGATCTTGCCGGATTTGGTGCGGGGAATATCGGCGACCTGGATGATCCTTGCCGGCACGTGCCGTGGCGAGGCGCCTGCGCGAATACGCGCCTTAATCTCCCTGGTCAGTCGGTCGTCCAGCGTCAGTCCGTCCGCCAGCCGGACGAACAGCACGACGCGCACATCCTCGTCCCAGTCCTGGCCGATACAGATCGCTTCGGCGATCTCGTCCATCTGCTCGACCTGATTGTAGATCTCAGCCGTGCCGATCCGAACCCCGCCGGGATTAAGCGTCGCATCGGAACGGCCATGGATGACGATGCCGCCATGGGTCGTCCATTCGGCAAAATCGCCGTGGCACCAGATGTTGTCGAACCGCTCGAAATAGGCGGCACGGTATTTCTGGCCGTCGGGATCGTTCCAGAACATCAGCGGCATGGATGGGAATGCCTTGGTGCAGACGAGTTCGCCCTTTTCGCCACGCACCGGCTGGCCCTCGTCGTTCCAGACATCGACGGCAAGGCCGAGGCCCGGCCCCTGGATCTCGCCGCGCCAGACCGGTTTCAGCGGATTGCCCAGCACGAAGCAGGAGACGATGTCCGTGCCACCGGAGATGGAGGCGAGATGGACGTCGTTCTTGATGCCCTGATAGACGAAGGAAAAGCCTTCCGGTGACAGCGGCGAGCCCGTCGAGGTCACGAGGCGAAGGGTGGACAGATCGTGGCTCTGCGCAGGCACGATGCCGCTTTTGCGCACGGCGTCGATATATTTCGCGGACGTGCCGAAAACGGCGAACCGCTCCTGTTCCGCATAGTCAAACAGGATGTTGCCATCCGGAGCAAAGGGCGAACCGTCATAGAGGCAGAGTGTGGCGCCAACTGCGAGACCGGAGACCAGCCAGTTCCACATCATCCAGCCACACGTAGTGAAATAGAACAGGTTTTCACCCGGCTCGATGCCGCAATGCAGCCGATGTTCCTTCACATGCTGGAGAAGCGTGCCGCCGGCCGAGTGGACGATGCATTTCGGGATGCCGGTCGTGCCTGACGAAAACAGGATGTAGAGCGGATGCGAGAACGGCAGCGGCTCGAATTCGACGGTCAGTGCCGCAAACGGCGCCAGGAAATCGGCAAGCGCGCGGCCGTCGGAGAGGGTCTTTGCGAGCGGCGCGGCATTCTTGTCCTGCGACCCTGCATAGGGCACGACCAGAACCGGTACCCCGAGCGTCTTTGAAACCGCGTCGACCTTTGCCGACACATCCTGCAGTTTGCCGTTGTACCAGTAGCCATCGCAGGTGATGAACAGCTTTGGGCCGATCTGTCCGAACCGGTCCAGCACGCCCTGTTCACCGAAATCCGGCGAGCAGGAAGACCAGATTGCCCCGATAGAGGCTGCTGCCAGCATGCAGGCGATCGTTTCAGGCATATTCGGCATCATCGTGGCGATGCGATCTCCCCTGCCGATGCCGAGTGCGCGGTATGCCTGCTGAAGCCTTGACACCTCGCCCTGCAACCTTTCCCAGGACCAACGGTCCTTGACCTTGTCCTCGCCCCAGAAGACCAGAGCGTCCGAGGTCTTCGCGTCGGCTCCGCTGCCGGCAAGCAGGTTTTCGGCGAAGTTCAGGCGTGCATGGGGAAAGAAGCGGGCGGCGAGCATCTCGCCATCGTCGTCCAGGTAGACGTCGCCTTTGTCGCCCTTGACGCCGCAGAAATCCCAGACTGCGGACCAGAAATCGCCGCGCTGTTCGATCGACCAGCTGTGGAATGCGTCGTAATCCTCAAAACCGATTGAATACCGCTCGCTGCACCAGACGATGAAGCGGGCAAGCGGTGCTGTCCGCAACGTCTCCTCCGATGGCGACCAAAGCGGCTGCTGCTCACTCATGCAATTCTCCTCCTATGCCGTTCACAGGCGCGTCCCTGACCGTCTGTATATCATGCGATCGAGGGGGATAAAGCACTGGAGCGCGCGCTTGCTGCATTTGCGCGACGCCGGCATTTCCTATATTCGCGTGAGCCATGCCCAACGAGACAGACGGAAAGCTGCGTAGGACCTTCGGACGCCCCTTAGGGAAGCGGACGCGCATCGCCTTGATCGTTCTGGTCTCGCTGCTGAGCCTCTTCGTCGCCTTCCAGCTCGCGGCACCCTTCCTTGTTTCGACCGTGCTGGTACGGGAACGAATGGAGCGCGCCGTCGAGGAATGGATCGGCCACGACGTGTCGATCGGCGGACAGCCGTCGCTTGCCTTCTGGCCGGAGCCGCGCATCACATTCTCCGATGTAATGGTTCGCAACATCGATCATGGCAAGAAAGGCATGCTTGGCAGCGTCCGTGAACTGTCGGCGTCGTTCGATCTTCTGGGCGCGCTGGTGGGTCAGCCGGAATTCAAGGATTTCCACCTCAAGGACCCGCAGCTTTTCGTGCTGCGCAAACCGAATGGGCGACTGGACTGGACCAATGACGGATTGCTCAGCCGCGCCGTTCGCGCTGTCAAAAGCGATGGCACCGGTCAGTTGCTGGACAATTCGAATGATGCGCCGATCGGCGATGTCCTGATCGAGAACGGCACGCTTCAGATTACCAACGAAGAGGATGGCCGCATCGTCCGGGTCGACCGGATCGACAGCGAGATCGACTGGTCCTATCTTTCACGCAGCGCGAGCTTCAAGGGCCAGGCAACGATTGCCGGCCGCAGGGTCACGGCCGATATCACCTCGCGCCAGCCTCTGCTTCTGTTTTCGGGCCGCAGCAGTAGCACTTCGGGCTCGATCCAGTCGGACCTGTTCAACGCCAAGTTCAGCGGCGTCGTCAACCTCGCGAGCCACGGCTTTTTGTCCGGAGATGCCGAATTTGCAACGGCGGATGGCGCCAAAGCCATGCAGTGGATGGGGTTCGACCTGCCAGGCACGGAAAAGCTGAAGCAGCTCTCCGTGAAGGCCCGGCTGATCACCAACGATACGGCGATGCGGTTCGAAAGCCTGTCGCTCGGTATCGACGACATCACGGCAAGCGGCATTCTGGACCTGACCATGCCGGCGGATGCGCCCCCGCGGCTGACCGGGACGCTCGCCCTCAACACCCGCGACGTGTTGCCGATGCTGGCCGAGATCGCGCCGCGACTTCTCGACAAAAGCGATCCCGCCGCAAGACTGCGCGACCGGCTCGAGCTGGATTTGAGGCTTTCCGCACAAAGCGTCGAAATCGGCCCCTTCCAGCTCAGCGAAGTTGCCGTCGGCATCATGAATATCGGTGACCAGTCACGGATCGATATTCTCGACAGCGATTTCGAAAACGGACGACTGACCGGCCGCATCGCGACGATCAAGGACGGCGAGACCGGCGGCGTTGCCATAAGGCTCTCCGTGCAGGACGCCGACTTCGCCAGCGTGATCAGCCGGCTTGGCCTGACGGCCCCGCTACCCGGCGCCTCGGGCTCGCTCGAACTGGCGCTGGACGTGGCGCGACCGGTGACGGCGGAAACGCTGCGCAATGCGAAAGGATCGCTGCGCTTTCGTGCCGGCAGCGGAACTCTGCCCGGTGTGGACATGGCAGGCATAAGACGGCTGGCGACCCAAAAACCCTATTTCACGCTGAGCGAAGCAGGGACCGGAGCTTACGAATTCCAGAGTGTCGATATTAACGTCACCGTCGCTGATGGTTTAGCCGATATCCGCAACGGGCTGATCGTTGGAACCAACGAGCGTATTACGCTCAACGGCATCGTGCCCTATGCCAATAACAGCCTCGCGCTTTCTGCCGGTGTGCTCACAGATTCCAGCGGGACAACCAGCGGGGACGCTGCCGCTGGCCGCCCGGATGCCACCCACTTTTTTATTGGGGGATCCTGGCAGAACCCGGTAATCTGGCCGGTCGCAAAGCCCACGCCGAAGATCACCGAATAACACACGCCCTGACGGTTCAGCTCCCGGTCCGCAGCGCCATATGCTCGTCGCGGATACGCCGGACCTCGGCGCGCTTGGTGCCGATCGAGGTGGCGATGACGCCGAGTGTCACCAGCGCGATCAGGATCGTGCAGATTGCGTTGATTTCCGGCGTCACACCGAGCCTCACCTGCGAATAGATCTTGATTGGCAGCGTGGTGGCACCTGGCCCGGTGTTGAAGCTTGCGATCACAAGGTCGTCCAACGACAGGGTGAAGGCGAGCATCCAGCCGGAGATGACGGCGGGCAGGATCAGCGGCAGGGTGATCTGGAAGAACGTCTTGACCGGCGGGCAGCCGAGATCGAGCGCTGCCTCTTCCAGACTGCGGTCGAAGGTGAGAAGCCGCGACTGAACGACGATCGCCACGTAGCACATGGTGAAGGTTGTGTGGGCGATGATGACGGTCCAGAACCCGCGATCGACGCCGATCGCCACGAAAAGAAGCAGCAGCGACAGGCCGGTGATGACCTCCGGCATGACCAGCGGCGCATAGATCATGCCTGAGAACAGCATCTTTCCCGGAAACTTCTGGTAGCGGACCAGCGTCAGCGCGGCCAGCGTGCCGAGGATGGTACCGAACGTGGCGCTCAACAGACCGACGCGGGCCGTGACCCAGGCGGCATCCATAAGACCCTGGTTCGACCACATCGAGACGTACCAGTTGAGCGAGAAGCCGCCCCAGACCGTGACGAGCCGCGAGGCGTTGAACGAGTAGACGACCAGAATGATGATGGGGATGTAGAGGAAGGCGAAGCCAAGCGTCAGGACGGTGGCATCAAGGCGGTTCTTTGTCATCTCACGCCACCTTCTTCTGCTGGTTCTGGAATATGGCGATCGGCACGACCAGCATCAGCAGCAAGACCACTGCTACGGCCGACGCAAGCGGCCAGTCGCGGTTGCTGAAGAACTCCGTCCACAGCGTCTTGCCGATCATCAGCGTATCGGCGCCGCCGAGCAGATCCGGGATGACGAATTCGCCTGTGATCGGGATGAAGCAGATCATCGAGCCTGCGATGACGCCCGGCAGCGACAGTGGAAAGGTAATCTTCCAGAACGCCTTCCACGGCGGGCAGCCGAGATCGTTGGCGGCTTCGAGCAGGGTATTGTCCATCTTTTCGAGCGCCGCATAGAGCGGCAGGACCATGAAGGGCAGATAGGAATAGACGATGCCGATAAAGACGGCCGTGTCGGTTCTGAAGATCTCCACCTGTTGATCCGGTCCCATCAGCCCGATCGTCTGCAAGGCGAGCGTCAGCAACCCGTCCGGCTTCAGGATGCCGATCCAGGCATAGACGCGGATGAGGAACGAGGTCCAGAACGGCAGGATGACCAGCATCAGAAGGATCGGCCGGATGGAATTGGGTGCGCGCGCCATGGCAAGCGCCATCGGATAGCCGATGAGGAGAAGCAAGAACGTCGAGATCGCGGCAATCCGCAGCGACGACATATAGGCCTGGAAGTAAAGCGGGTCCTCGGTGAGAAACAGGTAGTTCTCGATGTCCAGCTCGGAGACGAAATCGCTGATGGTGCCCCAGCCGCCGAACACCGGCGTATAAGGCGGCATGGCAATCGCCGTGTCCGACAGCGAGATCTTGAAGATGATCAGGAAGGGCGCGACGAAGAACAGCAGCAGCCAGAGATAGGGCACTGCGACGACCAGCCAGCGGGCCGGGTTGGCATGCGGATTGTCTGCTGTCGTATCGGCCATGATCGCGCTCCCTATCGTGTCAGCACAAGGCCGGCATCGCGTGACCAGGTCAGCCACACCATGTCGCCGAAGGTGATCGGCCGATCGACCAGGCGCGAGACGTTGGCCTGCGCGGCGCGGACGATACGGCCGTCCTCCATCTTCACGAGAAATACCGAGAAGTCGCCGAGATAGCCGATGTCCCAGACTTCGCCATAGGCCGCATTGAGGGACGTATCGGCGGGCTGTTCCTGCGAGATGCGCACCTTTTCCGGGCGGACCGCGTAGGCGACGTGATCTCCCTTGACGGCCTGGCATTCCTGTTCTGCGGCAACGCTCAGACCGTCGCTGTCGATCCGCACCAGGCCGGGGGCGCCGAGCGCGCTATCGGTTTGCGTCACCGTGCCTTCGAGGATGTTGATATCGCCGATGAAGTCTGCCACGTAGCGGCTGTTCGGGGCCTCGTAGATTTCGGCCGGCGTTGCCACCTGCATGATGATGCCCTTGTCCATGACCGCGATACGGTCGGACACGGTCATCGCCTCTTCCTGGTCGTGGGTGACGATGAGGAAGGTGAGTCCCAGCGTCTGCTGGATATCCATCAGTTCGAACTGGGTTTCCTCGCGCAGCTTCTTGTCCAGCGCGCCGAGCGGTTCGTCGAGCAGCAGGACCTTCGGGCGCTTTGCGAGCGACCTTGCCAGCGCCACGCGCTGGCGCTGGCCGCCGGAAAGCTGTGCCGGCTTGCGCTTGGCGAACTGCTCCAGCTTGACGAGCTTCAGCATTTCCTCGACGCGGGTATCGATCTCGCCCTTTGGCAAATTGTCCTGCTTGAGACCGAAGGCGATGTTCTTTTCAACCGACATATGCGGGAAGAGCGCGTAGGACTGAAACATCATGTTGGTCGGGCGCTTGTAGGGCGGAACACCGGAAATGTCCTTGCCCTGCAAAAGGATGCGGCCTTCCGTCGGCTCCTCGAAGCCTGCCAGCATCCGCATCAGCGTCGTCTTTCCGCAGCCGGACGGCCCGAGCAGCGAGAAGAATTCCCTCTCGTAGATATCGAGCGTCAGATTATCGACGGCGGTGAAATTGCCGAAGCGCTTGGTGATGTTTTCAAAGCGGATGAAGGGCACCGAAGCCGGATCGGTCCACGGAGAGAATTTTCGTTTTACCGGTCCGAGTGTCTTTGCCATCGCCTGCCCCGCCTGCCCTAAAGAAATATTGCCAGAAACAGATCGGGGCAGGTTTTGCCTGCCCCGAAGCCGATGGTTACTTGCCGGTCTTGATCTGGGTCCAGAGCCGGTTCAGCACGCGCTGTTCCTTGGGCCCGTAAGGCGAGATCGTGAAGAGCTTCTTGGTGACCTCTTCGGTCGGGTAGACCGCCGGGTTTTCCAGGACTTCCTTGTCGATGAACTTCTGCGAGGCCAGGTTGCCGTTGGCATACTGAACGTAGTTCGATGCCTTGGCGATCACTTCGGGCTTCATCAAGTAATTGATGAATTCATGCGCTTCGGCCACGTTCTTTGCATCGGCCGGGATCGCAAGGTTGTCGAACCACATATAGGTTCCTTCCTTGGGGATCGAGAACTCGATGTTGACGCCGTTCTTGGCTTCCTCGGCGCGGGTCTTTGCCTGCAGAATGTCGCCCGACCAGCCGATGGTGATGCAGATGTCGCCGTTGGCGAGATCATCGATATAGGACGAGGAGTTGAACGTCTTTGCCGAGGAGCGGATGTCGGAATAGACCTTGCCGCCCGCTTCGAGATCCTTCGTTTCCTTGCTGTCGGGATCCTTGCCGACATAGTTCATGCCGATCGCGAAGGTCTCGTCGGATGCATCGAGGATGTTGACGCCGCAGGACTTGAGCTTTGCAGCATTTTCAGGCTTGAACAGCACGTCCCAGCTGTCGAGGGGCGTATCGCCGAGTGCCTTCTTGACCTTATCGACATTGTAGCCGATGCCGGTCGTGCCCCACATGTAGTTGACGGCGTATTCGTTGCCGGGATCGTATTTGGCAAGACGCGCCGAGATTTCCGGCCACAGGTTGGAAAGGTTGGGGATCTTGGACTTGTCGAGCTTCTGGAAGACGCCGGCCTGGATCTGGCGGGCGAGGAACGGGGCGGTCGGCACCACGACGTCGTAACCGGAGCCGCCGGCAAGCAGCTTGGTTTCCAGGATATCGTTGCTGTCAAAGACGTCGTAGACAACCTTGATGCCGGTTTCCTTGGTGAAGTCCTGCAGGATCGATTCATCGATGTAGTCGGACCAGTTGTAGACATGCACAGTGCGTTCCTGGGCGGAAACACCAGACACTGTGAAAGCGGTCGCAGCCAAAGCGGCGGCTATGCTGAGCAAATGGGCTTTCATCAATTCTCTCCTGTTGCAGCACCTGCAGCCACCGCCCCTGCGCGGCAGGACGGTTCGCGCGAATTTCCCTATAATTTTGAGGAGAGTAGAAAGGAATTCCCCAGGCCACAAGGGGGAATGTGCAATGCAGCAGCGGTTACCGGAAATCGACGCCGCCCGAACCCATGCCCTTGTGCCAAGCCGAAATCGCAACCGGCTCATCGTTCACAAAAAAGGGCGGCCCGAAAGCCGCCCCTTGTCATTTCATCTTCCCGCGCTCAGGCTGCCCGGCTATCCTGACGGGCCATTGATCTCTGGCTGTCGATCTTGAACTGCTGGACGAGGCCGAGCAGCATATCCGCCTCTTCAGCAAGGCGACGGCTCGCCTCGCTGGTTTCGCCCACCATGGCACCGTTCTGCTGGGTCATCTGATCCATCTTGTTGACGGAGCTGTTGATGTCCTGAAGCGCTGCGGCCTGGTCGCGGCTGGCAGTGGCGATCGTATCGACATGCTTGCTGATGATGGTGATGTCGCTGCTGATCGTGGCCAGCACTTCGCCGGCTTCCTGCACCAGCGTCGATCCGGAATGGACCTCGTGGCTGGACTGGTCGATCAGGCCCTTGATTTCCTTGGCCGCATCGGCGGAGCGCTGGGCCAGTTCACGCACTTCCTGGGCAACGACCGCAAAGCCCTTGCCGGCATCCCCTGCCCGCGCGGCTTCGATGCCGGCGTTCAAGGCGAGGAGGTTGGTCTGGAAGGCAATGTCGTCGATGACATCGATGATCAGCTCGATCTTCTTGGACGCTTCCTCGATCTTGCCCATCGCTTCGACGGCATTGCGGACCACGGTGCCGGAACTGTCGGCGCTCTTCTTGGTCTGCGTCACGGCGTCATTGGCTTCGCGAGCGCGTTCGGCGGAGGAGCGTACGGTAACGGTGATCTCGTCCACGGCGGCTGCCGTCTCTTCGAGCGAAGCGGCCTGGCTTTCGGTGCGGCGTGACAGGTCCGTCGACGAGTGGCTGAGATCGGAGCTGCTCTTCTGGATCGAGAGCGTGCTGGCCCGGATATGCGTCATCGTTTCACGCAGCCGCAGGATCGAATTGTTGAAATCGGTCCGCAGGCCTTCAAGACGACCGGAGAACGGCGTGTCGATCGATGCGGATAGATCGCCCTGGGACAGACGCGACAAGGCCGATCCAAGCTGCGTGACGGCGTGCTCGATCTGGGCGTCGACATGCTGCTTTTCGGTATCGTTGCGATGGCGATCCGCTTCCGCTTCGGCACGCTCTGCGGCGCTGCGGCTTTCGATCAGCTGCTTTTCGCGGTCCTTATCGCGGAAAACCTCAAGGGCTCTGGCAATGTTGCCGAATTCGTTCGGCAGCTGGAGATAGGGGATCGCACTCTTGTTATCGCCCTGCGCAATGGCGCGGACGCTGCCGGTCAGCACGCCGAGCGGGCGCACGAGGGCCCGGATGGCGAAAAAGCTGAAGAAGCCGAGCACCAGAAGCGCGATCGCCGACGTGCCAATGAGGATATAAGCAGACGACGCGATATGGGCGAAATAGACTTCCATCGGAACACCGATGAAGAGGACGCCGGTGACTGCACCTGCGGCATTGGTGATCGGGAAATACCCGGTCATGTAGTCCTTGCCGAACAGAACCGCGTTTCCGAAATAGGATTCGCTCTTGCCGAGCTTCGGCTGCGCCGGATGTTCGGGAGCAAGCTTCGTGCCGATGGCGCGCTCACCCTTTTCCGTCTTCACGTTGGTGGAGATGCGGACGTAGTCTGCGCCCTGCTTTTCAAAGATCGTTGCAACGCCGCCGATGGCAGCAGCGGCACGGTCGACCACGTCATGGCCTTTCAGAGCGCCTTCGCCCTGGAGAACCTTGTTGACGACTTCGTCGCGGATCTCTGTCTTCGCACCGGGCAGTTCCAGCTCATAAAGAAGCCCCAGCGTGCGCATCGCCTTATAGGCATCGGCACGTGCACTCGACATGACGTCGTTCCGAAGATTGACATAGGCAAGCCCGGAAAGAGTAGCCGCTGCCACGGAAACGAGAAAAAGGCAGAGGAGAACAATCCGGGATACAACGGATGAGGGGAGAAGCTTCTTGGTCAAAACAGGGCTCTTTCCAAAATGTGAGAGACACTGTTGTTTTTGACGGAGATATCTGAAGATTAGATAAATAGGAAATTGACGTAACTCAAGCTACCGACGTAGATCCAGAGCTACACCGACGCCGTTACTCGTCCACACATTCCTTGCCGCAGCAAGGCTGCGGGGAGACTACGTCAGAAGTAGAAAGGAACCGAAAGAAGAGCAACAGTTGCTCCAACCGCCATCGCCAGAAATCTTACGCGGATCAACTTTGCGTTATCCTGGGTCTTGGCAATAGCAATTGCACGGGTGCTGCGGGTCTTCTGCATAGGTATCCGACTCCACGATCTTGGTGATGGCCGCCGGAAGCCGGCGGGTACGCAGCCTATAGACCAAACAAATGGGCTGGCATTAAGGCAGCATCCTCCAGGCATATTAACAACACCTGAATCGAGCACAACTGGCATTTCTACCTAGAGGCTGTCTCCGCAAGCATAGCCGGAAGACCAGGCCCACTGGAAGTTATAGCCGCCAAGCCAGCCTGTAACGTCAACGCACTCGCCGATGAAATACAAGCCTGGCACGGCCTTGGCCTGCATCGTTTTGGAATCCAGTGCGGAAGTATCGATACCACCCAGCGTGACCTCGGCCGTGCGATACCCTTCCGAACCGGCGGGGCGGATCTTCCAGTCCTGGATCGATGCTGCAAGCCCTGTCAGCATCTTGTCGGAGAGATCAGCAAGATTGCCAGTGACGCCGCGGTTTTCCACGAAATACTGAGCAAGACGCTTGGGCAGTATTTCGCCAAGCGCCGTCTGCGCCGCCTGTCTGCCGTTCGTCTTGCGGGCCGCCTTCAGTGCATCGCTGATTGAGGCATCCGGTTCTATCGACAGCGTGATGTCGTCACCTTCCCGCCAATAGGAGGAAATCTGCAGGATCGACGGGCCACTGAGGCCGCGATGGGTAAACAGCATAGCCTCGCGAAATCCCGTCCGGCCATGGCGCACTTCTGCAGGAACCGCGATCCCAGACAGCGGCGACAGTTTTTCGAGTGTGTTCTGGTCGAAGGTCAGCGGCACGAGGCCGGGGCGCGTCTCGACCAGCTTGAGCCCGAACTGCGCAGCAATCTCGTAGGCGAAGCCCGTAGCGCCCATTTTCGGGATGGACTTGCCGCCCGTCGCCACCACCAGCGACCCGGCTTCGAACTGGCCGGCAGAGGTGGCCAGCCGATACCCGTCGGGCGATTTTTCGATGACGTCGATCGCCGTCTGAAGCTTCAGGGACACTTTCGCGGCCGACATTTCCGCCAGCAGCATCGCGATGATGTCCTTGGCGCTGTTGTCGCAGAACAGTTGACCGAGCGTCTTTTCGTGCCAGGGAATTCGATGCCGTTCCACCAAGTCGAGGAAATCGCGGGCCGTGTAGCGGGCAAGTGCCGATTTGACGAAATGCGCGTTGCCGGAGAGGTAATGCTGGGGGGCCGCACCGATATTGGTAAAGTTGCAGCGGCCGCCTCCCGAGATGCGGATCTTTTCGCCGGGCGCCTTGGCGTGATCAAGCACCAGCACCGAGCGACCACGCTGGCCGGCGCGGATGGCGCACATCATGCCGGCGGCACCGGCGCC
This sequence comes from Velazquezella soli, assembly GCF_977018685.1. Lineage (NCBI taxonomy): Bacteria > Pseudomonadati > Pseudomonadota > Alphaproteobacteria > Hyphomicrobiales > Rhizobiaceae > Velazquezella > Velazquezella soli. Next base: position 3,326,892 of record NZ_CDRNXF010000004.1, read on the forward strand.
CAACACGATCACATCGAATTTCTGTGCCAATGGTCATCCTCTCGTCATCGACTTGCTGTTTTCGATTGGAGCCTCCAAGTCAAGATGGCGGGGACACAATAGCGGATTCAGCCTGCTCCTCGCCAAGAAGTCAGCGCGCTCTCAGCCAAAGAGTGTTCCCAAACATCATTCCATGGCTATGATGGGGCTCCGATCAACATGACCCCGGTGTGTTATGCCGCGCAAGAAATCATCCCCTGTCCTGGCAACCGGAACCGTGGCGAAAGCCGCGACAGCCCAGCCGACACTGACTTCGCTTCGCGGCGTTGCAGACTGGCGCGAGGCAGCCGCTTGGCTTCGGGCACGCGGGATCGAAGACATCGAATGCATCACGCCCGATCTAGCCGGCGTGCCGCGCGGCAAGATGATGCCCTCGTCGAAGTTTACCTCCAACACCTCGCTGGCGCTGCCTTCCGCGCTCTATCGCCATACCATCTCCGGTGAGTATCCCGACGAGACGGCAAACTTCCGCTATGAGCCGCGCGACAGCGATCTCAAGCTGATGCCTGATCTCTCGACGCTTGCCGTCGTGCCCTGGGAGAGCGACCCGACGGCGCAGGTGATCTGCGACATCGTCGACACCGATGGTCAGGCGGTGTCCTATACGCCGCGCAACGTTTTGAAGAATATCGTCAAGCTCTATAACGACCGCGGGTGGAAGCCCGTCGTGGCGCCGGAGATCGAGTTCTATCTGGTCGCCAAAAACGACGACCCGGATTATCCACTGCATCCGCCGAAGGGCCGCTCCGGTCGGTCGATCCTCGGTGGACAGAGCTATTCGATTGCCGGCATCAACGAGTTCGACGAACTGATCGACGACATCTACCATTTCTCCGAAAAGCAGGGCCTCGAGATCGATACGCTGATCCACGAGGAAGGCCCGGCGCAGCTGGAAATCAATCTTCGCCATGGCGATCCGGTGGAACTAGCCGACCAGGTCTTCATGTTCAAGCGCACCATTCGCGAGGCGGCGCTGAAACACGGCATCTATGCAACCTTCATGGCAAAGCCGATGCAGGGCCAAGCGGGATCTGCGATGCATATCCACCAGTCGGTGGTGGAAATCGAGACCGGCAAGAACGTCTTTTCCAACGCCGACGGTTCGGCATCGGAGGAATTCTTCCACTTCATCGGCGGTATGCAGGCCTTCATTCCGAAGGCGCTGGTGATGATGGCGCCTTATGTGAATTCCTACCGGCGTCTGACGCCGGATATGGCGGCACCCGTCAACTCCGCCTGGGGTTACGACAACCGCACCACGGCCTTTCGCGTACCGGTTTCGGACGCGAACTCGCGGCGTGTCGAGAACCGGTTGCCGAGCTCCGATGCAAATCCGTATCTGGCGCTTGCGGCCTCTCTCGGCTGCGGCCTGCTCGGCATCAAAAACAGGCTCGACCCGACACCGCCGACGGAAGATTCCGCCAATGAAGGCGAGATCGACCTGCCGCGCGATCTCCTAAAGGCAGTCTCGCTGCTCGAGGACGAGCCGGCGCTTGCGGAAGTGTTCAGCAAGGAATTCATCGGCCTTTATGCCGGCGTGAAGCGTGGGGAGTTCGAGACGTTCATGCAGGTGATCAGCCCTTGGGAACGGGAATTCCTGCTCCTCAACGTGTGAGGGAAAAGGTATTTTGGACAATTGGCAGAGCCCCATCGCCTCGGGCATTTCTTGGTATCAGGCAAGCGTTGGCGACCGGGCGACCTACCCTCCCCTCGACGGCTCGAAGAGCGTTGACGTTGCCATCATCGGCGGCGGCTATACCGGGCTCCAGGCCGCCTACACGCTGGCGAAAGCCGGCACGTCGGTGGTGCTGATCGAGGCCGCGCATTTTGGCGACGGCGCATCGGGACGCAATGGCGGGCAGTTGGGCACAGGCCAGCGCTCATGGCCGGAGGAGATCGAGGAGAAGCTGGGTTTCGAGCGCTCGAAAGCGCTGTTCGACATGGCCGAGGGCGCCAAGCGCTATCTGATGGATTTCGCGTCCGCCCACGGCATCGACATGGAATACGTGCCGGGTCAGCTGAACGTCGCCCACAAGCGGGGATACGAGCGATATTACCAGGTCAATGCCGCAATCGCGGCCGAGCGCTACGGCTATCCGCATGTCACGTTCATGGGCGCGAAGGAAACCGCCGAGCGGGTCGGCACGACCGATTACCACTGCGGCGTGCGCGACATGGGAACCGGCCATATCCATCCGCTGAAGCTCCTGATCGGACTGGCACGGGTGGCGCATGACGCAGGCGCTGCGATCCATGAGGAAACGCCGGCAACCAGGATCACGCAGTCGGGCGGCAAGACGCTGATCGAGACGCCGCGCGGCACGATTTCGGCCGCTCGGGTGCTGCTTGCCACCAACGCCTATATCGGCAATCTCGAACCGGTGACCGGCGCGCATATCATGCCGATCGGATCCTTTATCGCCGCAACCGAACCGCTCGATGAGTTTCCGCAGGTCATTCCCGGCGGCGAGGCCGTCTGCGACAGCCGTTTCGTGGTGCGCTACTTCCGCAAGTCGCTGGACAACCGGCTGTTGTTCGGTGGCCGCGAGGTCTACACGTCGAGCAATCCGAAGGACACGGCCGAGGCCATCCGCCGCCAGATCGTCGATACCTATCCGGCGCTGAAGGATGTCCAGATCACCCATGCCTGGGGCGGCAATGTCGGGATTACCCTGCCGCGGCATCCGTTCGTTCGCGAGGTGATGCCGGGCGTCACATCGATCGGTGGCTATTCCGGTCATGGCGTGATGCTGTCGAATTATTGCGGCAAACTCTACGCCGACATGGTCCTGGGAAATCGCACCGAGCTCGATTATCTGCGGGACCTCGACATACCGTCCTTCCCCGGCGGGCGGCGCATGCGAAGCCCTCTTCTGTTCCTCGCGCTGACTTGGTTTGCGCTCAGAGACAGGATGTGAGACGCCTCCCCTACCGCCCAGTTGCGATTTCGGGCTAGCGTTTTTAAATCGATTAGAATATGTGTTCCACCAACCATGCGAGATGAAAGAATAGCGATGAGCAGCCAGATCATCCCAGTCGAGCCGTTTGATTGCGTCGTTTTCGGCGGCACCGGCGACCTTGCGGAGCGCAAGCTTCTGCCGGCCCTCTACCATCGTCAGATCGAAGGCCATTTCACCGAACCAACCCGAATCATCGGCGCATCGCGCAGCGCGCTTTCGCACGACGACTACCGCAAGTTCGCCCAGGACGCCCTCAAGGAGCATCTCAAGAAGGGTGAATACGACGAGGCGGAAGTCGAGAAGTTCTGCAAGCGTCTCTATTACGTGTCCGTCGATGCGAAATCGGAAGGCGGATGGGCCGAGCTGAAGAAGCTGCTCGACGAGGGCAAGGACCGCGTCCGCGTGTTCTATCTCGCCGTCGCGCCTGGAATTTTCGGTGCCATTTCCGAAAAAATCCGCGATCACAAGATGATCACCAAGCAGACCCGTATCGTCGTCGAAAAGCCGATCGGCCGCGACCTTGCGTCAGCGCTGGCGCTCAACGACCAGATCGGCAAGGTCTTCCCGGAAGAACAGATCTTCCGCATCGACCACTACCTCGGCAAGGAAACCGTGCAGAACCTGATGGCGCTGCGGTTTGCCAACGCGCTCTATGAGCCGCTGTGGAACGCCAACCATATCGACCACGTGCAAATCACCGTTGCCGAAGCGGTGGGCCTCGAAGGTCGCGCGGGTTACTACGATACGGCGGGTGCTCTGCGCGACATGGTGCAGAACCACATCATGCAGCTCGTGTGCCTTGTGGCGATGGAAGTCCCATCGTCGATGGACCAGGAAGCCGTTCGCGACGAAAAGCTGAAAGTGCTGCGTGCGCTGAAGCCGATCAACGAATCCAACGTTCAGCAGATGACGGTGCGGGGCCAGTACCGCGCCGGCGCTTCGGCAGGCGGCGCCGTCAAAGGCTATCTGGAAGAGCTGGAAGGCGGAGTTTCCAACACCGAGACCTTCGTTGCCATCAAGGCCGAAATCGGCAACTGGCGCTGGGCCGGCGTTCCCTTCTACATCCGCACCGGCAAGCGCCTTGCCAGCCGCATGTCGGAAATCGTCATCACCTTCAAGCCGATCCCGCACAATATCTTCGATGCGAGCGCTGGCCGGATTGCAGCCAACCAGCTGATCATCCGCCTGCAGCCGGACGAAGGCGTCAAGCAGTCCCTGATGATTAAGGACCCGGGTCCGGGCGGCATGCGCCTGCGCGAAGTGTCGCTGGACATGAGCTTTGCTGCTGCCTTCAACGTGCGCAACCCGGATGCCTACGAGCGTCTTCTGATGGACACGATCCGTTCCAACCAGACGCTGTTCATGCGTCGCGACGAAGTGGAAGCCGCATGGCGCTGGGTCGACCCGATCCTCAAGGGTTGGGAAGCCGCCGGCCAGCAGGTTCAGGGCTATACGGCCGGAACCTGGGGACCGAGCCAGGCGATTGCCCTGATCGAGCGCGACGGTCGCACGTGGCACGAGACCTGAGGTAGCCATGACCTATACGACCCACGACTATTCTGACGGCGCGGCTCTGGCAGCCGCGCTTGCCGACGAGGTGGCAAGCCGCCTCGCCGCAGCGATCTACGCACGCGATTCCGCCTGCATTGCGGTTTCGGGCGGCTCCACGCCGAAGAAGTTCTTCGAGGAGCTTTCCACCCGTGAGCTTGCCTGGGACAAGGTGAAGGTGACGCTGGTCGATGAGCGCTTCGTGCCCGCCGACAGTGAGCGCTCCAACCATCTTCTGGTTGCCAAGCATCTGCTGACCAACAATGCGGCGGCGGCAACCTTTGTGCCGCTCTATTACGATGCGCCCTCGATCGAGGAGGCGGCCGTGATTGCCACGAAGGCGACGGCTGCGCTCGACAAGCCGTTCGACGTCGTGATCCTTGGCATGGGTGGAGACGGGCACACGGCCTCGTTCTTCCCGCATGGCGACAATCTGGAACAGGCGCTCGACCTTACCGGTCTTTGCCGCGTCATGACGATGAAAGCGGAAGGGGCCGGCGAAGAGCGGTTGACCTTCTCCTTCTCCAGCCTTTCGGATGCCCGCTTTCTGGCGCTGCATATCGAGGGACAGGGCAAGAAGGACGTGCTGGAAAAGGCGAGCGCCGGATCCGACGAGACCGAAATGCCGGTCCGTGCGGTCTTGAACCGTGCCGCCTCGCCACTCGACATCTACTGGGCGCCGTAACACGCGTCTTACCTGGCGGCTCCTTTAGAGGGGTCGAAGCAGTAACACCAGCGATCCCGGCACTCTCCCAGACCGGGATCGACCCAAGGAGGATGAACCATGGGCGCCCATTCCGGCATCGAGGCGATCACCGCCCGCATCGTCGAACGATCGAAACCGCATCGTGAGGCCTATATCGACCGGGTGCGCCGCGCCGCATCGCGCGGGCCACATCGCACCACCCTGTCCTGCGGTAACCTTGCGCACGGCTTTGCGGTCTGTTCCCCCGCCGAGAAGGACGCGCTCGCTGGCGACGTCGTTCCGAACCTCGGCATCATCACCTCCTATAACGACATGCTCTCGGCTCACCAGCCCTACGAGACCTTCCCCGCGATCATCCGCGAGGCGGCACGCGCAGCCGGCGGCATCGCCCAGGTGGCTGGTGGCGTTCCAGCCATGTGCGACGGCGTCACACAGGGGCAGCCCGGCATGGAGCTTTCGCTGTTTTCGCGCGATGCGATCGCCATGTCGGCCGGTATCGGCCTGTCGCACAACATGTTCGACGCGGCCGTCTATCTCGGCATCTGCGACAAGATCGTACCGGGCCTGGTGATCGCTGCCCTATCCTTCGGACATCTGCCGGCGGTGTTCATTCCGGCCGGACCGATGACGACGGGCCTGCCCAACGACGAGAAGTCGCGCATTCGCCAGCTCTACGCGGAAGGCAAGGTCGGCCGCGCCGAACTGCTGGAAGCGGAATCCAAGTCCTATCACGGCCCGGGCACCTGCACCTTCTACGGCACGGCCAACTCGAACCAGATGCTGATGGAGATCATGGGCTTCCATATGCCCGGCGCCTCCTTCGTCAATCCGTGCACGCCGCTTCGCGAAGCGCTGACACGCGAGGCAGTCAAGCGGGCGCTCGCCATCACCGCACTCGGCAACGAGTTCACGCCGGCAGGCGAGATGATCGACGAACGCTCGATCGTCAACGGCGTCGTCGGCCTGCATGCGACCGGCGGCTCAACGAACCACACGATGCATATCGTCGCGATGGCACGTGCCGCCGGCATCCACCTGACCTGGGAAGACATTTCGGAACTGTCCGACATCGTTCCGCTGCTGGCCCGCGTCTATCCGAACGGTCTTGCCGACGTGAACCATTTTCACGCAGCCGGCGGCATGGGTTTCCTGATCCGCGAGCTTTTGAAGACCGGCATGGTGCATGACGACGTGCGCACCGTGTTCGGCCACGGGCTCGAGGCGTACACGGTGGAAGCCAAGCTCGACGAAAAGGGCCTCGTGGAGCGCCATACGGTTCCGCAGATGAGTGGCGACCCGAAGGTTCTGGCGCAGATCGAGACCCCGTTCCAGCCGACCGGCGGCCTGAAGATGCTGACCGGCAATATCGGCAAGGGCGTCATCAAGATTTCGGCCGTGAAGCCTGAGCGCCATATCATCGAGGCGCCAGCCATCGTGTTCCACGACCAGCAGGAATTGCAGGACGCATTCAAGCGCGGCGACCTGAACCGTGACTTCATTGCCGTCGTGCGCTTCCAGGGACCGCAGGCGAACGGCATGCCGGAGTTGCACCGTCTGACGCCGCCGCTCGGCGTGCTGCAGGACCGCGGCTTCAAGGTGGCGCTTCTCACCGACGGGCGCATGTCCGGCGCATCGGGCAAGGTACCGGCCGCCATCCACATGACGCCTGAAGCCTGCGATGGCGGGGCGATCGCCAAGATCCAAAACGGCGACATGATCCGTCTCGACGCTGTTGCCGGGACGCTGGAGGTTCTGGTGGATGCCGTGGAATTCGACGCGCGCCTGCCTGCCAAGGCGGATCTTTCCGAAAACGAATTCGGCATGGGCCGCGAACTCTTCGCCGCCTTCCGCCGCAACGTCGGCCGCGCCGAGCACGGCGCCAGCGTGTTTTCCTGAAATAACAAAGGGCGGCCTTGAGCCGCCCCTTCAATAACTCCGACAGTGCCCACGGTCCTTGGGCAGGTGGCTTACCAGGCCCGGATATCGATCGTCATGTCGCGGTGGTTCGGATGTGTCGAGAAGACGAAGATACGGTTCATTTCCTTCTTCGTCAGCATCTTTAGAAAGCGAACCTGAATGGTGTTGTTGGTGTTGACCCGCATCAGGATGCAGCCGACCTTGGAGATGCGGGCGTCCGGGATGTCGAGATAAAATTGCTTGGGCAGGTGGTACTGGGTGATGATGCCGAGAACCGCTTCGGTTTCGGAGATCTGCAGAACGTCGCAGCGGCGCTGCGCCATGTTCATCACGCCGTTTTCGGTATACTCGATGCGGGCTGCGTTCATCGTGTCATGCATCTTGAACCGCGCTTCGCGGTCGTACATGAACGACTCTTCCTTATTCAGAAAATGGCTTTTTCCAATGGGGGCCGCGGTCACGACAGTGTCTCCTATTCCAATGTCAAAAGAGTAGGGCCTGAAGTTTAACAGAGCGTTGGAATTTCAAACGCGGCCCGAATCGGAGCATTAGTCACAAAATTCCGGTAAATGTAAAGTTATCCCGATCCGTCAGCGGCGATAGGTCTGGCCGTCCGCGTCGAAGAGATGCAGCTTCTGCGGATCGGCTGAAAAACGCATCGTGTCGCCTCTTTTCACGTCGATGATCCCAGGCAGTTTGGCGATGATCGGCTCCTTGGCCGACAAGCCTTCGATGTAGAGGAGCGTCACCTCCCCGAGCGCCTCGACGATGGAGACCTTGCCTTCGAAGAGATAATCCTCGCCGGTCGCGATGGTCAGATCTTCCGGCCGGACGCCGAAGCTTGCGCTCTTGCCGTTCGCCCCGGTTTCGGTCGAGATCGGTACGATGACCGACTTTCCGTCGACAAGCGAAACGGTGGTCACGGCGCCGGTTTCCTTGACGGTGACGGGCATGATGTTCATCGCCGGCGAGCCGATGAAGCGCGCGACAAAGAGGTTTTTGGGGCGCTCATAGAGTTCGAGCGGTGGCCCGACCTGTTCAATGCGGCCGGCCGAGAGGACCACGATCCGGTCGGCGAGCGTCATCGCCTCCACCTGATCGTGGGTGACGTAGATCATCGTGGTGTCCGGCATCTGCTCCTTGAGGCGGGCAATCTCGATGCGGGTCGCGACGCGGAGAGCTGCGTCGAGGTTGGACAGCGGCTCATCGAACAGAAAGACTTTCGGGTCACGGCAGATCGCCCGGCCAATCGCCACGCGCTGGCGCTGGCCGCCCGAGAGCGCTTTCGGCAGGCGGTCGAGATAGGGCGTCAGTTGAAGGATATCGGCGGCCGCACGAACCCGTCGGTCAATCTCCTCCTTGCTTTCCTTGGCGATCCGCATGCCGAAGGCCATGTTGTCGTAGACGGTCATATGCGGATAGAGCGCATAGGACTGGAACACCATGGCGATGCCACGGCGCGATGGCGGAACGTCATTCACCACCTGACCATCGATCAGCATCTCGCCGCCGGTGATCGTCTCGAGCCCGGAGATCATCCGCAGCAGCGTGGACTTGCCGCAGCCGGACGGGCCGACAAACACCACAAACTCGCCCTGCGCAATGTCCAGGTCGATGCCGTGCAGCACCTTCACCTGGCCATAGGACTTGCGGATATCCTTCAGTACGACACCGGTCATGACGTGGTCCTCCCCGTTACCCTTTGTTGTCTCTTACGTGTGGCGAGCGAAATACGCCCCCCAAGGTGGCAGCTCGACACGATTGCCTTCGACACGGCTGTCAAAACCGTGGCCAACGAGCATGTCCCACTGACCGATCGGCAGGTCGGTCGCGACCTTGCCCGCACTCATGTTGAACAGGCAGACCAGCGTCTCATTGCCGTATTGGCGTTTGTAGCCCAGCACCGTGTCATCGACCGGAAGAGACATGAACTGCCCCTTGCTCAGGGCCGGATGCAGTTTGCGGAAGGCGAGAAAGCGGCGGTATTGCTCCAGCACCGAAGCCGGATCGCCATACTGGGCGCCGACGGCTTTCAGCTGGTGTTCGACCGGGATCGGCAACCATGTCTTTTCGGCCGTCGAAAAGCCGGCCTGAAGCGCTTGGGCATCCCAGACCATCGGCGTGCGGCAGCCGTCGCGGCCCTTGAATTCCGGCCAGAACTGAATGCCGTAGGGATCGCGCAGGTCGGCATAGGCGATATCGGCCTCGGTCAGGCCCAGCTCCTCGCCCTGATAGATGCAGACCGAGCCGCGCTGGGTCAAAAGAATGGCCGAGAGCATTTTTGCGTAGGCTTCACGGTCGAGCACGTCCATGCCCCAGCGGCTGACATGGCGCACGACGTCGTGGTTGGAAAAGGCCCAGCATGCCCAGCCCTCAGGCGCGGCCTCGGAAAAGGCGGTCTGCACTTCGGCCACGCGGGCGGGTGTCAGAGCGTCGGGCGCCAGGAATTCGAAGGCGTAGCACATCTGCATCTTGTCATCGCCGGACGTGTATTCGCCGACGATCTCAAGGCCTCGCTGGCTGTCGCCCACTTCGCCGACGGCAGCGATTGCCGGGAATTCTTCGAGAACGGCGCGGAAGCGCTTCAGAAACGCGATATTTTCCGGCCGGTTCTTGTCGTAGATGTGTTCCTGGAAATTGTAGGGGTTCACGGCGGGCGCCGTCGACGCGTTGCGACGCGAGGGATCGAGCGCCGGATTGTCGCGCAATTGCTTGTCGTGGAAGTAGAAGTTGATCGTATCGAGGCGGAAGCCATCGACGCCGCGGTTCAACCAGAAGCGCGTCATGTCCAGCAGCGCATCCTGAACCTCGGCATTGTGCAGGTTGAGATCCGGCTGCGAGGTGAGGAAGTTGTGCATGTAATATTGCATGCGGGTCGGATCCCAGTGCCAGGCCGAACCGCCAAAGATCGACAACCAGTTGCAGGGCGGCGTGCCGTCGGGCTTCGCGTCTGCCCAGACATACCAGTCGGCCTTGGGATTGTAGCGCGAGGAACGGTTTTCGATGAACCACGAATGCTGATCCGACGAATGCGACATGACGAGATCGATCATCACGTTGAGGCCAAGGCGATGGGCTTCCGCGATCAGGCCATCGAAATCCGAAAGCGTGCCGAACATCGGATCGACATCGGAATAATTGGCGACGTCATAGCCGAAGTCCTTCATCGGCGACGGAAAGAACGGCGAGATCCAGATGGCGTCGGCACCAAGCGCTGCGATATGCGGCAGGCGCGCGGAAATGCCCTTCAGGTCACCGATGCCGTCGCCGTTGCTGTCCTGGAACGAGCGGGGATAGATCTGGTATATGACGGCGCCACGCCACCAGTCCCGATCCTTTGCTGCGTCCGTTGCTCCGGAGACTTCCGCCGAACTTGTCATCCACTATCCCTGTTGGTTCACAGACATCATCCGCCCTTGACCGACCCGGCGAGCAGGCCGCGGACGAGGTATCGCTGCAGTGCAAAAAAGACGATAATCGGGACGATGATGGTTATGAAGGCCGAAGCGGTGAGAATTTCCCATTTACCGCCCATCGACCCCAACAGCGCGTTGAGAGAGCCGGTCAGGACCAGTTGATCCTTGCCGGTACCGAGAAATACCATGGCGACGAGAAGGTCGTTCCACGTCCACAGGAACTGGAAGATCGAGAAGGAGGCGAGTGCCGGAAATGAAAGCGGAAGGACGATCTTGACGAAGATCTCGAAATCGCTGGCGCCATCGACACGGGCGGATTCGATGATCTCCTTGGGCAGACCTGCGATGTAGTTTCGCAGGAGATAGATCGCGAGCGGCATGCCGAAGGCCGCATGCGCAAGCCAGATGCCGACATAGGAGCGCGACGACACGCCTAACAGGTTGCCAATGTCGTTATAGAGCGTCAGCAACGGGATCAACGTCATCTGCAGCGGCACGACGATCAGCCCGACCACGAGCGCGATGATCAGCGACCGGCCGGGAAACTGCATCCAGGACAGGGCATAGGCTGCGAAGGCTGCAATCAGGATCGGGATGATGGTAGCGGGTATTGCGACCGTCAGCGAATTGATAAAGGACTGGCCGATGCCGGCGGACGTCAGTACCGTGCGGTAATTGTTGAGGGTGAAGTTCGGCGGCTGGGTGATCGAGAGATAGATGCGCTTGCCGCGCTTGTCGTCGAATGGGCCGCTCTTCACGTAGGAATAGCTGCCATCCGTGTTGACGGTAAGCTTTTCACCGTCTCCCAGATCAGCTTCCTTGCCGGCCTCGAATTCTGTCGGTGCAGCGACCCTGGTGCCGAAGGCGACGACGCTGCCGCTCTTGACGTCGCCGCCATCGAAGACGGAGCCTGAAATGATGTAGTTGGGTCCGTCCTGCCGGGCGCTTGCGGGATCGCCGAGGCGTGCTGCGCTGGTTTCGGCGGCACCGGTCAGCGCCGTCCACCAGCCCGAGGAGGTGATCTGGCCGGCATCGCGGAACGAGGTGACGAGAATGCCGAGCGTCGGGATCAGCCAGATGATACAGATCACCAGAACCGAGGCATGCAGGATCAGTCTTGGAACGCCGATGCGGCGAAGGCTTGCGACAGCGCTCATCTCAATGGTCTCCCATGTCGCGGTTCGCCTGACGGATGTTCCAGATCATGATCGGCGTCACCGCCGCCATGATGACCAGCGCGATGACGGCACTTCGGCCGCTGTCGCCGCCGCCGCGGAACATCCAGTCGAACATCAGGTTGGCCAGCACCATCGTGTTCCACTGGCCATTGGTCATGGTCAGAACGATGTCGAACACCTTGAGAACGAGAATAGTGATCGTGGTCCAGACCACAGCGATCGTGCCCCAGATCTGCGGCACCATGATTTTCCAGAAGATCTGCCAGCCATTGGCGCCATCGATGACGGCCGCTTCGACGGTTTCCTCAGGAATCCCGCGTAGCGCTGCCGACAGGATGACCATCGCAAAACCGGTCTGGATCCAGATCAGGATCGCCATCAGAAAGAAGTTGTTCCAGAAGGGCAGCGAGATCCATACCTGCGGATCGCCGCCGATTGCCCGGACGATGGCGTTCAGAAGGCCGATCTGCGTTTCGTTGCCGCCGCGGAATTCGTAGATGAATTTCCAGATCACCGAAGCGCCGACGAACGAGATCGCCATCGGCATGAAGATCAGGCTCTTGGCGAGATTTCCCCACCAGATACGGTCGGTGAGCACCGCGATGACCAGGCCGAGGAAGGTGCAGGCTGCCGGCACGACGGCGAGCCAGAGGATGTTGTTGAAGATCGACTGGCGGAACTGCGCGTCGAAGAAGGCCCAGCGGTAATTGGCAAAGCCGACGAAATTGCCGCCGGAACGATCGTAGAAGGACAGGATGAAGGTCGCGATGACGGGATAGACCAGATAGACCGCGAGCAGCAGGAGTGCGGGTCCGAGAAACAGCCAGGGGCGGATCGTGGCTCTACGGTTGAGATTGGCCGAGGCCTTGCGGGCATCGCCTTCCGGCACCGGAAGTGCCGCTGATAGCAGCTTGTCGGAAAGCCAGTAGTAGAGCGCGCAGGCAAAAACGCCGGCAACGACGACACCCATGGCAGATGCAATCTGAGCTAACATAGGCCCTCCCCCTTTTCTGCAGTGCTAAGCAGGTCTTCCGTCGTCATATCCGGGAAATGCCAACCCTGGAAATGCCCCTCGCCCCCGCATCCACCCTTCTCCCCGTGGTCGAGGGAGAAGGGCAGTCGCGAGCGCAGCCTTCGACGCGAATGACTACTTCAGACCGTCCCAGGCCTTCTGGATATCGCCGCCCACAGCCTTTGCATCCTTGCCGCCGACATAATCGATCATGCCGGTCCAGAAGGCGCCGGCGCCGATCTTGCCGGGCATCATGTCGGATGCATCGAAGCGGAAGGTGGTGGCGGTGGTCAGCAGTTCGCCCTGCTTGCGCAGTGTGTCGTTGGCATAGGCTTCCGTCTTGGCGCCCTTGAACGGCGTGAGGAAGGAGGCCTGGGCCATCCAGACTTCATGGGCGATCGGCGTCTTCAGGAATTCGATGAAGGCCTTAGCCGCAGGAGAATCCTTGGTGATGGCAAACATCGTGCCGGCACCGAGGACCGGGGTGCCGAGTTCAGGCTTGGAGGCATAGGTCGGCAGGTAGAAGAAGTCCGCATCGAGGCCCAGTTCCTTGTCAGCAGGGAAGAAGGACGGCACGAACGAGGCCTGGTGATGCATGTAGCACTTCGGCGGGATGTCGAAGAGGCCCTTCGGGCTGTCGCGGAAGTCGGTCGAGGCAACCGCTGCAACGCCGCCCGCGACGTATTTATCATTGCGGGCGAACTTGCCGAATTCCTCGATGGCGCCAACCACTGCCGGATCGTCGAACTTGATCTCGTTGGACACCCACTTGTCATAGGTTTCGGCCGACGACGTCCGCAGCATCATATCCTCGACCCAGTCGGTCGCAGGCCAGCCGGTGGCACCGCCCGATCCGAGACCGATGCACCACGGCACGCCGCCATCCTCGACGATCTGGTCGGAGAGCTTGATCAGGTCTTCCATCGTCTTTGGGACTTCGTAACCGGCTTCCTCGAAATTCTCCGGCACGAACCACACGAGCGATTTCAGGTCGGCCTTGAACGGGAAGCCGAAATAGGCCTCTTTGCCGTCCTTGCCCTTGTAGGTGCCGTAACGGATCCAGTCCTCGCCGGAGCCGTAATTGGTCTTGATCCAGTCGGCATTTTCCTGGCCGAGCGGCGTCAGAAAGCCCTTGGTCGCGAGATCGGCCAGAAGACCCGGCTGCGGGATGATGGCAATGTTGGGCGGCGAGCCGGCCTGGGTATCGATGACGATCTGCTGCTCGTAGTTCTCGGACGACGAGTATTTACCGTTAGCACCCGTCGCGGCATTGAAATAGGCGAGCACGCTGTTGAACAGCACCTCGTCCTCGCCACGCCAGGGACCGAACAGGGTCAGGCTCTGGCCCTTCAGGTCACCATGCGCGGATTTGAAATCCTCGTAGCTTTTCCAGTTGAACTTGGCATCTTCGCCGGGCGCGAACTTCAGTTCCTGCGCACCTGCGGCACCAGCCAGCAGTGCGACGAAAGCCGTGCCGATCCAAAACGATTTCTTCATCAAAATATCCTCCCCTTTGAAGCGTAATCTACAGGGGGATTTAAGGCAGAGCCAGAGGTTTCAAGGGCGCCAGTGCAAGCAAAGCGCCTTGAATGTGATGAATGGTCCGAAATCAGAACTTTGGCGCAGGCAGCCCGGCGGCGCGATGGGCGGCGATTACGGTGTTGGCCATCAGCATGGCGATGGTCATCGGACCGACGCCGCCTGGAACCGGTGTGATGGCTGCGGCGACCTCTGAGGCCTCGTCAAAAGCGACGTCGCCGACGAGACGGGTCTTGCCCTCGCCCTTTTCCGGTGCCGGCACCCGGTTGATGCCGACATCGATCACGGTCGCGCCGGGCTTGACCCAATCCGCCTTGACCATTTCGGGCCGACCGACGGCGGCAACCAGGATATCGGCGTTGCGGCAGACGGCGGCGAGATCCTTCGTCTTCGAATGCGCCATGGTGACGGTGGCGTTTGCGGCCAGAAGCAACAGGCCCATCGGCTTGCCGAACAGGTTGGACCGGCCGATGACCACGGCGTTCAACCCGGACAGGTCTTCGCCATGGATGCGCTTGACCAGCAGCATGGAGCCGGCCGGCGTGCAGGAGATCATGCCTGTCGTCAGGTCACCGGTGGCGATCTTGCCGGCATTGGCGATGTTGAGGCCGTCGACATCCTTTTCCGGCAGGATGGACTGGATCACCGGCTCCTGATCGAGATGTCTCGGAAGCGGCAGCTGGACGAGAATGCCATGGATCGCCGGATCGGCGTTGAGCGTATCGACGAGAGACTGAAGCGCCTCCTGCGTCGTCTCTTCCGGCAACGTGTGCTGGATCGAATTGAAGCCGCACTGCTTCGCCATCCGGCTTTTGGAGCTGACGTAAGCGTGGCTGGCCGGATCGTTGCCGACGATGACGACTGCCAAGCCAGGCTTTGCGCCGCCGGCCCGTTCGAGGCCTTGCGCTGCCTCCGTGACTGCCGAAATGACCGATGCTGCCGCCTGCTTGCCGTCGATTACCGTGACCACGTGCCATCTCCCGTTGACCGAACAGATCTAAGCCGGAGGCTACTGCCCGAACTGGCTCACCTGCGCCTAATGCTGTCGGGAGCAAACAAAAGCAAGGTCAAATCTTGATCCGGGTGACCCGTGCCGGCCCTATCGTCCCGACGCGGTGCGCAGTTCGGAGTAGGTCTGCACCCGGTCGCGCAGTTCTATCATTTCCTGTCGCAGGAGCTGCAATTCCTCGATCGCCCGGCGATCCTCATGCGAGAGTTCGGAATAGGCAAGCTCTTCCTCCCGCATCGCATGCCGGTGCGGATCCGAAATTGCGACCGCGAGAAGCGGTGGAACGGCGGCCTGATCGTAAGGCTGTCTGTGTGCCATCAGCAGTTCGCGAAGCTGAGCGGACAGCGTCAGGCCATTGGCGGCCTCGCGCTCCTCCATTTCGTGTCTGTAATCCTCGGACACGGCATCGGTCTCGACGTCCTGCGCCCAGGCGTCGGAGCCCGCACCGTGATCATATTCGTAGGCTGCTGCGATCTCTTCGGACTCATCGGTAAGATCCAGATCGGCGGCCCAACGCGCATCCATCGGCAGCGCGGCGATGTCCTCGACACCGTCCATTTCAATCGGCGCATGCTCTGCCTCGAGATGGTCGATCGCGGGCTCCGGCGACGAACGGCGTCCCATCAGCATTGCGCCGGCAGCGCCGAGAAGCAGGCCAGCCATGGCGCCGAGCCCGCTCAGCGCGTACCAGGGCAGGCCGAGCCAGACGGTCGCTGGTGCTTCGTTGGGGGTGACGGTCAGAGGCTTTGATATCTGCACCCGTGGGGCGGTGACCAGCTTGGAAGAACCGGGGCTGTTGAACCGGCCGCTTGAGTAATTGTCGCGCGCTTCCGCAACGGCCGTTTCCAGCCCTGAGAGCGCTGCGATCTCGTCAGACACCGTCTTGTCTGCGGAAAGCTGTTCCAGCTTGACGCTGAGTTCCGCGAGCTGCGCGGCGGTATGCACCTGCTGGCTGTTCAGCGACTTCACCAGTTGCTTCAACGCGTCCTGGATCGAGAGGCGCGCCTGTGCAAGCACTGCTTCGGCTGCCTGGAAACGCGGATGAAGCGGGCCGAGATCGCTGGAAAGCTGATCGACGGCAAGCTGTGCTTCCACATGCCGCTGGCGCTGATATTCGAGGCCGGTATAGTCCAGACTGTCCGGCAAAGGCTTGTTCAGAACGTCGGCGACCTTCATGGCGGAGGCCTGGCTCAGCCTGTCTTTCAGAGCGACGAGATCGCTCTCGGCCTGCTCGACATCGCGGCTCAGGTCGCGCATTTCGGAGGCCCGGCTTTTCAGTTCGGCAACCTTGTCCTTGCCGGTTCGGCTGACAAACCCTGAAAGCGCCGCTTCTGCGCGGCCAAGCGTGTCGCGAAGGGCTTCGACGGCCGGGTCGCGGCCATCGAACGCGCCGACAGACAACGCTGTCGGCACGGCATTGCCCAGCATGCCGACGATCTGGCGAGCCTCTTCAGGCTTTCCGGCCGTCGCCGCAATGCGCAGATCCGTGCTGCTTTGGTCGTATGAAATGGTGATTGCGCGGGTCAGGCGGTCGCGCAGACCCGCTTCGTCCTGCAGGGTCGTCGTCCCGGTGCCGGACAGGATTTCGTAGAGAAGGCCGGTCACGCTCTGGGGTTCGGTCGCAAAACTGCTGTCCTTGCCAAGGTTCAGGGCATGGATGAGATTGTCGATCGTGGTTCTGGCGAGAAGCTGCCCCGTCGCAGCAGATACGGTCTGCTCACTGACTGCCCCGACCTTCAGCTGCGTCTGGGCGGTAAACGTCGCATCGCTGCTGCCGAGGAGGACGAGCGGCGCCACGCCTCCGAGAGCCGTCATCAGACCGATCCCGAGCAGCGCGGACGGGAGTGCACGCCGCGCCGGGAGGTTGTCCCGGGCGCTATCCTCGAGCAGGCTGTCGGGCTTTTCGATCTCAGAATTATCCATGGAAAGACCGTCTTGTTTCGCGGGCAGCACCGAAGCGCTCCGATTTTCTTAAGACAGTCTAAATTTCCATGGCAAAGAAAGCGTTAACGACGCGAAACCTGACCCGGCAGACGGAAGAGATCATCGTTTGCGGCAATCGTCAGAGCTGCGGAGGCAATGGCCGGCAGATGGACGAGGCGATCGAGATCCTGCGGACGGCGAAGATCGGCGATCACGAGATCAAAGCCGCCTTCGAGAGCCGACGACGGATCTACAGTCTCGAAACGGTGCCAGGGCGCATGGCGGGAGAACGCGGTGCGGAGGGGCTTGAGAACCGCCACGTCGTTGCCAACCAGGCCAATGCGGCGGTTCTTCTCGGAAAATGTCAGGAACGCCGGGACGAAGGCCGAGGCGGTGAAGCGGTCACGCAGGCCGGGGCCGAACAGGCGTGCCGATATGCCGGCCAGACGTACGCTGCCGCGAACGGGAAGCCGCGCGCGCGCAACGCTCTCACCCGTTTCTGAAAGGGTCCGATATTCGACGAGACCGCGTGAAAACGTTATGGTCGACGATGGATGTGGATCGTTGAGCATGGCCTCCGCACGCTCGAATGCGGCAGTCCAGCTCAGCTCTTCGATGCCGTTGCCCAGACCCTGCGGGACTGCCTTGAAGGCGTTGATGTGTACCGAGGCGTTCACGTGTGCTCTCCGCTCGAAAATCCAGTCGTCCTGGACCCTAGCGGAAAGCGCTGAACCGGCTTTGAAGCCAACCGTTAAAATGCGAGCGATGTGTCGAAAGGACATGGCCGTTGAAACGGCATGCCTGATCCGGAGCGACGGCTGCCTAGTGCGACGGAGCTGCCGCCGGTGCCTCGACCTTGACGCCCTCGACGATTTTTTGGGCCGGAATGGGGTTGCTGCCGCGTCTCGCCGTGTTCGTGTCGATCGTCTCCTTCGACATATAGTCGAGCTGTTCGATCAGCACGTTGGCGACGACCGTATCGCCGAGCTTGGCGTTGATGCCGTCCTTGATCTTCGTGCGGAAGCTTTCCGGATCGAAGGTGCCGATGCTTTTCAGGTCGATCATCTTTTCGCCCATCAGAAGCGAGAACAGTTGGTCCGTCAGAACGACTTCCATCGGAAGCTGAACGTGCTTGGACTTCATGCTGTCGACCGAAAGCGAGATCCGGCCGAGGAAATAGCCCTGAACCGTACCATTGTTGATGACCGGCAGGCTGACCGGGTTGCCTCGAACGATCGTGGTCACGACCGCGGCTTCCGCCTCGGTCGCCACGGGCGCCTTCGACATCTGCGCAGAGACATACACGCCACCGATCGTGGCGATGCAGACCCAGAGCCCGATCAGCAGAACCTTGATCATCAGGACGTGCCGAACCGGAACTGATGTTCCGAATAGGTGCCGTCGGCGTCCATGTCCTTGACGGCGTTCTTGAGGATGTCGGCAACGGCGCGGACGGCCTCAAGATGCGCTTCGACGCGCTGGGCGTTGAGCTTCAGCTTCTTCTTCAGGCCCTGCAACTGACCAAGATAAGGTGCCGACGTTTCCTTGACGTCCGGCCCGCGGAACAGGGTCGTCAGTTCATAGAGGCAGCGGCTCTTGTGGGCGTTCGACACTTTGAGGTCGAAGCCGGAGTCGCGGCCGATCCGATCATTCTCGTTATCGATGATCATCTCAAGACGGGAGAGCACGGTCTTGATGCGGTAGTCAGTGGAAACGACGTCCATATCAACCTTCTAATGTTAATTAATTTGATTTCTTGGCTGCGCCGGCGTTTTCCGACGGAGACAGGATCTGCCGCTGGAAATCAGTGATCATGCCCACCGCCATCTGGCGATCGCCTTCATCGGTCTTGGCATTCGGTGCCGTGCCACGTGCATGCTGAACCGACTGCGAGAATAGTTTTTCGGCAATACCGAAACCGCCCTGCTTGGAGACGGCATCAGCAATCTGTTCCGCCATCATGCCCTTCCAGAAATCGCCGGCTGAACCTTTGCCGAAGACTTCTTCGCTCTCGGATGGAAGCATGTTCTGGATAAACGTGGAGGCAACGCTTGCCTCGAACTTCCGGTAGGTCTCCGGAATATCCTTGTGGCGCGAAACACGGACGTTTTCGACCGTGGCGTCGGACCCGGCGGACTCTGCGGACTTGGCAGTCTGGCTTACGGCCTGGGCGAAACCCACACCGTTGGAGGCCAGCATGACCGATTGCGCCGTTGCTTCGTTTGCCTTCAGCTTTTCACGTGCGGCCTGAAGCAGGCCCGGATCTGCGGCCTGGACAACATCCAGGACAAGATCGCTCGGGGGGGAAATAGCCAATTCCAGTTCCTCATTATTTAGCGAACTGGATCATCCCTTATCAAGCTTGCTGGAAGCTGGTGTGGAGACCATCAGGCCGAGATCAACGAGATCGTACATGCGCTCGTCCTCGGCAAGCCGGCCTTCCAGCTCCTTTGCGTCGCCCATGCGCTCCTCGAGCCTATCGCCCTTGGTCTTTTCGCGCAGGACCCGCTGTTCCTGCGCCTTCTGCTGGGCAACGATCTGCTGGCTTCGCGAAAACAGGCGTGTCAGCCGGTCGGCGTAATTCTTGGAGAACTGCTGGTGTACGGGATCGGTCGAGGACAGCGCATCGACAGTCGTGTCGATGGATTGATCGATTTCCGCCTTGCGCTGCACCGTGGTGCTGAGCTCGAACTCGGCGAGCTTTTCTAGCTGGCGCTGGACATCGACCAGACGCCGCAGCTTGTCGGATTTCTTGTTGCCTGCCACGCGCGTCCTCCTTGGAAGCCTTGCCTACAGCCCGGTGAAAACGAGCGGAAACCCGCGCACGAATTCCTCGATCATGGAGGCGATGCCGAGATAGAGAAGGAAGATACCGCCCATCAACGCATACGGCGTCGAGATGAAGTAGACCGGGATCTGCGGCGCCATCTTGTTGATCATTCCGACAGCGACGTTGAACATGATGCCGTAGACGAGGAAGGGGCTCATCAGCCTCAGGACGATCATGAACGTGGCCGACAACGTATCCGTCAGGGTGATCAGGATGCGCCGCGGATTGAGACCTTCGGCGAGCGGGATTGTCGTGTAGGAATCGACCAGCGACCTGATGACGATGTGATGGAAGTTCAGCATAAACAGGACAAGCAGGCCGGACAGAGTCAGAAGACTGGTCAGCTGGCTTTCCGACGAATCTTCCAGCACGTCGGATCCGGGCGGACCGCTGAAGGAGATCGACATGGCGATGGCGGCGCCGGCAAACTGCAGACCCGACGCATAAAGGCGGGCGATCAGGCCGAACACGGCCCCGACGAGGGTTTCAGACGCAATCAGCAGGCCAAGACCCGCAGCGTCACCGGAAACCCTGGGGTAGATCGTATCCCAGACCATCGGCAGCACCGCCATGGACAGCGCCACCGATAGAAACAGCCGGACTTCCATGGGCAATCTGGCAGACGAGAACCCGGGCATGATCATGATGCAGCCGCCGATTCGACAGAATGCAAGAAAGAGAGCGATGACCGTGCCCTGCGGGTCCGTTATCATGAGATCGATCCAAGTACCTTGATCTCGGTGCCCTTTGCCAGCTCGACATGCGACAGGACGGGAAGGGTTGCGAACAGCCGCTCGATGATCATGCGCACATAAGAGCGTGTCTCCGGCGACGTGACAAGTACGAAGGGCATGCCCTTGTCCATGTATTCACGGATGACTTTGCCCGCCTGTTCGCTGAATTCCTCGAGCGAGCGCGGATCGATGTCGAAATCGATGATGTCGCCCTTCGGATCGCGCTTGATTGCCTGGTGAAACAGCAGATCCCATTTCGAGCCGAGACGCAGGACGCGCAGGATGCCGTTGTCGGCAAGATCGCCGCAGATCTGCTGGGCCATGCGGACGCGCACGTGCTCGACGAGCTGCTCGGTCTTGCGGACATGCGGCGCGAGTTCGGCCAGGGCTTCGAGAATGAGGTGCAGGTTCCGGATCGAGACGCGTTCGGCAAGCAGAAGCTTGAGAACCGCCTGAAGGCCGGAATAGGACATGTGCGACGAGCACATCTCGTCCGCGAGCTTCTTGTACTCCGGATCGAGACGTTCGATGAGGATCTTGACGTCCTTGTAGGACAGAAGCTGCGGCAGGTTGTTGCGGATGACTTCGCTGACATGGGTCAGAAGCACCGAGACGTTGTCGATCGGGTGGAAACCCTCGCGCTTTAGATCCTCGACGAAATGCTCCAGCACCGAGACGGCCGGCATGCCGAACGTGGGTTCGCGAACCTCGTCGCCGGGAACCGACGGCTTGCGATCCTTGCCGACGATGACGAGGACTTCGCCCAGTCGCAGCGTGCTGCTGGCGACCGTCGTTCCGTGGATGCGGATCTGGTAGGACTTTTCCGGGATCTGGATATCGTCGACGACCTTGATTTCCGGCACGACGAACCCGTATTGCGTGGCAAACCGCTTGCGCATCTTGCCGACGCGGAACCCGAGTTCCTGGTGTGCGCCGAGAAGACGCGGCGAGACCTGCTTGCCGAGCGCCAGTTCGATTTCTGCCGTCTTGAGGACGTTCTTGACCGAATCCTTTTCCGATTCGCGGTTCTCGACGACCTTCTTTTCCTCGCTCTCGCGCACCCTCTGGTTCTCGGCTTCGATCTGCCGCGGAATGACCCAGCCGGCACCGGCGAGAAGGAATGCAAGCGTCATGAACGGCATGAACGGCAGGCCGGGCACCAGTGCCAAGGTCGCCATCATGCCGGCTGCGACCCACAGAGCGCGAGGATAGCCGCTCAGCTGGCCGATAACAGCTACGTCGGTAGAACCCTGGGTACCGCCGCGGGTGACGATCAGGCCGGCTGCGAGCGAAACGATCAGCGCCGGAACCTGGGAAACGATACCATCGCCGACCGACAGCTTGACGAAGACGTCGGCGGCTTCGCCGATTTCCATGCCGTGACGGAAGTACCCGATGATGATGCCGCCGAACACGTTGATCGTGGTGATCAGCAGGCCGGCGACAGCGTCACCGCGAACGAATTTGGAGGCACCGTCCATGGCGCCGAAGAACGAGCTTTCTTCTTCCAGCTCGCGGCGGCGCAGCTGCGCCTCCTTCTCGTCAATGATGCCGGCGGACAGATCGGCATCGATCGACATCTGCTTGCCGGGAATGGCGTCGAGGGTGAAGCGCGCGCCGACTTCGGCGATACGCGTCGCACCCTTGGTGATGACGATGAAGTTGACGACGATCAGGATCAGGAAGACGATCAGACCGATCACGAAATCGCCGGACATGACGAGGTTCGCGAAACCCGCGATCACGCCGCCGGCGGCGGTATGGCCTTCGTGGCCGTGCGAAAGAATGACGCGGGTGGTGGCGATATTGAGCGCCAGCCGGATCATCGTCGCGATCAGAAGGATCGTCGGGAAGGACGAGAAGTCCAGCGGCCGCTGGATCCACAGCGCCACCATCAGGATCAGAACGGAAAAGGCGATCGAAAACGCCAACCCGATATCGATCATGAAGACCGGCACCGGCAGGAACAGGATGCACAGGATGGCCATGATACCGACGGCAAAGCCGATATCGCGGCCATTCGGCGCGGCCTTCACGGGGGTAATGGACGTCTTCGTCATTGCCATATGCGGTATCTCTTCATGAGATTAGAAAGGCGCATGCTGCGCCCATGGATCGCGCAAAAAGCAAGACATGATAATGCCCGGACCTGTTGCGACAGATCCCTTCTAGGCAGCGAAGCTTGTGTGAGGGTGTCCGCCATCATCGCAGGCGAAGCGTGCGAGCAAGCCTCGCAGCCTTGGCAGCCGTGCGCTAGAAACCGGACTGGACGCGCGAAAAGACGAGATCGGTGAAAAGCGAGATCTGGCCGCCGATGAAGGGAGCGGCAATCCCGAGCGCCAGCATGACGGCGACGATCTTGGGCACGAATGTCAGTGTCATTTCCTGGATCTGAGTCAGCGCCTGAATGAGCGCCACGACCATGCCGACAATCATCGCGGTCAGCACTGCCGGGCTTGAGGCGATGAGAATCGTCCATATCGCCGAGTGCATCATGTCGAGAGCATCGGCTTCATTCATTGCAGGATCATCCGGGGCATTGGTGTCGTGGCCATCATCATCTGGCGCGAATCGCATGCGGATGATGACAGCCACCGACCGCCAATGCAATTGAGCGACCGGTACTGCCCCCGGCAAAACCGCAGGCTCGCCTGCAATTTCAGGAATTCAGTCGGATCAGGACTCCGAGGACTTCGTCGCAGATATCGTGATGCCGTCGCCGATCGTGATCTCCTTGCCAGCCTCGGTCGTTGCAACCAGACCGTCGGACGTGACTTCGATCGATTCGACCACACCGCTGGTCTTGCCATCACTGCTGGTGATCGTCTTGCCGATATAGGACGAGGCGTTCGACAGCGACGACTGTGCGATCAGGCTTTCCAGGTTGGTGTTCGTCTGGATCGACTGTTCGACCTGCGAGAAGGTTGCCAGCTGCGAGATCTGTTCGCTGGCATCCAGCGGATCGGTCGGATCCTGGTTCTGCATCTGGGCGATCAGAAGCTGCAGGAAAGCGTCGTAATCGAGCGAAGCGCTTGCCGCAGCGGATGAAGCCTTCGACGAACTGGTTGCAGTCGTCGAGGTTGCGGACGATACCGTATCTACTGCCATAGCCCCATCTCCTTGCGCAGACCGGCGATAGCAGCCGGCGCGACTTCCTTGCTGTTCAGGATGCGCTCTTCGACAGGATAGAGCGCGCGGATTGCCTTCAGTGCTTCAAAAGCGCGATCGGAGGCGACAAGCGCATCGATCTGCTTGAGCTCGTCGATGATTTCCGGATTGCGGAAGCATGCGAGCAGCATCATGACCGACCGGCGGAACATGGTCACGGCCTGGTCCTTGCCTTCCGGATTGATCAGCATCATCTGTGCGATGAAGTACAGCTGACGAAGCGGGGTCGTCGTATCCTCGGGCTGGAGAACGTGGTTTTCCAGCAGGAACGTAACGTTGTTGAGGAATTCGAGAGAAACCTTGCGATCAACACGCAGGACTGCGCCGTTGATGAAGATCTTTTCGCCGGACTTCAGCGAGATACGCAGTGTGCTTTTCATCTTAGGCCATCCCTGATGATGGTAGTCACGTCGATAATGCCCTGGTAATTGTCGGACTGCTTTTTACGAATGCGTTCGCATTCCTTCAGTATCCAAAGGGCGATGGAGATCAGCTTTGCGCGCAGCTCGATGCCGAGCTCGTTGTCGGGCTGGTTGAGGTCTTCGATAAACCGGGTCCAGACCCTGCGCGTATAATGGATGGCCTCGACGGCCTCGCGTCCATAATGCGATTTGTTCGGGACTGCAGAGAGGAGCTCAATGGAGCGGGCCAGAACCTGGCGTTCTCTCTCTCTAGCGCTTGCGAGGTCATCCTTGATTACCTCGGCATACGCAAACTGGAACATGCTTGCTTCCTTCATGTTGCAAACCAAATGCCGCGGGGCAACTACCCATTATAGATAGTTGACGAGGCTCAGTCCCTGGATCTTGGAGGTGATGGTGTATGAGGTCTCTACTTGCGTCAACAACGTGTTGAGACGCACCGAAGCATCATAAGTATCCACGCCGACGAGATCTGTCAGTTGGGTGTTGATGATATCCATTTGCGCCGACATGGCGGTATTGGCCTTTTCGACGCGCTCCTGGGAAAGACCCATGGAAGAGCGCTCAGCATCGATGCCGGACACCGATAGGCCGGCAAGATTGGTAACGGTCGCGTTGACCTTGTTCAGTGCACCGGCGGACAGGCCGGCCGTCGCCAACTGGGACGTGATCAGGCTGCCGAGAACGAGGTTCTTGAAGCCATCGGCATTCAGGCTCGTCGAAGTGGTGACGGTCTCAGACGTGCTGACACGACCGGTCATTTTGGTGTCGGACGCGTTTGTCCAGCCGGACCAGTCGAAGGACGACGTATAGTCCTCGAGGAAGGTCGCCATCTGGCTGGACGATATATCCGATGCGCTGGAGATACCGTTGGCCGACATGAAGCTCGAAAACTGCGTGTTGAAGTCGTCCTTCAGGTCGGTGATGAAGCTGTCGTACAGAGGCGCGGCATCGGTGTTGATGCCGGAAAACAGATACTCGCCATTGACCGAGACGTTTGCGTAGCTGACGAAATTCTCGAGCACGGACGTCGCCGTATCGGCAGAAACCTGCAAGCTCGTCTTGTCGCTGCTGCCGGAGAGCGCGACCAGCGAATCCAGCAGCGTCTGGCCGGAGTCGGACATCTGCTCCATCGCAAGCTGCGAGGAATCCATTCGCTGATTGGTCAGCGAATTGGAATCGATGATTGCCTGCAGCCGTGATGACTCGCGGCCGTAATCGAGGCTTGCAGACGTCCGCGTACCGAGTTCCAGACCCGTATCCGCATAGGTACCGTTGACCGATTCCTTCTGCAGCTTGGCGATCTCGGTCTGCGAGTTCTGTACGGTCAGCTGCATTGTCTGGCTGACGGACAGGGTTGAGATGGATGTCGTCTTCATGACTTAGTTCGCAGCCTCCATCAGCGCCGCCAGCATCTCGTCGATGGTCGACAAGAGCTTTGAGGCCGCCTTGTAGGATTGTTCGACATCGAGGAGGAGGATCAGTTCCTCATCGAGATTGACGCCCGTTGCGTTGGAATAGGCCTCGGTTGAACGCGACAGCATGGCCGTCGTGGTTTCCGCAGCATTTGTGGCTCCGCTCCGGTATTCCTCGACCCAGCCGACTGAATCCGTTGAGTAATCCAGCAATGTGGCCTTGTCGCCGATCTTGGCGGCAGGATCAAATTCCATGGAAGTCTCGAAGCCCGAGACATATTCGCTGAGCAACGTGGAAAAGCCGCTCGCGCTCTCGGTGTTGACACTGGCGCCCGAAATCGAGCCGTCCCTGAGCTTGGTGGGGTCGGCGACCGCATCGGCATTGACCGTGATGATCCCAGCCAGGCCGGTGATGATCTCAGCCGTTTCGAAATCGACTTCGTCGCCTGTGGTCGTCGTGAAAAGACCGGCGATCTGGCTTGCGCCATCTGTTTCGGAAAACAGGGAAATCAGGCCGCGGGCGATTTCGTCGAGCTGGTCCTGGTACGTTGGATAGACCTCGTCACGCAGCTGGACGAGTGCCTGAAGCGACCCTTGCGCCGTCGTGTCGCTGCTCTGGCCGGCCTTCAGCTCCACGCCGTCGATATAGACTGCGCCGCCGACCGTCGTTGCATCGTAACCCGCAGTCGAATCGAACGTTACAGGCCGTGCCGTGCTTTCGAACAGCGTGATGCCGCCATTCGTATAGATCGACATGTCGTTGTTGTCGCGCGTCGCGGTGCTGATGCCGACGATGCCGGAAATCTGCTTGAGCAGGCTTTCGCGGGTATCGAGAGCGTTGTTGCCGTCGGTGCCGGCCGCAGCCGCCGTCACAACCGCCTTGTTGGCCTGCTCGAACTGCGCAAGCAGCTTATTGAGCTTGTCAACCTGGCCGGAAATCTGGGCGTCGGTGCCAGCCCGAAGCTGCTGCACTTCGGTGGTGCTGGTATTGAGAGCCGTCGCAACATCGACCGCCGAGTTGACCGCAGCCGAAGCGAGCGTCACGTCTCCGGGGGTCGCCGCGTAGGTCTGCAGCGCGTCCCGCAGTTCGGACAGTGCCGTGGACGGAGCAAGCGAATACCCGTCCCCGCCCATGATTGTGTAGACGGATTCCAGTCCGGCCAGCAATGTCTGCTGTCCCGCATCGTCGGCCGTAGACGAGAGTGTCTGCTTCAGCAGCGCGGCGTCTTCCGTCCGCGCTGTCTGAACGGTCGTGGCACCGGTATAGGCGTTCGTGACAGTCGCGGCGGAACGGCGGTTGTAATCGCTGTTCCCGACGTTTTGAACGTTTGTCGACAACACCCCCGTCTGCGTGGCGGTGTTGTTCAAGATATTCTTTGTCGTACTCAGTGCCGATGCGAGTGACATCGCTTAACTCCTGAAACTACCGGACCAGATTAATCAGTACGTCCATCAGATCGGAACCGGTCTGGAACACTTTGGAATTGGCGCTATAGCTGCGCTGCGCTTCGATCATCTCGGTCAGTTCGTTGGCCAGATCGACGTTGGAGGTTTCGAGCGCGCCCGAAACGATCTCGCCAAATCCACTGGAGCCGGCAAAGCCGAGGGTGACCACGCCGGAGCTACTCGTCGTGCGGTAGACGTTGCCGGAGGAGACTTCGAGGTTGTCGGGGCTTTCGACCGTCGCCATGGCGATCTGGTACAGCGACTTCGACGAACCGTCCGCATAGACCGCGTTGATCGTGCCGTCAGATTCGATCTTGACGCTGGAGATGGAGCTCGGCGCGCTGCCGTTGACGCTGCCGCTCGAGATGTTCGACTTGGCCGACAGCTGCGTCATGCCGGCGAGATCGAACTTGATCCCGTTGACCGTGACAGAAAGCTCCTCGGCACCGTCAACTGTTTCAAGCTTGCCGGACGAATTGAACGCGAGCGACAGGTTGGCGAGTTCGCCATCACCGCCATAAGGGAAGCTGCCGGTGCCGGTCGTGCTTGCGTCAGCTGCGTTATAGACGCTGAGCTGCCATTCGCCTGCAGCCGTCTTCGAGAAATAGAAGTCGTAGACGATCGGGTTGCCGAGGCTGTCGTAGCTGGTCAGCGACGTCTTCAGCGTGCTGTCCATGTCGACGTCGACATCTTCGGTGTTGTCGGCCGGCAGGTCGGCGGCGACGACATCGGACGCGCTGTTGAGGTTGCCGGAGAGCGACCCGGAGGTCGACGCGACCGCACTCAGTTCCGAGCCGCCGACATTGATCGGGACCAGGCCGTCATAGCTGTTGACGACGGTCGTCGGGGTTCCGGAATCGTAGGAGTAACCGAGGAGCGTATAGCCTGCAGAGTTGACCAGGTTGCCCTGCTCGTTCGGCGTAAAATCGCCAGAACGGGTCAGAAAGGTCTCGCCCGCTGAATTCTGTACGACGAAAAATCCGTCGCCCTGGATGGCAAGATCGGATCCTGACGTGGTGTATTCGAGAGCACCCTGCTCAGAAATAGAATACTTCACGCTGGTTTCGACACCACCGGAATTGTATGAGCCGGCCGTCGATGGCAGCACTAGCGACGCAAACTGCGTGGACGACTTTTTGTAGGCAGTCGTCGACGAGTTAGCAATGTTATCGCCAACGGTGCCCAAACGGTTTGCCTGCGCATTCATGCCCGATACGGCGGTTTTCATAGTTCCGAAAAGGCTCATAGCAATCCTCGTTGCACTTAGGCTTATGACTTTAGGGGATGGGCCTTGCGTGAAGCTGTCTGCGTGCTGGCATCGAGCGCTGATCTGCGTCGAAGTCGAGGGCCCTATCTGTCTGACAAAAATGACAAATCGAGCACGCAAAAAAAATGGCACCTCATATTTGGGTGCCATTTTCAGTGTTAGTTCCAGTCGATGCAGTATCCTAGGAACCGCTTCGAATCGATGGGATCGAAGCCCAGTTTCTTGCGAAGCTTCTTGCGAAGCTTGCTGATGTGGCTTTCGACCACGTTCTCTTCGACGTCCTCGTCGAACACGCCGTAGATGGCGTTGAAGATCTGCGACTTGGAAACACGACGGCCGCGATTGGCAATCAAGTATTCCAGGATGCGGCGTTCGCGCCGTGGAAGTGCAAACGCTTCGCCTTCGACTTCGGGATCGCGGCCATCGGAGAAAACCCGGATCGCGCCGATGTCGGTGTGATTGGCAACCGCGTTCAGGCGGCGGCGGATAGCCGCTGCCCGTGCCAGAATTTCCCTCGGATGAACCGGCTTGCGCACAACATCGTCGACACCGCAGTCGAAAAGCGCAAGCGTGGATTCTAGGGACGGCTGATCGCTGACAGCGATTACCGGTGCACTGCTGCGTCCACGGATTGCCCGTGGCAAATCATGGATCAGGTCGCCCTGACCAATCAAAAACGCCTCGATTGCAGCAATATCGGCTTCCGCTGCCGAATTCACCCAATCTGTAAATTCTTCCGGATCAAACCCGGTAGAAGGAACGCCTTCGCGCCCAAACAAAGACGTGTAACCGTCTTTCACTATTTCTCGTTCATCAACCACTACGATCATTCGTCCGCCTCCGAATCAATATCGCATCTCTGTGAGAGAGTGATACGAATCGTCAGGAATCTGGGCAACTAGAGGAAGTAACAGGGGCTTGCTAATAATTGATTAACCATGTTGCGCCGATTTGGTACTAGATCTAGTGGATAAAGTGTGGCCTCCGCATAATGCGCGGTGGAAAATTAATTTTTGAGAAAATGCTCACTTGAAAACGCAGTTTGAACGCATTCTCTCATCGGCAGCCGTAAACAGATATTAGATTTCACTAATTTCTATTTCAGGTTGCGCTCGGACCACAAAAATTCGTCGCGTTCCGCGTCCATTTTCCGAAGTCGGTGGCAACAAGATTGGCGATCACCCGGCACACATAGCGCTGCTGCGCCGGATTGTTGTTGGGACCGGCATGATATCTGGCGACTGCCATCGTCCATGTCTCGTGCTTGTCGTGCAGCCGTTTCAGAAATAGCGCCGCATATTCGACGTTCTTTCTCGGGTCGAGCATGTCCGGAACCGAGGCAAACTCCTCGCCATGGAAGTGGTGATTGATCTGCATGCAGCCGAGATCGATCAGCTTGGCGCCCGTGCTCTTCGCCTGGGTAAAGAGCTGCATTGCCTCCTGCACAGACGACGCGAAATAGGCCTTGCCTTCGATATTCAGCGCATAGGGACTCAGCGATCCCTTGCGTCCGGTCTCTGTCAGTCCCACCGAGTAGAGGATGCCTTCAGGGACGCCGTATTTGCGCGCTGCGGCCTGGATCTGGGCCTCGCAGATGCTGACCTGTTCCGAGGTGATCTTGCCGTTTCCAGCCTGGCCAGTCCCTGGCTGGGCGGTTCGGGCCTGATCGCGCCGCTGCGGCGCGCCGGCGCGCTTCTGCGTCCCCGGCTGCGCGGCGTTGGGCACGTCTGCCTGCTGAGGAGGCTGCTGGGTGGCGTAGAGCTGCCAGGCGCGGGTTTCGACCGCGCTACAGGTAAATGTCGCCAGTGCCAGCGCTGCCGATGTCAGTTTCAACGACAGTCTCATTGCGCTTCTCCATGTCGTTGCGATTGCCGTCGTTGGAGCGGCCACCCTGAGCCTGTCCCTGCTGGCGAGCTGCCTCGCCGTCGCGGGCGAGCTGCTGCTGTGTCTGCGCGCCGCTGCCGCCCTGCTGCTGGTCTGCAGACGAGTTCGAGCTGTCGGTCGATGGTGCCATGCTGACGGTCACCTGGTCGACGTTGAAGCCTTGGGCCCGCAAGGCATCGAGCATCGGCTTGCTGTCATCGCTGAGCTCGCGATAAGCCATGCTGCTGTGGACCGTAAGATGGATGCTCAGCTGATCTCCCACCAGCCGCATATGCGCGGTCACGGTGCCGAGATTGTCGGGCGTGAGCTGGAGCTTCAGCGTATTGACCACGCTGCCGGTGCCGGATGTGCGGGTCGGATCGGTCAGAGCGGAAGACGGCTGCATGGCCGCGGTCCATTCCCTGTTGCTGGAGGCGGCACTCAAAAGATTGCTGGCATTTTCGCCGACGCCAAAGCCGAGATAGCGTCGCGAGTCGAGAACCGTGACGGTTTCGGTGTTGGCTGTGCCTGGAAGGCTGTCCTGCAGGTCGGATCCACCGTCCGCGCCTGTGACGATCGACAGGCTGACAGCCGCAATCGCATCTCCGGCTTTCTGGAAGCGGTAGGATTTAACGTCTGTCTGGGGTTCTGCCTCGCCCGTATAGAGGAAATCGAAGGACGTGGCAGCATCCGTGTCGTCGGACGGCATGCTGGCGTCCGTCTTATCGTTCGGGATCCCCGTCTCGGTCACGGAGATCATGGCCGACAGTGCGGCTATATCCGCGGACTGGGCCGGGTTACCGGTCTCGACGCTGGCCGTCAGATTGAGCAGTGCCGCTGTTGAGAGCGCAGCCGTTGAATCTGGCACAGCGGTCGCGAGGGCTGCTCCTTGGCTTTCATCGTCCGGCACGTCCTTCGAAAGCACATCGGCGATCTTCGCCTTTCCATCGTCGCCAGCAACAGTCGTGACGCGCTTGGTTGCAGTAGCAACCAACTGGGTAACGTCGATCTGGCCGCCGGCCTTATCCGGGCTACCGGTCTGTTTGATGTTGCCTGTTTGGTTGAGGCTGTCACTCTGGTGCTGACCCGGAATCTCTTCCGGCAAGGTTTGTCCGACAAGCTCTTCATTGACCGCTTCGTCTACAGACGGCGCCGGAACCGGCTGGGCGACCGGGTGCGGCACGTCCACCTGCGGGGCTGCGACCGGAAGCTCGGCTGCAGCCTGGACAAGCGTTGCAGCGGATGGAGCAGCGGTATCCGCAGGTTCCGTCGGCTTGAAGTTTGCGGCAAGCGATGTCAGGTCGGTAAGCGTCTTGAAGCGGGAACTGCCGAGCGAAATCTTTCCCGTCCCGGATCCGTCCTCGGCAACCGCCGTGCCGTTCTCTGTCGATTTCCCGGCATCGGCGTCCGCGTCTGTCAGCACCTGGGCAAATTCGCCGGCTTCGCCGTTCTGCGGCGATGCCTTTCCGAAAAGAGTCCCGACCTGCCCGTCTGATACTGCCTTAACCGAAGCGCCTGCTACGTTCGTCATTCATATGCCTCATCGCTGAGCAGGTCGTCGATCTGCTTCAGCTTCATTCTGTTCTGCTCTACATAGGTCTGGAGGCTTGCCTCCATTTCCGGATTCTCGGTCTTTGCTGCGGGCTTGGCCACAGAGGTGGTCGGTGCCGGCGCCGAAGGGATGGTGGCGGACGCCGTCGCAGCCTGACCCGCTTCGCCCGCGGGCATCACCACCGGCTCTGCCGATACGCTCGAGGTTTCGGGTGCCATCAGGATCTGTTCGACGACCTTTTGCGCCGCTGCACGCAGGTTCCTGTCGCGTTCGGAAAGCGCGCCATCGGGGATCTGCGACAGACTCTTTGCCGCTTCCACAACGTTACTGGACGAAATGCTGGCAAGATCGCCATACAGCTGCCCGATCGCATTGTTCTCTGAACCGGGACTGGGGGAGAGACGTTCCGCGTTCAATGCCGCAAAGCGAGCCAGATCCTTGTTGCCCGCGAGCAAGGCGCGCCTGGATACCCGGAGGTAGAATTCGTGCGCGCGCGGATCGTCCATCATTGAGACGACGTCGGTCCAGCGGCTCCGGTCACCCTTGCCGTCATCGTCAGTGGCAAGTTGCACGAACATGTCGATAAACTGGCTGGCATAGGGAGAATAGAGAAAACGACGGACGTATTTCGCCGCCAGATCGAAGCCCCTGCCCGGCTCCGTCTGTAGGATCACGGCGAGCGACCGTCTGAGCGCTGCCTCTTCCAGATTGGTCCCGGGTGCGAGCAGCCGAACCTGATCGAAATAGCCGATCGCCTTGGCGGGGTCGGCATTCGCCGTGATGTTGCCGGCGACGAGCGCCAGATAGGGGCCAACCGGGCTTGTGCCATACTCCTTGACCAACCCCTCGAATGCAGCGACCGCCGTCAGGCCCTGCCCCTGGAAATAGCGACGGAGAACGCGCGCCAACCGGCCATCGAATTCACCGTCGACATCGCGTGCCGCAAGAAAATCCAGCGTCTGCGGATTGCCGCCACTCATGGCGAATACGAAAACCGCATCGACGTTGCGGGGATCCTTGAACACATCAGGTGATGCCGTGCGTAGCCGCTGGTCGAGTGTCTTGAGAAGGAAGCGCTGCATTTCGTTGGCGGAATGATCGCCCGCGACGATCGCGTCCTGCAGATATTGCAGGGAGCGGATCATCTTGTATGGCTCAAGATCCTCACTGGCCACGGCGTTGCCCGCAGCGGCGAGAAAAACCCCGGCGACCAGTGAGCGCAGCAAGTTATGGCGATCGCGCGAACGCATCATCTCGATTTATCCGTTGCCCAGCAGGATTTCGATACGGCGATTGGCGCCGCTCATCGGATCTTCGACGTTTTGAAGTCGCCGGTCGGCAAATCCAGAGACCTGCTTTACCCTTTCCTCGTTCAAGCCGCCCCGCACGAGCATGTAATAGGCCGCATGCGCGCGGGACATTGACAGGCTCCAATTGTCTCCGGTGCGTCCCTTGAAGGGCCGTCCGTCCGTGTGGCCACGAATGATCACCGACCCTGGACGCGCGGCCAGGAGTTTGCCGATCTTTTCCATGGCGAGCACGAGCTCCTTGCCTGGCAATGCGGATCCGACATTGAACATCGCGGTATTTGCTTCGTCCGAGATCGTGATCAGCGTGCCGCCTTCGGCAGGCTGCACCACGATGCCCTCGGCCAGCTTGCCGGCAATCCCGGCGACCTGCGCCTGAATTTCCTTCTGAAGCTCTTCGGCCTTGTCCTGCCCGGCGGCGTCGAGTTCAGCTTTTGCCTTCTTGTCCGATGCATCGGAAGCATCGGGCGCTGAGACGGCATCCGGCTTTACCGATACTGGGACAGTTTCCACCGCGGGCGGCTGGGAAAAGGCGCTCGCCTGCTCGCCCGGCAGACTCGTGTCCGAAGCAAGCTTGGCTTGCGCCGGTGTGTCGAGCTGCTTGCTCCAGAAATCCGGATCGAAAGGATCGCGATAGGCTTCTCCGCCATCCGCACCGGTGGACGGACCGGAATCGCTCGCGCCACCCTCGCCCTTCGTGCTGACATTGGCCTGTTGGCCTACTTCCTGAGCGATGCTGGCAAGCACGGAATAGGGATTCTGGAACAGAGCTGCTTCGGAAAAGGTCATGTCGTCGCCAGAGGCGGAAATGGACTCGCCATCCATGCCCGCCTTGCCGCCGCCCGTCTTGTCGTTCTCAACGGTGGACTTCTTGTCGGAATCTTCGCCCTTGGCCTGATCCGACGGCTTCTTAATGCCCTTGGATGCGGGCGTGTCGTCAGACAGCGGCACGGGATTGAAATAGCTCGCGAGCGATGCCTTCGTTTCCTCATTGGCGGCGTTGACCAGCCACATGACGAGAAAGAAGGCCATCATGGCGGTCATGAAGTCGGCGAACGCAATCTTCCACGCACCGCCGTGATGGCTGTCGTGATCGCCGCGGTGACGCTTGATGATGATGATTTCGTTTTTGCCGTGATGATGGTTCTCAGCTTCGCTCATGCCAGCACCCTCTCAAGGTCGGCGGCAAAGGCAGAAAGGCGCGTCACGAGAAGCGAATCACCGATCTCGACGCGGATGTCGGTGTCATCTGTGTGGACGAACGACACCGCATCGCCTTTCTCCTCAAGCTGGGCTTTGAGAAGATCGCAGAGATGCACCGGTCCGAAGACCGTAATCTGCTCCAAAATTTCCTTGGCGAGCGTCGGTTTCAGCTCCTCGACAAGCTCGTTGATAGCGCCGCGCATCACCTGTTCTTTGAGCAAGGGAGACAGAACGCGTGCCGTCGCCTCGGACAGTTCGGCAGAGACCCGCGACGCGAGATCCGGAAGAGCCTTCGAGAGATAATCGGCCAACCCGTCCTCGAACTGGAGACGCTGCTGTTCGATCTCCTGCGCATGCTGTTCCTTCAGCGCCTCGAGCTCTTCGGCATGCTTCGCCTCCAAGGATTCGGTCGCCGCAAGATGACCTTCATCATAGGCTTCGCGACGCTCGGCCTCGAGATCGACTTCTACCGTCTGCGCAAAGCTTTCCAGCGCCGGCATCTCGGCGGGCGACGCAAAGTGAGAGGGCGTTTCTATCGGGGCCGCAAGCAGCGCAGCCTCGGCGCCGAAATCTCTGAGATACCGCGCAAGTGGGGAATTCATCAACGCACTCCATCAACGTCGTTTGCGGAATAAGGCCGCAACGTCTCACGCATCGCCCGTTCTGTGATGCTCCACACCGGCCTCCGGCCCGCGCCCGATCGCCGGGGCGGCGGAGTTCGCCATGGGAATAGATCAGAAATTAGGAAGTTAAACTTGTGCGAGGATGATGCAGTCCTCGTGAACCTGAACGACAAGGTGCGACGACACCAAGATACCTGACACCTACGCCGCAAGAGCCGTACAGCAAATGCAATCGGCCGCGCTCGAAAGCGCGGCCGGCATAATTTCGCTGGTATGTTCAATCTTACTGCTGGAAGAGCGTAAGAATGTTTTCGGAGCTGGAGTTTGCAATCGACAGCGACTGGACGGCCAGCTGCTGCTGCGTCTGCAGAGCAGACAGTCTGGCAGACTCTTCTTCCATGTCGGCGTCGACGAGGCGGCTGATGCCTTCCTCGATCGCATCCGTCAGAGTTCCGGCATAGCTGGTCTGAAGGTCGATACGGGTGGTCAGCGCGCCGAGGGCAGCACCAGCATCCGTGAGGCTGGAGAGAGCCAGTTCGACATTGTCGAGATATTCTGCGAGTTCTGTGTCCGTGGTGGCGGCCGTCAGGGTGATGTCCATGACATCGCCAAGGAGACCGCCCGAACCGACGCCGTCGGCATCGATGGAGCCGAACATGGCGTTGGTTGCAACGTCATAGGATGCCGTCGTGACTTCGACTGTACCGTCGTCGTTGCGGATGAAGCCGTCGACGACCGATTCCGGGTCGGCGCCGGTAGCGGCGACCATCCAGTTTTCACCGCTGAACGAAGCGCCTTGGGCGATCGAGGACAGCTGTTCCTGCAGCTTGGTGATTTCAAGCTGGATCTGTGCCTTGTCGGTCGAGTTTTCGTTCGCGGTGACGATCTTCGACTTGATTTCGTTGACGACGTCGATAGCGCTTTCCATGGCGGCGTAGGCCGTATCGACCTTTGCAGCACCAACTCCCAGAGCGTCGGTCGCAGCCACCAAAGCGTCCTTGTCGGAACCCATCGTGGTCGAGATCGACCAGTAGGCAACGTTGTCGGAGGCCTCGGATACGCGATAGCCCGAGGATACACGGCTCTGCGCCTGCTCCAGGCTATCGTTGATACCCCTCAACGTCTGAAGTGCAGAGTTTGCGGCGTTGTTGGTCAAGATGCTGGTCATTAAAACTGCCCCTTATGGCATTGGATGGGAGGGCATCCCGGGTGTTCCGGTAACGACGATCAGCTTCATGCCTGCCGCGCCCTTGCATTCGGCTCGCCGTTGCGATGGATACAGAAAATCATCTTATGGTTAATGGAGGGTTAAAGCGGGAACAAAAGTTAACGCGGGCTGGAACATTTTCAGCTTTCGCGAACGAAGATTAATGGGCGGTAGGTTTTGCGGGAGCGTGAACGAATGCCTCCACGGTCTGCTCGCAGGATAGAGGTGGAAAGGATCCCATCGTTCCACCGCAGCTGAAACGCGGCTCCAACGCCGCTGCGCGTTACACCTCCGGACAGCTTGGCGAACATACCTGCAACGGCGTGATTTTGCTGTTGTTTTGAAGTCATTAACCACGCTGGAAGCTGTTTTAGCAATGCCGCCAGATTTAAGACCTTGGCAAGGAATGGCTGCGAAATTGCAGCCTAGATGACGGGCTTGGATCCGGTAAGGAACAAGAGGCATGAAGCCGGACCGTCATTTGCCGGTGACACTACCGAACCCGGTATGTCCTCCTTTTTTGTATAGAGTCCAAGGGGACAATCCATGACTAGCATCAACTTCAATTCTTCTGCTTCGTCCGCTCTTCAGACACTGAGCACCATCAACAAGAGCCTGGAGCAGACGCAGAACAGCGTTTCGACCGGCTACAAGGTGAGCAAGGCTTCGGACAACGTTGCCTACTGGTCGATCTCGACCACGATGAATTCCGACAAGGGCGCCCTCAACGCTGCTTCCGACGCTCTGGGCGTTGGCGCTGCCAAGGTTGATACCGCCTATGCCGCCATGGAAAGCGCCATCGACGTCGTCAACGAAATCAAGGCGAAGCTTGTTACCGCTTCGGAAAGCTCGACCGACAAGGCTCAGATCCAGCTCGAAGTCGGCAAGCTGAAAGAACAGCTGTCCTCGATCGCCGAAGGCGCTTCGTTCAGCGGTGAAAACTGGATCGTCAAGGGCGACCAGGACTCTGCCAGCGTTGTCGACGGCTTCGTTCGCGACGCAGACGGCGCTGTCAAGGTCACGACGGCAACCTACGACATCGAAACCAACGCACTGTTTGACTCGGTCACAGCCGGCGTCGGCAGCGGCGGTATCCTCGGCGATCTGATGGCGACTGCCGATCTCACGGACTCGACGAGCGACACGGACATCGCAACCTACCTCTCAACTGTTGAAACGGCTCTTTCCAGCATGACGATCGCTGGCGGCGCACTTGGTGCTCTGACCACCCGTATCGACCTGCAGTCGGACTATTCCGGCCAGCTGTCTGACGCGATCGAAGAAGGCGTAAGCCGCTTGGTCGACGCCGACATGGAAGAAGAATCTGCCAAGCTGTCTGCCCTGCAGACCCAGCAGCAGCTCGCCATCCAGTCGCTGTCGATTGCGAACTCCTCTTCGCAGAACGTGCTCTCGCTGTTCCAGTAAGAAAACCAGCCTTTACCTTCTGGTTTGTTCAAGAAAAGCCCCGGGTCATCCCCGGGGCTTTTTTCGTACCTTCGATCGGGTCATGGTAAAGAAAGATATTTTTTCTCGTCAAAGATCGTCAGCCTTCGGACTTCATTAACGTTAATGCTGTTATCTAAGCTCATCTAAGCGGCGGGCCGGAATGAGTGAGTATTTTCCGACTGGCATGATGCACTCAGGCCGCTTTCCGGTGCTTCCGGAATGTCCCCTCCTTTTTGTTTTGCCTAGGGGTTTAGTAACATGACGAGTATCCTTACCAACACTGCAGCGAATTCTGCACTTCAGACGCTCAGCAACATCAACAAGGGCCTGGAAGACACTCAGGACCGCGTTTCTTCCGGCTACAAGGTCAGCAAAGCATCGGACAACGTTGCTTACTGGTCGATCTCCACCACAATGAATTCCGACCAGAAGGCCCTCAACTCCGCTACCGACGCGCTTGGCGTTGGCGCTGCGAAGGTCGACACGGCCTATGCCGCGATGGAAAGCGCCATCGACGTCGTCAACGAGATCAAGGCCAAGCTGGTTACGGCAACGGAAACCTCGACCGACAAGGAACAGATCCAGCTCGAAATCGACAAGCTGCAGGAACAGCTGTCGTCGATCGCGCAGGGCGCTTCCTTCAGCGGCGAGAACTGGATGGTCACTGGCGACCAGGCAGACGGCGGTACGGTCGTAGACGGCTTCATCCGCAGCGATGACGGTACAGTCAAGGTCACGTCCGCCTCCTACGACATCCCGACCTATGCTCTGTTCGATGACGTGTCCGGCGGCGTCGGCACCGGCGGCGTCCTCAACGACACCATGGACATCGATCTCGCCACGATCACTGACGAAACCGACATCGCCGCGATGCTCGACACTGTGGAAACTGCTCTTGCGAGCATGACCATCGGCGGCGCCGCTCTCGGTGCACTGACTACCCGTATCGATCTCCAGACGGACTATTCCAACCAGCTTTCGGACGCCATCGATGAGGGCATCAGCCGTCTCGTAGACGCTGACATGGAAGAAGAGTCTGCCAAGCTGTCTGCCCTGCAGACGCAGCAGCAGCTCGCTGTCCAGTCGCTGTCGATCGCGAATTCCAGCTCGGAAAACATCCTCACGCTCTTCCAGTAAGACGCGTTTGGTTCAACATACGAAAGAAAGGCCGCGCTCAATGCGCGGCCTTTTTTCGTCTCGTTGTCCGGGAATAAAACTTCGCCTTGGAGAAGGCGCCGTGCCTTACGAGAACGATCTCACCAGCGAGCCGACGAGAAGGTTCCAGCCGTCGATAAGGACGAAGAAAAGGATCTTGAACGGCAGCGAGATCGAGGTTGGCGGCAGCATCATCATGCCCATCGCCATCGTGATGCTGGCAACGATCATGTCGATGACGAGGAATGGCAGGACGATGAGAAAGCCGATTTCGAAGCCGCGGCGGATTTCCGACAGCATGAATGCCGGGATCAGCACGCGGTAGTCCGTCTGCGCGCCGAGCGTGACCGTCTGGCCGCGTTCCCGGGCGATGTCGACGAACAGCGCCACATCCTTGTCGCGGACGTTGGCAATCATGAATTCGCGGAACGGCTGCGCGATGCGCTGTATCGCTTCGGCCTCGTTGATCTGGTTCTGCAAAAGCGGCTGTGCGCCATCCTGCCAGGCACGGTCCATTGTCGGCGCCATGACGTAGAAGGTCATGAACAACGCCATGCTGGTCAGGATCATGTTGGACGGTGTGGTCGAAAGGCCCATGCCCGACCGCAGGATCGAGAACGCGATAATGAAGCGCGGGAAGCTCGTCACCATGATCAGGATGCCGGGCGCGATGGATAGAACCGTCAGCAGGCCGAAGGTGCGGATGATCCAGGCGGAGACCGAGCCGTCGACCGGCAGGTTCAGCATGTCCAGGGCAGACTGTTGCGCATTCGCCGCGTCGGGTAACGCAGCGAAGAGAGCAAGAACGGCTAAAAAACGAATCATTCGATGATGAAAGTCCTGAACACCAGATCAGCAACCTTGCCCTGAGACCTCAGCTTGGCGCGTTCCTTCAGGTCATCTCGGAGATAACCGAAGCCGCGTGGCCCCTGAATTTGCTGCAGCGACAAGGTCCGCATATAGGCGAGTATATCTTCCTGAATGGAAGCCGCCACCGCTTCATCGATGTTTTCACCGAATATTAACGAAACCTCGAGGCGGACCATGCTGTCCGAAGGATAGGCGAGGTTGGCAATGATCGGCTCCAGCGGCCGGACGTGGCTCACACCGGCAGCGGCGCCGTGTTCCCCTCCCCCGGCAGGAGCCGCGGCTGCGCCATGACCGGCGGCAGGTGCCTCCTCCACGACCGGCGACGGGACGATCATCTTGCCGACAACCCAGCCTCCGCCCACGCCGACGACCGTCAGTCCCAGTACGGCCGCCGCAGTCATCACCAGGGAAGACTTTTTCTTCGCTGGTTGATCCGCCGTGAGGCTGGCGTCGGTCATGGTGGCTAAACTCCGCTAGTAGTGAGGGACATCAAATTGCGCCCGGTCAGATCGGCGAGAAGATGTCGCTGATCTGCTGGCCGACCGGCGGCTGCTGGACTTCCATCAGGCGACCGCGGCCACCGTAGGAAATGCGGGCTTCGGCGATCTTCTCATAGGATATCGTGTTCTCGGCATTCACGTCCTGAGGGCGCACGATGCCGGCAACGTTGAGGATGCGGATCTCATGGTTGACGCGCACTTCCTGCGAGCCGCTGATGATGAGATTTCCGTTTTCGAGAACGCCGGTGACGACCGCGGCCACGAGAAGTGTGAGCTTCTCGGCGCGGCTGATGGAGCCCTTGCCGTTCGACTGGCTGTCGGAATCAAAGCCCGCCGTCGAATCTGCCTCCGGCTTCCAGCCAAGAATTTCCGCGGCGGCCTGCCAGTTGGTGGTCTTGGAATTCTTGCGGCTGCGATCCGTCTCGTTGTCAAAGCTCGCCTTGTCGTTCATCGAGATATTGACCGTCAGGATGTCGCCGACGTTCAGCGCGCGGGCATCCTTGAACAGGGCGCCCTGGCTGTCGCTCCACAGCGAGAAGCCGCTCGCCATGTGGCGCGGCTGCTTCGGATACATCGACATCTGCTGCGTCTGGCCATATTGCAGGCCGCTGCCGATCGGGCTCATGGCCGGCGCATTGCCGATTTCCTTGATGGTCGTCATCTGCCCGTTCTGACATCCGGCGATCAGCGATGTCATCGCAAGAAGAGCCGTGAGTTGCTTTTTCATGACGGGTCCTTGGAAGTATTGGGGTCTGCGGCGCTCGCCATGATCATTGCGACCATGGCAGCCTTCTGGGCGTCCATTTCGGCAAGGATCAGGCCCGATTGCCGCGGTGGCAGCTGCATGATGATGGCGGCTGCAATGTTGATGTTCATCTGGTCGAACTGCGGCGCGACTTCGTCAGCCTTTGCCGTCTTGTAGATTTCGACCAGACTGGCCTTGGCGCTGGCCAGGAACGCGTTGCGTTTCTTCAGCCAGTCCTGATATTCATCGCGCCGATTTTCGAGCTCGGTGATGCGCGTGTTGATGTCGCCCTGCAGCTTTTCCAGTTCCTGCTTCTGCAGGAGATAACGCTGGTCGCGGGCCGAATCGACGATGTTGCCGCAGAACTGCTGGACTTCCTGCTGGCTGCCACCGGCTTCCTGTGCGGCGCCGAGAAGCTGCGGCTGCTGCTGCGCGCGGGCGCCCGGTAGGAGGCAGAGCGAGAGAGCGGCGGCGATCAGATAGACCGAGCTGCGAGTGCCGAGAACCGGGAAC
This sequence comes from Velazquezella soli, assembly GCF_977018685.1. Lineage (NCBI taxonomy): Bacteria > Pseudomonadati > Pseudomonadota > Alphaproteobacteria > Hyphomicrobiales > Rhizobiaceae > Velazquezella > Velazquezella soli. Next base: position 3,368,405 of record NZ_CDRNXF010000004.1, read on the forward strand.
CTGCCTGAAACTGTGTTGGTCATTGCAGAACGAGCTCCGCTTGCAGGGCTCCGGCAGACTTTATCGCCTGGAGGATCGAGATGATGCCGTCCGGCTTGACGCCGATATTGTTCAGGCCGGCGACCAGCGTCTTCAGATCAGGTCCGTCGATGACGGCAATCGGTCCGCCGGTCTTTTCGGCCATGATATCGGTCTGCGGCTGCACCGCCGTTTCTCCCCTAGAGAACGGTTCGGGCTGGATGACCTGCGGCGTCTCGGTGACCTGAACAGTCAACGTGCCGTAGCTGACCGCAACCCGGGCGACCCGGACATCGGCGCCGATGACGATCGTACCGGTGCGCTCGTTGATCACCACGCGTGCGGGGGCGTCGGTCTGGACCACGAGATTTTCGATGTCGCCCATCAGGCGGGTCAGGTCGGCTGAGCGCGGTTTCTGGACAACCACTTCCTGGCTGTCGCGGGCTTCGGCGATCGGATCGCCAAAGGTGCGGCGGGCATAGGCGTTGACGACATCGGCGATACGAACCGATGTCGAGAAATCCGGGTTGCGAAGCTGCAGCACCAGATTGACAGAATCCTTGAACTTGGACGGAAGCTCGCGCTCGATGATCGCTCCCGACGGCACACGACCGGCTGTGGTGACGCCTTCGGTCAGTGTCGCAGCAGCACCCTGTGCATTGAAGCCGGAGACGATCACCGACCCTTGCGCGACGGCATAGATCTGTCCGTCGGCGCCGGTGAGCGATGTCATGATCAGCGTGCCGCCGCGCAACGAGGTGGCGTCGCCGAGCGAGCTGACATTGACGTCGATGCGGCTGCCGGGGCTTGCAAACGAGGGAAGGTTGGCGGTGACCATGACTGCGGCGATGTTCTTGGCGCTGGACTGACCGCCCTGCGTCGAGATGCCGAGGTTCTGCAGCATGGCGCGCAGCGACTGATCGGTGAACGGAGACGAACGCAGGCTGTCGCCGGTTCCCTGCAGACCCACGACCAGGCCATAGCCGATCAACTGGTTCTCGCGACCGGACTGCAGCGAAGCGATATCCTTGATGCGGGACGACGTGGCCGTGGCATCGGTGACGGGCAGCATCGTGATGACCGCGATCGCCGCAATCATCAGTTTCCGGACCATACTCATTTCTGAACCACCTCGACGCTGCCGTCCGCCATCACCGTGCCGTTGACCATGACGCCCGTATCGAGGTTCCTGACCTTGATGACCTCGCCTGTCATCGCATCGTCCATGGGCGCGCCGCGGGCGGCGATGACCATGCGCTGCGACGAGAAGGTAAGCCTAACACTTGTGCCGCGCTTGACCGTGAAAGGATCGCGGAGAACGTTCAAAGGAATGGTGCGGCCGGCAAGCAGCGTCTTGCGCGTGACCTTGCCGACTACCTGATCCAGCGAACTGGCATAGCCCGGCGCGATATTCGGATTGGTGACGGCTACCTCGCTGACGAACGCTTCGCCGATCGTATCGCCCGGATAGATCGTGGTGCTGGGCACGACGGCATTGCGCGGCTCCGCGAATGCCGCCCCCGGCAGGATGAGCGCGCTCAAAAGCGCCCCGGCCAGCCAGGTCTTCATTCCGGTTTTCCAGCTGCTTGCCCGACCGGTTTTCCGGACGTTCTCTTGCCAAAGCATCATGCTCGGTCCGCCTTCTATCTTCCGCTACTTGAGGTTCTGGCTGACGATCTGCGCCATCTCGTCGGCGGTGGTGATCACCTTCGAGTTCATTTCATACGCACGCTGAGCGGAGATCAGATCGGTGATCTCCTTGACTGAATCGACGTTGGAGTTCTCGAGATAGCCCTGCTTGAGGTAGCCGAAGCCAGTCTCCTGCGGGTTGGCGACGACCGGCTGCCCGGATGCCGCCGTTTCAGAAAACAGGTTGTCGCCCAAAGGCTTCAGACCGGCATCGTTGACAAAGTTGGTCAGAGTGATCTGGCCGAGTTCCGTCGGGGTCGTCGATGTCCCGATCGTTGCATTGACGATCCCGTCTTCGCTGACGCTGACCGACGTCGCGTCAGTCGGAATGGTGATTTGCGGGATGACACCGTAACCGTCGGCAGTCACCAGTCTTCCGTTGGCATCCTTGTTGAAGGACCCGGCGCGGGTGTAGAGGGTCTCACCGTTGGTGCCTTCGACCATGAACCAACCACGCCCGACGATCGCCATGTCGAGATCGTTGCTCGTCTGGGTGATTTCGCCCTGGATGTGGAGCTTGCGGACGGACTGAGTCTGAACACCGAGACCGATATTGGCACCTTCCGGCACAGCGGACTGATCGGCGCGGTTGGCGACGCCCGAAGCGCGCTCGGTCTGATAGAGAAGGTCGGTAAACTCGGCACGCGACCGCTTGAAGCCGGTCGTGTTGATGTTGGCGATGTTGTTTGCGATGACTTCGAGATTGGTCTGCTGCGCATCCATGCCGGTGGCGGCAATTGCTAGTGCTCTCATGGTCTCTGCTCCAGTCTCTAGATCTGCATCTTGGTGATGTCGAGGTAGGCGGACACGATCTTGTCGCGGAACGCCGTTGCCGTCTTCAGCGCCTGTTCGGCCTGGAGAACGGCATCGACCACTTCACGCGTGTTCGCCTTGCCCTGGATGCCGGCAAACGATGCAGTTTCACCGCCCTTGACGGCGTTGATCGCGTCTGTTGCCATGCTGCCCAGGACATCACCGAAGCCCGGTCCTGCAACGGCCGTCGTTGCCGCGTTGACCGCGGTGCCGAGAACATTTGCTGCCGTATTGTCGCCGGAGACGCCGTCGGTCTGCTTTGTGAACAGGCCGAGGCCCTCAATAGGATTGATCATCTTTAACCTTTCAAGAGATCGATGGTCGCCGAGATCAGATCGCGGGACTGGCGAATGCTCTGGAGATTTGCCTCGTAGCTGCGGTTTGCTTCACGCAGGTCTGCCATTTCGATCAGCATGTTGACGTTCGGCATCTTGACGACGCCGTTTGCGTCCGCTGCCGGATTGCTGGGGTCGAGTTCTTCAACGAAGTCACCCTTGTCGACACCGATCTTCTGGACGCCGACGGTCCTGACCCCTGTTGCCCGGTCGAGTTCGGCGCCGAACGTCACCGTCTTGCGGCGATAGGGATCGGCACCCGGCGTATCGCCGGTGGTGCGGGCGTTGGCGATGTTTTCCGACACGATGCGGAGCCTGGTCGCTTCCGCTTCCATGCCGCTGCCAGAAATCTTGAGGGCTGCTGATAAAGGATCCATTGGGCTCACTTGCCGACTGCGGTCAACATCATGTTGTGGAACGCCTTCACTAGCTGCGTATTCAGCTCGTACTGGCGCTTGATCTCCCCGCTCTTGGAGAGTTCGCTGGCAACAGCAACCGTGTTGCCCGACTCCTGGTTGCCGATCTCGTTGTTGAGATCTTCGTCCCTGACGTCGACATTGTCCGAGCCGAGGCCGACGCTGGCGAAATGGGCCGAATTGGTGCGCGCCATCGGGATGTTCGAGGCGTCGAGTACCGATTGGAACGGCGTCACGTCCTGTGCCCGGTATTGTGGTGTATTCGCGTTGGCGATGTTGGTGCTGACGACTTGTTGCCGGATCGACAGCCACTCCGCCTGCCTGGAGGCAAGCTCAAACAATTGGATCTGTTGCATCACGTCTTCTCCGTCTTCTCGACAAAGGAGTAAGATTAGAAACTTGCGTGGGACTTGTGCTGATGCCCGCAGACCCGCGGCGAGCCCGGCAACAAAGATGAATGCTGCGTGGGTGCGGACCCGTTGCACGAGGTTTTGCGGGTCGACCGTTGAGGCCTAATTAACTTTCTGTTAAACATAAGCTTACAAATTGCTGCAAAAGCGATGGGCCTGCGTCTTCGACCAGGCGGGCATGAAGCCATTCGATCGCAGCCAGATGTTTTGGCAAAATCCCTTAGTTTTCAAGGATCATGCCTGATGTCCGACGCTATCTCCGTCAGCTATATCCAGAGTGCGTTGCAGACTCTGCTGTTCACCAGTGATTCGCTGGAAGAGGCACAGAAGCGTACCTCCAGCGGCTACAAGATCAATTCCCCGGCGGATAATGCGAGCTACTGGTCGGTCGCAAATTCGATGACGTCGGACACGAAAATTCTGAGCAGCGTGAACGATGCGCTCGGTCTTGGCGCCGCAAAGGTCGATGCCGCCTATTCCGCTGTCGAATCGTCGATCGATATTGCCGACCAGATCGTGGCCAACCTGACCACCGCCAAGGAAGACGGTGTCGACCAGAGCGCCGTCAACGCCACAATCAGCGATCTCAAGGCCAGCCTCTCGTCACTGATCAAATCCGCATCGTTCGGGAGTGACAACTGGCTTTACAACTCGTCGGAGGCCGACGCTGGCGCGAAGACCGTTCCGGCCTATTTCCAGCGCAGTGTGTCGGGTTCAGTATCGCTGTCCTACGCGACATTCGATGCAACAAATTCCACGCTGATCGATACCGGCGATGCAAACCGTGGGCTTCTTACGAGCTCGATCGATCCGAGTACTCTTGCCTCGAACGGAACCGGCTCGGGCAAACAGTATTATCTGCTGGACGCAGGGTCGGAGATCGCCACGGATGGTTCCCCGATCGAACTGACCGACGAGACGACGTCCGAAGACATCGACGACATGATCAACGTCATGAACTACATTCAGCAGAAGCTGACGACGCTCGGTTCAACGCTTGGGACGATGTCGAACCGGATCGATACCCAGTCGAGCTTCGTTTCGAGCCTGGCGGACGTGTTTGACAAGAGCATCTCGCACCTCATCGATGCGGACATGGAGGCGGAGTCGACCAAGGTCAGCGCCTATCAGGCCCAGCAGGAGCTTTCGTCCCAAATCCTCGGCATGGCCAATACCCATCTGCAGAGCCTCGCGACCCTCTTTAGGTAGGGCGGCCCTCTTCAGCGCCACGGCTCTGAAATTATCCCAATAAAAAGCCTCGGACGCCGGTGAACTGACCCCATCAAAGCTGGATACAGCTTTGATGGGCAGCGTACGGACGTGCCGAAGCTTTTTGCTATGCTGCCAGTTGCTTACTGGGCGCTCTCGTACATTTCTCCGGTGGAGGTGACGATCACCCATTTGCCGTTCTTCTGGGTAAGCGCGGCCAGACGGCTGTTGTCCGGCAGGACCGAACCCGTCTGAACAATGTACATTCCCCGATCGTCCTCGATCATCGCGCGTCCGTTGGCGACGTGAAGAAGACGGAAGCTGGAGCGTCCAGGGAACGGCTGCTGAGTGCCCGTGTCCTCGCCCTTCGCATCGGCCGAGCCCGCCTTGGGAACTGTTGCCGTTACAAGCAGGTCGGTCGGGTCCTCGGGCGGTCTGCGGGCCACCGACATCGGCGGTACTTCGACCACGTCGCGCTGACGGAAGCTGCGCAGGTCGCGCAGTTGCTCCCAACCCGAAACGTTGACGCCGAACTTATCTTCGTTGAGGAAGACGTACCACGGGAACATGGCGGCGGCGACGGCGAGCAACAACGTGCCGCCCTTCAGCGTGATGTCTGCCGCCGTGGTCTTTTCGTCCGACTTCTTCTTGAAGCGTTTTGCCAGTTTCTGCCGTTGCGTGAATTTCATCCCCAATCCCTCATCAACCCCTCTTGAGAGCCGGCATCTGGCCCTGGGCCGCGACATTGCGCAGCGCGATGGCCAGCTCCGCGTAGGCATCGGCAACGCGCTTGTCGCCGGGCGTCTGCTTCAGCACTTCATAGATCGCAGGCACCTGCCTCACCGCCATGTCGAGATCGGCATCTGTCCCTTGCCGGTAGCCGCCGATCAGGCGCAGATCGCGGGTTTCCTCGAAGCGATGCATCAGCGTTTTCAACCGCATGACCAGTTTCTCCTGGTCGGGCGTCCAGGCCTTTCGGGCTAGACGCGAGATCGACGACAGCGGATTGATCGGCGGGTAGCGACCTTCGTCGGCGAGACCGCGCTCCAGCACAATGTGCCCGTCGAGAATGCCGCGGGCGGAGTCGGAGACCGGATCGTTGTGGTTATCGCCGTCGACGAGGACGGAAATGATGGCGGTGATCGTGCCGCTGTCTTCGAGGCCCGGCCCTGCCCGTTCCAGCAGTTTGGGCAGTTCGGTAAACACCGAAGCCGGATAGCCGCGCGAAATCGGCAACTCGCCGCCGGCGATCGCGACTTCACGCACCGCATGCGCAAAGCGCGTCACGCTGTCTGCGATGAACAGCACGTTTTCGCCCTTGTCGCGAAAGTGCTCGGCAATGGTCATGGCGATCAGCGGCGCCATCTTGCGCAGCATCGGGCTTTCATCGCTGGTGGCCACCACGGCGATGGATTTCTTCATGTTCTCGCCCATCGTGTCTTCGATGAATTCGCGCACCTCGCGGCCGCGTTCACCGACCAGCGCAATCACGACGCGGTCGAACGCATCGGCGCCGGCCATCATCGACAGGAGCGTCGACTTGCCGACGCCGGAGCCTGCGAAAATGCCGAGACGCTGGCCGAAGCAGAGCGGCGTGAAGATATCGATCGCCTTGACGCCGGTACGGAAACCTTCCTCGACGCGGCGGCGGGACATGGATGGCGGCGCGGTACTCATGATCGACCGCGCCACGTCGCCCTGCACGAGCGGGCCGCGGTCGTCGATCGGCCGGCACAGCGCATCGATGGCGCGACCACACCAGCTGTCATGCGGGGATACCTTGAACTCACCGATGCGCAGAACACTGTCACGGATGCCGATCGGCTCGCCCGGTTCGATCGGGCAGATATGAACCTGGTCGGACTCGACCTTGATCACCTGGCCGAGATGCGTACCAACACTGCTGCAATGCTCGACGAAGTCGCCCAGCCTGACATGTTTCGAAAGGCCGCTGACGGTGTAATAGGTCGCGGAAATTGCGGTGACCACGCCGCCCGGTGCAAACGCAAAGGCCGGCCCGGTGTGGCGCCCAACAAGGGCTGCCAAGAGATCGAGCTTGTTTGCCGGGCCGTGAACTGTCTGACTTGCGGTCATGAGGGATCGTTTTCCGGCTTACTGGCTACCGCCCAAGGTCTTGATGGCCTCGGTGAAGCTGCTGTCTGTGGAGCTGAGAAGCGAGGAAATGCTTTCAAAATTGCGGCTGATCGAAATCAGCTCGGTCATCTGGCCGATGCCGTTGACGTTCGACTGCTCGATAAAGCCCTGCATGACGCCGACGTCGCTGTTGTCGACGACCGGCTGTGCCGGTGACGACGGCAGGACGCCGCTGTTTTCATAGCGCAGATAGCCCTTGGAAAGATCGGCCTGGAAGAGACCCAGCGAAGCGACAATCCTGCCGTCCTGCATGATGCGGCCATCGGTGCCGACCGAGGGCGGGCCGCCGTTGCGGTCGAGCTGGATGGCGCCACCTCCGGCATCGAGAACCGGATAGCCCCGGATCGACTGGAGTTCGCCCGTGTCTGCCATGGTGAAGCGTCCGTCACGGGTCAAGACCTGGCCCGCCGGCGTATCGATCGCCATCCATGCGTCACCCTTGACCGCAAAGTCGAGAGGGTTGCCGGTCTGCTGCAGTTCTCCCGATCTCGTGGAGAGGTAGTCGTTGCCCTGCGACACGAAGGAGACCGACGCGGAGATGTTGTTGTCGATCTTGGCGAGCATCTGGTCGAACTTTACTTCGGTCGCCCGGAAGCCGACGGTGTTCATGTTGGCCATGTTGTCCGCGACGGTCGTCAACCGCCGCTCAAGCGCCATTTGGGCCGACAGGCCAACATAAATACCAGATTGCATCGATGGATCTCCTGAGATGAAGCGGCTCCTACCATCGAGGAATCGCCGAGCGGCCTGAACCGGCCTTCGTGCGCATTCAAACAGGGGTTGCTTGTGTGAAGCTGATCGAAAGTGCGAAACGGCGGAGAGGCCGCGATAGCCAGCTTCACGCAAGGCTACCCGCCTAGATGTTCCGCTGCATTAATGACGGCGGATACACATCAAAATGATGATCATTGTGGGTTTCATAATCACTATTGGCTGCGTGCTTGGTGGCTTCATGGCCATGGGCGGCCATCTCAATGTTCTGTTCCAGCCTTTCGAGCTGGTGATCATCGGCGGCGCAGGCCTGGGCGGCTTTATCATGGCCAACCCGATCAAGGTCGTGAAAGACAGCGGCAAGGCACTGGGTGAAGCCTTCAAGTTCGCGGTTCCCAAGGAGCGCGAATATCTCGACATCCTCGGCGTTCTCTACGCACTGATGCGCGACCTCAGAACCAAGCCGCGCAACGAGATCGAAGCGCATATCGACAACCCGCAGGAATCGTCGATCTTCCAGACGGCTCCGACGGTTCTGAAAAACAAGCAGCTGACCGTGTTCATCTGCGACTATGTTCGCCTGATCATCATCGGCAACGCCCGCAGCCACGAGATCGAGGCGCTGATGGACGAAGAGCTGGAGACGATGCTGTCGGACAAGCTCAAGCCCTATCATGCGATTACCGCAATGGGAGACTCCTTCCCGGCCATCGGTATCGTCGCCGCCGTTCTCGGTGTCATCAAGGCCATGGGCAAGATCAACGAGTCGCCTGAGGTCCTCGGCGGACTGATCGGCGCCGCACTGGTCGGCACCATGCTCGGTATCATTCTCTCCTACTGCGTTTGCAATCCGCTGACCTCGCAGATCAAGGTCGTCCGCACAAAGCAGCATCGCCTCTACACGATCGTCAAGCAGACGCTCATCGCCTACATGAACGGCTCCGTACCGCAGGTCGCTCTCGAATACGGTCGCAAGACCATCGGCAACGGCGATCGTCCTTCGATCGACGCCGTCGAGCAGGAGATGATGAACCCCGGTGGTGAGAGCAAGGCGGCCTAACGATGAACAATCCGTCGAGCGAAGTCACTAAGCCGATTGACCCGATCGTCCTTGCGCGGCTGACAGGCAGCCTGGGTGACGTGAAGACGATTGCCCATTGCTGCAGCGATGTTGCAGCCCTGCAATGCCAGCTTCTCGGCGATGTCGTCCAGGAGGAAATGCAGCTCGACATCGGCGTCGAATATGCCGGCCACGTCTCCGGTCTGCGCTCTCAGGTCATCGCGGGGCTTGGCGCGGGTTACACGCTTGTCAGCGCCAGTCAGCGCAACTGGTGTACCCATTTCGTGATCGCCACCCGGAACAGCCTGCCGATCGCCATGATCGCGCAGCTGCTCGGCGATACCGACCAGCCTTCTGATGACACGCGCACGTTGACGTCTATCGAGGGCGATATCGCATCGCTGCTCGTTTCGCGGATCGCGGGCGTGCTTCGCCTCGGCCTCGGCCCCAAGGGGGAGTTCGAGCCGGTGCTGTCGCCATGCTATCCGATCACCGACTACGCCCGGCAATCGCTGGAGATCCCCGACTGTTTCGCAGCCGCGGTCCGGCTTCAGGTCAAGCTTGGATCGCTGACGGGGGAGGTCGTGATCGTCATTCCGCAAAGCGTGTTGCTGAAGACGACGATCACCCGTCCTTCCGGACAACTGGCAAACAGTCTTCCGGCGCCGGCCAACGCCGTTGCCGATCACGTGCTGCGCTCGCAGATCGATCTTTGCGCGCGCATCAAGCTCACGCCGCTCAAGCTTGGCTCAATTGCCAGATTGAAGCCTGGTGATACCATACCGTTCGAAGACATCGGCGACATTGGGGTCGATATGGATGCGAACGGGAAACTGATCTACCGCTGCGAGTTCGGCCGGTCCGGCGACAGCTATTCCGTAAAGATAAAATCCAACGTCTCTCCAGACGGCAATATACTCAAAAAAATTCTCGATAATTGACGCGGCGCTTCCGCGCCCGGCAGCTTCAGACAAGTTTCGATGTGGATAATAGATCATGGCTAGAAAAACGACCGTCAAAAACGAACTAACCGAAGATCCGATCGCCTCGAGCAGCCTGGATCTGGAACACGCGATCGACGACCTGCGTGGCGCATTGAAGGCGGACGAGGACGGCACGCTGCTGTCGGCCGATCCGTTCGCGTCACCGGCCTCCGATTTCGGCAGCGACAGCTTCGGTTCGACGGATTTCGGAACGAGCGACTTTGGCTCGACCGATTTCGGCGGCAGCGACTTTGGTGGTGGCGACCTTGGCAAGTCCGACTTCGGAGCCAGCAGCTTTGGTGGTGGCGCAAGTGCGATGCCGAGCTTCGGATCCGACACGCACGGCGAAAGCCTCGAGGCCAATCATGACCTCATCTTGGACATTCCGATCGATGTCCAGATCGTGCTCGGTTCAAGCCGCATGCCGGTCAAGGGTCTGATGAGCCTCAAGGAAGGCACGACGATCACGCTCGACAAGAAAATCGGCGAGCCGGTCGATATCACCGTGAACGGTCGCCTGATCGCCCGCGGCGAAATCACGCTTCTCGAAGACGACGATACACGCTTCGGCGTAAAGCTCACTGAATTGTCAGGAGCTCCCAAGAGCTAAAATGAATTTAGCGTTTTAGGACAAGCCCATGATGGACTTCGATACCTTTAGTGACAACCTGCCCGGCCAGCCGCTTTCTCAGGCAGAGAAAGCGGCTGCGGTTCTGCTCGCAATGGGAACGGGCGTTGCAGGTAAGCTGCTGAAGTATTTTACCCAAGCCGAACTGCAGACAATCATTGCCTCCGCGCAGAGCCTGCGCGCCATTCCGCCAGACGAACTGACCACTCTCGTCAACGAGTTCGAAGACCTGTTCACCGAGGGGACAGGTTTGATGGACAACGCCATGGCGATGGAAAAGATTCTCGACGAAGGCCTGACGCCGGAAGAGGTCGACGGCCTGCTCGGCAGACGCACCGCGTTCCAGACCTACGAGGACAGTCTCTGGGACCGTCTTCAGGACGCCGATCCGGTTTTCATCTGCAAGTATCTCGGCCGCGAACATCCGCAGACGATCGCCTACATCCTTTCGATGCTGCCTTCCGCCTTTGGTGCGAAGATCCTGGTCGAACTGCCGGAAAGCCTGCGTGCCGACATCATGAAGCGTGCGGTGAACCTAAAGAACGTCAATCCGCAGGCGGTGCAAATCATCGAAAAGCGGATCGCCGATCTCGTCAACGAAATCGATGCCGAGCGGAACTCGACCGGCCCGGTCAAGGTCGCGGACCTGATGAATCAGCTCGAAAAGCCGCAGGTCGATTCCCTGCTCGAATCACTGGAACAGGTCAGTCAGGAAGCAGCCCAGAAGGTTCGCCCGAAGATCTTCCTGTTCGAAGATCTCATGGTCATGCCGCAGCGCAGCCGTGTCATCCTGCTCAACGATATCGCGGGCGACATCCTGACGATGGCGCTGAAAGGTTCGTCGGCACCGATGCGCGAATCCGTGCTCGTCTGCCTCAGCCCACGCCAGCGCCGCATGGTCGAATCGGATCTTGCCGCCGGCGGTACGATCAACCCGCGCGAAGTGGCGCTTGCCCGCCGCGCGATCTCGCAGGAAGCGATCCGGCTTGCCAATTCCGGCCAGATCGAACTCAAGGAAAAAGAAGCACCGGCAAGCGAAGCGGCCTGATTGCCTCCGCTGCCGGACGCATCCAACACCGAAATGCCCGCCTCGTGCGGGCATTTTGTTATCCTTCGCCATCTCGGATGCGGTCAAGCATAGCCGAGACACGATGGAAACTATGCTCGCAGCGCCGCGAATCGGTTAAGGCTTTCGCGCTCGCCGAGCTGGACGAGTATGGGGAGATGTCGCGCTTTCGTGGGCCGACATGCTGAATGCCACTGGGAGAGATCGATGTCGAATAAGCGCATATTGCTGGTCGGAGCCGGATTGTCGGGCGCCGTCATCGCCAGGAAACTTGCGGAGGCCGGTCATTCCGCTGTCGTTCTCGACGAGCGCGCCCACATCGCCGGCAACTGTTTTACCGAGCGTGACAGCGATACGGGCGTGATGGTGCATGTCTACGGACCGCACATCTTTCATACCGACGATGAGCCGGTCTGGGATTATGTTAACCGGTTCCAGACCTTCATGCCCTATGTCAACCGCGTGAAGACGACCAGTGGCGGGCGCGTGTTCCTGCTGCCGATCAACCTGCACACGATCAACCAGTTCTTCGGCAAGACGCTGCGACCCGACGAGGCAAGACAGTTTATTGCGTCGCTGGCCGATACGTCCATCGGTGAGCCGAAGACGTTCGAAGAGCAGGCTTTGAAATTCGTCGGCCGTGATCTCTATGAGGCGTTCCTGAAGGGCTACACGGTCAAGCAATGGGGCTGCGAGCCAAGCAAGCTGCCGGCCAGCATTTTGAAGCGTCTGCCCGTCCGTTTCAACTATGACGACAACTACTTCTTCCATCGTTTTCAGGGCATGCCGGAGAACGGCTATACGGAAATGGTCGAACGCATCCTCAATCACGAGCGAATCGATGTCAGGCTCGGGACCCGTTTCACCCGGCCAGATGCCGCGTCATTCGACCATGTCTTCTATTCGGGACCGCTTGACGGTTACTTCGACTTCGAACTGGGTCGGCTAGGCTATCGGACGCTGGATTTCGATCGCTTCAGCTACAACGGCGACTACCAGGGCTGCGCCGTGATGAACTACGGCGATCTCGACATTCCCTATACCCGGATTACCGAGCACAAGCATTTCTCGCCTTGGGAAACCCATGAGAAGAGCATCTGCTACCGGGAATATTCACGCGCCTGCGGACCAAGCGACATCCCCTACTATCCGATCCGCATGGCCGACGAAAAGGCCTTGCTCGAGCGCTATGTCGAGCTGGCCCGGACGCAGCAGAACGTGACATTCGTCGGCAGGCTCGGCACCTATCGTTACCTCGACATGGACGTGACGATCCGCGAGGCCCTGGACACGGGGGACGCCTATATCAACGCCCTGCAGGGGAAAGGCGCGCTCGGAGCGTTTTTCGTTAATCCGTAGAGAGATCGTCAAAGACAACCATGTGTCTAACAGTTGGGGCGCGGTTATAAACCGCGCCCCAACTTCGTTTAGAGAGTGCCGGGAAGACCAGAGAGTCTGTGGTCTCCCCGTTAGTCGCAATCAGTAGGTTTTGTACGCTGCAATAACGGCCTCAACCTGTGCAGTGTTCAGCGCCTGAAGCTGCGATGACGACAATGCAGCCATGTGGGTGCTGTCGAGACCGGCGAGTGCGTCCGTGGAGAAGCCGGCGACCGCCTTCAGGCCAATAGCAGAGATCTCGTCGGTGGAGAACAATCCGAGCTCTGTGGCGTCCAGCGTACCTACCTGGGCGGAGCTCAGACCAGCGATCTGCGTGCTGGTCAGCGCTGTCACCTGATCGGAAGACATAGCGCTGAACTGGGTGGATGTCAGTGCTGCAACCTGTGTCGAGCTCAGAGCCGCAATATTGTCCGTGCTCAGCTTGGTAACATCCAAGCCACCGATCGCCTTTTTGCTGATCGCAGCAATATCGGTGGTCGAGAAGGTCGCGAGCTGGCCCGAGGACAAGGCGGCAAGCTGGGTCGACGAAAGTCCCGCAACCTGTGTCGAGGTCAGAGCTTCCGCATTGGCTGTCGTGAGACCGGCGATTGCGTCAGAGGAAAGGCCGGCAAGAGCCTTGGCGCTGATGGCCGCAATTTCGTCGGTGGAGAACAGCGCAATTTCTGTCGAGTCCAGAGTTCCTACCTGGGCGGAGCTCAGACCAGCGATCTGCGTGCTGGTCAGCGCTGTCACCTGATCGGAAGACATAGCGCTGAACTGCGTGGCTGTCAGAGCTGCAACCTGCGTCGAGCTCAGAGCCGCGACATTTGCCGTACTGAGCTTGGTAAGATCCAAGCCACCGATCGCCTTCTTGCTGATCGCAGCCATATCGTCGGACGAGAAGGTCGCGAGCTGGCTCGAGGACAAGGCGGCAAGCTGGGTCGACGAAAGTCCTGCGACCTGTGTCGTGGTGAGGGCTTCCGCGCCGCCTGTGCCAAGACCGGCGATTGCGTCAGCGGAGAGGCCAGCAAGAGCCTTGGCGCTGATGGCAGCAATTTCGTCAGTCGAGAACAGTGCAATCTCAGTCGAATCCAGAGTTCCCATCTGAGCGGAGCTCAGACCGGCGATCTGCGTGCTGGTCAGCGCCGTCACCTGATCGGAAGACATAGCGCTGAACTGGGTGGATGTCAGTGCTGCAATCTGCGTCGAGCTCAGAGCCGCAATATTGTCCGTGCTGAGCTTGGTAACATCCAAGCCACCGATCGCCTTTTTGCTGATCGCAGCCATATCGTCGGACGAGAAAGTCGCGAGCTGGCCCGAAGACAGGGCGGCAAGCTGGGTCGAAGAAAGTCCTGCAACCTGCGTCGTGGTCAGGGCTTCCGCGCTGCCTGTGCCGAGACCGGCGACTGCGTCAGCGGCGAGGCCAGCAAGAGCCTTCGCGCTGATGGCAGCAATTTCGTCGGTGGAGAACAATGCAATTTCTGCAGAGTCCAAGGTCCCTACCTGAGCGGAGCTCAGACCGGCGATCTGCGTGCTGGTCAGCGCTGTCACCTGATCGGAAGACATAGTGCCGAACTGCGTGGCTGACAGCGCTGCAACCTGCGTCGAGCTCAGAGCCGCGACATTTGCCGTGCTGAGCTTAGTAAGATCCAAGCCACCGATTGCCTTTTTGCTGATCGCAGCCATATCGTCGGACGAGAAGGTCGCGAGCTGGCTCGAGGACAAGGCGGCAAGCTGGGTCGAAGAAAGTCCTGCAACCTGTGTCGTGGTCAGGGCTTCCGCACCGCCTGTGCCGAGACCTGCGATTGCGTCAGCGGAGAGGCCACCGAGGGCTTTGGCACTGATGGCAGCAATTTCGTCGGTCGAGAACAATGCAATTTCTGTGGAGTCCAAGGTCCCTACCTGGGCGGAGCTCAGACCAGCGATCTGCGTGGTGCTCAGCACCGTCAACTGATCGGAAGACAGACTGCCGAATTGCGTGGCCGACAGCGCAGCAATCTGAGTCGAGCTGAGAGCTGCGATATTGTCCGTGCTGAGCTTGGTAACATCCAGCCCGGCAAGAGCCTTTTTGCTGATCGCAGCCATATCGTCAGACGAGAAGGTCGCGAGCTGGCCCGAGGACAGGGCGGCAAGCTGGGTCGAAGAAAGTCCTGCGACCTGTGTCGTGGTCAGGGCTTCGGTGCTGCCGGTGGTGAGGCCGGCGATTGCGTCAGCGGAGAGGCCACCGAGAGCCTTGATACTGATGGCCGCAATTTCGTCGGTGGAGAACAAAGCAATTTCTGCAGAGTCCAGGGTCCCTACCTGAGCGGAGCTCAGACCGGCGACCTGCGAGCTGGTCAGCGCTGTCACCTGATCGGAAGACAAACCGCCGAATTGCGTCGCTGACAGCGCTGCAACCTGCGTGGAGCTGAGAACTGCGACATTGTCGGTGCTGAGCTTGGCAACATCCAGGCCAGCGATCGCACTCTTGCTGATTGCGACGATCTGCGTGCTATCAAGAGACCCGATCTGCGCAGTTGAGAGCTCAGCAACCTGGCTGCTGTACAGACCTGCCACCTGGGCGGTGGAGAAGCCATCGAGCTGTGCAGAGCTGAGAATTTGGATCTGATCGAGGCTCAAGCCCGCAAGTGACTTTACCGAAATGGCGCTCATATCCGCTGAATCGAAACGAGCTAGGCCGTCGGTCGTTAGGGCGGCAATCTGCGATGAGGTGAGGGATTTGATTTGAGCACTGCTCAAAGCATCGACATCTTCCGAGGTCAATCCCGCGATCGTGGTCGTCGATAGTTTGGAAATCTGCGTATTGGATAGGGAAGAGATGATCGTGGTCATGGACGTGTCCTTGATGTCGTTAACGAGAGGTCACGCCTATCTGCCGTCAGACACCCACACACCTGGCGGCAATCCGACCTTGCGCAAATACAGCGAAACAAAAGGGGACATGGCTCACGTGAACCTCGGCGTCGGAAAGGCATCATGCAATTCGAGCCAGAACATAGCTCGGATTTCCCACGCTCACTTGTGCGAAAACTTGAACGCTGTTTTCGCGCCCTAAAATATTTAGCCGAAAATTCTTAAATGAGGCTTAACAAGGGCACAGGCATAAAGTGTTGGCGCTCCGTCCGACACATTGTTGGGCTAATCCAGCGATGCCTGGAGCTTTCCGCTGCTGCGAACAAGAACAGTTGGTAGGCATGATAGATTCGAAATTCATGAATTACCAAAGTCACTTGGCCACAGCTTATTTTTATTAAAAATGCATCCACTACAAATACGGTTACCCATATGAACCGAGAGATCGCAGCTCTTAAGGTTGGAGAACAGATATCAGGCGCTGCTGCGAAAAAACTCAGGCGCTTTCTCCAATACTAACGGCTACTGCACCAACCACGTTTATTCTTCTGCTATTTCGTCGGAGAATTAAGCGATGTGACATACATGGACATGCTGCATAAGACGACCGTCCTCTGGAGCAAAGGTCCTGGATAATCTTATCACGTAGTACGCGACATCGTCGCGCGCGCCACTGCACGTCTGGATTGCCCTCACCCTGCTTCGCGACCGCAATAACAAGCCCGACGCAAGCTAACCCCGATAATTACAAGGATAAGACGCGTGGAGTGCGTCAATCGTCAGCACCGCTGCCTTGGAACGGGATGGTCATGAACGCCAATATCGCACCTGCAACTGCCCAGGCTTCGCCCTTCGCCAGTATTCTGGAGAAGGCGCAGAACCAGCAACTCTCGCTCGGCGATCTGTTCCAGGTTGCAGAAGCGCTCAATTCCAGCGGCCAGCAGGCGCGCGCCGTCGAGGTCTACAAGGTGTGGACCGCCTTCAACGAAACCCACCCGCTTTTGCATGTCGCCTATTTCAACTACTCCGTGACGCTGCGACAGCAGGGCGACAATGCCGGCGCCATTCTCGCCTTGCAGGCGGCCAACAGGCTCGATCCGCTTTTCGGCCCGGCCCATATCAATCTGGGACGTACGCTCGAAGATTCCGGCCTCATCAATCAGGCACTCCAGAAATGGCGCACCTATATCGATCTGACCGACGAAGTCATTCCTGACCGCATCAACAACCGCCTGATGGCCATGCAGCATACCGGCCGCGTGCTCGAAAACGCAGGTCGGCTGGATGATGCGGAATCCATCCTGTGGCAGGCGATCGAACTGCAGCCAAACAAGACGGAGGCCGGCCAGCACTGGAGTTCGATTCGCCAGCGCCAGTGCAAATGGCCGGTTCTGACTACGACATCGCCGCATGTGACGCCGCGCCAGCTTCTCGATGCGATGTCGCCGCTGACGCTGTCGTGCTATTCGGACGATCCGATGTTCCAGCTGGCCAAGGCCTATCGCTACAGCAAGCAGCTTATCGGCGGGCCGTTCGACCTCAGCGCCTTCCCCCGCAAGGCGGCCAAGAAAAAGACCGGAACCGGGCAGCGTCTGCGCATCGGTTATCTCTCATCAGACCTTCGCGACCATGCCGTCGGTTTCGCATTGCGTGAAGTGCTCGAGTTGCATGACAAGGATAGCGTCGAGATCTACGCCTACTATTGCGGCGAGGCCCGCACCAACGATGCCACGCAAGACCGCATCAAGGCGGTCGCCGACCAGTGGCGCGATATTGCGGCACTTGGCGATGCGGAAGCGGCGAAGACGATCCGCGCCGACGAGATCGATATCCTGATCGACGTCAACGGCTATACGAAAATGGCCCGTGCGAAAATCTTCGCCTACCGTCCGGCACCGGTCATCGTCAATTTCTGCGGCTATCCGGGATCGATCGGCAGCCCGTTCCACCAGTACATGATTGCCGACGGTCACATCGTGCCACCGGAAAACGAGATCTTCTATACGGAGAAGGTGCTGCGGATCGCCTGCAACCAGCCGATCGACCGCAAGCGCGTAATCGCCCCGACGCCGAGCCGCATCGATGCCGGACTGCCAGACGGCGCCTTCGTCTATGCCTGCTTCAATGGCATGCAGAAGATCACGTCGAACTGCTTCAATCGCTGGATGAAGATCCTGTCGGCAACGCCCGGCAGCGTCCTCTGGCTGCTCGCGGGTGACGAGGATGCCAATGTGCGGCTGCGCCAGTTGGCAGAAAAGCAAGGCATCGCGGCAGAACGGCTGATCTTCGCGCCGAAAGCGCCGAACGCCAATCACCTTGCCCGCATCGCCTGTGCCGATCTCTTCCTCGATACATTCCCCTACGGCGCGCATTCGACGGCATCGGACGCCATCACCATGGGTCTTCCGATCCTAACTGTGTCCGGCAACGGCTTTGCCTCGCGGTTCTGCGGCAGCATTGTTGCCGCCGCCGGCATTCCGGAGATGATCTGCGCCACACCGGAGGAGTATGTCGCGCGCGCCATCGGATTTGCGCATGACCGCGAGAGCCTGCGGGCGATCAGAAAATCGCTCTGGGACAAGCGCGATACGAGCGCGCTTCGGGACATGCCCGGCCTCGCGCGTCGGCTGGAAGAACTCTACTGGCAGATGCAGGGCGAGGCCGAGCGTGGCGAGACGCCGGTGCCTGATCTTCGCAATCTCGACATCTATTATGAAGTCGGCGCGGAGCTCGTTCTCGAGGGGATCGAGTTCGAAACTGCCGATGCCTACCGGAAGCGCTACACATCCAAGCTGGCATATCAGAACGAATATGCGCCGATTCCCTACGACGACCGTTTCTGGAAACAAAACAAGGGCTGAACTGTCCTGACCCGGCTGTTCTCGATCGAGAGCGTCCGGGTTTTCGGCAGTATCAAACGCTCAAAATCCATTTTTAAAATCAAGTGCCGCATCAAGGATCATAGCGTATGACCTCGACCATTTCCTCCCTGAGTGCCTCTCAGGTCAGGTCCCTCTCAACGGCAAGCGTTGCTGCGTGGACCACGGAAGATGTCGCATCGCTTTCGACCAAGCAGATCGCTGCGATGTCGTCCTCGCAGATTGCGGCCCTTGATGTCGAAGACGTCGACGTGATGAACACGGTGCAGCTCAATGCCATTTCGCAAAATGCGATCATCGGCCTGACGCTGGACCAGTTGTCCATTCTCAACGGGAACGAAATCGCCAGCCTGAGCACGAGACAGGTTTCCTCACTGTCGACCGCACAGATCAGCAGCCTTTCGGACGATCAGGCCGAGGCTCTGACCTCCGTCCAGGTCGGTGCCCTCACCTCGGAACAAATCGCGGCCCTTACACCGGACGAGATCGCAACATTTTCGACCGCCGACATGGCTGCGATCAGCGCGAAAGGTGTGCGCGGCCTGACATCGACGCTGATCGCCGCACTGTCGGAAGAACAGGTCGCAGCGCTCAACACAGCGGCGATTTCCAATCTGGCCACGAGCCAGATCGATGCCTTTTCCGCCGATCACCTTGCCGCGCTGAAGACAATCCAGATCGCCGCTCTCGGCGGGTCGCAAATGGGCGCATTGACCAGCAACGATATCGCGGCGCTGTCGACGGATCAGGTTGCGGCGCTCAACACAAGGGCGATCGTCGGTCTCAACACCGATCAGATTGCTGCTCTGTCCATCGACCAGGCCGAAGCGCTATCCTCGGTCCAGGTAAAAGCGCTGACCTCGATCCAGCTTGCGGTTCTGAGCGCAGAGGCGATCGAAACGTTTTCGACGGCGGACATCGCATCAATCAGCAGCAAGGCGGTCTCCGGTCTGACAACCGACGTGATCTCAGCCCTGTCCGAACAGCAGATCGCCGCCCTGACCGTGGGGACGGTTGCGAAGCTTTCGGCAACGCAGGTCGCAGCGCTCTCGGTCGATCAGTTCACTGCCATGGCGACAGCGCAGATCGCAGCGCTCAGCGCAACGCAGATCACCGCAATCAGCACGGGGACCATAGCCGAATTTTCCACGCAGCAGATTGCAGCACTCGGAACCGCGACCGTTGCCAAGCTTTCGACGGTTCAGATTGCAGCACTTTCCGAAGATCAAGCGGAAGCGCTCTCCTCGGTCCAGGTAAAGGCCCTGACCTCAACGCAGATCGCAGCCTTCAGCGATTCGGCAATCGCCACCTTCTCGACCGACGATATCGCTGCCATCAGCAATCGTGGCATTGCGGGGCTGACCGTCGAGAACATTGCCGCGCTGACAACCGGACAGATCGCTTCGCTCAGCACGTCCGCCATTTCCAACCTCGGCACGGACCAGATTGCCGCCCTTTCGGTCGAACAGGCCGAGGCCTTGTCTTCGGTCCAGATCAAGGCGCTGAGCTCGAAGCAGCTTGCCGCACTGTCGCCGGAGGCAGTCGCGACCTTTACCACCGCCGAAATCGCCGCGATCAGCAGCAAGGGTATCGGCGGCCTCAGTTCGGATGCGATCGCAGGACTTTCCATCAGCCAGGTCGCGGCTCTCGGCACGGGTGCGATCGCCAAGCTTTCGACAACCCAGATCGCCAGCCTTTCGGCCGAGCAGGCGGATATCCTATCCACCCTGCAGATCGCGGCACTGACCTCGAAACAGCTTTCAGCGCTTTCCCCCGAGGCAATCGCGACGTTTACGGCCGCAGAAATCGCGACGCTCACCAACAAGAGCATCGGCGGCCTCAGCACCGATATCATTGCGGCACTCACGACAGCGCAGATCGCCGCTCTCGGGACGAGCGCGATTGCCAACCTCGGCACGCAGCAGATTGCGGCACTGTCGACGGATCAGGTGGCTACGCTTTCGGCGGCTCAGGTGAAGGTCCTGTCTTCCAAGCAGGTTTCTGCGCTGACGGAAGACGGTATCGCGACACTGTCGACGAACCAGGTGGCAGCACTGTCAACAGGTGCCATCAAGGGCTTGGTCGCGGACCAGATCGGTGCAATGTCGACCCGGCAGGCCGAAAGCCTGACGTCGGCACAGGTCGGCGCCCTGTCGTCGAAACAGCTCTCGGCGTTCGACGATGATCACATCGCCACCTTCTCAACGCTCGATATTGCAGCACTCGGATCGAGCGCGGTTGGCGGGCTGTCGGAGGATGCGATCTCGTCGCTCTCCGCAAGCCAGATCGCAGCGCTTGGGACAGGTGCCCTGGCGGCACTTGGTACAGGCCAGATCGCAGCTTTTGCGACATCCCAGATCGGAGCGTTGAGCACTCAGCAGATCGCCGCCCTGAAACCGACACAGATCGCAGCGCTCGGCGCGAGCGACATTGCGGTTCTCTCCACGGCGCAGGTCGCCGCACTGAGCGCCTCCGCAGTGGCAGCGCTTGGCGTCGATCAGGTCGAGGCTCTCACATCCGCACAGATCACGGTGCTCGGCTCCAAGCAGATGGCGGCCCTGACATCGACGCAGGTCGCAGCGCTTGATACCGCCGACATCGCACGGCTATCTTCCATGCAGGTCGCAGCCCTAAGCGCCTCCGGCGTTGGGGGTCTCAGCACCAGACAGCTCGCCGTTCTGTCGGTCGATCAGGCCGAAGCGCTGAATTCCAATCAGATCGGTGCACTCACATCCTCGCAGCTTGCTGCACTCGGGACCGACGACATCGCGACATTCTCGACCAAGGAGATTTCGGCGATCGGTTCGGGCGCAATTTCGGGTCTGTCCACGTCAACGATCGCCAGCCTGTCGAGCGAGAAGATCGTGGCGATCAGCACAGCCGGTATCTCCGGCATGACGACACGGCAGGTCGATGCCCTGAGCGCTGGTCAGATCGCGATCCTTTCCACGAAGCAGGTGTCGGCGCTGACCTCGCTGCAGGTCTCTGTTCTTGAGACTACAGATATTGCCGCTCTTTCCTCGAGCCAGGTGAACGCACTCAGTTCCACCGGTGTTGTCGGCCTGACCACGAGCCAGATTGCCGCGCTCTCCTCGGATCAGATCGCAGCGCTGTCCACCCGCCAGGCTGCGGTTCTGAGCTCGTCGCAGATCGTGGCGATCATCTCCAACAATATCGAGGCGTTTTCCGCCAAGAACCTCGGCGTGATCAGCTCCAGCGCGGTTGCCGGGCTTTCAACATCGGTGATCGCTGCTCTTTCGACCGCAGCCATCGCGGCGCTCAGCACGAACGGCATTTCCGGACTGACGACGAAACAGGTGGATGCGCTGACATCCGACCAGGTTTCGGTCCTCACCACGAAGCAGCTCGCGACACTGACCTCGGCGCAGGTCGGTGCTCTCGGCGCCAGCGACGTGACCGTGCTGACGACCTCCCAGATCGCGGCGCTTAGCGCGGCGGGTGTCGCCGGGCTTTCGACCGGCCAGCTGAGTGCGTTGAGCACGGCGCAGGTCGAAGCCATGACGGCCTCGCAGGTCGGCGCGCTCAGCTCCAAGCAGCTTGGAGCGCTCGGCACCGACGATATCGCCACATTCTCCACCGCAGATATCGCCGCGATCGGCTCGGACGCCATTGCCGGCCTCTCCACCGACATGATCGCGGCACTGTCGGTCGACCAGGTCGATTCGCTCAGCACAGCCGGCATAGCCGGTCTCAGCACCAGGCAGATCGACGCCATGGACTCGGCGCAGATCGAGGCGCTGACAAGCAAGCAGGTCGCGGCCCTCAATTCCCGGCAGGCGACGGCGCTCGACACTGCCGATATCGGCAAATTCTCGACGCAGGATATTGCAGCGATCGGCTCCGACCTCATCGTCGGGCTTTCGACCGCCGTGATCGCAGCACTGACCACCGATCAGGTCGCAGCGCTGAGTGCAGCCGGACTGTCCGGGCTGTCGACGAAGCAGATCCAGTCTCTGACAAGCGACCAGATCGGATCGCTCTCATCGTCCCAGATTGCGGTTCTCAACTCCAAGCAGATCGCAGCGCTGGATACGGAAGATGTCGCGGCCCTTTCGGCCGGCCAGATCGCCGCTCTGAGTTCGGGCGGCGTTACGGGGCTTTCGAGCGCGCAGATCAGCGTCCTTAGCACCGCTCAGGTCGAGGCCTTTACGGCGACCCAGGTTGGCGCCTTCAGTTCATCGCAGATTGCAGCGCTTGGCGCCGACGATCTTTCGACCTTCTCGGAAGCCGATATCGCCGCGATCAGCTCGGCTGCGATGCAGGGTCTGTCGACCGCGACCATCGCGGGCTTTTCGGCAGACCAGATCGAAGCGCTAGGCACCGCCAATATCGCCGGCCTGACGACGGCTCAGGTCGGGGCGATGAGCACGGATCAGCTGTCTGCGCTGACCACGAGCCAAATCAAGAACCTGACCTCGCGGCAGATTTCGGCGCTCGGCACATCCGGGATCGCTGCCTTCTCCCACGATCAGATCGAAGCGCTCAACACGGCCGCCATCGCGGGGCTGACAACGGCCCAGATGAGCAGCATGAGCAGCGATCAGATCGAAGCTCTGACGTCCGTTCAGGTTGCCATGCTGAGTTCGACGCAGATCGCATCGCTTGGCACGGACGATCTGGCGACATTCAGCACTGGCGATCTTTCGGCGATCAGTTCGTCGGCCATGCAGGGGATCTCGACAGCGACGATTGCAGGCTTCTCCGCCGATCAGATCTCTGCACTCGGCACCGGCGGCATTGCCGGGCTGACAACGGCCCAGATCAATGTCCTCAGCACCGATCAAGTCGGCGCACTCACCACCGGCCAGCTTTCGGCTCTGACATCGAGGCAGGTGGCAGCGCTCGGCACCGACGACATTCTTGCCATCTCGGCCGATCACATTTCGGCGCTCAACCCGTCGGTGATCGCCGCTTTTTCGACGGTCCAGATCGCAGCGCTCAGCACGAGCCAGTCGGAGGCACTGACATCAAGCCAGATCGCCACCTTGAGCTCAGGCCAGATCGCAGCCTTCGGACTTGACGACATCGAGACATTCTCGACTGCAGACATCGCCGCCATCACGTCCAAGGCCGTGCCCGGCCTGTCGACGTCGATGATTGCGGCACTTTCGACCGACCGTATCGCGGCTCTCAGCGCCGACGGCATTGCAGGCCTGTCGACCGCCCAGATCAATGCCCTGAGCGTGCTGCAGGTGGAAGCCCTGACGACTGCGCAGTTCTCGGTGATGACGTCCCGCCAGCTTGCGGTGCTCGGCACGGACGATCTGGCGATGCTGTCTCCGAACGATATCGCGGCGCTCAACACAGGCGCGATATCAGGCCTCTCGGCGATCCAGATTGCCGCCTTGACGGTCGATCAGGTGGAGGCATTCACCTCCGATCAGGTGGGCATGCTCACATCCACACAGCTTGCCGCGCTTGGCCAGGACGATATCGAAGCGTTCTCGACCAGTGACATTGCCGCGATCAGTTCGAAGGCGATGCCTGGCCTTTCCACAGCAATGCTGTCGGCGTTTTCGGTCGAGCAGATCTCCGTGCTCGGTACCGGCGGCATTGCAGGACTTTCGACGGCGCAGATCGCCGTCTTGAGTTCGATGCAGATCGAAGCTTTGACGACCACGCAGATCGCGGTTTTCACGTCCAAGCAGATTGCAGCGCTCGACACCGGAGATCTCGCCGTTCTCTCGAGCCAGCAGCTTGCGGCCATCAGCTCGGCCAGCGTTGGTGGACTTTCGACGGCAACGATCGGCGCCTTCACGACGGAGCAGATCGCGGCCTTGAGCCCGGCTGCGATCTCGGGTCTCTCCACCAGCCAGATCAACGCCATCAGCGTCGATCACCTGGAAGCGCTGACGACCGACCAGGTCGGCGCCCTGACCTCCAAGCAGATGGCCTCGCTCGGCACAGACTATATCGCAGCACTTTCGGTCGAACAGATCGCAGCTATCGGTGCCGGCGGCATTTCCGGTCTCGGCAGTGTCCAGATCGCGGCTCTCAATACCGAGCAGATCGACGCGTTCACGACAAGCCAGATTGCGGCGCTGAGTTCCGGCGCGCTGATGGGGCTCTCGTCGGAAGATTTCGAGACCTTCTCGACGGCGGATCTGGCAGCGATCAGCTCATCCGCAATCAAGGGCCTTTCGACCGGCTTTATTGCCGCGCTTTCTAACGATCAGATTGCATCCTTGAGCGCTGGCAGCGTCGGCGGCCTGACAAGCCTGCAGATCGACGCCATGAGTGCGCAGCAGATCGACGCGCTTTCGACCGAACAGCTTGCGGGCCTCAGCGCCAACGGACTTGGGGGGATTTCGGCAGACGATTTCGGCACGTTCACACTCGAAGAGCTGGCCGTTCTCAACCCGACTTCGATCAAGGGACTGCCGGTCAGCATCATCGCAGGTCTTTCCACGATCCAGATCGGCGCGCTGACGACCAGCCAGGTGGCCGGCCTCGGCTACAACCAGATCGTCGCCATGAGCACCGATCAGCTCGCCGCATTGTCGGTCGATCAGGTCGGGGCCCTGGGCGCGCTTCAGGCATCGGGCATCGGCGCCGACGATATTCTGGGCTTCACCACCGAGGAGATTGCCGCCTTCAGCACCGGTGCGATCTCAAGCTTGAGCACGCTGGTCATCGCGTCGCTCACCACGGCACAGGCAGAGGCCCTCACACCGCTGCAGGTCAACGCGATGACGTCGGCACAGATTTCCGCACTGACGGATGCGGGCCTTGCGACATTCTCGGCCGAAGACATCTCGCTCATCAGCGCCTCGGGGATCTCCGGCATATCGACGGCAGACATCTCGCATCTGACGAGCGACCAGCTTGCGGCGTTGATCGATACGCAGATGGGATCGTTGAGCCCGGACCAGATCTCCGCCGTGATCGCCCGCTATGTCGCGTAAGTAAGGTTCACCGCGTCGCGGTGAACCGCTCGACGGCCGTTGGGTTCAAAGCATCTGTGAGAAACCGGCAAACCTTGCGGCGCGGCACGGGCGGACAGATGCCACCGCGCCGTGCTTCTGCTAAGCTTGCTGCCGATGAAGCAGGAGTTGGCTCTTGTCCGACGATCAGGATAAAGACAGCAAAACCGAAGACCCGACTGGTAAAAAAATCCAGGACGCGATGGACAAGGGCAACATCGCGATCTCGTCCGAGGTGGCGATCTTCGCCTCGACGCTTGCCTTCTACATCTACCTGATCTTCTTCCTCCCGCAAAATACCGCGCATCTGGCTGAGGTTCTTAAAGATCTGGTCGAACGCCCCGAACAGTGGCGCATCGATTCGAGCGCGGACCTAGTGTCGCTCTGCGCCTATGTGCTGCTTCAGAGCGCCTATTTCATGCTTCCGGCAGCCGTCCTGTTCATGGGCTTCGGGTTGCTTGCGTCGGCAGGTCAGCACATGCCGTCGTTCATTCTCGAACGAATCAGGCCGCAGTGGAACCGGATCTCGCCGATGTCCGGGTTCAAGCGGCTTTTCTCGATGCAGGGCATGGTCCATTTCGGCAAATCGCTGATCAAGATCGTCGCCGCCGGCATCATCATGTACCTGTCGCTGCGCAACGAGTATTTCAAACTGCTCGATTCGATCTTTTCCGACCCGCAGACGCTGTTCCCAATTCTGGCGCGAATCATCAAGAAGATGATCATCGTCGTCCTGGCCTGCACGTTTCTGGTTGCTGCACTGGATATCGCCTGGACGCGGTTCCACTGGTTTACCGAGCTTCGGATGACCAAGCAGGAAATCAAGGACGAGATGAAGCAGTCGCAGGGCGACCCTTTCGTCAAGGCCCGGCAGCGTTCGATTGCCCGTGATCGCGCCCGTCGGCGCATGATCAACAGCGTTCCGCGCGCCACACTGATCATCACCAACCCGACCCATTATGCGATCGCATTGCGCTATGTCGCGCAGGAATCGGAAGCTCCGGTCGTGGTTGCCAAGGGCCAGGATCTGATTGCGATGCGAATCCGCGAAATTGCTCAGGAGCACGGAATACCGATTTTTGAAGACCCACCGCTCGCCCGTTCCATGTTTGCGCAAGTCTCGGTTGATAGCGTCATCCCATCGGTTTTTTATAAGGCGGTCGCTGAACTGATCCATCGGATCTATGCGGGACGTCGTCAGAACAAACGGATGCGCTGACAGAATGAAAAAATGCTCCTATTCCGCCGTACGTGAAGAAATTCTCGCAAAGGCCATCGGCCCGCTTGCATCCGAATTACGGCTCATCGATGCGGCCGATCTCATTTCGCTTTTGCGGCTTGAGTATCATGCCAATATCTCGGACCTCGTCTCTTCGGCGGCCGAGCTGTATTTCCATCCCGGCACCGTGAATTTCGGCGTCGGTGGCGACTATCATCTCGACTGGGATACGCACCCATCGGTCACGCTGGACCTGGAGATCAAGCCGCGTGGCGTGACGATCCATGCTCAGCTGACGCTTCAGGCCGAAAAGGCGAGCGTCGAAATCAACTACATCAGCTTCCTTTCGCCCTCGGCCAATCCTGACGAGAACACCCGGTTTCTCGAGCGCAGTCTTCAGGACGCAGCCTTCGTACCGTCCATGCGCGGTTTGGCCGGCATGGCCGCCACGGCGAACTAAAAGGCGTCGTACCGCGGATCGTAAAGCTCCGCTTAACCGGGTCTCTGGTACATATGCTTGATTCGGCATTTGACTGCCGAATCAAGCGGCGATGCCCGGGAATGAAGCCCGATCTTTAAGGGTGAAGACCATGACTTCGACGACGCTGTCGACCTATACGAGCTATCTGATCGTCAACCGCGACATGAAGTCGTCGCTTGACCGCGTCGCCAACCAGGGCACGGTCGCTCGCGATACCGAATATTACGAAGCCAATATCGACAAGGTGACGACAGCCGACGAATTCGTCGATGACTATCGACTGTATTCCTATGCGATGAAGGCCTATGGCCTTGAGGAAATGACGTACGGAAAGGCCTTCATGAAGAAGGTCCTGGAGAGCGATCTCAGCGATACTGCAAGCTTTGCCAATTCGCTGACCGACAAGCGCTATGCGACCATGGCGGCAGCTTTCAACTTCGGCACGAAGACCGCCGAGGCGCAGACTTCGGTTCAGGAAGATAATCTCGTCAAGGCGTATCAGGATTCCTTCGATCAGGAAGAAAAGGATATCCAGTCCGAGGTCGACTATTACAGCAAGGCCATCGCTAATATCACCGATGTCGACGACCTCCTGTCGAACAGCCGGCTGAAGACATATGTGCTCGATTCATTCGGGCTCGATGCCAAGTACACGTCCACCAGCTATCTGAAGCAGGTGTTGACCAGCGATCTCGAAGACCCGAACAGCTTTGCCAACCAGACCGGCAGCGACAAGTTCGTGGCGCTAGCCGAAGCGTTCAACTTCCAGGCTGACGGCACGGTCGCAGACGGCGACAGCGCCCAGACGAGCGGCCAGATCGAATCGCTGAGGCTCGATTACGTCTACAACAAATCGACGTTCCCATCCGATACGCTCGCGGCCGCCAACCAGACCTATTGGGAAACCAATATTGCCTCGATGACCAGTGTCGACGAGTTGGTCGACGACCCCCGGATGGTCGAGTATCTGACCACGGCCTTCAGCGTCAAAGTGCAGTTCACCTCCACGATCCGGTCGCTGCTGACCAGCGATTCGGCTGCAGCGACGCTCGGCTATACGGGCGTCAAGGCGATGTTCAATTTCCAGAGCGACGGTTCGATCGCCGCTGGCGAGACCGCTCAGAACCAGACCCAGCTGGCGTCTACCAGCACCTCCTACCAGACGGCCTTCAAGGCCAACCAGGAAGATGCGGTCACCAATGCGGTCACCAACTATCAGACGCGCATCGCCGAGGTGAAAAGCGTCGATGACTTTCTAAGTTCGAATAAAGACGACGACGACGATACCAATGACGATGTGACGGAGATCTGGGACGTCGCGCTGCGCGCCTACGGGATCGATCCGGCCGATGTCAGCAAGAGCCGGCTCAAGGATATTCTGGCAAGTGATCCGAACGACCCGAAGAGCTATGTCAACCAGCTGAAAGACGACCGGTACGTCAATCTGGTCAAGGCGTTCAACTTCGACGCGGAAGGCGATATCGACACGCCTCTCCTCGTCCAGTCAGCCAGCGTCATCAGCAATTTCGCGACAGACTACAAGACGGAACAGCTCAAACTTCTCAAGGGCAGCGCTCGCGAGAAGGCGGAGGAAGCTGCCGACAAGGAGATCGACTACTACAATACCCAGATGCAGACGATCACCACGGCCGCCGAGCTTATTGCCGACGACCGCCTGGTGTCCTTCGTGCTCGAATCGAAGGGGATCGATCCCAAATCGGTCACCAAGGACGAGCTGAAGAACATGTTCTCGTCCGATCTCGACAATCCCAAAAGCTATGTGAACAGTCTTGCCAACGGCGTATTTGCTGAGATCGTCGCATCGTTCAACTTCGATAGCGAAGGCAACCTTTCTGCGCAGCCCGTGGGCACGATCCAGCAGCGCGGCGACGTGCTGGCGACCGTCAATAACTACAAGCAACAGACGCTTGAAGAGCAGGAGGGGGAATCCAACGAGGGCGTGCGGCTGGCGCTGTATTTCGAGCGCAAGGCGGCGGACGTTACGAGCGCCTATACGATCCTTGGCGACACGGCGCTTTTCGAGTTCTTCAAGACGACGTTCAGCATGTCCGACTACATATCCAACATGGATACGGATCAGCAGGCGAGCATGATCGAGAAATACGTCGACATCTCGAAGCTTCAGGATCCGGACTACGTGACCAAGTTGATCAAGCAATACACGGCGCTCTACGATTCCGAGAACAGTTCGACGACATCGCCGGCGCTGACGCTGCTCACAACCACCGGCACGACACGCATCAGCTCCGATACGCTGCTTGCCGTCGCCCAGCTTTCATCGAAATAGAGACTTCAGTGGATGTAGCCGAGGCGGATCGCCTTGGCGATCGCCTGGATGCGGTTCACGGAATTGAGCTTGATCGTCGCGGAGCCGAGATAGGCGTTGACAGTGTGAACGGAGAGGCCAAGCTTCTCGGCGATCTCTTCGCTGATACGACCGTCGCCGGCCAGTTGAAGACACGCCACTTCCCGTTCGCTCAGGGATTCGGCCGGCACGCTTCGACGCTCATCGAGTGCCAGAAGGTCCATCATGACCTGACAACTTCTGACGTGCTGGTCGATGATCAGATTGCTGCCCAGCTCCAGCGAGCCCGACAAAAACGTGACGTAGCCATTCCCGAGAGCACCCAACCGCACCGGGAATGCAATTCCTGACGATGGCATGATCCGGTCGTCGATCTTGCGCACGAGCGAGGAAAAATCGCCGGCCTCGCTATAGGCCCCTTTTTCCGTGCCGGTCCACACGATCGGCAGGATCGACATTTCGATATGATCGAGAAACATATCGCCGTAGGAGCTCACGAGTACGCCCTGATGCTCCCCGCTTCCGGCGCCCCAGTTGTCCAGCTCGCAGACCAGCTTGCGCTTGTTGGGAAGCCCGGCGCCGGTAACACGAAACACAGCGAAGTGCCGCGCCTTGAGGTTCCTCTGCATGGCGACGAGTTTGGGAAATATGTCCGAACGACTGGAGGCACGCTGAAGACGCAGATACTGGATGCTGCCCGGTCCATCTGACGTTCCACCGCGGGAAAAGCCCATTGTTGCCCCAAGCCTTCCTAAACCAGATTGTTGCGTACGGCATAAGCGATCGCTTCCGACCGCGTTTTGGTTGCCGTCTTACGCATCACGCTGGTGATGTAGTTGTTGATCGTATTGCGGGAGATCCCGAGGATCACCGCTATCTCATCGCTGGTCTTGCCCTCGGCGATCCAGAACAGGCATTCCAGCTCGCGTTCCGTCAGTTCGAAGTCGCGTTCGGCCTTGGCATCGCGCGCCTCGGCAAAGCTTGCGCCATAGGATGCAAACAGTCCGACTTCGCGAAGTCTTTCCTGTGACAGGATGATGCCTTCCAGGAAAAGCAGCATCAGAGAGAAACGGGTTTTGCCGACGCAGAATGTCAGCGAACAGTATTGGCGGCTGATGTCGTCCGGCGGCGTGATGTCATCGGGCAGGAGCGCGAAGCTCGGGGTCAGCAGCGACAGACACTTTTCGAGTTCCGTCGAACGCGCATAACCACTCGCCAGATCCGCCCCGAGCCGTCGGACGAGATCGAATGGCCAGTTGGAGGTTACGATGAAATCGAGACCGTGTTCCTGGACGAGGTCGTAGCGGGCGAGAAGAAAATGCGAAGCGCCAACGTAGTCTGCGAGCAGCCGCATGATAGCCTGAACGTTGTTCGATCTCGACAAGATCGAAAGCCGTCTTACCAGTTGTTCACGGGAGATAATTTTCGACCCAGGTCCATCGTGATACGCGCGCTGGTCGATCGTCATCTCTGCTTCAGGCAACTCCACCGTTATCTGCTCCCCACCGGCTCCTCTCCCCGAAGGGCGACACCGGTATGTTCAAACGACGTATGGCATCCGCTTCCAGAATTAAGGCAGTTCCGGGTGCCGATACCCTGGCGTGACCGGTCCATTCCGAATCAGACTTCACATGTGCAAAGCCTAGACGTTGCCGTACGAATCAGGGCCATTGTAGGAATCGCTTTTGGAAATGCTATGCCGCGAGCGCCGATTTTGCCCACTTCCATCCATAAAGGCTTCATCAATGAGGCTAAAATGCGCCAACTGTATGGCAATGCCCACGCGACAAGGCCGGGACGAGCCCGGCCTGTTGTGATCATATGTTTGTGAAGGCAGTTTAGGCTGCTTTGTCGATCGCCCACTTGCGCAGGATTTTCGCGGCCCGCTCTTCGGAGATCTCGACCATGCGGGAGAGACGTTTTTCCGGACCTTCCTTGACCCGGCGGTTGAAGCCGCCGTCGTCGGCACCGCCCATAAGATCGTCCGAGCTGTCGAAACCGAAGTCGGCGCCGAAGCCATCCATGAGCGCCGGGCTTGCGCCACCCGGTGAGAAGTCGGGAAGTTCGAGGCCGGCCGCATCGGCGGTAAGCTCTCCGGCCGGGACGCTGGTGTTGCCACCGACGGTGCGCACCAGAGGACGAAGGCCAAGCCAGACCACGAGGAAGGCGACAAGAACGAACGCAAGCGAGTTGATGATGCCGCCGATATTACGGTTGAGCACTTCCATCATACCCGGACCAGACGAAGCGGCCTCGTCGAGAAGCTGGGTTTCGACGAAATCCATGGCCGTGAGTGTGACGACATCGCCGCGGTCGCTGCTGATGCCGGCAGCCGAAGACACGATCTTCTGCATTTCGGCAAGATAGGCGTCGACCTTTGCCTGATCCGCGGGCTCGCCCACCATCTTGGCAATACGGCCCTTGTTGACGACGACGGCGATCGAAATCTTTTCAATCTGATAGCCGTTGCGAACTGTCGCCGTGGTCTTCTGATTGATTTCGTAGTTGGTCTGCTCTTCCTTCTTGTCCGACTGGTCGGAGGATTTAGGAGCGCCGTCGCCGCCGGCCTGAGGAGCGGCCTGGGGAACGTTCTGCTCGACCGTGGTCGCGCTGTCGTTCTGGGCCTGCTGCGACTTGGAAGCTTCCTTGGTGGAGCGCACCGACCGTTCAACGCGGGAGTTCGGGTCGAAAACGGTTTCCTGGATCTGCTGGCTGTCGGTGTTGAGGGCGGCAGTCACGCTGGAGCGGAAGTTATCCATTCCGAGAAAGGGTGCCAACGCCTTGTCGATGTTGTTTTCGATTTCCTGCTGGACCGACTGGACCACACCGAGCGAACGGCTGATCTGGCTGTTGCTGCCATCGTCACCCGAGGCGAGAAGCTGGCCGGTTGAATCGAGGATCGTGACGTCGTCGACTTCGAGGCCCGGGACGGCCGAGGCGACGAGATGGCGGATAGACGCAGCGGCTTTGCGACCGGCGGATGCGTTCGCACGGATCATCACGGACGCCGTCGGCTTCTGCTCGCCGCGACGGAAGTTGCCGGCATCAGGCATGACGATGTGGACGCGTGCGGCCGACACGCCGGAGATCTGCTGGATCGAACGGCCGATTTCGCCTTCGAGCGCCCTCACCCGCGTGACTTCCTGCATGAAGGAGGTCAGACCGAGCGAGCCGACATTGTCAAACAGCTCGTAGCCGGCATTGGCGCTGTTGGGCAGGCCGCGTTCTGCAAGCATCAGACGCGCCTTGCCGGTCATACCGACAGGCACCTGGATGCTTGCGCCATCAGAGCCAACCTCAAAGGGCATGTTGGCTTCCGCAAGGGCGATGCTGATCTGATTGAGATCGGCTGTTTCCAGACCGACATACAGTCCCTCATAGGAGGGCTTGTTCACATAAAGGGCAGCGGCCAGAACGATCGCTATCGAAACGACGCCGACGGCGCCCAGCGCGATCAATCGTGTCTGGCCAAGACTGGCCAGATTTTTGAATATTGTTGGAAATTGAGATAACAGATTCATTCTGTCCCACGCCGCCAGATAACATCTCGAGCCTATGCCCAGCATCACCCTAGGGAGCGAAGCTTGCGCGAGCGTTTCGAAACGTCCTGTCTGGTTGCCGCATGATGATTGCAACGCGGCCTGGCAGCAGGGTCAGAGACAGTCTCTGACGTCAGAAGAAATCGAAGTCTCCAGCGGCCTTGTTGAGCGGCTGGGAGTGGCCGTGGCGCATCCCGTTGGCCAGCGCCTTCTGCATGTCGGCAAGTTTGACGAGGCTGAGAGCCGTCGACAGATCCACCATCCAGTCGCTCGGGATGCTCGCGGTGACGGTATCGATGAACTCTGCGAGACCCCGCGTTTTCTGCACCGCGAGATCGATGCCCTGCAGCACTTTTACGCTGTCGGGCGAATGAAGCAGGCCCGGGCCGCCCAGTTCCAACACCTGCGGTTCGATACGCTCGATCAGATAGGCGACATCGTGCAGCTCCGAGACGAGGCGCATCAGTACCTCGGGCAGAGATTCCTCAAGGGAATCGCGTATCGGGGCGGTGATTTCAGTCATGAATTTCCTCGTCTTTACCCAGGCGTAAGAATTAAAAGAATTCGATCGAGCTTTCGACGGGCTTTGGTGGCGTACGGACAGGACGCTGCTCCAGCGCAACCGTCTTTTGCGTTTCGGCGCCTGTGAGAGGATATTGCCGGGCACGGCCGCTGACCGGCCAGAATTCCAGCTTGCGGCCGTGATCGCCTCCGGTCGAGGACCCCACCACCGGAATGCCTTCGTCACGCAGGAACTCCACGGCGAAGGCCGCATTCTGTTCGCCGACATTGGAGAAACTGGCAATCGTCTTTGCGCCGCCGAAGATCTTTGCCTCGAGCCGGTCACGACGGGCACCCTTTTTCAGGAGACCGTTGATCAGCAACTCCATCAGGTGCACGCCGTAGCGGGTCGCGTCGCCCCCCGACGACGCTGCCCCGCCCGAGCCCGGAAGCAGGAAGTGGTTCATGCCGCCGACACCGGCGACAGGATCACGAAGGCAGGCAGCCACGCACGAGCCAAGAATCGTCGACAAAACCACATTGGGATCGCTTTCGACCTTGAATTCGCCCTGGATAATATGGACGCGTTTGGCACCTGCCGGGTCGTTCATTTAAGGGCTCCGAACACCGCCTCGATAGCAGCTTTCATCTTTTCGATTGTGAATGGCTTGGCGAGCACGTTGTTGGCGCCGAGCTGAGCAGCCTTCTGAACCAGAGCGCGATCGCCCTGCGCCGTCAGAATGATAAACGCTGCCTTCTTGGTGTTCGGGTTGGTGCGCACTGCCTGCAGCAGGCCCAGACCGTCCATGTTCGGCATGTTGAAGTCCGAGATCACCAGGTGATGCGGCTGCTCGGCCATGATCTTCATGCCCTGCACACCATCGCCGGCGGCAGTGATCTGCTTGAAACCGAGCTGTGTCAGAGCGTCGCTGAGCAGCAGTCGGCTGGTGACCTGATCGTCGACGATCAGAACTTTGATTTTTTCAGCGAGGGACATTATTCGGTACCTTCTTTTCGGGCGGCAGTTAGTTTCAGTATTTCGTCTCCGATGGAGCCGAGCGGCAGCTGCTGCTCGACTGCACCAATTTCGTAGGCGACCCTCGGCATGCCGTAGACCACACATGTCTTTTCGTTCTGGCCGATCGTGCGAGCGCCTGCGCTACGCATCCTCAACAGTCCCGAAGCCCCGTCGCGACCCATGCCCGTCAGGATAGCCCCGACCGCATTGCGACCAGCCAACTCCGCGACCGAATCAAACAGGACATCGACCGAGGGCCTGTGGCCGTTCACCGGATCGCGTTCGACCAGCCGGCAGCATGGCGCCGACGGATTGACCACCTGAAGGTGCCGGTCGCCACCAGGCGCGAGATAGATCTTGCCGATCTCGAGACGCGCACCATCGGTCGCTTCCTGCACTACAGGAGCGCAGATACGATTAAGCCGTTCAGCAAAACTTTTCGTAAACGTGGACGGCATATGTTGAGTGATTACAGTCGGTGGGCAGTTCAGCGGAAACTTTTGAAGCACTGCGATCAACGCTTCAACGCCACCGGTAGAAGATCCGATCGCCACAACCTTGCGACCGTTGCGGTAATCTGATGCCGGCGTCGGGACCATTGAGACCGGAGCACTGACCTGTCGGCGTGCAGAGCGTGCCGCAGCCTTTACCTTTTCAGCGAGATCCATGAACGGGCGAACGTCTCCCGGCACCGGCTTTCCGACGCAGTCGAACGCACCGATTTCGAGCGCGGCAAGCGTTGCGTCGGCGCCGCGCTGGGTCATGGTCGAGACCATGATGACCGGCATCGGACGCAGACGCATGATCTTTTCGAGGAAGTCGAGGCCGTTCATGTTCGGCATCTCGATGTCCAGCGTCACGACATCAGGATTGAGCTGCTTGATGGCGCTACGCGCTTCCATCGCATCGCTGGCCTGCCCGACGACGCTGACATCGGGATCGGAATTGAGGACGGCCGTGATCAGGCCTCGCATGGTCGGGCTATCGTCGACGACGAGAACTCTGGCCGGTGCGATCATGCCTTCCTCCCGGCATTCTTGCCCATATATTTGTAGGTCGTGATGCCGATATTATCGAACGTGTTCTTCGCTTCGCCCGATACCCGCTCCGAATGGCCGATATAGAGATGGCCGCCTTCCGGAAGAAGCTGGGAGAAGCGCGACCAGATTTTCACCTGGGTCGGTTCGTCGAAATAGATCACGACGTTGCGGCAGAAGATGATGTCGAAACCACCCTTGAAGGGCCATTGCGCCATCAGGTTCAGTTCGTTGAAGGTGATAAGCTTCTTGACGCGATCATCGACCTGGAACTTGCGGCGGCCACCGACGTCGACCTCGCGGAACCACTGCTTGCGCATGGCCGGGGAAACAGTTTCGAGGGCACCTTCGTCATAGGCTCCTGCCCGCGCGGCAGCCAGGATCTTAGGGTCGATATCGGTTGCCAAGATGCGGAAATCATAGTCGGCAGCGTTGGGAAGAAGGCCCAGCACCGTCAGCGCGATCGAATAGGGCTCCTGCCCGTCGGAACAGGCCGCCGACCATATGCGCACACGTCCGCCATTGCGGGCACGCTGGATCAGCCCGGGCAGGACCTCGTCCCGAAGGTGCTCGAAGTGGTGGTTCTCTCGAAAGAAACGGGTGAAGTTCGTCGTCAGATGCGACAGCATCTCCCGGCGTGCCGGAGCGCCCTCGACAGAGGCGACCAGGGTACAGTATTCCCGAAAGCCCCGCAGTCCGAGGTTGCGGATATGCTTGGACAAGCGGGAATAGACGAGCGACGCCTTGGAATCGTTGAGGTAGATCCCGGCATCGGCGTAGATCATCGCCGCAATCTCCGACAGGTCGCGACGAGTCAACGGGTATTCCCCGCTGGCGAGGACTTCGTCCGGCGACTGTCTGGCTTCTATGGCGCCCAGGGGCATCATGCGGCTTCGCTTTCCTTTTCGAGGTACGTCTCGGGGAAGAGATGATCCAGCTCGATCATGCAGATCATCCGCTTATCGAACGCCAGAATGCCCTTCGCGTATTGTTTCGCCAGGTCGGAGGAAATCTCCGGCACAGGCTGGATATTCTCTTCTGTAATCGTAAGGATATCGGAAACGGCCTCGACCAGCAGGCCGACGATCCGTTTCCCGACCTGCGCAACGATGATGACGTGACGCGCCGTCGGTTCGGCATCCTTCATTCCAAGCCGCGCCGACAGATCGACGATCGGCAGCACGGCGCCGCGCAGATTGATCACGCCGCGCACATCGGCGGGAGCGTGCGGCAGCTGCATTGCCGGCGTCCATCCGCGGATTTCGCGGACAGACATGATGTTGACGCTGAATTCCTGATCGCCGATCCGGAAAGCGATCAGCTCCCGGCTTGCCTGCGTCAGATTTTTCACAGCGTAGGACATTGTGTTCAACCTGTCGCAGCGAGCGACATCTCCGGACTGAGCGACTGCCCGCGGGACGCGGCAACCACTGCGTCAACATCCAGGATGAGAGCGACGCGGCCATCACCAAGGATGGTGGCGGCGGCAATGCCCGGAACATGGGTGTAGTTGGCTTCCAGCGACTTGATGACGACCTGACGCTGACCCTGGATGGCATCGACCATCAGCGCGCGCTGACCGCCGCCTTCGGATTCGACCAGAAGTGCCACGCCCTCGACCGGATTTGCCTGTGTGGCGCGGAAGTTGAGGATGCGGCCGACATCGACCAGCGGGCAGAACGAGTTGCGGATCGAGATGAGCCGCTGCGTTGCGCCAAACGAGTGGATGGCAGACGCTTCCGGCTGCAATGTCTCCACGATCGCCGTCAACGGCACGACAAGCGTCTGGCCGGCAACCGTTACCACCATGCCGTCAAGGACGGCGAGCGTGAGCGGCAGGCTCATGGTGAAGGTCGAGCCCAGACCCGGGCGCGAGGAGATCGAGATACGGCCGCCAAGTGCCTGGATCGAACGCTTGACCACATCCATGCCGACGCCGCGGCCGGAAATGTCGGAGATCGTGTCGGCCGTCGAGAAGCCAGGCGCGAAGATGAGGTTGTCGATTTCCTCGTCCGACAGATTGGCATCCGGCGAAATCAGGTCGTTGTCGATTGCCTTCTGCTTGACGCGCTCACGGTTGATGCCGCCACCGTCGTCGATCAGTTCGATCAGGATGCGGCCCGAACGATGCTTGGCCGAAAGCTTGATCGTGCCTTCCGGATCCTTGCCGGCGGCTTCGCGCTTTTCAGGGCTTTCGATGCCGTGGTCGACAGCGTTTCGGATCATGTGGGTCAACGGCTCGGCGATCTTGTCGATAACCGTCTTGTCGACTTCGGTGTTCTCGCCTTCGGTGACCAGACGGATCTGCTTGCCGACCATGTCTGCGACTTCGCGGACGATACGCGACATGCGCTGGAAGACCGGCTTGACCGGCTGCGCGCGGATCGCCATGACCGAGTCCTGGATCTCGCGCGTCAGCTGCTGCAGCTCTTCGAGACCCATATTGACGGCGGAGGTGCCGCTGGCATCGTTTTCGATGACGCTCTGCGAGAGCATCGCCTGGTTGATGACAAGCTCGCCGACCAGGTTGATCAGGCGATCGACGCGATCGAGATCGACGCGGATCGTCTGGCCGGCGGCCGCTGTGGCAGCGGCCTGGGCCGGAGCCGGCGCGGGTGCTGCGGCTTCCTTCTTTTCGACGCGTGCCGCGGCGGCAGCCATCTTGCTGACGTTGGCGGCAGCTTCAGTCGCCACGACGGCGGCTGCCTCGTCGGCAGCCTTCGTGTCGGAGCCGAGCTCATCGTCGAGCGACGAGAGATCGAATGGTACCGGAACCATCGGCAGTTCTTCGTCGCTTGGCTTTGCTGCGGCCAGCTTGACGTCGAGATCACAGTCCCACTCGGCGAATTCGAACACCGAGCGAATATCGGCTTCGGTCTTTTCGGTCGTCAGGGAGATTTTCCAGCTGAAATAGGAGGCTTCCGGATCCAGCTTGTCGAGGGTCGGCAGCTGCTCCATGTCGCAGCCGACGCTCATCTCGCCGAGCTTGGACAGGTCGCGCAGCAGGAGGGCTGCTTCGTTGCCCTTGGCATAGAGATCGTGGCGCGGCTTGAAGCCGATCTCGTAGACCGACCCTTTTGCTGCCGGGACGTCGTCGTCGAAACCATCGAAGGTGAAAGGTATCGGCTGGAAACCGCTGTCATCGCTCGGCTTCGGTGCCTCGGCCTTTGCAGGCTTTGCGACTTCGGCATGGGCCGAAGGCATTTCGCCATGGGCAAGGGCTTCCAGTTCCTTGACGAGGCCGCGTGATCGCGCCTCGTCCACACCACCGCCGTCACGGGACGCGGTGACGAGATCGGCGAGCACGTCGGCCGATTTCAGCATCACCTTCAGAACGTCCTGGTTCGGCTCGAGCTTGTTGGACCGGACGCAGTCGAGCGTCGTCTCGAAGACGTGGGCAAAGCCCACGAGGTCATCGAGGCCGAAGGCGCCTGCTCCACCCTTGATGGAATGAACGGCGCGGAAGACGGCGTTGACCGTTTCGGGGTCGCGGTCCCCGTCGTTCAGCTTCAGCAGACCAGATTCCAGTTCAGCGAGCTGTTCTTCGCATTCCTGAAAGAAGATCTCTTTGATTTCGTTCATATCCATGGGAGGATTTCCTGGCTCAGGCGGTTACACGCTCGATGGCATCGATCAGTTTGGCGGGATCGAACGGCTTGACGATCCAACCCGTGGCACCGGCCTGGCGGGCGCGGTTCTTCTTCTCCGCGTCGCTTTCCGTGGTCAGGACCAGGATCGGGATGGCGCGGTACTTGTCGTTGCGGCGAACGCCTTCGATGAAACCGAAGCCGTCGAGGCGCGGCATGTTGATGTCGGTGACGATCACATCGGGGTTGCAGCCTTCGAGGACTTCGAGACCTTCGATGCCGTCTTCAGCCTGGATGGTTTCGAAACCGGCGTTGTTAAGAGTGACCAGAAGCATGTTCCGGATCGTCCGTGAATCGTCCACGGTCAGGACTTTTTTCTTCATCGCTAAATCTCCTTAGCAACCAAATTCTGTGTATCGAGGCCGATGAGCTGCATCGTCTTGACGAAGGCATCGGAAGGCTTTTGGACGGCAAAGGACTTCTTGTCGTCATCCCAGGCGTTTGCGCCGGCGACGAGGACCTGGACGCACTGGACGCCGAGACGCTCGACACCGGACGCATCGATGACGATGTCGCTACCGCGCATGGACAGCAGTTTGGCGTGCAGCGCGGACGCCTCGTTGAGGTCCAGCACGGAAGACAGTTTCAAACTTCCCGGACCGGCTTTCTTGGCCGCCATCAGCTTATTCCTTGTCGTTTGGAGTAAAATGTCTCTGAGGAACCGATGCGTTCCGCCGCGGCCCGCGGGGAGATGTCGGTGGCAATTTCCGGCCGGCGTGCAGCCGGCCTTGAGCGGTCGTCATCGTAACGGCCCTGTCGCGCAATCCGGAATTCGCGAACCGTGCGTCCAAGCTCCAGGATCACCGTCTGCAATTCGTCCGCGCCTTCGCCCGAGCGACGCGCCAGAACGGCATTGGATGCGACTTCCTGGCTGAGATCACTGACATGTGCCGTGACGACGTCGAGGCCTTCCGCCTGGACCCCGGTATCGCGAGCAATGCCCGCAATCGTGTCGTTGATGGCGGACACCTGCTGGACGATGCCATCGATGGCGCCCTGCGTGCGGTGAACCATTTCGACACCCGCATCGACCTGCGTCTTGGTGCCGTTGACGAGCGTCTTGATCTCGCGGGCGGCCTCGGCGGAACGCTGGGCGAGCGCTCTCACTTCCTGGGCGACGACCGCAAAGCCGCGGCCACTGTCGCCGGCGCGGGCGGCCTCGATGCCGGCATTGAGGGCAAGGAGGTTGGTCTGGAATGCGATCTCGTCGATCGTCCCGATGATCTGGCCGATCTTTTCGGCGGAGGCTTCGATATCTGCCATGGCGCTGATTGCCTGGCCGACGACCTTGCCGCTGTCTTCCGCCGAGCGGCGCGTCGCAGCCGTCGCCTTTTCGGCGGCGGCCGTGCCGACGGCACTCTGGCGGACACCGGCAGCGATC
Source organism: Velazquezella soli (assembly GCF_977018685.1). Classification (NCBI taxonomy): domain Bacteria; kingdom Pseudomonadati; phylum Pseudomonadota; class Alphaproteobacteria; order Hyphomicrobiales; family Rhizobiaceae; genus Velazquezella; species Velazquezella soli. Next base: position 3,409,099 of record NZ_CDRNXF010000004.1, read on the forward strand.
GACGAAAGCGTTTCGCCGGACTTTTGCAAGCGGGCGGACTGGTTCTCGGAAGTTCTGGCGAACGTGCGTGCGCTCTCGGAAAGCGCGTCGGTCAGCATGTCCGCCTGGATTCCGGTTTCGCCGACGGTCTCGAATGTCGTGCGGATGTCGCCGATGGCGCTGTTGAGGATGTCGCCGAGTTCGCGATAGGCGTCCGGCATGTCGTCCGGAACCTTTGCGGTCAGATCGCGATCGGCCAGCGCTGAAACCACGGAGAGGAACGTCTCAACGGCCTGCGCCTGATCGGCCTGGCGCTGCTCGGTCAGGGCACGCTGGTGCTTGAGGCGCAATTCGTTAAAGCGCAACGACACCGCGATCTCCGCGTCGACCATGACGAGGCGCACGATTGCGCTGACGAGATCGTTGAGTTCCTGTTCGCGCTTGCGACTTGCCGGAAGAATGGAGCGGGATGACATTCCGGTGACCGCACCGGTGATCAGATGCTCGAGCATCACCGAATGACCGGCAAGGTGCCAGCGCGGATCAAGACCCATGCGGCTTTCGGTATCGGAGAGGAGTTTGACTCGTTCGGCATACAGTGCATCGAAGCGCGCGTCGCTGAGCACGCTCCAGTGAGACGCCTGGAGGTCATGCAGGCGTTCGATCTGCTGTTCGCTTTCGAAGATACCGGCAGCCTCGGGAACGGACTGCAGCCGGTGAAAATAGTCGCGCAATCCGGCTTTGAGATGAGGTTCGAGCTGCGGCCGGCACCGGCGCAGCAAGTCGCGCAGGTCCCCGTCGAGGCCAGCAAAGGCCAAGCGTTCACTCAGGCTGCCTGCCTGGCTCCGTCGCCCCTGTTCTGTCGGCGTGTCCTGCACCAAAACCGTCCCCGCATGAAAGTCAGACCAACCCGACGAGTTGGTGTATTGCCGCCCAGCGAGGCAAATCCGAAACGGGAGGGAGCGTGCCGGGACAGGCCATGACCTGTCTGCGGTGGCGACGCTTATACCGCGAAGCATTTCGTAATCTGTCGATGAGAAATACCGGATTCAGACCGGTACGGCTTGGCGGCTTCATGCCTGTTGGGAGCCCTCGGGACATCCCATTCGCCGTCTATCTAATATGTATGGTTAATTCCTTGCCCGAAGGTTAACACGGGCGGTGTGAAATGCTCTTTCAAGCAAAGTCAGAAACCGGCCATAGCTCGGACTGTCCGCAAAGGTGACAACAAACAGAGGCGCAGAAAAGCTCAACCAAAAGCTTTAAAACTTTCAGTAAAATCAAATGGATCTAATCTGGAAGTTCAGCTTGTGGCAGTGTTTCAATTGTCCGGCGGCCAGATCAGTTCGGCCAGCGCTCGTTGGCCGTCCTTGCTTCCGGTCGATGCAAGGGCCTGAAAAATTCTTCGCGCATCGGGCTTGCGACCGACATTGAGGTAGGCGTAGCCGCGAAGAATCATCAAATCGGTCTGTTCCGGCGTGATCTGGGCGCGCTGATCGAGCGCGATGAGCGCCTCCCGGTAGCGACCGAGGTTGAAGGAGCTTTGGGCGCGATTGGCAAGAATGGCGCTCTGAAGCTCCACGGCGCGGGAGTTGGTCTGCTTGGCGGCGGCGGCGGCAACAGACGCCTGATCCGTCAGGCCTGCCCGCAGATAGGCAAGGCTTCGACCATAGGACGCATCGGAGCGGACCACGTCGGAAGCACTGTTTTGCGCGACCTCGAAAGCCTTGACGGCTTCGAGCGGCCTGTTCAGATCCATCAGGCACCAGCCGCGCGATAGCGCCTGGTCTGGATTGGTCTGGCGGAGTTCCGTCAGAGCACAACCGCGCGACGGCGGCCCGGAGCTTGCCTGAGCGGATCTGGTTGCCTGGCGGACCGACGGCTGCACGGCAACAGGCTGCCGGGTTGCAGCGGCACGCTGCGGGTTGGGTTGCTGAACGCTGCGTTGCGCTGGTTGCTGGTAGGGTTGTCCGTCCTGCTGCGAATAGGCTTCCGCAGTGCGATCCTCGGGCCTGACGCTCGGCAGCGGCGGTTGGCGACGGTAACCTGTCCGATCATCGACGCCCGCTACAGATGGTCTGCCGAGATTTGCAATGCGCTCTGAACGACCGCCCCAGGCACGCTGGAGAGAAGCGACACCGGCCCGGTCGCCCAGGTCGTTGCGGGTCAGCGCCAGACCATAGGCGGAGGGCTCGTCATCCGGCTTCCAGGCGAGTGCTGCCCCGAACCACTCGGCGGCCGTGCGAAGCTGCCGCATTGCTCTTGCATACCAGCCGAACTGTTGTGCCGCGTCGGCATCGCGGGCGGCGATCACGACAGGCGCCATGCGGGCCAGAACCTCTTCCTGCAGCATGGGCGGAGGATCGAGTGCAAGAAGATTGGCGACGGCGGAAAGATAGGCCGCCTTGGTGCCTTCGGAACTTTCCCGGAAACGATAGAGAACGTTTTCCGCTTCAAGCGGCGACTTCTGGCGGACCAGGGTGAGCGCCAGCCCCTCAGCAGCGGAGGCCGTCTCTTCCTTGCCATAGGCGCGCCGGAACCAGCGCTCGGCACCGCCGAGATTGTCTCTGCGATAGGCATACCAGCCCAGCAGCAGCGCGTCCGAGGCGAGCCCCTCGCGTTCCGCGAGTTGTTCGAGACGCGTGACATACTGCTGGCCTACGACCAGTTTCGCATCGTCGCCGGCTTCGTTGACAAAGCGGCGCGCGAGATCGTTTCTCAGACCCTCGAATTCCGGCTGACCACCGGCGGGAGTTTTTTCCTTTGCGAGGAGATCTTCCAGCATGGTGGAGGGAAGAAGTTCACTTGCCTTCTGCACCGTGGCGACACGCGCGGCGGTGTCCTCGCAATTGTCCAGGACGTAGAGATAGGCATCCCGGGCGCGACCCTGTCGCTCGGTCTTGGCAAAGGCTTCCGCCACCCGCCACAAGACGTCGATTTCGCTGCAGGTGAGAAGGCTCGGGTTTTCGGCCGCCATGCGGATGACGACGTCGTAATCCTTGCTGTCGGAGGCGCCGGTCAGGCTGACACGTGCCTCGGCAAGCTTTAGCCGGTCGAGGAGATCGTCCGGTGCCTGCCAGCCGCTCTCGGCAGTCTGACGGTCAGCGATTGCCTTTCGTACGTCGGCAAAGCGCGACTGCGCATAGAGTTGCCACATGTTTTCGAGCTGTGGATCACTGCTTGCGCGCACAGCCAGCGGATCAGCGGGCGGCGACCAGGTCGGATAGAGCGCGCGCAGGCGCGAGATCTCGGCCTGAAGCCGTGCCGTGTCGCCACGGGCAGCAAAATATCGCAAGGCGCTTTCATCCACGACCACCGGAGGCGGCGTGTTGCCGCGCTGCGCCGTCAAGTTTTCGGGACGCTGCAAGGGTGGTGGCGACGATGCGGCCGGGGACTGTGCGATCAAGGGCATGCCCGAACGCGCCGGGGAAGGCGTATCGGCCGGTTCGGTGGCGGATCCGTTCGGCAGCGTTTGCGTGATCACAAGCGCTGCTGTACCCGGAGACTGCGCGGAAGGTTCGTCGGAGGAGAGCAGTTGAGCCGTAAGCCGCTCGGTCTTGGGACGCGGCTGCATTCCGTCTGCCCATGCGAGCGCTTCGGGACTGATGGCGCCGGTCAGCTGCGTCATGTCGACATTGGAGGATTGTCTATCGAGGCTCCAGAATCCAACAGCGGCTATACCTACCACCGTCAATGAGATCATCATAACCTTCATGGACTTCCGATCCCGATCCTAACCCCGACCTGTTGCCCCGCAACGAGGCACATCAATGGCATGAACGCCATGATGTGTAAGAATGAGCTGATATGGTTAACGAACAATTTAGATTTGTTTAGCAAATTGTAAGCAAGACTCGCGATTCGCTTCGTTGCGTAGACTTTTGTGGAAGCGGAAATCGAGACGGAAGCGATCGGACGATGACTGTCCAATAGATGCGCCATTATATGCGAGTGCCCATGACGAAAAGATCATTTGCCGAAGTTCGCCGGTTCGTACGCAGCGACCGCCGAAGCTTCGCAATTGCCATCGCAGGATTGCTGCCTCTCGTCCTGGCAAGTTGCGGCGGAGCTCCGATCCAGCCGGGCGCCCTGGTGAAGACCGTGCAGGCGGAAGAAGCCATGGTCATGCCCCCGCCATCCGGCCCCGGTATCGTCGGCGTCATCGAGCGGCGCTACGACAACGCCATCGAGCAGGAAATTCCGCTCTTCACATCCGCACTCACGCCCGGCCAGAACTTCATCAAGGCGCAGTTCTTCGGCACGAAGAGCGCGTTCAGCTATAGCTCGAACCGGCTGACGTCGAAAATGGTCTCGCAAAGCGGCACGGCACGCGAAATGGCATCCGGGTTTCCGGGTGTACGGATGGTGCGGTCGCAATTTTACGTCCAGAACAGCTATGGCCCGTTCGGCTATGCGTTCGGGCGCGGCAGGGGCAGCGATCTTTGCCTCTACGGATGGCAGCAGATCCGCTCGCAGGCGCAGAAGATGTCGCCGGTCGATAACTACGGCTCGATCCAGATCCGCGTGCGGATCTGCGAGGCCGGCGCGACGGAGCAGGCACTTCTCGCCTTCATGTACAATTTCACTATCAACGCCTCCGTCGACTCGCTCGGCTGGAATCCCTATGGCGATGCGAGCCCGCTTTCGCCTGAAATCGGACGAACCGGCGCTCCGACCTACCCGCGTCCTGCCTCGACGGAAGCTATCGTTCCGGTCCTGCCGCAACGGCAAGCTGCGCCGATGATCCGCCGCGCAGCCCCTGCCGCGCCGGTCCGGCCAGCCGTAGCACCGGTTGCCAGCAGCATGATGGAGCCTGTCATGCAGCCGGTGGGGCCAAGGATCCCCAGCGTTTCCGCACTTTCTCCCGCAGGCCTCAGTCCGTCAGCGCCCTCGGACGCTGCTGCGTCCCCGAGGTCACTGACACCCGCAGCCGCTCCGCGCGTCACGGTTCCTTCGCCTTCCTGCTCGACACAGGCGGAGGGTGCCAATGTCGTATGTCGCTGAGCGTCAGGCCGGCAATCCCGTCGTGATCCTGCCAACCGTAATCCGGTCGATCGAACCGCAAAGGTAATCCGGCGATGCGTACTTTTATTTCTGCCATCGTGTGGGTTCTCGCCACGATCATGATCGTGACCCTGGTCACCCTGCCGATCAACACGCGCACCCAGTTGATCGCGAGCGTCCTGATCGTCACGGTGATGATCATCATCAAGATGCTCAACGCCGACGGCAAATGGCGTCTCGTGGCTCTCGCCTTCGGCACCGCGATGGTGATGCGCTACGTCTACTGGCGCACGACGAGCACGCTGCCGCCGGTGAACCAGCTGGAGAATTTCATTCCCGGCATGCTCGTCTACCTGGCCGAGATGTACAGCGTGATGATGCTGGCGCTCAGCCTCTTCGTCGTTGCCATGCCGCTGCCGGCGCGAAAGCCGCACGGCCGCACTGAAGGACCGCTTCCGAGCGTCGACGTCTTTGTGCCGTCCTACAACGAGGACGAGACGCTGCTTGCCAACACGCTTGCAGCCTGCCGCAACATGGATTACCCGGCCGACAAGTTGACCGTCTGGCTGCTCGATGACGGCAGCACGCTGCAGAAGCGCCGCGCCGACAACGTGGCGGATGCACGGGCTGCGGATGCGCGCTACAAGGCCCTCAACCAGCTTTGCGAAGACCTCGGCGTCAAATACCTGACCCGCGAGCGCAACGAACACGCAAAGGCCGGCAATCTCAACAACGGGCTTGCCCATTCGAGCGGCGATCTGATTGCCGTGTTCGACGCCGACCACGCCCCGACGCGCGACTTCCTCTTGGAAACCGTCCACTATTTCGAGAAGGAGCCGAAACTCTTCCTCGTGCAGACACCGCACTTCTTCCTCAATCCTGATCCCGTCGAGCGCAACCTGCGCACATTCGAGAAGATGCCGAGCGAGAACGAGATGTTCTACGGCATCATCCAGCGTGGTCTCGACAAGTGGAATGCCGCCTTTTTCTGCGGCTCCGCGGCCGTTCTCAACCGCAAGGCGCTCGAAGTCTCCAACGGTTTCAGCGGCGTCAGCATCACGGAAGACTGTGAAACCGCGCTCGATCTGCACGGTCTCGGCTGGCACAGCATCTATGTCGACCGCCCACTGATTGCCGGCCTGCAGCCGGCGACCTTCGCCAGCTTCATCGGCCAGCGCTCGCGCTGGGCGCAAGGGATGATGCAGATCCTGCGGTTCCGCTTCCCGCCGCTCAAGCGCGGGCTCTCCTTCCCGCAGCGCCTCTGCTACATGTCCTCGACGCTATTTTGGCTGTTTCCCTTCCCGCGGACGATCTTCCTGTTTGCGCCGCTGTTTTATCTGTTCTTCGATCTGCAGATCTTCACCTCGTCCGGCGGCGAGTTCCTGGTCTACTCGCTGACCTATATGATCGTGAACATGCTGATGCAGAACTACCTCTACGGTTCGTTCCGCTGGCCGTGGATTTCGGAGCTTTACGAATACGTCCAGACCGTGCACCTGCTGCCGGCTGTCGTTTCGGTCATGCTCAATCCGCGCAAGCCGACCTTCAAGGTGACGGCGAAAGACGAGTCCGTGTCCGTCAGCCGACTTTCGGAGATCAGCCGGCCGTTCTTCGTGATCTTCTGCGTTCTCGTCATTGCCTTCTTCATCAGCATCTACCGGGTCTATACAGAACCGTTCAAAGCGGACGTGACGCTGGTGGTTGGGGGCTGGAATCTTCTCAACATCATCATTGCGGGCTGCGCGCTCGGCGTCGTTTCCGAACGTGGAGAGAAGCAGTCGTCCCGCCGTATCCGCGTCAGCCGGCGTTGCGAATTCGGGATCGGCGACCGCTGGTTCACGGCGACGATCGAGGATGTTTCGGTCAATGGTGCAGCACTGCAGATCTATACGGAAGGCGCCAGGGACATCGCGAACGGTGCCATGGGTGTGCTCCGGTTCCAGCCGTTCAGCGACCTGCCGATCAGCGACTTGCCGATCGAAATCCGCAACTTCGATACGGTCGGCGACGTGACAACGGCGGGGTGCCGCTACATGCCCCAGAAATCCACCGATCACCGTTTGATCGCCGATCTCATATTCGCCAATTCGAGCCAGTGGACACAATTCCAGACCTCGCGACGTTACAACCCGGGCCTCTTGCGCGGCACGATCTGGTTCCTGGGTCTTGCCGCCTATCAGACGACCCGCGGCCTCGGCTACCTGTTGAAGGATCTGGGCAAGAGCCAGACGACGAAGGAAGGTTGAGCGACATGATCATCAATACACGCTTCCCCCGCCTTCTCTTCGTCGCGGCCATGCTGGCATCGACCGGCGCCCTGTCGGTCTCGTCGCTTGCGCAGCAACCCGCTCAATCGCCGGCCCCCGCATCATCGCCATTCGACATGGGTCCGGAGCGATCCCGCCAAGGTGTAACCCCGACCGCGCCGCCTTCACCGCAGACCCCGGCTCCGGCACCTGTGCCACAGGTTCAACGGCCCATTCCAGCCGCTCCGAAAACGCCCGCGGCACCGGCACCGGCGGCCACCGCTTCTCCCTCTCCGGTAACGGCCCCTGCTCCTCAGGCGGCAGCCAAGGCTTCGACCGAAACGGCGCGGCGCTACCTCATCCCTGCCCCGTCGCTGCGCCTGAACGGCGAGGTCCAGCAGCGTTCCTGGTCCGTCTACCTGACCGAGGAGCAGGCGGCGACGGGTGCAAAGCTGCACCTTACGTACCAGAACTCGATCGTCGTTGCGCCGGAGGCCTCGCGCCTTTCCGTGACGATCAACGACGTCGAGATCTATGGCGACAAGATTGCATCGCCCGACCAGCCGTTCGAACGGGTGCTCGACATACCGCCGGGCGTTCTGAAGGCGGGCGGCAATATGGTACGGTTCGCGGCCAATCAGCGTCACCGCACCGACTGCACGGTCGAATCCACGTTCGAACTCTGGACCGACATCGACCCGAAGCGGACGTTCCTGGCGTTCGACGACGAGCGTAGCGACCGGTTCAACCGACTGGACGATGTCAGGGCAGTCGGCGTCGACGGCAGCGGTAAGACACGGTTCCGCTTGATCGTGCCGGCGCTCGACCAGCTGGGCGCGACGGATGTTCTGATGCGGCTTGCGCAGGGATTATCGCTGGTGGGCGGCATGCCGAACCAGTCGTTTTCATTCCAGAAAACCATTACACCCGATCTGAGGCCCGGCGAACTTGCGGTCTTCGTGGGGACACCGGACGAGCTTCGACCGATCCTTCCGAACCTGGCGGCAGCCGCTTCCAGTGCAGCCGTTGCAAGCTTTACCGATTACCCCGGGCACGGATCCTCCGCTCTGGTCCTGTCGGGACCCAGCTGGCCGGCGCTTCAGGGCCTTATCGACAGTTTCGTTGCCTCCACCGATGGCGGCAGCATCCAGCGCCGCGATACACTGGCGACCTCGAGCTGGCGCGGCATCGATACGCCATTCCTGTTTGCCGAGAAATCGATTGATTTTAATTCTCTCGGGGTCAGCAGCGAGGAGTTTTCCGGGCGGCTTTACCGTACCGAGTTCACAATCGGCGTTCCGGCGGATTTCTACGCGAACGCCTATGGCGAAGCGCGCATCCTGCTGGATGCCGCCTATGTGTCGGAGGTTCTGCCTGGCAGTCACATCGACGTCTTCGTCAATGGGAATATTGCCTCAACCGTTCCGATCACCTCGGACGGAGGCGCCATTCTGCGCCACCTGCCGATCAAGCTGACGCTGCGTCACTTCAAACCTGGGGTCAACACGATCACGCTCGAAGCTGCGCTGCTGACGGCGTCGGACAAGGCCTGCGCGCCGGGTGCCACTGCGAATGAAGGCACGCGGTTTGCTCTCTTCGGTACTTCACAGTTCGAGATGCCGGATTTCGCCCGCATCGCGCGCGTCCCCAATCTCGGCGCTACGTCGGGCACCGGCTTTCCTTACTCGACCGGCACCGAGTCCGTTCCTTTGTTCCTCGGCCGGATCGATGAAAAGACCCTCGGATCTGCGGCAACTTTCCTTGGCAAGATCGCGACCGCGTCACATCGGGCAATACCGGTCTCGGTGACGATTTCAACGGCGCGTATCGCCGGGCGCAATGCGCTGTTTGTCGGCGCGATCTCCGAATTTCCAGCCAATATCCTGACGGATCTCGGCATCGAGCAGAAAAGCCGCGGTAGCTGGGGTGAGAACAGCGATCACGTCCCGGCCGACCGGGCGTCATTGACGCTCCAGGACTGGCAGGATCGCAACGGCAACAACTTCTTCGGCCGACAGCTTTCTTCCGTGGCGGATTGGGCCAAGCGGAACTTTGACCTCTCCGCACCGATGCTGCGGTTTGCGCCGGCCGGTGACGCGATCTATGTGCCGCCGAAAACCGCCGGAATGATCATCGCACAGGAAAACGATCCGACCCAAACCGGCACCTGGACGGCAGTGATCGGCGCGACGGGCGATGAGCTTTCCGCCGGGATGGAGGCCTTTTCGGCACGCGAGGCGTGGAACCAACTCGACGGACGCGTGTCCGTGCACGATGTTTCCGAAGCAGATCCGGTGATTGTTCCGGTCAACTGGTTCCACTTCACGCCGACTGCAAACTTTTCACTCTCGAATGCACGGTTGATCGCAACGAACTGGCTGTCGGACAACATCATGTCCTACGGACTGCTTCTCGTCGCGAGTGCAATTCTCGTGGGGCTGGCAACCGGTGGACTGCTGACCCGGCTCGGTCGGAAATAGGCACGGCAGGTCAATCCTGTGCGGCTGTCGGGTCCCCCGGCAGCCCTCCCTTGCCGGTAAAGCGTCGGCTGACATGCAGCGATGCCTGAAGGCCGAACCGCCAGGGCTGGTCGATACCACGCGAGATGCCGATCCGCCGTCCCGCGACCACCAAGGGCGGTGTTACCGGCGGAGCAAGCCGGAAAGGCGCTTCCATGAGCGACAGGCCGTCATGCTCGATACCAATTCCCAGCGCCTGGCAGACGCGTCCGGGGCCGGAGCATAACAGCAGGGGCTCCGCCCTGCCCCGCCGGTGTTCCATCTCGGCAATGCCGTTCACGGGCTGCAAGGCCCGGATCAGCACCGCGCTGCCTGGCGTGCAAACGAAATTCACGCACCAGTGTATGCCGTAGGAACGGTAAACATAGGCATGACCGGCCGGCCCAAACATGGCAAGGTTGCGGGGCGTCGGCCCGCGAAAGCTGTGGGATGCCGGATCATCCGGCTGGTAGGCCTCTGTCTCGACGATGACGCCGCCGACGCCCGAAAGCTCGAATTCAGCGCCGATCAGGTCGCGCGCCACATCCACCGCAGACCGCGTGAAAAATCCGACTGCCAGTGTCATGTCGTGCCTCACCATTTCTGTGGATCATGATCCAACCTAACCACTCGATAGCGCCAAGGGAACAAAGGGCGTCGTCACGGGTTGGCGTCCATTCCCTGGCTCTTTGCCTCCCGGAGCGTTTTCATGACTGTTTTTTCTTCCGATAACAGAGACTCTGCGGCGTATCCGCTGCAGTCCCTCTTCGTTCCCTTTCCTTTCGTCTGCTTCACCCTGACACTCGGGACCGACCTGGCCTTCTGGCTAAGCGATGGTCACCTGATGTGGCAGAACTTTTCCTCCTGGCTTCTGTTCGCCGGCCTTGTCTTCGGTGGCGTCGCAATCGTCGCCGGCCTGCTGGATATGCTTCGTCCAAGAACGCGGCCGCTGCGCCCGGCATTTCTCACCATCGTCATCTATATCGTCATTCTGGCGCTGGCCTTCCTCAACAGCCTTGTTCACGCCGGCGACGGCTGGACGGCCGTTGTGCCTTACGGACTGGCGATTTCTGTCGTCACGTTCGTTCTCTCGGTTTTCGCCGCTGCGATTTCCGCCCGCAAGTATTCCCGCCTGGCCTGGAGGATCTGATCCATGAAGCCGTCCCGCATTCTCTTTGCCTCCGCGCTTTCGCTGTCGCTCGGCACCGCCTTGCCGGCCTTTTCCCAAAGCAATGACTTCGACGTCAACTCGCAGATTGGCCCCGATCCTGTCCTGCCGGAACCATCGCACCCGCTCATCCCCGACCTGAAAGTCGCGGAAGTGATCGGCTGGAAGGATGGCGAAACGCCGAAGGTTCCTGAAGGCCTGAAGGTTACCGTTTACGCCAAGGATCTTTCGAGCCCGCGCACCGTCCACACGCTTCCGAACGGCGATGTGCTTGTCGTGCAATCCAAGGCACCGGCAGGCGAGCCGACCTCGAGGCCGAAGGATTTCATCCGCGGCTGGATCATGTCGATCGCCCACGGCGATATTGGCGCTGAGAAGGAAACCAATATCATCACCCTGCTTCGCGATACCAATCGCGATGGCACGGTCGACGAACGACACGACCTTCTGACCAAGCTCGATTCCCCGTTTGGCCTGGCTTGGGTGGACAATACGCTCTACGTGGCCTCGGCCAGCGCCGTGATCGCCTACCCTTATGAACTCGGCCAGAACGAGATTACCGCGCCGCCAAAGGTGCTGACCCCGCTTCCTGGCGGGCCAATCAACCACCATTGGACCAAGGATCTGGCGCTCAGCCCCGATGGCAAGATGCTCTACGTCTCGGTCGGCTCGAACTCCAATATCGTGGAGAACGGGCTCGAGGCTGAAAAGGGCCGCGCCGCGATCTGGCAAGTCGATCGTCAGACGGGGGCGGCACGCGTCTTCGCATCCGGCCTACGCAACCCGAATGGTCTTGCCTTCAACCCGGATACGGGCGTTCTCTACACCGTCGTCAACGAGCGTGATGAACTCGGTCCGAACCTGGTGCCGGACTACATGACGTCGGTGAAGGAAGATGGCTTCTACGGCTGGCCGTGGAGCTACTACGGCAACCATGTCGACGTTCGCGTTCACCCGCCACGGCCGGACATGGTCGAAAGGGCGATCGCGCCGGACTACGCGCTGTCCAGCCATGTCGCAGCACTCGGCCTGACGTTTTCGGCCAATTCCGCCATGCCGTCCGCCTTCGCAAGCGGTGCCTTCATCGGCGAACATGGCAGCTGGAACCGGGATCACTTCAACGGCTACAAGGTCGTCTATGTGCCCTTCGAAAACGGCAAGCCTGTCGGCAAGGCACAGGACGTCGTGACAGGCTTTATCGAGAACGATCAGGCGCGCGGCAGACCTGTCGGTGTCGGGATCGATGGAACGGGGGCGCTTCTGGTTGCCGACGATTCCGGCAACACGGTCTGGCGGGTCGCCAATGCCGACGGCACGGTCATTCCGCAGCCGATCGGCACCGACCAGACCGCGGCAACCGCACAGCAGTCCGCGACCACCGACAAGACGGATCGGGCACCGGTTGCAGCAGTGAGTCCTCCGGCCAACGGGACGACCGGCTCCACGGAACCGGCACTCGCCGCACCAACCGCCCCTGCAGAAGAGCGGCTGACCGGTCAGGCCCCAGTGTCCGGTAAAAGCGATACGCTGCAGCCGTCGCAAACCGACATTGCGCCAGCAGCAAGGCCCTGATCCGGAAACGGTCTCGCGCTTATCGACGCTAGACAGACGAACTCATGTGCAGCCGGTACCACCTACCGGCTGCACTTTCTTTTTAAGGTCGCCCGTCATGCCGCGCGCTTGAGCGCATCACCGAGCATCGAGACGATGGTGCCGATCTGCTCCTTTTCGATGATCAGCGGCGGCGACAGCGCGATCGTGTCGCCCGTCACTCGGACCAGCAGCCCCTTCTGGAAGCAATCGACGAAGAGATCATAGGCACGTGCGCCCACAGCGCCTTCGCGCGATGCCAGCTCGACGGCGCCGACGAGGCCAAGGTTTCTGATGTCGATGACGTGCGGCAGGCCCTTCAGCGAGTGCAGCGCCTCTTCCCATTCGCCGGCAAGACCGGCAGCGCGGGTCAACAGGCCCTCTTCCTCGTAGATTTCCATGGTCGCGAGACCGGCGGCGCAGGCGACCGGGTGGCCGGAATAGGTATAGCCGTGGAACAGCTCGATCGCGTTCTCTGGTCCTGCCATCATGCCATCATAGATGGTGCGGCTGGCAAAGACGGCGCCCATCGGGATCGTGCCGTTGGTAATGCCCTTGGCGGTGGTGACGAGATCCGGCACGACACCGAAGTAATCCGTGCCAAACGGCATGCCGAGACGGCCAAAGCCGGTGATGACTTCGTCGAAAATCAGAAGAATGCCGTGCTTGGTGGCCGTTGCGCGCAGCTTTTCGAGATAGCCCTTGGGCGGCAGGATGACGCCGGCGGAGCCTGACATCGGCTCCACGATCACGGCTGCGATGGTTTCCGCCCCGTGCAGTCCGACGAGACGTTCGAGATCGTCGGCAAGCTCAATGCCATGCGCCGGCAATCCCTTCGAGAAGGCGTTGCGCTCGATATCGAGCGTGTGACGCATATGGTCTGCCGGGATCTGCGGAAAGACACGGCGATTGTTGACGAGACCGCCGACCGAAATGCCGCCGAAGCCGACGCCGTGATAGCCCTTCTCGCGACCGATGAAGCGAGTTCGTGTACCCTGCCCGATCGACCGCTGATAGGCGATGGCGATCTTGAGCGCGGTATCGACGGATTCGGAACCGGAACCGGTAAAGAACACCCGATCCAGCTTGGCGGCGGCACCGCCCGGCGCATGCTCCGCCAGTTTCGTGGCGAAATCGAACGCGATGGGATGACCCATCTGGAAGGTCGGGGCAAAATCCATGGTGGTGAGCTGGCGTTCGACGGCCTGCGCGATCTTCTTGCGACCATGGCCGGCATTGCAGCACCACAGCCCCGCCGTGCCGTCGAGAACCTTGTTGCCGTCCACATCGGTGTAATACATGCCATCCGCCTGCGCGAGCAGACGCGGCGTCGCCTTGAACTGGCGGTTTGCCGTAAACGGCATCCAGAAATTGTCAAGATTGAGCGCGTTTGTCTTGCTCGCGTGGTCCATGAAAGCCTCCTGTTCGATAGGGTAGATGTCACGGATTTTTTGGTGGCGAACAAGTCTTTTTGTGTTGGGGGCGGGAGAGGTGGCGGATATCGAGAAATCCATTTTGCCGCCACAAATTCCGCGCTATGACAATTGGGAAGCAGTGCCGGGGACGTAATGCAGTATTTCAAGACACATATAAGGGTATCGACGTCGTTTGCTTTGCGTGAGGTCGCGACGCGATATGGAAAGCATCCCGGCGGAAATATATTTGGGCGCTCCTTGAGCCTGTATCCTACGTGGTGCTGATGAGCTTCCTCTTCGGAGCCCTTGCGCGTCATCCTGCTTTGGGTACCAGCTTTCCGCTGTTCTTCGCGACCGGTTTCATCGCTTTCGCATTCTATTCCGATACATACCGGTATTTGACCTCCTCGATCAGCGCGAACAGAGCACTTCTTTCCTATCCCACAGTCGCTCCAATCGACGCTTTCGTAGGACGCTTCATTCTGCAATCCATAACGTCGCTTCTGGTGGCGCTGGTGATCCTGACTGCTGCTCGCATGACGGAACCTCACGCGTTAGCCTTGAACTGGAAAGCATTACTGGAAGCAGTTTTCTATGCTTGGGCGCTAGCGCTGGGCATGGCCTTCTTCAATGCAGCGCTTTTTCAGAGGTACTCGTTGTATGAGAAGCTGTATTCGATCGTGACGAAGCCGCTTCTACTTCTTTCCGGCGTGTTCTACGTACCCAGCCTGCTGCCATCGCCGTTTCGCGAATATATGCTCCTTAATCCGCTCACGCACGTTGTGATCCTTCTCCGGGAAGGTTTTTACGGACAGAGCCCGTTGGATGGAGTAGATCGCCGCTATCTGGCCGAATGGTCGGCATGCCTGTTGTTCGTCGGCATGCTCACGTTCACCTTGATCCCTTTTGCACGTGAACGATAAAATAACTCGTTCTGACGTTGCGAATTGTCTTCACACGATAAAGCGAAATTGCATGCGGCAGTGAGATGCCGCAATCGTTTCGTCCGCAGCAAGCGCAGGCTGCCGCCGGATATCCCATCTTGAGCCTGAAGTTCTGCTACACTCCTCTCGCGATCAGCGAAGGGCTCTTGAGAGATGGCAGATGATTTTTCAGCGACCTGCATCAGCTTAGATGTCATCGACCGGATTACGGATACGATCGAGAATTACGACTCTTTACCATCCGACGACGTCATCGTGGTGCTGAACGAAGCGCTAAATGTGATCCGGGAACTCCTGCGGATGCTGGACGTCCAGAGAGATGGTTGAAGATGCCGGGCGGCATGCTAAAGCACGGCACTTCAGGTGAGGATCATTCCTGACAAACTTGCGGTGACACGCGCGATGTACGAGCGATATCTGGGTTGGGTGCTTTCATCTTTCACGTGGGCCGGGGTCAAGCCGCGTGCCTATGTGTTCGGGATGAGCCCGTGGAAAAAAAACGTGCGCCACTGGCTGGACGGCGAAACCGTTTCGCAAAAAAGCAGGCATGTCGGAAAAGTCTGGTTTCATGCTGTTATCGCTCCCGCCATTGCCGCGCGGAAAGGCTCGAAGGTCTATGTCTGGGGTTACAAGGTTCAGCCCCACATCGAACAGTTCTGTCGATCACGGAACATCCCGATCATCCGTGTCGAAGACGGGTTCATCCGGTCCATATCTCTCGGCGCCTTCAAAGCGCCACCCCTTTCCTTGTGCTTCGATCGTTCGGGGATGTATTTCGACGCGACCCAGCGTTCTGACCTCGAACAACTGATCGAAGCCTACGACTTCAACGCCGACCCCGACCTGATTGCGCGTGCCCGGACTGGCATTAACAAGCTCATTGCCTCGCGGCTTTCCAAGTACAACACCTCGACCGATACCGATATCGCCGCAGTCTATGGACCCAAAACCGATCGGAAGCGCATTCTCGTCGTCGGTCAGGTTGAGGACGATGCCTCGATCCGACTGGGGTGCGACCGCATCATCGATAATAATGCACTGGTGCGAATTGCCGCGAGCGAGAACCCGCAGGCCCAGATCATCTACAAGCCGCACCCGGAAGTGCTTCACGGAACGCGCGCTAACCAGTCCGATCCAAATGACGTGAGCGATCTGGCGATGATCCTGAAACAGGACATCACCCTGGCAGATGCCTTTCAAACCGTTGATCATGTCTACACAATCACATCGCTGTCAGGCTTCGAGGCACTTATCCGCGGCATCCCGGTCACCTGTCTGGGGATGCCGTTCTATGCGGGCTGGGGCGCAACGGACGACCGGCAGGAATGCGAACGGCGGACGGCAAAGCGAACTCCCGAAGAGATATTCGCAGCCGCCTACATCCTTTACGCCCGCTATCTCCACCCTACCCTCCACAAGCCGCTCAGCTTCGAGGAAGCGATCGAACTGCTCTCGGAGATGAAGGGGCGGGTGTTGTAAGGGGCCAGATCGCTGAAGATTCCAGCGCGGTCCTCGGACACTGTCTTGCAGAAAGCGGCTTCCACAGTGATCGATAGCCCCATGACAGAACCGTTCGACTGATGCAGTCTACGACGGCACAGAAATAGACAAAACAGATGCCGACGGTTGGCTTTACTTCCGTTGACAAGTGCTTACTCAGATCCGACAACATAACTTGGACGGCAGCCACCGGGGGGACTTTTTGATGTCTAGGCGCGCGATCTTCGGACTTTCCGCATTGTTGTTTTCGTCTCTCGTTCTGGCGCTGCCTCTGACTGCGGCGGAGCGGCGGATAGAGACCACGGCGGATGGGGACTATTCGGGTTTTGATCTGCGGACCGTCAAGAATGTCAGCCAGGGTCAGTGCGAAACTGCCTGTATCGGCGACAACCAGTGCCGCGCCTTTACCTATAATGTCAAAGCCAAGTGGTGCTTTCTCAAGTCCGACCACGCGCAGCTCAATCCGTTTATAGGCGCGGTCGCCGGCAAGATCGTCGAAGTGGCGGCAGAGCCGGATATCGGAGCGGCGCCGCGGCTCTCCTTTCTGACGGAAGAACTGCTTCAGCAGGCCCGCGAGCAGAAGGATGGCTTGACGCTCGGTGACAACCAGCAGGGCCGGGATGTCGAAAGACTGAAGACCGACGCGCAGGCCGAACTTCTCGCAGGTCGCTTCGATAATGCGATCTATAATTACAAAGGCGCCCTGTCGCTGACGCCGGATGATGGCGCACTCTGGATCGAATTTGCCCGCGCAGCCTCCACCGCCAATGGCAACGGCTCTGCAGATGGCGATGCGACGCTTGGCGCCATCAACGGCTATCTTCTAACCCGAACGACCCAGACAAGAGCCGATGCGCTTGCCGTTCTCGGTGCAGCGCTTGCCAAGCAGCAGGCTTACCGCCAGGCGATTTCCGCCTACAAGCAGAGCCTCGCGCTGGTCAGCGCCCGCACGGTGCAGGCTTCCTATAACGACCTTCGCGAGCGTCACGGGTTTCGCGTGACCGGCAACACGGTCGATGCAGACAGCGCCAATCCGCGCGCCTGCGTTCAGTTTTCCGATCCTCTGGTGAAGGCCGGCGTCGACTATGCACCCTTCGTCACGCTGGACGGCAAGGCGCCGAAAGCGATGGAGGCGAAGGACAGCCAGATCTGCGTCGAGGGTCTGACCCACGGCCAGCGTTACAAGCTGTCGCTGCGGCGAGGCCTTCCCTCCTCCGTCGATGAACCGCTGCCAGCTCAGGTGGATCTCGACCTTTACGTCAAGGATCGCTCTCCGACGGTGCGGTTTACCGGAGACAGTTTCGTGCTGCCATCCACGGCCCGGCGTGGCATTCCGATCGTTTCGGTGAATACCGAAAAGGCCGCTCTCAAGCTCTACCGGATCGGCGACCGCAATATCGCGCCGCTTTTGACGGATTCGGAATTTCTGACCCAGATGAGCGGCTACACTGCCGACCGCATCGAGCAGGAAAACGGCGAACTCGTCTGGCAGGGCACGATCGCTCTTGGGCCCGAATCCAACCGCGAGCTCAACAAGGATGTCGCGACCAGTTTCCCGGTCGACGAGGCGCTGCCGAACCGCAAGCCCGGCGTCTATGTGCTGACCGCATCGGCCGCCAACGCCATTTCGCAGGAATGGGATAACAAGGCGACGCAGTGGTTCGTCGTTTCCGATATCGGGCTGACCACATATGCCGGCACCGACGGCCTCAGTGTGTTTGCCCGCTCGCTCGGTTCGGCCAAGCCGATTGCCGGCGTCGATCTGCAGCTTCTTGCCAAGAATAACGAAGTGCTCGGTACCGCAAAGACCGATGGCGATGGCCGTGCCACGTTTACGGCCGGCCTGATGCGCGGGACGGCGGCCATGGTGCCGGCGGTGCTGACGGCGCAAAACAGCGGCCAGGACTACGTGTTTCTCGACATGACCCGCGCCGGTTTCGATCTCTCCGATCGCGGCGTCACCGGCCGGCCGGCACCCGGCGCGATCGATCTCTTGCCCTGGACGGAACGCGGCATATACCGGCCGGGCGAGACGGTGCATGCAAGCGCCCTTGCCCGCAATGTGGATGCGACCGCGATCGACAACCTGCCGCTCACCTTCGTCTTCCTGCGCCCTGACGGCGTTGAGGATCGCCGCGTGGTGAAAACAGGCGCGCTCGGTGGCTATACGCTCGATCTCGCGCTGCAGGACACGTCCATGCGCGGGACCTGGACAATGCAGGTCTTTACCGATCCCAAAGGCTCGGCGATCGGCGAAAAGACGTTTCTGGTCGATGATTTCGTGCCCGATCGCATCGAGTTCGACATGACCAGCGCGGCGAAGGAAATCGTGGTCGGCGAACCCGCTACGGTCGAGATTGACGGACGTTTCCTCTATGGCGCACCGGCGGCGGGACTTGGCCTGGAAGGCGAGATCGCCCTCAAGCCGACCCGCGAAAACGCTGCCTTCCCGGGCTACCAGTTCGGCCTTGCAGACGAGGAACAGGCGGAAACCGTCCGCATTCCGCTCGAGGCCCTCGACGATACCGATGAAGACGGCAAGGCATCGTTTGCGGCTGATGTCGCGGAGCTTCCCTCGACCACCAAGCTGATCAATGCCGATATCGTCGTGCGCATGCAGGAAACCGGTGGCCGTGCCATCGAGCGGACACTGTCGCTACCCGTCAAGGCGGATGGACCGCGGATCGGCATCAAGCCGGAGTTTTCAGGTGACCTGCCCGAGGGCGCGGTCGGCAGTTTCAACGTCATCCTCGTGGACGAGACCGGAGCAAAGCAGGCCGCGAAAGGCTTGGCCTGGAAGCTGGTCAAGGTCGAGCAGGACTATCAGTGGTATCGCGAGGGCAGTTCCTGGCGCTACGAGCCGATCACCCGCACCAAGCAGGTATCCAATGGCAGCGTTGACGTAACTGCTGACGGCGGCCGGATTTCGGTTCCGGTCGCATGGGGCCGTTACCGGCTGGAAGTCGAGACGGTCGATGCCGGCGGCCCGGCCTCAAGCACCGAGTTCGATGCCGGCTGGTTCGTGACCGCTACGTCGACCGAGACGCCCGACGCGCTGGAGATTGCCCTCGACAAGCCGAGCTACAAGGTCGGCGATACTGCCAAGCTCAAGGTTTCCTCGCGTTATGCCGGCGAACTGATGATCATTGCAGGCTCCGAGCAGCTGACCGCGGTCAAGACGGCAAGCCTTGCGGAGACCGGCGGAGAGATCGAGATCCCCGTCACGGCCGAATGGGGAGCAGGTTCCTATGTGACCGCAACGCTCTACCGCCCGGGTGCTGCGCGTGAAAACCGTATGCCGATGCGGGCGATCGGCGTGACCTGGCTGAAGGTCGATCCGGAAGCGCGCGATCTCGCGGTCGCGATCACGGCACCGGATAAAACCCTGCCGCGCCAGCCATTGGATATCTCCGTGGCCGTGACCGGTGCCGGCGCCAACGAAGACGCTTATGTGACGGTGGCAGCCGTCGATGTCGGCATCCTCAATCTCACCCGCTACGAGCCACCGGCGCCGGACGACTGGTATTTCGGCCAGCGCCGTCTCGGGCTCGAAATCCGTGACATCTACGGCCGGCTGATCGATGGCTCGCTTGGTGCTACCGGTCGCCTTCGAACCGGCGGTGATGGCGGCAGCATCGCGCTGCAGGCAAGCCCGCCAAAGGAAAAGCTGGTCGCTTTCTTCTCGGGGCCGGTGAAGCTGGATGCAGAAGGCAAGGCGAATGTCTCCTTCGACATTCCCCAGTTCAACGGCACGGCGCGCGTCATGGCCGTCGCCTGGTCGAAATCCGGGGTCGGTCATGGGGTGAAAGACGTCATCATCCGCGATCCGATCGTCGTGACCGCCAGCCTGCCGCGCTTTCTTGCGCCGGGAGACGACAGCAACCT
Organism: Velazquezella soli; assembly: GCF_977018685.1. Classification (NCBI taxonomy): domain Bacteria; kingdom Pseudomonadati; phylum Pseudomonadota; class Alphaproteobacteria; order Hyphomicrobiales; family Rhizobiaceae; genus Velazquezella; species Velazquezella soli. The sequence continues at coordinate 3,429,328 of NZ_CDRNXF010000004.1, forward strand.
CAGACTGGACATTGTCAACACCGACGGACCCGCCGGCACCTATGATCTCGGCATTACGACAAACGACCCGGTTGCGGTCGGCCAGAGCGCGATCAAGCCGGTCGAACTGGCGGCTGGCGGAAAAACGAGTGTGACGCTGCCGCTGGTGGGCATCGGGCCGGGTGACGGCACTGTTTCGATCCGGGTCTCGAATGCTTCCGGCCTGTCGGTCGATCAGGTTCTCAACATCCCGGTTCGCCCGGCGGCCATGCCGGTGACGGAGCGCCGGCTGGTGGATCTGAAGCTCGGCGCAAGCGTAACGGTGGATTCCAACCTTCTTGCCGACAGCGTGCTTCAGGGCGCCTCGGTCAGCGTCAATGTCAGCCGCTCCAACGCGTTCGATATTCCGGCGCTGCTGATGAGCCTCGACCGCTATCCCTATGGCTGCGCCGAGCAGACGACAAGCCGGGCACTTCCGCTTCTCTATCTGAGCCAGATGGCAGTTCAGAACGGGCTTGCCGATGATGCCGAGGTCAAGAAGCGCGTGCAAGATGCGATCTTCCGCGTGCTCTCCTTCCAGGCATCGGCTGGCAGTTTCGGGCTTTGGGGACCTGATGGTGCCGGCACCGATCTCTGGCTGGACGCCTATATCACCGACTTCCTGTCGCGGGCCCGCGAACAGGGTTTCGACGTGCCTGAAAAGCCTCTCGTCCAGGCGCTCGAAAATCTGCAGAACACGCTGGCCTACACGACCAATGTCGCCGACCAGGGCAATCAGATTGCCTATGCGCTCTACGTGCTTGCGCGCAACCGCAAGGCTGCGATCAGCGACCTGCGCTATTACGCCGATACGATGCTCGGCGACTTCCCGACACCGCTTGCCAAGGCGCATATCGCTGCAGCACTTTCGCTCTACGGCGATGCCCAACGCTCACGCACCATCTTCAACGACGCGCTGCAGATGTCGGAAGAAGCGCAGATCAAGAAAGTCAGCCTCAGCCGTTCGGATTACGGCTCCTCGCTGCGAGATGGTGCAGCGGTTCTGGCGCTAGCCGCCGAAAGTCGGCCGGTGCCGCCGATCGTGCCTGCACTTGCCAATGTCGTTGCCAAGGAATGGGTGGCGAAGAAACATACCAGCACGCAGGAACAGACCTGGATGCTGCTGGCGGCCCGGGCCTTGCAGAACGGCGACGAAGACCTGCGTCTCAGCGTCAACGGCGCGGCCCACATCGGGACGCTGATGTCGCAGATGCCAGGCGACGTGCTGCTCGATCATCCGCTGACGGTGCGCAACGACAGCAAGGATAAGCTGTCTGCGGCCATCACCACGGTTGCGGCCCCGGCACAGCCACTTGCCGCCGGCGGCGATGGTTTCGAGATAACCCGCACCTACTACACGATGGACGGCGAGGAGGCGAATGTCAGCACGGCGCAGCAGAACACGCGTTATGTCGTCGTTCTTAACGTCACGGAGACAAACGACTGGCCGTCTCGCATCGTCGTGACCGATCTCCTGCCGGCAGGTTTCGAGATCGACAATCCGAGCATCGTCAACAGCGCCAGCCTTGCCAATTTCGACTGGATCGAAGAGGTGCAGGCTGCCCATACGGAGTTCCGCAACGACCGTTTCGTGGCAGCCTTCAACCGCGCCGAGGGTGACAACCGCAAGATCACGCTCGCCTATGTGGTGCGCGCCGTGACACCCGGCACCTACGATCATCCGGCGGCACAGGTGGATGACATGTACCGTCCGCAGCTTTCCGCAAGGACGGCGATGGGCAAGATGGAGGTTGTGGCGGCGCCGTGAGAGACGACAGGCAGGTGGCTGCCGTCCGCCTCAACGGGCGGCAGCTTGCAGCATGAGATTGCGACCAGGAAGCCTCGAATGACGATCGCCTTGCAAAGCGAAGTCGAGGCAGTCAGCGGCAGGACGACGAGAAGAATGCCATGAGACGCAGATGGACGTATTCGTTGGGCCTTGGTCTTTGCACAGCTCTCGCGGCGGGGCTGGCGATCGGGCTTGACGCTGCAGACCGTGCCTATCCGCCACCGCTCGATAAGGCGCAAACCGTATCGGCAGAGGTGCTCGATGCCGACGGGCTTCTGCTCCGTGCATTTGCCACACCCGAAAGCCGCTGGCGTCTCAAAACCTCGATCGCGGATGTCGATCCGCGGTTCCTGAAAATGCTTGTCGCCTATGAGGACCAGCGGTTTTACCAGCATGGCGGCATTGACCTGAAGGCGATGGGCCGCGCGGCGTTCCAGCTTCTCGTCAACGGGCGGATCGTTTCCGGCGCCTCGACGCTATCCATGCAGGTCGCGCGTCTGATCGAGCCCAGGGAAGCCCGGTCATTTTCGGCAAAGCTCCTGCAGATCGCCCGCGCCATCCAGATCGAACGCCGCCTCGACAAGCAGGAGATCCTTGAGCTCTATCTCACCTACGCGCCCTATGGGGGAAATCTCGAAGGGGTGAGGGCTGCAAGCTTTGCCTATTTCGGCAAGGAGCCGGCGCGGCTGACGGTGGCGGAAGCAGCTCTGCTTGTGGCCCTGCCGCAATCGCCGGAAACGCGTCGGCCGGACCGGCATCCGCAATCGGCCATGCGGGCCCGTCAAGGCGTTCTCTCCCGGCCGGCCGTCGCGTCCCTGACGGGTGAAGGAGAAGCGGAACGGGCGTCCCAAGACGGCCTCCCCCGGCGCAGACTGCAATTGCCGGCGCTTGCGGCGCATATGGCGGAAGCCGCGATCCGTAAACAGCCCGGAGTGCCGCGATACCAGAGCACGCTGAAACGCGGCATTCAGCAGAAGCTGGAAGAGGTTGCGCGGGAGGCTTCGACGCGGCTCGAACCGAAAGCATCGCTCGCCATGGTCATGGCGGATGCGGTAACGGGGAAGATTGTCGCCCAGGTCGGTTCCGCCGATTACTTCGACGCCAGCCGCGCCGGCTGGATCGACATGACACGGGTGCTGCGGTCTCCGGGATCGACCCTGAAGCCGTTCATCTATGGACTTGCCTTCGAACAGGGGCTGGTGGCGCAAGAAACGATGATCGAGGATCGACCGGCGGATTTCTTCGGCTATCGGCCGAAGAATTTCGACATGAGCTATCAGGGCGATGTCACGGTGCGCCAGGCGCTTCAGCTGTCGCTCAATGTTCCGGCGATCCGGCTGCTCGATGCAGTTGGCCCGTCACGCCTGATGATCCGCTTCCGACGGGCAGCGGTGCACCCGGTGCTTCCCCGGAACGAGGCGCCGGGCCTTGCGATCGGACTTGGCGGGGTCGGCATTACACTGAGGGATCTGGTCCAGGCCTATGCGGCTCTCGCCAATGGCGGTCAGCCGGTCCGCCTCGGCAACGGTATCGACACCGTCGCGGCGCGTCTGGACAGCGAGCCATTGCTGGAGCCTCAGGCGATCTGGAACGTCACCGACATCCTTTCGGATGTGCTGCCGCCAACCGGAAGCCGCCGCCTCGGCATCGCCTACAAGACCGGCACGAGTTACGGATACCGCGACGCCTGGTCGGTGGGTTATGATGGACGCCACGTACTGGGTGTCTGGGTCGGCCGGCCGGACAATGGTGCGGTGCCCGGCATCGCCGGCTACCAGACAGCGGCGCCGATCCTGTTTGAGGCATTCGCCCGCTCCGGCGTCGCGATCACACCGCATCCATCGCCACCATCAGCCACGGCCCGGCTGGCGCAATCGAACCTGCCGATGGGCCAGCGGCGCTTCTCGATGACGGCAAGCGGCCTGATCAGCGCCTCGACCCGCGAAGCCGCCCCGCAGATCGTCTATCCCCCCGAGGGTGCCAAGGTGGATCTCGGCGCCCAAACCGGCGAGATCTCGCCGCTGGTGCTGAAACTGCAGGGCGGCCGCCCGCCGTTCCGCTGGCTGGCCAACGGAAAACCCCTCACCGATCTTTCCCGCCGCCGCACCAACAACTGGTTACCCGAAGGCGCGGGCTTCTCGACACTGACGGTGATCGATTCCGCCGGCCGGGCTGCAACCGTGCGGGTGTTCGTGGAGTGAGGGCAGGTTAGGCCAGGAGTGAACCGGACCGAGATCGGAATGATCAGGCCCGTCAGCTTGTCAGCCGTACACGGCCCACGATCTTGCGAAACAAGACATCCATTGCCTCGCTTATGCCATCGGTCGGACTGACCTCGAAATAGTAGCCTTCCGTGGCGCAAGATTGCATCTGCGTTGGAATTTCCTTCTGAAAGGGTGCGATCCACTTCTTGTAGAAACCGTCTTTGGGCAGAGGCAGATAGGTCGTGTACAGGACTGCGACCTTTATTCCGCGCGCCTTCAGGGCGTTGCAATGACTGGCATTCAACGGCTCCATGCAACGATCGCCGTTGGATGACGAGAGCTTCTTTGTACAATCGGAACGGTATGCGTCTCCAACGCCGTCCGCGACAAGGAAAACGATTGGCTGTCTATCCGCCGAACTGCTCCCGTCACCGACGGTTTTGATCTTTTGGCCGATCTTGGACAGTATCTCATTGTAGTCGGTCTGCCCGTTCGGCGACGAATGGCTCGGAACGCTCATCAGCTCAATCATCTTCGTGGCCTTCGCCACTGAGGTGAAATTGCTCGTCGGCTCGGAAACGGTGTATAACTGGGCATCGGCAGAGGTTTGTCCGAACGTATAGGCACCGATCTTGAATTGGCCTGAGACGGTCTGAGTCTCCTGCGCCGTTGTCATGAGCGCCGAGACCGCCTCCGCGACAACGTCGATGCGGATGGTCGCGCCAACTTCTTTGGCGAGATAGTAATAGCTGTTTTTGTCGGCGACACCGCTCGTCGAAACGATGTGGCATGCAAAAGCGCAGTTGGCGTCCTTGCCTTTCCCATCCGATCCATTCTTCGTTGCAGCTTCCAGTTTCGCCACGTCGTCGGCAGTCGCGCCGACCCCCATCGATGGCGTGTTGTCCAGCAGCATGTAGAAATCCAGAAAACTCGGTATCAGGTAGGCTGCGGTCGCTTGCCCCGAAATCGCCATCTCGTCATTGCCGAGGATTCGCGTAAAGGTCGTGGGTAGAGTGGCGGCGTATTTCAGTCTCGATGTGACGACACCGTCGGACTTTACCAGCTCCAGCTTGACGTCGATCAGCAGGCTCGACAAACCTTCCATGTTGTCCCCATATCTGGCCGACAACTGAGATTTGAAGATTTTCTTGGCTTCGGTGTCCGCGATGGCGACAGTACCGTCCTCGGCCATTTTCATGGCTTTTGCGACCGCTGCGGATTTTTCGGAGACAGCAGCAAGTACCGCAGCATCCGCAGCGGCATCGAGATAGGATTTTGCCTCCAGGGCGCGTCCGAAATCGATTGCCAATCCGACACTACCGATCAAAGGAACCATGATAAGGCCGGTGAGCACGCCGAAATTGCCCCGGGTGCAGGAAAAAATAGACCTCAATTTTGCAAGCATAAACCGCAATCTGCCTTTTAGTTTTTATAGCGGCATCATGCTGCATTTCGATCAGAGCATTCGATCAGCTCCCACCGCTTCAAATGTTTGTTACTAAAGTAGCTAATTGAAATTGTTAACGAAACGTGTTTTTGCGGCGCCCGGTCTCGTGGCCAGTGGTGGGGAACGGGAGGCCGCTCACCAAAGAAGTCGGCCGATCCTTGTGGAGTCGCGTTTTTGACGAACAGCAGGTGAGTGGTAGAGATGCCCGGATCTGCAAAGACGAGACAAATCGTCTTCAACTGGACTCGATCAACAGAGGCATTTTCTTGATAAAAAATGGTGCCCGGAGGCGGATTTGAACCACCGACACGCGGATTTTCAATCCGCTGCTCTACCAACTGAGCTATCCGGGCATCCGGGCTTTATGCAAGCCGTTCCGGTCCTTGGTTGACCGGCCGGGGTTTGTATCCCCGGGAAGCGAGCGGGGTTATAACATCTTGTTCGGCCATGTCCAGCACCCCGGACGACTTTTTTGAAAGGTTTGTGAAAAACCTGATTTCATGAGCGAAATCAAAGGCCGAACCGGACGAGGATCTAGTCCTCGTAGTTGTCGGCTTTGCTTTCATCGTCGGCCACGGGGATGGCGTAGCTGCCCTGCAGCCAGCGGGAGAGATCCAGATTGCGGCAGCGGTCCGAGCAGAAGGGATAGTGTTCGCGCGCGGAAGGGCGGCTGCATTCGGGACAGGGCCTTGCCTTGCGCAAAGGCTCCACCTTGCCGCCTGTCGTGATGTCCTTGTTTGAAGTTTCAGCCATATCAGGCCTCCTTCTTAAGTCTTCAGCCTTGCGGCCATGCGCCGGCGACGTCAAAACCTTCGCCAGCCAGCAGACCCGTCACTTCATGAAGCGGCAGGCCGACGACGTTGGAATAGGAACCGACGAGTTTCTGCACGAAGGCGCCGGCGATGCCCTGGATCGCGTAAGCCCCGGCTTTTCCCCGCCACTGGCCCGATGCGATATAGTTCTCGATCTCGCGGGTCGACAGTCGCTTGAAGCGCACCTTGGTCTCAACCACCTTCTGGCGGAACTGGCCGCCGGGGGTAACGAGACAGATGCCGGTATAGACCCAGTGGCCGCGGCCCGACAGAAGATGCAGGGCAGCACTTGCGTCCTGCGTATAGTCAGTCTTTTCCAGGATGCGGCGTCCAACCGCCACGACCGTATCGGCAGACAAGATATAGCTGTGGCGCCAGGCGGGATCGTTGTTGACGGCGGCGAAGGCGGCTTCCGCCTTTTCCGTCGAAAGACGACGCGCAAGCGAACGCGGATGTTCCACCCGCTTGGGTGTCTCGTCAATATCCATCGGCATCAGCCGGGCCGGTTCGATGCCGACCTGATTGAGAAGATCGAGACGACGCGGCGAGCCTGAGGCCAGGATGAGCTTTTGTTCGATCGCCATGGGGACCCGTCTTTGCCGCGAGAAATTCTTACTTGAAGCGGTAGGTGATGCGACCCTTGGTCAGGTCGTAAGGGGTCATTTCGACAAGAACCTTGTCGCCTGCCAGAACGCGGATACGGTTCTTGCGCATGCGGCCCGCGGTGTGGGCGATGATTTCGTGTTCGTTCTCGAGCTTCACGCGAAAGGTCGCGTTCGGCAACAGTTCGACGACAATGCCCGGGAATTCAAGAACTTCTTCTTTAGCCATGTATTGGTTTTCTTTCTGTGTTGAAGGTCGGGCAGGCCGAAATCTGATCAGCCGCCTCGAAATTTGCGCGGAAACTACACAATCGCGTCCGGTTTGTGAACCTCGCTTGACAGCGATTCTTGAAGACCGTCAATCGCCTGCCGGAGGTGGCCTGCGAATGGGCCTCATCCGTCGGTCAATCAGCTTCCACAGATGCTCTCGCACCTCGCGATAAGCGTCGAGAACCTGCTCACGCGTGCCGGTCGCAGCCGTCGGATCCATGGTCGGCCAATAGACCACATCGACGGCGTTCGAACGGGTGAGTTCCAGCGCCGCGTGATGGGCCTCCGGCGTCAGCGTCACTATCAAATCGAAGAAATCATCCTCAAGGTCATCCATCGTCCGCGGCTTGTGCTGCCGGTTGCGGTTGAGCGAAAGGCCCACCTCTTCCAGAACGACATCGACGAAGGGATCGTGCTCGCCGGAACGGACGCCCGCCGACTGGATGTAGATATCGGGCTGCAGCAGGCTTTTTGCAATGGCCTCCGCCATCGGCGAACGGATGGAGTTGAAACCGCACATGAAGAGGATCGCGGTCGGAATGCCGATCGTCTGCTTCCTTGTCGGTTCGTCATCGGCCGCCATGGTCTTCAGCCGCGCCAGTAGAGCACGCAGACGAGCGTGAACAGCCGTCTTGCGGTATCGAAGTCGATTCGGATCTTGCCGTCGAGACGATCCATCAGGGTTTGCGAGCCCTCGTTGTGAATGCCGCGGCGGCCCATGTCGATCGCCTCGATGCGCGATGGCGTGGAGGTCTTGATCGCCTCGTAATAGCTTTCGCAGATCATGAAGTAATCCTTGATGATCCGCCGGAATGGCGTCAGCGACAGGATGTGGACCGCAACCCCCTCGCCCGCTTCGCCAGTGATGGTGAGCATCAGCTTTGCCTCGACCAGCGAAAGCTTCAACGTGTAGGGGCCGCCTGCATGGCCGACCGGCTCGAAGGCGTTTTCCTCGACAAGGTCGAAGATGGCAACTGCCCGCTCATGTTCGACATCGGGCGTCGAGCGCCCGATCGAGTCGTCGAGGACGACATCCGAGAGCCGGAAGTGCCCTTGTCCCATCCCTAGCCCTCGTCTTGCGGAGGATGGGCGTTCATGCGGATGGCGACCGAACGGGCGTGTGCATCGAGCCCTTCCGAATGGGCGAGCGTGATGGCGGCCGGCGCCAGTTGCCGCAGCTGATCGGGTCCGAGCCTGAGGATCGAGGTGCGCTTGACGAAATCGAGCACACCGAGGCCGGACGAAAAGCGTGCCGAGCGTGCCGTCGGCAGAACGTGGTTGGAGCCGCCGACATAATCGCCGATGACTTCAGGCGTGTGGCGACCGATGAAGATGGCGCCGGCATTGCGGATGCCGGCCATGAGCGCATCCGGATCGGCAACGGCCAATTCAAGATGTTCGGCGGCAATGCGGTTTGCCAGCGGCAACGCGGCTTCGAAATTCTCGACCAGGATCACAGCGCCGAAATCGCGCCAGCTCGCGGCGGCCGTTTCTGCGCGCGACAGTGTCTTCAATTGTCGCTCGACGGCTGCCTCGACCGATTTTCCGAATTCGGCATCGTCGGTGATCAGGATCGACTGGGCACCGGCATCGTGTTCAGCCTGGGCCAGAAGGTCGGCGGCGATCCAGTCGGGGTCGTTGTCCTTGTCGGCCAGGATCAGCACTTCAGATGGGCCGGCGATCATGTCGATGCCGACGATGCCGAAGACCTGGCGCTTGGCGGCCGCCACATAAGCGTTGCCGGGACCGACGATCTTGGCGACCGGCGCAATCGTATCGGTACCATAGGCAAGCGCTGCTACGGCCTGCGCACCGCCGACGCGGTAGATTTCCGTAACGCCCGAGATGCGCGCCGCGGCAAGGACGGCCGGGTTGATGCTGCCGCCACCGGCCGGCACGACCATGACGACGCGCGGCACGCCGGCAACCTTTGCCGGCACCGCATTCATCAGCACGGAGCTTGGATAGGATGCCGTGCCGCCCGGTACGTAGAGACCGACGGCTTCGATCGCTGTCCAGCGGGAGCCGAGGCCGACGCCGATCGCGTCTTCGTAGATATCGTCCTTCGGCATCTGGCGGGCATGATGCTTTTCGATCCGCTCGGCTGCGAACTTCAGCGCGTCGATCACCTTGCGGTCCGTTTCGGCGAAGGCCTTGTCGACCTCCTCATCGGTCACGCGGATGCCGGTCGCTGCAAGATCGATGCCGTCGAAGCGTTTTGAATAGTCGACAAGTGCCGCGTCGCCGCGGGCGCGCACGTCATCGATGATGGCGTGCACGACGGCGTTCACATCCTCGGAGACTTCCCGCTTGGTCGAAAGAAAAGCGGAAAAGCGTGTCTCGAAGTCCGGTGCTGTCTGCTCAAGCCAGAGTGCCAAGCGGATATTCCTTCCCGTTCCATGCCATGATCACAAGGCCGGTCAAGGATGGCGCGGCCTCGTTGCGGTTTCCCATGCGCCGCCGATATCTGCAAGAGCAACTTCGATGCATTCGACATCGAGAGCAATGGTGCCGCCGCCGGAAAGCATCAGTTCCACGGTGCCATCAGGCCCCTCGCCCTTGGGCATGAAGCGCACGGCGAGAAGCGACAGGACATCATCCTTGCGGTTGCGGTCGATACCGGTCGAACGGACTGCTTCCACGCGCTTGAGGACGAGCGCTGCACGGTGCCGCTCGAACCCCTTTTTCTTCTCGCCGGCCTTTTCCCAATCAAACCTGTTGGCAGCCAGCGAGAATATCTTTTCCGACGCCGACCACTGCACGTCGGACAGCTTGAAGACCGCATCCTGCATATGGGCAGACACGATCCCCAGATCGTCGGTATCGAGAGCCAGAAGCTTGAGCTCGGTCATGCGCGTCCATTCCGTTCCTGGGCCGCGATCTGCGGCCCGTTGTTTGATGGTCTGGAGATAGGATGGCGCATGGCAAGAAGCAACTATTTCGGGAAGTCGGCAGAGAGCGTCGTGTCCTTCCAGGCAACGATCTCGTCGCGGCGTTCCGAAAGCTTGGCGGTGATGCCGGTATAGGCAATTTCGCCGAGCACGAGATGGCGCGGAGGGTTGGACGCCTCGACGACCTTGATCATGGCTTCGCCGGCACGGACAGGATCGCCCGGCTGCTGGCCGCTATAGCCTGCCGTCTGCGACAGACGGGCGCCTGCGGTATCCTGATACTCGTCGATCTTGACAGGCGTCTGTTTCAGCGAACGGCCGGCCCAATCCGTCCGGAACGGACCCGGTGCGACGCAAGTGACCTTGATGCCAAGCGCTGCAACTTCGGCGGACAGCGCATCGGAAAAGCCTTCAACGGCGTGCTTGCTTGCCGCATAATAACCGGAGCCCGGGAAGCCGATAAAGCCGGCCTGGGAGGTGACGTTGAGGATGTGGCCCTTGCGGCGGGCGCGCATGCCGGGCAGCACCGCCCGCGTCATGGCGAAAAGGCCGAAGACATTGGCATCGAACATGCCCCGGATCTCGTCTTCCTCGCCTTCCTCGATCGAGGCCTGGTAGCCGTAACCGGCATTGTTGACGAGGACGTCGATGCGCCCGAACTTTTCCTCGGCAGCGCTGACAGCAGCTGCGATCTGGCCTTCGTCGGTCACGTCGAGATCAACGGCGAGCGCATTGTCGTGGCCGGCGATGAGATCGGCAAGCCTTGCCTTGTCGCGGGCCGTGACGACGGTCGGAAAGCCCTTTGCAATTGTCAGCTTGGCGAGTTCCAGGCCGAAGCCGGAGGAGCAGCCGGTGATGAACCAGACGTTGGAAGATGCATCAGTCATAAAAATATCTCCGATGGAAAAGCCGGATCATGAAAATGAGGCGGGGCGTGTTGGATGACAATACCTGACATAGGCATGAAAAAAGGGACGGCAAGGTATCCCCCTGGCCGCCCCTCATCCCTCGAAACATGCGGCCTCTTCAGGCCATATTGCTCAGTCGCTGACGCGTTCGACGATGGCGCCGCAGCGTGTCAGCTTTTCTTCAAGACGCTCGAAACCACGATCGAGATGGTAGACGCGGCTGACGATCGTTTCGCCTTCGGCCGCAAGGCCGGCAATGACGAGCGACACCGATGCGCGAAGGTCTGTTGCCATCACTGGCGCACCCTTCAGCTGCGAAACGCCTTCGATACGCGCCATCTGCCCCGACAGCGAAATGCGCGCACCGAGACGGGCGAGTTCCTGCACGTGCATGAAGCGGTTTTCGAAGATGGTTTCGGTGACGTGCGAAACGCCCGACGACATGGTCATCAGCGCCATGAACTGTGCCTGCAGGTCCGTCGGGAAGCCCGGGAAGGGCTCGGTGACGATATCGACCGGCTGAATCCGGTTGCCGTTCCTGACGACACGCAGACCGCTTTCGGTTTCGGTGATCTCGGCACCGGCAAGGCGCAGCGTATCGAGCGCATTTTCAAGCAGCGAGGCCTGCGTGCCTTCGAGCACCACATCGCCGCCGGTCATGGCAACCGCCATCGCATAGGTGCCGGTCTCGATCCGGTCCGGCAGGACGCGGTGACGGGCGCCCGACAGCGAGGCAACGCCTTCGATGGTGATGGTGCGCGTGCCGGCGCCGCTGATCTTGGCGCCCATGGCCGTCAGGCATTTTACGAGATCGACCACTTCGGGTTCGCGGGCGGCGTTGTCGATGACGGTGGTGCCGCGGGCAAGGGTTGCCGCCATCAGCATGACATGCGTGGCGCCGACCGAAACCTTGGGGAAGGTGTAATGTGCGCCGACAAGGCCGCCCTTGGGGGCCGACGCGTTGATATAGCCGGCATCGACCTCGAGGATGGCGCCGAGCGCCTGCAGGCCGTCAAGGAACAGATCGACCGGACGCGTGCCGATGGCGCAACCGCCCGGAAGCGACACGCGGGCCTTGCCTTCACGCGCCAGCAGCGGGCCGATCACCCAGAACGAGGCGCGCATCTTGGAGACCAGCTCGTAAGGAGCGGTCGTATCGACGATGGTGCGGCAGGTGAAATTGATCGTGCGCGAATAGCTCTCGGCCTGGCTTTCGCGGCGGCCGTTGACGGAGACATCAACGCCATGATTGCCGAGGATGCGCAACAGCTGTTCGACATCGGCCAGATGCGGCACGTTTTCGAGCGTCAGCGTATCGCTGGTCAGAAGCGACGCAATCATCAGCGGCAGCGCGGCGTTCTTGGCGCCCGAGATCGGGATCGTGCCGTGAAGCTCGTTGCCGCCGGAAATTCTGATGCGATCCATGGTGTGGTAACTCTTTCTCTCAAGCGGCCGGGTTTGCGTCTCTAGACCAAACCTTGTCCCGCTTCAATCCGTGATGAAAACTGCGGATGAGAGCAAATCGTGCCACAACCCGTTTATGCACTGCAAAGACTATGATGATTCGTCCGTTTTTGCGGCAGAGGGCGAAGACGCCGGCAAACCTTGCGTCTCGTCCGCCTCGCCGGCGCGCCGCGCGCGCGACTGACCTTTCCGCCGCATCAGGTTTTCCCGCAATTTCGCAGCGGCACGCTGCTTGCGATCCAGCTCACGCCGCTCGGCTTCGCTTGAACGTGCGGCCGGCGCCTGGCTATCCAAGGTTTTTGGTTTTTTCGACATGGCTTCTCCTTAAAGAAAAAGCCCGACACACGAAAGCGCCCCGGGCGTTTTCCCGGATGGTTCTCCAAGAAGTTCGATTTTGCTGCTTGCACTTGCCCCGAACCTATGGCAATAGCCCCCTCGCTGACGACACGAACCCGAACGTCCGCAGTTGCTGCTATAGCTCAGGGGTAGAGCACTCCCTTGGTAAGGGAGAGGCCGAGAGTTCAAATCTCTCTAGCAGCACCATTTTTCTTTCCCTGATTGAAATTGTTGAAGGCCATCATTCAGATGGCGTCTCTCCATGTATGTTTCGGAATGCGCGGAATGACGGGAGCCGCTCGTCGGATTGCCGATCTGAATACATACCCTCGTAAGATCGTTGCTATTTGCATGGCTCCATGATCCGGATAACTGCTCCCCTATTTCATAGAGGGCCAGACCTCGCACGGATCTCAATCATTATCTCAATCGAAAATGATGAATAGCGCGGCTTTTGGTTTGTGGAGCTGAGCGTCAAGCCGAGTATTACATTCGCGGACGCGCAGCAAAGAACTAGACGAATCCACTATGAATCCGGCATCTTTTCCACAACCAACGGATTATGAGGGGAAAAACACATAATCCAGTTGTACTCTGCCGAAATGACTCGACAGCAATATCAGTCACATCAATACTGTCAGTGTTCGCTAATACTAGATTCGCGGACGGCGACTGCGGTCTGTCTTGGCGGACAGATGCAGTCGCGCAATGCGTGGCCGCACACGGAAACAATGCTCTGCCGTGCGGATGTCTTAGCGGATTATGAAAATCCAACTGTGCAGTTTGATTCTACATATCCCGACCAACTACGGCAAGGCAGGGCGCAAGGCATAAGGAGAAATATTATGCCCCATAGAAAGCGCTCACCTCGCGTAACGGCGGAGATGGCTGCTCGCATCAAACGTCTTCTTCTTGAGCGAATGATGCAACATGACATCGCAGCTAAGTTCGGAATCAATCCTGGCAGAGTTAGCGAGATTAAAACAGGCAGGCGTTTCGGTAATATCGCCCCAACGGTGGAGTTCTAAAGTGGCTAAAAAGCAGTCATCAACTCCGATTTCCTCGTTAGCCTCGAAGGTGCTTTCCGGCGCCAAGAAAGCTACGCCCACCGATGCGAAGAAACTCGCCGCTTCCGTCCTTTCGCAGGACGAGAAGAGAGGTAAGTAACTCCAGTGTAGCCCGCGGCATTCGCGGGCTACACTGAATCTATCAGCATTCTTATTTCGCGAAGTAAGCCGGATACCGTCATTGCTATTCGTGCAATCCCCTCTCCGCCTAGCTCCGACACCCAACATACGGCATCAGCAGCTTCAACTGCTCGCTCATGACGCCTGGCCTGTCTCGTGGGGGATCAACAGTTTGCTGGTTGGTGTTGCCCCAGACGCCGCCGCCGGCCCAGTAGGTGGCGCCGAGGAAGATGTCGGGGCGGGCCATCATGGCATCGAGAAGGTCGCGCAGTTCCCGTAGAGAGCCTTCGGTTCGGCCGGTGGCGAATTCGCCGATGAAGATGCGTTTTCGATGTTGGGTCGCCCAGTCTGTGGCGCTTTTCAGGAACCGTTTTCCGATGCCTTCGGTGGCGATCGGGTTGGAGCCGCCAAATCCCTTGTCGAGATACTGGTGCATGTCGAAGCCGCAATTGTCGGCGGGATCGAATGCCTGCAACATCACGGTGCCGTTCGAGGTCTTCGTCCAGGAATGGGCGCCCGTCCAGGCGATGCCGGAAAACAGCACGGTTCCCGTTGCGCCACGCCGCCTGATTTCGGCGCATGCGGCGTTCTGGGTGTTAAGGTTGAGAATGGGATCCTGGTCATGCGGCTCGTTCATCAGCCCGTACCAGACAAGGCTGTTCTTTCCGTATCGCTGTGCCAGCTCGCCCCAGAACGCCGCGTAGCTTTCGAGCATTGCCGCGGACGTGCCGTCTCCGATGACGATCTTATCGCGCCTTCCGTAGTCATGCATATCCAGGAGGACAACCGCACCCTCGCCCACTGCCCGGCCGACCAGACGATCGAGGCCCTCAAGTGCCGCCGGCTCAAGCGGTTTTGCAATATCGGGCTGCAGGCGGCTCCACTTGAAGGGGATCCGAAACACTTTCACGCCCAGCGAGAGGTAATAATTCAGGTTCTCCAGGTGAGGCCACTTCCAACGGCCGCCAATCATCTCGAACTCAGCACCGGCCAGGTTAACCCCGATCAGCGGGCACGTTCCCGTTCGGGCACCTACGGAAGGACCTGACGACACAACCGACGCCGCAAACGCGCCAGCGCCGAACAACAAAGATCTTCTTGAGCATTCATTCATGTAAGACGCCTGTAATAAAGATTTTATTATAATATTGATGCACTAAACAATCAATAACTTACGGATTTTTGTGCAACACCTCAGCGAATTCACACTACAACACCCATATTGAATTCCATTATACGATTAACCTAGCGATTAGTTTTGTTTATTGAGGACTCAGCAAGAGCATATCCATGCTGTAACCACGATTCGATGTCGTGCTACTCGACATTTCACTGATTAGCAGCGGTGATGGACGGCATGCGCGGGTGTCCGGCGACAGCAGGAGTGGGAATGCGAGTGATATTCGATCTGACGCTTGCCACGCGCAAGCCGGAGATTACCGGTGTCGAACGTTACGGGATCAATCTATTCGAGGCATTCCGGAAAATTTGCCCTGGCAGCACGGCCTATGTCATGTCGACGTCGTTTTTTTCGAGCGACGACAACCTGGTCCTCTGCCGGCATCCTTTGATGGCCTGGCTCACTTTGCCGTTCAGGCTGGCATCTTCCAGTTACGATGCGGCCGTCTTTCCGAGCATGCCGGCAAGTCCGCTCTCCATATCATCCAGACTGCCACTCTATCGAATCATTCACGACGACTTCCCCTGGACAAGAGGACAGGAGATGCCGATCAAGGGGCGCCTTCTGTTTCGGGATGTGGAGCGCGCCGTCTCATCCCGATACCGCGCCATCTTTGCGCCAACCGGCTACTCGGCGGCAAAGCTTCGTCCGATCTTTCCCTCCCATGATGTGAGCGAGATCGGCAACGCCCCCGCGCTGCCGTTCAACGGCGAACTGTCCGAGATCGCGGAACTGCGGGGCAAAGACTTCGTCCTGAGCGTGGGGACGGTGGAGCCCCGAAAGAACTACGAAAAGATCATCGACGTCGCGGCAGCGCTTCAACCGCACAATGTCCTGTCGGTCGTTGTTGGTCGCAGCGGTTGGGGAAATATCGCCACCGATCTTGACCGGGCGAGCAACGACCCAACGAGCAACATCCGATGGATGAAGGACATATCCGACAGCCAGTTGCGGTGGCTTTACGCAAACTGCCGGTCGTTCCTGTCTTTGTCGCATGACGAGGGGTTCAATATGCCGCTCGTCGAGGCAGGGTCGCTGGGCTGCAGCATTGTCGCGTCCGACATCGCCATCCACCGGACTGTTTCTCCGCCATGGGGACGGCTGGTCTCGCCGGGCGCACGCGCTGACGAGATCTCGACTGAGATCATGACGGCTCCGCGAGCGACTGAGAGCGCGTATCTTGCCTACAGAGCCCGGTATTCCTGGGATTTTATCGCGGCAAACCTGCTTTCGAAAATCCAGGCCCATAGACGCACCGGAGCACGGTCCCATGCCTGAGCACCAGTTGACCATGCTCTGGCATGAAGCCGGAAACTCGCACTACCATGACCGATTTGTCGAGCTTTCGAAGGTCGCCAATCTCACGGTCATGGGGCCAAAAACCTTTCAAGGCACAACGTTCGACCCTGAGAAATTCCACTTTCCGGTGAAGCTGTTTAATTCCGTCTTGTCGTCGCACTGGCTGACATTCATCCCGAGCACCATCGCTTTCTACCGGGAAGCGCGACGGGCGGACATTCTCTACGTTCATGAGGAACCGCACTCGCTTGTCGCGTTCCTAAGCGCCACCCTGCGTCTCGGGCGGCCGATGTACATCGAAAGCTCGGCCATCAATCTCAAGGGAAACCTCTCCGGATGGAATGTCCTCGAGCGGTTCGTCTATAAAACAGCGACCAAGATCATTCCCAAGAACCATGAGGTCGCCGATGTCCTTCACAGACGGGGGGCTCCCCGGAGCAAGATCTCAAGCCCCATCGGTAACGGCGTTTCAAAGTCGTCGTTTTCGATCGTCGATAAGTCGGCGGCACGTTCTGCGCTTGCGCAAAAGTATCCGCAGGTCTCCGATGCATTCAAGAAGGGCGGTCTCGTTCTCGGCTATGCCGGGCGGATCTGGCAGCCGAAAGGGATAGAGATCCTGGCGCAGCTTGCACAGGAACTCCCGGTCGCGATCCTCGCCTGCGGGCCGGTCGCAGATGATTATCTGGTCGATACACTCGTTGCGGCGGGGGTAACGGTTCTTCCCAGTCTTCAGAAGGATGATCTGCGGACATTTTACAGCGCGCTCGATCTCTTCATTCTGCCGAGCCTCTCGACGAAGAACTGGCGGGAACAGTTCGGCCGTGTCTGCATCGAGGCAATCTATTGCGGGACGCCGGCTGTCGGTTCGCATGTGGGCGGCATTCCGATGGTGATCGGCGCCAGCCAGACCTTCGAGGCAGGCAATATCGAGCAGGCCAAGGCACTGCTGACCAAACTTTCAGACGAGGCGGAGCGGGCGGAAATCCTGCGGTGGCAGACCGCCCATGTCGATCAGAATTTTTCCTGGAAAGCGATTGCAGAGCAAGTTTTAGCCGTCACACACTTAAAGAGATAAATGCAATGACCGAAGATCGACTTGGGTCCAGAGATAAAATATTCGGTTTATCCTTTTACGAATATTCCGACGACGCTCTCGTAGAACAGGCTGTTTCTCCCCTTTCCGAGACGGACGGGGTAAAACTGGTCGTCACTGCGAATACGGATCACGTCTCCAACCTGTACAAAAATGCTGAATTCAGACGTGCTTACGACAGTGCGTGGTCAGTCACGATCGATGGCATGCCCGTCTTTCTCTATGCGAAACTGTGCGGCGCGGCCGTCAAGCAGCGGATACCAGGCGCCGATCTCTTTCCCAAGCTGCTCGATGCCCTGACAGACACGAACCATCGGCCGTTCTTCGTCTGCTCGAGCCAGGCGACGGCGGACGGGCTGGCAGTCCAGATGACGGCACGTGGCTTCCCGGAGGCCGGCTTCGGCTACGCGATACCGCCGTTTGGTTTTGAAAAACAACCCTCTCATACGCGCGACCTGCTGAGCGCGATCCGCGACAACCGCACAACGCATCTGTTCATGGGTATCGGCGCGCCCAAATCCGAAATTTGGGTGAACCAGAACAGATCCGCGCTTGGGCACCTTTACGCCTTCTGCTTCGGCGCGGCTCTCGAATTCACAGCCGGCACCAAGACTCGAGCGCCAAAGGTTTTCCGTCTGGTTGGAATGGAATGGTTCTGGCGAGTGGCCACCGAGCCCCGTCGCTTGTTCAAACGGTACTTCATCAGTTCCTGGGGCTTTTTCTCAGCCGTTGTCGCCGATCTGAACCAATCCAGAATAAGCTCGTAGGTGGCCCGATGTACGATGTGTCCGTGATCATTCCAGTCGTATCGAAAAGCAGTCGTCTGGCGCGCACGCGCGAAGTGGTGCGGCGATTGCAGGAGCAGAGGGCGATCGCGCTTGAAATCATCATCGTGATGCAGGGGTTCGACGAGACCGAAACGATCGGCATTGATGGTGTTAAAACCGTATTCTCGCGCGTGTTCAGCTCGTCGCATTCCCGAAATGTCGGCGCCTGTCACGCGACGGCCGATCTCATCTCGTTTCTGGATGACGACACATATCCGGCCGCGAGCGATTTCTACCGCAGGGTGAAAACCATTCTCGATGTCGGCGCGGTCGATTTCGTCACCTGCAACATCGTCTCGAACGGCAAGCGGCTGGCTGCAAGCCGGATCGAAAGCGATGTCCAAATCAACAGGCAAACCATCATCGGCAACATGTGGGAACCGGGGCTGACGCTTCGCCGCAAGACGTTTTTAAAATTCCAGTTCGATGCCACGCTGGGTATCGGCGCCATTCATGGATCGGGAGAGGGCTTCGATCTCGGGGCACGTTTGGTCGACGCCGGCCTGAAGGGCAAGCGGTTGGCCGGCCTGGAAATCGACCATCCGCCTTTGCCGTTGAACTCCGAATTCGATGTCCAGCGCACGTTCTACTACTCGCTTGGCAACGGCAGCTCCCTGGTCGCCAGAGGGTTCCACAAGGCCTATGCAAAGCAACTCTTCAAGCAGGTCGCAAAGACGGTGCTCTATCCATGTCTCAACAGGTGGAGCGAGGCGAAGCTTGCCCTGCTGCGGCTTGCCTGCCTGCTGATCGGGCCGGCGATCCCGCGCGGCGTTCCGAAGATCATTCCAAACCAGTTGGCGAAGGACCTGATCGACGGTGAAATCCACCCGTTCCCTGGGGTGGAACCTCGGATCGACCGGGCCACAGCCTAGACCATTCGCTTGACGCGACCGAAATCTCACCGATCGGCTTCACATGTCCTATTTGAAACTGGCAATCAAGGGTACGAGCTGGTCGCTTGCGCAGGTGCTCGTCGAGCGGCTGACGCAGACCGTGGTGTTTCTGATTGCGGCAGCCCTGCTCGGGCCGCATGAGTTTGGTGTCGCAGCGCTTTCAACCGCGCCGGCCGTGATCATCGCGTCCACCCTGCAGTCCGGAAGCCAGGTGGTGATACAGCGGCGACTGCTCGACGATGACTTCGTCAATTCGGTCTTCGGTCTCTTCCTTCTGCTTGGCCTCTGCGGCTCGGCGCTACTCTTGATAGCGAGCGCCCTTCTCCGCCACCTGGAAACCTTCTCCGGCCTCAGTGCCATGGTTGCCGTTACATCGATCGCTCCCCTTGTCTCAGCGCTCGCGGTCGTGCCGGAAGGACTGCTCGCGCGAGATTTCGCCTACAAGGTACTGGCGGTCCGAAAGTCGGCCGGGTTGCTTGTGGGCGGGATTGTCTGCTGCGCGCTTGCGTTTTCGGGGTTAGGCGCCTGGAGCATCGTTGCAGTCGTCGTGATAACGCCGATCGTTGCGGCGATGGTCAGTGTTGTGGCGGCGCGCTGGAAGCCAACGGCCATGCCGACGCTGATCTCGATGCGGTCGACGCTGAATTTCTCGTTCGCCGTAATCGGAATGTCGGCAGTCACGCAGATCAACGTGCGCTCTGCCGATGTGGTGGTCGGTTTGGTCGCGACACCGACAGCGACGGGTGTTTTTCGGCTATCACGCACGGTGCTTGATCTCGCATCAAGCCTGTTTCTCAACCCGATCAACAACATCCTGCTGCCAATCTTTTCCAGGATGGGTGAGGATCGTGACCGGATGATAAGCACGATGTGGCGGTCATGCGCGGTAACAGGCCTTGTTGCCGCGATACCCTTTGTCGCTTCCGCGTTTTCAGCGCCCTATGTCGCATATATGTTTTTTGGAGACAGGTGGCCACAACTGCCCGAAACGATAACACTGATGCTGGTGGCGCTACCGTTCATTGCGGTTGTCGTGCCAGTGCAAACCTTCCTGGTTGCAACAGGACACCCAAGCTTGGCATTCCTCAACAATGTCTACCAGGCACTTGCTGATGTCGTGATGATTGCAGTCGGAGCATATTTCGGGATATTTTGGGCAGCAGCGATGTTCAGCCTGAGATTCTCTCTGACAGCGTTGTTTATTCTCCTGGCCGTGCAGAAACGATTCAGTGAGATCAACGCGTTTGATGGGATCAAAACAACATTTCCGGCGCTTGTCGCGATTGCCATCGTATCAACCCTGACCGGGTTTCTATGGCTATGGCAGCTCGATCTCAAACACTTATCAGTCGCTGTATCATTTAGCGCTGCGGCCTCTCTGGCATACGCATTGATAGGCGCGTTCGTATTTCACGATCGTATCCGGCCAGTTCTTGAGATCTGGAAGGCGCGGCGCGTTCGTGCGCCGACTGCTGCCTGATCTAAAGCCCGGCTGTCTCGCAGACTGGCCTCCGTCTCGAGGTCCTGGGGAAGGTTGGTGGTCTGATACGGTATCATCGTAACCGTCGGGGCGTCCGACCTGATCGATCAGGACAGCGCGCCGGTGTCTGACGAGTGCGACCCTAGTTTACCATTGGTTGGCAACAAAGGTCGGGCGGTCGTTGGATGGCCCGATCTTGACCCAGATCCTAGGGCTCTTCTGCGACTGCATCATGATCCAGGTCAGGTCGGTCTTCTTCCACGGCTTGATTTCGGAGGACCGGTTGTCCAGCACCAGGTCGCCGGCGGATGTCTTTGCAACCAGCACCGCATGTCCCTCTCCGGACCGCGTTCTTGCCACAGCCATTCTCAGCGATCCGGAAGGCCAGCCGAGGGAGATGAGGTGTTTGCGCTTCGTGAGCGCGTAATCTTCGCAATCGCCTGACGCCACATCAATGCTCCACTCGTCGGAGCCGTCGGCATCATTGACGGGACGGACGGTGCGATTGATGCCTGAATTCACCGAAAGCAGTTGCGCCTTGCGATCCTCGGTCAGTTCGACGATGCCGTCGCCGCCGGTATCGGCGCACTGTTCCTGATTGCTACGGCAGAATTTCGCAAAAGCGTAAGGTGCAAGCGCAAAACCACTTTCCTGGATGCGCTGCATTGAGCCTCTCACATCCCGCAGAATGCCGACAGGGCCAGCCGCCATCGTTACCGATGGAACTGCGAAAAACGCCAGAGTCATGACTATCGAATGCAGTTTCATGGCACGTCTCCATGTGGAATGGAGAGAAATTTACCTGCATTCGTTGTATATCACGTTTTGAGAAAGTGTAAGATTTTAATTGTCGTGTAAATTAATTTTTTCTGTTTAAGAACTACTGCAAATATTGATTTGCTGATGGTTCAAGGAACTGCTGCCATCAGGCAATAAAAAAGGCCGGAGCGAATACACGCACCGACCTCCCTGCATTGCTCTCAGCCACTGCGCCAGTACATCCGTGGTCGCCGACGAAAACAATTGTAGCCAAGATATGGTAGCTCGATCCAGATATTCAACAGGAAATCGGGATCAAAAATGGGGGCAGCGGCTCAATGCGCTGCCCCTCATTACCTCAAAAGGCTAGACGCCCTCAGTAAGGCGAGTTGCACTGTGCACGAACGCCGGCACGTGGCACGTAGCTGTTATCCGATGCACGGTAGCTGCGGTAGCGGTCGGCACACCACTGGACGTGAGCACGGGTACCTGCGCGGGCCGGGCGACTTGTCACGGCACCGCCGATGATTGCGCCAGCGCCAAATGCTGCGAGGGGATACCAGAAACCATCGGAATGGCGGCGATAGCCCGGACGGCGATCACTGTATCCACGGTGGCCCTGGTGCCACCCGCGACGATCACGCATTTCCCGGCGTTCGCGCATGTCACGACGGTACTGGACATGTTCGACATCGGATACCTGAGGCGACTTCACCATCGGCAGGGGTGCCGCAGTCGCCGGGACAAGCGAGGTGAGGCCCAGTGCCACCGCAAGCGACGACGCGGTCAGAAACTTCGTAACAATATGCATATTAGTTCTCCGTGTTATGGAGAGACAACACATTGACGCAACAGGGAGTTCCCTCATCACGCGAGAGTGAGGCCCGCGTTACAGGTGTTTCCAACCTTGAGCGATCGCGACAACGGGAACAGCGGCCAATACATCGTTTAAATCTTAAATAAGCATTCTCCGCTATTTCTGATTGTTCAGAGCGTGCGGAGCATCCCATGGGCTTTTACGGCAACCCCTTCGGCTACGAGTATCAGTTCCCAAACAGGCTTACGCCGTCCCTCGACAAGGACGTCGTCAGCGTGGTTGACACCACCGCGGTTGCCGCGCTTACCGTCAATACAAAGTCGCTGTTCCAGCTGAAACTGCAGGACAACTCGATCCGCTTCGAGTTTACCCAGTATGCCTTGTGGACCTCTGGTTACAAGCCGACTTCAAGCGATACCGCCAGCGCTGTGCACTTCAACGGGCCGGTGTTTACCGATATCAACAACAACCTTTCTCCGATCGTCGGCGTCTCGATCAAGAGCAATATTGCCGGCCTCGACAGCCGGGACGTTTCGTTCGACTACAACAAGATCGCGATCGACTTTACCGGCATCAAGGCGGGTCCGACGTCGTACATCACAGTGACCGTGACCTTCAATGAACCCAAGCTTGGGGGTGACGGCAACGACGTGCTTAACGGATCGCGTTACGCAGACATCATGTCCGGCGGCAAGGGCGACGACAAGCTGATGAGCAGCGCCGGCGCCGACAAGATGGACGGTGGCGCCGGAACCGATACCGTCTCCTACGCCAATGCCACAACCGCAGTGGTTGCCAGCCTCGCCGCGCCGCAGGGCAATACAAACAATGCCAAGGGCGACACATATACCTCGATCGAGAACCTCATCGGGTCGCAATATCGCGACGTGCTGACGGGCGACCAGGGCGCGAACGTCCTTTCCGGCGGCCTTTCGAACGATCGCCTGACAGGCGGCGAAGGCGCGGACAGTTTCGTGTTTGACACGCGACTGAACAAGAAGGGCAATGTGGATACGATCACGGATTTCTCCGTCGCGGATGACACGATCTGGCTCGACACAGATATATTCACAAAGGCCGGCACGGTTGGGGATCTCGCATCGGATGCATTCCATAGCGGCACCGCGGCCAGCGACGCATCCGACCGGATCATCTATGACAAGGCGACCGGTCGTCTCTACTACGATGCCGATGGAACCGGCAAATACGGGCAGATGCTGTTTGCCATCGTCGACAAGGGCCTCAACATCACCGCAGCCGACTTCGACATCATCGCCTGATCGTAGTCGCAGGCTTTTGCGCTACGCTGCCTGCTGGACGAAGTGGCCCGGCGAGACCTCGAGATAGGTGCGCTTCGGCGCGACGTAATCGAGCGGCCTAACGGGGCTTTTTATCTCTTCGGACAATGGTGGCGGCGTCTCACCGCGGCGTGACGGGTCGGGAACCGGCACGGCGGAAATCAGCCGGCGGGTATAGGCATGCTGCGGATTGTCGAAAATCGCCGACCGCGGCCCGATCTCCACGATCTCTCCGAGAAACATGACAGCGACCCGGTGGCTCATGCGCTCAACGACGGCCATGTCGTGGGAGATGAACAGATAGGCCAGACCGTGCTTTTCCTGAAGCTCGAGCAGCAGGTTGGAGACCTGCGCCTTGACCGTGACGTCGAGGGCCGAAACTGCTTCGTCGGCGACGATAAATTTCGGCTCCAGCGCGAGCGCGCGCGCAATCGAAATGCGCTGGCGCTGACCGCCGGAAAATTCATGCGGATGGCGATCGGCCATCGCGGCCGAGAGCCCCACCTGTTCCAGCAGTTCTGAAACACGTGCCTTGGCCTCGCGCTTGCCCATCATCTTATGCGCAAGGATGGGCTCGGCAATGGCCGAACCGACGGTGATGCGCGGATTGAGCGAGGCGAACGGATCCTGGAAGATCATCTGCGAATTGCGACGCATGGTTCGCAGATCGCGCGTGCCGGCCTTGGTCACATCCTGGCCGTCGATCACGATCGAGCCGGCGGATGGATTGAGCAGACGGATGATTGCGCGTCCGGTGGTCGACTTGCCGCAGCCGGATTCACCGACCAGCGATAGTGTTTCACCGGGGCGCAGATCGAAGGATACGTCTTCCACGGCATGGACACGACCATTGGGCAGGTCGAAACGGACGGCGAGATTTTCGACCTTGAGGATCGGTGCGACGGTTTGGGAAACCGGTTTCATTTCGCGGCCGTCGGTCGCCTCGCCCGTCGCAGGATCGACTTCGGGAAAACGCTTCGGTGCCAGGCAAGCACCCATCGCGCCGAGGCGCGGGATCGAGGCGAGCAGCGACTTCGTGTAGATCGCCTTCGGGCTTGCGAAGATCTCGGTGGTCGGACCGGTCTCGATCATGTCGCCGCGGAACATCACCACCGTGCGGTCGGCGATTTCGGCCACCACGCCCATGTCGTGGGTGATGAACAGCACGCCCATGTTTTCCTCGCGCTGCAACTCGCGCAGCAGGTGGAGGATTTCGGCCTGGATGGTCACATCCAGCGCCGTCGTCGGTTCGTCGGCGATCAGCAGTTTCGGACGGCAGGCAAGCGCCATGGCAATCATCACGCGCTGGCGCATGCCGCCGGAGAACTTGTGCGGATATTCGTGCAGCCGCGCCTTGGCGGCGGGGATGCGCACCCGCTCCATCAGCCGCACGGTCTCGGCCTCGGCTTGGCCCCACGACAGGCCGCGATGCAGGACCAGCGCTTCGGCAATCTGGTTGCCGATGGTGAAGACAGGATTGAGCGAGGTCATCGGCTCCTGGAAGATCATGCCGATCGAGCCGCCGCGGACCTTGCGCATTTCGGATTCGCTTGCGGCAAGCAGATCCTTGCCGTCGAGAAGGATCCTGCCCTCGGCGCGCGAGCGTCCGGGCGGCAGGAGCCGCATGGTGGAGAGCGCTGTGACGCTTTTGCCAGAACCGCTCTCGCCAACGATCGCCACCGTCTCACCGGCATCGACGGACAGGCTGATGTTGCGGATGACGGCCTTCCATCCTTCCGGCGTCTTGAAGGAGGTCGTCAGGTTTTCGACCGACAGAACAGGCGGGGTCGTTTTTACTGTGTCGGTCATGATCAGCTTTCCTTCGCCAGCCGTGGATCGACGAGATCGCGCAGGCCATCGCCCAGCAATTGCAGGGAGAGGACCGAGAACACGATGGCGAGGCCCGGAAACACCATTAGCCACGGAGCGTTGTTCATGTATTCGCGCCCTGACGCGAGCATCGTGCCCCAGGTCGGCATGTCAGTGGAAACACCGACGCCGAGGAAAGAGAGGCTCGCTTCCGCCAGCATCGCCGAGGCGAACACGAAAGTTGCCTGCACGAGGATGGGCGATGCGAGGTTGAGGAGAACGTGGCGGAGCAGGATCTGCCATGTGGGCAGACCCATGGCCACAGCTGCCTCGATATAGGGCAGTTCGCGCAACACCAGCGTCGAGCCGCGGATGATGCGGGCAAGACGCGGCGCGTAGGTGATGCCGAGCGCCAGGATGACGGTCGTGAGCGACGGACCGAGTGCCGCGACGAGCGCGATCGCGAGCAGGATATCGGGAAACGACATCATCGCATCGAGGAGGCGCGAAATCGGCGCGTCGAGCTTGCGGAAGAAGCCGGCAGCGACACCCAGAATGACCCCGAGAACCGTGGAAATGGCGACCACGCCGAGGCTGACCATCAGCGAGATGCGGCCTGCGAAGATGGCGCGCGAAAAGATGTCGCGGCCGAATTCGTCCGTGCCGAAGAAATTCGCCATCGACGGCGGCTTCAGCTTGTTGACGATCGACAGCTTGTTTGGCGCGTAAGGGGCGACCCAGGGCGCAAGCAGTGCAGCTGCAACGACGACCACGAGAATGATGGCGCCTGCCAGCATCGCGCGGTTTCCGAACAGGCGGCGAAGGCTTGACGCGAAGGGCATGGAGACGGAGGCCATGGTGTTCATAGGCGCACCCGCGGATCAACGATGATGTAGAGCATGTCGACGATGAAGTTGATGAGAACGTAGATGGCGGCAACGACGAGCAGCGCGCCCTGGATGACCGGATAATCACGCCGCAACACGGCCGAGACGACGAGGTTGCCGACGCCGGGAAGGCCGAACACGGTTTCCGTCACGACAGCACCCGCGACCAGCATGGCGACCGACAGGCCGATGACGGTGATGATGGGGATCAGCGCGTTCTTCAAGGCGTGCTTGAGGATAACGCGGCCCTCGCCCGCTCCCTTGGCGCGTGCCGTGCGGACGTAATCGTCGCCGAGAACGTCCAGCATTGCGGCGCGCGTGAAGCGTGTGATGAGCGCCGAGTTGACGACGCCGAGTGCCACGGCCGGCAGGACGAGGTGATGCAGCCGCTCGTAGAACGGCGTACCCGGACCGCCATAGCCGGAAGCCGGGAACCAGCCCTGCCCGACCGCGAAGATCTGGATCAGCATCAGCCCGAGCCAGAAGCTCGGCACGCTTGCCGCAACCATGGTCAGCGTCACCACGATCTGGTCGAAGATCGTGCCGCGCTTGACGGCCGAGAGAATGCCGACGGGAAGCGCGATGGCAACCGCGATCAGGATCGAGAACAGCGTGAGGAAAAAGGTTGGCTCCGCACGCGCCGCAAGTGCAGTCGTTACCGGCTGGTTCAAGAAAATGGACTGACCGAGATCGCCTTTCAGAATGCCCAGCACGAACTGGCCGTACTGGACGAGCATGGGCGCATCGAGGCCCATGCGGGTGCGCAGTTGCGCGATGTCTTCCGGGGTCGCATCCGACCCCAGCATGACAGCGGCAGGATCGCCAGGCGTCACGCGAACGATGATGAAGACCACCGTCACGACGAGGGCGAGCACGATGGCCATGCCCCCCAGCCGTTTCAAAAGTGCCTGTGCGATCCTTGCCATAGCCAGTCCTTAGTTATCCAGCTTACTTCTTCGGGCTCACGTTCCAGAAATGCGGCCAGTAGGTCGGCTCATAACCGGAAACGCCGTTGGCCAGACCCGAAACACCATTGAAGTTGCCGACCTTGTAGAGCGGCGCATCGTCGTAAATGACCGTCTGGATGGCGTCCCATGCGGTCTTCTTGGCATCGTCGGTCGTGGCGTCCATGTAGGTCGCAACGGCCTTGGTCTTCTGGTCGGAGACGTACCAGCCCGGATAGGTGTCGGTGATCGTGTTGATCGTCGTCGGATCGCCCGGGAAGTTGGAGTGGGTGATGAAGATGTCCCACTGCTTGGCATCGGCACGACGGGTCGTGAGCGTTGCCCAGTCGACCACCTGCAGATCGACCTTGAAGCCTGCGGCTTCCAGATAGGCCTTGGCGACTTCGCCGACCTTGTAGTGGAATTCATACTGGCGGCTGGTCATCAGACGCAGGGGCTGGCCATCGTAACCGCCATCCTTGAGCAGCTTTGCCGCCGCTTCCGGATCGCCTTCGCCGTAACGGGCAACACCTTCTTCGGTGTGCCAGAACGAGCCTTCCGGGAAGATCGAGGCATCGACGCTGAAGAAGCGGTCATCGGAGAAGGCAGCGAGCATCATGTCCGATGCATTGAGCGCTGCCTGAACGGCCTGACGGAGTTCCTTCTTAACCAGAAGGCCTTCCTTCATGTTCATGTTCATCGACGCCCAGCCGGCATTCTTGAAGATGACAGGCTTGGCATTGCTGCTCTTTTCGACGCGCTCATAGGCGCTGACCGGCAGCGAGTCGGCGAAATCGAACTGGCCGGAAATCAGGCCTTCAACGCGGGTATTGGCGTCCGGAACTGGCACGAAGCGGATTTCCTTGGCGATCGCCTCGCGTTTGCCGGCATAGTTGCTCGGCGTGCCCTCGGGCGACTTGTAGCCGTCGAAGCGGACGAGCTGGGTGTACTGGTCGGACTTGCGTTCTTTCAGGGAATAAGGACCCGTGCCGACGAATTCGGTCAGCGTATCGGCGATCTTTTCGGATGGCAGGATGACAGACGCCTGCGACAGGGTTGCGAGCAGCGGCGCATAACGCGACTTCAGCTTGATGACGACGGCATGGTCGCCATCTTCCGCGATGCTTTCGACGACGCCGGCAACCTGCTTGCCCTTGGAATTGATCGTCATCCAGCGCTTCAGCGACGCCGTGACGTCCTTGGAATCGAAGTCGCTGCCGTCGTGGAACTTGACGCCTTCGCGCAGCGGGATCTTGTAGGTGAGGCCATCTTCCGAAAGCGTCGGCATGGCGGCGGCCAGAAGCGGCACGGACTTCCACTCGGCGTCATAGGTGTAGAGCGTTTCGAAAATGTGCTGGTCGATGGTCAGCACGATATCGGTCGGCGTCTGCATCACGTCGAGCGACGGCGGCTCGCCGATCGTCGCAACCGTCAGCACGCCGTCGCCGGCCTGGGCATTCGCCTGTGTCAGCGCCAGGCTGCTGGTGCCGGCCAAAGCCGCCAGCGTCATGAGAACAAGTGCACTCTTTTTCATTATCATCCCCTTGTTGTCTTCAGTGATCAAATCCCGGCCGGCTTTCCTGTCCGGTCGAAAATTCAGGCATCCAGTCCCAGCGGATCGGCGACGCGTGGCCATATTTCGAGGCTCGCTTTGCGATAGGGCGTCGTTGCGGGATTGGTCGGGTAACAGGTCGGCGCGGCGATATAGACGATCTCAGACGAGACCGGCTGGAAGCCCGCGTGAAAATGGTTCGTCGACTTGACGAGCAGATAGGATTTGGCCGCAAAATCGATGCCCTGATTGGCAAAGATATCGGGCTGGTAGGTCTGAGTGCGGCTGGTGATCAGCACGATATCGATATGGCTGCCGACCGGGCGCACGACGGCGGTGCTGCCGAGCGTGACGCGGCTGTTGCGAAAGCTCTGCCAGCCCGCATCGAAGACGCTTTGCACCGTGACGCGCAGATCGAGCGGTTCACCGCCTTCCGGGCCGGATTTACCGCCGATCCGCAGGCTGAGTTCGGCGCCCTCTCCCGCCGCCTGGCAGAAGGTGACGGCAATCGGATCCCAGATCGTCGCAACGGCGAAATCGTCCATGCCGCGCTCCATCATCCGGCGCAGGATGAATGTCGCATCACCTGCCACGCCGCCGCCGGGATTGTCCCAGACGTCCGCGATCGTTACCGGCAATCCGGGATGCGAGGCGCGGATCAACACGGCCTTGTCGAGGCCCGCTTCGGTATCGAGCATGGGCATCGCAGTCTGCCTGCGCAGGCTGTAGAGCTCGCGTCCCAGGGAGGCTGCCAGCGCATCGCCCTTGGCCTTGTCGTTGTCCGTCACGACGACGATGCGGGTGCCCATGTCGGGCAGGTCGCCGGCCATGAAGCCGTGAATGACCGAGGCAGATAGAATGCCGTCCTTGCCTTCCATCGCCTGCATGCGATCGACGAAGGAGCGCATCGGCTCGCGGCTGGTCGGGAAGATCGTGATCATCCGGCAGTCGAATGTGGAGATGACCGGCTTGATCTTGCCCTTCAAGGCCTGCAGCGCCAGCTCGACCACGTGTTCACCGCGCTGTTCGAAATCCGTATGGGGGAATTCGAGGAAGGCAGCCATGATATCGAGATTGGCGACGCGCAGGGGCGTCAGGTGACTGTGCGGATCGAATTCGGCGGCAACCAGAACATCCGGGCCGACGATCTGCCGGACACGGGCCAGAAAATCACCTTCGGGATCGTCATAGCCCTGCGCTGCCATTGCACCGTGGAGACCGAGCACGACGCCATCGACGGGAAGTGCTGCCGTCAGTTCGGCGAGGATCAGGTCGCGCAGCGCCTCATAGGTCTGGCGCTGGATCAGGCCGGCGGGCTCTGCCCAGCAGGACGTGCCCTCGATCACGGTAAAACCTTCCGCCCTGCCGCGGCGGCGCAGGATCGGCACGACGGACGAGCACAGCGTCGGCGTATCCGGATGCTCTCCGGGCCCGGCGAAGAACGCCGCCTTGAAGGCGTTCATATCCGTCGGAACGGGAGAAAATGTGTTGGTCTCGGTCGCCAGCGAGGCGGTGAAGATGCGCATATGTCTTATCCGGATAGGTCCAACGGCATCAGGCTCCCGTCATGGTCACCGAGCGCCAGCACCCCTATTGCATGAATTTTGTCGATCGCCGGAGCAGGCATGCCACGCTCCGGAAAACCTCAGTCCCGTTTCTCGTTCAGTTCGCCCATTCACCATTTTGGTGTAATTTATTTTCTTCATAATGCGTCAAACCCGGCTGAAGTCAACGAATTTCCAGAACTCGCACCGATTTGTGTAATTTATTTTCTATAAGTCTAGATTCGGGGAAATTTTCACCTCCAAGGCATTTCGCGCTGCGAACATGAAAAATGGCGCCCGAAACAGGCGCCCTATTTTCATTCAGCCAGCAACAATCGATCCGTCAGCTACCAGACGGTGCCGCGGGCATCGACGTTTTCGACCCTCGTCACGATGCCGTCCCGGTGAAACACCATGCGGTCGAACAGATTGGTAACGACGCAGGTGTGGTTCGGCACGACCTTTACGATCTGGCCGATCTCCGCAAACGGCACTGCACAGCCCGACAGATCGACCACCGCATGCTCTTCCGAGAGCGACACGATACGCGCGCCCTCGAAGCCGACGAGGGAGCCGTGATCCGAAAAGCCGAGCAGGTCGGAGGTCAGTGCCTTCGAGCCGCAATCGAGCACGGCCCGGTCGGGCGCCGGCTTCGAGACGACAGTTGCCAGGATATGCATGGCCAGATCGTCGGGCGTGCAGTGACCGGCGCGCACCATGCTGCGGTCGTTATAGACATAGGTTCCCGCCCGATGTTCGGTGGCGGAGGGCACCAGATGTGCCGAAAAGAGATCCGGCGAACCGCCGCTGGACCGCACCGGGCATTCGATGCCCTTTTCCGACAGAAGCGACATGGTGGTCGCCATGAACTCCTCGACGGCCTCTGCGCCACCGATGGCCGGGTAGGTCATGATGCCACCGAAGCGCAGGCCGGGCGCCGCCGCAATCTTCTCAGCAAGAGCCACCGCCTGTTCCGGCGTCTGCACGCCGCAGCGTTTTGCGCCCGTATCGCATTCGATCAGGACGGTCAGCGGGCGATCGGCATCGAACATTGCAGACAGGCCCGACACGGTCGTTTCACTATCTGCGACGACGGCAAGCTTTGACACGCGCGCATTCAGCGCCTTCAGCCGCGCAAGTTTCACCGGTCCGAGGATATTGTAGGTGATCAGGATGTCGTCGAAACCGGCATCGGCGAACACTTCAGCCTCGGTGACCTTCTGGCAGTTGAGGCCGACGGCGCCGGCTTCGATCTGCTGGCGGGCGACGGCTGCGATCTTGTGGGTCTTGATATGCGGTCGGAACGCCTTGCCCTGCGCATCGCAGTAAGCCTGCACCCGCGCAATATTGGCGGCAAGCCGATCCTCGTCGATCACAGGCATCGGCGTTGCGATCTGATCGAGCGGCGTGCCGGGTTCAGGCCAGGGATAGTTCATGATGTAAACCTCTGTGGGCATGGCTGGTTTCGTTGATGCTTGCCCGCTTTGTGCTATCAGGGCAAGAACTGGTGAAATTCATTTTCACGATCGTGACGTGCTTCGTTTGTGCGACCAGTTTCGAGGAAGACCTGATGGACCTGTTTCACGCGCTTTCCGATGAAGACGGCAGGCTCTCGAGCCTGGAGACGAAACTGGCGCAGTTTGCGCTCGCCAATGTCGATTTCGTGGTCAATTCCTCGATCAGCGATCTGGCCGAGCGTGCCGGGGTTTCGCCGCCGACCGTGACCAGGTTCTGCCGTCGGCTGGGTTGCCAGGGCTATTCCGACTTCAAGGTTCAGCTGGCCAAGATGGCATATGTGGGCCTGCGCTACCTGAAGCCGGAAGCACCGACCGCGACGGTGGAAGAGGTTGCCCAGGACATCATCTCGAAGGCCCAGAACGCGCTTTTCGATTTGCATCGACAGCTCGACCTTGGCGCGATCGAAAAGGCGGCGCAGATGCTGCGCGGTGCCGACTTCATCCAGGCATTCGGTGCCAGCGGCAATTCCGCGATGGTCGTCAACGAGCTGCACAATCGCCTCTTTCGTCTGGGCTGCCGCATCAATGCATCGAACGACCACAACATGAACCTGATGATCTCGGCGGCGGCGCAGCCGGGCACGGTCGTGTTCGGATCGTCCTATACCGGCCGCGACATGGGTCTCGTGCAATGCCTCAAGCTTTTGCGCCAGCACGGCATTCCCACCATCGTGATGACGCAGCGGGGCTCGCCTGTCGCCGATGCTGCCGACCTGACGATCGCCATCGACATGCAGGAGGGCAAGAACATCTTCCGTCCCACCTCGACCCGCTTTGCCTATCTTGCCGCGATCGACATCCTTGCCAACATGGTCGCCTATGCCGACCGCAACATTGCGCTCAAGGCGCTGCGCAGCATCAAGGAAGAACTGGTGCGCAACCGTGACGGCGACGACCGCCAGCTTCTCGGAGACTAACGGTCAGCATATCGACAATCAGTCGATCGGCTTGTAGGCGATCACGTCCATCTCGACCTTGGCATCGACCATCAGCGGCGACTGTACCGTCGAGCGGGCCGGCGGATGATCGATGAAATGCTTCTGGAACACCGCATTGAAGCTGGAGAAGTCACGGGCATCGTCGAGCCAGACATTGACCTTCACGACATCGGCCAGCGTGCAGCCCGCAAGCGCAAGCACGTCCTTGATGTTCGCAACGACCTGTTCGGTCTGGGCCACGATGCCACCGGTCACCACTTCGCCATCCACCGTCGGCACCTGGCCGGACACATAGACGAAATCGCCGGCGCGGACCGCCTTGGCAAATGGACGTCGCTGGCCGCCCGCCTGGGCATCCGCAGCAGCGAGACGTTCGATCTTCTTCTGGCTCACGAGGCTCTCCGTAATTTATTTTCACCGATCACGGGTCTAGCACTGCCGAGATGCGGATTTCCAGCACCTCGGGGGAATACGAGAAAATTATTTACGGTAGTTAAAACTGCTCGGATATCAGCGACGCCTTGCCGAAGACGCGCGCGAACCGGTCGGCGCCGTCGTATGGCGCTTCTCCAAGCGCTTCTCGACGACATGTGCCGGCTCCGGCCGGCCAAAGGCAAAACCTTGCAACAGGTCAACGCCAAGACTTGCCAACACGTCCGCATGGCCGAGCGTTTCGACGCCCTCGGCGACGACTTCCATGTCCAGCGTCCGGGCGATATCGACCAGTGCGGCGACCAGGCGCTGCTGGGGCAGGCCATCCAGCATGGGCAGGATGAGCTGCCGATCGATCTTGACGCGGTCCGGGCGAAGCTTGATCAACCCGAGCAGTGAGGCATGGCCCGAACCGAGATCGTCGATCTCGATTTCAATCCCAAGCGACCGGATGGCATCGATATTGGCTCTGATCTCCGGTGTGAGCTCATCGAGGAAGATCGTCTCGACCAGTTCGAAACTCACCTGGCCTGCCGGGATATCGAGACGCTTGAGCTTTTCCTCCAAATCAGGATCGGAGAGGCGGGAGGCCGACATGTTGACGGACACGCGCGGCAGAGCAAATCCCTCGGCTTGCCATCGCCTCAAGTCGGCAAGGACAAGGCGCAGCATGATTTCGTCGATTTCGTCGATCAACCCGTTCGTCACCGCAGTCGGCAAAAATGCGCCGGGTGGTTTCAGCTCTTCTCCATGTTTCCACCGCACCAGCGCTTCGAGGCCCTTGATCGCGCGGGTCCGGGCATCGACCTGTACCTGGTAGAACGGCACGAAATTGCCGTTGGTGATGGCGCTGCGCAGCTCGTAGAGGATGTGTTTTTCGGCGATCGATGCGGCTGCCATGGCGGGCGAGAACCATTCGGCGCGGTTGCGTCCGTTTCTCTTGGCCTCATAGAGCGCGAGATCGGAACAGGCGAGCAGTCCGGTGACATCCGACGCCGAGGTTTGCGCCACGCCCATCGAACAGGTGACAACGACATTCTTGCCGTTGAGAAGAACGGGTGACTGTAGCTCGGCGCGGATTTCGGCGACGATCTTCTCCATCGCGTTGAGGCCGCGGTCCATCGAAACGATGGCGAATTCGTCACCCCCCAGCCGCGCCACGATATCTCCCGGGCGGCTTGCCTGCTTCAGGATCGACGCGACATGGGCGATGACCACATCTCCACAGGCGTGGCCATATCGGTCGTTGATTTCCTTAAAGTTATCGACGTCGAGATGGCACAGCGACACGAAGTCCAGCTCACCCCGTTTTGCAAGGCTGGCACATATCGCGTCGAAGCTGCGGCGGTTGAGAAGTCCGGTCAGGTGGTCGTGGTCAGCAGCATAGCGAGCTTCGGCGCGGCTCTGGTCTGCGGCTTCCCGCTCTTCCGCCAGTTGATGGCTTCGCATCACATCGTCGGTGACATCCCATTCCGCGCCGACGAAGCATGGCTCGCCATTCCCGTCGATGAAGAACTTTGCGCGTGAGCGAAGGTGGCGAATGGAGCCATCCTGGCGGATGATCCTGAACTGTGACGCATAGTCTTCGCGGTTTTCGATTGCCTTTTCGAAGTGCGCATTGGCGGCATCTCGGTCGTCTGGGTGGACGCATTCGAGCCACACCACATCCGTCGGTCCCTTCGGGACACCGTAGAGCTCCTGTAGCTGCTCATCCCAGCGGGTCTGGTTCTTGCGCAGATTGTGCTGCCAGATGCCGATGCCGGAAGCCTCCAAAGCAACATTCAACTGGCGCAGGAGGTCGTCCAGTTCGTTGTTCGTCCAGATGCGTTTGTTTTCCATGGCTTGCTCTGCCGACATCAGTGGCGACGACAATAACAGCCATTACTTAGCGAATACTAAAACAATGTGCACGTGTTATTATGAGGGAGCTCTACCCTTTAAACACCGGCGATCCGCGTCAGCGAGATAGCTCAGGCCGTTCGCGACCGCCGCGCGACGCCGTTTCGGCGATCAACCGAACATCGGGAACTTGGACCGTATGTTTTCGATGTAATACTGTCCTGGCGACCGGGACCCTGCCAATTGCTGGAACACCTGCACGGGCACCGTCTCGAATTCGCGAATTTGCCCGTTTTTCATGAACAGCCGGAGACGCTCTGCACCTTCATCATAAGCAGCAGCATCGAAGAGAGATGAGTTTAGCTCTGCTTGCATAATCGCACTCCTTGAACGGAGACAATAATGCAGTGCAGCATAAAAATTGCAAGAAAATTTAAGCTTAATTAAGTAATCGAGATGCTCACGCTCTCTTCGTTGCTTTCACATGAAATTCGGAGGAACTAGCAATTTCCGAGCCCTACTTTTGAGGCTGATCCCGATCCACCTCAAAACAATCCAGGCAGCTTGGCGGTCGTCTCATGGTCGCCTGAGGCCTCGAAATCAGAGAGGCGAACGAATTCTGCGCCTCTGTTTTTCAGATCAACCAGTGCACGAGCGACCCCCTCGCCGGCGGCATGAGTCGGCTGGTTGATGTGTGAAATCACCACATCGCCATCCTTGGCAGCAGCAATCCGTTTTTCGGCAGCCGCGGCGCCGAGGAGCGAGCCATCATCGCCGTTCAGCGAATAGCCGGCGATCTTGAAACCCATGGCCCGGATCTCCCGGATGGCCGAGAGATCATATTTTGCCGTCGCGCCGCGGAACCAGTGCGGTCTAGGAAGACCGGCTGCAAGCATGGCGTCGGCTCCTCTCCCCACCTCGCGGCCGACAGCTTCAGGCGAGCCTGCGGCCGGTATGCCATAGATCGCGATCGGAATATCGACTGCGGGAATGTGATTCTCGCCGTGATTTTCCAGCTCGAAGAGATCGCTGTTTTCACGCAGAACAGCGACGGTTTCCGGATTGTGCTTCAGCCAACGTGACGTGACGAAGATCGTTGCGGGAATTCTTTCACGAACCAGCGTCGTCAGAATACGCTCGTCGGCCTTGCCCATGCAGGCATCGAAGGTAAGGGCAACACGGATGTGTTTCGCATTTCCCGCAGGCGCCACCGTCAGACGCGGCTCGACCAGTTTCTGAACCGCCAGAGTGTCTGCCTTCGCCAAAGGCGCAAGACAGCAAAGGAGGATAGCGGCGGTGGACAAGAGGCGCATGGTCGGTTTCCGCAGGATCGGGTTGTTCCAGGATCCCGCTTTTAATCCCCTGCACGCCATTCGACCATGCGCATTCTCACGTATCAGCAATGCGGCCGCATCACTGCATCTTGCTTGCGCTCAGAAGCTCGCCGACGCGAGCCGGGTGCGGATCGCGCGGATGCTTTCCGGACGGCGATCGCCCAGTTCCCGTTCCCAGCGGATTGCGGTTTCGACGATCAGGTCGAGATCGTCGTGGCGCGGGGTCCATTCAAGAAGGCGCCGGGCGAGCGTCGCATTGGCGACGACGCTTGCTGCATCGCCCGGGCGACGCGGGCCGTAGTTGATGTCGAACCCGCGGGCTCCGGCTTTCTTGACCGCTTCGAGCACTTCCAGCACCGAATAGCCGCGCCCATAACCGCAATTGGCGATCAGAGGTTCGCCGCCACGACGCAGATAGCTCAGTGCCTTCAAGTGCGCTTCGACCAGATCGGTCACATGTATGTAGTCGCGCACACCGGTACCATCAGCTGTCGGATAATCGGTGCCATAGACATCGACGCCGCGGCGCTTGCCGAGAGCCGCCTCGCAGGCAATCTTGATGAGATGCGTCGCACCTTCCGTGGAAAGACCGGTGCGCCCAAGCGGATCACCACCGGCGACGTTGAAGTAGCGCAGCGCGACGAAGCGGAAATCATGGGCTGC
Source organism: Velazquezella soli (assembly GCF_977018685.1). Lineage (NCBI taxonomy): Bacteria > Pseudomonadati > Pseudomonadota > Alphaproteobacteria > Hyphomicrobiales > Rhizobiaceae > Velazquezella > Velazquezella soli. The sequence goes on from NZ_CDRNXF010000004.1 coordinate 3,466,361, forward strand.
AGCCGCATCGCGCAGCATCAGTTCGGACATCAGCTTGGATTGACCGTAGGGGTTTTTCGGCAGCGTCGGCGCGCTTTCCAGAACCGGCGTGTCATCCTTCTGATCGCCGTAGACGGCGGCGGTGGAAGAGAAAACAAAATGCTTTATGCCCGCTTCGACGGCGGCTGCCGCCAGGAAGCGGGTCTTGCCGGTATTGTTTTCGTAATAATCCAGCGGATGCGCGACCGATTGCGGCACGACGATCGAGCCTGCGAAATGCAGGATGGCGTCGATGTCATTTTCAGCAAAGATCTGCTTCAGGATGATGGAATCGCCGACATCACCCAGATAGAAGCGCGCCTCGTCCGGAACCGCCCAGCGGAACCCTGTCGACAGACGGTCGAGCACGACGACATCTTCGCCGGCGTCAAGCAGCGCCCAGACCATGTGACTTCCGATATACCCTGCACCACCCGTGACCAGAACAGCCATTTTCTCGCCCCTGCTTTTTCTTTCGCAGAGAGAAACACGGCCGTTCTTCAGCAAACCTTACCACCGGGCGGGGCCGCCGGGTTTAACGCGGAACACGGAAAACACGGCGTTCAGGCGATCGATAAAATTTTACAGACCGCCCTCTTTGCGGTGATGGAGCGGGGTTAGAGGCGCTTGATATAGTCCGCCAACCGACCGGCGGCTTCTTCGACATGGGCCGAATTGCGCAGAAAACAGGCCCGCAGAAACAGTTCGCCACCCTCTCCGAAGGCAGAACCGGGCGCCAGCGCCACGCCGATCTTGTCGACGATGTCCATCGCCGTCAGGCGGCTGTCGGTTACGCCATCCACCTTCAGGAAGGCGTAGATCGCGCCATCCGGTTTCAGCGTCTGCACGCGGTTGGTGGCGATCAGCGCATCGCAGAGAATATCGCGGCCGGCGACGGCGCGGGCCACGTTTTCGTTGACGAAGCCATCGCCTTCGTTCAGCGCCACGACCGCGCCGCGCTGCATGAACTGGGCAACGCCCGAATTGGAATACTGGATGAGGTTTTCGATCACCTGTCCCATTTCCGGCGGGGCCACCAGCCAGCCCATGCGCCAGCCGGTCATCGACCAATTCTTGGAGAAGGAATTTGCGAAGATGATCCGATCGCCCTCTTCCATGATGTCGAGGAAGGACGGAGCCCTTGCCGCACCACCGTAGTAGTAACGGGCATAGATCTCGTCGGCGATGATCCAGATCCCATGTTTGCGGGCGAGCGTCAGAATGTCTCGGAGATCATCAAGCGTTGCCGTCCAGCCGGTCGGGTTGGCGGGCGTATTGATAAAAAGGCCACGTGTCTTTGGTGTGATCGCAGCGTCCAGCGTGTCGAGATCGAGAGACCAGCCGCCGCCGGTAAAGGCAAGCGGCAGGCCGATGGCGGAAGCGCCGGAAATCTCGATCGCGGAGATGATGTTCGGCCAGGTCGGAGAGAGGTAGATCAGTTCATCGCCCGGCGAGGCGATCGCCTGCACGGCCATCATGATCGCGTGCATGCCGGAGCCGGTGACATAGAAATGCTCTGACGACAGCGTCTTTAGAAAATGCCGCGTGTAATAGTCTGACAGTGCCTGGCGCAGTTCGGGAATTCCGCGCTGCCAGGTATAGAAGGTCTCACCGCCCAGAAGCGCGCTCGATGCCGCCTGATTGATGAAATCCGGGCTCGGCAGGTCGCCCTCGCCTGCCCATAGCGGGATCAGGTCGCGGCGGCCACCGGCGCGGGCGTGATTGATGATCTCGACAATACCGCTTTCGGGAGTGGAGACGGCGCGCGGGCTGAGACTTGCAATGATCGACATGGTTCCTGAACATTTCCCTATGCTTTAATTCTGTTTAGCGCAGAGAACTCGGAAAATCCCATGACAATCCGTGGATCGGCGATCGTTTTTCTTGATGGATCGCCGATCTGTTGACGCGGTTGGGTTACCGGATCGGGTTACCCGTCTTCAGAAGGTCGCGGATTTCCGAAAGCAACTGGATATCGGCCGGCGGCGGGGCCGGTGTGGCATCCGCAGGCTTCTTTTCTTCCATGGCGCGGAGCTTGTTCACGCCCTTGACCATGAGGAAGATGATGAAGGCGAGGATGAGAAAGTTGATCGCGACCGTGATGAAGCTGCCATAGGCGAAGACGGCGCCCTGCTTGCGGGCTTCTTCCAGCGAGGGCGCTGTGACCGCACTCGACAGCGCCACGAAGTAGTTGGAAAAGTCGAAGCCACCGCCTGTCACGGCACCTACGACCGGCATGACGAGATCGTTGACCAGTGATGTGACGATGCCGGTAAAGGCGCCGCCGATGATGATGCCGACGGCGAGATCGACGACATTGCCCTTGGCGATAAAGGAACGGAATTCGGAAACAACGGACATAGCATTACCCCTGCTGCTCGGGTTGTTGATCCGCCCCAACATAGTGCATCACCACTTGCTGAAAAGGTGAAAAAGACAGAGACTTAAAGATGACCAGGCATTGGACTTTTTGCCAATGCCGCGGCGATTTGCAAACCCTTGCTTTTGACCTAATCTCATCCGCGTCGCGGCATTGCGGGGAGGAGACATGCTTTCGGGCTGGGTGATCATCGTCGCCGCTTTCGCCTATATCCTGCTGCTGTTTGCGGTCGCAAGTTATGGCGACCGGAGAAGCCGCGTCGTGGGCGTGCCGAAGATCGGCCGGCCCGTGGTCTATGCGCTCAGCCTGGCGATCTACTGCACCTCGTGGACCTATTTCGGTGGCGTGGGTCTGGCTTCCCGTCGCGGGATTGAATTCCTCGGCATCTATATCGGCCCGATCCTGATGCTGACGTTGGGCATGCCGCTGATCCGACGCATCGTCGAACTCGCGAAAGCCGAGAAACTGACCTCCGTCGCCGACTTCGTCGCTGCCCGCTATGGCAAGAATTCGACTGTCGCGATGATTGTCGCGATCATCGCGCTGGTGGCCTCCGTGCCTTATATCGCGTTGCAACTCAAAGCCGTGTCGAGTTCGGTCGCCGTGATGGTCAATCCTTCCGACTACGGGATTGGCAGCGGCAACCTGCATTTCATCGATCTGGCCTTGATCGTGACACTGCTGATGGCCGGTTTCGCCGTCATGTTTGGCACCCGCCATACGGATGCGACGGAGCATCAGGACGGTCTGATCCTGGCAGTGGCGATGGAATCCGTCGTCAAGGTCTTCGCCTTTGCAACCGTTGGGCTGACGGTGCTGTTCGTGCTGTTCGACGGTCCTGCAGACCTGATGGCCAAGGCTGCCGACAACCTCTTGATCACCTCGGCACTGTCCTACGAAACTCCCCTCAGCCGCTGGCTGATTTTGATACTTCTCTCGGCCTTCGCCATCCTGCTTCTGCCTCGGCAGTTCCATGTGACGGTCGTGGAAAACCGCACGGATCGGGAACGCAAGGTCGCTTCGTTTCTGCTGCCGATCTATCTCGTCGCGATCAACCTTTTCGTGCTGCCGGTGGCGATTGCCGGACTGGTCACGTTCGGTGGAACCGGCAATGCCGACCTCTACATTCTCACGCTTCCGCTCCACGGCAATCTGCCGGTCGTGACGCTGATCACCTTCATCGGCGGCTTTTCCGCCGCCACCGCGATGGTGATCGTCGAATCCGTCGCATTGTCGATCATGGTGTCGAACGACATCATCATTCCTGTCTTCCTGCGCCGCAAGCTGATGGCGGCACGCTCGGCGCATGGGGGTCGTGCCGATTTCACCCGTGCACTTCTCAATATCCGACGGCTCGCGATCTTCGCCGTGCTGCTTCTCGGCTATGGCTATTACCGGATGGCGGACACCCAATCGGGTCTTGCCTCGATCGGCCTTCTGGCGTTTGCGGCGATCGCGCAGGTGGCGCCCGCGCTGTTCGGCGGGCTGATCTGGCGGAGGGCGAATGCCCGAGGCGCAATCCTTGGCATGTGCCTCGGGTTTGCGGCCTGGGCCTATCTACTGTTCGTGCCGAGCCTCGGCGGACCGGACAATTCCCACATCGCCGCGGCCGTGCTGAATTTCCTGATCCCCGGCACCGGCATATTTTCGGGTCCCGAAACCGATCCGCTCGTCAACGCGACGATCTTCAGTCTGGCGCTCAACATGCTGGCCTTCGTGCTCGGCTCTCTCTCACGCAATCCGCGACCGGTGGAGCGTTTGCAGGCCGGGATTTTCGTCAAGCGGCATCTGCGCTCGGAGTTTGCGACCCGCGGCTGGAAGACCCGTGTCAGCGTGGGAGACCTCAAGGCGACGATTGCGCGCTATCTCGGCGAGGAGCGCATGCAGCGTTCGTTTTCCCACTATGAGCGCACCGCGGGACGCCGGTTCGAGGACGACCAGCCGGCCGATATGGCGCTGGTGCATTTCTCCGAACAGCTGCTGGGAAGCGCGATCGGTTCTTCCTCGGCACGGCTCGTCTTGTCGCTGATCCTGCAGAAGGCCGAGGATGCCAGTGCCGACACCGCCTTCCTGCTCGATCAGGCGAGCGAGGCGCTGCAATATAATCAGGACATGCTGCAGACGGCGCTTTCGCAGATGGACCAGGGAATTGCCGTGTTCGACAGTGCCGACCGGCTGACGATCTGGAACCGACGTTTTCGCCATCTTCTCGACCTTCCCGACCAGGTCGGACAGGTCGGATTTCCGCTCTCAGAAATCGTGGCGATGCTTTCGGACCGGGGTGACATTCCTGCAGACGAACAGGCGGATGTGGTCAACCGGTTCAAGACGCTGGATGCGTCGTTCTCGCTTGTCGTTGCAAGCGGCGAGCGGATCATCGAAGTGCGCACCAACCCGATGCCGGATAGCGGCATCGTTGCAACCTTCACCGACATTTCCGACCGTGTTGCGGCGGCAAAGGCGCTGAAACAGGCGAATGAAACGCTCGAACAGCGGGTGACACAGCGCACCTCAGAGCTGACCCGCGTCAACCATGCGCTGGGCCAGGCGCGTGCCGAGGCCGAGGAAGCCAATATCGGCAAGACACGTTTCTTTGCCGCTGCCGGCCACGATATCCTGCAACCGCTCAATGCCGCGCGGCTGTACTCATCCGCACTGGTCGAGCGCATGACGCCTGCCGACCGCAACGGTCCGCTGGTGCGCAACATCGATTCCGCTCTCGAATCGGTCGAGGCGATCCTTGGGGCGGTACTGGATATTTCGCGGCTCGACACCGGCGCAATGAAGCCGCAGTTTGAAACCATCGTCCTCGACGATCTGTTGCGCCGCATCGCGACCGACTATGAGCCGATGGCGCGCGAGAAGAACCTGACTTTCGTGGTGATGCCGACCTCACTCAGGGTTCGCTCCGACGCCAATCTCCTGCGCCGGCTGGTGCAGAACCTGGTGTCCAATGCAATCAAGTACACAATTAGCGGCAAGGTTCTGGTCGGCGCGCGGCGGCATGGCGGGCGAGTATCGATCGAAGTGCACGACTCCGGCATCGGCATTCCGGCAGCCCAGTTCGAGACCGTGTTCAAGGAATTCGCAAGGCTCGACGAAGGGGCGAAAACCGCAACCGGTCTCGGCCTTGGTCTTTCCATCGTCGACCGTATTTCGCGCGTGCTCGACCACCCCGTGCAGCTTGCATCGCGGCCCGGTCGCGGAACCATCTTCAGGGTGGATCTGCCGCTCGACGCATCGGTCGCGCGACCGGCGAAAGCCTCCGAGCGGCCTGAACGGCGAAAACGCTCGCAGCCGCTGACCGGGCTGAGGGTTCTGTGCATCGACAACGAGCCGAAGATTCTGGAGGGGATGGCGCTGTTGATTACGGGTTGGGGTTGCACGGTCAGGGAAGCGCAGTCCATCACGGCGCTGGACGAAATCATCCGTTCGGGTGAGCCGGCGCCGGATATCATTATCGCCGATTATCATCTCGATGACGGCGACGGGATCGCGGCGATCCAGTCGCTGCGTGCCGCTTACGAGGCCGATGTTCCGGCCCTGCTCATCACCGCCGATCGGTCCGCGGATGTGCGCAACGAGGCTGAGAAACACGGCATTTCACTGCAGCACAAGCCGGTGCGACCGGCGGCGCTGCGCGCTTACCTCACCCAGATCGCCGGTCTGCGGCGTCTCGCGGCGGAATGACGCAAACTGCTTGAAAAGCTGTTCATCGAATAGTCATCACAGACTGTTTACGGTTGAAATGTCTGAACGTCAGATACAAAGCGAGTGTCGCTCGGAACTCTCCGGCGCGTCGCGACGTTTAGGCGCGTGACTTCCCGGCCCGAAGAGGCCTTACGGACCGAAAGGCACGAGGCCATCGGAACCGGTAGAGACGGAGACCGCGACCGATGAAACGATTCGAGATCATTGACGGGATGCGGGGATATTTCCTTGTATTTATGGTTCTCAACCACCTGATATTTGCCGGTGGCTACTTCCTGGTCAAAATCAACCACAACCAGCTTGCTTTTGTCGAGGATGCGCAGGGCTTCGTGTTCCTGTCCGGTCTGATGATCGGCATGGTCTACGCCCGCAAGATGATGAAAGGCGGATATGCCGCCGGTCGCACTGCGATCTACAGCCGTGCCTTCGAGCTCTATCGCTATGCCATGGGCATCGTGATCGCCGTGCTGGTGGCGCAGATGCTGCTGCCGGGGGCCTATTCGGTCTGGTTCAACTGGCTGGGTTATACCAATTTCGACGATCCGCTGCGTCTCGCTGCGATCGCCACCTTCCTCTACCAGCCGACCTTCATGGACATCCTGCCGCAGTATATCGTCTACATGCTGTTTGCACCGATGCTGATCAAGCTGGTGCTTGATGACAAGTGGCACTACGTGGTCGCCGCCTCGATCATGATGTGGATGGCCGGACAGCTGGGTCTGCATCAGATCGCAACGATCCCGATCAACGAGCTGATCATGGGTTCGGATGATCAGGGCATCCGCGTCTCGTTCAACCTGTTCGGGTGGCAGATCGTGTTCTTCTCGGGCCTCGTGCTCGGTGCTCTGACCTCGTCCGGCAAGATCAACTGGGGCAAGATCCTGTCGCCAGACAACACGTTCATCCCCAAGGTGGCGCTAGTGCTGGTGATGTTCTTCCTGCCGCTGCGCCTGATTACCGCCAACGAGCTGATGCCGGCCTACATGATCGGCAAGTTCGCCTCGATGGAAATCCGTGCCGATTTCGGTCCGGTCTACCTCCTGAACTTCGCTGCCATGGGTCTTCTGGTTACCTGGCTGCTGGTTGCCGGTCCGCAGCACAAGGCAAACTGGGTGCGTAACATCGCGTCTGCCGTGACCTGGGTGTTCACCCTGCGGTACCTGCGCCTGCTCGGCCGCCACTCGCTCTACGTCTATGTATGGCACGTCGCGATCGTCTACTTCGTCTACTATTTCGACGGTCGTACGCCGGAACTCGGCGAGTGGACGAAGACTGCCATTGCACTGACCGCCGTCGGCCTTCTCTCGATCCCTGCCCTGTGGCGCGAGCGTGACAAGCTGCTCGGCACGGCGGAGCCGGCACCTGCGAAGACCCTGAAGTCGCCGAAGCCGGCGGCCCAGAGCGTTCCGCAGCAGATGGTCATCCGGTAAAGACGACTATCGTTCGCATACAAAAAAGGGCGGCTCCAAGCCGCCCTTTTTCATGGTCGCTTGATGGCGACGTCAGGCCGCCTGGCCGATTTTCGCATAGGGGTCGAACCGACCGTAGAAGGTCTCTCCGTTCGCCGCCATGTCCTTGAGCAGCTGCGTCGGCTTGAAATGGCTGCCATATTGCGCGGCCAGCTTTTCGGCGAGTTCGACGAAGGTCTTCACGCCCATGCCGTCGATGTAGGACAGCGTGCCACCCGTATAGGGGGCAAAGCCGAAGCCGAGGATGGAGCCGACATCGGCTTCGCGCGGATCGGTGACGATGCCTTCCTCGACGGTGCGGGCGGCTTCCAGTGCGATCGTCACGAGGAAGCGCTGCTTCAGCACGGAGACGTCGACGTCTCCAGCTGGCTTCTGTGGATAGAACTCCTTCAGGCCGGGCCAGAGCGATTTCTTCGCGGGCTTGGCGGGGTAGTCGTAGAAGCCCTTGCCGTTCTTGCGGCCGCGGCGATCGAGCACATCGACCATGTTGTCGATCAGCGCCATGTGTTCCGGCTTGACCGAGTTGGGGCCGAGATCGGCGATCGAGGCCTTCATGATCTTCTGGCTGAGATCGACGGCCACTTCATCGTTAAGAGACAGCGGGCCGACCGGCATGCCGGCCATCTTGGCGGCATTCTCGATCATGGCTGCCGGCACGCCTTCGGCCAGCATGTCATAGGCTTCGTTGATATAGCGGAAGACGCAGCGGTTGACGAAGAAGCCTCTCGTGTCGTTGACGACGATGGGCGTCTTCTTGATCTTGCCGATGAAATCCAGCGCCACGGCAAGCGCCCTGTCGCCGGTCTTTTCGCCCAGGATGACTTCGGTCAGCATCATCTTTTCGACCGGCGAGAAGAAATGCACGCCGACGAACTGGTCCGGACGCTTGGAGTTTTCCGCGAGGCCCGAGATCGGAAGGGTGGAGGTGTTCGACGCGAAGATCGTGGTTTCCGGAATAACCGCTTCGACCGCCTCGATCACGGCCTTCTTGACGTTGCGGTCTTCGAACACCGCCTCGATGACGAGATCGGCATCTGCAAGTGTTGAATAGTCCGGCGTGGCGGTGACGAGCGAGAGGAGCTTTTCGCCCTCCTCCTTCGTCAGGCGACCCTTGGCGACGCTGTCGGATACCAGCTTTTCGGAGACGGCCTTGCCCTTGTCGGCTGCTTCCTGGCTCTGGTCGATCAGCACGACGGGAATGCCGGCGGCAGCGGTCACATAAGCGATCGAGGCACCCATGAAGCCCGCGCCGACCACGCCGACCTTCTTGAACTCGCTTTTTGGAACGCCTGCCGGACGACGGGCGCCCTTGCCCAGTTCCTGCATCGAGATGAACAGCGAACGGATCATCGAGAAGGCTTCGGTGGTGCCGAGGATCTGCGTGAAATAGCGCTGCTCAACCTTGAGCGCCGTATCGAAGGGCAGCTGAAGCCCCTCATAGACGCATTTGAGGATGGCGAGCGCGCCCGGATAATTGCCTGCCGTCTCACGGCGCAGGATCGCGGGAGCCGCCGGGAAGAGCTGGGCAGCCTGTGGCGTCCAGACACCGCCACCGGGTGCCTTGAAGCCCTTTTCGTCCCAGGGAGCGACGGGCTTCAAGCCATCCTTGATCATCTGCTTTGCAGCGGTCACGAGCTGATCGGGTTCGACGATCTGATGCACGAGACCCATCGCCTTGGCGCGTTGCGGCGTCAGCGTCTGACCGGTCGTCATCATCTGCAGGGCGGACTGGGCATCTGTGAGGCGCGAGACGCGCTGCGTTCCCCCGGCGCCCGGAAAGATGCCGACCTTGACTTCAGGCAGCGCAAGCTTGACCGACTTGGAATTGGCGACGACGCGACCGTGGCAGGCCAGCGACAGCTCGAGAGCGCCGCCCATGCAGGTGCCGTTGATGGCCGATACCCAGGGCTTGCCATTGGTTTCGATGGCGCGGAACAGCCAGGTCATTTGCCCTGCAACCTCGAACAGCTTCTGCTTGGCGGTGGCAGGGTCCTGTGCGGTCGCTTCCTGCAGCATGGAGAACATGCCGCGGATCATGGTGAGGTCGGCACCGCCGGAAAACGAGGATTTGCCGCTGGTAAAGACAACGCCCTTGATGGCGGCATCCGCGACGGTTGCCTTCAGGATCGCGTCGAGTTCTTCCAACACTTCGGCGGTAAAGACATTCATCGACTTGCCCGGCATATCCCAGGTGACGACAGCAATCCCGTCCGCGTCGGTTTCGATGGTGAAGTTGGTGTAGGTCATTGGGTTCCTCCCCTATCAGGCCGACAAATGGCTGCGCTGGGTTTCCAACGTCCTGGTCTTTTCGACCACGACATCGCCGGTATGCTTCGTCTCGGACGGTTCGAACAAGAGTATCCAGCACTCATCGGCCGCGACCGGATTGTGCTCGACGCCCTTCGGAACGACATGGAAGTCGCCTGCCTTCATATGGACATGCGGCCGGTCCCGATATTCGATCGTGAGTTCGCCCTTCCAGATGAGGAACAGTTCGTCCTCGTCGCGATGCGAATGCCAGGTCAGATGATCCTTGACCTTGGCGACCTTCACGCTCTGTCCGTTGAGATCGGCAATGACGCGTGGAGACCAGTGGTCGTCAACATGCGCAAACTCATCTTCGATTGTACCCGTATTGAAGCTCACGATCAGACCCTCTCTATGACGGTCGCGGTGCCCATGCCGGCGCCGATGCAGAGCGTGACCAATGCGGTGTTGAGATCGCGGCGTTCCAGTTCGTCGAGGACGGTGCCGAGGATCATCGCGCCGGTGGCACCGAGCGGGTGACCCATGGCAATCGCGCCGCCATTGACGTTGATGATGTCGTGGGAAATGTCGAACGCCTGCATGTAGCGCAGCACGACGGCGGCAAAGGCCTCGTTGAGTTCGAACAGGTCGATATCGGCAATCGTCATGCCGGTGCGGGCCAGCAGCTTTTCGGTGACGTCGACTGGGCCGGTCAGCATCAGCGCCGGGTCGGAGCCGATGTTTGCGAACGCGCGGATACGGGCGCGCGGCTTGATGCCCATGCTTTCGCCGCCGGCCTTGGAGCCGATCAGGACGGCTGCAGCGCCATCGACGATGCCAGACGAATTGCCGGCGTGGTGGACGTAATTGATCTTTTCGATTTCCGGATGTGCCTGGATGCCGACAGCTTCGAAACCGCCCATTTCGCCGGGCATCTGGAACGAGGCATTGAGCGAGGCCAGCGCCTGCATGTCGGTTGTGGGCCGCATATGCTCGTCGCGGTCGAGAATGGTCAGGCCGTTCTGATCCTTGACCGGGATCACCGAGTTCTTGAAGTAGCCGGCATCCCAGGCTTTTCCGGCGCGCTTCTGGCTTTCGACGGCATAGGCATCGACGTCATCGCGGGAGAACCCGTATTTCGTCGCGATCAGATCGGCCGAGACGCCCTGCGGCATGAAGTAGGACGGGAAGTTGACCGAAGGGTCCATGTACCAGGCGCCACCGGACATGCCCATGCCGACGCGCGACATCGATTCGACACCGCCGGCAATGACGATGTCGTCGGATCCGGCTGCGATCTTACCGGCGCCGAAATTGACGGCATCAAGGCCCGATGCGCAGAAACGGGAGATCTGCATGCCGGGTGCCCGGGTCGAATATCCCGCTTCGAAGGCTGCGGCCTTGGGGATGACGGCGCCGCTATCCATGACCGGATCGACGCAACCCATGATGATGTCGTCGACGGTTTCCGTATCGAGCCCGTTGCGATCACGGATGGCTTCGAGGGTCTTTGCCGCGAGACGGACAGCCGGCACTTCGTGCAGTGAGCCGTCCTTCTTGCCGCGACCGCGCGGCGTGCGCACGTGATCGTAAATGAAGACTTCGGTCATGGTGTCATCTCCCTTAGTGGCAAATTACATTGCCTTTGTTTCACTGCGGGAGAGAAGACCCCTCCCAAACCCTCCCCGCAAGAGGGAGGGTTTATCCCGCCCCGCCGCCGATGTTCAATCGGGGCGAGCAGTCGCCACACATTTTCTCCCCCTTTGAGGGGGAGATGGCCGGCAGGCCAGAGGGGGTAGCCAACGCCTCAGAACGCCTCGGCGGCCAGTTCCATCATGGTGTCTGCGCCGGCCTCGATGCGCACCTTGCGCAGCGCGGTTTCCGGCATGATACGCTCCATATAGAACTTCGCCGTGACGAGCTTTGCTTTCAGGTACTCTTCGCGCGGGTCCCCGGCGGCCAATGCGGTTTGAGCTGCCTTCGCCATCTTCGCCCACATGTAACCGAGCGTGACGAGGCCGAACAGGTGCATGTAGTCGGTCGAGCCGGCACCGGCATTGTCGGGCTTGGCCATGGCGTTCTGCATGAACCACATGGTCGAGGCCTGCAGGTCGTTCAGACCCTTCTTGAGGCCCTTGGTGTAGAGAACCATCGCCTCGTCGCCGCGGTTTTCCTCGCAGAAATCACCGATTTCCTTGAACATGGCCATAACGGCGCGGCCGCCGTTAAGCGCCAGCTTGCGGCCAACCAGATCGAGCGCCTGAATGCCGTTGGCGCCTTCGTAGATCATCGCGATGCGGGCATCGCGGACATACTGGCTCATGCCCCACTCTTCGATATAGCCGTGGCCGCCGAAGACCTGCTGGGCCATGACCGCGTGATCGAAGCCCTTGTCGGTCAGCACGCCCTTGAGGATCGGCGTTGCAAGCCCGAGGAGATCGTCCGCGTTCTGGCGTTCCGCTTCGTCCTGCGAGCGGTGGGCGATATCGGATTTCAGCGCCGTCCACAAAACAAAGGCGCGGCCGGCCTCGTTGAAGGCCTTGATGGTCATCAGCGAGCGGCGGATATCCGGATGGACGATGATCGGGTCAGCCTTCTTGTCCGGCGCTTTAGCGCCCGAGAGCGAACGGCCCTGGATGCGTTCGTTGGCATAGGCGACGGCGTTCTGGTAGGCGGTCTCGGCGATCGACAGGCCCTGCAGGCCGACACCGAGGCGGGCTTCGTTCATCATCACGAACATGGCCGAGAGACCCTTGTTCTCAGCGCCGATCAGATAGCCCGTGGCATCGTCGTAGTTCATCACGCAGGTCGAATTGCCGTGGATGCCCATCTTCTCTTCGAGCGCACCGCAGCTGACGCCGTTGCGGGCTCCGAGCGAACCGTCTTCGCCCACCATGAACTTCGGCACGATGAACAGCGAGATGCCCTTGGTGCCTTCAGGCGCGCCCTCGATCCGCGCGAGAACCAGATGCACGATATTGTCGGTCATCGAGTGTTCACCGGCGGAGATGAAGATCTTCTGACCGGAGATTTTGTAGGAGCCATCATCCTGCGGCACCGCCTTGGTGCGCAGCAGACCGAGATCGGTGCCGCAATGGGGTTCGGTGAGGTTCATGGTGCCGGACCAAGTACCGCCGACCATGTTGGGCAGATAGGTGGCCTTCTGCTCGTCCGTGCCGTGGACGAGGATGGCGGCGATCGCCCCTTGCGTCAGGCCGGGATACATCATCAACGACATGTTGGCCGACGACATGTATTCGCCGACGGCGGCATGCAGTGTGTAGGGCAGGCCCTGGCCGCCGAACTCTTCCGGTACGGCCAGGCCGATCCAGCCGCCCTGGACATACTGGTCATAGGCCTGCTTGAAGCCGTTGGGCACCAAAACAGTGCCGTCGTCGTTGCGGGTGCAGCCTTCCCGGTCGCCGGAAAGGTTGATCGGGAACAGGGCCTCTTCGGCCACTTTCGCCGCCTCGCCGATGATCGCCTCGATCATGTCGGGCGTCGCATCGGCAAAACCCTGCAGGTTGCCGTAACGCTCCAAGCCGAGCACATCATTCAGAACGAAAAGTGTATCGTTTACCGGTGCCTTATAGACGGGCATCGTTATCCATCCTCCAGATTAGCCTGACGCTTCCTCCCGGGCATTGCAGCCCGTCGTCTCCTGCACTTACTTAATTGACGTTCGCGTAAACGTCAAACAGTTGGAGGCTCATATCGCGAGCCGATTTTGACCCGGCGTTAGCATCACCTAATAGGTGCTTTCGCCTGCATTGCCGAGGAAGTCGCGCCCGCCGCGCTGCATCACAGTGATAGCATCGTCGAAACCCGTGTCATCCGGGCAAACATGCGGAATCGTGGCAAAAAGGTTAAGATCTTAACGAACATTAACGATTTATTTACTACGTTTCTGGAAATAGTGGGGGCTACGGGAGGTCAGTCAAATCCATCCAACGAATGAGTCGTTCTTTCATAAGGCAAGCCTTGCGTAAGAAATGTCTAATATGGATGTGATTCACCGGTGCCAATAGGCGGCGGATGAGGCTGAAACCGAGCGTCGGCAGGTAAAACGCGGAAGCGAGCGAGCACATGAACGGATCACGATCGAATCCCAACCGCCCGGGCGAACGCTCCTCTCTTGACGCCCTAAACCGTACGATCGAGGGCCTGGAGGCCCGAATCGAGGATCTGATGTCGGGCGCCGGGCGCGAACGCCGCCAGCCCGCTTCCGACCCGCGCCTCGAAAAACCGGCGTCCGTGCAGCCCCCGCAGATGCAGAGGCCAGCGGCGCCTCGCTTTGCCGACCCGCTGGCGGAAATCCGCGAGCGCCAGCGCATGCTGGGATCGGCCCGCGAGCGCATGGCAAGCGCACAGCAGTCGCATGCGGCCGAACCGGTCCGCCAACCCGTCCAATCACCACTCCGCGAAAAGATCACGCCGCCGGAAGCCTATCGTCCCAGCCAGGAGCGCCGTCCCGCCGCACCGGTTGCGGCAACTGCCACCGAAGTTTCTGCGAGCCGCTTCGAGCGGGCTGTCGCCAGCCGCGATATGCAAATGCGGGAAACCCGCCAGCAGGCGACCGATGGCGCCTCCATGCGCGAAATCGCCGAAGCGCTGGTCGGCTTGCGTCACGAACTGAAGCAGGACATCGCCGAAGGCGTCGCCCGCGAGATGGGCGCACTGCAAACCGAAATCCGCTCGATCCGCTCGATCGCCGAAGATCATCGCGGCACCGAAGACCTGCGCGGCGATTTCTCCCGTCTTGCCGACAGCATTAGTCAGCTGGGCTACAGCAATTCTCCCGATGCGGAGGCCCTGCGTGCCGAGTTCGAGGAACTGCGCAATGTCATGGCCCAGGTCATGGATGGCGTGGCGCGCGAAGATTCCGTGCAGCGCATGGAAAGCCGCTGGCAGGGGCTGGAAGAGCGAATCCACGGGCTTGAGCCAGAGCTTCTGCGCGACGAGGTTTCGCAGCTCGCCTACCGGATCGACGACATCAAGACCCAGCTTGGCGGCATGAACGACAGCCCCGCGCTGCGCGCGCTGGAGCAGAAGCTGATTGCGATCGCGACCGCGATGGAGCAACTCGGCAGCCGCATGCAGCCATCCGACGAACTGCTTGCCGAGCAGTTCACCATTCTCGACGAGCGTCTCGACGAAATCACTCGCGCCGTTGCCGCCGGCAGCCGTGCTTCGGCTGCAGCCACGCTCGACCAGGCTTTCATGCAGAAGCTCGACGGCCGGATCGTCGCTATCGCAGAGCAGGTCGATCAGATCAGCCAGGCTGCTGCCGATCCGAGCGAGATGCTGTCCGGACGGATCGAAGCGCTGACCGCGCGGATCGAGGAACTCTCCGACGAGCAGGCCGCCATGCGGCTGGAAGAGCGGCTCGACCAGCTTTCGGTCATGCTGACGCAGGCGCAGAAGCCCGCGTATCAGACCGAGCTTTCCGACCACCTCGCCGATATCTCGCGCAAGATCGATGGTCTTGATCACAACTCGATCAACGACATGCTGGGCGAGCGGCTGGATGATCTCGCCCGTCGTATCGACGAGATCGAATATCGCCCGGCGCCTGCCACCGACGAGCGGGCCTTCGACCGGTTGGAAACCCGGCTGACCGACATCGCCATGCGACTGGACGAAGCAGCCAGCGCACCGCGCGGCGACGAAAACGCCCTGCGTAGCCTGGAAGACCAGATTGCGCATCTTTCGAGCCTGATCAGCGAGCCGCAGACATCTTCGGTCACTGCGCTACCTGATGGTTTCGAGCATCGGTTCTCGGCAATCGAAAGCTACATGTCGACCAACGACGAGTACATTCTGGAAGCCGCACGGCAGGCCGCAGAAGCCGTCGTCGAAGCCTATTCGCGCAATACCGGCGCCGGCGGCATGGCCGTCGCGTCCGGCGACATGGCAGCCCTTTCGGCCCTCGCCGACGATCTTCGCCACCTTGAAGAGCTGACCCGCGGCACGGAAACGCGCAGCCATCAGACTTTCGAAGCCTTGCACGGAACGCTGGTGCAGATCGCCAATCGTCTGGACACGCTGGAAGACAGCATTTCCACGGCCCGTTTCGAGCCCGCCTATCGCGATGCGCCGGCCGGTCGCGAAGCCCAGACCGACCAGCCGATTCGCCATCCCAAGATGCCGGCCGCAGCGCAACTGTCCGTTCCAGCGATGGAATTTGCCGGCGCCGAGGACCGCAATGTTGCTTTGGCAGATGCGCCCGTCGAAACCGACGAGGTCGTCGTGCCCCCTGCAGCCGCGCGGGAAGAGCCGGCCAAGCCCGGTCTGCTGGCCGGCCTCTCGAAGCGTTTCAAGTCGGGCACCCGCGATGCAGGCGAAAAGCCGGCCCGCACCGTCATAGAGCCAACGCCTTCGATCGATCCAGCCGACATTCTCCCAGCCGGCCGTGAAAACGACCTGCTGGAGCCGGGCTCGGGCGCTCCCGACGTCAAAAAGATCCTCGAGCGCGTGCGTGCCAGCCAGGCCGCCGGCGATTTCAGTGGCGAGAAACCCGGAACGGCCGACAAATCGGACCGCGCTGACTATATCGCCGCTGCCCGTCGTGCAGCCAAGGCCGCAGCACAGGAGACGGATCCTTCACAGGTCAACGCGGTCAAGAGCGTTCGCTCCGCCACCAAGTCGCAGACCACGTCTGTTGCCGGCACGCCGTCCGAAAAGACCGGCATGTTTGCCAAGTTTTCGCAGCATCGCCGCCCCATCCTGATGGCCGTCGGCGCCGTGCTGCTGGTGATGATGTCGATGCAGGTGGTCAAGAACGTGACCGGAAGCAGCGACAGCGCGCCCGAACAGGCTGCCCTCGAAGCCCCGGCTCCGGTCTCCGTGCCGGAAGAGACTGCGCAGGCTCCGAGCGCACCAGTCGAAGCTCCCGCTCCTGTCGACACCGCTCAGGCCCCGGCCGAAAGCCCTGCAGCCAGCGATGGTGACGGACAGGATGTGGCAGCGACGCCGCCTCCGGTCGCGCCCGACGCCGCGACAAACCACCTGATCGATCCGGTTCCCGCAGCCGGAGATCTCGCTTCAATGCGTCCGGCCGCCGAAGCTGCTCCGGCACCTTCAGAAGACGCCGGCTTCACGGCACAAGCGCCGGCTGCCGCTGAAATCGAGGCACCGGCTCCGATCGTCGTGCCTGTCGGCCTGGAGCCGAAATCGCTTGCCGACGCCGCATCGTCGGGCGATGCCAACGCGCTGTTCGAGATTGCCACCCGCTTTACCGAGGGACGTGGCGTCAAGACTGATCTCGTAGAGGCGGCAACCTGGTACAAGCTTGCCGCCGACCGTGGTCTTGCGCCTGCCCAGTACCGCATGGCGAACATGTTCGAAAAGGGAACGGGCGTCGAGCGCAACCTCGGTGAAGCCGTTCGCTACTATCAGCTGGCCGCCGAAGCCGGCAATGCCAGCGCCATGCACAACCTCGCCGTTCTCTACGCGTCCGGTGCCACGGGCCAGCCTGACTACACCCAGGCCGTCAAGTGGTTCACCCAGGCCGCCGACCACGGCGTCGCCGACAGCCAGTTCAACCTTGCCATCCTGTTTGCCCGCGGCAACGGCGTGAAGCAGGATCTGGAAGAGAGCTACAAGTGGTTTGCCGTTGCGGCAAAGGCAGGCGACAACGACGCCGCCCAGAAGCGCGACGAAGTGGCCAACGCCATGCGCAAGGAACAGCTGGAAAGCGCCCGCGCCAAGGTCGACCTCTGGAAGGTGATGACACCCGAGCCGCGGGCAAATGCCGTTGTTGTTCCGGATGAATGGGCTGCCGGCAAGCGTCTTACCACCGCATCTGTTGACATGGAAAAGGCCGTCCGCAACATCCAGGCGATCCTCAACAAGAACGGCTTTGAAGCCGGACGGCCGGACGGCAAGCTTGGGGCCAAGACGGTAAGCGCAATCAAGTCGTTCCAGTCCTCGATCGGCCAGGAGCCTTCCGGCCGCATCAACGACGCACTGGTTCGGGAATTGCTGGCACGCAACAAGTAGCCAGCAACCCGTAAGACGACCAATCCGGTCGGGCTGGGGACTATCGGCCACGCCCATTGGAAAACGCTGAAGCTGCTGTTTTCCCGGCGGATTCACGAATTGACACCCCGGCAGGCCAAGCGCATGACGGGGTGTCCTTCATGCGCGGTTCATCGCGTCTGTGAAAGGGTTCCCCAAAGCCAGAGCGACGGCCATCTTGAATGCGTGCCGCCTGCAACGGCGTTGTCTTTTTCGACGTGTCGAGGTTCAGCCGTGACTGTCTACCTGCCGATTGCAGAGCTTTCGGTGAACATCTTCATCATCCTTGGCATGGGTGCAGCTGTCGGGTTTCTGTCCGGCATGTTCGGCGTCGGCGGTGGCTTCCTGATCACGCCGCTTCTGATTTTCTACAACATTCCACCCGTCGTTGCCGTGGCAACCGGCGCCAACCAGGTCGTTGCCTCCTCGATCTCGGGCGCGATCACCCATTTCCGGCGCGGGTCGCTGGATATGAAACTGGGCACGGTGCTGCTTGCCGGGGGCCTTGTCGGCGCGACGGTCGGTGTGTGGATCTTTTCCTGGCTACGGCGCATCGGCCAGCTCGACCTGTTCATCTCGCTTCTCTATGTCGTGCTTTTGTCGACGATCGGCGCGCTGATGCTGCAGGAGAGCCTGAGAGCCATGCGGCGGGCAAAGAACAACCAGCAGCTACCGCTGAAACGCCCGGGCCAGCACAACTGGGTGCACCGCCTGCCCTTCAAGATGCGGTTCAAGAAGTCGAAGATCTATCTCTCCGCCATCCCGATCCTCGTGCTCGGTTTCGTCATCGGCGTGCTCACCTCTATCATGGGTGTCGGCGGCGGCTTCATCATGGTGCCGGCGATGATCTATCTCCTGCGCATTCCGACCAATGTCGTGGTCGGCACCTCGCTGTTCCAGATCATCTTCACCACCGCCTATACGACCATGGTTCAGGCGGCGACCAACTACTCAGTCGATATCGTCCTTGCGACGATCCTGATGGTCGCCGGCGTGATCGGCGCGCAATACGGCGTGCGCGTCGGCCAGAAGCTGCGCGGCGAACAGCTGCGCGCGCTGTTGGCGCTGCTGGTTCTCGCCGTCGGCATCCGTCTTGCGATCGGCCTGATCGCAACGCCGAGCGACGTCTATTCGGTCGCCGTCGGAGGACTGTCCTACTGATGCGCAGGCTGATCCTCTCCCTCCTTCTTCTTCTCTCATTCGGATTGTCGCTGGCAACGCAGGTCGCGGCCCAGACGCCGTTCGACACGGCCTCGCCGATCAAGGAAGGGCTGGAGATCGGGGCGTCGTCGAGCGAGATTGCCATCACCTCGGATTTCCGCGGCGCCGACCTCACCATCTTCGGGGCCATTACCAATCCGGACGAGCTGCTGCTCGCGATCGGTCAGTACGATATCGTCGTGACGCTTGAAGGTCCGCGCGACTATGCCACCGTGCGGCGCAAGGAACGCGTGCTCGGGATCTGGATGAACACCCAGGCGATGACGTTCGAACAGGTGCCGGAGAGCTATTCGATCGCCAGCACGCGCCAGCTGAACGACCTCGATCACCAGGCGCCGTCCTTCAACAATATCGGGGTCGGCATCGAACACCTGCCTCTCAACCCCACCGGCTACATTCCGAATTCCGGTCTGATCCGCGATTTCCGCGAGGCCTATCGCCGGCAGAAGCTTAACAGCGGGCTTTACCAGCGCGACACGAGCGGCGTGCGCTTCGTCTCGTCCAGCCTGTTCCGCGCCTCCTTGCGGCTTCCAGCCAACGTTCCCGATGGCGTGCACATGGTCCACGCCTATCTGTTCAAGAGCGGCGACCTGATCTTTCAGCGGGAGATGCCGTTGCGCGTGGTCAAGACCGGCCTGGAGCAGGCGATCACCGATGCAGCCCACGAGCGTCCGATCGCCTACGGTCTGTTCTGCGTGCTGATCGCTGTCGTGACCGGATGGGGCGCCAGCATCATCTTCCGCAAGGACTGATCGTCTAACAAATTCGCCGGAACGGTTTCCAATCCTCTCCTCACGCCCTAGTTAGGGCGCAACATACAGTTCCAATGCAAAGCGTCAGCATGTTCCGCCGGATCGCCGCACGCCTTTTGGCTTCCCTGTCCCTCCTCCGTCCGCTGCTTCGGCCGTCCGAACTGCGCGCAGTCATCAGGCGCAGCGAATTCGGCCTGATCCTGATTGCAGGCGTTGTCGGGGTTCTCGCCGGCCTCGCGGTCGCCGCGATGAGTTTTATCTCGCACGCGCTGCATGTCCTGATCTTCAAGATCGGCAGCACCGAGCGCTTAAGCTCGGCAGCGTTTCTCGAGCCGACGACGGTGCTTTTGGCGCCGGTTGCCGGCGGTGTCGTGATGGGCCTGCTGTACCTGATCCTGCGCAAGTGGCGTAAAAAGCCGATGGTCGACCCGATTGAGGCCAATGCGCTGCATGGCGGTCGCCTGTCACTGACCGACAGCATCATCGTCGCGGTGCAGAACCTGATCTCCAACGGCTTCGGCACCTCGATCGGGCTTGAGGCCGGCTATACGCAGCTGTCCTCCGGCATTGCGTCGAAGATCGGCTCATTGGTGCAGCTGCGCCGAACGGATCTGCGCGTGCTGGTTGGCTGCGGTGCTGCCGGTGCCATCGCATCCGCCTTCAACGCACCGCTGACCGGCGCCTTCTACGCGTTCGAGCTGATCATCGGCACCTACACGATCGTGAGCCTCGCGCCCGTCGTCGTTGCGGCGCTTGCGGCAACCTTCGTCACCCGGCTTTTCGTCGGCGATGCCTTCATGATCGATATCGGCAAGATCGGCACCGTCGTGCCCGCCGATTACCTGCCGGCGGTGGTGCTGGGCATCGTCTGTGCCGGCGGCGGCATCCTGCTCATGCAGGGCGTGACCAAGGTCGAGGAACTGGCGCGCGCCAGTTCCATCTCGTCCGCCTTCCGGCCGGCGATCGGAGGACTTGCGGTGGGCCTGCTGGCGCTGATCGATACGCAGGTGCTTTCGGCCGGTCACGGCGCGCTGCATGCGAGCCTCAACCAGAATATGGCGATTGGCGCGGTGCTGGGCCTGCTTCTGCTGAAATCCGTCGCTTCGGCCATTACCATCGGCGCCGGTTTCCGTGGCGGCTTGTTCTTTGCCTCGCTGTTTCTCGGTGCGCTGATCGGCAAGCTGTTTGCCTATTCGACACCCTACATCTTCGCCAATGCGACGCTGACGCCAGTCATCTATGCCGTGGTCGGAATGAGCGCGATGGCCGTTGCCGTGATCGGCGGACCGTTGACCATGACCTTCCTGGCGCTCGAAGTGACCGGTGACTTTCCGATCACGGCGCTGGCGCTTGCCGCGGTCATCACCTCTTCCGTCGTGGTGCGCACCACATTCGGCTACTCGTTTGCGACATGGCGTTTTCACCTGCGTGGTGAAAGCATCCGCAGCGCCCATGACGTCGGGTGGATCCGCAACCTTACCGTCGACAAGCTGATGCGCGCCGACGTGAAGACGGCACCGGCATCCATGACGCTCGAGGACTTTCGCAAGGAGTTTCCGCTTGGATCAACCCAGCGCGTGATCATGGTCGGCGAAGACGAAAAATATATCGGCATGGTGCTGACGCCGGAAATCTATTCGGCGGCGACCGAAGGCGGCGAGGAAAAGCCGCAGCTTGCCGATTTCATCCGCTTCAAGAACGACGTTCTTCTGCGCAGCATGAATGCCAAGCAGGCGGCGGCGATGTTCGACAAGACGGAGACGGAAGCGCTGGCCGTGGTCAACAACCAGATCGAGCGCAAGGTGATCGGCCAGCTTTCGGAAAGTCATACGCTGCGGCGCTACACGGAAGAGCTGGACCGCAGGCGCCGGGAGATCTCGGGCGAGATATAGGCGGCACGCATCGTTTGAGTCGGCGGGGCGGAACCGCTGTGGTCCGCCCCGCCAGTCGCATTACATAGCAGGCAGAACCGCGATGTCACGTACATCGGTCTCGACGCCGGAGATTGTACCGACTTCGGTCGCAGCGCCCGTTTCCAGGTTGACCGTGTAGAGCATCTTTCCGGCTGCGAGATAGGCGGTGTTCTTGCCGCCGTCTTCACCCTGAATATCGAAGGCGTAGGTCGCCGGCTTGTCCTTGAGACCGAGCTTGCCGATTGCCTTCAGGGTACCGTCGTTCGGCTTGGTCTGCTGGATCAGCGCGCCGATCGTGGCATCGATGTTGTACATCGCGGTCTTCTCGGGCTTGCCGATCGAATTGGTATAGGCCGCGGCGACGATGTTCGGGGCTTCGCCCTTGTGCATGTCGCCCTCTTCGAAGGCGAGCGTCCCATCGACCGTGACGGCGCCCGTATCCGGATGGACGCGGTGGTTGGTGGTGCCGGTCATGAAGCGCAGGCGGTCCGCCATCGGGTTGAAATCGACCACAACAGGAGCGTCCGACATGGTCAGCATCTTGTCCATCTTGGCGACTTCGGTGGCGGC
This sequence comes from Velazquezella soli, assembly GCF_977018685.1. Taxonomy (NCBI): domain Bacteria; kingdom Pseudomonadati; phylum Pseudomonadota; class Alphaproteobacteria; order Hyphomicrobiales; family Rhizobiaceae; genus Velazquezella; species Velazquezella soli. Next base: position 3,488,661 of record NZ_CDRNXF010000004.1, read on the forward strand.
ACCGGTTTCGAGATTGATCGAGACGATCGCGTGTTCCGGCGTGACGCCGATCACGGTCTTGTTGCCCGGGCGGAAATCAATGCCAACCAGCTTGGTGACGCCGGTGACTTCCATCGTCTTGCTGACTTCAGGCTTTGCCGTGTCGAACATCACCAGCGTCTTGTCGCCGGTAAGACCGAGGACCGGGGCGGCGGAGGCGGCAACTGCGCCCGTGACGGCTGAAGCTGCGAGGATCGAGGATGCGATCAGAGCGTGGCGAAGGGTCTTCATGGTGTCTGTTCTCCCGTTGAAACCTTTGACGAGAGCATGTCGGCGCATGGCCTTTTCGATGCTCTCAGAAGGGAGACACACGGGAGGATACGTTTGGATGCAGCAGACGAAAATATTTTTTCGCTGCATCCATTTTCCGGGTTGGCGTGTCCTTAAGTTCGAAGGCGACTTTGCAGCCGGTAAACCTTTCGAGACTGGACGAGCCCATGCCCGCCGTGGCAACAGCACAGAGACAATATTCGCGTTCCTGCGAACGCGCATGGGGAGAGAGCGGCTTGGCCCTGGTGACCGACCAAACACACGATCTCGAGATGGCCCTTGCCGCCTGCGCTGCGGGCGACCGTCAGGGCTTGCGCCGCATCTTCGACGACGAGGCCGGCCGGCTGGTGGCTGTTGCGCAGCGGATCGTGCGGCGGCGGGAACTGGCGGAAGAAGTGGTGCAGGAAGCCTTCATCCGCATCTGGACCCATGCGCATCAATATTCCCCCGACCGCGGATCGGCGCGCGGCTGGATCTACGCGATCGTGCGCAACCGCGCGCTCAATCTGTTGCGCGATGGCAAGCGCGAGGATCTGGTCGGCGAAGATAGGCTCGAGACGCTGCAGGACGGCGAGCAGCTGGACCAGATCATGGCCTCTTTCCACAGGCTCGACCGCAACAGCCGTCTGCACGAGTGCCTCGGTTCCCTCGACGAGATCAAGCGACGCGGCATCCTGATGGCCTATGTCGGCGGATACACGCATGGCGAAATCGCCGGACGCCTCAAGCTTCCGCTTGGAACGGCAAAATCGTGGATCCGGCGCGGACTTTCCTCGCTGCGGGAGTGCATGGCATGAGGATCGAGGAACGAGACTTTCCGGCCATCGCCGACGACTATGTTCTGGGTCTTCTCGATGCGGCTGAGGCTGCCGAGGTCGAGGCCGCCATCGAGCGCGACGGCGGCCTTGCCGAAGCAGTCGCCAAGGCACGCGAGCGGTTCCTTCCGCTCGACATCAGCGTCGAGCCGGCTCCGGTATCATCGGCGCTGTGGGACGCGATCTCTTCCCGTCTGCCGGAGCAACCGGGCGCCGCTGCCCCGTCTCTCGCGTCGGTTTCGCCGAGACTGCCTCTCGCCGGCAACGACAACAGCCGCTCCGGCTGGCGGGCAACCGCGATCTCCGCGATCGCGGCTTCGCTGATCCTTGCCGGTGGTCTGGTCTGGAGCGTCACCCGGGTGAACGAGCCGCTGGTGGTGGCCGTGCTCCTCAACGAGGCCGGCGAAATCCAGGCCGTGGTCGAGGATTTTGGCAACGACACGGCAAGTGTCAGACTGCTCAGCGACTTTACGGTGCCGCAAGACAAGACGATGCAGGTCTGGACGCTGCCCTCGCGTGACATGGGGCCGATGTCGCTCGGCCTTTTGGAAGGCGCGCATTCCGCAACGCTGCACGGCCCTGCGCTGCCGAGACCCCAGGATACCCAGCTCTACGAGATCACCCTCGAACAAGCCGGCGGCTCCCCGACCGGCCGCCCGACCGGCCCGATCCTCGCCAAGGGGTTCGCAAAACTGCCACGCTAGAGGCGCGCAACCGCCTTGGCCTTTCGGCCAATTGCGCACCAAAAACAGGGCTGTATTCTCCCTTCGCCGAAGGGAGAATGGGATGACGCTGACGCAGGACACACCACGTCCGACAGGTGAACCGATGACGATCACCTGCCAGGACGGGGTGGTGCTCGGCGGTCACATCTGGCCGGCATCGGGGCCGCCGCTTGCCAGCGTCATCATCAACCCGGCAACAGGCGTCCTTGCCCGCTACTATCACTATTATGCGGAGTTTCTAACGAGGCACGGCTTCGATGTGCTGACCTACGATTATCGCGGCATCGGACTGTCGCGACCGGCGAGCCTTAAGGGCTGCGGCTATCGCTGGCGGGACTGGGGCGAGCAGGATTTCGACGCAGCGCTTCGGTTCATGCACGACAGGCGGCCGGATCAACCGCTGCAGGTGGTTGGCCACAGTATCGGCGGCTATCTGCCCGGCCTATCTCCGAACGGGGCACGGATCGACCGGATGCTGACGGTGGGCGCGCAATACGCCTACTGGCGCGATTATGCGCCGGGGCACCGCGCCCGGCTGTTTTTCAAGTGGCATGTAGTGATGCCGGTGCTTACCGCCGCATTCGGCTATTTCCCGGGCAAGCGGCTCGGCTGGCTCGAAGACCTGCCGGCAGGCGTTGCCAACGAGTGGAGCTTTCGCGGGGCCCGGATGGAGATGACCCATCCGGTCGGCGAGCGCGACGAGGTTCTGCGCCGGTTTGCGGCGGTCACGGCACCCATCCTGGCCATTGCCGTTGCGGACGACGACATCGGCAGCGTGGCAGCTATTCGCCGCAGCCTTGCCTATTATAACGGCGCCGAACGGACGGAGGTTCTGCTGGAGCCCGCGGTCTACGGGCACTCACGGATCGGGCATTTCGGCCTGTTCCACGCGCGCCACAGGGAGGAGTTCTGGACCGACACACTGCGTTGGCTGAAGGAGGGGGGTAATCCCTGGAGCGATCAGCCCAGCAAATTGCCGTAGCGGACGGAATAGATGCGGTCGCGGCCGAGGAGGTGGGCGACCAGGGTTTCGCGGTCGAATATGCCGTGCATCGCCTTGTGATTGAGATCGAGGCCGCCGGCGAGAACGCCGAAGGCGGGCATCAGGAGGCGGTGACCGTCGCTGGCAAAGCAGGGACGGCGGACGGATTTCTCGCGGCGGCGGACGGTGGCGGACGGGTGGAGATGGCCTGCGACCTCACCCTTGACCCCGTTCGGGACTGTGGCCAAGCTCGGTTCATGGCGGAAGACGAGGTCGCCATAGATGAGTTCGTCGGTGCAGGTGCCCGGCAGGTCGATCGTTCCGTCCGGATCGTGGTTGCCGTTGATCCAGATCCAGTCGCGACCGCGCGCCATGTCTGCGATCATCGTGCGCAGGTTCTCCGGCAGATATTCGGAGCCGCGGCGATCATGGAAATTGTCGCCGAGCGACACGACCACTTTCGGATCGTAGCGGGCAATGACGGCGGCGAGGATGTTGAGAGTGGCGATCGTATCGTAGGGCGGCAGCATCATGCCGCGCCTTGCAAAGGCAGCGCCTTTTTCCAGATGCAGGTCGGACACGACGAGCATGCCGGTTGCCGGCAGATAGAGGCCGCCGAGCGGATCGCAGACAGCCGCGACGCCATGGACAACGATCTCTTCCGCGCCGGTAGCGGCCGGGGTCATCGTGCTGGATTGAGCGGCGAGGCGCAGGCGGTGCAGCAATGTCTTTCGGTCTTTCCTGTCTTGCGGTGCAAAGCCTTTTATCCCCGCGCCGGGCCTTTGTCCGGGCTAGCGTCGCGAATAAAGCCTTACCCCATCGCCTCGGCGATCAATTCGTCTGCGGCCTCGGCCAACACCACGTCCTGCGCTTCGCCCGGCACCGTTTCCCGGCCGATTTCCAGCATGATCGGTACCGCCAGCGGCGAAACGCGATCAAGGGCGCGGTGGGTGATATGCCCTTTGATTCGTGCCAGCATATCTCCTAGCCGGCCAATATCCAAAAGCCCCGTTGCCGCATCGCGGCGTGTCGCCTCCAAAAGAACGTGATCGGGCTCGTGGCTGCGCAGCACGTCGTAGATCAGATCGGTCGAGACCGTGACCTGCCGGCCGGTCTTTTCCTTGCCCGGATAACGCCGCTCGATCAACCCGGAAATCACGGCGCAATTGCGGAAAGTCCGTTTCAGCAGATAGCTTTCGGCGAGCCAGGTTTCGAGATCATCGCCCAGCATGTCCTCGTCGAACAGATCGGAAAGGCTGAGGCTGCCGTCCGCGATCATCGCACCCATGTCGTTGAGGCCATAGACGGCGAGCGAATAGTCGGTGGCGACGAAGCCGAGCGGCCTGCCGCCGGCGCGCTCCAGCCGGCGTGTGAGAAGCATGCCGAGCGTCTGGTGGGCGAGCCGACCTTCGAAGCAGTAGGCGATCATGAAGAAGCGTTTGCCGCGCGGAAACGTCTCGATCAGCAACTCGTCGCGGCGCGGCAGGATGGAGCGTTCCTTCTGGATCGCCAGCCAGTCGCGCACCTGATCCGGCAGAACCTTCCAGCGTTCCGGATCCGCCAGCATGGCGCGCACCTGATCGGCGAGATAGGTGGTGAGCGGAAATTTCGCGCCGGCATAGGTCGGGATCATCGGATCGGTGGAATAGGTGTTCGACACCAGACATTCGTTTTCGCGGATGGTTTCGAACCGCAGCACCTTGCCGGCAAACAGAAACGTATCACCGGGCACGAGCTGCTCGAGGAACTGCTCCTCCACCTTGCCGAGCGTCATGCCGCCGCGGCCGACGGCACCCTTGGCATTGCGCTTGACGAGGCGGACACTGAGTTCGGTCGCCTCGACGATGGTGCCGAGGTTGAGGCGGTATTGCTGCGCCACCTGCGCATTCGACACCCGCCAGCGGCCCTCCTCCGTCTTGCGGATCTTGGCGTAACGCTCATAGGCGCGCAGGGCATAGCCGCCGGTGGCGACGAAATCGACGATCCTTTCGAACATTTCCCAGGAAAGGCCGGCATAGGGCGAGGCCGAGATGATCTCGTCATAGAGCTCGAGCGGATCGAACGGCTCGGCGCAGGCCATGCCGAGGACGTGCTGGGCGAGAACATCGAGCGCACCTTCGCCGACCGGCGGCGTATCCTGGGCGCCCAAGTAATTGGCATCGAGCGCCGCCTGGCATTCCATCACCTCGAAGCGGTTGCCGGGCACAAGGATCGCCTTCGAGGGTTCGTCCATGCGGTGATTGGCGCGGCCGATGCGCTGGGCGAGACGCGAGGCGCCCTTGGGCGCGCCGATATGGAGGACGAGATCGATATCGCCCCAGTCGATGCCCATGTCGAGCGTCGAGGTGGCGACGACGGCGCGCAGCTTGTTTTCGGCCATCGCCGCTTCCACCTTGCGGCGCTGGCCGGCATCTAGAGAACCGTGGTGGAGCGCGATCGGAAGATTGTCGTCGTTGATTGTCCACAGCGCCTGGAACAGGAATTCGGCCTGGAAGCGGGTGTTGACGAAGATCAGCGTCGTCGCATGGCGCTTGATCTCACGGTAGACGTCCGGAATGGCATAGGCCGAGACATGGCCGCCCCAGGGAATGCGGTTTTCCGTGTCGAGAATGGTGATATCGGGGGCAGCGCCGCCCGTCACATGGACGAGGCCGGCGGGTGGGGCAGGATGTTCGCCCTGCGGCACCAGCCAGCGCTGGAGATCCATCGGGTCGGCCACGGTGGCAGACAGCCCGATCGTCTGCATGCCGGGAGCAAGGCGGCGCAGGCGCCCGAGGGCGAGCGACAGGAGGTGGCCGCGCTTGGAGGTGACCAGAGAATGCAGCTCATCAAGGACGACGTATTTCAGGTCCTTGAAGAAACGCTCCGCTTCCTTGTTGGCGAGCAGCAGTGACACCTGTTCGGGGGTGGTCAGCAGAATATCGGGCGGATTGAGCTTCTGGCGCTGTCGCTTCGACTGCGGCGTGTCGCCGGTGCGGTTCTCGACGGTGACGGCAAGCCCCATTTCGGTGACCGGCTTCATCAGGTTGCGCTCGATATCGACCGTCAGCGCCTTCAGCGGCGAGATGTAGAGCGTGTGGATACCGGTAAACGCCGAGCCCGGCGGGATCTTGCCACGCATGACCAGATCGGTCAGCGACGGCATGAAGCCCGCAAGCGTCTTGCCGGCACCGGTCGGCGCGATCAGCAGCATGTTTTCGCCGGCCTGGGCGCGGGCGAGAAGTTCCAGCTGATGGGCGCGCGGAGACCAGCCCTTTTCCGCGAACCATTTCAGGAACGGGCGGGGCAGAGGGACAGCATCAGAGCCGGGCGTTGGGTTTTCGACGAGATCCACGTCGTTAAGGTAAGACGAACCACGCGAAAATGAAGAGCATTACCGAACGATATATCTGTCGGTGCGGTGGTTGATCGCAAGTGTCAGGTTAAGCGTCACCGCGGCGATGACCGAGCAGAGGATGACGAAGGGGCTGGCGACGAGGAAGGACAGGACCAGCACGACACAATCAAGCCCGAGCTGCACGAAGCCGGCCCGCCAGCCGAGACGGTCCTGCAGGTAGAGGGCGAGAATGCCGAAACCGCCGAGCGAGGCGCGATGGCGAAACAGGATCAGCATGCCGCATCCGATCAGGAGACCGCCGAACAGGGCGGCAATGACCGGATCGATGGCGCTGATGGTAATCACCTTCGGCAGGACGCCTGTCAGCTCCGACGTGACCGCGACGGCGGAGAAGGTCTTGACCGTGAAAACCGGACCGAGCCGCTTGTAGGCAAGCCAGTAGAAGGGCAGGTTGAGCAGGAAGAAAGCGGCACCGAAACTGATATCGACGGAATAGCGCAGCAGGAAGCCGATACCTGCCGTGCCGCCGATCAGAAGGTTTGCGGCCTGCAGCAGCACGACGCCCAGCGCTGCCAGCATGGAACCGGCAAGGATCGCCTGCACATCCTCGATGAGCGAGTGTTTTTCGGAGCTGGAAGTCCAGAGGCCGACGGGGCTCCTTTTGTCGGTCACGTTTGCCATCAGCGCACCGCGATATAGCGATCGGAGCGATGGTTGACGGTCAAGAGCAGGTTGAGCACGACAGCACTCAGGAGCGACCAGACCACGGTCATCGGGCTAACGACGAAGAAGGCGGCGGCCATGACGCAGAGATCGAAGCCAAGCTGAACGAGGCCTGCCGGGATCTTGAACCGGTCCTGGATATAGATCGCGAGAATGCCGATGCCGCCGAGCGAGGCGCGATGCCGGTAAAGCCCCAGAAGGCCGAAGCCGATCAGGATGCCGCCGAGCAGCGCTGCCCAGAACGGATCGAGATACTGGATCACCAGAAAGCGCTTCTCCAGCTCGGCAATGACGGAAACGCCGGCAATGGCGATGAAGGTCTTCACCGAAAAGCCCAGGCCGAGACGCTTGAAGGACAGGTAGTAGAACGGAAGATTGACAACGAAGAACAGGACGCCGAAGGGAATGTCGAACGCATAATGCAGCAGGAAGGCGACGCCCGCCGTGCCGCTGGTGAGGAGCCCGACCTGGTTCAGAAGATAAAGACCTAGGGCGGCGACCATGGCGCTGATGAACAGGCCCTGCGCATCTTCCAGCATCGTGTGGCGTGCCGGATCAAGGCTGTAAAAACCCATACGGCGCCTTGCTGCAACCTGTTCGTCGGCCACGCTATTCCCCTTGATTTTTGGCGGATTGTGCACCGCGATAGCAGCTTCATCAAGCGACATCGCTGCGCGCGTCGACGGCCTTTCGAAATAACAACAAAGTGAAGGCTTACCCGGTCTTTCGCGACAGAAACAGTATGCCGTGGATGGGTTTGCCGGCATCCATGCGAATGGTCGTCCGCTCGACGGCGATGAGAACGAAGCCGTAATGCGCGAGCAGGCCGCCGATATAGACTTCCGAATGGGCGTAACGGAGCGAATCCTTGAGCACAAACGTCTCGTCCTCGCCCGCATCTTCCACCGAGAAGGCGAACAGACCGGCCGGTGCCAGAAGCTCGGTCACGAGTGGGAAGACCGTTTCGAGCGAGCCGAGATACATCAGCACATCGGCTGCCGAAACGAGATCGGCACGGTGCGGCGGAAGCGTGTCGAACAGGCCGGACTGTGCTGCCTCAAGGCTGAGATCCGACTGGCCTAAGTGATCATAGAGGTGTTTGTCCGCAGCCTTGGCCAGCATGTTGGCAGACAGGTCGAACCCTTCCAGGCGCCCTGCCCGGTCGCGGATCTCGGCCCCGAACAGGCCGGTGCCGCAGCCGAGATCGACCACGGTCGCAAACGGCCCATGGTGCGCGACCAGCGTGCCAAGCTTTTGCGGGACCGAGTAGTTGAGCTTTTCCACCAGTGACGTATCGAACCTGTCGGCATAGTCGTCGAACAGGCCCTCCACATAGCGGCTGGGCGGCTGGTCCGGGACATCGCCGGCGCCGATCAGCGCGAGCCGCAGGCTGGCGCCGAAGATATCGTCCGGCTGCAGTTCGAGCGCGCGGCGATAGGCGTCGGCTGCATTCGCGAGTGCCGCCTTGTCGCGGTATTCGCCGAGCCTGAACCATCCGGCGGCCCAGGTGGGCACGAGTTCCAGTGCCTGCTCCATCAGTTCTGCGGCGGCGGAGAAATCCTGTCCCTCGGCCAGCATGCGGGCATAATCCGCACGGCGGTCGGCAATGACGTCACCGGAAGAGAACTGGATCGCGCTCATGGCGTGACGGCTTTCACTGGAGTTACGGCGGGAATTGCGGCGGGCATTACGGCGACGGTGGAGTTGCGTCATCTCGCCATTCCCCTCGCCCCTCCTGTCACCCGGGCCACAAAAAAACTCAAGTTGTATTTGAGAGGCTAGTGAAGAGTGCCTATGTGACAGGTTGCGGGACTGTTCCCGCAAGGCTATGGCAATCCCAAACAAATTTTCCAACGGTGGAGACGATCGACGATGGCGGATGGCGTGAACAGGTTCCTCGGCGATTCGATCGGCCGCACGATCATCAAGCTGATCGTCGTCTGCCTGATCGTCGGCTTCGTGCTGGCGTTCTTCGGCTTCACGCCGGACAATATCGTCGACACCATCCGCTACTACTTCCTCGACCTCTGGTACAACGGTTTCCAGGCACTGGGACGCGTCGGAGACTATCTCCTTCTCGGCGCGATCATCGTGGTGCCTGTCTTCATCGTGCTGCGGCTTCTGAGCATTCGCCGCTGAATGTCGATGGTGTCTCTCCCCTCCCGTCGCACCTTTCTGGCGCTCTCCGGCACCGGCCTTCTCCTTGCCGGCTGCTCCACCACATCTGTCATGACGCCGACGCCCGGTTCTGTCGATGAGACGGAAGCAGCGCTTCCGCTCGTCAACGAGCTGCGCCAGGCAAAGGGCCTTTCGTCTCTTGGCCTCGACAAGCAGGCACGACTGGCAGCCGGGCGGCAGGCCGTCCGAATGGCGAAGGCAAAGGAAATGAAGCACCTGATCGGCTTCGGGGACGATTTCGGCGACCGGATGCGAAAGAGCGAGGTGGCGCTGCCAGCGGCGGAAAACATTGCGGCTGGCCAGCATGATGTCGGCGACGCGGTCCAGGCCTGGATCGACTCGCCCAAACACCTGCGCAACATGCTGGGCAGCTACAAGGGCCTCGGCGTTGCTGCCGCCCGCGCAAGCGACGGAAGGCTGTACTGGGCGATGGTGCTGTCCAACTGATAGAAGCTAGAGGCTCTTCGCCGCCCAACGGTCGAGATGCGTGTCGCGCAGTTCGCGGATCGATGCGACCTTTTCCTGGTCAAGCAGAGACGACAGGCCGCGGACGATCGCGGATGGCAGGCCCGGCCCTTCATAGACCATGCAGGAATAGACCTGAACCAGATCGGCTCCGGCGCGGATCTTTTCGAGCGCTTGCGCCGCATTTCCCACGCCGCCGACGCCGATAATCGGCAGATCCTTGCCGACCCGCTGGCGCATCTTGGCAAGCACGGTTGTCGAGCGTGAAAACAGCGGGGCGCCCGAAAGCCCGCCCATTTCCTTCGCCTGGGCCTGGTTGCGCAAACCGTCGCGCGCCAGTGTCGTGTTGGAGACGATCAGGCCATCCAGAGCATGGGACGTGGCTTCGGCTGCGACATCATCCATTCCCTCTTCGGTCAGATCCGGCGCAATCTTCAGGAAGATCGGCACGGAACGGCCATGGCGGGTCGCCTCTTCGTCACGCGCCGACAAGATTGCCTCCAGCAGTGCCTTCAGACTGTCGCGCGCCTGCAGGTCGCGCAGGCCGGGCGTGTTGGGCGACGAGATATTGGCTGTGAAATAGGTGGCAAGGCCGTAGAATTTGCGGATACCGGCGACGTAATCGGCGATACGGTCCTGCGCATCCTTGTTGGCACCGATATTGACGCCCACGATGCCGCTTGCGCCTCTACGGGCCGAAAGTCGCTGGAACGCCGCCTCGTGGCCCTCGTTGTTGAAGCCGAGCCGGTTGATGATGCCGCGATCCTCGACCAGCCGGAAAATGCGCGGCTTGTCGTTGCCGGCCTGCGGCTTCGGCGTGACGGTTCCGATTTCGGTGAAGCCGAAGCCGAGCTTCAGGACCGCATCCGGCACTTCGGCATTCTTGTCATAGCCGGCGGCAAGCCCGATCGGGTTTTCGAAGCGGATGCCGGCGATCGTCTGGGCGAGCCGCGGATCGGCCTTGAGGCTGCAGGCCGGCACGACACCGCTTTTCAGCGCCGCGACCGACAGGCCGTGAGCTTTTTCCGGATCGAAGACGAACAGACTGCGCGACGCCAGCGCCGAAAACGGCCGCATCACTGTTCCGATCATGGCATTTTCTCCGGAAAGGCATGCTGGCCGTCAACGCCGATCAAAAGCGGCATTTCCCAGAGCACGGCTGAAAACGGCAGGAAGCCATATAGGTGGGGGAAAAGATCGCCGCCGCGCGAGGGTTCGAATTTCAGGGCATCGCCCAGAACCAGCGTGTTGACGGCGACCAGCATCAGGCCCGTCAGGCCGGCGAAATGCCGCTTGGCCGTTTCGCGCGCCTGGGACCCGGTGGAGAAATGGATGTAGCCGTCGCGCAGGTCGATTTCCGCACCTTCGAAGCGACCAGTCTCCTTGGCCTTGCGCCAAAGTAAATCGGGTACGATCTTGTAGACGATATCGGGCATCACGAACTCCCATAGTCCGGCTCTGATCTATGATCGGCACCGTTTGCCGCAAAGGGCGTTGATTGTCCATGGTGCAATGAGGAGGAAGGATCATGAAAAGGATCACTGCGACACGAGTCTTTGTAACCGTTGCGCTCTCGACGCAGGTGCTTTCGCTGCCGGCTCAAGCGCAAGACGACCGGCGGTTCCAGCTGGAGCGGACCGAACAGGGGATCGTTCGGCTGGATACGCAAACCGGCGCGATGTCGCTGTGCAACGACACCGACGGAGAACTGGTCTGCCGCATGGCACCGGACGAGCGGGCCGCCTATGAAAAGGAACTGGATCTGCTCGAAAAACGCGTAACCGCGCTGGAACAGCGTCTTGCCGATCGCCCCAAGACCTTTCCTGATGACGATGCTGTCGACCGGTCGCTCTCGATCATCGAGCGGTTCATGCGCGGCGTCATGTCGATGGTACGGGAATTTGGCGGCGAGCCGCAACCGGACAGGACCTGATTCATGCTATTTTGCAGACTTGTGTCGCGCCACACTCGGCGCTACACATTAAGTATTACAGGGAAAGCACGACTATGCCTTTGGGAGGGGGCGTGGACATGCAGACACTCAACATCATCATCGCCGACGACCATCCGCTTTTCCGCGGTGCGCTGAAACAGGCGATACAAGGCGTTGCCGACGAAATTGTCATCATCGAAGCGGGCGACTTCGATGCGGCGAGAACAGCGGCGCAAGACAATCCCGAAACCGATCTCATGCTGCTCGACCTTGCCATGCCGGGCGTGAGCGGATTTGCGGGCCTGACGTCGCTCAGGTCGGCCTTTCCGGCGCTACCGGTGATCATCGTTTCAGCCACGGACGATCGCAGCACGATCAGGCGGGCGCTCGATCTGGGCGCTTCCGGCTTCATTTCCAAATCCTGCGGGCTTGACGATATCAGGGCCGGAATACAGGCCGTGCTGGAAGGCGATATCTGGGTGCCGAAAGGCGAGACATCGCAGAGCGAGGAAGACGCCGCAAGATCAGACATTCTCGACCGTCTGCGGACGCTGACGCCCCAGCAGCACCGGGTTCTGTCGATGCTTGGCGAAGGCCTGCTCAACAAGCAGATCGCCTACGAGCTGGGCGTCTCGGAGGCGACCATCAAGGCGCATGTCTCGGCTATTCTTTTGAAGCTGAACGTCGATAGTCGCACCCAAGCCGTCATCAAGCTCGGCCGGCTCAACATGGCCATGGTGGCGTAGGATAGCAGCAAAGGATTTTATTCCTTTTCTGCTTTACGAAATCCCCCTGCTGGGCTAAATTCTGCGACGAGCAAGCGGAGATCGCTCATCTCCGGGCGGCGGCCTTGAGGGCCGGTATCCTTGACGCTTGCATCCAACGGGACTGATCGGCAATGGCAGGCGGAAGGCGGCAACGGCTGTTTCCTCTTGTGCCGGGGGCAGGGACGACGATGCTGTCACATGAGACGATATGGATCGCGATCGACACGCTGGCTGAGCGTCATCAGCTGTCGCCGTCCGGGCTTGCCCGACGCGCAGGACTGGATCCGACCTCGTTCAACAAGTCGAAACGGCTTGGCCCCGACGGACGTCTGCGATGGCCCTCGACGGAATCGATTGCCAAAGTTCTGGAAGCGACCGGCGCAACGGTCGATCAGTTCATGAGCTATCTGCCGCATGCGATGGGCAGGTCGCAACTTCCCGACGGCAATTTTCCCTCCCAGAACGGCACGATCCCGCTGCTCGGCTTTGCCCAGGCCGGCTCCGGCGGCTTTTTCGACGATGGCGGTTTTCCTGCCGGACAGGGCTGGGATGTGGTGGAATTTCCCGTCGATCCCGCCCGAAAAGCCGGTGTCTACGCGCTCGAGGTCCAGGGCGATTCCATGATGCCGCTCTATCGGGACGGCGACGTGCTGATCGTCGAGCCCGGCGCACAGGTTCGGCGTGGCGACCGCGTGGTGTTGAAAACCCGCGAGGGCGAGGTGATGGCGAAAGTTCTGGCGCGCCAGAGCGCGCGCCTGGTCGAGCTTCTGTCGCTCAACCCCGAACACGCGAACCGTTCGTTCGACACGGCCGATGTGGAATGGATGGCTCGGATCATCTGGGCGAGCCAGTAAGCCGCGTTCCATTTAGCGTCTCTTGAGAAAAAATTCCTCTGTCTCAGTAGAGGCCGTTCGGGAAATAGCGCAGGTAGAGTTCCTGCAGGCGGCCGTTGCGCGACAATTCGGCCAGCGCCTGATCAAAGGCGGCTGCAAGGGTCGGATCGTTTCTGCGGACCATGATGGTCAGGCCCTCGCCTAGAAATTTCTGCGACAGGTAGGGGCCGTCGAACAGGCTGCAGCAGATTTCCGATGCCTCGCTTGCGACCCAGAACGGCAGGCGAAGGCCATCGGCAAAGACCGCATCGACTTGTCTCTCCTTCAGCGCTGCCAGCATGTCCTCGTAACTGTCGAACGGCTTTTGCGTGATCTTCGGGAAGAACGCTCTTAGCATCGCCTCATGCGCCGTTCCCTTGACGACACCGACCGGACGATCGCTGAGGTCCGATACCGTGGTCGCAGCCGGTGTCGCCGCGTTGTTGCGGGCAAACCTTGCCGGGATACCGAGATAGGGCCTGGAAAAAAGAAAGCGCTGCCGCAGCGACGGAGTTGCAGCGACCGCTGCCATCACGGCCTCCCCGCCCCCGTCTTCCAGGGTCTTTTCGAGATCCGCGAAGGGCATGGCCTGAATCTGGCACTTTGCCTCGATCTTCAGGACCGAGCAAATCTCGCGGGCGAGATCGATGTTGAAGCCTGACAGCCGGCCCGATTGATCTGCGAAATTGAAAGGGGGGAAATCGACTGTCGTCAGGATGCGCACGCGCAGGATTGTCGACAGATCCTGACGCTCCACGCGTTCTCGTGCGTCAAACATCAGCGGAAGCTGGGTCGCCGGGGTAGAAGGCGGAGCGGTGGAGGCCGCAAGTGCCTGCGTTGCGGACAGAAGTCCGTGTATCACCACCACCAAGAGCTGCATAAACTTGAAAACACCACTGCTTTTTAGGGATGTAATCAGGTATCGCATCTTTATGATCCGTGTGGGGCAATAGGGGTTCGTCTGCGGACGGTGTAGCAGCAACATGCGCTCAGAGGAACATGCTTCGCAGCCGACCTATCACGACGAAACGGGGGCGCCGCCGACCGACGAGACCGAGTCCGGGCAAATGCTCGACTTTCGTCCCGGCATCCAGGTCGAGCTGACAGCGCTTGCGGCCCTCGGTTTCTCGAAACCGTTGATCGCCAAGCTGGCTGGCCTCTCCAGGCAAAACGGGACGACGGTCGAGGCCGAGCTTCTGGCAAGCGGCGACGTGAGGGAAGACGCCTATTACGGTGCCATCGCCCGTCTGCTGCGACTTCCCTTCGTCTCGTCGCTCGATCCCGCGCTTGTCGTTATCCTGCCCTCGACCGACGCCCAGCTGACACGCCCGACCATGGTGAGGATCGCCCATCGCAACAAGGCGCAGGAAATCGCCATCGTGCCGGAGGCGGCGCGACTTTCGCAGATTGCGGCAACGCTTGCGACCCTGCCGCTTGTGGGCCGCGATCTCGTCATCACCACGCCGAGCGCCATTCGCGAATCCGTCTGGAAAGCCGATGCAGCGCGCCGTATCCGCGAGACCACGAATACCCTGTTCGAGCAGAGACCCCTGCTGTCGGCCCGCGTTGTGCTCGCAGGCCACCAGGGCTTTTACGGTGGGTCGTTTCTGACGACCCTTGCCTGTCTCCTGCTGATTGCACCGATCGATACGCTGCTTGCGCTGCATATCGTCCTGTCACTCACCTATTTTTCGACGCTCTGTCTGCGACTTTCGGCGATGATCCGGCAAACTTTGGTGGCGCCTGAACGCGTGCCAATCGCTCCACCGTTCGGGCCGCTGCCGCGCTACACTGTTCTGGTCGCACTCTACCGCGAAGAGGACATGGCCGAGCAGTTGGTCGCAAGCCTCAAGCGGCTGGACTGGCCCGCATCTCTGCTCGACATCAAGTTCGTATGCGAAATCGACGACCGGCAGACGATCGAAGCCTTGAAGGCGCTTGAGCCTGGCCCCCAGTTCGAGATCGTCGAAGTGCCGGCCTATGGTCCGCGGACGAAGCCAAAGGCTCTCACCTATGCGCTGAAAGGTGCGCGCGGCGAATTCACGGCAATCTACGACGCCGAGGACAGGCCGCACCCGCAACAACTCCGCGAGGCGTACCGGCGGTTTCGCGCGGCACCGTCCGAACTCGCCTGCCTGCAGGCACCACTGATCATCACCAACGCACGGGAAAGCTGGTTGAGCGCGTTGTTTTCGCTCGAATATGCAGCGCTGTTTCGCGGCCTTTTGCCGATGCTCGGGAAAATGAACATGCCGCTTCCACTCGGCGGCACGTCCAACCATTTCCGCACCAGCGCGCTGATCGCAGCCGGCGGATGGGATCCGTACAACGTGACGGAAGACGCCGATCTTGGCATGCGGCTCTACCGGCTCGGCTTTACCGCCGACGTGATGCGGCATCAGACTCTGGAGGACGCGCCCTTATCGATCAAGGTCTGGACGTCGCAGAGAAGCCGCTGGTTCAAGGGCTGGCTGCAAACCTGGCTGGTGCTGATGCGCGACCCGGCGCGGCTGATCGGCGAAATCGGCATCAAGCCTTTCTGCGTGATCCAATTGCTGGTGGGCGGCATGCTTTTGTCATCGCTGCTGCATCCGCTGATCCTCGTCTTTCTCGGCGTCGGCTTCTCAGCAATGCTGCGGGCGCCGATCGACACGCTGCCGCTTGAGGTCGTCGGCCTGTTCGCGATCGACTTCACCAATATCCTCGGCAGCTATCTCATCTTCCTCGGCCTCGGCATCGGATCGATGACCGACCACGAAAAGCGCCTCGTCGGCCGCCGCTGGGTTGCGGTGCCGCTCTACTGGATGATGACATCCTTCGCCGCCTGGAAGGCGCTACGGGAACTCAGGACAAAGCCGTTCCACTGGAGCAAGACACCGCACATGCCGCGACGGAAGGAGAGCTGATCGGGAGGGGGATTGGAGCGGGTGAAGGGAATCGAACCCTCGTATTCAGCTTGGGAAGC